>NZ_CM149677.1:4527500-5199265 GCF_056173505.1 Marinomonas sp. 63XJN7_7_ISO-PGPR-S23-202 | reverse complement strand
TGTAGGCGTACTCCCTGATTGAGTGACAGATAAGAAGCGGATTTTACCTTTCTCACCGCAAGTTATCCACATATAAATAGAAAAAAATCCAAAACGGCCCAAGAGACATCGTTATTGTTGATAACAGTCAAGGTTATACACACCTGTAGGTAAATCGTTTCCGATGTGCATAACACAAGCACTTATGCACATATTAACAGCACCTTGTTTGAAAGGTTTTGCACAATACAAAATGTTAGTAACTTTTTGATTTTTATACACATAACGGTATTTCATACATGCTTTGTGCATAACTTTTTGTAACAAAAATATTTTTATCCACTAAAGATGTACAAGCTTGTGAGTAAAAGGTTAATCAAATGTGTGGTTAATTTTTTAACAATAGATGATGGGTAATCATTGAATTCATTGGCGAAAGGCTCTAAAATCCGCGCCCTGATTTCGTATCAATTGTCGAGGCTTGGCGAATGCTAACCCTCAAAACTCAAACACTGCATTCAGTGAGAGAATTAACATGAAAAGAACTTTTCAACCTAGCGTTCTAAAACGCAAACGCAACCATGGTTTCCGTGCTCGTATGGCGACTAAAGGCGGACGTCAAGTGATTGCTCGTCGTCGTGCTCGTGGTCGTAAGGCTCTAAGCGCATAAGCACGCTGATGACCGAATATTGTTTTCCTCGGCATGTCAGATTACTGAATGCCGAGGATTATCAATCCGTCTTTAACGACACCTCCTCCAAAGTCTTCGCAGGCGAATTCCTTTTATTGGCACGTAAACGAGAAGATGATCAAGCTCGCTTGGGTCTGATTGTGGCCAAAAAAACGGATAAACGTGCGGTAGGCCGGAATCGTATCAAACGTTTGGTACGCGATTCCTTTCGCCATAACCAAACCTTATTAGCCGGTATGGATATCATCTTTTTATCTCGTCAGGGAATCAAAGAGTTAGATAACCCAACGCTGCATAAACGCTTAGCTAAAGCTTGGGATCAATTGGCGAAGAAGTCGAAAAAAACGACCTCAAACCAAAAACGCACGAACTCAACACAGAAATAAGCTGAAAAAACCCTCAAAGGCTGGTTTAATAGCGCGTGTTTTTTAAAAGGGTTCTGCGAACCCATTGTCCAACCAAACAAATTAGTTGAATACCATGGATTTCAGACGTTACTTTTTATGGGGTGCGCTTTTTATCACTGGCTATCTACTGTTTTTACAGTGGAACCACGATTATGGTCCTCAGTCCAAGCAAAGCGCAGCTCAAACAACTCAGCAAACCGCTGAAACAATCAAGCAATCAGAATCAGAAACTGATTTACCAGACGCTCATCACAATGCGAATGCGAATACGGACAGTAGCAAGATACCTGACAATGCAACGAAAGTTGCACCCGGTAAGCTCATCCATGTTCAAACGGATACGCTAAGTGTCGATATTAACCCTGTTGGTGGTGATATAGTCGGTGCCGCTCTACCAAAATACACAAAAGTACTGGGCAAGCCCGCTCCTTTTGTGATTCTTGAAGACACGCCCGCACATGTCTACGTCACACAAAGTGGTTTGATCGGACCTAATGGACCTGATGCCTCACCGAAAGGACGTCCTGTTTATACAACAGATAAAACGTCTTATGTCCTTAAAAAAGGCCAAGACGCTTTAAATGTGAACCTTTACTACACGGGTCCGAACGGGGTGAAATACACCAAAACCTTCCGTTTCACCAAAGGTAATTATCGCATTAAAGAACTGATGACCATTGATAACACCACGAACAAAGTATGGCGTGGTAATCTATTTGGCCAAATCAAACGCGATAACTCACCGGATCCAAGTCAATCCACTAATATGGGCTTACATCCATACTTAGGCGGTGCCATTTCTGATAACAATACCAAATACAGCAAAATCTCTTTCGAAAAAATGAAAGAAGATCCTGTCAAAGTCACTGCGGATAAAGGCTGGGTAGCGATTTTACAACACTACTTTGTCACCGCATGGGTACCTGAACAAGGTCAGAATTTCACACTGCAAGCACGTACCAATGGGGACTTTAATCTGATCGGTTTTGTTGGCCCACGAGTCGACGTCGAACCGGGTAAGAAAACGACATTAAGCTCCACCTTCTATGTTGGGCCTAAGCTTGAAAAGCACCTTGAAGCAACCGCGCCAAACCTTGACCTAACGGTTGATTACGGCTGGTTATGGTTCTTGGCAAAACCAATTTTTAGCTTATTGTCCTTTATCCACTCCATAGTGGGCAACTGGGGCTTCTCGATCATTCTTATCGTATGCTGTGTGAAATTGGTGTTCTTCAAACTGTCTGCAGCAAGTTATCGTTCTATGGCGAAAATGCGCAAATTTGCACCGGAAATCGCCAAGCTAAAAGAGCAGTACGGAGACGATCGTCAGAAGATGTCGCAAGCCATGATGGCGCTGTACAAAAAAGAGAAGATCAACCCGTTAGGGGGTTGTTTGCCAATCTTAGTACAAATGCCAGTCTTCTTGTCTTTGTACTGGGTATTGATGGAATCGGTACAGCTACGTCATGCTCCGTTTATCTTCTGGATTCATGACTTATCTGTCATGGACCCATACTTTATCCTGCCAATTTTGATGGGGCTAAGTATGTTCGGTCAGCAAATGTTGAACCCAACACCGCCAGACCCAATGCAAGCGAAGATCATGAAGTTAATGCCTATCGCCTTTACCTTCTTCTTCTTGTGGTTCCCTGCGGGTCTTGTCCTTTACTGGGTGACCAACAACAGCTTGTCGATCTTGCAACAGTACATCATTACCAAGCGAATCGAACGAGAGGGTTAATCGACCCATTCGAAAAGCAATTGCACAAAAATGAGACAAAAAGGCTTCCCTCGGGAGGCCTTTTTTACGTTTAGATTGCCATCACTCTATGGCTAATAGACAATGGCACTATCCTTATCTTCCCTATTTATCGACGTAAACCGTACCGAGTTTTATTATGACCGACTTTCAATACGCCATTGACCAAGACACCATCGTAGCGCAGGCGACCGCACCAGGCCGTGGCGGCGTTGGCATCATTCGTTTATCCGGCCCCAAAAGCCTCAGTATTGCGAAACAGATTGTCGGTTTTGACCCGAAGCCTCGCTACGCCCATTATGTTCCCTTTAAAGATGCCCAAAACGAGCAACTTGACGAAGGCATCGCCTTATATTTTCCTGGACCAAACTCCTTCACAGGCGAAGACGTTTTCGAATTACAAGGCCATGGCGGCCCTGTCATCATGGACATGTTATTAACTCACTGTGTCGCCTTGGGTGCCCGTCTTGCCCGTCCTGGAGAGTTCTCCGAACGTGCCTTTATGAACGATAAGATGGACTTAACCCAAGCCGAAGCCATTGCCGACCTGATAGACAGCTCCTCTAAACAAGCCGCTAAATGCGCGCTGCGTTCATTGCAAGGGGCGTTCTCAAAACGCGTAGACGAACTGGTGGAATCCTTGATTCATCTGCGTATTTACGTGGAAGCCGCCATCGATTTTCCCGAAGAAGAAATCGACTTTATCGGCGATGGTAAAGTCGCCAGCGAACTGGCTGGCATTCAAGATCGCCTGCGTGATGTCTTAAAGGAAGCCAACCAAGGCGCTTTGATTCGTGAAGGCATGAGCGTGGTGATCGCAGGCCGTCCTAATGCAGGCAAATCCAGCTTACTTAACGCTTTGTCAGGCAAAGAATCTGCCATTGTAACCAGTATCGAAGGCACCACACGAGACGTACTAAGGGAGCATATTCATCTTGATGGTATGCCACTGCACATCATCGACACCGCCGGTCTTCGTGACAGCCCAGATGAAGTGGAACGCATTGGTATTCAACGCGCATGGGATGAAATCAGCAAAGCCGATCGCATCCTCATGATGGTCGATAGCCAATCCATCGATAGCAAAGATCCTAACGAAATCTGGCCCGAATTCATGGAAAAGCTTGGCGATACAAAACACCTGACTTTAGTACGCAACAAAGTCGACTTAACCCAAGAAGGGACAGGAATGGAAATCGTCTCAGATGTCCCTGTGATCTCTCTATCCGCGAAAACAGGTGAGGGCGTCAATGATCTAACAAACCACTTAAAAGCCGTTATGGGCTTCGACAGCACCAATGAAGGCGGTTTTATCGCCCGTCGTCGTCACATCGAAGCACTTAACAAGGCTAACCGCTTTCTAGACGCCGGCAACGAACAACTTAACGGTTATGGAGCAGGGGAATTGCTAGCGGAAGACCTCAAAGAAGCGCAACAAGCCCTTAGCGAAATCACCGGAGCCTTCACCAGCGACGACTTGCTAGGGCGTATTTTTGGGTCTTTCTGTATTGGGAAGTAAAATAGTAAAACGCATCAAACCAAATCAAAACAACATTATGATTTTAAAATAATTTTGTTTTATTTGGTGGGAAGTAATTTGAAGGGTTTTGTCGATTCTTGCTCCGCATGTTCTCCGAAGATAAATTCTGGAGCACATGCGGAGCACAAGATGAGAAAAACCTATGAAAATCAGCATACATAAACGAGATCCAGATAAAAATGGCCTGCGAGCTATCAGGCTTGTGTACTATTATGGATCAAAGACCTCGGAAGACGGCTCAAGAGCTCAAAAACGCTCATACGAGACGTTAAACCTGTTCCTCTACGCCAAGCCCAACAACGCAGTTGAGCGCGAGCACAATAAAATCACATTGCAAAAAGCTGAGGCCATTCGAGCCAAGCGTCTACTGGAAATGGAATCAACCAAACATGGCTTGGATGACCGCACAAAACTCAATGCCAGCTTCTTTGACTACTTCGACCAAATTACAGCGAGTAAAGCATCCGGTAGCAAATCCAACTACTCAATTTGGGTTTCTGCGGGCATCCATCTTCACTCTTCATAAAGCAGGCTCCTTAAACAGCAGTTGATCTCCTTGTTCATACAGAACTGGATATGGGAGAGATTTACCATCCACACTGGTAAGGCAGCGCTGACTGCTCTATAAAACTCATCAACTGGGAAGTTTTGCTGACCTGATTGCCTGAAAACAAATAGAGAATACTTTTTTGGGTGTTTAGCAGCGCTGTTATAGCTTTCTAACACTTTGAATGACTTTATATTTTTACTTTCTGCCTTGGAATACTCAAATAATATCAAGAAGTGGTTTTTAGATTTTCAATCTGTGCTATTGAATCACAGACTCACCGAATATACGTCACATTAAAAGATGATCTATGAGTCGTGTTTTGATCAAACTCGCTTGGTGATTTTGATTACAAAACTATTTCTAAAGCATAAGCTTAAATCTCTTTAATTTTGAGACTAAGCATGGAAGTTTCTGCTTTTGCAAACAAGCTAAAAACTCGTCTTGAGTCATTGGTGGCCTTTTCAACGAACCTCGTTGTTGCTGGGCCGCCTTGACGCAAGCACTGCTATCTAGCTCAAACATATCACATAAGAACTCATCTGGATGTATTGCAGAAAGACCTAGCAGATCAAGCTCCTTTGTAGGGAAGTCTTTTAGGTTGAAGGTGATGATAGACTCTGCTCGTCCTTTAATAGCAGCGGCAACAACGTGTCTATCATCTGCGTCTGGCAAGGTTAAACCATTAATCAATGATTCATAACCTTCAACTAAGCAGTCAGGTACATGAGCGTTCATTAACTGCTTGGTTCTTTCTAGCCGCCTGGGATCGACATCTGGGTTGTTATTGATAAGATTACGAATCCATTCATCATGTATTTGCTCTGTCCATCGTGCTCTGAATAGCCCAGTGTTAGACAAATACATTAGGTAACTGCGAAGCGGAGCAGGATACATAACACATGCGTCTAAAATCACCGTATATGATGTCATTAATATCCCATATCCATTTCTTGATCTAATGCGGATAGTTCAGCAAGAGCTGCCAGTCTGTTCTCTTCTAAACGGTTCTTGTATTCCATAAGATCAGCATAGGCCACCTTCCTACGGTTACCAGTGCGACTAAACGGAATCTCGTTAGAATCTAAGAGCTTAATAAATGTAGGCCGAGACATATTTAGCATGTCAGCACCTTCTTGTGTTGTTAGTTCAGCATGAATGGGTGTAATACTAACAGAGTTACCCTGACCCAATTGAGTAAGCACCTCAATCATCATGTTTAATGCACTTGATGGAATCATAACTTCGTGAGTCTTACCAGACTTATCGATAACATTGATCCTTTGAGCTTCGCCATTGATTTCCATTACGGCTGACAACTCTTGACTACCAAGCTTAGCCAGTGCAATTTCTTCAGCGCTTGGCAATTTTGTAGCAGTATTCATCGTATTTCTCTCTAGTTTCAAATTTAGACTACACAAATCTGTACATCACAATATTATTCGAAATATTCGAAAAAGTAAACATTCGAAATATTCGAAAAGATAAAATTTACAGTATGGGATATCCCTAAAAACTTATCTCCAGAAGCGACTAGTGCCTTTCAATGAAAAAGCATAGCAATTCAAACGAGAACGACTGCCTGGAAACAGTGTCTTTGCTTGAAAATGGGATTGCTCCCTGACACCAAGGTAGACCACATGGATATATCTGCACTTATCCGTCGGCTTGAACAGCTCGAATCCGCTCCATTTAGACCTAAACATCGTTCCGGATGAAGATCTTGGCGAGATCAGTATGTAACGTGTATCGAGGTTCGTAGATTGCTGATCCAGCATTTACTCCCAAAAACAAACAATGTATTGATTTAGATATAATTTATACTTCCTGTATTGGTAAGTAGGATTGGTTATCCCCATTAGTGGCAGAAACATCCTCTAAGTTCAACGGGCTACAGCGAATAAACTTCAATAAAATTAATATAGTGCATAGTATGCAGGTTATATGTGCAACCCATGCGTCTTCCGCAATGATCCATCGCCTCCTATAGTGATTCTTTCTGCCAAATAAAGGAAAATCACTATGAAAACTCAAGCAAAAACCCTTTTGATTATCGGTGCTTCCCGGGGCTTAGGTTATGCCATGGCCGAAGAGTTTGTATCCAAAAACTGGAATGTAATAGGTACAGTACGAGACAACAACAAACCAAGTTTATTGCATGACCTAGCCAATCGATATCCGGACCAAGTTAGGATCGAAACCTTGGATATTACCTCCCAGGAACAAATCCGAGCCTTGCATGAATGCCTTGCTGGGCAAAGGCTAGACATGCTGTATTGCAATGCGGGCACGACCACTCAGGATCAGATGATTACTATCGGCAAAGTCAGCACAGAAGAATTTAACCAAGTAATGTTGACCAATGTCCTAGGTCCCATGCGGGTTCTTGAAGCCTTTGACGATCTAGTGCTGACTAATGGCCTGATTGGTGTTATGTCTTCCGGACAAGGGAGTATCAGCAACAACCAAAAGGGTATGCGGGAAGTCTATCGAGCCAGTAAAGCCGCCCTTAATATGCTGGTGAAAAGCTTTGCCGTCCGGGAGCAGAACACAGCCAGATCCATAGTACTGATGGCCCCAGGTTGGATCCGTACCGGCCTAGGAGGCGATCAAGCCCCATTTACCCTAGAAGAAACGGTACCGGATATTGTCAATGTACTGCTCGCCCAGATCCATAAACCCGGACTAAAATATCTAGATAGATTTGGGAACAGTGTGCCCTGGTAAGTCCTTGACGACTTAGCCCAATAAGGCGGGTTTATCGCCCGCCGTCGTCATATCGAAGCACTTAACCAAGCTAGCCGCTTCCTAAAAGCGGGTAATGTACAACTTAACGGTTATGAGGCAAGTGAATTACTCGCCGAAGATCTAAAAGAAGCGCAACAAGCCCTTAGCGAAATCACCGGAACCACATCTCTCCCGTGATAGAGGCATGATCAAAAAACTCTTTAGGCAGTCCCTCCTCGTGAATATTGGCGAAGGGTTCTGATGTCGCGCGCAGGGAGCGCGCTAAACATCTGCTGTACTAAGAATGTCGCAGCGTATGACTTGATAATGCACCATATTATCCTTGCCCTGGCGCATAAGGAAAGCTTAATGACTGATAATACTCTAGCGTTTTCTGAGGGGCTACAAAGCCTTCAGGCAATGGTAGGTTAGAGAACGTTTGGAAATAGAGCACACTTGCATCTCGCCACCATTTTGCTTCTTTTACTTGAATAGCTAAAGCCATGCGTACTTGATTGAACTGGTTATTGTCTATTTTACCTTCAAGAGCAAACCACTGTTTTTGCATCTCAATGACTTCATCGACACCATGGTAGTAATGCTTAACTAATTCATTCCAAAGTGTATCGCCAGAAGCCATTTTGTAGTTCCAAGGCAAGTGGTGAAACCATAATAATAAGTTTTCAGGGGTTTTCTTCGGATCTGAGAAAATCACTTGCCAATGTTTGGCATATTGTGACACTGCATTCGTCCCAGTGGCCGTGCGGTCTAAGCCAATTCCTTGCTTATCAGCACGATGATAATAAACCGGATTCCAATCTGCACGACCAAGGTTATCTACCCAAGGGGCAGGGCCATAATGATGCCCTGAGCCCATTAAGTGATGAAGCCCTAAAGGGGTCATATAATTCACAATAGCTTCTCGTGAGCCCATCATCATTGATACGATCTTTTGCTCAGCGGTTGCGTCATTCGTTAACGTCATTTTTACCCAGTCAGAGGCTATTTTTTCTGCGGATAACTGGTGATCCCAGGCAAGTCGACCAAAGGCATACCAATTAGCTTGACCAAAAATATGCCCAGTCCAGTTGCGATCCATACCAATATTG
Organism: Marinomonas sp. 63XJN7_7_ISO-PGPR-S23-202; assembly: GCF_056173505.1. NCBI lineage: Bacteria > Pseudomonadati > Pseudomonadota > Gammaproteobacteria > Oceanospirillales > Oceanospirillaceae > Marinomonas > Marinomonas sp. 63XJN7_7_ISO-PGPR-S23-202. Next base: position 5,190,506 of record NZ_CM149677.1, on the reverse strand, counting down.
GCAACGCCTGCCATCACCGTTAAATTCGGTTTGCCTGCTTTGTAGTAGCTTCCATCAATAACTTTAGCAACCGTAGAGCCTTTGCCATACTGATAGGTATCGGTATCTAATGTTTCTTTAAACAGGGTAGCCAAGTAAGCCAAGTGGGTACTAAAGCCAAGATATTCTTGTGTTATTTGAAATTCCATCGCCAAGGACGTTTTTGGCATGGCACCAAACAATGGGCTAAATGGTTCGCGAGGCTGGAAATCAATAGGTCCATTTTTTACTTGAACACTCACATTATCAGCAAACTGACCATCTAAAGGAACAAACTCATTATAAGCTTGTAATGAGCGTTCGGTTTTATCTTCGTGTGAATAAACAAAAGCGCGCCAAATAACATTCCCGCCATAAGGCTTTAATGCTTTTGCTAACATGTTGGCGCCTTGCGCATGAGTTCGTCCGTAGTCACCCGGTCCTGGTTGACCTTCCGAATTGGCCTTAACTAAAAAACCACCAAAGTCAGGAATGGTTTGATAAATTTCCTTTGCTTTATCTTTCCACCACTGTTGTACCGCTTTGTTGCTAGGATCAGAGGTGCTCAGATTACCAATTTGTTGAGGCGAGCTGAATTTAACCGAAACGTATATTTTTATACCATAAGGACGGAATATATCCGCTAAGGCGCTGATCTTTTCAAGCCAAGCAGGGGTTAATATTAACGAGTTTGCATTAACGTTATTAACCGCAACACCATTTATACCAATGGATGCATTGGCGCGTGCGTAATCGTAATAACGCTGTTTTTTATAATCAGGAAGCTTGTGCCAATCCCATATTGATTGACCCGCGTAACCGCGCTCAGTATGCCGGTCTAAATCGTCCCAATGATTCAGCATCCTTATGTTTATTTTTGGCGATTCAGCTATATTTAATTGGCTAATATCTTCGCCTGTTTTCAGTAATTGAATAAAACGGAAGGTGCCGTACATCAACCCTATATCCGATTTTGCAGTGATCAGAGTGTGTGTACCTTGATCTGTCCCCACGGTTTTTATTAAAAAGCCTTCATCAGTCAGTTTTTTAAAATCACTGCCTAACTTATACCGTTTTTGCAGTGCTTGAGTGCCTTTAGAAATAATCAAAGTATTTGTTGCCTCTGCTTGAGACACAAATTTGATAGGTTTTGCTAACAGCTGAGGTAATGCGGCATCAAGCTCCTGACGAATGACGTAGATCGTGTCTGACTGACCTGACAGCTCGATACTAGTTAGCTGTTTATTGTAATTATTACGTTTCAGCGAATCCTTTATTGGCTCGTACTTTAACCATAGACGATAGCCATCTTCGCCAGCAAACATTGGAGATGCATAACTAATCTGACTGACAGATGTTATTAACATTAGTATCAAGGGAATTATTAACTTCATCAGCGTTCCTGCTTTATTGTTGTCATAGTGTGAGGTTTGCTCAAACTGGGCCTTCTCGACAATAGCTCCTGGATGTCGAATAAGAATGCAAATTAATTGTTAATGACATTATCAAAAAAAAATAGCAAAAGCTCAGCAGTAAACAAAAACATAACCTTAATGTGTTATTAGATAATAATTTAACAAGCCCAAAATAATTAGACTGGCAAATCAGAACACATAAAAATAATAAATGAGGTGGTATAGTGAGCAAAGTTAAACTGACACTGACAACGGTTTTGCTGATTTTTTCTACCAGTAATTATGCTGATGTTTCCTTACCGAAATTAATAAGCTCAGGCGTTGTATTGCAGCGAGATACTGAAAATCAGCTTTGGGGTTGGGCTGAAAATGGCGAGAAAGTGACCATTCAGCTCGATGGTAACATGGTAGGTACTGACATTACTGAAGACGGCAAATGGTCAATCAAATTAGTAGCACAGCCAGCGGGCGGCCCACATAAAATTACCATAACAGGTAACAATACCTTAACCGTTGATAATGTTCTTTTCGGGGATGTTTGGCTTGCCTCAGGCCAGTCAAATATGCAAACCGATATGGCCCGCGTAAAAGTCAGATACCCAGAAGAAGTCAAAAACGCGAACAACAATCTTATTAGACATTTTGTTATTCCTCGTACTTATAATTATAACGCTCCCCAAGATGATGTGGATAGCGGTCAGTGGCAAGCGGTGAGCCGTAATACAATAGAGTCATTTTCTGCGGTGGGCTATTTTTTTGCTAAAAACCTACAACAGATAAAAGAGGTCCCTATCGGGATAATAAACAGTAGTTTTGGTGGCTCTCCGGCAGAAGCGTGGATGAGTGAAGAGGCTTTAAAAAGAGACTATCCTCATTATCTTGACCAAGTGCGCCCGTATCGCCAACCAGGCTATTTAGACGGATTAATCGCATCGGATAAAAAACGAAATGATATCTGGTATCAATTACTTGATCAGCAAGATCAAGGCCAACAAGACATCCCTTGGTATGACGATCGCGTCGACTACAGCGCATGGCCAAAAATAGCGGTTCCTGCATTTTGGCAAGATCAAGGTGTGCCGGTAGAAAATGGTAGTGTATGGTTTAAAAAAGCAATTTCTTTATCCAAAGAGCAAGCCAAGGCGCCAGCAATACTAAGCTTAGGGCGCATCGTTGATGCGGATAAAGTCTACATTAATGGTATTGAAGTCGGTCAAACTACCTATCAATATCCGCCCCGTCGCTACTCGATTGATGAAGGTGTATTAAAACTAGGCAAAAATGTCATTACGGTAAGGATAATTAGTAATAATGATAAAGGCGGTTTTGTTAAAGATAAGCCTTACTTTATTCAATTAGCAGATAAAAAAATATCACTCGATGGGCAATGGTCTTATCACGTAGGGGCTGCAATGCCAGCCACACCAGCACCAAGGTTCATCAAATACAGTCAACCTTTAGGGTTTTACAATGCCATGCTAGCACCTTTACTAAATACAACTTTAAAAGGGGTTATTTGGTATCAAGGTGAATCAAATACAGGAAGCCCTACTGAATATAGAAAATTATTTCCTGCCATGATCCGTGAATGGCGTAAGCAATTTAAGCAAGGCGATTTTCCATTTATCTTTGTACAACTTGCTAACTTTATGCCTCGTCAATCACAACCATCAGATAGTTTTTGGGCAGAACCCCGTGAAGCACAGCGATTAGCTCTCTCTGAGCCAAATACTGCTATGGCCGTTAGCATCGATGTTGGCGAGTGGAATGATATTCACCCTCTGAATAAAAAAGCAGTGGCAGATCGCTTGGCTTTGGCAGCAAGAAAATTGGCCTATAACGAAAATGACATTGTGTATTCTGGCCCTTTATTTAAGCAAATGAAGATCAAAGACAATAAAGCCATTTTATACTTTGAACTTTTTGGCAGTCACTTAGAAAAATCCAACAAAGACGCGTTAATAGGCTTTGCGATAGCCGGACGTGACGCTAAGTTTGTGTGGGCAAACGCGAGAATAGTAGGAAATACAGTACAGGTATGGAGCGACAAAATTGCAGAGCCAATATATGTGCGTTATGGCTGGGCTGATAACCCCGCTGTTAACTTGGTGAACACTGAAGGTTTACCAGCATCCCCATTTCAGGCTGAAAAATGAGTAAATTGCCATACCAAACCAGCACACTAAGAACTTAATTGAGGCCAACCAAAGCGACAGCGGGGACACCTCCAAGTTCAGTGAAGAGCATTCTGTGAGCTTCATACATATGCGCAAACAAGGAGCCAGATCTCGTCCCGAAAGAATACGGGGAAGTTTCGAGAGCTAAAAACCTAAAAAAGAACAAAAAAATAAAATGTATCAAACCTACTGACGGCGTTTTTCCCGATACAAGACATAAAGGGCTACGAAAGCCGCAGCAAAGCCTGAGGCAGCACCTATGCCTAGGGCCCAGCGCGGGCCAAAAATATGGGCTACAGATCCCACAAGAGGGCCACCGACTACGGAGCTGCCAAGGGCAATACTGACTCGTAAAGCCATCATTCGCCCCCGCATACGGCGCTCTGTGCTCAGTTGTATTAAGCTCGTCACGGAGTTGGTGAAGGTGAGGGCGGAAATACCCGTAACGACTAACGCAGCGGCAAACAACCAGTAGTTCGGTGCCAGTGACGCCAGGAAGCAGCTAATGCCAAAGGCGAAGGCACTGCTTAATAACAGGGTAAAACGAGGTTTGTCTCGACGCGCGCTAAGCAAGGCCCCCGATACCGTGCCAATCGCCATAAAGGACATCAGCAGTCCATAGCCTTGTGCATTGGAATGAAACTCGCTCACCGCCATGGTGGAAATAAAGATCGGAAAATTTAGCCCAAATGTCGCCACTAATAACAGCATTAGGAGAATGGCTTTCAGGTCTGGACGCTGCCACATATAGCGTAACCCTTCGCTAAAGGTGCCTTTTACTCGCTTATCATCCGTCCCAGAATTCAATTCGCTCACCCGTAAAAAGAACAATGACACTAACACCGCCAAGAAAGATACGCCGTTGATCACAAACGCCCAACCTGTATTAGTGGCCGCAATAATCAAACCTGAAATGGCAGGACCAATCATGCGCGCCGAGTTAAAGGAGGTGGAGTTAAGCGCTACGGCGTTGTGGAGATCCTCTTCATTGACCACTTCCCCAACAAAAGAATGCCGTGCGGGCGCATCAAACGCCGCCGCAGAACCAAATAAAACGGCAAAAATATACACTTGCCACAATGTGATCAACCCCGTTAACGTCAGCACGCCCAACAGCAGGGATAACGAGCCCATGGTTAACTGAGTCACCATCAATAACTTACGTTTATTAAAGTAGTCCGCAGCCGAGCCAGTCCAAGGTAACAAGAGAATCTGTGGTCCGTATTGGCACGCCATCACCCAGCCAAGGGCGGACGCATCGTGTTTTGTCAGCTCCGTCAGCACCAGCCAATCTTGTGCCGTTCGCTGTATCCAAGTCCCACTGTTCGAGATAAGGGCGCCAATAAACCAAATCCGATAATTGACATTGCGAAGAGACCGGAACATACCGGTAAAAGGCGATTTCATAAAAGGTCGATTACATCCTGACTGATGCCAGTGTCACTGATGCGGAGAAAGGTCTTGATGACCAAAAGGAGACATCCTGCGCCAGATCCGCACGGTTTGCTGTTTGATGAGGTTATCTGTTAAGGGCCGCTACACGATGTTGTGAATAACGGCCTCTGGTAGATCAATATACAAAATAGACAGTGAAAGGATCAAGCGAAACGGTGTTTTAGCACACAAAAAAACGCAGCCGTTAGTGGTGTTTTTTCGAGCGATACAGCCGAGCCAATGCATAACCCAAGCAACTCAAGGAAGTAATCGTAAAGCTCACAGGCCAATTACTATAATAAGAAATAGTAATACCGCCTAATCCATAAACTAACGCCAATACGGCGCTCAAAATTAACCCTTGTTTTAAGTGGGAGCTTAACTGCAGTGCGGCGGCGCCCGGGGCGATCATTAGGGTAAAGACCAACAAGGCACCAACAATTTGGCTACAGGCGGCGGTTACTAGAGCACAAATAATAAAGAATACAATGCTGTAACGACCAACAGAATAACCTCGGCTTTCGGCGATATCAGGCTGTAAGGTGGTCAGCAATAAGGGGCGCGCCAACAGTAAAAAAGCCATTCCACATAGCACACTGAGTATCGCCAAGCGAATCACCATGCTATGGCTGACGGCCAGTATATTACCAAATAGTAGACTACTGGCTTGGGTCGCGAATTGCGTATAAAAGTGCAAGGCCAATAAGCCAATCCCCAATGCCATCGTGAGAACGATACCGATAACAACATCTCTATGTTCTAAACGGTTGCCCAGATAACCAATGGCCACTCCCCCCATCACCGTGGCGATCAGCGCCCCTGAAAAAGGGGTGACACCCAAGAAAATGGAGGCACTGGCACCGGTGAAGCCAAGGTGTGCCAAGGCGTGACCGGCAAAGCTTTGACCTCGTAACACTAAGAAGTAACCGATAGGCCCAGCCAACAAAGAAATAACAATGGTGGCTAACCATGCGTTTTGCATGAATGAGTATTCAAACATATAAATCAGAATCCGGATGGGCAATTAAATGTTGGCGACCATGATGCACCACCACATCAAGGTGACAATGGTACAGTTCACTTAAGGTTTGGCTGGTGAGGAGTTCTGTGGCCTTTCCTTGTCGTAACTTCTGCTCATGAATCAACAAAACTTCTGTAAAGTGGTTAATAAAAGGGTTCAGTTCATGAGTAGAACAGATGATGGTCATACCAAGGTGCTGTTGTAAGTGGAGAATCAGTTCCACCAATTGGTATTGCCGACTTGGGTCAAGGCCCACCAGCGGTTCATCCAGTAATAATAACTTCGGCTCATTCAGTAGGGCTTGTGCCAGCATTAAACGCTGGTATTCTCCGCCTGATAGAGTATCCATAGGCTGGGAGGCAATCTTTTGTGCATTGACTTGGTCAATGGCATTGTCGATGCGTCGTTGCCATTCTTTAGCGCTTATACTCCGTGGCCGCCAGGTTTGAAACAGGGACTGTGCGCATAACGCGAGTCGGCTGCTTTGGGCTTTGAGCTGGGGTAGATAACTAATGGACGAGGAGCCTCGTTTACAGGGAGCATCCAAAATATTCAAAGTGGTATACTGTGCTTTTTGCAGCCCTAGGAGAGTGCGTAAAAAAGTCGTCTTACCCACGCCATTACCACCCAGTAAACCGACAAAAGCACCTTCTTCTATGGCAAGCTCATCACATTCAAACAGCAAACGCGAACCTAAGCTGACGCTTAGATTCGCTGCAGAAATAATCAATTTTGTCATTTATTTCTCAAGTACGTTTTGCACTCCAGTCAACTCTTGATTAATCCAGTTTTGATAGTGAGTGCCTTTAGGCATTGTTTCAGTGGCGCCAACAATAGCAACTTTATGTTTTTCCGCAAGCGCCTTTAACTGATCTGTCATAGGGTCTGTTACTTGATTATTATAAAGTAAGAAAGCCACTTTGTGTTCAGTCAGATCGTTGTGTAGGGCTTTTATTTGACTCGCAGATGGGTCGGTATCGTTCATGACAGCCATTTGGAACCCAAGGTCGCGCACTTTAAAGCCCAGTTCTGCGAACATGTAGCCAAATACTGGCTCAGTCGCAGTCACTTCTGTTCCCGCGTATTTTTGACGCAAGGTATCAATACGTTGCCAAATTGGATGTATGGATTTTACAAACGCCTGCCAGTTATGCTGATAGGCAGCTTTGTGGGCAGGATCCAGTTGGCTGAGCTCCTGTTTAATGGCTAAAGCCAACAGCAACATGGTGTGTGGATCGTACCAGATATGTGGGTTATCCCCATCTTCATGACCTGTCATACTGGCCACATTGATTTTGACTAAATTGTCGTGGCCCGCCAGTAGATTAGACATCCAATCATCGTAGCCAATGCCGCTGTAAATTGCGATCTTGGCGTTGGAAATAGAGCGGGCCACTTTCGGACTCACTTCGAAAAGATGTGGATTAACATCCGGATTCGAAATAATACTTGAAACTTCAACATGATCGCCGCCAACTTGCTTAGCGACATCCGCATAAAAGTTCTCTGCTGCAACGATATGAATAGGGGCAGCAAGCGCATAACTACTGACTAAACAAACGCTTAGCGCAAACACTCCTGATACCAGACGGCTTAGTGACATGAATTTCTCCTAACAATTTTAAAAATCTGAGGTGCTAAATAGTTGTTAGGTTATAACATAATATTTTGATTCAAGAAACTGTTTTAGTTACTAAAGAGTCACATGCAGTTACTAAATAACAACAAACAGTTACTGAAGAGCAACACGACAAAGACTCAGAGCTCCATCCATGGATCCTTCACATTTATCCTCAATCACATGAAGGTTCCATCGATATACTGCTCATTCTTATGTAAATAAAGGTAAAAAATATTGTCGATATTTATATAATCCATACACTGCTTTCTTACTAGATAATTTGGGATTGTCACGATAGGAACGAGACCCAGCTCAACAATCTAACCTACCTGATAGTTAAGAATCACCATAACATGGCTGTTTAATAGAAAATGACGACTCGTTCTAGCATAAAATTTCGACTCTTGTTAACGCTCCTGATCGCTATCGTGGTGGCAGGAGGTTGGTATGGCTGGCATTATCTGCAAACGCCGGAAAAAATAGGTAAAGCACGCCATCATTTTGGTGGCAATAGAACCACACCGGTTTACGCAGGCGAGGCAAAACAGGCCGATGTCGCCGTGTATTTGGATGCGTTGGGCACCGTAAAAGCCAATGCATCGGTAACGGTAACCAGTCGAGTCACCGGAGAGCTAAGACAGGTCTATTTTAAAGAAGGCCAATACGTTAAAAAGGGTGAGCTCATTGCACAAATCGATGATCGCGGCTATCAAGCGACCTTAGCACAAAACGAAGGCGCCTTGGCCCAGAACGAAGCCCTGCTACACAACGCCAAAACCACCTTGGCACGTTATCAAAAGCTCGCTAAAGAAAATTCTATTTCGGTACAAGATGTACAAGAACAAATGGCCACGGTTGGCCAATATGAAGGCATTGTCGCCTCCGCTAAAGCGCAAATAACGTCAGCGAAACTGAATATTGCGTACGCAAAAATTAAAGCCCCCATTAGCGGCTATATCGGTCTGTTAGAAGTGGATCAAGGCAACTTGATCAGCGGTGATTCAACCGCCATCACCACCATTACGCAAACCAATCCGATTGCCGCGACCTTCAGTATTCCTCAACAACATCTACAAGAAGTGTTGCAAGGATTACGTCGTCACCAAGAGTTTCCCGTTACTTTGTTTGACCAAACAGGTGCCAAGAAGTTAGCAACAGGCAAGCTGACCAACATCAGCAATAGCATTGACAGTGATACAGGGACAATCAAATTAAAAGCACTTTTCAGCAATGCAAAGGAAGCCCTTTATCCCAACCAGTTTGTGAATGTTCGCTTACAGGTTAAACAGCTAAAACACGCCATTGTCATTCCTAAAGCGGCATTGCAACTCAATGATAATGGCGACTTTGTATTCGTCATTGGCCCTGATAACAAGGTGAAAAAGCACATAGTGACAGCAGGGCCCGTTGATGGCGTGGATCGAGTGGTGATTTTATCTGGCATTAAAGTGGGTGATAAAGTCGTAACAACAAGCATCGATAATTTAAGAGATGGCAGTACAGTAAAAATTATCGCACCAAACAAGGACGCTCAATGAACCCATCTCGTCTCTTTATTGAGCGACCGGTTGCCACCATCCTATTGATGGTTGGGGTGTTACTATCGGGCTTGTTCGCGTATACCTTGTTACCGGTTTCGGCATTGCCGGAAGTAGACTATCCCACCATTCAAGTCAAAACCTTGTACCCAGGTGCCAGCCCAGAGGTGATGGCGATTTCAGTGACAGCGCCCTTAGAACGCCAACTAGGGGAAATGTCCGGTCTCAGCCAGATGTATTCCACCAGCTCAGGCGGCGCCTCGCTCATCACGTTAAAGTTCAACCTATCGCTACCTTTGGATGTGGCCGAGCAAGAAGTCCAAGCGGCGATTAACTCGGCCAACGCTCTCTTACCCAGAGATTTGCCCTATCCGCCTACTTACAAAAAAGTGAACCCTGCGGATGGTTCCGTACTGACGATTGCCGCCACTTCCGACACGCTACCATTAACCAAGGTACAGGATTGGATTAATTCCCGAGTGGCCCTTAAGTTGTCACAAGTCTCTGGAGTCGGATTGGTTACCTTGGCAGGTGGCCATCAAGCGGCGATTCGTATTCAGGCCAATTCTAAAGCCTTAGCCGCTCACCAGCTCACACTGGAAGACATCTACACGCTGATTAACGCCAGCAATGTGAATGGCTCAAAAGGGGGCTTTAATGGCAAATACCATTCCATCAGCATTGATGCCAATGACCAATTACGGGATGCCAATGAATACGCTAACCTCATTTTAAAATACGAAAATGGTGCTCCTCTGCGCTTAAAAGACGTTGCCAAGGTCATTTCCGGTAGTGAAAACCAATATATATCGGCCACAGCAAATGGTAAGCCCGCCATCCTTATTCAAGTGAAACGTCAGCCAGGGGCCAATGTCATCGAGGTAGTGGATAGTATTAAACGCCGCTTACCAGCACTGCAAGCATTGCTGCCTGGCAGCATTAAACTGTCGATTTTATCTGATCGCACACAAACCATTCGCTCATCGATCCATGACGTGACATTCGAGTTAATGTTGTCCATTGCTTTGGTGGTGATGGTGACCTTTTTGTTCTTGCGCAATCTCGCGGCCACATTGATTCCCAGTATTGCGGTACCTTTGTCGTTAATTGGTACCTTTGGCGTCATGTATTTGGCAGGCTTTAGTGTTAACAATTTAAGCTTGATGGCTCTGACTATCGCAACGGGCTTTGTTATCGATGATGCCATTGTGGTGGTGGAGAATATTTCACGACACCTAGAAGAAGGTGAGTCCCCCTTTCAAGCCGCGCTCAAAGGCTCGAAGCAAATCGCCTTTACGATTATTTCATTAACCTTTTCTCTAATTGCCGTACTGATTCCGCTACTTTTTATGAGCGATGTAGTCGGCCGACTGTTCCGTGAATTTGCCATCACCTTGTCGGTCTCTATCTTGGTATCGATGATCGTTTCTTTGACCTTAACCCCCATGCTGTGTGCTTATTTGCTGCGCCGCATACCAGAAGAAAAGCAAAGCCGTTTCTATAAAAAGGGTGGGCAAGTCTTTGATCATGTTGTCTCTATTTACAATGGCTACTTAACCAAGGTGTTAAACCATCAAACAACCGCTTTATTGGCGATTGTAGGTATCTTGCTGCTCACTATAGGGCTCTACGTTGCCCTCCCCAAGGGCTTTTTCCCCGATCAGGATACTGGCACGATACGAGGCATTACCATCGCCTCGGATAGCGTCTCTTTTACGGAAATGGGTAAGCGGCAAGAAAGAGTCGTCAAGCGGCTGTTAAAAGACCCTGATATACAAAGCATTACTTCCAGTATTGGTGTAGACGGACAGAATGAAACCTTAAACCAAGGAAGGTTACAGATTAACTTAAAACCCTTTGATGAGCGTAGTGACCGCGCCCCAGCCATTATTAAACGACTGTATCAAGAAGTCGCCGATATACCAGGCATAGAACTGTATTTGCAATCACAACAAGATTTAACCGTGGACGATCAGGTCACCCCCAGCCAATATCAAATGACGCTGGACGATACGGACAGTCGACAACTGGCTACTTGGACACCAAAATTGGTCGATGCTTTAAAAGAGCAACCCGCTTTAACCAAGGTTGTCAGCAACTTACAAGACCAAGGTCTCGTGAGTTATGTCACCATCCATCGTGATGTGGCGGCACGCTATGGCATCACCGTCGCCGATGTGGACACGGCCTTATATAACGCGTTTGGACAACGTCTGATTTCAACGATCTTTACCCAATCCAACCAATACCGTGTTGTCTTGGAAGTACCGGCCAATAAAGATCAAGCCGTCTCGACCTTGAATGATATTTACCTGGCCGGTAAATCCACCACAGGTTCTGGGGCTACCCCCATGGTCCGGTTAACCGATGTGGCCACAATCAGCCAAAGAACAGGCTCATTAATGAAAGCTCGGCTTGACCAGATTCCAGCGGTTACTCTGTCGTTCGATGTGGCCGATGGTTATTCCATAGAACAAGCCCAGCAAGTCATAAGTAACACCATTCGCCAGATAAAACTGCCCAACAGCATTACCCTAAAATACCAAGGTTCCGCCGCAGCTTTTAGTCACTCGACGAAAAATACCTTATGGCTGATTCTCGCCTCTTTGCTGACCATGTATGTGGTACTGGGCATTCTTTATGAGAGTTTTATCCATCCGATCACCATTCTATCCACACTGCCGACAGCCGCTGTCGGTGCCTTTTTGGCTTTATTGATGAATGGGACGGAATTCAGTTTGATCGCCTTAATCGGCGTCATCTTGCTGATCGGTATTGTGAAGAAGAACGCCATTATGATGATCGATTTTGCCTTGGAAGCAGAAAAAACACAGCATCTGAGCCCTCGTGACGCCATTCATCAAGCCTGTTTATTGCGTTTTCGCCCCATTTTAATGACGACTATGGCGGCCTTATTTGGCGCCTTACCATTAATGTTAGCCCAGGGCTCGGGGGCAGAGCTACGCCAGCCAATGGGGTTGGTTATCGTTGGGGGACTGATTTTAAGTCAATTACTGACATTATTTTCTACCCCCGTCATCTACCTGTTCTTTGATCGACTCTTAAGACGTCGTCGACAACGAGCGCAGCGATGAACCTTTCAAAAACGTTTATTTTTCGCCCAGTGGCAACATGGTTAATCACCATGGCATTGATGTTACTGGGCATTTTAGGCTTTCAATGGTTGCCTGTATCCAGTCTGCCCGCTATATCAATTCCAATTATTGTGGTTAATGCCCATGTCTCCGGTGCTAGCCCGGAAACCATGGCTGCAACGGTTGCCACGCCATTGGAGCGAGCATTAGGGCAAATTTCAGGGGTCAATGAGATGACCTCATCCAGTGCGTTAGGCTCGACCTCTATCGTGCTTGTGTTTGACGGTAAACGTAATATTAATGGCGCCGCAAGGGATGTCCAAGCGGCCATCAATGCCTCTCAAAGCCTATTACCCAGCGCTATGACCTCCTTGCCGACCTATCGAAAAATCAATCCGGCGGCAGCGCCTATTTTAATGATGTCACTGACCTCAAAATCGATTCCTGCCAGTGTCATGTATGATTTTGCTACCAATCAGTTAGAACCTCGGATCGCGCAAGTCGATGGTGTAGGAGAGGTAACGCTATCAGGCAGTTCTTCGCCAGCGGTGCGCATCAGTCTCCACCCACAAGCCTTGACCCATTATGGCATTTCCTTGGATGCTGTTCGTAAAGCCATTGTGGCTGCGACCAACCATGGACCCAAGGGCGTGATTCAAAGCGATAAACACACCTTAATGGTCAATAGCAATAGCCAATTGCTGCATGCCAAGGCGTTTAAAAACATCGTTATCCACTATCAAAATGGGGCCGCCATCCATTTATCCGATGTTGCTGAGGTGAAAGAAGGGGTAGAAAACCCGTACAACGTCGCCTACTACAATAATCAGCCTTCGGTGAATATTCGTGTCACCCTCGCTTCCGGCAAGAACATGCTATCCACCATTGATGGCATCAAAGCGCAAATGCCCGTATTTAAAAAGCTGCTTCCAACCGGTGCGCAATTGCACATTACTTTAGACCGTTCTCCTATGATACGTTCCGCCTTGCATGAAACGGAACGCACCTTACTGATTGCCATGGCCCTAGTCATCGCGGTGGTATTCGTCTTTTTACGTAATGGCCGAGCCTTATTTATTCCGGCGATGGCATTACCTGTGTCTTTATTGGGAACCTTTGCCGTGATGTACCTGCTTGGGTACAGTTTAGATAATTTTTCATTGATGGCTCTTATCGTCTCCACAGGCTTCGTCGTGGACGATGCCATTGTGGTGTTGGAGAATATATCCCGACACTTGGAAGAGGGCTATGGGCCTGTCAGAGCCTCGTTGCGAGGTGCAAAGGAAGTCGGCTTTACCGTGCTCGCGATGACCGTCTCTTTGGTGGCGGTGTTTATTCCATTGCTCTTTATGGGCGATATTATTGGTCAGCTACTTCGAGAATTCGCCGTCACCTTGACGGTGTCACTGTTGATCTCAATGCTGGTCTCCGTGACACTCACGCCCATGTTGTGCTCACGCTTGTTACGTCACCACACACAAAACCGTCCTAAAAACCGCTTTTATATTGGAATTGAAAACGCCTTCGACTGGCTCAATAGAGGCTATAAAGTATCGTTGGATATTGTCCTCAGACACAAGCGCATCACCCTGTTGACCTTGATCGCAACCATTGCATTGAATTTCCATTTGTACGGCACTATTCAAAAGGGCTTCTTTCCAGAGCAAGACACTGGCGTGCTATTTGGCGCCTTACGCGCGGATCAAAATACCTCCTTTGACGCCATGGAACCCAGACTACGCCAATATACTAAGATGATTCTCTCCGACCCCGCCGTTGCCAGCGTGATGAGCGCTATCACTAGTTCGCGCCGTGGTGGCCAAAATTTAGGTCGCTTTTTCGTGCTACTCAAGCCACTTAACGAACGACAGGCAACCGCCGCCCAAGTCGCGAATCGTCTGTACCAAAAATCTCAAAACATGGCAGGAGGGAGGCTATTTTTACGGGCCGCCAGTGATCTTCATGTTAGCGGACGCAGTGCCAATGCGAGTTATCAACTGAGCTTACAATCAGGCGATTTAAACCTACTGCGCAAATGGGCGCCCAAAGTCCAAACGGCATTAAGTCATTTACCCGAGCTCAGTGGGGTCGATTCGGATTTAGAAGAGGGTGGCCAAGAAGTTCGCATCGTTATTAACCGCGATGCGGCGAAACGCCTTGGTGTCTCGGTCAAAGATTTGGATACCCTATTAAATAATGCGTTTAGCCAACGCCAGATTGCCACCATGTACCAAGACACAAACCAATATCATGTCGTCATGGGGTTAACCAAGGATTACACCAGCAACAGTGATGTTTTAAAATCCATGAGCATCGTGACAAATAAGGGCAATATTGTCCCTATAAGCGCATTTACCACGCTGGAAAGCGGAAACGCGGCTTTATCCGTCTCACACCAAGATCTGTCCGCCACGGTTACCATCGCGTTTAATACGGCGGATGGAGTCACGTTAGAACAGGCACAACAAGCCATTAAACTGGAAATAGCCAAATTAGCCATGCCAAGCAGCATTGTGGCGAACTACGCAGGGAATGCTAAATTTTCAATCCATTTTGCCAACAATATTCCTTGGTTAATCTTGGCAGCACTCATTACGGTGTATCTTGTCCTCGGCATACTCTATGAAAGCTTTGCTCATCCACTCACCATTTTATCCACCTTACCGTCCGCAGGACTTGGTGCTTTGCTACTCATGCAAATCACTCATACACAGCTGACCATTGTCGCCTTGATTGGTATTTTGCTGTTGATTGGTATTGTGAAAAAGAACGCCATTATGATGATAGATTTTGCATTAGATGCCCAACGAAAGCTGGGGATGTCTGCAGAACAGGCCATTAGAGAAGCCTGCCTAAAACGTTTTCGACCGATTTTAATGACATCGTTTGCCGCGTTT
Source organism: Marinomonas sp. 63XJN7_7_ISO-PGPR-S23-202 (assembly GCF_056173505.1). Lineage (NCBI taxonomy): Bacteria > Pseudomonadati > Pseudomonadota > Gammaproteobacteria > Oceanospirillales > Oceanospirillaceae > Marinomonas > Marinomonas sp. 63XJN7_7_ISO-PGPR-S23-202. The sequence continues at coordinate 5,175,290 of NZ_CM149677.1, read as the reverse complement.
TTTGGTGCCTTACCAATGGCCGTTGGACAAGGCGGCGATGCCGATTTACGCAGTCCGTTAGGCATTGCGATCTGTGGTGGTTTAGTTGTCAGTCAGTTGCTGACCTTGTATACCACCCCTGTGGTCTATCTCTATATGGAAAAAATTAGCCAAGGGACTCGGCGATTTTGGCAACGTTATATTCGTAAAGAAGACTGGTCTGCTAGCGGTTCCTCTCTAACCAATGATGAAAATGGATCATGATGAATAATCGAATCATTCAATGTGTGTGTATCAGTCTATTCGCGACGATACTCAGTGGCTGTGCGGTGGTTGGGCCGGATTATAAACGACCAAGCGTCCCACAAAGCCCATCATTTAAAGAAGCTAAAGGTTGGCAAAAAGCAACACCACTAGACCAAGAGCCTAAAGGAAGTTGGTGGAAAGTCTATCAAGACCCAGTGTTGTCTAAATTGCTCGCCCAAGTACAGATAAACAACCAAAACGTCGCCGAATATGCAGCTCAGTACGAAAAAGCCAAAGCCGTTGCAGAACAAGCAGGCGCCAATCTGTATCCATCGATCAATGGTTCAGCGGGCGCAACACGTTCTGGTACACAAAACCAAACCAGTAATAGCTTTTCTGCGAAGGGCAGTGCCAGCTGGGAGTTGGATCTATGGGGAAAATTACGCCGCACTCGGGAAGAGGATCGTGCCAGCGCCATGGCAAGTGCCGCCCAACTGGCCAATGCGACCCTCAGTGCGCAATCCAGTTTGGCGCAAGATTATTTTCAATTGCGGGTGATGGATGAGCAAATCGCACTTTATCAACGCAATATAAAAAACTATACCCAATACCTAAAAGTCGTTAACAATCAATACAAAGCAGGGAACATTTCCCGTTCCTCTTTGGCTCAAGCGCAAACCCAATTACACACCACTCGGGTTTCTATGATTAATCTCAAATGGCAGCGGGCTCAGTATGAACACGCCATTGCGGTATTAATTGGCAAACCACCTGCAGCATTTTCACTGCCTGCTGAGCCGTTGACCTATCATTTGCCCAAGATCCCTACCGAGCTTCCCTCTGCGTTGTTACAACGTCGACCCGATATTGCCTATGCAGAGCGTAATGTGGCCGCTGCGAACGCCGCCGTCGGCGTTGCCATTGCCGGGTATTATCCTGATTTAACCTTGTCAGCCAGCGCAGGGGTTGAAAACTCCACCTTGAGTGACCTGTTCGAATTGCCTTCAAGAGTTTGGTCGATTGGGCCTTCTCTGAGTGGCAATATCTTCGACTTTGGGGCCACGAAAGCAAAAGTTCGCCAAGCAAAAGCCGCTTATAACGCCAGTGTCGCCAATTATCGACAAACCGTACTGAGTGCCTTCCAAGAAGTAGAGGATTATCTGGTGGCTATACACGGGCTAAACGAGGAAATGGCCGTGCAAAAACAAGCCACCGCATCCGCCAGAGAGTCTGCGAGGGTGACCTATAATCAATTTAACTCCGGCATGATCGATTACTTAAATGTCGCGACGACAGAAGCCACCAGCCTGAGCCAACAACAGAATGAATTGAATATCATCAAATCTCAGCTCATCAACAGCGTAAAATTGATCGTCGCTCTAGGCGGCGGCTGGAATGTGAGCGATTTACCCTCCGCAACGCCACCGAAAAAGAACACAGCAAAATAAAGCTCCCCTAAAACCCAATAGTGCAGTCCATTAGACTGTACCTATTGGGTAGGTTACTTAGCCTACTGTTACTTTGGCTTTCGGGCTGTCAAAACGACTGTTTTAGACGTGCGGCAAATAGACTCAGTCTTTACAACGCCTCAGCCGTTTCTTGTAGATATCGCCATAGCGGATTACCGCTATGCATATCAATAATCACTACGGACCAGCGAGAAGAACCTTTGTCTTCTTCCTGATGTATTTCACGATAGCGTATAACAATGCTGGTTACTTAGCCTACTGTTACTTTGGCTTTCGGGCTGTCAAAACGACTGTTTTAGACGTGCGGCAAATAGACTCAGTCTTTACAACGCCTCAGCCGTTTCTTGTAGATATCGCCATAGCGGATTACCGCTATGCATATCAATAATCACTACGGACCAGCGAGAAGAACCTTTGTCTTCTTCCTGATGTATTTCACGATAGCGTATAACAATGCTGTCTTGTGTTGCTAATAGCGTTTCACATTGCTCAATTGTAATGGACAAGGATGGGCGACTTCCTATGTTCTGTCGAAATAGCGCTTCAACCTGTTGTAGACCGACAAGATTCCCAGAAACTGGGACCATGGAAAAAGTCGGGCTGAAGCTATTCAGTAGTTTTTCTAGAGACATAGGGTGCTTTGAATCACCAGTAAATACATCTTGAATCCATTGATGGAGCTCGATAACACTGTGATGCGCGACTAACTCTCTTTCGGATACCATAACGAGTCCTTTTTCTGGGTGAGTTTTTTAATCAGTAGCAAGGGACTGAGCCCAACAACTGAGGCTATTAAAAATGTCAGTTGGTAGGCTGACATATCCGTGGTGTACCGTTGCAACAAGTTAAAAACTAAAGTGAAAAAAGCAGCACCGATACTGAAGGACATCTGACGATTCAGATTCCAGATAGTACTGGCTCGAGTAAGTTGCTCTTCGTCAAAATCCATCATCGCCGTTGTCTGGGCTGTATTGGCACTTATTCCTCCTCCCATGCCCATCAATAGGTAGGCGATAATCAATAATGGCAGTGTGAGAGTATTTCCCGCTAAAGAGAGAACCGCGATCCCAGAGGAGTGTAATAATAAACCAGATAGAAATAATGGCTGTGCACCAATACGATTATAGAGTCGGCCACCCATTACCATGGCAAAAAATGACCCTGTCGCATAAAGTATCATCAATGATCCAGTTTGCTCCGCCGACCAACCCAGCTCATCTTGAAGAAAAAATATACTTAATAGGTTCACTCCTGTGAAGACACCAGGAACCGCATGGTAAATCAGCACAGAAAATCGCATATGAATATTATGCAGCATTTTGAGATCAAGAATGGGGTCAGACTTATCCTGATAGTACTTCAAGTAAGCCATAGCAAAAACAAAGCCGATGATAAGAAACAATAATGACTTCAGTTTTGAACCAGCATCGGCATAAAGAGAAAGTCCTATGAGTATTGTGGCCAATGAAATACTAACCAACATTAGTCCCTTTAGGTCAGGGCGTTTTACCTTCGTGTCCTCAGAGCGAATCCATAGTAGGGCCAATAACGCTGTTAATAAACTAAAGGGAATATTACATAGAAATACCCAACGCCAAGAAGCATGGTCAACAATGATACCACCAATAGTCGGTGAGATAGCGGGAGCAATCAAAGCGACTGCCATAACAAGTGTTGATATTTTTGCTCGTTCTTTATTTTTAAATAAATTAAAGGTGAGAGCTTGACCAACGGGAATAAGCAGTCCACCACCCACGCCTTGAATAAAACGAAAGGTGACTAAAGAATAAAACTCATTTGCTGTACCAGATAATAATGCACCCAATGAAAATATAAGCATGGATGCCACAATGGTTAATCGAGCGCTGAATTGACTGGCTAACCAATTACTAATAGGAATAATCAGTGTCAGGCCAAGAATATAACTATTTGCAACCCAAACAATACTAGACGCTGATACAGATAATTCTCTGGCAATATCAGGAAGAGAAATTGCTGACATAAAGATATTTATACAGTCAATAAAAAAACCGATCAAAAAAATGAGAGCAATTCGGTAGCGATAAGCCATGAGCAACCTCTGACAAAATGTTATGGCCGGAATACTATAGAGTTTGACGGAGGGTGACGAGCGGTTTAGACTAAACGCTAAGTTTAATGAGATTTAACAATGAATGTTTAACAATCTAAAACGTATCCATATTTTCATCACTGTCGTTGAAAGTGGCTCATTCTCCAAAGCGGCGGATCGACTATTCATCAGCAAAGCGATGGTCAGCATCCATATCAAATCCTTAGAAGACTCTCTGAAAGTTCCATTATTAATCAGAAACTCCAGAGGCTTTGTGATGACTGAAGCGGGTGAATTACTCTATAACGATTTTAAAGAGACATTTTCAAATATTCAGACATCATTAGAAAATGTTGTTGAAAAGCATCATTCTCTCACTGGAAATTTAAGAATTTCTTCCACTGTCGAATTTGGAGAGGTGTTCTTAATACCTATTATTGCTGATTTCTGTCAATCTCACCCAGATATTACTATTAGTTTTCATGCAGATTCTTCATTAAATAAATTAGTCAATGAACAGATTGATTTAGCGGTTAGGTTGGGTACATTGAATGATTCGTCTTTAAAAAGTCGAAAGATCGCCCATTATAATATTATTATGGTGGCCTCTTCACAGTGGCTACTAAAAAACCCTCTTACTTCATTAGAGGATGTTAACTCAGCTCACTGGATTGCTAACAGTAATCTAAAAAATCCGACACAATGGACTTTTCATAATAAAGATAATCATGAGTTCAAAGTGAATGCCACCGCAAAGTTTAGTACTAATTCATCAATATCTATAAAGTCTATGGTGAAATCCAACCTTGGTATCGCCATATTACCCGAATGGATAATCAAAAAAGAATTAACAGACGGGGATTTTGTTCATTTATTTCCAGACTGGAGTCTTCCTAAACAGGATATCAGTGTTGTTTTTACAGGAGACCACCGCGTTCGTCTTAAATGCAGATCATTTATCGATCATCTAGTACAGCATATAAATGATCTACAATAAATAGTGTAATACTTCCTATCCCACGGTCATTTTTGCTTTCGGGTAGCGAACTTTTTTTCTTCTTGGGCTGGCTAAAAAGTAGGCTAATGTTAGCGGCCCTAAACGGCCAATAAACATTAAAAAGATAATAATAAACTCACCGGTATCATTTAATGAGCCCGTTAATCCCCTCGATAAGCCAACGGTTCCTAGCGCCGATACCGCTTCAAACACCACATCGATCATCGGTGCGTTCTTTTCACTTAGTAGTAAGCCAAAGATGGCAAGCCAAGTCACACCAATGGAAATCATCGCTAGGGCCAGAGCTTTGCTGATCACTTCTTTGGGAATTTCACGTTTGAAAACGTTAACTTCTTCATCTCGTCTTAAATACCCATAGGTGGCATAAACCAAGAGCATAAAAGTCACAACTTTAATGCCACTGGCGGTACTCAAGGAGCCGCCGCCAATGAACATAAGCACCAGCATCAGCGCCGTGGTCGCGTCTCGTAATTGATTAATTGGCAAGGTATTAAAGCCTGCGGTGCGCGGCGTCACCGCTTGAAACCAGGATGCTAACCACTTGCCGCTTTCGCTTAATGGCCCTAACGTATGCGGGTTGTTGTATTCGATAAAATAGATAGCCAGCACCGCCACCCCATTAATAATGATGGTGCCAGAGATCATCATTTTGCTGTAGGTGGATAATTTCGACCAACGACGGTTTCTCATTAAATCAATCCAAACAGAAAACCCTAATCCGCCAATAATGAATAAACCACTAATGGTGAAATTCACCACAGGATCGGACACATAGGGAATAAGACTATTGGCACTCAGCGCAAAACCGGCGTTATTAAACGCACTGATGGTATAGAAGAAGCCATAAAACAAACTGGTTTTCCAACCAAGTGAATCACTCCAGTGCACGGCTAAAATCACCATGCCAATGAATTCGACCACAAAAGAAAATAACAACACCGATTTAGCCGTTGAGACAATGGTCGAGGCATCGGTATGGTTAAACGCCTCAATGGCCACCGTACGCTGTAAGAAACCAATACGGCCACCTAACGCCACCAGCGTCACGATGGCAAAAGTCATTAAGCCAAGACCGCCACATTGAATCAAAAGGGCGATGGTGACTTGTCCAAAGGTGGTAAAAACGGTTCCTGTGTCTTCAACAGACAATCCTGTCACGGTCACCGCTGAGGTAGCAGTAAATAAACTGTGTACCCAAGAGATCGGGTGTACCGTGGCAATCGGTAACTTAAGCAAGAAGGTGCCTAAGATGATCAGTAACAAAAAGCCGCCACACAAAATCAAAGGTGGGGCAGCCATGATTTTCTTAGCCCCTTTTGGGTGTCTTTCAATCGGTGCGACAGAGGGATCCCACATCATATCAAGACAACCTCGGCGCTAAGCACTTCAGCGCATCACGCGTACCCGATAATAAAAGGATATCGCTGGCTTTGATCTCAAAGTCTTGGTCTAACTGTAAAAACGTCTCTTGCTCACGTTTCACCATCACGGCATCCACTTTGCCTTTAGAGGGCCCTAGCAGCTCCCCCAAATGACATCCATCTAATGGCTGCTTAATGTGAATTTCCACCACATACAGCCCATGACCAATCGAAAGGTAATCGTTTACCATAGGGTAATTAAGCGCTTGGGCAACCCGCACCCCCATTTCCTCTTCTGGATGGATGATGCGTGACACGCCAAGTTTAGAAACAATGGTATGATGGGCGCGGCTATTGGCTTTTACCCAAATTTCCTTCACCCCCAATTTTTTCAATGCTAAGGTACAGAGCAAACTGGATTCCATGTCTTCACCAATGGCCACCAATACCGCATCACTGTTGGCAAGATCCAATTCTTTTAACGCATTCTCATCGGTGGAATCACAAATCAGTAATTGGGTAAAATCTTCAACGTTTTTTTCTGCGACTTTTGCATCTCTGTCCACCCCTGTAACGGTGTGACCCAAATAAATCAGCTCCATACTGGCTGCAATACCAAATCGCCCTAAACCAATCACGGTAAAATGTGCCATATCAATCACTACCTTCTATTCACACGTTATTTTTATTGATCACTGAGCGATTCACTCGACGGATGCGTCGATAACAAACGGTATCCCAGACCCGTTTCAGTCTTAATAAGGCGCTGATCATCGGCACTATCATTCAACTTTTTACGTAATTGACTCACCAAAATACGTAGATAATGTGAGTCTCGCTTATGGGTTTCTCCCCAGATCGTAGCCAGTAACACGTCTTGCATAACCAATTTGCCAGGCGTTGCCATCAGCAAGCTTAAAAAAGCAAATTCTTTTTTGGTTAACGCTAAAGTTTCACCTTGGAACCACGCCTGATTAGTGCTGATTTTTAAATGAATATCACCAGTAATTAAGTCATCAAGAGGTTGGTGAGTATTCACTAAATCTCTTACTAATACCTTTACTCTGGCAATCAATTCACGGATACCAAACGGCTTACTTAAGTAATCATTTGCCCCCGCTTCCAGTAGACGAATTTTTTCATCTTCTTCGTCCCGAGCGGTTAAAATCAGAATCGGTACATGGCTGGTGGCTCTGATATCGGACACCAAATCCGCACCATCGCCATCGGGTAACCCCAGATCCAGAACAATCAAATGCGGAACATGGGCTTCAATAGAGGACTTGGCCATGACAATCGAGTCGGCACCATAATAATCAAACCCTTCTGCCTCCAAGGAGATACGAATAAAAGTGTGAATTTGTGGCTCATCATCAACCACTAACACTCTATAAGCCATCATGCTTTTCTCTCCTGCCTCATATGGCCTCCTGTAGGTCATCCATAATGAACTTCAGTAACAGAGGGTAAGCCAATACGAATCAAACACCCCTTCACTAAAGGAATGGCTTGAATCGTCCCGCCATGCGCACTAAGAATGCCCTTTGCTACCGCTAAACCAAGCCCTGTACCACTGTCGCTGCGTTTCAGAGAATTCTGGGAGTAAAATAATTCAAAAATGGATTCCGCTTGATCTTGGCGAATGCCTACCCCTTCATCTTGTATGTCCACAATGACTTGAGCATTCGCTTGCGATACTCGTACACTAATGGTCACGCATTTGTCATTTGGCGAATAACGCAAGGCGTTATCAATCACATTAAAAATGGCTTGCTGAATCAATGATGAACTCACATTTACCAGCGGCAGGTTGTCTTGGGTTTGCAGTACTAGGCGCGACTTTTGCTGAGTAAATCGGTCGATCACCAAATGAATAATATGAACGATAGACTGTTGCGATTTTTTAGGAACCACCACCCCATGTTGTAGTTTGGTCACCTGTAGCAGGTTCTCTATATATTGATGAAGACGATGACTCTCCACCATTGCGCTTTCTAATAGCTCTTCTTTTTGTTTAGAAGATAATTTGCCCATGTACTCTTTTAAGGTACTCAACGTACCGATAATGGCGGATAGGGGGGTGCGTAGATCATGGGAAACTGACAATAAAATACTGTTGCGTAGCTGCTCTTGTTTTAATTGATTCTGCTGATGCTGATAAAGGTCGGACAACTGGCTGGTCACCACCGCCACCAATAAAAAGACCAAAAGGTTGATGATGTCATCGCCATTAAACATCTCAAATGAATAGCGAGGCACGGTAAACAGAAAGTTAAAATACAGGGCTTCTAATAACGCTACGATATACACCCAGCGAGGGCGACATAAAAAAGCCACCACAACGACGGATAATTGCAAAATCAGCAACACTACGGTACTGGAGCCAATCCAGATCCCCAAACCATAACTGATCAACACTGCGCAGCATACAGACAGCGTGGCTAGATAAAATGGAGAAAGTCGAGATAATTTGATGCTCATCGGAACCGCTTTCGTTAAACAATTTTCTACAGGGCTTAAGCATCACTTTCATACAAAATAAATGGGATGTACAAGCACAAGCGAACTCTATCAAAGGAAAGCAAAAACCGCGCGTAAAAAAGCCGTAAAAAAAGAACAGGCTTGCGCCTGCTCTCATTCCTTATCTAGGTGGTTCAACGTCAAAGCAACCACAATAGGACGGGCGTATCCTGCCGCTCCAGTTAGAGCGGCTCAATAGGATAGGGTGATACCACACTTAAGACTAAGGTTTCATATTGACAACAACACGGCCACGAACAGTACCATTCATTAGAGCATGGGCCGTTTCAATCACGTCATCAAGGGTAATCTCATGGCTGATTGTCGCGAAGTCTTCCGGTTTTAATAGTTCGCCCAAACGCTCCCATGCCTCGATACGATCTTCAAGTGGACGCATGACACTATCAATGCCGATTAATTTAATGCCGCGTAAAATAAACGGAGCGACCGAAGCAGGAAAATCCATCCCTTGAGCAAGGCCACAGGCAGTTACCACACCACCATATTGGGTACTGGCACAAACGTTCACTAGAGTATGACTGCCAACACAATCAATCGCCCCAGCCCAACGTTCTTTTTGCAGCGGCTTTCCGAGTTCAGACAGATAATCCCGATCAATGATTTCATTCGCACCTAAGCTTCTTAGATAGTCACTTTCTGCCATTCGACCTGTGGACGCTACTACCTTATACCCCAAACGACTTAATAGACGAATAGCAAAGCTGCCAACCCCACCATTTGCGCCAGTAACTAAAACCTCACCAGACTCCGGCGTTACCCCTTGTTTTTCCAACGCGAGTACTGACAGCATGGCAGTGTAACCAGCCGTACCAATGGCCATAGCGTGTTTGGCTTCAATGGTCTTAGGAAGTGGAATCAACCAGTCACTTTTTAGACGGGCTCTTTCTGATAGACCTCCCCAATGTTTTTCACCCACACCAAAACCATTGAGAATGACAAAATCCCCTTTGGAAAAGCGCGGAGAATCGCTTTTCATAACTTGTCCAACCAGATCAATCCCCGGCACCATTGGAAAGGAACGGATAATGGGACCCTTTCCGGTGATCGCCATACCGTCTTTATAATTTATCGTACTGTAATGCACATCGACTAGGACATCACCCTCGGGTAACTGATCTTCATTTAACTCAACAACGGATGCCAAGTTTTTTTTGTCTTCTTGCGTGATCAATAAACCTTTAAACATAAACCCTCCAAATTTAGACTGATCGTCTAATTAAATAACAAAAAAACCAAGTATTGATACTTGGTTGGTATTTTTAATACGTTTTAGATTGAATTGCTTGGATAAAAAACGCCATAAACAGGTTCAAGGGTTGAATGCTTTTTATCAACCTAGCCCGATGAACCGCACCTTCCCAGCCAATCCAAAATGCTTGAGATACCTGTTCAACACTGATTTGCAAATCAATTTCACCTTGCTTTTGACTTTCTAATAAGCACCCAGCCACTCTTGCCTGCCAGCTTTGATAGGTCGCTTGCAATTGTTCTCGAAACAACTCAGACAATAGGCTAGATTCTTGTTCCAAATTCCCCACTAAACAGCCACGCTTAAATTCATGACGGACAATGCCATCCTGAGCATCCTTAGCGAAACGTTGTAATCGTTCCAGCGGAGAGAATGCCTCATCCAGTAAAAAGCCATCTAATTTCGCTTCAAAATAGCGTCGATAACGCTCTAAAACGGCCAATCCAAAGGCCTCTTTACTGGAGAAGTAGTGGTAAAAAGAACCCTTGGGGACACCAATCGATTTTAGAATTGGCTCAATACCACTGCGGGTAAAACCAGATTCGGTCAATATCAACATACCAGCACGTAGCAAAGCCTCCCGGGTATCCTGGGCGCCTGATGGTGACTTTTTAGGCCTCCCACGACGAGGCTTGTTTACTAAGTCGGTACTGAATTTTGGTTCATCTAGGGTGTTGAGCACATTCTTATTCCTAACAATGGTATATGATAGGCATTAATTTAGACCACTCGTCTATTAAATTCAAGAAAGTTAATGCAGACATTAAGAATCCGATCGACTCCTATTGTTTTTATACCACTGCATTTTCTCTTAATTTGTCTTTGGTAGGAGACACACCAAAGTAGCGTTTATAATCGCGGCTAAATTGCTGGACGCTTTTATAGCCCACCTCGAAAGACACCAGTCCAACGCTCAATAACCCTTGATTTAACAACATTTGCGCCTTTAAAAGACGTAAACGCTTTAAGTATTGCAAAGGGGAAGAACCCGTAATGCTTTTAAAATGGTGGTGAAAACTCGACGCACTCATATTGGCATTCTCTGCCAATTGCTCAACCCGTATTTCCTGATCTAGCTCGGTATGCATTTGCTTAAGCGCCAACACAATACGAGAAAACAGTCCTTGATTGGCCACCAGTGCCCGAATGGCGTCCCCTTGAGAGCTTTGTAACGCTTCAAAGATCACTTCTCGCACTCGGCCAGTTCCCATCATTTTTGCCGTGATTTCATCGTGTAGTGCACGCACAAGCCGTATAACGGCTTCTTGCATTCCACTACTCATGGCCACAGACGCCATAGGAGAACAGGAAGTATTTTTATTAGGGTCGATTTCCACGGGATCCGCTACCAGTTCCGCTAACATAGACGGGTCAATAAGAATGGATAAACCTAATAACGGTTCATCTGCGGTAGCAAAGGTTTCGCATTCAAAAGGCAAAGGCAGGGTTTGTACCAAGTAATGTCCCGAATTGTAATGAATCTCTCGCTCTCCTAAATATCCCACTTTTTTCCCTTGTGCAATGATGGTCAAACTGGGTTGATACATCAGCGGGCTACGAGGAATCGTTCTAGAGCATTTTATCAAACGCACCTGATCAATAAGACTGCTTCTGATGCCTTCTAAAGAGGCGATAGGTCGCAGTAGATCCACTAAACTGCTCTGTTTTTCTGGCGTTATCATCATTTAGAGTCACTTATATAAGATATCGGGCAAATATTGTGTAGGAAATAAAGAGTTCAGCCTTTTTGGAGGAATAGGCAAAATACTACCAGAATTGTATAACAATAATCTCCTCTATATACCCTACACTGAGAGCACATTAAGACATACACTTACAGATTAGGAGTTAGGTAATGAGTCAAGCAAAAGCTTACGCTGCGACATCCGCAACAACACCTTTAGCACCTTTTACTTTTGAACGACGCACATTACGTGAAGACGATGTGAATATTGATATTCTTTACTGCGGTGTTTGTCACTCAGACATCCATACCGTCGAAAGTGATTGGGGGCCAAGTGAATACCCCGTTGTACCTGGTCATGAGATCATCGGCAAAGTCACGGCAGTCGGCAATAAAGTGAGCCAATATAAAATAGGGGACATTGTTGGGGTAGGCTGTATGGTCGATTCTTGTCAGCACTGCGCCCATTGTGCCGCAGACTTAGAACAATATTGTGACAATGGCGCTGTGGGCACCTACGGTGGTCATGATCTGATTGATGGCACACTCACTTATGGCGGCTATTCTGACCACATCGTGGTACGTGAAAAGTTCGTTCTCTCCATTCCAGAAACTTTAGAACTGAGTAAAGCAGCCCCTTTATTATGCGCAGGCATCACCACTTACTCACCACTTCGTCATAATGGCATCAAAGCAGGGGATAAAGTAGGCGTCTTAGGTATGGGTGGTTTAGGTCATATGGGCGTGAAATTTGCCAAAGCTTTCGGTGCTGAAGTCACCATTTTCACTCGCTCTGAAAGCAAAATCGCCGAAGCAAAAAGACAAGGAGCCGATCACGTCATCGTGTCAACCGACGAAGCTCAAATGAAAGCCGCTGCGATGACGTTTGACTATTTGCTGGATACCATCCCAGTACAGCACGATCTCAACCCTTATCTTAGTGTTTTAAAAGTCGACGGTACACACATTCTTGTCGGTCTTATTGAACCTGTTGAACCACCAGTTCATGCTGGAAACTTGGTCATGAAGCGACGTATCCTTACGGGGTCGTTAATTGGTGGAATCGCCGAAACACAAGAAATGTTGAATTTCTGTGCGGAACACAATATCGAGTGTGATGCGGAGATGATCAACATCCAAGACATTAATGAAGCTTATCAACGTATGAAAAAAGGCGATGTGAAATACCGTTTTATCATTGATATGAAAAGTTTGAAAGATGCCTAATATCTAAGCTTTATAACGTTTTATAGTAAAAAGCGCCTACTTCAACTGGGCGCTTTTTATTCTGTTTTCTCTTTCATTAGCAAGTAAGATGTTAATGAGTGGAAGATTTAGCCAACAACTTATCGGCTAAACGGTGGCTATGAGCAGAATGCTCCGCCATTAACTGCTTACGATCAATACCAACAGCATGGCCATTTTCTACCGTCCACTTCCCTGCAATCATCACCCGATCAGCTTTTTGCGCGCCACATAATAAAAGCGCCGCCAATGGGTCGTGACTCCCTGAAAAGCGCAGTTCATCTAATTTAAAAAAAGCCAAGTCAGCCTGCTTACCAACAGCGATTTCCCCCACATCCTGACGACCAAGGATCGCAGCAGAACCTTTTGTCGCCCAACGATAAGCATCAAAATGAGAAACATGGGCGGAGCCATAACGTAAACGTTGAATATACAAGGCTTGGCGAACTTCCATGATCATATTCGAACCATCATTTGACGCTGAACCGTCCACACCTAAACCAATCAGAGCACCTGCCTCTTCTAGTTCATTGTTTCGTGCAATCCCTGATCCCAACATCATGTTCGAGGTTGGGCAATGACAAATTCCTACCCCGGCTTTACCTAATCGCTCAATCTCTTTGTCATCAAAATGAATACCATGGGCTAACCAAGTTCGATCATGAAGCCAACCAACACTCTCTAAGTAATCAACTGTTCGCATGCCAAAACGTTTTAAACAAAACGCTTCTTCGTCCAGCGTTTCGGCAAGGTGAGTATGCAAGCGAACCTGTTCTTTTTTAGCGAGTTCAGCACTGTTTTTCATGATATCGGTGGTGACGGAAAACGGCGAGCAGGGTGCAAGGGCGATTTGAATCATGGCACCTTCACCTCGTTGGTGGTGGGTATTAATTAAGCGCACGCTGTCGTCTAGAATGGTTTTTTCATCTTGAACAGTCGATTGAGGTGGCAAACCTCCGTCTCTTTCTCCCAAACTCATAGAACCACGAGTAAACATCGCCCGCATGCCAAGAGATTTCGCCACATCGACTTGCACATCAATGGCGTGTTCCATGCCGTCAGGAAACAAATAATGATGATCCGCCGCCAGTGTACAGCCGGATTCCATCAATTCCACCATCGCAAGTTTGGTTGCACTGGCCAGCATAGCGGGTTCCAGCTCAGCCCAAAGAGGATAGAGCGTCTGCAACCAGGGGAAAAGAGCTTTATTGAGTGCATCAGGAAAAGCCCGCGTAAGCGTTTGATAAAAATGATGGTGAGTATTGATTAAACCAGGTAATACCACATGGTCAAAGGCATTAAAGGTGATGTCATAAGGTAAAACAGGTTTCCCACCTTTGGGAATCAACTCAATAATTTTGCCTTCTTTGATCAACAAACCACCGAGCGCATCTTGCTCAGGTGAATAAATCGCTTTTGGGGCACATACCCAAACAACGGGAGGTTGCATAGCGTTTCTCATTTGTGTCCACATGTTAAGGATTGATAATGCTTCTGAAAGCTTGAAATTGAGACGGCTTATCGTCCGACTCATTCGCACCTTCCTCAAGCTTACTTCATAAATGACAACATTAAGACAGTAAAAGCAGGTCAAAAGACGATTTAGTTACCCACAAGCAAGAGATTTTCGCGTTAAAAAAACTTATACACAGGTCAAACTTATCCCATGTCAACCTGTTGACAGCAAAATTATTCACATTATTTTTTTGAGCAAATGTGAAAGTTAAAATTTTTTTCTTTTTTTCGCTTGTGGACTATTTTTTACTAACAGGCCAAAAACTCCTTGTGGATTACAACAAAAAAACCTTTAAAAACAGATAACTCTTCCAAAAAAATACGTTTTTCACGACTGTTGATAACTATGGTGATAGATAAATAAGAAGTTTTGCACAGTTTTTAACAACTCAGAGGAAAAAAGACGCCGGTGTATAAGTACCCAAGTTATTCACAGGTTCAGCCTGTTCACATCACAGGAAAATAGACCATCCATTAACAAGATATAAAACCTATAAGACAATGAAAAATATGAATTTTTATTAGTTATAAACAAAAAATGAGCTGCTACATAAACATAACTAACATAAAAAACACTATATACATAATGATTTTATTAATATTGATGACCGGGGAATAGTCGTTTGTCTCTCTTTCTTTTTCAAAATTAGCCGATATACTAGGCCACCTTATCGAATCTGTTCGTTTTTTATTCATTAGTCATTTATTTATTAGCAATACCGAGGTTCCCGTGGATTTCCCAAGTCGCTTTGATGTGATTGTGGTTGGTGGTGGTCATGCCGGCACAGAAGCCGCTTTAGCAGCAGCTCGTATGGGTGTGAAAACACTTTTATTGTCACACAACATTGAAACATTAGGACAAATGTCCTGTAACCCAGCCATTGGTGGTATTGGGAAGTCGCACCTAGTAAAAGAAATTGATGCTTTGGATGGCGCGATGGCGCTTGCTACTGATAAAGCAGGTATTCAGTTTCGTACACTGAACTCGCGTAAAGGACCCGCTGTTCGAGCCACGCGTGCTCAAGCTGACCGTATTCTTTATAAAGCAGCCATTCGTTATCAATTGGAAAACCAAGAAAACCTTTGGTTATTCCAACAATCAGCCGAAGATCTGATTGTTGAAAATGGTGCGGCTCGAGGCGTCATTACACAAACAGGCATTCGCTTTAATAGTAAAACCGTTGTGTTGACGGCGGGTACTTTTTTAGGTGGCATCATTCATGTTGGTTTGCAAAACCATTCTGGTGGTCGTGCAGGCGATCCACCATCCATAGGCTTAGCGGAAAAACTGCGAGCATTGCCATTTCGGGTAGACCGTCTTAAAACAGGGACGCCACCTCGAATTGATGCGCGTTCTGTCGACTTTAGCCAAATGCAAGAACAACCAGGCGATGACCTTACACCTGTGATGTCTTATATGGGCGATCGCTCAATGCATCCACGTCAAATCAATTGCTTTATTACCCATACCAATGAACGCACCCACGATATCATTCGTGCGGGTATGGATCGTTCACCAATGTATACCGGGGTGATTGAAGGGGTAGGGCCACGTTATTGTCCGTCTATTGAAGATAAAATTGTGCGCTTTGCGGATAAAAACTCTCATCAGATTTTCATTGAACCGGAAGGCTTAACGACCCACGAACTGTATCCGAATGGCATTTCTACTTCTTTGCCATTTGACGTACAAATTGAATTGGTCCGTTCCATGAAAGGTATGGAGAATGCGCATATCATTCGCCCAGGTTATGCGATTGAATACGATTACTTCAATCCACAAGACTTGAAATACTCCTTAGAAACCAAGCATATGCCTGGTTTGTTCTTTGCTGGGCAGATTAATGGCACAACGGGTTATGAGGAAGCAGGCGCTCAAGGTTTATTGGCGGGCTTAAACGCTGCTTTATTAGCGCAAGACAAAGAAGCTTGGACGCCCCGTCGTGACGAGGCCTATTTAGGTGTGCTTGTCGATGATCTGATTTCAATGGGAACAAAAGAGCCCTATCGTATGTTTACCAGCCGTGCGGAGTATCGTTTGATTCTTCGTGAAGACAATGCCGATATGCGGTTAACCGAAAAAGGTCGTGAACTTGGCTTGGTATCGGATGAACGTTGGGCGGCATTTTGTAAAAAGCGCGAAGCCATCGAATTGGAAACTCAGCGTCTTAAGTCCAGTTGGATTGTGCCCAATTCTCCTGAGGCTGAAGCCATCAATCCAAAACTGGAAACGCCGATTTCTCATGAATACAGTTTGTTGGATTTATTGAAGCGCCCAGGGGTGGTATATGCCGATATCGCTCATCTGAAAAATGCGCCAGACGATGCGGTTGATGAACAAGTCTCCGAACAAGTTCAGATTACCGTGAAATACGCAGGTTATATTTCCCGTCAAGCGGAAGACATTGAGCGATTACGCCGTCAAGAAAATACGCCGCTACCGGAAGATTTGGATTATTCCACGATGGAAGGTCTGTCCAATGAAATTAAGCAAAAGTTGGTTCAGGCTCGACCTGCCACGCTTGCTGCGGCGTCACGAATCCAAGGTGTGACCCCCGCTGCAGTATCCTTACTATTAATTCACTTGAAAAAACGTGCGATTACACGCAAAAGTGCCTAGAATCTACAGCCGATAACGCCGATTAATTGGATTCGACTGTGACACATTTTGCTGCCATTCAAAAAGGCGCCCTACAAATGGGCGCCCATTTATCTGATAAGACCATTCAGACCCTAGTAGACTACCTTGCCATGTTGCAAAAATGGAATAAGGCATACAACCTCACGGCAATCCGTGATGTTGATCAAATGATCTCATTGCATTTATTAGATAGTCTCGCCACACTGCCTTTTATTAAAGGTGAGCGTATTATTGATGTGGGGACAGGACCAGGGTTACCTGGTATGGTGCTTGCTATTTGTTACCCTGAAAAACACTTTACTTTGCTAGACAGTAATGGCAAAAAAACCCGTTTTTTAACCCAGGTAAAAATGGAGCTAGGCATTGATAATGTCACGGTTGCTAATGAGCGAGTTGAAAAACATGCTCATCAAGGTGAGTACGATCATGTTATTTCGCGAGCCTTTGCCTCATTACAAGACATGATAAACTGGACCTTACCACTACCAAAGGACACAGGTAATTTTTTAGCAATGAAAGGGGTACACCCAGAGAAAGAACTTGCTGCTTTGCCTTCTGAAGTAGAAGTTGTTGACATTAAATCACTGAATGTACCGAATATTCAGGCGGAACGTCATATGGTCATTATGGTGCGTAAAGGATAATAGCATGGCGAGAATAATCGCAGTCACGAATCAAAAAGGGGGAGTGGGTAAAACCACGACCTGTGTTAACCTCGCCGCCTCATTGGCCGCGATGAAGCGACGTGTGCTTTTAATCGACCTTGATCCGCAGGGCAACGCCACGACAGGCAGTGGGCTCATTAAAGAAGAGCTTGAGACGAGCGTCTTTGATGTTTTAGTGGGAACCCATGGCGTTAAAGACGTGATGAAACCGGTTATGGAAGAGACTGCCAACCCAGGTCAATATTGGGTGTTGCCTGCTAATGGGGATTTAACTGGGGCGGAAGTGGCTTTGTTAGACCTGCCCAGCAAGGAAACACGTTTAAGGGCGGGCCTATATGAGGTGGATAATGAGTTTGATTTTATCTTGCTTGATTGTCCTCCGGCACTGAATATGTTGACGGTCAATGCCTTGGCCGCTTCCCAAGGGGTGTTAATTCCGGTTCAATGTGAATATTATGCCCTAGAAGGATTGACGGCGTTATTACAGACCATTGAGCGTATTACTCATGCCTTAAATCCGTCGCTAGAAATTGAGGGGATTCTGCGAACCATGTATGATCCTCGCCCTAGTTTGACCCATGATGTATCGGGCCAATTACAAAAACATTTCGGCTCTAAGGTGTATGATACCGTGATACCTCGTAATATACGTCTTGCTGAAGCACCAAGTTATGGATTACCTGTTTTACATTACGAAAAAGACTCCCGTGGTGCCATTGCTTACCTTGCCTTAGCAGGCGAATTTATCCGTAAACGCTCTGCGTGATAATGCGCAAAGACAAGTAAGATCTGATTTCAATTAGGGTTAAAACATGACGATGAAAAAAAGAGGCTTAGGTCGTGGTCTGGACGCTTTACTGGCTCCACAAAAAGCGCCGACCGATAGTGTTGAGTTATCTGAGCACAACGAAGCCATCAAAGGCCTGACTTATTTACCAGTTGAATGGCTCTCTAAGGGCAAGTTTCAACCTCGTCGTGATATGAACCCTGCACACTTGGATGAATTGGCAATATCGATTCGTAACCAAGGCATCATGCAGCCCATTGTGGTACGCCCCAATGGTACTAACCAGTATGAAATCATTGCGGGTGAACGTCGCTGGCGTGCTGCCAAATTAGCTGAGTTAACTCAAGTCCCGGTCATTATTCGTCATGTAGAAGATTCTGATGCGGTGGTGCTCGCCCTCATTGAGAATATCCAACGTGAAGACCTCAATCCAGTCGAAGAAGCGTTAGCATTACAACGTTTGATTGAAGATTTTCATCTGACACAGCAAGAAGTAGCCGATACCGTGGGGAAATCACGCTCTACGGTCGCCAATTTACTCCGCTTGCTTGGTTTGTCACCGGAAGTTCGTCGCTTATTAGAGCATGGTGACATTGAAATGGGACACGCCAGAGCATTGTTGCCTTTAGAGCAAGACAAACAAATTCAAGCGGCTTCACAAGTTGTTACAAAGTCACTATCGGTTCGTGAAACCGAGCGCCTAGTCAAAAGCTATCAATCGCCAATTAAAGAAGATAACACCGCCCCTGAACTGCCTGATTTAAGCGCTGAAGCGGAGAGAATTAGCCAAAAAATCAATGCTTCCGTCAAAATTCAGCCTTCAGCAAAGGGAAAAGGTAAGGTGGTGATTGAATATCGCAACCCTGAACACCTTGAGTTATTGATAACTGAACTGTTCTCGAAAAAATAAATTGGCCTGATTTTCGTCCGCAGGATTGCCTGAACTTCTTGATTGTGAGTGTTTTTTGACATCGGTTTAAGTTGATCATCGTTTGTATTACCCATATAATGCGTCGGATTTTAATTGTGCATTTACTTATCCTTAATGTTTGTGACATGAATTCATATGTTTTAACGCTTTGGTACAAATGTAAGATTAGTGTAAGCAATAATTAAAGATTGACCCTATTGGTTATCGAACTATAATGGCGCATGTTTGTCTCATCATGGTGCAATTGCAACGACTCACTGCGGATGGTGCTAAAGCCTGATGGATAGAAGATTAAATACAAAGCTTATCAATAAGCTGCTGGTTACTCAGGTATTAGTCTTAGCCGTATTAGTCGCATTGTTTTATGGGGTAAAAGGGACCGAAAATGCGCTGACAGCGATTTTTGGTGGCTCAATTGCCATAGGAAATTCGTTGTTACAGAAATGGCATCTTGTCCGTGCTGCGAAAGCAGCCAAATCGGATCCAAGGCAAGATTTAAATAAAGTATACCGCTGCATGATCGAGAGGTGGTGTTGGACTCTCATCATGTTTGCATTAGGATTCGGGCTGTTGAAATTAACAGCCTTTGCTTTATTGGCAAGCTTTGTAATAACACAAGCTGTGTTATTTTTTTTACATAAGAATTGAACAATTGCTTAGAAGAATTTGAGGTTTAGTAAATGTCGAGTCAAACAGTTAGTTCTTCAGGTTACATTAAACATCACTTACAGAACCTGACTTTTGGTCAGCATGCTGATGGCTCTTGGGGCTTTGCTCACAGTGCTCAAGAAGCTGCCAACATGGGATTTTGGTCTATCAATGTTGATACCATAGGCATGTCTGTTCTTCTTGGCGTATTGATGATGTGGTTTTTCCGTCGCGCTGCGAAGAAAGCGACGTCTGGTGTACCTTCTGGTTTGGTTAACTTTGCCGAATGGGTCGTCGAATTTGTCGATGAAAACGTTCGTAGCTCCTTTTCTGGCCGTAACCCTCTCGTTGCTCCTCTTGCATTAACCATTTTTGTTTGGGTTTTCCTGATGAACCTAATGGACGATGTAATGGTTGATTTAATACCTCAAATTGCGGTGTTTGTTGGTGAACACGTATTTGGTGCGGACCCACAACACGTCTTCTTTAAAGCGGTTCCAACAACGGATCCTAATGCGACATCTGCTATGGCACTGGTTGTATTTGCTTTAATGGTCTTTTACGGCATCAAAGTAAAAGGATTGGGTGGGTTCTTAGGTGAGTTAGCGTTCCAGCCGTTCCCTAAATGGTTATTCCCAATTAACTTGGTATTGGAATTGGTATCCCTGATCTCCAAACCTGTCTCATTGTCATTGCGTCTGTTTGGTAACATCTATGCTGGCGAAATGATCTTTATCTTGCTGGCTATTATGTTCGGCGCAGGGTGGATCCTTGGTCCTCTTAGCGGCTTATTACAGATAGGTTGGGCAATATTCCACATTTTGATTATTGCATTACAGGCTTATGTCTTCATGATGTTGACCATTGTTTACTTAGATATGGCTCATCAGAAACATCACTAATTTAGATTTTTATTTGTACTTTACGTTGAGTTTATAGGAGAGAAAAATGGAACAATCGTTGTTGTTTATTGCTGGTGCTCTAATGTTAGGCCTAGGTGCTCTAGGTGCGGCAATTGGTATCGGTATTCTAGGTGGTAAATACTTGGAAGGGGCTGCTCGTCAGCCAGAATTAATTCCTTTATTACGTACACAGTTCTTCATCGTAATGAGTTTGGTTGATGCGGTTCCTATGATCGCAGTCGGCTTGGCTATGTACGTTCTGTTCGCCGTGGCTGGTTAAGATTTTAATCCCCCATTTAGCGGACAAACATACGAGGTACAGGCATGAATATCAATGCAACCATTATAGGCCAAGCAATCGCTTTTGTGATTTTTATCGCCTTCTGCATGAAATATGTATGGCCACCTATAATGCAAGCGCTCGAAGAGCGTAAGAAAAAGATTGCGGATAGTTTTGAGGCAGCAAACCAAGCTGCACGTGAGGCAGAGTTGGCTGAAGAGAAAGCCGCTCGAACGTTACGTGAGAGCAAGGAACATGCCGCTCAGATTATCGAACAAGCTAACAAACGTGCTAACCAATTGATCGATGAGTCGAAAGAGCAAGCAATTGCCGATGGCAAGCGTCTTCGCGAAGCGGCTCAGGCTGAGATAGAGCAAGATGTTGTGCGTGCCAAAGAAGCATTGCGTGCACAAGTTTCTGCTCTGGCTTTTGTAGGTGCTGAGAAAATTTTAGGCGCCACTATTGACGAAAAAGCACACAGCGAGATCGTTGAACAGCTCGCCAAAGAGCTTTAAGCGAGGATCTAATGGCTGAACTTAAAACCGTCGCGCGGCCATACGCCAAAGCAGCTTTTGAAGTCGCTCGTGAGCAAGGTCATGTTACAGAATGGGCTAATATGCTGAGCGTATTAGCGACTGTCACAAAAGAACCGAAGCTTAAAACAGCGCTTGGAAATCCTGCCTTTAGTGCGCAAGAAAAGGCGAGTGCTCTGGCACAGGTTTGTGAAGAAATAACCACTGAACAGGGTAAAGCATTTTTGCTTAACCTAGCAGAAAACAAGCGTTTGCTCTTGTTACCTGCGATTTCTGAGTTATTTCAACAGTTCAAACTGAACTATGAAAAAGCCGTCGATGTTAAGTTGACGTCTGCTTTTGAATTATCAGCAGAACAAGCACAGACATTAGCCGATTCGTTAGCGAAGAAGTTGGATCGTACGATCAACTTGACTAACGAAACAGACGCAAGCCTGATTGGTGGCGTGGTTATCCGTACCAGTGACTTAATCATCGACGGCTCAGTTCGTGGTAAATTGACGAAACTGGCCGAGGCGATAAACTCCTAGTGTTTCTTAAATTGAAACCAGGGTTGAGGAATGTAGCATGCAGCAACTGAATCCATCTGAGATCAGCGAGATTATCAAGAAGCGCATCGAGAACCTTGATGTCTCTTCAGATGCCCAAAATGAGGGCACAATTGTCAGCGTGGCAGACGGTATCGTTCTGATTCACGGTTTGGCAGATGTTATGTACGGGGAAATGATCGAATTCCCTGGTGGTATTTTCGGTATGGCCTTAAACCTAGAGCGTGACTCTGTAGGTGCGGTAGTACTGGGTCAATACCAAGACCTTGTAGAAGGTCAAAAAGTAAAATGTACAGGTCGTATTTTAGAAGTACCTGTTGGTCCTGAATTGCTTGGTCGTGTTGTTGACGCATTGGGTACTCCAATCGACGGCAAAGGCGAGCTCAATGCACAAATGACGGATAAAGTCGAAAAAGTCGCGCCAGGCGTTATTGCCCGTCAAGGTGTTGATCAGCCTATCCAAACAGGTTACAAGGCGGTTGACTCCATGGTTCCGGTTGGTCGTGGTCAGCGTGAGTTGATCATCGGTGACCGCCAAGTGGGTAAGACTGCATTGGCGATCGACACCATTATTGCGCAAAAAGACAGCGGAATTAAATGTGTGTATGTAGCGATTGGTCAAAAACAATCGACTATCGCTAACGTCGTTCGCAAGCTTGAAGAAGCGGGCGCAATGGACTACACCACAGTGGTTGTGGCAGGCGCCTCTGATCCAGCAGCAATGTTGTATCTAGCACCGTACACTGGTTGTACCATGGGTGAATACTTCCGTGATCGTGGTGAAGACGCATTGATCGTATACGATGATTTGACGAAACAAGCTTGGGCTTACCGTCAGATTTCGTTGCTACTTCGTCGTCCACCGGGTCGTGAAGCATACCCTGGTGACGTATTCTACCTTCACTCTCGTCTTCTAGAACGTGCGTCTCGCGTTAGCGCTGATTACGTTGAGAAGTTCACCAACGGTGAAGTGAAAGGTCAGACGGGGTCTTTGACCGCCTTGCCTATCATTGAAACACAAGGCGGTGACGTATCTGCTTTCGTACCAACCAACGTAATCTCCATCACAGATGGTCAGATTTTCTTGGAAACGAACTTGTTTAATGCGGGTATTCGTCCTGCGATGAACGCGGGTATTTCCGTTTCTCGTGTTGGTGGTGCCGCGCAAACTAAGATCGTTAAGAAACTAGGCGGTGGTATTCGTCTGGCCTTAGCTCAGTACCGTGAATTGGCAGCATTTGCTCAGTTCGCATCTGACCTAGACGAAGCAACTCGTAAACAGCTAGAGCATGGTAAACAGGTTACCGAACTGATGAAACAAAAGCAGTTCTCTCCTATGCCAGTAGCGGATATGGGGATTGTCCTTTACGCTGCCAATGATGGCTACCTTGTAGATGTTGAAACAAGCAAGATTGCGAGTTTTGAAAGTGCGTTGATTAGCTACATGAACAGCGAACATGCTGAACTGATGGCTGACATCAACAAAACAGGCAATTTTAACGGCGAGATTGAAGCGACATTTAAAGCGGCAATCGAGAAGTTTAAAGCGACACAAACTTGGTAATAAGCTTGGTGATAGACTATTTGCTTAGTCCATCACCAATGTTACTTTGCAGTTTGTGAAATAACATTCTCACAAGGGCAGTTCTATTATGGCAGTCGGAAAAGAGATACGTACTCAGATTTCGAGCATTAACAATACGCGTAAAATTACTCGTGCTATGGAAAAAGTAGCCGCCAGTAAGACGCGTAAAGCTCAGGATCGTATGGCCGCTTCTCGTCCGTATGCGGAACGAATTCGCCAAGTCGTTGGCCATTTGGCTAACGCGAATCCTGAGTATAAACACCGTTACCTTACCGAGCGTGAGGCGAAGCGTGTTGGTTATATCGTAGTCTCTTCTGATCGTGGTTTGTGTGGTGGTTTGAACGTTAACGTGTTCAAAGCCGCATTAAAAGAAATGAAGCAGTTTTCTGATTCCGGTGTTCAGGTTGATATCTGTGCAATTGGTTCTAAAGCGGTTTCATTCTTCCGTAACTACGGCGGAAACGTAACAGCTGCTTTTACAGGGTTAGGTGATGCACCTAAAGCTGACGACTTAGTTGGTAGTGTAAAAGTAATGCTAGATGCATTTGATGAAGGTCGTATTGACCGCTTGTATGTGGTTTCTAATGAGTTCGTGAATACTATGACTCAGAAGCCCAAGGTTGATCAACTTTTGCCATTGCAACCAGAAGAGAATACAGAGTTAAAGCACCATTGGGATTACATTTATGAGCCGGAAGCCGTTGAAATTTTGAACGAGTTATTGGTTCGTTACATAGAGTCTCAGGTATATCAATCGGTTGTTGAAAACATTGCGTGTGAACAGGCCGCTCGAATGATTGCCATGAAAAACGCAACCGACAACGCAGGCGATATCATCGATGAATTGCAGTTGGTGTACAACAAGGCTCGTCAAGCAGCAATTACTCAGGAGATTTCTGAGATAGTTGGCGGCGCGGCAGCGGTTTAAGGTATTTAGGTATTAAGAGGATCCGAACATGAGTAGCGGACAAATCGTACAGATTATCGGTGCGGTCATCGACGTGGAATTCCCACGTGACAATGTGCCAAAAGTATACGACGCCCTCACTATCGAGGGTAAAGAGTTGGTGTTAGAAGTTCAACAGCAACTAGGCGACGGTGTTGTTCGTACCATCGCCATGGGCTCTACAGATGGTATGAAACGTGGTTTGACAGTGGATAACACTGGCCACCCAGTGTCTGTCCCTGTAGGAACCAAAACACTAGGACGTATTATGGACGTTCTAGGTAATCCAATTGATGAAAAAGGTCCTATCGGTGAAGAAGAGCGTTGGTCTATTCACCGTCAAGCGCCTTCTTACGATGAGCAGTCTTCTAGCAGCGAATTGTTGGAAACAGGTATCAAGGTAATCGACCTTGTCTGTCCGTTCGCGAAAGGTGGTAAAGTGGGTCTGTTCGGTGGTGCCGGTGTAGGTAAAACCGTAAACATGATGGAGCTTATCCGTAACATCGCCATCGAGCACAGTGGTTACTCTGTATTCGCCGGTGTAGGTGAGCGTACTCGTGAGGGTAACGACTTCTACCATGAGATGACTGACTCGAACGTAATCGATAAGGTATCTCTTGTATACGGCCAAATGAACGAGCCACCAGGTAACCGTCTACGTGTTGCTTTGACAGGCTTGACCATGGCGGAAAAATTCCGTGATGAAGGTCGTGATGTACTTTTCTTCGTCGATAACATCTACCGTTACACGCTTGCTGGTACCGAAGTATCTGCATTGCTCGGTCGTATGCCATCTGCCGTAGGTTATCAGCCGACGCTTGCGGAAGAAATGGGTGTTCTTCAAGAACGTATCACCTCTACTAAGACAGGGTCTATCACCTCTGTTCAAGCGGTATACGTCCCTGCGGATGACTTGACTGACCCATCGCCAGCAACAACCTTCTCTCACTTGGACGCAACGGTTGTATTGTCTCGTGACATCGCTTCTTTGGGTATCTACCCTGCGATCGATCCTCTAGACAGTACGTCTCGTCAGCTTGACCCATTAGTTATCGGTCAAGAGCACTACGACGTAGCACGTGGCGTACAGATGGTATTGCAACGTTATAAAGAATTGAAAGACATCATCGCGATCTTGGGTATGGACGAGCTATCTGAAGAAGATAAGCAAACGGTTAACCGTTCTCGTAAAATCCAACGCTTCTTGTCTCAACCTTTCTTCGTTGCAGAAGTCTTTACTGGCGCACCAGGTAAATATGTTTCTTTGAAAGACACTATCCGTGGTTTCAAAGGCATTCTAGAAGGTGAGTTTGATGACTTGCCAGAGCAAGCGTTCTACATGATTGGTAGCATCGACGAAGCCGTCGAGAAAGCTAAAAAACTTTAACCATCACGCATAGTAAGGGCGCGACGCGTTCTTACTGAGCCTGACTAAGAGAGGCAACTTATGGCTATCACAGCAGTACACTGCGATATCGTAAGCGCTGAGCAAGAGATCTTTAGCGGAGTCGTTAAGTCTCTTTCGGCTGCAGGCAGCTATGGTGGCCTAGGCATTATGCCAGGGCATTCTCCATTGCTGACAACGTTGCAACCAGGTCCTGTTCATGTGGTTAAAGAAAACGGTGATGAAGAGTTTATCTTCGTGTCTGGTGGCTTCTTAGAAGTTCAACCGAACAGCATTACCGTTTTGGCTAACACAGCTATTCGTGCAAGAGATCTTGACGAGGAAGCGGCACTAAAAGCGAAGCAACATGCACAAGAGCTTTTAGCGAACCAAAAATCAGACGTCGATTATTCTCGTGCAACAGCGGAATTGGCAGAAGCCGTCGCGCGCTTGCGTACTATCCAGCAGTTCCGTCATAAATAAGGGACGCGCTGGAACCTGAAATCAAAAAAGCAGCCGAGTGGCTGCTTTTTTATTCCAACCTTGCTCCATAAAACCACTAAGACTTTATGTAGAGTCACCTCATAGCATCTTCCAAAGGGTATCAAAGATAATTTGTTGGGCACAGGCGATGTCTTTCGACTCTAAAACCACAGCCGATGGAAAGTTCTTGCTGACAAGAGAGATGATGGCACATTTTGGTGGATAGATTGCAATGTAGCTGGCATCCACGGAGCCTTCGGTTTTAATCCATTTTCGTTGTGATAGTTCCGCCTCTTCTCCCCCTTCTCCAAGGGCAATCACTTTTACATTGATACCCAGTTTCACTCGCTGTTTTGTATAGTTAGGAAAGGGGCGATATAAGTAAGGTCGAATCGGTTTGGAGGAAAACACACAATATTCTTTGTGGTCTTGTTGCGACACGACGTTTAAAATGTCGCGTAATACCCATTCGATGCCGTCGTCCCCTTCGTAATAACGTATATTAGTGTGATGATACTCGGGCTGTTGCTGATGTAAGTTGGGAATGATGGTGGTTTTGAGAGTTTCAATGGTTTTATCTAAACGATGACGCCGATCTTCCGCAAGGCTGAGTAAGATCTCTGGGTTTTCTGCTGTAAAAAAGCGCCTTTTCCCTTTCGGGAAATAACTGATGACTCCTTTGCTTTGCAATTGCTTAAGTGATTCGTAGGCGGTACCACGGTTAATGCCGCTGTGCTCAGCAATGTCGCGGATAGAAGAGGGGCCTAATTTTAATAGGGTTTGGTACAGTAGAGATTCTCTTGGGGTTAGGCCGAGTTGTTCAAAGGTTTGCTCGATCATATCGCTCACAGTTGGTTAATGTTGATGTTTATCACGACAGACGTCATATCGAGTTAAAGAATACACGTATTGAAAGAAAAAAGCGCAGAACGATCTGTCTGTGAGGAGTGAAAAGTGACAAATGATCAACGATTTGGGGGTATTCGCCGTTTGTATGGCGATGCCGCTTACGATGTTTTTTCTAAAGCGAAAGTGTGTGTCATTGGCATTGGTGGGGTGGGGTCCTGGGCGGCAGAAGCTTTGGCTCGCTCTGGTGTCGGTCATATAACATTGATCGATATGGACGATGTATGTGTCACCAATATCAATCGTCAAATCCACGCTCTCGATGGCAATATAGGCAAGCCCAAAGTGGAGGCTATGGAAGAGCGTATAAAACTGATTAACCCTGAATGCCAGGTAACCTGCATTGAAGACTTTATCACGCCTGACAACATCCCCGAGCTACTGTCCGAGAAGTTTGACTATATTGTGGATGCGATTGATAGTTTAAAGCCTAAAGCAGCACTTATCGCTTGGTGTAAACGTAATAAGCACAAGATCATTACAGTGGGCGGAGCGGGTGGACAAACTGATCCAACGCAAATTCGTATTGCCGATTTATCCCGTACTGAGCAAGACCCACTGGCGGCCAAGCTGCGTAACTTCCTACGTCGCCACTATAACTTCTCACGTAATCTTAAGCGTCGTTTTGATATTGAATGTGTGTATTCATTGGAGCAACTGAAATACCCTCAGCTGGATGGTACTGTGTGCGAGCAGCGTCAAAAAGGCGATAGCGAAACCAAAATGAACTGTGATACGGGCTTTGGTGCCAGCACTGTAGTCACCGCAACCTTTGGTTTTGTGGCGGTGAGTCGGGTGTTGGAAAAACTGGCGCAGAAGGCGAATTGATAGTGGACTTACTGTTAAACGGTAAATAGCGGTGTCTGGCGAGTTACCCAAAGGAAGCAATTTGCGGCTTTTTGACGTTGAACATTAAGAGAATTTTTTAAGCACTATAAACAAGAGGAAATAAGGTGGTAGATTCAATGAATGCAGATCACAAAGAGACGATTATTTACGGCGAACGAGGCGCGAATATCTCATTTCGAATCCTTCGTTATGCGTTGATGTCTTGTATTCCTTTGCTAGCGGTGTGCGCTTACATGAACAATTACTTTGTATTGCTGCCAGTGCTATTTTTGTTGGTATCTCGTTATATGACGGCGAAATATTGGCAAAACACGCCTTATGTTGTGTTTAAGGATGATCTTTTTACGATTAAACCCTCCAAAATGGTGGCGGAAAAATCGATACCTTATGACAGTGTGGTGCGTATTGAAGAACAGAAACGAGCTTGGGTCGTGAACTACTCTATTGATGGCAAAGAAAGACAGCTTGTTATTGTTCGTTTCTGGTTAACCCCCACAGGTGAGGACACCATAAGAACCGAATTTAAACGTCATATACCTTCTGTTGTGATTGATGCGGAGTGAGGAGAGCTTCTAAGCATGTTAGATAACAATGGTGGCGGCCCTGACTCGATAGGGTGAGTGCTATCCTCGTTTGGCTATTAACTTTTTACTACATATTTCTATTTAATTGATAATGTTCACTATATAACGATTAATCTTTTCTATCTTTTGGATAGAAAAAAATGGTTTGTTTACTTTTTATTACGTGTCTTATTTTTTACACAAAATATTTTAATTACATACAATATTGCTCTGATAGTAAATTTATTCGGAATAGTCACTTTATCGATATGAGTTTGAAGAGAAGAGGCTTATTCTATATTTCAATCAGCTATTTTGTATGCAAAGCGATTAATTTTATACATTGCTAGCAGACTTTTCGCCTCAAGTAGAGAGATAAAATTGTTACAAATTAATTTTATTTTTCTTTTATTTTCATTGAGTTAGTGGGTAAGTATAGGTACTAGTAGAAAAAATCATTGCTACTGTATCCGCCACTCTTGTCTATTCTTATTAAATTTTATCTCTACCTCCCATGTATTATTCATAATGAAAATAACAATATAACAGTTAGTCCCCTTGCCTATAGAACAGAGTTTTTATATCAGAACTCTATAGTGAACTATTCTTAAATATTTGTAACAAAATGTTACAAATATTATTGTTATGCCTTCGATTCACCGCTGTATTATTGTTTTCATAATGACATTCAGTTTTTCGTTTATTAGTTAACTGAACATTATGGAGGAAGGTTATGTGGATCATTTGGATGGGTCTGTGTCTAAATTCACTGATAACTGGGTATGCTTTTTTGGCTTCATCGGCACCATATTATATGGTGCCTAATGTGATTGCTTGGATCATGCTGTTGCTGCTTGTCGTAGCCTTTATTGGTGCCGCTCTTCTTTATACCTCAAAAAAACTATTGGGCATGTACTTGACGATAGCAGGCTCCTTTGGGTGTTTTCCTATCGGTCTGGTGATTGTCCTTGGGGTGTTGAAGTGGAGAAAACAACACTATCGGAAGGTATATCATTTTACGTGATAGCGCTAGGATGGCGCTTATTTCTTGATGTTTTCTATGATTGCTAATACCCCATTCGCTCTTGATTGAGTAAGATAGCTACCTAAATTCAGTGATTCCAGTTCAGCTTTCAAATCCATTTTTTGCTTTTCCGTCTTCGTTTTTCCTTGCACTAAACTCAGTATCGCTACCAGTACGCCGCGCATGAGTTTGGCGTCGCTATCCGCTTTGATAGAGTGGGTATCATCCTTGTTATCAATAATAAGCCAGACGGCACTTTCGCAGCCTTTTACTCTATTCTCTTCGGTTTTCTCTTCAGCGGTTAAGCGCGTTAAATGTTTACTCAAGGTGACCAAAGCTTTGAAGGTTTCTTCTTTACTGCGGCAGGCCTGCAGTTGCTGTTTTACATGAGTGTAGGGAGGTAAGTCAGTCATTGCTATTCATCAGTTAGTAAGTCTATGGCTTCTAGGAGAACATCACAGAAGCGGTCTGCTTCTTCTAGGGTATTGTAACAGGCAAAGGAGGCGCGTAGCGTTCCTGCCACACCTAATTGTGACATAAGTGGATGGGCACAGTGGCTGCCTGCACGCACAGCGATGCCTTGGCTATCTAGGTAGGCATTTAAATCTAAAGTATGGATATTGGGTATACTTAACGAGACCAGAGTCGTGTGTGTTTCTGGAGAATAAATAGCCACTTGGCTTTCTTTATGAAGGCGAGTGTAAACGTGATGGGCCAGAGATTGCTCCCAAGCAAGTAAGGCATGGCGATCTTGTTGAGTGAGAAACTCACAAGCGGCAGCCAGTCCGATGGCACCTTCAATGTGAGGGGTTCCGGCTTCCAATCGATAGGGGAGTGTATTGAATTGTGTTGATTGATAGGTCACATGTTGCACCATTTCCCCACCCGTTTGATAGGGAATTAATACCTCTAGGGCGTGGGCTTTTCCGTATAACACCCCAATGCCGGTTGGCCCATACATTTTGTGACCTGAGAACACATAGAAGTCGCAGTCTAGCGCTTGTACATCGATGGGATAATGCGCAACGGCTTGAGCGCCATCAACCAAGGTAAAGGCGTTGTGCTGCTTAGCCTGCATTAACATTGCTTGCAAGGGGGTGTGAACACCGATGGCATTAGACACTTGAGTGGCCGCAAAAATACGCGTGCGATCGGTAAAATAACTTGCGTATTCGTCTTCCCATTCTCCTTCTGATGTTAAAGGTAAAATTCGTAAACGGGCGCCTGTACGAAAGGCCAATTGCTGCCAAGGGACGAGGTTGGCGTGGTGTTCTAAGCTGGTAATAAGAATTTCATCGCCTTTTTTGAGCAGATGTTCAAGACCGTAGGCCACCATATTGATGGCTTCTGTGGTGCCTTTACTCCAGATGACGTGGCTTTGCTCTGGTGCATTTATAAAGCGAGAGACGGTATCACGGGCTTGTTCAAAACGCGTGGTGGCCTTGTCACTTAAATAATGCGCCCCCCGATGGACGTTCGCATTGAATGAGCGATAGTAATCTTGAATGGCATCCAGCACGCTCAATGGTTTTTGTGTGGTCGCTGCGTTATCAAGATACACCAGTGGGTGGTCATAAGCCTGTTGTGACAAAATAGGAAAGTCTTGACGCAGGGAATGGGGATCAAAAGCCATAAAGGGTCTACTGTTTATCGTTTGTTATCGTAAAGGGTGATATACCCAATGTGTGTAAATGTTTGAAAACTAATCATAGCGTCTTAGCTGTTGAGAAAAAACGCCGTTTTGCTTGCCTTTTTCTCAATCCCGCTTACTCTTTGATAACAGATGATAAACAAATACACAGAGAAGGTACAAAGCGGTGGCGGATTTTTTATATAAAGGGGTAGTGGATTGGTTTTTGGATCAAATGTCACAGGATGTGCTATCACCTGGCGACCGTATGCCCTCTTTGCGAGCGTTATCGAAGCAATTAAAACTGAGTTTGAATACCATTATCCATGGCTATGAATTGTTAGCTGAGGATGGCTGGATCGAGTCGCGGCCGAAATCAGGGTATTTTGTTTGTCATCGAAGTGAAGCGAAGCCTGCCTTATTAATGCCTGGGGAGGCGCTGCGAAAGCTGGATAATCTTGGCGCTAAAGTGGCTTGGTCTTGTCTGGCCCATCGTGGAGCCTTGGTCGATCAAAGTGATGCGTTTTTAGCCCCTAACACTCGTACCGAAGAGGTGGATTTTCCGGTATTGGGTAAAGGTCACCTAGCGGTAAGAGAAGCGGTAAGTGATCACCTTAATGGATTGGGTATCAAAAGCCATGCTTCACAATTATGGCTAGGTCGCTCTCCTTTGGCGATGTTTTCGAATACGGTGTTGTCGCTAACGCAGCGAGAGGATGCTGTATTGGTGATCACACCCTGTGACCCGCGCCTTCCTTCTACGTTGCAAAGCTTGGGCCGCAAGGTGATCAGCATTGCGTCGGGAGAGCGGGGTGTCGATTTGGATCTTGTTATTCGCTGTTTTAAAGAAGAAGCCATCAAGTTATTGGTACTGCCTGGTCAGTTTGCCTTTCCTGCTGGGCAAAGCATCAGTAATTTAAGCTTGCGTCGATGGTTAGCCATTATTGATGAACTGCAATTACCCACCATTGAATGGGATTTGTGTTCTCATTTGGCCCACCGTGCGGGATCGGTTATGACGTATAAATCCCTCGATTCATCGGACCACATTGTCTACATCGGAGGGGTAGAAACCAAAGGGGTGGATCGATCCGCCAGTTGGTGCCTGCCAGGTCGCCATAGCACTCTGTTGGAAGGGGGATTTTTATCAGCGGATATGGCGTTAAGTAATGTTCAGCAACAGGCGCTGAGTGATGCTTTAGAATCCACGGGTAAACGTTCGTTACGACGTCGAGCACGACAAGTTTGGGCGAATTCAGAACGAATTAAGGCGCATCTTGAGACCCATCTAAATGATCAAGCCTGTTTTGCGCCCAGTAAAGGGGGCATGGGGCTGTGGTTACGTTTGGAGACACCGCTGGGTCAAGATGATATGACGGCTTTATTGGCAAGCTTTCGTCATGCCATTGTACCGGGGGAGTTAGTGAGCCATGAGCCAGATGCCAATCATTGGTTAGCTATCAATACCACCTTGGACGATGTTGAGCCTTTAGCGAAAAAACTTGCCGAGCGCTTGTCTCTTAAAACGAGGACGGCGTCTATTGACAAAGAAATAAGTGAAGAAACGACTATCGAAGAATCGGTTAAAGAACAAACAAATGTCCTAGTCGATGATTATGCTCTAGAAGCAAAGGACGAAGAAGAAGTAATAGATCATCAAGCAGAAGTCGATTCAGATGTCTGCGAATCAAATACCATTGAATCAGACAGTGCTGAAAGCGTTTCTCCCGAGATTGAACCGTTAGCGCCTGTTGAGTCAGAAGGGCTTTTGGAAGCAATGATGGAAGAAACGGGGGTTGAGTTGGCGCCAGACGATACCTCTACAAACCACGAGCAGACGGAAAAGACCCCCGCTATTCCGGATGATGACCAAGAAGGGAATACCGAAAAAACGCCGCAAAAAGTACGCCGAGATGCGTCGAAAGACCCGTTGTATAACCCCATGTTAGATCTGATTAACCATGACTTTGGCTAACCGAGACTTTTGCACGACTACTGCGCTTGTCAATACTTTGTTAAAAACAGACTCAAAATGCTCATTTATCTCTATAAACTCCGCTTTCTCGTCTGTTTTTGCCGCGTCTTGGCGTCGCTCGTGACATCGTGCAAAGGTCTCTAACCATTTATCGGCTTTAAGAGCGTCCTAAAGGGCTGCTGTTTTGTTTAGCGGTGTCTAAGCGAATATAAGATTTTGTGCTGATTACATTGGCATGGGCGTAGATCTGCTTCACCACTAAATCGGTGAATTGGGTCATGTCTTTCGCGCAAATTTCTACCATTAAGTCCACATCGCCCGTGACGCCGTACACACCAATGGCGGCGTTTTGCTGTTGTAAAAATTCCATGACATCGTCCCGGGCATTCGGCTCTTCTTTACTGACAGTGACGAGTGTCCAAGCCATCACACTATAGCCCAATTTTTGGTAGTTTATATGGGCTTGGTAACCGCTAATAATGTCCATTTCTTCTAATTGACGTAGTCGTCTTAAGCATTGTGATTGCGATAAATTTATGGTCTGAGCAAGTTGTGTATTGCTGATACGGCCATTTTGTTCCAATGCTTTGATTATGTTGTAGTCTGTTCGATCTAAGATAATTTCTTTCATATTTTATTGTATTCACACAAAAATCTTGTATTACATTAGGAAAGTTTTGATTAAATAGCAAACAACTTGTGTGGCTTATTCTTTATACTCTGAGTCTGGTTGCTTGCTTTTTTAAAGGCAAGTTAAGCGTTTTATATGGAGAGAAGTGATATGCCGTCGTTAGATTTGGAATTTGTTCGCGCTCAGTTTCCTGCATTTCAAGAGCCTTCATTGGCTGGGCAGGCATTCTTTGACAATGCTGGTGGCTCCTACGCTTGCCAAGCTGTAATTGATCACCTTAATCAATATTATCGGCAGACCAAATTACAGCCCTATCACCTGCATCCTGCGTCGCAAAAAGCGGGCGCACAAATGGATGAGACCTATCAGCGTTTAGCGGCCTTTCTCAACGTGGCAACCGATGAGTTGCACTTAGGGCCTTCGACATCACAAAATACTTATGTGTTGGCTCAAGCGTTCGCTAAGATACTGGGCGAAGGGGATGAAATCATTGTCACCAACCAAGATCATGAAGCGAACATCGGAGTATGGCGGAGGCTAGAGGCCCATGGCTTGGTGATTAAAGAATGGCAAGTGGACCCAGACACAGGGTTATTGGATATGGCTGATTTGTCTGATTTATTGTCGGAGCGGACTAAGCTGTTAGCCTTTACCCATTGCTCTAATGTGGTCGCTCATATTAATCCGGTCAAAGCCATTTGCGACCAAGCCAGAGAAGCGGGAGTTTGGACGGTCGTCGATGGAGTGTCCTATGCGGGTCATGGCTTGCCTGATGTTAGCGCGTTGGGCGCCGATATTTATTTGTTCTCTCTTTATAAAACCTTTGGGCCCCATCTTGGCGCCATGGTAATCCGCTCTGAGATGGCCGAAAAGCTTGGGAATCAAGGCCATTATTTTAACTCGGCCTTCAAAAACAAATGGTTTGTACCAGCGGGGCCTGATCATGCTCAAGTGGCGGCGAGCCGAGGTGTTGTTGATTATTTTGAAGCACTTCATGATCATCATTTTTCGACAACGGGCACTCTTCCAGAAAAAGCTCAGCGGGTAAGAGACTTACTGCACACTCACGAACACGCTCTATTAACCTGTTTGCTTAGTTATGTATCACAACATCCTAAGCTGGCGTTGGTAGGGCCGCTCGACCCAGACAAAAGAGCCGCTACCGTGTCGGTTATTCCCGTTGGTCAAACACCTCAAGCGCTGGCCCAGAAATTGGTTGATCAAGGCATTATTTGCGGTGCTGGGCACTTCTATGCGGTGCGTTTGTTAGAAGCGATGAAGGTGGATCCAAATACAGGCGTAGTGCGTTTATCATTTGTTCACTACACCCAGGCGGATGAGGTGGAGAAAGTGATTCAAGCCCTTGAACAGGCCCTTTAAAAGGGGAAAACAACGGGAAAAACGTCTCTGCTCAACACCACCAGACAAGAAGCCTGACTTGTCTGGTGGTGTTGCTGAACTAAGGAGGCTAGTTGTTGTTCAAACTAGGGTTTTTTGCTCCAGCAAATATATCTAATTTTTTATTATAAATAGGGCTTCTCATATCAAATGCCCCCATCACGCTGTGAAAGACATTGTCTTGAGTTGTTTTTGCTCTGGCTTTTAGTTTATCGACAGAAATATGCTGCTGCTTGATAAAGTCTTGTGACATCCAAACCAAGAAAGGAATGGTATATTGTTGCTTCGGCGCAATAGAGTAAGGGGTGCCATGCAAATAGATACCATCTTCTCCTAGCGACTCCCCATGATCTGACACATAAAGAAACGCACTCGCGGTATTAAGACCCTTCAAAATGGTTCGTAATTGATCCAAAAAATGGTCGTTGTATAAGATGGTATTATCGTAAGCGTTAACCAGTTCTTGATGGGTACAATTGCTCAGTTCAACGGAACGGCAGACCGGTTTAAAGACTTCAAATGCTTTTGGGTATTTGAGGTAATAAGTGGGCCCGTGGCTGCCGCTTTGGTGTAGAACAACAAAGATCTTTTGCTTTTTCGATGCTTTGATTTGCTCGGCTAAATGACTTAACAAGACACCATCGTAATCACATTCATCGCCTTTACAGTTTTTTTCTAAGTCTTTGGCGTTTATATAACTGGCTATTTTCAGTGGTGGCTCGCCCCAGTTGTGACTGCGCCAAAACACATCGATGCCTTGTCGTTGTAAGTAACTGGGCAAAGGCTCGAAGTTCTTTCCAAAGAGGTGACTTGTGTTGGCGTACGACAGGATACATTTCACTGAAGCGGTGGTGTAGGTCGCACAAGAGGTCGCATTTTTTAGGGTAATAACGTCTGAATTACTGAGTAACGGGTTCGTTGGTCTTTGATAACCGTACAGGGAAAAATCTTCTGCCCGTGCGGACTCACCAATCACTAGCACGACGACCGTTTTTTTATTCGAACGGAAGGTGGCGTTGGGGAGTGGTGTTTGTTCGACATTCTCTTCATCTTTTTGGATTTGAAAACGAATTGAGTTTCCCACATAAGACCAGGGCATGGTTATGCCACCCAGTTGTTTGGCATGTTTGTCCACCCACAGCCATGTACTACCCGAAAACCAAACCCAAGTGACACTGATAACGATGGTAAGGATAAGGTGGAGAAATAAGCGTAATCGAGAGGTTTTTAGCACGGATGTTCGAATGATGAGCCAGGCAGGAATCATGCCCAATACCACAAAATAGATGAACATCTTGCCGCTTAAAAAGGGAGATGCTTCAGAAAACTTGGTATTAAACACATTGCCCATCATGGAAGTGCCTAAAATGACGTTATAGGTCACGACAAAATACACGGCTAATGAGTTGGCTAACGCCAGTATCACGCAAAGGGTTTTTCCAAGTCGTCTTGATATCAAGAACAGCAGATAAAGAGCGAGCGCAGTTTCCAAATAAAGAACGACAAATACCGTGAAGATGGTATGTAGGCTATTGAGTGTTAAACCATCAAGGTTGTTGATGGAAAAAGACAATAGGGGCCAGTTATAAAGAATGGCATTTAACAAGGCCGCGATAATAATAAAGCTTGAGGTGCTGCGTTTTGCTCTAAAACCATTCTTGATATAAGCGCTTAGGCTGACGGTAGAACGAGGCAAATCTGTGTGTGGGCTCTTCATAGGGCAGAGTGTGTTCCTATTAACCTGCTGACATTGAGTGCGTCAATGGTGCTATAAAATAATAATCTGCTTATTTTATGCGTTTTTTATCAATTGCGTATATAAAATGTTTTTAAAGTAAGGAATAAGACTCATTGCTGATGGAGGAGAAGGTCGTTCACTATGGTAAAAAAGCGCTATGACAGCGCTTTTTTAATGGCCGTTAACATGGTTAGAGGGTCTTGATAATCCAAAGGGATGGTAGTGAGTTGATCGCCTTTTAAAACGGCCAATGAAGGGAAGGAGTTTAAGCCAAGTTGCCTTGCTTGGGCGATTTCTTTTTCTAATAGGCCTTCTGCCTTGATATGGTCCATGGCTTTCAGAAAACCTTCCGCTTTTAAGCCGATGTGCTCTGCACACTCAACCAGTGTCTCCATATTGGACGGATTTTTCGCCTGAAGGTAATAGGCTTGTTGAATGGCATGGTACATTTCATCTTCCGATCCGGCATCCCTGGCAACCAGACAGGCTCGGCATGCAGGATAAGTGGAGCGACGTGGTTGGTTGACTCGCCAAAAGTCAAAGTTAAAGTCGGTGCCTAAGTTGGTTTGAATTCGTTGCCAAGTATTTTCCAATTTGGCTTTCATTTCCTCAGACATTGGCTTTTCGGAATCAACGGCTAACCCACCTAACATGGATTGTATCGTCAACTTTTTCTCATCGATCAGGGGTTGTAAGGCTTTTTGTAGCTTATTCCATGTTGGACGAAACCCCCAACACCAACTACACATAGGGTCATAACAGTAAAGTAAAGTGGCCGTCATTGTGTTCATCCCATTTTGCGAAGTGACAAAGAAAGCACTCAAGGTTACCAGTCTGTCCTTGGGCTGGATAGTGCTCTTAACGAGTACTTGTAGAGATTTTAAAAATTTGTTAGTTTAGAATTAAAAGGAGATGGCATTCCTCCTCTAACCGCTTTGAAGCCATTCGAAGCTAATGATGTCTACGCATCGAACCTGGAGACAGGAGACGTAGATATGTCTGCAATTTCTCAATCTAGGCTCGTTATTTTTAAATTAGATTAGAGTCTCAGTTCTATGTTTTTTTCTATTTTATCGGTATGTATAGGTGCCTCTTGTGGTGCACTATTGCGCTGGTTTTTAGGCAATCAATTTAACTCTCTTTTTCCAACGTTACCGCCCGGGACGTTGATCGCAAATTTAGTTGGCGGATACCTAATTGGTCTTGCTATTACGTTCTTTGGTCAGCAGACATCGCTCCCACCAGAGTGGCGACTCTTGATCATTACAGGCTTTCTTGGGGCTCTTACTACGTTTTCAACGTTTTCAGCGGAGGTGATAACCCTGTTTCAAGAGGGGCGTATATTATGGGCTTGCGGTGCAATTGCTATTCATGTCATAGGGTGTTTGGTTATGACCCTTTTAGGAATTGCTACCATGTTTTGGCTACGATCAGTATAGCTATCTGGTCAAGCACAAGTCTTTTTATCAATTGATGGTTGAAGGTAATTCATTATGAAAGGGTATCAGATTACATTTTTTACACAGCAAAGTCGTCATCATAAAGGACAATTGGTGTCTGAATGGATATTGAATCAGGCTAAAGAGCTTGGATTAAGAGGAGGGACGAGCATTATTGGCTCTGAAGGTATTGGGCATAAAGGAAAGATCCATTCGAGCCATTTCTTTGAGTTAAGTGATCAGCCCGTAGAAGTGTCAATGATCGTCACGGAAGAAGAAGCGGAGAAGCTATTCAATAAAGTTAAAGAAGACGGTGTCTCCATTTTTTATGCCCAAAGCCCTGTTGAGTTTGGGTTTTTAGGGGAGTCATAGCAATGAGGCCAGTAAAACCATCATTAATGGTGGTTTTACTGGCCTTTAAGCTTAATTAGCTTTTAAGAATTTCTGCAATGGCCTCACAAAGGGGCTCCATATTCTCATGGGTCATGCCAGCCACGTTGATGCGACCAGACCCCACAATGTAGATAGAAAACTCTTTGCGCAGACGCGATACTTGTTCTGGGTTCAAGCCAGAAAACGAGAACATGCCGTTTTGTTTGGAGATAAAGGAGAAATCTTGATTAACCCCTTTCGCTCGCAGTGTATTCACAAAGAGACTGCGCATTTCGTGGATACGAGAACGCATGCTTTTTAGCTCCATTTCCCACAAGCTGCGTAGTTCTTTCGAGTTTAAAATCTCAGCAACAATGGCTGAACCGTGAGACGGTGGGTTGGAGTAGTTAGTACGAACGGCACGCTTGATTTGTGTAAAAGCAGACAGCGCTTGATCCGCATTATCACTCACAATGGTTAAGGCGCCGACTCGTTCATTGTACAAGCCAAAGTTTTTGGAAAAAGAATTGGCAATCAGCATTTCCGGTACGTGATTTAAGAAAGTACGTAACCCCTGAGCATCTTCTTCAAGCCCTGCTCCAAAGCCCTGGTAAGCAAAATCAAATAATGGCAAAAAGCCCTGTTTGCTACAAAGTTTTGCTAATTGATACCACTGCTCTGGCGTGGGATCGATCCCTGTTGGGTTATGGCAGCAAGCATGAAAGAGAACCACATCGCCCGCGGGTACTTGAGATAAACTGGCGAGCATGGATTCAAAATCTAAGGACTTAGTATCCACATCATAATAAGCGTAGCTGCCTACTTCTAAGTTAACGGATTGAAAAACCGCTTGGTGATTTGCCCAAGTTGGATTACTGACCCAGATGGTTGCATCGGGTAGATGTTTACGCACAAACTCGGCTGCTATACGGAGCGCACCAGTACCACCAGGGGTTTGAACCGTTTGGGCCAGCTGTTTACTGATGATCTGACTGTCCCCGCCAAATAAAAGCGCTTGTACGGCCTCTCGGTAAGCTTGCGACCCTTCGATACTGAGGTAGCTCTTGCTGGTTTCTTGGTTAAGCAAGCGTTCTTCGGCTTGCTTAACGGATTTTAAAATGGGCGTTATGCCTTGTTCGTCCTTGTATACACCGACGCCTAAGTTGATTTTCTTGGGGTTTGGATCGTTGCGGAAAGCGTCATTCAGGCCGAGAATAGGATCGGATGGCGCAGCTTGGATGTGTTCAAACATAGTGACTCCCCAAAAGGGTTATTTTACTTATTGAGACGTTTGCGCGACGGCTGGTTTTACCAATCTATAGTAAAAAATAGACATAAAGTACTGATTTATAAACGGTAGCCTTATCATTTTGATCTATTTTTGCCGTGTCTTGGCTTGACTTCTGTCTTCGTTCAAAGGTCTCTTATTATGTAGTGATTAGAAAAAGATCATAATTCAGTTGCATATGGTACTCCAACGAGGAAGTAACCGCTATAAGAAGACACGGAATGGCCCTATAGAAAGTAGGGGACTTATGTTGATTTATGTTAATGAGAAGGGACTTT
This sequence comes from Marinomonas sp. 63XJN7_7_ISO-PGPR-S23-202, assembly GCF_056173505.1. Lineage (NCBI taxonomy): Bacteria > Pseudomonadati > Pseudomonadota > Gammaproteobacteria > Oceanospirillales > Oceanospirillaceae > Marinomonas > Marinomonas sp. 63XJN7_7_ISO-PGPR-S23-202. The sequence continues at coordinate 5,134,488 of NZ_CM149677.1, read as the reverse complement.
TTGTTGGACAAAAGACTGCCATGCTCCATGTGTAGACCTAGTAGAGTCGTTAAAAAGGCGCACAACAACACGTAAGGCGGTTAGCGCCTAATCAAAATCGTTTTTTGCCCTTATACACTTGTATAGTCAGTGTATAAGCGCGTGTCTTTGTTTCTGAGAGTATTATTCATCCCAGCCATTTGAGATGGCATGGTGTAAACGTTTTTCCTCAAGGTGTTTCTCGATAGCTCGGCGTGCTTTGAGCATGCGGACGCTGTCTTCCTTTTGGTTGCGTTCTTTTTTTTCATTCTCCAAACTGATAGAAGCATGAAGAATGTCGGTTTTTACTTCAGTCAAGGTTTCAGAAAAATTACTCATTGTTATACCCTTCTGGCTAATCTCGATGACACTCAATGTGATTGATCACTGTCATCAATGGATGAAAAAAGTCAAAATAGACAGACAACTTGTTTCAGGTTTATAAAAAACGCATATCGATCAAAAATCAACCTCTTTTTAACGCGTTTTTATGACAAACACATTAAATTAATACGGCGGAATGCAATGGATGTTTCTTTTATCCTCGACTCGTTAAATGATAAACAGCGTGATGCAGTGGCCGCGCCATTGCAAAATAGCCTTGTGCTAGCGGGAGCGGGGTCCGGCAAAACACGCGTTTTGGTGCATCGTATCGCTTGGCTGATGCACGCTTACCAACTGTCGCCCTACAGTATTATGGCGGTGACGTTTACCAACAAAGCCGCACGTGAAATGCAAGGGCGAATTGAAGAACTGGTGGGTGTTCCTCCTCAAGGTATGTGGGTGGGAACGTTCCATGGTCTGGCCCATCGCCTGTTGCGCGCCCATTGGCGTGATGCGGGGCTCAAAGAAAACTTCCAGATTATGGACAGCGATGACCAGCTGCGCTTGGTAAAACGTATTATGCGAGAGATGAACATCGATGATACGCGCTGGCCGCCTAAACAGGTGTGTTGGTTTATCAATGGGCAAAAAGATGAAGGCCGGCGTGCTGCCCATGTACCTGATAGTCATGACCCTTTCTCTAAAGGTATGCGAGAACTGTATTATCATTATGAGGAGGCCTGTGAACGTTTGGGCATGTTGGACTTTGGAGAGTTGCTATTGCGTGCTCACGAGCTGATGCTCACTAATCCGCCTTTGTTGCGCCATTATCAAGAGCGTTTTCGTCATATCTTGGTGGATGAGTTTCAAGACACCAACACCATTCAATATGCTTGGCTACGCGTTATGGTGGGCGATCAAGGGACGATTACCGCCGTGGGGGATGATGACCAGTCTATCTATGGTTGGCGTGGGGCGAAAATTGAAAATATTCATAACTTCACTAAGCACTTTAAAGACGTTCAAACCATTCGTTTAGAGCAAAACTATCGTTCCACTGGCCACATACTGAATGCGGCTAACGGTTTGATTAAAAACAATGATGACCGTTTAGGTAAAGAACTCTGGACTGATAGCGGTGATGGTGAGCCGATTTCCCTCTACGCGGGGTTTAACGAGCAGGATGAGGCTCGGTTTATTATTGGTATTATCAAAAAGTGGCGTGATGAAGGCGCCGCGTTGAAAGAGACGGCGATTTTATATCGCTCTAATGCCCAGTCTCGGGTGATTGAGGAATGCTTAGTTAGGGAACAGATTGCTTATCGAATTTATGGTGGGCACAGATTCTATGACCGTTTAGAGATTAAAAATGCCTTGGCTTACGCCCGATTGGCGCTGGATCCAAATGACGATGGTGCCATGGAGCGGGTGATTAATGTGCCGCCTCGCGGTATTGGCGAGCGTAGTATCAGTACGCTGCGGGAAATGGCACGGGATCAAGGCTGCTCCATGTGGCAAGCGGCTCAACTTATTGTTGATCAATCCATCATGCCGGCAAGAGCAACCAACGCCATTAAAGGCTTCCAACAAATTATTGATGATCTGATGACCACCGTTCAGCAGCCGGATTTAAGTTTGGGTGACATCTTTGAGCAAATTATTAACGATGCCGGCCTGATACCTTTCCATGAAAAAGAGAAGGGAGAGAAGGGCGAGGCGCGAGTCGAGAACTTAAAAGAGTTGATTGGTGCCGCCGGAGGGTTTAGTTGGAACCCTGAAGACGAAGCCTTTAGCTCGCCACTGATGGCCTTTCTGGATCAAGCGGTATTGGACGCTGGCGATGCGCAAGCGGACGAGTACCAAGATGCGGTTCAGTTAATGACACTGCATTCTGCGAAAGGACTGGAATTCCCATTGGTGTTTCTAACGGGCGTGGAGGAAAACTTATTCCCCAGCAAAATGTCGTTTGAAGAGCCTGGTCGCCTTGAAGAAGAGCGACGCCTTTGCTATGTGGGCATCACCCGTGCCATGAAGAAACTTTATATTACTTATGCGGAATCCCGTCGTTTGTTTGGTAGCGAATCTTTTAATAGTCCGTCGCGCTTTATCAAAGAAATCCCGCCACAGTGTTTGGAAGAGGTACGCCTGCGTTCACAAGTGAGTCGTCCCGTCTCCATGCAGCGACCCGATTATCAGACGGAAAAAGCCCGTTTGCAAAACAGTACGGTTTTGAACAACTTTAAAGCACCAGAAGTGAATGTCAGTATGGGGGATCGCGTTAAGCACCCTGTGTTTGGTGAAGGTTTAGTGATTAACTATGAAGGACAAGGGCCACAAGCCCGAGTGCAGGTTAATTTTGATGATGAAGGCAGCAAGTGGTTGGTGTTGTCCTTTGCGAAATTGGAGGTCTTATAATGTACTCGAGAGTCCATGAAAAGGTTTCTATTTGTATATAACTGATTGATTTATAAAGAATGTCATATTGGTGTCGGTGATATGTCGTCACGCACCCATGTCGTTTTCAGTAGGCTAAGAGTTCCTTAAAAAACAGCATGTAGGGATAATAAAAAATGATCGTAAAAAAACTTAGACTCCAAAGGGGCTGGTCGCAAGACCAGCTTTCTCAACTGAGTGGATTGAGTATCAGAACGATTCAACGCATCGAAAAGGGTCAAAATCCAGGACTTGAATCGTTGAAATCTTTAGCAGCTGTTTTTGAACTTCCTATTACAGAACTGCAAGGAGATACCGATATGACCACACAAGATAGAGAGGAAAAATCCGATCATACCATTAGTGTCGAGGAGCGCTTGGCATTTTATCGAGTACAGAAAATGAGAGGTTTTTATATACATCTCACTCAGTATTGCATAATCATTCCCATATTGTTTGCCATCAATTTGTTTACTAATCCTTCCTATATTTGGGCGGTATGGTCCATGTTGGGATGGGGCGTGGGGTTGGCTTTTCATGGCTTACGCGTGTTTAACGTGATTAAGTGGTTCGGCCCTGAATGGGAAAAGCGACAGGTGGAAAAACAGCTTGGTCGCAAGCTTTAAGTGATCATTTTACCCAAGAGCAAGTACGATAAATAAAGAAGTGCTGAAGCGATTTTTTTATCGTGCTTTCTTGGAACTTCCTTTGAGTTGCCATTAAAACTTGCAAAATGGTTTGAGTTCAAACTATTATTTGTCTATGAACTTATAGCAGATGAGGAGTGGGCGTTTATGACAATCAAGGTTGGCTTAATTGGGTTTGGTTTATCCGGACAAGTATTTCATACCCCTTTTGTGATGAATGACCCGCATATGGAAATGACTCATGTATGCAGTTCTAAAGTAGAGGCAGTCCATGCTGTGTTGCCGAATGCCGTCGTCTTACAATCGGTCACGGAAATGTGTCATACACCGAGCATTGACTTGGTGGTGATCACCACGCCCGATAAATTGCACTTTGAACAAGCCAAGCTGGCTTTAGAAAGCGGTAAGCATGTTTTATTGGAAAAGCCATCCGTCACCAGTATTCATCAAATAGAGTATCTGTGTCGCGTTGCAAAACAACAAGGTGTAGTGTTTTGCGTGTATCAAAATCGCCGTTTTGATGGAGATTTCCAACGTTTAAAAGCGTTAATAGACAGTGGTGAAATGGGCGAGCTGAAGCACTTAGATTCGCGTTTTGACCGTTTTCGCCCAGTGGTACAAGATCGTTGGCGAGAGCAGCCAGGCCCTGCTACGGGGGTGCTGTGGGATTTAGGATCGCACTTATTAGATCAAATGTTAGCGCTTTTAGGAGCACCAAAATGGCTGCATGCCAGTATTGATACCCTACGAGAGAATGGAAAAACCTACGACTGGTTTGAAATTGAATTAGGTTATCCTGGTAAACGTATTCGCTTGGGGGCGACACCCTATGAGGCTGGGGAAATGCGCCGCTTCAATGGCCGATTTACTCAAGGTAGTTGGCAATGTGTTGGGTTAGATCCACAAGAGCCAGCGTTACGGTCAGGACAAATGCCATGGCATGAAGGATTTCCCTCTCAAGCGCCACAACAGACACTGACGCGCTTTTTAGCGCACTCACAAGATGATATTGAAGCCATCTCTGAACCCTCAGTCCATGGGGATTATAGCGCTTTCTATGCGCAGCTAAGAGAGGCTATTTTAGGGAAAGGTCGAGCGCCCGTGTCTATGGATCAGGCCTGTCAATTAATCTATGGTTTGTGTCTCGCGGAGCAATCATCAGAAACCGGACAGCGTATGTCGTGGGATTATAAAGCAAGCTATTAATCTGCTATGAGGACAATGATAGTCTCGCGCAATCCATCCTTGATGGTGTATCTGGATCAGTCGAAGAAAAAACGTTTATTCGATATTGGGGAAACGCATTGTCACCCTCAAAACAATAAGCTTAAGAGCATAAAGAACTGAGTGCGAGTTGAACTAAATTAAAAAACACCGCCTCATCGATGTTGGCGGTGTTTTGTTGTCAACAAGTCCCTGTTTTAATGGCTCGATTTGTTTGCTGTGACAATGGCGTTGGCCGTTTGCATGCCGGATAAGGTGGCTGATTCCACGCATCCCATATTAAAGCCATTGAGAATCCAATCCCCCCGTCAATAAGAGACACTACCAGTAAGGAAATATCTTGCTTTGTACTGTGTTGAACACTTTTGATTGCAATAAACATCTATTTAGATGTTTGAGATAGTCTCTTTTGCTAAATATTGTATATTTTTTGTCAACAAAAAGAATATATTGTGTTTAAAATGGGCTTATGAGTCTGATTAGATGCGATAAGTACCTTTGAAAGTATGCTACCGTGTTTAGAATTACGTAGGTGGGAATAAACAATGATCTTAATTCCTGGATATACAACTCAGTCTTTATTATTTGATGGAAGGCACTCATTAGTGCTGCGCGGGGTGAGGAACGAAGATGACTTCCCTGTCATCATCAAATTGTTAAAGCAGGAGTTTCCAAGTGTCGAGCAGTTGAACTGTTTTCGAGAAGAATTTCATCTGCAGCAACGTTTATCCCATCTTGACGGTATTTGTCGTGTGCTGTCCCTAGAAAAGCTGGGACACTCGCTGTTTTTAGTCATGGAAGACATCGGTGGCGAAAGCGTCGCCCAGATATTACAGTCCGGGCCACTGACGCTAGAAGAAACGCTTCAACTGGCCAATCAACTCTCTAATACTTTGGGAGCGATTCATCAAGCACAGGTGATTCATGGTGATATCAATCCAAATAACGTGGTTTGGAACCGAGAAACGGGTGAGTGTTGCCTGATTGATTTTGGTATTGCCAAGGAGTTGTCCACGGCTAAAGATCAGGCCATTCCGGTATTTAGTTTGTCCGGTTCTTTAGGTTATATTTCCCCAGAGCAAACAGGGCGTATGAACCGCATGCTCGATTATCGTTCAGACTTTTATTCTCTGGGAGCCACTTTATACGCGTGTTTGATTGGCGAGCCTCCGTTTACTCATCAAGATCCCATTGAGTTGATTCATAGTCATCTAGCCATTTCCCCAATACCTCTCCATCACGTCGACCAGCGTATTCCGCAAGTGGTTTCCGATATTGTCCTAAAGCTTCTTTCTAAAACCATTGAAGAGCGCTATCAAAGTGCACGTGGTTTGGGATGCGATATTGCCTATTGTTTACAGCAGCTACAAGCAACAGGTGAGATTGAGTCTTTTCCATTAGCCCAGAAGGATTTATTTCCTCAGTTTCAGGTGCCCGAAAAGCTTTATGGTAGGGAGAAAGATATCGCCTACCTTGACGCGGTTGTTGAAAAAAGTGCTTCTGGCAGTGGGGAGTTGTTCCTTGTATCAGGGTATTCTGGAGTGGGGAAATCGTCCTTGATTGAACAAGCCAGACAAGCGGCGCAAACTCACCTCGGTTTTTTTGTCTCTGGTAAATTTGACCAATTTAATCGTGATGTGCCGTATTCTGCCTTGAAGCAAGCCTGCCAGCAGCTGGCGCACCTATTACTTTCCAAAGAAGAGGAGAGTATTGACTACTGGCGTACTCGGCTATTAAGTGTGTTGGGTGAAAATGGTCGTGTTATCACAGACCTAGCGCCGAGTTTTGAGTTGATTATCGGTGAGCAGCCGGAGTTGATCGAGCTATCGGCCATGGATTCGCAAAGCCGTTTTAACTTGATTTTTCCGAAATTTATTCAGCTATTTTGTTCACAAGATCATCCGTTAACCCTCTTCTTTGACGATCTACAATGGGCGGACAGCGCGTCTCTTCGGCTCATAGAAAGTTTGATCACCAGCAGCCAAGCCCATCATTTTTTGGTGATTGGGGCCTATCGAGATAATGAGGTCAGCGTGACGCACCCTCTGTCTTTGATGCTAAAAGAGCTTAGAGAAAATTACGCCAATGTGAATGAGCTGAAATTGCAGCCTCTCACTGAACAAGATGTCAGCGCCTTATTGAGAGATAGCGTGCATCGGGATGATGAACAGCAAGCGCGTTTAGCGGCGCTTTGCTATGGCAAGACATTGGGTAATCCTTTCTTTCTAAAACAGTTTTTAGGGGAACTAAGCAATGAAGGCTTAATTTATTTTGATTCGCAACAGGGGTTATGGCATTGGGATCAGAAGCAAATAGAAAGTCTCGACGTAGCCGATCATATTGTGGATCTCATGGTGAGAAAAATTGAGCATCTATCGGCTGATGCGCAAGCGTTGCTGAAAATAGCCGCCTGTATCGGTAATCGATTTGATACCAATATTCTGGCTTTACTCACAAGCCAAACCGCTGAGCAAATCTCAGATTTGCTTGCAGAGATTCTCGATCAAGGGTTGATTGTCAATTTGGATGAGCCAACACATACTCCACCCTCTCAATTTGGGGCATTGTGTTATAAATTTCTGCATGACCAAGTTCAGCAGGCGGCTTACTACATGTTGCCGGACACTGAGCGCCAGTCATGCCATCTGACAATCGGTTTGGCCCTCCAGCAGCAAGAAGGTGTTTTCCAATTTAGCGAAAGCCTTTTTAGCATAGTTAATCATCTAAACTTGGCCCTCCAGTTACTCGAAGATGAGGAAAAACGGCGTGAATTGGCTGAGCTTAACTTACTGGCATCACAACGAGCCAAAAAAGCCAATGCTTACGAGCCTGCGCTGCATTACATCCAATCCGCTCTTACCATTCTCGAGCACAATGGCTGGGAAGATTATTACTCACTGACCTTGTCCTGTTATAAAGAATGTGCCGAAGTGGAGTTGTTGTGTGGCAATGTTGAAGCTGGCCATCAATATTGTGCACTCCTATTGGAAAAATCGAACACGGTGATGGAAAAGGTCGAGATCTATGCCCATCAGGTTGAACTTTATTCAAACCATGGGCGTTTTCAAGAAGCCCTTGATGTGGGCTGTGAGGCCATTCGCCTACTAGGAGTGGAATGGCCAATAGATGCTGAGGAAATCGAGCAAGCTATGCTCACCGAGTCACAGATCATCGAATCTTATCTAGAGCAAAACACCGTAGAGTCTTTGCTCACTTTGCCCGTCATGCAAGCGACAGATAAGCGCATGTTATGTCAGTTGCTGGGGATGATCTGGGGGCCAGCAATTAACACCAACTTGCCCATGAGCACCTTAGCAGTGGTGAAGCTGGTGGCATTGTCTATTCAATACGGTAATTCAGATGTATCGCCATTTGGTTACACCTGCTATGGCTCCATGCTGAGTATTTTTTACGGGGATTATGAAACAGGTTATCGCTTTGGCCAATTATCGGTTGATCTAGTCGATAACACGGACAACCATAAGTTACGCTGTAAGGTTTATACCATGTTTGCTGTGACCAACAGCCCATGGTCAGCTCCTCTTCACGACAGCATAGCCCTACTCAAGTCGGCATTGAGTGCGGGTATGGATGTGGGAGATCGCATTTTTATCAGTTACAGTGCGTTTCATATCTTAAAAATCATGAAGTTAGCCGGGCTTCCTCTTACGGATGTTATAAAAGAAAGCCTGTATATTCGCCCCATTTTAGAGAGTATCGGTGACCCCAATACCCTAGAGATATTGGAAATCTTGGAAAGGAATACCGCCTTATTGCAAGGCGATAGTCATTCAACAAAGAGCTGGAATGACGAGGGCTTTAATGAGCGCGAGTTTGTTAAGCAAATGGAACAGCAACAACACGCTTTGTGTTTGAATTACTACTACTTAAATAAAATGCAGGAATGCTTTTTATTTGGTCACTATCAACAAGGAAGTGACATGGCCGAGAAAGCCGCCGCGACCTTGGATGCCACCTTTGGTTGGTTTACTAATGCGGATTATTGCTTTATGCAAGGGCTTATCTTGGCTTCCTTGTATGACGAAGAAGAGTCTGAAGAAGAAAAGCGCGCCATTTTATCCAAAATCAACGTGTGCCGCTCGCGCCTTACCGATTGGGCAGCGAATTACCCTGATAATTTTGCCAATAAAGTGCATCTGATTCGAGCAGAGTTAGCTCGCTTACACGGTGATCATGAACAGGCCGTTGATCTATTCGATTTAGCGATTGAGGAGTCCGATAAGCAAGGCTTTTTACATCAAGCGGGGATAGCAAATGAGCTTGCGGCCCGTTATTGGATGCGTCGCGGTAAAAGTAAATTTGCAGGGCTCTATCTAAAAGAAGCCCATCACAACTACATGAGGTGGGGAGCTCAAGCCAAAGTGCTTGCGCTTGAGTTGGCCTTTCCAGAGTTGGTTCGTTCCCGTGAAAACGCAGAGGCTCATAGTACACAGATGAGCGTAACGACGGCGTCGAATAGTTTAGATTTATTGTCCGTTGTTAAAGCCAGTCAAATCATTTCGGAAGAGATTGTTCTTGAGCATCTGCTTGCGAAATTGATGCGCACCATTTTTATGGAAGCGGGGGCGCAGCGGGGAATGCTGGCGTTAAAAATCAATGGCGAATGGCTTATTGAGGCCCAAGGGGAGTTGGATAAAGGAGAAGTGAGTGTGTTACAAGATATTCCCCTGACAGACAATGACAGTTTGTCTTATCCATCGTCAATCTTTTCTTATGTCCGCCGTTCGTTAACACCGTTGATTATTGATAATGCGCAACAAAACGCTGCCTTTGTTAAGGATCCGTATATTGCGAAGCATCAGCCTAAATCCGTACTCTGCTATCCAATAGTGAAACGGGGGAGCGCCCTTGGGCTCTTATATCTTGAAAACAATTTGGTGGCGTCGGCCTTTACTCAAGACCGTCTACAAGTCTTGGCTATTTTGGCTGGGCAAGCGGCTATTTCTATCGACAATGCCTTGGTCTATGCCACCCTTGAAAAACGTGTAGCAGAGCGTACGGAACAATTAAGTTACGCCAAGCGTCAGGCGGAAGAAGCGAATAGAGCGAAGTCGATGTTCTTAGCGACCATGAGTCATGAAATTCGAACGCCTATGAATGCCATCATCGGTATGAGCAAACTGACACAAAAAACGCCGCTTAGTGTTGAACAGAGAGACTTCGTCGATAACATTCTTATATCGGCTGAAGACTTGATGGGGATCATCAACGATATTCTCGACTACTCGAAGATTGAAGCCAAGAAAATGACCATTGAGAACACGACGTTCTCTCTTAAGCAGGTTATTGACCATGTCTTGATGGTGAGCTCGATCAAGGCTCAGGAAAAGCGTCTCAAGCTGGATATCAATATTGCCGATCAAACTCCCGTTGACCTGTTAGGCGATCCACTGCGCATTCAGCAGGTGCTGATTAACTTAATCAATAACGCCATTAAATTTACCGATACAGGGTACGTTAAAATGACGGTGTCGCCGCAGTTCTTAGCGGATGATCAAGAAGTGCTGCGTTTCAGTGTGAAAGATACGGGTGTCGGGATGACATTAGAGCAGCAAGCGTGCTTATTCCAGCCTTTTACCCAAGTCGATGACACCATTACGCGTCGCTATGGTGGGTCTGGGTTAGGCTTGGCCATTTGTCATCAGTTGGTGGATTTGATGAATGGCCGTATCTGGCTAGACAGTGAACTGGGTCAAGGTTCCACATTCCATTTCCAAATCCCCTTACAGCGCAGCCCTCAAAGCCGAGCCTGGAGAAATGACGTTAAGGCCGCTTCTGAGGTGCGTGTATTGACCGCAAATGATGGTGTGATTGCGGAGCATGAACACAGTAAACCTCACTCTCTTGCGGGTAAGACCTTGTTGTTGGTTGACGATAACGCCCTGAATCGTCAAATAGTGGTGAGTTTTCTTGAAGAGTTGGATGTCAGTATTGATATTGCGAAAAATGGTGAAGAGGCGCTGCAAAAGTTGAATCCTGATACGCACCATCTTTTATTAATGGATTTGCAAATGCCAATGATGGATGGTTTTACGGCCACTCGACACATTCGTCAAACCTATCCAGATCTCGACCTTCCCATTATTGCCATGACAGCGAATGCTGGGGTGGAAGACCGACAGCGTTGTCTGGATGCCGGCATGACAGATTACATGTCCAAACCCATTAATCCTGAGGTTCTTCTAGATATGGTGTCGCGCTATATGACGCTGGAGGAGACTGTGATGCCTGCGAAACAGCCTCAGCAAAGCCCGCTCTCGTTTGATGAGCTGATTATGCGTCTTAATCAAGATGTTGGCTTGGAGACCGAGCTTGCCTTGCCGAGGATCTCAGGAAGGCAAGAGGTTTATAAGCAGATTATTCAGGACTTCATTCAAGAAGGTTTGAATAATATGGTGTTGCTCAAGCAGTTTGAGGCATCGGGCCAGCTTGACGATCTGCGTATTTGTATTCACTCGCTTAAGTCCAATGCAGCGTATTTAGGTGCGACACAATTGGAGGAAGAGAGTCGCCAACTAGAAAAATGCTTAGAAGATCAGGCCCCTTACACTGAGCTCTTCGACCGCGTTTGTGGAACCTTATCCAGCTTGTTGGAGAAACTCTATACCGTGGTTGATGAAGTGAAATCGCCCATTCCTGAAACAGAAGAGATTTCTATTGAACTGCTTTTAGAGGAAATTGAGGGTTTATTATTGGCCTCTGATTTCCAGGTGGCGCGTTCGCTGTTACGGTTGAAACAGCACCCTGATGCCGAAAACTGGGTGTCCCAAGTGGACGAGATCATCAGGCTAGTTGATGACATAGAGTTTGAAAGGGCTCGAGATATCGTTTCTAAGCTAAGATTGCAGAGGTAAGCGTTTGTTTTTTGACAAACAAAAGCCCTCTTTTTTAGAGAGAAAGAGGGCTTAAAAAACTCAATAGCAGGGATTATATTGAGACTTATTCTTCCATACTTCCTAGTGCCAGTAGGGTCGCATTACCACCGATTGCGGTGGTGTTGATTGAGACCGCACGCTCTGTCACAAAACGCAAAATGTAATGTGGAGTCGCGATTTTACCTAATGTGTCTAGATTGGTTTCTTCCACTAATTGGCAAATCAGACCACTTTTGTCAGCCAAGCGTTTACTCAAAGACTGAGCCTTGTCGGCATCGCATAAAATAGCGACACCAGCAAGATGATCCGCTTCAATTAATGAATCAACGGCGGACTCGGCGACGTTTTGAATAATACCTTCTGGGACGGCATCCAGAATGGCATCCATGATTTCCTGTCCCATAAGGCCAACTGTGATAACCGGGTTACCAGCCACCAGTGCTGCGAAGATTTGCCCTACCAAGCCAACTTTAGCGTTGTCTGTATCAAAGTCCGACAGGCATAGGAAAGGGCCTCGACCTTGGGTAGCAAGTTCGTTTCTTTCTCCTGTTGGCCCTGGCATCACTAAGGTTTCTGCGATTTCGTGTTGAGCATTATTGAGTTGCCAAACTGCCATTTTACGTTGAGTTTCTGGCAATAGGGTCATGGTGCGAGCCAAGCGCTCAACACGACCATTAACTCCTAATGAATCCCAAGCTTCGAAGGCGCTTCGAGCGACATCAATTTGGATAGGTTGTATGATTGTCATTACCATGTCTCCTTGTTCGCCGACTTAAAGGTATTGTTCAGTCGCGAAACGCTGTAGATAGTGTGGACCACCGGCTTTTGGACCGGTACCAGATAAGCCTTGACCACCAAAGGGTTGCACGCCAACAACGGCACCCACTTGGTCGCGGTTGATGTACAAGTTGCCGACGCGAGCTCGCTGGGCAATGTGCGCGCAGGTGGTTTCGTTACGGCTGTGTACGCCCATGGTTAAACCAAAACCTGAGTTGTTGATGGTGTCGATGATCTTATCCAAGTCTTTTGCTTTATAGCGCACGACATGTAGGATCGGGCCAAATTTTTCATCGGTTAACTGATCAATGCTGGCAATTTCAAAGGCCGTTGGTGGGACAAATGTGCCCTTATCCGCAAACGCGGGTAACGTAGACTGAGCAATCAGTTTGCCTTCTTTTGTCATGTATTCGATGTGATCGAGCAACATCTTTTGTGCTTTTTGATCGATGACAGGGCCCACATCGGTACTGTGGAGCGCGGGTAAACCAACACTTTGCTCGGCCATCGCCCCTTTGATCATAGGGATGATACGGTCGGCCACATCCGCTTGCACAAACATCACCCGAAGGGCGGAACAACGCTGTCCGGCAGAGGCAAAAGCAGAACGAACCGCATCACGAACCACTTGTTCTGGTAACGAGGTTGAGTCGATTAACATGGCGTTTTGCCCACCAGTTTCGGCGATGACTGGGACTGGGGCAACGCCACGGCTTGCCAAGGTACGGTTGATCAATTGCGCCGTACCAGTTGAGCCAGTGAATGCTACGCCAGCAATCCGTTTATCGCTGGTGATAGGGGCACCAACAGAGGCACCATCACCCGGTAGAAGATGTAGCACGTCCCCTGGAACGCCGGCTTTATGGAGCATTTCAACGGCACGAATAGCGATTAAGCTGGTTTGCTCTGCGGGTTTGGCTATCACTGTATTGCCCATCACCAAGGCGGCGACCACTTGGCCTGTGAAGATCGCCAATGGGAAGTTCCAAGGACTGATACAGGTAAAGACACCTCGGCCATTTAAGAGCACATTCTTCTCTTCGCCAAGAAAGTCGGTGTAGGTGGCGGGCGTTGTGAAATGGCTGCGTGCTTGTTGTGCGTAGTAGCGGCAGAAATCCGCGGCTTCACGAACTTCATCGATACTGTCTTGGATGGTCTTACCCGCTTCGCGATGGCAAAGTGCCATCAGCTCTGGGTAGTTTTCCTCCATCAAATCCGCCATTTTTTCTAGGCAATCCGCGCGCTCCGACGCTGGACGAGCGGACCATGCGGGGTAAGCGGCTTCCGCAAGGTCAATTGCTTGGGTAACGGTTGCTTGATCTGCCCAGTCAAGTTGTCCTGCGGTCTCTTCGTGGTTGTAAGGGCTATTCACACTGTGTGTATGGCCTGTATGCACTGGCTTGCCCCCAACAATAGGGTAACCGCGCCATTGGGTATCTTGACCCATAAAGGCGTCGATTTTTGACTGGAATGGACGCCATTCTGATTCGATTTCGATGTTTGGACCGAAGGAGTTTTTACGATCTTCAAACATATCCAGAGGTAATTTTATGAACGGGTTTGCCAAGGTTTTGCGACCTTCCAGTGTGGTCACCGGGTGGTCTACCAATTCAGAAACCGGACAGCGAGCGTCCACTAAACGGTGAACGAAGGAGCTGTTTGCCCCATTTTCTAATAAACGACGAACCAAGTAGGGCAGCAAATCTTTATGGCTACCAACAGGTGCATAGATACGCACGCAAACGTCACTGTCTTTGATGAGACTGTTATAAAGAGCGTCCCCCATGCCGTGTAAACGCTGGAATTCAAAATCTTGGTTTGTGGCTCCTAACTCTTTTGCTAAGCAGCTAATGGCCGCAATAGTGTGCGCGTTGTGGCTGGCAAACTGCGGGAAAATACTGGCACGAGTATGCTCACTTAGTAGGAAGCGTGCACAGGCCAAATAAGACACATCCGTGGATTCTTTACGGGTATAAACTGGGTAGCCGTTAATGCCGCGTTGTTGGCATAGTTTGATTTCTGAGTCCCAGTAAGCGCCTTTCACTAGTCGTAGTGGAATGCGATCACCTTGCTCTTTCGCAAGGGCTGCGATCCAAGCGAGTACTGGCAAGGCGCGTTTAGAGTAGGCCTGAATGACCAGCCCGAACAATCCCCAGCCTTGAGCGACTTCGTCACGGTAGAGCTTTTCGAATAATTTGAGAGACAGCTCTAGACGGTCTGCTTCTTCGGCATCAATGGTGATGCCAACATTCAACGAGCGAGCTTTGCTAATCAGGCTTTTGACACTGTCAAAAAGTTCTGTCATGACACGGTCTTCACAGCCCACTTGATAGCGTGGATGAAGGGCAGATAACTTGATCGAAATGGTTGGACGATGGCCTTTTCCGTAAGTGTCTTGACCAACGGATTCGACGGCTTGCATGTAGGATTTCAGATATTTTTCTGCATCCGATGCGGTCAAGGCCGCTTCACCCAGCATGTCGAAAGAATAGGTGTAGCCTTTGTCGCGGTAGCTTTTACCACGAGAAAGGGCTTCTGAAATGCTGCGACCGAGTACGAATTGGTGCCCCATGATTTTCATGGCTTGGTTCATCGCCTTACGTATCACCGGTTCTGACACGCGGTTAATCATGCGATTCACTAAGTTCGCAGGCTTGCCATCTTGCTCTTCATCCATGGTGACGATTTTGCCAGTTAGCAAGAGCCCCCAAGTGGACGCATTGACAAAGAAAGAGTCTGAGTTTTTGGCGTGGGATGCCCAATCCGCCACACTTAAGCGGTCTTTGATAAAGGCATCGGCCGTTTCTTTGTCCGGCACACGCATCAGAGCTTCGGCGAGACACATCAACAAGATACCTTCTTTGGTATCAAGGCTGTATTCCAACAACAAGGCGTCGATCATGGACATGCTGTCGTCGTCTTTACGAACTTGCTCAATCAAGTGCGTCGCTGCATCCGTGCAATTTTTTAATTCAATATCAGTCGGTTTTGCCAAGGGTAACAATTCATTCAGCCACGCCTCTTCATCCGCTTTATAAAGAGGGGAAATAAGTTGCCATAACTCATTGAGTGGCCGCTGAATGAAGGCTGGTTCTAACACTTCAATTGCTTTAAACATGGTCGGATTCTCCCGCGACAATACAAAAAAAACGGTTCGTTTTTTTTGCTTGGATCGTAAGTTGTTACAGAGCGCTATGCTGTTTCTTGATGTTTTTATTGGTGTAACTTTCTCATGAAACGGCACGACTGGATAGTGAACACACTTTAGTGACAGAACTAAGAAACTGTCTTTCGAAAAAGTCGGTTTTTTTTATAAGAAAGTCCGACCAATCTCCCTTAAATTTACAAAAGACTTAAAAATGAGCGCAAAATAAAGGGATACGTCGTCAATGACCAAAAACAGGGCAAAAAACACACGCAGTGACTTTTGCAAAAAAGTGCGGCCTACATGTCCTAGGAAAACTGTTTTTGGTAACGCAGTGGTGTAATCCCTAATGTTTGAGAGAAGATATTAGTCATCGCACTTTGGCTGGAAAAACCACACATTTCAGCGGTCTGAATGGGTGGAACCCCTTCGCTTAATAATTTTTGTGCGCGTTCTATACGTTTACGCATTAAGTATTGGTGTGGTGTGATACCTGTGCGTTCTTTAAAGCGTTCGTGAAACTGACTAACACTTAAAAAACAAAAATTGGCCAATTGATTAATGTGTACACGACGAGATAAATTCAGTTCAATAAATTGGTCCAGCTTATCAATGTCGAGATGGTTGCCGCGTTGACGAACATCTTTGTTGTTATTAAGTTGGTGACGGATAGCACTCAATAACGTGTTGCCACAAGCACGAGCTAAAATCAGATCGTTTGGGTACTGTTGAAGTTCACCTGACAATGCAGAGGCTAAAATTTGTAATCGAGGGTTTAATTGGAAATAGGCGGCTTTATCAAATAAGCGGGAGACGATCTCGTATTCTTCGTCGGTAATCGCTTTTTGTGGCGGAATCGGCAGATTGACCACCATGATTCGATTTTCCCCAAGCCCCGCAAAGGCATGACTATCCGATGATGGCAGAATGCATCCACCACCCGTCTGCAGTTCTCTGCTGTTACCTTCGATATCGAAGTCGGTGCTGCCGTCCACGACTACGACCAACTGGTGGTAATCGTGCTCGTGAGCATCGGCCTCGTTAGGTAAGCTGAACACATCTGAATCAGAAGGAGTCAAAATTACGAGCCTATGATACGAGTAATGATATTTCAGTATAGCGGTCTTATAAGGTCTTGAGTAGGGTTATTCGAAGGATATACCCTTTATTGAGCAAAAAAACGAGCAAAAAAGTCAGGACCATTTTTAGACTGAATGGGAGCAGGCTTCCGCATATTTCTCTATAATTTGAACGCCTAAACAGCCAAGGCGTCTTTACATTGGCTCTTGTCTTGAGATGCAAAGGCGCTTTGGCGTATAGGTTTTGTAAAACCTGGTTATTGATGAAAACCTGGTTTGACTTTGACCACCAGATTGCCAAGCGCGCCAGGCAGCAGGACATCTTCGTGAGCTTGGCCTAAATCGTTTAAGGCATAAACTTTGCGAATCACCGGTTTGAGTTCGCCACTTTCAAAGTGTGGTAGCAAGGATGAGGCAATCAGTGCTAATGCTTCAGGATTGACGTTGGCTAAGGCAACACCAACCACCGAAGCGTCTCGAGCCATCAAATCACGAGGGTTAATCTCGACGGTGCCGCGATTACCAACAATCGCCACACATCCTCCAAAACTCAGGGCTTTTAAGTCTTCTGATAGGTTATGGTTGGCGAGCATCTCGATGATCACGTCAAAGCCATTTTCCAAGTTTTGAAAAGGGGCTAAATAGCCTTCTTCGTTATGCATAATCACATGGGTCACCCCAAGCTGACGCAGTAACTCTGCCCCAGCAGGCGTACCCGCACTGGCAAAGACCTCCATGCCATTCAATAATGCTAATTGCACACAGGCAGTACCCACTGCACCGGTTGCTCCGTGGATGAGGACTTTATAACCTGTTTGTGCCTTTGCTCGGCCAAATAACGCCCGGTGAGCGGTCGTAAAAGGTATACCGATACAGGCTCCTTCTTCAAACGTTAAGGCATTGGCTAAAGGAAAGGTATGAGTGGGCAGACAAGCGGCAAATTGGGCACAAGACCCTGTCAGGTTACGGGTAAAGTAAACGCGTTGACCCAGTTCAAAGCCCGTGACGTTATTGCCCAACTGGACAATAGTGCCAGCACCGTCAGAACCTGGTGTGTGAGGAAAGGTTGTTGTGTAATTATTGGTACCAGAACGAATGTAAGTGTCAACAGGATTAACGCCCGCCGCGCTGACTTCTACCAGTATTTGATCGTCATTAATACTGGGCTGATTGACGTTGTTAAGTGTTAAGTCGCTGGCTGGACCATAGTCCTTGATTTGCATCGCTTTCATTGTGAATGATCCTAAGACTATTAAAGGTGGCTTGAGAATAAGGTCTATTTGCTTTCTCAGCAAGGTTGTTTATGTCATTACGATAAGGTGATACTGTGACAAAAAGTCAGGTGACGCAGAAAAAATGATTTTTCAGTGGGTGGTTTTGTTGCATGCCGTTTCCTCTGCAATAGGATGTTTTTACAAGAGAATTTTATGTCAGCAAGCATGTTGTCATATTTTTGTCATGTGATCACTTTATAGTCTTGTAAAGGAATACGTTATGATTGGTCGCGCCGATCAGTCAAACCCTCCCGCAGCCATATTGATAACCTTTTGATAGGAAGATATCAATATGTACTAGGGAGTTGTCAGACTCAAGGTATGCGATACCCGACTGACTTTCTTTGGCGATATGACCTCTTGTTTACCAGTATAAGTAAGCAAACAACAGACTGACACCGCTAACGTTAGGCGGAGGGTATAAATACTATGAAAGAGTTAACCACAGATCATACTTCGCAACAGTTTAATAATGAACTGGAGACCTTACGCCAGCACTTTCTGACGATGGGAGGTGTGGTAGAAGAGCAAGTACAGGATTCGCTTCAAGCCTTTTTGGATAGCAATGGTTCTCTCGCTCAAGACGTTAAAAACAAAGATATAACGGTGAATGAGCTAGATGGCATTATCGATGAAGAATGTACTCGTATCCTCGCGAAACGTCAGCCAGCCGCTGGTGACTTGCGTATGATCTTGTCTATCAGCAAAGCGGTCAGTGAACTTGAACGTATTGGTGATGAAGCGAAAAAGATTGCTAACTTGACCATGCAGTTGATTGATGAAGGGGAATCCCCCCGTGGCTACGTCGAGATTAACCGTATTGGTACCATGGTTTCCCGAATGATCCATGACACATTGGATGCCTATGCCCGTTTAGATATTGATGCCGCCATTAAGGTGGCGAAGCAAGATCGTAACGTGGATATGGAATACAAAACGGCATTGCGTTCTTTAGTGACCTACATGATGGAAGACCCACGCAGCATTACGCGCGTTTTTCATGTGATCTGGATTTTACGTTCTTTAGAGCGTATTGGTGATCATACTCGCCATGTATGTCAGCATCTTATTTTCCTAGTGAAGGGGATTGATGTTCGCCATATGTCGATGGATAAAATCGACGCACAGGTCAAAACCCAATCTGAATAATTTGCTAACAGGTTTGGGGCTTTATAAAACAGCCTAGCGGTTAAGCCGCTGGGCTTTTTTGTTTTTTATCATTGGCTCTTGGCGTTGCTTTCTCTATGATCGGGTTTTATTTATGGACTAGGTGAAAACGATGTTTGAGATAGAAGTTGATTCAAACACCCCATTAGATGTGTTTTATCAAACCCTAAACAGTCAGTTAGCATCCTTATTAGATGGCGAAAGAGATTTGATTTGCAACGCGGCGCAGTTTGCTGCTTTTGTGATGCAAACCATTCCAGAGCTCAACTGGGCTGGGTTTTATTTTGCTCGAGATAAGCAATTAGTACTTGGGCCCTATGTTGGGAAAGTCGCTTGTACCCGTATCCCATTTGGCCGTGGTGTGTGTGGTGTGGCGGCACACAACCAGACAACGCAGCGAGTAGAAGATGTGCATGCCTTTGAAGGACACATTGCTTGTGATTCCGCCTCAGCCTCTGAAGTCGTGATTCCCATGGTTTATGAGGGGGATCTTATCGGTGTGTTTGATATAGACAGCCCGAAAGTAGGGCGTTTCTCGCAAGCAGATCAAGAGGGGTTAGAGGCTTTAGTGACGACTTTTATTGAGTCAACCGATCTTGAGTGGTCATTTTAGTGGGAGACGAATATTGATCAATGTGTCTGCTCAAGGTAGACATTGAGATCTTGGATCGCTCTGTTGACATGAGCTTTGATGGCGTTCAGATTGTTTGGTAGGGGGAAGTGCTCGGTTTGCGCTTCTCTCGCGGCTTTCTCAAGCGCCTCAAAGTCCTTTGATAGGGAAAGTAAAGCAAGATTTCCCGAGGAGGACTTAAGTGCATGACAGATCTCCGCAACGGTGGCGAGGTCCTGTTGCACCCATGCGGACTCTAGTAAAGCCATTTTTTCTTGGCAGTCCTGTTCAAACACGCGGCGCACTTCGTTCACCATATTTTTATCTAACATGGTAATTAAGCTGCTTAAGACAGTTTGGTCAATTTCACTCACTTTCTCTCCTAGAACTTTGTGTTGGCGAATATCCTGAAGTGATATGCTAACTGTATTGTACGATGAGTTTCTCTACTTTGCTTTGAGTCAATGGATAGAAAAAGTCTCCTCCATTGCCTTCAGTGTTCTCTTCTTCTGCCGACATTAGTGTGCCGTACAGTACGGGTTTACCATTATCACTCCATTGTTGAATGTCGTTTTCCATTTCTTGCGATAAGGCATCGGTGTGGATGATGATGACATCAAAATCCTCTTCTGATGGGTAATGTTGAGAGTCATATAATATGGCCTCAATATTCATTTTAGCCAGTTGTAGCACTAATGTGTTCGTTAAAATAGGGTCTGTTTCAAACAGGAGCACCCGTTTGATGGTATGGCTTCGGAGAGGCGTTGGTAGAGGTTGGCAATCACAGGTGATGTGAAAGGGAATATCGATCCAAAACTCGCTGCCATGATCCTCCTCACTCGTAAAGTGGATGTCACCTTGCATGTGTTCAACCAGCTTATAGCAAAAGGCCAAGCCAAGACCGACTTCTTCATGGAAGGGGGACTCTTCTTTGCTTGGAGTGAAGGGGTTTTTGTTGCGTAATGCTGTCTGTAAACTGTTTGGCATGCCAATGCCATTGTCTTGTACGACCATGCGCATCATTTGCTGACCAGCTTGGGAAGAAGGGGATTCGTTGTCGGATGGACGAATGTGGATACTGATGCTGCCTCCCTGTGGCGTATAGGTAATGGCATTTTGTAAAAAGGCTGAGAGAATGTCGTTAAAGCGTTTAAAGTCCAGTGAAACCGTAGATTGAATAAAAGGGTCAACATATGTGGCGAGTTTTAAGCCTTTTCTATGTATCTGCGGTGCCATTGATAGAACACAACTTTCCATAAACTGTTCTAGATTATCGGTTGTGTATTTGAGATCCAGCTTATTCGCCTCAAGTAAGGCAATATCAGTGAACATATTGAGTGTGGTCATCAGTTGTTGGCTCGATTCTTTAATATGATTAGACATCTGCTCCTTACTGGCCTGATGATCAGTTTTGATAAAGTTTTCAGATGAGGTGGACAAGGCCTGAATCGATGGACGCATCTCTTGCTCTATCATAACGAGTTTTTGGGCTTGCTCTTCTTTAATATTCAAAATCCGCTGGGTCAATTGCTGGTTTTGTTTGAAGGCTTTTTTATACTGTTGATAACTCCTGATCAGGTAAATCAAAAGCAAACTTAATGAGAGTAAAAAGCCGCCAATCATCCATTGAATATGACGCAAGTTATCGCCAAGGTGGCGTCGTTGTATTGCGATGTATTTATTGGTGTCTCGGCTGACGAGCACCGTGAGTTCGTTGACTTGCTTGTCAAGATGGTGCATGCGCTCCACCATACTGTCTAAGTAAGACAGGTCGCCATTTTCTACTTTGGTCAGGTTGAGACTAATGAGTTCTAATTCGCCCGTGATGATATTGAGAAGTCGTAATGTTCTTCCGCCAGTAATGCCTCGAATCAAATAGCCCACATCCCCATTTCGCAATAAATCAAGCCGGCTCATGAGCAGCTCGTATTGATTGTATGCTTCGCCTTTAAGAGGTAAGTCTGAGGGTTTGATTTGAATAAGGTAATTCACAAAACGATAGGATTGCAGCTGAAACTGTAAGGCATTCCATAAAGAGCTTTCGTAAATGCGCTGTTGTGTGGCTTTGGTGCCTTCGGAAGCATAGAAAAAAATGCCGCCAGCAAAGAACACGGTGCTGAAAAGCAATGAGAGAAAACCCAGTACGCACCACTTCTTAAAGGGCAGTTTCTCACGGTTGAATTGGCGTAACATTCGCGGTTAGTCCTGTGGGCTTGAGAGAATTTCGATGTATCTTGCCTGCCATATGGAGCGCCAGTAATAGACTTCATTTTTCAGTTCAGGATGATCATCAAACGGATAGATGACTAAGATTGGCCCTAAATCTCGGATGCTAATAGGGTGACCATCTTTTTTAATCGCAAAAATGGCGCCATGTTTGACAAAATCGCTGACGGGGATGTCGATAATATACTGATTAAGAGCCGTGATTCTTAATAAAGTTCCTTTACTGTCGACTTGCTTGAGTAGATCGGAGGCGGAAAAGCCTGTGTAGGTATCTTTTTTATTGGTCCAAGGGACGCTGGTGGTAAAACTCTTTTGGGGGAGTTTTTCAAGCGTTTCCATATCGAAATTGGCTTGTTGGTCATCGTTGGTTTTTTCCAATATTCCCGACAATGACAACACAACAGGACCTTTTGGGGATTCTAACGCATACGCTGTTGGTAAA
The DNA here is from genome assembly GCF_056173505.1 of Marinomonas sp. 63XJN7_7_ISO-PGPR-S23-202. Taxonomy (NCBI): domain Bacteria; kingdom Pseudomonadati; phylum Pseudomonadota; class Gammaproteobacteria; order Oceanospirillales; family Oceanospirillaceae; genus Marinomonas; species Marinomonas sp. 63XJN7_7_ISO-PGPR-S23-202. The sequence continues at coordinate 5,112,226 of NZ_CM149677.1, read as the reverse complement.
TAGCATGTAACAGTGAGGCAAGCCCAAAAAAAGAGGAAGCGCATAATAAGTCCCTTAACGTGTTCTCATTAGAAAATGCTGCTCGCGACTTCATGCAAGATTCCCGATGCCTCATAAAGAACATCGCAAAAAGATAGCGAAAACGTATTCAAGTATTACTGAAGAATCAGCTTATAGTGTAGTGCTTTATTCTAAATCAATGTCAAGATTTTCTAAAGATCTTGCGCCTCGCGGTGTCGCTTTACCTGAACAGCGCTCCTATCTAGTCGTTGTCGTCATCTTATTCATTGTCAGTGATTCAAAGCCTGATAACGGCCAGAAAAATAAAAAACTGCACCTACTTAGTAAGTGCAGTTGATTTCGGGTCTCGTTCTGTTATTAACAGCGAGAAAGTCGGTTTAGGCTATCTCTGCTAAACGCAGACAGGCGGCCTGGTGTTCGCTGGACAGGTTTTCTAAAACCGGTTTTTGACTCGCACAATCTTCATTGGCGTGAGGGCAACGAGTACGGAAGACGCAGCCTGAAGGAGGATTAATCGGTGAGGGTAAATCCCCAGTGAGTAGTTGGATCTTTTTGCCTCGTTCATACTGCGGATCGGGTACCGGGACGGCAGACAATAGGGCTTTGGTATAAGGATGACGTGGTGTGTCATACAGCGAGTGTTTGCTCGCTAGTTCCACTGCATTGCCTAGATACATCACAAGGACACGATCGGAAATGTGCTTCACAACACTTAAATCGTGGGCGATGAATACCAAAGACAAGCCCATTTCCTCTTGCAGTTCTTTCAGCAAGTTGACGACTTGTGCTTGGATCGACACATCCAACGCAGATACTGGCTCATCACACACCACAAGTTTTGGCTTGAGAATCAAGGCGCGAGCAATGCCGATACGCTGACACTGACCACCGGAGAACTCATGGGGGTAGCGGTTGATCACGTTGGGGAGAAGACCAACACGATCCATGATAGCGCGTACTTGATCTTTGACTTCTTGCTTCGACAAATGGGGCTTAAACGTGCGTAGCGGCTCAGCGATGATGTCACCAACCGTCATACGAGGATTTAACGACGCCAATGGATCCTGAAAGATCATTTGCAGTTCTTGGCGTTTATCTCGCATTTGCTTTTTGTTTAGATCGGTTAAGTCTTGTCCTAACCAAACCACGCTACCATCGGTAATGGGCACAAGACGTAATAGCGCGCGAGCAAGGGTGGATTTACCACAGCCGGACTCTCCCACCACACCAAGGGTTTCACCTTCGTAAATGGTCAGATTGACACCATCGACGGCTTTTAGTGCCAGTCCTGGTGTCCATGGCCAAGCGTTGTCTGCGGTGATGTTGAAGTGAACTTTTAAGTTTTTCACTTCCATTAATACTTTGTCAGTTGCTGTACTCATGACGCCACCTCCCAATTCACCGGTTTGTGACAAGCGCGTAATTTGCCAGGTTGATATTCTTCCAAAATAGGCGATTCTTTACGGCAGCGATCTTCCGCGTATAGGCAACGCTCTTGGAAGGGGCAACCTGCCGGAAGGTTGAGTAAGTTGGGTGGGTTACCCGCGATTGTTGCCAGCGCGCCACCATCGCCATCAAGACGAGGAATGGCTTCCAATAACCCTTTTGTATAAGGGTGTGTTGGGCGATAGAACACATCTTCTGTTTGGCCGTATTCCATGGTACGACCAGCATACATGACCAACACTTTGTCACATAAACCAGCCACCACACCCAAATCATGGGTAATCATAATGATGGAGGTATTAAAGTCGGCTTTTAACTCGTTCAATAGGGTCAAAATCTGCGCTTGTACTGTCACGTCCAATGCGGTGGTGGGCTCATCGGCAATTAACAGTTTTGGCTCGCATAACAAGGCCATAGCGATCATGACACGTTGGCGCATGCCACCTGAAAACTCGTGAGGATACATATTCATACGTTTACGGGCTTCTGGCATTTTCACCGCATCGAGCATTTTTACGGATCTTTCAAAGGCGTCCGCTTTACTCAACCCTTTATGCAGAAGCAATACTTCCATTAACTGCTTGCCAACCTTCATATAGGGATTCAATGACGTCATTGGATCTTGGAAGATCATGGCAATTTTTTCGGAGCGAATATGGTTCATGGCTTTTTCGTCGAGGGTTAGAATATTTTGCCCTCCAAAACGGGCTTCTCCCTCAATCACGCCATTACCTGCCAGCAGACCCATCAAGGCAAACGCGGTTTGGCTTTTTCCCGAGCCGGATTCGCCAACGATGCCCAAGGTTTCCCCTTGAGCCAGGTCAAATGTTAAATTGTTAACCGCTGTCACAAGTCCATCTGGTGTTTTGAAATTAACACGCAGATTATCGACTTCTAAAATATTCTCTTTCTTCATAGTTGTCATACCATCCTCCTAGCGGTCTTTTGGATCTAGTGCGTCGCGTAAACCGTCGCCTAGGAAGTTAAAACAAAACAGTGTGACAACCAGAAAGCCCAAAGGCCAAGCCAATTGCCAGACAGCGATGTCCATGTTTGGCGCCCCTTCAGCAATCAACGCCCCCCAACTGGTCATTGGCTCTTGTACCCCAAGACCTAAGAAGCTAATAAAGGATTCCAACAGAATCATATTAGGGATCAGTAAGGTCGCATAAACGATAACCACGCCCAGTACGTTTGGCACAATGTGACGGACAATGATTTTCGGTGTCGACACCCCACAAGCGTAGGCGGCTTCGATGTATTCTTTGTTTTTCAAACTCAGGGTTTGCCCACGGACAATACGTGCCATATCCAACCAGGACACAGCCCCGATTGCCACGAAAATTAGCAAAATATTACGACCAAATACCGTCATCAAAATGATCACGAAAAACATAAAAGGGAACGAGTATAGAATCTCCAGGAAACGCATCATTATGCTGTCTACTTTGCCACCTAAATAACCTGATGTGGCACCATAAAGCGTCCCGATCACGACCGCAACAAAACTGCCTAAAACCCCGACCATCAAAGAGATCTGGCCTCCTTGCATGGTACGTACAAAAATATCGCGGCCTAGGGGATCGGTACCAAAATAGTGACCATTGGCAATACTGGGTCGTCCTAGCTTAGAGATATCAGATAACGCGCTCCAGTCGATAGCAGCATAGTTCCAAGGGCTCAATAGCGGGCCAAAAATGGATAGGGCAGCAATAATCACCAATATTATTAAGCTAATTACCGCGGCTTTATTGGTGAAGAAGCGACGGCGAGCATCCTGCCATAAGCTGCGACCTTCCACTTCGACAACTTGTCCGGCAAACTTCTCGACAGCCGCGACTTTTTCTTTATTTGTCATCATAGTCAAATGCTCTATAAACGAATTTTAGGGTCAATGAAGACATATAGAATGTCGACAAGGGCGTTAAAAAGGATGGTGAGGGTACCGATTAAAATCGTGATCCCCATGACTAAAGAGTAATCGCGGTTAAGCGCGCCATTGACAAAGTTTTGGCCAATACCGCCCGTGCCGAAGAATTGGTCGACGACTACCGAGCCTGTGACAATACCGACGAACGCGGGCCCAAGATAAGAAACCACTGGCAACATGGCAGGGCGCAAGGCATGACGGATAACAATGCGTGCTTTCGGTAAGCCTTTAGAGCGAGCGGTACGAATAAAGTTGGAGTGCATGGTCTCGATCATGCTACCGCGAGTAATACGGGCTATTTGCGCAATATAGCTGGTAGACATGGCGATGACGGGCATAATCAAGTATTGCCAAGCGCCACCATTCCAGCCTCCCGCAGGTAACCAATGGTGTTTAATGGAGAAAAACAGGATACACAAGGGCGCAATCACAAAGTTGGGCAATACCATACCGATATTGGCAAAGGTCATCACACCATAATCTATAAGAGAGTTTTGGCGTAGCGCGGCAAAGATACCACAGAACACACCAAGGGAGACCGCCACCAGAAAAGACCATAAACCAATTTCAGCCGAGATGGGGAAACTCTGTGCGATCAGCTGGTTAATCGTATAGCCACTAAAGCGGAATGAGTAACCCAAATTACCGTGTAATAAGTCCCATAGATAATGGAAATATTGGTTCATTAACGGTTCATTCATATGGTATTTAGCTTGCAGGTTTGCCAATACCGCAGCTGGTATACCTCGTTCTGAGGTAAACGGACTACCAGGGGAGAAACGCATTAAAAAGAAAGACAGTGTTACCAACGCCCACAGGGTCGGAATGGCTTCAAGCAAGCGTTTAACAATAAATTTGAACATAAAAAAATACCTGATTAGGTCGCCGCTAGGCGGCTAATACAAGGGAACCATCAGTGGAAATACACCCTGGCGCATCACTGCGCCAGGGAATGAGAAGTGACAATATTAATGCTTGATGATGTACATATCACGAGTATAGATATTGTCTTCAAGATTTGGCATGTAGCCGCCCACGTAAGGCTTGATCAAGCGCTTGGTGACGTATTGATAAATAGGCGCCACCGCCATGTCTTGATCAATCGCCAAGTCTTCCGCTTTTTGATAATAAGGGGCAGGGTTATTGGCTTTTGCCGCTTCGTCCATCAGCTTATCGTACGCTGGGTTTTTATATTGGGCGTTGTTTTGGCTAGAAGTAGAGTCGAATAAACTCAAGAAAGTTGATGCTTCGTTATAGTCACCAAACCAACCGTCACGGGCTACTTGGTAGTTACCAAGCTGACGTGTGGTTAGGAAGGTTTTCCACTCTTGATTATCAAGGGTCACGTTGACGCCCAAGGTTTTTTTCCACATAGCGGAAATTGCGATGGCAATTTTCTTGTGGTTTTCATTGGTGTTGTAAAGCAAGGTGAAATTCAGCGGATGGCTCTTATCGAAGCCAGCTGCTTTTAATAGCTCTTGGGCTTTTTTGTTACGCTCTGCTTGGGTCCATTTCTCGTATTGAGGCTCTTTGGCTTTAAAACCTGCCACATCCGGAGGCGTGAAAGAATAAGCGGGGATTTCACCCGTGGCCGTTACATATTTGGTGATGATGGTACGGTCAATGGCGTAAGACAAGGCTTTACGAACGCGCACGTCGTTAAAAGGCGGCTTTTCATTGTTGAAGTCGTAATAGTAGACTCCCAAAGCTGGGGTAACGTATACCTGGTGAGGAATGGTTTTTAACAATTCATGGTAGCGGCTGGTTGGAATACCTGCATTAGAGGTCATGTCCAAATCGCCTGCCATGTAACGGCTGTATTCCACATTGGCATCGACAATGGGTAACACAACCACTTTATTGATGACGGTTTTTTTGTCGTTCCAGTAGTCGTGATTGCGAACGAAGACCATTTTTTGGTTGACGACCCAGCTTTTCAGTTTATAAGCACCATTGCTGACAATATGCTCTGGTTTGGTCCAGGCATCTCCCCATTTTTCAACCACTTTTTTGGGGGCTGGGAAAAGGGAGGAGTTCACGGTCATTTTGACAAAATACGGCACGGAATGGTCCAAGGTGACTTGGAAGGTATGGGCATCAAGTGCTTTTACGCCTAAAGAAGACACTTTATCTTTACCATCAATGATGTTTTGTGCGTTTTTAATACCAGCTAATGCGGCGTAGTAAGAATAGGTTGAGGCTGTTTTTGGGTTGACAAGGCGCTGAAACCCGAAGACAAAATCTTCTGCAGTAACAGGGCTGCCGTCTGACCATTTTGCATCATGACGTAGTTTGAAGGTATAAACAGTGTGATCTTTATTTACCGTATAGCTTTCGGCGACGCCTGGAACCAACACGCCATCTTTGCCTTCACTGTATAAGCCTTCAAACAGGTCACGGTCACGCAGTGCTCCAGGTGTCCCAGAGACTTTCTGTGGGTCAATGGTTTGAGGTTCACCTTCGCCACCTTTAACCAGCACTTGGTCTTTTGCCAGTTGAACACCAGCTGGCACATTGGCCGCGTATACTTGCATAGCCCCAAAAGATGCCGCAAGAATGGCGCTGGCGATTAACGTTTTTGTCTTCTTCATAATAATCGTTACCTTAATTAGTTAGCTTTTGTGAGGTCTTTTATTCTTGTTGACGATAAAGTCATGAGACGAGCGAAACTAAGCTCAGCCTTCATAGTTAATCAATTTACAAAAGGCCACAATCGAAATTCCGTATCAGGCTATGCGTCTAATAAAGGTAAAGGTTGTTAGGCTTGCTTCATTTTTGTGAAAGGGACAAGGAGAATCATGATTTGTTTAAGTCGTTTTACGTGGATACTTGCTAAGGAAAAGCGGATGACATGGAGCCAATAATCCGCTCATGCTATGCTCTTGGCTATTATGATCGATTAGGAATAAATAAGAGTGATTACACAGCCTTTTAAAGCCGCCGGTGCCTTTCTGAAAGCCTTGCCTTTGATTATTTCCCCTGGGTTGCGAATTTTTATCGTAGCGCCTTTAGTGGCGAATCTCATTCTCATGGCGTTATTGTACATGGTGGCACTGCATTACTTTGATGATTTGATTAATATGGCGATGGGCTATTTGCCCCATTGGCTCGCCTTTATGCATTGGCTGTTTTACATCATTTTTGCCGCCATTATTGCTGTGTTGCTGTTTTATAGTTTTTCTATTGGGGTGAATATTCTAGCATCGCCTTTTATGGCCATTTTGGCGGAAAAGGTGGAAGAGAAGCAAACGGGTAGGGTGTTCGATGAAAAAATGACCACGAAAGTGGTAATCGCCATTATTGCTCGCAGTGTGCAGCGTGAATGTCAGAAATTGTTCTACTTCTTACCACGTTTCATTTTGTTAATCGTGTTGTCTTTTATCCCCTTGGTGAATGTCGTTGCTCCGGTTTTGCTGCTATTATTTTCAGCATGGATGTTGTCACTTCAATACATGGATTACGCATTTGACAATAACAAAGTCGCTTTTTATGACATGCGTATGGCGTTGCGTACTAAGCCGCTATTGTGTTGGACCTTTGGCGGTATTGTCATGGTGTGTTTGACGATTCCTTTTGTAAATTTAGTGATCATGCCGATTGCTGTGTTGGCGGCCACACTCTTGTGGGTTTCGGTTTTCCAGCCTATGCATGGTAATGGCGCTTCCTTGTAAGATTGCTCTGAAAGAGGCTTGTGAATGTCGATAAAAATACTGGTGGTGGATGATGCGTCTTTTACGCGCGATTTAATTCGTCGCACGTTGCGTAAAGAATTTCCTGCCGCCATATTGGAAGACGCTGTTAATGGGCGTAAGGCTCAACAACTGTTATCGAAAAGTCAGTTCGATATGGTGCTATGTGATTGGGAAATGCCTGAAATGACCGGGGTGGAACTTTTGCAGTGGTGCCGTGAGCAGCCTGAATACAAAAAAGAAGACATTCCTTTTGTGATGATTACCAGCCGTGGTGATAAAGACCATGTGGTGGAAGCGGTTAAATCTGGTGTGACCGATTATTTAGGGAAACCGTTTTCCAGTGAACAGCTGGTGAACAAGGTAATGAGTGCCGCCAAAAAGCATAATATGCAAAGTAAGCTGACCTCACAAAAACCCAGAAGTGCGTCGCCTGCTGGTGGCGTTGCATCGGCATCATTGGATGTCTTGATGGGGTCGGGGAAAACGACTCGTAAGGTTGAGGCGACGAAATTTATCAACCCTGATGCTCCAGTCCCCACGGTGAAAGATGTGAAAATGCCAACCTTGGTGCGCTTTGAAGGCAAGCAATTTCGCTGCATGGTGATTCAATTTAGTAAGCAAGACGCTACCATGCTAATAAAGAGCGATGACGTGATTCCTCAGGTATTGGGACAATCTGTTTTGGATTTAGAGTTTGAGGGCAAGGTCAATCGCCTAAATTATTATGTCCAATCCGTCGCCACCACTGAGAAGAAACATGATTCAACCTTTTTAACCGTTGGTTTAGGGCTGATTGACCAAGATGCTGAAAAAGAAGCGTTTATCAGTAAGCTGTTTGATAGCTTATAGTGTTATTTATTGAACCCTTATCACCCCCTCCCAGCCTCCCCCTTGGTAAGGGGGAGGAGCGAAACAGTTCCCTTTGGTAGGATGAGCCGTAGTTCCCTCCCAGCTCCGTTGGAAGGGGCTGGGTTGAGGAATATCGTGTTCCCTCCCCTTATTTAAGGGGAGGGTTAGGGTGGGGTTTATTGGTCTTTTGCAATAGGTTCTTTGTCATCCTCAACATTTTTTTCTATTGCAGAAAACGCCGGGATATCATCCGTCCGCACACGGTTGGCAGGGAAATGACAAGAGAAGCGACTACCACGGTTGAGTTCGCTAAGGATCTGTAACTTAGCATCATGGTGCATGAGGACATGCTTGACGATGGCTAAACCTAAGCCCGTGCCGCCCGTTTTGGTGCTGCGGCCTTTATCTACGCGGAAAAATCGCTCCGTTAAGCGCGGAATGTATCTTGGGTCTATGCCCAAACCTTGGTCGGCTACTGAAAACACGCCACTAAATTCATTGGATTCCCACTTCACCTTGATGTCACCACCATCTGGCGAGTACTTGATGGCGTTGACCACCAAATTAGAAAACGCACTGTAGAGCTCGTTGTAAGAACCGTACAAACGTGCTTTTTCTGGAATATCAATGTCTAATGTATGCTTGTCAGTAAGCAGTGGTGACGCAATTTTCTTAATCGCCTCTGCCCAAGAAGACACCTCGTGCCAATGCTCTTCCTCCCGTTTATCATTGCTTTCTAAACGCGATAGCAGCAATAAATCTTCGATTAAATGTTCCATGCGCTCCGACTGCTCAGACATGTTGGTGATGCCTTTTTGCATGCTGGCGGGCAGGGAGTCTTGGAACATTTCTAACGTTTCCAAGTAACCTTTGATGACCGTTAAAGGGGTTTTTAGCTCGTGGGAAGCATTGGCGACAAAGTCTTTGCGCATTTCTTCAAGCAGATGCAGTCTTGTGACATCGCGGATAAAAATCAAATGATCATTTTTATCATACAAGGTGGTTTGGACTTCTAAATAAACGCCCTCTTTGGCCGGTGACTTAATCACCAGCGGTTCTCCAAAACGTTTTTGGGTAAAGTAACGAAAAAATTCTGGGTTGCGAACAATATTGGTAATGGGTTGACCACGATCGACTGGGCGCATTAGGCCTAAAAAGTGCCCGGCCGAGTTATTCCACCACTCTAAGTTGCCTTGGTTATCGGCCATAATGACGCCTTCTTTTAGGGCGGCGGTAGAATTCTCGATACGATTCAGGGCTTGGCGCATGCGGCGCTTCGATTTACGCTGCTTTTTCTGTAAACGGTAGACAACATCGAAGATATCTCCCCAGATGCCATCCGATTCAGGAGGCGCACCTCGTCCTGAGTGGCGTAGCCAATAATGAAATTGGTAAAGTTGATACAGCTGCCAATACAATGTTCCCAATAAAAACAAAAGTACAACGGCTTGTAAGTGGTTTATGATAAAACCGATGACGATGCAGGCCAAAAGCCCTAAAGACCAGCGAATTATTGCTCTTCGCCAAACTGCTTTCATATTATATGACTAAGTCCTTTTCGGAGAGAAGCGGTAGCCAGTCCCTCGAACGGTTTGAATCAAAAAGTCATGGCTGCTACCAATGGCTTTACGTAAACGGCGAATATGTACATCAACGGTACGTTCTTCCACATAAACATTACCGCCCCATACCTGATCCAATAATTGTGCCCGTGAATAGGCTCTTTCTTGGTGAGTCATGAGGAATTTTAGCAAGCGGTACTCCGTTGGCCCCATATCAAGTGGCTTGCTGTCAATGGTAACGCGTTGGCTAATAGGATCAAGGGTTAACCCTTCAATTTCTATTGGCTCATCTACCCCTTGAGGGGTGGCTCGACGCAACACGGCTTTCAGTCTGGCAACTAATTCTCGTGGTGAGAAGGGCTTGGTAATGTAATCGTCAGCACCGACTTCCAACCCTTGAATTTTGTTGTCTTCCTCACTTTTCGCCGTCAACATAATGACGGGAATTTCCGCTGTTGCACTGTCTTTTTTAAGGCGACGAGTCAGTTCTATACCACTGCTCCCTGGCATCATCCAGTCGCAGAGAATCAAATCAGGTCGATGGTCGACAATGATTTCGTGGGCTTGTTGACTATTTTCTGCTTCCATATATTCGTATCCCGCCATTTCTAAGGCGACGGCGATCATTTCGCGAATGGAAGACTCATCATCAATGATTAATACTTTTTTACCGGTCACAGGATCTACCCTCATCTCAGGAACGGTTTAATTAAAACGTCTTAGTATGACAGTTATATGAAAATGTCACATATTCGCCATATATTACACAAATAGTAAGCTAGCAGCGATGCCAATAAAGATACAGTAACCAATTCGGTTATTGTCTAAGAAAGCATGGAAGCAGGCTTGTCGGTCACGTTCTTTGGCTTTTTGGTATTGCATCCCAAATAATCCCAAACTGATGATAAGCGACACAAAGTAGATCCAGTTAAGGTGGGCCAATATTCCGATCCAGACCAACAGGGATAACGTCAGACCTTGTAGACAGAGAATAACAAGTAAATCGTATTTGCCGAAAAGGATCGCGGTGGATTTAATGCCGACTTTTAAATCGTCGGGTCGGTCTGTCATGGCATAGTAGGTGTCATAGGCAATGGTCCAGAAGCAGTTTGCCACAAACAGCATCCACAACTTGGGGTCTAGCAGATCCCCGCCTTGGGCGCTGTATGCCATGGGAATCGCCCAAGAGAACGCCAAGCCAAGAAATAACTGGGGCAGGTGGGTGTAGCGCTTCATAAAGGGGTACAGTGCCGCTAGCCCTAAGCCGACGAAAGACAGCAAAATGGTTCGTAAATCGGTACACAGCACTAACAAAAAGCTCAGTACGACCAAAAAGGCGAACAGCCCCAGCGCTTCTTTTTCGGACACACGGCCAGACGGTAAAGGACGATTCTTTGTTCGCTCAACGTGGCCATCGACTTTTCGGTCGGCATAATCATTGATGACACAGCCTGCGGAACGCATGCTAAACACTCCCAGAACAAAAATGACAATAAGATGCCACTGGGGCCAGCCATCGGCCGCTAGCCAAAGGGCCCATAGGGTTGGCCACAGCAAGAGTAGGGAGCCAATAGGACGATTAAAACGCGTTAAGTCGGCGTAATCTTTAAGCTTGTTCATGGGAGTCCATTGATTTAGTCGTCAGAATTAGGCGAAGCCGCCTTTATGTTATGCCATTGTCTCGAAAAATGCTTCACTGACCAAGATACCAGAGCCAAATTGTTGGAAAACAGAGCGTCTTGCCCAGACTTTGGTATGGTGATTGGTAAATAAGCCTTTGGGAAGGGCCGCTACCTCAATAGGGCTGCGTTTAAGTGCCCTATGCTTAAACAAATAACCGCCTAATGGTTTATTGTGCAAATGTTTCACTTGTCGCCAATGACCTCGTAAGGCGTTGGCTGGGATAATGGAGCGGGCGTATATAACGGTTCGACCATCGACTTTTAATAATACCGTGCGAACACGCGCAGCATCGCGTGGCTTCATGTTGAGTCGTCGTTTTTCACGCGGCGTTGCTTTTCCCCAACCATCCTCAATAACCTCTACCGTGAGTTGGCCTCTTTTTTTCAACTCTGCGGTGATGGATTGACTGGTCGTGAGCCAAAACCAAAGTGACGCCGGAATTTGCTGTTTGCTAATTTGTTTTAAGGGTTGCCAACGGTAGTGCAAGGCAAGTGTCAGATGATGATTTAATTGCATGTTAGGCCAATCGTTAAGAGCCCTTTTATCGACACTGGTGTTTCTGCCAGTGCATAAAGGTCTCGATTAGTGACATGGCTATTATATTGAGGTTTCGCAACCTTGTCCCATAGAACAATGCATAAAAAAGCCTCGCCTTTATGTCCAACGTCATGGTGGAACATCGAGGTGAGGCTGTTGATCCTATTTGTTTAGTTAACAGGGAATCAGTATCAATGGTTCAAAATTTGGCTTAGGAACAATTGCGTACGGTCGTGTTGTGGATTATTGAAAAACTCATGGGGCTCATTGGCCTCCACAATTTCTCCCGCATCCATAAAGACCACGCGATCAGCCACGGTTTTAGCAAAGCCCATTTCATGGGTCACACAAACCATGGTCATTCCTTCTTCTGCCAGCTGCACCATAACATCAAGTACTTCTTTGATCATTTCTGGATCAAGGGCGGAAGTGGGCTCATCAAATAACATGATGCGTGGCTGCATACACAGTCCGCGAGCAATTGCCACACGCTGCTGTTGTCCTCCAGAAAGTTGACCTGGGTACTTTAATGCTTGGTTGGCAATTTTTACGCGCTCCAAATAATGCATGGCCAGCTCTTCCGCCTTCTTTTTGGGCATTTTACGTACCCAAATAGGCGCTAGTGTCAGGTTTTCCAGAATGCTTAAATGTGGAAACAGGTTAAAATGCTGGAAGACCATACCAACATCTTTACGAATGGTCTCGATGTTCTTCAAGTTATCATTCATTTCGATGCCATCTACGGAGATAGTCCCTTTTTGGTGCTCCTCAAGGCGATTGATACAGCGAGTCATGGTAGATTTTCCTGATCCTGATGGACCACAGACGACAATCCGCTCCCCTTTTTTGATGCTAAAGTTGATGTTTTTCAGTACATGAAAATCGCCATACCACTTATTTACATCTTTAAACTCAATGATTGCTTGCTCGCCGGCTTCTAGTTGGGCAAGCGCCATGTTTCTATCTGTCATTATAAAGGCCTCAAATTCTTAACTAATTTCGTTTATGTCCGGTTTCCAATTTGCGCTCTAGTGCCATGCTGTAACGGGACATACCAAAACAGAAAATCCAGTAAACGAAAGCGGCGAAAACATACCCTTCGACGGTGGTTCCTAACCAGTTTGTATCGTGGTTAGCGGCTTGAATGCGTCCTAAGAAATCAAACATGCCCACGATGTAAACCAACGTTGTATCTTTAAATAACCCAATAAAGGTATTGACGATGCCAGGAATCACCAGCTTTAAAGCCTGAGGCAAAATAATGAGTGACATGGATTGCCAATAGGACAGACCCATTGCATCAGCGGCTTCATATTGACCTTTTGGTATGGCTTGCAACCCACCCCGAATGACCTCCGCCATATAAGCGGATGAGAAAAGGACAATACCGATCAACACGCGTAGCAATTTGTTAAAATTTAATCCATCAGGCAAGAACAGTGGAATCATCACCGATGCCATAAACAAGATGGTGATCAATGGCACGGCTCGAATGGTCTCGATAAAGATAACACAAACGGATTTGGCAACGGGCATATTAGAGCGACGTCCTAGAGACAGCAAAACCCCCAATGGAAACGATGCCACAATACCGATAACACCCAGAAGCACGGTTAAGAAGAGTCCCCCCCACTTGGCCGTTTCGACGGGCACTAAGCCAAACACACCACCAGAAAATAAGTAGTAAGCTAGGACCGGGTAAACAAGGATAATAACCAGTGTCAGGTATAGCTTATTGATTTTTTTAATGGCAAACATGGCCACTAAAAGAATCAGAATCACGAGGGCTAAATTGATCCGCCATGTTTGCGCGGAAGGGTAAAAGCCGTACATGAACTGCTCAAAGTAAGAATTAATAAACGCCCAACACGCTCCGCCGCCAGTACAAGCTTTATTGGATGAACCTGTCCAAGTGGCATTGATAACTCCCCATTCAATAAGCGGTGGAATCGTCAAATACAGAATGTACAGACTGAAAACCGTTAACACGACATTGAGTGGTGAGGATAATAAATTGTGTCTAACCCAAGCGACAACACCCACCGATTTCGATGGCGGTGGAAGGCTTGGGGATGGTTTAAATTCAATCGCCATATTGGCCTCCTAGCGCTCGACTAATGACATTTTTTTGTTATACCAGTTCATAAACAAAGAGATACTTAGACTCAATGAACCGTATACCAACATGCAAAGACCAATTGTTTCGATTGCTTGCCCTGTTTGGTTGAGTGTCGTACCCATGACGACAGACACCAATTCAGGATAAGCAATAGCGGCTCCTAATGATGAGTTTTTGGCCAAATTTAGGTATTGGCTGGTAAGTGGTGGAATAATAACCCGCAGGGCTTGAGGTAAGACGATGAGTCGTTGTGTCAAATTATCTTTTAAACCCAATGAGCGAGCGGCTTCCGTTTGTCCCCAATTGACAGACAAAATGCCAGCACGAACAATTTCCGCAATGAAGGAGCCTGTATAAGTGGATAAGGCGACAAGAACGGCGACGAACTCAGGCGGTAAAACCATGCCGCCTTTGATGTTAAAACGTGTTTGGTGCGGTAGATCAAATGTTAGGGGAAACCCTGCAATGGCAAAGGCTAACAAGGTGATAACAATGATTAGCCCTAGAGAAGACCAGTAGGCAGGAAACCACAACCCCGTTCTAGTTTGGCGCTTTTTCGCCCAAATAATAAGAGCGATGGAGGCGACAATGGATAACACAAAGCCAAAAATGGCAATGCTAAAGCCTTCTTGAACGATCGGATTCGGCGAATATATCCCACGTTTATTCAGAAAAAAATCGGCAAATTCATAACTTTGTCTGGGAGTAGGCAGTGCCGCGAGAACGGCAAAATACCAGAAGAACATTTGTAGTAGCAGCGGAATATTACGCAATGTTTCAATATAAACCGTTGCCAATCTGGCCACTAACCAGTTTTTAGATAAACGGGATAGTCCCATTATCACGCCAATAATGGTGGCTAATATAATACCCAGCAAGGAAATGACAAAGGTGTTGATTAAGGCAACTAAAAAGGCACGTCCGTATGTATCTGCCTCGGTATAACTAATTAGGTGAATGAGGATAGGAAAGCCCGCAGGCTCGTTTAAAAAACCAAAGCCAGTGGATATGCCTCGACTGTCTAAGTTGGCTTGTAGGTTGCTAAATAGGTAATAGCAAACGTATAACACGATAGCTAATAGTACGACTTGAAAAACAAGAGAACGTGTTCCTGCATCGTACAAAAAGCTTTTTTTACTAGGGTCGTTTATATCATTCATCTTGGTTCAGGCAATAACTGCTCATCAGATGTATAGGAAAAGAGGAAAGACACCCAGCCGCGAGTTTAGGCGGCTGGGTAATAACCCGAAGAGAGTTATATTAACGAACTGGTGGCGCGTACATGATACCGCCATTTGTCCATAGGTTGTTTAAACCTCGAGGCAAGTCAAGTGGTGAGTCTTTACCTACGTTACGATCAAACTCCTCGCCGTAGTTACCTACTTTGGCGATTACGTTATAAGCCCAATCGGCGCTTAGACCTAGCTCTTTACCCATATCGCTATCCACGCCTAATAGACGCATAACGGCGGGATCTTTCGTTGTTTTTTTGATTTCAGCGACGTTTTTAGAGTTAATGCCCATTCCTTCTGCGTTAACTTGTGCAAATAGCACCCAAGTCACCAAATCTTTCCACTGCTCATCTCCTTGACGAACCACAGGGCCTAGAGGCTCTTTAGAAATGGTTTCAGGAAGAATGATATTGTCGCTTGGGTTTTTGAGTTTGGTACGCCAAGCGGCTAAGCCAGATTTGTCTGTGGTGAATACGTCACAACGGCCAGAGTCGTAAGCGGCAACAGCCTCGTCTGCCTTTTGGATAATGACGGGCACGTAAGACATGTTATTTTTACGGAAAAAGTCGGCCATGTTTAATTCCGTCGTGGTGCCTGATTGTGTACAGACTGTCGCACCGTCTAGATCTTTAGCAGATTTAACACCTAGTTCTTTATGAACCATAAAGCCTTGTCCATCATAGAAAGTGATGGCGGTAAAATCGAGGCCAAGTGATACATCACGAGTAAATGTCCAGGTGGTATTACGAGAGAGCATATCGATTTCACCAGACTGCAATGCGGTAAAGCGTTCTTTAGCAGAAAGCGGTGTGAACTTTACTTTTGTGGGGTCGTTGAAAATAGCCGTAGCGACAGCACGACAAGCATCGACATCAATGCCAGACCAATTCCCTTTGTTGTCTGCGTTTGAGAAACCGGGTACACCCTGACTTACGCCGCATTGCAGATAGCCTTTTTGTTTTACATCATCAAGTGTCCCTGCGACGGCACCTGTACTAATAGCAGCAGTAATAGCGGCAGTTGAGAGTATTTTGCCAACGTTCGATTTCATCTTTTCGCCTCCCAGGCATATTCATATTTTAGTATGTTATTCTCAAAAAATTTACAATATCCAAGAATTAGTAAGGATTATGCAAAACAGTTGCCAACATTTATTTATATTTTTCGAAAAGTAAGCAGCACATTTACCTGAAAAATGCTTGCTACGCGATACATAATGCCTCTTTCACAGGCTCAGTCAAGAGTAAAATGACTGTTTTTTTACGTTATTTGCATATTTTTTGCTTTTTTTGTTGCTCTTTGTTGGCTGTTTAGTAAGTTTTGAATGCTTATTTATAGGGCAAGCAAAATGGTAAAAACGATGGGGAAAACGAGAATTGATACGAAATGTATCATCGTTGTGCGTTTTTTTCACCATTGGTCTTTATTGGTGCATGAGAGCTATCTTTCCCATTAAAGCGCACGTATTTTATTCTTGCTCTATTGATGAAAAGCGTTTCCCATAAGTTGCCATCTCCATGATAGACTTAAGAAAACTTTCGTGTGATGTAAGGAGATCCATGCAAAATGGACAACTCAACCAAACCGCTTGACCGCTTAGACAAAAAGATACTGCGAGAATTGCAAGATAATGGTCGCTTGTCTAACGTTGAACTTGCCAGCCGAGTTGGGCTGAGTGCAACGCCTTGCTTAGAACGGGTACGTCGCTTAGAGCGTAATGGCTACATCACGGGCTATTGTGCTCTAGTTGACCCGAAAAAAGTCGAGGCTGGGCTACTGGTGTTTGTCGAGATTCGTTTAAAAACCACGTCTCCTGAGGGATTTAATGAATTCAAGGTGGCGGTCTCTGAGATTCCAGAGATTCTAGAGTGCCATTTGATTGCGGGGGATTTTGAATATTTATTAAAAGCTCGCGTATCTAATATGGATACTTATCGTCAATTGTTAGGGGAAACCTTGTTGACCTTGCCCCACGTTCGAGAGTCTCGAACCTATGTTGCGATGGAAGAAGTAAAAAATACCACGGTGGTCAATATTCGTTAAATGTTTACAGCAGCCACTAAACTTGTGGTGCATTTGCACTGCAAACGAAATATAAACACGCGAACTTCTTAGACCCCTCCCTAACCCTCCCCTTAAATAAGGGGAGGGAACTGGAAATGCCTCAATAAAAGGCTCCTCTCCCATTAGTAAGGGGTTAGGAGGGGATTCACTAGACGTTTAAATAGCGGGCGTGGTCGGGCAACCAGCGAGATAGAATGGGTGGAATGCGCTCTGGGTAACGCTGATGTAATAGCACGGCCGCTTTTTGTACATCATCGAGTAGGGCTTTGTCCCTTTGTAAATCGGCGACTTTGAATTCCCACAACCCTGTTTGTCTGGTGCCCAGCAACTCACCTGGGCCGCGTAACGCCAAATCCTTTTCGGCAATTTTAAAGCCATCGCTGGTTTCTCGCATGGTCGATAGTCGAGCCTTGCCCTGTTCACCAAGTGGTGCTTTATAAAGTAGCACACAATGGCTGGCGGCTTGCCCTCGGCCGACTCGGCCGCGTAATTGATGAAGCTGCGCTAAACCGAGACGTTCTGGGTTTTCGATGACCATTAAACTGGCATTCGGTACGTCCACGCCCACTTCGATAACCGTTGTTGCGACGAGTAATTGCAGCTCGCCAGCCTTAAAACGGGCCATAATGTCCGCTTTTTCTTGTGCCTTGAGGCGACCGTGTACCAAGCCAATTTTTAGATTGCCCAGTTGTGCTTGTAACAAGATCGCTGTGTCTTCAGCTGCTTGGCATTGCAAGGCTTCTGATTCTTCTATGAGAGTACATACCCAATAGGCTTGTTTGCCTTCTTGGCAGCCCTGTTTGACGCGTTCTATGACTTCACCTCGGCGTTGATCGGACACCACAATGGTATTGACTGGGGTGCGTCCGGGGGGGAGTTCATCAATGATGGAACAGTCAAGATCGGCATAGGCTGACATGGCTAATGTGCGAGGGATGGGCGTTGCGGTCATGATTAATTGATGAGGTTGAAAGCCTTGTTTTAGGCCTTTTTCGCGCAATGCCATGCGTTGGTGCACACCAAAGCGGTGCTGCTCATCGATAATCGCCAGAGCAAGACGATCAAATTCGATACTGTCTTGAAATAGGGCATGCGTGCCCACGACAATTTGTGCGGCACCGGAGGCAATATCAGCCAGTTCACTTTCACGAGCTTTACCTTTGACCTTGCCGGCCATCCAAGCAACTTTTAAACCTAGAGGGACAAACCATTGAGTAAAATTCGCTAAATGCTGTTCGGCCAGAATTTCGGTTGGCGCCATAATGGCCACTTGGAAACCTGCTTGAACGACGGCAGCCGTTGCGAGGGCCGCCACCAGTGTTTTACCGGAGCCAACGTCTCCTTGTACTAAGCGTAACATGGGGTGGCCTGAAGCTAGATCGTGCAGTATGTCTTGAAAGACGCGTTGCTGAGCATTGGTCGGCGAAAAGGGGAGTTGGCTGAGTAAGCGTTGCGCTAAGCTGCCGCTTTCTGTGACCTGAATGGCTTTGTCTTCTTTGGCCTTGAGCTTTTTTCCGATCAGGGATAATTGATGGGCCATCAATTCTTCAAATGACAAGCGATATTGGGCTGGGTGTGCCCCCGCTTTAAGCTGCTCTAAGTTTGCATCGGTAGTAGGGTGGTGCAAAAAGCGAATGGCATCCGCTAAATTGGGTAGGCTGAATGGCTGGCGAATCTCGTCCGGTAGCCATTCTTTTAAGTTATATGGTGTGAGACGCTCTAAAGCTTGTTCACATAATTGGCGAATTTTGGGTTGTGTGAGTCCGTCTGTCAGGGGGTAAATGGGCGTGAGTTGATCTGACTCACTGTATGTCGCCCCTTCGACAATGAGCTTGTATTCTGGATGATACATCTCAAAGCCAGTACTGCCACGACGTACTTCGCCAAAACAACGGATCTTTTTTCCCGACTCAAGCTGCTTCTTTTGCGCCGCAGAGAAATGAAAAAAACGCAGGCATAAGGTGCCCGTTCCATCTTTCATGCGACACAACAGACTTCGGCGTTTCCCCATTTTTATTTCGCAGTCCGTCACCATCCCTTCTATAACGGCCTCATCGCCAAAACGTAACTGCCCTATGGGTACCACACGAGTGCGGTCTTGATAGCGAATGGGCAGATGAAATAGCAAATCCTGCACCGTGTTAATATGCAGTTTCTCCAGCTTTTCGGCCATGGCATTGCCAACACCTTTGAGTTCTCTGACATCTTGCGTGTCGAGATCATCCATCATAATGATTATAGCTCGAGCTTTTTACTGGCTTCACGGATGGATTGGCTTACTGCGTCAATGGCATTAGGGCGTGGAAAGCTGGCACGCCAGGCAAGTGCCACGGTACGTTTGGGGACAGGGTCCGCAAAAGGCCGAATTTCCAGCAGGCTATTATCGATATTGGTCACGGCCGATTTTGGTAACACAGTGACGCCCAGTCCTGAGGCGACCATGTAGCGAATGGTTTCTAAAGAGCTACCATTGACGATGGTTCGTCCTTCACCGAACTCGTCCTCTTTGACCATGGGACACGCTTCTAATACTTGCTCGCTAAAACAATGTCCTTTACCTAGTAACAGTAGGTTATCGGTTGACAGTTGATCTGTTTGAATGTGGGACAACTTTGTCCAAGGATGGTCTTTAGGCATCAACACCACAAACTCTTCTTCATAGATAGGTTGTGTCACCACATCTGGTTCGCGAAAAGGTAGGGCGATGATGATGGCATCCAATTCTCCATTACGCAGCTTAGGGCGGAGGTTCTCTGTCAGGTCTTCTTCTATGATTAAGGGCATATCATTGGTGATAGAGCGCAATGTAGGGATCATAAAAGGAAAAAGATACGGCGCAATGGTAAAAATAGCCCCCACTTTAATCGGGCCTTTTAACTGGTTATGACCGGATGAGGCTAATTCTTTGATGGTATTCGCTTGTTCTAGTACGCGTTTTGCCTGTGCAACAATTTGTTCGCCCAGTGGTGTAATGTACACAGAGCTCTTGCTACGCTCAAAAATGGCAGCACCCAGTTCCTCTTCCAGTTTTTTCACTGCAACACTTAATGTTGGTTGTGACACATAGCATTTTTCGGCAGCATGTCCAAAGTGCTTTTCCTGTGCCAACATAACAACGTATTTTAACTCTGTTAATGTCATCGCGAATCCCTCAACCAGTTCATTGTTAATAACTATGATAATACAAAATTTGATAAGGTGTATCGGTTAATCAATTCTGTTTGCGCTTTTATTGCTTAAATAGTGTGGCTTAATTTAGGAGGCTCTTATGATAACGAAACGTATTTTAATCGCTGGATGTGGTGATTTGGGGACGGATATCGCGTCAGCCCTTGTGGCGCAAGGTCATCAGGTGAGTGCGATTCGCCGCACCGGTATTTATTTCCCATCAGGTGTCCACGGTATAACGGGTGATCTCACGCAGCTTAGCGATGAACAATTGCCGGATGTGGATTTGATTTTTTTGATCATGACACCGCAAGAATATAACGAAACCGCTTATCGTGCCGCCTATTACGAGACAGCAAGCCGCATCGTGGAGCGTTATCGTGGGAGTCAGGCACAGGTATTTTTTGTGTCGAGCACCAGTGTCTATGGGCAAAATCAGGGTGACTGGATTGATGAGCATACAGAGCCTCAAAGACCGAACTCGGCCTCGTCACAATGGATTCTGGAGGCGGAACAAGTACTGGCAAAGGCATTACCATCGGTTGCGGTGCGTTGTTCTGGGATCTATGGACCGGGTCGTTATCGTTTGCTGAAAAAAGTGATGTCGGCCGAATCTTGGGATAAAAATAGCTGGACGAATCGAGTTCATCGAGACGATGTAGTGCGAGCGTTACTGCATTTGGCGAACCGTGCTTTCCAGGGGGAGGCACTGTTGGCCCATTATGAAGTGACGGATCATACTCCCGTTTCTATGTGGGAGGTCAAACTCTGTATTGCGCACTTATTAGGTGTTCCTGTTAATATTCCGGATAATGCGCAAGCTTTTTTACCGAAAACGGGTAAACGTATCAGTAACAAATCGATTGTTGAAACCGGCTTTCGTTTTCAATACCCCAGTTATGTGTCAGGCTACTTGTCATTAGTCGAACAATATCGACAAGAAAGGTCTGTCTAAAAATTATTTTTCTATTGATAAATAAAAATTGCACAAATACTTTCCTTGTAATTTGCTTTTTATTTGCGTAGATAATAAAAAGGGGATTCTTATTAGGGGACCTCGGTCAGACTAATTTACATGGTAAAATGATGGACTATTTGTTTTATAATTGCGCTTGAGACCATTTTTTCATAATTTATTGACCATAAATGCGTTATAAAGAGTCCTTGCCGATTATTATAATTGTATATGGACTGATATTTTCTTAAGCCATTCTATTGTGGAGCTCAGGAATGCCTTCGTTAGAGTTTTTGCCTTTTTCCCGTCCTGCTATTGATCAGGATGATATTGCCGCTGTTGCAGAAGTCTTATCTTCTGGCTGGATTACAACGGGTCCGAAAACCAATGCGTTGGAAGAGGCTTTTTGTGATTATTTAGGCTGTCGTCATGCCATTGCCATCTCCTCTGCGACGGCGGGCATGCATTTGACTCTATTAGCCTTGGGGGTTGGTCCTGGCGATGAAGTGATTACGCCATCACAAACCTGGGTTTCAACAGCGAACATTATCTGCCTGTTGGGGGCGACCCCAGTGTTTGTGGATGTTGACAAAGACACATTGATGATGACGGCCGACGCCTTAGAGCAAGCAATCACATCAAAAACGAAAGCCATTGTTCCTGTGCATTATGCTGGTGCTCCCGTTGACCTGAATGCACTTAACACCATCGCCAAGGCGCATAACATTCCTTTGGTGGAAGATGCGGCCCATGCCATTGGAACGTCTTATCATGGTACGCCAATAGGTCAGACGGGCACGGCAATATTTTCACTTCATGCGATTAAAAATGTCACCAGTGCAGAGGGCGGTGTGATTACCACTGATGACGATGCCTTAGCGGAACAATTGAGAATGTTGCGTTTTCATGGACTAGGCGTGGACGCCTTTGATCGCCAAATGCAGGGGCGTAAGCCTCAGGCAGAAGTGATTATTCCAGGCTTTAAATACAACTTGCCCGATATGAACGCGGCGTTGGCGCTAGGGCAGTTCGCCCGTTTGGCTAAGTTAAATCAGCAACGTACCGCTTTGGCAAACGCTTACCTTGAAGGCCTGAAAAACACGCCTCTTAAGCCTTTGGCGCTGGTAGATTACCCCCATGTTCATGCTTGGCATTTAATGATTGTGCGTATTGACCCTGAGACATGTGGTCTCACTCGCGAGCAGTTTATGGCTGAACTGAAAGAGCGCAATATTGGCTCTGGTATCCATTTTCGTGCCGTGCATTCGCAACATTATTACCGTCAACGTTTCCCTGAGATCTCGTTGCCAAATACAGAATGGAATTCAAGCCGACTGTGTTCCATTCCGCTTTTTCCAGATATGACGGAGCAAGATGTTCAACGAGTTCTGGATGCTATTAATGACATTTTGGAGAAATAACAAAAGTGCATAATAAAACAGACATTTCGAATGTCGCCATCGTTATTCCAGTCTATAACGAAGAAGAGAGCTTGCCGGAATTAATCCGACGTACGGACAGTGCTTGTCGTCTTATAGATCGCGACTACGATATTATTTTAGTTGATGATGGCAGCCATGACCGTTCAGCCCAACTGATTCAAGAGGCGTCTGACCAACCCGATAGTCATATTGTGGGCGTCTTGCTGAACCGTAATTATGGCCAGCATGCGGCCATTATGGCTGGTTTTGAAATCGTTGATGCGGATTTGGTGATTACCTTGGATGCGGATTTACAAAATCCGCCGGAAGAAATTCCTCGTTTGGTTGCTAAAGCCGACGAAGGTTATGATGTGATTGGGACGGTGCGCAAACGCCGTAAGGATTCGCTTTTCCGTACATTGCCTTCGAAAATCATCAATGGCGGTGTTCGCCGTGCCACCGGAGTGCAAATGAGCGATTATGGTTGCATGCTTCGTGCTTATCGCCGTCACGTCATTGATGCGATGTTGCAATGTCACGAACGCAGCACCTTTATCCCGATTTTAGCCAATAGCTTTGCAAGAAAGACCACGGAAATTGATGTGGATCATGCTGAGCGTGAATTTGGCGATTCAAAATACAGTGTGATGAAACTGATCAACTTGATGTTTGACCTCATTACTTGTATGACAACCACACCACTACGTCTATTGAGCATTGTGGGGTCATTAATTGCCGGCGCAGGTTTTTTCTTCGCCTTTTTATTGATTATTTTACGTCTCGTTCAAGGCCCTATTTGGGCGGGCGATGGTGTGTTTACCCTATTTGCTGTGCTGTTTATTTTTGTTGGCGCGCAATTTATTGGGATGGGGCTGTTGGGTGAATACATTGGTAGAATGTACAACGATGTTCGCGCTCGCCCTCGTTACTTTATTCAGAAAATTGTCCGTTCAGGATCTTCTACTTCGCCATTTTTAAAAGAGAAAGAATAATATGAAAGCCGTTGTTTTTGCTTACCACAATATTGGATGCACCGGAATTAGCCAGCTACTCGAAGCGGGCATTGAAATCCAAGCTGTGTTCACTCATACCGACTCACCAGAAGAACAGCAGTTTTTTGCTTCAGTCGCTCAATTATGTGCTAAACATGATGTGCCTGTTTTCGCGCCTCATGAAGTGAACCATCCATTATGGATTGAGCGCATCAAAGCGATGGAACCAGACTTCCTTTTCTCTTTCTACTACCGTGACATGTTAAGCCAAGATTTGTTGGATTGCGCGAAATTAGGTGCCTTCAACCTACACGGCTCTTTGTTGCCAAAATACCGTGGTCGTGCGCCTATTAACTGGGCATTGGTGAATGGTGAAACGCAAACAGGCGTCACACTTCATAAAATGACCGCTCGTCCTGATCAAGGGGATATTGCTGGCCAGCAAACCGTTGACATCGAACAAGTGGACACGGCCTACACATTACACAAAAAAATGGACGCGGCAGCAGCAACTTTGCTTGCCAATACATTGCCTGCGCTCATGGCGGGTACGCTAACTTTCACACCACAAAACGATGCGGATGCCACTTACTTTGGCCGTCGTACGCCAGCTGATGGTGAGTTGGACTGGAACAAGAGTGCACAAGCGCTATATAACCTAACCCGTGCGGTTGCACAGCCTTATCCTGGCGCATTCAGCTATATTGGTGATCGCAAAATCATTGTTTGGGAAGCGAAAATCGTCTCTCAAGAAACCACGCAAGCCGCTGGTACGGTTTTGAGCACCGAACCTTTCCAAGTAGCCTGTGGTAGTGGCGTGCTGCAAATTGAAACAGGTCAATCTGAGCAAGGTTTGTTCCTAAGCGGCGCACAGTTGTCACGTGAAATGAGCTTGACACAAGGCATGCGTCTTGGGCCGAAAGCAAGCCTAGCGTTGACGGCGAAAAAGCGTGTAAAAGTCTTGATCTTGGGAGTAAACGGCTTTATCGGTAACCACCTAACCGAACGTCTTCTTAAAGATGACGGTTACGAAGTGTACGGTATGGACATCAGCGCCAGTGCCATTGACCGTTTGCTGGATCACCCGCGATTCAACTTCGTTGAAGGGGACATCAGCATCCACAGTGAGTGGCTGGAATACCACATTAAGAAATGTGACGTGATCCTTCCGCTAGTCGCGATTGCCACCCCTATTGAGTACACGCGTAATCCGCTTCGCGTGTTCGAATTGGACTTTGAAGAAAACTTAAAAATCGTTCGTTACTGTGTGAAATACAACAAACGCATCATCTTCCCATCGACTTCTGAGGTTTATGGTATGTGTGATGACGAGCGTTTCGATGAAGACACATCTCGCCTAATCGTTGGCCCAATTAACAAGCAACGTTGGATCTACTCTGTGTCTAAACAGCTTCTAGACCGCGTTATTTGGGCATACGGTGCAAAAGATGGCTTACGCTTCACGCTATTCCGTCCCTTTAACTGGATGGGCCCTCGTTTAGACAGCTTGGATTCTGCGCGCATCGGTAGTTCTCGTGCGATCACGCAATTGATCCTGAATCTGATCGAAGGGACACCAATTCAATTGGTTGATGGCGGGGCGCAAAAACGTTGTTTCACTGACATTGAAGACGGCATCGAAGCCTTGTTCCGCATCATTGAAAACCGCGACAACAAGTGTGATGGCCAGATTATCAACATTGGTAACCCAGATAACGAAGCCAGCATCAAAGACATGGCGCAAACCCTGTTGGAAAAATTCGAAGCGCACCCATTGCGTGGCAATTTCCCTCCATTTGCTGGTTTTAAAGCGATTGAAAGCCGTAGCTTCTACGGTGACGGCTACCAAGACGTTTCTCACCGTCGTCCAAGCATTGAAAATGCCAACAAGTTGTTGGACTGGCATCCTGATATTCACATGGATGAAACCATTGAGAAAACACTCGACTTTTTCATTCAATCGACCGTTTCTCAGGACTAATTTTCAATGAGAAAAATTGGCTTACGAATAGATGTCGACACGCTGAAAGGCACGCAAGTCGGCGTCCCTAAGTTATTAGAAATACTCGATAAGCATGATATTACAGCGAGTTTTTTCTTTTCCGTTGGGCCAGACAACATGGGGCGCCATTTATGGCGTCTCATCAAACCCAAGTTTTTGATTAAAATGTTGCGCTCCAATGCGGCAAGCTTGTATGGACTGGACATCTTACTGGCGGGCACTTGCTGGCCAGGAAAGGTGATTGGTAAACATGCTGCGACGCCGATTCGCGACTCACAAAAACAAGGTCATGAGATTGGTTTGCATGCTTGGGATCATCATGGATGGCAACTGAATACGCAACGTTGGTCTGATAGCAAAATGTTGGATCATCTTCAGCAGGGGTATGACCGTTTAGGCGATATCTTAGGTGAAGCAGTGCGTTGTAGTGCGGCGCCTGGATGGCGTGCGGATGCCCGTGTGGTCGAGTTAAAAGAGCGCTTTCATTTCGCTTATAACAGTGATTGCCGTGGTCGCCAGGCATTCTACCCACGTTTGCAAAATGGACAAGCAGGAACGGTTCAAATTCCTGTCACCGTACCGACCTTCGACGAAGTCGTTGGGACGGCCTGCGATATGGACGGTTTTAACCAATATATCTGCGATGCCCTAGAAAAACAGCCATTCCCCGTTTATACGATTCATGCGGAAGTGGAAGGCATTGTGATGACAGAACAGTTCGAGCAATTATTAGCAATGTTTAAAGCACGCCAATGGCAACCAGTCACCTTAGCGGATTTATTGGCAGAACGGCCTGCAAACATCGTCACTGACGTGAAGCGAGATAGTCTATTCGGGCGAGAAGGTTGGGTTGGTTGGCAAGACTCTAAGAGTGAGGAAGTGTATGCGCCCAGTTCCCTATAAATGGATTTTAGTATTTGGTTTTGCGTTATTGTATTTGTTACCCCTTGGTTGGCACCCACTGTGGATGCCAGATGAAACCCGCTATGCGGAAATCAGTCGAGAAATGCTCGCCAGTGGTAACTGGGTGGTGCCGCATTTTATGGGCCTGCATTATTTTGAAAAGCCGATTCTTGGTTACTGGATGAACAACATCAGCCAGTTGCTATTTGGTCACACGAATTTTGCAGCCCGTTTTATGCCCGCGTTGTCCATGGGGTTAACGGCACTGATTACTTACCAATTTGTTAATATTGTCCTGAAAGACCAGCGCAAAGCGTTTTATTCTGCGTTGGTGTATTTGTCCTGTCCTTTGGTGTTTGGCGTGGGGACTTATAATGCATTAGATGGCCAATTAACTTTTTGGATGGCGGCGTCTTTTGCGAGTTTCTATTATGCGACCCAAGCACAGACTCGTCAGGCTTTAGCATGGCGTTATCTGCTGTTTGGTGCGTTTGGTGGCGCGGCCTTTTTAACCAAAGGTTTTGTCGGGTTGGCGCTGCTAGTGATTGCTCTTGTGCCCTTTATGATCCTGACTCGTCAGTTTAAACAGGTAGTGGTTTATGGCTTATTGGCGATTCTGGCGGCGCTTATCGTGGCGCTACCCTGGAGTTTAGCCGTCGCGCTTAAGGCACCTGATTACTGGCATTTCTTTTTCTGGAATGAAAATATTCGACGTTTTGATGCCTCGAATGCCCAGCACCTCAGGCCTTTCTGGTTTTACCTTCCTGTATTGTTGTTGGCGGTTTTTCCTTGGACGTTTTTGGCCCCTAAAGCGATCCTGCGCAATTTTACTGACAAGACCCATAAACACTTCTTTTTGTATCAAGTGCTCTGTTTTGTCTTGCCATTCTTATTGCTATCCATCGCCAAAGGCAAACTACCCACCTATATTGCGCCATTGATGATGCCACTGGCCATCTTGATTGGTTGTGGTTTGGTCGAGTTGCTAAAAGAAAAACATCGAGCGATTAAATTTTCCGTGTGGGGAAATGCACTAGGATTTGGTGGATTCGGTTTCGTACTGTTGCTAATGCAGTTTAATGTGGTTGGCAAGGTAGAAGGATATGGCCCCCATGAAATAATGCATTTTTGGCTTGGCATGGCGATTTTATTTGGCTGTGCTTTGGTTCCCTTGTTGGGTCTTACGAACCTCAAGAGGGCCCCTATGTTTTTGGCGATAGCTCCCATGGCATTGTTGATTTTGCTTCCCCTGGCGTTGCCTATGAAGGTGGTAAACAGTAAATTGCCAGGCGTCTTTTTCAGTCAATATGTTCAAAAGGTACAACCGAATGCTTGGGTGCTCAGTAACTCTGTTGCGCTCATCGGAGGGATTGGCTGGGAATTAAAGCGTAGCAACATTGATCTACTAAATGGCACGGGCGAGTTGAGCTACGGTTTGGATCACAGTAGCAAAAAACGTCGTTATACCTATCAGCAGTTTCGCGATGCTTTGCCGAAAAAACGCCAGTCTCAACAGGTTGTTTTAGCATTGCTGTCTGGTAAAAACGACAGTGCTCAATTGTTAGCGAGATTGCCAGCGCCGACGGAACAGTACCATGCCGGAAGGTTTTACCTGTTAGTGTACGCTAAACAGCCATGATAGTGGTGTTTATGGCGCTGACGTTGCTGCTGACTTGTATTGGCCAGTTGTTGCAGAAAAGCGTTGCGACCCGCACTGATCATCGCCATCAAGTCTGGTGGCTACTGGCGATCATTGGTTGTCTAGGCTTGGGAGCGGTTTTTTGGTTGCTGGTGTTGCAGCGTCTCCCTGTTGGCATTGCTTACCCTATGTTGAGCTTGAACTTTGTGCTGGTGATGGCGGCTTCGCGCTGGTGGTTTAAAGAAACCGTGAGCCCCCGCCAGTGGTGTGGTGTGCTCTGCATTATACTAGGAGTAAGCTTATTGGGAGGCTATTCATGAGGTCTTGGTTCGCGATCATTGCAAGCCTATTGCTGGTCACCTTAGCGCAATTGTTAATGAAATCCGGTATGAGCGGCATGCCTGTGGTTTCCATCAATTGGCTGATAGTCGAGGGGCACGGCATTGCGTTTCTGCAAAGCCATCTTTCTAGCCTTATTCGCGTGTTTTTTGGTTTGATGTGTTATGGATTATCGCTGGGCTGTTGGATGTTGGCATTGAAAAACATCCCCCTATCAGTGGCCTATCCATGCTTGAGTATCAGCTATGTGTTAGTGACGCTGCTGGCTCACTGGGTGTTTGCCGAGCCTTTATCCTGGGTTGTCTTAGTGGGCAGTGTGTTGATCATGCTTGGGGTCAGTCTAATTACCTACAAACCTGCTGGTCATGGGGCGCACTAGGGGAAATTTGGAGCGCTCAATAGAATGAAAAAAGACGCCGTGGCGTCTTTTTTTAGTTAATGAGCATTTGATTTTAGCCTAGCGCTTAGCCGACTAGGGTCATAAACAAGACGCTTAGTCTTCTAATACCATAATGCCTTCGATTTCTACTTGTACGCCTTTTGGTAGGGCACGAACACCCATGGCGGCACGAGCAGGGAAGGGTTGTGAAACGAATTGCGTCATCACTTCGTTCACTGTGGCAAAGTTACCCAGATCTGTCATGAATATATTGAATTTCACCACATCTTTTAGGGAGCCGCCAGCCGCTTCACACACGGCTTGTAAGTTTTTGAAGACTTGAGTGGTTTGTTCAACGATGTCTTCGCTGATGATTTCCATGGTCTCTGGTACTAAAGGAATCTGACCAGATAGGTAAACAGTATTACCCGCGCGAACAGCCTGTGAATAAGGTCCAATTGCCGCAGGTGCGTTTTCAGTATGAATGATTTGCTTTGCCATGTTCTCGATTCCATTTCAAAATGAGTGGAACTGCGGCATTGAATTCAGGCCGCAGACGGTTTAAAAAGCGTTATTTGTACCTTATTTTACTTGAATAAAGAGTGAGAGAAATAGACGTCTCACCTTATTCAACGTCCAACAATGGTTTCTCTAGAGACTTTTTCGACACAGCGCACGGCTTTGATACGGCGCATCACATCGGCTAGACCAACACGACTTGAAATAGTGATATTCAGGCGAAGTCGGCTGATGCGGCCCCGTTCAATAATATCTAAGTTGGACACTTGATAGTCCGTGTCTGTGATCGAGCTGGCGATCTTGGCGACCGCGCCACGTTCGTTAATATAACTGACGATGAGACTGATATTCAGCTCTTCTTCAATGTCCTTACTCCATGCCATGCGGATGAAGCGTTCTGGACTCGATAAATGATCTTGAATATTGGGGCAGTTTAAATGGTGAATGATAATCCCTTTATCCACCTGAACATAGCCGACAATGGGGTCACCTGGAATGGGCGAACAGCATTTCGCATAAGAAATCAGCATGCCTTCAGAGCCGTTCACCTTAAAGGATTTTGGCGTCACCAAGGTGTTTTCATCGTAATCGGGGAATAGTTGTCGTGCGACTAAGTAGCCAACGTGTCGGCCTTTGCCTATCGACTCCAATAAGTCATCCATGGAGGCGAGTTGGTAGTTATTTAAAACTTGGTCTATTTGCTCTTTGGTTAAGTCTTCAATGTTGGTTTTAAACGCATTAAGAGAGCGAGTTAACAAGCGATAGCCGATCGAAATGGCATTTTCGCGTTGTTTACCTTTTAAATAATGACGAATATTAGTGCGTGCTTTTCCAGTAATGGCAAAACTTAACCAAGCCACATTCGGTTGAGCATTTTTGGCCGTGATGATTTCTACTGTTTGGCCACTTTCTAACTGGGTGCTAAGGGGGGCCAAGCGACGATTAATGCGGCATGAAATACAAGAGTTGCCGATTTCAGTATGGACGCCATAAGCGAAGTCGACGGGCGTGGCCCCAGAAGGCAATTCGATGATTTTACCGTTCGGTGTGAAAATATAGACCTCATCTGGGAAGAGATCACTTTTCACGTTATCGACAAATTCGATGGCGTTGCCTGCTTTTTGCTGGATTTCCAGTAGGCTTTTTACCCATTTTGTTGCACGGTCATGATTGCTAGGGATCCCTGAGTTACCGCTGAACTTATACGCCCAGTGAGCGGCAATACCATTGTTGGCAACTAAGTCCATCTCCTCGGTTCGTATTTGTACTTCCATTGGCAAACCGTTGGTACCTAATACCGTGGTATGCAAAGATTGATAACCGTTAGATTTTGGGACGGCAATGTAATCTTTAAAACGCCCTTCGATCGGTTTAAAAAGAGAGTGAATGACGCCTAGAATACGGTAACAACTGTCGTGGCGATCCGTGACGACACGAACCCCTAAGACATCCATAATCTCCCCCAAAGAACGGTGCTTTTTATCCATTTTTTGGTAGATACTATAGATGTGTTTTTCACGTACGCTGATGGTTGCTTCGATGTAATCTGCTGCCAGTTCCGCTCGAATAAAGTCTTCAAGCTTTTCCGTGTCTTTAGCGCGTTGGCCGTATTTCTTATGAATGGCGCGCTGCAACATGCGCGCCCGCATAGGGTAGTAGGCTTGGAACGCAAGCGATTCTAAGGCGACACGTACATTGTACATACCAAGTCGATTGGCAATCGGGGCGTATATATCCAATGTTTCACGGGCGATGCGGCGCTTTTTGTGGGCTGGCATAGAATCCAGCGTGCGCATATTGTGGAGTCGGTCTGCCAGTTTCACAAGAATAACACGAATGTCATCCGCCATGGCCATGGCCATTTTTTGGAAGTTATGTGCTTGCTTTTCGATTTGGCTGTTAAATTCTAGGTGAGTTAACTTACTGACGCCATCAACGAGGCTAGCGACGCCTTCGCCAAATTGTTCTGTTAAGGCTTCGCGGCTAATCCCCGTGTCTTCAATCACGTCATGAAGTAGGGCGGCCGTCAGGCCGTCACAATCCATACGAAGATCGGCAAGGATCTGCGCAACAGCAAGAGGATGGGTGACGTAAGGTTCACCACTTTTACGCCATTGGCCATCATGGGCTTGTTCTGCGTAATAGTAGGCGCGTTTTACCTGAGCTACTTGCTCATAGGGCAAATACTGACTTAGGGTCAGCGCTAATTCTTCAATGACATACATCGCTCACCTCACAACAGCAAATAATAAATACGACAGCAGTGGTATGAGCGACACCATAAATTCTAGAACTCGTGGATAGGTTGCTTTTGCTTATCAACGTTATGTGCGTTGATCAGATCTTCAGCTATCTCACGCAGTGCAACAACGGTCATTTTGTCGTCTTCAATGGCGACTTTCGCTTCTTCACCACCCGTGGCAAGCTGACGTGCACGCTTGGATGCCACCATCACTAATTCAAAACGGTTATCAACGTTTTCTAAACAATCTTCTACGGTAACTCGAGCCATATTGACCTCTAATGTGCGGTTATCTAGTTATATAGATGTTATTCTACTTAAGGGCTTCTTATAATGACAAGAGGTCATTAATGAGATTGCCATTTTTTTGTTCGATTAGGCGGGTTTTAGCGCGCATTGCCATAAAGATGGCCTGCATAGTGGCTAAAGCGCTATCGAAATCATCATTGACGATGACAAAGTCGTACTCTTGATAGTGAGACATTTCATTGACCGCTTTGCTCATGCGGCGAGAAATGACCTCCTCTGAATCGGTTCCTCGTCCTTTTAGCCTTTCTTCCAGTACGCTTAAAGACGGCGGTAATATAAACAAGCCTATGGCATTTGGATACAAATGACGAACCTGTCGCGCGCCTTGCCAATCAATTTCCAAGATGACATCTAAACCTTGTCCTAGCATATCAAAAATAGCGTGTTTCGATGTGCCATAAAAATTATCAAAGACTTGAGCATGTTCAAAAAACGCATTCTGCTCAATCATGGCGTTAAATTCTTCTACACTGGTAAAGTAATATTCGCGGCCATGCTCTTCTCCTGTTCGAGGTGCTCGGGTTGTGTGAGATACCGAGATACGCACCTTGTCGTCTGCCTTTAATAAGGCTTTGTATAAAGACGATTTTCCGGCCCCAGAAGGGGCTGACAAGATAAATAAATTTCCAGTATGTTGTTCCATGGAGGTAATAGAAACTCTTCTTTTCGGTTTAAATGGGTTAGGGAGTCACTTGGCTAAGGAAAGTTCGCATAGGTTTTTTTGATAGACCTGAGTGTTTACTGCAAGGCCTGTCATTAGGACTATACTAGAGCCATACCACGTCTCATCACTTGTCCTTACCTAATTTAAGGTACTATACCATAGAAGCCTCTTCGCAAGGTCATTGTGTAAGATTTATCCATATTTTTTTTGCCGCCATAGAGCGACATTGTATTTTTTATTAGCACTCTCGTTGGGCTCTTGCTGTACAAAATTTGAACACTTGACACTGGACAATCATCATTTGCCGTCTATGCTTTTTCTAGTGCCACTACTTTTTTGTCTCGAACAAGGACTGTTTAATGAGCGCCCTACATGATGAGCTAACCTCTACTTTTAATGAAACGATACCTTATTATAAAGTGTTATCCGTAGAGGACGACCTAGATTATCAAGCCGCGTTGCTTACTCCAATGTCTTCATTGAAGTTCAATGGTAAGGGGATTCAGTTACTAACGGCCAACTCGGCCGCCAGTGCGACTAAATTGTTAGCAATGCACCCAGATATCAGTGTGATTCTTCTGGATGTGGTGATGGAAACCGACACAGCAGGCTTGTGTTTGGTGAACACCATTCGCCAGGAGTTGGGGAATCATTTAGTCAGAGTTGTATTGTTAACGGGCCAACCAGGCATGGCACCCGTTAAAGACATCATGAATGAGTATGATATTGATGACTGCTGGAGCAAATCTGAGCTTACCCACGATCACCTACAGACCATTATATTAAGTAATTTACGCACCTGGCACCATCTTAATACCATGCGTGAAGCGCGCCAAGGGTTGCAGTTTTTAGTGGAATCAACGCAGCGCTTAGCCAAACGACAGGACATGATTCCCTACATTCAGTCTGTTCTCAAAGAAATCACTCAGTTATTTCCCTGCCATCAAGGCTGTGTCGTGGGCGCTTCCAACGCTAAGAATCGCGACAATCTTCATCAGGCCCTAGTGATTGCCGCCTGTGGTGAATTTGAATCGTTTCTTCACCAGCCCTTAAGCGGTCTTTCTCAGAATGTCGAATTATTGGAGGGTATGCAGCAGGCATTTGAGACCCATTCCCATGTGTTTCTTGAGGATAAATGTGTGTTGTATTTTGCCAACGAGGAGCTGGAAGACGACGAATACATTGTCATCGTAACCTTATCTCGTCGACTTGCGGTCAATGAAACTAGGTTATTGAAAGTCATGAGTGAAAACATCAGTGTTGGTTTTCGTAATGTGGCGTTGCATGGAAAATTGTGTGAGCTCGCTTACTTCGATGTCTCCTCCGGTATGTATAATAAAAACTGGTTGACGCGAGAGTTGCGTAATATGTCTGAATTCGATAGACAGAGTGCGCAGCTTGTGATGTTGCAAGTGGAAGACTTTGCCCATAAGCAAACCGTATTTGGATTGGCGTTTGGAAATCAGCTTATGCATATGTTGTATCTACACTTGTGTGAGCATTTTGCGGGTGGGGCTGAGATTGCGCTTATTGAACGCGATACCTTGGCCATTCTGATTCGGCGTCACCCTACCTTTGATGAAACCTCTCTAGCCCCGATAGTGCATGCGTGTTTTAACTTTAAAAGCAGCCTTCATACCGTGGATATGATCGCAGGGTTGGTGAAACTATCCGATTTTCCCCATTTTACCCCAGAGCAACTGATTAGCGCGGGAGAGTGTGCCTTAGAACACGCTCGCCAAAATGGTCGTCATTTTTTGGCTTTCAATGAAAAGCTGGCGTCATTCATGGTCAGGCGTTATGGCCTGTTAAACGACTTGCGACAAGCCATTCTTGATAACGAGATCAGTGTTTTTTTGCAACCTAAAGTCTCTTTGCGTGATGGTCGTTTAGTGGGGTTTGAGGCTTTGGCTCGTTGGAAACATAAAGATGGTCATTTTGTCCCACCTGATCAATTTATTCCCCTAGCTGAAAGCTGTGGTTTGATTGGCAAACTGGACCATTGGGTGATGTTGTTGTCTTGCCGAGCGGTGTTATTTTTAGAAAAAAATGCCATTCATTTGCCTATATCTGTGAATGTCGCTGGGAGTGAATTGCTAAGAGGCGATTACTTTGATCAGCTGATTGCGCTGTTAAAGCAAGAAAAAGTGCCGCCAAACTTAATTGAATTAGAGATTACCGAGACCCAGCTCATTCAAGAAAAAGTATCGTTATTTCCACGTTTGGAGTCCCTGAAAAGCTGTGGTATTCGCATTAATGTGGATGACTTTGGCACTGGCTATTCCTCTTTGGCGTACCTGTCCTCCTTACCCGTCTCCACATTGAAAGTGGATCACAGCTTTGTTTGGAATATGGGCTACTCCGAGAAAGATTACAAAATACTTAAAATGATCATCGAACTAGGCAGCTCTCTAGAGCTTAATGTCATCGCCGAGGGGATTGAAACCCAAGAGCAATATCAGAAGTTGCAAGCATTAGGCTGCCATGAAGGGCAAGGGTATTTATTTTGTGCGCCTATGCCTGTCTCACAAGTGGTGAGTTGGGCAAAAAATTATGCGGCGACACAACAATAAATGAAATGGCAAATGAAACAAAGGTATTATTTGCTGACCTGTTGGGCCTTCATTCTGCTCGTTATTATCGTGATCGCATGGCGTAACTATGAATTACTGAAGAGCCAATATATTAGCCAGATTCGCCTAGACCAGACGGAAATTTTGTCCCGGGGCAGTAGCCTGTTCAATCGTGAATTAGGGCATTTAAAAAATGTCACATTGTTTCTACGCAACAGTATAGAAGGTAACCTATCATCGATTGATCCAAATGATACGCTGCTATGGCGTCAGTCTGTGATCAATACTTTTTCTCAGTTTGCGAGTATGTCTCCCCTGATTTCTCAAGTACGTTGGCTGAGTCTGGATGGGCAAGAGCGTATCCGAGTGAACCGGACGAATGAAGGGTTATCGGTCGTAAAAGAAGAGTATCTTCAGAATAAAGCGGATCGATACTACTTTCAACAAGCCAAGACGGCGACAGAAAACCATGTTTATATCTCACCCATCGATCTCAATATTGAAAATGGCCAGATTGTCACGCCCATTGAGCCAACCGTTAGGGCTGTGATTATGCTGCAATCGCAATATAAAGGGGTGTTGGTGGTGAATTACCACTTGCGTAGTTTATTTGACAGTTTGCGTTCATTGGCTAATAACCGTGTCTTTTTGGATGTAGTGAGCCCAACGGGTGAGTGGCTGATTAGCCAAGAGAAAACGCTTGAATGGGCTCAGACGCTGAGTTCGTTATCATCGCCAAAAGACATGCCATCCCAATACCCCAAGGCATGGAATACCTTAACGACAGATAGCTTTTTTGCCAGCTTTATCTATGCAGAGCAAGTCTGGAGCGGCATGAAGGTTCTGACAGACGAGGACCCATCGTCAGTGACGCAAGATGAGTCCAGCTACTTATATTTCATCGCCCGTTCTTGGCCACAAAATTTGATGGTCAAGAGCCATACTTTGCTCGCTTACACCTTTGTGATTGGTTTTTTATGCTTTGTGGTGTTGGCTGGTCTGACTTGGTGGCAAATAGAAGCCTATTACAAACGCAAAGCACTGCTTTTGGCCTTGGAAAGTGAAAAAGTTCATTTAAAAAACACCAACAAAGAGCTTAATACCGCCAATCAGCGTTTGGTCCTACTACAAGATGAGCTGGTCGAGAACAGTCGGCTTGCCTCTTTAGGCATGATGGTGGCGGGGTTAGCCCATGAAATGAACACACCATTAGGGGGGGCCAAGATGGCATTGTCTTCTTTACAAGCCTTGTTGACGCGAGATGAAGCTGACTTTGAAAGCTCAAACTACCGTTCAATGCTTCATTCATTGCATATAGCGGAAAAGAACCTGATGCGAGCCATTGAGCTTGTCTCAAGTTTCAAACGCTTAACATCCAACCAAGCGGCACAAGAGAGTGTTTCTTTCCAACTGCATCAAGTATTAAACGACTTTATGACGACCTATCGTCCGAGTTTAAAGCAATACTCTAATATAAAAATCGAGGTGGACTGCCCTGAAGACATTCGTCTACAAAGCCATCCAGGAATAGTAACGCAGGTGATACAAAACTTAGTGGATAATGCATTAAGTCATGGGTTTGATGAAGACATGACGGGGACGATTCTTCTCAAGGCGCGTTGTCATTCAACGCACCTTACTTTGAGCGTGCAAGATGACGGCAAAGGCATCGCCCTAGAGATGAAGGATACGCTTTTTAATCCTTTTGCGACCACTGGCCGTTCCCGTATGCACACTGGACTGGGGTTGTATTTGGTGCATCAATGGGTTTATAGCTTATTGAAAGGGCGTATTGATGTCACCTCAGAATTGGGCAAGGGAACCTGCTTTACTCTCACCTTTGCATTGAATGAGGCAAAGGTCTGAGGTGTTTGTTTCAATTTGTACGCATGATATAAAAAAACTATGAATACAATTTTTATAATTTTATTTCATAATCCATAATATTTCTTGATAATCGTTCCCACTATCAATATCGCGAGGGGAAGCGATTATGTTATCAAAAATATCAATTGCCAGAGCCATGCAATGGGGCTTTGGTGTCGCCATTACCATTGTGTTTGCCTTGGGCATTTACCTTATTGTCGTGATCAGTACCGTTCGCGATCAATTTAACACTTTGGTCACACATAACTTACAAGTGCAATCCGTTCTCTCGGATTTGCGCTTTTACACCGTCACTTACCGGCGTTTTGCCTTGGATTACGGTCTAACTACCAGTGCCAGTGCGCATAAAGACATTCAAAAAACCATCGATGAAAATGATGAGAAGGTTGATGCGTCACTGGATCGTTTCAGCGCGGTAGCGGATACTCCTGACATGAAAGCTTTTATGGAAACGGTGAAGTCCCGCATTAATGCGTACCGGGGGATGCAAAACAACTACCTTTCTTTAATTGACCAAGGGAAAATCGATAAAGCTCGGGTGGAAATGCTAGGGCCTATGCTCGACCCGTTTAACACCATTGTGGACTCTCTTAGTGATTTGCAAGAACAGCTACTCACACAAGGCCTTAAGATGAAGGAAGATGAGTCCCGAGCCATGGGGCGGGCCATCTTTACTGAAGCGATGGTTGGGGGGATTGTGTTATTGTTTTTGATGGTGTTTGGCGTTTTACTGACTCGCAAAGTGAACAAACCTTTGGGTGTGCTGATTGAGCAAATGAATACGGTTGAAAACGGTGACTTGCGCACTCGTCTGGACTTAACACAATTTGCTGACGATGAGTTAGGTCGAGCCGCCCATTCATTTGATCAAATGCAACAAGGCATTTATCGACTTGCTGAAGGTGTGCAACAGAATACGCAGACCGTTGAGCACGTCAGTCAAACCATGCTAGAGCGGATGGGCAGCACCACGATACGTTTGGATCAGCAAAAAAGCGAAATCAGTGCTGTGGCATCGGCCATGTCTCAATTACAGAGCAGCTTTGCCGATGTTGCCCAGCATACGGTGACCGCCGCGCAAAGTGCCGCCGATGTGAAAGACCATGCGACCAATAGCCGAGAGGTTATTCAAGCGTCTCTGAACCAAACCGAGTCCTTGTCTAATGCCATTTCGCAAGCGTCTGTAGTCACCCAAGCGCTGAAAGAAGACAGTGCAGGGATCGAAATGATTTCTCAAGTCATTCGTAACATCACGGATCAAACCAACTTGCTGGCACTAAATGCCGCCATTGAAGCTGCTAGAGCCGGTGATGCTGGACGAGGTTTCGCCGTCGTTGCGAATGAAATTCGTTCTTTAGCGCAAAAAACGCAAGATTCTATTGATGAGATCAACAAGACCATTGAGGTGATTGAAAACCATGCGGAGCAAGCCGTTAGCGCAATGGAAGTCAGTCAAACTCAAATGCGTTCAGGGTTAGAAAAGGCCCACAGTAGTCAAGAGGGCATTGGGCATGTGATGGCCTCTTCGACAACCATTGACGGTATGGGCCAGATGATTGCGGCTGCTACCGAGCAGCAATTGGTTGTGGCCAAAGAATTGACGCACAGCATCAATGAAATCCACCAAGTGTCTCAGGACATTCACCGCAGCGTCCACGACACCGAGCGACTCAGTGAAGAGCTAAAAGAAGCCAGTGTGAGCTTAAGCCGAGTGTCTTCGCGCTTTCGCCTAAGATAACGGGACTTAGAAAAAGACAGAGCTTGGGAATATAGGACCCCCAGCGGTTAATTTAATGATCTTGTCACGTAAAACCCCCAGCGACTTATATGTCGTTGGGGGGGGAAATGCCTTTTAGGGGCATTCTCTAGTGCTTAGTTGGGCTGCTGCTCTTATCCGTAAACCCCCGAACCTGCGAGTTTAATTGCCAGCGTAATAATTCAGGCAAGGCCTTTTGGCGCTCCTGCTGTTGCTCGCTAGGCACCGTACTCTTGGTTTTCGTTCGTAGCCCGGTGGCCGTAGCCCACGGATAAAAAGCAGGGTTACCGCTCATCGGGTAGGCACCATTTTTATCGATCCATAAGGTGACGTTGTAACCAAACGCACGGCTTGGGTCGTCCACTGGCGCCAGCATGTTACGACCTGCAATGGCTTGATAGGGGGTATTCGATAAACTGAGATTGTACAGTGTTGGGAAAATGTCTTTATGAGACCCCACCCGATTCGGATCGTACGTCCACTTTGTATGGGCAAGAATCTGCTTGGGGACATGCAGATAGAATGGCACCGCACGGTCAAGCACTTGCTCTTGTGGGTAGAAGGCATTTAGTCGCCGCATCTGGTGATCTCCCGTGCTGGCGATAATGGTATGGTCACCCGCTGGCGACGCTTCTACTGAGCTGACAAACTGACCAAAGGCATCCGCTGCAAATTGGTAGGTTTCCAGTATGTTTTTTTGCGATGCTTTAGTATCCGCCGAGTGTTTTAACACTTCAGGAGTGAGGGCATAGGGCGCTGGGTGATAGCGTTTCGGTGTCTCATAAGGGGGATGGTTGGTAATGGTCAAAATGGTAATAAACAGCGGCTTTTTGCTTTCGCTGAGTAATTTTTCTGCCAAACGGAAAGCGTAATCATCCGGTACGCCCCAAGCTCCCAATTCTGAGGCAGATTGAGGGTACATTTCCATAAGTGTGTTTTGATCATACACCTCATCGACGCCTTGTCTTGGTAGATAATTCACTAAATTGCGCCACGCCATGTTGCCAGGGGAAATAAAAATGGTTTTATAGCCGGCTTTTTTGTACACATCGAATGGTACGCCGTTTAGCTTCACTTTTTGTTCTGAACTGTGGCTGATATTTTCAAATGGGCTGTGGAACAACATGGCAGCCAAAGACGGTGCCGTGCCATTGTCTTCGGATAAAAAGCGTTTAAAAACAAAATCTTCTTTAAAGTGTGGACGAAGATGGCCGAGCAAATCGTTCACTCCTGGCTTATCAAAGTCCAGCATGTTACTACCGAAGCTTTCCATCACCGTCATCACCACATTGGGCTTATGTTGCGCTAACCAAGGGTTAACAGGAGTCCGTGCATCCAGCCCACTAATGCCTAGTTGTGCCTCTAGGGCTTTTCCGCGTTCATGACTGACAGGCGCGAAAGATTCGTCGGCCTTTTTATCATTAATGGCCCAATCCAGTGCCATAAAACCATTTGGCGACAATTTATTCAGAATCAGTAACTGGGATACCTGAGCATTACCACGGCGTAAAGGGAAGGTGCCAACACTGCCTCGGGCCGCAATGGCAAGCACGATGGTAGCAATGAGCAGATAAATAATGAAAAAAACCGTGTGCCAATGCTGTCGTACTTTATCCCGTAGGGTGTGTTTGGCAAGACGGAAGGAGATAAAAGCCAATAGCAAACCGCACAGCACAGCGCGAATAACAGGGTAGTCCTGCCAAATAGTCAGTAAGACGTTTTGTGTGTCATCATTGACGAGACCAAAAGCGAAAATATCAAAATGGTTATGGTAGGTCTGGTAATAGTAAAAGTTACTGATGGTGACCATCACCACAAGAAACATAATGAGCCCCATCAAATAGGGGCTGATGGCCTTCAGCACGCGCCATGTGAATCGATTCGCACAGAATAAAAAACCGACCAACAAAAAGGGTGCCATAAACATGCCGCCAATGCGCAAATCGTAGCGCACCCCAATGGACCACATCCGGGTGACGTCTTCACTGTGCTTTGCCAACTCCGCAGGAACGGCAAAATAGTGAAGCATAAAATAACGTCCTGTCATCAATACCAAAGTGATAAGAAAGACTTGGATTGCTATTGTGACCAATAATGGTCGCATTCGACTCTGATACATCGTTGTGACTATCCTACAATACGCAAATAAGCGCCGATTATAGCACTCAATAAATGGACCGTGCTGAGATAAAAAGTCGCCAATCGTGGCGAAAATCTTGCTTCTTGCATATTTAGGGTGAAAACCACGAAAAATGAGCGGTACTATTTTGATCGGGTATGTCGGATCAAAATACGACATATTTTTTTTCGGCATAACAGTGACTTATCATAGTAGGTGATGATCAATCGAAGGAGTGAGGGAGTGGATGCGAAGACGCGTTATGAGAAACGTATGCAAGCGGTGTGTCAGTATATATATCAGCATCTTGATGAGGTGCTAACGGTGGAGATATTAAGTGAGGTCGCGCATTTCTCCAAACATCACTTTCATCGACAATTCTCTGAATACATGGGCATCAATGTATTTAAATTCATCCAGCAATTGCGTTTGAAGCGGGCCTCCTATGAGTTGGTATTTCGCCCTGAAAAGCGCATTGTGGATATTGCCATGGATGCGCAATTTGATCACCCCGAATCCTTTTCCAGAGCCTTCAAAAAAACCTTTGGCCAGTCACCGAGAGCGTTTCGCCAAGAGCCGAATTGGCTCAACTGGCGACAAGAATGTCCAGTGACTGACAACCAGATGGAGCAATCCACGCAGGTGAATATCGTCGAATTTACCGAAACTCTCGTAGCGGTATACGAGCACCGTGGGCCGTTCGGCCAGATAGTGGCCTCGTCTTCTGCCTTTCAAGCCAGTTTAAAACGCATTGGTATCAACCCGTTACTAAAAGGTCGTTCGTTCGGTCTAGTGTACAACGACCCAAAAGAAGTGGCCCCGGAAGATTTTCGTTATGATCTTGCCGTTAAAGTAACGCAACCGATTATTGAGAACGACGAAGGCATCGTTAGAAAAGTTATTGCGGGTGGGCGCTGCGCTGTATTGCGCCACTTAGGCTCTCGGGACAACCTTGATGACAGTGTTCGAACCCTTTATGGGGCGTGGTTGCCAAACAGTGGTGAAGAGCTTCGCAATGCCCCTTGTTTTTTCGCCTTCTTGAACTCCTTAGCGGACGTTGCCGAACACGAACTGATCACTGATATTTACCTACCACTAATATAAACGTTGCGAATACTGCTAATTTAGCCATTGTGCTTGGGGCTTGCCATCCAGCCTAATCCCATCCAAATCAAGCCAATCATCAGCATGACGTAGAGAGGCGCGCTCCAAGCTTGCTGCCAGTCGTAAAGGGCACCCATCAACACCGGGCCAATTGCCGCCAGTGTATAGCCAATTAACTGAGCCATACCAGACAGCGCCGCGGCTTGTTTGGGACTGTGGGTTCTTAAACTGACAAACGACAAGCCTAGAATAAAGCCCATACTGATACCAAACCCAAAAGACACCGACCACAGGCCAGACCAGTTGGGCGCGAATAACAGGCCGGCCAGACTTAAAGTCGTTAGCCCCGTGGCCAATAAGCATAATCGTCTATGGCTTCCTAAACGATGGATAAATGGCGCCAAAATCAACGAAGGCATGGCCCCGGCCAACTGCAAATAGCCTTGATAGAGTCCGGCGGTTGCATCGCTATAACCATGACTCATTAAAATAGTCGGCGCCCACGCCACGACAACGTAATTCAACAACGAGTTGACCGCTAAAAAGCTGGCCACTTGCCAAGCCGTAATAGAGCGCCAAACGGACGTTGAAATATCCACCGGATTAGCTTGGGGGGCTTGGTGTTGGGTGATTTTGCAACTAAACCACACCACCAAAGGCAACAGAATCAACAGGCTTTGACAGCCTAGAGCAAACGACCAGCCACTCATAGGCAAATCGAAAGTAGGCTGTTCCGCATACAAACTTAATGGCACGGCAAGGCTCGACATCAAAAAGCCACCGATACTCATCATCAATACGTAGATCGCCGTCAGTTGAACCACATAATGAGGAAACTCACGTTTTAGCAAACTCGGTAACAG
Source organism: Marinomonas sp. 63XJN7_7_ISO-PGPR-S23-202 (assembly GCF_056173505.1). Lineage (NCBI taxonomy): Bacteria > Pseudomonadati > Pseudomonadota > Gammaproteobacteria > Oceanospirillales > Oceanospirillaceae > Marinomonas > Marinomonas sp. 63XJN7_7_ISO-PGPR-S23-202. The sequence goes on along the minus strand of NZ_CM149677.1, from coordinate 5,069,257 downwards.
CACATTGCCGATGGCAATCCCCGCACCAATAAATATGGCTCCGATATACAAGGTACTGATCGAGCCAAAGGTACGAATGATCATGCCAATGGCGATCAAACCCACGCCTGACGCCAAAATACGCTCAATCCGGAAATGACGGGTCAACCAAGACGCCACTGGGGCAAAAAAGCCAAACGCTAACAATGGCAAGCTGGTGAGCAAACCAGACTGGGAACTACTTAAATGCAGATCGGCACTGATTTTGTCTAACAAGGGGGGTAACCCCGTCACCGGTCCGCGCAGGTTTAATGCCACCAAAAAAATAAATAACAGTAAAAAGGCCGCATCGTGCTGGGCTAGGCGTTGTAATCGTTTCATGTGTCTAGTCAAAAGTAGAGAGGGGAAAGATTGTTGATTGGCTATTATATGGGTTACTCTGCTTGCAGAATTGAGACGTTTGGACAATAAATTGCGAAATACAGACAAAACCGTTTTTGAATCCTTCACCGATTTGAGCTTTGCCGATCACTATCCTCATCGTGTTTTGGTATTGCGCTCCCAATCTGTGCCCCACCGCGAAGAAACCCCTTGGCACCAGCACCAAAAAGCGCAGCTAGTCCTCCCTTTAACGGGGGTTGTCACCAGCTTTATAGAAGACAAAATGTGGCTCGTACCGCCCCGCTGCGCGGTCTGGATTCCCAGCAATGTGATGCATCGTAATCAGATTTCCCCCCATGCTGACGTCTGTATGCTCTTTGTCGACTGCACCGATTTAGCCTTACCTGAGGCCGCCTGTACCCTGACGGTGACGCCCCTGGTTCGTGAACTGATATTGCACCTACATAGACAACAAGATGATGACAAAACGGATCCCGCCACCGACCGACTGATTGACGTCTTACTCGATCAATTGATCCAACTAGAGCGAGAAGAATTTGATTTTCCCATCCCCGACGAACCGATCCTTAACCGACTCGCCCTAGAGCTTATTGCCAGACCCAGCGAAAAACGCACCCTAGGTGAATGGGCCAGTGACTTTGCCATGAGCGAACGCACCTTAGCGCGTATGATCAAACGCCACGTACAACTCACCTTCGGCCAATGGCGCAGCCAACTCCATATTGTCCTCGCCTTACAAAAACTCGCTACCAACATGCCCATCCAAACCCTTTCCGAAGAACTTGGCTACGACTCCGTCAGCGCCTTCATTACCTTCTTTAAAAAAGCACTGGGCAAATCACCAAGACAATATCGGATCGAGCGATGGGGGAGGGAGTGACGTTGTGTCAGGGCGTCACTCCCTCATTTAAGGGGAAAAGTCTGTCTTGAAACGATTGGGCTTGCTCGCTGTTGCGACACCTTTTTAAAGGTTAATGCCTTTCAACTTTCTGCAGCAAGTATTGGTTCACTGCGTCTAAGTCTTTGAGAATGTTGCCAATAGTTGAATCCATGGTATGGATTTTATCTAAGTAGACTTGGTGATGTGTATCGCTTGCTTGCTGCTGAAAGGCGTCTTCAAACAGGGATTGGCCCTGCTGAAAGAGCGCCGTTAGGTCGTGTCCCGTTTGTTTAAAGTGGTTGTTGTTTCGGAAGTCGTACTCATTATCTTCACCGTCAAAATACCACTGGCCGAACTGGCTCTGACGGGGATCGAATTCATCAGGGGAGGGCGTTTCATTATTGAGGTACATTGCCGACCATCGGTGTTGCAGTTTTACCATTTCTAATATGCAAGAGGAGAGGTGGCCATAGGCCATGGCTTTGTAGGCAGAATGAATGATGTTGCTGGTTTGCTCGGTAGACTGCTCAAAAGAGCGTGTCACGGTAGAAGAGGTGTTGTGAAGGGATTCGGTCCGTTTGCTTAAGTCGTCGATGCTTTCTTCTACTTCTTCGGTGCTGACTTGAATGCGTTGTACCAGTTCGCTAATTTCTTCGCTGGATTCTCTAGAGCGTTTGGCCAATTCTCTGACCTCGTCAGCCACGACGGCAAAGCCTCGTCCGGATTCGCCGGCGCGAGCCGCTTCAATGGCCGCATTGAGCGCTAATAAATTCGTTTGCTCGGATATTTTATTGATGATGCTGGCAAAGTTATTGATTTCGACGGCCAGGGATTTCAGCTCTTTGACGGATTCTAGGCTATTGGTCGCTTTACTGGAGATCTCAACAATGGAAGCATTCAATCCTGCTAACTGAGTACAGCTGTGCTCAAGCTCATCGCTGGTGCCTGCGCACTCACTCATGGGTTCAAAAAGTTCCTCTGAAATCAGCTGAACCCGTTGCCCTAGCATGGTTAATTGATCTGCCGAGGACGTTACTTGCCCCGCTAAAATGTCTTTTGAAATAGATGCATTGGATGGCGAGACTTGTGCTGACAACTCTGCTATCTGTTGATCTTTTTCTCGTAATGCTTGGTTTAACGCTTCATTGCGCTCTTTTAATAACTCAAGCTCATTGTTCATGTCCTGATGTTTCTTGCGGGATGTGTTCCAAAACATGGCGGTATCCTCAAGCGAATAGTGTTAAAGCCGAAAAGTCCCATTATGCACACAACGAGGTGGTCTCTTCTGACCCCTCAACTATATGACGGTTATAAAGGGAAAGCGCTTAACAGATTTTTATTGGTAAAGGTGAGCATTTATTTTTAAGCATTATTTTTATTATTTGAGAAAGATTTTCATTTATTGTGCTATATAAGTGTAATATTTTTTTAATATTATCAATTTATACTGGAATGTGGCGTGTTTTGGAAGAGTCGTTTGACCTGTTTTGCGCACGTTGAACAACGAAGGAAGCGCTTAGGCTAGGTAACGAGTCTGCAAACACTTGGTATATAAGTGATTATTCACCTTGACGGTGTTATTTGCAATGGCCGTGATATGAGAAAGAAGAGCGGGCAGATCCGATCACTTGCCTTAACCACTATTCTAATTGCAAATATTCGTGAACATTTCGGTGGGAAGGGCGTCAATACATTTGCGTTATGACGGGTTCTGGAAGCCCCGTTTGGGGCTGCCAGATTTTGAAAACACTGTTTGGATGAATAAATCAGGTCACCGCCGTCAGCTTTTTAAACTCAGGTCGATCCCATTCTTTTTGCTCCATGATCTCTTCCAATGCTTCAATGCAATCCCAAATATCGACGTAGCGAAGATACAAAGGCGTGAATCCAAATCTAAGGATACTTGGTGCTCGGAAGTCACCAATCACATTGCGAGTGATCAAGGCTTGCATGATGGCAAAGCCTTGATCGTGCACTAAAGACACCTGACTGCCACGAATGGATTCATCTTTTGAAGACGCAATGTCAAAGCCAAAGCGGCCTAGTCGTTGCTCAACCAGATCAATAAACAGCACGCCTATTTTTAATGACTTGGCGCGAAGCGCCGACATATTGGCAGAGCCCATAACGACCGCTAAAGCCACTCAAGAAGGGCTGAATATCGATTGGAATGTGATAATTCGCAACGACGAACCGTCAGGCTCCCCAACAACATTGCTTGCGAAAGCCATTAGCCAAATGGGGCCGGACTTGTTCAATGTTATGTTTACCAAATAGGGCAAATTGCGATGCTAAATTGGCTTTCTATAGAACACCAATATTGACAATGGCTTTAATAGGTGGGGGGCAATGCCTAGTTAGTGAGCCACTCAATACACATCAGCAAATCTTGCCGTAAGAGCGTTTTATTTGTCAGATGTGACCCACCGCTCAATAAGAGCCTATGCATGGATTGAGACCGACTTTTTTGACGGCTTCTCGTTTTTCGATGATCTCTGTCAGTGCCTTACTTCTCCTAAGCCACACTTGAAGCAGCTCGTCCCAACCTTAGAGAAAGGGCTCGAAGATGGCTTTATCCATTATCTATAGATGTTTGTGTAATAAGGTGTAATCGCTAATGACAATATGTTTGTTATATAAATAAAAACGTCAGATAGAGATATTGCTAAGATGAATTTATGCGACCAATTAGGTGATCTATGAAAAAGAACGCTGTTATAGATACGCAAGAAAAATATGACTATATCATAGTTGGATCTGGAGCTGGCGGTGGCCCTCTAGCTGCCAATTTAGTTTTGTCTGGATTTAAAGTTTTGCTGCTAGAGGCTGGCGGTAAGGAAGCGAGTGTAAGCTATTCTGTCCCTTCATTTTTAGGGTTGGCGGCAGAAAATGAAAATTACAGATGGGACTTTTTTGTCCGTCATTATAAGGATCAACATCAACAGAAAAAAGATCCTAAGTATGTCCCTTCGCAAGATGGTGTATTGTATCCAAGGTCGAGTACATTAGGTGGTTGTACTGCACATAATGCAATGATTACCACGTATCCAGCTGATTCAGATTGGGAATATATTGAAGAATTGACGGGAGATGAATCTTGGAATCCTACGAATATGAGACGGTATTTTGAAAAATTGGAAAACTGTCAGTATCTCGATTCTATTACAGCGAAAAAAACAGGCCATGGCACCAATGGTTGGCTAAGTGTAGAGAAAGCAGATATGTCTGCAGCTCCTAAAGATTGGCAATTAACAGGAATACTGGAAAGCTGTAAATTACAGGGTAAAAAGACAGAAGGATTAGGTGAAATCAATGAACATCAAGATCCTAATGCCATTAATGTTAGCAAAGAGGGGAGTACTGGTTATTTCACGGTTCCTCAGTCTACTTCTAATATGGCTAGGAATGGCTCAAGAGAATTTATTTTACAAGTCCAAGAGCAATTTCCAGAAAGGCTTATAATAGAATCCCATGCTTTAGCTACGCAGGTGCTTTTCGATAATAAAGATTCGACAAAAGCGATTGGGATTGAGTATGCAAAGGGATCATACCTCTATGAGGCAACGCCTAGATTTAGGGAAGAGTGTCAGCTTACTGAACCAGAGACAAAAAAAGCATATGTGAAGGAAGAAGTTATTTTATCTTGTGGTACTTTCAATACCCCACAACTGTTAATGTTATCAGGAATTGGTGATAAAAAGCAGTTGGATAAATTTAATATCCCTGTCAGAGTTGATTTGCCTGGAGTCGGAACCAATCTGCAGGATAGATATGAGATACCTCTCATTACAGAAATGGAAGAACCGTTTAAAGTAAATGAAATGGCTTCTTATAGTGATGATCCTGAGAGTGATTCGTTTTTAAGTTCGTGGCTAAAGGATAGAAAAGGCCCTTACAATAGTATGGGGTCTCCCCTAATGTATTTAAAAAAATCCTTTCCTGAAAAAATAAACCCAGATCTGATCATTTTTGCGAAGAGTACTCGTTTTCAAGGTTTTTTTCCTAATTGGTTTTGGACTTTTCGTCCGATTTTAAACCAGTTTACTTGGACAGTATTAAAAGCACATACCAATAATCGAAAAGGGATTGTGGAACTCAAGTCAAAAGACCCAAGAGAGTCTCCCTATATCAACTTTCATTATTTTAATGAGGGTACAGATGATGATGGAGAAGATTTGAATGACATAACAGAAGGCTTTAAGTTTGCCAGAACGCTCATGGAAGATGTTCCCTTTAAAGTGAAAGAGGTGCTCCCTGGGGAAAAAGTTCAATCAGACGAAGATATCAAGGAATATATCAAATCACAATCATGGGGGCACCATGCTTCTTGTACCTGCCCTATCGGTGCCGATGGGGATCCCATGGCGGTATTGGATAGCCGTTTTCAAGTGAGAGGAACGACACGATTAAGAGTGGTAGATGCGTCGGTCTTTCCTAAAATTCCTGGCACATTTATCGTCGCGCCTATTTACATGATCAGTGAAAAAGCATCGCAAGTTATTATTGAAGATCAAATAAAAAACAGTCAAGGGGTGGGGCATCATGAGTAAGAAAGAAACGTTAGATCAAATTAAAAAGTATGTTATCTACCCCGCTTTGGGAATCTCTCGCGTAGGAAACTCTAAAGAATGGTTTTATGCTCCAGAAGTACCAGGAAAGCCTGCTGATCCTCGAGTACCGCTACAGTTAGATGGGGAAATAGATCAGATTCACTATAAAGATAATGAAGGTGCTATAAAAAAACAAGCGGCTCGGTTCAGGATTTATGGATTAGATAAAGACGGTAAAGTCGTCACTGAGATAAATTCAGATTTAAATGATACTAGTATCAAAGTAGAAATAGAGTGGCATGTGCGTCTGGCTAATAGAAAAGGAGCATGGTATCAGTACATTAATCCATTGGATCTCAATCAAATTTCTGAAGAAAACAAAAACACGAGAAAACTCGCGATTGCGACGACGCAGCGAAATAACACCTATGGTGGTGGAATTCCTTATGGTTTAGAACCCAAGAGAGAAACATTAGTAATAGACAGTGGTCGTCATCATAAGCATACCATTTCAGGTCAGAATCAGACATCAACCCCCTTGGCAGGACACTTCATGAATGAAGAGGTTGTACTTGGTGAACTGAGAACCGATAACAAAGGTAGGTTAGTTGTTTTGGGTGGTTCTGGAGAAGCAAAAAGTGCTATTCCTAATAACCCTGTGAATCATTTTGCCAATAATAATGGTTGGTATGATGACACTTCTGATGGTCCGGTACGTGCTGAGGTTCGTATGACAGTAGATGGAAAAACGTATTCTTTTCATGCGGAGGATGCTTTTGTGGCTGTAGTGCCGCCGAATTATGGTCAGGGGATTTACGGTACGACCACCATGTATGACATTGTTGAGGATGTTTATAATAAGAAAAGTGGAGGGACGACGTTAAGTGATCAACCTTCTTTTGAGGAGCATATTTGGCCGATATTTAAATCCCTTAGTGATTCTCAGTGGGTAAGTGAAGGCTTGTATATGCTTTTTGGCCAGGGATCACCTTGTAATTTTACAGACCCTAAAGTTTACCAAAAACTGGTTTCAACAAAAGACGAGCATCAAGGGTTTAAACAAACAATCTTTGATTGGTTTAGAGACCCTGAAACAATAGAATTTGTGCCAACACAACTTCCACCTAATTATGGTGATGCACTCAGAGACTTTACTGCCCAGCCAAACGAAAACCTCTGGTTAACCAAAACACAGTACCATTATCTTAAAGAGTGGGTGAAAGGTAACTTTGTCGCTCCAGAAACGGATTTATCCAAGGCACAATTTCCTTTGCCGGAAATTGCGACAGAAGACCCTCTGCTTGGTTTTGATCCAGTTATTCAGCCTTTTATGCTAACCAAGGCTGCATTGCAAGAATGTTTAGGAGGTCCATTTAGACCAGGTATTGAGATTGCTTGGCCTTTAAGAGTAGACCAAATGTGGAAAGCACCTAAGGCTGGGGAGATTTCTCCTTTCAGGTTACAGGTTGTGGATTTGGATAAAGAAGATGACAGTCATTATGTTGCAGACGACTATGGTCCAGTTTTATCTCCAGAGGAAGCAATGAAACCAAATGGCCCTGTTCATTACAGTGGACCAGGTACTCTAACAAGGTGGATGGGAGTGCCTTGGCAAGCCGATGCTGGTGATTGTTTAGGTGCATGGGATGATTCCACCTTTTTACCTCTTCCTACATTGTGGGCTCCCCGAGCTCCTCGAGAGGTCATGAGCAAAGAATCTTTTGATCGATTAAAGGACGGTGATTTTGGAGACTTCCAAAAAAACAAACATTTCAATTATCGACAGTTTTGGTTACGAGATGTTGATAACTCCAGTGAAATCAGTCGTTTAAATGACATGATAGCGGAGTGGTCAGGAGTAGGTATCATTGCTCCAAAACAGCTCCCCGAAGAGAAAGCTGGCGGGGAAATCCCTAGTGTCGTTTGGGTAGAGCAGCAACGTGCAGAGCACTTCTCTATATGGGATCCTTCTTATCTTCAGGTAAAAGTGGCAGAGGGAGCGATAAGCTCAGAAGAAGCTATTGAGCAAGAGAAAAATGAACGTAAGAGTTATGAGGGGAAAATAGAAGATTCTGAGAGTGCTCCGACAGTAAGAAAAGTTCACCAGCGAATAAGTTATTAAATATGAATGCTGGTAAACGGATCATTGTTATCGGAGGTGGACCGGCTGGTGCTATTGTGTCTATAGAATTGGCTAGGAATAATTTTGATGTAATTGTCCTAGAATCGAGCAACTATCCCCAGCAAAAGCCTGGGGAGTGTTTGCCTCCAATTCTTACACCCCTATTGCGTAAGTTAAGACTTGAGCATTTGTTGGATAAGCATAGCGTTAGTCATAGTAATCAAGCCGTGTGGGGATCCGATAGCCTGACGGAAGACCATTTTATCAATGGGGTTCATGGTGCTGGGACACACATTGATAGGAAGCAATTTGAGCTTGATTTAGCAAAAGAAGCGGAGCTAGCAGGGGTTGATTGGCGTACAGGTCATGCACTGAAAGGCTTGGTGAAACAAGACTTTGAGTGGCAGTTGCAGGTGAATCATGGAGGGCAGCAAGTAACCTTTGTTGCCGACTTTCTTATTGATGCGACTGGACGTAAATCAACGGTGGCTAGGTATTTACGTATTAAGAGACAGTCATTGGATAGATTGGTTGGTATCAATGCAATCTTTTCTAGTAATGAGTCTTTGGCTCCTTCCACTTTAATCGAATCTTGCGCTGATGGTTGGTGGTATTCCGCTAAGTTACCGACGAACCAGTTGATGGTGACATTTATGACAGATTCAGATGCCATACCCGTTTCACAAGCGAACAAATGGCATGGTTTTGAACGATTGCTTAACAATACTCATCATACAAAAGAGAGGTTTAAGCACGCTACAGGGGAGACTGTGGATTTTTCTTCTGTATCTTTAGCGGTTCATGCTTCAAGTGCTTCTAGGTTAGAGCAAATCACAGGAGATGGCTGGTTGGCAGTAGGAGATGCCGCATGCACCTATGATCCTTTATCATCTTATGGCATTACCGCTGCTATAGGTACTGCATACTATGGTAGTTGCGCTATCAAAGACCACTTTTTGGGGAAGAAAGAGAGCTTTTTAACTTATCACTTCCTAATGGATAAAATGTACAGTGCTTATTTACCTTTGGTTGAAAGTGCTTATCATCTAGAGGAGCGTTGGAAGGAACATGGTTTTTGGAAAAGAAGGCAACAGTCTAATGTTTATACCTAGAGTGGAAGCAAACAATTGAGATGTAACGGGGGATTAAGTCATCAAGAGAACTATCCATCCTTAGATATGAATACATTCCTTTAGCGGCATCAATGCTGGCTTCACAGGCGCGTTGAAGGTTCAGAATAATAGAGTCTTGGCTGGTCGAATTCTTCTTTTGATAAAGCATAAACATCCCGAATACGCCTCAAGCAGCGCTCAATGGTTGCTAGCTTGTTTAGAATCGAGTCGTTCATTTTAAAAACTCCCGCAGAATATCCGCTCGCTCTTCATTTAAATGCTGATACATGGAAATAATCTGCATTTCAAATTTGGTTTGCTCGTTTTCACTACCAAAGAGTAGCTCACCCCACCGTTCATGATGACTTGGTTCTGCAATACAGTTGATGCCGTTAGTAGATCGACTAAATCCACGTCTTGATCCAGTTCGATGGCGAGAGTCTGTTCAAGGTCAAAGCGTGCTACGGGATTCATTTTTTTCTCCAGTAGCACGGCGATGTCGATATTACTAGAGGGGGTCGAGCTGCCATCTGCCTGTGAACCGAACAAGTAAATCAGCCTGACACTAGGCATCAGCAGCTTTACCGCTTGGGTTAGGTTCTCTTTATCTAGCATGGTTCCTACAGATCTTCGCCGAAAGTGTTATGGGGTTACTCGGTTGCCTTGTGGATGGCTTCTTTCGTGTCGTTGTACATTTTTGAAGAGTCTTGTTTTACTCCTTGCCAAGTGTTGGAACAGCCACTTAGTAAGAGCATGAATGCGATTGCTAACAATGGAAATTTCATATTCAAACCTCTCAGTTGTGTGATGCTTAACAGTAGCAAAAAGAATCGAAATAAATTATTCAATATTTGAGTTTTCTCATGGAGTAGCGGCCTAGACCTTAACGAACTCACTAAGTTACCGAAAAGAAACTGTTTAAAAATGCCCGTTTGCCCGCCAAACAGCTCACCATTTGCCTTTTACTAAATATTAGTGGTGAGCAATGGGAAAAAAACAGTGCCATTTTTACGCGGCTGTTAGGTTTAAAAAATAGCAGTTTTAAAAGGCTTTATCGAGCACGATTTCTGCCAACCTAGCTAGCCAGTTTTTCGCTTGTTCTATGTGGTAGGTATTTGTCAGTAGAAGACCGTCTTACTCTGAATGGACACCATAGTATCCAAATACATAGAAGAAAGCTCAATATGGATACTATGGAATCCACTCATGATAAACCTGTGTGTCGAATAGTGGGTCTCAAGGTCTACAGATTGTTACTCAAAAAGCATTGATACTATTACTGTCTTTTGTCATTAACGCCATCAACCGTGGGTGTACAAATAATTTTTCTTTTCCTGAATCGATTTCTTGCAGTACACCAATATCCGTTAACTGTTTTAAATAGGTTGAAGCAGTTTGGCGTTTAGCAATATCACGTTCAACTAGATTACTGATACGGCAATAGGGTTGTTCAAAAATCAGCTGAACAAGCTCATAGCTATATATTTTAGGTAGCTGTGCTTTTATGTAATCGGTTGTACTTTCCATAAGTGCTCTAATCGCTGTGATTTTATCACAAGTCCATTTGGCGGTTTGCTCGACTCCTTTTAGCATAAATAACAGCCAATCTTCCCAATTCTGATCTTTGGTTACTTGGTTCAACAGGCGATAATAGTTTTGTTTGTTATGAACGATAAAACGACTTAAGTACAAAATAGGTATCGTTAAAAGACCACATTCAATAAGGTACAAAACGTTTAAAATACGACCTGCTCGGCCATTTCCGTCATAAAAAGGGTGTATGGCTTCAAATTGATAATGACTAACCGCCATCTTTATCAGCGGATCTAGATCATCGTCATCATGAAGAAATCGCTCCCAGTTGGTTAACAAGTCGCGGATGACATTTTCTCCGGCAGGCGGAGTATAGATAATTTCTCCTGTCGTTTGGTTGCCTATAACAGTCCCTGGCACTTTACGAATTTCCATTTCAGTGTGTTTTAACGTACTGCATACCTCAATGGCGGTTGCTGTGCAAAGCGGTTTTTTTTCAAGCTGTATATAGCCTTGGTATAACGCCGTTCTGTAACGTAGGGCTTCTTTTGTTGCATGATCTGCGCCTTTATCTTCTAGCGCATACTGAAAAAGCTTATCGGTAGTGGTGACAATATTTTCAATTTCTGAACTATCTTTTGCTTCCAGCAAAGGCAGTAAGTTAATTAGCATGCTTTGGTTAGGTATGAGTTCCCCAGCCTTTTTTAACTCTGCTACAGCGGCACGTGCAGAAATACAGGCTTTCAGTACGGCCCTAGTTTCTATGGAATCTAGATTTGGTGGCAATGTGGGTAATTGGTTGTAAGGCTGCTCTGCTTGCCAGGTCATGTTTAAACTTCCAGTCTAAATCGACATAAATGAACTATTTGGTCAGTTTATGTCGATTGGATCGACATATCAATTTTATGTGTCGATATTTTTCTATTTTTTCGACATAACACTTTTCTGTGTCGATACACTCGACATATCAAGACTCAATCCATACGACTCACCAAAACCGAGTTTTGAGTAGGAAACTCAAAGTAGTACGCCATCCCTTGGGCATTTGGGGCAGTATGGGCGAAAGAAAAAGCGCATTTACCGCTTACCAAGTCGATGATAGAAGCCATCGAGACACACTTGCGAAGCATACCGCTACGCTAAAATGAGAACCGACGCGTACTGCAATGCAGCGGCGTCGGTCATATTGGGTTAAAACATTCTTGGACGGGTAACTTTGTACCTAAGAACCTATTCGATGTTTTGGATCTGAATATAATAAAATTTATAAAAACTTGATTTTTATCAAAAAAATAAAAAAAAATATTTCTTGTCACCTATTATGTCACCTTTTTATGGTGTCTCATAAATACATAGGCACTTGTCTACGTAGTAAGTTTTATAGTATCTGTGCGGCTTGTCAAATTGATGGGATTAGGGTAATGGTTTTTTCCGCATTGCAACTTTCGAGGGAGACTGCTATTATCTGAGGTGGTCTAGGCCTCCTACTCTGACACCTATTTTCAGGAAATATTGGCTTTGTGTATTTGTACTACTTGTATCAATTCGATACTTATCTCATAACCATAAATTTAAGTGGTTATCGTTGGTTATCTTAATAGGTGAAGTGCCAATGAAATTTTCACTTAAAAATTTATAGGTACTAACATGAGTAAAAACGCTGAATTCGAATTGTGTCTTTTAGGCTGTACTTGGATGGTCAAGCGCAGTCTGCCACCGAAGATCGACTCAAAAAAACGCTTGGCTAATGATGTTGAAAACCCGCTTAGCATTCTGTACGGGTTGAGCGATAAGAATAATCCTCATTTTATCTTTGCAAAAAAGTGTATTGATAATCCTAAGATATTACTCAACGGTAGGCTCACAAACGCAGAGTTCAAAAAACAATCTTCGGAAGCTTATCCTAACCTGAAAGTTCGAGAAGCATTAGACTCATACTCAATGGATCTTTTCCGCTGTAGGCATTCACAATTAGTAGAAAAAATGTCTAAGCGTTTGATTGAAAAATTTGAAACTAACTTCTTCAAAATCAACTCTGAATTTTTCGAAATTGATCATCCTTCTGCCTTTCTGCGCAGTCCGATGACTTGCACTCCTGAAATCATCAAAGAATTCGAAGAGCTTGCAGCTCAAGGACATGTATTTTCACAGTTTATGGCGGGCCTGCTTCATACGACTATGGCAGGAGGGTATGACTCTAAGGGAGTATCCTATCTGATTATGGCCTATGAAAACCGCTTTCCTCGTTCGATGGATGCCTTGGCAGAGTATTTGCTGCATAAAGAAGATTACCTCGGATCAGTTCAATGCTCTTTATTATCTATCGATAGCATGGATGACTCCAAAGGTACTATGAATCGAATATTACAGCATATGCATGGTTTGTTTGTCGAAACTCCATCTATTGTATGGATGCATACATTTATCTTTAAACACGAGCTTAATGGGAAGCTGCTTGAGTTAGCTAAAAAACACTTTCCCGAATTCTATCCCTCAAAAGAAGAAGAGCAACAGCAGGCTGTAAAAATGCTTTTAAGTAGAGGTGAGTCATGAGTCAAGGTTCAATTAAAGTTATGCCTGATCAAACGATCACTTTTACTACCAAAGAAGAAGTGGATGGTGCTAATGCATTATATCAGTTTGTTCTTAGTCAAAAACAAAGAGAGCATCAATACTACGAGAAGCAAGCAGGGCAACCACTCAAGCAAAAGCCCTATACAGCTAATCGCTTTTTAAAAGATATATTGACTCAGTCTATTGATGCGAGAGAAAAGGAGAAAAATAATGAGTAAAATGAAACAGTTGCCTAACCCTTTTAGCCTCAAAAAAGGGGTTAAATTAACTTTAGGGCGTCGCCAAGCAGAGCGAGCAGATACAATATGTAATGAATTAGGTATGACTCCTGAACAAATCATAAAAAGAGAGATTGTTAATAAGTCAGCGTTGCTTAAGATTAGCTGATAGGATATATCTAGATTAAAGATGAAGGAATGGCAGTGAGGGGGGACCCTCATTGTCATTTTTATATATTTAAGTTGCTGATTAAAAAGGAAAAGTTTCTATACCTACAGGTAAGTTGATCTTAAAGGTGTACTGAAGAAAGCTTGGCTCATAAAGAGTTCTTTTTATACAATGCTTAAATGCTGTACTTTAGTGGATTTTTAAAAGAGTCCTTTTTATCAAGTAATGTTGGTTTTTTTGTATTATATGAATATATATGAGCGTTCAGAAGTCCTAAGTAAAATCTCTAGAACACTAGCGATTATGATGTGTGACATAGAATTACAGCAGTCAATGAATATATATACATATAATATTCATGCTGAGGATTTCTATTGTAATGTTTTCAATGATTTATATTCAGGAAAGAATTTCATTAATGCAAATTCAGCTAATTCAAATGAAGACTATATTGATTTAGTTGATCATTATTCGAAGCACCTAATTCAGGTGACAACATCTAAAAATAAAGAAAAAATCGATAATAGTTTAAAGGTATTTGATAATAACACTTTAAAATATACACAGTATAAAATTGATATTTTCTTTTTATTAGGAAAGCCTAAGAAATTTCAGAAAGCAACCATTGAACATTATAAAACAAAATACGGAATTCAAAACATAAGAGATAATTTAAAAGACCATACTGATTTATTAAATGATATCAAGACACTAAGTGATGATAAGCTTTACTTTATATATGATAAGTTTTTTAAGGGACTAAGTGAGAAATATACAGATAAAATTTCTCTTCAGGTTGTATTTGACCTGTTAATAAGAAATAATAATTCAATTAAATTGGATTATAGTACAGATTTTAATAATGTTGACCTTGATGATAAAATTGAATTAAATAGTTTAAATAGAAAAGTATCTAACGCATTATTAACTGGAAGTGAGGCTGCTTTACCTATATATGAATCAATAGATGAAAGTGCATTGACTGAATTAAGAGAGCTAATTGTTGATAACATTTATTGTGATATTCTTAAAAGGACACTTATTGAATCTGGAGCTACAAAAAGAGACTTAGCTAAAAAAAGTGTTTCTGAGCTACATTTTATTGCGAAAGAAAAATACACACTAAATTTTTCTACTATACTAGGGGATTTATGTCATCAAATTGAGAGCCAAACTTTTAATGCCTGTTATCAAGAGACTTCAATAGCTTGGGTGATTGTTGCTTATTTTTTTGAAGAATGTGATATAGGAATGAAAAAATGATTTTACCAACAAAATCAATAAAGCCTATAGATTCACTTTATTGTATATCCTCATATGTCTTTGATATTTTGAGCTTGGATGGAAGTTTAGATTCTGATGTACTGCTTCATAAAATAAACAATATATATCCAGAAGAAGTAAGTGCAGAAAAACTGCAATATTGTTTAGACTTTTTGTTTATTATCGGTAAGTTGGAGTTAGAAAATGAAACTGTTAAAGCTATATTCAAGTAATCCTAAATTCAAAACTATTGATTTTAAACCAGGGATTAATATAGTTGCAGGATTACAATCTAGCTCTAGTTCTACTGATACATATAATGGTATTGGTAAAAGTAGTGCTCTACAATTAGTCCATTTGATGCTCGGAGGAAAGCTTGATATAAAAAAATACCAGACTGATGCTAGGTTTTATAAGTTTCTATCAGGTTATGGTGATTTTTTATTGGATTTAGAAATAGGATCTATAACCTATACTATAAAAACAAATTTTAGTAACGGCATATATTATATAAATGATGAGAAAGTTGGGAAGTATTCAACTCTTGGTAAAAAATTAAATGAAAAGATTTTTTTTAATAATGATGGGGATCTTTCCTTTAAACAGACTCTAAATTGTTTTGCTCGAAGATATCTACCTAGTAGAAACTACTATACTGATGCTTTACAGCAGCAGGGGCAGCCTCCAGCTGACTTTTATCAGCGAATGACTAATTTAGTTCTATTGGGGCTAGATATTTCTCTTCCCAAGAAATTTAAAAAAATCCGAGACGAAATCGATAATATTGGTAAAACTAAAAGTTCATTAGCTAAGGCAAATGTCAATTTTAATGAAAGCGAATTGCGAGATTTAGAAGATAAGCTAGAAGCTTTAATTGAGGATAAAAATAACTTTATAATTGCGAAAAACTATGATGACTTGAAATTGGAGGCTGATCAGATAACGGAAGCTATGAATGAAGCTCGTGATTTAATATATTTCAATGACAGAAAAATAAGAAGTAAAAGGTCAATATTATCTGAAGATAACGGTTTTTCATCAACAGATATTGAAAAAGTAGAGAGGATATTCAGAGAGGCTGAATTTCATTTTCCTGATTTAGTTAGAAAACGTTTAGAGCAAGCTGAAGAATTTCATTTGAAAATGTATAATTCTCGTCGGTCTAGGCTTAAAAAAGATATAGTCTCGTTAGAGTTAGAAAATTCGAAAAATAATGAATATTTAGTAAAATTAGAGCACAAAAGAGATGCTATTCTTAAAGATTTAGATTCGAGAGGTGCATTAGAAGAATATAATTCTATTGTAGAACGTATTCGAACACTTGAGTCAAGTATAGCAGATTTGACAAGTTTTCAGACAACTGTTGCTAGTGTTGAAAAAGAGCTGGTTCGTTTAGAAAAGCAAAAAGCAGACATTAATTTTCTTGCTGTTGATTATATTGAAAGTATCAAAGGGCATATTGAGCTAATCGAAAAAAAATTCAGGGCTTTAGTCCGCCAATTTTATACAGATCATGGTGGATCTTTGAATATAAGGAAAAATGATGGGGAGGCTAAGTATTTATTCGAAATCGAACCATATATTCCAAAAGACAGTTCTCAAGGAATTAATGAAGTAAAAATATTTTGTTATGATATGCTTCTATTTGAGCTGAACAAAAGTTTACTAGGTTTTATAGCTCATGATAGTTTCTTATTTGGTGGGGTCGATCAAAGACAAACTAGAACAATGTTTAAAGTAGCTATTGATAGGTGTAAGAATAATGGCTTGCAATATTTTGTAAATATTAATAAGAATATTTATGAGGATTTAGTATCTAGTGATGGAGAAGATGATATTCTATCATTTGAAGATAAGTCTTTATTAAAGGAAGGGACAGTATTAACTCTTTTTGATAGTAAAGCCGAAAATACATTATTCGGACAATATTTCAATTAAAATTTATTAGCTTATATATAGCCCCCATCTGTCTAGTTTTTAGTTCCGTGTGTCGTTTATAAACAATATAAAGTGTTTTTTCAAAGATACTTTATATTATTTATATGTCTCTAATCGAGGCTAATAAAAATGGCACTAGAAATTAATCTATCTCCTTAATAGCTGATCCTAAGGCCTTACCTACTAGCCTAATCGATTTATTAAAGTCTTCCCGCTTCAATGTCTCATCATCAAACTTGTCGGAGTCACTACAAATTTTTATCTCAGTTCCTGCAAGGTTTGGTTTTAGCCTTTTTATCGTAATTCCCATACTTGTTTCAATAACGAACACGCCAGTAGATATAGCTGTCTTGTTAGCCACTCTGGAGACTAGAACCACTTCACCTACGTTTATTGTGGGCTGCATTGTGCTGTCAGGTGCTTCTAAAGCGAAAAGGTTACTAAGCTCTTGCTCAGATAAAGATTTAGGTAAATATCCTTTAGGCAGCACCATGCGAGCTTCTGGCTTGGCTTTGCTCCACGTCTTAGCTTTTGCTGAGTAGATTTGAATAGTAACCATGTCTGAGTCATTTTTTTCAGCTTGTGCTGGCTTACTTACGCCTTCTAAACCAAGTGCCTCAAGCGTTTCCTTCGGTAAGCTGCTCGCGTGATATTCAAAATTGATACCTCTCAATCCCGCTATCTGCCTGTATTTCCAATTTTGACTTTTAGCCTTTCGCGTTACGTTTGTCGCGTGTGCAGGCATCCCTATTTTTCCCGCGAGTTCTGCGGCTGTAAACCATTCTTTAATCATCATTACACCGTTCTTGCTAAGGGTGAAAAATGATTTTGAATAAATTGTGAGATCATTTTGTGGGATCTTTATTGATCTCACAAGATTTTAAAGATATGATTTCACAACACTGACCAAGTGATATTCAAAATCTTAATTTCTTAAACTTATAAGGTAACTGGAATGTTCTCTTTGTATAACCCTGCTGAGGCTAGCTGGGGCGGATTTTTGCGCCTAAAATTCAAAAAAAATAGAAAAAACATCATTTTTAATGGTTTTAAGGTCATATCTAAGATCGCTTTACTAGTTTTTCCTGCTTCGTATGTAAGTGTAGTTCATGCTGATGACAGCATAGTTCGTGCTGGGGATAACCTTCAGATAGGGATTCCACTGCTCGCAGGAGTGATTTCAATACTAAAAAATGATTATGCAGGGACTGCCCAATGGGCTGAGGGCGCTTTATGGACATCTGTTGCAACGCACACATTGAAATTTGCAGTAGACGAAGAACGCCCAAATGGAAATGACAATAATTCCTTTCCTTCTGGTCATACTTCTGCGGCTTTCCAAGGCGCGGCCTTTCTACAAATGCGCTACGGCTGGAAATACGGTTTACCTGCTTATGCTGCTGCGTCATTCGTTGGTTATTCACGTGTGAAAGGAAAATATCATTATTGGCATGATGTCGCAGCAGGTGCTGCGCTGGCAATAGGTGTGCAATATGCTATTACGGGGATGGGGATTAGTGCTAGAAATCTAGTTGTAGCGCCTATTGTCTCAGGTCAGCAATATGGCTTGTATGCTTCTATGAGTTACTAACATTAAGCTCCCTGAAAAATTCATCGCTTACTATGAATTTTTCAGGGGGAAATATTAAGCTAAGAATAGGGGGTTACTGTAATAAAGAAGTGTTGTAAGGAGTTATTATCGATGGAATAGCGCCAAATTTCACATACAGCCGATTATTATCCTGATTAGCTCTTAGTACTAATTCTATCAGGCCGTCTAAGTCTTCTATGTCGTATGTATCAAATGTATGAATGTATCGATTAAATTCTTGTAAGTTCAACACCTGACGTACTCTTGATTCTAATCCTACATCGCAGACATATTTTTTGAATTTTGGTGATATCCAATAGAGAAGCTCTATCATGTTATCTAGTTTCTCTTCCAGCGTTGATATCACTTCCTCAGGTGAAGTTACATCACTAACTCGCCAAGCAGGCTCATTATGGGAAATTCTATTCCGAAATGCTCTTATTTCTTCTATGCGTCTTCGTAAAGCATCCCTTTGATGAAATGCCTGGTTTTTTTGTGCTGTTCTAGGTAGCTTTTTAAAAGCTCTGGTCAACTTAGATGGCCATATGTAGTTATTATCGCTACCGTTATAAAAGCTTTTGTCTAGAATGTATTCCCAAGTTGAAAAGTCTGTTTGTGAAATGATTTGGTCAAGAGTGACTGAGTTAGGGTCCTTGCCTTTTTCTTCTAGTGCGGCTTTAGCACTCTGCCTTGCATTTTTAAACTTTTGTATAAATTTTTTAACTTGTTCTGGCTTGCACAAATCCCCTTGCTCATTGGTTTCCTGAGTGAATGGGATAGCCTCGAACCAAAACTTATCGACGGGAGTTATTATACTTACTTTCGCGGCTTCGTTTACTGTATTTCGTAGTGCAACTTCGATGAGCTGGAGGAGTGGGTAGAAAGCACCCACCAACGTTAAGTTCCAACTGTAAGCACCGAGAAGTTGCGCGTCTTCTTCCAATCCTAGAGAGTTTTTATAGCTTGACAGCCTTGCAGCGCTGATTAATTTTTTAGGTTCTGTGTAGTCATAATCATTCGGCATGTAGTAGCTCTATCCATTCTTGTTTTGCTGTTGAAACTATAATATCAAGTTTCTAGGAGAAACACTCGGTACTTATGTGTTGACTCATGCGTCAATTGATATTAATATTAATCTTAGCTAGTCGAATTGTTCTTCTCCCATCTTTGTAATGGTGCTAGTTCGTCGACACAAAGCGTAAGACCTAAGCCCCTAGTAGCTCGCTACTAGGGGCTTTTTCTATTATATCGTCGCGCAAATACCTAGTATTCCTGCCCTACAAACGCTCATTTAAACTTCTAACTCTGCTACATGGAGCTTTTGTAGTTCTTTCTCTCGTTGTGCTTCTCGCTCAGCTAGATGTTCAATTGCTAGCGAATGATAGTTGTCTCGTCTGGTAAGCTCGGCTAGCTGCGCTTCTCTCATTTCTTGAGTTGGTTCAACGCTTATATCTTTTGCTCTGCATCTCTCATTCATTTCAGCACTGTTTATGTACAGATGCGACTCGTCTTTGTGTCTACTGAGCGCTACATAAGTATTTGCTCTGTTCATACTGCCGGAATAAAGCGTAAAAGTGTTGCCATCTACGGTTGTGCCTTGGGAGCTGAAAATTGTGAGAGCGTAGGCATGGCAGAGGTTCACTCCGATGTCGTCACTGTATTCTGACGAGAGAAAGGATACTGTTCTTTTATCATCTATTTCGATAGTTAACCTTGTGTCGTTTTTGAGGCTTTCTATTTTTTTGATTGTGCCGAGCGTGCCGTTTGACACTTGCAGTGCTCGGTAATCGTTACGACAGAACTTAACGCGATCACCGGCTGAAAACTCATAGTTGAAAAGTTTATCTGCAACGCTGCATTTTAGTGGGACGTTTTCTGTTCCTACACGGCCTTCGTCAATGTAGATATTTCGAATAGCTTCACTCAGAATTTTAACGTCTTTCCATTGCTGTGCGAGTACAAGCGATTGCTTATCGGGGTGAGCCTTTTGGTAGTGGTGCCAGTCTTTGATTAAAGCTTGTTTAGCTGTCTCTTTATTTTCTGCCCAATGAAGACAGCTTTTTACTCTTAAGATATTGAGAGCGCTTTCTGACCGTCCATCTCTTAAATCTGCGACTATTTGCCTTGCCCAGCCTTGCCTTTGCCTTCTTATTGTTCCGATTCGCTGTGTTCCCAAAATTTCAGGACGAGATAAGTAACGTAGCGCTCCGCCTTTGTTTATGGCATCAAGTTGCCTATCTTCCCCCGTTAGAATCAGCTTGCAGTTTGATGTTCTCGCTTCATAGAGAAGGGCTTGTAAGTCAGTGCTTGGAACTAGCCCTGCTTCATCAATGACCAATACATCAATGTTTCTAAGAGGATGTTGGCCCTTTTCAATAAGGTTTATATAGCTTGCGATGGTGCGCGAAGAAATCCCCGTTTCTTCAAAAAGGTTGTCTGCTGCTTTTTTAGCGATGCTTGCCCCAGCTATTTGAAGTCCTTGTTTCTCATATGCAATTTTTGCAGCAAGCATAAGTGTTGTTTTGCCCGCACCAGCGCTACCTTGTGTAATACAAAAATCACCATTTTCTAATGTGTAATCAATTGCTGCTTTTTGTTCTTCATCGAAGCCAAAACCTAACTGTGCTTCTGCTTCTTTTATAGCGTTTTTGATTACACTACTCTCTAGTGTCTTTGAATGATTATTTGCTAGGAGTTTTGCGTCTTCTATCATTAGTTGCTCATTCAGTAAAACTTCTCTAGTTGTAAACAGTGGGGAATAGGCTTCGTTTCGACTTAAAGTAATCACTGACTCATTTTCAATAAGAAGTTGAATAAATAATTGAGCTTGCTCTGCATTAATACCGCAATGAGATGCCTTAACCGCAACAAGGAAAAAAAGATCTTGCTCTGTAAAAGTCGACTTTCTTTCTGTTAACTCGGCAAGAATGAGCGCATGATCAAGAAAGTTAGGCTGAGACGTTTTTTCTGCTTCAATAAGATCTTGAATAATTGTCTGAGTTAAACCTTTTTGATTGATCTCTTCTCTCCACTGTTTAAAGAGTGTGTTTCGGTTTATATCAGATTTCCTTTGTCGGGTTGTTAGTTTGAAGTGCTGACCTGCCTTACTTGCACTACTTTTAATGCCTGCATTATTTAATTCTTTTTGGATGTCTTTTGTTCGGCTAGAGTAGTCATCACAAATCTGCTTTGAAATACCTTTTATATGGAAAGAGTCACCATCAGGCTCGATTTCAAAGCCTAGCTTCTTCATTTGAAATGCCATCTCTGCTCGAAAAATAGCACCTAAAGGCTTTATCCAGCGATAAATTTTGTAGGAATCTATGCTGCCGAATGTTCCATCTTTTCTGGGAGCTATATTGAGCACTAGAGCGTGAATATGGCTGTTTGGTTCTGGTTTTTGTGCTCTGTTGGTACAGTGCTCATAGGTGGCAACAATAAGGCCTGATACTTCCTCGTATTGCTTCGACCCCTTACCGCGTCGAGTTATCGCGGCTTTAGACTCCATGGTATGGATTGCTTCTTGTACAGATTGACGCATGGCTTCTTCAATTTTTATTTGTAGTGCAGGTGTGCAGCAAGCCAATAAAATGCTAATGCTTTTAGGAGCACTAAAAGTACAGTCCCAAGCACATCGTCTTGTATCGTCTCCAGCATTTTGGACTAAGGGATAACCATTAGGAGAGAATCCCTCCATAAGGTTGTTATAGTCGCTGTACTCTATAGTTTTTCCATTGAGGCCGAAGTATCTACTCCCTGTCCCTGTCCATGTACCGTTTGGCTCACCATGATCTGAATAATATTCCTTGGCCTGACCCTTAGTATTCAGCTTGGTCTGCTGTGGGAAATAATCTTTATTTTTGACAGCACTAATAGTCGCGACCATTTTTTAGCTCCATTTATTGAGTGTATTTTTGTTTTGAGAAGTTGGGGGAGTAGGCGTTTCCTCTACTTTTGCCTTTAACAGCCACTTGGCAGAAATAAACTTTTTCGCTTGATCAGGCTTTTTGAAGAGAGGCCAAGTCAGCTTATAGACGGATTGCCAACTTGGAATAAAGAGATAGCCTTCGACACCTTGTTTATTGGCTGGCCTGAGCTGTGTCAGCTCAGAGGCTTCGACCAGTAATTGCTTTGAGCGAATGCCTATGTGGTTAGCATTTTGGTAGTCGGGCACTTCAACGGTCTGTTCACTCAGCATTTTGGCTGTATAAGCTGCATCATCTCCTGCTGTACCAAGTCGCAGTGTGATAACGTTTGATAGTAAGTTTAGTAGAACATTGGTTTCGTCTTCTCCATAGATATCACGGATTTGTGAGAGTGATTGAGTACAGATCACCGAACGTCCTCCTGAGGCCCGAGAGAGCTCAAGCCACTTTTTAACACTGGGGTTAGGTGGCAAGTTGGCGAACTCATCAATGAACAACCAAGTGGGTCTGTGAAAGTTATTACTGGTTGAGAGGTAGTGCTTTGTCATAAACGAGATAACAGCATTGCACAGGGGCTTACCTATTGCTTCATATTCACTGTTGTCTTGAATGATGATCACGCGTTTACTGTTAGCGTTTTTAATCCACTGACGCAGGCTAAACGGCTTTTTGCTGTTTTTCTTCCATGCTAGGCTTAAATATTTGAGCCAATTTAAGTTTGTAATCAGGTGAACGTAGAAGCCTTGAGTCGTTTTCGAGTTTTTCTGAATTAAGCTGTTTACGGTTGGGTAGTGAAGCTCTATACGAAGCAGGGCATACTCGGGACTGAGTTGGAGCAACTCATATAAATCGTTCCATCCCCAGTTTCCTTTATAGTCATGTATCAGCGATACAATCATCGCTGTTAGGATTAATCGCGCCCCGTCATTCCAGATTTCTTCCTTTGCTCCGCTAGGAGGAATCAAACACTGAGCGAGTAACTCAGCATCTTGTTCTGAACGCACGTCTTTACAGATGTCCCACATCGCACTTCGAGCGTCCCAAGGGGCGAGTAAAAATGTGCTGGGCGCGTGGTAAAAGCTTTCGGTTAGCTCGCCTTTCACGTCGTAGATGACCGCATAGTCACCACGTTCAATAGCCTGCTCGATCATGGGCTTTAAGACTGTCGACTTCCCTGCACCTGTTGTTCCCAAGATACAAAAATTATTTTGCTCTCTGAGGATCGAAATCGGAACTTTAGGATGAACTTTAATACCCAATTGGGTGTTAGCGTCCTTTAATTCTCGTTTTTGCATCTTAGTTGCATGGACGATGGCTTTTCTTCCCAAGAGAAGCTTGGGGCCAGACACATAATCTAGCTCTTTAGAACTTTTACGATGTTTAAAGCAGGCTTTTGTTATGCAAAATGAAAGTGTGAGTGACAATAAAAAAGGAATAGATACATGGAGAAAAAATATATCCAGCCATTCATTTTTGGCTAACATCTTGTAAAAAAGATGCCAGCTATCTAGTGATACAAGTGGTGTTATATAACCAAGAGCAGAAAAAATATATGGAATGCTTTCAAAGAACGTAGGCCAGCTATAAGGCGTCAGCCACGACCAAGCTAATGGTATAGATACAAATGAAAAGACAACCAACAGAAAAATATTTAACAGGGAAAACTGTATTAGAAAGAAAGAGCTTTTTTTCATGATTATGCTCCTGTTCTAAGTCGAGTAATATATACTTTTTTTGCAAGTGCTCGCTTATAATCATCTAGTCCAGCGATAGCAGCTACCATTTCAAAGACTTTATCTAGTAAGCGAATCTCTAACTCATCTAACTGAGTCTGTATGCTTTTTAGTTCTTTGCTTTCCTCCCACAGGTGGCGGAAATACTCAGATGGGTTTTGTCCACTTCTTTCAATGTCTTCTTCAACTTGAGCTGTATCGCTTGCAGAAAAGCGAACTGAGAACGCTTTAGATTTTGTGTTTAGTCGATAATTTCTTGCCATGATTTAGAACTCTTTTCCAGTAAACAATGTATACACATTGATTTTGTTAGATTTATTCAGAATTTTAGTTAGGTGCTGTAGACAGCTTAATAAACACGCTAACCTCATGATAAATATGAGATTAGCGTTGAGTTATGAGTTAACCGTCAGCTCACTCAGGAGCGATTGGGTCTGAGTCAATAAGAGCTTTTAAGTCTTTTTTGGTAGCTTTTTTAATTTCTTTTAGGCATTTACGGTTGGATGGTGAAAAATCACGCTTCTTGTGAAATACCTCATAAGCCTCCGAAACAATCCAAATTGAATCTAAGTCTGTATATTTCTGGAAATATGGCGCGCTCAAATAATTTAAAGTGAGCGATTGCAACCTTCCATATAAAACAGGATTAGGAAACTCAATCGGATATAATTCTAGAGGTTTTTCTTTTTCCTCTTTAGTTAGTTTTTTAGCTAAGCCGCTAATTAGTTCTTTGTAATTTTTTTTCATTTTATTCCCCTTATTTTTTTTCAATCCAGTTATTAATTTCTTCAAATTTCCAAGCAATTATTCTTGGACCAAGCTTTATTGGGCGAGGAAAATCACCATTTTTTTGCCAACGCCATAGAGTGGTTTGACTGATCCCTAATGCTTTTATTAACTCTGATGAGCGATATAAAAGCTTTTTGGAATATGTTTTTTTATTTATCATTACTAACTCCTTAATGGTTAAAATTTCTTAATTGTTTATCTGTATTTTTAGATGAAGTCGTAAATATAAGTTAAAAAACTTTCATAATCATTTTTGACTTCTCTTAATTACTTATCAGTGCTTTTAGAGAAAAGCGGAAAGTGAAGTTGAAAAAATTCACAATCAGTTTGATTTCTCTTAATTACTTATCAGTGCTTTTAGAGAAAAGCGGAAAGTGAAGTTGAAAAAATTCACAATCAGTTTGATTTCTCTTAATTACTTATCAGTGCTTTTAGAGAAAAGCGGAAAGTGAAGTTGAAAAAACTCACAATCAGTTTGATTTCTCTTAATTACTTATCAGTGCTTTTAGAGAAAAGCGGAAAGTGAAGTTGAAAAAACTCACAATCAGTTTGATTTCTCTTAATTACTTATCAGTGCTTTTAGAGAAAAGCGGAAAGTTAAGTTGAAAAAAATCATAATCTGATTGATTTCTCTTAATTACTTATCAGTGCTTTTAAAGGAAGGTTGAAGTATTATTATCTGGTGAGGTATAGGCGTAGAAGTAAGAAAATTGTATTTGTCTATGTAGTGAAATATAGGAATCATGTATGGAAGTAATGAATCAGCAATCAGATCAGGCACTACTTGAGGCTGCTCATAGGGGGACGGCTCAGCCATTAGAAGACCTTAAATGCCGATATAAACCGAAGATAAAAAGCTTGTTGAACAGGCATCTTGGTTCGATTAAAGGGGAAATAAGCTATTCTCTAGAGACTCTGTATCAGGATCTTGAAAGTGAAGTTTGGATAAAAATTTTATTGAAACCACTATCTGAACTAAATTTTGATCAAGAAGGATCTATAGGTGGCTTAGTTCATAAAATTACCACAGATCACTTTATCGACAAGTATCTTAGAAGTGAAGCTCGCAGGGCTGGCATAAGTTTAGACGCGCTGAAGAAATTATCAAAAGAAGAGAGAGCTACACTTAATCGCTATAAAATTAATAGTGCATCGGATAATGATGACCAAAATGAAGAAGATTATTCTACCTCTTTAGGGGATCAATCTATCTTTTTAGAAGATAAAATATCCGAAGATGATTTTTTATATAAGATAATTGATCAGCTCCCTCAAAACCTTAAGGAGGTTGCTTATCTCAATGCTTGGGGGTTTACTCAGAAAGAGATAGCAATTGAAATTGGTATGAGTGATAAAACTGTAAGGAATTATATTAAAGAAATTAAATGTTTGGCTCAAAAAGCAAAAGAAAATCTAGGGGTTATTACGTAGATACTCTAAAATAAAATTTCTATTTTAAAAATTATTTATCACTAAAATTAGTGGAATTTTTTTATTTTTAGATTTATATCAATAGTATAATCTCTGTAATTTTAATTTTTCGCAGAGTTAAATTTGAACAATTCAAGACCAGAGAACCTTTTTTTTAATAGTTAAAAGGTCTCCGGCTTGCATTATAAAATCCTTTTATTTATGGGGATTAAAAATATTATGGATGATGCTATAAGGCTGAGAGCATTCTTTCTTTCATTGAAGTAATCATATCGATCATAAATCCCTTCAACGCCCTTCACTTTATGATTGAGGCAACGTTCCGCTACATGGCTAGGAACGCCATTTTGCGCTAGTAAGCTGCGGCAGGTTCTCCGTAAATCATGTACAACGAAATGTTCAATTCCATGTTCACCCAGGATGTTTGGCAGTGGCTGTTTTTTCGAATCTACCTTTTGTCCAAACATTTTTGCTAAGGCGTGATTTAGTGTGTCATCGCTAATGTATTTTCTTCTTTTGCTGGCCCTTCTTGAAGGGAATACATACTCTGAGCCATTGGCTCTTACCATTAGCTCCTGAAAGATTGGCTTTAGAACATCAGAAAGAGGGATGTTAATCTTCACTCCTGTTTTGGTTCTTTCCTCAGGAAGAGCCCATACCATTTCTTGAAAATCGAATTCACTCCATTTTGCAGCAATGAGTTCGCCTTTACGGACTCCTAAGACAAGAAGCAGAGCTAATGCTAAGTAGTTCTCTCTCGTCATGATGTCCGTGTGACTTTCAAAAACTTTAAATACCGTTTTTATTTCATCTAAAGATAATGCTCTATCTCTTGATTTCTCAGCCCCTCCAGCATCTTTTTCAGTGAATGGCGCTGCTGGGTTATTGGCTAAAAGATCTAACTTAAGAGCATGGTTGAATAGCTGTTTACAATAGTTAAGAGCGTCATTGGCAATAGAAGGACGGCCGCTTTTGTTGATCACTCGAATGATTTGTAAGATATCTCGTGAATTAACTTTATCTACTGGCAGCTCGCCAATGTAGGGTGATATATCTTTGCGATATACACGTGCTGGTATTTGAGGGTTTTTCAAATGTCGTTCGCATTCAGAAAGCCAATCTTTAGCGACATCATTGACGGTGCTAAAGTAGGGGAGTTTGTTTCTTTTTTTCTCTGCGATGGGGTCAATGCCATCTTTGATAGAGGCTCTTGTCTGTATTGCTTTCAGCTTAGCTTCACTGAGTGGCAGCCCTTCTGGAGGCTTTCCATAGCGTCCTAAAGTGATTTCTCTACGTTTACCGTTAATTGTGTACCTAAGTATCCAAAAGGCACTTTGTTGTTCTGTGACTCGAAAATAGAGTCCAGTATCTACTTTGAACTTTCCGACCTTGCCAGCTTTCAGTGTAGCTTTTAGTTGAGCATCATTCATAGTTATAAAATAATTGGTGACAGGAAAGCAGATCCTAGATCATCGGCTTTTATTTGTCACCAATTATGTCACCGTTGTAATGCAATCTTATGGATTGATATGAATGCTCATGAAAATTAATTTTCTTTTAACGTATTGCTTTATAAAGAATCTAACTTCATATAATTTCTTATGAAAACCTATTCTATATTCTGGATCTGTTCCCTCATTTGTTCAATCAGAACTTTTAATTCCACGGCGCTTTGGGTGGTTTCCACGACGATGGATTTTGAGGAAAGGGTGTTGGCTTCGCGGTTGAGTTCTTGCATAAGGAAATCGAGGCGGCGGCCGATGGGGCCGTTTTGTTGTAGCTGACGGCGGACTTCTTTGGTATGGGTGGCGAGGCGATCCAGTTCTTCGGCGACGTCGGCTTTTTGTGACAATAACACGATTTCTGCTTCGACACGCATGGGGTCGAGGTCGACTTTGGCGGCTTCCAGTTTGTCGAGTAGGTTTTGTTTTTGCGCGGCTAGAATCTCTGGTAGTTTGGCTTTGACGTCTTCGACGATGTGATCAATGGCATCAAGGCGCTGTTCGATGATGTCTTTGAGTTGTGCGCCTTCGCGAAGTCGTACTTGGATGAGTTCGTCAACCGATTGGTTAAAGAGTTCGACGACGGCTTTTTTGATGGCTTCAAAGTCGCTGCCTTCTTCGCTGAGGATGCCCGGCCATTTTAAGATGTCTAACGGATTGGCTGGATCAAGGTCTTTAAACCAGGTGCCAAGTGTGTTGATAGCATTCGCTAGGGCTTGGGCGTTTATTGGGTTGATGCTCAAGCTGGTGGCGGCTTTGTCAACGCCTTGAAAGCGCAGTTGGCATTCTAGTTTGCCTCGGTTGATTTTTTTGCGCAGCACATCACGAAAGGCAAACTCAAGCTCGCGGAAGTTTTCCGGTAGACGAAAACTGGGCTCTAGGTAGCGTTGGTTCACTGAGCGTACTTCCCAGCTGATGGTGCCCCAGTCGAATACGGCTTCTTGGCGTGAGAAAGCGGTCATGCTTGCTGTCATCTTGAGTACCTAACAATAAATAGAAAAAGGAATAAAGAGAAAAACGAAAGGCTTATTGTAGCTTAACGGGCTTTGCTTCGACAGTTTCATGGATTGTTGGTTTTTCCCATCACTGGGGGCGCAATTTTATCTAAGATCATTATAATTGGGCCTTTAAAAATGGTTATGACAGAGAGAGCAAATATGCGTCCAAGCGGAAGAGAAGCAGATCAGTTACGTTCCCTGAAGATCACACGCAACTTTACTAAACATGCCGAAGGGTCGGTGTTGATCGAATGTGGCGATACTAAGGTTATTTGTACTGCGACGGTGGTCAATGGCGTGCCTCGTTTCTTGAAAGGCAAGGGCCAAGGTTGGATTACCGCAGAATACGGTATGTTGCCTCGTTCTACGCACAGCCGTATGGACCGCGAAGCCGCACGAGGCAAGCAAGGCGGTCGCACGGTTGAGATTCAACGTTTAATTGGTCGCTCTTTGCGTGCCGCGGTGGATTTGAAAAAATTAGGTGAGAATACAATCACCATTGACTGTGATGTCATTCAAGCCGACGGCGGCACTCGTACAGCCTCTATCACCGGTGGTTTTGTGGCATTGGCCGATGCCATGCGCGTGTTGGTGGAAACGAAAAAAGTAAAAGAAAACCCCATTGTGGCACAAATCGCGGCCATTTCCGTGGGGGTTTATCAAGGTGTGCCCGTACTAGATTTGGATTATCTAGAAGATTCCAATGCCGAAACCGATATGAATGTCATCATGAACGACAAAGGAGGTTTCATTGAGATTCAAGGAACGGCCGAAGGCGAAGCCTTTAGTGATGAGCATATGATGGGCATGTTGGCGGTGGCGCGTAAAGGTATTTCTGAAATCATGGCGCTGCAACGGGATGTGTTGTTTGAGAAAAAATAAGCGTTAGCACGGCTTATATTTTGAATAAGGCCAGCCCCTGATAGGTTGTATAGCATCATCCTATCAGGGGCTGGTTTTTATTGGCTATGGCTCCCGTTGGATGGCCCCTGTTGGGGCGTAATCGTCTGGATTCAGCGGTGAATGCTGTTTGATGTACTGCACTAATAGGTCCGCATCGCTGTCGCCTGTGTTGACATAGCTTGGTAAGTCGGTGAGTTTCGGGTAGCCGTCACCGCCATTGGCGGAGTAGTTGTTGGTGGCAAGGCGGTAGGTGCGGCCTTGTTCAAGTGGCTTACCGTTAATGAGTATGTGGATGGCTTTGCCATTTTTCAGGGTGAGTGATACCCCTTGGAATTGGGCAAAGGCCCCAGTGCCTGGCGGCATACTGGCTACCGCCGATAAATAGTCTGTGAGCTGGTCGGCGTTAAGCGTGACATACGCTAAGGTGTTTCCAAAAGGTTGGACTTTCAGCACACTTTTATAGGTGATAGCACCTTCTGGGAGGCTGTCACGAATACCGCCTGAGTTCATTACCGCGAGGTCAGCGTGAGCGGCTTCTTTCATCGTGCGGGCAATTAAGTTGCCTAAGTTGGTTTCTTGATGGCGAATTTTGTGTCGATCCCCGATAAAGTCGCCTGTTGCCTTGCCAATTTTGCTATTGAGCGCTTGTTCACCCTTTTCTTGATAAGGGGTCAATAAGTTGATCATGTCTGGGTCTTGTGGAATGTCATCCTCAATCAATCGGTCTTTGCTGTGTTGGTCTGACGTATTTTTCTTTAAGTTCACTGGAATGAGCTTATAGGAAGAATGCGTAATTTTGCCGTCTTCATAGGTCAGATCAAGGCGCCCCACGTATTTACCCCACTCGTGAGCTTGTAGAATCAAGGTGCCATTTTGCATGTCGGGTTTGAATAGAGGGGTTTGAGAATGACCGCCGATAATCACGTCAATGCCGGGTACCGCCCGAGCCAAAGACACGTCGCCAGGTGCATTGCCGCCATGGTTGCCATTTTTATAATGGCCCATGTGAGTGATGGCGATAATAATATCCGCCTGCTTACGCAGTGTTGGGATCAGGGTTTTGGCCACCTCAATGGGGGATTTGATCTCCAAGCCTTTGAGGTATTCTGGATTGCCAAGCTTGGCGGTATCGTCTGTGGTGAATCCAACGACGGCAATTTTTAGGTTCCCTTCTTTGAAAATTTTATAGGCCTGAAACAGTGGTTTGCCCGTTTTTTTATTGATAATGTTGGCGGAGAGAAAGGGGAAGCCTGCCCATTTTTGCTGTTGCTCCAGTACCGCTCGGGGATTGTCGAATTCATGATTCCCTAGGGCCATGGCATCGTAGTGAAGCATGCGCATACCGAGAAAATCTGGCTCGGCGTCTTGTAAATCGGACTCTGGAACGCCGGTATTGATGTCGCCGCCGGATAGCAGCATGGTGTAGCCATCGTTTAGTGCGACTTCTTCGCGAATATTATCGATAAGGGTTTTACGAGCAGCTAGGCCATATTCGCCTTGCTCATTCTGCCAGAAGCGACCGTGGTGGTCGTTGGTGTGTAAAATGGTTAGATGATAGATTTTGCCCGGTTGCCAATCGGGTTTCGCTGGTGGTGTAGGTGCAAGGCTTGCACAACCCACCATGACGAGGGTGAGTAGGCTGACTAGGAGATAATTAAGAGATCGACGATACCATTTCATTTAGCCATTCCTTTGAGCTTTCGTTTGCCAGAAAGGTAGCTTATATCGGCGATAAGTTCGAGAGTTTGTGTGAAAAGTTTGCCTCTTTCTCTTGTAAATGAACAGTCTTGTCAATGCACCGTCATACTATAAAAAAGCCAACCCGAAGGTTGGCAAAATACAATGACGGGAGTCTCTGATAGGGAGGTTAAACGTCTAAGCGCCTGCCTGACTTCGCGTCGAATACCACAGCTTTAGAGGTATCGAACATCATGTTGATGACATCCCCAGGTTTGGCTGGGTAGGCTGGGTTCGAGCGACAGTTGATCTCGGCGTCGTTGATGCGCGTGAGGATCATGGTGTCGGCGCCCATTGGTTCAGTGACTTCCACTTCGATACCCGTGGTGACGACGAATTCTTGGCCTTCTTTGTGGGGCTGGGGTTCGGTGATCATTTCAGGGCGTAAACCAAGTAACACTGTTTCGCCGACATAAGCTTTTAATGAGTCTGGGTTAGGGAAAGGCAAGGCTGTTGTTTCACTGGCATTCAGCTCTAGCATCGGTACACCGTTCTGCTCAACGATTTTCGAGGGTATAAAGTTCATTGCAGGGGAGCCCATAAAGCCCGCAACAAATAAGTTTGCTGGATTATCGTAGATTTCCTGCGGTGTACCCAATTGCTGCACTTCGCCATCTTTCATTACTGCAATGCGGTCGGCCAAGGTCATGGCTTCGATCTGATCATGGGTCACGTAGACGATGGTGGTGCCAAGTTTTTTGTGTAGCTTTTTGATTTCGGTACGCATTTCCACACGCAATTTGGCGTCTAGGTTCGATAACGGCTCATCGAATAGATACAGCTGCGGACGACGGGCCAAGGCTCGGCCCATGGCCACACGCTGACGCTGACCACCGGACAGTTGTGCGGGTTTACGATCCAATAAATGGCTGATCTGTAACAGCTCTGCTACCCGTTGAATTTCCACATCACGCTCTTCTTTTGGCACTTTGCGCATTTCTAAGCCAAAAGAGATGTTTTGTGCCACCGTCATGTTGGGGTACAGCGCGTAAGATTGAAACACCATGGCGATGTCGCGATCTTTTGGGCTGGTGTAAGTGACGTCTTTGTCCGCGATGAGAATGCGACCTTCGGTCACATCTTCCAGCCCAGCAATGGAATTCATTAGGGTGGATTTACCGCACCCAGAAGGGCCGACGAGAATCAAAAACTCGCCCGCTTCAATGGCAATGTTAATGCCTTTTAAAATTTCTGTTTTGCCGTAGCTCTTTTTTACGTTGTCTATGGTTAGGTTTGCCATCTTGTTGCTCCAAATTCTCTGTGAATCGCTCGCATGGTGAAAGAATGAATAAGTGCGAGCGTCGTTCTTAACCTTTGACCGCCCCCGCAGTTAGACCGCGGACGAAGTATTTTCCTGCAAATACATACACGATAAGCGTTGGTAAAGCGGCGATGACGGCAGCGGCCATGTCCACGTTGTATTCCTTACCACCAAAGCTGGTATTAACTAAATTATTCAAGGCAACGGTCACAGGCTGTGATTCAAAGCCAGAGAAAGCCACACCGAATAAGAAGTCGTTCCAGATTTGGGTAAATTGCCAAATAACGGTAACAACGATAATGGGTGTGGAAACTGGTAAAATAATACGGTAGAAAATAGTAAAGAAGCCGGCACCATCCAAGCGTGCCGCTTTGATCAATTCCCCTGGAATCGATTGGTAGAAGTTACGGAAGAACAGTGTCGTGAAGGCCACACCGTACACCACGTGAACGAATACCAATCCTGTGGTGGAGCTGGCGATGCCTAGCCAGCCTAACGTACGCGCCATTGGTAAAAGCACCACTTGGAAAGGGATAAAACACCCTAATAGCAAGGCCGCAAAAAATAAGTTGCTACCACGGAAGCGCCATAATGAAATGACGTAGCCGTTGATGGCACCAAGAATCGTCGATATAGCCACAGCGGGGATAACGATTTTAAAGGAGTTCATGAAATAGGGCGAAATCCCATGACAGCTACTGCCAGTACAGGCACTTGACCAAGCTTTTTCCCAGGAATCGAAGTGGATATAACTGGGCAAAGACAAGAGGGTGCCATTACGCACTTCTTCAGCGTCTTTCATGGAGGTAATCAACATGACGACCAATGGCATCAAATAGAAGCCTGCCACCAGAATTAATGTTGCGTACAAGGCAATGCGTAGGGCTTTATCTACGCCAGACGTCTTACGACCAACGACATTATTTTTCACTGCGCTCACCTCGTAATTCAGAGTACAAATAAGGAACGAGAATCGCCAAAATACACCCTAGCATGACCATGGCAGAGGCTGAGCCCATACCAATTTGGCTACGCGAGAAGGTATAGGTATACATAAAGTTTGCCGGCAAGTCTGACGCATAGCCAGGCCCACCATTAGTTAACGCTTGTACTAGGTCGAAACTCTTGATTGCGATGTGCGCAAGGATGACCAGGGCGCTGAAAAATACCGGTTTAAGCGACGGTAAAATAATACGACGATAGGTGGTAAAGGTGCTGGCACCATCCAGATGAGCGGCTTTGATAAGGTCGCCGTCGACGCCGCGAAGGCCAGCTAAAAATAACGCCATTACAAAACCAGAGGCTTGCCAGACCGCAGCGATGACCAAACAGTAAACTACCATGTGTGGGTTGATGAGCCAGTCGAATTTGAAATTGACAAAGCCCATATCGATCATCAGTTTTTGGATACCGTTGGTAGGGTTTAATAGCCATTTCCAAGCGGTACCTGTGACGATAAAAGAGATCGCCATAGGGTAAAGATAAATGGTACGGATCACGCCTTCAGCGCGAATTTTCTGATCGAGAAAAATGGCTAGCATCACGCCTAAAAACAAACAGATCAGAATAAATAAACTGCCGAAAATGCCCAAGTTGGTGAGGGCAACCATCCAGCGGTCGTTATTAAACAGGCGCTCGTATTGTGCCCAGCCGACAAAATTATAAGACGGCAGCATACGAGAGTTCGTAAAAGAGAGCACGGCTGTCCAGATCATGTAGCCATAGATACAGACAAGGGCGATGACCATGGTGGGGGCCAGGACAATTTTCGGCATCCAGTCGGTAAGGCTGAAGCCTGAAGGGCGAGCTGACTTAGACCCAGAGTGGGGAGTGTTAGTATTCATAATTAATACGTCACGACAAAGGGAGAAACAAAGAGGCTAACCGATGCGGTTAGCCTCACGAGCAGTCAATTACATGCTGGCAGCTTTAACCGAACGGGCTAGCTTGTCTGCTGCTTGCTCGGGTGTCATTGAGTCGCTGTTGAAGAAGTTAGTGATGACATCGAACATCGCGCCTTGAATCATAGAATTCACCGCCATGCCGTGGGCCATACTTGGGACGAGATCACCTGTTGCCGAGGCGGCATTGAAGGCGTCCATAGAGGAATCAGCACAAGCATCAAACTTGTCACGAGGCATGCCTAAACGAACCGGAATAGAGCCTTTTTTCAAGTTAAAGACTTCTTGGAATTTTGGCTCCATGACCAAACGTGCCAAGTCTCGCTGTGCTTTTTGTGTGTCTTTGCCGCTGACTTTAAACATGGCAAGTGAGTCGATGTTAAAGGTAAATTGACCACTTGTACCCGGTGCTGGAATACAGACGTAATCGATGCCTGGTCGTTTGCCTGCCGCGGTGAATTCACCTTTCGCCCAGTCTCCCATGATTTGCATGGCCGCTTTGCCATTAATGACCATGGAGGTGGCGACGTTCCAGTCACGACCTGAGAAGCCTGGATCGACGTATTGACGCATTTTTTTGAATTTCGTTAAGGCATCAACCATTTTGGGGCCTTTTAATGCGTTGTCTTTTAGATCAACGAACGCCGCTTTATAGAAGTCGGTGCCTTCTGATAGGGCAATGGCTTCAAATAGTGTGGCGTCTTGCCACGCTTGGCCACCATGAGCCAGTGGAATGTAGCCTGCTTTTTTGATTTTGTCGGCAGCAACGAAGAATTGATCCCATGTTGTCGGGATGGAGGCACCCGCTTTGCGGAAGACTTCAGGGTTGGCCCAAAGCCAGTTAACACGGTGAACGTTAACCGGTACGGCAACATAATGACCGTCGTATTTCATGATTTTACTGACGACAGGAGGAAGAAGTTGATCCCAATGACCTGCTTTAGCCACGTCATCGATGTTTTCCAAGAAGCCTAGATCACCCCATTCTTGAATAGTAGGGCCTTTGATCTGTGCGGCAGAAGGTGGGTTACCAGCAATAGCGCGAGATTTTAACACCGTCATGGCCGATTCACCGCCACCGCCCGCTACGGCAAAGTCTTTCCATGTATCGCCTTGCTCTTTCATCTCTTGTTTCAATACATCGATAGCGGCCGCTTCGCCACCGGATGTCCACCAATGTAGTACTTCTACCTGGCCAGCTTGGCTGGTAGACGCGGCAAGAGAAAGTGCAACTGCGGTTAGGCCTAAAGCAATTTTCTTCATGATAATTAACCTTTGTTATTGTTATGGTGCCCGAACGGTTTGCTCGGTAATTTGTCTTTATTATGTGTCGTTGAGAGTACAGAGGCGTCGACAAATGGACCGTTTCTATACTAACCCGAGTTGCAATTTAGCAAAGCTTGGCAAGCTAAGTGGTAAAATAGAGCAACCTAATGTAACAAAGTCTTGCATTGGGTGGTTTGGTTCTATCGATTTTGTGCACTTTGTTGTCAATGGTTTGTATGTTAAAAAGAGGGATGTTTTCGGAATTGTCTGTCCTTTAGTCAGTCATGATCCATTCGGGCTTATTGTCTGAGTTTGGATCCTGTGGGTAGTCTGTACTGTATTTTTCTCGCGCCTGACTATACTGAAAAAGGAAGGGGTTATTGATACGACGAGCCCCTTAGATGTTGTCATATAGTCGTGGATTTTGGCTGTTTTTTGAGAAATGGATTGTTATATGGAACAGACGTTATATGGGATGGAGGATGCTTCTTCCGTTTGGTGGCCTCACATGCAATTGTTTAACGGGCTTATTTTAAGCCTTTTTTGCGTGTTTGCTTCGCTTTGCTTCTTTTTTATCGCGAAACAACAAACGGCAACGGCCCGCTTGAGTAGCTTGGCGTTGTCTGTCTGTTTGTTTTCTCAAGCGTGTCTTTCTTTTCTTGGAGTTGTCGCTTCTGAGTCCATCTCTATGGTGGTCTATCTACTGATTAACTGTGTGTTTGTCATCGCGGGTTTAGCAGCATTGTATTGTTATCGTTCGACGCTGAGTGCCGTATTTTTTGGAGCCTCAGATGAAATGGATCTTGAGCCCCAAACCGACCAGCCCACACCAGAATTAGAAGCAACTCAAAAAGAGCTGGAGCAGGAAATTGAATCGGCCAATCGGATGCGCCAGCGCATGCAGAGTATTTTTGAGTCGGCACCTAATGGCATGTTGGTGGTGCGTAAGGATGGCTCTATTGCCCAAGCCAATACCTTGGCAGAAAGTATTTTTCGTTACCCTGAGGGGAGGATGGTTGGCCTATCAGTGGAAGGGCTGGTTCCCAAAGAACACCGTCCTCAACATTATGGGGATCGCAATAATTATGTGAAAGCCCCCACTAAAAGAATGATGGGGGATCGTAAGGATCTTTATGGGGTCTGTTTGGATGGCCATAAGGTGCCTGTTGAGATCGGTTTGAATCCGATTGAAGGCAGCTTTGATCAAGAGATTGTGGCAACGATTGTGGATATTAGTGAACGCAAAAAATATCAGCGTTTTATCGAAAGCCGTAATAATGAACTCGAAAACTCGAACCGAGAATTACAAGAGTTTGCCTTTATCGCTTCCCATGATTTACGGGAGCCGCTGCGCAAAATCATTGCGTTTTCTCGATTGTTGCAAGGGGAAGATTACGGGACGTTCACTGAGGAGGGAAAAGAATATTCTGGGTACGTGGTGGATGCGGCGGAACGCATGCGAACTTTGTTGGACAGTCTGTTGTCTTACAGCCGAGTCACATCAATGGCGAACTCGTTTGAAAAAACGGATTTAAACGCTTTGATAGAGGAGGTCTGTGCGGATTTGCAATTGATAGTGGAAGAAAGCCAGGCTGAGATTACGGTATCGCCTTTGATGAGTATTGAAGTGGATGCCAGCCAGATGCGCCAAGTGATGCAAAACCTGATAGGAAACGCTATTAAATATCGTCAACTGGATCAGGTTCCTAAGATTGTGATTAGCGGGGAGCAGCAAGAAAGCAAGTATCTGTTAACGATTCAAGACAATGGCATTGGTTTTGAAAGCGAATATGCAGAACA
Organism: Marinomonas sp. 63XJN7_7_ISO-PGPR-S23-202; assembly: GCF_056173505.1. Lineage (NCBI taxonomy): Bacteria > Pseudomonadati > Pseudomonadota > Gammaproteobacteria > Oceanospirillales > Oceanospirillaceae > Marinomonas > Marinomonas sp. 63XJN7_7_ISO-PGPR-S23-202. The sequence goes on along the minus strand of NZ_CM149677.1, from coordinate 5,031,679 downwards.
GATATTCGAAGTCTTTAAGCGACTACATGGGCGAGATCAATATCCAGGTACCGGGATGGGCTTGGCTATCTGCCGTAAAATTATTATCCGTCATCAAGGACGAATTTGGGCAGATTCGTTACAAGGTGAAGGGAGTACTTTTTATATAGAATTGCCCTTAATAAGGCAGGAAGAGCAACTCAATGAATGATTGCATTATTATGGTCGATGATGACCCAGAAGACGTTGTTTTAGTGAAAACCGCATTAAAACGTATTGGTTTACCGGTTTCGTTTTTGTCCTTTCCAAGTGGCGAATTGTTGCTAGACTTTATAGTGTCCCAAACATCGCATTCTCATTATGAATCGGTTGATGAACAGACGAATTATTTAGTGCTACTTGATCTGAATATGCCCAAAATGGATGGCCGTTTGTGTTTATCAAGACTTAGAAAAGCCCAGTCGTTTAATCAGCTGCCTGTGGTGATTTTTTCAACCTCCGATGCCCATGAAGATGTGGAGAAAAGTTATGAAATGGGTGCGAATTCATATATTTATAAGCCAGATAATATAAGAGAGCTGGAGAAAATTATGAATTCCATATATCACTTTTGGCTTTTTAATAAGCATAGATCGCTTCAAATTGAGGAATAGTCTCATGAAACGGCAGGTTTTGAAGTTATTGGTAATTGAAGACGATCCACAAGATTTTATTTTGTTAAAAGAATGCTTAAATAAAAGTCAACGATCTTCCTATGAGATTACTCATACCAAACAGTTTGATGAAGCCATTGATTTATTACTCACTCAACAATATGACCTTGTTCTACTGGATTATTTTTTAGGAGGACATACTGGTATTGATTTATTGAAACACACCAAAAGAGTCGGCTTAGATACTCCGGTGATTGTGATGACGGGGCATTCGAATGTTGAACTGGACGATGCGTTGATGCGACAAGGCGCAGCGGACTTTATTCCTAAAGATGAAATGAGTGCGGGCTTATTAGAGCGAGGCATTCGTCATGCAATAGAGCGTAAGCAGGTAGAGCGACAGATTGCAGAGATGCTTAAGAGAGACCCCTTAACGGGACTGGGGAATCGGATACTGTTCGAAGAACATATTAAACTGGTGATTGCTAAAGCGGAAAGAAACAAGAGTCAGTTTGCGGTGGTTTTCATCGACTTAGACCGTTTTAATGGGGTGAATAATACACTTGGCCACCACATTGGGGATTTATTACTGACACTAATTGGTTACCGCTTATTAAACGTAGTGCGTAACAACGATGTGGTGGCACGTATTGGTGGTGACGAATTCACGTTGTTACTTGAAAATGTGCAGGATGATGACAGCGTTATAGCTGCCGTGGAAAAAGTACTCAAGGAGGTTATGCAGCCAGCCATGTTAGGCACCGTCACTTTGGATGTATCAGCCAGTGTGGGGGTCGCCATGTATCCAAAACATGGCACGGATGGCACCACGCTGATGCAAAAAGCCGATATGGCCTTGTATGAATGTAAGAAAAACCCTTTCGAGCGATGTGCTTTTTATACGGAAGAATTGCAGCAGAAATTAAAACAGGCGATTACGCTGGAGAAAGAGATTCGTTTAGGTATTCAAAACAACGAATTTGAACTTTACTATCAACCTCAATTAGACCTTAAGACAGGCAAATTATTGGGGGTTGAGGCGTTAATTCGTTGGCCGCAAGCGGATGGTTCCATGCGTATGCCAAATGAGTTTATTCCGGCGGCCAATAAAATGGGGTTGATTGTCCCGCTTGGGGAGTGGGTGATCGATCACGTTTGTCAGCAATTGCATTTGTGGTTGAGACATGATGCTTGCCCCATGATTGCGTTTAATGTCTCCCCAAAGCAGCTTAAGTCGCCGAGTTTCAAAAGCTCTCTGTTGGAGGCGGTGAAACGTTACAATATACCGCCAAATAGGTTGGAAATAGAACTCACAGAAGACGCATTTATTGACACCAGTGCGGTCAACATGAGTTTGCTAGAAGACATTCGTCAAGCGGGGATTCGCATTTCGATTGACGACTTTGGTACGGGTTATTCTTCTATGCGATATCTGAAGGCAATGCCTATTAACAGCATTAAGATTGACCGGGGATTTGTCTCTGGCGATCATGGAGACCATTTGTCCGATCCAACCATTACGCAAGCGATTATTTTTCTGTCTAAAGGGCTATCGTTAGAAGTGATCGCCGAAGGGATAGAGACCCAAGAACAGTGGGATGAGCTGGTGGACTATGGCTGTACGGTCGGCCAAGGCTTCTTCTTACACCGTCCTATGTGTGCTCAAGACTTGAGCCGCTTGTTTTTTTAGTGCCTCGGCAGCCAAACGGTCGCTTCCAAACCTTGTGTTTCTCTATTGCTTAATGTCACCTCGCCACCGTGGGCACGGGCAATATTGCGAGCAATACTTAAGCCTAATCCCATACCGCCAGGATGATTGACATGGTTAGCGGTAAGGCGTGTATAGGGTTGAAAGACTTTATCAATTTTTTCAATAGGAATGCCTGGGCCTTGGTCGCAAATACGAATGGTTAAGCCTTCCTCGTTGTCTTCTAGGATAATTTTTGCCTCCTTTCCATAATACAAAGCATTGTCGATCAGGTTTCCTAAACAGCGTTTGATGGCTAGCGGCTTCCCTATGTAAGGTGACGCCAGTTCGCCGCTGAGGGTGACTTTGGTGTCTCTGGTATTCGCTGAGCTTTGTATGTCTTTCAGTATCCTAGGAATGTTGACTTCTACTCGGTTCTCATGAATATCGGTTTCTTTAACACTTTGTAAGGCCCCTTTGACCAGCATATCTAAATCTTCAAGATCACGGATCATGGCATCACGGGTGTCGTCTTCATCTAGCATTTCTGCCCGTAAACGCAAACGCGTAATCGGGGTTTTTAAGTCGTGAGAAATGGAGGCAAATAAGCGTTCTCTATCATTTAAATAACGTTGGATGCGCGCTTGCATGTCGTTAAAGGCATGGGCGGTATTGCGTACTTCAATACTCCCCACTTCGTCTATCGGTTTGGCATCCCCTTGTCCAAAGCGTTCAGCGGCGCGTGCCAGTATGGCTAATGGGCGAGTCAGTCGTCTGAGAATTATTAAGCTTAAGAGTAAGACAGTGACGACAGAAATGGCCATGGAAAACAAGCGCTCCGGGCTGAGGGCTGAGCTACCTTTTAAAAAGTAGGGAGCGGGCATCAGGGTGGCGAGATAAAGCCAGTTTTTCCCTTTATTGATCGGAATTTGGATGACGATGATCGGTGGTGTCAGCGGTTTTATTAATAAACTGTGTGCCCCCCAATGATCGGGCAAATCGGTCAACAGTGTGTGGTTATTAATAACGTGCAGGTCCGTGGGGCTAGAAAAGGCAATCTTGGCATTATGAATGCCCAGTTGCTTAATAAGGGTCTCGCGTATTTGGTTTTTGACAATGTCTTTTAGGGCGGTGTCAGGTAAAGGGTTGATACGAATTTCTTCATGGTTGAGGGTGACGAAGAAACGTGTGCCCCCCATGGATTGCAACTGATCTATCACAATATGGCGATACGCCTGTGGCAAAGAGGTAAAATAACTCACGGTGGCGGCAATACGAAAGGCCATGTGTTTGGAGACTTCCGTTACATTCTTTTGGGTATCTGACTCGACCTGTTTTAGCCAAATGGTTGAGCTAATAAACTGGGCACTGGCAACCCCTAATGCCATGATGATTAATATTTGTCCTGTGAGCGATTGGGACCAACGCTTCAGACGAGCTTTAAGCATTAGCATCCGACGATGCCATACTAGAGAGAGTGCTGGACTCGCTGTCTGTACTGAGGACGTTCGCGGTCAGAATGTAACCCTGACCGCGCACGGTTTTGATTAATTGTGGATGGCGTGCGTCTTCTCTTAAGCGTTGGCGCAAACGGCTAACATGAACATCGATAAAACGATCCAGTGGGGCACTTTCTCGGCCGCGGGTATTTTCGGCAATTTGTTCGCGGGTAAGCACTTCACCTGGATGGGCTAAAAAGAGCATTAATAAATTGTAATCCGCACCGGATAGGGGCTCCTTTTCACCCTGAAAAGACAGTTCTCTGGAGAGAGTATCTAACGTAAAGGACGCGAAATGATAGTAGCGCTGAGCAACTTGCTCTTGTTCCATCACATCCACGTGTTCCATGCGACGTAAGATAGCCTTAATGCGAGCCAGTAGTTCGCGTGGATTGAATGGCTTAGCGAGGTAATCGTCGGCCCCCATTTCGAGCCCGATAATGCGATCCATTTCATCTGAGTTCGCGGTGAGCATAATGACTGGGACATGGGAGAGAGCTCTGAGTGATCGACAGACGGAAAAACCGTCTTGGCCGGGTAACATAATGTCCAGTACAACCAAATCCACATGGCTATGCTGAGGAAAGTCTGCCAAGAAGGTTTCACCTGATTCGGCGGTAAACACTTGAAACTGTTGTTTTTCCAGATAGGTTTTTAACAAGGAACGAATGGCATCATCGTCATCAACAACATAGATGGATTTGGCGTTTGTCATGGTGACTCTCAAGAATAGTGAAAAATAAACAGCAATGTTTCAGTTTAGCAAGAAAAGACAGAGGGAACCAATTAGTGAAATGAGCGGATTCTGTACAGAAAATTAAATAAATTAAGTTGATTTAATTGAGGGGCACCGTCATACTTTCTTGCCAGAGTGGTGACCGTGGGTGTTACATCATGGTGATTGATTGCAAAATATATAGCTACCCGTGGTGCATTGGCATGACAAAACGGTGGCTGTAATAGTGTACACACAGCATTTCCGATTAACGAGAGAGAGAATAATAAGATGACAACAAAAGTAATGGCCTTCGGCGAAGCCCTTATCGATTTCCTTTCCAACGGTGCAACCCAATCGGGCGAGCTGGAATCTTTTACCAAGTACCCAGGTGGCGCTCCGGCGAATGTTGCGGTAGCGGTCGCCCGTTTAGGCGGGAATAGCCATTTTGCAGGTCAAGTAGGCGACGATGCTTTTGGTCATTTTTTGAAAGACTCTTTAGACAGTTATGGTGTGAATACAAGTAGTATGTTGATGACGAAAGAGGCCAAAACCGCACTGGCGTTTGTGAGTTTGGATCCGTCCGGTGAACGCAGTTTTGAGTTTTATCGCCACCCTTCTGCGGATATTTTATTTCGTGAAGACAATTTTGATGCGGCGTGGTTTGCCGGTAAAGGTGTGTTTCACACTTGCTCCAATACGTTAACGGAAGACGCAATTACACAGGCAACGCTTGCGGGTGTCCGTATGGCCCGAGAGGCGAATTGGATCGTCAGTATTGATGTGAACTTGCGCATCAACCTATGGCAAGATCATAAAGTGGACACTCAGCGTGTTATTGACTGGATGCAAAGTGGTGATGTGGTGAAAGCCAGTCTCGAAGAGCTAGCGGTCTTGGCGTCAGACCCCTTAGCATTGATTGATGAGTCTCTTGCGGCTGGCGTGTCCTTGTTTGTGCTGACCGATGGTGGCAATCCTATTCGCTATTTTACGCAAGCCTATGGTCAAGGGGAGATCATCACTCCGAAGGTGGATGTAAAAGACACCACAGCGGCCGGTGATGCGTTTGTTGGAGGGTTGTTGTATCAACTGTCCCAACAGTGTGCAGATCGCACCAGCCTGGCAGGATTAAGCCAAGATATTCTATTGGATATTATCCGCTTTGCCGCAGCGTGTGGTGCAGATTCGGTCACCAAGCTTGGTGCTTACCCTTCATTACCCTCTTTTGAAGAGGCACAAGCTCGTTTGGCAATGTTCTCTTAACAATAAGAAAACATCGACGCTTAAAAGTCATGTGGTTAAACGATTCAGAAAACGCGGCGTGCCGCGTTTTTTTATGCCGATTTGTCAATAAATGTGCAAGCCATGAGTGCTGCTGGTTGTCTTTATTTGTTTGATATTTATACAAAAAATACTTTTTTTTCATGAAATACTGGTTTTTTTAGCTAAAATTCATATAAATGTTTTAAACATGAGTCATTGGCTTCTTCTCGAAACTGTGTTGTGATTAAGACAATATTAAGCAAGCCGAGTGCTTGAATATGGGTTCTTTATTGTGAATAATCAAACATCTTCTTAATGCTTATAGAAGATTATTTTTAATACAGCATAGACTTACGATAATAAAAACAAAGGCCTGCCTAGGAAGCGTCCGAGCATGCCTGTAAGGAGTCCACATGAAAAAATCGCTTTTAGCAGCAGCGCTTGCGTTGTCCTTCTCTGCTCATTCTGTTTTCGCTCAAGACCTTATTATTCCGCCCGGAAAGGATCCCCGCTTTGACTGGGCTAGCTATAACGCTCTGAAATCAGAGCATCTACAAGGTAAAAAAATCACCGTATTTGGTCCCTGGACAGGGGATGAAAAAACCAAATTTGAAAACGTCATTGCTTATTTTGAGGCGGCAACAGGGGCGGATGTCGTATATGATGGCTCTGACTCATTTGAGCAGCAGATTGTGATTGATACGCAAGGTGGTAGCGCTCCGAATGTTTCCATCTTTCCCCAACCTGGATTAGCCGCAGACTTAGCGGCCAAGGGCTATTTGACACCGCTTAGTGAAAAAGCCAAAGAAAGGGTAATAAAGGATTATGCGGCAGGTAAGTCTTGGGTGAAATTAGCCACCTTCAAAGGCCCACATCATAAAGACCATTTTTATGGCGTGTTCTATCGTGTAGACCTAAAATCTCTGGTCTGGTATTCCCCTGATAATTTTGCAGACGCGGGTTATAAGGTTCCTAAAACCATGGAACAGCTAAAAGCCCTCACTAAGAAAATTGTTGCTGATGGCGGCACTCCGTGGTGTATCGGTTTGGGCTCTGGGGCAGCAACCGGCTGGCCAGCAACCGATTGGGTGGAAGATTTATTATTGAGAATGCAACCACCTTCTGTTTATGACGGTTGGATAACCAATAAAGTGAAATTTAATGATCCACGTATCATTGCGGCGATTAAAGAGTTTGGCTGGTTTGCGCGTAATAATAAGTTTGTCTATGGCGGTACCTCGGCGGTCGGAACGACCGATTTCCGTGATAGTCCAAAAGGTTTATTTACTTCTCCACCAGAGTGTTACATGGTGAAACAAGCGTCGTTTGTGACGGCCTTTTTTCCAAAAGACGTGAAAGTTGGCGTGGATGCCGACTTCTTCTACTTCCCACCATTTGCTTCTAAAAAAGACCTTGGTCGACCTGTTGAAGGGGCGGGTACTTTAGCCACTGTTACTAATAATTCGAAAGGTGCACACGATTTCGTTAACTTCTTAGGTTCGCCGATTGCTCAAGAAATCTGGATGGCTCAGGGCGGCTTCTTATCGGCAGATTTGAAGGCAAACCCAGCGGTCTATGCGAACAATACTGAACGCCGCGAAGGGAAAATTTTGCTGGATGCCACCACCTTCCGCTTTGATGCGTCGGATATGATGCCTGGACGGATCGGGGCAGGCGCTTTCTGGACCGGTATGGTCAATTACGTCAATGGTGAATCTGCTAAAAATGTTGCCAATGATATACAGAAAACTTGGAATGCATTGAAAAAGAACTGATCTATCGATGATTAGCATGAGTCGTGTCGACCTCTTTTGAGGCGATACGACTCAATCATGACATCGAAAGACTTGCTTCGAATTTGCTGTGATTGTTGGAGACCTTATGGAACAGATCGCTTCCGCATTAGTGTACATGGTAATAGGCGTATCGGCATGTGCCTTTTATTTTTACGGTTCGAATTTTTTGTTGGATAAACTCTTTCCGACAAAAAATCGTGCCGTCCATATTGTTGCACGTAATCTACGAATCACGACTCGTATTCGGCCTTGGTTGTTTTTAGGTCCTGCGATTGTATTTTTAACGTTTTATTTGTTTTACCCCGTTGTCGACTCGATCATTTTGTCCTTCTATGGTCGTGCGGGTAAAGAGTTTGTAGGGCTATCGAATTATTCTTGGTTGTTTGGCAACGACGAGTTTTTAGAGTCGTTCCGTAACAATATGATGTGGCTTGTTGTTGTGCCGACATCGGCCACCTTTTTGGGCTTGATTATTGCGTCGATGACGGACCGAATTTGGTGGGGGAACATTGCGAAGACATTGATTTTTATGCCGATGGCTATTTCATTTGTTGGTGCGTCGGTGATTTGGAAATTCATCTACGATTATCAAAGTGCTGGCAACACCCAAATTGGGTTGCTTAATGCCATTGTGGTGTTTTTTGGTGGCGAGCCACAAAACTGGATTTCCATGCCATTCTGGAACAACTTCTTTTTGATGGTTATTTTGATCTGGATACAAACAGGTTTTGCTATGGTGATTCTATCGGCCGCCCTGCGTGGTATCCCCGATGAGACGATCGAAGCCGCCGTTCTGGATGGGGCGAATGGGATACAAATATTCTTTAAAATTATGGTGCCGCAAATTTGGGGAACCATTGCCGTTGTCTGGACGACCATTACCATTTTGGTACTCAAGGTGTTTGATATCGTTCTGACCATGACCAATGGTCAATGGGACACGCAAGTGCTTGCGAATCAAATGTTTACTTGGATGTTCCGAGGGGGCGGTGACTTTGGCCGTGGTGCCGTGATTGCCCTGGTTATTATGGTGCTGGTGACTCCTATTATGGTCTGGAATATCCGTCGAGCCAATCAAGAAATGGAGGGGCATTAATATGATGCGTTCATTAAAGCGTTCACCTCTTATTTACTTGACGCATGCCACTGTGCTGTTTCTGGTGATTATTTGGACCATCCCGACCGCGGGGTTATTTATCTCCTCATTGCGCGATAAGGATCAATTGGCGGTGTCTGGCTGGTGGACCGCATTATCGTCTTCTAGCCATATGGTTGTAGACCGTGCTAATCCACCATCGAGCCAAGTAAAAGAGGGTGATCATTTCGTTATTAAAGGCAATATTTTGCATGGGCAATCTGGCAAGATTTCAAAGTTTGGCTATAGCTCTTTGCATCCACAAGCTTATAAAGCGGGCGAGGTAGCACCGATTCGCAATGGTCAAACCATGCAAGTCATGCCCAATGGGGATTATGTGCTGTCGTCTCCCACTAAGTGGCAAGGATATGGCAAACGTGTTTTTTACACGGCAGAAATGCCACCACACTTTACTTTAAGTAATTACAAGGAGGTATTGGGGGCCGATGGGTTAGGACAGTCGTTTATCAACTCCCTTACCGTCACCATTCCTGCCACGGTGATTCCTATTTTGATCGCGGCGTTTGCGGCCTATGCCTTGGCTTGGATGCGCTTTCCTGGACGGGCTATTTTAGTCGCCTGTGTGGTCGGTTTATTGGTTGTGCCGTTGCAAATGTCCTTGATTCCTTTGCTAAAAAGCTACAACTGGATTGGGGATCTGTTCGGGGTGAGTTCGAAAACCTATGTGGGGATATGGCTGGCCCACACGGGCTTTGGTTTGCCCTTGGCGATTTATCTGCTGCGCAATTACATTGTGGGGTTGCCCCGAGAGATCATCGAATCCGCTCGGGTGGATGGCGCATCGGACTTTGATATCTTTAGGAAAATTATTTTGCCATTGTCCTTTCCTGCCCTCGCGTCTTTTGCCATTTTCCAGTTTTTATGGGTATGGAATGACTTGTTAGTGGCGATGGTTTTCCTTGGTACCAGCCCAGGTCACATCGTGTTAACCGCTCAGTTACGGCAGTTAATGGGGTCTCTTGGAGGGGATTGGGGCATTCTCACGGCCTCTGCATTCGTCACCATTATTATTCCATTATGTGTGTTCTTTGGGCTACAACGTTTCTTAGTACGAGGACTGCTTGCTGGGTCGGTGAAATAATAAAGACGAGCAACACAATAACAATAAGCGAGTGGGTGAGTTGAGCGCTGCTCCTCACCCAAGATTCGAATTTTAATTGAGGCAAGTATTCATGGCTGATGTAAAGTTAACCCATGTGAAAAAGATCTACTCCAACAAGGTTGAAGTGCTTCACGATATTAATCTGGATATAAAACAAGGCGAGTTTATCGTCTTTGTTGGCCCATCTGGTTGTGGTAAATCCACCTTATTAAGGATGATTTCTGGTTTAGAGGATATTTCTGGTGGCACGCTAGAAATTGACGGTAAGGTGATGAACGATGTTCCGCCTGCACTACGCGGCATTGCGATGGTCTTCCAGAGTTATGCTTTGTATCCACATATGTCTGTCTATGACAATATGGCGTTCAGTTTACAGATTGCCAAAGCAAGTAAAGCGGACATTGATAAACAGGTGCGAAAAGCCGCGGAAATGTTGCAATTGACCCCTTATTTAGATCGATTGCCAAAAGCCTTGTCCGGTGGTCAAAGACAACGTGTCGCTATTGGTCGCGCCATTGTTCGCAGTCCACAGGTCTTTTTGTTTGATGAACCTTTGTCGAACCTGGATGCAGCACTGCGTGTGGCGACACGTATGGAAATTGCCAATCTGAAAGACAATATGCCTGACTCCACCATGATTTATGTTACCCATGATCAGGTTGAGGCGATGACCTTGGCAGATCGTATTGTTTTATTATCTGGTGGGAACATTGAACAAGTCGGTTCACCCCTTGAATTGTATGAACACCCTGCCAATGTGTTTGTGGCGAGATTTATTGGTTCTCCTTCCATGAACATTGTGCCATGCCGTATTGAAAAAACCGGTGAATCCACTCGTGTGTCTCTGTCTTCTTCTGAAGTCGTAGAAGTTCCGATTGTGACCGAAGCGAGTGAGCAGGCCAAAGAGGCTTTTTTTGGTATTCGACCAGAAGATTTACGTGTGGTTGATAGCAAAGAGCAAGGCTTTATTTCTGGAGAGGTCGCCTTTGTTGAATCGCTGGGTGAGGCAACTCTGCTGCATTTGCAAGTGAAAGGGTGCAAGGAAATGGTCATTGCCAAGCAGCCGGGTACCTTAATTTCCCAGCGTGGTGATGTAATTCATTTGGCGGCTGCGCCTGACAAAATGCATCTATTCAATGATAAAGAGCAATCCTACGCACGTTTAGGCTAGCTCTAGGCTCGTTGCTTCAGCAGAACCTGTTTTCTTGGACTGGAAGCTGAGGGAGAAGCATGACAGACAACTTTATATGGTACGGAGAGAGGACATGACTCGGAATTTGAATTGGTGGAAAGGCGGCATTATTTACCAAATTTATCCACGTAGTTTTATGGATGCCAATGGCGATGGTATTGGCGATTTGGTTGGTATCACCAGCAAATTGGATTATGTGGCATCTCTTGGTGTGGATGCGATTTGGTTATCGCCTATTTTTACGTCGCCAATGAAAGATTTTGGCTACGATGTGTCTGATTATTGCGATATAGATCCGATGTTTGGTTCGCTAGCCGATTTTAAAGCTTTGGTGGATCGTGCCCATGAATTAAATCTAAAAGTGATGATTGATCAGGTGATCAGCCATTCATCGGATCAACATCCTTGGTTTGAGGAAAGTCGTCAGGATAAAACCAATCCCAAAGCGGATTGGTATGTTTGGGCTGATCCAAAGCCTGATGGTTCCCCACCAAATAACTGGCTATCGATTTTTGGGGGAAGTGCATGGAAATGGGACAGCCGACGTTTGCAATATTATTTGCATAACTTTTTGGAGTCTCAGCCTGATATGAACTTCCATAACCCGGAGGTACGTAAAGCGCATTTGGACTGCATGCGTTTTTGGTTGGAGCTAGGGGTCGATGGTTTCCGTTTGGATACGGTTAATTTCTATTTCCACAGTCAAGGGTTGGAAGATAACCCGCCCGTGCCAGCGGGTGAACCAAAAACCATGGGGGCGCCAGAAGATAACCCATACACTTACCAGCGCCATGTATATGATTTAAGTCGCCCTGAGAATCTGGATTTCTTAAAAGACTTACGCGCTTTGATGGATGAGTTTCCTGGCTCGACAACGGTTGGGGAAATCGGTGATGACTTCCCTCTAAAACGGATGGCCGAATATACGTCAGGCGGTGATAAACTGCATATGGCATATACATTTGATTTGTTGAATAAGCCCCATTCGCCGGATTACATTCGGGATGTATTGAGTAATATGCAAAACATTGTAGGAGATGGTTGGCCATGTTGGGCCTTATCCAATCACGATGTGGTGCGCTCTTGTACACGTTGGGGGGCGGATGAGGATCAAAAAGCCTATCCTTTGATTGCCATGGCATTGATTTTATCTTTGCGTGGAAGTGTGTGTTTGTATCAGGGGGAAGAGCTTGGCTTACCGGAAGCAGAAGTGCCTTTTGAGCGCATTCAGGACCCTTACGGCATTCCACTATGGCCTGTTTTTAAAGGTCGTGACGGTTGTCGTACACCAATGGTGTGGGAGAATACTGACCAAGCTGGTTTTTCGACCGTTGAGCCTTGGTTGCCAGTGGAAGAGCGCCACCTTCCATTAAGTGTGGCAGCGCAAGAAGCGGATCCCGATTCCTTGCTACATAAGGTGCGTCAGTTGATTCATTGGCGTCAAAAACAGCCCGCGTTGATCAATGGCGAGCTTGAGATAGTGGATGTGAAAAATGATCATTTGATCGCTCTGATTCGTGAACATGAGGGACAACGTGTTTTGGTGGTCTTGAATATGACGGGACAGGCACAGATGGGTGAGTTGTCTGTGGCGGTCGATCATGCACTGGAAGGCCATGGTTTTGTTTCCTCGTTAGAGGGGAATGCGTTAATCTTGCCTGCGTATCAAGCGTACTACGCTGTGGTATCCCAGTAAGATAAAGGGTAAATGTTAAATAACAATAATAAAATAAGGCCTTTGCGTGCCTTACCTCTTAGTTGTGTGATGCCGTCTTTTCTATCAAAAAGACGGCTCGTGGGAGGAGAGGAACCAAGCTGTTAATCGGTCATGCATTGCGATAGGCCCGTGTCTTGAGAGTGTTGTATGAAAAAACAATTAAAAAAATTAACGCTAAAGGATGTGGCAAAGGCACTAAACGTCTCGACTGCTACGATTTCCAACGCCTTTAATCGCCCCGATCAGTTATCTGCCAAGCTTCGCGATAGTATTCTCGAAGCCTGCGAGAAAATGGGGTATTTTGGCCCTAATGCGGCGGCGCGCAGTTTACGAACGGGGCGTACTGGGATTGTTGGTATCGTATTGTCGGACTATTTAAGTTATAGCTTAACAGATCCTGTGGCGAATCAATTTTTGCAAGGCATGGCCGAAGTGTTCCAGGATAATGACTACAATATGTTGTTATTATCTGTTCATGACCACGAACCTCAAGATGCACAAAGTCGTATGCAATCGTCTATGGTAGATGGCTTCGTCGTGTATGGTCATAGACCTCAGCAATGCAGTAATGCGCCTTGGTTAATGCCCAACAAAAACATTATTACCGTGGATAGTTTTATTCCTGGCACCACTTCGGTCAATGTTGAAAACTACAAAGGGGCTTACGAGATTGCCGTTCATGCTCTCTCCCATCGTCCTAAGAGTGTCGCCATTCTTGGTTTGAGTCTATTAGATACAGACCGTGTCTGTCGTGTGCAAGAGGATGAGTTGTTTGATGTGTCCGCATCGATTTCGATTCAACGTTTACGTGGTTACTTTGATGCCCTTGATGAGCATGGTTTAAACGTACCTTATGAACGCATTTGGAATATTCCGCAAAATACACACAAGATGGCTTACCAAGCGGCGCGCGAAGCATTGACAATGGCTGACCGTCCACAGTTACTCTTATGCATGAGTGACCGTATTGCCATTGCGGCGGTACAAGCGGCATTGCAAATGGGTTTGAGAGTGCCAGAAGACCTTCAGGTAGTCGGTTTCGACGGTATTTCTGAGAGTGAGAACTTTCACCCTTCCATTACCACTGTGCATCAACAAACCGTGGAGAAAGGCCGAATAGCGGCGCAAGTCTTTTTGGGACTAAGAGAAACCAAAGATGTGGTGTTGGAAACGGAGTTAATCATCCGTGAAAGCTGTCCAAAAACCTTGGTCCGCTCGCTATCGGCTTAGCTTTTATGCCCATTCGTGCCCTGGTCGAGAGTCAGTCTTGACAAGGACATATGGTGATTAAAGCCAATACTTAGACACCGGATCGTTCGTTGCGTCCATGTGATAGGCGATTTGCGCTTGCAGCAGCTCCGCAGAGGATAAGGCATCCGTTAGCGCGTGGTGCGCTTTGTAGCGAGGTAAATGGTAGTATTGGCGACAAGCATCTAAACGTAACGATGGTTTTTTCCCTATTATTCGCTTCCACCAAGGGAGTTTCGTATGATACTTGCGCTCAATATCCATGGTATCAAGGACAGGGAAATACAGAGGAAAACCGTATATTTTGAGAGAGGCTTCTAATAAAAACTGTCGCTCTATGGCGACACAATGGACGACCACGACTTTATTACTGAGGGCCTCGAGTATGTTCTCGAAAATATGATGAAGCCGAGGCGCTTCTTCCAACTCCGTATGCGTAATTTCGTGGATGGTGACGGACTCTGGGTTAAGTGAGCATTCCGGTTTTGCCATCCAGTAACCTGAACCATTGCAGCGAATAATACGATGATCCATTGGCACGCTGCCCACACTAATAATCTCATCTGTACGTGAGTCTAAGCCCGTAGTTTCTAGGTCCAAAGCCAGCATGGGGACATCTTTTAAGGGCGTATCCATGGCAATTGTTCCGGCTTCATAGTAGCGCTTGAGTGGCCCTTCTGGTGCCTCTTGTGCCCAATCCCGAAACATGGCTTGCCAATCTTTAGGGGGCGTCGCTTTCGACCCCGTTTTCATGAATTGCATTACTTGATTTGGCATTTAACTGCGTTTCCCTGCATAACGGAATTTAATGAACTCTTGTTGGCGAGAGACAATGTGAAAAGCATCCCGCAGGTGGCGCTTCTCAAAGGAAGACAAAAGCTCTGGGTTGACATGATTGGTCGGCACCTCGCCATTTTCGATCTGATCTTTTTGGCTACTAATCCGCACCATACCAATCATTTCTAGAGCTAAGGCGAGGTCTCTTGCACGCCCGTCGGGTAAGAGTTTTGCCGCTTCTATGTCGGCGATGCGTTCAATGGTATTGAGCTTGTCGCTGCCACAGGCGAGGGCATGTACCCGAACGATGTCGATAATCGGCGCAATGCCACGTTCCTTTAGGTTAAAAGTGCGCGACTGTTTACCTTCGCCATCAAGAACGAATTGACGGAAAAATCCTAAAGGGGGTTTACGCTGATTGGCGTTACGTGCCATATAAGACAGGAAGCCTGAATGATTTTTCGCTTCTTGGCGAATGTGTTTATTAAGTTCATTGGCTAATAATTTATCGCCATAGATACCGCGTAGGTCGAAAAAAATGGACAAATGCAATAAGGCCTCTGCCTTGGGTTCTTGAATCCACTCACTAAAATAGTTCTTCCAGACGCTTAATGGTTGTCGCCAAAGCGTATTAGATGCCATGACATCGCCTGTACACAGAGGATAACCACACTGATCCAAGCCTTGGCAGACCCAGTTGCTTAATTGTTCAAAATACTCGCCGTGTTTTTCTGGGTCGTAGCGATTACTTAAAATGATGGCGTTGTCTTGATCGGTCTTTATGGTTTGCTCTTCTCGCGCTTGGGATCCTAGGGCAATAAAGCAATAGGGGACAGGTGGTTTACCAAGCTGCTCTTCGCCCAGTTGTAGTAAGCGTTTAACAAACGCCGTGCCAATGTGGGACATCGCATTACCTATCATCTGGGTATTCGCGTCCGCCACGACCAACTGGGTAAAGGTATGCGTCATTTTGCGACTGATGGCTTTTAACCCGTCAATGTCAGTTTGTTTTAAAATGTCACTGATCAAGTAGATACTGCCGTGACTTTCTTTTTGGATAATATCCCCCGTGCTGAGTACGCCAATGGTTTTGTGGTCTTTGACGATGGGGATATGGTGAATGTTTAGCTCCATCATTTTCAGCACGGCCTCTGCTGCGTAGTCACCACTGTCCATAACGGTTGGATTTTTGGTCATGATGGCTTTGATGGGCGTGTCATAGGCTAATCCTTCGGCAACGGCGCGGGTGCGTAAGTCGCGATCGGTGACAATGCCCACTAGTTGCTCGTTTTCCATGATCAATAAACTGGAGACGCGATGCTCCGTCATCATTTGCGCGGCTTGGCGTATACTTTCAGCCACATCAATGCCAATCGGATCCCGGCGTAATAAGCTTTTGATTGGACAGGTCATTAAGGAGACATCGGAGGTTTGGGAATTCATCGCCGCTTTCAGTCGAGTCTCTCTATCAAGCTCGAAAAAGTCGGAGAAGGTATCGCTTTCTTCATACAGTTTTAGGAACCAGCGAGCTGGAATGCGGTAAAACAGACTGTCTTCTATGGCGCGCATAGACTGGGATGATTTCCCACCACGCAGCAGAGAGCCATAACCGAACAGCTCACCCTCATTCATACGTCGAATTAACTTACCGCTTTTGTTGAGCACTTCCACTGCACCACTGCGAATAAAGAAGAGTGTGTTGTTTAACGTGCCTCTTTCAATAACCCATTCCCCAGTACGTACGTACTGTATCTCGACCTCTTTGACCATGTCATTGAGGCTAGGATCATCGGCAATTTCGTTAAACGGAGCATGTTGACAAAGCGCTTCGACTATTTCCGTTAATTCGACGTCCATAAGTGGTTCCTTTTTATTTGATTAAGCGTTAAAGCATAGGCGATATTATGGTCAGCATGCCCATTATAATAAATAATAAGCAGGCCAAGCGACGTGTTAGAACGGGGTTGATACGCTCCATAATCCAGTTACCCGCAAACACAACTGGTACATTCGCGAGCATCATGCCAATGGTTGAACCGATTAATACCGGAAGCACAGAGCCATAGTGAGCGGCTAATATGACAGTCGCGATTTGAGTTTTATCGCCAATTTCTGCGAGAAAGAAGAGCGCAAAGGTGGCCACAAAAGCACCGTATTTCAGTAGTCCGCCTTCTTCACTGTCGTCTTTATCTGGTACTAATAGCCAGAGACCCACCGCGATAAAGCTTAACCCTATCACCCAATTGACCCACTCGCCAGGGATCCAGTTGGCAACTTCAACACCAAACCAGGCCGATAGGGCGTGATTGAATATGGTTGAGAATAACATACCAAGAATGATCGCGGTTTTAGACGGAAATCGTGCGGCAAGAAACAAGGCAAGTAGTTGCGTTTTGTCGCCCATTTCAGCAAGAGCAACGGTTGATATTGAAGTCAGTATGGCTTCCATTATGCAGATCCTAGGTGGGCGACAAACGAAAGACAACAACCTGTGCCCACCTGAGCCAAGTTACTGTCTTAAGTCTCATCAATTCGAACGACGGTGTTCAAACTTCTTTGCCATGAGCATGAGGCTCAATTATGTTGACAAAGAATCTTTGCACAATGGCAAAGCCGATTACTCCCCTAAGAGGCCATGTATTCTAAAAGACTTAGGTGAGAAAAACAATTCACAAAAAAATAGGAGTGGTTAATACCACTCCTATTGATTCAGTGAACTAGATATAGTGACTTTTTCTAGGCCTGTTTGTACAACACAAGGTCGCCTCTTAGTCCCTTCAGCAAGCCAATACACATAATGAGCAGGAGCAAGGTAAAAGGAAGGCCTGTGGTAATCGCTGCAGCTTGAATGGCAGAGAGTGCATCTTTACCACCACCGACTAGCAAGGCAATCGCTATAACACCTTCTAACACTGCCCAGAAGACACGTTGTACTAATGGCGCATCGGTTTTACCGCCAGCGGTGATACCATCGATAACCAATGACCCTGAGTCGGAAGATGTCACGAAGAAAACCAAGACAAGAACAATACCAATGAAGGATGTAATGGATGTCAGAGGTAGATTCTGTAGCATCTGAAACATGGCTAGGGAGACACTTGTCAAACCGCCCGCTAAGGCGCCTACACCATTTTCAATTTGTGCAATAGCGGAACCACCGAAGGTCGCCATCCACACCATGGAAACAACGGTAGGAACAAGCAATACAGCGGTTAAGAATTGGCGAACAGTACGGCCACGGGAAACGCGCGCGATAAACATACCAACAAATGGAGACCAAGAAATCCACCAAGCCCAGTAGAACACGGTCCAGCCATGGTAGAAAGTTTGGTCAGTACGATCAATCCAGTTACTTAGTGGAATGATGTTTTCTACATAGCTGACGAAAATAGTTCCGATAGAACCAAAGATCGCGCCAGTGTTACCTACTATGATAATGAATATGGCAAAGACGGCAGCAAGCAACATGTTGATGTTACTGAGTAGCTTCACACCACCTTCAAGACCTCTTGCCACAGAGAAGATTGCGACACTGGTAACACCACAGATAACAACAATTTGGGTGGTCAGTGTATCTGGGATATTAAAGAGAAAGTTCAAACCACTGGAGGCTTGCTGCGCACCTAAACCTAGGGAGGTGGCTAAACCAAATATGGTGGCAATTACCGCAAGGACATCAATGCCGTGGCCAAGTCCCCCCCAGACACGCTCGCCTAAAAGAGGATAAAAAGCAGAACGAATGGTAAGAGGTAAGCCTTTATTGTAGGCAAAGAACGCAAGAGATAAAGCAACAACTGCGTAAATGGCCCATGGGTGAAGACCCCAATGGAACATGGTTGCCCCAAGAGCGAGCTTCGCAGCGGCTGGTGTATCTGGCTTGACGTTTAGAGGTGTGCCATACCAATCGGTATAATAGCCAACAGGCTCTGCCACACTCCAAAACATCAAACCAATCCCCATACCTGCGGCAAATAGCATAGAAAACCAGGTAATGGTGGAGTGTTCAGGTTTTGCATCCATACCACCTAAGCGTATTTTACCTAGGGGGGATAGGATTAAACCAATACAAAATATAACGAAAATGTTGCCTGCAATCATGAAAAACCAGTCAAAGTTAGCAATAGACCAACCCTTTGCGCCCAGCAAAACAGACTTTGCTTCCTCAGGGAATATGATAGTTCCAATGATAAAGGCAAGGATGATCAGTGCACTGGTACTAAAGACCGGATTAAGGATATCCATTCCTAAAAAGCGAATATTGTCTTGCCCCACTTTGTAGGAGGTATTGTATTCCAGCCGGCCATTGTCCGGCACATTCTTACTCATAAAATTCTCCCGAATTAAATTGACACGTCGAACTTGCTTAAACGAACACACTAGCTTTTTTAATGTTTAACACTGTAATGTTAGACAAATAGTCGGAATGATTTGTTCTTTATGCGACAAGAACGGTTCTATTTTCCCCTTTGCTTTGATGGCAAAGGCCTATAGCAGTTTGCTTTTCGATTAATGCGACAGTGAAGAGCGGATAAAATACTCTTTCCAAACAATTAGGTGGAGCAATTGTTGTCCACCTAGATATGCGGCTAAGATTTACATGAATTTACTTAGATGTCAAACTAATATGACAAAAAGGCGCTTTTAAGGTAAGAAGAGTTCGAGGAATTCGTTGAGAAAAAGTTTGCCTTTTTCGGTGGTCTGGATACGACGTTGCTGCCAGTCCTTTTCATGTAAAAAGCCTTTTTTTACGGCGATTTCACAGGCTTTGGTCAGGCTTTCAGGGATAGATTGATCGCAATAGTGTTGATATTCCTGCAAATCGAAGGCTTCAAATAAGCGTAGGCGGTTCATCATAAATTCGAGCGGCCGGTCTTCTTGTTCAATGGCCTCTTTAATGACTAAAGTCTCTGGCAAGGTGTTCAGATAGTGATTTGGGTGTCGAGTCTTTCGTGTACGAAATATTTGACCATTACTTAACGTTAGCTTGCCATGGGCACCCGCTCCGATGCCCAAATAATCCCCAAAACGCCAATAATTGACATTGTGTCGAGCTTGATAATTGGTTTTGGCGTTTGCTGACACCTCATATTGGCTATAACCATGCTTGTCCAATTTGGCCTGTCCTGCATCTTGAATGCCCCAAAGGGTATTGTCCTCAGGGAGAGTGGGCGGACGACGATAAAACTCTGTATTGGGTTCGATGGTGAGCTGATACCAAGAAAGATGCTCGGGATCTAATTGTATGGCTAACGAAAGGTCATCCATGGCCATTTCCAGACTTTGGTCAGGCAAACCGTGCATCAAATCCAAGTTGATATTATCGAACCCGGCTAGACGGGACTTATCCACAGCCTGAATGGCTTCTTCACGGTTGTGGATTCTTCCTAGGGTTTTCAACAGGTTTGGTTGAAAGCTTTGTATGCCAATTGAAAGACGGTTGATGCCTGCTTGACGAAAATGGCGAAACTTTTCTTGCTCAAAAGTGCCAGGGTTCGCTTCCATGGTGATTTCGGCGTTGTCTGCCCAAGAGAGCTTGTCTCTTAAGGCATCCATTAAGTGATAGTAAAAATCTTCGCTCATCAAACTGGGGGTGCCACCACCAATAAAGGCCGTTTGAATGGTGCGTCCTGCTACATAGGGTAAATCGGCGTCCAAATCGGCTAATAATTGTTTTAGATAGGCTTGCTCTGGCAACTTACCGTCTTGCCCAAAACGATCGGCCTGATGTGAGTTAAAATCGCAATAAGGGCATTTGCGTACACACCAGGGTAAGTGTATGTAGAGACTCAGTGGCGGCAAGGGGGTCGTGAGTTGGCTCATAAGCGGGTTGGCATCTCTTGAAAAGCCGAGAGCAGCTGCTTTAGCGCTTTGGCTCGATGGCTGATTTGGTTTTTAATCTCTTTCGGAAGACTTGCGGCACTGCAGCCACATTCAGGTACATAGAATAAAGGATCGTAGCCAAAACCTTCTTGGCCTTCTGGGTCGGTGACAATGCGTCCTTCCCAAATACCGTGAAACACCAAGGGGGTTGGATCATCCTTGTGTCTTAGGTAGGCTAATACGCAGTGAAAGCGTGCCGTTCGCTCAAAGTCAGGCACTCCCTCAAGCTTTTTGAGTAATAACGCATTGTTGGCTGCGCTGTTGCCATGATCCCCAGCAAAGCGCGCAGAATAGATACCTGGTGCGCCCTTTAGATAATCTACTTCAATGCCAGAGTCGTCTGCTAAGGCGGGTAGCCCGGTATGAACACACGCATGTCGTGCTTTTAAAATGGCATTTTCGATAAAGCTTAACCCTGTTTCATCGGCATCTTGTACATTAAATTCGCTCTGCGGTTTTACGTCGAAACCCACATGGCTAAGCAGGGCATTAAATTCTTTGATCTTGCCTGTGTTGTTGCTGGCTAAGACGATGGTTTGACTCATCCTGGTTCCCCTTAGGTAAAATGACGGCTTAGGTTTCTCGACGGCTAAGCTTGTCGATGTGTTTTGGATAAAAAAGGCGACTTAATGCCGCCTTTAACCTAGTGCATTGGCTTATTAGCGACTAACATGAAAAACGGCGGTTTCACTAAAGATATTGGGCATGGAGCGAATCCACCAGTGATCTTTTAGTTGCCCATCCACCGCCGCCCAGCGCAGAATTTTGATGTTTTTCTCATGACAAAGACGTTCAAAATCATGAAATGTACAAAAGTGTATGTTGGGCGTATCGTACCAATTATAGGGTAAGAAATCAGAGACTGGCATTCGCCCTTTGAGGCCAAGATGGATACGGTTACGCCAATGACCGAAATTTGGGAAGGTAATGATGCATTCTTTGCCAATGCGTAACATTTCGTCAAGGAGTAAATCAGGGCGACGAAATTGTTGCAAGGCATGGGTCATAACGACGAGATCAAAACTTTGATCCTCAAAGTTATGTAGGCCTTCGTCGATATTTTGCTCCAATACGGGAATCCCTTTTTCGATACAGATATTCAGGTTATCTGGATCAATCTCCAGACCATAGCCGTGTACCTGCTTATCACCAATTAGGTGTTGTAATAATTCACCAGGGCCACAGCCTAAGTCCAGTACACGGGTATTGGGCTGAATCCATTCATCGATCATCTCTAAATCAGAACGCATCTTATTTGCCCTCCATTGTTAAGCGCTTGGCGACTCGCGTCAAAAAACTGCTGAGCGCATTCATGTATCGAGGAATGGGGAATAAAAACGCGTCGTGCCCTCCATCTGCTTCGATTTTGGCATAGGAAACATGTTTACCCGCTTTGACTAAGGCATTGACAATTTCTTCGCTGCGTTCTGGGGCAAAGCGCCAATCCGTGGTGAAGGACACGAGTAAAAATTCGCACTGAGCTCGACTCAATACGGCGGCTAAATCGCCATTGGTTTGGGCGGCTGGGTCAAAGTAGTCGAGTGCTTTTGTCATTAACATGTAGGTATTGGCATCGAAACGCTTGGTAAAGGCCTCGCCTTGGTAACGCAGATAGCTTTCTACTTCGAATTCAATGTCGTAGTTATACTGGTAAGCATCATGGCGCATTTGCCGACCAAACTTGGCCCCCATGGCATCATCGGACAAATAGGTAATGTGACCCAGCATGCGGGCCAATCCAAGGCCATTGGTGGGAATTGTCTCTTGATCAAGGTAGTTGCCATCGTGAAATTCAGGATCACGACGAATGGATTGACGGGCGACTTCGTTAAAAGCAATGTTTTGTGTCGAGAGTTTGGGGGCGGACGCGATGATGGCGGCGGCTTTTAACCGATCAGGAAAACGGATGCTCCATTCTAGTACCTGCATCCCACCTAAACTGCCACCCACGATAGCAGCGAAGGTGTGTATTCCCAACCGATCTGCTAAGCGGGCTTGGCTTTCCACCCAATCTTCTACGGTGACAATGGGGAAATGCGCGCCCCATATCTGATTGGTCTCAGGATTAATTGAGGTGGGGCCTGTACTGCCACAACAGCCTCCAAGGTTGTTTAAGCTCACAACAAAAAATTGTTTAGTATCAATGGCTTTGCCTGGGCCAATGGCAGAATCCCACCAACCAGGTTTTTTGTCTGACATATCATGGTAGCCAGCAGCATGGTGATCGCCACTTAATGCATGGCAGATCAAAATGGCATTAGATGCCTGTTGGTTTAGTTCGCCATACGTTTCATAAACTAATTGATAGCTGGATAAGGTTTGGCCGCAAGAAAGCGTCAGCGGAGTATCGAATTGCGCGATTTGTGGCACAACTACGCCAACGGAGTTGGCTGGAAGAGTGTCCGGCATAGGCTTTATATTTGTCCTAGTGAAATAAATCGACGTCCCGTGAAAATAGGGGGATTCATCTTATGAATAATGGAGCAACAGTCTAGCGGTTGACGCCAGCCCCATCAAGAGAGTGTGATGAAAAACCGCTTCTATGATAAGTGGTGCTGGACATTTGTCATCGAAGCGGTGTTTTTAGGTACCTGCTGGCTTTGCTTAAAGTACCTGTTTAACTCAACGTAAAGACCTTCGTTTTGTTGGATAATTCCGCTGCAGACGTTTTAATGCTTTGCGTTTTGTCTGCGAGGGTCTCAATGGAGCCTGTATCATGGCTGAGTTGCTGAGCAATGGTATCCATCTCGGTGCTCATTTGAATTGCCGTGCTGGCGACATCCTGAATGTCTGAGGCCATTGAGTCGGCCGATTGGGAGCTGGTTAGGGCTTTGGATTCGATGGTATGAATGGCCGTTTCCGCTTTGCTGCCGTTTTCCTCAATGACTTTTAAGCTGTCTTGACCGCTTGCCATGGTAGAAATAGCACCTTGGGTAGAGGTCTGGATAACATTAACAATATCGGTGATCTTAGCGGTCGCATCCACGGTTTTTTCCGCTAGGGAACGAACTTCATCCGACACGACGGCGAAGCCTCTTCCTGCTTCACCAGCGCGAGCCGCTTCTATCGCCGCATTTAAGGCTAATAAGTTAGTTTGGCTCGCAAGATCGTTAATCATGCCGATAACATTATCGATATTGTTCGATAAACGTCCTAATTCGTTCAGTTGGTCGCCTGTGGAATTGACCACGTTGATGGTGGTCTTCAGGTTGTCGAGTACCATTCGTATGGTTTGCGAGCCCATTTTTGCCGATTCATAGGTTTCACTGGAGTGGGTGCGTAGCGTATCTGTGGTGGTTGAAAGTTGGGTAATGCGCTTGGAAATGTCGTCTGTGGCGCTGGCGAGAGATTGGGTTCTGTTATTAATTCCCCGATTACTGTTGGCTATTTCCCCTATTGTGCCACTGATGTCTGTTGCCATGTCGTTGACGGTATCGGTGGTGTTGACCACTTCTTTCAATACATGATCAAGGCCCTGTGTCATTTCGTTTAAAGAGAAGCTGAGTGAATCAAATTCATCATTACGACGTTCGTTGACAACTGACTTGGCCGTCATGTCACCCGCTTTTATTTTAATTAAATCGTTCATAATACGTTTTAATATGTTACGAACGTTGCGGCCTATGCTCATGATCAATAATGCCACGATGAGTGGGACCACTATGCTGACTATCCATAAGCTGATGTTGGCTTGCTGCGAATGTCGCTTGGCATTTTCTTCTGCATTAAGAACAATGTTCTTAATGAGCTTGGCGGTCGCGAGTTGGCTCTTATTAAATTGGGCTTTTTGTTTAGAGAAGGCGCTATCGGCAGCATCTAGAGAGGCGTATTCTTTACCGTATTGAATAACGGCATCATGATAGACCTGAGCCTCTTTGCCATACGTGTCTTCAAAGCCAAAGTTGTTAAAACGAGTATTGAGTCGATCATAACTTGTGTTGAACTGGTCGAGATATTCTTGGGAGGGGCCGAATAAGTAGCTGGCTTCGGCTCTACGCACATTGGTGAACTCACGGCGTAATAAGCTCAAGGAGTGAATGTCTTGCGCGATTTTGCTCCCCATTTGATCAATTTTACCGCGCAAGCCAGAGTTTGCATCAAAGCCTATAATATGACGTTTTTTGGCAAGGTTGAGCAGAGCACTGCTATAGTGGTTAAGGTCTGTCTGTGTGCTTTTTAAAATGGCCTTCAGCTCGGAAGATTGACTGCGTTCAATATTGGTTTGGATAACCTTATTGTTTTCTTTGATCTGTTGATTAAGGGTTGAGAGGTAATCTGGGTAGCGTTTATCGTCTAAATCGCGAAGTTGATCGGCGATTTCCAGCATATTGATGCTCAGTGCATCGTTCGAGTGTTGTATTTTCGACAAGGTTCTTAAGTGCTCGTTGGCGGCGTTTTGGGATGCTGAACCTTGCATGGCCACAAAGGTCACAATGGCAAAGCCGAAAATAACAGTGATGAGCAACAAAAGTAATTTGGTGCGGAACGTGAGGTTGCTAAGCATAGTGTCCTTCCATATAGCAATGAATCGACGGATTGCTCTTTGACTGAGCGGTGTCGTCGGTTTAGTTAAGAAACGATACTTTGTTTATGCAAGTTTTGTGCACGTTGTGTTATGTGTTATTGATAAAAAGAATCGTGGATGAGGTTGTGTAAGGTTGCACTGATAGGGGGCATTGCACAGACAATGAGGTCATTAAACCTATTGATGGAAGGGCGAATACTTCCTGATTATAACCTCAGTACTTCATGACCTGCTGCCATGATGTCCTGAGGCTCGATAAAATCATTAAGAATGCCGTGTGTTATCGTTGATCTATGGTACTGGTTAATGGTGCTTATTGATGTCGAATAAACGGTAAACTAATTGCCCAGCGGCTTTTTCTTTTAGTAGCGTCCAATGATCGGGTAAGGGTGGCAGTGTGGCTTCTTTTTCCATTTCAATGTACACCATCGCGTGATCTGCCAGCCAGCCTTTGTCCAAGAGAGGCACAATCTGCGACATCCAGTCTTTCCGGAAAGGAGGGTCTAGAAAGATCAAATCCATCGGTATGGGAGTCGCTTCCATTAAAAAGTCTTTAGTGTTCTGTTGAATAACCTTTGCGTTCTGAGCTTTCAAGGTGTCTAGGTTGACTTGCATTTGCCGTATCACCACCTTTGAATTGTCCACAAACAGCGTGCTTTTAGCACCCCGTGACAGGGCTTCTAGACCGAGGGCACCAGAGCCACAAAATAGGTCCGCGCATTGTGCGCCAGGGACGAAATGATTTATCCAATTAAATAAGGTTTCACGCACGCGATCTGGCGTAGGGCGCAAGCCTTCGATATCAGGAATAGGCAGCTGCCGGGAGCGCCACTCACCGGCAATAATGCGCAATTTTGCCGTGGATTTTTGGCTGGTCTTAGTGGTTTTTTTACCGGGCTTTTTGTTCATGGTGTAACCTGATTTTCTTGATAAGAGGAGGTAATAAATAGGTATTTCAGTGCTGCTTGATAGTTTTTTTGCGTGAAGGTATCGATGGCATTTTGGTAGTGTTTCGCAAAGTCTGATGGCGTCAATGCACTGTTAGGTGGCGTCACTTCGGTTGCCATTTTTATCCACCAGTCAGGTGAGTGAGACCGTTTGTTAAGCTGTTGCTGAAAAGACGTGAACAGGGTTTTAAAATGCTTGTTCTCGGTAACAGAGGGAAGTGTTTCCGTGTTAATGGCATCCTTCATATGGGCAAGAGGAAGTGTCTTAGTCTCTTGACTATGTTGTACTCGCCACCAAGCCCAAGGGAGCCGTGGCGATAAGATGAAATTGAGTTGGGCATATTGTGTGGTGTTTTGTTTGTTAAGAGTATCGATTATATTTGCTCCCCATAATTGTAAGCTAATCCAATCTTGGACTGAGCGAAGCGGCCTGAGGGCGATGCCTTGTTGAGTCAGGCCTTGCTGTGCTTCTTCCTTGCCTAAGACATGGCTATGGGGGTTGACCTTGAATGACAGGGGAGACAGAGAAGGTGTACGCCGAAAATGCTGGGTAATGCGATTCAAACTTGCGATAACGGCTTGCTTTGTTGCTTTGTCCATATTTCCAACAAGGGTAATACGGCTAACATGCTGGGTGAGTTGGTGATAATAATCGGTGACTTGTTCTCTGGTTACCTGCTTTTTTAATTGAGCATAGCTTTTCTCTGCGGGTGTTTCAGTGGAGCGGCTGACCGGAAGAAACAGCGCTTGTTGCATTGTGAACAAAGCGGACAGATCTGGGTCATTAATACGTTGCCAGCGATAAAAAGACAGGGCCTTAAACATGGGGTGTGTTAGCCACTGAGTCAGTATATTTAAAGTCGGTTTGAGAAAAGAGGAGGTGCTATTGGCCGTAATATACAGCGTCTGCCCTTCATGGTTATAACCACTGCTGACACTGGCGGTCAGGGGGGATAAACGTTGGTTGATGGTCGAGCTGATTAAAGGTAAGGGGTCATCGAGCATCATGGATAAAGTCGCATCGGTTAACGCAAGATTATGCTCTGGTGCGTTGAAAGACAGGGCAATGTTGAGTTTATTGCTGCCTTTCCAATCGTCTTGAGTGAGCCATACGACGGGTATACCTGAATCCGTCTGCCATGTTTCGATGGCCATTTTCGGATAAGTTATTGGCTTGGGAGCGGTGGAATTGAGAGCCCAAATGGCCAAGGTGGAAAAAATCATAATGCCGGCCAGCACGGGTTTACTGAAAAGAGGCTTTTGACTGTTAAACATAAGGGACCATTGTAAAGACAGATATTGGGTAATTTTCCATAAAACTAGACCTGCTTGCTAATCGGAATGATGATAAAATCACCGCTTCTAGGGCCAACTTATCTGGCTTCTATATGAATAATAGCACTTCACTGGTGCAAACCGCATCAGTCTACATATAAGAGATTAATTTGATGGAATTTGTTAATCAGTTCATTGCTTTTTTAACGCCGTATTTGGGGGAGTATGCCCGCTATGCTCCGATGGCTATTGGCACAATATTGGTGATTATTGCCGTGGTTGTGCGCCGCCGTGTACTAAGGCAAATGAGTGCAAGAAAACGATCTGAGCAAAAAAAGGGTACAGATACACAATCAGAAGCCGTATCCGAACCAAGCTCAGAAGCATCAGTACATACAACGTCTACTGATGAGCAGGTAAGTGAAGCCAGTATAGAATCCGACGTGTCCTCTTCGAATGAACAAACCAGTGTAGTGGCTTCGGTTGAAGAAGAGCAAGCAATAGAGCAGCCCCCTCTTCAAACAGAAAAAGAGGAAAAGGTTTCTACGCTTTCTTGGTCGCAGCGTATTAAGTCTGGACTATCGCGTACCCGACAAGGGTTAGGTGGCGGATTATCTTCTATTTTGGTGGGCAGTAAAAAAGTCGACGATGATCTGTTAGAAGAGCTAGAAACACAATTATTGGTTGCCGATGTAGGGATTGATGCGACGAAATCCTTGATTGATGGTCTAACGGAAAAGCACAGTCGTAAAGAGTTAAAAGATTCGAATGCTCTATTAAACAGCTTAAAAGGCGAAATGAGCGATATTCTGAGTGGCTCACAAAAAGCACTTGATCCGACCAAAAAGGATGGCCCTTTTGTTATTCTAATGGTGGGCGTGAACGGGGTTGGTAAAACCACCACCATTGGTAAGTTGACGAAAAAATATCAAGCAGAAGGCAAAAGTGTGATGTTAGCGGCTGGTGATACGTTTCGTGCCGCGGCGGTAGAACAGTTGCAAGTTTGGGGCGAACGCAATAATGTGCCTGTCGTGGCGCAACATACAGGAGCGGATTCGGCGTCGGTTATTTACGATGCCATTGAATCGGCGAAAGCCAAAGGGGTAGATGTGGTTATCGCCGATACGGCTGGTCGCTTGCAGAACAAAGCCAATTTGATGAATGAACTATCAAAAGTGGTTCGTGTGATGAAAAAATTGGATGTCGGGGCACCCCATGAAGTGATGTTGGTATTGGATGCCGGCACGGGGCAAAATGCGCTCAGCCAAGCGAAGCTTTTTACCGAGGCGGTCGGTGTGACAGGGATTACTTTAACGAAGCTCGATGGTACAGCGAAAGGTGGAATTATCTTTGCTATTGCCAAACAGTTTGGTTTACCGATTCGTTATATCGGTGTCGGGGAGCAAGTGGATGATTTACGTCCTTTTGTTGCTCAAGAGTTTGTAGACGCTTTATTTGATAGTGAGTAAGAGAGAAAACGATAGCAAGAATGAATAACTTCTTTACTATGTAGTGGCGACGCTTCTATGGTCATAATGTCGCGTATGCGGTCATAGTGTAACGGTGAAAAAGGAAATATTGACAGCGTGGAAATCGAATTTCAGCGAGTTGGCAAAAAGTATGACAGCGGGCAAGAAGCATTGTCACAAGTGAGTTTTCACTTAAGACAGGGTGAAATGGCGTTTCTTACTGGTCATTCTGGTGCGGGAAAAAGCACTTTAATGAAACTCATGATGATGATTGAGCGTCAAACATCGGGCCAAATTCTTGTGGATGGCGTGGATCTTCGCACCTTGAGTCGCCGAGCCATTCCTTATCATCGTCGCCGTGTTGGTGTGGTCTTTCAAAATCACCAACTGTTGTTTGATCGTAGCGTGTTTCACAATGTAGCGCTGCCTTTACAGGTGAGTGGAGCGGATCCTGAGCAAACCGCCAAGCGGGTTCGTGCGGCGTTGGATAAGGTGGGATTGTTGGGAAAAGAAAAATACAATCCAATGGCTTTATCCGGCGGTGAACAGCAACGAATTGGCATTGCTCGTGCGGTCGTTAATAAACCTCAATTACTGCTTGCAGACGAGCCAACGGGTAACCTTGACCCTAAATTATCGGCGGAAATTATGAACCTTTTCCAAGAGTTTAATAACGTCGGTGTGACGGTGTTAGTGGCTAGCCATGATTTGGCACTGGTGGCGCGAATGCGTCATCGAGTGTTGACCTTGAACCAAGGACGCATGGTAAACGATGGAGGGTTTGCTTAAATGCCACAAAAAAACACTCGCCGTGGCGCCACCCGTCAGTCGGTTAAGGCCACCAAGCATCGTTGGTCAAAACGATCTTCGTTTAGTTTAAAACTGTATTTACGTCAGCATCAAAACACTCTGACGGAAAGCTCAATGCGCTTGTTGAACTACCCGTTAGCAAGCGTGATGACGGTGATGGTGATTGCTATCGCTTTGACACTGCCTGGCAGTTTGTATGTACTCCTCAAGAACGTACAATCGATTACCAATAATTGGGATAAGCAATCGGCGATTACCCTGTATTTATTTCCACAGGTAGATGATACCCAGGCACTGGCTTTATCGCATCGACTGTCGGCACGACCGGATGTGGCGTCAGTAGACTATATATCAAAAGAAGAAGGTTTGAGGGACTTTGAGCGTTGGAGTGGCTACACTCAGCTGTTGTCCTCCTTACAGGGGAACCCTTTGCCGATTGTGCTGAAGGTCATCCCGAAAATAGTGGTATCTGAGCAAACCTTACCGGCATTAGAAACATTACGTAAACAATTAGCGGCACAAGGAGAAGTGCAAAATGCTGTGTTAGACGCCCAATGGTTGGAGCGCCTGGCTAACATCTTGAGTTTTGGGCAGCGTTTGGCTTATGCGTTATCAATATTGTTGATTGTGGCAGTGCTACTGATTGTTGGTAATACCATTCGTATGGCCGTGGAGAGTCGGCGTGATGAAGTGCTGGTGATGAAGTTGGTTGGGGCCACAGACAGTTATATTCGCCGACCCTTTTTATACATGGGGTTGTGGTTTGGAGTGTTGGGTGGCTTTTTTGCCAGTCTGTGCATTCTCATATTAAGCTGGTGGGTAAGCGCTCCTGCTGAGCGTTTGATTGAACTGTATGGTTCGCATTTTAAACTGCAGACATTTAATGCAGATGAGATCGTTTTGTGTTTAACTATTAGTGCATTCGTTGGCATAAGCGGTGCATGGATAGCCGTTAACCGCCATATTGCCAACATTGAGCTGTAGAGAGTTGAGGGAATGTCGGTTTAAATTTATACTTAAAAGCATATTTATCCACATTTTTGTCACACATAAGCAAGATTAACTTGCTAGTATCAATCTACATTAAGCATGAATCTACAGAGGTGGAAATAGAGATGGGTAAAGCTCTGCAGCCTATAGATATGATGATTCCAGGTCAGAACCTTGAATCGTACATACAGGCAGTTAGCACAATTCCAATTTTGTCGGCCGATGAAGAAAAGGCGCTGGCGGAACGTCTTTATTATAAAGAGGACTTAGAAGCAGCCCGTACGCTGGTCATGTCTCATTTACGATTTGTTGTTCATATCGCAAAAAGTTATTCAGGCTACGGATTAGCGCAAGGTGATTTAATCCAAGAAGGCAACGTCGGCTTGATGAAAGCGGTAAAACGCTTTAATCCAGAAGTTGGTGTGCGCTTGGTGTCTTTTGCTGTACATTGGATTAAAGCTGAGATCCACGAATTTATTTTGAAAAACTGGCGCATTGTCAAAGTGGCGACGACTAAAGCCCAGCGTAAGATGTTCTTTAATCTTCGTAGTGCTAAGAAGAGCTTGTCTTGGTTTAGTAACTCGGAAGTGGAGTCTGTTGCCAGCGATTTAGGGGTAACGCCAGAAGTTGTACGCCAGATGGAAGGTCGTTTGAGTTCATCTGATATGGCTTTTGATGCCTCAGCGGATGACGATGATGAAGCGGCTTATCAAGCACCCTCTCAGTACTTAGAAGATCATCGCTACGATCCAGCTACCATGCTTGAAAATGGTAATTGGGAGGCGGATTCAAATAACCGTCTTGAGCTAGCCATGTCTGATTTGGATGAGCGCAGCCGTAATATTTTAGTACAGCGTTGGTTGTCTGATGGTAAGTCGACACTGCATGAGTTAGCTGATGAGTATGGCGTGTCAGCAGAACGTATTCGTCAGTTAGAAAAGAATGCGATGAAAAAGATTCGTCAGGCAATGGGTGATGGTCAGTTTGACTGATTGCGGCTAATCACATCGCTTTCGCTATAGATTGGGTAATCGTTGGTTGTTAATTTTTCAATCCCTTTGCCTTCTTTATTCTAAAACCTCTTCGGAGGTTTTTTTGTGCCTGAAGAACCTGAAAATTAACGACTTTGTAGTTCGCCGCCCGGTAAAAACTGCCAAGTACGAATGATTTCTAGCTTATCAGCTTCTTTCTTTAGCGCCTTGGGGAAAGGTTCAAATGGTTCAGCAAGGCGTACAATGCGCATGGCGGCATCGTCTAAGATACGAATGCCTGAGGAATGCAGCACTTCTATACTGTCTACATAGCCATTTGGCTTGATCATGACGGCTAAGCGTAGTTGTCCATAGAGGTGATTGCGTTTGGCTTCCACTGGGTAATGACTATTCCCCACTCGTTCAATTTTTCGTCGCCAATCGTCGAGATACTTGGCATCGACGGCGGATTTAGCAGAGACGGACGTCAGGCGACGAATGCGAGGTCGTTTGGCATAGGCTTGACGTTGTCGGTCTAGCAAGGCTTCTAGGGTCGAAATATCGCTTGATAGGTGGTCGGGTATTTGTGTTTCTCCCCGAAAGCGTTCTTCGAGTGTTTTTTGTCGTTTTTCGGGCCGAGGTTTGACCTTAAAGACTGAGTCTTTGTCTTGTGTTGTGATCAGCTGTTGTTTATTGGATGGTTTGTGGGAGGCAATTTGAGGTTGCACAGGTGGCGTCACATCTTGAATGTTATCCGATAAAAACTGAGCGGTTTCCGTGGTGGTCAATTTATGCTTGCGAAGTTCTGTTCCGCTGGCTTGTTGATTCGCTTGGGCGATAAAGTCAGCGTCTTTTGGGGCTTTTGAAGAGTGGCGAACCAAGGTCACTTCTAACGTCTTGGGTTTGATGCTGGGTAATGAAAAATTAAAGCCAATCGCCACCACCAAAAGCACATGAATGCTAATGGCGATGAATAAGGCGATTAGGAATCGATCAGTAACCCGCACAATGAATCAGTTATTGGCTAGTCGTGCTTCGATTGCATCCATTAATACCATGGCGATATTAAGGTCAAACTGGGTGTCTAATTCGCGGACACAGGTTGGACTGGTGACGTTGATTTCAGTGAGGTAATCACCGATAACATCCAAACCGACAAACAGAAGATTTTTTTCTTTCAAGGACGGAATGACTTGGTCGCATATCCAGCGATCACGATCGGTCAGGGGGCGTCCTTCGCCACGGCCACCTGCGGCTAAATTGCCACGGGTCTCACCAGAGGCGGGAATGCGAGCCAGTGCATAGGGAATAGGCTCACCGTTGACCACAAGAATGCGTTTATCACCCTGCTTGATTTCGGGGATAAATTTTTGTGCCATGATCTGTTCAGAGCCCATGTTGGTGAGTGTTTCAATAATCACACTGACATTGGCGTCATCTGGCTTGAGTCGGAAAATAGAAGAGCCACCCATGCCATCTAATGGTTTGAAAATCACATCACCGTGTTTTTTATGAAAGGTTTTGAGTAAATCGCTACGACGGGTGACGAGGACTTCTGGACAGCATTGTGGAAATTGGGTCGCAAACAACTTCTCGTTGCAGTCACGGAGGCTTTTCGGATCATTGACCACCATGGCACCATCCCGTTCGGCTTGTTCTAAAATCATTGTGCTATAAACGAACTCGCTATCGAACGGTGGATCTTTACGCATTAAAATGACATCCAACTCACCAAGGGCCATTTTGGTTTCTTCCCCTAGGTCATAAAAATGCTGAGGGTCTTTATATATTTGTAACGGCTGGATCATGGCAAAGGCTTTGCCATTTTCTAGAAATAAGTCTTTTTGTTCCATGTAAATCAGATCCCAGCCTTTTTCTGCTGCAGCCCAGAGCATGGCCAAGGAGGTATCTTTTTTGTAGTTAATGGATGAAATGGGATCCATTACAATGCCAAGTTTGATGGTCATAGTGTTTTTCCTAGTGCGATCTCGCGAAGGTAAAGCTTGTGTGAATCAATATAAAGATGATGCTATAGAAATATAAGGGTACTGAGAAAAAAAAACACCCTTAAATAAGAAGATAAATCGGAAGACGGGGTTCGTTCTAATAAACACTAGGCTTCCTGAGTCACTCGAAGACAAGTTGTGATGCTACTGGTATCCTTTGGCCTCTATTTTTGGTGTGCATTCTACAAACGTTCTGCACATGCCATTAAAGTGCTGTTTTGGCTGCTTTCAGGCTAAGCCGCTTAGTACGCCCCCTTACTGTATACTTTTATCAACACTGTAAATAGTCCATCTGGGTTCTACCTCAGTCTTATCTGCGGTGACATCGGCAATCACTCGGCGGTTTTTAGCCTGTCCTGCTGGGGTATCATTTGGCGCAATGGGGTCAGCTTCGCCATAGCCCCTGGCAGTGACTCTGTCTTTATTAATTTTAAAGACATTAATCAGGACATTGGCAATGGCGGAAGCGCGTTCCTCAGAGAGTGTAAGATTATTCTCTGGTAGTCCATCGCTGTCGGTATAGCCTTTGATTAATACGTGGCTTTTAGGGTGCTTATTAAGGAAATCAGCGAGGCGTTTAATTTGTTTATAAAAACGAGGCTCTACATTGTATTTGCCAGAAGCAAATAAGACTTTTAGATCCAGCTTTAATAGGGATACGGTGATAATAGGACAACCATTATTATCGACCTTGGCGCCAGCGGGGGTATTAGGGCAAAGGTCACGTTCATTGATGACACCATCATGGTCATTATCATCAAGTGATTGGGGATTAAAGTGATTTCCAAACAAAGTATCGCCGTAGGCAATGGATCCCATGCCTATGGCGATAACGAATATTAACCTTAAAAAAATCACTGCCAAGGACTATTGTCTCCACCAGAATCTATGAAAAGTGAATCATTAGAGCTATTTTTGTCATTTACCTGTGTATTGTTGTTACCTTGAGCAGCTGTGGGAGTATTCCCTGCTTTTGTCTCACTTGCTGTCTTTTCCACTTGCTTTAGCTGTTGTATCGGTGTGACAGCAGTACGTTCTTTTTTGTCTTTGTCAAAATGATCTGAGAAGCCCAGTGCTTCAGGACGATAAATTCTAAAAGCCCTCAATAAATCGCCTTTTGCATTAAAGAGACGGAACTCAGAATATAGCTCATCAAAATCCGTATTCACATAGTCTTGACGCGCTTGAAATAACTCGTTCTCACTATCTAGTACATCAAGCAAGGTACGGCGTCCTAAGCGAAACTGCTTTGCATACGCCACTTGAGACTCTTTTGTTGCAATAACATACTCTTTGAGGTAGCCCTTTTGCTCTTGGGTGGCTTGATACGACGCCCAAGCTAAACGCACCGCTTGCTGAGTTTCGCGAATCGTATTACGACGAATTTCAGACGCTTGAACACTTTGTTGAACCGCAGCTTCTTTTTTACGCTTATTACTGCCACCGCTGTATATATTGTACTTCAAGCGTATCATGGCTTGAAGGTCTTCATCAGGGCCAATAGTACCATCAATATTATGGTTCCACTTGCGCTCTAGTGTAAAGTTTATGCTTGGATAGTTTGCCCCATTAACGGACTTTATATAGCTTTCCGTGGCATCGACATCCCATTTAGAGCCAATGATTGCCGGATTATTCTTTAATGATTGGTCAACGGCCTGTTGTAAGGTCTTTGGCAATAGTGTGCGATCAGGCATTGGATAGATCATATTTTTGGGTGGCAGTTTTCCCACTACCTTTAGATAATTCGTTTCGGCATCGGAGAGATTGTTTAATGCGGCAGAGCGGTTCGCTCTAGCTTTTGCCACACGAGCGGTAATTTGGCTTAAATCCGATTCACGACCTATGCCTGAATCGGTTTTTAACTTGATTTGCTTGTAAATGCGTTCGTGTGTGGCTAAGTTCTGATCGGCCAACTTCAAAAGCTCGCGATAACGTAAGACATCCGTATAGGCTTTTGATGTTTTCAAAGCGGTGTCTTCCACTTTGATTAAGGCTTGCCAGCGATCAGATTGCGCTTCGCTATTTAAACGCTTCACATCGTAGGTGGTAGAAAAACCATTAAAAATGGGTTGAGTTAATGAGAGCACCGTTTCACGACGTGTTAGGCTGATATCGCTATTACGCGTATTGTCTTCATAGGATGTTTGGCGTCCAATGCCAGCCTCTAGGTCAATGCTGGGGTAAAATCCCGATCGATCTGCCTGCTCAGCGTTTTGTATATCTTCTCGATATTTAGCAAGTGCTTGACGTACAGTGGGGCTATTTTCAATGGCCTGGTAAGTTGCCTCTTCCAAGGTCATGGCAGACACCTGAACTGAAAATAAAAAGGCACTAAGGTACGTGACTCTGAGTATGGCGTTACGAACAAACATGAATATGTTCCTTTAAGGCTTGTAATACTACGTACTAATTTCGCTAGACTATGTTGACACCGTGTACGTCAATGAACAATTCATGCATGATTACATTTGGCGTTTTTTTGTTATTTAGCGTTAAGTCTAGATATCACCCCAAAGTAGGTTGATGGCTGTGAGTGCAACGATTGGAGCGGTTTCGGTTCGTAGAACTCGGGGTCCTAAAGATATCGCGCTAAACCCTTGATTTTTTGATGCTTTTACCTCTTCCTCAGTGAGGCCACCCTCGGGACCAATTAAGAGAGCGACGGCATTATTATCGGGTTTTTTGAAGTCTGTAATGGGTTTTGCACTGTGATGGTGCAGTGTTATTTTTAACATTTCGTTACAATTAAGAACCCATTCAGTGAGTTTTACGGGGGGATGAATGGTTGGAACGATTCCTCGGCCGCATTGCTCTGCGGCGCTGATGGCGACTTGTTGCCAATGGTTTTGTCGCTTTTCGGCTCTGCTATCATCCAGTTTCACTTCACAACGCTCGCTAAACAAAGGCTGAATCTCATACACTCCACTCTCTACGGCTTTTTGAATCGCATAGTCCATGCGTTCACCGCGAGACAACGTTTGTCCTAGCGTGACTTTTATTGGGGATTCGTTATTGAGCGGTTCAAATTCGCCAATGGCCACATTGGCAGAACGCTTCTCCACATCGCATAAGGTGCCGTGATATTGACCGCCTTTGCCATTAAAAAGGCGTATTGGATGGCCATTTTTCAAACGCAGTACTTTGCAGACATGTTGAAAAGAAGCATCAGGTAAAGCGATGATGGTGTTTTCAGTTAGTTCAATATCGACAAATATTCGTGGAATGCGCATCTCTTGTCCTATGCAAAATAAGGGAGAGTGGTAGAAATCAAAAAAGCCCTTTTCAACTTATAAAAGTCGAAAAGGGCTTTTATAAAGGCAACCCTTTAGATTATAAACCAGCCGAACGACGTAACGCGTCAGCTTTATCAGTTTTTTCCCAAGTAAAGTTTTCGCCTTCACGACCAAAGTGACCGTAAGCCGCTGTTGGTAAATAGATAGGGCGTTTCAGGTCAAGCATTTTGATCAAGCCTGCTGGGCGTAACTCGAAATGTTCGCGAACAAGTTGAGAAATCACATCATCGCTCACCTTACCCGTGCCAAAGGTATTAATGCTGATGGATGTGGGTTCCGCCACGCCGATGGCGTAGGACACTTGAATTTCACACTTATCTGCAAGGCCAGCTGCGACAATATTTTTCGCCACATAGCGACCTGCGTAAGCAGCAGAGCGGTCCACTTTAGATGGATCTTTACCGGAGAACGCGCCACCACCATGACGGGCCATACCGCCGTAGGTATCAACAATGATTTTACGACCTGTTAGGCCACAGTCGCCTACTGGACCACCAATGATGAATTGACCTGTTGGGTTGATGAAGTACTTGGTGTCTTTGGAGAGCCATTCTTCAGGAAGCACTGGTTTGATGATTTCTTCCATTACCGCTTCACGCAAGTCGGCCTGTTTAACATTGGCACTGTGCTGTGTTGATAGGACAACGGCATCAATGGCACACGGTTTGCCATTTTCATCATAACGGAAAGTAACTTGGCTTTTTGCGTCTGGGCGTAGGAAGTCTAACGTACCATTTTTACGAACGTCTGCTTGGCGTTGTACCAGACGGTGAGCGTATGTAATGGGGGCTGGCATTAATACATCGGTTTCGTTGGTGGCAAAGCCAAACATCAAGCCTTGGTCACCCGCACCTTGCTCTTTTTCGCTGGCTTCGTCCACACCGACAGCGATGTCGACGGATTGCTTGCCGATGGCATTCATGACAGCGCAAGATTCCCAGTCGAATCCCATATCGGAGCTGTTATAACCAATTTCGCGGATAACACCACGGGCGATATCTTCAATGTCGACCCATGCATTAGTACGAATTTCACCCGCTACTAAGACCATGCCTGTTTTGACTAGGGTTTCGCAAGCAACACGTGCTTCGGCGTCCTTTTCTAGAATGGCATCGAGAATGGCATCGGAGACTTGGTCTGCAATTTTGTCTGGATGGCCTTCCGAAACGGATTCGGAAGTAAATAAAGAATATTCTGACATGTTCAGTGCCTCTATCATCATGATGAATAAGCGCCAAACAGGCATAAAAAAACCCGCTTAGCAAAGTAAGGTAGCTAAACAGGTGATATTGCTTCTGTTTAGCTGATTTTATATAGCGTCCGCAAGCCGAAACAAATCGACGCTTATTAAGTGCGTTAAATGATCGATCATCTTTGGTGAAATATCAAGTCAAGATGGTCAGTTTTAGGGGTAAATAACATTCTTTTTTGCTAGGATGGTCTTAACTTAGTGCTGTTTCATCTTCTTTGCTCAATCTTAGTGCGCAATGTCAGTGAGAAGATTGCAAGGCTGAGTCATAGCATGGAAAATAGATTTTTATCGTTCGTTCAGTGATCAGGAGTGGAATAACAATGCCGTCTCGTAAAGAACTTGCTAACGCCATACGTGCTTTGAGTATGGATGCTGTACAAAAAGCCAAATCAGGTCATCCTGGAGCACCAATGGGTATGGCAGATATTGCGGAGGTGCTATGGAACGATTTTCTAAAGCACAATCCGAATAATTCTAAATGGGTAGATCGTGACCGTTTTGTGCTCTCTAATGGCCATGGTTCTATGTTGATTTATTCTCTCCTCCATTTGTCTGGCTATAAACTGCCAATGGAAGAGCTGAAGCAATTTCGCCAACTGCACTCTAAAACCCCTGGTCACCCAGAGTATGGCTACACAGATGGCGTTGAAACCACAACCGGTCCATTAGGCGCTGGTATTAGTAATGCTGTCGGTATGGCCATTGCAGAAAAAACGCTTGCGGCTCAGTTTAACCGTGAAGGCCACACGGTCGTCGATCATCATACGTATTGCTTTATGGGCGATGGCTGTATGATGGAAGGTATTTCTCACGAAGCGTGCTCGTTAGCCGGTACCTTGGGGCTTGGTAAATTAGTGGCTTTCTGGGACAACAATGGTATTTC
Source organism: Marinomonas sp. 63XJN7_7_ISO-PGPR-S23-202 (assembly GCF_056173505.1). Classification (NCBI taxonomy): domain Bacteria; kingdom Pseudomonadati; phylum Pseudomonadota; class Gammaproteobacteria; order Oceanospirillales; family Oceanospirillaceae; genus Marinomonas; species Marinomonas sp. 63XJN7_7_ISO-PGPR-S23-202. The sequence continues at coordinate 4,992,591 of NZ_CM149677.1, read as the reverse complement.
TATTGATGGTGAAGTCGAAGGCTGGTTTTCTGATGATACGCCAAAACGCTTTGAAGCTTATGGTTGGCATGTTATTGCCGATGTGGATGGTCATAATCCCGAGGCCATCAAAGCGGCCATTGAAGCGGCCAAAGCGGAAACAAGCAAACCAACATTGATTTGCTGCAAAACCATCATTGGTTTTGGCTCTCCAAACAAATCGGGCAGCCACGATTGTCATGGCGCCCCATTGGGCGATGATGAAATTGCGGCGGCTCGTGAATTCTTGGGTTGGAAATACGCTCCTTTTGAAATCCCTGCAGATGTCTACAAAGGTTGGGATGCGAAAGAAGCGGGGGCGGCACGGGAAGCCGCGTGGGCAAAACAGTTTGACGCATACAAAGCGGCTTACCCAGAATTGGCAGCAGAATTTGAGCGTCGAGTGATTAAAGGCGAACTGCCAGCGGACTTTAGTGAAAAAGCGGATGCTTTTATCAAAGCGTCTCAAGAAAAAGGCGAAAACATTGCGAGCCGTAAAGCCTCCCAAAATGCGATTGGGGCTTTCGGGGCGATTTTGCCTGAATTGCTTGGAGGATCGGCTGACTTGGCGGGTTCTAATCTAACGCTTTGGTCTGGCTCAAAGGGCATCCAAAACGATCCTGCGGGTAATTACATCTACTACGGTGTTCGTGAATTTGGTATGAGTGGCATCATGAACGGTGCGTCTTTACACGGTGGTTTTATTAACTATGGTGCGACCTTCTTGATGTTTATGGAATACGCTCGTAATGCCGTGCGTATGTCCGCTTTGATGGGCATCCAAAATATTTTTGTTTATACCCATGATTCTATCGGCCAAGGGGAAGATGGTCCAACTCACCAAGCGGTTGAGCAATTGGCGAATCTGCGTACCACGCCAAATATGTCTGTCTGGCGTCCGGCGGATGCAGCCGAAACGGCTGTTGCTTGGAAAGCCGCGATTGAACGCCGTGATGGACCAACTTCTCTTGTTTTCTCTCGTCAAGGTTTGCCTGCACAAGCTCGTAACGATGAACAATTAGCCAATGTGGCGAAAGGCGGTTACGTACTACTAGACTGCGCTGGCACACCAGAACTGATCCTAATTGCAACCGGTTCAGAAGTGGGCTTGGCGATGGATGCGGCGAAAGTGTTGACCGAAAAAGGCAAAAACGTTCGAGTGGTGTCTATGCCATCGACAACGGTGTTTGATGAGCAAGATGCGGCTTACAAAGAGTCGGTATTGCCTCGTGCTGTAACGAAACGTATTGCCATTGAAGCGGCCCACAAAGACTTCTGGTACAAATATGTTGGTTTTGAGGGCGACATGGTGGCGATGACCACTTTTGGCGAATCGGCTCCGGGAGCGGATGTCCTGAACTACTTTGGGTTTACGGTTGAAAATGTCGTTGCTACGGCGGATAAACTGTAATTGACTAAAGTAATCCGTCTAAAAAGACAGGCAAATGATTTGCCTGTCTTTTTAGTTTCTCTTCTTTTTTTATAAAGAATGCATTTTGCGTTCTTCGTGGTGATGAAGTAAGGCTATGTTGCGAATCGCAATTAATGGTTACGGCAGAATTGGACGTTCTGTGCTGCGTGCTTTGTATGAAAATGGTCATCGTGATTATTTTCAAGTCGTGGCGATCAATGAATTGTCTGATATTGAGACGATGAGTTATCTGACTCGTTATGATACGACCCATGGCCGTTTCCCTAGACCTATCAATGTTGAAGGGAATTGTTTGCTCATAGGAGATGACAGCATTCAGTGCTTTTCCTGTGCAGAACCGAATGATTTGAATTGGGCCAAGTTAAATGTGGATATGGTGCTAGAGTGTTCTGGCAGCTTTTCCGAGCGTGAGCGGGCGCAAGCTTATCTGGATGCAGGCATACCCAGATTGTTGTTGTCGCAACCGGCAGCAGCGGACATGGATGCGACCATTGTTTATGGGTTTAATCAAGGAGACATTCGCCCAGATCACACGATTGTCTCAGCGGCGTCTTGTACCACGAATTGCTTGATTCCTATCTTAGATACGCTGACGACGTTTGCTGGTGTGGAACATGGCGTTACACAAACGATCCATTCTGCCATGAATGATCAGCCTGTGATCGATAGTTATCACACAAAAGATTTGCGGCTTACTCGCGCTGCTCTGAGCTCTATTATTCCTGTGGACACAGGGTTGTCTCGTGGTATTTCCCGTTTAATGCCTGAGTTAGAAGGTAAAATTGGCTGCAACGCCGTACGGGTTCCCACCCTGAATGTCTCTGTGATTGACTTGGTTATTCGTACGCAAAGAAATGTCACAAAAAATGAAATTAACCATGCCTTGCAAGAGGCGGCGACCTTAAAATACTTAGGGTTGATGGGCTTTACCCAAGAACCCCATGCGTCTGTCGACTTTAATCATGACCCGCGCTCTGTCATTATCGATGGAACACAGACCCAAGTGATTGATGGCCGGATGGTGAAGTTACTTTGTTGGTTTGATAATGAATGGGGCTATGCCAACCGAATGTTGGATGTGGCTAGGCATTGGGCTGATTTAATCAGTCAATAAACGATTGTATTGATACATCGGACCGTTATAAGACGAGGATAGTGTGCATGACTGTAATTAAGATGAAAGAGCTGGATTTAGCCAATAAACGTGTGCTGATTCGTGAAGATCTCAATGTACCTGTTAAAGGTGGAAAAGTGACGAGCGATGCTCGTATTCGTGCAGCCTTGCCAACTCTTAAGCTAGCGCTGGAGGCTGGGGCAAAAGTGATGGTGATGTCGCATTTGGGGCGTCCAACCGAAGGGGAATACGAAGCGGACTATTCTTTGCAGCCTGTGGCGAGTCACTTATCGGTTCTACTAGGACAGAACGTACCGCTAGCGAAAGACTGGTTGGGTGGTGTCGAGGTGGAAGCAGGCCAACTGGTTTTGCTTGAAAACGTGCGTTTCAATAAAGGTGAAGGCAGTGACGACGAAACGTTAGCCAAAAATATGGCGGCTCTGTGCGATGTGTTTGTTATGGACGCATTTGGCACGGCTCACCGGGCTCAAGCCTCAACTCACGGGGTGGCGAAATTTGCTCCTGTTGCCTGTGCGGGTCCTTTACTATCGGCGGAGCTGGAAGCCTTAGAAAAAGCCTTGGCAACGCCTGCTCGCCCAATGGCTGCGATTGTTGGTGGCTCTAAAGTATCGACGAAATTAACCGTACTGGAATCCTTGTCCGATAAAGTGGATCAATTGATCGTCGGTGGAGGTATTGCCAATACTTTCCTAGCCGCTGCAGGCTTGCCCGTGGGTAAGTCACTATATGAAGAAGATTTGATCCCACAAGCGAAAGCGTTAATGGCAAAAACCAATATTCCATTGCCTGAGGATGTTGTGGTGGCCACTGAGTTTTCTGCGAATGCAGAAGCGACCATCAAGGAAGCTAAGGATGTGGGGCCTGATGATATGATTTTGGATATTGGGCCTAAAGCCTCGGCTGCTTTTGCTGCCTTGCTTGAGAATTCACAAACCATTATTTGGAATGGACCGGTCGGTGTTTTCGAATTTGATCAGTTTGGTAGCGGCACCAAAGCGCTTGCGATGGCCATTGCTAAGAGTAAAGGGTTTTCTATCGCTGGCGGTGGAGACACACTGGCCGCGGTCGATAAATATGACATTACAGACCATGTGTCTTATATTTCAACTGGCGGTGGCGCTTTTCTAGAGTTTGTTGAAGGAAAAGTGCTGCCAGCGGTTGCTATGTTAGAAACCCGTGCGCAAAATTGAGTTAAGAGGGTGACGTAAGATCGCCCCATATTATAATGGCTTAAGCCAATCACGCTGACCGTATTGGTCTGTATCGATGAAAAAATAGTGTCATTGCTCCAGACCAATAATGAGTCGGCGGATATAAAACTAGAGAGTGACCTCTTGGTGTTGGTTCTATTAGACTTTACACTAGGAATGACAAGAAATGATAAGGCGTAAGCCACATGAGTGTTTAGCACTTATGAATAAATAAACTAGAGTGAAATACCATAGCTCCGTCTTCTATGAAAATCATAGAAGGCTTCATTGTCAGAGGAAACTTTTATGCCTTTAATTAGTATGCGTCAACTGCTAGATCATGCGGCCGAGCACAGCTACGGCTTACCTGCTTTTAATGTGAATAACATGGAGCAAGTGAAAGCCATCATGGAAGCAGCGGACGAAGTCAATTCTCCTGTTATCATGCAGGCTTCTGCGGGAGCGCGTAAGTACGCTGGGTCCCATTTCTTGCGTCACCTAATCGCGGCCGCCATAGAAGATTACCCACATATTCCTGTTGTTATGCATCAGGACCACGGCACGTCCCCCGCGATTTGCCAGCGTTCTATTCAGCTTGGCTTTTCGTCTGTGATGATGGATGGCTCTCTGATGGCTGATGGTAAAACCCCAGCCAGTTACGATTACAATGTGGATGTCACGCGTCGTACCGTGGAGTTTGCCCACGCCTGTGGTGTGTCAGTGGAAGGGGAGCTGGGCTGTTTAGGCTCTTTGGAGACAGGCCAAGCAGGTGAAGAGGATGGTGTGGGAGCGGAAGGTACCCTAGACCACTCGCAAATGCTGACAGACCCAGATGAAGCGCTTGAATTTGTGGAAGCAACAGGCATTGACGCCCTTGCTGTTGCGATCGGCACCAGTCATGGGGCATACAAATTTACGCGCCCACCCACTGGCGATATCTTAGACATTGAGCGAATTGCTACCATTGTGGAGCGTCTGCCTAATACTCATATTGTATTGCACGGCTCTTCATCGGTGCCACAGGATTGGTTATCGATTATCAATGAATTTGGTGGTGACATTCCAGAAACGTATGGTGTGCCCGTTGAAGAAATTGTCAAAGCCATTCGTTATGGTGTGCGCAAAGTGAACATTGATACCGACTTGCGTTTGGCCGCGACTGGGGCTATTCGTCGTAGTTTGGCTGAACACAAAGGAAATTTCGATCCGCGTAAATACTTAACCGAAAGTATTAAAGCAATGAAGGCGGTTTGTATCGATCGTTATGAAGCCTTTGGCAGTGCAGGTCAAGCATCACGTATCCATACCATCGACCTTGAGGAAATGGCGGTTCGTTATGAGCGTGGTGAATACTTGAATGGCCGTACTTTTTAATCTTTGTCGCCGTTCTTTGCTAAGTGTTGATGGTTAAAAGCGCGGACACTTCCGTGTTTTATGGTGTGATAGGAGAGAAAACGTTTTATTTTTCGTTTTTTTCTCGAAAATAGAAAAAAAGTGTTGACCAAAAAAATGAGTTCCCTATAATGCTCGCCATTCCTTGCGGGAGTGGTGGAATTGGTAGACACGCTGGATTTAGGTTCCAGTGCTTCACGGCGTGAGAGTTCGAGTCTCTCCTTCCGCACCAAATTTAAAAAAGCTGACTTTATGTCAGCTTTTTTTATGTCTGAAATTTGCTCTTCGAGTATTGTCTCTCGGTTTTCTCTCCCATTTACTTGTGTTGCTGTGTGATACCGCTTATCTTTTTGGTTTACTTTATAAAAAGACGTTTGTGCGCTTTTTCATCATGGTGCAACGACGTCTAAAGATTGCTTCTGTCCGAAGTGTTAGCGGATATCATCATGCGACGACTGTTTTCTATTAAGCTTTTCGCTCTTTTTCTTTTCGGTGTATGTTCATCCGCTCAGGCGATGAATGTGCTGCCTTATGTCATGAGTAGTCAGGACTTTTATCGTGCTTGGCCTGATCAACGTCCGCTAAGCGAGCAGCTTTCTGCTGTGGTTAACTCTCCCGCAGACCCCATTAATATGACGCAAATTTCTCCTGTACGAGTCGCATTTTTATTGTCTGGTAAGACGTCATCCATTAAAAATAAGTCCTTATTGCTAAGCTTTAAACGGCGTATGAAAGAGCTTGGCATTGCCTATCAAATTACCATTTATGATCATCTTCAGAGCCTTAAGACAGCAAATCCCTTTGCCTTGATTAAAAAAGAAAAACCTAACTATTTAGTCGCCACTGATTTGGACGTGATGCAAAGTCATGTGGTGGAGAGGGTGTTACAACAAGGTAAGATAAAGGTGATTTTTTTTAACTTATCGACGCCGCTTAAAAACTGGAAATACCATCCACCATTTATGTACGTGGGGTTTGACCAGTTAAAAGCCGTGCAAACACTGGCGAGCTATTTAGACCGGCAGTTACCGAAGAATACGAAACTGGCGGCTTTGGTGTTGTCGTCCGGTTATCTGAATGATTTACGTTGTAACGGCTTTTTGGATGCGATGGCCAGTCGTAATCGTCATATTAGTGATGTACAAACGGTGGCGAATAATGAGGAGGCTGCTTATGTGGCGGCCAAGCGAATCTTGAGTCAGACCCCAGATGCGTTTATTTTTAGTTGCACCCAGTCTATTTCTAATGGGGTGGTAAGAGCGATTAAGGCATATCATAACAGCCATCCTCATCAAGGTCAGAGCGAGGTTGAGAGTGCGTCTGAAGAGGGGGGATTGTCTTCGGCGCAGACCAATAGTTGGGGCTTGTCTGTGAATGAAGTGGACCATCTGATCAATGGGCCAGTGATGGTGAGCAGTTTGTTTATGTGGGATGACCTGGCCATAGCGGTTGCCGAAGGAATAAAAGGGAATATGGAAGGAAAAGCAGAACCTAGATTGTATGTTGGAAGAACAGCAATCATGACGCCAGAGCAAGACCCAACGAGTTTGCATTTAATGCTGCAACAGGCCTATCGATACTCGGCGGTGATATGGTAAACGCGACAATGAGCCTCGAGCGTCGTGCTTTTTATCGCATACTGGCGCTGTTTTTATTCGCGTTTGCAGTGGCATCGGCTGCTTCGTTTATTGCGTTTGATGCACGAGAAAAAAATGAACTTCAATCCAGCCTGGTGTTAAAAAAACAAATAGTTGAAGAAACCTTTGAGTCGTATTTAAACCGTGCTGAATACGAAATGAACTTTATTGGCCAAGATTTATTACTTGGACATTACAAACCTTCGAAAGCCCTTGATATGTTGTTTGGGCATCATGATTTATTGTTCTTTGGTGGGTTAGATTTTTTCTATATTGATTGGGCAAACCGTCCGCCTGCAATTGACCCTAGGGCGCGCTTGTACACCAAGGATGATATTGCGCCCCTGTTACGTCAAGGGAAAATCAATCGTTGGGTAAAAGTGACCTCTAAAGATGGCGCCATATTCTTGCTTTATAAAAAGAAATTAGTGGATAAAGAGGGAATGAATGTCGGTTACTTGTATGGTTTTGTGTCATTAAATGAAAATTTGACATTAGCCAGCAAGCTACTGGATGCAGCGAAAGTCGATATGGTATTGATAAAAGATGCGTCCACAGGTGCCATTTTGCTCAAAGAAAAGCGAAACTCGCTGGATTCTTCTAATAATAGTGTGCAATTCACCAGTGCGTTTTCTTCTTCTGTTTACGATAGTCATTTCGAACTGGAGGTGGTCAGCAAATCTGTCATAACTTCCGGTGCTCTTTATCACTGGGGGCAGTTTGTTTTTTGGCTCTTTATTGGTTTGGGGATTTTGTTTGCCTTGTTGGTGATGCTGGTTCGTCGTTTGGTGTTTTCGCCTTTGGCGTTTGTGGTAGGGCGAACGAGTGAGGAGTTGTTGCCTTTTTCTGAGTTGCAGCCATTACAGGCACAAGGCGACCAGTATCGTCAGTTTTTGCAGGCGAAAGAGCGACGCTTTCAGTTATTACTCGATTCGACCAACAATGCGGTGATTTTCTGCAATGAAGTGGCATGTGTCGATGCAATGAACAAAGAAGCGATGCGACTTTTTCCCAATAATGATCATTCTCGCAGTGTGTTTGACTTTACGCCAATTTCTGTTCATCAAGCGATTCAAGATGCTTTGAAGGGGGAGGTCGGTGTGAGTTTTGAGTTGACATTGCCTCAGTTGAATGTGATCTATCACTGGTGTGCTTACTCCTTCACGAATGAGAATGGCTTTAGAAGTTTATTGCTTGTGGGACGTGACATGACCAATGAAAAGCGTCTTTCCTGGCAGCTCGAGCAATTAAAACCATCGTCTTTGCAATTGCATCGTCACATAGACATTGAAGTTTTGTTAAAGGAATTAAGCTTATTGCCCCGTTGGCCCGATAATACCTCCAGTCAATATTATCGTGGTTGGTTGGCCAGTTTGTTGGAGTTGCTTGATGATCTCAAATTAGAAGAGGCTCAGGCCGAGGACCTGCCTATTGGTGAATTACTTGCTCGAGAGAGTGAGTGGTTGACATCGCGATTGGGGGTCGCACCCTATGATGTACAAGTCGATTGCCCAGTAGACGTCGGCTCAATGATTGTCACGTGTGATATTAATCTAAGAAATTTGCTGAGAGTCTTGCTCATGCTTGTGGCCTCAAATGACGCATCACAGCGCCAGTTAAGGCTTCGATCAGGTGTTGAGTTAGAAATGACGATCATCAGTGAAGCTGAGTTAAGGCCATTTTGGCACTGGATGATCAATGCCCTACTGCAACCACTAGCGGGTCGCCAACGTCAATTACGCAATAATGCCTTTAAAGTGGAGTTGCCTCTGGCGATACAGGGCACTGAGTCTGGGCATGAAAAGGAGCGTTTTACCGTGGCTTGGGTGTGGAATGACTACCTTGAGACAGAACGCATCAAAGACAGTCTAGAACGGCTGGGTGGACAAGTAGAAAGCTACTCCTCAACGGACGCCTTTTTTATGCAGGCAAGTTCAGTGACTCAATTTGATGTGGTCATCATTGGCAGTGATCATGATGTACAAGCGCCTCTTCATATGATTAAAGCTTTAAAAGGACAACAAGATCGAGAGGAACTGCCGATTATATGGCTAAGTACGCAGCCAAATGACCTTCTCGAATACGGTGTGTTGGGTCTGTCTGGTTGTGTATCGGATTACCGTTTACAGAAGGTGATTGCTAACGCACGTCAGTATGAGGGCATTGTCCCCATGCATATGGGAGGGCGCAAAAGAGCTTGGATTGTGGTGGGAGGAAGCCGTGTCGCAAAAGCCATTTGGTATACCGAACTTGAACGTTTGTCTATTGCATCTCAGTGGTTGGCCGGACTGGAAGAGTTTGAAGCGATTTTCCCCTATCACTCTGACGCTGTCGTGGTGCTGTTGGAGCCGCAACCCAAGGACTTGTTAACGTCTGTTGCGCAACGTTTTCCCAGCATACGTTTTTATGCCGTACAAAATTGGCCGGATATGATGGATAATGTGCACTTCTATGAAATGCATCTTCCCTATACTGGGGAGCAGATTAGCGCGTTGAAAGATTATGTGCAAAGTACAACGGATTTAGGAGCAGAGAAGAATGAGTAAGGTGATTGGTCTAATTGGCGCGATGGATGAAGAAGTCTCCGTTATTAAGGCGTGGATGTCTGGTGTTGAAAAGCAAAGTGTCGCGGGTTGTGATTTCTATACGGGACAGTTTGAAGGTCAAAGCGTTGTACTGCTTCAGTCTGGCATCGGTAAGGTGAATGCTTCGGTCTCTACGACGTTATTATTATCGCAGTTTGCGCCAGAGTATGTGATCAATATCGGTTCGGCGGGAGGTTTTGATCCTGAGTTAAGTGTGGGGGACGTGGTGATTTCTGATCATGTTGTGCATCATGATGTAGATGTCACCGCATTTGGCTATGCCATGGGGCAGGTGCCCAGTATGCCTGCAACCTATGCCTCTGATCCGGCTCTTATCGAAAAGGCTCGTGCCGCAGTGGCCGCGGTGGATCGAGTCAAAGCCAAAGTCGGTTTGATTGGTACGGGCGATAGTTTCATGAACGATCCGGTTCGAGTAGAAGCTGTGCGCGCGACTTTTCCGACCATGATTGCCGCTGAGATGGAAGCGGCCGCAGTAGCACAAGTTTGCTTTAAATTTGCGACACCGTTTGTGGTGGTGCGTTCTTTATCTGACATTGCAGGCAAGGAGTCGCCACAAAGTTTTGATGAATACTTGAAGGTGGCAGCAGAGAATTCCTCTTTAATGATTCAGCAGATGCTAAAAGCCTAATGGTTTGGCTGATATAGGGAAGCATACGATCCCTATCCTCTGAGTTGGATTAGATTTGTCGTACTGGAACTCGTATAATGCCGCCCCTAAAGTGGGGTGTTTCCTTTGTTTAAAGAGTATGAGTCATGAGACCGGATCAAATCCAACCAGAATTATATGAGCAACAGCTAGTCGACAAGCAAGCTGAATTGACCCGTTTAATGGCTGATTTATCGTTGCCAGCGTTAGAAGTGTTTGCCAGCGAACCGTCTTATTACCGAATGCGAGCAGAATTTCGTATTTGGCATGATGGAGACGATTTGTTTTATGCCATGTTTGATTCGGCGGATCCCAGAACGCCGATTCGGACGGATCAATTTCTTGCCGCCTCGCGTTTGATCAATGAGCTCATGCCCAAGCTGATTGACGCGGTGCGTGATGTGCCTATTTTGCGTCATAAATTATTCCAGGTGGATTTTCTAACGACGACCACTGGTGAAGCATTGATCAGCCTTTTGTATCATAAACCGATTGATGATGAGTGGAATGCGGCGGCTCGCTTAATGAGTGAGGCTTTCCCATCCTGTCATTTTATCGGTCGCAGCCGCAAGAAAAAGCAGATTCTAACCCGTGACTTTGTCATGGAAACCTTGACGGTGAATGGACATAAGTACCATTACCAGCAAGTAGAAAACAGTTTTACTCAGCCCAATGCCGGTATCAATGAACAGATGCTTGCCTGGGCATTGGATGTTACCAAAGACACCTCAGGTGACCTGCTAGAAATGTACTGTGGTAATGGTAATTTTTCGATTCCATTGGCACGTCGTTTTGAGCGTGTGGTGGCGACGGAAATTTCCAAAGTCTCGGTTCAGTCCGCTCAGCTAAACATCGTGATGAATGGTGTGAATAATGTACAAGTGGTGAAAATGGCCAGCGAAGATGTTTCTGCCTCACTCAATGGTGATGTCGCTTTGCCAAAAGCCTTAGTACAGGCTGGTATGGAGGTTTTAAATCCATCTGTTGTGCTGGTGGATCCGCCTCGTGCAGGGTTAGACGATGCCACCGTAGAGCTGGTGCGGAAGGTGGACTGCATCTTATACATTTCTTGTAACCCAGAAACTCTAAAAGCCAACTTGGAAGCGTTATCTACTACGCACAAGGTAGTGCGTTATGCCATGTTTGATCAGTTTCCTTATACTCACCATGTGGAAACTGGTGTGTTTTTAGAACGTATTGACTAACCGCCAAAAGGGAGCAAATTCGCTCTTTTTTTGATCTCTTTTTTTACTCATAAAGACTGTGACTCTCACTGTCTCAATACGCCGTATAATCGAAAACGACCTTTTATATGAGTTTCGCTCCTAACATAATGAAAGACATTCCAGTATCTTGAATACGACAGATAATGTTCTGTGTTAACATATTGGCGTGAAATTTTCCCCCCACACTAATAGAGAAGTCGAACGAGCCATGAGCAACACCTCACTAGACAAAGACAAAATTAAAATCTTGTTATTAGAAGGCGTACATCAATCTGCATTAGACACCTTGCATGCCGCCGGTTATACCAACATCGAGTATCATAAAACCGCGCTAGCGGAAGAAGATTTGATCGATAAGATTTCCGAAGCGCACTTTATTGGTTTGCGTTCTCGTACCCAGCTGACTGAAAAAGTACTGTCCCATGCAAATAAGTTGGTGGCAATTGGCTGTTTCTGTATTGGTACAAACCAAGTGAACCTAGACGCAGCAAGCGAAAAAGGTATCGTTGTATTTAACGCACCCTTTTCCAATACGCGTAGTGTGGCTGAGTTAGTGATTGGTCAGTTGATTTTGTTGTTGCGTGGTATTCCTGCTAAAAACGCAGCTTGTCATCGTGGCGGTTGGATGAAATCCGCTGTGGGTTCTTTCGAAACTCGTGGCAAACGCTTAGGAATTATTGGTTATGGTAGCATTGGTACTCAGTTGAGTGTCTTGGCAGAATCCTTGGGGATGGACGTGTGTTTTTATGACATTGTCACCAAGTTGCCTTTAGGTAATGCCCATCAAGTTAAGAGTCTGAAAGAACTGTTATCTACCAGTGACATCATTAGCTTGCATGTACCTGAGACTGCTTCTACAAAGATGATGATCGGTGCTGAAGAAGTATCGCAGATGAAAAAAGGGGCGATCTTTATTAATGCCTCTCGTGGTACTGTTGCAGATTTGGATGCCGTTGCCGCTGCGCTTAAAGCGGGCGATTTGAGTGGTGCGGCGGTGGATGTTTTCCCTGTCGAGCCAAAAAGTAATAACGAAGAGTTTGTGTCACCACTACGTGGTTTGGATAACGTGATTCTAACGCCTCATATTGGTGGTAGTACCATGGAAGCGCAAGAGAACATTGGCGTCGAAGTGGCTGAGAAATTGATCCAGTACTCAGATGTCGGGACAACGATTGCGTCTGTTAACTTCCCTGAAGTGGCATTACCATCACAAGCGGATAATCATCGCATTTTGCACGTTCACCATAACCGTCCAGGTGTGTTGTCTAAGATTAACGCGATTTTCTCTGATAACAATATTAATATCACTGGCCAGTACTTACGTACCACTGAGACGTTAGGCTACATGGTCATGGATGTGTCTTCCGATGCGGGCGAGCTAGCCCTTGAGAAGTTGAAAGACGTTGAAGGTACCATTAAAGCGCGTGTTTTGTTCTAAACAGAGCGTTAGAGTGATAGCAAAAAAACCAGCCTCGAGCTGGTTTTTTTTCATCCTTAGTCTGTTGCTATGCTTTTGTTCAAATGGGGTGGTGGTGAAATGTGAATTTAAACTGACATAAATTTGTCATTTTTCTGTAGTATGGTATGTTTATTGAACACTCGTTTAATAAAAAAGTGTTTTATTGGCGTCTCTTGATCAAAAAGGCGTTTGAAGTGTCTCCATTTAACGAGACCACATAAACCATCTTAAAGGAGTTTTAGAATGACTCTCTCTCGTCGTCAGTTTATAAAAGGCGCTTCTGTTGTTGGAGCTGTGGCCGCTTCCCCTTTCATGATCAACCGTGCTGTAGCTGCCACTAAAGAATTACGGATCTATGCCTGGGCCGGGTATATCACGGATGAAATGCTAAAAGATTTTAAAGAAAAAACAGGGATCAATGCGACCTTTACTCCCTATGGTACCAATGATGAGTTGATGAACTCACTGCGTGCGACCGATGGTACGGGCTTCGACATTATTATGCCGACAGTAGACCGTGTGCCTGGCTATGTTGCTTATGATCTTGTCCAGCCCCTAGATACAACCCGCATAAAATGGGATGGTTGTTTGGATAGTGCCATTTCTGGCTCCAAAGTCGGTGGAGTTGTCAAAGGTGAGCGCTATTTTGCTCCGTCTGACTGGGGAACCGAAGCCATTGCTTACAATAAGAACGAAGCGACGGTTAGTAAAGAATTGAGCTACGGTGACTTATGGTTACCTGAGAATGCGGGTGGCGTTACCGTTCGTGCCCATTCGGCTTTGGTTGGCATTGGGTTGTGGCTTGAAAAACAAGGTAAGTTGCCTTTCCCTCTGTTGGATTCTTATAAAACAGCGAAAGTCATGCGAGCGAACTTTGATGTCATTCTGAAAACCGCAGTGAAATACAAGGGTTCCATCGCTCAGTTTTGGTCAACTGAAAATGAGGCGCAGGGTGCCTTTCGAACCAATGGGGCCATCATTGGTCAAACTTGGGACAGCACTGCATTCAAATTACAATCGGAAGGCGAACCTATTGTATACCGTGCGCCAAAAGAAGGAGCATTGGCATGGATGGAAGGTTTTGTTGTGCCTAAAAATGCCAATAACGTGGACTCTGTGTATGAGTTTATTAACTGGTATTACACACCAGAAGCGGGTGCCATGTTTGTCAAAGCGACAGGCTATAACTCCACTGCGAAGGGAGCCGAAGCGCTGCTGCCTCAAGCAACGAAAGATTTCTTCAATACCTCTTATACCAAAGAAGATTTGGCAAATCTTTGGTGGTGGCCAATTCAAGAGCCTTGGTACGTGGCATTGCGTAACGAGTATCAAGACCGTTACTTATCTGCTTAATCCTTATTGAAAAAATCCCTCGTGGCGTTCAGCTTCGAGGGATTTTTTAATGAATCGAATTATTACAAATTGAGAGAGGTAGTATGGACAGTAGTGTTCATCTAGATAACGTCGTGATGCAGTTTGGTGAGTTTACTGCGATTCAAAAAACGGATTTACAGATTAAGTCAGGGGAGTTTTTCAGTTTTCTTGGGCCATCTGGTTGCGGTAAAACCACCATACTAAACATGATCAGTGGTTTTTTAGAACCAACCCACGGAGATGTGAAGATTGGTGGCCAGAGTATGCGTGGCGTACCCGCTAATAAGCGTCCCACCTCGATGATTTTCCAGAACCTAGCTTTGTTTCCATTGATGACGGTTGCGGAAAATATTGAGTTTGGCTTAGAAGTGCGTGGAGTCTCTAAAGCAGAGCGCAAAAAAACATCAGACCGACTGCTGGAGCTGGTGGCTTTGGATGGCAGTGGCTCTAAAAAAGTGACGGAGTTGTCTGGTGGTCAACGTCAACGTATTGCGATTGCGCGAGCCTTGGCCGTTGAACCTAGGGTGTTATTGCTTGACGAGCCCCTATCGGCATTAGATTTAAAACTACGTCAGCACATGCGTGCAGAGCTGAAAGATATTCAGCGTAAGACAGGCATCACCTTTATATACATTACCCACGATCAAGGTGAAGCGTTAACCATGTCGGATCGTGTTGGTGTCATGTCAGCAGGGCGACTGCAACAAGTGGCCGATCCTATTACCTTATACCGCGATCCCCACACTTCCTTTGTCGCTTCCTTTGTCGGTGAGAATAATGGCATCGAAGGTAAGGTGCTGAGTTTAAATAACGGCATGGCGGAAATGGACTGTGGTCAGTTAGGGCATTTACAAGGACGAGTACACAACACAGTCAAGGCGGGAGATCAAGCAACGCTTTTTATTCGCCCAGAGCATTTTCGCCTGCAAGCGGAAGACAATATGCTGACTATTCCAAGTAAGATCGAAGAGGTGAACTTCGAGGGTGCTTATTTAACGCTAAACGCGAATACAGCCGCTACTAAATTGGCAATTCAGCTGGGTGCCCATCAGTTTTCCGAGTCTCTTGTGGCTGGAGCGGATATCTCCTTGTCCTATAAAGTTGAGGATGCCATCATTTTAGGAGCCGCAGAGTATGTTTAACCAACTTAAAGCCCGATTTGGTAGTGGGTTGGCGGTCGGTGTCATTGGCATGATCGCCATTTGGATCATTGCTATGGTGGTGCTGCCTCAGCTGTTAATGGTGGATTATTCCTTTCGTCCTAATTTGCTTCCTGCAGAGATTGGGGGGCCGAAAGATGTGTACTCTTTGGTCAACTATCAGACCTTGTTCACCAATAAGATCCACTTGGAGATTTTCTTTAAGACCATTTGGTCGAGTGTGTTGGTAACTGGGCTGACATTAATCGTCAGTTATCCCATTGCGTTTTATTTGGCAAAAGTCGCTACCCCCCAAAAAGCCGCATTATGCTTGGTTTTATTGATCATCCCATTTTGGATCAATGAAATTCTACGGACTTTTGCTTGGTACATTATCTTAGCTTACAAAGGTCCATTGAATGCCTTGCTTCTTTGGCTTGGTTTTATCCACCGTCCCATTCGCTTTTTATCCGGTGATGGTGGGGTGCTAATTGGTATGGTGTACGCTTATATTTTGTTTATGATTTTTCCAATTTATAACGCCATTGAGAGTTTGGATACCAATCAGATTAAAGCCGCGCGTAATTTGGGGGCTGGCTGGATTCGTACCCATTGGCGAGTGGTCATCCCTCATGCTAAGCCCGGTATTGCCACTGGCTGTATTATGACCTTTATGTTGGCCGCAGGCAGTTACGCGGTGCCTTCAATATTGGGCTCTCCAGGCAGTCGCTGGTTCACGCAGATTATTTATAATTGGTTTTTTGAAGGAGGTGACTGGAATCAGGGAGCAGCATACGCTTTCTTGTTGCTTGTTATCTGCATCGGTTTTATCGCTTTGGTTATGCGTGTCTTTAAGGTTGGCTTGGGGGACATTGCAAAATGAAATCAGAAACCATCATGCGATGGGGTGTGCGTTTTTACATAGGTGTCTTCTTTTTATATCTATTCACTCCACTGATTATCATGGGCTTAGCGACCTTTAACAATAGTCGCTTTCCAACGGTTTCCCCATGGAGTGGGTTCACTTTGAAGTGGTTTAGTGCTTTGGCACAAGACGACAATATGTGGCATGCCTTGTGGATCAGTCTTATTGTCGCTGTGGGAGTGTTGCTTGTTGCCGTGCCTATAGGTATCTGTTGTGCCTTATTTCTTTCTACGGTGCATGGCAAAGGCAAAACCCTCGTTTATTCCATTATGATGTCGCCACTATTAACACCAGGGGTGATTATTGGTATTTCTACTTTGATTTTCTGGCAGCGTTTTCATGTAACGGGTGGGATTGTATTGACCGTTATCGCGCAGACGACCTTTATTGCGGCTTATGTCATGTTAATGGTGCTAGCTCGATTGCAGCGATTTGACCGAACCTTGGAAAATGCGGCATTGAGTCTAGGGGCGACACAGTGGCAAGCGTTTCGTCGAATATTGTTACCTTATTTGAAGCCAGCCATTATTTCGGCAGCGGGTATCGCTTTCTTGCAGTCCTTTGAGAACTACAATACCACCTTGTTTGTTAAGGGGTACGATACGACTTTAACTGTGTACATCGCTTCAAAAGTACGCACAGGGTTAACGCCTGCGGTGAATGCGTTGGGGTTGGTGATGATTTCGATTACTGTGATCTTAGCCATCGTGTATGAAATTAAGCGTCGCCGAGAGCAATCAGCACGCTCTTAGTTATTGTTTGAGAAATTGATGTGTAAAAGCCTGTTTTTTGTACGAAAGACAGGCTTTTTCTTTGTGTTGCTTAAAAAACAGTCTATTTTTGCGTTTAAAACACACGAATCTAATAAAATTCTAAAAAACCTCAAAAAAGGGTTGCAGAAAATCTGTGAATCCTTAATATACGCCCTCGCTGACACGGACAGCGCTTCACACTAAGTGAAGACGAGGTTCGAAAAAAACGTTAGCAACGCTCTTTAAAATAGATAATCAGATAATTTGTGTGGGCGCTCGCTGAGACCTTCAGAAGATCGACAGGGTTTTGCTTAGTTTACTGAGTGAGGCGCTGAGCGATCAAAAAAATTGAAGTCTTACGAGAGTCAAACACGTCAATTCGCTTTATGTTGATTTGTCATTTTTGATGATGGATCGATTAAGTTATTGTTAGTGTAAGAATTTGAGTGAGCAAGCTTTTAAACTGAAGAGTTTGATCATGGCTCAGATTGAACGCTGGCGGCAGGCTTAACACATGCAAGTCGAGCGGTAACAGGGGAGCTTGCTCCTGCTGACGAGCGGCGGACGGGTGAGTAACGCGTAGGAATCTGCCTAGTAGGGGGGGACAACATGTGGAAACGCATGCTAATACCGCATAAGCCTTTAGGGGGAAAGGAGGGGATCTTCGGACCTTCCGCTATTAGATGAGCCTGCGTGAGATTAGCTAGTTGGTGGGGTAAAGGCCCACCAAGGCGACGATCTCTAGCTGGTCTGAGAGGATGACCAGCCACACTGGGACTGAGACACGGCCCAGACTCCTACGGGAGGCAGCAGTGGGGAATATTGGACAATGGGGGGAACCCTGATCCAGCCATGCCGCGTGTGTGAAGAAGGCCTTAGGGTTGTAAAGCACTTTCAGGAGTGAGGAAGGGTGCTTGGTTAATAGCCAAGTATTTTGACGTTAGCTCCAGAAGAAGCACCGGCTAACTCTGTGCCAGCAGCCGCGGTAATACAGAGGGTGCGAGCGTTAATCGGAATTACTGGGCGTAAAGCGCGCGTAGGTGGTTTGTTAAGTCTGATGTGAAACCCCAGGGCTCAACCTTGGAATGGCACCGGATACTGGCAGGCTAGAGTACGGTAGAGGGATGTGGAATTTCCTGTGTAGCGGTGAAATGCGTAGATATAGGAAGGAACATCAGTGGCGAAGGCGACATCCTGGACTGATACTGACACTGAGGTGCGAAAGCGTGGGGAGCAAACAGGATTAGATACCCTGGTAGTCCACGCCGTAAACGATGTCTACTAGCCGTTGGGTTGTAATGACTTAGTGGCGCAGTTAACGCGATAAGTAGACCGCCTGGGGAGTACGGCCGCAAGGTTAAAACTCAAATGAATTGACGGGGGCCCGCACAAGCGGTGGAGCATGTGGTTTAATTCGAAGCAACGCGAAGAACCTTACCTACTCTTGACATCCACAGGAGAACGCAGAGATGTGTTTGTGCCTTCGGGAACTGTGAGACAGGTGCTGCATGGCTGTCGTCAGCTCGTGTTGTGAAATGTTGGGTTAAGTCCCGTAACGAGCGCAACCCTTATCCTTACTTGCTAGCGGGTAATGCCGAGAACTTTAAGGAGACTGCCGGTGACAAACCGGAGGAAGGTGGGGACGACGTCAAGTCATCATGGCCCTTACGAGTAGGGCTACACACGTGCTACAATGGCGTATACAGAGGGCAGCGAACTTGCGAGAGTAAGCGAATCCCAAAAAGTACGTCGTAGTCCGGATTGGAGTCTGCAACTCGACTCCATGAAGTCGGAATCGCTAGTAATCGTGAATCAGAATGTCACGGTGAATACGTTCCCGGGCCTTGTACACACCGCCCGTCACACCATGGGAGTTGATTGCTCCAGAAGTAGATAGTCTAACCTTAGGGGGGACGTTTACCACGGAGTGGTCAATGACTGGGGTGAAGTCGTAACAAGGTAGCCCTAGGGGAACCTGGGGCTGGATCACCTCCTTAAACGATAGAAGGCTTGGTGAGCGTTCACACAAATTATCTGATCCCTATCTTAAAAGCATTAGGATAAAGTCCTAAGCAAGACGCTAAAGCAGCACATTCCGCCTTTGGGTGAGTGATGAGATGCATTTTAGTTTCTGACTTAGTGCTTTGCACTAAACTTGCTCTTTAACAATTCGAATTTTGAAATAGACGATAATCAAGCGTCAAACCGGTGGATTGCACTTTTCTCATCTTATTTCCTTCTGATGAGAGGGTGACGATCTAATATCGTAAATCCAGAGAGAGACAAAAGCTCTTTGGTATGTGACTTAAGTAGAGAGCGAAGGTAACTTCACTCTAAAAACTACTTTGGGTTATATGGTCAAGTGACCAAGCGTGCACGGTGGATGCCTTGGCAGTCAGAGGCGATGAAGGACGTGGTAATCTGCGAAAAGCTCGGGGGAGTTGATAAACAAACTGTGATCCCGAGATGTCCGAATGGGGAAACCCACCCGCTTGCGGGTATCGTTGAGTGAATACATAGCTTAACGAGGCGAACGAGGGGAACTGAAACATCTAAGTACCCTTAGGAAAAGAAATCAATTGAGATTCCCTGAGTAGCGGCGAGCGAAAGGGGATTAGCCCTTAAGTGGCTTTGGTGTTAGTAGAAGATTCTGGAAAGGATCGCTGTAAAGGGTGATAGCCCCGTATACGAAAACGCCTTAGACATGAAAACGAGTAGGACGGAACACGTGTTATTCTGTCTGAAGATGGGGGGACCATCCTCCAAGGCTAAATACTCCTGACTGACCGATAGTGAACCAGTACCGTGAGGGAAAGGCGAAAAGAACCCCTGTGAGGGGAGTGAAATAGATCCTGAAACCGTGTACGTACAAGCAGTGGGAGCGGACTTGTTCCGTGACTGCGTACCTTTTGTATAATGGGTCAACGACTTATTTTCAGTAGCAAGCTTAACCGCATAGGGTAGGCGTAGGGAAACCGAGTCTTAATAGGGCGTTTAGTTGCTGGGAATAGACCCGAAACCGGGCGATCTATCCATGAGCAGGTTGAAGGTTGGGTAACACTAACTGGAGGACCGAACCCACGTACGTTGAAAAGTCCGGGGATGACTTGTGGATAGGAGTGAAAGGCTAATCAAGCTCGGAGATAGCTGGTTCTCCTCGAAAGCTATTTAGGTAGCGCCTCGCGTATTGCCACTGGGGGTAGAGCACTGTTTGGGCTAGGGGGTCATCCCGACTTACCAACCCCATGCAAACTCCGAATACCAGTGAGTGTTAGCGCGGGAGACACACGGCGGGTGCTAACGTCCGTCGTGAAAAGGGAAACAACCCAGACCGTCAGCTAAGGTCCCAAAGTTACAGTTAAGTGGGAAACGATGTGGGAAGGCTTAGACAGCTAGGAGGTTGGCTTAGAAGCAGCCATCCTTTAAAGAAAGCGTAATAGCTCACTAGTCGAGTCGGCCTGCGCGGAAGATATAACGGGGCTCAAACTGTACACCGAAGCTACGGGTTCATCTTAGGATGAGCGGTAGAGGAGCGTTCTGTAAGCCGTTGAAGGTCAAGCTGTAAGGCAGGCTGGAGGTATCAGAAGTGCGAATGTTGACATGAGTAACGATAAGGGGAGTGAAAACCTCCCCCGCCGGAAGACCAAGGTTTCCTGTCCCATGTTAATCAGGGCAGGGTGAGTCGGCCCCTAAGGCGAGGCAGAAATGCGTAGTCGATGGGAAATAGGTTAATATTCCTGTACTTATGTATATTGCGATGGAGAGACGGAGAAGGCTAGGCCAGCACGGCGATGGTTGTCCGTGTTTAAGGTAGTAGGTTGAGGAATTAGGCAAATCCGGTTCCTCTTAAGACCGAGAATTGATGACGAGCCCTCTTTTGGGTGAAGTGGTTGATGCCATGCTTCCAGGAAAAACTTCTAAGCTTCAGATATACATGAACCGTACCCCAAACCGACACAGGTGGTCAGGTAGAGAATACCAAGGCGCTTGAGAGAACTCGGGTGAAGGAACTAGGCAAAATGGTACCGTAACTTCGGGAGAAGGTACGCCGGCCGGTGTGAAGGACTTGCTCCGTAAGCACTAGTCGGTCGAAGATACCAGGCCGCTGCAACTGTTTATTAAAAACACAGCACTCTGCAAACACGAAAGTGGACGTATAGGGTGTGACGCCTGCCCGGTGCTTGAAGGTTAATTGATGGGGTTAGCGTAAGCGAAGCTCTTGATCGAAGCCCAAGTAAACGGCGGCCGTAACTATAACGGTCCTAAGGTAGCGAAATTCCTTGTCGGGTAAGTTCCGACCTGCACGAATGGCGTAATGATGGCGGCACTGTCTCCACCCGAGACTCAGTGAAATTGAAATCGCAGTGAAGATGCTGTGTATCCGCGGCTAGACGGAAAGACCCCGTGAACCTTTACTATAGCTTCACAGTGAACTTTGAACCTACTTGTGTAGGATAGGTGGGAGGCTTTGAAGATAGGACGCCAGTTCTATTGGAGCCAATCTTGAAATACCACCCTGGTATGTTTGAGGTTCTAACTCAGGTCCGTAATCCGGATCGAGGACACTGTGTGGTGGGTAGTTTGACTGGGGCGGTCTCCTCCCAAAGAGTAACGGAGGAGCACGAAGGTGTGCTCAGCATGGTCGGAAATCATGCATAGAGTGTAAAGGCAAAAGCACGCTTAACTGCGAGACAGACACGTCGAGCAGGTACGAAAGTAGGTCTTAGTGATCCGGTGGTTCTGAATGGAAGGGCCATCGCTCAACGGATAAAAGGTACTCCGGGGATAACAGGCTGATACCGCCCAAGAGTTCACATCGACGGCGGTGTTTGGCACCTCGATGTCGGCTCATCACATCCTGGGGCTGAAGCCGGTCCCAAGGGTATGGCTGTTCGCCATTTAAAGTGGTACGCGAGCTGGGTTTAGAACGTCGTGAGACAGTTCGGTCCCTATCTGCCGTGGACGTTTGAGATTTGAGAGGAGCTGCTCCTAGTACGAGAGGACCGGAGTGGACGAACCTCTGGTGTTCCGGTTGTCACGCCAGTGGCATTGCCGGGTAGCTATGTTCGGACGGGATAACCGCTGAAAGCATCTAAGCGGGAAGCCTCCCTTAAGATAAGATCTCACTGGAACATAAGTTCCCTAAAGAGCCGTTCGAGACGAGGACGTTGATAGGTTGGGTGTGTAAGTGCTGTGAGGCATTGAGCTAACCAATACTAATTGCTCGTGAGGCTTGACCATATAACACCAAAGTGGTTTTACTGGAGATGGTTCCTGACCATTCCAGCACTTCCTCCTTCCATGGAGGTTGTAAGACACACAAAAGACACAGAATACGATCCGGTTTAACGCTTGATTGTCGCTATTTCAAAATGAATTGTTAACAGAGACAAGTAAACGAATTTGCGCATTGCGCACACGAGTTTGCTTGACGGTCACAGAAGCGTTGAACCACCTGATCCCATCCCGAACTCAGAAGTGAAAAGCGCCATCGCCGATGGTAGTGTGGGAGATCCCATGTGAGAGTAGGTCGCCGTCAAGCTTTAATTTAGAAGGCCCTGATAGCTATGCTGTCAGGGCTTTTTTTCGTCTCAAGAAACGTTTTAAACCATCAGCCGGGTTGAACCACCTGATTCCATCCCGAACTCAGAAGTGACTCTTTTTTCGCCGCAGGCGCTTGCCATCGCCGATGGTAGTGTGGGCTTGGTTGAATTAGAAAGTCATGTGAGAGTAGGTCGTTATCAAGATTTAATTTGAGAAAGCCCCTGATAGCTTATGCTGTCAGGGCTTTTTTTCGTCTCAAGAAACGTTTTAAACCATCAGCCGGGTTGAACCACCTGATCCCATCTCGGAACTCAGAAGTGACTCTTGGTACCGTCCCAAAAGTGTGTCCTTTCTCTCATTCAA
This sequence comes from Marinomonas sp. 63XJN7_7_ISO-PGPR-S23-202, assembly GCF_056173505.1. Lineage (NCBI taxonomy): Bacteria > Pseudomonadati > Pseudomonadota > Gammaproteobacteria > Oceanospirillales > Oceanospirillaceae > Marinomonas > Marinomonas sp. 63XJN7_7_ISO-PGPR-S23-202. The sequence goes on along the minus strand of NZ_CM149677.1, from coordinate 4,969,753 downwards.
CTCATCTATTTCACTCTTTATTTAAACAGGTGGGTCAATTTTAAATTGCCGTTAGTGGGTCAGTTTTGCATTGACAGTGACAGTTATTAACGCGAAGGCGGTAATCCATGGTCTTACAGCCTTTGCAAATTGTCACCTTACCATAGTATTCGCTTGCGCCTGTTTCGCAGGCTCAACGCGTCTGCGCGAATCCAATAGCAAGGCGACGATTGATCTGAGTTAATCTTTTCAAAGGTAGAACGTTAGATCAAGGGATTCCATCAGCGGTCTACTCACCGAAAGCGTTCACCCTTTGAGGCTCTCGCATTATTTTTCTGACTACCTTGCCATTGTATTCGCTTGCACCTGTTTCGCAGGCTCAACGCGTCTGCGCGAATCAAACGCCAAGGTGACGATTGATCTGAGTTAATCTTTTCAAAGATAGGGTGTGATATCAAGGGCCCCCATCCGTGGTTAACTCATCGAAAGCGTTCACCCTGTCAGGTTTTCTGACTGTCTGGCAGACTCAATGTATCTGTGTGGATCCAGTAGTATGGTGAAGCTAAGTTATATTATTCGATGTATCTAGGGACTCTAAGATTCCTATTAACGTGAAGTTACGTATTTTCAATATCATATATCCCTTCCCAAAAAGGGATTATATTTATACTATGACACCTTATTGATATGTAAGTAAAAGCTTAGATATTATTTTGTATCTCTTCATATCGCGTCTTATTTAGATGAGTTCAAGGATGTGAGCTGCACGTAGTGAGCTTTGCATGTGTCATATTATTGTCGTCTTACGAGGCTACTGGCGAATCGTGGAAGCTCTATAAATAAAAAATAATTATGGCTGACACATGAATAACACACCTTCTGGCCCTTCCATATTGAGTCTTGCTGTTTTTCGGCGTTTGCTTTTACTCGCTATCGTCTGTTTTTCGGTGATTTGGTTTATTGACTATAACAGTGGCATTATTGCTTCATTTGATGCGTTTGCTTATCCCATTTGTATATCGAGTTTTAGTGTTGTTTACCTTCTGGCAATGACAAAAAAAGTGCCAGATCAGTATTTACATCTTGTTACCTATTCTATTGTTGCTGGTTATCTGATTGCTTCGAGTATCTGGCATCATATGGCGACTAATGGGATATTTTCCAATGCAGCTCAGTGGTTAGGGCTAAATTATGTGATTGCTTATTTGTTTCTTGAAGTTCGTAAAGCGGTTCTGATGACAATACTGGCGTTTAGCGTGACCGTTATTGGTCATTTTGTTGCATTGATTCAGCATTATTCCATAGAGGATAGTCTGGGAGTGGTGTTGAATATTGCTGTGGCGCATGTTGTGTACATTATTTTGTTGTGGACGGTAATTCAATTACGATCGAGTAAGGACAAAGCACAGCAACAGGTGTCCATGCTGGAACATTATGCCTATATTGATCCATTGACTCGGGTGCTCAATCGGCGTGGGCTAGAAAAGGTAACCCAAGAATTGGAGCAAGAGTTTCATCTAGGGCAGCAAGACTTCGCTATTTTACTGTTGGACATAGACTATTTTAAAGAAGTAAACGATCGTTTTGGCCATTTAAAAGGCGATGAGGTTTTGACAAATATCGCTTCACTACTGAGCCGAAAAATTAACCCTAAAGATATTATTGGTCGCTGGGGCGGTGAAGAGTTTATTGTTTATGCGGTGAATCAAAGTCGAAAAGAGATATTTGACTACGCTAACCAGTTACGTGAAGTGGTAAGTAAACTGGTCGTCGGTGAAATAAGGGTGACGGTGAGCGTAGGGATTGGTTACTCCCAACCGGATAAGAGTCTCTCTGATATTTTTTGTCTTGCTGACGAGCATTTGTATGCCGCCAAAAAAGCGGGGCGAAACACGGTGGTTGATCACATTATAAAGGACAAAGAATCAGACAATACTGGAGTTGACTTGGCCTTGCTCTAAGAAAACGACGTTTTAATGTTGATTGTTAAAATGCATACCCATTTAGGAATAATTCAAGACGGCGAATAATATAAAAGGAGATATAGATGTCTGGGATAACCATTCGTGAGGCACATTCAGGTGATTCTGCCTTGATTTTACGTTTTATTAAAGAGCTTGCACATTACGAAAAAGCGGCAAATGAAGTCTTGGCAACACAAGAGTCTATTGAGTCTTCTCTTTTCGGAACGGATTCAACAACAAAAGCCGTTATCTGCTCAATTGATAATGTTCCAGTTGGGTTTGCTGTATATTTCTTCAACTATTCTACTTGGCTTGCAAAGCATGGTTTGTATTTAGAGGATTTGTATGTCTCCGCTGAGTCACGTGGCTCCGGCGCGGGTAAAGCGATTTTGAAATATCTCGCTCAAATAGCGGTTAGTAAAGGATGCGGTCGATTTGAGTGGAGTGTATTAGACTGGAATGAACCTGCGATTCAGTTTTATCGATCCATTGGAGCGCAGTCACAAGATGAATGGGTAGGTTACCGATTGACTGGAGAGGCACTACTGCATTTTGCCCAGTCCTAGAGTGGATGAATATCTTATAACGTTAATAAAAACGGCTCCGTATGAAGCCGTTTTTTCAATTAACCGTTCTATTTAAAGGCTATTCTTCCATTTGTGCATTATCTACAAAGCGAGTGTCGCCAATATCTTTTGGTAAAATAAGGTTTAGCAAAATGGCAACGATGCCGCATAGACTGATACCCTGTAGACTAAATCCCCCCACGCCAAACGCCATACCACCAATGCCAAATACGAGTGTAACGCCTACGATAACAAGGTTACGAGATTTATGAAGGTCGACTTGATTCTTGATTAAGGTATTTAAACCCACCGCAGCAATAGACCCAAATAGCAGAATCATAATGCCGCCCATAACTGGGAGTGGAATGGTTTGTAGTAGGGCGCCTAATTTGCCAACCCATGCGAGAACGATCGCTGCGATCGCGGCCCACGTCATGATAACTGGGTTGAAGGCTTTGGTTAGCATGACGGCACCAGTGACTTCGCTATAGGTTGTATTCGGTGGTGCACCGACCATGGCGGCGGCCATAGTGGCAATACCGTCCCCGGCAATAGTTCGGTGTAATCCTGGTTTTTTTAGATAATCTTTACCCGTGACGTTGGAGATGGACAGAATATCGCCGACGTGCTCCACTGCAGGAGCGATAGCGACCGGTAACATAAATAAGATCGCATTGATGTTAAATTCAGGCATCGTAAAGTGAGGAATAGCAAACCAGGCAGCGTTGCTAACGTTGTCAAAGTGAACAATTCCCAAAGCAAGGCTTAATGAATAGCCCACGATAATGCCACCAAAAATGGGTAAGAGTTTAAACAGCCCTTTACTAAAGACGCTGATAAAGATCGTGGTGAGTAAAGAAGCCAGCGCTACCCAAATTGAAACATCACCATTCACTAGTTGTGTTGAGCCATCTCCACTTTTTCCCATCGCCATATGCACGGCGTTTTCGGCTAACCCTAAACCAATCACCATAATAATAGGACCGATGACGACAGGGGGTAATAAACGATGAATAAACCCAACCCCTTTTAGTTTAATTAAGGCACCTAAGATGACATAAACAAATCCGGCAGCCACTAATCCGCCCATAGTGGAGGCAATCCCCCATGTTTGTGTGCCATACATAATGGGTGCAATGAAAGCAAAGGATGAAGCGAGGAAAATAGGGACTGTACGACGCGTTACTATTTGAAAAAGCAAGGTTCCCATACCCGCACCAAATAAGGCAACACTAGGGTCTAGCCCCGTTAATAATGGCACTAAGACTAAAGCGCCAAATGCAACAAAGAGCATTTGCACGCCTAAAATAGCATTTTTCATGTAACAGTCCTTGATAGTATTTTTAAGTCAGCGGGATTCTATAGGGTTGTGTAAACGAGTGCCAGCGATGTGTTTGATTGCTTGTTGACAATATCAAGAGAGTTGAAGGCTTTTTTATTTACCACTCATTTTATCGATTATTTTAGTGTTAAAAAGCATCTCAAACAGGGAGGCCGTTATTTTACTTTACAGCTGGATACAAAGCTGACGTTTATATAGAAAAATCTGACATTTTGGCAAAGTAAAAGGCGACAATATGTTAATTGTTTACCTGAAGGCTCATATACGAGTGATTTTTAAATCGATAGAATGAATCATCTTTATAGGAAATTAAGAGTCTTAACCATGCCATTCAATTGCATTGATAAAACCACACAAACCTCACCGTCCCCGATGTTTATCTCGGCGAGTTTTGTTTCTCAAAGGTCTTATCCTCGTTTTCAACGCCTCGCGAGTCGAGTGTTATTAGCCGTAAGTTTGTTGGTTAGTGTGACTGCTTATGCGTCAACTTCTGAGGTAGCGTCAGACGCTAATTCGGTGGCTTCCTCCAACCCCGTGAACCCGCCAGGAAATGAGGCATTTAGCTACGCATGGCTAAAAGGTTATGCACGCCATTTGTCTAGCCAGCCTTACCATAATCATCAGGGTGACGTTCCGAATAGCTTAAAAGATTTGAGCTGGAATGCTTATCAACAGATTCGATATAAAGACAGTGCGGCACTATGGAAGACAAAAGGGTCGCTATTCCATACGGAGTTTTTTCATTTAGGTCGTGGCTTTGACACGCCTGTCCATATGAATGAGATCAAGGATGGTAAAGTCATACCGATCGATTATTCTCCTTCCATGTTCGATTATGGTAAATCAGGCATTGACGCGAAGAAGCTATCAAAAGACCTTGGTTTTGCCGGCTTTCGTATGCAATTTGCGACTGATTGGAAGCGTGATGTTGTCGCTTTTCTTGGTGCCAGTTATTTCCGTGCTGTTGGTAGTGAAATGCAGTATGGTTTGTCTGCTCGTGGTTTGGCCGTTGATACGGCGTTGGATCAGCCCGAAGAGTTCCCAGTCTTTACTAACTACTGGTTAGAAAAACCAAAGCCTGGCTCTAGTACGGTGACGGTATACGCCTTAATGGAGTCTAAAAGTGTGTCTGGAGCCTATCGCTTTGATATCACTCCAGGTGAACCATTAAAGATGAGAGTGGATGCGGCAATTTACCCACGTAAATCGATTCAGCGTTTAGGCATTGCTCCCTTAACCAGTATGTATATGGTGGGCGAGAATGATCGTCGGACAAATTATGATTGGCGTGAAGAAATTCATGACTCAGATGGGCTTGCTATGCACACTGGAGCCGGTGAATGGATTTGGCGCCCTTTGACGAACCCGAAAAAACTTCGTTTTAACGCGTACAGTGATGATAATCCGCAAGGGTTTGGCTTATTGCAACGAGACCGCCACTTTGATCATTACCAAGACGACTCGGTGTTTTATGAGAAACGCCCAAGCTTATGGATTGAGCCTATAGGCAACTGGGGGAAAGGGTCTGTGGATCTCGTAGAAATTCCAACCTTGGATGAAACCTTTGATAATATTGTGGCCTTTTGGCATCCGGCACAGCCAATCAAACCGGGTCAAGAGTTGTTGTACAGCTACAACATGTATTGGGGAAGTCATCCACCACAACATTCACCTGAAGCACGGGTGCAAGATACTTTCACAGGTATTGGCGGTGTGATTGGTCAGAAGCGTCACTATTACAGCAAGCGTTTTGTGATTGACTTTGCAGGCGGTGATTTACCCATGATTGGTGATGGTAGCAAGCTAAAAGCGGTTATCCATACGTCAAAAGGAAAAGTGGAACTGGAGTCTGTACGCCCAATCAATCACTCCGATAAGTACCGTGTGATGTTTGATGTGGTTCCGCCGGATGCAACGGATAATCCAATCGATATGCAGGTGTATCTCGATCTTGATGGTAAGCGAATGTCTGAAACTTGGAGTTATCAGTGGAACCCGCCATTAAAGAAAAATCGTGAACTGCATAATGCGGGGCACTTGAATTAACGTCAACGAAGTGTCTTCTTTGGAAGACGGCCATTGAATAGAGACCATAAAAACGCCAGCGATAAAGCTGGCGTTTTTATTTCTGCTTACCAGCATACTTATGCTGTGAATTATAACGCATGGCAATGAGTGGTCGTCCTTGAGCGACATAAACCGTAAATCGTCTAGAGAGTTCATCAGGAAGCAGTGCGGAGTCTATTGTTTGAAAACCATTGTCTTGATAAAAATGCTCAAGGTGTGAGAGTGCGAAACAGTAGCATGGGCGCTCTGCTAAGGGGGCATGAAGATGGTGAAGTAAATGATGACCAATACCCAAACCACGATGGTCTGGTTCGGTCACCATGGCGGTGAGGAGCTGGCACTGATCAAGTTGCTTTAACCGAACGGCACTTAAAATCCGCCCTTGCTGTTTGATCACCCAAATTGGATCTGCTTTATTCGGTTTGCCACTAGGGTAGTGGGCTTGGTAAAACTTTTTAACCAAAGGAAACCATAAGGACGGCACTTGAATGGGGAGTGAAAATAAAGACGACATAATGACCCTTGCCAATATTAAGCAATAAGAGGGCATAATAGCATAGGGTGTTCTTATATGAACTTTGCTAGGATCAAGGTATATTTGTTCGGTATTGTGATAGGGAATTAAAATGTCTTCATCTTCTTTGGTTACTTCTATGTTAAACGCTCTGCCTCGTATTCGTCTGACTGACGACCAAGTGAAACAATATCATGATGAGGGATACGTTGTTTTAGAGTCCTTGGTGCCGCCTGCTGTATGCGATGCCTTAAAAGCTCGAATGGAAACCTTATTGGAAGGTTTTGACTCTGACTCTGTCCGTTCTATTTTTACCACTAATGAGCAATCACGTCATACTGATGAGTATTTTATGGCCTCTTCTGAGAATATTTCTTTTTTCTTTGAGGAAGAAGCCTTTGATCAGCAGGGTGAGTTGAAGCAAGATTTGTCTTTGTCCATTAATAAGGCGGGTCATGGTTTGCATATTCAAGATGACCTTTTTCGTCACTTCTCTCTGTCTTCAATATGGGGGAATTTATTGGAGCGGCTTGGGATGAAAGCACCACGAGCTGTACAATCCATGTACATTTTTAAACAGCCAGGCATCGGTGGAGAGGTTGATTGCCATCAAGACAGTACCTTTTTGTATACGGATCCGATGAGTGTGATTGGATTATGGTTTGCTATCGAAGACGCAACGTTGGAAAATGGCTGCCTATGGGGGATTCCTGGTGGTCACAAAGTGGGGTTGTTGAAGCGTTTTGAACGCGTTTCTCCAAATGGTATTGAAACGAAAATGGTGACCTTAAAAGAGCATCAATGGCAGCAAGACGAACTGGTTGCCTTGCCTGTGCCAAAAGGTAGTTTAGTAGTCCTTAACGGTGAGTTTCCCCATTTAAGCTATGCGAACCGCTCTGGACAATCGCGTCATGCTTATGCATTGCATGTTATCGATCAGCAGTGTCAGTATCCCGCCGAAAATTGGCTGCAAACACAAGATAATCGAGCGTTTCCAGCCTTTGATTTACATTAACTCTGAATACTATTGGAGTCTTTGAATGCAACGAATTTTGTCCCTATTGAGTGATAGTAAATTTCACTCCGGGGAAGCATTAGGGGAAGCCCTTGGCGTGACCCGAGCGGCGGTATGGAAAAAACTAAAAAAGTTAGAAGCCATTGGTATACCTGTCCATTCTGTAAAAGGGCGCGGTTATCGTTTACCAACACCGGTGGAGTTATTATCCCATGAAGCGTTGTTAGAAGCGGGACTCGATAGCAGTATTCCGGTATCGATTGTCTTTGAAACCGCATCGACCAATGGCGATATGAAGCAGCATATAAACGATGGAACGTCGCTACCTTTGATGATTGTAACAGAGCGCCAGACGCAGGGGCGTGGTCGTCGAGGTCGTCATTGGGCCTCGGGCGTGGCGAAAAATATCACCATGTCCTTTGCTTGGCGCTTTGAAAATGGACCGAGCGTGGTGGAAGGCTTAAGTTTAGCGGTTGGCGTGGCGGTGGCTCGTACCATCAAAAAACAAGGTATTCCGAATCCTGGCTTAAAGTGGCCAAATGATGTGCAAATCGATGGGCAAAAGGTCTGCGGTATTTTGCTTGAAATGGTGGCTGATGAAGATCGGTGCGATGTCATTATCGGGATAGGGCTTAATGTGGCGATGGAAGCGGATGTGATGTCGTCTGTTGATCAGCCCTGGACGGATCTCGCCTCTCGATTGTCCAAAATGCCTAGTCGAAATCAAATTCTTGCGGACTTGACGAATGAGTTGGTGGCGGTTTGTCAAGCATTTGAGGACGGACATGGTATGAAACACTATCAATCCCTGTGGCAAGCCCACGATGTTTTGCATAATCAAGCGGTGACGGTTAGCTCTTTATCCCAGCAGCGCACTGGTATTGCCAAAGGCATCGATGAAAGTGGTGCGCTTTTGGTCGAAGGTGAAGATGGTGTGATTACACGCTTGCATGGGGGAGAGGTCAGTGTCCGTCGTCGATAAGTTGCTGGTTGTCGATGTGGGAAACACTAGCATCAAGTACACCGCCTTTGAAGGGGGGCAGATCCAGTGGCAGGTAAGGGATCATGAACGCTTAACGAAGCGGCACTTTCTTCCTGAGGTTATTTATTTTGCCAGTGTGCGTTCTCAAGACGCCAGTGTGGCACTGCAGCAGGAAATGCAAGCTTACTATCCCAATAGCCAGTTGGTGTGCTTAGAAAGCACTGCCCAAGCTTGTGGCGTGGTATGCGCTTATGATGAGCCATGGCGTTTAGGGATTGACCGTTGGCTTACCGTTGTTGCTGGTTTTCATCACTATGGCGGAAACATAGTGATTGTTGACGCTGGAACGGCGATCAAAGTCGATGTGGTCAATGAGCAAGCCCGGCACCTTGGTGGTTATATTGTCCCTGGTCTAGTGATGATGGAAAATGCTTTGTTAGCCAATACGGCTAAAATTCGTTATGAGGCCAGCGAGCCAAAAATGGGTGAGGGGTTGCCGAATTCCACCGCTCGAGCGGTCAACGAAGGATGTTATCAAATGGCATTGGGGTTTTTGGAGCGTATTTATGGGAATTATCACGATCATCGGTGGGTTGTGACAGGAGGCGATGCACAAGAATTGCTTAATGCGTTAGGGGTAAAGGCAGAATGTGACCCCCACTTGGTCGCGTTAGGCGCTAAGCTCGTTGGCGATGAAAAGATAAGGAAACAAGTATGAAGTGGCTGTTTTTTATTATTGTCTTGGTCAATGTCGCTTTTTTTGGCTGGGCGCATCTGATGAAACGTAACACCACCCATGTGAATGACCCTGTGTATGCGCCACCGGTGAGTACTTCTATTCGCCTTTTGTCTGAGCCTGCAAATAATGAAGAGCAAGCAGCGATTACTAAGGCCAAGCAACAATCTCAAGAGATGGAAGCGTCATTGAAAAAAGCCCTGACGGTTGCCAATGACAATGCCAAGACAAGCGCGATGTTGTGCCCCCAGCTGGAAGTAGAGAAAAATGCAGATGATGCGCAAATCACCCAAGCTCTGACGAAGTTAAAATGGAAGTACAGTGACAAACAGGTAATGGGTAAAAGGCCTAAGTTTTGGTTGTATATTGAGGCGCCAGACACCCATGAACAAGCTCGAGACATTGTCAACGCGTTACATGAACGCTCGATTGATAGTTTTATTATCACTCGTGGTGAGATGAAAAACCGCATTTCTCTTGGATTGTATTCCTCTCAAGAGGGAGCGGAAGAGGCTCGTAAGGATATTGAAAGTAAGCTGAGTTACAAACTGAAGATACATCGGCACCTTCGTACGGTCAGTTTACATCAGATTGATATAGAGCAACCAATTAGTAATGAAGACTTAGAAAAACTGCTCTCTCAGTTCGATTTGACCAAGATGATGATAAAAATAGAAAAAAATCCTTGTTAGTGCTTGCAATTCAAAAACTGATTAATATAATGGCTCCCACCTTTTGGGGTGCTGTTCAAAGGCACAGAGTACGTGGAGGGGTTCCCGAGTGGCCAAAGGGAGCAGATTGTAAATCTGCCACGAAAGTTTCGGTGGTTCGAATCCACCTCCCTCCACCAGTTGCGGGTATGGTATAGTGGCTATTACCTCAGCCTTCCAAGCTGAAGAGGCGGGTTCGATTCCCGCTACCCGCTCCAAGTTGCTCATGTAGCTCAGTTGGTAGAGCACACCCTTGGTAAGGGTGAGGTCGGCAGTTCAAATCTGCTCATGAGCTCCAGCATTTCCGATGCAAAAGATAGGTGGTTTAGCCGCCTTTTTTATTGTCTGTTTTTTGGGCGAATGCTCTTGCTTGACAAAGCAAATACGAGTATCATCCTCCGCCCATACGATGTAGGCCAATAGTTCAATTGGTAGAGCACCGGTTTCCAAAACCGGCTGTTGGGGGTTCGAGTCCCTCTTGGCCTGCCATTTTCGTATCCTATTTCTTAATTAGGGATCACCTGAAAGTATGAGATCGAGTACTGAAACTCAAACGTCTAGCACAGACGTATTTAAGTGGGCGATTGTTGTTTTACTGGTTGCCGTTGGTGTGATTGGTAATAACTATTTTTCTGCTGAGTCACTATTATATCGTTTGATCGCTATTCTGGTTTTGGCTGGTATTGCTGGCTTTGTTGCGCTGCAAACGGTGAAGGGGAAGGCTTTTTTCACATTGGCGAAAGAAGCAAAAACTGAAATTCGCCGGGTAGTATGGCCAACAAGGCAAGAGACAATTCAAACCACCTTAATCGTATTGGCGGTTGTTCTTTTTATGTCTCTCGTACTGTGGGGGGTAGATTCGCTCCTTGCTTGGATCGTTTCTTCGGTAATAGGTTATTAGGAGTTGCTCGTGACGAAACGATGGTATGTAGTTCAAGCGTACTCTGGGTACGAAAAGCACGTAATGCGCTCGCTGAAAGAACGCGTGCAAATTATGGGGCAAGAAGACTATTTTGGTGACATCTTGGTGCCAACCGAAGAAGTGGTTGAAATTCGAGATGGTAAGAAGCGCAAGAGCGAAAGAAAATTCTATCCTGGTTATGTCTTAGTTCAAATGGATATGAACGATGACTCTTGGCATTTGGTGAAAGGTACGGGTCGAGTGCTCGGTTTTATCGGTGGTACAGCGGATAAACCGTCCCCGATTACTGAACGTGAAGCCAATGCTATCTTACAGCGTGTCAATGACGGCGCTGATAAGCCTCGTCCTAAGACCTTGTTTGAGGTTGGGGAAGTGGTTCGAGTTAACGAAGGTCCATTTGCTGACTTTAACGGTGTCGTTGAAGAAGTGGACTATGATAAAAGCCGAATCAAAGTGGCGGTGCTTATATTTGGGCGCTCCACACCAGTTGATTTGGAATTTAGTCAGGTTGAAAAAGCCTGAGTATGTTGAACGGGTAGCCTTCGGGCAGTGACCCATCTGGAGTTTAAAAATGGCTAAGAAAGTCCAAGCTTATATCAAGCTACAAGTTAAAGCGGGTCAAGCGAACCCAAGTCCACCAGTTGGTCCAGCTCTTGGTCAACACGGTGTGAACATCATGGAATTCTGTAAAGCATTCAATGCCAAAACTCAAGGCGTTGAGCCAGGTCTTCCAACACCTGTTATCATCACTGTATACAGTGACCGTAGTTTTACCTTTGAAACGAAATCTACTCCAGCTTCTGTTCTTCTTAAGAAAGCAGCAGGCCTTAAGAGTGGTTCTCCTCGTCCAAACACTCAAAAAGTGGGTACGGTTACTCGTGCTCAACTGGAAGAGATTGTTGTTGCTAAGCAGGCTGATTTGACTGCAGCAGATATGGATGCAGCGGTTCGTACTATCGCTGGTAGCGCTCGCGCTATGGGTCTAGACGTTGAGGGTGTGAACTAATGGCTAAGCTAACTAAACGCGCTCGCTTGATCGCAGAAAAAATAGACGCAACGAAATTGTACTCTGTAGAAGAGGCTGTTGCTCTTTTGTCTGAGCTTTCTACTGTGAAGTTCAAAGAATCTATCGACGTATCTGTAAACCTAGGCGTTGATCCACGTAAATCTGATCAGGTTGTTCGTGGTTCTACTGTATTGCCTCATGGTACTGGTAAAGACGTTCGTGTTGCTGTGTTCACTCAAGGTGCTAACGCAGAAGCGGCGAAAGAAGCTGGTGCAGACGTTGTAGGTTTCGAAGATTTGGCTGAACAAGTTAAAGCTGGCAACCTAGACTTCGACGTGGTTATTGCTTCTCCAGATGCAATGCGTATTGTTGGTCAACTAGGTCAGATTTTAGGTCCACGTGGTCTAATGCCTAACCCTAAAGTCGGCACGGTAACCCCTGACGTTGCGACGGCTGTAAAAAATGCAAAAGCAGGTCAAGCTCGTTATCGTACTGATAAAAATGGTATCATTCATGCTGGCGTTGGCTCTATTGACTTCGCTGCAGAATCTATCAGAGGCAACTTGGAAGCGCTTTTAGCTGACCTACGTCGTGCTAAGCCTGCTTCTTCTAAAGGTGTCTATATGAAAAAAGTGACCTTGTCTTCTACAATGGGACCAGGTCTACAAATTGATCTAGGTGCGCTTAACTCTACTAAGTAAGCCTATCTAGTTCATGCGCTTTGGGGTCTGCCTGCATAAGTAATGTTGAGCAGGCCGTCAAAGACCGCAGGAACCTTCGGGTTTAATAACAACGTTGAAAAATGTTGGTCCTGCGCAGATGGTGTGGCCCGATTCAGATAAACTGGATCTAACTCACCAGCAAGTACTTCGAGTAATCGAAGAGTTGGTAAAAACAAGAGAGTAATTTGCTCTCTGCTAATCCAGGAGAAAACCAGTGGCATTAGGTCTAGAAGACAAAAAAGCCATTGTCGCCGAAGTTAGCGAAGCGGCCAAAACTGCGTTGTCTGCGGTTGTTGCTGATTCTCGCGGTGTTACCGTGAGCAGCATGACAGCACTTCGTAAAGAAGCGCGCGAAGCAGGTGTTTTCGTACGTGTCGTACGTAACACATTGGCTCGCCGTGCAGTGGAAGGTACAGACTTCGAATGCCTAACTGAGAGCTTTGTTGGCCCTACGCTAATTGCTTTCTCAAACGAACACCCAGGTGCGGCGGCTCGTTTGTTGAAAACTTTTGCGAAAGCGAATGACAAGTTTGAAGTGAAAGCATTGGCGTTCAACGGTGAGTTGATCCCAGCTGGCGACATTGATCGTTTGGCAACATTGCCTACATACGATGAAGCTATTGCGAAGCTTATGAGTGTAATGCAGGGTGCAACAAGCAAACTTGCTCGTACTCTTGCAGCAATTCGCGACCAAAAAGAGCAAGAAGCGGCGTAATACGGTTTATCGTATCCCTTCTTGATAAATATTTTGTTTTATCACCTACGGGTGATTATAAAGAATGCTAGGAATCTGAGTCATGGCTCTAACTAAAGAAGATATCATCAATGCAGTAGCAGAAATGTCTGTAATGGATGTTGTTGAACTAATTTCAGCAATGGAAGAAAAATTCGGTGTAACTGCAGCAGTTGCTGCGGCAGCTGGTCCTGCTGCTGGCGATGCTGGTGCAGCGGCTGAAGCTCAAACTGAATTTGACGTTGTTCTTACTGCTGCAGGTGATAAGAAAGTTAACGTAATTAAAGCGGTTCGTGCAGCAACTGGTCTTGGCTTGAAAGAAGCGAAAGGCATGGTTGACGGCGCTCCAGCGACTGTTAAAGAAGGCGTTTCTAAAGAAGACGCTGACGCACTTAAAGCGGCTCTTGAAGAAGCTGGTGCATCTGTCGAAATCAAGTAATGATACTTGTATTTCCAGATTTCGACCTATAGTCGAAATGGCTGGTGACGTTTTGTCACCGGCCTTTTTGGGTTTCTAAAAACTCAAATAAAACCAAAAAGAATTTTCAAATGGGAGATAATGCTCCCATATATGGTAAGGCCTGATTTGGGCCTTTTGCGTCAATGTGCACAAGCTGGGGAATGCTGATGGCTTACTCATACACTGAGAAAAAACGTATCCGTAAGGATTTCGGTAAACTGCCGCCCGTTTTGGATGTGCCATACTTGCTGGCAATTCAGCTTGAATCCTACCGTAATTTTCTGCAAGAAGGTAAAGCGATTGCAGAGCGTGGGGAATTAGGTCTGCATGGGGCCTTTAAATCTGTCTTTCCAATGGTCAGCTTTTCCGGCAATGCGGCGCTAGAATACGTCGATTACCGTTTAGGCAAGCCAGTATTTGATGTTAAAGAGTGTCAGTTGCGTGGTGTCACCTACGCGGCGCCTCTTCGTGTTCGAGTTCGACTCATCATTTATGATAAAGAGTCCTCCAACAAGGCCATCAAAGACATCCGCGAGCAAGAAGTCTACATGGGCGAAATTCCGCTTATGACAGACAATGGTACCTTTGTAATTAACGGGACTGAGCGTGTTATCGTCTCTCAATTACACCGCTCTCCTGGTGTGTTTTTTGATCACGATCGTGGTAAAACTCACTCTTCAGGCAAACTATTGCATTCTGCGCGCGTCATTCCTTATCGCGGTTCTTGGTTGGACTTCGAGTTTGATCCGAAAGACTGCGTGTTTGTACGTATAGACCGTCGTCGTAAACTGCCTGTAACAATTTTGTTGCGTGCGTTGGGCTTCGGTACTGAACAAATTTTAGAGACTTTCTTTGACACAACTCGTTTTTTCTTAACCCGTGATGGTTTTGAAATGGAGTTGATCGCCAATCGCCTTCGTGGTGAAACCGCTTTGTTTGATATTACCGATGCGAACGGTGAAATCATTGTTGAAGAGAGCCGCCGTATTACTGCGAAACATATTCGAGTGATGGAAAAAGCTGGCCTTAAGCGCCTGTCTGTTCCGCTCGAATACATGCTAGGTAAGGTAACGGCGAAAAACTTGGTTCACCCTGCAACAGGTGAACTGATTGCTGAAGCGAATACAGAGCTGTCTGTTGAGCTTTTAGAAGCTTTGGTGAGTGCTGGTATTACAGAAGTAGATACCTTATACACCAATGATCTTGATAGTGGCCCATTCATTTCAGATACGCTTCGCATTGACCCAACCAATAATCAGTTGGAAGCGTTGGTAGAAATTTACCGTATGATGCGCCCTGGCGAGCCACCAACCAAAGAATCAGCTGAAGGTTTGTTCCAAGGCTTGTTCTTCGCAGAAGATCGTTACGACTTGTCTAACGTGGGTCGAATGAAGTTTAACCGCCGTCTAGGCCGTGAAGAAGACACTGGCCCTGGCGTATTGGATAACGACGACATCGTAGCGGTTCTAAAAACCTTGCTTGATATCCGTAACGGTAACGGCATGGTGGATGATATTGACCACTTGGGTAACCGTCGTGTTCGTTCTGTTGGGGAAATGGCTGAAAACCAATTCCGCGTCGGCCTTGTACGTGTTGAGCGTGCTGTTAAAGAGCGTCTGTCTATGGCAGAAGCGGATGGCTTAATGCCACAAGATCTATTAAATGCGAAACCTGTGGCAGCGGCAATCAAAGAGTTCTTTGGTTCTAGCCAGTTGTCTCAGTTTATGGACCAAAACAACCCGCTTTCTGAGGTTACTCACAAGCGTCGTGTTTCCGCGTTAGGCCCCGGTGGTTTGACTCGTGAGCGCGCAGGATTCGAAGTACGTGACGTGCACGCCACTCACTATGGTCGTGTTTGTCCAATCGAAACACCTGAAGGTCCAAACATCGGTTTGATCAACTCGCTGTCCACTTACGCGCGTACCAACAGCTACGGCTTCTTGGAAACGCCTTACCGTAAGATTGTTGATGGCAAAATGACGGACGAAACGGTTTATGTTTCGGCAATCGATGAAGCGAAATATGTCATTGCCCAAGCGTCTGCAAATGTAGATGAAGAAGGGCGTTTGGTGGATGAGTTGGTTCAGGTGCGTCACATGCACGAAACCACTTTGATTCCGAAAGAAAAAGTAAACTTAATGGACGTGTCTCCACGTCAGGTTGTTTCGGTGGCGGCGTCTTTGATTCCGTTCCTAGAGCACGATGATGCAAACCGTGCCTTGATGGGATCGAACATGCAACGTCAAGCAGTACCAACATTGAAGGCTGATAAGCCAGTTGTCGGTACAGGCATGGAGAAAAACGTCGCGAAAGACTCTGGTGTATGTATCGTTGCTAACCGTGGTGGTGTGATTGAATCGGTCGATGCAAGCCGAATCGTTGTTCGTGTTAATTCCGAAGAGACGGTTGCTGGTGAGGCGGGTGTGGATATCTACAGCTTAACCAAGTACGTACGTTCTAACCAAAATACCTGTATTAATCAGCGTACCTTGGTGATGAAAGGTGAGCGAGTAGCATCAGGCGATATTATGGCCGATGGTCCATCTGTTGATATGGGTGATTTGGCGCTAGGTCAAAACATGCGTATTGCCTTCATGCCTTGGAACGGTTTTAACTTCGAGGACTCGATTCTTGTTTCTGAGCGTGTTGTGGAAGAAGATCGTTTTACTTCTATTCACATTCAGGAGCTGACTTGTGTCGCTCGTGATACCAAGCTTGGGCCTGAAGAAATTACCGCCGATATCCCGAACGTGGGTGAAGGTGCGCTTTCTAAACTGGATCAATCCGGTATCGTTTATATCGGTGCTGAAGTTGAGCCAGGCGATATTCTTGTTGGCAAGGTAACACCGAAAGGTGAAACCCAGTTGACGCCTGAAGAGAAACTTTTGCGAGCGATCTTTGGTGAGAAAGCGTCTGACGTAAAAGATACGTCTCAGCGAGTGAAAACAGGTACACGCGGTACGGTTATCGATGTTCAAGTATTTACTCGTGATGGCATTGAAAAAGACGAACGTGCTAAATCCATTGAAAAATCGCAGCTTGATCAAGTTCGTAAAGATTTGAACGAAGAGTTCCGTATCGTTGAAAAAGCGACATTTGAGCGCCTAGCGGAGGCCTTAGTTGGTCAACAAGCAGAAGGTGGCCCAAGTCTGGCGCGTAATGCGATCATTACGGAAGAGTATTTGGCGAATCTGGATCACCCTGAGTGGTTTAAAATTCGTGTCGCCAATGAAGAAGCGAGTGAGCAACTTGAAAAAGCGCAAGCCGCTTTGATTGAGCGCCGTAAAGAGCTTGATGCGAAGTTCGAAGATAAAAAACGCAAACTGCAAACAGGTGATGATTTAGCACCTGGCGTGCTTAAGATTGTGAAAGTCTACGTTGCTATTAAGCGTCGTATTCAGCCAGGTGATAAAATGGCTGGTCGTCATGGTAACAAGGGTGTTATCTCTAAGATTATGCCTGTTGAAGACATGCCGTACGATGAAAATGGCGACCCTGTCGACATCGTGTTGAACCCACTGGGTGTTCCTTCGCGTATGAACGTTGGTCAGGTTCTAGAAACTCACTTAGGTGCGGCTTCTAAAGGCTTAGGTCGTAAGATCAATGAAATGCTTGCCGTTGAACGTGAAAAATCGGAAGCAGTGGCGGAATTGCGTCGTTTCCTAGATGAGATCTACAATGGTTACGAAGGCGACTTACGTTGTGCGCGTACAGAGGATCTAGACAGCTTTACAGACGAAGAAATTTTAACCTTGGCGAAAAACCTAATCGGTGGTGTGCCAATGGCGTCTGGTGCCTTTGATGGTGCGAAAGAGGCTGAGATTAAGCGTATGCTGCGTCTGGCTGGCTTGAATGAAAGTGGTCAGGTTCGTTTGTTTAACGGCCGCACAGGTGATGCATTTGAGCGTCCTGTAACCGTTGGTTACATGTATATGCTGAAATTGAATCACTTGGTTGATGACAAAATGCACGCACGTTCTACCGGTTCTTACAGCTTGGTTACTCAGCAACCGCTGGGTGGTAAAGCTCAGTTCGGTGGTCAGCGTTTCGGGGAGATGGAAGTATGGGCACTCGAAGCATACGGTGCCGCTTACACGCTTCAAGAAATGTTGACAGTCAAATCCGATGATGTGAATGGCCGTACTAAGATGTATAAAAACATCGTTGATGGCGATCACAGAATGGAGCCTGGCATGCCTGAGTCCTTCAACGTGTTGGTGAAAGAGATTCGTTCTCTTGGTATCGATATCGAGCTGGAAAACGAATAAGCACGAATCACATTTGACCTGCTGGGGAGTAGCACTCTCCAGCCTTACGAGTGGGGCGAATATCCATGAAAGACTTATTAGGTCTTCTAAAATCACAGGGACAATCTGACGAGTTTGATGCGATCCGCATTGGCTTGGCATCACCAGATATGATTCGTTCATGGTCTTACGGTGAAGTTAAAAAGCCGGAGACCATCAACTACCGTACGTTCAAGCCTGAACGTGATGGTTTGTTCTGTGCAAAAATCTTTGGTCCAATTAAGGACTACGAGTGTTTGTGTGGTAAATACAAGCGTTTGAAACACCGCGGTGTTATCTGTGAAAAATGTGGCGTTGAGGTAGCTCTGTCAAAAGTGCGTCGTGAACGCATGGGGCACATCGAGCTTGCATCGCCTGTTGCTCACATTTGGTTCTTGAAATCTCTACCATCACGTATCGGTCTTATCATGGATATGACGTTGCGTGATATCGAGCGTGTTCTGTACTTTGAATCTTTCATTGTGATTGATCCAGGTATGACGACCCTTGAGAAAGGGCAGTTGCTCAACGACGAGCAATATTTTGAAGCGTTAGAAGAGTTCGGTGATGAATTCGACGCCCGTATGGGGGCAGAAGCGGTTCAAATGTTGCTACGCGACTTGGACATGCCGGAAGAAATTAACCGCATGCGTGAAGAGCTCAACAGCACCAACTCTGAAACCCGTATTAAGAAGCTATCTAAGCGTCTTAAATTGGTTGAAGCCTTCTATCATTCTGGTAACAACCCAGAATGGATGGTGCTAGAAGTATTGCCTGTTCTTCCGCCAGATCTACGCCCATTGGTACCACTGGAAGGTGGTCGTTTTGCGACGTCTGATTTGAACGACCTTTACCGTCGTGTGATTAACCGTAACAACCGCTTGAAGCGACTATTAGAGCTATCAGCTCCAGACATCATCGTGCGTAACGAAAAACGTATGTTGCAAGAGTCTGTTGATGCGTTGCTTGATAATGGTCGTCGTGGTCGTGCGATTACGGGTTCTAACAAGCGTCCGTTAAAATCTTTGGCCGATATGATCAAAGGTAAGCAAGGTCGTTTCCGTCAGAACTTGTTAGGTAAGCGTGTTGACTACTCTGGTCGTTCCGTTATTACCGTAGGTCCATCACTGCGTTTACATCAGTGTGGTCTACCTAAGAAAATGGCACTTGAGCTATTCAAGCCATTCATTTTCTCCAAGCTTGAGCTTCGTGGCATGGCGACGACGATCAAGGCCGCTAAGAAAATGGTTGAGCGTGAAACACCTGAAGTGTGGGATATCCTTGATGAGGTTATCCGCGAACATCCTGTGATGTTGAACCGTGCACCAACGCTTCACCGTTTGGGTATCCAGGCGTTTGAACCTATGTTGATCGAAGGTAAAGCGATCCAGTTGCACCCACTTGTGTGTGCGGCTTATAACGCTGACTTCGACGGTGACCAAATGGCGGTTCACGTTCCATTGACTCTCGAAGCTCAGCTAGAAGCGCGTGCTTTGATGATGTCGACGAACAACATCCTATCACCAGCAAACGGCGAGCCAATCATCGTTCCTTCTCAGGACGTGGTATTGGGTCTGTACTACATGACACGTGAGAAAATCAATGCCAAAGGTGAAGGCATGGCGTTTTCTGACATTAAAGAAGTACACCGTGCGTATGGTGCGAAACAAGTTGAATTGCACGCGAAAGTTAAAGTGCGTATCAGTCAGGTTGATACCACGTTAGATGGCGAAAAAGTGCCATCGACTTTCATAGTAGACACAACCGTTGGTCGTGCCCTGTTGTTTGATATTGTGCCAGATGGTCTTCCTTTCTCTGTGGTTAACCAGCCAATGAAGAAAAAGGCGATCTCAAATCTGATCAACGAGTGTTACCGTAAAGTCGGCTTGAAAGAGAGCTGTATTTTCGCTGACCAATTGATGTACACAGGTTTTGCTTACGCAACGGCGTCTGGTTCTTCTGTTGGTGTGGATGATTTCGTTATTCCACCAGAGAAAGCAGAGATCATTGCTAAAGCAGAAGCTGAAGTAAAAGAGATCGAATACCAATATGCGGATGGTCTTGTAACACAAGGCGAGAAGTACAACAAAGTAATCGACTTATGGTCTCGTACTAACGAAACCGTTACTGAAGCCATGATGAAAAACTTGGCGAAAGAGATGACGATCAACAAAGCGGGTGAAGAGGTTGAGCAGCAATCTTTTAACTCGGTTTATATGATGGCCGACTCTGGTGCCCGTGGTAGTGTGGCTCAGATGCGTCAGTTGGGTGGTATGCGTGGTTTGATGGCGAAACCGGATGGTTCCATCATCGAAACACCGATTACTGCGAACTTCCGTGAAGGTCTATCAGTACTTCAGTACTTTACCTCTACTCACGGTGCTCGTAAGGGTCTTGCTGATACTGCATTGAAAACGGCGAACTCTGGTTACTTGACACGTCGTCTTGTTGACGTTGCCCAAGACTTGGTTATCACTGAAGTGGACTGTGGCTCAACAAATGGCATCAAAGTTAACGCAATGATTGAAGGCGGTGACGTTGTTGTGCCATTAGGTCAGCGCGTATTGGGTCGTGTTGTGGCTCAAGATGTGATCGATACGAAAGGTGACTTGGTGTTGGCGGCAGGTACTTTGATTGACGAGCATGACGTTCGTACGATTGAAGCGGCGGGTGTGGATGAGATGATCATTCGCTCTGTTATCACCTGTGATACACGTCACGGTGTATGTGCTAAGTGTTACGGTCGTGACTTGGCTCGTGGTCACCAAGTTAACATCGGTGAGGCGGTTGGTGTTGTTG
Organism: Marinomonas sp. 63XJN7_7_ISO-PGPR-S23-202; assembly: GCF_056173505.1. Lineage (NCBI taxonomy): Bacteria > Pseudomonadati > Pseudomonadota > Gammaproteobacteria > Oceanospirillales > Oceanospirillaceae > Marinomonas > Marinomonas sp. 63XJN7_7_ISO-PGPR-S23-202. Next base: position 4,948,950 of record NZ_CM149677.1, on the reverse strand, counting down.
CGGCGCAGTCTATCGGTGAACCTGGTACACAGTTAACCATGCGTACCTTCCACATCGGTGGTGCGGCGTCCCGAGCGTCTGCTGTTGATAGCGTACAAGTTAAGAGTGCTGGTACGGTACGTTTCCATAAAATGAAGAGCATCGTCCGCGATGCAGAGCATTTGGTGGTTGCGTCGCGTTCGTCTGAATTGGCAATCGCTGATGAGGCGGGTCGTGAGAAAGAGCGTTACAAGCTTCCTTACGGCGCGGTATTGAGTGTTCGTGAAGGGGATGCGGTTACTGCTGGACAAATTGTTGCTAACTGGGATCCACATACGCACCCAATCGTCTCTGAGATGCAGGGGCGCTTAGAATTCAGTGGTATGGAAGAAAACGTGACCATTCGTCGTCAATCTGACGAAATGACAGGTTTGACCACCATTGAAGTTATGGAAATGCGTGATCGTCCGGCCGCTGGTAAAGACATTCGTCCGATGATCTCTGTAGTGGATGCGGATGGTAATCCAGTATTGATTCCTGGTACAGAATCCCCCGTACAGTACATGCTGCCAGAAAAAGCCTTGTTGAGCTTAGATCATGGCGCAACAGTGAAGTCGGGTGAAGTGCTTGCGCGTATTCCTCAAGAATCGCAAGGTAACAAAGATATTACCGGTGGTTTGCCACGAGTGGCCGACCTATTCGAAGCACGTCGTCCGAAAGATCCGGCTGTTATGGCGGAAACAACGGGTGTGGTTAGCTTCGGTAAAGAAACCAAAGGTAAGATTCGTTTGGTGATCACACCACAAGATGGCAGTGACCCAATCGAGACTTTGATTCCTAAATGGCGTCAAATCAACATATTTGATGGTGAAGAAGTGGCTAAAGGTGAGATCATCGCCGATGGTCCTCTAAGTCCTCATGATATCTTGCGTCTTCAAGGTGTAGAAGCATTAGCAGATTACATCACAAACGAAGTGCAAGAAGTTTACCGCCTACAAGGTGTTGTGATTAACGATAAGCATATTGAAGTTATCGTTCGTCAGATGCTACGTAAAGTGGAAGTGGGTGAGTCTGGTGATACAGATCTTATCCAAGGTGACCAAGTTGAGTTGACTCAGCTTCTAGATGCAAACGAAAAAGCGGAAGCGGAAAATAAATTCCCTGCCAAGTTTGAGCGTGTGTTGCTAGGTATCACCAAAGCCTCTTTGGCTACTGAGTCCTTTATATCAGCGGCATCTTTCCAAGAGACCACTCGTGTTCTTACGGAAGGGGCAGTAACTGGTAAAAAAGATCACTTGCGTGGCCTAAAAGAGAACGTTGTAGTAGGTCGATTAATTCCAGCTGGTACTGGTTTGGCTTACCACAATGAGCGCAAGCGTAAGAAAGAGCTTGCGGAAGCAGCGAAGGAAGGAAGTGCGTCAATTAGTGCCTCTGATGTAGAAGAAGCGTTAAGTGCAGCATTAAAAGGCTAGTTTTCGCTGTTAAATCGTAAGGGAGGTGATTTTTTAGTCGCCTCCCTATTGACTGTTTTATAGGCGCAAATTACACTTGCGCCTCCTTATTTTTGGCGATTTCCGCCATAAGAATTGGATCTGTGGAGCTTGTTTAATGGCAACCGTTAACCAGTTGGTTCGTAAACCACGTAAACGTAAAGTGGCAAAGAGTGACGTTCCTGCGTTACAAGCTTGTCCGCAACGCCGCGGTGTCTGCACTCGCGTATATACTACTACACCTAAAAAGCCTAACTCGGCTTTGCGTAAAGTATGTCGTGTTCGCTTGACTAACGGCTTTGAAGTAACTTCCTACATCGGTGGTGAAGGTCACAACCTGCAAGAACACAGCGTCGTGCTGATTCGCGGCGGTCGTGTAAAAGACCTTCCAGGTGTTCGTTATCACACTGTTCGTGGTAGCTTGGATACTTCAGGCGTACAAAATCGTAAGCAAGGCCGTTCTAAGTACGGTACTAAACGTCCTAAGTAAGTTAACACTGCTTAGTATTTGTTTAGACAAAAAATTTTAATACAGTAAGGCCGAGCAATAATTGTATTGTCTCGGACGAACCTGAAGAGGATATAGACATGCCTAGAAGACGCGTCGTCGCTAAGCGTGAAGTCCTTCCGGATCCTAAACACGGAAGCCAACTTCTTGCTAAGTTCATCAACCATGTAATGGTTAGTGGCAAAAAATCTGTTGCAGAAAGCATTGTTTACAATGCACTAGAAACAGTTGCTACTCGTACTAAATCTGAAGATCCAATGGCGATCTTCGAAAAAGCTCTAGAATCTATCCAGCCAATGGTTGAGGTTAAATCTCGCCGTGTGGGTGGTGCGACTTACCAAGTCCCTGTAGAAGTACGTCCAGCTCGTCGTGCAGCATTGTCTATGCGTTGGTTGGTTGAAGCGTCTCGTAAGCGTGGTGAAAAATCCATGGCGCTACGTCTAGCAGGTGAAATCCTAGATGCTTCTGAAAATAAAGGTTCTGCTGTTAAAAAACGTGAAGACGTTCATCGTATGGCAGAAGCTAACAAAGCATTCTCGCACTACCGTTTCTAATCGACCGGAGCAACAAAGACAGTGGCACGTAAGACACCTATCAACCGCTACCGTAATATCGGTATCTGTGCGCATGTTGATGCGGGTAAAACGACGACAACTGAACGCGTTCTTTTCTATACTGGCCTGTCCCATAAGATTGGTGAGGTGCACGATGGTGCCGCCACCATGGATTGGATGGAGCAGGAACAAGAACGTGGTATCACCATCACTTCCGCAGCAACGACTTGTTTCTGGAGTGGTATGAGTCAGCAGTTCGAGCAACACCGTATCAATATTATAGATACGCCAGGGCACGTCGACTTTACAATCGAAGTTGAGCGTTCTTTGCGTGTCTTGGATGGTGCTGTCGTTGTGCTTTGTGGCTCTTCTGGTGTACAGCCTCAGACTGAAACCGTTTGGCGTCAAGCAAATAAATATGAAGTACCGCGTATGGTGTTCGTCAATAAGATGGATCGTACGGGTGCGGATTATTTCTCTGTTATACGTCAGATGAAAGAAAGGCTAGGTGCTAACGCCGTTCCGATCCAAATGAATATTGGTGCTGAGGAAAACTTTCAAGGTGTCGTTGATTTGGTTCTGATGAAAGCAATCAAGTGGAATGACGAAGACAGCGGTATGACTTTCGTGTTGGAAGACATACCTGCGGATCTTCTGGATGAAGCAAGTGCTTGGCGTGAAAAGCTGGTTGAAGAGGCTGCTGAAGCGAATGAAGAGTTAATGGATAAGTACCTTGAAGAAGGGGACTTATCTGTTGAGGAGATTAAGGCAGGATTACGTGCGCGCACATTAGCCAATGAGATTGTTTTGGTGACCTGCGGATCTGCCTTTAAAAATAAGGGTGTTCAAGCTGTCTTGGATGCCGTTATTGAGTACATGCCCTCTCCTGTGGAAGTAAAAGCAATTGAAGGCACGCTTGAGGATGGTGAAACGTTAGTTGCTCGTGAGGCGGATGATAATGCTCCGTTTTCTGCGTTGGCGTTTAAAATAGCGACCGATCCATTTGTTGGGACGCTTACCTTTATTCGAGTGTACTCTGGTGTATTAAAAACAGGCGATGCGGTTTACAACTCTGTTAAGCAGAAGCGTGAACGTGTTGGCCGAATGGTTCAAATGCATGCCAATAACCGTGAAGAGATCAAAGAAGTATTAGCTGGAGACATTGCTGCCACTATAGGTATGAAAGATGTCACCACGGGCGATACGCTTTGTGACATGAAGGATGTTGTCGTGCTTGAACGCATGGAATTCCCAGAGCCTGTTATCTCCGTTGCGGTTGAGCCAAAGTCTCAAGCTGATCAAGAGAAGATGGGGATTGCGTTAGGTAAATTGGCGCAAGAAGATCCATCTTTCCGTGTTGAAACGCACGAAGAGACAGGGCAGACGATAATTTCTGGTATGGGTGAATTGCACCTTGATATTCTTGTGGATCGCATGCGTCGCGAGTTCAAGGTAGAGGCGAACATTGGTAAGCCTCAGGTAGCCTATCGGGAAAAAATTCGCAAAGAAGTGACAGTTGATCACAAATTTGTACGTCAATCTGGTGGTCGTGGTCAGTATGGTCACGTCGTAATGAAATTGATTCCTTCGGATACTGAAGGTCTTGAATTCGTTAACGAAATTGTTGGTGGTGCTATTCCAAAAGAATACATCCCTGCAGTAGAAAAGGGCGTTTCAGAGCAAATGAAGAATGGTGTGATTGCGGGGTTCCCTTTGTTGGGCCTTAAAGTCGTGCTGATCGATGGATCCTTCCATGATGTTGACTCTAACGAAATGGCCTTTAAAATTGCAGCTTCTCAAGGCTTGAAGAAAGGCGCAGTTGATGCTGATCCTTGTGTTCTTGAGCCTGTAATGAAAGTGGAAGTTGTTACCCCTGAAGAATACATGGGCGATGTGATGGGAGACCTGAATCGTCGTCGTGGTCTTGTACAGGGGATGGACGATTCCCCGTCTGGTAAAATTATTCGAGCAGAAGTGCCTTTGGGTGAGATGTTTGGGTATGCAACCGACGTGCGTAGCTTGTCGCAAGGGCGTGCGAGTTATGCGATGGAATTTGAGAAATACGCTGAAGCACCAGCTAGTGTGGCAGACGCGATCATCAAAAATGAAGATTAATCATCATACTTACTAATTCATTAAGGTGTATGTATCATGGCAAAGAGTAAATTCGAACGTAATAAACCACACGTTAACGTTGGTACTATCGGTCACGTTGACCACGGTAAAACTACCCTAACTGCTGCATTGACTCGTGTATGTGCAGAAGTATTCGGCGGTACAGCTGTTGCTTTTGACGGTATCGATAATGCACCAGAAGAACGTGAGCGTGGTATCACAATCGCGACTTCTCACGTAGAGTACGATTCTCCAACTCGTCACTACGCACACGTAGACTGTCCTGGACACGCCGATTATGTTAAAAACATGATCACTGGTGCGGCTCAAATGGACGGCGCGATCCTAGTTTGTGGTGCAACTGACGGCCCTATGCCTCAGACTCGTGAACACATCCTTCTTTCTCGTCAAGTAGGTGTACCTTACATCGTAGTTTTCCTAAACAAATCTGATTTGTTGGCTGAAGACTGTGGTGGTGCGGATTCTGAAGAATACGCTGAAATGCTAGAGTTGGTTGAAATGGAATTGCGTGACCTTCTTTCTGAATACGACTTCCCAGGTGATGATACTCCAATCATCCCAGGTTCTGCTTTGATGGCATTGAACGGTGAAGACGAAAATGAAATGGGTACAACAGCGGTTAAGAAGCTTGTTGAAACGCTAGACGAATACATTCCTGAGCCAGAGCGTGCAATCGACGGTGCATTCATCATGCCTATCGAGGACGTATTCTCTATCCAAGGTCGTGGTACGGTTGTAACAGGTCGTGTTGAGCGCGGTATCGTTAAAGTTGGTGAAGAAGTTGAAATCGTTGGTATCAAAGATACTACGAAAACAACTTGTACTGGCGTTGAAATGTTCCGTAAATTGCTAGACGAAGGTCGTGCAGGCGAGAACGTTGGTGTTCTTCTACGTGGTACTAAGCGTGATGACGTTGAACGTGGTCAAGTATTGGCTAAACCAGGTTCTATCACTCCTCACACTGTCTTCGAAGCTGAAGTTTACGTATTGGGTAAAGATGAAGGTGGTCGTCATACTCCATTCTTCAAAGGCTACCGTCCTCAGTTCTACTTCCGTACAACTGACGTAACTGGTGCTTGTGAGCTTCCAGATGGCGTAGAAATGGTTATGCCTGGTGACAACATTCAAATGACTGTTGAACTGATTCACCCAATCGCGATGGACGAAGGTCTACGTTTCGCGATTCGTGAAGGTGGTCGTACAGTAGGTGCGGGTGTTGTAGCTAAAGTTATTAAATAATTGATTCCTTGAATTAGTTATTTGAACGAAAAAGGCTGCTCGAATATGAGCAGCCTTTTTTTATCTAGAAGGTGAATTTTTGTCTTTCGAGGATTGGTTACTTGACAACCAGTTTTTGAATAGCTAAGATTCGCCGTCCTTAAAAAGGATGTTGGCTTAAAAAATGTACAGTTAAGTCATCAAACATTGTATTTGGAGTTGGAAATGCAAAGCCAAAAAATCCGTATTCGTTTGAAAGCGTTCGATCATCGTCTGATTGATGCTTCAACACAAGAAATTGTGGACACAGCGAAACGTACAGGTGCGCAAGTGCGTGGACCGATTCCACTTCCTACTCGCAAAGAGCGTTATACAGTATTGATTTCTCCACACGTAAATAAAGATGCGCGTGATCAGTATGAAATTCGTACACACAAACGTGTTCTAGATATCGTTGAGCCAACTGAAAAAACAGTTGATGCCCTAATGAAGCTAGACCTTGCGGCAGGCGTGGAAGTACAAATTTCTTTGGGTTAATAACAAACTCAAAGTTTGGGGTGCGAGAACCGGCTGGTTATCAGTCGGCTTATGCACAATAGTGGAATGATCTGGAATGATCAGCCGTAGCGGGTGATAGCCCCGTACACAACTGGCAAATGAGGTAAAAAATGGCTATTCAATTAGTCGGACGTAAAGCCGGAATGACACGAGTCTTCACAGAAGACGGTGTATCCGTGCCAGTAACCGTCATCGAGGTTGAACCGAACCGCGTTACTCAGGTGAAAACAGCAGAAACTGACGGCTACCAAGCTGTTCAAGTCACTGTTGGTACTCGCCGTTCGAGCCGCGTCAACAAAGCTGCTGCAGGTCACTACGCAAAAGCAAATGTTGAAGCTGGTCGTGGTTTGTGGGAGTTCCGCCTGTCTGGTGATGAAAAAGAAATCAATGTTGGTGATGAGCTGACTGTAGCAGATTTCGAATCTATCTCTACGATTGACGTAACAGGTCAATCTAAAGGTAAAGGCTTTCAAGGTGCCATCAAGCGTCATAATTTCAGTATGCAAGACGCAACACATGGTAACTCATTGTCTCACCGTGCTCCTGGCTCTATCGGTCAATGTCAAACACCTGGTCGTGTTTGGAAAGGCAAGAAGATGGCAGGCCAAATGGGCGCAACACAAGTTACTACTCAGTCTTTGGAAGTAGTACGAGTTGACACAGAGCGTAACCTTATCCTAGTGAAAGGTGCGGTTCCTGGCGCAGTTAACGGTGATGTTATTCTTCAATCAGCTGTTAAAGCACGCTAAGAGGGGTAGACAATGAACTTGAATCTTACAGGTGCGGAAGGAACAGTAGAAGTTTCTGAAGTAACCTTCGCTCGTGAATACAACGAAGCGCTAGTTCACCAAGTAGTGACATCTTACTTGGCTGGTGCTCGTCAAGGCTCACGTGCACAAAAAACTCGCTCTGAAGTGGCCGGTGGCGGACGTAAACCTTGGAAACAAAAAGGTTCTGGTCGCGCACGTGCAGGTACTATCCGTAGCCCTCTATGGCGCTCTGGTGGTGTAACTTTCGCGGCAAAACCACAAGATCACTCTCAGAAAGTAAACAAGAAGATGTATCGTGCAGCAATGCGCACCATCTGGTCTGAACTTGTACGTCAAGACCGTCTTGTTGTTGTTGAAGAGCTTAAATTGGACGCTCCAAAAACTAAGCTTTTCAAAGCAAAAATGGCAGAATTGAATGTTGAGAACGCTTTGGTTGTTTCCCATGAATTGGATGACAATCTTTTCCTAGCGGCTCGCAACATCCCGAACGTAGATGTACGTGATGCAGCGTCTATCGACCCTGTTAGCTTGATTGCTTACGACAAAGTGTTGGTGACAGTTGGTGCTCTAAAACAAGTTGAGGAGACACTGGCATGATCGGCGAACGTATTTATAAAGTTCTGTTGGGTCCACACATCTCTGAAAAAGCGACTATCGTTGCCGAAGGTAATGGTCAGTACGTTTTTCGTGTAACTGGTGATGCAACAAAACCTGAAATCAAAAAAGCTATCGAAGCACTTTTTGAAGTCAAAGTTGAGTCTGTTCGCACGTTGAACCACAAAGGTAAAACTAAGCGTACAGTTCGTGGTCTAGGCAAGCGTAGTGACGTGAAAAAAGCGTACGTACGTTTGGCTGAAGGCCAAGAAATTGACTTCATGGTCGCTGAATAAGGGGAGATAGGTCAATGGCTGTTGTAAAAAGTAAGCCAACGTCTGCAGGCCGTCGTCACGTTGTTAAAGTTACCAACAACGATTTGCACAAAGGCGCACCATATGCACCTTTGCTAGACAAAAAAAGCAAATCAGGTGGTCGTAACAATAACGGACGCATCACTACGCGTCACGTAGGTGGTGGTCATAAGCAGCATTACCGTGTTGTTGATTTTCGTCGTAACAAAGATGGAATTCCTGCGGTAGTTGAGCGTTTGGAATATGATCCAAACCGTTCTGCAAATATTGCATTGGTTAAATATGCTGATGGTGAGCGTCGTTACATTATCGCTTCCAAAGGTATGGTGGCTGGCAGTGTTGTTTCTAGTGGTGCAGATGCGCCTATCAAAGCGGGTAATACTTTGCCTCTGCAAAATATTCCTGTTGGTAGTACCGTACACTGCGTCGAGCTTAAGCCTGGTAAAGGTGCACAAGTTGCCCGTTCTGCCGGAGCGTCTGCTCAGCTAGTTGCTCGTGAAGGTCGTTACGTTACTCTTCGCCTACGTTCTGGCGAAATGCGTAAAGTATTGACTGAATGCCGCGCTACTTTGGGTGAAGTATCAAACTCTGAGCATAGCTTACGAGTTCTTGGTAAAGCTGGTGCTACGCGTTGGCGTGGTGTTCGTCCTACCGTTCGCGGTGCGGCGATGAACCCAGTGGATCACCCGCATGGTGGTGGTGAAGGTCGTAGTAAGGGTGGTCGTCATCCTGTTACACCTTGGGGTGTGCCTACTAAAGGGTACAAAACACGCAGCAACAAGCGTACTGATAAACTTATTGTACGTCGTCGTACTAAGTAATAAGAGGAAACGACTGTGCCACGTTCACTAAAAAAAGGTCCTTTTATCGACCTTCATTTGTTGAAAAAGGTAGAGGCTGCGGTAGAGAAAAAAGATCGTCGTCCAATTAAAACTTGGTCACGCCGTTCTACTATCTTCCCTGATTTTGTAGGGTTGACTATCGCTGTCCATAATGGTCGCCAGCATGTTCCAGTTCTAGTAACTGAAGATATGGTCGGTCATAAACTGGGTGAGTTCGCTCCGACCCGTACATATCGTGGTCATGCTGCGGACAAGAAAGCCAAACGGTAATAAGGGGTATTAACATGAGTGAAGTAAGCGCTTCATTGAAAGGTGCTCGCCTCTCTGCGCAGAAGGCCCGTTTGGTTGTAGATCAAATCCGCGGCAAATCTGTTAGCGAAGCACTGAACATTTTAACGTTCAGTCCTAAAAAGGCGGCAGTAATTGTCAAAAAAGTACTGGAGTCTGCTGTAGCGAACGCTGAGCATAACGAAGGTGCTGACATTGATGACTTGCGTGTATCTACGGCGTATGTTGACGAGGCAATGACTCTGAAACGTATTATGCCACGTGCTAAAGGCCGTGCTGACCGTATTTTAAAACGCGGTTGCCATATTACAGTTAAAGTCGCTGACTAATTAGGAGAAACCCAATGGGTCAGAAGGTTCATCCAACTGGTATCCGCCTAGGGATAGTTAAAGATCATACCTCTACTTGGTATGCTAATAATCAAAACTACTCTAAGCTGCTATTAAATGATCTTCAGGTTCGTGCGTTCCTGGAGAAAAAATTGGTTCAGGCTTCTGTTTCTCGTATCGAGATTCAACGTCCTGCTCAAACAGCTCGTATTACCATTCATACTGCCCGTCCAGGCATCGTGATTGGTAAGAAGGGTGAAGATGTTGAGAAACTACGCAACGACGTGTCAGCAATGATGGGCGTGCCAGTTCATATCAACATCGAAGAAATTCGTAAGCCTGAATTAGATGCAAAATTGGTTGCGCAAAACATTGCTGGCCAACTTGAGCGTCGTGTTATGTTCCGTCGCGCAATGAAACGTGGCGTTCAAAATGCTATGCGTGCAGGCGCGAAAGGTATCAAGGTTCAGGTAAGTGGTCGTCTAGGCGGTGCAGAAATTGCCCGAGCTGAGTGGTACCGTGAAGGCCGTGTGCCTCTACACACTCTACGCGCTGACATTGACTACGCTACTTATGAAGCGTCTACAACTTACGGCATCATCGGTGTCAAAGTGTGGATCTTCAAAGGCGAAATCTTGGGCGGTATTGAGCAAGTGCGTGCTGAAAAAGGCGCACAAAAGAAGAAGTCTAAGTAGGGGGTAAGTCATGTTACAGCCGAAACGTACTAAGTTCCGTAAGATGCAAAAAGGCCGTAACCGCGGTCTTGCTCTACGCGGTAACCAAGTTAGCTTTGGTGAATTCGGATTGAAATCGACCGAACGTGGTCGTATTACTGCTCGTCAAATTGAAGCGGCGCGTCGTGCAATGACTCGTCATATCAAACGTGGTGGTAAAATCTGGATTCGTGTGTTCCCTGATAAGCCGATTACTCAGAAACCTCTTGAGGTTCGTCAGGGTAAAGGTAAGGGTAGCGTAGAATACTGGGTTGCACAGATTCAACCTGGCAAGATGCTTTATGAAGTTGAGGGCGTTTCAGAACAGCTAGCACGCGAAGCGTTTGCTCTAGCTGCTGCTAAGCTTCCTCTGTCCACAACTTTCGTAACGCGTACGGTGATGTAGATGAAAGCAAAAGAACTGCAAGAAAAGTCTGTAGCAGAGCTACAAGCGACCTTGATTGAGCTGCTACGTGAGCAATTCACACTGCGTATGCAGAAAGCAACTGGTCAGTTGACGCAAACTCATTTGCTCTCGCAAGTTCGCCGCAATATCGCACGTGTAAAAACCGTGCTAAATGATAAGGCAGGTAACTAAGATGGCAGAAACAAAAGCGCGTACAGCTACTGGTAAAGTAGTAAGCGATAAGATGGATAAAACCATCACAGTACTAGTGGAACGTACAGAAAAACACCCTCTATACGGTAAGTTTGTCCGTCGTTCTTCTAAATTACACGCTCATGATGAAAACAATGAGTGCCAGATCGGTGATACTGTTAAGGTCGTTGAAACGCGTCCTTACTCTAAGTCTAAGACTTGGAATCTGGTTCAAGTTGTTGAGAAAGCAGCAGCTGTATAAGCTGCTCCTTCCTTCGTGAGACTTGTTATCTAATTTGATTGGAGAGCAGTAATGATTCAAACAGAATCGATGCTTGATGTAGCAGATAACAGCGGCGCAAAGCGTGTTCAGTGTATCAAAGTACTGGGTGGCTCACATCGTCGTTATGCTGCTATCGGTGACATCATTAAGGTCACAGTGAAAGAAGCGATCCCTCGTGGTCGTGTTAAGAAAGGGCAGGTTCTCAACGCAGTTGTCGTTAGAACTAAGAAAGGTGTTCGTCGTTCTGATGGCTCTGTAATCCGCTTTGATGTAAACTCTGCGGTTCTACTGAATGCTTCAGGGCAGCCTATTGGTACTCGTATCTTTGGCCCTGTAACACGTGAATTGCGTACAGAGCAGTTCATGAAAATTGTTTCTCTTGCACCTGAAGTGCTGTAAGAGGGAGGGGGACATTTATGCGTAAAATCAAACGTAACGACGAAGTTGTTGTGATTGCTGGTAAAGATAAAGGCAAACGCGGCAAAGTTGTTAAAGTAGTAGACGAGAGCCGAGTTCTTGTTTCTGGTGTCAATATGATCAAGAAACACGAAAAGCCAAACCCTATGAAGGGATCAACTGGCGGCGTCGTTGAAAAAGAAGCACCTATTCAGGTTTCTAACGTAGCCATTTATAACAAGGCTACAGACAAAGCGGATCGCGTCGGCTTTAAATTGAATGAAGACGGTACGAAAGTACGTATCTTTAAATCAAACAGTGAAGCGATCGACGCCTAAGAGCGAGAATTATAGCCATGGCGAGACTTAAGCAAGTATATAAAGATCAAGTTGTAGCAAAACTTACTGAAGAGTTTGCTTACAAAAACGTGATGGAAGTGCCTAAAATCACTAAAATCACATTGAACATGGGTGTTGGTGAAGCTATCGCAGACAAGAAATTACTTGAGCATGCGGTAAATGATCTAGAAGCACTGAGCGGCCAAAAAGTTGTAGTGACTAAGGCTCGTAAATCTGTAGCTGGCTTTAAAATCCGTGACGGTTACCCGATCGGTTGTAAAGTAACGCTACGTGGTGAGCGTATGTGGGATTTCTTCGACCGTTTGGTTGATGTAGCCATTCCACGTATCCGTGACTTCCGTGGACTTAATCCTAAGTCTTTCGACGGTCGTGGTAACTACAGCATGGGTGTGAAAGAGCAGATCATCTTCCCTGAGATCGAATACGATAAAGTAGATCGTGTACGTGGTATGGATATTACCATTACTACGACTGCTCGTACCGACGAAGAAGGTCGTGCTTTGCTAGCCGCCTTTAGTTTCCCTTTCAAGAAATAAGAGGTAGGAATCATGGCTAAAATATCAATGATTCAGCGCGAAGCAAAACGCACCAAATTAGTAGCTAAGTACGCTGAAAAGCGTGCTGCTCTAAAAGCGATCATTAGCGACGTTAATGCATCGGACGATGAAAAGTGGGAAGCAACGCTTAAATTGCAGGCGCTTCCTCGCGATTCATCTTCTTCTCGCCAACGTAATCGTTGCCAAGTGACTGGCCGTCCACACGGTGTTTACCGTCGTTTCGGTTTGTCTCGTATCAAGTTGCGTGAAGCAGCGATGCGCGGTGACGTTCCAGGCTTGAAGAAAGCTAGTTGGTAAGCAAGTAGAGCGCGATCATAATACATAGCAGTGACTGGAGTGTCTAATTACTGGACATTCTGCTCGCTGCTGTGTACTATGCGCGAGCTCTATTTGCTGCACAATGGTTTTTCAATTAGGAGCTCTTAAATGAGTATGCAAGATACCCTTGCGGATATGTTTACACGTATTCGTAATGCACAGATGGCTGCGAAGACCACTGTGAGCATGCCTTCATCAAACATGAAGGTGTCAATTGCTTCCGTATTACGTGAAGAAGGTTACGTTGGTAACTATTCCGTAGACGAAGCAGTAAAACCGACGCTTACGATCGAATTGAAATACTTCGAAGGTAAGCCGGTTATCGAAGAAATTAAACGCGCATCTCGCCCAAGCTTGCGTCAATACAAAGGCACTGCAGATCTACCTAAAGTAGAAGCTGGCCTTGGCGTTGCGATCATCTCTACCTCTAAAGGTGTGATGACTGACCGTGCAGCTCGTGCAGCTGGCATCGGTGGCGAAGTAATCTGCACTGTATTCTAGGAGTTAGTATGTCTCGAGTTGCTAATAGTCCCGTGACGCTTCCTAGTGGTGTAGATTTTACTCTTAAAGGACAAAATGTTGTTGTTAAAGGCAGCAAAGGTTCTTTAGAGCTAGATGTTCACACAAGCGTTCAAGTGACTAAAGAAGAAAATGTTATCACCTTCGCTGCCCGCGATGGTGCGAAACAAAGCCGTGCCTTAGCTGGTACTACTCGTGCGTTGATTAACAACATGGTTATTGGTGTTAGTCAAGGTTTCGAGAAACGTTTGATTCTTCAAGGTGTTGGTTACCGTGCTGCGCTTAAAGGCAAAGTACTTAACCTATCTCTGGGTTTCTCTCACCCAGTTGATTACGAACTACCTGAAGGTATTACAGCTGAATGTGCTTCTCAAACAGAAGTTGTGATCAAAGGCATTGATAAACAAGCCGTTGGTCAAGTTGCTGCAGAAGTTCGCGGTTTCCGTCCACCAGAGCCATACAAAGGCAAAGGTGTTCGCTATTCTGACGAGATCATTCGTCGTAAAGAAGCTAAGAAGAAGTAGGTAAGCATTCATGAACACTAAGAAACAATCTCGAATTCGTCGTGCACGTCGTGCGCGCCTACATATTCGTGAACTAGGTGCGAATCGTCTTACTGTACATCGCACACCACGCCATATGTATGCTCAAGTTATTTCTCCTTGTGGTAGTAAAGTGCTAGCGAGCGCTTCTACACTAGAAGAATCTCTACGTGCTACAGCGACTGGTAACAAAGAAGCGGCTAAACAAGTCGGTGCTTTGGTTGCTGCTCGCGCTAAAGAAGCAGGTGTCACTACGGTCGCTTTTGACCGTGCTGGCTTCAAATACCACGGACGTGTTCAAGCGCTAGCTGATGCCGCACGTGAAGCCGGTCTAGAGTTCTAAGGGGTAGCAAATGGCAGTTAATGAACAACAAACTAGCGACCTCCAAGAGAAGCTAGTACAGGTAAACCGCGTTGCTAAAGTTGTGAAGGGTGGTCGTATTTTCTCTTTCACAGCTCTAACAGTCGTTGGTGATGGAAATGGTAAGGTTGGCTTCGGTCGCGGTAAAGCGCGCGAAGTGCCTCAAGCAATCCAGAAAGCGATGGAACAAGCTCGTCGCAACATGGTTTCTGTTAAGCTAGATGGCGATACTCTTCAGTATCCTGTTAAAGCTGTGCATGGCGCTTCTAAAATTTACATGCAACCAGCCTCTCAAGGTACTGGTATCATCGCCGGTGGTGCAATGCGTGCAGTTCTTGAAATTGCAGGTGTTCACAACGTATTGGCGAAATGTTACGGCTCTACAAACCCTGTAAACGTGGTTCGCGCTACGATTAAAGGTTTGCAAGACATGAAAGCACCTGAGCAGATCGCGGCAAAACGCGGTAAGTCAGTCGATCAAATTTTGGGGTAATGTGTCATGGCGAATAAAACCATCACAGTTCAACTAACCCGTAGCCCGATCGGTCGTCTTCCAAAACACCGTGAAACAATCAAAGGCTTGGGTTTGCGTAAAGTTGGCCAAACTCGTGAGCTGGAAGATACTCCAGCAGTACGTGGTATGGTTAATAAAGTTTATTACATGGTTAAAGTTGTAGGAGAATAACATGTTTTTAAATACACTTCGTCCTGGCGAAGGTAGCAAGCATGCTCCTAAACGTGTCGGTCGCGGTATTGGTAGCGGCTTGGGCAAAACCGGCGGACGTGGCCATAAAGGTCTTAAGTCTCGTTCAGGTGGCTCAGTGAAACCGGGTTTTGAAGGCGGTCAAATGCCATTGCAGCGTCGTCTGCCAAAATTTGGTTTTACCTCACGTCAGGCTAAGTATGTTGCTGAGGTTCGTTTAAACGAGCTTGCTGCTGTAAATGCTGAAGTTGTAGATTTGGCTGCTCTTAAAGGCGCCGACGTCATTGGTCAACAAATTAAGACAGCGCGTGTAATCTTGTCAGGCTCGATCGACAAAGCAATTACTATTCGTGGTCTGAAAGTGACTAAAGGTGCTCGTGCCGCTATTGAAGCAGCTGGCGGAAAAGTCGAGGAATAAATGGCAAAGCGTGGCTCACTACCAGCTGGTATGCAAAATGGATTAAGCGAGCTTTGGTCTCGCATCCGTTTTGTGTTATTGGCAATTATTGTATATCGAATTGGTGCTCACATTCCTGTTCCAGGGATTAACCCTGATAGATTGTCTGCCCTATTTAACCAAAATGAAGGCACAATTCTGAGTTTATTTAACGTATTCTCAGGGGGCGCGCTCCAGCGAATGAGTATTTTCGCTCTCGGAATACTGCCCTATATTTCTGCCTCTATTATTATGCAGTTATTAACGGTTGTGAGTCCGCAGCTAGAGCAGTTGAAAAAAGAGGGTGAAGCGGGTCGTCGTAAGATTACCCAATATACTCGTTATGGTACGGTACTGTTAGCGCTTATCCAATCTGCCTCTATGGCAGTTGGTCTAGCCAGTCAAGGGATCGCTTTCCATGCTGGCCTACAATTCTACGGTGTTGCTGTGGTTTCGTTGGTTGCTGGAACTGTGTTCTTGATGTGGTTGGGTGAGCAAGTCACTGAAAAGGGCATTGGTAATGGTATTTCCATTATCATTTTCTCTGGTATCGTAGCTGGTATTCCTGCTGCTCTAGGTCGCTCATTTGAATCGGCTCGTCAAGGCGATATTAATATTCTTGCTTTGTTGTTTATCGGTGTGATTGCTGTGGCAACGGTTGCGTTCGTGGTCTTTATCGAACGTGGTCAGCGCCGTATTACAGTGAATTACGCGAAACGCCAGCAAGGTAACAAGGTGTTTGCCGCACAGAAGAGTCATTTGCCGCTTAAGGTGAATATGGCGGGTGTTATCCCACCTATTTTCGCTTCAAGTATCCTTCTGTTTCCTGCCTCGATCGGCCAATGGTTTGGTCAAGGTAAGGGCATGGAATGGTTGCAGAATATCTCTCTGGCTCTAGCTCCTGGACAACCTCTATATGTGCTGTTGTTTGCGATAGCAATTGTTTTCTTTTGCTTCTTTTATACAGCGCTGGTGTTCAACCCTAAAGATGTGGCAGATAACTTAAAAAAATCCGGTGCGTTTTTGCCGGGTATTCGTCCAGGCGATCATACAGCTCGATATATTGATGGTGTAATGACCCGTTTGACCCTGTTTGGTGCGTTATACATCACACTGGTGTCTTTGATGCCTCAGTTCTTTGTTGTTGCGTGGAATGTTCCTTTCTACTTTGGCGGTACATCGTTATTGATTATCGTGGTAGTAGTAATGGACTTTATGTCGCAAGTACAAAGTCACTTAATGAGTCATCAGTACGAGTCATTAATGAAGAAATCTAATCTGACTGGTTATGGTCCAAATGGCCTAATGCGTTAGCATAGGTTGGAGTTGAACATGAAAGTACGTGCATCTGTAAAGAAAATCTGTCGTAACTGCAAAATCGTTCGTCGTAACGGTTCAGTTCGAGTGATTTGCTCTGAGCCTCGCCATAAACAGCGTCAAGGTTAACAGCGAATTCGCTCTATGATGGGAAAAGGGTGGTTGATTTTTCGCCTAAATATAGGCATAATCAGCCGCCCTCATGAAAGCAAAGCGATGATTTGAAAATCATCCATAACAACGGAGTAAATTGAATGGCCCGTATAGCCGGTGTCAATATTCCTGACAATAAACATGCGGTCATTTCTCTGACTTACATCTTCGGAATTGGTCGCACTCGTTCGCGTGCAATTTGCGCCGCGTCAGGTGTTGCTGAAACTGCCAAAATCAGTTCTTTAAGTGATGAAACACTTGATGAACTTCGTGGTGAAGTTGCTAAGTATACTGTAGAAGGTGATCTACGCCGTGAAGTCAGTATGTCTATTAAACGTCTGATGGATCTTGGCTGTAATCGTGGTATTCGTCACCGCCGCAGCCTACCTGTTCGTGGTCAACGTACCAAAACGAACGCTCGCACACGAAAAGGCCCTCGTAAGCCTATTCGTAAGTAATATAAACGCGTTTCGCTCTAGCCACTAAGTTTGTTAGAGCTGAGCATTAAATAGGAAAAGTGCAATATGGCTAAGCCAGCTACGCGCAATACCAAGAAAAAAGTCAAAAAGACGGTTGTTGATGGTGTTGCTCATGTACACGCGTCATTTAACAACACGATCGTGACTATCACCGACCGCCAAGGCAACGCATTGTCTTGGGCTACTGCCGGTGGTTCTGGTTTTCGCGGATCTCGTAAAAGTACTCCTTTCGCAGCGCAGGTTGCTGCGGAGCGTGCCGGTACTGTCGCACAAGAATTCGGCCTTAAAAACGTTGACGTCATGATCAAGGGCCCAGGTCCAGGTCGTGAGTCCGCAGTTCGTGCATTGAATGCATTGGGCTTGCGTATCAATAACATCACAGATGTGACGCCAATCCCGCACAATGGTTGCCGTCCACCTAAGAAACGTCGCGTTTAATTGAGGAGACAGATACATGGCTCGTTATATAGGTCCAACTTGTAAGTTGTCTCGTCGTGAAGGTACCGACTTGCAATTGAAGAGCGGTTCACGCGCTCTTGAGTCTAAATGTAAAGCAGAAACCGTTCCTGGTGTACATGGTGCACGTCGCGGACGCCTTTCTGACTACGGCTTGCAATTACGTGAGAAACAAAAAGTTCGCCGTATGTACGGCATTCTTGAAAAACAATTCCGTAACTACTACAAATCTGCCGCTCGTATTAAAGGTGCAACAGGTGAAAACCTTCTGCAACTTTTGGAATCACGTTTAGATAACGTTGTATACCGCGCAGGTTTTGGTTCTACTCGTGCGGAAGCCCGTCAGCTAGTTGGCCATAAAGGCATTCTAGTTAATGGTGCATCGGTTAACATTCCGTCTTACCAAGTAAAAGCTGGTGACGTTGTGTCTCTCCGTGAAAAAGCGAAAAAGCAATTGCGTGTTCAAAGCGCATTAGAGCTATCTAAAAATCGTGCACCGATCCACTGGATCGAAGTGGATTCCACTAAATTGGAAGCAACTTACAAAGCTGCTCCAGAGCGTGCCGATTTATCAGCTGAAATTAATGAGAACCTAATCGTCGAACTTTACTCTAAGTAAGTCGGTGATTGGGATTAAGAAATAGGTGGATCTATGCAGCGTTCAGTGAGCGAATTGTTAACCCCACGCAACATTGAAGTTCAGGAATTAGGCAAAACGCGCGCTAAAGTAACGCTTCAACCACTTGAACGTGGTTTTGGTCATACTTTAGGTAACGCGTTGCGCCGCATCCTTTTGTCTTCAATGCCTGGTTGTGCAATTGTTGAAGTTGAAATCGACGGCGTATTGCATGAATACAGCGCAATCGAAGGGGTTAAAGAAGATGTCATAGAAATTCTTCTTAACCTGAAAGGAGTTGCGATCGCTCTACACGGGCAAGATGAAGCAACTCTTACTTTAAGTAAAACAGGTCCTGGTGTCGTAACGGCTGGAGATATCCAGTTGGTTGCTGATGCAGAGATCGCTAACCCTGATCATGTTATTGCTAACTTGGATGACACTGCAGTACTTAATATGCAGATCAAAGTAGCACGTGGTCGTGGTTATGAGCCTGCTGATGCCCGTATTGCAAGCGACGATGAGACTCGTCCTATCGGCCGTTTGCAGCTGGATGCTTCGTTCAGTCCTGTTCGCCGTGTGGCCTACAGTGTTGATAGTGCTCGTGTAGAGCAACGTACCGACTTAGATAAGTTAGTATTAGATATCGAATCTAATGGTACGATTGACCCTGAAGAAGCCATTCGTCGTGCTGCGACCATTCTTCAGCAGCAGATTGCTGTCTTCGTCGCTCTTGAAAGCGAAAGCGAAGCGCCTGTTGTGGAAGAAGAGGATGAGATTGATCCAATTTTGCTACGCCCGGTTGATGATCTTGAGTTGACCGTTCGCAGTGCTAACTGTTTAAAAGCAGAGAACATTTATTACATCGGTGATTTGATTCAACGTACTGAGGTTGAGCTTCTTAAGACGCCAAACTTGGGTAAGAAGTCGTTAACTGAAATCAAAGATGTTTTAGCACAGCGTGGTTTGTCTTTGGGAATGCGTCTAGAAAACTGGCCACCAGCTAGCTTAAAAGACGATAGCAAAGTTCTAGCTCGCTAGGTCATTGTTCCCTGACCACCGTAGTTTGGTAAGGAATGTAAAATGCGTCATCGTAAGAGTGGACGTCACTTAAACCGTACTAGCTCTCATCGTAAAGCGATGTTCAAAAATATGGCTGCTTCTTTATTCGAGCACGAAGTTATTAAAACTACGTTGCCGAAAGCCAAAGAACTTCGTCGCGTTGCTGAGCCTTTGATCACATTGGCGAAAGAAGATTCTGTAGCGAATCGTCGCCTTGCCTTTGCTCGTACTCGTAGCAAAGACGCAGTAGGTAAATTGTTCTCTGAACTTGGTCCTCGTTACCAAGCTCGTCCTGGCGGTTATGTTCGCATTTTGAAATGTGGCTTCCGTGCAGGTGACAACGCGCCTATGGCTTATGTTGAATTGGTTGATCGACCAGTTGCTGAAGCCGCTGAGTAATATCAGTTTGTAATAAAAAAACCGGACCTTGTGTCCGGTTTTTTTTATCTGATATTTACAATGAAGCGGGCTGTATTTTAGATATAAAAAAGTCCAAGCACGTGTCTTGGACTTTTGTTAATTACCCAGCCTATTTATTTCAGCATGGGTTTTAAGAAGCGCCCGGTATGGGATGTCTCATTGTGAGCAATGTCCTCTGGCGTCCCTTCTGCAATGATGTAACCGCCGCCACTGCCGCCTTCAGGGCCAAGATCGACAATCCAGTCCGCTGTTTTGATGACATCAAGATTGTGCTCAATAACAACAACGGTATTGCCGTGATCTCGTAGACGATGTAACACTTTCAGTAGTTGCTCGATGTCTGCAAAATGCAAACCAGTGGTTGGCTCGTCCAGAATATAGAGGGTTTTTCCGGTATCCCGTTTAGACAGCTCTTTGGCAAGCTTCACGCGCTGTGCTTCCCCTCCAGAGAGTGTTGTAGCGGCTTGTCCTAAACGAATATAACCAAGCCCCACATCAATCAGCGTCTGTAGTTTTCTCGCAATCGCAGGGACTGGATCGAAGAACTCTCGGGCATCCTCAATGGTCATTTCTAGGCATTCATGAATGTTCTTCCCTTTATAATGTATTTCAAGGGTTTCACGATTATAGCGCTTGCCTTTACAGACATCACAGGGCACATAGACATCGGGTAAGAAGTGCATCTCTACTTTGATGACACCGTCGCCTTGGCAGGCTTCGCAGCGTCCGCCCTTTACGTTAAAGCTAAAGCGGCCAGGCTTATAACCGCGAGAACGAGCTTCTTGTGTGGCGGCAAACAATTCACGCATGGGCGTAAAGATGCCCGTGTAGGTTGCCGGATTAGAGCGAGGTGTACGGCCGATGGGGCTTTGGTCAATGTCGACGCATTTATCGAATAACTCTAATCCTTCGATTTTTTCGTGGGGAGCTGCTTTTAACGTTGTCGCGCCATTTAATGCGGTGGCGGCTAATGGAAAGAGCGTACCGTTGATCAAGGTAGACTTACCTGACCCAGAGACTCCTGTAATACATGTCATCACGCCAAACGGAATGCTTAAGTCGACTTTGTTTAAGTTATTGCCCGTTGCCCCAATCAATTTTAGTGCTTGATTGTTGATTGCTTCATGGCGTTTGGCTGGTATGTCGATCTTGCGTTGCCCATTTAAGAACTGTCCAGTGACAGACTGAGGGCAATTCATAATGTCTTGTGGTGTACCGCTGACGATAATTTCTCCACCATGAACCCCAGCGCCAGGACCAATATCCACCACAAAGTCCGCGACACGAATCGCATCTTCATCGTGCTCCACAACGATGACCGTGTTGCCGAGATCCCGTAATCGCGTCAATGTGGAGATAAGCCGCTCGTTATCACGCTGATGCAAGCCAATAGAAGGCTCATCAAGGATATACATAACACCCACTAATCCGGCGCCAATTTGGCTCGCGAGTCGAATTCGTTGCGCTTCCCCGCCTGATAATGAGTCGGCTTTACGATCTAATGTCAGGTACTCAAGGCCAACATTGACAAGAAACGTCAGACGGTCGCGAATTTCTTTAAGAATCTTCGAGGCGATCTCTCCCCGAGCACCTGTTAAGGTGAGGTTTTCAAAGTAGGTTAGGCATTCTGCAATCGGGAATTTCACAATCTCAGGGAGCGTTTCTTCATTGATAAACACATTGCGCGCTGAGCGATTGAGTCGTGAACCATGACAATCAGGGCATGGCTGTGTCGTAATATACTGGGATAAGTCTTCACGAACGCTATCAGACTCGGTTTCATGGTAGCGACGTTGTAGATTGGGCAGCACCCCTTCAAAGGCATGAGAACGAATCATTTTGTCGCCACGTTCATTGATGTAGACAAAATCGATTTTGTCTTTGCCTGATCCGTTGAGGATCTTATCCTGATACTGTTTGGGGATGTCTTTGAACTTGGCGTCGATGTCAAAACCGTAGTGTTTTGCTAGTGCGTTTAGTTGCTGGTAGTAAAAAATACTGCGACGTCCCCAGCCACGAATAGCCCCTTCCGCAAGGGTCAGTGTGTCATCTTGAATAATGCGTTCAGGATCAAAGACTTGATGTGTCCCCAGTCCATCACACGTTTGACAAGCTCCATTAGGGTTGTTAAACGAAAACAGGCGTGGTTCGAGCTCCGTAAGGCTGTAGCCACAGACTGGACAGGCAAACTTACTGGAAAAAATATGAATGTCTTTTTCATCATCCATATTAATGACTTTGGCAATACCATCGGATAAGGAAAGACAGGTTTCAAACGACTCAGCAAGGCGAAGTTGTAAATCTTTACGAACTTTAAAACGATCAATGACAACTTCTATGGTATGTTTCTTATTTTTTTCTAAAGTGGGGGCATCGTCTAAATCGACCACAATTCCGTCGATGCGAGCACGGATAAAACCTTTAGATAACAAATCGTTAAGTACATGAAGATGCTCGCCTTTGCGATCTTTTACAATCGGCGCAAGCAACATCATTTTAGTTTCCTCGGGAAGAGATATTATCTTATCGACCATTTGTGATATGGTTTGCGCCTCTAATGGCTCTCCATGATCAGGACAGCGTGGCTGGCCTGCCCGAGCAAATAGCAACCGTAAGTAATCATAGATTTCTGTGATCGTACCAACGGTAGAACGGGGGTTGTGAGACGTTGATTTCTGTTCAATGGATATGGCTGGGGAAAGGCCTTCGATATGATCAATATCTGGTTTTTCCATCATGGATAGAAACTGTCTAGCGTAAGTTGACAGTGATTCTACATAGCGACGCTGACCTTCTGCATACAAGGTATCAAAAGCGAGGGAAGATTTGCCTGAGCCAGATAGGCCAGTGATCACCACGAGTTTGTCTCTAGGAATGTCTAGGTCCACATTTTTAAGATTGTGGGTGCGTGCTCCGCGTATGGTGATAGTATCCATGTGTCTCCAATATAGTCTTTGGTCAACAGAAATTAGCTTCGTTGTGAGTAGAATAACTGTCTATTTTTACAGTAGTTGAAATAGAGCTTCAACGTTAATTTTTGTAATATTGACATTTTCCTTTTTCTTAAACCTAAGTTGAGTGGTTGAATCTCCTTATGGATGCACTTGAACGTCGATCTGTCCTTGCCCTAGCGCTTGTTTATCTCTTTAGAATGCTAGGCTTATTTCTTATTATGCCCGTCATCAGTGTGGCCGCAGATGGTCTACAAGGAGCCGATGCCGCCTTGATTGGTACTGCGATTGGTATATATGGGTTCACCCAAGCCATATTGCAAATACCAATGGGCATGTGGTCTGACCGAATTGGTCGTAAGCGTGTCATTGTTATCGGTTTGCTGCTGTTCGCATTGGGGAGTTTGATTTGTGCGAATGCAACCAGCATACATGTACTTATTGTCGGTCGTGCATTACAAGGCGCTGGGGCGATAGCCAGTACCTTAATGGCTTTATTGAGTGATGTTACTAGAGAGAAAAACCGCACCAAATCCATGGCGATGGTTGGTGTGAGTATCGGCGCTTCTTTTATGATTTCTCTGGTACTTGGACCATGGGTATTTGATTTAGTCGGCTTGTCTGGCTTGTTTTACTTGTCGTTCGGTTTTTCTTTCCTTGGCATAGCCTTGATTTTGTTTGTTGTTCCTAACGTTGTCCAGCATACCTTTAAACGCGACACAACGCCCAGTTTAGTGGCGCTTGGACGTGTGATTAAAGACGGTAAGTTGCGCTTCCTTAACATCAGTGTGTTATTGCTGCATGCTAGCTTAACGGCATTGTTCATCACCGTGCCACATTTATTGATTCAGCGCTTTGGTTTGCCGTTGGCCGATCATAGCTGGCTTTACCTTGGAGTAATGGGTTTTGCCTTCGTAGGTATGGTACCATTAGTGATCATCGCTGAAGCAAAAGGCAAAATGAAGGCCGTTGTTTTTAGCGTGGTTTTGATGCTGGGACTGAGTGCTATTTTATTACAATGGGCCCCTCATCTATGGGTGTTTGGTCTACTATTGTGGTGCTACTTTGTTGGTTTTAATACCCTTGAAGCGACCTTACCATCCTTGATTAGTAAGCAAGCTCCTGTTGGTTACCGAGGCACGGCAATGGGCGTGTTTTCAACCCACCAATTTCTCGGCTCTTTTTTAGGGGGAATCGGTGGCGGCTGGATATTGCAGCATTACTCAAACAGTACGTTATTTGATGTTGTCGGTATTGTATTAATGCTATGGACAGTCGTGTGCTTTATGCAGCCAGCTCCACGTCAGCTAAGCAGCATGGCGTTTAGTTTGCCTGACGGTGATGATAACGCGCTAGATGCCTTGGCTGATCAGCTTACTAAAGTGGCAGGCGTAGAAGACATGCAAATTTTTAAAGACGAGCTAACGGCTTATCTTAAAATAGACAAAAAGATACTTGATAAAGAGGCCCTAAAACGTCTCGCACCTCAAGCCAATATCTAAAGAACATATTGAATAACAGTTGGAGAGCCTCATGGCACGTGGAATTAACAAAGTGATCTTGATCGGGAACGCAGGCAACGATGCCGAAGTCCGTTTTATGCCTTCTGGAGCGGCGGTTGCAAACGTCAACATCGCGACAACCGAGAGCTGGAGAGACCGTCAAACGGGCCAAATGCAAGAACGCACCGAATGGCATCGTGTCGCGTTTATGGATCGTGGCAACTATCGTTTGGGTCAAATTGCAGGCGACTTTATCAAAAAAGGCTCTAAAGTCTATGTTGAAGGCTCTTTGCGTACCCGTGAGTGGGAAAAAGATGGCATTAAACGCTACACAACCGAAATCGTTGCGAACGAAATGCAATTGTTAGACGGTCGTGGTGACAATGCCGGTCAGCAAAGTGGTGGTTACGATTCTATGCAAGGTGGCCAAGGTGGTTATTCTAATAACGCACCTCAACAAGGGTATGGTCAAGCGCCACAGCAGCCTGCAGCACCACAACAGTCCGCGCCACAACATGCTCCTCAGGGCGGTGGTTTTAACCAACCACCTCAGCAAGGTGGGTATGGTCAAGCACCACAGCAACCTGCGCATCAGCCAGCGGCGCCACAAGCGCAACCGCAGTCTTTTGGTAGCTGGGGTAATGCACCTCAACAGGCTCCGTCTCAACCAGCACCACAACAGCAACCAGCACCGCAACAGCGTGCGCCACAGCAGCCTGCTCAGCAACCAAAACCTCAACAAGCGCCAAATTTTGACGACTTTGACGACGATATTCCGTTTTAGGATTTACCTGAGACATAAAATGTAAAAATTTGATTGGAGGCCGCTATTTTAGCGGCTTTCTTTTTTAGCGTAGCTTCATTAGATCGCGTGATATACTTTTTTATCGTTTTGTTTTACTTTGTAGAGGGGGCGCTTGGTTTGTAGCAAAGTGCGTAGCTATCCCTGTTCTATCTGTTTGCTGTTTCGCTCCAGTGGTATATAAAACCTAATTGAGTCAGTGATGAGATACGGTTCAATGTTTAAGAAATCGCTTCTGGTACTTGCCCTGCTGCTACCTTTTGCCTGTTATGGGCAAGGTGTTATGGCATCCGCTCCCAATGCACCCATGGTGGGGGATAATCATCAGGTTATTTTCTTCGGGAACTCTTTTACCTTTTTCAATGACAATATAAATAACCGTCTTCGGGATTTGGTGCGTTCTTTAATGCCTCTGGTATCCAAAGATTACCATTTTCGGGCGGCAACTATTTCCAGTGCTCATTTGGGAGGTCTGAAACCGATTTTAGTCAGTGAGAATAAATTGCGTCACTGGGATACGGTAGTGTTGCAGGGGAATTCCACTGGGCCGATTTCCCGTAGGGCTGCTGTGCGCTATCGGTTTGTTCATTCGGCCATTGAAATGGCGAAGATTGCCCATCAAGCAGGGGAAAAGGTGGTGTATTTTATGACCTGGGCTTATCGGGATCGGCCTTGGCAGACAAAAAAATTGGCCCTTGCCTATAATCGCATCGCCAAACACACTGGTGGCTATGTGGCACCAGTTGGCTTGGCTTTTGCCAACGCTCGCCAAGCGTATCCTAAGATTAACCTTTACTATGTGGATGGCAAACATCCGTCACTGGCTGGAACTTACTTGGCCGCTTGTGTTTTTTACAGTGTTTTGTACCACCGCTCGCCGGAGGGTGCCGCACCGCCTGTTGGTGGCTCCATGTCAAAAGGTGAAGCACTAGCTCTGCAAAAAGTGGCCTGGCAAACCGTGCAGGCTTATCAAAAAGGCTCACTTGACCATTTGTTCAGCGCAAAATAATGATGAAGATTGTTGGTTGTCAATGGAAGGATATATGGATACCGTTTTTTCGGCGAAAGGGATGACAAGGCATACCTCTATTGATCGAAGCGTTAACGTATGCCTTCTTTCCGCTTATGATTCAGTTAAAAGAACAAGGCCATTACTCATACATTTTATCTTAATGAAGACTTTAAGATTGTCAGCTTTCACTTTTCCATTACTGACCTAAATTTACTCTAGCAACCAGCTGGGAGGGGATGACGCGATCAGGTTGTGATGATTATGACATGGTGTGAATGCTCGTTTCCCCGTATTATTCCACGCTAATGAGCTTTTGCGTGTGGCTCTAACATTGACTTATAGCGCTGATAAGGAACCTAAGATGTTAACGGGTAAGCATATTCTGAGTTGTGACAGTATTGATAATGACGATCTTCATCGATTGTTCGAGCTGGCGGATCTCCTTCAGCCAGTAGCGAAGGGGTTAAAGTATACTCGTATATTGGAAGGGGCAATGTTGTGCAGTTTGTTCTTTGAGCCAAGTACCCGTACTCGTCTTAGCTTTGATTCGGCTTTTATGCGCCTTGGTGGATCGGTTTCCAGCACAACGGGCTTTTCCTTTTCTTCCATTGCCAAGGGGGAATCCCTTGAAGATACCAGTCGTGTCGTGAGTGGCTATGGGGATATTCTCGTTGTTCGCCATCCTGAGGAGCAGGCAATTTATGACATTGCTGCACAAACCTATGTTCCTGTAATCAATGGCGGTAATGGTGCTGGTGAACACCCCACGCAAGCCTTGCTTGATTTGTATACTTTAGAGCGGGAGTTGCAACGAACAGATCGTTGTTTGCAGAAAAGCGTGATTGTGTTGGCAGGGGATCTGCGGTTTGGCCGTACGATTCATTCTCTGGTGAAACTATTGGTGCGTTTTTCGCCTCGCAAATTGATTTTTCTGTCGCCAGAAAACTTGCGATTGCCGGAGAACCTTAGAGATATGCTCGCAAAGCAAACCATAGACGTGGAGGAAACTCAGAACGTGGGTGAGGCGTTGAGGCAAGCGGATGTGATTTACACAACCCGAGTGCAAAAAGAGCGTTTTCCTGAGAATGAATTAGCGGAAAACTACTCCAGCAACTTTCGCATTGATGCGGCGTTGTTTGAGCGTTTTGCTTCTCCCAATACCTTGATTATGCACCCTTTGCCCCGGGACAGTCGTGAAGGAGCAAACGACCTGTCGGATGACCTGAACTCAGATTCACGTTTAGCCATCTTTCGTCAGACCGATGCCGGTGTGCCGATTCGTATGGCGCTTTTCGCCTCCGTGATGGGCGTGGCTGATCACGTGCAGAATAGCTTACAGGAAGCTAAGTGGTTCACTCCTCGCTACACGGGCGTCCAGGATGCTGCTTTTTATGAGCGAAACCCTGCCAAGTAATAGGGTTATATTTGATGTTTTGTTTAAAGTGTTTGGTCACTCATCCATTCACACAGATTGGTGAGCATGTTTTTACACTGTTCTAATTGATCAATTTGAACAAACTCGTCTGGTTTGTGGCCTTGCTCCATACTGCCTGGGCCACATACCAGAGTGGCAACACCCGCCTCATCAAATAGTCCGCCTTCTGTACCAAATGCGACGGTATCGAATTCAGCGCTGTTACTCCATTGCACTAACCATTGGGCAAAGTCGGATTGTGGGTCTGTCAGTAAAGGAGGGTACGTCGCAAGCGTTTCAAACTGGATCTTGGACTTCCCATGAATGCGTTGCATCTCAGGCTCTAAGCAAGAGGAAGCGTAGTGCTGTAGTGTCTCAAAAGTGGCTCTGGCATTGCTTTCTGGTAGATAACGCATTTCGACATCAAATTGGCAGAACTCCGGCACAATATTGAGTGCGGCTCCCCCTTGAATCAGCCCTGTTTGTAATGTGCTATAAGGTGGATCAAAGCGCTCATCTTGCTCCTCTTTTAACGGAGTAGAAAGTTCAGTTACTTTATTGATGAGCTTAGCTGCATACTCAATGGCATTGACGCCTACAGGGGCATAAGCGGAGTGGCAAGCATGGCCATGTACTTTACAGCGCATGGCGATTTTCCCTTTGTGACCATAAACGGGCTTCATGTTCGTGGGTTCACCAATAATACACATAGCGGGTTTATCGGGAGACGCTCGCAAGTGCTCAATAAGGCTGCGAACCCCTAAGCAGCCGACTTCTTCGTCGTAAGAAAAAGCCAGATGAAGGGGGAGGGTGAGTTGACTTTCTTGGAATAAAGGGATGACATGCAGCACACAGGCAATAAAGCCCTTCATGTCAGCACTGCCTCTGCCAAAGTATTTATTGTCCTGCTCGGTGAGTTGAAAAGGCGGAACAGACCAATTCTGCCCATCAACAGGCACCACATCTGTGTGGCCTGATAACATAACGCCGCCATTTCCTGGGGGACCAAGGCGAGCGTAAAGGTTCGCTTTGGTCCCCTCAGTATTAAAAATCAGCGTCGAGTCAATATTCAACGCGTTAAGATAGCGTTGAATAAATTGAATGAGCTCGATATTCGATTCTCGGCTGGTGGTATCAAAGCGGAGTAATTGACTCAGGACATCCCGAATAGAGTGGGAGGCAGGACTACTCATCCCCCGGTACTCCGTAACTAGGCGCCTGTCTAGGGTCTAGTGCTCGAGTAACATAGGCTTGCATTTGTGGTTCGTAATCTTGCCATAGCTTGCCAAGTTCCCCGACAGGGTCTTCGTTGGCCCAATCGACACGCAAATCAACAATCGGCCATGTATAGTCATCCACCACTTTTACGGCAGCAGAATGTTCTGGTCCAGCCTCGCCACCTTGATTGATACCGGCGGTAAGTGCGTCAATCAAACGGGTTGTTAATTCGCCGGAACTGGCTTCAAAGGCCTGTATCATGGCGTCAATTACGTTCGACTGAGACAGCATATTACCCGCCGCCACGCAGTGGTGACCTTTTACCATATGATGGATGCCTAGGGTTTCGGTGCCGCTAAAACAGGCTGTTTGTCCATGGGTATCAATGACGGCTACTTGACGATAGGCGCTGAACTTATCGTCTGATAGTGATTCTTTTAAGGCTTGATCCGGTGTGAGCCCTGTCTCCATGCGCGCTAGAATTTTTTGCCCTAGTGCAGGCAACGTGATGTTTTGGCTGGAAACGGCCCCCACTCCAGACAACAGCCAGGGGCAGCGAGCTCCTACTGCAATGCTGGAAGAACTGATTGCAATACCCAGTTGTCCGCTCTCTGGGCAGAACGCGGTAATAGATATAGTCATATTCTCTCCTTAGTTACTTCTTCTCTGGTATCACGGCGATGACATCGATTTCCATGAGCCATTGTGGTTGCGCCAAGCCAGCCACTACCAAGCCTGTTGAAATGGGAAAAACGCCTTTTAGCCATTTGCCCACCTCGCGATAAACGGGTTCGCGGTAGCGTGGGTCGGTAATGTAGGTGGTGGTTTTTACTATGTGGGACAAATCACTGCCCGCTTCTTCGAGTAGCTGCTTGACGTTTTTCATGGCTTGCTCCGCTTGTGCTTGCGGATCCCCTAGGCCAATGAGATTACCTTCAAAATCGGTACCGACCTGACCACGAACATAGACCGTATTACCCGCCACAACGGCTTGGCATAAATCATTATCAAGTGATTGATTAGGATAGGTTTCTTTGGTGTTAAACATGCGAATTCGTGTGTGTGTCGGCATGATTCTGGCCTCTAAACGTTATTTGGATAGTACTGGTATTGGCGTTGAATCACGATTTGGTCTGCGATGTATTTTGCATCGTGCCAAACGCCCCAGATAAAGGTGGAACCACGACGTGATAACCAAGGTAAGCCTAAAAAGTACACACCGGCTTCGCTGGAAACACCGCGATGGTGCTTAGGTTGATGGTTCTCATCAAAGGCATTAACCTTCAGCCAGCTGTAATCCGTGGCAAAACCCGTAGCCCAAATAATCGTATTGATGCCCGCCGCTTTCAGGTTAAGCTTGGTGGTAGGGTTGGTCATGCACTCAGGATCCGCTAGGAAGTGCCGAGCGTCTGGTTCCTCAGGTAAGTCCAGACCGTGGCGAGCGACGTATTCATCCGCGCGGTCTAGCAGAGAAAGGTAGTTATCATCACCTGCACGAATATTCTTTGCCAAATCACCATCAAAGTATACGTCGCCATTTTCAAATGCACTGGTGCGACCAACCAGGTTCAGCCCCTGTGATGCTAACTCTCGAAAGTCGATGGTTTTGCCGCCGTCTGCACCGCTTACGGCAATGGTGACATGCTCTTTGCCTGGCTCATTGGCTGCCGCATCCCATAACCCTAGTACGCCAAGCCACCAAACAAAGTCACGGCCTCGATAGCTACGAGGTGGTCGATCATGGGGGCCTACCGAAAGAAAGACTTGTTTGCCGGCACGGTTTAGTTCGTCGGCAATTTGTACGCCGGAAGACCCTGCTCCCACGACCAATACGGCGCCTTCAGGTAACTGCTCGGGGTTATAATATTTTGCAGAATGAATCTGGTAGAGCTCAGGGTCGGTCGGCGCAGTGGATGGAATGATCGGAATTTGAAACGGTCCAGTGGCGCTGACAATACGTTGCGCTTTAAAGGAGCCTTCTGATGTTTCGATGATGAAACCGCCGTTACCTTCATCGCGGACCGCACTAAAGACTTCAACCCCCGTTTTGACAGGGGCATCAAATTTATGGGCATAGGCTTGGAAATAGTCAGCGACATTGTCTTTTGAGACAAAGCTGTCTGGGTGAGCACCAGGGAATGTCATGCCAGGGAAGCGGTCATGCCATGCGGGGCCATTTGCAACGAGGGAGTCCCATCGATGGCTTCGCCATGCTTCGGCAATACGGTTTTTCTCGAGTACGATGTGCGGTACTTCTTGGCGAGTTAAGTGCTCGCTCATGGCAATACCTGCTTGGCCTGCCCCGACAACCAGTGTGTCGATGTCTGTAATAGTCACTGTCATGTGTAAATGCCTTTATTGTCGGATGTTAATTGCCCAAAAGGGATGAACTCAGCTTATGGCAGTGAATAAAGACAGTAAAATATTATAAATATACGATCTAAATAGAAAAAATATCGATGGCATAAAATGGTTTTAATTTGTTCATCGAATTATGTTTGTGTTTGTTCTATTTACTCTTCTTTATTATCAAGATTGACACTGCGGCAATAATCCATAAATAAGCGTGCAGGATGGGTCGGTTCATTGGTTTTCAAATACGCCATGATTAAGGTTGAGCTTTCCATTTCATCTTCAATATCAAGATACGCCAGCTCTTGACCGTCGTAGGTAATATTGGTGCAGGGCTTGGTAACCAGCACAGAAAATCCTTGTCCCTGACCCACCATGCAGCGGACCATTTCTATAGAGGGTGAAGCGTACGCAATCTCTGGATGCAGACCTTTCTCGGTAAACAGGCTTAAAAAATAATTTCGGCTGGGGATGACATCCAATATGACCATCGGTTCGCGACTTAGCTCAGCCAGTGTCACCGAGCGTTTTTGTGCCAGTGGATGCTTGGCAGGCAGAAGTGCATAAGGCTTATGTGGTGCATTTAAGGTTTCTTTGCGAATCGAATTATCCAGTTGCAGGTCATATAAGAAAGCAAGATCGAATTGACCCCGATGTAATCCCACCATGATTTCATGTTGTTCACCATCGTGCAGTTGAATTTCTATATCTGGGTATTGCTGTTTAAAGCCTGCGATCAACTTTGGAATGTAAAGAGGCGCAACCGATTCAAAACTCCCAATGGAGATTTTGCCACTGGCGATGTCGCTTGCCGCCAGTGTATTTTGTTCAAACTCATGGGAGAGTCTGAGTAGTTCTCGCGCCTTATCATAAAATCGTCGCCCGCTGGGCGTTAGCGAAACCCCTTGTGCGTGATGTCTGATCAAAAGCTGCTGCCCGAAGGAGTCCTCAAGGTTTTTGATGGCAATCGAAATAGAGGGTTGGGCGATGTGCAACTTACGGGACGCTTCTGCAATGCTTTCGGTTTCGACAACCGTTGCAAAATAGTAAAGCTGCTTTAAGGTGAAATACCGCATGGAAAAGTACCTATAGAAAAATTATTGTTTGTTTTGATTAGTTTATAGTCTTTATATTGCAAGCGGTATGCCATCCGCTTGTTACCTTTCTATTTTCCAACAGATAGAAAGCCCTCTTGAGAAAGTCATTAAAAAAGTAACGTAGATAAATTAAATTTATGCACCATTTTGGTGTGATTTTTTGTTTTTATTTGGTGCGATACATAAAAGTACTTGTATTTATTTAAGTTAGTAGGTGAAAGGGTGCTTTATTATGAGGCGAGTGGCTTAGATAGTTTTTTTAAAACTAGAAGAGAAAAAAATAATAATTGCTAGGCGTCTAGATCTCCCTACATAGTGATGACACACATTTTGAGAGTTCGCTCTTATTCACTTATGAAGACAGGTCGCCATTCTATGACGTTTGATTGGAATTACTTTTTCAGCTTATTTCGCTTAGCGGATTTTTGGTGGGCAAGCTTGACGGTGATAAAACTCAGCTTGGCCAGCTGGCTATTAAGTATTGTATTCGGCTTTGTTTTAGCACTTGGAAAACAGTCTCGTTTTGTACTTTTAAATGTTCCAGCGAAAATTTATATATGGTTTTTTCGCAGTTTACCGCTCCTTGTTTTGCTCATTTTTGTTTACAACATGCCGCAGATTTTTCCCGCTAGCAGCACGGTTCTGGCGAGTCCTTTTTGGGCAGGATTGATTGCCATGGTGCTGTGTGAAAGTGCCTATATTGCTGAAATTCATCGTGGTGGCTTGCTCTCTATTCCGAAAGGGCAGGAGGAAGCGGCCAGAGCGTTGGGCATTCGCTTTGTCGGGATTCAATGGTTGGTGGTGATTCCACAGGCTATCAGAGTTGCCTTACCCGCTTTAACAAACGAATACATTTCGATTGTGAAGTTGACGTCTCTGGTCTCAGTGATTTCCTTAACCGAAATTTTAATGGTGGGCCAACGTCTCTATACCCAGAACTTTTTGGTGTTGGAAACCATGGCGGCGGTAGCGGCTTATTACGTCATGATTGTGACAGTGTTTGATTTCTTATTAAAACAACTCGAAAACTATTTAGATGTGACAAGGGGAAAAAGTGCTCGTCAGCCATCGGTTGAACTCATGGAAAGCGTTCGTCGTGCCCCTACCCATCCAGTGGTGCCACAGGCGGAGTTTGATGGACCCGCTCTGAAAGCGTCAAGACTGCACAAAAGTTATAACGATGTAGAAGTGTTGGGCTCAGTCAACATGAGCGTGAATAGTGGGGAGGTCGTCTCTATTATTGGTCCTTCTGGCTCTGGTAAGACCACTTTGATCCGCTTGTTGAATGGACTTGAGCAGTTGGACAATGGGGAAATTGATATTAATGGCAGTCCATTCTTGAAGCTATTGCGTCATGGCGCGGATAAGTCGCGGTTTATTGAGCATTCAGAGCACAGAACCAAGATAGGAATGGTGTTTCAAAGCTTTAACTTGTTTCCGCATTTAAAAGTCATCGATAACCTATTACTTGCGCCGCGCTATCACAAAATGGGGAGCCGTACTGACCTGGAACTTCAGGCGTATCAACTACTCGATAAGGTAGGCATGCTGGAGCACGCTTGGAAATATCCGCACCAATTATCCGGCGGTCAACAGCAGCGTGTCGCCATCGCTCGAGCTCTAATGATGCGGCCGCAAATCATGTTATTTGATGAACCCACTTCCGCTTTGGACCCCGAAAAAGTCAACGAAGTGTTGCAAGTCATCGAAGACTTAGCCCGCGAAGGCATCACAATGGTGATTGTTACCCACGAAATGAACTTTGCCTTCAAGGTTTCCGACCGAATTGTCTTTATGGAACAAGGGCGAGTGGTGTGTGATGACGCGCCGCAGGTCTTGAGGGAAGGGAGAAATCCTCGGGTAGAGGCCTTTCTGAAAGATGTCTCTTTGGCTTGATTGCATACTGACGGAGTCGCTCGTGATGGAACAATGGCAAATAGATCAGTACCACGAACAGGGTTTTCTCGTGGTGGATAACGTATTGTCTGAACCGGAAGTGGCCGCCCTTCAAGCAGACTTTGATGCATGGGTTGAAGACAGTCGCCACTATGCAGAGCCTTGGGGAAAAACCTTAGACGGACGTGCGCGGTTTGATATCGAAAGCGACCACCGCTCAGATCATCCCTCATTGCGTCGCGTTGCCTCGCCAACTGAAATTTCAGCGGCATTCAAGCACACGGCTTTGGCGTCTAAAGTGGCACACATTGCGGGGCAATTAGTTGGCCACCGTGGCGCCCGTTTGCATCATAGTAAAATCAATTCTAAGTTGCCGCACACGGCAACTCAGGTGAAATGGCACCAAGATTTTCTCTTTACGCCACACAGTAATGACGACTTGGTAACCAGTCTCTTAATGATAAGTGATGTCACCCCTGACAATGGGCCATTACAAGTTATTCCAAGAAGCCATAAGGGGCCACTTTTCTCACATTGGGATGGTGAGCGTTTTATGGGCTCAGTGAATGCTCAAGTGGAGCAAGAAAATTGCCAGGCCCCCGTCGCCTGTTACGGCAAAGCCGGCTCAGTGTGCTTTATGCACACGCGCTTGTTGCATGCCTCTAGTCCCAATGAAACGGAATTTCCTCGAACTTTATTCATCAGTGTTTATGCCGCAGAAGATGCCTTGCCTTATGGTGACAATCCTTTGCCAAGCATTCATACCGGAACGCTTGTTTGGGGGACCGATAGCGGTGAAATTCGCAGTACCGCGAACCAATTGAAATTGCCACAAAAACCCAAAGGTGCCTCCTTCTTTGTCCAACAAGCAGGAAAAGACCTTATCGGCACTTGATCCATTAAACTAACGAGAGGATTTCTTATGACGTTATATACCTGTGTTAAACGCTCGACTATTCGTTCTGTCGTAACTGGTGTCGTGGGAGCGAGCATCTCTTTTGCTTCCTGCAATGCATTGGCTGATTTCAAAGAGCCTGGAAAGATAATTGCGGGGTCGGATATGACTTTCTACCCCTATGAATACATGAAAGATAACACCCCAAAGGGGTTTGATATTGAGTTTCTAGCCGGTCTTGGCAAAGTGATTGGTCGTCAGGCCGTCGATGTGGATACTCGTTGGGCGAACTTGATCCCGGGGTTACGTGGTGGCCGTTTTGACATTATCAATTCTTCAATGTACATCACAGCCGATCGCTTGAAAGTCATTGATATGATTCCCTACCTAAAAAGTGGGGATGCTATCTTGTCCATTAAAGGAGCGGCCTATCAACCTAAAGTGCCTGAAGATTTTTGTGGGCATAAAGTTGGCTCCATGGCGGGGACGGCGTGGCTGAAACCGCTTAAAAAACTGTCAAAAGACTATTGTGAAGCGAAGGGTTTGAAACCCATTTCAATCAGTGAATACCCAACGGACCCTCAGGCAACCCAAGCTATGTTATCTCATGCCGTTGAGGCACAAATTACCGATGCCGCCGTGGCGCGAGGCGTAGTACAAAAAACGGGTAATCGAGTGGTGATTTCTTCCGATACTCTGATCTACCCCGTGTTAAATGGCTGGGGGGTGAAAAAAGGCAACGAGGAGGTTCGTCAAGCCTTAATCAAAGGTTTGAAGGCGTTCAGTAAAACACCTGAGTACGCTGCTTTGCTGAAGAAGTACCACTTCCAAGCGGCGACTCCAGAAGATATTGCTCAGTTAATGCCGAAACAGCCTTAGCGCCACAATATAAGAGGGCATGATTCCCTCTTATATTGACGACATCATTGATGGATTTGTCTCGCCTTCATCCGCTTAATGTTCATCATTGAGCGGGTCCTTCCTCCGTTTACCATAGATAAAGCGACCTAATCACGTTGTAGAACTATTCACATTTCCGTAAACTCCTACCTTATATTTAGTTAGGCTTATAAGATGTTTTTTGACATCTTTTCCATGGACAGGTACTAAAATAAGCAAATGTTTGAGCGTTATCGTAACAAAGGCTCCTAATCGGGGCCTTTGTTACAACTGGAGGGTGCTCGTTAGTCGTCCGTCCCTATGAGAATTAAGCTATGCTAAAAGCAAGTGGTAAGAAGAGGATAAGACAGTGAAAGACGAAGATGATCCATCTTTGTTTGCTCAAGAAGTAGCGGGGATTAAGCCGCTAGAGAAGGGCGAGGTGTATTTAGGCAAAAAAGGCCCTGCTGTCGATTTTAAGGCTAGAAAACGGGCGGCGGTCATTGCCCAAGAAGCGGATAGTAACCATTTATCCCACGATTATGTGCAGAAAGTGTCGCCTAATGACATGCTTGAGTATAAACGCCCAGGGGTTCAAGATGGTGTGTTTAAGCGCTTAAGACAAGGCAAATACGCTATCGAGTCGCGGTTAGACTTGCACCGTCGTACAGTGGCTCAAGCACGAGAACTGGTTTATCAGTTTGCGGAAGATTGTTTGCGTAACGACATTCGTGTGGCGGTGATTGTTCACGGTAAAGGAGACCGTACCCCCGACCCAGATAATCAAGCGACGATTAAGAGCTATATTAATAAATGGTTGAGGGATTTAGACATGGTCATGGCCTTTCATAGCGCGCAACGCCACCATGGTGGTCTTGGTGCCGTGTATGTCCTGTTTAAAAAAAGCGAAAAAGCCCGCCTAGAAAACTGGGAAAAACACCAAAAACGCTAAACTTATTACCTATATAACGAGGCGCTAGCGTCAGTAAATAGAAAAGCTTTGTGTGAAGTTCGTGCAGTAAAACTGACATCTTTGCTATAATTTCAGCATTTTGCTGTCTTGAGACTTGTCAGGCAGCCCCAAACATTATAAGTCATCGTATTCTAAATCAATCGAGGTAGAGAATGACAAATCGTACCGCGCACCATCCTGCGTTTACTTATTTGCGCAGTGAGTTTATCGAGGCCTTGAACGTGACCGTTCAAGAGTTCGAACATACCGTAACCGGCGCTAAACATTTTCATATCGCATCGGACAACGATGAAAACGTCTTTTTGGTTGGATTAAAAACCGTGCCAACAGATTCTTGCGGTGTGGCGCATATTTTAGAGCATACCGTATTGTGTGGCTCTGAGCGTTTTCCTGTTCGCGATCCATTTTTTATGATGATTCGTCGCTCGTTGAATACCTTCATGAATGCGTTTACCTCATCTGACTGGACTGCGTATCCTTTTGCCAGTAAAAATAAAAAGGACTTTCATAACCTGCTAGGGGTTTATCTGGACGCAGTCTTTTTCTCACGTTTGGATGAATTGGACTTTTCCCAAGAAGGTCATCGTTTAGAGTTCGCGGAGCCAACGAACCCTGAGTCAGAGTTGACCTTTAAAGGGGTTGTGTTTAATGAAATGAAAGGCGCGATGAGCTCTACCACCTCTGTGCTGTGGCAAACACTGACCAAATATCTGTTCCCCAATAATACCTATCATTTCAACTCTGGCGGTGAGCCGAGTGATATTCCTGATTTATCTTACCAAGATTTGTTGGCGTTTTACCGGACCCACTATCACCCATCCAATGCGGTATTTATGACCTTTGGTGATATTCCAGCAGAAACGCTACAAGCGGAATTTGAGGAGAAGGTCTTAAGTCGTTTTGAGCGTTTGGATACGCAAGTGAGTGTGCCGAATGCGAAGCGCTATTTCTCTCCTATTCGAGTGGAAGAAGGCTACGCTGCAGACGAAGTGAAAGAAGATGGTAGCCATGTCGTTGTAGGATGGTTGCTGGGTGAAAGCATCGATCTGACGCAACAATTTGAAGCACAGTTATTGTCCAATGTGTTATTAGACAACAGTGCGTCGCCCTTGCGTCGTGTGTTAGAGAACAGTGACCTTGGTCGCGCGCCGTCGCCTTTTTGTGGTTTAGAGGACAGCAATAAAGAAATGAGCTTCATGTGTGGCTTAGAAGGCGTGAAGCGTGAAAACACGACAAAAGTGGAAGCATTGATTCTGTCAACATTGGAGGACATTGCTCAACAAGGTGTACCACAAGAAACGGTCGATGCCATGTTACACCAACTGGAGTTGAGTCAACGTGAAATTGGTGGTGGCAGCTACCCATATGGCTTGCAATTGATTCTAGCTGGCTTGTCGACAGCCGTGCATTCTGGGGATGTGATCGCGCAATTGGATTTGGATCCGGTGATCGAGGCCATGCGAGAAAAAGTGCGTGACCCGCAATACATTCCAAACTTGATCCAGAATTTATTGTTGTCTAACGCCCACCGAGTCACGCTCACGTTAAGTCCTGATGATGCATTGGAAACACGTCGAAATCAGGCGGAAAAAGACCGTTTGAGCAGGATTAAAGCGGCGTTAAGCGATAAACAGAAAGCGGACATTGTCGCCCGCAGTGAGGCGCTTAAAGCCCGTCAGGCACAGGTGGACGATATGAGCATCTTGCCAAAAGTAGGCCTAGAAGATGTGCCGGCCAGCTTGCCTGTGTATGACAACGAGAAAGTCTCAAGCGATTTGCCCATTACTTTTTATCCTCAGGGAACCAATGGCTTGGTTTATCAGCAATTAGTGATTGATTTACCCGCGCTCGACGAAGAAGAGACAGAACATTTGCCTTTGTTCTCGTCTGTCTTGACGGAGCTGGGCATCGGCGATCAAGATTACCTGGCCGTTCAAGAGCGTCAGTCCCAAGTGTGTGGCGGGCTTGGCGCATCAAATTCGATTCGTGCGACGATTGAAGATCGGCAAGACCTTAATGGCTATTTTATTTTGTCTAGCAAAGCCTTGGTGCCGAATGTCAAAGCCATGAGTGAGTTATTAAAAGACACCATGATGAATGTGCGCTTTGATGAAATTGCTCGAGTCAAAGAGCTGGTGGCGCAGCGTCGTGCCCGTCGCGAGCAGTCTATTACGGGACAAGGCCACTCTTTAGCCATGACAGCCGCCTCGGCAGGCGTGTCAGGTTTGTCGGCAAGACAGGAACAATGGGGCGGTATGTCTGGCATTCGTTCTGCGATTGCCTTAGATGACGCGATAAAAGCCGATAACGCAGCGGTTGAAAATGTGTTGGCTGTCTTCAAGCGTTTGCATGGTAAGTTGCTTACTGCGAAAAAACAGCTATTGTTAGTCGCCGAGCCTCAGCACGAGGCGAGTGTGTTAGACAATGCACAAACGGTATTTGCTGACTTACCGCAGGGGGATAGTCAGGCAGCGTTTGCTTTAGCGCCTGTGGATACTCGTGTGAAAACAGCATGGCTAACAGCCACGCAAGTAAGCTTCTGTAGTAAATCATTCCGTACGGTATCGGGGGACCATCCTGATGTGGCAGCGCTTAATGTGCTAGGCGGCTTTTTACGTAATGGTTTCTTACACCGAGCCATTCGCGAACAGGGTGGCGCTTACGGTGGTGGTGCGAGCTTTGATGGTAGCAGTGGCGCATTCCGTTTTTATTCCTACCGTGACCCGCGTTTGACCGAAACGTTAGCGGATTTTGATGCCTCTATTGAATGGATGCTGAATGAAGAGCACTCGGACGCGGCGCTTGAAGAAGCTATTTTGGGCGTGATCGGATCCATGGATAAGCCAAGCTCTCCTGCGGGTGAAGCGCAAAGTGACTTTTATGTTAAGTTGC
Organism: Marinomonas sp. 63XJN7_7_ISO-PGPR-S23-202; assembly: GCF_056173505.1. Classification (NCBI taxonomy): domain Bacteria; kingdom Pseudomonadati; phylum Pseudomonadota; class Gammaproteobacteria; order Oceanospirillales; family Oceanospirillaceae; genus Marinomonas; species Marinomonas sp. 63XJN7_7_ISO-PGPR-S23-202. The sequence continues at coordinate 4,909,199 of NZ_CM149677.1, read as the reverse complement.
ATGGCCGTTCCCTTGAGTACCGAGAAGCCTTTCGCGCCAATATTCTAGCGGTGACTATTGATCAGTTAAAAGCGGTGACGAAAGCCTACCTGACTAAAGAGAATGAAAGTGTTGCCGTCGTCACATCGAACGCACGACGTGCAGAGCTTGAAAAACTTGGGTTTGATATTCAGACCCTATAGGACGTGGCTATCGCATTGTCGATGGTTGCTAGAACCATGATAACGAATCTGGCCTCCGGGTCAGGTTCAAAATAAAAAGTTAACCGTCATAGGTATGCAGAAAAGACTCAAAGTACGAGTTGTTGGTCTATAAACTCGGTCTTTTCGTCTGTCTTTTGTGGCCTCTTGGCGTTTGGCTTCGAGTAAATATTTAAATAACAAAAACGTTATCGTTTTTATTAGCGGAAAATTAAATGGATCAGTTTCATGATATACGCCCTTACAACGACGATGAAGTCGTCGGGGTGTTGCAAAACTTGTTACAAACACCGGATTTTATTAATACCATCATAGGCTTTCGTTTTCCTGGCTGGCCAACATTCCTTAGAGGGCCCTTATCACTGTTGGTGAAAATGGCTCTTAAACGACAGTTCTCAGGTATTCGTAATGTTCGTGATTTTCAGACGGGTGTAGCGAATTACATGGCGCGTATGATCAAAAACACGACCACAGATGTTGAGTACCGAGGTATCGATAAACTTAACAAGAACGTGGGATATTTATTTTTGTCGAATCACCGCGACATTGCGATGGACCCGGCATTTGTTAACTATGGTTTATACATGGCGGGTCTGGATACCGTCCGAATAGCCATTGGGGATAATTTACTGCGTCGTCCTTTTGTTTCTGACTTAATGCGTCTGAATAAAAGCTTTATTGTGAAGCGTTCTGCCAATGGTATCCGTGAAATGATGGCGGCTTTTGGACAGTTATCTTCCTATATCACCCATTCGATAACCAAAGAGCACTGTAATATTTGGATTGCGCAGAAAGAAGGTCGTGCGAAAGATGGTGTAGATCAAACAGATCCCGCGATCATTAAAATGTTCTACATGAGCCAGAAGAAAGAAAAAATAGCTTTTCCTGAGGCCATGGCCAATCTTAATGTGGTACCAGTCTCGATTTCCTACGAATACGACCCTTGTGCGTTTGATAAGGCGCGGGAGTTGCATCAAAAATCGACGACGGGTAATTACGAAAAAGCAGAATTTGAAGACATTGATAGCATCAAAAATGGCATTGTGGGGCAGAAAGGTAAAGTGGTTGTCACCTTTGGAGATGTTATCACCACAGAGGGCATTGAGACGCCTGAAGACTTTGTGGCGGAAGTCGATCGTCAAATAGTCACTCATTATGCGATTCAGCCCAGTAATGAATCGGCGTTTGCTATACAGCAAGGATTGCCTGCAACGGACAGTGCGTTTGAAGTGTATATGCAAACTTGTCCAGAGGCGCTGCTTGAGACGGTGTTGGCTATGTATGCTAACCCGCTAAAACAAAAGCAAAAATATGTAAATGTATAATCAGTAAGGTAATGACTAATGAATATCGGGACGTTGTTAAGATCCTGGGTTGGTTCCACCGTGTTTTTTGTTTATTACGCGTTATCAACCATACTATTTGGGTTGATGGCACCATTTGCCACCATTCTTTTACCTAAGGATATGCGTCAACCAGTGCTGAATTTACACAATAAAGGATTGTTGTTTGTTTTTCGGGTTCTGTGTGGGGTAAAGATTGAAATCATAGGACGGGAGCATATCAACAAAAACCGACCTGTTGTGTTGGTAGCGAACCATCAAAGCGAATGGGAGACATATGTTCTACAAGTTCTGATGGCACCGGTGTCCACCGTTTTGAAGAAAGAGTTATTGTCTATGCCTTTTTTTGGTTGGGGGCTTCGTATGGTGCAGCCGATTGCCATTGACCGTTCTAAACGTACCAATGCGCTGAAACAAATTATGAGCCAGGGTAAAGAGCGTTTGGAAGATGGCCGATCAGTATTGATTTTTCCTGAGGGGACACGTACTAAGCCAACGGAAGTGAGAGAGTTCAACAAAGGAGCTGCCATGCTGGCAACGTCTGCGAATGTGCCGATTTTGCCTGTGGTACATAATGCGGGATACGCTTGGCCAAGTAAGAGTTTTTTGAAAAAGCCTGGGGCGATTCGTGTGGTGATTGGCCCCGTGATTGAGTCGGAAGGTAAGAAAACGGGTCAACTGCACGATGAAGTGACCGCTTGGATGCGGGCAGAAATGGCAAAATTGCCAAAAGGTGCATAAGCACGCCGCGATTATTCTTGTGTTATCGCTTTGACAATAAAAAGCCGCAAGTCTTACTTCTTAAATAAGAGTAAGAGTTGCGGCTTTTTTGTATAAGCCTAGCGAGATGCCGTCATTACGGATATTTTTTGAAGACCAAACTGGCGTTTGTGCCACCAAAGCCGAAGCTGTTGGACATAATAAGGTTCAAATCCACATTGTCTTGACGTGTGGTCACAACAGGGATGTGTCCTGCTGCTGGGTCAAGTTCATCAATGTTAGCTGAGGCTGTAATGAATTTGTTTTCCATCATTAACAAGCAATAGATGGCTTCATGAACGCCTGCTGCACCGAGGGAATGACCAGATAAAGATTTGGTTGAGCTGACCGAAGGGATATCCTCACCAAAGGTTTCGTTTACCGCTTGTAGCTCTTTCATGTCACCTGCTGGTGTGCTGGTACCATGAGTATTGATGTAGTCTATCTTGCCATCAATGGTGCTCATAGCCATTTGCATACAACGAACCGCCCCTTCGCCAGACGGCGCAACCATGTCGTAACCATCCGATGTTGCACCGTAGCCAACGACCTCAGCATAAATCTTTGCACCACGCGCTTTCGCATGTTCCAGTTCTTCAAGAACAAGGATGCCACCGCCACCAGCGATAACAAAACCATCACGGTTTGAATCATAGGCACGAGACGCGATTTCAGGGGTGTCATTGTATTTAGACGATAAAGCACCCATGGCATCAAACATACAAGTTTGTTCCCAACTCTCTTCTTCGCCACCGCCTGCAAACACTACATCCTGTTTGCCAAGCTGGATCAGTTCCATGGCATTACCAATACAGTGGGCACTGGTTGAGCAAGCGGAGGTGATTGAGTAGTTTACGCCTTTGATTTTAAAAGGTGTCGCCAAACAAGCTGATACTGTACTTCCCATGGTTTGCGTGACACGGTAAGGGCCAACGCGTTTTACACCTTTTTCACGTAGCGTGTCAGCTGATTCCACTAGGTTTTGTGCCGACGCGCCACCTGATCCTGCAATTAAGCCAGTGCGGACATTAGACACTTGCTCTTCGCTTAAGCCTGAGTCCGCAATCGCTTGCTGCATAGAAACATAAGCATAAGTCGCCGCATCGCCCATGAAACGACGCGCTTTACGATCAATACTATCGCTATCTAAATCGATACGACCGCAAACATGGCTGCGAAAGCCATGTTCTTTGTAATCTTCAGCGAAACGAATACCAGAACGGCCCTCGCGCAAGGAGTTTAAAACGCTCTCTTTGTCATTGCCAAGACAACTGACAATGCCAAGACCTGTTACTACTACACGACGCATATAATGTGCCTCTTTACCCTTGTTCTTTAAAAGTTATCAGTGGTTGTGAACAAACCAACGCGCAAGTCTTTTGCAACGTAAATTTCTCGCCCATCAACGGATACGCTTCCGTCAGCAATACCCATCACTAATTTACGCTCAATCACTCGTTTCAACTGAATATTGAAAGTGACCTTTTTCGCTGTTGGGAGAATTTGTCCTGTGAACTTAACTTCACCACAGCCCAATGCGCGACCACGCCCTTTGTTGCCTTTCCAGCCAAGGAAAAAACCAACAATTTGCCACATTGCATCCAAGCCTAGGCAGCCTGGCATGACCGGGTCACCAGGAAAGTGACATTGGAAAAACCAAAGGTCGGGGTTAATATCTAGCTCAGCAATGATTTCGCCTTTGCCGTGTTCTCCGCCTTCGGCCGAGATACGTGTGATGCGATCCATCATCAACATGTTACCTACGGGCAGTTGGGCATTACCTTCACCAAACATTTCGCCGTAGCCACATTGCAATAGTTCGTCTTTTTCAAACGATGAAGCTCTAGTCATTATAGTCCTATTTCCACCTCCAGCTAATAACGCGTTGGGTTATGCTGAGTCATGTGGTTCAGTTAGCAGTATAAAATCTAGCGGATTATATCGGTTTGAGCGCTTAATATGAATGTTTGAATAGAAAAAAAGCACTAACCTTACTTAAGAAAGGCATATTTTTTAGGTTTGAGCCCTGAATTTTGGTGTTTTTTGCGAATCGATATACAAGAAAAAGCGATGGCTCGATGGGGCAGGGATGTTTTTTCTTACCTCCTAGGCTCATAATGTAGTCAATAAAAACGAATTAGAGTTGATATATGATAGAAATTGGCGGCAAGCTTTGTGCCCCTTGGCAGTATATTGTTGATAATAATAAGAGCGATTATGTGGTGGGCTATCAGTCTGAAGTAAACAATTCGTTAGCCTCGCTGCATTTTCTTCATGGCAACGGTTTTGCGGTGGGTTCCTACCGACATTTTTTAGCGCATTTTGCTAATGACTATAATCTGCTTTTACAAGATGCCGCGGGTCATGGTGAATCCTCACCGGGAGAGCAGTTTGTTGGCTGGAATGAAACCGCTAATCGGTTTGTAAAGTCGTTGCAGTCGCGCTTGCCTCAATTGCCTGCTACCGAGCGAATTGGTATGGGGCATAGCTTTGGCGGTTGTTTGACGGCACTAATGAGTGCTCAAGAGCCGGGCTTATTTGATCGAATTGTTCTACTTGATCCCGCAATGTACCCACCCAAAGTGATCTGGATGCTGCGAGGTGTGCGTATGTCAGGCTTTAGACGACGCTTACCTATGGTTCGACAAGCCACTCGGCGTCGTACCCATTGGGAAAGTCTGGCTAATGTGAAAGCCAGTTTTAAGGGGCGAGGGACCTTTAAAGGGTGGCAAGATCGGTGCCTCGATGACTATATTCGCTATTCTGTTCAAGAAGACGAAGACGGACAATGTCATTTGCGTTGTCCTACTTGGATGGAAGCGGCTGTTTTTTCCTCTTACCCGAAAGGCTTATGGCAGCTAATTCGTACAGTTAGGGTACCGACCTATATTATCCAAGGGGAGTCGTCCTATGATTTTTTCATAGAGGCTCATCATTTGGCGGCTCGCTTGAACCCAAATATTAAGGTGGTGACAGCAAAGGGAGGCCATTGTTTTATGCAGGAAGACCCTGCTGCCGCTGCGCAACAAGTAAAAAGTTGGTTGGACTCTTTTGATTGTTCAGCTTAGAACATGATATTGCATCAGCATAGGTGAGCAAAAGCAAAAAGAGCCACTGGTTAACGTGACACTTTTTGCTTTTAGACAGCGCGAAATCAGTTGCGGCGTTTAACCGACGCGTGGGCCAAATTAATGAGAGCTTCTTTATACTCTGAGTCAACGAGAGGGGCTAATGCTGCAATGGCAAGATCCGCTTGTTCTTGAGCACGCTGTTGCGTGTACTCAATGGCACCACACTCCTGTACGTCCCTAATGATGGTGTCTAATTGCTCCAAACCACCTGTTTCAATGGCGTGTCGGACGCGATTGACGGCATCAGGGTTGCCGTGTTGCATTGTGTAGATCAAGGGAAGAGTCGGTTTCCCTTCTGCCAAGTCGTCACCTACGCTTTTACCCATTTCCTCGGCGGTACTGGTGTAGTCCATAACGTCGTCAATTAATTGGAAGGCTGTGCCCACGTACATGCCATAGTCTTTGAGTGCCGTTTTGATGTCATCGCTGCTGTTTGCGATGACAGCACCGCACAGTGCCGCCCCTTCGAATAGCTTTGCCGTTTTGTATTGGATGACTTTCAAGTAATTTTCTTCAGTTGTATCTGGGTCGCCACAATTAATCAGCTGTTGCACTTCCCCTTCCGCGATAATGTTAGTGGTTTCCGCCATAATCGCCATGCAATCCATGCTTTGGATGCTCACCATTAATTGAAAAGCACGAGTGTACAAAAAGTCGCCAACAAGAACGCTGGGAGCGTTGCCCCATTCTTCATTAGCGGTTTTTTTGCCGCGACGCATATCGGATTCATCCACCACATCATCATGAAGTAGCGTTGATGTGTGGATAAACTCAATAATAGTCGCCATTTTGATGGCTTTATCGAGCTTGTCCTCATCTAAATTTAGGCTTGCTTTAGCGGCAAGCAGTACCATTAGTGGGCGAAGGCGTTTGCCGCCGTTGCTGATAATGTAGTAGCCGATTTGCTCAATGAGAGGAATGTCACTTGTTAGTTGTGACACTATGTATTCGTTTACTCGGCCAAACTCGTTGGCCACAACATCATGTATTTTTGTGGGTTGCATACGATTTCCGAAGCTAAAGATTGCTAAGCTGTAAAGCAAGTTTGACCCATGCTAGGTAAGCCTTGTGTCAGGGTCAACCCAAAAGATGAAAAATACATAAACACTGTGCTTTTTGCTTGTATTAGCTGGTTTGATTTTGTACAATCTCGCGTCCGATTTGCCCACATTTTGCTCCCTATCATATGGTAAGTGGGTTTTTGTCGTGATCGACAAGAATTTGGTGCCACTAGAAGTAGGTCAAATCCAATTCAGTAGCCGGGTAAATCTCATTGGAGAAGAACATGTTTGCAGTAATCAAAACTGGCGGTAAGCAATACCGTGTGCAAGAAGGCCAAACCCTTAAGGTTGAAAAACTTGCAGTAGAAGAAGGTGGCGTGGTTGAATTTAACGACGTACTTCTTGTTAGCAATGGCGACGACGTTAAAGTTGGCGCTCCAGTTGTAGAAGGCGCTAAAGTAACAGCAGAAGTAGTTACTCATGGTCGCGGAGACAAAGTGAAAATTTTGAAATTCCGTCGTCGTAAGCATTCTATGAAGCGTATGGGGCATCGTCAGTGGTTCACAGAAGTGAAAGTCACTGCGATTAACTAATAAGCGCTAACTAAAATACATTTAAGGAGTAAGTCATGGCTCATAAAAAGGCGGGTGGTAGTACTCGTAACGGTCGCGATTCCGAGTCGAAACGATTAGGTGTCAAACGTTTTGGTGGTCAAGTAGTGATCCCAGGTAACATTCTTGTTCGTCAGCGTGGAACTCAATTCCACCCAGGTGTTGGTGTTCAGATCGGTAAAGATCACACCTTGTTCGCTGTTGTTGAAGGTCAAGTAAAGTTTGAAGTGAAAGGTAAACTTAAGCGTCGTACGGTTTCTGTCGTAGCGGCTTAATTACTGCTAAAAACTTAAAAAGAGCTCCGCGACGCGGGGCTTTTTTTTTGGAAAAATCTTATAATCAGGGTCTGTTGATTCTGATAATCCACCGAAGAGGTGAATCTGTGAAATTCGTTGATGAAGCCAGTATCTATGTAAGAGCGGGTAAAGGCGGTAATGGTTGTTTGAGCTTTTGGCGGGAAAAATTTGTTGCCAAAGGCGGTCCCGATGGCGGTGATGGCGGCAATGGCGGCAGTGTGTATTTGGTTGCTGATGAAGCTTTAAATACGCTGATCGATTTTCGCTATACGAAAAAATACATCGCTGAAAGCGGCGAGGGCGGCCAAGGGCGAGACATGACTGGCTCAAAAGGTGCGGACCTTGAGGTTAAGGTGCCAATCGGTACGACGGTGATTGATGAGGATACGGGCGAGACCTTAGGGGATCTCGTACGCGATGGTCAGCGATTAAAGGTGGCTCAAGGTGGTCACCATGGTTTAGGTAACACGCGCTTCAAATCCAGTACCAACCGTGCTCCTCGCCAAACGACGAAAGGGACGGTCGGAGAAGAGCGAACCCTAAAGCTGGAAATGAAAGTGTTGGCAGATGTTGGGTTACTTGGATTGCCTAATGCGGGTAAATCGACTTTTATCCGTGCTGTCTCGTCGGCCAAGCCAAAAGTGGCGGATTACCCCTTTACGACGCTGGTGCCAAACTTGGGTGTGGTGAAAGTGAAAAAACACCAGAGCTTCGTTGTGGCCGATATTCCAGGCATCATTGAAGGTGCATCGGAAGGGGCGGGTCTGGGTATTCGTTTCTTGAAACATTTGGTGCGTAATCGCATTTTGCTTCATGTTGTTGATTTGGCCCCATGGGATGATATTACGCCAGCAGAAGCGGCACTCATTGCGGTGAATGAATTGCAGCAGTTTAGCCCTGCTTTGGCGGAACGTGACCGTTGGTTGGTTCTGAACAAAACCGATATGGTGCCAGAAGACGAATTAGACGAGCGCTGCCAGAGTGTCATCGACGCATTGGGCTGGCAGGGTAAAACGTACCGCGTCTCTGCAATTTCTGGGGAGGGGACAGAAGTGTTATGCCTAGACTTGATGACGGCGCTTGAGGCGCAGCGTGAGTTGTTGGCCGAAGATCCAGAGGCTCGCGAGAAAGAGAAAGCGATGCGTGCCTTGATTGATGAGGAGGGTCGTCAGCGTATTATGGCACTGCGCGAGAAGCGTCGTTTAGAAGGCAAAATGCTGGATGACGATGATTTTGATGATGACGATTATGATGTCGAAGTAGAGTACGTTTAAGCATTGGCTAATTTTGTGGGTGGGTAAGCGGTAGTATGGAAAGGCGAGAAAAAATTGCGAAAGCGCGTCGGCTGGTGGTAAAAATCGGTAGTGCTTTGTTAACGAATGACGGTCAGGGTTTGGATGTTGAGCGCATTGGCTTATGGGTTGAACAAATTGCTCAATTACGCAAGCAGGGCAAAGAAGTGGTGTTGGTGTCGTCTGGCTCGATTGCTGCTGGTATGAAACGCCTTGGTTTTTCTTCTCGACCGACCCAGGTGAACGAGTTACAAGCTGCTGCCGCAGTTGGTCAGATGGAGCTGGTGGGGGTGTATGAGAGTCATTTTGAGAAGCATGGCCTTTGTACGGCGCAAATTTTGCTCACCCATGACGATCTATCTAACCGTCGTCGTTATTTAAACGCTCGATCTTCATTGCGTACTTTATTAAGCCTTGGTGTTGTACCCATAGTTAACGAAAACGATACGGTTGTAACCGACGAAATTCGATTTGGTGACAACGATACTTTAGGTGCCCTAGTCGCGAACTTGGTGGAAGCTGATGCGATGATCATCTTGACGGATCAGCAGGGGTTATTTGATAAAAACCCACGTGACCATAAGGATGCTACCTTGATCCCCCGTGTTTCGGCGACTGATGAGCGTTTAGAGTCGATGGCCAGCGGCGGCGCCGGTTTGCTGGGCAGTGGTGGTATGTTGACGAAAGTGCGTGCGGCGCGTTTAGCTGCGCGTTCTGGGGCGGATACTTTGATTGCTTCAGGTCGTGAGGAGAGTGTTATACTGCGGCTGGCTTCCGGTGAGCATGTGGGAACCTGGTTACAGCCTGAACATGGACGGTTAGCGGCCCGTAAACAGTGGTTGGCTGGGCAGTTAAAAAGTCGTGGGACACTGGTGCTGGATGATGGCGCGGTTAAAGCATTACGCAAAGGTAGTACCAGTTTGTTGGCTGTCGGGGTGAAAGACGCGCAAGGGTCTTTTTCTCGTGGCGATATGGTGCTGTGTTTGGATGAGCAGGGTGCTTTGGTGGCGCGTGGTTTGATCAATTATACCGTGGCAGAAACCTTAAAGTTGCTTGGTCGTCCTTCCTCCGATATTTTGAGCGTGCTGGGTTACGAGAGTGAACCGGAGCTGATTAACCGTGATGATTTAGTCATTATTTAACGCAATGTAATGAACTAGGAGAGTGGCATGGCAAAACCGGGGCAGTCTGGTTTGGCGCGCGTTATTAGTGCGACGCGCTATTCTTACCAGGGGCTAAGAGCGCAGTGGAAACATGAAGCGGCTTTTCGTCAAGAAACCTGCTTATTTTTAGTGGCCTTGCCATTGGCACTCTGGTTGGGCGATGGCGGCATGGAAAAAGCGTTGCTAGTTTTTTCTGCTGGAATGGTGCTGATCGTTGAAACGATTAATTCCAGTGTGGAAGCGGTTGTGGATCGTATTAGTGATGAGCAGCATGAGTTGTCTGGGCGGGCGAAAGATCTGGGCTCAGCGGCAGTCATGCTGTCTTTAGTCTTGGCGGCCGTTGTATGGGGGTTGGTTATTTTCTCGTAGAGCAGTGCGGCAAGTGTCAGTACGACAGAGAAATGCATAAAAAAACCGGCAAAAGCCGGTTTTTTTATGGGGATTAGGCCAGTGCTTTAATTTTAGCACTCAAGCGGCTCTTATGACGAGCTGCTTTGTTTTTGTGATATAGGCCTTTACCAGCTGCTTTGTCTAGCTTAGAAGTGGCTAGAGTATAAGCTGCTTGTGCATCAGCTTGATTACCTGCTTCGATAGCTGCATCTACTTTTTTCAAGTAGGTACGAACCATAGAGCGCAGGCTACCATTATGAGCGCGACGTTTGATCGCCTGGCGCGCACGTTTTTTTGAACCGGCGGAATTTGCCACAGTCTGGCTCCTTTCAATTATATTAGGAAACGGCACAGCACTGTGCTGCGTCGTGAAATTAATGTCAAGTTTGACTTGAGAATCTCGCGGCGGATTTTACCAGTTTTTTGGCGTGTCACAACCCCATTATACAAATAATCACCAAATCTAGTGGCTTATTTTCCTGCCTTGTCTGTCAATCTGGTGGTATTCTTGCTCCAATTGCTTGGTATGGTTAGTAAAATTATAATGTCTGAAGAAAATGTGGTGTCTAAAAAAGAATCAAAAGAAATAGTACAAAAGAGTTCTTTATTACGTTCTGGTGTCTTAGTTTCCCTCTGTACTTTTTTGTCGCGTATTCTAGGGTTGGCTCGTGATTCTGCATTAGCGTACGTATTAGGAGCCAGTGCTGGCGCGGATGCGTTCTATGTGGCCTTTAAAATCCCTAACTTTTTCCGTCGACTTTTTGCAGAAGGCGCCTTTGCACAAGCCTTCGTGCCAGTTCTGAGTGATTATCGGGTTAATACCAGTAAAGAGGAAGTGCGTGCGCTAATTTCTGCTGTATCGGGGTCATTAGCCTTGGTGCTATTGGTCATGACGGCGTTGTTTATGCTCTGCGCGCCTTGGGTTATTTATGTGTTTGCTCCAGGCTTTGCTTCTGATGGCGAGCAGTCGCGCTTGGCATCTCAGTTGCTGACCATTACGTTTCCTTATCTGATGTTTATTTCGTTAACCGCCCTGGCTGGTGGCGTGCTCAATGCGCATGGTGAGTATGCGGTCCCTGCGATCACGCCGATTTTTCTCAACATTACTTTGTTGATTGCCACCTTGGTATTTGCGCGTGACGCGGCTCAGTCTGAAATTTATGTGGCGTGGGGGGTGTTTTTTGCGGGGCTGGTGCAGCTAGCCTTCCAGATGCCGTTCCTAGCTCGGCTTAAGCTCTTACCCATGCCGAGTTTGAATTTTCGCCATCCGGGGGTTAAGCGCATCTTGATACTGATTGGTCCAGCGTTATTTGGTGTGTCGGTTAGTCAAATTAACCTGTTATTAGACACTGTGCTAGCGTCGTTTCTGCAAACAGGCAGTATTACTTGGTTGTATTTGTCGGATCGTTTGTATGAATTGCCACTGGGGGTTTTTGCGATTGCGATTAGTACGGTGATTTTGCCGTCATTGTCGCGGAGTTTTGCTAGCCAAAAAGCAGACAGTTTTTCGACGACTCTAGACTGGGGCTTGCGTATATTATTGCTGATTGCCGTACCTTCCTCTTTAGCGCTCTTTATGCTGGCAGAACCTTTGATTGCGACCATCTTTTATCGCGGTGCGTTGACGGTTCATGATGTGGTGAAATCGTCTGAAAGTTTGCAAGCTTATTCCCTTGGTTTGGTCTTTATGATGCTGATTAAAGTATTGGCTCCAGGTTACTATGCAAGGCAAGATACAAAGACACCAGTGCGTATTGGTATTATTGCTATGGTGTCAAATATGGTACTGAATCTGATTTTTGTCTGGCCGCTAGGGCATGTTGGCTTGGCGCTGGCGACCAGTTTATCGGCAGGTATTAATGCCCTTTTATTATGGCGTGGCCTGCGTAAACGAGGACATCATGTGTTTTCTGATCAGTGGAAGCGCTTGTTACGTATTCTGGTGCTTGCAACATCGGCATTGGGTGTGTGTTTATATGTGTTCCTTCAACAGGGTTGGGTATGGACTCAGATGAGCAGTTTGCAGCGTATTGGTGATACTTTGCTGATCGTTGTTGTTGGGGTATGTGTGTATGTGGGAGTCGCCATCCTGGCGGGCCTGCGTCTATCAATGTTAAAGCACGGGTAAGTTCATTGCTTGTGATATGGCCAGCTGAAAGCGCGTTTGTGTAAGTTCTGGCCTACCGTCATCTAGTGAACTGCTATATAATCTTGGTTATTTTTTTCAGCGCTGGGTGGAATGGTCTTGAACGAGGCACTATGGAGTTAATACGGGGTATTCATAATATCCGAGAAAAGCATCGAGCAGGTGTGCTAACGATTGGGAATTTCGACGGCGTTCATTTGGGGCACCGTGCTATCTTGAACCGAGTAAAAGCGTTGGCGGCTCATTATCATGTACCTGCGGGGATTATGATATTTGAACCTCAGCCGCGAGAGTACTTTGCACCGAAAACCTCGCCTGGGCGTATTAGCCGTTTGCGGGATAAGGTGGAATTACTCAAAGGGCAGGGCATCGATTATGTCCTGTGCTTGCCATTCAATCCTAAACTTCAGCAGCTTGACGCCCATACTTTTTGCCAGAGTATCTTATTGGATGGCTTGTCTGTTCGTCATTTGGTGGTGGGGGATGATTTCCGCTTTGGCTGTGATCGCCAAGGGGACTTTGAATATTTGCGTCAATTTGGCGAAACCCACGATTTTGATGTTGAAAATACGCCATCAGTGCTCAATACATTGGGTGAGCGAGTCAGTAGTACGTTAGTACGCCAAGCGTTAGAGCGAGGCGATATTGACGCGGCCCAAGAAAATATGGGACACCCTGTGATGCTAAGCGGTCGAGTGATCCACGGGCAAAAGCTGGGTCGTACTATTGGGTTCCCCACAGCCAATGTGCATTTGAAAGGCACTATGTCTGCGTTATCAGGTGTTTATGCTGTCACGTTAGAAGCGGAGGGTGTGCGCCATGATGGGGTTGCCAATATAGGTATGCGACCTACGGTGAACGGGAAAACGCCTATTTTAGAAGTGCATTTGTTCAACTTTAATGGTGATCTGTACGATCAATATGTACAGGTTACTTTCTGCCGTTTTATCAGGGCAGAGCGAAAAATGGCCGGCCTAAGTGAGCTGGAACAACAAATTCAATGTGATAAAGAAGAAGCACAACGCTTTTTTGCTAATCAGTGAAAAGATGATCTTTGAGGATGAATCGATAAACCATGAGTGATTATAAACCGACACTGAATTTGCCAAACACGGATTTTCCAATGCGTGGAGATTTGGCAAAACGTGAACCTGCAATGCTAAAGCGTTGGCAGGATATGGATCTATACAACAAAGTACGTAAAGTGAGTAAAGGTCGTAAGTCTTTTATTCTTCACGATGGCCCTCCATACGCGAACGGTAGTATTCATATTGGTCACGCGGTTAACAAAATCCTCAAAGATATTATTGTTAAATCGAAAACCGTCAGCGGCTTTGATGCACCGTACATCCCTGGCTGGGACTGCCATGGTTTGCCAATCGAGCACAAAGTTGAGCAGCTGATTGGCAAAGCGGGCGATAAAGTGTCGTACAAAGATTTCCGTGCGAAATGCCGTGAATACGCCTACTCACAAATTGAAGAACAGAAAAAAGACTTTATCCGTCTTGGCGTGATGGGAGATTGGGACAATCCTTATCTGACCATGAACTTTGTAACCGAAGCGAATATTGTTCGAGCATTAGGTAAAATTGCTGAAAATGGCCACTTAGTAAAAGGCTTTAAGCCCGTTTACTGGAGTGTGGTGGGTGGCTCTGCTTTGGCGGAAGCGGAAGTGGAATACCAAGATAAAACCTCTTTGTCTTTGGACGTGCGTTATGCACCAAAAGATGAAGCCGAGTTGTTGGCAAAATTCTCCGGTGTGGAAGGAGAAGGTAAGGTTTCTGTTGTTATCTGGACGACTACTCCTTGGACTTTGCCTGCTAGCCAAGCGGTCTCGATTCACCCAGAATTTCATTACGCACTGGTTGAAGTGGACATGGGGGCGGGCAAAGAGCGTCTGATCCTAGCGGAAGACATGGTTGAAAGTGTGATGGCGCGTTATGGTGTGTCGGACTTCCGCATTGTAGGACGCGCTGTGGGTGCTGACCTTAATGGCACGTTGTTGGATCATCCGTTTATTGAGCGTGACATCCCGGTTATCTTAGGTGAGCACGTCACGACGGAAGCCGGTACGGGTTGTGTACATACCGCACCGGACCACGGGGTAGATGACTTTAACGTGGGTCGTGAAAATGGCTTAGGCACCATCAACCTTGTTCAAGATAATGGTGTTTACTCAGAAGCGGCAGGCGAATTCGCGGGCATGCACGTTTACAAAGTAGACGATGCTGTGTTGGAAGCACTAAACCGTAATAACGCTTTGGTGTTTCAGTCAAAAATCTTCCACAGTTATCCACACTGCTGGCGTACTAAAACACCGTTGATCTTCCGTGCGACGCCACAATGGTTTATCAGCATGGATGAAAAAGGTCTATTGGATTCTGCCAAAGAAGCTGTGAAAAGCGTGAAGTGGACGCCTTCATGGGGACAAAACCGCATGGAAGGTATGTTGAATAACAGTCCAGATTGGTGTGTGTCCCGTCAGCGTACCTGGGGCGTGCCAATTGCTTTATTTATTAACAAAGAAACACAAGAGCTTCATCCAGAAACGCCGCGCTTGATTGAAGAAGTGGCACAGCGTATTGAGAAAGCTGGCATCGACGCTTGGTTTGATTTGGATGCAGCAGAGCTTCTAGGGGACGATGCAGAGCAATACAGCAAAGTAACGGATACGCTAGACGTTTGGTTCGATTCGGGGGTTACCCATTACTCGGTAATCGATCAGCGTGAAGAGTTGAGCTTCCCTGCGGATTTGTATCTAGAAGGCTCTGATCAACATCGTGGTTGGTTCCAATCTTCTTTGAAAACCTCTATCGCAATTCGTGGTGTGCCACCATACAAAGGCGTACTAACTCACGGTTTCACCGTCGATGGTGATGGTCGCAAGATGTCTAAATCACTCGGTAACGTGGTTTCTCCACAGAAAGTGATGGGGACTTTAGGGGCGGATATCATCCGTCTATGGGTGGCGGCAACCGATTACACGGGCGAAATGACCGTGTCTGATGAAATTCTAAAGCGTGTGGCGGATTCTTATCGTCGTATCCGTAATACGGCGCGCTTTATGCTGGCGAACTTGAATGGCTTTGATCCAGCAAAAGACATGGTGCCTTCAAGCGAGATGATCGCCTTAGATCGTTGGATAGTTGACCGTGCTGCGCAATTGCAAAAAGACTTGGATGTGGCCTACGGCGAGTACCAATTTCATACCGTTAACCAAAAAATCCAGAATTTCTGTTCGGTGGATTTAGGTGGTTTCTACTTGGATGTGATCAAGGATCGTCAATACACCACACAAGAAGACAGCTTAGCGCGCCGTTCGGCACAAACGGCTTTGTATCATGTGATGGAAGCCTTTACTCGTTGGATCTCTCCTATCTTGAGCTACACAGCGGATGAGATTTGGTTAGCGCTTCCAGGTGAGCGCAGCGAGTCTGTGTTCCTAGAAACCTGGTACGAAGGGCTTGAAGAGCTGGCGGGCGACGAAGTGCTTGGCCGTGAGTTTTGGAAACAGGTTCTTGAAGTGAAAGTGGCGACCAACAGGGTGCTTGAAGCAGCACGTAATGAAGGCAAAATGAAAGCCAGCTTAAGTGCGGAAATTACCTTGTATTGTGATGACTCATTGCAAACAACATTGAATCGTTTAGGTGATGAGCTGCGCTTTGTGTTGATTGCGTCTGATGTGAAGGTCCTGCCACTTGATCAAGCGGGTGAGGGTGCGGTTGAAACCGATCTTGCGGGTCTTAAAGTGCATGTAGAGCTCAGCAAGTATGCGAAGTGTGTACGTTGTTGGCATCACCGTGAAGAAGTGGGTAAACGAGAAGCGCACCCTGAATTGTGCGATCGTTGTATCTCTAACTTACCTGATGGGGAAGGTGAACAGCGCCTTTACGCTTAATGACATTTCGATATGTGTGGCAACAAGCCCAGCGCTGGTGGGCGCTGGCAATTGCAGTAGTGATCTTGGATTGGGTCACCAAACAAGCGGTTGTGGCAAATTTGTTTTATGGACAGGAAATCCATTTGTTGCCCGTGCTTGATCTAACATTACGCTACAACACTGGCGCGGCCTTTAGTTTTTTGGCTCAGGCGGGAGGGTGGCAACGTTGGTTGTTCTCCTTGATTGCGATAGCCGTGGTAGTGGGGATTAGCTGGCGTTTAGTTCGAATAGGCCGTAAAAATCCTTGGGAGGCGGCTGCATTAAGTCTGATTATGGGCGGTGCTCTTGGCAATTTACATGATCGCCTTGCTTATGGCCACGTGATCGATTTTATACAAGTTCATTGGCAGCAATCTTGGTATTTTCCTGCCTTTAATGTGGCTGATAGTGCGATCACAATAGGTGTTATCTTGATGCTATTAGAAGGCCTATTTGTTAAGCCGAAGAAAGGTGAAAAAGAATGAGTTTAGTGACGGCAGACAGCCGAGTGACCTTACATTTTGAGTTATCTTTGGAAGATGGTCAGATTGTAGATTCCAATTTTGATCAAACCCCCGCTCAATTTGTGTTTGGGGATGGCAACTTGCTGCCCGCGTTTGAAGAAGTACTAATCGGCATGAAAGCAGGTGATGAAGCGTCATTTGTGATGTCACCGGAAAAAGCGTTTGGTGCGCACAATGAAAACAATATCCAGCGTATTCCACGCTCTCAGTTCTCAATGGACTTAGAGGAGGGCATGGTCGTGTCCTTTGCGGACGCTGCGAACAATGAACTTCCTGGTGTTATCGCAGAAATCGGCGAGTCTGATGTCATGGTTGATTTTAATCACCCACTAGCGGGCCGCTCTTTAACCTATCGGGTGCGTGTTGTTGCGGTAGAGGAGGCATCATGAGTTTTGCTATTCAATTAGCAAACCCGCGCGGTTTCTGTGCAGGGGTAGATCGTGCAATTGAAATCGTCAACCGCTGCTTGGATCTATTCGAAGCGCCAATTTACGTGCGTCATGAGGTGGTGCACAACAAATTTGTTGTCGAATCATTAAAAGCTCGTGGTGCGGTTTTTGTTGATGAATTGGACCAAGTACCGGATGACAATATTGTTATCTTTAGTGCTCATGGGGTGTCTAAAGCGGTGCGTGATGAAGCGTCGCGTCGTGGGCTAAAAGTGTTTGATGCAACCTGTCCTTTGGTAACAAAAGTGCACTTGGAAGTCTTACGTTACTCTCGAGACGGTGTAGAGTGCATCTTGATTGGTCATGATGGACACCCTGAAGTAGAAGGCACCATGGGGCAATACGATAACCGTAATGGTGGGGCAATTTATTTAGTGGAAAGTGCGGAGGATGTGGCTTCTTTGAAGGTAAACAACCCTGAAAAAATTGCATTTGTAACCCAGACTACATTATCGATGGATGATACATCTGTGGTGATCGATGCTCTTCGCCAATATTTCCCTAAAATTAAAGGGCCAAAGAAAGACGATATCTGCTACGCCACGCAAAATCGTCAAGATGCTGTGAAAACGTTAGCGGCAGCGTCGAAGTTAGTGTTAGTGGTTGGTTCTGTGAACAGCTCTAACTCAAATCGGTTGCGAGAGCTGGCAGAACGGATGGGTGCAACGGCTCACCTTATTGATAATGCGGATGAAATCGATGCACGCTGGTTGGTCAACATAGAAAGCGTTGGAGTGACGGCTGGCGCATCTGCACCAGAAGTGCTGGTTAATCAAGTGATTGAGCGTTTAGTGAAAGAGGGTGGCGAAGCGCCTCAAGAGTTAAAAGGCCAAGAAGAGAACGTGTCTTTCTCTATGCCTAAAGAACTAAGAATCGTTGAGTTGTAAATTCAACAATTTCCTTCAGAAAGATTTTTTTAAAATTAATTTGAATAAACCTCAAAAAAGGGTTGCAGAAAATCTGTGAATCCTTAATATACGCCCTCGCTGACACGGACAGCGCTTCACACTAAGTGAAGACGAGGTTCGAAAAACGTTAGCAACGCTCTTTAAAATAGATAATCAGATAATTTGTGTGGGCGCTCGCTGAGACCTTCAGAAGATCGACAGGGTTTTGCTTAGTTTACTGAGTGAGACACTGATCGATCAAAAAAATTGAAGTCTTACGAGAGTCAAACACGTCAATTCGCTTTATGTTGATTTGTTGTCTTAGATGATGAATCGATTAAGTTATTGTTAGTGTAAGAATTTGAGTGAGCAAGCTTTTTAAACTGAAGAGTTTGATCATGGCTCAGATTGAACGCTGGCGGCAGGCTTAACACATGCAAGTCGAGCGGTAACAGGGGAGCTTGCTCCTGCTGACGAGCGGCGGACGGGTGAGTAACGCGTAGGAATCTGCCTAGTAGAGGGGGACAACATGTGGAAACGCATGCTAATACCGCATAATCCTTTAGGGGGAAAGGAGGGGATCTTCGGACCTTCCGCTATTAGATGAGCCTGCGTGAGATTAGCTAGTTGGTGGGGTAAAGGCCTACCAAGGCGACGATCTCTAGCTGGTCTGAGAGGATGACCAGCCACACTGGGACTGAGACACGGCCCAGACTCCTACGGGAGGCAGCAGTGGGGAATATTGGACAATGGGGGGAACCCTGATCCAGCCATGCCGCGTGTGTGAAGAAGGCCTTAGGGTTGTAAAGCACTTTCAGGAGTGAGGAAGGGTGCTTGGTTAATAGCCAAGTATTTTGACGTTAGCTCCAGAAGAAGCACCGGCTAACTCTGTGCCAGCAGCCGCGGTAATACAGAGGGTGCGAGCGTTAATCGGAATTACTGGGCGTAAAGCGCGCGTAGGTGGTTTGTTAAGTCTGATGTGAAACCCCAGGGCTCAACCTTGGAATGGCACCGGATACTGGCAGGCTAGAGTACGGTAGAGGGATGTGGAATTTCCTGTGTAGCGGTGAAATGCGTAGATATAGGAAGGAACATCAGTGGCGAAGGCGACATCCTGGACTGATACTGACACTGAGGTGCGAAAGCGTGGGGAGCAAACAGGATTAGATACCCTGGTAGTCCACGCCGTAAACGATGTCTACTAGCCGTTGGGTTGTAATGACTTAGTGGCGCAGTTAACGCGATAAGTAGACCGCCTGGGGAGTACGGCCGCAAGGTTAAAACTCAAATGAATTGACGGGGGCCCGCACAAGCGGTGGAGCATGTGGTTTAATTCGAAGCAACGCGAAGAACCTTACCTACTCTTGACATCCACAGAAGAACGCAGAGATGTGTTTGTGCCTTCGGGAACTGTGAGACAGGTGCTGCATGGCTGTCGTCAGCTCGTGTTGTGAAATGTTGGGTTAAGTCCCGTAACGAGCGCAACCCTTATCCTTACTTGCTAGCGGGTAATGCCGAGAACTTTAAGGAGACTGCCGGTGACAAACCGGAGGAAGGTGGGGACGACGTCAAGTCATCATGGCCCTTACGAGTAGGGCTACACACGTGCTACAATGGCGTATACAGAGGGCAGCGAACTTGCGAGAGTAAGCGAATCCCAAAAAGTACGTCGTAGTCCGGATTGGAGTCTGCAACTCGACTCCATGAAGTCGGAATCGCTAGTAATCGTGAATCAGAATGTCACGGTGAATACGTTCCCGGGCCTTGTACACACCGCCCGTCACACCATGGGAGTTGATTGCTCCAGAAGTAGATAGTCTAACCTTAGGGGGGACGTTTACCACGGAGTGGTCAATGACTGGGGTGAAGTCGTAACAAGGTAGCCCTAGGGGAACCTGGGGCTGGATCACCTCCTTAAACGATAGAAGGCTTGGTGAGCGTTCACACAAATTATCTGATATCTGTAGTTTAGAGTGTCGTAGTCTGGACCGGGTCTGTAGCTCAGTTGGTTAGAGCGCACCCCTGATAAGGGTGAGGTCGGCCGTTCAAATCGGCCCAGACCCACCAAGTTTTCTTATAACTTTGTTATGATGTCACTCGCATAGTGAGCTATGCGTCGCAACATCATGCCGCGTTCTAAGACAACCTTGGTAAGGTTAATAATAAGTTTTAAGTCTTTTAAAACTGAGATCAGCACACGATATGGGGCTATAGCTCAGCTGGGAGAGCGCCTGCTTTGCACGCAGGAGGTCTGCGGTTCGATCCCGCATAGCTCCACCATATCGGTGATCATACAATACGACAAACAAAGCCTTAAGCAAGATGCTTGGACAGTTAATCGAGAAGGGAAATTATTTTCTAATCGGTATCGACTGAGGATTCCTAGTCTCTGACTTAGTGCTTTGCACTAAACTTGCTCTTTAACAATTCGAATTTTGAAATAGACGATAATCAAGCGTCAAACCGGTGGATTGCACTTTTCTCATCTTATTTCCTTCTGATGAGGGGGTGACGATCTAATATCGTAAATCCAGAGAGGGACAAAAGCTCTTTGGTATGTGATCTGAGTAGGAAACTACTTTGGGTTATATGGTCAAGTGACCAAGCGTGCACGGTGGATGCCTTGGCAGTCAGAGGCGATGAAGGACGTGGTAATCTGCGAAAAGCTCGGGGGAGTTGATAAACAAACTGTGATCCCGAGATGTCCGAATGGGGAAACCCACCCGCTTGCGGGTATCGTATGATGAATACATAGTCATACGAGGCGAACGAGGGGAACTGAAACATCTAAGTACCCTTAGGAAAAGAAATCAATTGAGATTCCCTGAGTAGCGGCGAGCGAAAGGGGATTAGCCCTTAAGTGGCTTTGGTGTTAGTAGAAGATTCTGGAAAGGATCGCTGTAAAGGGTGATAGCCCCGTATACGAAAACGCCTTAGACATGAAAACGAGTAGGACGGAACACGTGTTATTCTGTCTGAAGATGGGGGGACCATCCTCCAAGGCTAAATACTCCTGACTGACCGATAGTGAACCAGTACCGTGAGGGAAAGGCGAAAAGAACCCCTGTGAGGGGAGTGAAATAGATCCTGAAACCGTGTACGTACAAGCAGTGGGAGCGGACTTGTTCCGTGACTGCGTACCTTTTGTATAATGGGTCAACGACTTATTTTCAGTAGCAAGCTTAACCGCATAGGGTAGGCGTAGGGAAACCGAGTCTTAATAGGGCGTTTAGTTGCTGGGAATAGACCCGAAACCGGGCGATCTATCCATGAGCAGGTTGAAGGTTGGGTAACACTAACTGGAGGACCGAACCCACGTACGTTGAAAAGTCCGGGGATGACTTGTGGATAGGAGTGAAAGGCTAATCAAGCTCGGAGATAGCTGGTTCTCCTCGAAAGCTATTTAGGTAGCGCCTCGCGTATTGCCACTGGGGGTAGAGCACTGTTTGGGCTAGGGGGTCATCCCGACTTACCAACCCCATGCAAACTCCGAATACCAGTGAGTGTTAGCGCGGGAGACACACGGCGGGTGCTAACGTCCGTCGTGAAAAGGGAAACAACCCAGACCGTCAGCTAAGGTCCCAAAGTTACAGTTAAGTGGGAAACGATGTGGGAAGGCTTAGACAGCTAGGAGGTTGGCTTAGAAGCAGCCATCCTTTAAAGAAAGCGTAATAGCTCACTAGTCGAGTCGGCCTGCGCGGAAGATATAACGGGGCTCAAACTGTACACCGAAGCTACGGGTTCATCTTAGGATGAGCGGTAGAGGAGCGTTCTGTAAGCCGTTGAAGGTCAAGCTGTAAGGCAGGCTGGAGGTATCAGAAGTGCGAATGTTGACATGAGTAACGATAAGGGGAGTGAAAAACTTCCCCGCCGGAAGACCAAGGTTTCCTGTCCCATGTTAATCAGGGCAGGGTGAGTCGGCCCCTAAGGCGAGGCAGAAATGCGTAGTCGATGGGAAACAGGTTAATATTCCTGTACTTATGTATATTGCGATGGAGAGACGGAGAAGGCTAGGCCAGCACGGCGATGGTTGTCCGTGTTTAAGGTAGTAGGTTGAGGAATTAGGCAAATCCGGTTCCTCTTAAGACCGAGAATTGATGACGAGCCCTCTTTTGGGTGAAGTGGTTGATGCCATGCTTCCAGGAAAAACTTCTAAGCTTCAGATATACATGAACCGTACCCCAAACCGACACAGGTGGTCAGGTAGAGAATACCAAGGCGCTTGAGAGAACTCGGGTGAAGGAACTAGGCAAAATGGTACCGTAACTTCGGGAGAAGGTACGCCGGCCGGTGTGAAGGACTTGCTCCGTAAGCACTAGTCGGTCGAAGATACCAGGCCGCTGCAACTGTTTATTAAAAACACAGCACTCTGCAAACACGAAAGTGGACGTATAGGGTGTGACGCCTGCCCGGTGCTTGAAGGTTAATTGATGGGGTTAGCGTAAGCGAAGCTCTTGATCGAAGCCCAAGTAAACGGCGGCCGTAACTATAACGGTCCTAAGGTAGCGAAATTCCTTGTCGGGTAAGTTCCGACCTGCACGAATGGCGTAATGATGGCGGCACTGTCTCCACCCGAGACTCAGTGAAATTGAAATCGCAGTGAAGATGCTGTGTATCCGCGGCTAGACGGAAAGACCCCGTGAACCTTTACTATAGCTTCACAGTGAACTTTGAACCTACTTGTGTAGGATAGGTGGGAGGCTTTGAAGATAGGACGCCAGTTCTATTGGAGCCAATCTTGAAATACCACCCTGGTATGTTTGAGGTTCTAACTCAGGTCCGTAATCCGGATCGAGGACACTGTGTGGTGGGTAGTTTGACTGGGGCGGTCTCCTCCCAAAGAGTAACGGAGGAGCACGAAGGTGTGCTCAGCATGGTCGGAAATCATGCATAGAGTGTAAAGGCAAAAGCACGCTTAACTGCGAGACAGACACGTCGAGCAGGTACGAAAGTAGGTCTTAGTGATCCGGTGGTTCTGAATGGAAGGGCCATCGCTCAACGGATAAAAGGTACTCCGGGGATAACAGGCTGATACCGCCCAAGAGTTCACATCGACGGCGGTGTTTGGCACCTCGATGTCGGCTCATCACATCCTGGGGCTGAAGCCGGTCCCAAGGGTATGGCTGTTCGCCATTTAAAGTGGTACGCGAGCTGGGTTTAGAACGTCGTGAGACAGTTCGGTCCCTATCTGCCGTGGACGTTTGAGATTTGAGAGGAGCTGCTCCTAGTACGAGAGGACCGGAGTGGACGAACCTCTGGTGTTCCGGTTGTCACGCCAGTGGCATTGCCGGGTAGCTATGTTCGGACGGGATAACCGCTGAAAGCATCTAAGCGGGAAGCCTCCCTTAAGATAAGATCTCACTGGAACATAAGTTCCCTAAAGAGCCGTTCGAGACGAGGACGTTGATAGGTTGGGTGTGTAAGTGCTGTGAGGCATTGAGCTAACCAATACTAATTGCTCGTGAGGCTTGACCATATAACACCAAAGTGGTTTTACATAGTACGATAGACACTGGTTTGACCTTGATTATCGCTATTTCAAAATGAATTGTTAAAAGAGACAAGTAAACGAATTTGCGAGTTATGGAGAGGAAAACACAAAGCCACCATAACAAACGCAAACCAGTTTTCTTGATGATCATAGAGGCATTGAACCACCTGATCCCATCCCGAACTCAGAAGTGAAAAGTGCCATCGCCGATGGTAGTGTGGGAGATCCCATGTGAGAGTAGGTCGTTATCAAGATTTTAATTAAGAGAAACCCTGTCCTGCTAAGCAGGGTGGGGTTTTTTCGTTATGGAGAATCACCATCGCCGATAGTTGTGTGGGGCTCTCTATAACAGACAAGCATGTGAGAGTAGGTCGTTATCAAGATTTTAAATAGAGAGCCCTGATAGCTGCTATGCTGTCAGGGCTTTTTTCGTCTGCAGAAAATCCAAAAAAGTAAAAAGGGGAGTCAACCTCCCTAAAAATTAGACGCAGATCCATTAGGGCATCGTCTCACGCCGCTCCCAGTTATCGTCATTACTAATCTATGGCTTTGCAGATTGCCACCTTGGCATTGCATTCGCTTGCGCCTGTTTCGCAGGCTCAACGCGTCGGCGCGAATCAAACACCAAGGTGACTAAAATCCATGGTTATTGTTATAAATCACAGCCGATGGCTCGATTTGTCGAGATTGGTCATGGGATGGACTCCGTTATCGGTTATGAGATGAAAACGGAGTCCAGTGTCAACAAGGCAAGATGAACAGTTCGTGCATATGCTCAAACCACGCTTATAACAAATCGTTTAAGGTGGATTCACAATTCTGTTTGAATCAGTTTTAGTGTTTACGGCACAATGTCTTAGGTTAGGTGGTCGCGTTGTTCATCACTTAACGAGGCGTTTTATACACTACGTGAATAATCGGTCATAGAACCTCTAAACGTCTTATTAAAAGTAGTTTCAAGCCTCTAAATCTAAGAGGGGCTAAAAGTATTCGAAGTTTTATTATGAAAGTTACTCTTGAGAAACGCTAAATACTCACCACTCAATCCCCCACCTGTTTCGCGGGCTGAATGAGTCCGCGAAACAGGCAGTTTTATCTCTCTGAAAAACCGATAATCAGCCCTCTCTGTTACTTGAATGAGGTCTTATTAGGGCGTTTTACGAGTGGCTTGCTTGTCGCACCGTGACAGGGTGACTTTTTCCAGTAGGCTAATAAGTTGGTCGCGTTCTTCGTCCGTGAGTTTTGAAGCGAGTATTTTTTCATACTCTTTTGACTGTTCGGCTAACCAGCTTAGTTCATCTTGTCCTGAGTCCGTTAGGTAGAGTAGGTTGCTGCGCCGATCACCTTGTTTGCTACGACGCTCTACTAAATTGAGTGATTCCAGCCAATCGACGACTTTGACAATACCGGCTCGGCTGATGCCAAGCTTTTTGGCCAAAGCGGATTGGGTGATTCCTGGGTGGGTGCCAATTATCGATAATGCGGTCATCCGAGCAGGTGAGATGGCATTGTCACCAAGAAATTCAAAGAAAAGTTCGTATGCGTGTACTTGTGCGCGCTTTATTGAGTATCCCAGCGCTTTAGATACTAGGTCCAGAGGATCTATTTTCATCTCATTGCTGTATAGGCCATCTTTCGGCGTTTTTTTGCCTGATCTCATTCCTAGTTTGTCCTTTGTTTTCATTTTAATGCCGAAGCATATACCAAAGCCGAGCCCTGGTGTCTGTCTATTAGACGGGATGTGACGTCGTTGCCCAAGCTTTTTATGACCGCTTGATGTTTGCATAATATCATGACAATATGTTAACTAGGTTAACATTATATTAGGTTTACAATAGGTTTTTCTACTAACACTAATGAATGTATTGGTGTGGGTTAACATCGGTATCAGTTGCACGTGCTGATTCGTATTGAGGAGATAAAAATAATGAAAGAGCTTGATACTAGTAGTGCGCCACTTGTGACGCTCTCTATTGAAGGTGCCATTGCCATGGTGACGTTAAATCGACCTGAAAAGCGTAATGCGCTGAGTATGGTGATGGTTGAGGAATTAATGGATGTATTCTCGTCCTTACCTAAGAGCGTGAGAGCCGTGATTCTTTCCGGTGCTGGAGAGCATTTCAGTGCGGGGTTGGACCTGTCAGAACTGAAGGAGTCTTCCTCTTCTGAAAATATTGAAGGTTCTATGTTGTGGTATGAGGCCTTTGGCAAAATACAGTTTGGTCGAGTCCCTGTGATTGTGGTTATGCAAGGGGCGGTGGTTGGCGGTGGTCTAGAATTAGCCTCGGCCCTTCACGTCCGCATTGCTGAAAGTGATGCCTATTTCGGCTTGCCAGAAGGACAGCGGGGGATTTTCTTAGGCGGTGGAGGCTCGGTTCGGATTGCGAAGCTGATTGGCTTTTCTCGTGTTGCTGAAATGATGCTAACAGGCCACGTTGTTGATGCAACAGAAGCCCATCAAATAGGCCTTGCTCATTACGTTGTGAAGAAAGGTGAAGGGATGCGTAAAGCTAGGGAGTTAGCGGAGAAAGTTGCCAGTAACTTACCCATGTCTAATTTCGCCATTCTTAAAGCATTACCTTTGATTGCGGAACAGCCCATGTCCCATGGCTTGATGACTGAATCTTTAATGGCCGCCATTACGCAAGATGCACCAGAAGCGAAAGATAGAGTAAACGCATTCTTACAAAAACGGGCGAATAAAATCACGCCTGATTAATGATAGCCCCGTTAATTTTACTTCTAGCAAAGACACTTTAATTATAAAAATAAGAGGTTGTTATGAGTACATTTAATCATGAAGGCGATGCCAGTTCGTCTATCGAAAGCCAATTTAACAAGGACATTCGTCCGATTCTTAATCCCAAAACCGTTGCCATTGTTGGCATGTCTAGCAAACCAGGTTCCGCAGGTAGAGTGGTTCTGAACAATTTGTTAGACGGTGGGTTCAATGGAGAAATTTACCTGGTAGGTCGTAGCGGGGGGCAGATTGATGGTCGTCAAGTCCTGACGGATATTGCTCAGTTGCCCGAAGGGGTTGAGTTGGTCATTTTAATGTTGCCGTCGTCCGCTGTACTGGATTCGATTAAAGCATGTGTCTCCCGAGGCGTGCGCAGTGCGGTGTGTTTTGCTTCTGGTTTTGCTGAAATGGGTCAAGAGGGTCGTCATTTGCAGCTTGAGATGGCTGACATCGCAAACTCGGGCAATATGTCTCTGCTGGGTCCTAATACCGTGGGTTATTTCAACTACGTTAATGGTTTCTATGTCATGATGGTTGAGTTGGAGCTACCGACTCGTCTTGATCCTAATAATGGGCCAGCAGTGGCGGTGGTAGCACAAAGTGGTGGTATTGGTGCTCACATCGCGGCATCACTGAAAGCGCGTGGTGTACCTCTTTCTTATATGGTGACCACAGGGAATGAAGCTCAGACTGGCCTGTCTGATATGATCCGTTATTATGCGACGGATGAGTATACAGGGGCTATCGTCGTGTACGCAGAGCAAATCCGTTCTGCTAGTGAATTTATTGATGCCGTGAAGGAAGCCCGCCGTCACGGTAAAGGTGTCGTTCTGTTGCATTCAGGGCGAAGCGAGCGTTCCCAAGAAGCCGCTAAGTCACACACAGGGGCACTTTCTGGTAACCACGCTGCCATGCAGTTGATAACAGAGTATTCTGGTGTAACCATCGCAAATAGCTTGGAAGAAGCGATCGATACCACGCAGCTGCTATTACGCTATCCGATTGCGCCAGACGGCGGACTAGGTTTAGTCACCGCCTCTGGTGCCATTTGTGGTTTAGCCCAGGACTATATTGAACAGCTTAACCTAGAAATGCCGCCATTATCAGCAGACCAGGTCAAGGCACTGACCGCGCATTTACCCGAATTTTTACCTCCTCGTAACCCTCTGGACTTAGGCACGCTGTCGAGTTATCAGCCGGATTTGATTGAAAAGGGGGTGAAGGCATTACTGGCGGATCCATCCATTGGCAGTGTGTTAGTCTCCATGCCTTTGCCAACTAAGGAAGCGTCTCTTGTGTGGTTAGGCTATTACCTTGAAGCGACTAAAGGCAGTAATAAGCCCGCTATCTATGTAATGCAAAACGAAGATGCACCATTGTCACCAGAATTTATTGAAGAAGCGCGTAAACACCGCGCCATTATCATGCGCTCTCCTGAGCGTGCCATGCGTGCCTTAGCCAATGTCACCCGTTTTGGTCGTCAACAGGCGCTGCAACAGCAACAGAATACCTTGGACAAGAAAGAGGCCATTGCTAGCTTAACCCTGAATAAAGGGACGCAACCTGAGTGGGTTGGCAAGAAAATTCTTGAGCAATTGTCTATTCCTACACCAACCGGATCGCTCGCGACGACGCTTGATGAAGCCATCCATATCGCTAATGAAATCGGCTATCCCGTGGTGATTAAGGCTCAGTCTGCCGATCTGACTCATAAAAGTGATGCGGGTGGTGTCTTACTAAACATTAAGGATGAAGGCGCATTACGCCTTGCTTGGAGCAAACTTCATGACAATGTTCATAAAGCACGACCAGATTTGACGTTGGATGGTGTGCTGGTAGAGAAAATGGGTCAAAAAGGTCTTGAGCTGTTGGTAGGAGCAAGTCGTGATCCGCAATGGGGGCCTATCCTTATGGTTGGTTTGGGTGGTGTTTGGGTGGAAGTATTGGGTGATGTGCAATTGATGCCACCTCAATTACCAAAAGACGCCATTATCGCCAAGTTAAATAGTCTAAAAAGCAAGAAACTGCTCAATGGATTCCGTGGTGAGCCTGCGGTTGATCTGGAGGCAGTGGCTGATGTGGTGGCGACAGTGGGACAGCTCATGTGTGAGCGTCCAGAGATCACTGAAATCGACATTAACCCATTAGTGGCGTTTGAGAAAGGTAAGGGCGTCGTTGCTCAAGATGTGCTTATGGTCATTGATTAAGCCTCGATAAGAGTTGCTACGCTGAGCGGTTTACGCTGTTTAGTCAGAACTGAATAGCCGTAAGCAGCACATACTTATACTATTTTTATGAGGAGAAACATCATGGGGCTTAAAGGGCAAGCCTATGTGGTGGGCGCTTACGAACATCCAACACGCCATGCCGTGGATAGATCGCTGGGTCAGCTACATGCTGACGTGGCACTGGGAGCTTTGCAGGATGCGGGTTTGACGGTCGATGATGTGGATGGTTATTTCTGTGCGGGGGATGTGCCTGGTTGGGAGTCTCCTGGCGTTGGTCCATTGTCCGTGGTCGAGTATTTGGGGTTGAAATTACGCCATTTCGATACTTCTGAAACGTGGGGGTCGTCTTATATCAATCATGTGGAGCACGCTGTCCAAGCCATCCAGGCGGGTAAATGCCGCGTTGCTCTGATTACCCAAGCGGGTCGGCCAAGAGCGGAAAAGTTTTCCCCCGTCGAGAGCCATCTCAAACAGGCACAATCAACAGCGGAATCTCCGTTCGAGCTACCATACGGTCCAGTGGTCACCAATATGTATGGGATGTGTGCCGCGCGTCATATGTACGAATATGGCACAACCTCCGAACAGTTGGCTTGGATTAAGGTGGCAGCATCCCACCATGCTCAACATAACCCTAATGCGATGCTACCTAAGGTGGTGACGGTTGAGGAGGTGATTGCCTCGCCGATTGTCTCAACACCACTGCATCGCTTGGACTGCTGTGTGATAAGTGATGGTGGTGGGGCATTGGTGATCGCCCATCCCGACGTCGCTCGTCAGCTTAAGCGTCCGTTGATTCGACCCATTGGATCGGGTTTTACGGTGAAGCACCTTAACGGCGGTTACTTCAATATCCTTGAGTCCGGTGCCGTGCAAACGGGTAAAGAAGCGTTTGCTGAAGCCGGTGTGACACCTCAGGACATTCAGTATGCCTCTTTGTATGATAGCTTTACGATTACTGTCTTGATTCAACTGGAGAACCTTGGTTTTTGTGAGCCAGGCCAGGGGGGGCGTTTTGTCGCCGATGGTGGCTTGATCTCTGGGGTAGGCCGCTTGCCGTTTAATACCGATGGTGGAGGGTTATGTAACAATCATCCGGGAAATCGTGGGGGGATGACAAAACTGATTGAGGCCATGCGTCAGCTGCGCGGTGAAGCTCATCCTGCCGTACAGGTGGACAATTGTACTCTAGCATTAGTGCATGGCACGGGTGGTCAGCTGGGGGCACGCCATGGCAGTGCCACGTTAATTCTAGAAAGAGAGGGCTGATTATGGAACATCGTATTCCTACATCACCACAACCGTGGCCGGAGACTCAGACTTTTTGGCAGGCTGCCAATGAAAACAAGCTAATGATTCAGCGCTGTCTGGATACTGGCAAGGCGTTTTTTTATCCGCGAGAGCACAGCCCATTTTCTGGACGAAATCATTGTGAATGGTTCGAAGCCAGTGGTAAGGGGGTTATTTACTCTTATAGCGTTATGACTCGAGCAACGCCCGCTTATTGCATTGCCTATGTTGAACTGGAAGAAGGACCTATCATACTCACCAATTTAATGGCTGATGATTTGAATCAGATTAAAATCGGACAGTCAGTAACGGTGGTGTTTGTTGCAAGTGAAAATGGTCAGAAGGTACCTGTGTTTACCCCTGTCTCTGGTTAGGAAAGAGGTGAACAGATACTGCAGTGCAGAGAGTTGAATAAGGTGGTCTATTTTTTATTCCCCATAGAGCCAGCGAACATTGTCGCTGGCTCTTTTCTTGGCCAGTTTATTCGTTCGGAGCGCTGTTATGAACGCTGGAAGAGGGAAGACGAGGTGATGTGTCGTAGTCTTCATTTTTGGCATAAATGCGCTGTATATAAAGCCCTGCAATAGCAAGCAGCACCCCTGTCACAGAACTAATGAAAGCCAGAGAGGAATACCATACCAAAGCCACTAAGCCAACAGCCGATTTAGGGACATCAATGGCTTCTTTCTTGTTCGTGATATAAGCCGCAAGACGATAGAACTGGTTTTGGTTTACCAAACGATTCACTTCGTTTTTAATGATGGTTTGTTTTTGTTGGATACCATAAATCTCATTATCGATGGCTTTGACTTCTACTTGAATCTCGTCATATTGATCTAGTAGTTTTGCTTTTTCTTTCGCAGCGCGTGATACGACACTGTTACGGTTTTGGCTCGCTTGCTTAGCAAAATCATTATAGCCATTGCGATAATTAAGTCGCTTCGTTTTCATGTCTTTCGTTTGGGACGCTATTTGCTCTTCAAGATAGGCCATGCGAGCTCGACCTAACTTGATGCGATTCTGATAATCATCCGCGAGTGCTTTTAATTGAGCTTGTAGTTGTTGCTCATTTTGGTTTTGTTTATTGAAGCCTTTATCACCATTAATTCGATCATCAATTTTGTATAAACGATCTTCTTTTTCAGAAATGAGCTTACTGTACTTTTTCTCTACGGAAGGTCGGGTGAAAAAGTTGGCATCATCAAGCGCTTTCTTCTTTTCCGCTTTCAACTGGTCAAGCTCTCTTTGCAGCTTTTTCTTATCGCTTTCAGAACCTTGCACATAATTATTTAATTGACCGTAATAGCGTGCTTTTAACCTGTTTCGTTCTTTATCCCAGGCATCGTATATCTCACTTTCTTTCTTATTGAGATCATTAATGTCTGCTTGATACTGTTGAATTAATTTATTATTAGAACTGAGTTTGGCGATTTCATGATTGATGTATTCACGCTCTTTTTCCAAAGAGCGATAGTAGGCCGCATTCGCTTTTTGGATATTTCTCTGATAATTCGTGTCGACTTTATGCGGGTCGATGATATCAATGTCTTGCTTACGGCGATTTAGAACGTCAATTTTGTTCTGTAACAATAAGGCGGCGTCTTTTCGAGCATCAATCGCAATGTTGAGGCCAGAGAAATTACGCTCAAAACCATTAAGCATGGTTTCAAAGGTAATGGTGGCCAGCATAATAAGCACAAGGAAGAACAGAATGCGCCAAGAAGTATGTTTGGCGTACATTAACGCCGTGGCCATTGGTATTTTGGAGATTTCAACGACGGCAACAAGGACAAAAGGTAAGGCGGCAACAAAAATGTTGCTATAGTCACCGAAGTCTAGCGGCCTGTCTTTTGTATCGAGTTGGGCATACACAGAAAAAGAGACGATAATGGAGATAAGAAAACCGATACTAACCGCAAGAATTTCCACGCCCCACGCGATCTTAACCAGTCTGACACCTATTTTAAATAACTTGTCGTTCGAAAGCTTTGTATTGGATTCCATAAACTATCCGCTATGAATGATGGTTCTTATTGATCAGCTACCCCATCAAAAAATGATAGTTTGGCCTTTCTCAAGAGCGTTGTTGATTGATGACGAAAAACGATGTCCATTATAAGTAAAGAATGTGTCCAATAAATCGTATCAATTTACAATATACTTGTTTTGTGTAAAATTTTGTATCAAAAAACGAATCAAAAACGCACAAAAAGTTGATTATGTAGAATCCCCTTCAGAATTCATAGTAGGAAATGGATCAAGAAGGGTTTGTATAACAGACTGGCCTGTGGGAAACGCACTCAAGTATCAATCCGTCATGTTCATGTGATAAGACACTATTTCTCTAAAGCACGTTTTGTTTTCGCTGTGGCGATGGCGCTCATCGGATCGTCTGGCCAAGGGTGTTTTGGATAGCGTCCGCGCATCTCCTTTTTTACCTCCGGATAGGCTTCTTTCCAGAAGAAGGGCAGATCTTGGGTAACCGCCAGTGGGCGTTGTGCGGGGGAGAGCAGTTCTATTTTGACGCTCATGCCTAAGATGGTTGGGTTGTGTGTGGTGCCAAACATCTCCTGTAGTTTGACTCGCAGTGTTGGCGTAGGTTGTGAATAGTCCACTTTATGATGATTGCCTGAGGCAACGCATAATCGCTCTGGTACTTTATCGTGAAGACGCTTTTGTAATTCCCAGGGTAAGCTATCTAGCAGGATGTGTTTGAGATCCATTTTATCGAGTTGGGCTTGGTTCGTGATGTTGCCAAGATAGGGTCCTAACCAGTTTTCCAGTGAGGCTAGCAAGGCTTCATCCGACATGTCGGGCCAACTTTCTTGCTGACTAGTGAGAAAATGAGCGTCTTGTTGATGTGCAAAGGCCAATCTGGCTTTGAGTGGTAAGCTGTTATCGTCCCAAGGTAGCGCGTCGATGCCCTCACGACGAAGATGAGTACACATGGCGGAGCGGATGGAATCGTCTGATGGCTTACTGGCTTGCCTACGATGGATGCAGAGTTTGCCTAACCAAGTTTGTGACTCGTAAATCAGTCGATTGTCTTTTTTAGACCAGGCTACATGATCTTGATGGGAGAAAAGGCTAGGTCGGTGGCTTTGTAAGTGCTCAATATCAAATGGCTGAGCTAAGAAAATACGATCCTCACTGTGTCCCTGATGACCTCCAAGATCTAACACCACAAGATAATCCGCTTGTGCATTCGTGTCGTTTTTATCCAGCACCGCAATACGACCATTTGAGAGTTTATAGCGTACGCTGTTCGCTTGCTCACCCAGTCGTTTTGCGAGTCGATCAGCAAACGCGCCAGCTAAGAGGTTGGCTAATGCCTGGTCTGGAACCGTGTTTGTATCGATGGAGGGGGAGAGTCCTTGGCTGCGCTGTTGCCATTGCTTGAAAGAGGTTTGATAGATGCTTTTGGGGCGTCGAGTCGGTTGGTTATGTTCTCCTTTGAGCCATAGTAAACGGCCGGAAAAATCGCTGTTTTTATTCGTGAATGGATCACCTTCGGATAAAAGGGCGCAGACCTGGCAGGCGAGTATTGGCTGTCCTTGTTGGCTGCCTTCGATAAGCAGGTGCGCTAGACGAGGGGCCAGACCAAGCTGAGCCATGGCTTCCCCATGAGGCGTTAGGGTGAAATGGTCTGGATCGAGGGCACCTAAGGTGCTAAGTAACTCGACGGATTGTTGCCAATGGCCCAGTGGCGGTGGGGTGATCCAATCCAATTCAAGTCGATCTTGTACGCCCCATTTGGCAACGTCTAAGGTGAGAGAGCTTAAATCGACACATTCTATTTGTGGTGATGCTTGAGGAGCGAGTTGATACTGTTGTTCTTCGCTCCACCAGCGATAACATACGCCTGCTTCTGTTCTCCCTGCTCGTCCCATTCGTTGAGTGGTTTCGGCTTGCGTGGCACGGCGAGTATGTAATCGTGTGGTGGCAGTATTGGCATCGAATTGGGCTTCGCGGCTTAGGCCTGAATCAATCACCACACGAATGCCTTCGATGGTTAAACTGGTCTGTGCAATGGCGGTAGCTAAGACGATTTTTCGATGGGGAGGGGCAATGGGTTGAATCACGACCTCTTGTTCCTTTAGGCTCAACTCGCCATACAAGGGTAAAATCATCGCATGAGGATCTTGTTTTAGGGCTTGGCTAAGTTGGCTTGCCACATGACGAATTTCTTTTTGCCCTGGCAAAAAAACCAATAAGCTGCCGTCTTCTTCCTGATAGGCTTTGAGGGTTTGTTTGATGACCTCGTCAGCTACCTCTAGAGTTTTTAAACGTTTATTGCCATAGCGAATAGTAACGGGAAAGTTGCGTCCTTCGCTGATTAAGGTTTTACAACTGAGGCGCTCTTCTAATATGGCCGTGTCCAACGTGGCAGACATAATGAGCAATTTTAGTGGTGAATCGTCACGAAACAGTTCTCTGGCCTGTAAGCATAAAGCAAGGGCGAGGTCGGAATGGACATTGCGTTCGTGAAATTCATCGAAAATAACGAGTGCAACGGATTCAAGACTAGGATCATCTTGTAACATGCGTGTTAGCACGCCTTCGGTGACCACCAGTACTTGAGTGTCTTGACTTTCTGCACCTTCGTGACGAATACGATAACCGATGCGCTTGCCCAGCGGTTCGTTTAAGGTGTCTGCGAGGCGTTTGGCAGCGGTTTTTGCGGCCAGCCGCCTTGGCTCGAGCATGACGATCTGTCTGCCATCAAGCCAAGCTTCGTTCATCAATTCCAACGGCACGACCGTGGTTTTCCCCGCCCCTGGTGCCGCTTCTAAAATCGCCTCATGGGCCGTGTTAAGTTGTTGTTTAAGGGCTGGCATCAGCTTGTAAATGGGCAGTATAGCGGACATAACAGACTCTTTGATTGACGGTGTCGATGATAACGTCTTGGCTTTATCGACGCACTTTGACTTTTGGGGGTCCTATTCGGATATCGGTTTTGCATTTGGCGATACAAGGTAAAAAATACCCTGCTGCTTGCTCTTTGTCGCTCAGCCCTCTTGGTTGGCGCGAGCCATAGTCTATTTCGCCAGTAATTAAAGGGGTAAGACAAATTCCACAGGTGCCATTTTGGCAAGCGTGTTTAATGGGCACGTTATGGGCGATTAATACCTCTAGAATAGACTCCTCTGCCGCTGGAAAATGTTTCTCAGACGTCCCTTGCTGCAGAGAAATGCGTTTATTATTCATATTCATGGCCAGCAACTGTTAATATGAGGCAGATTTTAGCATGATACATTCTAAGTTGGTTTTTCTCTTCTAATCTTACCTAATCAATTAATTTTGACAGGTAAAACGAAAATGCCTAATTAGAGCCATAGGATTAAACCCATAACGATGATCGAGCCAAACAAAAAAACCTTACTGATTGTTGATGATGACCAGGATATTCGTCAGTTGTTGTGTGATGTGCTATCGCAAAAAGGTTACCAGGTCTTAGAAGCGGACAATGGTGCACAAATGTGGGCACATTTAGAACAAACACAGGTCGATCTTATTTTGATGGATTTGTATCTTCGCGAAGAAGATGGATTGCATTTAGCGCGAGACGTTCGTGCCCTTTTTACGATGCCCATCATGATGTTAACAGGGAAAGGAGACGAAACGGATCGTATCCTGGGGCTGGAATTAGCCGCTGACGATTACATGATGAAGCCGTTTAATTTACGGGAACTGATGGCTCGAATTCATGCTTTGCTGCGACGCGCGATACAACTTGCACCAACGCCAGTGTTAAACACTCTTGAAGACCCGCATGACTGTTTATATTTTGGTGACTGGGTATTAGACCTGACAGCTCGTCAATTGATGAATAAAGAGGGAGAACAAGTGGTACTGACACTGGGGGAATTCTCTTTATTGGAAGTGCTGGTTCATCATCCTGATCGTATTTTTTCACGGGAACAGTTAATTGATCAAAGTCGAGGTTTGGAAGCGGAGGTTTTTGATCGCACGGTGGATGTGTTGATTTTAAGACTGCGCCGTAAAATTGAAAGTAACCCTAAAACCCCACAGTTTATTAAAACGCAGCGTGGATTGGGGTATTTTTTCCAAGGGCCAGTTCGTAAAAACTAGAGTGGAAAAATCAAATGCGCTTTATTAGCATTCGCCAAAAAGTCTCTTTTGCCATTCTGACGGTGAGTGTGGTCGCATTTTGTATGGTGGGCATCGGTTGGCAATCTATGCGGGTCAGTGAAAATTCACTGTCGGAATTTGAAGCTCAGACTTTACCCGAAATCAGTACCTCCCTCACACTGGCCGAAGGCGTGGCGCAATTAGCGGCGACGGCACCTTATACGGCAGGTTCGGGACGACCTTTTCAGCTACAGGCGGAATCACAGCGAATCAATCATAGTATTGCGGCGCTACGAAGCGTCGCCAATAGTTTGACGGACCCGGC
The DNA here is from genome assembly GCF_056173505.1 of Marinomonas sp. 63XJN7_7_ISO-PGPR-S23-202. Taxonomy (NCBI): domain Bacteria; kingdom Pseudomonadati; phylum Pseudomonadota; class Gammaproteobacteria; order Oceanospirillales; family Oceanospirillaceae; genus Marinomonas; species Marinomonas sp. 63XJN7_7_ISO-PGPR-S23-202. The sequence goes on along the minus strand of NZ_CM149677.1, from coordinate 4,872,921 downwards.
CTTTCGGGACACCGTCAATGGTCGCTTGGATGATTTGCAAAAGACTTTAGAGGAATTGGTGTCTCTGGTTCGTGAGGAGTTATACATTCGAGAAGACAGTTATGCATTACAGTTTAAGATTCGTCAAATCAAACCTGGTAACGATACAGACCACTTCATTAGTGCCCAACAGGGTTTGGATTGGTTATTAAAGCTTTTGGAATCCCCGCATGTGGTGCCAGACAGTATCGTGACGCAACTGACGCTCAATACAAAAGGCAAAGAAGCAAAAAGTATTGCCAATGCCTTATTGAAAGCTCACCGTCGCTTAGCAAAAATCCAGTTACGAAAACAATACCTACTGACCTTGATTCGAGCCAAATCAGAAGAGCTTAGTGCACAAGTGAGTCAGTTTGTTGGCTCATTACAAAAGAAAGTAGCCCGTCAGCGAGAGGCGGTGTCGCAATATGTGTCTAATGGTCAGCACTGGATTTTTGGTATTTCCATCTTTTTGATGATTGGTCTGATTCGTTTATATTGGCAAAGCCAGCGTATGACGAGGGATTTGCAGGCGGTGACCAAGGACATGGAAGAGTTGTCGATGGGGCATATGGACTCAGATCGTCCGAAGATTAAACGTAATGATGAAATTGGTACCTTGGCCGATGCATTTGAAGTTTTCCGCTATGACGCAATAAGGCGAGTGGAAGTGACGGCGGAGCTGTCGGCCCAGAAAAAATTGTTGGAAACCATTTTCGATAATATGAACGATGGGCTGAGTGTGTTTTCGAGCAAAGGGGAATTGGTTGCTTGGAATCCCAGCTATGAAACGCTGTTTGACTTGTCTCCTGATGAGTTAAAGGCGGGTATGTCCATTAAAACGGTTCAATCGTTAATTAATAAGGGACAGCAAAAAACACTGAATTTAGAAAATCAGCAGGTTCATATGGACGAGGTGAATATTTCTCGTCATTTGCGCAGTCAAAGTTTTGAACGTCATTTTGATTCAGGCAAGATCATTGAGTTTCGTTCTAAACCCATGCCTGAAGGGGGCTTTGTGACCCTGTATACGGATTTAACTGACCGTAAAAGCGTGGAAAGCCAACTGCGTCAAGCTCAGAAAATGGAGATGTTGGGACAACTGACGGGAGGGGTTGCCCATGATTTTAACAATCTGCTAGCGGCCATCATGGGCAACTTGCAGATGTTGTCTGACTCTTCCCCGCAAACAGTGGATCAGGCTCGGTATATTGAACGAGCCTTGGCGGTGTCAGAGAAAAGCAGTAACTTAGTGCAGCGTTTGTTGGCTTTTAGTCGTCGTCAGCAGCTGTTTCCGGTTCCTACCAAAATTGATGACCTTATTGAAGGCATGTTGGATTTAGTAGAATACAGTGTAGGTACCCATATTAAAGTGTCTTGTCATTTAGGGTGTCCAGATTTTGTGAGTCTGATTGACCCTTCCCAGCTAGAAAATGCTTTGCTTAATCTTGCCTTGAACAGCGCCGGCGCCATGCCGGATGGTGGTCATTTATCCTTCTCAACCAAATACGCAATGTTACCAGACAGCACGAAGCCGGGTATTCGTATCAAGGTAGAAGATTCTGGTGAAGGCATTTCAGAAGAGGTGCTAGGTCGTATATTCGAACCTTTTTTTACGACAAAACCTGTTGGTAAAGGCAGTGGTCTTGGTCTTAGTATGATTTATGGGTTTGTGAAACAAAGTGGGGGGGAAATCAAAGTCACGTCGGAACCGGGTAAATGGACTCGAGTGTGTTTGTTTTTACCTGAACAACTTAGTGCTAAGGAGGTGGAACCTAACGTCGCGCTTGAGCGTCATAAGGCTATTCCGTTGCCTGCAGACAGTTTATTGTGGCTGGTGGAAGACGATATGGAAGTGCAAAGCGCTATGCGGGAACAGCTGCAAAAAATGGGCTTTATCGTGCAATGTTTTGACCGTGCCGAAGCGGTCTTGAGTGCGTTAAAACAAGCCATGTTGCCCGATGTGATTGTGTCAGATGTTAACTTAGCTGGGGCAATGAATGGGGTAGAGCTAGCACACACGCTAAAACCGAGCCAGGTAAGTGATAGGGCGTCAAATGTGCTCTTTCATGGTCCGGTTGTGATTATGTCTGGCCTGCCCTATGATGAAATAAGAAAAAAATACGCACTTAAAGAGTCCGATTTATTTATTTCAAAGCCCTTTAATATCAAAGAGTTATTTGAAGTTTTTTATATTGAACGTTGAAAAGTTACAAATATTACAAAAATTTTTTTCAGATGAAATTTTTCATTAGCTTTTATACGGCAAAGTGCCCCTAGAAGCAGATCTCCAACAGAGTGAACTCAGGTCTGATTCAACAGCCTCCCAGCTGATAATAAAAACAAAACTGGAGTTACCAATAAAATGAAATTTCCTTACCGTAAACTAGCTTGCCTAGTCGCCGCTGCCTCTATCTCGACTGTCGCTCTGGCAGATGAACCTATCATCGGTCTAATCACTAAGACAAATACCAACCCCTATTTCGTTACTATGAAAAAAGGTGCCGAACAAGAAGCGAAAAAGCTTGGTCTTGATTTGCGTACATTTTCAGGTCGTTATGACGGAGATAATCAATCCCAAGTCGATGCTATTGAGAATTTAATTGCGGCAGGCGCTAAGGGGATTTTGATTACCCCAAGTGATCCAGCAGCAATTGTTCCTACGGTTGAAAAGGCACGTAAGGCGGGTTTATTGGTCATTGCTTTAGATACCAAATTTAACCCAGTAAATGCCGCTGACATGACATTTGCCACCAACAACTTCCAAGCGGGTGAATTGATTGGTAAATGGGCAAGAGAAAAAATGGGCGCTAAAGCAAAAGACGCTAAAATTGCCATGTTGGATCTGAGTACCAGCCAAGTGACCGTCGACGTCGCTCGTGACCAAGGTTTCTTAAAAGGTTTCGGTATTGATATCAAAAACCCCAATCGTATCGGAGATGAAACCGATCCGCGTATTGTCGGTCATGGTGTAACCCAAGGTTCCGCTGAAGGTGGCCGTCGTGCCATGGAAGACTTGTTGCAAAAAAATCCAAATATTAACTTGGTGTACACCATCAACGAACCTGCCGCTGCAGGGGCTTATCAAGCACTTAAATCTTTTGGTTTACAGAAAAAAGTGATGATTGTGTCCATTGATGGTGGCTGCCCAGGTGTGAAAAACATTCAAGAAGGCATCTTGGATGCAACCGCAATGCAATTCCCTATCAAAATGGCCATTGATGGTGTCGATGCTATCTCGCAATTCGCAAAAACAGGTACTCGTCCTAAAGCGACGAAAGGCTTGGATTACTTCAACACAGGTGTTCAGTTGATCACTAATCAACCTGTTAAAGGCGTGAAATCTGTCACGGCGAAAACAGGTTTGGCGATGTGCTGGGGTTAATATCAACACTTGCCTGTTATGACAATGGATGACAGGCAAGTCGTCTAGTCCAAACGATTTAGAAAGCTATGTTTTTACCGCTGGCGGGGGATTTTTGTCAGCGGTTGTTTTCCTTCTTGGAGTTACCCTATGAGTTCAACCGAACAAAAAAACTCAACCGCCGTGCTTGATCACGATAAAGTGGCTGATCAGGCTCAGGTCTATGTCGCCAGTTTCGAGCATAAAGAAACGCCCGTGCAGCGTTTTAAAAAGTTCCTTCATCATTACCCAGTTGCTGCCCCCAGTATTGTATTGTTACTGGCTATTTTCTGTTTTAGTGTGATTGTTGGCGGTCGTTTTTTATCAGCTTTTAACCTGTCACTGGTGTTGCAGCAGGTGACCATCATCGGCATGGTGGGGATTGCTCAAACGCTGATTATTTTAACCGCAGGGATCGACTTGTCTGTTGGTGCCATTATGGTATTGGCATCCGTGGTAATGGGTCGTATGGCGGTCGATTATGGCCTTGATCCTTGGTTGGCATTATGTGTGGGAATCGCCGTCGGTGCTGTCGCCGGTTTTATTAATGGTTCATTAATTACGCGTCTGAAGTTGCCACCTTTTATTGCCACATTGGGCACGTGGAACGTCTTCTTCGCGTTGAATTTATGGTACTCCAATAGTGAGACCATTCGTGCCCAGGATATCTCCAATACTGCCCCGCTTTTACAGTGGCTAGGCAACACGATTGATGTGTTTGGCGCTCAGTTAACCTACGGCTCCTTGTTAATGTTGGCGATGTTTGTGGTGATTTGGTACGCCTTGAACTGGACCGCATGGGGGCGACATGTTTATGCCACGGGTGACGATCCAGCGGCGGCGAAGTTAGCGGGTATTCGTACTGAACGCATTTTGCTTTCTGTGTATATTTTAGCTGGGATTGTTTGCGCATTGGGGGCTTGGGTATTGATTGGTCGTATCGGTTCCATCAGTCCTCAGGCCGGTTATACCACGAACTTAGACAGTATTACCGCCGTAGTCATTGGTGGTTGTAGTTTGTTTGGTGGGCGAGGCTCTATCTTCGGCACATTAATTGGTGCATTGGTTGTGGGCATTTTCCGCAATGGCTTAGCCCTCGCCGGTGTTGATGTACTTTGGCAAGAGTTCACTGTTGGTATCTTGATTATTGTTGCCGTCGGTGTTGACCAATGGATCAGAAAAGGAACAGCATAATGACAACCAATACAAACCAAACTCCCGTTCTACAGACCAAGAATTTAGTAAAACGTTATGGCAGTGTAACGGCCATTGACCATGCGGATTTTGAGTTATATCCAGGCGAGATCTTAGCAATTATTGGTGACAATGGTGCGGGTAAGTCTTCCTTGATTAAGGCCTTATCGGGGGCGTTAATGCCAGATGAAGGAGAAATCCTGCTGGATGGTCAGCCAGTAAACTTTAACTCGCCGATGGAAGCGCGTGCTTTGGGTATTGAGACAGTCTATCAAAATTTGGCGGTTTCCCCAGCGCTTAACATTGCGGATAACCTATTTCTGGGACGTGAAATTCGCAAGCCCGGAATTTTAGGCTCAGTTTTCCGTATGTTAGATAAGAAAGCCATGGAACAAAAAGCCAAGGACAAAATGACAGAGCTCGGTTTAATGACCATTCAAAACATTAGCCAAGCGGTGGAATCTTTGTCGGGAGGTCAGCGCCAAGGGGTGGCTGTGGCGCGCTCAGCTTTGTTTGGTACCAAAGTCGTGATCATGGATGAGCCTACCGCTGCATTAGGTGTGAAAGAATCGCGTCGGGTTTTGAATTTGATCAAGGAAGTTCGAGACCGAGGCTTGCCAATTATTTTGATCAGCCATAACATGCCCCACGTTTTTGAAGTAGCAGATCGTATTCATATTCACCGTCTAGGTAGACGTGCTGCTGTCATCACACCTCAATCTCACTCTATGTCTGAAGCGGTAGCTATTATGACCGGAGCGTTAGAGGTAAAAAGCGACCCACAAGCCGCTTAATGTTCATTCATAGATACACAGAACATACATGGTTCCTGTGTTGCTAGATGGAAAAACGGCTCTCAGGTATTGAGAGCCTTTTTTTTCTCCAAGTAGAGGTTCTGCTCCATGCGTCGCGTCGCAGTATTGAAATCCTATGGGCGTTTTTCGCGTTTACGTTTTTTTAAAGGGCGATTGCTATCCTGTTTAGTGTTAGCGCTATTTTCCACCGCATTGTTTGCTGCAACCTCCGTAACATCGAGTTCAATAGAGGCGAAAAATGCGTCAGTTCTGAAGTCGATTGGTATTAGTGTCTCTGACCTTGGTAACCCTTATTTTGTCAAATTGATTGATGCGACCGCTTCCAAAGCTAAAGAATTGACAGGCGGCCCGGTAAAAATGTTAATTCATTCCGATGCCTATGATTTAGACCGTCAAATTAAGCAAGTGAATGAATTTATCAAAGCGGGTGTCGATCTGATTATTTTAACGGCTGCAGACCCATACAAAATTGCCCCCGTGGTAGCAAAAGCTCAGCGGGCTGGTATTAAAGTGATTGCCGTGGATGTGAATGCCAAAGGGGCAGACGCAACCATCACCACAGACAATGTACAAGCCGGAATGGAAGCGTGCGAACGACTTGCCAAGCAAATTCATTATAAAGGCAACTTTGTTATTATTAACGGAGTGTTAGTGTCGTCAGTAGTGGAGCGTGTGGCAGGCTGTAAATCGGTATTAAGTAAATATCCGAACATCTCTCTGTTAAGTTACCGTATGAATGGCAGTGGCAGTGTCGATGGTGGAATGGAAGTCATGACTTATTTGATGGAAAAATATCCCCATATCGATGCCGTATTTGCCATTAATGACCCCACCGCACTGGGGGCGCTTCAAGCAGCGCAACAAGCGGGCCGTAAAGATTTCATTATAGCCTCAGTGGATGGCGCTACGTTTGCCGAAAAGATGATTCACAAAGATAACCAATGGGTGGCAACGGCGGTTCAGCGTCCGAAAGAGATGGCGGACAAAGCCGTTGAAATTGGTCTTGCTCTGCTCGAGGGACGACCAGTGCCCCAACGTTTTATCCAAATTCCTTCCGTTTTAGTGGAAAAGCCCCTTCCGAAGGCACAATAATCGCTTATTTCATGCCATGATATGCGAGAATCTCTGGAAGACGTTCTTGCTTATTTTATTATGCTTTGGCTTAAAAGGTATTTAGAGTGATGAAAATCATGGTGCAAATCGGTTTGGTTGCTTTGCTGATAATTGGTTACATTGCGATCAACCGTATTATTAGAAGCAGTGTGGAATTGCTGGGCCATAAAAATGGTACGAGTGAAGTTCGTTTGCGCTATGTGACCAAAATGATGCAGCTTAGTTTAACCGCTTTGTTTATTATGTTGGCCTGCATTGTGATGGGGGTTGGATACGGTCAATTGGCGGTGTTTTTTTCCTCTGTATTTGCTGTGGTCGGTGTGGCTTTGTTTGCCCAGTGGTCAATCCTAAGCAATATCACCGCAAGTTTGATTATCTTCTTTGCATTCCCATATCGTGTCGGCGATTGGATTCGTGTGGCGGAAAAGGATGAAGACGTACTTGGCCAGATTGTTGATATTTCCAGCTTTCACGTCATTATTCGCCGTTTTTCTGGTGATATTGTGACCTACCCAAACAGCTTAATTTTACAGAAGCCAGTGGTACGTTTTGATAACGAAGCCGCCGCCCGAGCGATGAAAGAAAGCATGAGCGAGGGTGGGAAAACTGCCCCCCAAACAAAAGCTGATAAGTCCCTTCCCAAAACCCCTTAAGCGATTGTTTTAATGATTTTCAAGCCGTCGCCTGTTACCCCGTCACTGACTGTCGATTCCGTCTTATTGGTTTTTTGAGCAAAAAATAGTCAAATTTTTAATTTTTGGTGTATTTTATGGCATAATAAAACGCTCTCGTACCTCATACGGAGAGTTTGATATGCAATCTGACCCAAAAGATTTATTACAGCAAAATGATAAGCTGGTTCATTCGGACGCATTGAAAGTCAAATCCCATGTGCAAAGACCGCAGGAAGATTGGGTTTTACATACTTTGATGATTGAAGGCTACGACGTACCATTCCGCTTTAAACGACAAGGTAAATACCGTACATTGCGCGGATCACGTGTTAACCTGACCTACTACCCAACGCAAGAGGTGGTGGCTGGCGTTTCCATGGAAATTATGAAAGTCGTTCGAGTAAAACGGACTTAGTCAAAAGCTTAATGATTTGACTTTCAGCATAACTCAAGGCAAATCGCTACGCCCATTCCACCGCCAATACATAATGTCGCAAGACCTTTTTTTGCTGATCGACGCTGCATTTCGTGCAGTAAAGAAACGACAATGCGACAGCCAGACCCAGCTAAAGGGTGGCCGAGGGCAATGGCTCCGCCGTTTACATTGACGATTTCTTCTGCAATGCCGAGCTCTCTTAAGACGATGATTGATTGTCCAGCGAACGCTTCATTGATTTCTGCTAACTCTATTTGTTGAACGTTCCATCCAGCGAGTTTTAGTGCTTTTTTTGATGCGCCTATCGGACCTAGCCCCATGTCCATAGGGGTTAATGCGAAAGAGGCATAAGAGGCGACACGTACAATAGGGTCTAGTTTTGCCTCTAATAATGCGTGTTTACTCGCCACGAGAACCGCAGCCGCACCATCGTTTAGCCCCGATGCATTGCCTACGGTGATGGTTCCTGTTTCCGAAAAAGCGGGCTTAAGCTTAGCCAGCTTTTCCAACGAAGAAAGATAAGGATGCTCATCTTTAGTGAAGTAGGCCTCTTCCCGTTTGGACGGGAGTTTGATTGAGGTTAACTCAGAGTCAAAGCGATTGGATAGTAGAGCGTTATTGGCTTTTATTTGTGATTGATGGGCGAACTGATCCTGTTCTTCTCGTGATATTTTCCACCGTGTAATAATGTGTTCGACTGTCTCTCCCATGTGAATATTATGAAAAGCATCCCATAAGCCGTCTGTGATCATGCTGTCCTGAACGGTTAGCGGACGTTGTTTTGCCGCAATCTGATTAGTCAAAATCAGTTGAGGCGCATTACTCATGGAATCTTGTCCACCAGCGATAATGAGGTTGGCATCTCCCGCTTTAATCGCTTGAGCAGCAAGGTGGATAGATTTTTGACCAGCACCACAGACTTTGTTGACAGTGAATGCACAGGTATTGCTCGGCAGTCCTGCGAGCAGTGTGGCTTGTCTAGCGGGATTCTGACCTGCGCCGCCAGTTAACACTTGGCCGATGATGACCTCATCCAGCAGGGTAGGGTCTAGGTCTACATCCCTTATTAAGTGAGCGATAACCTGGGCACCAATTTCCGCCGCGTTCATGCTTGCTAATCCTCCTGAAAGCTTGGCTATAGGAGACCGTTTACCCGCCACAATGTAGACCTCTTTCATAATATCAACCTGTATATATTGATTGTTTTTGTTTTATTTAAAATCTAAGTATAACCAGAATGTTGATTTCTAGGTATACTTAGAATAGTCTTAATTGTGAGGTAAATACAAAAATAACAATAAATCGTGCATATTAAGCACATTGCTAAGAGGTATGGCATGTGAAAAAGCCACTGTGGTCACCGACACAATCAATGAAAGAAGATTGTGCTTTAACGCGTTTTGCTCAGCAGGCAGGCATACCAACACAGGATTATGATGCGTTGCATCGTTGGTCAATCAGTGATCTAACGGGCTTTTGGTCTCAGCTATGGGACTTCGCAGGTGTTATTGGCGAAAAGGGCCACGACGTATTTATTCCTAATACTGAGCAATGGATGACGGAATCACAGTTTTTTCCTTCGGCTCGACTGAATCTGGCAGAGAACTTACTGAGAAGAACGGGTAGCGCTCCGCTTGTTATTGAAACCAATGAATCAGGCGAACGCCATGTCTATAGCGCCGATGACGTGCGCGAAGAAGTAGCCCGTGTTGCGCAAGGCTTGAGACAAGCAGGCATTAAACCGGGTGACCGTGTGGCAGTCGTAATGCCCAATAAATTGGCGTGTTTAGTTACACATTTGGCGACATTAGCGGTCGGTGGAGTGTGGACTTCTTGCTCCCCAGATTTTGGTGTAGAAGCCATTATTGACCGTATCGGTCAGGTAAAACCCAAATTACTTTTCGTAGAAACATGCTTTCAATATGCTGGTAAACAGCATGACATTTCTCAATCGGCTCTCATACTCGCGCAGCGTATCGACAGCGTTGAACAACTGATTATTGTCGGTGAACACAGTTTAACGACACAAGATAATTTCACACATTGGACCAATTTTGGCAGACAAGCGGACCTTCATTTCACTCGTGTTGGATTTAATGACCCCGCTTATATTCTGTATACATCAGGCACAACGGGGACTCCGAAGGCGATCGTTCATCGTACCGGTGGGGTATTGCTACAACAATTGAAAGAGCATCTTCTGCATAATGATGTTCGCGAGGACGATCGTGTATTGTGGTATACCAATACCGCTTGGATGATGTACCACTGGATCGTTGCGGCACTTGGCTGTCATGCGGTGTTAGTTCTCTATGATGGAGCGCCTATTTTAAAGCAAAAGGACAGACTGGATTGCGCACCTTTATGGCGCGTTGTCGAGCAGGAAAAACTCACTCATTTGGGGATTTCACCAAAATATCTTGGAACGCTTACAGAGGCAGGCTTTGAGCCAAAGCAGAATTTTAACCTAACTTCTTTACGTTGGCTGTTGTCTGCTGGCAGTCCTGTTGCGCCGAATCAATATGATTGGATCTATGGTGCCGTTTCAAAGCAAGTTGGCTTTGCGTCCATTTCTGGTGGTACGGAATTGATGGGCTGCTTCTTGCTTGGCTCGCCTTGGCACGTTTTGCGAAAAGGCACCTTGACAACAAAAGCTCTCGGTATGGCCGTTAATGTTCTTGATAATCGGGGAGCACCGGTGATTGGTCGCCAAGGGGACCTTGTGTGTACTGAACCTTTTCCTTCCATGCCTATATCCTTCTGGGGCGATGATGGTTTAGCGCGTTATAAGAAAACTTATTTCGCTGATAGACAGGAAATTTGGGTTCATGGGGATCATGCCCAATTGAATGTAGATGGCACGGCGGTAATATACGGTCGTTCCGACAATACTTTAAATCCCGGTGGCGTCAGGATAGGTACCGCTGATATTTATAATGCGTGTGATGGCATAAAAGAAATCGAAGACTGTGTCGTGTTTGGTCGTCCGATTGAGGGAGATGAAGAGATTGTACTGTGCATTCAGTTAAGAGAAGGCGCGTTATTCAATAATGATTTGGTTCATTTCATACGCAAAAGCATTCGAACCGCTTGTTCTCCCCGCCATGTCCCGGCTGCCATCTATTTAGTGGATGAGGTACCTTATACATTAAATGGTAAGCGTGTTGAGGGTGCCGCTCAGTCTTCCTTATTGGGTAAGCCTGTTACTAATGTAGCTTCGTTGCAAAATCCCCAATGCCTTGAGCAATATAAACACCTTGCCCAGGAGAGTGCCTTATGAGCCGTCCAAAGGCAGCCATTATTGGTGTGGGAGAATTAAAACCTTGTCGAGTGACTGACGGTGCAAGTACGTTAGGTATGTTGGCGCAGGCATCTGTTTTAGCATTGCACGATGCGGGCATCGATAAAGCGGATATTGACGGATTATTAGTTGGTCCTCAAGTAGGAGAGACGCCCCAGCATGTTCCAGCTACCGTAGCCGAATATCTTGGTCTACAACCTAGCATGGCAAATGTTGTAGATTTAGGAGGGGCTTCTGGTCCGGGTATGATTTGGCGCGCAGCCGCCGCTATTGAAGCGGGAATGTGTCACACCGTACTGTGTGTGTTAGGGAACCATCGTAATCCAAAAGCGCTAAGAAGTCCTAATCGTAACCCCATTCGTGAATTTGATGTTCCGTTTGGCGCGTCAGGTGCTAATGCGACCTATGCACAATTAAAGCAAGCGCATATGGCAAAGTATCAATCGAAAGACGAAGACTTTGCTTTAATCACCCAGTGGGCTCGCCATAATGCTCAGCATCACCCCCATGCCATTTTTAAAGGCAAACCGTGTGATGCCAACGACGTGTTACAGTCCTCCCTCATAGCTGAACCTTTGCATTTGTACGAGATCGTCATGCCAGTGGCGGGAGCTGAGGCGGTAATTGTAACGTCGGTGACGCGGGCGCAAACCATAAACAAACCCACTGCGTATTTATTAGGGGCGGGGGAAAAGGTAACGCATCGGGCGTTATCACAAGCGCCTGATCTGACTTCTGGTCCGTTGAAGCCTGCTATGGCGCACGCTTTCAAGCAATCCAATACTTCGATTTTTGATATGAGTTTACTGTCGCTGTATGACTGCTACACCATCATGGTGGCGCTTACCTTAGAAGACAGTGGCATTTGTCCTGCTGGCAAATTTGGTGACTTCATACGTAGCAACACCCTTGGATACGATGGTAGCTGTCCTTTGAATACGCACGGTGGTCAGCTTGGATTCGGGCAGCCAGATTTAGCGGGAGGCATGACTCATGTGGTCGAAGCTGTTCATCAGCTGAGAGAGTCTGCAACGGGGCGGCAGATACCTTCAGCCAAATACGCCCTTGTTACAGGAAATGGTGCCACCTTATCGGAAGCGGTGGCGCTGGTACTCGGTAGTGCAAGTGTCGTACTAGGAAAGCCTGGAGTGGGCCGATGAAATATACCCATTTCGCAAACTTAAAAGTGCCTGGGCCGACTAAAACTCCCCTTACGGAACCGTTTTGGCAAGCGGCGGCAAAAGGTGAGTTACACACACAATATTGTGAGCGTTGTCATTCGTATGTGTTTTATCCGCGAGAAGTGTGCCCCTTTTGCTGGAGTAACCAACTGACCTGGTGTCAGCTGTCTGGACAGGCAAAGATAAAAACTTACACCACCATCTGGAAGCCAGGCCATCCCAGTTGGGCAGCAGTGACACCTTACACTGTGGGGGTCATTCAATTAGCAGAAGGACCAAGTATGCTGGCGTTATTGTTATTAGAGCGAGAGCAATTAGAAATTGGTTTGCCTGTGAGTTTTAAAACCATAAATTTGGGCGGTCAAATGATGCCTGCCTTTACCATCCCTGAGGATCAATACCATGACAAATAAAAATAACGCTTGGACCAATACGATGAATGCTCAGCCAGTAGTGGGAGACATTGCCGAAATCAGCAGAACGACTTGTGCGGAGGATATTACTGCCTTTACCCAAATGACAGGCGATCATAACCCAGTTCATTATGACAAAGCGCTTGCGGAAAAAACGCCATTTGGCAAAATTATTGTGCAAGGTGGCGTGTCTTCCGGCATATTGAACGCGGTGGTCGCAGAACGCTTACCTGGGCCGGGAACCGTGTTTCTAGGTGTTCAATGGAACTTTAAGAAAGCAGTGGGTGTCAATGAAACGATTACAGGTCGTATTGAGGTGACGAGCGTTCGAGACGATAAACCTATCTGTCAGTTGAAAACTACGGTCTTGGATAGTGAAGGCGATGTGTGCATTGAAGGAACCGCTACGACTTATACTATGCCATTGAAGGATCTTTAATAATGTCAGACCAAGCTGCAGGCCGATGGTCCGCCCTGATGGTGATATGTATTGGTGTGGTAGGGGTGTTGGCAACTTGGTTCTCTGCAACGGCCATTATTCCTGAATTAGTCAAGGTGTGGCACTTATCCAATGGTGACGCGTCTTGGTTAACCAATGCTGTGCAATTGGGGTTTGTCATAGGAGCCTTATCTGCTTCTTTAGTGAATTTGCCGGATATTATTCGCCTGAATCGATTAATGGCCTTATCAGCGTTATTGGCGGCGGTAGCGAATGGTTTGTTGTTGGCCAACCCGTCGATAGAAATAGCGATCCTATTGCGTTTTTTAACGGGCATGTTTTTGGCTGGTGTTTATCCCGCAGCGCTTAAGTTAATGGCAACTTGGTTTACTAGAGGCAGAGGGTTAGCGCTGGGTTTTTTGATTGGAGCCCTGACTATCGGTTCATCTGCTCCTCATTTATTTCGTGCTGTTACCGACCATATTCAATGGCAGTGGGTGGTATTAGTATCGTCGACAACCTCGCTATTGGCGGCGATCTTGTTTGTTTGGAAGGTCAGGGAAGGCCCTTATGCGTTTGGTAAAGCGTTATTCGACCCTAAGCAATGTTTGAAAGTCTTCACATCTAAGCCTTTATTTTTGGTTAATATGGGGTATTTTGGTCACATGTGGGAGCTTTATGCCATGTGGGCTTGGCTGTTAGCCTATGCTAATGCTGCGTCCCATCATTTGATATCTTTTCCTTTTGGTTCGCCATCCATGTTTTGTTTTATTGTGGTGGCATCAGGCAGTATTGGGTGCGTTTTAGGTGGAGTGTTGTCAGATCGTTTTGGTCGTTGTTATACCACAATAGGCATGATGTTGGTTTCTGGTTGTTGTGCTCTGCTAATGGGGTTCGTTTTCGATGGGCCAGGTTGGCTATTGGCCATCGTTGCAGTGGTTTGGGGAATTAGCATCATTGGTGACAGTGCGCAGTTTTCGGCCGCCGTAACCGAATTAGCGGATAAGGATTTTGTCGGTACCGCATTGGCATTGCAGCTAGGCGTTGGCTTTGCTCTTACCGTAGTCGCTATTTCCATATTACCCATTCTGGCGAATGCATTAGGCAGTTGGCAATGGGTCTTTTTGATATTAGTTCCGGGACCAATGATTGGTATTGTCGCAATGGGGTTATTACGGACACTACCAGATGCGGGAAGATTAGCGGCAGGAGCTAAGTAAAAAGCATTGAATAAAAAATATAAAGCATATTTTTACTGGATTGTAACAAACAGGCATAATGAAATATTGAAGAACTCAATAGGTTATAAGGACAGTAAAATAGATGAATGGCAGTGAAGTGGATCGGCGAAGCAGAGGGCGACCTAAAAATGATGACAATAATAGTCCCGCAGCGAAAGCATTACGCCACATGGCAGAAGACCGTGCTTTTTTTGATCGGAAATCCCATACTCCTCTGTGGGTGCAGTTTAAAAACGCGCTAGCAGACAGAATTCATTGTCAGGTTTTATTACCTGATATGCGTCTTCCTTCTGAGCAAACCATTTGTGAGATTTTTAGTGTTTCTCGTTCTGTGGTTAGAATGGCGTTAGGAAGCTTAGCGACAGAAGGGTTGCTTTACAAAGTGGCGAGAACGGGCGTTTTTGTTGCTCAGCCACGTATGGAAACGAACTTCCTGACGTCCAATATGTCTGTTCACGCCGATTTAGAAGCCCGTGGTTACAAGGTTACCTCGAAGACATTTGAATTTAATCGAGTACAGGCTGATGATGCTGAAATACGCGTGTTTAATCTTCCAAAAGATGGCACCGTGGTGCGTATTGGGCGAATTTATTATTCGGATGGGGCACCCATTACTCATACCATTATTTCTTTGCCTGGCTACAAGGTGCCTGATTTTGAAAATTTAGACATAGAAGATAAATCTATGTTTCAGCTTTTAAAAGACCGTTATGGTTTAGTGGCTAAGCGGGCTGAGCGTTGGTTCACCGCAGCGATGCCGTCGGTGGAAGTATGTGAAAGGCTAGCTTTAAGTGGCGATCAACCAGTGATTGCTATCGAATCTATTGCCTATGACACGAATGATATGCCATTGGAGTTCTATCGGGCTTACTATAACTCTGCTGTGGCTCGTATCCATGTGTCGACAAGCAATACTGCTTCTGACGTTAGTTAAATACTCCACCACAATGGCTGTGTCTTACCATACTCATCTATGACCTTTGTTTTAGCGAAAAACAAAGGTTTTTTTATTCCTTAAAAGCACTATTTTAGACTTCCATATAAGAGCATCTTTCCCTCTCCTACCAAGCCTAAACTTTTATTTTTAGCTGATTAACCGGGCCTTTTACTCTTCATATATTAGCTAATTTCTAGTAATAACCAAAAATAATTCAATTTCTGGTCATTACCAGATTGACACGGTCGAATTTTATACATTATAGTGGTTTTAGACAGTCTGAACTCAGACTCAATTGGTGATTCGTTGATAATAATAAATAGAAAAATGAGATCGACATGAACTATCCAGATATTTTTGATCTATCAAAAAAAGTCGTTGCTATTACCGGTGCTGCCAATGGTATTAGACTTGAATCCTCTAAAGCTTTTGCTGTTTGCGGCGCTAATTTGGCGTTCATGGATCTCAATGACTCATCTCTAGAATCGCTAAAGCATCCCCTTCTTGATCAATACTCAATCAGAATTACATCCTATTCAGAAATCGCTGAGCTGACTCTATTTCTTGGATCAGATGCATCTACTTATTTAACAGGGGCCGTCGTGTTTATCGACGCTGATACCTGTCTTTAAACATGAGGGACATAATGAAAAACATAACAGAACAAACGGAAATCGAAATACGTCAAAGTATTATTGATGCGTGTATTGCCATGAATGATTCGCAAATTAACCAAGGAACGTCGGGTAATATTTCGGTGCGTTTCGGTGAAGGGATTCTGATCACACCGACGTCGATGCCATATAACAAAATGACACCTGAAGACATTGTCTGGATGGGATTCGACGGACAGATTATTGGCACCAGAACGCCTTCCTCTGAGTGGAATTTCCATATGGAAATCATGAGACATAAGACGGAATCCAACGCGGTCGTCCATGCTCATCCTACCGCCTGCACAACCTTATCCATTATGGAAAAAGGCATTCCGGCCATTCATTACATGGTCGCTGTCTGTGGTGGCCATGACATTCGCTGCGCGCCATATGCAACCTATGGAGTAAGCCAGTTATCAAAAAATGCATTGAAAGCCTTAGAAGGGCGTTCCGCTTGCTTACTTGCCCACCATGGAATGATTGCCACGGCGACATCATTAGATAAAGCCATGTGGTTGGCCGTAGAAGTAGAGACGCTCGCGAAACAGTATTTAGGTTGCTTGCCCATGGGGGAGCCGCCTTTGTTATCAGAAGAAGAAATTCAGACTGTCATCAATCGTATGTCTGGTTATGGTCATGCGGACTGATGATAGTGAAATTGGCTGAGTCGCATTTGTTGCTGAACCAGCATTTATCCACAACATAGGACAATCAAGATGCAATCAAATAAAAACAAAAATCGCACAATGATAACCACTGCTATTTTCTCCCTTGCTTTAGCAGCAAGCTCCTACGCAATGGCGGCAGATAAGCTGCCGTTATCTGGTAAAACCGTGGGCGTTACGATTATTGGTACTGATCATGACTTTGATCTAAAAGCCTATCAAGGTCAGATCAATGAATTAAAAGCATTAGGAGCAAAGGTGATTGCATTGGATGCGAATCGTAACGACCAGACTCAGGTCAGTCAGATTCAAACTCTGATTGCGCAACGTCCCGATGCCATTATTGAACAATTGGGTAACCTGAAGGTGCTTAATCCATGGTTGAAGCGAATTAAGCAAGCCGGTATTCCGTTGTTTACTATCGATACGGAAACGCCTTATGCGATCAATAATACGACTTCGAATAATTACAGTATTGGTTCTGAACTGGCTCTGCAAATGGTGAAGGACATGCATGGCGTCGGTAAGGTTGTGATGTTTAATGGTTTTTCGTCTGTACCTGTTTGCAAGATTCGTTTAGATGAAATTCGTTATGTATTTAAGTCGTACCCTGGCATCAAAATTATCAAGCCAGAGTTACGCGATGTTATCCCAAACACAGTGCAGCAAGCTTATTCTGATATGTCGGATATGCTGACTAAGTATGGCCCTGGCTCTGGACTAAAAGCGGTTGTTGCTTGCTGGGATGTGCCTATGATTGGTGCCACTCAGGCAATTGAAGCGGCTAAACGCACGGATGTAAAAACTTATGGAATAGATGGCAGTCCTGAGTATGTGGCCATGGTGCGCAATCCAAAATCACCCGCAGCAGCCGTGGTCGCTCAACAACCCTATGAAATCGGTAAGCAAGCCGCTAAAAACGTTGCCACCTATCTGAATGGTGGCTCAGTCCCTTCATTCACTTTGGTGCCATCCGTATTAATTACAAAAGCTGGCAAAAAATAGCGTGACTGAGTCCGCAACAGAATAGCCGTTTGATTAAACATGCCTGGAGGATATCGAGTCATGTTTAATCGCTGATTTCTAGGGGGAAGCACATGAATTCAATCGCAGTAGAAATGCGAAGTGTATCCAAGGTATTTGGGCCAGTCAAAGCGCTAAATCAGGCATCACTGATTATTGAGTATGGCACTATCCATGGCATTGTTGGGCAAAATGGCGCGGGTAAGTCCACTATTATTAAAGTGTTGGCGGGGATCTATCGTCACGATGAGGGTTCCGTGTTTGTTGGTGGGAAAGAACTAAAAAGTATTACACCGAAATCGATTGAAGAGTGCGGCGTTCATTTTATCCACCAAGATCGTTTATTAGTAAGCACCGCCACAGTTGCAGAAGCGATTTTCTTGCGTAACGAACCAAGATTTGGTCCTTTCATCAATCATCGCAAAATGAATGCTCAAGCCGCTGAGCTGTTAAAGCAGTATTTCGATTTGGATCTCGATCCTAGTACGTTGATTGCTGACCTTTCTACAGCACAACAAAAAATTGTGCAGATTACCCGATCATTGAGCCAACAGGCCAAAGTACTGGTGCTTGATGAGCCAACCGCCGCGTTGGTGACGAAAGAAGTGGATCGCTTATTTACGGTATTACGTCGTCTTAAAGAAGAGGGTATCGCCATTGTTTTCATTTCCCACTACATGTCAGAGATTGAAAATATTTGTGACACGGTGACCGTGCTACGTAATGGTGAAAATGTGGGACAAGTCTCTCCTAAACAAGTGGGCATTGAAAGAATCGTTACTATGATGACTAATCGGGATACCTCAGAAATGTACCCTAAACGAAACATTAAAGTAGGGTCTCCTGTCTTGGAAGTGAACAACTTATGCCTCAAAAAACATTATCAAGATGTGTCTTTTAACGTGGGAGCTGGGGAAATTGTTGGCATTGCAGGATTATTAGGTTCTGGTGATAAAGAAGTATTACAGAGCTTATTTGGCTTAACACCTCCTGACAGTGGTTCAATCGCTATAGATGGAACGACTCATCAGTTAAATAGCTCGGTTAATGCTGTTGAAAATGGCATTGCTATGATACCTGAAGATCGGCGAGCTCACGGTGTTGCGGTTAGTCTTTCCATTGCTGAAAACATCTCATTAGCCTCAGTGAACAACATCTCTAAGGGTGGTTTTATTAATCGACGGCAAGAGGCTCAGTCGGTTAATGCTTTAATTGAAGAGTTGGGTATCAAAACGCCAAGTGGAAATATGTTGGTGAGTAATCTTTCTGGTGGGAATCAACAGAAAGTGGTTGTAGCAAAATGGTTATCTTGTGATAGCCGAGTCTACTTATTAGATGAGCCGACTGTAGCCGTTGATGTTGGTTCTAAGATTGAAATTTATGGTTTGATTAATCGTTTAGCTTCAGAGGGAAAAGCCATTGTTTTTGTCTCATCAGACTTTGAAGAAGTGGCTGAAATGTGTGATCGCATTTTGGTGATTTATAAAGGTGAAATGATTGGTGAATACAAGGGTGGAGAGATTGATGCTGAGCAACTACTTGCCGCTGTATCCGGTAAAAAAATAACCATAAATAGGAGTGCCCTATGAAACTCCAAACCGATAAAACTGACACGAGTTCAAATGGATATACCCTACAAAAAATGGCGATACGGTTGGGCGCATTTGCCGCCTTTCTAGGCATCATGATCTTTTTTGCCGCAACGGCGAGAGGGTTTACGTCTAGTTACAACATTCTAAACATTGTTGAGCAATCTGCGATTCTAGGCTTTTTAGCTTTTGGTATTACCGTGGTGTTTATTGGTACGGGTACGGATGTACAAAAAGGAGGTATTGATCTTTCTATCGCTGCGAATGCTGGGTTGTGTACTGCTGTTTACGCCGTGCTATTAGAAGGGGGATATGGTGATAGTGTCGCGATTCCGGCAGCCATTGTAACAGGGCTGGGCATCGGCTTTCTGAATGGTTTTGCGGTGGTGACACTGCGTATTATGCCGTTATTAAGTACGCTTGCAGTTATGAATATCGCCGCAGGTTTAGAGCTGGTCGTCACGCAAAATACCGTTATTGGAGCCTCTTCTCCTGTTTTAGATATGCTTGCTTTTGATAAATTTCTGGGGATTAGTGCGTTAGCTTGGTGTCTCATTATTGGCTCCATTTTGATGGTTTGCATTATTCATTTTAGTCCTTTGGGGTTGCGACTCTACTCGGTTGGGGGAAACCTCGAAGCCGCAAAATCCGTGGGAATTCATACTGGTCGCTACATATATGGAAGTTATTTGTTCTCTGGGTTTGCGGCCGGTGCCGCCTCGATATTAATTGTCTCGCGATTAAGTTCCTCAACGCCAGGGACTGGTTTGTTATTGCTTCCTGTATTGGCTGCCGCATTGTTGGGCACAGTGTTTTCAAGACGCTTTGTACCTACCATTGGCGGTACTTTATTAGCAGTGCTTTTCATTGGTGCTTTATCGAATGGCTTCCAACTTTTGGGGATTTCTTCCTATTGGGTGAGCGGCGTTCAGGGCGCCCTTATTCTGGTGGTGGTCGCCATGACTTCATTTGCTAAAAAATCATAGGGGAAACAATATGACTGTTAATAATAAGAATTTTGCCCCAAAACTCTCAGTAGAGTTGCTTTCAAATTATGCTGTTTATGTCGCTTTTATTTGTATATTTGTTGTGTTTTCAGTGGTGGCTAATGGTTTTTTAAGCATTGATAACTTTGCGAATTTGATCGCCAATAAAGTGGTGCTGCTAGCTATCGTATCATTGGGAATGACTATTGTGATTGCTGCTGGTGGCATTGACTTGTCGGTGGGTGTTTCCATTGACCTTGCTTCAATGGCATTTATCATGATGATTGGAGCTGGTTTTAACGCCGTCTTGGCTGTCATTGTCGGCATTTTGATAGCGGCTTGTGTCGGGCTAACCAATTCCCTGTTGATAAATAAACTCAAAATCGACCCTTTCTTAGCGACATTAGGTGTGTTGTTTATTGGTAAGTCCGTACAGCAACTAGCCACACATGGCGGATCCCCCATCTATCTGACAACAGGCGCTTTTTCGGCACCGTTTGACGCGATTACTGGTACGTCTTTGTTTGGTATTCCAACACCTGTTTGGGTGCTTGTCGCCTGTATTGTGGCAGTGTATTTAGCGTTACACAGAGGGAAGTTTGGTCGTTATGTGAATGCCTTAGGGGCTCAAGCGGGTGTGGCCAAATATTCAGGTATTCGTGTGCCGCTGCAACTTACCTTAGTGTTTGTCTCATGTTCTGTACTT
This sequence comes from Marinomonas sp. 63XJN7_7_ISO-PGPR-S23-202, assembly GCF_056173505.1. Lineage (NCBI taxonomy): Bacteria > Pseudomonadati > Pseudomonadota > Gammaproteobacteria > Oceanospirillales > Oceanospirillaceae > Marinomonas > Marinomonas sp. 63XJN7_7_ISO-PGPR-S23-202. The sequence continues at coordinate 4,852,131 of NZ_CM149677.1, read as the reverse complement.
TGCGGTATTGCAGGGATTTTGCTCTCTTCGACGGTGCGTTCTTATGTCCCGTTGGCTGGCGACGCGTTTTTGCTTGATGCTATTGGGGCTACCTTTATCGGAACTGCGATTAGTAAGGAGCGCAAGCCTTCTGTCTTCGGAACGATTTTAGGTGTGTTGCTTTTGGCAATGTTGAGAAATGGGTTGTTACTGGTTGGCTGGAATTTCTTCTGGCAACAAGTGGGCATCGGTGTACTGGTCTTCATCGTGCTGGGACTGTCTTTTGGTCTTCGTAAACGTACGGAATAAGGGGAATAAAATGCCAAGTTTTGATGTGAGTTCTGTGGGTTTTGCTGTTCTTGATATTTTAGGCTACCCAGTGAGTCGTATTCCCGAAGGTGGACACGCTGATTTTATCGAGCAAATACGAATGACCGTGGCAGGGACCGCCGCCGCGACCGCTGTTGACTGTGCCATTTTGGGGTTAAATACGCGCATGGTGAGTACCGTTGGTACCGACGAAATGGGCGATTTCTTGATCAATAAGATGAACCTGTTTGGTCTTGATACAGCATTGGTTCGACGTGACGACAGCGTACAAACATCCGCAACCATTTTACCGGTTCGGCCGAATGGTGAGCGTCCAGCATTACATGTACCTGGAACTGCGGCAACGTTTGATGTGGCTGAAGAAGATATGGAAGCGGCGCTGGACGCTAACATTATTCATATTGGTGGTACAGGGTTACTGCAAACATTCGATGGCGTCAACACGTTGAATTTTATGCAAAAAGCGAAAGCACTTGGCCGTATCACCACATTCGATTTAATCCAAGCGACACCGGAAACCACCGCACTGGTTCTCCCCTTACTTTCTTATATTGATTATTTCATTCCTTCTATAGAAGAAGCCTCGGCTATGGCTGGCTTGGCATCGCCTATTGAGGTTGCTAGGTGGTTTAAAGAACGAGGCGTGAAGAATGTCATTTTAACTATGGGGTCGGAAGGCGTATATGTCGATCCAGACCAAGGTTTGCCCTTTTCCTTAGCGGCTCATGACATTGAGGTTGTGGATACCACGGGGTGTGGCGATAGTTTTTCCGCAGGTGTCATCGTGGGATTAGCCAAAGGCTGGACGCTGCAAGAGAGTGTCCGTTTTGCTGGTGCCGTAGCGGCCAAAGTGGCGATGGGGCTGGGCTCTGATGGCAAGCTGATTTCTTTTGACGATACTTTGCATGCAATGAATAGCTGGCCGTTAAAAACACTTAAAGCGCCGTGTTAGCAATACCAGAATCGCACTAAATGTTGACTACTTTTAAAACAAGAATAAGAGGTTCGTTATGTCTGATTTAACAAATAAAGTCATTTTGGTGACAGGGGCCAGTCGAGGAATAGGCCGAGCGCTTGCGGAAGGGGTCGCTCAGCATGGGGCAGATGTGGTTATTTGCGATTTGCCGCGTGAATCAAAAGGCTTAAGTGAAGTCCAGTCTGCGATCGAAAAGCTAGGTCGTAAATGTTGGCTATTTGGCGTTGATATTACTGATAAGAGTGCAGTGGAGAACATGGTGGCCCAAGCGACGAAGCAGGCAGGGCATATTGATGTGTTGGTGAATAATGCTGGCATTCTTAAACCATCATTGTTGGAAGAGCTTAGCGAAAGCGATTGGGACGCGCATTTTGCTGTTAACGGCAAAGGCCTATTGTTTGTGACCAATGCGGTTTTGCCTCAGATGCGACAACGGAAGAATGGACGGATTATCAATATTGCGTCGATTGCGGCTCGACAAGGTGTGCCAACACAAGGGCATTATGCTGCAACAAAAGCGACAGCGGTCACCTTAACTCGTGTTTATGCTCAAGAAACGGGCATGGACGGTATAACCGTCAATGCTATTTGCCCAGGTATCATTTTAACGGAAATGGGTAAGAATAATCTGGGGTCTGAGGAGGCGATTAATCATTGGAAGGAGGTCGCAGCACTTAAACGCCTTGGTGAGCCAAGTGATATTGTTGGCCCAGCGGTATTTTTTGCCTCTGATCTAAGCTCTTTTGTGACTGGGCAAGCACTGAATGTTTGCGGTGGGATTTACTTTCACTAAGGAGGTCATTATGGAATCGGTAGCAATTATTGGGGGAGGCCCAAGTGGCATCGCGGCTGCTCGCTATTTGAAATCTCAAGGTTTCGCCCCGGTGATTTATGAAAGCTATAGTGAAGTTGGTGGACAGTGGGCCTGTATGAACCCTAATTCCGGTGTGTGGCCTCAAATGCGCACTAATACAGCGAGAATGGTGACGCGTTTTTCTGATCTTGATCATGGAGACGATATTGCCCTGTTTCCGAAAAACACTGATATCCAGCAATACTTAAAAGAGTATTTGGACGTATTTGATTTAGCCGGCGTGGTTCACACCAATACGCGCCTTACATCGTTATTTCGAGTGAATAGTACATGGCATCTTGAACTCGATCATGATGGTGAAGTGGAACAGAAGACCTTTGATAAAGTGGTGATTGCAACAGGGGCTTATAACAATCCTGACATCCCCAATATTGAGGGATTAGCTGAATTTTCAGGGGATTGTGGTGTGATTCACGCGTTTCATTATGACGACCCAGAGCGCTACCGAGGGAAAAAAGTACTGGTGGCTGGAGGCAATATCTCTTCGTTAGAAATTGCGTCAGATTTAGCCATGCTGGGGACTGAAAGTGTGACAACGACCATGCGCCGCCAGCGCTATGTCATGCCTAAGTTGATTACGGGAACGCCTACTGAGTGTTTTGCCTTTACTCGTCGTGCGGCACTTTGGCAAGAACAGGCAAGTGCTGAAGCGTGGGCCGCAGAGACCCGTGAATTTATACTGAAATACTCTGGTAACCCTGCTTGGTATGGTGCGCCAGAGCCTGATGAAGATGTTTGTGTTGCTGGTACTACGGGCAGTCAGCATTTTTTGCATTTGATCGCAGAAAGTAGGATTACTTGCAAACCTTGGATCGCCAGAGTGGAAGGCCGAGTCGTCCATTTCACGGACGGTAGTCAAGCAGAGTTTGACGGCATTATCTTTGGCACGGGTTATAAGTTGAACTTGCCATTTCTAAGTACGGAATTACGGCAGCAGCTAGAACTGTCCAGTAAACACATTACCTTAGCAAACCATACCTTCCATCCCGATGTACCGAACTTAGCATTCATGGGCCTATGGGGGCAAATTGGCCCTTACTTACCCGTGCTTGAACAGCAGGCCAGATATCTTGCCTACAGTTGGAGTGGATTGAATCCTCAAGATGAAGAGACCCTCCGTTCCGCTTGCAAAGACAGTGTGAACTCGAAAGGTAAAGATTTATATCAACACGTGCAAACGATTAAATTTGCTCGCCTGAATGGTTCCGACCCTGAAGGAAAAGTCTCTGAACAAGTGGCAACACTGATTAATGATCATCCGGTGACAGCCTTGACCTTTAAATTAGTGGGGCCAGATGCCATGCCTGATGCCTATGAGCAATTACAGCAAGAGTCGATGCGTTTCGGCTTAAAACCCACGTCTTTGCGTTGAAAAGGAAACTGCTATGAACAATATCGACAAATTTTATATTAATGGTCACTGGGTAGCACCGCATGGCACGGAAAAGCATAAACTCATTAATCCTGCAGACGAAAGCTTTCTCTATGACATTCCGATGGCTAATCAACAGGATGTGAATGCCGCTGTTCAAGCCGCACGACAGGCGTTTGATGCATGGCAATTAACCAGTAAATCAGAACGACTGACGCTTCTGCGTCGATTATTAGCACTCTATAACGAGCGATACGACGACATTGCTGCGCTGATGACCAAAGAAATGGGGACGGTATTGTCTTTTTCTAAAGATGCTCAGGCTTGGGTGGGACGTGCTCATCTTGAAGCTGCGATTGATGCATTGGATGAATTAGAACTGGAAACTATGCAAGGCAATACTCAGTTGTCTTACGAGGCAATTGGTGTATGTGGTTTGATCACGCCTTGGAACTGGCCGATGAATCAGTTGGTGGTCAAGGTCGCTCCGGCCTTGGCAGCCGGTTGTACAGTAGTGGCAAAGCCATCGGAGTATTCACCGTTATCCTCGCTTTTGTTTGCCCAACTTATTGAAGAAGCGGGATTCCCTGCTGGGGTTTATAACCACATAACGGGCTATGGAGAAGTTGCTGGTGAAGCCTTGTCCGCCCACCCTGATGTCGACATGATATCTATTACGGGCTCGACCCGAGCAGGTATCGCGGTGGCGACAACCGCTGCACAAACAGTAAAACGAGTTGCACAGGAGTTAGGGGGGAAATCGGCTAATATTGTCACCCCAGAAGCCGACCTAAAAACGGCGATATTCGAAGGGGTCGGGGCTTGTTTTGTGAACTGTGGTCAGGCTTGTCGTTCGCCGGGGCGTTTATTGGTCCCGGCTGACAAAATGGAACAAGCTAAGCTATACGCCAAAGAAGCCGCTGAAGCGCATACGGTTGGTCATCCAGAACAAGATGTGAGCCTTGGCCCAGTTGTTAACCTACTGCAGTTTACTCGCATACAGTCTTTGATTCAGTCTGGCATTGAAGAAGGTGCGACCTTAGTTAGTGGAGGACTGGGCCGACCTGATGGTTTGGATTCAGGTTACTATATCAAGCCCACCGTTTTTGCTGATGTGGTTCCCGGCATGTTAATAGAGCGTGAAGAAATCTTTGGGCCAGTAATAACGCTAATCTCGTATCAAGATACTGATGAGGCGATTCGTATCGCCAACGATACGGTATACGGACTGTCTGGCTACATTCAGTGTCCTGACTTAGAAAAAGCACGCTATATTGCGCGACGTTTAAGAGTCGGATCGATTTGGATAAATAATGCAGCCTGGGATGCGAGAGCGCCTTTTGGTGGCTATAAACAATCAGGTAATGGTCGAGAGCATGGTAAATGGGGACTGCACGACTATCTTGAAATTAAATCGACAGCGGGTTGGGGCTAAGCACTGAAAAAATCACTTCTCAAGCATACTGTTTCCTCCCCCAGCGGTTTTGCCCATCTCTACGGTGGGCTTTTTTATCTAGCACTTCTTTTCTTCTTATGTTGATGAACTTACACTGGCCTTGCTTGTCTTTAAGACAGGTATTCTTGGGCATAGTAGGTAGAGCATTCAATGGAAATCAGTCGTACTCATTCCTGGTTTGACGCAATAAAACGCGTCGAACGAAGTGTTGTTTTTCAAGGTTTTATCATCAGTGTTATTGTTGTTGCCGCGTTGACGGTGGGCGCCAAAACCTACCCGTTACCCTATGGCATTGATAAAGCCATTAATTATCTTGATACCTTTATTACCGTCTTTTTCCTCTTGGAAATCAGTTTGCGTTTTTTGGCTAGCGAATCCAAAGTGCGCTTTTTCAAAGAGCCTTGGAATATTTTTGATATAGTGATTGTGGTCGGTAGTTTGGTACCGATATCCGATACGGACATGGTGTTGGTCGCACGTTTGCTGAGAGTTTTTCGGGTATTACGTTTAGTCTCCATCATTCCTGATCTGCGTTTTCTTATTAACGCTCTGTTTAAAGCCATTCCGAAGATGGGCTACATTGCATTGCTGATGTTTATTATTTTTTATATATTCGGTGCTGTTGGGTCGATCTTTTTTCAAGGAGTAAATGATAAGCTTTGGGGGAACATTGCGATCTCCATGCTGACCTTATTTCGTATTGCCACGTTCGAAGACTGGACGGACGTCATGTACGAGACAATGGAAGTTTATCCACTGAGCTGGATTTTCTATATTGTCTTTATCTTTCTGACCGCGTTTGTGTTTTTAAACATGATGGTGGGTGTAGTTTTGGATGTCATGACACGAGAAACCGCCGCACAGGATCAGGAAAATCAAGAAAATAACCACCAAGCCCTGGTGGAACAGATCTCTCAACTGCAAGCCCAAGTATCACGCCTAGCCGATAAGCTAGACGCGCAGCAAGGTAATGATGAGCACAAGTAACGAAGGGCCTGTAAACCTCTCGAATTATGAAGAAGGTGACGTATAAAATGATAGATGATCTCTCTAAGTTAATGGCATTCTCTACCTGTAGCTACGCTGATTTTCTTGCGGACGATGCGTTTATGGACTTTGGCATAAAACCGCTATGGTCTGGAGCGCCACGATTAGTCGGCAGAGCTTTCACTGTGAAATGTGAGCCTGGTGATAACCTGATGGTGCATGCCGCTATTTATCAAGCGCCGCCAGGGTCGGTACTGGTGGTTGACGCTGGCGACAGTCGCTTTGCGGTTGCTGGTGGTAATGTCTGTGCGACGGCGGCTGAACGCGGTATTAGCGGTTTTATTATCGATGGTGTGATTCGCGATGTGGCAGAGGTTCGCGAGATGGGGTTCCCTGTCTATGCACGGGGGAACGTTCCAAAACCGGGTAAAAAAGCCAAGTTAGGGAAACTGGAAACGCCCATTCAGTGTGGTGGCATCACTGTCAATAACGGCGACATCATCATTGCTGACGAAGAGGGGATTGTCGTGATTAAAGCTGATGAGGTGGACGCGATATTAGCGAAAGTTGAGGCCAAAACGGCAAAGGAAAGTGAGCAATCTTTAGCCGACTGGCAACAAGCCCATCAACAGAAAATAGCATCGCTTATCTCCGCTTGCAAAGCACAGAGTTAGAGTAAAGAAAGATCTTTTTATAGTTGGTTGGCTCGACGATGAGCCAACCAATGCCCACCCAATGTGTTCATCAGTAAACCAAACAATACTAGGATAATACCAATCCATTGCATGGGGCGGGTGGTTCCGTCTAATAAAAGTGCCGAACTGCGGACTTGCATTGTTATTAGTTACCTTTATACCTTCACTTTCTTTGGCTCTGATTCCGTATTTTTTAGGTGATAATGTTGAACTGAGTTTATGTCCTAGTTTGATAGTCGGAGTGACAAATGTTGTATCAAAAGTTTAACAGTCAGCATGAAATAGATGAGCAATATAACCCTATGTTAGGTAAGGATGCCGCTTCTATTTTAGCCAGTGTTGCGAAAAAAAGTGATGACACATGTGATGTATTGGGAGCACCGGAAACGCTAGCATTTGGTCCTACTTTAGATGAGCACCTAGAGGTATTTAAAGCTGCAGAGTCAAAAGCTCGTTTGCATATTTTTATCCATGGAGGATACTGGAGAGCCTGTAGCAGTAAAGAGTTTGCCTTGGTGGCTCGTCAGCTGGTGCCGGCGGGAGTTACGACACTGATCGTTAATTATTCCCTTTGTCCTAAAGTGAGCATGTCCGAGATTGTTCGCCAGGTGAGATCCGCAGTGGCTTGGGCATGGCATAACGCTGATCAGTTGGATATTGATCGAAATCGCATTTCGATCTCTGGGCATTCGGCTGGTGGACATTTGGTCGGGATGTTATTGGCGACAGATTGGGAAGGTGAGTATGGCTTACCAAGAGATGTGATTAAGGGGGCGCTTGCGGTCAGCGGGCTATTTGATTTAAGGCCTTTTCCGCACTCATGGTTGCAGCCAGTGTTGCAATTGTCTGAACGTGACATACAGGATTTAAGTCCTATTCATCTAGAAGCGAATTATCCTATTCCAGTAAAAATCAGAGTGGGGTCGTTGGAGTCTGAAGAGTTTCATCGTCAATCTAAGGTTTATGCTAGTCATTTATCGAGCAAGGGGTTTGACGTTGAGTATGCAAGTGTTCCTAATGTAGATCACTATAGTGTGCTCGATCACTACTATAAAGCCGATGGGATGTTACTAAAGGATATACTTGAGATGTCCTCTATTTAGACCTTAGCTTGGATGGTTCGGTAGCTTAATCGCCTAGTGACTCAGATTGCTGATTGGCAGGCTTACGTTGCACGCCTCACGGATAAAATCGACGTGCAACAAGTTAGAAATATGAATTTCTCTTCGGTTGCAAAAGGACGTTTAAGCGGTACGCTGACTGAGTTTCTTTAGCCAGCGGCCACCGAATGTGTTCATCAGTAAACCAAATAGTACGAGGGTGATGCCAATCCATTGCATGGGGCTGATGGTTTCGCCTAATAAAATCGCCGATGACGTTAAGCCAACGATTGGCACGCCTAAGCTTAGTGGTGCGATGGTGGCTGCCGAATAACGGGACATCAAATAACTCCATAAACCATAACCGCCCACCGTGGCGAAAATAGACAAATAGGCTAAAGTTGCCGCTGTCGACCAGTTTATACTCAGTAAGCTGTGTGTGATCACCTCTGGACCGTCGATAAACCAAGAACAGAGAAAGAAGGGGATGGGCGGAATCCAGCAGCTCCAAATGACCAAGTTAACGTTGGCGTGATAGCCTTTTTGACCGATTATCTTGGTGCTGATATTACCCAATGCCCAAGAACTGGCGGCAGCAATGGTTAAACCAAAACCGATGGCTGTCATTTCATGATGACTGTTCGATAGGGCGATAAAAGCCAAACCACCCGCAGAGATAGCAATGGCGAGTAGCTGATAGGGACGAACGGATTCTTTTAAGAAAAGCACGGCAAAGAGTAGGGTGAAAATGGCCTGAGATTGTAAAACCAAAGAGGCGAGACCCGCTGGCATTCCAAGTTCCATCCCGGTAAACAATAGAGCAAATTGTCCGAAACTGATCGGTAAAGCGTACCAAAACCACCATTTTAGTGGTGTCTTGGGTCGTTTGAAGAAGAAAGAACCGACCACAGCGACAATCAAAAAACGCAACCCGCCCAGTAACATGGGAGGCAGGCCATCTAGCCCCCAAGCGATGACGACGAAATTTAAGCCCCATGCAACGATAATTGCCAGTGCCAACAGCATATCTTTACGGGTCATGCGGTAAATCCCTTTAGCAGGTATGAGAAATAGAGGGGGATTCTACGATGTTTCCACTAACTTGCCTATGCACAGATTGGCGAATAATGTGACAGACAGATTAAGGCTTCATCATAAAAAGGCTACCAGTGGCAGCCTTTGCGGTTGAAAACGAACGATGCATTACGTCGTTCTAAATCTTTAAATAAACAATAATATGGCCAGATTCATCACTTGAGACAGAATGGCGATGCCGATAAATCCACCTAAATACAGCAGACAAAACCACTGCCAAGGCTTTAGCTTATCGGTTTTGGCTTTTAATGCTTTTAACATATTAATAACCCTCCTGATAATCTTCTACTTTGCCTGAAAAGATGCGGTATCCCCACAGGGTGTAGAGGCAAATAATTGGAATAAAAATACACACCCCAGGCAAGACAAACACTAAGGTTGTTTTAGGTGAGACGGCTTGCCACAAGGTCAGTTGTTGCGGAATCATGTACGGGAAAATACTGATAACTAAGCCTGCTAAACCAAGCAAGAAGAGCAAGATGCCACACCAGAAAGGGCGGGACTCATGGCGATGACTGTGAAGGTCTTTCCATGAGATCACCCCAGCAACAAGGCAGAGCAAAGGCAAAGGTGCAAGATAAACAAAGTTCATACCCGAGAACCAGCGCTGATAAATATAAGGCTGGGTAAGAACAGTCCAGACACTGACAACAATCATGGCAATCAGTACGGTGACCAATAGCGTTTTGGCAATGTTGGCCGCATGGGCTTGGATGTCGTGGCGGCTTTTCATAAATAAGTAACAGGCCGCTAACATGGCGTAGCCTGCCATGACCGCAAAGCCGGTGAAGACCGTAAAGGGCGTGATCCAATGCAGACTGGAAAAGGAGCTGGAGTCTGCTGGAATGCCCTGTACCACGGTGCCTAATACAAGCCCTTGGCAGAAAGCGGCAATCGCAGAACCTGCGCTAAAGGAAAGATCCCAATAGGCACGAGAACGATCGGATTTGAAGCGATATTCAAAAGCGACCCCCCGGAAAATCAAAGCAAACAACATCAGCATCAAGGGGATGTACAAGGTTGACAGCAATGTACCATACACTGCTGGAAAGACGCCGTATAACAGCGCACCACCCATCACCATCCAGGTTTCGTTGCCATCCCAGACATGTGAGATGGACTGCATTAGATGATCTCTCTCCCCTGGCTTATCGAACCAGGGGTATAAGATGCCAATACCTAAATCAAAGCCATCTAGAGAGACATACATGAAGATAGCAAAGCCTAGAACCAAGAAATAAAATAAGGGTAAATCCATCATTTCTCTCCTTCCGGATGATGATCTTCATGTTTAAGGTTTTTTACCCAAGCAAGGGCGTAACCTGGCGCATTCATACCAATAAGTTGCTTTTCAAGCGTGGCCATTTTGGGTGGCCCTTTGCGGATGAGTTTGCGCATGAAGTACAAGTAAACAAGCCCCAATAAACTGTAGATAATAACAAAGGCGATCAAGGTAAAAAGGACACGCTGCGCGGGCAATGGAGACACCACATCGACGGTACGAACCAGGTTATAAACCACCCAGGGCTGACGTCCCACTTCGGCAACATACCAACCAGCAATGGTAGAAACGACCCCCATTGGCGTGAAAAACACCACGGCACGTAAAAACCATTTGTTTTCATACAATCTGCCTTTGCGACGCAATACCAAAGCCGCTAAGGCAATTACTACCATACCGATGCCCAAACCAACCATGACGCGGAACGACCAGAATACCAAGGGAGCGTATGGTCGGTCTTCTTTAGGGAAGGCTTTAAGACCGGTGACGGCGCCGTCAAAAGAGTGCGTTAGAATGAGACTGCCCAAATGCGGGATGCCGACTTGGTAATCATTTTGTTCGGTTTTCATATTAGGGATGGCAAAGAGTAGTAACGGAACGTTGCTCTCTTTTGCTTCCCAAATCCCCTCTATAGCGGCGAGCTTGGCAGGCTGATGTTCTTTGACTTCAAGCCCTGATTGGTCGCCCACTTCTACTTGAACCAGTGTCAACACCAGCAACATCCACATGGTCATGGATAGTCCTTTTTTGGCGAAGTTCGTGTGTTGCTTTTTCAATAAGTAAAAAGCACTCACACCAGCAACCAATAAACAGGCGGTGATAAACGAAGCCAACAACATGTGGGTAACGCGATAAGGGAAGGATGGATTGAAAATAACATCCATCCAGCTATCTACATGAAACACGCCATTGACGATTTTATAGCCTGCTGGGGTTTGCATCCAGGAGTTGGCGGCCATGATCCAAGTAGAGGATATCCAGGTACCAATTGCCACAACAAGGGTCGAGATGAAATGTACTTTTGGTCCAACCCGTTGCCAGCCAAACAGCATGACACCTAAGAAACCGGCTTCAAGGAAGAAGGCCGTCAGTACTTCGTATACCAAGAGTGGACCAAGCACCGGCCCCGCTATCTCAGAGAATTTGGAAAAGTTGGTACCAAATTCGTAAGACATAACAATGCCGCCAACCACGCCCATACCAAAGGTAATGGCGAAAGGCTTAATCCAAAACTTGGCAAGTTGCAAATAGCGAGGGTCGTGGGTTTTAAGCCATAACCCTTCCCAGATCGCAATCAAGGTCGCTAACCCTATGGTGATGCTGGGGAATATAATATGGAAGCTAACGGTAAAGGCGAATTGCACTCGCGATAGCATCTCAGTGTTTAGATGTTCCATATATTGACCTAATAAAGCAGTGAACAGGAGGATAAGCCCCTTAAAACCTTGGCTTATCCGTTAGGATGAGAACGGTGAATTAAGACTTTTTATTAGACAATTCTTTGATCGCAAGCGGCGCAATTGCCAAGCAAATGATGATGGAAAAAGCGATGATTTCGGTCATAAAAGAAGCATTATTCATGGCGGTTATCCTATTATTTAAAGAAGTATTGAGATAAATCAATTATTTGTTCTGCATATAGCAAAGCCCATGCCAGTCTGTGAATTGTCTTTAACCTTATGAAATATAAGAAGAAAAATTTTATGCTTGATATAGGTGTAAACAATGTTTACGATTTTTGTTCTGTTTAGGTGTAAACGAGGTTTACAATGACATTTTCTTTGATGCTCGAAATTGCCATGCTGTTATGCAGCGTCTGCGGCCTCTTGGTCGGAGCATGGTTATTATGGCGGGCTCGAAAGCAATACGATCTGCAAGCCCTAGCCGGATTTGCCATTATGATGGCCATTTGGTGCTTTGGTCATGTCGCTATGTTGCAGGGCTATGACGTGCTGGGGGTGAGTATCATCCTCGCCAACCCCTTTATGCCGACTTTCTTTTTGCATTTTGCTATTCGTTTTGTGAACTCGGGACCAGCACAAACCCCTTGGTTAACGCGCTTGTCGCAGTCTATTCCGTGGTTTTATGTGGCGAGTGTTGTCGTGGTGCTATGGAGCTGGTGGATACAAGGCGGTGCGTCGACCAAAACCTTGCAAGTGGATTCATTCTTCATTTTTACCCGTAGTGGCATTGGAAACTTGGTGTACACCGTGTTATTGGGGGTATTGGCCCATGGTGTCTTGTTATATGGCTGGTATCGACATAAAGGCAATAAGCGCCGCTCGATTTTGGCCATGTTTGGCGTTGGGGCCTGGGGACTATTACTTGCAACCAGTTTTGTTTTTCCCTCATTTGGTATTGGCTGGTTTCCTTATCCCATGCTCTTGCTACCGACCTATTTGCTCTTGCTAGTCTACGCTGTGGTGCGCTATCAAATTTTAGCCGTGAATGCCTTCGCTAACCGCGCCTTGCTCTGGGTCGCGATGATGTTGGTCATTTTATGCTTGATTGCCGTCATCAGTGTGGTGTCTGGACGCCTTGGATTGCAAGCGTTAGCCAATGTACCCAGTTGGCAACTTTGGCTCTATTCCTTGGTGGTGGTGCTACTTGCCACACTGCTTTACCAACCGCTGAGTCGTCTGATCTCCCGTTTGATTTACCCTGGTGCGGCGCTTAATGAAACCGTCCTAGAAACCTGGTCTACCCAACTCAACCAGGCTCAAGATTGGCAAGAGCTAGTGAAAATTGGTGAACACTTACTCTCACGACAGATAAGACACCGTGTGTTGATTCGTTTAAACATTCCTTCTCTTCTTGAGCTTAATGCACACACGGAAGGAGGGCTTTCTTTGGCTGTCTCTCGAGGAGAGAACGGTTGGCACTATAGCCTTGTTGGATGGGGCGATACCAGTCCAGGAATGCGCTTGAGCGCCGAGGTGTTTGGTTCTTTATTTTCGACCAGTTGTGGCTTATTGGAGCGCTCACTGGCTCTGGCCGAAGCCGAGCGAAAACGTTCAGACGAGAAGCATTTAGTGGAGCTTGGGGGCTTGTCGGCAGCCATGGCCCATGAGTTGCGTAATCCCCTCAATATTATTGCCATGGCGGCTTACGATACGTCCTCCGACATTCGTCAACATATCCAGACACAGTTAAAACGTGCAGACCGTTTGGTCAGTGATATGTTGGTGTATTCAGGCGGGCTGTCACTGCAACCCGTTTCGATATCAATAGGAAATTTGATCCAAGATATGTTGGCGCAAACCGAGTTGGGAGGGATCCAATGGGATATGGAGATTGAAGAGAACCTAGTGCTAGAAGCCGATCCCCAGCGGTTACAACAAGTGTTCAACAATTTAATTGATAATGCGGTGTCTTTTTTGCGCAACCAACCGGATCCGCGCTTGCTGATTACAGCGAAAACAGTGAACGCGCAGTTTGTACAGGTACGAGTACATAATAATGGGCCTAGGATAGATGCCGCGTTGCAAACGTCCTTGTTTCAGCCATTTGTGACGAAACGAGCAGGGGGTAGTGGGCTGGGACTCGCCATTGTGCGACGGATAATTGATGCGCATCATGGTGAGATTCAACACAGAAACGATCTCGGCTGGCCAGTGACATTTGAACTCAGCCTTCCCTGTTCCCAATCTAATAAACAATCAGTATCAACAATGGATGAAATCTATGGCAACCAATAAAATACTTTTAGTGGATGATGAACCAGCTTTTCGTGAATTAGCGGGTCGTTGGTTGACCAGGCAAGATTATGAGGTTCAAGGTGCGGGGACGTTGGATGAAGCCCGTGCGGTGCTGGCCTCGTTTGATGCCGATTTAGTGCTGTTGGATCTTTCCATGCCGCCACACTTTGATCCGCAACTTACTTTGGAGTCCATGGCGGATTTTGAGGGGCGCCCAGTGATTATCATTACTGGCAATGCGGATCGCGAGCTGGCTTTGAAAGCGGTGTCCCTTGGCGCATGGGATTTTATCGCTAAGCCAATTGACCCTGATATGTTAGCCGTTGTGGTACGTCGAGCCATTACGAAAACCACATTGGAACGTGAAATTAGCCAGCTTAAACAGTCTACTCAGCAGCCGACGGGGGCCGCCAGTTATTTAGGTCTCTCCCCAAACGCGCAGAAAGTTCGAGCGTTGATTGAACGTATTGCACCGACCAATGTAAGAGTCTTGGTGACAGGGCCTTCTGGTACTGGCAAAGAAGTGATTTCCCGTGCTCTGCATGATGCTAGCCTGCGAGCCAATCATGCTTTTATTTCAGTGCATTGTGGGGCGATCCCAGCTGAATTATTAGAAAGTGAATTATTCGGCTACGTGAAAGGGGCTTTTACCGGCGCGGAGAAAGACAAGGTGGGATTATTAGCGCTGGCGGATAAGGGCACTTTGTTCTTAGATGAAATTGGTGAAATGCCGCTGCCTATGCAAGTGAAACTGTTACGAGTCTTGCAAGAAGGGACGTTCTTCCCCGTCGGTGGTCGTGAACAAAAACACATTGATGTGCGAGTGATCTCGGCAACCAATGCGGATTTGGTCGAAAAAGTTCGTGATGGCTCCTTTCGAGAGGATTTGTATTATCGAATTAAGGGCGTGAATATCGAAACACAGGCATTGGCGGAACGGCTGGAAGATGTGCCCATCCTGTTACAAGCTTTTTTACAACGCTTACAGTCTCAGCAGTCAAAGGCGTTACAACTCACAACCGAGGCAATGCAATGGTTTCGTCGTCAACAATGGCCCGGCAATGTACGAGAGCTAAAAAACACATTAGACAGCGTGGTATCCATCTGCCCACAAGGTCGCATTACCTTAGAAGATATTCAACTACTCTATCCCGAAACGTCAGCACAGAAAAACGTGGAGCAATTAGCGACCGCCAATAGTCTATTGCCGGACGACAAAACCTTAGAAGAGCAGGTTCGTGAGCTGGAAATTCGTTTAATACGTCAAGCGCTAGACGCGAGTGATGACAATCGCAGCCAAGCGGCTCGTCAGCTAGGATTATCACGGCAAGGGTTGCTGAAAAAAATCGAACGCTATGGCTTGTAGTGTATTTATATCACTGTGCTTGTTGTGTCAGTAGATCACTTAAATAGGTTAAAAAGTAGCGCATAATGATAGAGAGTTTGCGCCGTGACATTACTTGTACCTGTAAACTCCTCTGCATTAGTGAGGGAGCATGTATGGGGCGAATAACAAGGTTATCTTGTTTGGCTCGACGAGCCACTGTGAGCTCGCCACATAAGGCAATGGCGTCGCTACTTTCTGATACAAAGGTATAAATTGTTCCGACTGTGCTACTGGTCAGAACAGGGGCAATGTGAATGCCTTCAACGTGACAGGCTATATCCAATAAGTAGCTTAAGGTTGTGCCGGGCTCTGAAGATGCCAAAGGATATTCGGTTAAATCTTTGATGTTAAGAAAGGCTTTTTCAGCCAAAGGATGGTTGTTAGATAATAATGCCACCACGGGGGAAGGGCATTGTAATGTGACTTCTACCCCCTGCTCTGGTTGTAAACTGAAGGTTAGGGCGGCATCCACTTTCCCCTCTTTGACCAGTTGCGTGGCTTTACTGGAACCGACGACTTGGATCGAAAAACGAGCGCTTGGGTAGGCATGGCGAAACTGGGCAACCACATGGGGTAAAAAATCCCATGCCATGCCTTCAGGGCATGCCAGCGCAATGGACTGCTGTTGAATATTATTAATGCCTTTCATTTCTGCCAAGACATTTTTAAATTCCAAGGCATTACGAAGCGAGTAAGTATAGAGAATGTCGCCTGCTGTGGTGAGTGACATACCTCTGGCTTTGCGTTCAAAAAGCGGCAGTTGTAGCTTTTCTTCTAACTGGGTTATTTGGCGACTAATGGCCGAAACGGCCACATGCAGTTCTTCTGATGCGGCCGAAAGAGAGCCTGCTTTAGCGACGGCATGAAAGTACTTGAGTGATATATCGTGCATCAGCTTTCTACTTTATCGAAGCCTCGGTTATATAATTAATAATTGTTGTAAAGCTTCTCCCATCTTAAGCTAAATGTCGTATTTAAAGCGATATTTTGGGAGAAAAAATGAGTGATGTTTCCAGTCAAGGCCGACAATTGGCATTGCAACTCGCTGCGCAGACGCTAGAAGAGGGGCTTTTTATCGACACGTTAACACGCCGTGTTCGTTTTCCTACTGAAAGCCAAAACCCTGAGGCCAGTAGTCATTTGCATCTCTACCTTATTGAGGAGATTCAACCCACTTTAGAGGCGTTGGGCTTTGACTGTGAGATTTACCCGAATCCTATCGAATCTTTCCCGCCTTTATTGATTGCTAAGCGTATCGAAGACGATGCGTTACCAACACTGTTAACTTACGGGCACGGAGACGTCACGAATGGGCAGGCGGAATTGTGGCAAGCGGGTACGCATCCGTGGACATTGTCGCAGATTGGTGAGCAAATCTTTGGTCGTGGCACGGCAGACAATAAAGGCCAGCATACCATTAATCTTATGGCGCTAGCGTCTGTTCTTGAGGCACGCCAAGGTAAACTGGGTTACAACATCAAAGTGCTGTTCGAAATGAGCGAAGAAATTGGCTCAAAAGGATTGGAGCATTTTTGCCGGGAGCACAAAGACTCACTGCAAGCCGATGTGTTTTTGGCATCCGATGGCCCCCGTCTTAATGCCCGCACACCAACGATATTTTTAGGTTCTCGTGGTGTTTGTCAGTTTCGGTTGCGTTGTGAAACGGGCAATGGTGATCGTCATTCTGGAAACTGGGGCGGTGTTATTACTAACCCTGCCATACGTTTACAGCATGCGTTAGCCAGCTTAACAACCGCTGATGGTCGAGTCGCCGCTACCTGTTTACGGGCGCCTTTGCCTGATGGTGTTGCCGCAGAGATGATGCGCGAGTTAACCATTGGTGGCAGTGCGAATGATCCCGTTTTGAATGATCAATGGGGGGAGGCTCAATTAAGCGACGGCGAGCGTTTATTTGGTTGCAATACACTTGAAGTGATTGCGTTGGGGGCGGGTGACATTAACAAGCCTATTGGTGTTATTCCAAATGTCGCCGAAGCCGTGTGTCATTTACGTATTGTCCCCGGAACCGATTGGCAAAACTTGGTGGCTAATTTGACTGCTTTTCTTGAAGAGCAGGGCTTAGGGGATGTGAAAGTCCTTTATGAAGGTGGCTACAATGCAACACGGTTGGACCCCGCACACCCTTGGGTCGGATTTGTGAAAACATCGATGGAGACATCGTTGGGGCAAACGGTCACTGTATTACCCAACTTGGGCGGCACGATTCCCAATCACTGCTTTGCCGATGTATTAGAATTGCCGACGGTTTGGATGCCTCATTCCTATCCTTCTTGTAAGCAGCATGCGCCAGACGAACATCTTCTGGAGAGTATTGTAAAACAAGGGCTGTTATCAGCCGCTGGGGTGTTTTGGGATCTTGGTGAGCACTGGCCTAATTAGAGATAACAAATATCAATATCTGCACCATCCTAAAATAGGCGACCTCACTATGACGTCGCCTATTTTATGGCGCCTTATGATGGGATTAGCGTATTGTAAAGTACTTACGGATTGCCATAAGCGACATCAAGCTAATAAAACTGGTGAAGAGCAAGTAATAACTGGGGGCTAGCTCATCTCCAGTTGCGCTGATCGTCCAGACCAATAGAAAGGGCGTAAAGCTGCCAAATATCGTGGTGCTGATGTTATAGCTAAGCGACATACCCGTCGCGCGAACTCGAGTAGGGAAAAGCTCTGACATCAAGGCAGGCAAGCCGCCAAAATACATGGACTTTAAAATACTCAACCAGAATAAAACACTTGCGAGCATAATCAATGTTGGGTGATGGGACAGTAAGAAAAACACAGGACAAACACTAATAAAAAAGAGTAAGCCTGCTGTTATCATTAAGCGAGTACGGCCAATACGGTCTGATAAAATCCCCACAAAAGGGGTGAGTACCATAAGTACGGTATAACTGATTAGCGTGCCACCATAGCCAATAGAATTGCTTAGACCAAGGTATTTTGTCGTATAAGTCGGCATGAAAATGATGGAGTAAGTCACGGATGTAGACAGAACCATGGCTCCAATGTTGAGTAATATGCCAAGCTTGTTGGAGGCAAACAGTTCGACGAGAGGGATTTTCTCTTCTTTGCTTTGTGAAAACTCTCCAGCCTCTTCAATATGTCGGCGAATATACAAGCCAATTGGGCCGATTAAAAGGCCAAAGATAAAAGGAACACGCCACCCCCAGCCTTCAAGTTGATCTGTGGTCAATGTGGTGGTTAATAGCAACCCAAATCCTGCACCTAACAACCCACTCAACCCTTGGCTCGCAAACATAAAGCTCGAAATAAAGCCTTTGCGTTCAGGATAATGTTCTACCAACATCGCCGTTGCACTACCAAACTCACCGCCAGCGGAAAAACCTTGTAGTAAACGAGCGACTAATATACCGATTGGTGCAAGCAGGCCAATGGTTTGATACGTCGGCATCACCGCGATCAAAAATGTGCCTGCCATCATCAACCAAATGGTGAGTAGCATTGCGGATTTACGACCAACTTTATCGGCATAGTTACCAATGACAATGGCACCAAGAGGGCGAATTAAATACGACATGGCAAAGGCAAACAAGGCCAACATCAGTGATAGGGTGGCATTGTCTGTGGGGAAGAAGAGCTTAGAAATGGTACGTGCAAAAAAAGCATAAGCGATAAGATCAAACCATTCCAACGCATTGCCAATGGAAGAGGCAACAACCAACTTGACGAGTTTCTTATCAGAGATTGCTCTATTCGAGAGAGGGGTATCAACGTCCACATGCGTATTCATCATGGATATGGCTCCGCAGTATTTTTATAATCAATTTAGCTAAGCCTTGATAGTAGGGAGTCATCAAGGGTTGCACAATTATTCATTTATTAAGATATCTTTGCTTTTTTTAGAAATGAGTTGTGGCTATATTTGGGGCGTTTTGCCTGCAGAGGGGGCTGAAGTCTTCGAGTATGACAGTAGTTACTCTTTGTTCCGTTCCACGTTAATGGTTCGTTTATTTAAGATGGTGCCCCGTTCTATCTTATAAGATGCTGTATTTTATCTTATTTTCTTCAATTTACGTGACGAATGAGCATTTATTTGCTATTAACATATGGTTCTGAGTAACGTTTTGTATCAAACCGTTAAAATAATTCATCTCTGATGACGTTTCACCAATGGTTGATTGCTTTGCTTAATAGGTTTAAGGGATATAGGTATCTAAGGATAGTGTATGAGTTGGCAAGTTCTTTCTGTTAGAAGTCGAATGTTTATCGCGTTATCTGTATTGTTGGTCGCCATCGGGGCCTTGTTATTAGGGCTTTGGGCCAGTTCCTCAGTGGAGTCAGATCTTAAACAACTGAAAGAAGAGTTGTTGCCCAATCGACTGCACAGTCTCTCTTCTCGTATAAGCGAACAAATTTCCCCGCTGATTAATGCCTCTAAGTTAATGACCAATGACCAGTTTATTGCCAACTGGGTAAAAAAAGGGGCAAACGAATCAAGATTACCTTTAGTGGCGGATGAGCTAGGCAACATTAAGCAGTTATCCGGCAGTGACTCGACATTTTATGTGGTCAATATGAAAAGTGGTTTGGAATATTTAGGTTACGATAAAAAATTTTTCCGCACGCCTCTAGCTGATTACCCTTACAAAGCGTTCTATCCTAATTTTTTAGCGAAAAATAAAGACTACGAGCTCAGTCTGCAGTATGAGAATCAAAAGTTATATATTAACTACCGCAGTCGTGAGATGAATCCCTCAACGGGCAAACCTCTTGTCGTGGCAGGATTAGCGATTAAAGTCGATAAGCTGATTGATATGGTCAAACAACTGACCATAGGGAAAAGCGGCCGAGCCATGCTGGTGACGGATCAAGGTGTTATTCAGGCTAAAGGGGAGTCCCCCGCGATCAACTTGATCAAACAAGCCGATATTGCCTCCCTGTTACAGGACAAAAGCCAAGTCCAAATAACCGAGAAAACCATTTCGGGAAAAGATTACTATCTAGGCTCGTTGTGGGTGCCTATGCTGGATCGTTTTGTCGTTATTGAGGTACCTTCTGAGCAAATATTATCCCCCATCTATCAACAACTTATCACGAAGTTGTTGTTGGTTATTGGGCTCATTGCCCTTTCCTTAGTAGTGTTATACTTTGTGGTGGAATCTTTAACTAAGCCGATTGTACTGATAAGCAAAGAAATTCGTGCCGTGTCGGAAAGCTTGAATCTAAACCATAAAGTGCTTACCAAAGACCGAGCAGAAGTTGGAGAGCTAGCCAACGCTGTTAATTTTTTACTTAACACTCTTAAGAGCTCGTTGACGACGGTAAACCATGCTGTTGAGGCAACGGATGATTCCGTTGAGGGGCTAAATAAACAGGTGGATGAGCTGTCTTTGGCGTCTGAAGAGGAGCAGAAGTCCGTTGAGCAAATCTACACAGCGACGCAAAATATTACGGAACAAAGTGCCGGGGTATCGGAATTGGCGGCCAAAGCGGGCGAGCTATCTCATCAGGGTAATAAAGAACTAAAACAAGCCAATCGTGAAGTAGAGCACAGTTTTGAATATCTACAGACACTCAAAACGGATATGACTCAAAGCCAAAGCAGTTTGAATGAGCTAAATGTGCATATCGAGAAAATTTTATCCGTTTTGGAGGTTATTTCCTCGATCTCTGAGCAGACAAACTTATTGGCATTGAACGCCGCCATAGAAGCGGCTCGCGCTGGTGAGCATGGTCGTGGCTTTGCCGTTGTTTCCGATGAAGTGCGTTTGTTATCTCAACGTACCAGTCAGTCCACCACAGAAATTCAAGAAATTATTACGCAATTACGCAGCGCCTCTTCCCTTGTGACAAATCAGATTGATACCGCCTGCGAACACAGTGAAGAAACCCTATCGAGCCAACAAAAAGTCTATGAAACGGTGTCGTCATTGGATCACTGTTTGCAGCAGTTGTTTGATATGAATGAACAAGTGCTAGAACGAGCGGACAATCAAAGCGTGGCGGTGCAAGACATTAATAATCACCTGTCTATGCTAGCCGAGCAGAGCCAGCATACGACAGCTTTATTCAACCAGAGCCGAATCG
The DNA here is from genome assembly GCF_056173505.1 of Marinomonas sp. 63XJN7_7_ISO-PGPR-S23-202. Taxonomy (NCBI): domain Bacteria; kingdom Pseudomonadati; phylum Pseudomonadota; class Gammaproteobacteria; order Oceanospirillales; family Oceanospirillaceae; genus Marinomonas; species Marinomonas sp. 63XJN7_7_ISO-PGPR-S23-202. Next base: position 4,830,825 of record NZ_CM149677.1, on the reverse strand, counting down.
CAACGGAATCCATTGGGAATGAAATGACACAATTAAAAGCCAAAGTGAGTTTGTTTAAAGGCATTTAAAGGGCTTTTCTGTTTCTTCTTTTAGAGCTAACGCTCGCAGTGATGGTGCCGTCTTCTACTCGGATGGCAATTTTATCATCTTTGCTAACGTCTGCCACGGAGCGTATGACTTGCTTGTCTTTGCTGGCGATGGCGTAACCTCGAGATAAAGTGTTTAGCGGGCTGACAAGGTTGAGCTTTTCCACAAGCCGTCCAAAGGCGGTTTGTTTGTTGGTCAATGTGCTTTGTAAGGCGCGAGCAAGGCGTGTATCCATATTTTGGAGAGTCTGTTTGTTTTGCTCAATACGACGTGCTGGGCTGTTTTTTGCCAGACGATGAGTCAAATTGTCTGAACGTGTTTGGTTATCCTGAATCTGACGTTGCATGCTTTGTTGTAATCGACGTTTTAGCTGATCGAGTTGGTTTTGTTGCTGGTCGATGCGCTCTTTGGGGTGTCGAATACGCCTGGTCAGAAAGTCGAGCTGTTGCTGGTTTTGCTCCAGTATGCGTGACATGCGTCGCGTTAGTTGGCTTTCTTGTTGCTCTATTTGGCGGATCATTTGCATGCGGTCTGGGCTTAATAGCTCTGCAGCGGCAGTAGGGGTGGCTGCGCGCATGTCAGCGACAAAGTCGGCGATGGTAAAGTCGACTTCATGGCCCACCGCTGAAACAATTGGCGTATTGGCGGCAAAAATCGCCCGGGCCAGTGTTTCATCATTAAAGCTCCATAGGTCCTCTAACGAGCCACCACCACGCCCCAGAATAATGGCATCGAAGTAACCACTTTCGTCAGCGCGCCGAAGTTGCTTAAGCACATTGCGGGCTGCGTCTTGCCCTTGTACCAAAGAGGGTAGAACCGTGAGTTCGGTTAAGGGAAAACGGCGACGAAACGTGGTCACCATATCGCGCACGGCTGCTCCAACAGGGGAGGTGATGATCGCCACACGTTCAGGTTTGGTCGGCAGTGGTTTTTTGTGCTTGAGATCAAATAAACCTTCTATTTGTAGCGTATTCTTTAAACGCTCAAAGGCTTGTTGTAGGGCACCTTCGCCGGCGGATTCCATGCTTTCCACGGCAAGTTGGCAGTCACCTCGAGGCCCATAAAAAGTGACTCGAGCACGCAGTCGTACCATGTCGCCATCTTTGGGTTGGAAACGTACCGCATTGTTTTTGCCTTTGAACATGGCGCAGCGGATCTGAGCTCGGTCGTCTTTTAATGAAAAATACCAGTGTCCAGAACTCGGCTTGGCTAGATTGGAGATTTCGCCTTCCACTAAAATCCATGGCAAGCTGGCCTCAAGCAGCTGCTGTATTTGGCGGTTGAGTTGTGAGACGGTAAAGGCGGTCTCTTGTGTCGGGCTGGTTGTAAATTTTTTCATCAATCTCTCGTTGTTTTGATTTACCGAGTGCGACTATTGGAGTAGAATTACTTGCCATCTTAACACCCTAGTTGGCATTGGAAACTCCCCATTATGTTACGAATCGTGCAAGAAGCTTTAACGTTTGACGACGTATTGCTTGTCCCCGGCTATTCCGAAGTTCTTCCTAAGGATGTTAGCCTCAAAACGAAAATCACAAAAGACATTGAGCTGAATATTCCGCTAACGTCTTCTGCGATGGATACCGTCACTGAACACCGCATGGCAATCGCTTTGGCACAAGAAGGTGGCATTGGTATTGTCCACAAAAACTTGACCATTGAAGAGCAAGCTCGTGAAGTTCGCCGCGTCAAAAAATACGAGAGCGGCATTGTCCGAGACTTGGTGACGATTCACCCTGAAGCCACCGTCCATGAATTAATGGAATTGACTGCAGCAAACAGCATTTCAAGTGTTCCTGTTGTTCAAGGTACCGATTTAGTGGGTATTGTGACCAGCCGTGATGTGCGCTTTGTGAAAGATTACGACAAAACCGTCGCTGACATCATGACACCAAAAGAGCGCCTTGTGACGGCCTTAGAAGGCGCATCAGCAGGTTCTATTCGCAAGTTGCTTCATGAAAATCGCATTGAAAAAGTGCTTATAGTGAATGAAGAGTTTGAGCTGCGTGGCATGGTTACCGTTACCGACTTTAACAAAGCCACGACGTTCCCGAGTGCTTGTAAAGATGATCAAGGCCGCTTACGAGTCGGCGCAGCTGTGGGTACAGGTGCCGACACACCTGAGCGCGTCAAAGCCTTGGCGGATGCAGGTGTTGACATCATTGTTGTGGATACAGCTCATGGCCACTCAAAAGGTGTGATTGATCGCGTTCGTTGGGTAAAAGAGAGTTTCCCACACATTCAGGTTATCGGTGGTAACATTGCCACTGCAGAAGCGGCGGTTGCCTTAGCTGACGCGGGTGCAGACGGCGTAAAAGTGGGTATCGGCCCTGGTTCTATCTGTACCACTCGTATTGTCGCTGGTGTGGGGGTTCCTCAAATCAGTGCTGTGGCGAATGTGGCAGAAGTGATGAATCCACGCGGTATTCCTGTGATCGCCGATGGTGGTATTCGTTTTTCTGGTGATATCTCAAAAGCCATTGCCGCAGGTGCCAGTGTGATCATGGTTGGTGGCTTGCTTGCTGGTACAGATGAAGCCCCTGGTGAAGTGGTTCTGTTCCAAGGCCGTTCTTTTAAAGCTTATCGTGGTATGGGCTCTTTAGGCGCCATGTCACAAACTCAAGGCTCTAGTGACCGTTATTTCCAAGACTCCAGTAGTGTGGAAAAATTGGTGCCAGAAGGTATTGAAGGTCGTGTACCATCAAAAGGCCCAATGGCTGCGGTAATCCATCAATTGATGGGTGGGGTTCGTTCTTCAATGGGCTACACTGGTTCTGCTGATATTGAGACCATGCGTACCAAAACGCAGTTCTCAAAAATCACCGGAGCGGGTATGCGTGAGAGTCACGTCCATGATGTGACCATCACCAAAGAAGCGCCGAACTATCACCTCGGCTAGACCTGCAAAATTGATACCGAGATGGGGCGTATAAGACGCCCCTTCTTTATTTATTGCTCTTAATTATTAATCTCTCTTACTTGCAGAAGTTGATCTTGGCTGGTGAGGGGAAAGGACAGGCTAACAATGTCGCAAGATATCCACGCTCATAAAATTCTTATTATTGATTTCGGTTCGCAGTACACACAACTGATCGCGCGTCGTGTGCGTGAAATTGGCGTTTACTGTGAAGTTCGTGCTTTTGATATGGAAGACCAAGAAGTTATCGACTTTGCTCCTAAGGGCATTATCCTAGCGGGTGGACCTGAATCCGTTCCTGAGCCCGGTTCACCACGTGCTCCAGAAGCCGTTTTCACAATGGGGGTGCCTGTTTTCGGTATTTGTTACGGCATGCAAACCATGGCAGAGCAATTGGGCGGTCAAGTTCAAGGCTCTGAGATTCGTGAATTTGGCTATGCGCAAATTCGTAAACATCAAGGTCCTTCTCTATTCGAAGGCATTGAAGATCATATTGCGAATAATGGTCTTGCCATGCTTGATGTGTGGATGAGTCACGGTGATAAAGTCATTGAAATGCCAAGCGATTTCACCTTGATGGCCTCCACCGAAAGTTGCCCCATTGCTGCAATGGCGAACGAAGCGAAGAAATTTTATGGTGTGCAATTTCACCCAGAAGTAACTCATACGTTACAGGGTGGTCGTATTTTGTCACGCTTTGTCGTGGATATTTGTGGTTGTGACACTCTATGGACGCCTGCCAACATCGCTCAAGATGCGATTGAACGCATGCAAGAACAAGTGGGTGATCGTAAAGTATTGCTTGCCTTATCGGGTGGTGTGGACTCGTCTGTTGTTGCCGCTTTGTTGCACAAGGCCATTGGCGATCAACTGACCTGTGTGTTTGTGGATAATGGTCTTCTTCGTTTAAATGAAGGCGATCAGGTGATGAAAATGTTTGCCGACAACATGGGCGTAAAAGTTATCCGTGTTGATGCCGAAGACCTGTTCCTTGGTAAATTAGCGGATGAAGCGGATCCTGAGAAAAAACGTAAGATCATTGGTAATACCTTCATTGAAATCTTTGACACCGAAGCGGCGAAATTGACCGATGTCGACTTCCTCGCGCAAGGCACCATCTACCCAGATGTGATTGAGTCTGCTGCTTCTAAAACCGGTGGCGCACATGTGATCAAATCGCACCACAACGTGGGCGGCCTACCCGAAGACATGAAGTTCCAATTGGTTGAGCCACTGCGTGAATTGTTTAAAGACGAAGTGCGTAAGTTGGGTCTAGAGCTCGGTCTTCCTTATGACATGGTTTACCGTCACCCATTCCCAGGGCCAGGTCTTGGGGTACGTATCTTGGGTGAAGTGAAAAAAGAATACGCCGACATCCTTCGTCGTGCCGATGCCATCTTTATTGAAGAACTGCGTAAATCCGGTTGGTACGAAAAAACCAGCCAAGCCTTCGCCGTTTTCCTACCAGTGAAATCCGTTGGCGTAGTAGGTGATGGCCGTCGTTACGAATACGTTGTCGCACTGCGTGCTGTAGAAACCATCGACTTTATGACCGCGCGCTGGGCACACCTTCCTTACGAATTATTGGAAAAAGTCTCTGGTCGCATCATCAACGAAATCGAACACATCTCCCGTGTGACCTACGATGTATCCTCTAAGCCACCTGCGACCATTGAGTGGGAATAATTCAGCGTTAGGTAACACCTTGCACTGAACAGCAATAAACACTCTCAAGCCCGCTTTCTAGCGGGCTTTTTGTTGTCTAACGGCCAGATATCTGGCATTGACTAGATAGTTTTAAATCCGAAAATCGAAGCTCGACATCCTATTCTAGGTGCTTTTAAGCGTTACGCAGTTGCCATATTTAAACGAGGGACTGGTTTGTCATTGATTGGAAGATGAATCAATGCGGAGATAAACGCTAGCGCAACCGCAGTCCACCAAATAGGGGCGTATGATCCGTAATAATCGTAGACGACACCACCGGCCCATGCACCCAAAAAGCTGCCTAGTTGGTGAGAGAAAAACACTAAACCGTATAGGGTCTCGTACCTACCAGCAAAACCCGATAGTAGTCACGCTGCAGTTGATTCTTACGGCTCCTTCACTTCTGTCGTATATTGTGTTTTTCCTTGGATGAGGATAATGGAGATAACCGCATAGAGTGCCAATAAAAAGGCGAAAGACATGGCCGTTGAAAAGGTCAGGCTTGTGACCAGATACCCTCCTAATCCTCCAGCGCACATTTGCAAGCATGTTATATAGCCTATTAGTTTTCCATGGCCTGTATGAATACCTGATAAGCTCATTGCCATAGCATTGGCAATTGTAATCGGAAAGGAAAAACAATACATAGCAAAACCTAAAAGTGAAAGCCAATAAAAACCATGACTAAAAAATATGATCATGGCACTGATGGCTTGCAATAAAATCCCTAAGGTAAGTAGCTTTTTCGAAGACCAATGATTGGAGCGGTTTCCAGAGAAAATGCCGCCCAATATGATAAAAACAGCATTGAAAGCAAAGGCAATCAGAAAGAAAAGCTTACTGAGCCCCATGGAGTCAATAACAAAAGGATATGCTGAGACATAAGTAAAAAGTCCACCTAAGCTTAATATGGAAATAATACCGTATCGAATATAATCCTTATTGAAAGAAGCTCTTTGGCTCATCGTCGCGTGACTTTTAGGAATAATGCTAAGGTTTCTCAATAACCAAAATAGAAATGCTATGCCAATAACAAAAAGGACTAAAAATGTGGCTCGCCAGCTTCCCGTTAACTCATATAAAAAAGTACCAATGGCTGGGGCCGTAGCAGGAATGGCATTCATAATAGACTGCTGGTAGCCAAGGTATTTTTGCTTTTCATTGCCTTGAAAGCTTCGATCAATAAAGAGTATGGATGACAAGGATAAACCGCCTGCAAAGACGCCTTGACCAAAGCGAGAGATGAGCAAAGAAAGATAGTCGGTAAATAAGAAAATAGCGCCAGAGGTTAAGATATAGCCGATCAAGGAAAATACAATCAAGAACGACAATCCCTTTTTATCATTAACCAGACCAAATAGAATTTGCCCTACGCCTAGTCCAAAGAGAAAAACAGATAGCGTAAGCGAAGCACTTGCATGAAACTCACCTTCGATGACGCTCATAAGGCCAAGGTACATATCGATTGCTAACGGGCTAAAAAGTGACAGTAAAGCAGCAAGGTAAAAAGCTTTTTTCATAAGATAAAATTTTATTAGAGAGTGAGTGGATAACTTTATTTGTTTGTACAAGTCAGCATGGGCTTATTGTGTCGTAAAGAGTGGGATACCAATGATATTTAGAGGATGGGGCCCATGTTGCTGTTCCTTTGTGGTGGTATCTATATCCTGTATCGGTTGGTGATTGACGGATAAATACCGAAAACAACCACAGTCGCTCGTCATAATAAAGGGAGAATAAGAAAATGCTATGTTTTTTTACCCACAGAGCTGCCACGCAATTCCTAGTTGGTATCCATCTCACGAGTGAACGGAACCTAATTCAATTTGCGCTGACGTAGGGGCTGTTTGTATTTCGTCTGTCGTCGAGCAATAGCGGCTACCTTTATCGACGTATCTTATAGAGAAGCGATGGCGGTAGAAGCCATAGACTTTATCAATGCGCTGGGTGTACCTTCTGTACAAGCGACTTAGTGGGAATAATCTTCCTGTGTTAATGGTTTAATAAAGCGGCTCTCTTTATAGTAAAGAGGGCCGTTTTTGTTTGTGTTGAATAGTGAAAAAGTGCTGGAGCATTGTTGTGAAATTTCCAACGCCCTTAATAGAGGGAAAGTTAATTAAGCGTTATAAGCGTTTTTTATCGGATATTGAGTTGCCAAGTGGCGAGGTTGTAGTGGCCCATTGTCCAAATACGGGGTCAATGAAACGCTGCCAACAAGAGCGTGCACGCGTTTGGCTCTCTAAGAGTGATAACCCTAAGCGCAAGTTGGCTTATACCTGGGAGCTGGTAGAAGTTGATAATCAATATTTGGCTTGTATCAATACTGGCTATCCAAATAAGCTGGTGGGCGAAGCCATTACTAATGGTGTGGTGAAAGAACTTGCTGGTTACGCTGAGCAAAAAGCGGAAGTGAAATATGGCGGAAACAGCCGAATCGATTGGTTACTTACGGGTGAGGACGGCCGTAAGTGCTATGTAGAAGTGAAGAATGTCACGTTATTAGAAGAAGATGGAAGGGGCTACTTTCCAGATGCGGTAACAGATCGGGGGCGTAAGCATCTATACGAACTGGCACAGATGGTTGAAGAGGGACATCGTGCAGTAATGTTTTTCTGTGTGAGTCATACTGGAATCGATTCTGTGACACCCGCTGCACATATTGATAAGAAGTATGCACAAGCTTTTATCGAAGTGGTTGCAAAGGGCGTGGAGGTTATTGCCTATCAAGTTGAGGTAAGCCCGCAGTCGATGAAAATCGAGCGTCAACTTCCAGTGGTAATGCCTGAACGACTTGATGTGTGATATTGGCTTAGTTTTAAGCTAGATTTTTGCTTTTTTGTTGGCTTATTGAACGATTTTAGACTTTATAAAATAAAATCATCGGAAACCTAAAAAAGTACTTGCGCTCAAAATTCTAGGATGTATTATACGCACCCACTGACACGGACGGCAACGCAAACAACGCTTTGCCCCTTAGCTGAAACAACAGGCTAATCAAGCCGAACGATAACACGTCAGACGCTCTTTAAAATAGATAATCAGATAATTTGTGTGGGCGCTCGCTGAGACCTTCAGAAGATCGACAGGGTTTTGCTTAGTTTACTGAGTGAGGCGCTGAGCGATCAAAAAAATTGAAGTCTTACGAGAGTCAAACACGTCAATTCGCTTTATGTTGATTTGTCATTTTTGATGATGGATCGATTAAGTTATTGTTAGTGTAAGAATTTGAGTGAGCAAGCTTTTAAACTGAAGAGTTTGATCATGGCTCAGATTGAACGCTGGCGGCAGGCTTAACACATGCAAGTCGAGCGGTAACAGGGGAGCTTGCTCCTGCTGACGAGCGGCGGACGGGTGAGTAACGCGTAGGAATCTGCCTAGTAGGGGGGGACAACATGTGGAAACGCATGCTAATACCGCATAAGCCTTTAGGGGGAAAGGAGGGGATCTTCGGACCTTCCGCTATTAGATGAGCCTGCGTGAGATTAGCTAGTTGGTGGGGTAAAGGCCCACCAAGGCGACGATCTCTAGCTGGTCTGAGAGGATGACCAGCCACACTGGGACTGAGACACGGCCCAGACTCCTACGGGAGGCAGCAGTGGGGAATATTGGACAATGGGGGGAACCCTGATCCAGCCATGCCGCGTGTGTGAAGAAGGCCTTAGGGTTGTAAAGCACTTTCAGGAGTGAGGAAGGGTGCTTGGTTAATAGCCAAGTATTTTGACGTTAGCTCCAGAAGAAGCACCGGCTAACTCTGTGCCAGCAGCCGCGGTAATACAGAGGGTGCGAGCGTTAATCGGAATTACTGGGCGTAAAGCGCGCGTAGGTGGTTTGTTAAGTCTGATGTGAAACCCCAGGGCTCAACCTTGGAATGGCACCGGATACTGGCAGGCTAGAGTACGGTAGAGGGATGTGGAATTTCCTGTGTAGCGGTGAAATGCGTAGATATAGGAAGGAACATCAGTGGCGAAGGCGACATCCTGGACTGATACTGACACTGAGGTGCGAAAGCGTGGGGAGCAAACAGGATTAGATACCCTGGTAGTCCACGCCGTAAACGATGTCTACTAGCCGTTGGGTTGTAATGACTTAGTGGCGCAGTTAACGCGATAAGTAGACCGCCTGGGGAGTACGGCCGCAAGGTTAAAACTCAAATGAATTGACGGGGGCCCGCACAAGCGGTGGAGCATGTGGTTTAATTCGAAGCAACGCGAAGAACCTTACCTACTCTTGACATCCACAGAAGAACGCAGAGATGTGTTTGTGCCTTCGGGAACTGTGAGACAGGTGCTGCATGGCTGTCGTCAGCTCGTGTTGTGAAATGTTGGGTTAAGTCCCGTAACGAGCGCAACCCTTATCCTTACTTGCTAGCGGGTAATGCCGAGAACTTTAAGGAGACTGCCGGTGACAAACCGGAGGAAGGTGGGGACGACGTCAAGTCATCATGGCCCTTACGAGTAGGGCTACACACGTGCTACAATGGCGTATACAGAGGGCAGCGAACTTGCGAGAGTAAGCGAATCCCAAAAAGTACGTCGTAGTCCGGATTGGAGTCTGCAACTCGACTCCATGAAGTCGGAATCGCTAGTAATCGTGAATCAGAATGTCACGGTGAATACGTTCCCGGGCCTTGTACACACCGCCCGTCACACCATGGGAGTTGATTGCTCCAGAAGTAGATAGTCTAACCTTAGGGGGGACGTTTACCACGGAGTGGTCAATGACTGGGGTGAAGTCGTAACAAGGTAGCCCTAGGGGAACCTGGGGCTGGATCACCTCCTTAAACGATAGAAGGCTTGGTGAGCGTTCACACAAATTATCTGATCCCTATCTTAAAAGCATTAGGATAAAGTCCTAAGCAAGACGCTAAAGCAGCACATTCCGCCTTTGGGTGAGTGATGAGATGCATTTTAGTTTCTGACTTAGTGCTTTGCACTAAACTTGCTCTTTAACAATTCGAATTTTGAAATAGACGATAATCAAGCGTCAAACCGGTGGATTGCACTTTTCTCATCTTATTTCCTTCTGATGAGAGGGTGACGATCTAATATCGTAAATCCAGAGAGAGACAAAAGCTCTTTGGTATGTGACTTAAGTAGAGAGCGAAGGTAACTTCACTCTAAAAACTACTTTGGGTTATATGGTCAAGTGACCAAGCGTGCACGGTGGATGCCTTGGCAGTCAGAGGCGATGAAGGACGTGGTAATCTGCGAAAAGCTCGGGGGAGTTGATAAACAAACTGTGATCCCGAGATGTCCGAATGGGGAAACCCACCCGCTTGCGGGTATCGTTGAGTGAATACATAGCTTAACGAGGCGAACGAGGGGAACTGAAACATCTAAGTACCCTTAGGAAAAGAAATCAATTGAGATTCCCTGAGTAGCGGCGAGCGAAAGGGGATTAGCCCTTAAGTGGCTTTGGTGTTAGTAGAAGATTCTGGAAAGGATCGCTGTAAAGGGTGATAGCCCCGTATACGAAAACGCCTTAGACATGAAAACGAGTAGGACGGAACACGTGTTATTCTGTCTGAAGATGGGGGGACCATCCTCCAAGGCTAAATACTCCTGACTGACCGATAGTGAACCAGTACCGTGAGGGAAAGGCGAAAAGAACCCCTGTGAGGGGAGTGAAATAGATCCTGAAACCGTGTACGTACAAGCAGTGGGAGCGGACTTGTTCCGTGACTGCGTACCTTTTGTATAATGGGTCAACGACTTATTTTCAGTAGCAAGCTTAACCGCATAGGGTAGGCGTAGGGAAACCGAGTCTTAATAGGGCGTTTAGTTGCTGGGAATAGACCCGAAACCGGGCGATCTATCCATGAGCAGGTTGAAGGTTGGGTAACACTAACTGGAGGACCGAACCCACGTACGTTGAAAAGTCCGGGGATGACTTGTGGATAGGAGTGAAAGGCTAATCAAGCTCGGAGATAGCTGGTTCTCCTCGAAAGCTATTTAGGTAGCGCCTCGCGTATTGCCACTGGGGGTAGAGCACTGTTTGGGCTAGGGGGTCATCCCGACTTACCAACCCCATGCAAACTCCGAATACCAGTGAGTGTTAGCGCGGGAGACACACGGCGGGTGCTAACGTCCGTCGTGAAAAGGGAAACAACCCAGACCGTCAGCTAAGGTCCCAAAGTTACAGTTAAGTGGGAAACGATGTGGGAAGGCTTAGACAGCTAGGAGGTTGGCTTAGAAGCAGCCATCCTTTAAAGAAAGCGTAATAGCTCACTAGTCGAGTCGGCCTGCGCGGAAGATATAACGGGGCTCAAACTGTACACCGAAGCTACGGGTTCATCTTAGGATGAGCGGTAGAGGAGCGTTCTGTAAGCCGTTGAAGGTCAAGCTGTAAGGCAGGCTGGAGGTATCAGAAGTGCGAATGTTGACATGAGTAACGATAAGGGGAGTGAAAAACTTCCCCGCCGGAAGACCAAGGTTTCCTGTCCCATGTTAATCAGGGCAGGGTGAGTCGGCCCCTAAGGCGAGGCAGAAATGCGTAGTCGATGGGAAACAGGTTAATATTCCTGTACTTATGTATATTGCGATGGAGAGACGGAGAAGGCTAGGCCAGCACGGCGATGGTTGTCCGTGTTTAAGGTAGTAGGTTGAGGAATTAGGCAAATCCGGTTCCTCTTAAGACCGAGAATTGATGACGAGCCCTCTTTTGGGTGAAGTGGTTGATGCCATGCTTCCAGGAAAAACTTCTAAGCTTCAGATATACATGAACCGTACCCCAAACCGACACAGGTGGTCAGGTAGAGAATACCAAGGCGCTTGAGAGAACTCGGGTGAAGGAACTAGGCAAAATGGTACCGTAACTTCGGGAGAAGGTACGCCGGCCGGTGTGAAGGACTTGCTCCGTAAGCACTAGTCGGTCGAAGATACCAGGCCGCTGCAACTGTTTATTAAAAACACAGCACTCTGCAAACACGAAAGTGGACGTATAGGGTGTGACGCCTGCCCGGTGCTTGAAGGTTAATTGATGGGGTTAGCGTAAGCGAAGCTCTTGATCGAAGCCCAAGTAAACGGCGGCCGTAACTATAACGGTCCTAAGGTAGCGAAATTCCTTGTCGGGTAAGTTCCGACCTGCACGAATGGCGTAATGATGGCGGCACTGTCTCCACCCGAGACTCAGTGAAATTGAAATCGCAGTGAAGATGCTGTGTATCCGCGGCTAGACGGAAAGACCCCGTGAACCTTTACTATAGCTTCACAGTGAACTTTGAACCTACTTGTGTAGGATAGGTGGGAGGCTTTGAAGATAGGACGCCAGTTCTATTGGAGCCAATCTTGAAATACCACCCTGGTATGTTTGAGGTTCTAACTCAGGTCCGTAATCCGGATCGAGGACACTGTGTGGTGGGTAGTTTGACTGGGGCGGTCTCCTCCCAAAGAGTAACGGAGGAGCACGAAGGTGTGCTCAGCATGGTCGGAAATCATGCATAGAGTGTAAAGGCAAAAGCACGCTTAACTGCGAGACAGACACGTCGAGCAGGTACGAAAGTAGGTCTTAGTGATCCGGTGGTTCTGAATGGAAGGGCCATCGCTCAACGGATAAAAGGTACTCCGGGGATAACAGGCTGATACCGCCCAAGAGTTCACATCGACGGCGGTGTTTGGCACCTCGATGTCGGCTCATCACATCCTGGGGCTGAAGCCGGTCCCAAGGGTATGGCTGTTCGCCATTTAAAGTGGTACGCGAGCTGGGTTTAGAACGTCGTGAGACAGTTCGGTCCCTATCTGCCGTGGACGTTTGAGATTTGAGAGGAGCTGCTCCTAGTACGAGAGGACCGGAGTGGACGAACCTCTGGTGTTCCGGTTGTCACGCCAGTGGCATTGCCGGGTAGCTATGTTCGGACGGGATAACCGCTGAAAGCATCTAAGCGGGAAGCCTCCCTTAAGATAAGATCTCACTGGAACATAAGTTCCCTAAAGAGCCGTTCGAGACGAGGACGTTGATAGGTTGGGTGTGTAAGTGCTGTGAGGCATTGAGCTAACCAATACTAATTGCTCGTGAGGCTTGACCATATAACACCAAAGTGGTTTTACTGGAGATGGTTCCTGACCATTCCAGCACTTCCTCCTTCCATGGAGGTCGTAAGACACACAAAAGACACAGAATACGATCCGGTTTAACGCTTGATTGTCGCTATTTCAAAATGAATTGTTAACAGAGACAAGTAAACGAATTTGCGCATTGCGCACACGAGTTTGCTTGACGGTCACAGAGGCGTTGAACCACCTGATCCCATCCCGAACTCAGAAGTGAAAAGCGCCATCGCCGATGGTAGTGTGGGAGATCCCATGTGAGAGTAGGTCGCCGTCAAGCTTTATATTTAGAAGTCCTAATCTATATTTAGGCACTTGAAAATTTGGTTTTATTAGACGATTGCTAATAAAACAAACCAGTTTTCTTGATGATCATAGAGGCATTGAACCACCTGATCCCATCCCGAACTCAGAAGTGAAAAGTGCCATCGCCGATGGTAGTGTGGGAGATCCCATGTGAGAGTAGGTCGTTATCAAGATTTAATTTGAGAAAGCCCTGATAGCTTATGCTGTCAGGGCTTTTTTTCGTTTCAAGAAACGTTCTAAACCATCAGCCGGGTTGAACCACCTGATCCCATCTCGGAACTCAGAAGTGACTCTTTTTTCGCCGCAGGCGCTTGCTATCGCCGATGGTAGTGTGGGCTTGATTGAATTAGAAAGTCATGTGAGAGTAGGTCGTTATCAAGATTTAATTAAGAGAAACCCCATCCTGCTAAGCAGGGTGGGGTTTTTTCGTTCTGGAGCATCACCATCACCGATGGTCGTGTGGGGCTCTTTATGGGACGGTATGTGACCGGATGACGATAAGTCGTCTTCGATTTATCATTTTCAAAAATGAAGCTTTAAATCAACGAATCTCACCCATCTTTCTTGTACTTATCGCTGCGCTTGTAATTGTTGATGACCAAATTTCTCGGTAACCTTTTTTCTTATTAAAAAAGCATATGAGAGTCTAAATAGATAAGAAAATAGTCTTTTATTTGTATATAAAGAGAGAATTTTGAAAAATAAATGGTTAGAATATGCAAGTTTTTTGTAAATATGGAGATATAGACGCAATGAAGCCTCTTATTAAAACCTCGGTTTTAGCTATGGCAGTGGTTACTTCTTTAACTATTACTGCTTGTTCCACTCAGCAATCCCATCATCTTGTTAAGTCAGAAACGGTCGCTAGTTACAATACAGATTATCAAGGCAAGAAAACGACACTAGTAGTAGGAAATTTTCAAAATCGCTCTTCTTACATGCAAGGGCTTTTCTCTTCTGGGGATAATAAGTTAGGCAACCAAGCTAAAACCATTTTAAAAACGCATTTGCAGCAAACTAATCGCTTTATAGTGGTTGATAGAGAGAATCTTGAAACACTTAAACAAGAAGCCAAATTAAGTGGTGTAAAACAAAAATTGGTCGGTGCACGCTATACCATTACCGGTGACGTTACTGAGTTTGGCCGTAAAGTAACAGGAGATAAACAGCTCTTTGGTATATTAGGATCAGGTAAAACACAAACAGCGTATGCTAAAGTCAGCCTAAATATAGTCGATGTACAAAACGGTGAAATTGTTTTTTCAACCCAAGCAGCAGGAGAATACCAACTTAACAATCGCGAGGTGGTAGGGTTTGGTTCTACAGCAGGATATGATGCGACATTGAATGGTAAAGTGTTGAATTTTGCTATAACCGAAGCTGTTAACAATATGGTTCGTGATATTAATAATGGAAAATGGACGCCAGTAGTAAACTAATATGAAAAGAATTTACGCTATTTTAGCGACAACCGTTTTGGCTTTGTCTCTTGTTGGCTGTGCTAGCACTAACAAAAGTACATTTTATTGGGGCAGTTACGAAGGCTTGATTTATGACATGTATGTTGAACCTGGTAGTGCTAACCCAACTACCCAGATCGATAAGTTGACGGCGACGATTCAGGAGGCAGAAGCTAACGGTAAGCCTGTTGCTCCGGGTATACATGCCCATCTTGGTTATATGTATGCTCTACAAGGTAATTTAGCTCAATCTAGGGCTGAGTTTTTGACTGAAAAAACGATGTACCCAGAGTCTGATACCTTAATTGATGGCATGATGAATCGCCTTAAAGGAGCGCAGAAACAATGAGTATAATGAAAAGAATTAGTTTATGTGCACTGCTAGGTATTAATCTACTGATCACTGGCTGTGCAACGCCTACTCCTTATAATTACGATGCATTAATTGCTGCTAAGCCTCGATCGATTGTTGTTATTCCGCCAAAAAATAATACGGTAGAGGTAAATGCTCCCTATATTTATCTCTCTACTATCAGTCGCCCTTTAGCAGAGAAAGGCTATTATGTTTTTCCTGTTGCCGTGATTGATAATTTTATGAAGGAAAATGGGCTACCTACACCAGAAGAAATGAATCAGGTTCCGCTAGATAAGATTTATGAAAACATTGGTGCTGATGCGGTGCTCTATGTGGAAATTAATGATTGGGGACAAAAGTATAATGTGATTTCATCGGACACTGTGGTTAGCGTTACCATGAGATTAGTAGATGCACGTACTGGGAACTTATTATGGGATGCAAGTGCTCATGCTTCTACTGATAATAATTCTTCAAATAGTAGTCTTGCCGGAATGTTGATTAGCGCGGTCGTTAACCAAATTGCTGGATCCATTTCTGATCACACTCCTGTCATTGCTCGTACTGCAAATAACGCTGCCATTAATTCTGCTAATAGAGGTTTGCTCAAGGGGCCTTATGCTAAAAAGTAGAAAGACAATCTAGCTATTTATAGGTCTTACTTCAAAAAAAATAGCCTTTTATTGGATATAGGGGGAAGGATATATTTTTTCCCCCTAACCCTTTCAACTAATGTTTTAAATGAATAAAGACGTTATATAAAAATGCTCAATTCTCCGTTTTTGAATTTGATGAGACAGGGGAATTGAAAGACCACCGCCTGAGAATGAGTGACCATCTAACAAACGCATGAAATTTCGAGCGTTAGCATGACTCCACACAAAGCAAGCCCAGAGCTTACCCCACTTGATATGTCATGGCGCTGGCTTTACGCTAATCGGTGAAGTCTGAGGCGAGTTCTCATGATAAATTATTATGCAGATAGGATCGGAGGAGTATGGAAAAGTTAGCAGATGACATATGGATATTTAATGGTGACTCTGTTCAATTCTTGGGGTTGCCATTTTCCACTCGGATGACAGTGGTTCGATTAACGAGCGGTGAGCTTTGGGTTCATAGCCCAATTAAGCTGTCGGACTCAATCAAAGCGCAACTTGAGGGTTTAGGTCGCGTTAAATACTTGATTGCCCCTAATCATCTACATCACCTCTTCTTACCTGAATGGATCGCGTTTTATCCAAATGCTGAAGTCTATGGTACAAATGAGGTGATCAAAAAGCGTCGTGATATTTCCTTCCATGGCTCTCTTAATACTATTCAAGATTGGGCTTGGGGGGCGGATATTGAGCAAGAGTTATTTTCTGGGTCCCCTTTAATGGAAGAGTGTGTGTTTTACCATACAGCCTCAGGCACGTTAATTGTCACGGATTTGGTCGAAAACTTTTCAGGTAAGGACTTTACTTATTGGCAAAGGGGGGTTGCCAAATGCGTTGGTATTCTTGCGCCTAATGGGAAAACTCCTTTAGATTGGCGTTTAAGCTTTATATTTGGTAAGTCTGATGCTCGCAAACACTTCAAGCGGTTATTCGATTGGTGTCCAAAAATATTGGTCATGTCTCATGGTGAGATTGTAAGAGAGAATGCCGACCAATTTTTAGCTGAGTCGTTCAAATGGCTGAGGTGAAATAGGCTTAGTTTTATCTGATGTTGATTTTCTATCCTCAACAAAAAAGACGCTCCTCGGCGTCTTTTCCAATCTTAATAAACCTATCCACAATGAGCTCAAAAGCGCTTATTATTTCTGATCTGTTAATAACTTAGGCACTTATCCACTTCGTTGGCGGCACCTAAAATCACGGCCACACGTTGGTGAATGGCTTCTGGTTGGATGTCTAGAATACGCTGTGTATGAGTGTGGGCTTTACCGCCAGCTTGCTCTAGCAGCATGGCCATTGGGTTGGCTTCGTACATTAGACGTAGTTTGCCAGGTTTGCTTGGGTCTTTGTTGTCCCACGGGTAGATGAAGATACCACCACGGCATAAGATGCGGTGTACATCGCCGACCATAGCGGCTACCCAGCGCATGTTGAAGTCTTTGTTTCTACTACCATTTTTTCCAGCGACGAGATCGTTCACATAGTTTTGCATGCTGTTTGCCCAGAAGCGTTGGTTGGACATGTTGATGGCAAATTCTTGGGTGTCTTGGGCGACTTGTACGTTTTCTCTGGTGAGTAAAAAGGTATGAGTATCAGGGTCGAGGGTAAACATATTGACACCCTTCCCAGTCGTTAACACTAGCATACTGGATGGGCCATAGAGGACATAGCCAGCGGCCACTTGTTCTTTGCCTTGGATCAAAAAGTCTTGTTCTGTCGCAGGGTTATCCCCAGTTTGGCGGTAGAGGGAGAAAATGGTACCGACCATGGCGTTAATGTCGATATTGGATGAACCATCGAGCGGGTCAAAGGCGATTAGGTATTCGCCATCGGTGTTGGCGGGCACTATGTCGTCTTCTTCTTCAGAGGCAATGGCGCGAACTGCGGGGCAAGCTAAAAGAGCGTCTTTTAACATGTTGTTGGAAATGACATCCAGTTTCTTCTGTTCTTCACCTTGAACGTTTTCGTTGCCAGCCATGCCTAAAATGCCAGCAAGAGAGCCTTTTTTGAGTGCGTTGGAAATATCGACACAGGTACTGACGGTGACGTTCAGAACGGATTGTAACGACTCAGGGGTGGCGCTGGCTGCTAAAACTTGAGATAGGTTTTGCATGGTCTGCTTTTCCTTGTTTTTAGAGAATGTAGAAATTATGCCATTGCCTGAGGAAGGTGTCAGCCAAGTGATGAGTTGTCAGTAAAATAATTGTTCATGGCTTTGTATTTCGACTAGGCTATCTTGACTGGGTTACGGTGAAAGAATCGTTTAAGGAAACGCTATGTCTGAGTTTGTTTTGTATAATCTGGAGTTGGATGGTTCTGGTGGGGCAAAGGTATTAGCAGCAAGCGATCTTCCCGTTGCCTTGCCGCAGGAAGGGAGCCGTTGGATACATATGGACAGAAGTGATGATTTAGCAAAAGACTGGTTCGCCTCATTGCCTGATGTGCCATACAGCTTGGTGGAAGCCTTGTTTGCGGATGAAACACGGCCCCGTTTGGTGAAAATGGGAGCGGGGATCCTGTTAACGCTTAGAGGTGTTAACCTCAACCCCGGTTCTGACCCGTCCGATATGGTGTCTTTGCGCCTTTGGGTTACACCACACTTTATTATTTCCGTTCGCAAGCGCCGCTTACTATCGGTTCAAGATGTGATCGAGAACTTGGAGAATAATGAAGGGCCAGTGAGTACAGCAGATTTAGTGTCGACTTTGACGCATACCTTGATTAGCCGCATGGCATCGGTGATTGATGGCCTCGAAGATGAACTGGATGATTTAGAAGAGAATATGAGCCAGCGCATCGAAGCAGATCAGCGTAGCGAGTTGGTACAGCGACGCTTGGCGTCGATTCGTTTACGACGCTTTCTTGTTCCGCAAAAGGAAGCCATTAACAAATTGATAGTGGAATTCCAGACATGGATGACAAGAGATCATCTGGTTCGGGTGCAAGAAGCGGCTAACGAACTGACACGTTATGTTGAGGCGTTAGATTCACTGCGTGAACGCTGTATTTTGATGCAGGAAGAGTTCGTGAACGCGCAATCTGAGAAGATGAATGCGCGTATGTATGTTCTGTCCATATTGTCAGGTATTTTTATGCCTTTAGGATTTCTGACCGGATTGTTTGGTATCAATATCGGTGGCATGCCTGGCACAAATAATAGTGCCGCGTTCTGGATTTTTTGTGGTGCGTTGGCGCTGTTAGGCACCACTCAATTTCTGGTTATGCGTAAGAGTCGCTGGTTCTAGACGAAGTAAGCTAATTGAAAGAGATCAAAGCCTTTGATAGAGAATCTAAGGCTTTGTCTGATTTATTTTTTCAGGGTTTTGATGCCGTCTTTGGTGCCTAATAACAATACATCTGCTGGGCGGGCGGCAAATAAGCCATTGGTCACCACGCCTACGATGTTGTTGATGCTTTTCTCAAGTGCCACGGGATCGAGGATGTCGAGGTTGTAGACATCTAAAATCTGGTTACCGTTATCGGTAATGACGTTTTCACGATAAACAGGCGTTCCTCCCAGTTTGACCAGTTCTCGAGCCACATGACCGCGTGCCATTGGAATGACTTCAATTGGCAGCGGGAAGGCTCCCAATACATCCACTAATTTTGACTCATCCGCGATGCAGACGAATAGATCACTACAGGCGGCCACGATTTTTTCACGGGTAAGCGCCGCGCCACCGCCTTTGATCAGGTTTAAATGATGGTCTGACTCATCGGCACCATCGATATAAACACGTACTTCGTTGACGGCATTGAGGCTGTAAACAGGAATACCATGGCCTTTTAGGCGCTGCGCTGAGGCTTCAGAGCTGGCGACGGTGCCATCAAAACGATGTTTGTGTTTGGCCAATTCATCAATAAACAGATTGGCGGTGGAGCCAGTACCGACACCGACGATGGTATCGGCTTGTAGCATAGGGAGAATGTGCTCGATTGCCGCTTCAGCGACGGCTTGTTTTAATTCATCTTGCGTCATGGGTCGTTTCGCCTTGTCTTTTATTATAAGAGATAAGCGTTCTTTGCACTTGCCACGTGTGAGGGGGGCAAAGAACACATGATTTTGGGGCATTATTATGACAAATAAGCCTCCTCTGATGGTGGGGGTATTATAAGTGCTTCAGTTGTCTATTGTTAGCCTCGTATTTACCGATTTTCTGCGCTTTTGATGGTGTCTAAGGGGGGATCGGCCTTTGCGTGAAGTGAGCCAAAAGAGTATATTTCCTACTCAGTTTTTTTGACTAGCAGCGACAACGTAGGCGTCACCAAGAATGTTGCGTTGTCGATTTATTTTTCATTTAGGACACACTATGCCTCATACCATGATCAAAAAGATTCTACAGGCGCGCGTTTATGACGTTGCCGTGGAAACACCACTGTCTCGTGCCAATCAATTATCGACTCGATTAGGCAATGAGATTATTTTGAAGCGAGAAGATTTGCAGCCAGTCTTCTCTTTCAAAATTCGTGGGGCATACAACAAAATTTGTCAGTTAACACCCGAAGAACGCGCTCGTGGCGTGATTGCCGCTTCGGCGGGTAATCATGCACAGGGATTGGCTTTGGCGGCCAAAAAACTTGGTATTCAAGCGACAATTGTCATGCCTGCGACGACGCCAGAAGTCAAAGTGACGGCGGTGCGTAACCATGGCGCCGAAGTGGTGTTATTCGGTGATGCGTTTGATGAAGCGTCTGCCAAATCTCGCGAAATTATGGATAAGACGGGCCAAGTCTATGTGCATCCCTTCGACGATCTTGACACCATTGCGGGTCAAGGAACCATTGGTATGGAGATCTTGCATCAACATGAAGGCAACATTGACGCGATTTTTGTGCCTGTTGGCGGTGGTGGCTTAATTTCAGGGATTTCCGCTTATATCAAATATCTGCGTCCAGAGATCAAAATTATTGGCGTTGAGCCAGAAGATGCTGCTTGCCTAAAAATCGCTTTGGAAAAAGGCGAGCCCACTCGCTTGGCTACTGTGGGGATTTTTGCGGAAGGGGTTGCTGTGGCTGAAATCGGGAAAAACACCTTTGCCATTGCCAAAGATACGGTGGACGAAGTGATAACCGTGACCACAGATGAAATGTGTGCAGCGATCAAAGACATCTATGATGATACGCGTTCTATCACCGAGCCGGCCGGTGCATGTGCGCTTGCTGGTTTGAAAAAGTATATTGAGCGTGAAGGGGCGAAAGGACAAACGCTGATTGCGATCAACAGTGGGGCCAATGTGAACTTTGACCGTTTGCGCCACGTGTCAGAACGTGCCGAGTTGGGGGAAAAACGTGAAGCCATCATCGCGGTTAAGATCCCTGAAAAGCCCGGCAGTTTTAAAGATTTCTGTCAGGCACTAGTAGGGCGCAATATTACAGAATTCAATTACCGTTACGGTGATGATAACCAAGCGGTCATTTTTGTGGGGGTGGCGTTGGGTGGCAGTCCACATAGTCGCAAAGAATTATTGGCCGATTTGAAAGGCTATGAAATCATCGATTTGACCGACGATGAAACCACCAAAGTGCATGTTCGCCATATGATTGGTGGACACCTGCACAGCGATAAGGGCGAATTGATCTACAGTTTTGAGTTCCCTGAGCGCCCAGGTGCGTTGCTGAAATTCCTCAATACGCTGGGCGGTCATTGGAATATTTCTATGTTCCATTACCGAAACCATGGGGATGCCTATGGTCGTGTATTGGTGGGACTACAAGCCGTCGGTGAGGAAACCGATGTGACCCGTTATTTAGACGAGTTGGGTTATCCTTACCAAGATGAGAATGACAATCCAGCTTGTAAGCTGTTTTTCGCTAACTAGGCAAAAATCGGTTATTATTAAGCTAATTTTATAACATGCCACACAACCCGTGTTTTGCCAGAGCAAAACACGGGTTGTGTGGTTCTGATTCGGCACAAAATGTTGTGCATTAAGTCGAGCATTAAAGGTTTCCTGTGAACATTCAAACTTTGTTAAATCAACGTATTCAAGCGGCTATGGTGGCAGTTGGTGCACCTGAAGACGCCCCCGCACTGGTTCGTCAATCGGCGAAAGCGCAATTTGGTGATTACCAAGCTAATGGCATTATGGGGGTGGCGAAAAAGTTAAAGATGAACCCTCGCCAATTAGCGGAGCAAGTATTAGAAAAGCTTGAACTGGACGATCTTGCCGACAAAGTCGAAATCGCAGGCCCAGGTTTTATTAATATTTTTCTAAAAAATACTTGGTTGAGTGAAGCGTTGATGCGTTTGCGTCACAGCGATCGATTAGATGTGCCGATGGCCGACAACAAAGAAACCGTGGTAGTGGATTACTCTGCGCCTAACCTTGCCAAAGAAATGCACGTCGGTCATTTGCGTTCTACCGTGATTGGGGATGCAGTGGTTCGCACCTTGGAATTCTTAGGGCACAAGGTGATTCGTCAGAACCATGTGGGCGATTGGGGCACACAATTCGGTATGTTGTTGGCGTATATGGAGCGATTGCGTGCCGAAAACCAACAAGTCAGTATGGCACTGTCCGATCTTGAAACCTTCTACCGAGCGGCCAAACTGTGCTTTGATGAAGATCCTGAGTTTGCGAATCGTGCCCGTGAATTAGTGGTGGCGTTGCAATCTGGCGATAAAGAGTGCTTGGCGCTTTGGGATGAGTTTATCAATATCTCGCTGAATCACTGTGAAGAGACCTACACCATGTTGGGTGTCTCTTTAACACGAAAAGATGTGATGCCGGAGAGTGCTTATAATGATGATTTGCCACAGGTTGTCGATGATTTAAAAGCACAAGGATTATTAACCGAATCCAATGGGGCACAATGTGTCTTCTTGGAAGAGTTTGCCAATAAAGACGGTGAAATTACCCCGATTATTGTGCAAAAAAGCGGTGGTGGTTTCTTATATGCAACGACCGATTTGGCAGCCGTGCGCTACCGCTACAATACATTAAAAGCCGATCGTTGTTTGTACTTCGTCGACGCTCGCCAATCCTTGCATTTCCAGCAGATCTTCACGTTATCTCGTAAAGCGGGTTTTGCTCCACAGGACGCTCGTCTTGAACACATGCCATTTGGTACCGTGATGGGCAGCGATGGCAAACCCTTCAAAACGCGCTCTGGCGGTGTGGCAAAATTGTCGGCTTTGTTAGAAGAAGCGCAAGAGCGTGCTTTCAAATTGGTGGCGTCTAAAAATCCAGACATGCCAGAAGACGAGCAGCGTAACATTGGTCGTGTGGTGGGCATTGCGTCAGTCAAATACGCTGACTTATCGAAAAGCCGCACCAGCGACTACCAGTTTAACTGGGACAGTATGTTGAGCTTTGAGGGGAATACCGCCCCTTACCTGTTATACGCCTACTCTCGTGTGGCCAGCATTGTACGTCGTTCAGAAATGAAGATTGATGATTTACAAGGTGATATCGTAATCCAAGAGGCTCAAGAACGGGCGCTTGCGATGCAATTGGTGCAATTTGAAGAAGCGATTCAGCAAGTGGTGAACGATGGGATGCCCCATTTTCTGAGTGCGTATTTATACGACTTGGCGGGTACTTTTATGACTTTCTATGAAGCTTGCCCAATCTTGAATGCCCAAGACGATGTGAAAATCAGCCGTTTGCAATTGGCATTGGCGACCGCCTCGACGTTGCAGCAAGGCTTGAACTTGTTGGGTATTGAGACCTTGGAGCGTATGTAGTCGCTAACGAGGCGTTTGTCCGTCATGGTATGAGGTAGAAATTGTTGTATTCATACCTCGTTAAAAGGCGCTTTTCTCATGGGGAAACGCGCCTTTTTGTTTTTCGTGTTTCTTTGGCTATCACATAATTTGAGACCAATATGAAAATTTATATTGCTTACACTGGTGGCACCATTGGCATGGTACCTTCTGATAATGGTTTAGTGCCTGACGCCGCTTTTGCCGATCACTTAAGCCAGCATCTCAATGAATCGGACGAATTCGTGCATGAATTTGTGATTCAACGTTATGAGAATTTGATTGATTCTTCTAACGCGACACCAAAAGATTGGCAAAATATCGCCCATGATATTAAAAATAAATGGCATGAGTTTGATGCCTTTATCGTTCTTCATGGCACGGATACCATGGCCTATAGCGCCTGTGCTTTGTCTTTGATGTTTGCCAATAGTGACAAGGCTATTATCCTGACCGGATCACAAGTCCCTATGTATAAAGTGCGTACAGACGCCATGATCAATGTCATGGGGGCCATTTCAGCATGTGAAGAAGGGGTTCAAGGTGTGTTTCTCTTCTTTGCTGGTCGATTGATCGAAGGGGATCGAGCACACAAAGCTCACACCACGGATTGGCAAGCCTTTAGTTCTCCTAATTACCCAGAACGTGGCGTATTAGGCATTGATTGGCGTTGGCGTTCTGAAGACATTCATCAAGCTCCCATGAGTATTCACATTCCAGCGATGCAGGAGAGTGCGGTGACGATTCTTCCTGTCTTTCCGGGCGTACAAGCAATACATTGGCAAGGGTTGCTGAATGATAAGGTGAAGGGCGCTGTTTTATTAAGTTATGGTGCGGGGAACGCCCCAGATAAAGACCCTGAATTACTTGCCTTGCTAAAAACCGCGTCCGACCGGGGCGTGACCATTGTGAACGTTAGTCAATGTGGAGCGGGCAGTGTCGCGGCGGGCGCTTACGCTGCGGGGTCTGCGTTAGTTGAAGCGGGCGTGATCTCGGGTCTAGATATGACTTACGAAGCGGCTTTTGTCAAACTGCATTTTTTGATTGGTCTAGGACAGTCGCGTCAGCAAATTATCGCGGCTTGGTAGAAAATAAAATAGGCCATCTTAAGGAAGAGAGGCTAGCCAATGACGGGATAAAAAACTTACAATGCGATTATGTAAACTTTTGTTTCTAGTGAACCCTCTCTTTAAAACGGATTTTATATGGCGCTCTTGTATGTACTCTTGGTTCTCATTTGGTCGACTGGCTTTATTACCGGTAAGTTTTTAGTCGGCCTAATTGATCCGAATATCTACCTTACTATCCGTTTTTTAGGCGTGGGTGGGCTTTTTACTCTTATCGCCGTGTTTCAAAGGCGCCGCTTTCCTAGTTGGAATGAACTACCTAAGCACATTATCGCAGGGATGCTGATGAATGGCTTTTACTTAGCGTTTGCCTATGTGGCCATCGCGAAAGGTTTACCTGCAGGTATCATGGCGCTGATTGGAGCGCTACAGCCAGCGTTAGTCACCCTACTTGCCTTCTTGCTGATCAAAGAAAAAACCTCGATAAAAGGCATCATAGGGATGCTGATTGGTATGGTGGGGTTAGTGTTGGTCTTGAGTCCGGTTTTTGAGCTGGATTTGAGCCATGGTGGGGTTTCTTTTCTCACCTTATTGTTTGCGTGTTTAGGTATTTTATCCTTATCCCTAGGGGTGACTTACCAGAAAATGTCGATTTCTTCTTCCGATTTATTCTCATCAATGGCAATACAAAACTTGGCTGCCGCCGCCGTGACGTTCTGTTTTGCATTGGTGTTAGGTGAACATGTCTTTAAAGTACAACTTGAAACCTTCGCACTTATTGCATGGGGCATTATTGTTTTATCGTGTGGTGGCGTGTTCTTAATGGTTTGGCTACTGCGCAAAGTGAAAGCCTCGCAAGTCACCACCGTCATGCTATTGGTTCCACCCCTAGCGGCGGTCGAAAGCTACTTCTTATTTAATGAGCATATGACATGGGTACAAATCACGGGTTTTGTTGTGACCATTGCAGGTGTGTATTTAAGCCGAGCGAAGCCCGCTTAGAGTTCATTTTATGTTGGTTATTAAAAAGGCCTGGTGACGTACACCAAGCCTTCTAGAACATGAAAACCTGTTTACCAGTATCTGGTAAGCGTTCTATCAAGCGCGTTTTTTATCTAATAGTCGGACTTTTGCTTCGGTGCGGTCGAGTTGTGTGCCAAGGCGTTCCATATCGTCGACGAAGCTGTTGAATTCGATTTTGCTCGGTAGTAGTTTGCTGTTGGTTTGTAGGTATTGAACCAGTTGTAGACGAAGCGTGGTGGCGGTTTCTTTGCCCCAAGACCATTGCTTGCGAAGCAGACGAGCTAGGGCGGCGGCAGGCAGATCACCAAGATGGTCGGCAAGTAAACCTTCCCAATCCAGTTCAAAATTTTCCATGACTTTGTGTAGTGTCATTAAGGCTTGTGCGTTGCCTTGAATACGTAAGTCGCCATCGAACAGACCATCGCCTTCGAGCAGCTTACGATAGGCTGAGCTGGGTCCTTGAACTAGGGTGTCTAGGCGAGGATCCAAGTCTATTTCATCTAAGCTTTCTGGACGATGCAAAATAACGCCTTGTTCAAGAATATGAACTTGCAGCGTCAGAGAAAAGTCTTCGATATGTAGGAAAATTTGCTGGCCAGCCAGTTTGCTTAGACGTGTTTGAGAAGGTTCATCTTGTTTTAGGGCAAGATTGACGGCGCGTTCAATGGCGCTAATGGCAGACAGACTAAGCGAGCTCATGACAATTCCTAGTGATGATAAAACAACGGGTTAAACTTGATGAATTTGAATCACGGAAGTTTCTCGCGTCTGACCTTCTTTTTCAAGGCGCTCTAGGTATATTTGCCAAAGTTCATCATAGTGTTGGCCGAGATTATAGAGATAATCCCAAGAGTAGAGGCCAGAGTCGTGGCCATCATCAAAGGTGATTTTGAGGGCATAGTTGCCCGCCCCTTCAATATTGTTAATGGCGACGTCTTTTTTGCCAACTTGTAAGATGGGGATGGTTAAACCATGTCCGCGCACTTCCGCAGACGGAGAGTGCACTCGCAAGTATTCCGCGCTGAGGCGAAATACTTGCCCATCAGCAAACGCCAGCTCCAATTCACGGGACTGCTTATGATAGTGAACCTTGGTTGGAGCGGGTGTGGTTGCCATGTATGCTCTCTTGCTTATGTTGGGTTAAAGGATGTATTGGCTAAGGTCTTCGTTTTCAACAATCTCACCTAGCTGTTCATCGACGTAAGCGGCAGTAATGTCAACTTCTTGACCATCTGGCATGTCACTGGCCGAGTAAGAAACTTCTTCTAACAGTCGCTCTAACACGGTATGAAGACGACGCGCACCGATGTTTTCTGTCCGCTCATTCACTTGGAAGGCGATTTCCGCAATGCGATGAATCCCTTCTTTGGTGAAGTTGATGTTAATGTTTTCTGTCGCTGCCAAGGCAATGTATTGCTGAGTCAGTGAGGCGCTGGGCTCTACCAAAATACGCTCAAAGTCATTCACTGTGAGGGCATCCAGCTCAACTCGAATTGGTAAGCGGCCTTGTAGTTCAGGAATCAAGTCCGATGGTTTGGTTAAATGGAACGCTCCTGAGGCGATAAATAAGATATGATCTGTTTTGATCATGCCGTATTTGGTACTGACCGTACAGCCTTCAACAAGAGGCAATAAGTCACGTTGTACCCCTTCTCGGGACACTTCACCACCAGAGCGCTCAGAGCTTTTTGCCACTTTATCGATTTCGTCTAGGAAGACGATGCCATTTTGTTCAACGGCTTCGACGGCGCGGGCTTTTAGTTCATCTTCGTTAACCAGTTTAGAGGCTTCTTCGTCGCGAACTTGGCGAAGGGCATCTTTTAGTTTCATTTTGCGACTTTTGGTCTTTTGGGAACCTAAGCTTGAGAACATGTTCTGTAACTGACTGGTCATTTCTTCCATGCCAGGAGGGGTCATGATCTCGACGCCAACAGGCGTATCAGCCACATCGATTTCAATTTCTTTATCGTCTAGTTTGCCTTCGCGCAATTTTTTACGAAAAGCTTGACGTGTGCTGTTGTTTTCCAACTCAGGATCACCGCCACGAGCTGGCGGCAAGAGTGCATCCAGAATACGATCTTCTGCGGCGTCTTCTGCTTTATGACGCAGTTTAGCGGTTTCTTGCTCGCGTAGCATTTTGATCGACATTTCGACCAAGTCACGAATGATGGATTCTACATCACGACCAACGTAACCCACTTCGGTAAATTTCGTGGCTTCGATTTTGATAAAAGGAGCGTTGGCAAGTTTTGCTAAACGACGGGCGATTTCGGTTTTACCGACACCTGTCGGGCCAATCATCAAAATGTTTTTGGGAGTGATTTCGGCACGCATGTCTTCAGGGAGTTGCATGCGGCGCCAGCGGTTGCGTAAGGCAATGGCCACCGCACGTTTGGCTTTTTGTTGACCAATAATATGATTGTCTAACGCGTTAACCGTCTCTCTTGGGGTCATGCTGCTCATCTTGGCTCTCTTAATTATCTTTGTCAGAAGTGTCTTCTGAGGGAATGTTTTTAGTTGAGTTGTCTTCAAGCTTAGGGTCAATAATGATTTCTTCAATGGTTAAGCTATGGTTGGTGAAGACACAAATATCGGCGGCGATGTTTAGGCTTTTTTCAACAATTTCTTTCGCCGATAGATCAGTATTGTCGATTAGGGCGCGAGCGGAGGCTTCGGCAAAGTTGCCACCAGAGCCAATGGCTAAGGCGCCGTGTTGTGGCTCAACAACATCTCCCGTCCCTGTAATGATTAAAGTACTGTCTTTGTTAGCAACAATCAACATGGCTTCAAGGCGACGTAATGCCTTGTCGGAGCGCCAGTCTTTCGCCAGATCGACCGCGGCGCGTACCAAATGACCTTGGTGCTTTTCTAGCTGCCCTTCGAAGCGTTCGAATAAGGTGAAGGCGTCAGCTGTACCGCCAGCAAAGCCCGCAATGACTTCACCACGATATAAGCGGCGCACTTTACGTGCGTTGCCTTTCATGACTGTATTACCTAGAGACACTTGTCCATCGCCGCCTACGACGACTTGATTACCTTTGCGTACCGTTAAAATCGTTGTCATGGGTCTACTCCAGTTTCGATTCTAAACAAAGTGGGGGCGAGTTCGCTGATTTTCAAGCAGGGGAGACTATGACAAATGTCTTCCTTGTTATGTGCGAACTTTTGAGATGGCTTTTGCTTTATTTTTTTGTGGGGCTGGTGGTTCTGTAAGCGGCAGCTCTCTGCTTGTGATAAGGAGACTTTCTTCTGGCAACGGTCAAAAGGGCGCTGCCAGAAGAAAGTAATAATCGAAGATTATTGGTTTTCTTTTTTGATTTTGTAAGGGTAAGACTCGATGCGCATATCGACTAATTTATCTTCAATATGGTTCATGACAGAACGATCATTGAATGGCCCAATGACAACACGATACCAAGGCTTACCATCTTTCGTGCTAAGGGTTTTGCGCACGCTGGTGTCGACGATACCGGATAGAATCAGCTTAGCACGTAAACGATCCGCATCTTTAGGGTTTCTAAAGGAGGCCGCTTGAAGCATGTAGAGGAAGTCCTGTGCACCGCGAGGCTCGTACTGATAGGCCTTAACGTGTTCTGTTTTGACTTCGCTATCTTGTAAAATGCTATAAAAATCAAACGACTCTTTCTTTTTCGCCTCAGCTTTTTTGTGCTCAGCTTTCTTCGCTTCTGTTTTAGGGGCAGCTTTGCTTGCGACTTTTGGTTTCGCGGCTGGGACAGATTGAGTGACCGGTTTTTGTTTTACGTGACTTAACTTGGTTAAACCATAAATAAAGGCGACTAGAATCACCGGAACAATGATCCATAACCACCAAGGGGTTTTGCGTTTTGGTGGGGGGGGCGTCCGGCGAGTTGCACCCTTTTTCGGTCGATTTCCTTTGGCAGCAATATTGATTGGTGTAAACATAGTTTAGGCTTTATTAGAAATAGGGCACATTATGCTGGCTTGATCCTTAAGTTTCCAGTCTAGGTAAAGTAAATGATCCATGGATTGCCTATTTAGCCTTTTCTAATAGGTTTCCAGCGGGTCCACATCGACCGCATAGCGAACCTTATGTTGTTGGCGAGTGGCGTGCTCAAGCCATGCGGTCATCATGGCGGTCACTTGATGAAGCGGGGCGCGTTGGGCCGATTTGAGTGACAGCAGGGCGCGATGTTGGCCGGCTTTACGAACGATAATGGCGGTGTAAGGGCCAACCATAGAGATATCTGGAGGGAAATGGGGCTCAAGTTCTAAGCGCATATTGGTCAAGAGTTGCATGGCTTCTTGCTCATTACCGGATTCGGCCCGAATCAATACTTGGTGATAGAAAGGTGGCAGAGAGAGCGCTTTACGCTCTGAAAGGCCACTCAAAGCAAACTGTTCATAGCCTAATGTGCATAGGCACTCGATGGCGGCGTGGTCAGGATGGTAGGTTTGCAGTAACACATGACCTGGCTTTTTCGCACGTCCTGCTCTTCCTGCCACTTGGGTGATGAGCTGGGCCGTTCGTTCCATGCCGCGAAAATCCGCGGAAAATAATCCTGCGTCGGCGTCCATAACGATGACTAGAGTCACATTGGGAAAATGATGACCTTTGGCGAGCATTTGGGTGCCGATTAAGATGGCTTGGTCGTGCTCATGGATTTTTTGTGTTAGTTGCGTCATCGCCGATTTGCGTTGGGTGCTGTCTCGGTCAATACGCAAAATCGGTACGTCTTTGAATAAGGGGCTTAATTGCGTCTCGATTTGTTCTGTCCCTTCGCCCACGGTGAAAAGCTCGGTTGATTGGCATTCAGGGCAGGTATGAAGCAGTGCCTTTTGCGCATCACAATGATGGCAGTGGAGTTTATTGGCGCGCTTGTGCACGGTGAGGTTGACATCACAATGGTCACAACTGGCAATCCAGCCACAATCGTGACACATGAGCGTTGGGGCATAGCCACGGCGATTTAAAAAAATCAGCACTTGTTCACGTTGATCTAAGCAGCGCTTCATGGCTTGCAGAGCCTGTTCACTGAAGCCGTGAACCAGCGTTTGGCCGCGTAAATCCACACGCTCCATTTCTGGAATGTGGGCGTTGCCAGCCCGCTGACGTAGCTTTAGCCAAGTAAAGCGCTTTTGTAAGGCATTGGCGAGGCTTTCAAAGGAAGGTGTTGCCGACGCCAACAGTACCGGAATGCTTAGATTTTGGGCGCGTTTGATGGCCAAGTCCCGAGCGTGATAACGGAAGCCTTCATGTTGTTTGTAGGAAGCGTCATGCTCTTCGTCTATGATAATCATGCCAAGGTTGGCGGCGGGCACAAAGGCGGCTGAACGTGTGCCGATAATGACCTTGGCATGGCCACTTGAGGACAACAGCCAGGCGTCCAGACGCTCTCGATCCGTCATGTTGGAATGCATCAGTACAATATTGGTATTGAGGCGATTTTCAAAGCGCTTAAAGGTTTGTGGCGTCAAGCCGATTTCGGGCACCATCACGAGGATTTGTTTGTCCTCGGCGATCAGTTCTTCCATAACGCGTAAGAATACTTCGGTTTTGCCACTGCCAGTAATGCCATCCAGCAATGCCACGCCAAAGCGATTTCTCATATCAAGTATTTCTTCCATGGCCATGGTTTGCTCACGATTCAGCACGGGTGGGACTTGTGTTTGGTGAGAGTGCTTTTCGCCCGCGGTATTGAAAGCGCGCTGTTCGCGCCTGACTAGGCCTTTTTCTTCAAGAGACTTGCCTGCATTCGGCATGAGACCGAGTAAGGATATGGCGTTTTGGCTCATGCCATTTGGGTGTTGTTGTACAGCTTTTAAGAAGTCTTGCTGGCGAGGGGCTCGACTGAGCAATTCAATATCGATTGTTTGGCCAGCCTCAGTGACAAACCACCAGTTTTCCGTTCGAAACTCAGCGTTTTCGCCTTTTCGCAAGGAGACGGGCAGAGCATGAAAAATCACATCGCCGATGGGGTGGTGGTAATAACGTGCCGCCCATTCAGATAAGGCCATGAGTTCACCCGGAATAACAGGGGCTTCATCTTTCAAAGAAGTGAGGGATTTAAGCTGGCTTTCATCCCACTCGCTTGTCTGACTAAAGGAAACGATGACTCCTAGACGGCTGCCTTTTCCAAAAGGGACTTTCACTCGCATACCAGGCTGCAAGGCGTGACGTAATGCCATGGCCTTAGGGATTTTATAGTCAAATAGCGTACGCATGGGCACGGGCAGCGCCACTTGAGCGTATGGGTAAGGAGTAAGAAGCGCCTCTTGCATGCTTGGATTCGTAACCTTATATCGAAAAATACATCTAATGGATCCTAGTCTCTCTAGTGTACGTTACTCTGGCCAGTGGGGGCGAGAGAGAATTTTATTGATAAAGCGCTATAAAAAGGTTGCTGATTAGTCAATTGATCCCTAAAATACGCAGCTCTTGGAACCACTGTACAATGTCTGTACAACGAATCGTGCGGTGCTTGGCTAGGCGAAAGCCCATTTGTAGACGGCGAAAGCTAATTATTAGACTAAGTGGCGGCACACCAAACTTGAGGTAAACGCAATGAAAAAAGATATCCACCCAGATTACGCAACTATTACTGCAACTTGTACTTGTGGTAACACATTGACTCTTAATTCGACTGCTGGCAAAGACATGCACATCGACGTATGCAGCCAATGCCACCCTTTCTACACAGGTCAACAGAAAATGTTGGATACTGGTGGTCGTGTTGATCGCTTTAAGAAACGTTTCGGAGCGCGTCGTTCAACTAAGTAATTGGCTGAATAAACGTGTTTTTCCAGAAAAAGCGTCAAGTTATCTTGGCGCTTTTTTTGTTTGTATTTTGCACTACCGGGGTTGCCAAGACACTCCCAGATAATGCCTTATGTCACGCTAAAGGCCCACTTGAACGCGCCAAAGTGCAACGCATAGTCGATGGAGATACTTTGTATCTTAGCGATGGTAAAAGAGTGCGTTTTATTGGCATTAATACCCCAGAGTTAGGTCATAAAAAAGGCCACAATGAACCCTATGCTGTGGCGGCGACCCAGACGCTACGAGCTTTAGTGGGCAATTATGTCTATTTGCAGGCGGGGAAAGACCCCCGTGATCATTATGGACGTTATCTATTTTACGTTTTCGATAAAGATCGTATTTCATTATCAAGTCAGTTACTATCGAAAGGGCTTGGATATCGTATTGCGATACCACCTAATGTGGCTTATCAATCTTGCTTTATTCAAGCAGAGCAAACCGCCCGTAGGGCGGGGCTCGGTGTTTGGACACAATCACTGACGTGGCGACCGCATAGCGGTTTTGTTGTATCGCAGGTAGTGATCTCGTCCATCACAAAGAACCGAGGTGGTTGGTGGCTAGCGACAGATCATGATCTGGTTATTCATTTACCCCTCAGTTCTGAGGACTATTGGCCTGCCCAGAAGGTTTACTTTTTAAAAGGGCATAACGTCGAAGTCCGTGGTTGGCAACATCATAGAAAAAGCCGCTCATCGCGCTATAAATCTTGGATTTTGTCGGTCAAACACCCAAATGATTTACAGGATTTGGGTATGCCCGAATGAGAGATGTGATAGGCTGTTCTGTGACTATAATAATAAGGTGTCGTTTCTTGGCGTAATGTCGTCAGAATCAAGACCCAATTTGTACTTTTATTAAAACACCAAATTAGAGACGGAAACATCAAAATGGCAGAAGATCTAAAACAAGCTGCGCTGGAGTACCATGAACATCCAGTACCTGGAAAGCTAAGCGTCACTATTACCAAACCCACAGCAACCGCTCGCGATTTATCCTTGGCTTATAGCCCTGGTGTGGCAGAGCCGTGCCGTGAAATCGCCAAAGATCCAGAAGCCGTGTACCGCTATACGGGTAAGAGTAATCTTGTGGCTGTCATTTCAGATGGCACGGCGGTTCTTGGCCTTGGCAATATCGGTCCATTAGCAAGCAAACCTGTTATGGAAGGTAAGGGCGTTTTATTCAAGCGCTTTGCTGGCGTAAACTCTGTTGATGTGGAAGTTGAATCAGAAAGTCCACAAGCTTTCATCGATACAGTAGCACGTATTGCCAATACTTACGGCGGTATCAATTTAGAAGATATCAAAGCCCCTGAGTGTTTTGAGATCGAGCGTCAGTTGATTGAGCGTTGTTCTATCCCTGTTTTTCATGATGACCAACATGGCACGGCAATTGTCACCGCCGCTGGTTTATTGAATGCGCTTGAGCTGCAAGGTAAAGACATCGAAACAGCGAAAATTGTTCTGTCTTGGGGCGGGAGCCGCTGCAACGGCGTGTATGAAGCTGATCATTGCCTGTGGCGCGCAAATTGAGAACATTCTTGTGCTTGACCGCAAGGGTGTCATTCATTCTGGTCGCGATGACTTGAACCAATTCAAAGCGATGTTTGCGAATGAGACAGACAAGCGCACATTGGACGATGCCGTTGATGGCGCTGATGTGTTTATTGGTGTGTCTGGTCCAGATCTTTTAACTGGCGAGCAATTGGCTAAGATGGCACCCAATCCAATTGTCTTTGCTTGTTCTAACCCTGATCCTGAAATTAATCCAGACCTTGCCCGTGCGACTCGTGATGACTTGATCATGGCAACAGGCCGTTCTGATTACCCAAATCAGGTAAACAATGTTTTGGGCTTTCCCTTTATCTTCCGTGGCGCGTTAGATGTTCGTGCTACCAAGATTAATGAAGAGATGAAAATCGCCGCCGTTCACGCACTTAAGAACTTGGCCAAAGAAGAAGCACCCGCAGATGTGGTGGCCGCTTACGGTGGGGCAGCATTGAGTTTCGGTAAAGAATATATTTTGCCAAAACCAATGGACACTCGTTTGTTAACGGTCGTGTCTGATGCGGTTGCGAAAGCCGCGATTGAATCGGGAGTGGCAACTTTACCTTATCCTGATTTTTACCCGCTTCAGAGCCTGGACCACTTCGGAGTGTAAACCGAATGGGTCGTCTTGTGTGTCATAACAAGGCGATTGGCACGATGAAAAGACGATGTTGATGAACATCGTCTTTTTTGTTTCTGGTACTTGTGAACATGATAAAAAAGATACTCGATAGAACATCAACAGAATGAGGATGGATATGAAAGTTGCGATTTATTGTGGTTCTGCGAAAGGAAACAATCCTAATTTCGTTACGGGTGTGAAGGCACTGGCCACCTATTTTGCAGAGCAAGAGATTGAAGTGGTATACGGTGGTGGGAAAGTTGGGTTAATGGGTGAAATGGCCGATGCAATGATCGCCGCAGGCGGTAACGTCATTGGTGTGATTACCAAACACCTTGAAGACAAAGAGATAGCGCACCCCAATTTAACCGACTTATACGTGGTCGAAGACATGCATGAGCGTAAGGCCAAAATGGCGGAATTGGCCGATGCTTTTGTGGCGTTACCGGGTGGTATTGGCACCTTAGAAGAGATTTTTGAAGTCTGGACCTGGGCGCAGATTGGCCTTCATGAAAAGCCCTGTGCCTTTTATAACATAGAAGGCTTTTATGATCCCTTATTCACGATGGTTGATCGGATGTTTGAAGCAGGCTTTGTCAAAGCCCCTTATGTGGAGATGCTGATTCGTGCGGAAACCCCACAAGATTTGTTGGAAGCGTTTCAAAATTATCACGCACCGGCGCAAAAGTGGGTGTAATGTTGCCAAGAAGGGTATGAGCAGTAACAAGAAAGCCAAACAATTTGCTTGGCTTTCTTGTTACTAATAGAAATGATCTGTACCACCTGTATTGGATACATCGTTAAGCAACATGCTGTTCTCAAAGTTGATTTGTACTAGTTCAGACCTAAGCTAGTACAGGTAATATTATTGAGGTGGTTCTTCTCTTATTGATTCAGTTGCAAGTCTATCTGCAATACTCCATAAACTTCTTAGTTTGAAAAATACCGGTAAACAGGTTCGCTCTTCCGCACTTATAGATCGTTGAGATTCATAACCTCTGAGCATGGCCTCGCACTGCTCGCTGGGCAGGTATAAACAGATAGCTAGGTCATAGGCTCGCCATCCATAAGCACAATGATCAAAATCAAAGACCATCAATTCATTACCTTCAAAGTGGACATTCCCTGTATGTAAATCAGCATGAATTATTCCAAATTCATCTTGATTAAGCGGTATTTTATTAACGGCTTTAACGAGGTCTTCGATACTTCCCAATGACTCTATTCTATTGGTTAGCATCTTTTTTTCTTTTTCATTTAAGAAGCTGGGTTGTTTTTCATTTATTAGTTTGTGAAACAATTTTAAAGGTTCATCGAGCAAACATTTCAAATCTAAGTGATAGCGTTTGTGTTTCGAATGGAAATGGTTAGCAGAAAGATGTAGCTTCGCCATTGTGCTGCCAAGCTGAAAACATTTTTCTATTGTAAGGGTGTCACTTTTAATCTCGCTACCAGCGGCATAGGGAAATAATGCAAACGCTCTATCTCCAGTTTGGGTCGATACAGAACCAAGTAATTCACCATTATTATTACTCAGAGCATTGGCAACAGGTACACCGTCATGGTGTAAATGCTCTAGCAGGTCCAATTCAAATTGAAATGCGTCAAAGGACTCAATGTAGTACTTATGGTTTAGATAGACTCGAAAAACATATCTAGCATTTTCTAACTCCACTAAATAGTGATCATTAAATCTCCGTCTAATTAAATGACAGCTTTGAATCTTATCTAATGAATAATGGGCATTTAGAAGCGCTAGTACTTGTTCTGATTTTAATAACGTATTCAAATGATTTATCCACGATTTGTTGAAACAGCGAGGCCATTACCTATAAGGGTCGCTGCTTCTTGTTAGCTATTTGTTCTAAAAGAGGTTTTCCAAGGCGTTATCCGTTTGTTTTTCTTGCTGGGCATTACTATCTTGCCCGCTGTCTGATCCTAAACTACTTTGTTTACGGCGCGGTGGTACATGATCTTTACGGAAGATCTCGAAGATAGCATTTTTCTGGCCTGGTAACGCTCGTTGTCCCGTTTTTGGATCAATTCGAACGGTAACCAATGAGGAAGGCTTATAGATATAAGCAGGCGGTGTACCCGCCAAGGCTGGACGCATATAATCGATCCAAGTTGGTAAGGAAACCGATCCCCCCCATTCTTGATAGCCATTGGTGTTTGTCCCCAAACTGGTTGAATTATCAAAGCCACTCCAGACTGTTGCAACGATTTTGCCATTAAAGCCGGAGAACCACGCATCTTTACCATCGTTGGTGGTACCCGTTTTACCAGCAAGGTCGGGACGATCCAGTACTCGAGCGCGACGCCCCGTACCGAGTTTGATAACGTCTTGCATAATGCTGTACATGATGTAATCAACACTTGGACTCAGAACCTGCGGTGCGACAGGGAGGCTGCGTACGCCTTCTGGTGTATTAAATAAGCCCATTTGTTGATCGCTATCTGAGGACTTATCTAACAGAGTACAGCTATCGCATACCGTGACAGGGTTGGCTTGGAAAATGACTTTATTGTGACGATTCGTAATGTGATCAATCAAATAGGGTTTGACTTGATAACCGCCGTTGGAGAACACGGCATACCCTGTAGCAATCTGCAATGGCGATAGGTTCGCGGTACCTAGTGCAAGAGACAGGTTATGGGGTAAATCGTCTGGATTAAACCCAAAGCGACGTAAGAACTTCAGTGTGGGGGGAATACCTAGATCATCCAGCAGGCGCACCGACACAATGTTCTGAGAGCGATATAAGGCGGGTCTTAAACGTGTTGGACCATAAAATTTACCGCCGTCGTTGGTTGGCCGCCAGGCTTTGGCTAGTCCTGTATCACTAAATACCACAGGGGCATCATTGATCGTCGTCGCGGCGGTATAACCATGACTCAGGGCGCTGGAGTAGATGAAGGGCTTGAAATTAGAGCCTGGTTGACGCTTGGATTGCGTGACACGGTTATATTTACTTTCGTAGTAGTTAAACCCGCCAACCAAGGCTTGTATTGCGCCATCTTTGCTGCGTAAAGAGACTAGGGCACTTTGTAGTTTGGGGATTTGCGCTAACAGCCAGCCTTGGTTTTGATCGGGCCTGAGGCGGATAATATCACCCGCTTGCATAATATCCGTCGTTTTAGTGGGAGCTGGACCTTGCGAGTTTTCGTCAATATAAGGTTTTGCCCAACTCATGCCGTCCCATGGTAGGGTGTAGGTGGTGCCATCAGACAATAACAGGTTGGCTGTTTGATCCGTTGTAGAGAGTACCAGAGCAGTTCGCCATTTTTGTAATCCTGGATAGTCCTTAAGTGCTTTTATCTGCTCGGCTTGAGTGTCTTTTAATAAGCCTGGTTTTTTATCGAGTACGCCGCGATAGCCATGGCGAGTATCGTAGGCCAATACACCATTGTAGACCGCTTCATTCGCGTCTTTCTGTTTTTTGGAATTAATGGTGGTGTAGACCGTCAGACCAGCCGTATAGAGGTCGTCTTTATAGGTATCGTGCAGTTCTGAACGTACCATTTCAGCTACGTAGCCAGCATTCACCTGCGGTGAGATACCGTGGTCTTTGGCGGTAATTGGTGCTTCTACCGCATTTTGATATTGATCTTTGGTGATGTAGCCCAAAGAGAGCATACGCTGCAAAATCCAATTTCGGCGGATAAGGGCCCGAGAAGGGTTCGCCACCGGGTTAAAGCTTGATGGGGCCTTGGGGAGTCCAGCTAGCATGGCATATTGAGCAATGTCTAAATCTTTTAAGGGTTTGTTATAGTAAACCTGAGAGGCAGCTTGGAAGCCATAGGCACGATTACCCAGATAAATTTTGTTGACGTATAGGGTTAAAATATCGTGTTTGGTCAGCTCGTGCTCCATTTTTAAGGAAATAAAGATTTCGGTGAATTTACGGGTAAACGTCTGCTTGAAAGATAAGAAGTAGTTACGGGCGACCTGCATGGTGATGGTGCTGCCGCCACTTTGGATTCTCCCCGTGGTAATTAACTGCATGAAGGCGCGACCTAAGCCCATGATGTCCACCCCAGGGTGGTGATAGAAGTTACTGTCTTCTGCAGACAAAATAGCGTGTTCTAATCCTGGTGGTAACTGGGCATAGGTAATAGGGGTTCGACGCTGTTCGCCAAACTCACCAATTAATTTGTGATCCGCTGTGTATATCCGTAATGGGATTTGTAGCTTAATGTCTTTGAGCTCTGCCACAGTGGGGATGCGATCTTTGACGTGTTCATAGACGACAAATGTTGCAATGGCACCACTGACGATGCCAAATACCGTTAAATATAGGAAGATTTTGAGTGCTTTCAACATACAGATCCGATACAGATGGATTAAAAAAGCGTCATTATAGCGAACTTCATCACAATGTAGGTGCTTAACTTTGCAGCAAATCGTGTTATCTTGCTAGTATTTGGTAGGATACCTAGTAAATTGTGAGCTGCATACGTCAAGGATGAATAATGAAGCCGATTACGCCAGATTGTGTGGTGCTTTATAGCGCCACATCATGTCGTTTTTATGATATTGAGCATATTCCTGTTCAAAAAAATTCTCAATTAGACTTTTCTGATTCGCCACCAAGCGAGAGTAATCTAGCCGAACTTCAGACGCAGGTTGCCCCAGATAGCTACAAACACAAAGCGTTTGCTCTTATTGTTTTGCCCGACGAATGGCTGTCGAGCACCGAGCAGGATTTGGATTATCCGATGCCAAGGGAATTAGCCTCGTTAGCAGCACTGGCTTGTGCAGCAGAAAAGCACTTCTCTCCTCCCGAAACCCTGTGGTTCCATTATCATGTCTCCCGTCGTCGTCGGGGCTCTCATTTGGCCGTGCTGTCTTGTCATCAAAATTTAGTCGAGCAAGTCTGTCGACCATTTAAAACGGTGGGCTTACGCTGTTGCGTGGTGTCTTTATCCCATTGGAATGCTTATCAGTCGTTGCCATTTGGCCTATTTCGTTTACAGAAACAGGCGTTATTGCCGTTTGAACCGGATCGAGACATTGGTCATCGACATCGAATTGTATGGCTGGCGTTTTTTGTGGTTTGTGTGGTCTTAAATGTGGGGTTGCTGCTGTATGATGATTATTTAAACAAAGAGTTTGAGCATCTTGCGGGGGAGCATCATCAAGTGATTCATGACATCTCGCTTTATGATTCTCCCTCGCCTTTGCTGACGAAGGTATTAGCAGCGGTTCGTGCTTTACCAGAACCGGTGCGCTTATCCGCGCTGAAGAGTTACGACAATAAAGTCTTTGTCGCATTGAGTTTATCTATGGAAGAGATGAAATCATTATTAGCGCGTTGGCAAACGGAGTTTCCTGATTGGCAGCTTAATGTACAAGAAGAAGGGCACTCTTTAGTCGAAGTCAGAGGTACGAATAAGAGAGGTAACAAGGAGGTTATTAATGTGGGCATCTCGATTTCATCGGGCTAACTCTCTGTCCTTACCTACTCCCAGAGGGTCACTGTTGAGTCTTCTGGTGTTGCTACAACTTGGTGCATGGTATTCACCGATTAGATCAAGGCTGGACCAGGTGAATCGAGCAGAACAGCGGGTTCAGCAAGATGCACATGACAAAAAACAATGGCAGTGGCAGGTCCAACAATTACGTCATGATGCATGGATTGATAAGGCACTTTTTCAGACCCAGTTGCAGGTTATGCCGGCAACCCATCAGGCCCATTGGCAATTAACCGGAACGGCATCTTTGGTGGATTGGCAAGTATTGCAAGAAACGCTTCAGAAACAGGTATTTCTGCGTCTGCGGTCGGTTCGCTGGTGGTTGCAAAATGATGGACGATGGAAAGGTCGCCTACAATTTGATGTTGCCCCTGCACGGCCCAATGCCACCTACCAAAATTGGCTGCCAGTGCGTGTCGAAGTACGGTCTATCAAGCTAACGGGCTGGCAGTTGGTGTCGGTTATGCGGCAGCAGGGTAAGGCCTCAGCGCTGCTGAAAGATGGCTATCATCATTCTCTTTGGGTGACAGAAGGGAGCTGGTTGCCTGAGTTGGGAGCCTCTGTGGCGTCTATCACGTCAAAGCAGGTACGCCTTATGTCGCGAACCGGGGACTTAACCGCTTTGCGTCTCCATCCACAAGGAGGCGTTCATGAATAAGCGCGTCTTCCTACTGTTGGTGGGGGTGTATTGTTTTTCGCCTTTGCAGGCGATGGATGTGTTTTTTGAGTCGCGTCCCATTCAGGAAGTGTTGCCGTGGCTAGCCGCTAAAATGAATAAAAGTTTGGTGATTAGCCCCAAGATAGACGATGTACTCACTCTCTCCATTAAAAATGCCACTTGGAAAGAGGTGATCAATGCCGTGTCTAAAGAGCCTGATATTTCATTACAATGGCAAAATGGCGTGGCGGTATTGATGCCCGCTTCAACGGCCCCAGCGACCACAACAAGCTCCCAATCTTGCCAACGCTCTTTCTGGATGTTGCGTAATGCTAAAGCCAAAGAAGTGGGCAAGCAGCTTAAAATCTTGTACCCCAAGATGTCTATTGTGGTGGATGACAGAACCAACTCTATCATTACTTACTCCTGTAACGGGGCGGGTGGGCTGACGAAAACACTCGCCTGGCTGGATGTGCCGCTCAGACAAATTGAGATCAGTGCTCGTATTGCTCAAGTGAGCACCTCTGCCCAATCCCAGTTTGGGGTGAATTGGCAGGCGAACCTAGCTGATAGCGTACGGACTTCTGTGGGCGGAGCGGTGGATTTAGGGGCCTTGGCTCCGACAAGTCAGTTGTCTTTTGCCAATCACAATGGGCTGGGATTATTGTCTTTTACATTGGACATGTTAGAGAGTGAAGGGCTGGCAAAAGTATTGTCTAAGCCTAAAGTGGTGGCGTCGGAAGGGGAAAAAGCGCGGATTGAATCGGGCACCGAAGTGCCTTATCAAACGGTAGATGACGATAATGTGAAGGTGGAATTCCGTCAGGCGGCGTTGGTATTAGAGGTGACGCCTTATGTGAAGGAAAAGAATCGTATCTCTTTGAAGCTCACCATCCATCAAGATTCTGTCGGAGATCTGGTGAATGGTGTACCAAGTATCAAAACCAACATCGTAAGAACACAGGTGGTTGTGAAAGACCAAGAAACCTTGGTTTTAGGCGGGATTTTCCGTAAAGAAAAGTTCACAACCAACAGTCAAGTTCCTTTGCTAGGAGACATTCCTTATCTGGGGGCGCTTTTTAAAAAACACTCAGAACAAGAAGAAAAGGTTGAATTACTTGTATTTATTACACCAAAGCTGCTACAAATGTCAGTTAACTAGGCAATAGCCTGAATCAGCTAATTCCGATGTAATTGAATACAATGACAAACGTCCCCAATATTATTTTAGTCGGCCCAATGGGTGCCGGAAAAACGACAATAGGTCGTTTACTGTCCCAGTCTCTGGCCAGAGAGTTTTATGACTCTGATAAAGTCATAGAAGAAAATGCTGGGGCTGACATCCCATGGATTTTCGACAAAGAAGGCGAGGAGGGGTTTCGTAAGCGCGAAACCTGCACACTGGTTCAAATGCTCAACCATCAAGATAACCGTATCGTGCTCGCCACAGGCGGAGGTATCGTCACGCGAGATGAGAACCGTAAGCTTCTACACGACAGTAATGCACTGGTGGTTTATCTCTATGCTTCTGTTGCACAACAATTATATCGTACATCCAAAAGTAATCATCGACCGCTTTTACAGAATGGCAATCCGAAAGCTATATTAAAAAAGCTGTTTCAAGTACGAGACCCTTTGTATCGTGAAGTGGCGAATGTGATTGTAGAAACCGACTCTCGTCATCCTAAATCAGTGGCTAATAAAGCGTTAGAGGCCATTAAACGTCATTTAAAAACGGAGAAAACACTTTTCAATGCAAACGTTAACCGTTGAATTGGGTGATCGTAGTTACCCTATTTACATAGGCCATGGCATTCGTCAGCAAAAGGTACTGTTTGATGCGGCCATTCATGGTAAGCAGGTGATGGTGGTCACCAATGAGACGATTGCCCCTCTTTACTTGGATGCTTTGGTCAATTTGCTGTCATCAGATTATAAAGTGGATACATGCATTTTACCGGATGGCGAGGCCTATAAAAATCTAGAGACCTACGCCCGTATTATGACGGCTTTATTAGAAGCCAAACATAACCGTACGACCACCGTCATTGCGTTAGGTGGTGGGGTCGTTGGCGACATGGCGGGTTTCGCTGCGGCGACTTATCAACGAGGGGTGCCCTTTATCCAAGTGCCGACCACGTTACTCTCTCAGGTGGATTCGTCTGTAGGTGGGAAAACGGGCGTGAACCACCCATTGGGTAAAAATATGATTGGGGCCTTCTATCAGCCTCAAGCCGTGATTATTGACACGCAAACCCTAGAAACCTTGCCTCAGCGAGAATTGTCCGCTGGTATGTCAGAAGTCATTAAATATGGATTGATTTGTGATGCCTTGTTTTTTGACTGGTTAGAAGCAGAAATTGACGCTTTAATGTCGTTAGATACTGTTAAAATAAGTGAGGCCATTTACCGCTCGTGTGTTGCCAAGGCTAACGTTGTTGCTCAAGACGAAAGAGAAGGGGGGATTCGAGCGATAT
Source organism: Marinomonas sp. 63XJN7_7_ISO-PGPR-S23-202 (assembly GCF_056173505.1). Lineage (NCBI taxonomy): Bacteria > Pseudomonadati > Pseudomonadota > Gammaproteobacteria > Oceanospirillales > Oceanospirillaceae > Marinomonas > Marinomonas sp. 63XJN7_7_ISO-PGPR-S23-202. Next base: position 4,787,922 of record NZ_CM149677.1, on the reverse strand, counting down.
TAAACCTCGGACATACCTTTGGCCATGCCATCGAAACGCAAATGGGATATGGCCATTGGTTGCATGGTGAAGCCGTGGCGGCTGGCTGCGTGTTAGCGGCCGATTTATCTTGGCGTATGGGGAACATTACCGAGCAAGACCTTAGCCGCACGGTGAACTTATTTCACGCCGCAAAACTGCCCGTGTTGCCGCCACGAGAGATGACTCGTGATAATTTTGTTGCGCACATGGCATTGGATAAAAAAGTGTTAGATGGTAGTTTGCGTTTAGTGTTATTAGAGACGTTAGGGAGTGCGATGGTCACATCGGATTTCCCTATGGATGATTTCAATGCTTGTTTAAGCGATGCCATAGAGGCAAGTCAGTAACTTAGTTTAGTATCGACTCCAAAGGACAAATATGTCAGAGCCGAATTTTCAGTTCGATTTAGAAAAAGCCCTTGATCAGCCGCCCAAAGCGACGCTGCGGGATCCTTTCGGCTCGAAAGACACTTCTGCCTACTTTGCTAGTGAAGAAGGCAATCAACAGCTCGCACTTTTGGAGCATCTCAGTCGTTACAGCAATTTGTTATCTATCGTACTGGGCCCAAAAGGTAGCGGTAAAAGTCGCTTTTTAATGGAGTTTGCCCGTAATCAGGATGACAGCACCATTATTAGCGAAGTTAAAGCCAGCATGCTAATGACCGCTGGGCAGTTGTTGCAAGCTATCTATGAGGGCTTTTCTAAGTTCATGAAGGAGCCGCCAAATGAAGCAACGTTTGGTCCTTTATTGAAATTTGCTCATGACTTGGAATCCCGTGGGCAAAAGGCGCTGGTGTTGGTTGATAATGCCCAAGAGCTGAATACCGATGCCGTCACCATGTTACTGGATATGATGTCTTTGGCGACGGAGAGTCAGTCCGTGCCGCATGTGGCACTGTTTTCGGAGCATTCTCTAGGACGAAATCTGGATGCCTATCAGCGTACGCGTTATGAGCAGCTAAGCCATTCTTTGACAATGACACCCTATTCTTTGGAGCAGACGAGAGCGTATTTACTGCATCGGGTGCGCGCCGTAGGGGGCAATATTAATTTGCCCTTTAATGATAAGCAGATTAAACACATTCATCATGACTCTGGCGGTTACCCAGGACCCATTAATGAAATGGCTCAGGCCATGATGGGTAATGGTGGTAAAGCACCGAAAAAAGGCCGTTTTAATATCGCCATTGGGTTTCCCTTGGTTCACATGGCACTATTGTGCGTGGTGATGTTGGGCATTCTGGTCGCCGTTTTGTTTAATGGCTCAGGGTCGGACAAAGACGAGGATGGATTCGTATCGAAAGATGGTAATGTGATTCCTCTTACGACGCCGAAAATTGCGTCACAGCAGAAAAAGTCTGCCTCGGCTACGATGGCTAAAATTGACGAAATGCAGCGTAAAATCGGGGAAGGGAAAATTAACTTACCACCCATTCCCCCTGAACCTAAAGAAGACCAAGTTACTTCTGTTCAACCTTCAATGACTCAGTCTGTGCCGACTGCGCCTATTCGTAATGAGGCACCACAAGCCAAACCTGCGCCAACGATTGCGCCATCATCTGAATCGGCGGGGGGCTCGACAGTCGCATCCTCTACCCCCGTTCCCATCGCTGTCTCAAAAGAGAATGTTGATGTAGACAAAAGTGTAGACCCATTTAATAAAACCCAATGGTGGCTGACTCAAAACCCTAGAGATTACACCCTGCAGTTACTTGGCACTTACAGTCTCAGTACGGTGAAAGATTTTATTAAAGATCAGGGTAGCATCAGTGTGTTTAGTTATTTTAAAGCAAAACACAAGGGGCGCGACTGGTATGTCGTAGTATATGGTTTATACAGCAACCGTAGTGAAGCGATTAGTGCCTCTGAGTCTTTGCCAAAAGACTTACGCAAGTTGGATCCTTGGTCGCGAAGTGTGCGAGGCATTCAGCAAGACATCAAAAAAGCAGAATAATCTGCTAGTGATGGCAAACTTAGCCGAAACCTCTGAGAAAGGCGGGAATCTTCTCTTAGTCAGGGCGTTTTTGGGCTGAATCGACGCTTTTTCGTGTCAGTTTCGCGTCTATTTTTTATGCGCCATCCCAATAAAAAGTGTAAAAAACCATTTTTCTCTGAAAAAACTCAATGAACAGAGGATTTTTCTGTTTGTAAATTCTCCAACCATAGATAATTCTCTTTAGACGCTCTAATTCCTGTTAAAGCACTGCTAAATAACGCCAAATTAAGCGAAAAGGAACCGAACATGATTTGAGTCATGTCTCTTCGCGAGGTAGTATGATTTTCCTTTTAGGTAGATTGGACGCAAAAATAATCATTTCGAAGCGTGTGTTGAACTTTAATAAAGCTTCAATAAAGTCCATCTGTCCAACAAACTTTTAATTCAGTTCTATTCAAATTATTTACGTTTCAACTGTGGGAGTTGGTGTATGAATGCAGGCCTTTATCGTCCTGGCGAGTTCAAAGACAACTGTGGCTTTGGCTTAATTGCACACATGGAAGGCAATACGAGTCATGAATTGCTTAAGACTGCCATTGAGTCTTTGACATGTATGACACACCGTGGAGGTATCGCAGCCGACGGCAAAACCGGTGATGGCTGTGGTCTTCTGCTTCAGAAGCCTGATCTGTTTTTACGTGGCGAGGCACAAACCTTATTCAGCCATACCTTGTCTGATCTTTACGGCATTGGCATGGTATTTCTTGATCAAGACGAAGCGCTTGCCAGTGAGCAACGCGATACCGTCACCCAAAAGCTAACGGATGAAGGCTTAAATGTCGTGGGTTGGCGTGAAGTGCCAATCGATGCGTCTTGTCTTGGTGTGATCGCCATGGAATGCTTGCCTCGAATAGAGCAAGTGTTTGTTGATAGCAACCGTATGGACGCACGTACCTTTTCAACACGCTTGTTTGTGGCACGTCGTCAAAGTGAAATGGCGCTCGCGGAGTACGAAAACTTCTACATCTGTTCTTTGTCCGACAAAGTGTTGGCTTACAAAGGTTTGATGATGCCAGTGGATTTGCCTTTCTTTTATAAAGATTTGGGTAATGAAAAAATGCAAACGGCGATTTGTGTTTTCCACCAACGCTTCTCAACCAACACCTTGCCTAAATGGCCATTGGCTCAGCCTTTCCGTATGTTGGCCCACAATGGTGAAATCAATACCATCGAAGGCAACCGTAATTGGGCCTTGGCGCGCAGCAGCAAGTTGCGCACGCCACTGATTCCTGAGCTACAAGACCTTAAACCGTTGGTTAACCTAACCGGTTCTGACTCGTCTTCCATGGACAATATGCTGGAAATCCTCGTCACTGGTGGGGTGGATATTTTCCGTGCAGCTCGTTTGATCATTCCACCTGCGTGGCAAAACGTCGAAAACATGGATCCAGAGTTGCGTGCTTTCTACCAGTACAACTCGATGCATATGGATCCTTGGGATGGCCCAGCGGGTTTGGTGATGACCGATGGTCGTCATGCCATTTGTATGCTGGATCGTAATGGTCTACGCCCCGCGCGCTGGGTGGTCACTAAAAATGGTTTCATTACTTTGGCATCAGAAGTCGGCACCTATGGTTACAAGCCAGAAGATGTAGTGTCCAAAGGGCGTGTGGGTCCAGGTCAGATGCTGGTCGTTGATACGCAAAATGGTGAAATACTGCATACAGACGATATTGATAATCGCCTAAAATCCATGCATCCATATAAAAAATGGTTGAAACAAGAAGCCATTCGCATCGAATCCTTGTTGGAAGAGTCATCCCTTGAATTTGAACCTTTCACCAAAGATCAAATGTCCACCTATCAGAAGATGTTCCAAGTGTCTTTTGAAGAGCGTGAACAGATTTTCCGTCCTTTGGCCGAGAGCGGTCATGAAGCGGTTGGCTCCATGGGGGACGATACACCCATGGCGGTCATGTCGAGCCAGACACGCCCTGTGACGGATTATTTCCGTCAGAAGTTTGCCCAGGTGACCAACCCGCCCATTGACCCGCTACGTGAGTCTGTGGTGATGTCGTTGGAGACCTGTATTGGTGTCGAACGTAACTTGTTTGAAGAAACTCCCAAACACGCTAACCGTATTATTCTATCGTCGCCCATTTTGTCGGCACGCAAATACAGCCGCTTGTTAGCATTGGATGATCATCGCTTTCGTTTAGTGCGTTTGAGCACCTATTACAACCCAGAAGAGATTTCCCTTGAGCAAGCGATTAAAAACTTACAGTTGAGCGCAGAAGAGGTGGTGCGTAACGGTGCTGTGATTGTCGTTTTGACGGACCGCGATTTAGAAAAAGGCTTATTACCGATTCCTGCCCCCATGGCGGTAGGTGCGGTTCACCATTATTTGACCAAGAAAGGTCTACGCTGCGATTCGAATATCGTTGCCGACACTGGTTTTGCTCGTGACCCTCATCAATTCGCTGTGTTATTGGGCTTTGGTGCCACCGCTGTCTACCCTTATCTGTCTTATCGTTTAATCAACGATATGATTGATAAAGGTGAAGTGTTGGGGGACCCAATTGCCTGCCATGTGAAATACCGTAAAGGGATTAACAAAGGGTTGATGAAAATTATCTCGAAAATGGGTATTTCAACCATTGCCTCTTACCGTGGTGCACAATTATTTGAAGCGGTTGGTCTGGATGACAAAGTTGTCGACCTATGTTTTAAAGGGGTTCCTAGCCGTATTAAAGGCGCACGTTTTGAAGACTTCCAGAAAGAACAGCAGAAGATCGGCAATAATGCTTGGAAGATGCGTAAACCCATTCAGCAGGGTGGCTACTTAAAATACGTTCATGAATCTGAGTATCATGCGTTCAACCCTGATGTGGTGCGTAACCTTCAAGTTGCCGTGGGCAGTGGGCATTTTGAGGACTTTACTCAATACACCGAACTGGTGAACAACCGTCCAGCGTCAATGCTGCGTGATTTGTTTACCATTTCCGATAAAGCCAAGCCTATCGCCCTTGATGAAGTGGAGTCGATTGAAGAGATTTTGCCACGCTTCGACTCGGCAGGTATGTCCTTAGGAGCGCTGTCGCCTGAAGCTCACGAAGCCTTAGCTCAGGCCATGAACGAATTAGGTTGTCGCTCTAACTCTGGTGAAGGTGGAGAAGATCCCGCACGCCATGGGACAGAACGCCGTTCCAAAATTAAGCAGATTGCCTCTGGTCGTTTCGGGGTGACACCGGAATACCTGGTAAACGCAGAAGTGCTACAGATTAAAGTGGCACAGGGTGCTAAACCGGGTGAAGGGGGGCAGCTACCAGGTGGTAAAGTAAACGGGTTAATTGCTCGTCTGCGTTATGCGGTACCGGGTGTGACCTTGATTTCTCCGCCACCTCATCACGATATTTACTCTATCGAGGATTTGGCTCAGCTTATTTTCGATTTGAAACAAGTTAATCCCGATGCCCTAGTCTCAGTGAAGCTGGTTTCCGAGCCAGGCGTAGGGACGATTGCTGCAGGGGTTGCCAAAGCGTATGCCGATTTGATCACCATTTCAGGTTACGACGGTGGTACGGCGGCATCACCCATCACCTCGATTCGTCATGCGGGTTCGCCATGGGAACTCGGTTTAGCCGAAGCACAGCAAGCGCTGCGCTCTAACGACCTACGTGGCATGATTCGCCTACAAACAGATGGCGGCTTAAAAACGGGTCTAGACGTTGTGAAAGCAGCCATTCTAGGGGCAGAGAGTTTCGGTTTTGGTACCACGCCAATGATCGCGATGGGCTGTAAATTCTTGCGTATCTGTCACTTGAATAACTGTGCGACAGGGGTGGCGACTCAAGATCAAATGTTACGAGACGAGCACTTTATTGGCACCGTTGAGATGTTGAAAAACTTCTTCCGCTTTATGGCAGAAGATACTCGTCAATGGTTGGCGAAGCTTGGCGTGGCCAGTCTGCAAGATTTGATTGGCCGTACGGATCTATTGACCATTTTGCCAGGAGAGACGGAGAAACAACAGAATTTGGATCTGTCACCTATTTTAAAAAATGATCAGATCTCGGCTGAGAAAGCACAATATTGCCAGACACCGTTTAACCCACCCCACGACAAGGGCCTATTGGCGCTAAAAATGTGGGAAACGGTAAAAGACGCGGTCGAAGAAAAAGAAGGCGGTGAGTTTACTTTTGATGTGACGAACTGTGATCGCTCTATCGGTGCGCGTTTATCGGGTGAAATTGCTAAACGTTATGGCAACCAAGGGATGTCCGATGTGCCATTAACCTTGAAATTAACCGGAACGGCAGGTCAAAGTTTTGGCGTATGGAATGCGGGTGGTTTGAATATGTACCTTGAAGGCGATGCCAACGATTATGTTGGTAAAGGCATGACAGGGGGTAAACTGGTCATTCGTCCACCAAAGGGCTCAATGTTCCAATCGCAACAATCCGCCATTATTGGTAACACCTGTTTGTATGGTGCAACTGGCGGTAAATTGTTTGCCGCTGGTACGGCGGGCGAGCGTTTTGGGGTTCGTAATTCCGGGGCCTATGCAGTCATCGAAGGCGCAGGAGATCACTGTTGTGAATACATGACAGGCGGCTTGGTGACGGTACTAGGTGATACGGGCTATAACTTTGGTGCGGGGATGACGGGCGGTTTTGCCTATGTACTCGACTTAGACCGTACTTTCGTGGATAAGTACAACCATGAATTGGTAGAAATCCAACGAGTTGGTACTGAGATTACCGAAGAATATCGCTCACATCTTCGTAGTGTCATTGAAGAATATGTGCGCGAAACAGGCAGCGAATGGGGCCAAGAAATCCTAGAGAACTTCTATGACTACATTGGCAAATTCTGGCTAGTGAAACCAAAAGCCGCCAGTTTGGGTACCCTTTTGGCGAATACTCGTCAACGTCCAGAATAAAACACGCTGTTGGTTGGGGTGTCATTGGACACCGTATATGAATCAGTTTGACCCATTTGAAGAACAGTGCCGCTTGCAAGCAAGCGGCCACAGGAGATAGCAGCTTATGTCTGAGCGCTTGAACAACGCATTTCAATTCGTCGAAGTAGACCGTAAGGATCCGAAAAAGAAGCCTTTAATCACTCGGAAGTCTCAGTTCGTCGAAATTTATCGACCCTTTGAAGAGACCAATGCAAAGGATCAATCTCACCGTTGCCTAGAGTGTGGTAATCCCTATTGTGAATGGAAGTGTCCGGTTCACAACTACATTCCAAATTGGCTAAAACTGGTCAGTGAGGGCAGTATTATTGAAGCGGCGGAGCTTAGCCACCAAACCAACTCTTTGCCTGAAGTGTGTGGCCGTGTGTGTCCACAAGACCGTTTGTGCGAAGGGGCCTGTACCCTAGGGGAAGGGGGCTTTGGTGCGGTAACCATCGGCTCAGTCGAAAAATACATTACCGATACCGCATTTGCTTTAGGCTGGCGTCCGGATATGTCTCACGTGGTGCCAGTGAATAAAACCGTTGCCATTGTTGGTGCGGGCCCTGCCGGATTAGCTTGTGCTGACGTACTGGTTCGTAATGGCATCAAGCCCGTCGTTTTTGATAAACGTCCGGAAATTGGTGGCTTGCTGACGTTTGGTATTCCAGAATTCAAACTGGAAAAAAGCGTCATGACCCGTCGTCGCGAAATTTTTGAAGAAATGGGCGTTGAGTTTGTTTTGGATACGTCCGTTGGCGAAGATGTGCCATTTGATCATGTATTAGAAGAATATGATGCGGTTTTCCTTGGCATGGGAACCTATAAATACATGAAAGGGGGCTTCCCTGGGGAAGACCTGCCAGGGGTTTATGATGCTTTGGATTACCTGATTTCTAACGTCAACCACTGCCTCGATTTTGAAGAAAGTGAAGACGATTATATCAATCTAAAAGGTAAGCAAGTCGTTGTCTTGGGCGGGGGCGATACCGCGATGGACTGTAACCGTACGGCGATTCGTCAAGGGGTGAAAGGGGTGACATGTGCCTACCGTCGTGACGAAAAAAGCATGCCTGGTTCCCGTCGCGAAGTGAAAAATGCTCGCGAAGAGGGTGTGCAATTTGTCTTCAATCGTCAGCCAATTGAAATCATTGGTGATGGCAAAGTGGAAGGCGTAAAAGTTGTTGAGACCCAAATGGGCGAGCCAGATGAAAATGGTCGTCGAGTCGCAGAAGTGATCGAAGGCAGTGAGCAGATTATTCCTGCGGATGCGGTATTGATTGCTTTTGGTTTCCAAGCCAGCCCTGCGCCTTGGTTTGAAACCTTTGGCATTGAAACCGATTCTCGTGGTCGTGTGGTGGCACCGAAAAAAGGCGCTTTTATGTACCAAACGACCAATGAAAAAATCTTTGCTGGTGGTGATATGGTACGAGGTTCAGATTTGGTGGTTACCGCCATTGATGAAGGCCGTAAAGCCGCTGAAGGCATCATGGATTTCCTAGACGTATAAGCTGTTTCGATCTGTCCATGCTTCTGGATGGGTCAGAGTAATGAATAAGCCTCTCCTGATTGGGAGAGGCTTTTTTAATGTTTAGAAAGTGGGGCGAAGTAAACTTTGCTCTGTGTCTTGATCAAACAAATGGACGTTTGTTAGGTCAAGGGTGAGTGCTTGTGGACTGTTGATTTGAATATGCTCTAGGCCCTCTAACTCCATTCGAGAGATCCATTCTTGTCCTAACCATTCAAAGTAGAGGTATTGCTCATTTCCCATGGCTTCTACCACACTAATGACCACATCGATGGTGTTGTCATGCCTCGCTTCTGTTTTTGCCTGACGAATGTGCTCAGGACGAATACCCAGCCAAACAGGCTGAGAACTGTCTACGGTCAAACGTGTCGTCAACACATCCGGTAAGCGCCATGAGAGGGAGCCAATCGTAATAAACCAATGTTGGTCTTTACGCTCTAGCATGGCTTTGGCCAAATTCATTGCCGGTGAGCCGATGAACCCCGCCACAAACTTATTCGCAGGGTAATGATACAAATGCATGGGTTTATCCACTTGCATGATTTTACCCGCATTAAGTACACAAATGCGGTCCCCTAAGGTCATGGCTTCCACTTGATCGTGGGTGACGTAAATCATGGTGGCCTGTTGTCCAGAGGCTTTTAGGTCTTGATGTAATTTGGCGATACCAATACGAGTGGATACACGTAGCTTCGCGTCCAAATTAGACAGAGGTTCATCAAACAAAAAGACATCCGGCTTGCGAACGATGGCTCTGCCCAATGCGACACGTTGGCGTTGACCTCCAGACATTTCATTCGGCTTTTGCTGTAATAAATTGGTGATCTCCAAGCTTTGTGCCGCTTGATTAATGCGCGCTTGTATTTCTTCTTTAGGTAATTTTAGCTGCTTTAAGCCAAAGGCCATATTCTCATAAGCAGACATATGTGGGTAAAGAGCATAGTTCTGAAACACCATGGCAATACCACGGTCTTTCGGAGGTAAGTGGTTAACTTGCTTGTCGCCAATACTGAGCTTTCCTGAGCTGATGTCTTCAAGGCCTGCAATCATTCTAAGAGTGGTCGATTTAGCGCAACCCGATGGACCGACTAGTACCATAAACTCGCCATCTTGAACGTGCAGATCGATACCATGAACGGCTTGAAAGCCATTTGAGTAAGTTTTTTCTATTTGATTGAGCGTGACGGCTGCCATGTCAATTTCCCGTGTACGATTAAGACCAAAATAGGATGTTGTTTGTCTCAGACATCTAAAACAGACTAATGGTGTTAGCTAGGTTGAGATCGGACCAGTAAGAGGCCGTCGGCTGGTGGAAACAGGGACGGTTACCGTTGTAAACGGCATTGATGACGCCATCAATGTCGCCTTGCCCGTCATGCTTCTCTAGGTTTCGACGACGGATATCCACTCGTACCCAAGCATAATCTTCCATAGACACTTGGATGCTTTGCGCCTGAGCGGTGAGATCATGTTCTGCGATGAGTTCGCCATCAGCGATCCATTGGCCATAAAACTCATGATCTTGATTATCGACAGAAATTTGCCAAGTTACCGTCCCATCACCCACATCATCACCGGGGAGCGCGTTACCTTGGTTGATGGCGACATGCAGCTTACAGGTGCGTTCAAAATACACGTGCCCAGCCTGAATACCAGACAAAATAGCTTCGCCATTTAAGGTATTTGCCCAAACATAGGTCGATGGATCACCATAGATAGAAGGCTCAGTCGCTTTGGGGTTACGTTGTTCTGGAGTGAGATGGCTGTCGCTGCCGCCAACGGCGGTCACACGATGCCCTGCATTCCATAAGAGGGTTAATAACGCCAAGGCTTTTTCTGTGGCTTGAGGAGAGGTGGACCAAGTGGGGTCACAACAGATTTCCAAGGAGGTAATTGCCCTTAAAGGGAGACGGTCGTAATGCCAGTGCCAGGGCAGCATCATTGGATGGTTGATGCTTAAGTTGCCTCGTTGTTCTTTGATGGCAATGACTTGATCTAATAAGGTTTGACTGGTGATGTCAGAACCCAACATATTCAAGGTTCTGGCTGGGCCATGAATATTGCAATGCCCTAAATCTGTGGTGACTTCCATCGCTGGTAAAATAAGACAGTCTGGGTCTTCGGGTAATTGACCATGGCACATGTTGTGCTCAGTGATAAAGAGAAAATCGAGTTTTTGCGACTTGGCGATGGGCAGAACGTCCTCTAAAGGATTTTGTCCATCAGACAAGTTGGTGTGAGCATGTAGGTCACCTCGATACCAACGAGGTTCGGACGACAAGCTACGTTGCATATCGAAGTGAATGTGTTGGTCGCCCTTGAGCGATTCGACACCAACAAAGGCATTGTCTATTGGTCGATCAAAAGTGACCTCTAGACTGTATTGCATGGGTTTAAGTTGTCGGAACTCGCCTTCTACGTTAACAAACTCTAAACGCCAAGTGCCCGTTGGTAATTCGCCTTTAATCGCCCCGACACTCGCTTGTGCCTCGCTCATGGCCAATCGTTTGCGTCTTTTTTCTAATAAAATATTGGCCCGTAATGCCCCATTGGGATCAATAACCAATAGGTAAAGAAAGCCGCGTTTAACGGTCGAGCCTTCAATGGTGAGTGTCGAGATGGGGTCAGCGACGGTGAAGGTTTGCGTGTGACGTCCGAAACTAACGTCATCAGAGAATTGCAGCATAATTTATCTCCCGAGAATCGGCAGGCCAGAGGCCTGCCTGATCCGACTAATGTTGGCGATTAGCACGATCTAAAGCCCGTTGTGCTGTTCTGGCCGCTTGTTTGAGTGCGGTTGCCGCAGGAATATTTTGTACCTCCACTTGATCGGCCGCGATTCTCAGTGCATCTATAATTTTACCCTTGGTTGGATCAGTAAAGAGAGGAGTGGCCAATTTTGTTTGCTCTAACGGTACCAACGCTTGGGGATGATCTTTCACAAACGCTTGGTAATCGGCATCTTTTTCTGCGCTTTTGCGAACGGGAATATAGCCAGTGTACATAGACCAAGCAGCGGTGTTTTTGGCATCGGTATAAAAGGTCATAAAGGCGAAAGCCCCTTTGGCTTTAGCTTTACTGGTCCCCTTGGGAATTTGTAATACTAATGCACTGGCTTCTGGTGCCGCAGGGTGATTGCCCCAACCAGGTTGAATGGTTGCCGCCAGTTTGTTGAAGTTCAAATCCCCTTGGTCCCCCGATGACCCAGTGTATCCTAATGCTCTGTCTTTCATCACATCATCAATGGTTTTATACCAATATTCCCAACCTTGACCGCCGCTATGGATGCGCATGATGTGGTCTTTATGTATCCATTTTCGGAAACTGTCCCATACGGTAATCCATTGCGGAGAGTCGAAAAGGATTTTTTTACCATCTTTACTAATCACACGGCCCCCATTGGAATAAGCCGCATCCATGAGGTTACCCGCGCCCCACATCGGCTCCCAGCCGTAGAAGGTCACTTGGCCATCGCTGTTTTTTTGTGTGACGGCTTTAGCAACTTTCGCCAGACCTTGCCAAGTTGATAGGTCTTTTTTAGTGAAGCCATATTTGGCTAAGATGTGTTTGTTGTAGTACAAAATTTGTGTGGTGCCGTAAGCGGGTAAGCCAAAGATCATACCGTCTTTGTCTGTTACCTGCTTACGAAAGGCGCCCAAAAAATCATCCCAGTGAAAAGACGGCGTCATTAATGGGCGCAAATCTTCGACCAAATGACGATCGTTCATGATTTTGGCACGGTCGCCACCTAATAGCGTCAAGGCTGGTGCGGTACCAGAGGCAAGCCCTGCTTGCAGTTTTTGATAGGTCTCTGTGTAATTGCCCTGTAGAGACGGAACAATAGTGTATTGATCTTGGCTTTGGTTAAACTCCTTGATCAATTTTTTCATCATGATTTGTGGTTTGGTGCCGCCAGAATACCAAAATTCGACCGTCGTTTTGGCTTGTGCTATTTGGCTTACTAATAACGATGAGGCGATCAACGCGGAGCCAATCCAAGTTACTGTATTTCGAATCATAAAAGTCACTCTTTAATGCCATTATCGGCGATGCCAGACAGGATGATTTTTTGGCTGATCATGAACAGAATCAGCAGTGGAACAACGGCGATGGTGCTTGCCGCCATGATATGAGACCAGTTCAACCCGTAGTTCCCTTGCGCAATAAAAAATTGGCGTATTCCTGTCGCGATGAGGTTCTTATCCGCAGTATTGATGACCAAACTGGGCCACATATAACTATTGTAATTGGTGATAAAAGTGATCAGACCTAAGGTCGTTAGCGCCGCTTTGCACTGGGGAAGAACAATGGCCCAGAGGATTTTCAGCTCGCTCGCACCATCGATTCGAGCCGCTTCGATTAGCGATGGGTGAATTTTAAGAAACACCTGACGAAGATAGAACACACCAAAAACACTGGCGGCGTTTGAGAGTATTAACCCTGCATGGGTGTTCAATAAGTCCAGTTTGGCGAGCACAATATAAGATGGCACATAGGTGACCGCCGCAGGCAGCATATAGCTGGCCATCACTAAGCTAAACATGGCGGTTTTACCACGGAAGGTAAATCGCGTTAGGGCGTAGGCAAACAACGAGGAATTGGCGAGTACCAATAAAGTGGTGAAAAGCGCGACCTCGAAACTGTTAAAAATATACAAGCCAAAGGGGGCGCTTTGCATGGTCTCAACAAAATTGTACCAATGAAAATGCTGGGGGAGCAGTTCGAGAGGATTGGAAAAAATCTCATCATTGGTCTTGAGTGAACCAAAAAACATCCACAGAAAAGGAAACACCATAAAAAGACCGCAGGCCGACAAGAATAGGTACTTTACGGCTTGTTGGACGTGCTTTAGTGTCAGCCAAGGTGTTTTTTGACTTAATTGAGTTGGATGAGTACTTGCTTGAATCGATGTTGTCACAGGAATGCCTTTTAATAATAAACCCAACGTTTACCAATCCAGACGTTCAGAGAGGTCAATAACGCAGTAATAAGGAAGATGATGACCGCCGTGGCCGTGGCTGATCCCATGTCATATTGTTGGAAAGCTAACTGATAGAACCAGTAAAGTAGGGTTCTTGTTTCACCACCAGGCCCGCCTTGAGTTAATATTTGAAATTGGTCAAAAGCTTGTATGGCATTGATAATATTGACGATTAATAGGAAAAACGTGGTTGGCGACACAAGAGGGAGCGTGATTTTTAGAAAGCGTGTCCAAGCAGAGCAACCGTCGATTAACGAGGCTTCATAAATGCTTGAAGGAATCTTGTTAAGGGCGCTGATAAAAAACAGCATGGTCCAGCCAACGGCTTGCCAAATGGTTACTAATACCACAACAAACATGGCCGTATTGCCGTGTTCAAACCAACTGACAGAAGGAACACCTATTAGCCCTAGTAGTTCATTAGCAAGGCCATGTTTGCTATCAAACACCCAAGACCAAACAATGGAAACCGCCACGGTGGGGGTGATCCAAGGTGAAAAAATAATGGCGCGAAAGAAACTGCTGCCCGCGAAGCGCTTTTGCAAAAGCAGAGCAAACCCTAAACCGATGGCAACGGTGGGTATCACCACGGCTAGTGAAAAGACAAGAGTATTGTTAAGGGCTTGTAGGAATTGGCTATCATCAAGCATATAGCGATAGTTATCCATCCCCACCCAATCGTAAGTAGGCGAGATGTAATCCCAGTCCGTAAAACTGATGTAGATGCTGCAAATAAAAGGCAACACCCAAAATAACAGCAAAGGCAGCAACAATGGGGAAAGGAAAAAAAACAACTGCCAATACTGTTTCATTTTATTATTAACGCTCAGCATACAACCTGCCTATACTTTGTTTGGCTCTATCCTAAAGAGCATTTATGACAGTTAGATGTTTTTTTTAGGGAATTTTTTTGTTTATTTTTTAATCATGTGCCACTATTGATGGGATAATTTATAGCGTTGTGTATTAGAATTAGGGACGATTTTTTTATGACGGTAAAAACCCCTTGTATCCGACAATGTTGCTTAAACGACGAGGACATTTGTATTGGTTGCCACCGATCCTTACAGGAAATTTTAGATTGGCACACCGTAGACGATACGAGTAGACAACGTATTCTTGAGAGTGCGGAGAGTCGCAAGGAACAACAACCCATTTTAGGATTTGATGCAAACAAATTAAAACATCTAAAAACCCTTTAGGTGCGTATGAACTCGACACACATGACAAAAGGGCCAAGTATGTTTTCTTTTCTCAAGTCCGACCCTATCAAAAAGCTCGATAAAGAGTATGGCGTATTGCTGGAAAAAGCCATGCAAGCTCAGCGTGGCGGGGATATCAAACGCTATTCAGAACTCACAGAGCAGGCAGAAGCGGTAAAAGCCAAGATAGATGAGGCGACATCAGCGTAACTAGATGGAAAAAAACACGGTGTCATGTGCATGACTCCGTGTTTTTTTAATGGCATTTTTTTTATTTTTAAGCCGCGCCGATAGCGTCTGATCGGGTGGGGTTTACCAAGGCATTATGCCATTTGATGATCCTTCTGACTCTGAAAGGAAGCAACCCGTTGGACCATCTTCAGGAAGCGTTGCGGCATAGCTTATAAATTTCGCGGCCTTAGCTGGGTCATGTATCCCTTGAAAACCATTAAAGGCGGTTTTGACAAAGCCTGGATCAACAAGGTTAACTTTACAGCTCGTTGATTTAAGTTTGGCGGCGAGTGCCACACAATAAGCATTAAGGGCTGTTTTAGAGGGAAAGTAAGTCTCACTTTTGTATTGAGCAAACAACCAGTCTGGGTCGCTTTGATTCGTAAGTGATCCAAGTCCACTGCTAATATGGACAATACGTGGCGCCTCAGACTGTAGCAACAAGGGAAGAAAAGCACGTGTGACGCTTATCACGCCAAAAACATTGGTTTCAAAAACGCGTTTAATTTCTTCAATGGAGACGCTTCCATCTGAGTTGACGTTACCCAGAATCCCCGCGTTATTGATGAGCGCATCTAGGCTATTTGACTGCTTTAGCACCTCTTCTACCGCTAAATCAATTGATGCCTGATCGGTAACGTCTAATAGGACACAGGAGGCATTTTCAATCCCTTCTGCTTTTAGCGTTTCAACGGCAAATGCTCCAGCATCTGGGTTACGGCATGCCAAGTAAACATAATATCCTTGATGAGCCAAATGCTTCGCTGTTGCCAACCCTATTCCCTGATTTGCGCCAGTGATTAATACCCTCTTCATTACGACACCTCTTGATACATTGTGATAGAGGTAGTGTAGAAAAGCGGGCGGACATGACACAGAGACAGATCATTGTACTAGCTAGACATATCGTTAAATTTCATTAAAAAGTCTGTAATCGATTGCCCTGTTTGCTTTCGAAAAAAACGAGACAGGTAGTTTTCATCGGCAAAGCCTAGCCGCACCGCTAACTCTTTTACTGATAGATTGGAGTAAATCAGTAGGCGTTGAGCTTCTAAAACAACTCGGCGATTAAGGTATTCTTTCGGTGATACTCCAGCCCACTCTTTTACTAGCTGATATAGGCTGGTATCACTCAGTGCAAGGGTCTTTGCTATTTCAGAAATGGCAGGTTGTGCGATGAACTCGTTTTCAATCAGGGTTTGGAACTGAAGGAATGATTGAACCTGTCGTTTCTTGGGTTCCTTTTCAACGTTAGAAAAATAAGCATGCTCTAATTCCTGTAACACCGAATTTAAATACGCCATTCTGATAGTTAAAGGAGCGGCTGTTTGGATAGCGGTGCGCAAGAGCATTAATGCATCATTCATTCGTTGCCATGCCTGCGTTGACATAGCCACCTTTTGCTCATTCAGCGGATCCAACCAAAAACGGCAAGGGCTAGGTAATAAGCCATAGATTTCTTCATTGAAAATAACTTTGTAGTATTCTGCTTTGTTTTTACTACTTGGGGGAATGCGAATTTGCCCCGGCTTGATGAATAGCACTTGTCCTGCAGATACCGTGATATTTTTTAAATCCACGCAGTAATGAACAAGGCTGTCATTGACGAACATCAGAAAATAGTTGGCACTGGTATGAGGTTTTAACAGTTTCTGAATCATCTCTTCTGTCAATGGCGAGTCGAGATGAGACCACAGGCTAATGCCTGAACTTTCAAATGAAACATGATCATATAAGGGCGTCGTCATCGTCGCTCGAAATTGAAGGTAGTGTGTTTGAAAAGATAAAATGCTTTATGTTCAGCTGGTATCATTCATCATTATGTCGCGGCGTGCAAGTTCAACCGTGCAGCGGGGACATCAAGCAGTATTTAGCACTCATAGAGTGGCTTTGATAAAAGGCAGTCCTTCTTTTGAGATACTGCCTTTTGCGTTTTAAAATAGTCCATTTCAATCAGACTAAGTGGACATTTATTTGCTCGTTACGCTGTAGCGTTTTCTGGTGGACGAATCAGCGCCAAGCTTTCTTCCGCAAAACCAGTACCCGCTTCGGTGTAGAAGTTGAAGACGTTATTGATGCCGCTGTTGATAAGAATCTCTCTTTCGTCTTGGTAGCGGGCAATGGCGGCGATTTGACCTGTGTAGTTGGCTTTACGTAGCTGTATGGCGACATTGGTGGTGTCTTCTGCTGCTGGCAGAGCAAGCAGGACAAGGTGAATACAGGAGGTGTCTAAACGCTCCCACAAATCGGCGTCTTCCCCATCACCATAGAAGACATTTTCTTGTGCTTCTTGCATCTGGTTAATTCGGTTACGATCCGCATCCATACCTGCCACTGTGTCACCCACCAGTCCTTTTAACGAGTCGAAGGCGCCGCGTCCGACTCGGCCTAAGCCGACCACTAGAATTTCGGCATTGGGAGGCTGAATGAAACGATCCTCAGGTAAGCAGTCTGCACTTTCAAAGCGGCGAATCGTCTCTTTATTCTTACGATAGACGCGGTGCACATTACGATAGAGTACGCTGGTGATCACAAAGGAGAACGATACAGCAAGTGCCAATACGACCAACCATTCTTTGGCTAGCCAGCCATTTGCCACACTGAGCGCCACGACAATTAAGCCAAATTCACTGTAGTTAGATAGGACGGCAGACGACAAAAAAGCGGTTCGGCTGCGTAATTTGAGCTTGGTAAACACGCCAAAAAAGAGGGCGAATTTGGCGAGAATGATCAGGGTAATGATCAAACTCATGGCGACCATGCTTAAACTCGGCAGCGCGGTAAAGCCGATGGATAGGAAAAAGCCGATAAGAAACAAGTCTTTAAAATTCATCAACGATTTATTCATTTCTGAGGCTTTAGGGTGTGATGCGAGCAGTACCCCCATAATTAACGCCCCTAAATCCCCTTTAACGCCAACTAGGTAAAAGAGTTCGTAGCCGCCTAACGCAAGAAACAGCCCTGTTAAAGGGAGCATTTCACCGTGCCCCGCTTTATCGACAATTTTGTTGATCAGCGGACGGATCAGTAACAAGCCAAATAGCCCCAAAGCCCAAATCGATGGGATTTTTCCCGTTGCTACGACTAAGAAGACCACCGCGACGATGTCTTGCATAACCAGAATGCCAAGGGACAATTGACCGTGACGTGTTTTTAGTTCGCTGCTTTCTTCTAATAGTTTGATCACACACACGGTGCTTGAGAAGCTAAGCGCGAAGCCAAGCAAGGCGGCTGTTTTGAAATCGAGTATGTGAAAGTAAGGCAAACTCAGAATGCCAAGTAGCAGGGCGATGCCTGCAAAGAGTATCGACCATATCCCCATATGAGCCAGAGTAGAGGCCCAGACTTCGCGCTTTAATAAATCTTTTACATGGAGTTTTAAACCAATGCTAAACAGCATCAAGGTAATACCTAGACTGGCGAGAGAGTCCAAAATACTGCTCGGTTGCATACCAAGATAGTTTAATAAAAAGCCCGCTAGCAAAAAGCCAATAAGGGGTGGCAAGTGAATCATTTTAACAGCCAAACCACAGACAAAAGCGAATAAAATCCAAGTAAATTCCATAGTGTCCTTCTACTAAATGGGAGAATAAAACAGATCAAAAAAGCGCGCCTACATGATACGAAATATCCTTCTTAAGCTCATTAGGTAAAGCGTTGTTTTATGTAGACCCTATTGAATTTTCCATTATAAACGGTGATGCATACCAAAAATGGTATATCAAATGACCTATATTCTATTTGATTGGTATGCGAACTGATCCTAATGTGTAGCTTGGTCTTATGACCAGACAGGCTTTTAATAGCCAAAGTGCTCCAAACTTAGCTCAAAATAATGATAACAAACGCAACATGGCCTTGATGTGAAGGTGGTTAGTCCATCTTTTAGGTTGTGATAGGAGAAGCGAATGAACTATTTTAAAAAAATGGCCGCAGGATTGATCATGGTGGCAAGTATTTTCGGCACCAGTAGTGTTCTTGCTGCGCAAGAATACGTAGGCATTGCGATGCCTACCAAATCCTCTGCAAGATGGATTACCGACGGCTATACCATGAAGAAGCTGTTTGAGAAAGCGGGTTACAAGGTGGATCTTCAATACGCAGAAGACCAAATCCCTAACCAACTTGCTCAAATTGAAAACATGATAGTGAAAGGGGTCAATGTATTGGTCATTGCTCCAATTGACGGCACTACCCTAACCAATGTTTTAGCCGATGCTCATGCGTCTGGTGTCCAAGTCATTTCCTATGATCGTCTGATCAAAAACTCTCCTTATGTCGATTACTACGCGACGTTCGATAACTTTAAAGTGGGCGTATTACAGGCCAAGTCCTTGATGAGAGGCATGGAAAAACGTGGCAAAGGGCCTTACAACATTGAACTGTTTGGTGGCTCGCCAGACGATAACAATGCTTATTTCTTTTATAACGGCGCCATGTCGGTGCTTCAGCCTCTGATTGATTCCGGTAAGGTCAAAGTTGTATCAGGCCAAATGGGCATGGCGAAAGTCGGTACCTTACGTTGGGACGGGGCCACCGCTCAAGCACGTATGGATGATCTGCTGTCTGCTCATTACACCAATAAACGTCTTGACGGCGTCTTGTCCCCCTATGATGGTATTTCCATCGGTATCCTATCCTCTTTAAAAGGGGTGGGTTACGGTTCCGGTGATATGCCCATGCCGATTGTGACGGGACAAGATGCGGAAATCCCATCAGTGAAATCCATCATTGCTGGCGAGCAATACTCTACTATTTTTAAAGACACCCGAAAATTAGCGGCTGTGGCAGTAAATATGGCGCAAGCGATCGTGAAAGGGACGAAACCTCAAGTTAATGACACAAAGACCTACAACAATGGTGTGAAAGTGGTCCCCAGTTATTTACTTCAGCCAGTTACCGTTAATAAATCCAACTGGGAAAAAGTCTTGCTAGGCAGCGGCTACTACAAGAAAAGCCAAATCGAATAATTACTCACCTTATCGTTTAACAATAACAACAAGAAAGCAGCGGACACCGTAAAACGGGTCCGCTCACGGGATTCCTATGGAAAATATTATTTTGGAAATGCGCGGCATTACCAAGACGTTTCCTGGTGTGAAAGCGCTCGATAATGTCAATCTCAAGGTCAAGAAGGGAGAAATTCACGCCTTGGTTGGTGAAAATGGCGCGGGTAAATCCACCTTAATGAAGGTACTGAGTGGCGTTTATCCCTATGGAAGCTATCAAGGGGATATTCTATTTAATGGCGAGACAATGGCTTTTTCTGGCATCGCAAACAGTGAAAAGCAAGGCATTATTATCATTCACCAAGAACTGGCATTAGTGCCGCTGCTATCCATTGCAGAGAACTTATTCTTAGGCAATGAAAATGTTGAGGGCGGTATTATTAACTGGCCTGAAACCTTTAAAAGAACGCAAGAGTTACTCAAAAAAGTCGGCTTAAAAGAATCCTCAGCCACCTTGGTTGGGCGTCTGGGGGTTGGTAAACAACAACTTGTGGAAATTGCCAAAGCATTGGCGAAAGACGTGAAGCTGTTGATTCTGGATGAGCCCACATCCGCCTTGCAAGAAAACGACAGTGCCAAATTACTGGATTTGCTGTTGGAGTTTAAAGCCCAAGGTATCTCTTCCATTTTGATTACCCATAAGCTTAATGAAATCAGTCGCGTGGCAGACAGCATCACAGTGATTCGCGACGGTGCGTCAGTATCCACCTTAGATTGCCAAGTTAACGACATCAGCGAAGCTGACATTATTCGTGACATGGTGGGCCGAGATCTCGCCAACCGATACCCAGCACGAGACAGCCACATAGGCGAATTATTAATGCAGGTTCGTGAATGGAATGTATGGCATCCAGATTCCCTTGATCGACAAATGATTCATGACATTGAGTTCCATGTGCGTGCGGGTGAAGTGGTGGGCATTGCAGGGCTAATGGGCTCAGGGCGAACCGAATTGGCAATGAGTTTGTTTGGCAAAAGTTATGGCAAAAACATTCAGGGTAAGGTGAGCCTGCGAGGCCAAGAGGTCGATGTCTCAACCGTCCCGAAAGCCATTCAGTGTGGTTTGGCTTATGTGACAGAAGACCGTAAAGAGCTGGGTTTAATTCTCGAAGAAACCATTCAAACCAATACCACCTTGGCGAATTTAGAACGTGTCTCTTCCCGAGGTGTGATTGACGAAACCATAGAACGCCGAGTCTCGGAAGAATACCGCAAAGCCATGCGCATACGCACCCCCAGTGTGTTTCAAAAAGTCATGAACCTTTCCGGTGGGAATCAACAAAAAGTGGTGCTCAGTAAATGGCTGTATTCGCAACCGGATGTATTGATTCTCGATGAGCCCACGCGTGGCATAGATGTGGGGGCCAAGTTTGAGATTTACAGCATCATTAATCAATTGGCCGATGATGGCAAAGGAGTGGTGATGATTTCTTCCGAAATGCCGGAGCTATTAGGGATGTGTGATCGCATTTATGTGATGAACGAAGGTCGCTTTGTGGGAGAGCTCGACAAAGCACAAGCCAGCCAAGAAAAAATCATGTCGATGATTGTGAATGCGTAACGGGAGTAAACCAATGGATACAACAAAAGAAACCATCTCCACAGAGGCGCAAGCGGCACCGACTGTTGGAACTTATTTAAAATCGCACATGCGTGACTACGGCATGCTGATAGCGTTAATTGTCATTATGGGCATGTTTCAGTTTCTCACCGATGGCACCCTGATGCGTCCGGCGAACCTGACGAATTTATTCTTACAAAACAGCTACATCATTATTATGGCCATTGGTATGTTGCTGGTGATTGTGGCCGGTCATATCGATTTGTCAGTAGGGTCTGTGGTGGGCTTTATTGGCGCGCTTGCTGCCGTGATGTCGGTGAATTACCACCTGCCAACCATCGTTGTTGTGCCCGTTTGCCTCGTTGCTGGTTTGATCATCGGGGGAATTCAGGGCTACTGGATTGCCTATTGGCGCATTCCTGCCTTTATTGTCACTCTGGCCGGTATGTTGGTATTTCGTGGTTTGACGTTAACCTTACTGCAAGGCCAATCCGTCGGGCCCTTTCCAAGCAGTTTTCAATTACTAAGCACAGGGTTTATCCCGGACGTGTTTGGGGTTGGACGGCCTAATGTTACGGCGATTGCTATCGGTGTGATCACATCCAGCATTATTGTCTTTCTCGCGGCTCGTACCCGTTCTCGCGCCTTGAAGTATGGCATTCAAGATGAGCCGTTTGTTTTCTTTATCGTCAAAAATGCGCTGATTGCTGGGGCGATTATTTACCTGTGCTATTTACTGAGTACCTACCGTGGTTTACCCAATGTATTGATCACGATGGGTGTCTTGATTGCCATTTATACCTTTATCACCAACAGCACCGTTATTGGGCGTCGTATTTATGCGCTGGGTGGTAATGAAAAAGCCGCCAAACTGTCTGGTATTAATACCGAACGATTGACGTTTTTGACCTTTGCCAACATGGGGATGCTCGCCGCCGCCGCAGGATTGATTTTCGCCGCGCGCTTGAATACCGCCACCCCCAAAGCAGGCTTTGCCTTTGAGCTAGACGTAATCGCGGCCGTGTTTATCGGTGGGGCGTCCATGTCTGGCGGAGTGGGGAAAATCATCGGTGCGGTGATTGGGGCCTTTATTATGGGCGTCATGAACAATGGTATGTCGATTATGGGGATCGGGATCGATTGGCAGCAAGTTATCAAAGGCTTAGTGCTTTTGTTAGCGGTGATTTTCGATGTCTACAACAAACAAAAAGCACGCTAATAAGGGAGTGATTAAATGATGTTTTTATCCCAAATCAAACAAGGCGGGGTGGTGTGTCGCTATCCAGAGGGTGCAAATGGTATGGCCCATCAAGTGAACCATGCCGTCAGTATTTATCAATTGGCGTGTGATGCCATAGAACAAGGTATTTCGTTGGCGACCTTGGTTGAGCAATTAGGTCTAGGTGAAGAAGTGAGCTTAGCCGAGCTGGCTAAGGCCAATCGCTTGGATTGCCCGGTGCGTCACCCGGACCCTGCTCACATGTATCTGACGGGAACAGGCTTGACTCACTTAGGGTCGGCTGCCACACGTAACGCCATGCATGCCAAAAGCGAAGAGCTAACCGACTCCATGAAGATCTTTCAAATGGGGGTTGAAGGTGGCAAACCCGCCAACGGCGAAGTGGGGGTGCAACCAGAATGGTTTTACAAAGGGAATGGCGCAGGCGTCATCGCGCCGGGTGAAGCATTGCCATCCCCTGCGTTTGCATTGGATGGCGGCGAAGAGCCGGAAATCGCCGGTTTTTATCTGATTGGTAAAAACGGCAAGGTCCATCGCATTGGCTATACCTTGGCGAATGAATTCTCAGATCATGTCACCGAGCGCCAGAACTATTTATACCTAGCCCATTCGAAACTGCGTCCAGCGGCGTTTGGTCCTGAATTGCTGGTGGGGGACTTGCCTGAGCATATAGAAGGCCATTCGCGTATTGAACGAGGTGAGCAAACCTTATGGGAAAAAGGTTTTTTATCCGGCGAAGAGAATATGTCGCACACCTTTAAGAACCTTGAGCACCATCATTTTAAATACGACATTTTCCGTCAACCGGGGGATTTGCATGTGCATATGTTTGGCACAGCCACCTTGTCGTTTGCCGATGGTATTCAAGCAAAAGAAGGGGATGTGTTTGAAATTTCGTCACCCAGCTTCGGCTTACCGTTGCGTAATCCACTGGCGAAAGCAGACGAGCTGGACACAGAGGTTACCTCATTATGAATAAGCAAAATGACGCGGTTTACCCAGATTTAAAAGGTCGCACCGTATTTGTTTCTGGTGGCGCAACGGGCATCGGTGCGGCGATTGTTGAGGCCTATGCGTTACAAGGTGCCAAAACGGCGTTTGTCGATTTGGATGAAGCGGCGGGAAAAGCGTTAGAGAAACGCCTTAAAAAAGAAGGTGGCGAAGTGCGTTTTGAGGTCTGTGATATTACCAAGGTAACAGACTATCAACGGGTGATTCGTGATGCGGCAGAAGCGTTTGGGCCGATCAGTGTCTTGCTCAATAATGCCGCCAATGACGTGCGCCATTCTTTAGAGTCCCTGACCGAAGCGCGTTTTGATGAACTGGTGGCTGTCAATATGAAACATGCCATGTTTGCCGCACAGGCGGTGGCCCCCATGATGCGTGAACTAGGTGGTGGCTCGATTATCAATTTTGGTTCAGTGGGCTGGATGATGGCATCGGCCGGTTATCCAACCTATGGCGCAAGCAAGGCGGCAGCCCATGGTTTAACCCGTTGTTTAGCAAGAGATTTAGGCGGCGATGGTATTCGCGTGAATACCTTGGTGCCTGGTTGGGTGATGACAGAAAAGCAGCTGCGCCTGTGGGTGGATGACGCTGCTGAAGAGAAGATCAAACAAAGTCAGTGTTTAAAGGGCAAAGTACTGCCTAAACACGTTGCCAATATGGCGTTATTTTTAGGTTCTGATGCCGCAGCCATGTGCTCCGCCCAGAACTTTATTGTCGATGGAGGTTGGGTATGACAGATTCTAAAGAAAACAAGTTCGTACCAAAAGAATGGCCACGCAAATTACGTTCAACAGAATGGTTCGGCGGTACCTCACGGGATCATATTTATCATCGTAGTTGGATGAAAAACCAAGGCTTGCCAGCGGATTTATTTGACGGTCGTCCTGTGATTGGTATTTGTAACACTTGGTCGCAATTAACACCGTGTAATTCCCATCTTCGCGATCTTGCTGAGCGGGTCAAACACGGTATTTATGAGGCGGGTGGTTTGCCTTTGGAGTTTCCTGTGTTTTCCGTGGGGGAGAGCTCCCTCCGCCCAACGGCTATGATGTATCGCAATATGGCGGCCATGGATGTAGAAGAAGCGCTACGAGCCAATCCATTGGATGGGGTGGTGCTGTTAGCTGGCTGTGATAAAACCACCCCTGCTTTGATAATGGGGGCATGCAGTGTGGATATTCCTGCCATTATGGTGTCTGGCGGCCCCATGCTAAACGGTTACTTTCGAGGTGAGCCAGTAGGGTCAGGGACCGCTTTGTGGCAAATGTCGGAAGACATCAAAGCGGGCAACATGACGCAAGAGGATTTCCTTGAAGCCGAGCAGTCCATGTCTCGCTCTGTCGGGTCCTGTAATACCATGGGCACCGCCAGCACCATGGCGTCTATGGCAGAAGCCTTGGGCTTGGCGTTATCTGGCAATGCGGCAATTCCGGCCGTGGACAGTCGCCGTCGAGTCATGGCGCACCTGACCGGACGTCGTATCGTCGATATGGTGAAAGACGATTTGAAACCGTCGGACATTTTGACCCGTCAGGCCTTTGAAAATGCTATTCGCGTCAATGGTGCCATTGGCGGCTCGACCAATGCCGTGATCCATTTACTAGCGATTGCTGGCCGCGTGGGCGTGGATCTCACCTTAGACGATTGGGATAAGTTTGGCCAAGACATTGCCACCATTGTGAACCTGATGCCATCGGGCAAATATTTGATGGAAGAGTTTTTCTATGCAGGAGGCTTACCTGTGGTGATTAAGCATCTCGCCGAAGCAGGCAAACTGCATAATAACGCGCTGACGGTATCGGGCTCATCCATATGGGAAGAAGTGCAAAACGTCAAAAATTGGAACCCTGATGTCATCTTGCCTGTCGAAAAAGCCCTAACCCAGAAAGGCGGTATTGTCGTTTTGAAAGGGAATTTGGCACCTAAAGGCGCGGTGTTAAAACCGTCTGCGGCGTCCGAGCATTTGTTACAACATCGTGGTCGTGCGGTGGTGTTTGAAGACATTGACGATTACAAAGCGAAAATCAACGATGAGAATCTCGACATCGATGAAAACTGCGTCATGGTGCTGAAAAACTGTGGTCCGAAAGGTTACCCAGGTATGGCGGAAGTGGGCAATATGGGCTTGCCGCCAAAAGTGTTACGCAAAGGGATTAAAGACATGGTGCGTATTTCCGATGCGCGTATGTCCGGGACGGCCTATGGCACAGTAGTGTTGCATACCACACCAGAAGCCGCCGCTGGCGGGCCATTAGCGGTGATTCAAAATGGCGATATGATTGAACTGGATGTTAAGAATCGTCGTTTGCATGTGGATATTTCTGATGAAGAAATGGCCCAGCGCTTAGCCAATTGGGAAAGCCATTTGGAAAAACCCAAAGGCGGTTATATCAAGCTGTTTCACGACCATGTGCAAGGGGCGGACACTGGAGCCGATTTTGATTTCTTAAAAGGTTGCCGTGGTGCGGCCGTGCCAAAAGACAGTCATTAATCTCTTTGAGTGTAATTCCAATAAAACACAGATACCTTGCCTCTTTGGGCGGGGTGGTTCATTTTAAAAAGAGAAGGAGAAAGTATGTTAACAGGACAGCATTTTATCGCCGGTAAATGGGTAAAAGGCGACGCAACATTTTCTTCCAGTCCGGCCACGGGCTCCGCACATGAATTTGCTGTGGGTCGGGTAGCGGATGTCAACGCAGCGGCGGAAGCCGCCGAAGCGGCATTTGAGGTTTATGGTTATAGCGCTCGTGAAGACAGAGCGGCTTTTTTGCATGCTATTGCTGACGAAATCGATGTATTAGGTGATCAAATTACCGACATGGGTGTACAAGAAACAGGTTTACCCGCTGCGCGTTTGCAGGGGGAGCGGGGTCGTACTACAGGACAACTGCGTTTGTTCGCAGAGCGTATTGTGTCCGGCGAATACTTAGACCGTCGTTTTGATGAAGCCTTGCCAGATCGTGCGCCACTGCCGCGCCCTGATATGTATATGGTACAACGCCCGATTGGCCCTGTTGCCGTGTTTGGGGCATCCAACTTTCCGTTGGCGTTTTCAACGGCAGGTGGCGATACGGCAGCGGCGTTAGCAGCAGGTTGTCCGGTGATTGTGAAAGGCCACTCGGCGCATCCTGGCACTGGCGAGCTGGTGGCGCAGGCGATAGAAGCGGCCATCAAGCGTTGCAATATGCCAGCGGGTGTATTCTCGTTGATTCAGGGCGGTAATCGCCAAGTCGGGCAGGCGCTGGTGCAGCATCCGTTTGTCAAAGCGGTAGGCTTTACTGGCAGTTTAGCCGGTGGTCGTGCTTTGTTTGATTTATGTGCCGCACGCCCTGAACCGATTCCCTTTTTTGGTGAACTGGGGTCGGTGAATCCTATGTTTGTGATGCCAGAAGCGGTGAAAAATCGTGCGCAAGAGCTAGGTAAAGGCTGGGCGGGTTCATTAACCATGGGCGCAGGGCAGTTCTGTACCAATCCTGGTATTGCGGTGATGGTGGATAACGCTGACTCTCGCGCCATGATTGAAACGGCGAGCGCTGCGTTATCAGAGATACCTGTGCAAACCATGCTAACGGACGGCATTGCCGATGCCTACCGTTCAGGTGTGGCGGCGATGGATGAAAGTGGTATCAAGCCCGTGTTGCGTACTGAAGATAGTCAAGGACGTCGCGCATTACCGAACCTGTTTACCGTGTCTGCTCAGGCTTGGTTGGATAATCCGACATTGCACCATGAAGTGTTTGGCCCATTAGGCTTGGTTGTATTGGCAGACAGTGTTGAGCAGATGGTCGAGCTGGCCCGTCATTTGGAAGGTCAACTGACATGCACGATACACCTTGATGATGGCGATTATGCTGCATGTCAGAAACTCTTACCGATTCTGGAGCGCAAAGCTGGGCGGTTATTGGCGAATGGCTTCCCTACAGGAGTGGAGGTCAATGACACCATGGTACATGGGGGTCCTTACCCTGCGTCCACGAACTTTGGAGCAACCTCCGTGGGGACGTTATCGATTCGTCGTTTCTTGCGCCCAGTGTGTTATCAAAATATCCCCAAAGCCTTGTTGCCGAAAGATCTAGATTAGGTTTGTAGCACTTGCGTTGAGATCGCGTCGACGGCGGGCATTATCCCCCAGTCACTGGTGTTCAGTGGCTGGGGGATGGGTCAAGCACTGTGTGTTATGACGCAGGCGTTGACGCTGATTGTTCAGACAGCAGGCCCTTAGCCATCTCCATCGCTTCCTCACGGGACGCAGTAAGAAGCAAGGGGTAGCCCCAGAATTTGGCGAAGAGCACCGCAAACGCCTTGAAGCCAAGGCGTTTGGCTGAGTTGGATTCAATCAGAATCATGGCCAGAACCAGCTTGCGTAACTCGGTCTTGTGCTTTTTCATCCAGAGCGCGGTGCGTTTCTTCTCTGCAGGCGAGTGCTCGTGGCCTTCTTCTGGCGCACTATCGGTCAATATCACGAAGGGCTCCCCGCGTTGCAAAGTGGCCTCGAACGCTGCAAAGTCCTCTTCGTGGTCGTGCCCTGGCTCGTGCGAAAAACTCATCCAAACATAGGGGAAGTTTGCGCTATTCATTGACATAATGTGCTCCTTTTCTCTTGAGGTGGCGCCAGGTGGTCAAAATGGCGAACACGCCTGGTAAGGTGATAAAGAAAACGGCTGAGAAGGCAACGTACCAACCGTCGCGCAAGCCGTCGGAAATTCCGCCGAGGGTATTCAGGGCAACCATCAGGCCACCAAGAATTAATGCAGCCCATTGCGCTTTTGTGGTTCCGCTCAAGGCCAGCAGGATCGTGACAATCCAACAACCATAGAATGCGGAAAACACCCACAGTATGTGGGGGTCAAAGGTAATTTCTGGAGCCGCTCCATGGGCTCGCACAAAGTTGTTTACGTAAAAGAACAACTGGAAGGTGACATAAAGTACGGCACCTGCGCCAGTGGTCAGCCAGAACAAGGCGACCCTGTTCTGTTGGGGTAAGGTCGCGGGAGGCCGTTGGTAAGCGTTAGATTCGGATGACATAGTTTTCTCTCTTATAATGTTAGGATAGTACAGAGCGGGTGTGCCATGCAGGGCACACTCACAACTTGTAGTTCAGCGTTAGCATTACGTTACGCGGTGCGCCATAACTCACCGTGTCGAAATCGCCTTTTTGTAGCGCGTACTTCTTGTTGAACAGGTTATTGACGTTAACTGCCACGTTGATCTTTTTAGTGATGTCGTAACGTCCCATTAGCGATACCAGAGCATAGGAAGCTTGTTCCCCTCCCAAGGTGCTAGTACCAGTATTGGGCGCTTGATAGAAGCGGCTTTGCCATCTCACCCCTCCGCCGAGCGTCAACTTGTTCCACTCTCCAGGCAACTGGTAGGTGGTGAAAAGTTTGGCCGTGGTACGTGGAATTTGCGAATTCAAACGGACGCCATCACCATCATGCGCGGTGAAGTGGGAAAGGCCCGCGTAGATATTCCAGCCAAGCGCCAATTCGCCTTGTAAATCCAGTTCAAATCCGCGCGACTTCGTCCCATCAGAGCCTTTGTAGGCTTGGGCGCCGCTTGGCGTATAGGACCCGGCGACGAGCTGTGCTGCGTTGTTTAGCTCTGTCTCGAATAAAGACACCGACGCATTCAGACGACCGTTCAGATAAGTGCTTTTAAGGCCGGTTTCTTTGGTTTTCCCCTTGGATGGCGTGAGCAGATTGCCGTTTTTGTTCCGATAGCCTGTTTGCGGATTGTAGATAGCGGTGTAGCTCACGTAGGCCGAATAGGTCTTGTTGATGTCGTAGACCAAGCCCGCATATGGGGTGAATTCACTGCTTTTTTTGTAGTGTGACGGTGTACCGTTGACGTTTTCGTCGACTTCGTAACTGCTGAGGCGACCGCCGATAATGAGTTTTAAAGGATCAGCCAGCGAAAACCGGGCAGCACTATAGATACCATTCTGTTTGATTCGAGTGTTGGTCGGCGTTGGTGTCTTGGCGCTGAAGTTAGGTTCTGGGAAGGCTGGGCTCAATGTATAGATATTGACAGGCACAAGACTCGCATAAAACGGTGCGATATCCTCCCGGTCGGACGTGCGGTGGGAATGTGATGCCCCCACCACTAGCTCATGTTGGCGACCCAGTAGTTCGAAGGGGCCACTTGCCATCACATCGAAGGTGTTTTGGCGGCTATGACCGTCAGACGACAGTGCGACGGGGTAGGCTCCGTTGGGATAAGTGCCCAGTCCCGTGGCGCGATTAGGACGACCGACTAGGCCGAGCAGTTGAGTATCGAATTCCGTGCGGTATTGGTTAGCAATTCCGCGGACCTTCCAGCCGTTGTCAAAATGGTGCTCGATTTCGGCAAACGTCGTCTTAAGGGTGTTGTTCCAGTTACTCCAGCTCTGCGCGTAGTTTTTAGAGCGAGAATAATCAATCTGTGTGCCGTCGCTGAACCATAGCGGTAAGCCGCCCCAGGTTGAACCTTTTGGTTCG
This sequence comes from Marinomonas sp. 63XJN7_7_ISO-PGPR-S23-202, assembly GCF_056173505.1. Taxonomy (NCBI): domain Bacteria; kingdom Pseudomonadati; phylum Pseudomonadota; class Gammaproteobacteria; order Oceanospirillales; family Oceanospirillaceae; genus Marinomonas; species Marinomonas sp. 63XJN7_7_ISO-PGPR-S23-202. Next base: position 4,757,770 of record NZ_CM149677.1, on the reverse strand, counting down.
CTGTTCTGGTAGTCATAACCCAAGCTCAGAGTTGTGTCCTCGGTCAGATCCGCCTCGATAATACCGTAGAAGCCTTTTCTCTTCGGCTTATAGCCGTCAAGATATGAGTGTCCATTTTGGAATGTCCCCACTATACGGGCGCGAACACGGCCATCTTTGGTTAACGGGGTCGAGATGTCGGCCATGCCTCGATGGGTGTCCCAACTCCCCGTGCTGAGTGAGGCGGACCCAGAGAAGTTACGGGTCGGTCGTTTGCGTACTAGGTTGATGGCGGCCGAGGGGTTGCCTGTTCCAGTCAGTAAGCCGGAGCCACCGCCGACGACCTCTACGCGATCATAGAACGCGGTATCGATAGAGCCAATGCCGCTTCCATTGACAACGTTGCCGACGATGGTGGGGATACCGTCGTACTGAATATTGTTGATTAAGAAACCTCGTGAATAGAAACTCGTCCGCCCGGTGTCTGCCTGGTTCGCCGAGATCCCCGTGGTGTTTTCTAATACCTGCTGCACGGAATCCAATTGTTGGTCGTTCATGCGCTGACGTGTGACCACCGTCACCGACTGCGGTGTTTCCTTCGGTGACAGCGACAGGCCTGTTGCCGCCGATGTCACGCCCGTTGTGTAGGACCCCGTACCTTCGGTGGTCGCCATATCCGAGCGGCCCGTTACGGTGAGGGTAGGCAAGTCAGTTTCCGTTTGAGAATTTTTATCTGATTTGTCTTTGGTCTGTTCTGACTTAGCTTTGACCTGCCCTGAGTTAGCTTTGACCTGTCCTGATTCGGCGGCGAAGGCACTTTGCGCGCTGATGAGAATTGCCGCCGCAACGGCTGAGCTGAGCAGGGTACGAGGCGCAATTCTGATGGATCCTTTATACAACCCATCCAGATGAGGGTAGACGGCGGGCTCTACCCCCCTATCAACAGAGCAACGAAACTTTCCATTAGTTGTTAAATAAAACATTAATAATACTCATTTGCATTTAGATGCTTTATTTAATAATGAAACGCTATAAAGGTAATGGTGAAATTCGGCCATATTATTATTCATTTAGGCCAAATGTACTTGTCTCTCTATTTTTTGGCCGTATTGCCTAATCAATTGTCTTAATTTGGCAGTGTAGAAGTGTCTTCATGTGGTGAGACCGCGCTTCATCGTCGTTTGTCATACGTCAACCAAAGCGTGTTAGACCTTGGTTGGTTTCTGTTCTAATTCCGCGAGCACCAAACGCTTAAGCTGATTAGCAAGTGGAGAAAGCTGGCGGTCTCGCATTTGCAATAAATAGTATGGACTCATAATGATCTGTCGGTCCAGCTTCAGGGCTTTTAAATTGGCATCGACTAAGTCGCTGGTGAGCAGGTCGATGACTTCTCGCGCCATGGGGGCGATAGCGTTGGAAGACACCAGTATGGCCATGAGGGCCAGTAGGGAGGTACTGTTGATGATGCTAACGGGTAATTCTGCACTTTCCTCCATAAAGGCCGCTTCAACCGCTTCACGTATGGGGGCTCGATGTGACTGCATGACCCATTCGAAATGGGCGAGATCGTGGACACTGATACGCTCTTGGCCCGCTAATGGGTGATCTTTGCGAGCCACCAAGGTGACGGATTCGGTTCGTGCAGGATAGACGTGAAACATATTGGCATCGTATTGTTTGGGAATGCGAGCGAGGACAAAGTCATTGTTCCCGGCGATGAGGTCTTTTACAAGGGCGTCGCTGGTGTCGACATTGATATTGATTTCGGCTTTAGGGGCAATGGCTCTGAGTTGATGCATAGCAGGGATAACAAACCCCACGGCTGCGCCCGTTACGGCTCCAATGGCGGCGGTACCGCCGCCACCTTCTTTAAGCTCTTCCACTTCACGGGAGAGGTCTCTTAGTTCGACTAATAAATTGTGGGCACGTCGTGCAACCGATTGGCCTACGAGAGTGGGTTCCATGCCCTTGGCGTGACGGGTAAAGAGTCGCGCCCCCAAGGTGTTCTCAATATCGCTTAACATACGGGAGGCAGCGGGTTGCGTCATGGCCATTTCATCCGCCGCTAGACTAATTTGTCCATGCTCGGCGATTACCGAAATCAAACGCAGTTGGTTGAGCTTTAAGTGCTTGGCTAGACCAATGTCCATGTAACGAACTCCATTATTATTGTTCTGGTATTTTGTTATTTTATCGATATCGTATATTACTTGTTTTAGATGGCTTTACTGTAGGGAAAGTTTATATGGCGTTATCGCAAGGGGAAATAAAAACAATACAAAAACACTTGCCTGAAAAAGAGTTTATTATTTTATGTGCTTTGTTGATGTCGTTAACTGCATTAAGTACCGATGCCGTCTTACCGGCTTTCTCGCAAATAGCCCATGCCTTAGGGGTTATTGATTACCAAAAAACGCAATGGATAATCTCGGCGATGATTTTTGGTATGGCATTTGGTGAAATCACATTTGGCCCTTTGTCCGATGTGATTGGTCGAAAAAAAAGCATTAGTTTAGGCATCTGTATTTTTATTATCGGCTCTGTCGTGGCTTTATGCGCAACGTCACTGACCGGCTTATTAATAGGCCGCTGTATTCAAGGGTTTGGTTTGGCGGGACCGAAAATCGCTTCGCGCGCCTTAATTCGTGATTTGTATAAAGGCACGGCCATGGCACGCATTATGTCTTACACCATGATGATTATTATTTTAGTGCCTATGTTAGCGCCAGCGTTTGGGCAGTTGGTGATGTTACTCGGAAGCTGGCGTTGGGTGTTTGGGGTCTTGATTCTTCAAGCTTTGATTGCTGTGATTTGGTTGGCCATTCGACAACCGGAAACCTTGCCGCCAGCCATGAGGCATCCATTCCAGTGGGCTCGCTTAAGAAAAGATGCCCGATTTTTTCTCTCGCAACGAGAGGTGATGGCGTATACCTGTATCGCAGGTTGTATCTTTGGCTGTGTGATGTTGTATTTGAGTATTGCTCAGTCGATTTTTCAAGATATTTATCAGGCTGGCACCCGCTTTCCTTTGTATTTTGCTTTGCTTGCTGCAGGCTCTGTCTTAACCAATTTTTTTAATGGCAAAATCGTACAACGTGTTGGCATGATGCGTTGTTTAGTGGCGGCGTTAAGCGTGTTACTTTTTTCATCGTTTTTACTGTTTATGATTGCTTTGAGTTATTCTGGCAAGCCGCCTTTTATTTTATTTATGCTCATTGCTATGGTGATGTTTTCTTGCTTTGGCATGATCTTTGGTAATGTAAATGCCATGGCAATGGAGCCATTAGGGCATATGGCAGGCCTTGGTGCATCGATGATTTCGTCTATTTCTAGCTTGGTTGCGATTGTTTTTTCGGTCTTTATGGGACAGTTTTACCATTTTTCAGTGACACCATTAGCCGTGGCTTTTGTATTGGTCGCGAGTCTCACTCTAATATTATTGGCTTTCGCTAAATATGATGTTAAATATATTTTGCAAGGTTTCTTTAAATGATCATGATATTTGTCATAACGTGAGATAATTGACTAAGATAAAGTTTTCAAGGATTAAAAACGTTATCTAGATTGTTGTTTTTTAATCGGTTGATTTTATGAATGTATACCAAGGAAGGGGTTGAGTTTGTGTTAATAAGACGTTTGCCAGAACAAGAGTTTGTCGCCTTGTTTGCTTTAATCATGTCACTGACAGCATTGAGCATGGACGCCATTCTTCCTGCTTTTTCTTCTATTTCCTCCGATCTGAACATTCAAAACTACCAACACACACAATGGATCATCACGGTTCTGATTTTAGGAATGTCGTTTGGCGATATGCTATTTGGGCCGCTTTCTGATGCCATTGGTCGTAAAAACAGTATTTTTCTTGGTGTCGGTATTTTTATTAGTGGCTCCATTATCGTGGTGTTTTCGACCAGTTTATCCATGTTGTTGATTGGTCGAGCGATTCAAGGGATTGGCTTGTCGGGGCCAAAAATTGTTTCCCGAGCCTTGATTCGCGATTTATATTGCGGTGCTGCCATGGCGCGCATTTTATCCTATGTGATGATGGTGTTTATCCTAGTGCCTATGCTGGCGCCTGTTTTTGGGCAGTTCATTATGTCTTTGACGAGTTGGCGCGGGGTGTTTGTGGTGTTGATTGTGCAAGCCTTGATGGCTTCAGCGTGGTTGTTTTACCGTCAAATGGAAACCTTACCTTGTGAGTGTCGTGTTCCTCTGGATAGGGCTCGTTTGATGAAAGATGCACGTTTTATTTTATCGCGCCGCGATGTGATCGCTTACACTTTGGTTTCAGGCTGTATTTTGGGTGGGTTATTTTTATATCTGAGCATCGCTCAGTCCCTCTTCCAGGATGTGTATCAAGTGGGCAACAAGTTTACTGGGTATTTTGCCTTGCTTGCTGGGTTTTCTGGGGTAAGTAATTTCTTCAACGGACGCATTGTACAGAAAATTGGCATGATGAAATGCGTTGTTAGTGCTTTATCTGTGTTGTTATGTTCGTCTTTTTTATTGTTTCTCGCGACCTGGTACTACTCCGGTATACCTCCATTTTGGCTATTTATGGGGTTAGGGGCCGTGATGTTTTCTTGTCTTGGTATGGTGTTCGGTAATGTGAATGCCATGGCGATGGAGCCATTAGGTAAAATAGCGGGTCTCGGAGCGTCAATGATTTCGTCGTTATCCAGTTTCACGGCGATTGTTGCAGCGGCCTTTGTGGGTCAGTTTTATCACTTTAGTGTCATGCCGTTAGCCGGAGGATTCGTCCTTTTTACCAGTTTGGCCTTGTTGTTTCTTAAAGTTGCCAAACACGGCTCCACCGTATCCATTAGTGGCGTTTATTGGTTAGAAGAGATATATCGAGATAAAGCGAAATAGTCATTTTTTTCGCGTATAATGATGGGTCTTACTCATTTATTTCGAATCTGGTAACTCTCTCAATATGCGTCCTCATTTTTCTCCCCTTGCCCGCGAACTCTTCCACATGACTTGGCCAATGCTTTTTGGGGTATTGTCATTGATGAGTTTTCAGCTGGTGGACAGTGCCTTTATTGGTCAGTTGGGGGTATTACCCTTAGCGGCTCAAGGTTTTACCTTGCCTATCCAAATGATTGTGATTGGCTTGCAAGTGGGGTTGGGAATCGCGACTACGGCGATTATCTCCCGCGCATTAGGAGCGAAAAATACTCGCTATGCTAAGCAATTAGGGGGATTAGTACTGATGATGGGGAGCCTGGGTATTGCTTTCTTTACGGTGCTGATTTGGCTATTACGCCATCCCATTTTAGCCCTATTAAGTGCCCCCCATTCTGTCTACCCCGTGATTGATTCTTACTGGCCCCACTGGTTACTCAGTGCATGGGTTGGCGCCTTGATTTATTTTTATTACAGTATTTGTCGATCCAATGGCAATACACTCTTGCCTGGCATCATGATGATAGTGACCAGTCTATTGAACTTGGCGTTGGATCCTATTTTCATTTTTACATTGCATTTTGGAATTAATGGTGCCGCCATCGCGACCACCGTTGCCTTTGGCATTGGGGTATTGATTGTTGCCCCCCAAGTGGCTCGTAAGCGTTGGATTACCTTTGATTGGAAAGACCTTAAAGTCAGCAAAAGTTTGGCTGATATCGGTCATATCATGGGGCCAGCCATGGTGAGTCAATTACTGCCTCCCGTCTCGTCTATGCTGGCGACGAAATTGATTGCGGGCTTTGGAACTGCGGCCGTGGCATCTTGGGCGTTGGGCTCAAGGTTTGAGTTTTTCTCCATTGTCTCGGTGCTAGCGCTGACGATGTCCATGCCGCCAATGGTTGGGCGATTATTAGGAGAAAGGCGTTTAGGTGATGTGCGTTATATCGTGCGCCTGGCATGTCGCTTTGTGTTGGCGTTTCAATTGTTTATTGCGGTGGTGACCTTCTCTATTTCGGGGCTGCTAGCCGGTTTAATGACCAGCGATAAAGAGGTGTCGGGGATTTTACATTGGCATCTCATGATCATTCCATTGAGTTTAGGGGCATTGGGCGTTTGCATGCTGATGGTCTCTATTTCCAATGCATTGGGTAAATCCTACACCGCGCTTACCATTTCAGCCCTACGCCTGTTTGCCTTCTTCTTACCCTGCTTATGGATTGGCTCACAAATCGCTGGATTAAAAGGTCTCTTCTTCGGTGTTCTGATTGGCAACATTCTTGCAGGTATTTGTGCTTGGTTTATGTATCAAAGAGCACTGGTTCAAGTTGAGAATAGAGTTTAATACAGGCCTTCCTATTGTCTCTGCGTTGATTCGAGGTCGTCATGGATGACGTCTCATCCTTTCCTAATATTAAAGTGCTTCCTTCGATAAGCTAAACCATCAATTTGCTGTTATTCCGTGTAATTGGTGTGCCTATTTTCTCAGGATAGATTGCTTGATCGTATTTGAGCATCATCTAAAATGGGCGCTTATTTGCTTTGGTTGTTTTTCTGATTAAAAAAAAGACAAAGAAGTCGCGGGAAAAATTTATTCTTATTACTTACTAAATGGTAAAAATTTGAATGGATTAAATCTTGTTTTTTTAATGATCTCTTGAGAGTTTTATTATAGTTGATTGCTAAAGGTTGCACCTCATTTAGAAACGTCATATTTAGATGACGATACTCATTTCTAATTCAATAGAAACTCATAAATATCATGAAATTACATGTTGTTTTAAATGATATTTAGTTGATTAAACCAGAAAATTAAGCGTTGGAGCCGATTTTAAAATATAAGTCCATTTTAGCATAAATGCTTAATGCTATATTCTACTAATCAAACAAAAGGAATTTGAAATGAACGATCTAAATGTAATGTTTTTTTCTGAAAAAGACAGCCATGGAAAAGATTTTTTGAATCGAGGGCTATACCCGATTATGGGCTCTTCACATGCTATTTCTCGTGTTCGTGATCAAATTAAGTTTTCGGCAAATATGAGTTTCCCAATCTTCATTTCTGGCGAAATAGGTACTGAAAAATACTCAGTTGCTAAGACGATACATAATAAACGAGGGTTAGAAAACAAACCGTTTACCCATGTCTGCTCTAACATGCATGACGTAGAAAGTTATAAAAAAATATTAGAAAAGAGTATAGAAAATTCACAAGGTGGTACGCTCTACCTATCGGAAGTGGATCTTTTACCTGATGATTTAAAGGACTATTTGATCAGCTTTTTTGTGGAAGAGAAGGTCAGTGAGCAACTCTTTAAAAATGATATAAAATTGGTAATATCTTGCACTAACTCATTGATATACAGTAATTCTTGTTCTCAATATATTGCCAGGATTTTTAGCTGTAGCGTACCACATTTAGAAATTCGAATCCCCCCTCTACGAGAGAGGAAAGAAGATCTTCAAACCCATGTGAATTACATTCTTCAGAATATATTGCTAAGCCGACGTTTGTCTTTAGATAGTGACGCTATGGATCTGTTTCTGAGTTATCACTGGCCGGAAAATCTAGATCAGTTGCAGCGAGTATTATATCTATTGGCCTCATATTGCGAACACAATATTACGCTAGAAGATGTGGCTGCATTAAATCTGTTCGAAAAAGAGAAAGAAGAACGCGATGTTATTGAGCTGATACTGTCCCAAGATATGGAGCACTTTAAACATGTTCATCCAGGGCTTAAAAAAGCGCTTGCTTATATTGGGGAAAACTTCAAAGAAGATATTACCCTGTCCTCCTTGTCCAATTTTGCTTGTACTAGCGCCTCTCATCTCTCCTTTTTATTTAGAAATCATCTAGACCTTCCTTTTAAAAGTATTCTTGTTCAAGTTCGAGTGCGTTATGCCAAAAAACTGATTGAAACCTCACCACAAATGAAAATCACAGACATTAGTTTACAAGCGGGCTTTGGTGATTTAAGCCATTTTGAAAAAATGTTTAAACGTTATTTTGGTTGTACGCCAAGACAATATCGTCAAAAACTACGTTTAGATAAAAAAATATCTATTACCGCATGATTGCATTGAAACCTCCTAGTTTTTAGTGATTCTCACTGAGATGACAAGGAAAAAAATACTTAATATGAATGTTATCGAAGGCACTGAAAGAGATCAAAGATGCAGATTGATATAGAAAAAATGTTAGCAGAATGGTCACCGATTAGCTCTCGCGATATGTACCTGAATATGGTGGCGGATTCCTTGGGTAAAGCATCAGAAAATGCGACCCATGCTCAGCAACAGATGCAGACCATCACCGTGACGAACACTACGTTAGGATCTGGACTTATTTACTCCATTGCAGCAAAAGACTCTTAAATCGATTAGAACGCAATCTTTGCAACGGGGTTCTACTGTTTTATCACATAGTGCGGATCTCACTCTTGAAATCAATTCTGAGTGATATTGAATCAATTTTTAGGAGAAAGGTATGCCAGTAAATGAACAAATCACAGATTCCATCACACAGGTAAATACCAGTGTGATGGGTGAAACACCAGCCATGGCCATGGGGAATTTACTCATGTCAACCAGTCATGCATTAAGTGTTGCGGCGCATAATGCAACGGCGGCTCAGCAACAAGCTCAAATCACCATGCAAGCTGCCACTGTGCAAGGTGTGAATTCATTGATGGTGATTGGCTCTGCGGTCATTGGCCGGGGTACCGAAAGCATCATTGAGAAAGGCTAATTCGACGTTAGCGTTAGCTTCATATTGTTATCAATTTAAACAGTAAAGGAATAAAACATGCCAGTTAATGAGCAAATTACCGATTCAGTTACCCAAGTGAATACCAAAGTTGTTGGTGAAACGCCAGCTATGGCCATGGGCAATTTACTAATGTCTACCAGCCAAGCGTTAGGTACGTCAGCGCACAACGCAACGGCGGCACAGCAACAAGCGCAAATTACCATTCAGGCTGCAACTGTTCAGGGAATCAATTCCCTGATGGCAATCGGTTCAGCGGTAACCGGTCGAGGTGCTGAGAGCATCATCGAAAAAGGCTAATTCAGCCCACTAATCGTAAACATTCATAAAAGAAAGGAGTTAAACCATGCCAGTTAATGAACAAGTCACCGACTCAGTTACCCAGGTAAATACCAAAGTGGTTGGCGAAACACCCGCGATGGCGATGGGCAACTTGTTGATGTCGACCAGTCACGCGTTGAGTACTTCGGCACATAATGCGACGGCGGCACAGCAACAAGCTCAAATCACCATGCAGGCCGCCACAGTGCAAGGTGTTAACTCATTGATGTCCATTGGCTCTTCGGTTATTGGCCGCAGTGCTGAAGGCATCATTGAGCCTGGTTAATATCATTTCAATGCAACATTAATTTCTAATTAACCCCCTTAAAAAAGGATCGCAGAGTTCGTAAATATCGTCTCCTGTGATCCTTTCATTAATCAAAAAGGAGCATTTTTATGCCAGTTAATGAACAAGTCACCGACTCGGTCACCCAGGTAAACACTAAAGTCGTAGGTGAAACGCCAGCTATGGCGATGGGTAACTTATTGATGTCAACCAGTCATGCATTAGGTACCTCTGCCCATAATGCGACGGCGGCTCAACAACAAGCTCAGATCACCATGCAGGCCGCTACGGTGCAAGGTGTGAACTCACTTATGGCTATTGGCAGTTCTGTTATAGGACGAAGTGCTGAAGGTGTGATTGAAAAAGACGCCTAAGGTCGTTATCACGCTCTGACCCGTCTTAGCGGGCCAGAGTGACATTTTCGTAGGAGAATTAGATGAAGAGACTAAACGCACCGCCTGACGCAGATATGTCAGCATTAAACGCCGCCAATCAGTCCGTTGCTCAGTCGACCGCCATGGCGTTAGCGGATGCCACAGACAACTTGCGTAATTTGAATACTTTGAGCACCACAGCCATTGGCACTGCATTGAGTCAATTGCTCGAAACAGGTGATACCAAATATATGGATATCATCATTCAAGCGCAAAAGGTAGTCACAAATGGGGCTGAAAACTTTGGTGCAGTCGGTGAAAAAATTGCCAGTGTTCTATACGACAGAACCTCACAGTAGCGAGCCCTTTCTCAATGCTTATTGCATGAGATGGGATAAGCCATTGACTATTGATATTTGCATTTAAGGAGTGAAGATGACACAGCAGGACATGCGCTTTGAAAATGAGTTTGAACAAGAGCTGCCAGCTGCAGCCATGAAAGAATTTAATACGTTACAGTCTTTTTCGATGCAGCCTACTAGCCTGTTAGAAACGACGTTAATCGATACATTAGGTTTATCGATGCATAACGCCGTGACTAATCAGCAGCAGTCGCATATGACAACCGCAGCTTCCATCACCAATACTTGCGCACGACTGTTGCAAACGAAAATCGCTGTGACGCCTCCTTCTTCTGACCGCAAACTTGATGATGTTAGCCTCAAGGACCCACAAGAGGAGGACAAGGTGATGAAACCAACGAAGAAGACCAAAAAGAAAAGGGCGCGGCTGAGTTTATTTGGTTTTATGAGAAGAAAAAAAGGAGCGGATGATGGAAAAGCTGAGTGAACTTAAGTTTGACATGAGTGCACAGTTAGAGCAGGTCGAAGCTTTCACTAGTCAGCAATTGCAGGTTGTGGAAGAGATGATCAATAGTACTCATGAAAAGCTCTCTGTTTCAGATGCAAATAAAGCGGTGGAACAAGTCGGCCAAGAAGTCACCGGAATACTAAGTTCCCTAGAAGAGCGTCTCGAAGAAGAAATGGACAAAATTAACCAGCAGCTGGAAGGCTTGCTACCAACGAATAATCAATAGAGGTTGTTATGGCTAAGAAACCACTCGTCGTCAATGAACAAATTACAGACTCCCTAACCCAAGTAAATTCGCAAGTTTTAGGCGGTAGTCCCGCCAGCGCTATGGGCAATTTATATACTGCCATGGGATTAGCTATGTCTAATCTTAATAGCAACGCGACCAGCTCTCAGCAGCAAGCGAATATTGGAATGCAAGCGGCCACCGTACAGGGAGTGAACTCATTGACAGCCATTGGCGGCGCAGTACTGAGTCGCGCCTCTGAAAGTATCGTGGAAAAAGACGCTTAATAACAGCAGGTATAGACGCCGGGTCGTCAATTCTACTTGCTTATACCGTTTATTAATTCATTGTGGTCTGATCGTATGCGTTCTATCCGGCAAGATGATCAGATGAAAAAGGCCAATAATAGATTGGCCTTTTTCAGTGCCAACGCATGTTCAGCTCTGGAGAAATGATGAGTGAAGATAAATCCAAAGATTTGCAGCAAGTCACCGTGATGATTGATCAATTGGCTGACTCGGCCATGACCGACACCATGGGACTACAGATGCAAAATGCCGTCACCATCCAACAAGGCATGCAAACCATCAGCAATACCGCGACCTCAACTGCCTGCGCATTAATCCTTAAAAAAGGCGGCTAATGAGAGATGACCCATGGCCAATGAAAGTGCAGCTGACAAGGCTCGCCAGTCTATCGCCCAATCTACCGCCATTGCCGTACAAGACGCGGCGGACAACCTGCGCAATTTAAATACCATTAGCACCACGGCCATTGGTGTCGCTATGGCTGAACTGATCGCCACTGGCGACCCAAAATACATCACTGTCATAGAACAAGCGCAGAAAATCATGGAAAAAGGTACCGCCAACTTCGCCGATCTAGGTACCAAGGCCGCTGATGTTGCTAAAGGTTTTGGCTGATTTCCCCCTCGTTTAGACCAAGTAGCGACGGCTTGTCGTTGTTTAAACTCACCATCTTATTTCTCCACCCTATACCAAGAAAACCTTATGAGACTACTACTCAATTTAATCATGCTCGCCTGGCTTGGCGTTATTATGCTTTATCTCTTGGGCCCTAACTTTAAACTCATGGTAGATGTCCTTTTGTAAGCACTGTGTTTTACCAAGGCAACAATACACCAAGGGACAATACTAGAGTGCACTATTTTCAGCATAATCCACAGCAAGCTTGTCCGTTAGAGAGTAACCCATTAAATAGCCCCCTCTTGCCGACGCCGTTACGCTCGGCAAGAGGGGGCCTTTGTGCGTTACTCAAAACGAAAAGCAAAATGAAGGCCAGCAATACTCTGTAGTAAGTTTACGTCCTTTACAAGGCTCGGATGCCCCACAATTACTCGAATGCATGACTGATGAGCAATGCGCGGACCTTGCCATTGAACCGCTTCGCTCCTTAGCGCAAGCGGAGCGCCTGGTCACAGGGCTGGGCTATTCACAGAGTCTAAATATTTGGAAACACTGTGTTTAAAGTCTGTTACTCCGAGGTTAATAGTCTTAGATAACTTAACCTAGGTAATGGGAATTAAAAATTCAAAACCATTATCTAGGAGTAAGTCATGTCAGGTAAGATTACCAAATCAAAAACTAAAGCAGTTAAACAAAGAGTTGATGCTTATATAACCAATAAAGTATTAGAAATATTAGCAATACCAGTGAAAGAGGCTGCATTAGAAAGTGAACGTAAGATGGAATCAGCAAAAAAAAATCGTGATTTGTACTATTATTATCTCAAAGGCGGTAATGCGCTATCCCGTCTGAAAAAAGAGCCAGTTACTGGGGACTGGGATTTTCAACTTATCCCTCAACTTGACCTTTATCATGATTGGGCATCCTCCGTAAAGAATAATTCTAAGCTAAAAAAACTGACGGATAATATTCTTAATATTCTTATAGATAGCTCCAAAAAATTACAAAATATAGATGATAATATAGCAAAGAATGTTAAGAGATTTATTGATGAAGATGTAAAAATAAAAATAGCCGAAATCATTAAAGATGAAACGAATAGAGAAGTTAAAGTAAAATATAAAGGTAATGTCCTTCGTGCTTATAGTGTAGGGCAGGAATTTCAGTACTGTTCTGAATGGGTATTAAAAAACTGCTCAAAATTTGATAAAAAAGAATCAAGGATAATATTGAAGGATAATGCATCCACTAATTTAGATAAAACAAAAGAAAATTTAATGAATCTCGAATTTTCAGACTACTGTACTCCGGCGATTTATATAAATAATACCATCCCTGGTTTCTTGCTTTTCCGCTTGGCATTACAGTACGACTTTGAAGTTACTTTTGAATCGGAAATAGAAAACTTACGCTTTAAGTCAGAAATTGTTGATATCTCCATTCCACGCATCGGTAATCCAGAGACTTATCTGAGTGCTCAATCTGAGATGACTGTTTTAGGTAAAGATGTAAATACCGAGTTTACGATTCCTGGCTGGCGATATCATTTGTTTGAAAACTTGCTGTTGATAGGTGAAATTGAACTGGGTATCAGCGGTAGCCCACAAAAAGAACAAAAGCGCAAAGATCGTTCAATTGAAGCGATGTCCCAATTGATTGAGCTTAACCCCATTCCCATTGCTGGACAGTCCAATATACTGAAAAGTATATGTGAATGTGGTCATTTGAAAGAAAGAGATGCGCAGATAGAAAGTGACGCTAAATGTTCAGTGTATCCTCAGGTACAGAAAGACTTTTTGTGTGAATCTGATCACCATGCAGCCTCTATTTCATCCACGAGTTGGATTGAAGCAAAAACAAAAGCAAAAAAATGCTTAGAGTCACGTTTCAGCGCTCTTTATATGGAGACGGGCAAGAAGGATGTCAAAATATTGATGAACAAATTGCCTAAACTAAAATCCTTTGCTTTGAACCCAATGAAATTGTCTCAGATCCGTGGCGCTCTAAGCGCCTTAGTTGCTCCCGATCCGACAGTTAAAATGGGAGAATCGGTTGTATATACTATGCGTTTAGACCCTTTTCTTAGTTCAGCTTATCACTGTGGAGCGGAGTTTTGTCATGATGGCTCTAAGGTATTTGCAGTTAGCTCTGTATTTAAACAAGGTGAATTGAACAAAGTAAAAGAACTGGATTACCCTTTTGGTATTGTCAAAATTCAGCTTAGTTCTACAGGGATGACAGCCATTAAAGCCAAAAAAAATAAGACTGTGCAAGCAGGAGATGTAAAGGTGAAAGATATAACGTGGCTTGATAATGATAATGTGCTGGTTAGTTTAAATGGTGCTTCTGTTGGCCTATCGGCAAGTTTGCAAGGCACAACTTTCACGACATTGTTGCACTTCGAATACAACAAATTATTAGACAATCAGGTAACTGACTCTGAATTTCTTAAATATTGGGAGCTCACAAAAGAGCCACTAGAACAACATAACAATTATAAAATACAGTCTTACGTTTTGAAAGATGAACCTTGTTCTGATCTGTTAATGGAGTACTTAGAGAAAACGATGCTGATTCATATCCGTCACCCAATCATGGAACTATACCGTCGCTTTATGCAGTGTAATGCTGACCCCCTGACCTCCTGCCCCGTGTGTCAGGGTGGTTGTTATAAACAGACAGGGGACGGTAAGTGAAAACCAGTGGATTACCAGAGATATTCAAGTGCCTTTAAGAATTTGATATAAATAACAATTAGTTAACACAAGGAGGGAAGTTTGGGGTCAGATCAAAAACTGGAAGTTTGGGGTCAGATCAAAAACAACTGAACGGGACCGTCACCCGAAATGATACCCTAGTTTCTTGATCGGACCCCAACACTTCACCAACACTTCATTTGCTTTTCGGGCCGGGTTTTAGGGGGGTGACTCGGCGGTTGGCGAGTTGTTCTATTTGCTGTTTGAATTTATCGTTGCCGAGGGCCATGTTTTGTTGTGTGGCTTTGCGTATTTGTAGTGTGGTTTTTTCATCTATGTGGCCACGGAATAAAGATTGGTAATTTGCGGATCGTTGTTGTTGGTTTTTGCCTAGGCCGAGGTAAATTGGGTGTGGCTGCCAGAATGCGGCGCTGAGGTGAAGTTTGGGGTCAGATCAAAAACTAATCCTTTAGACTGTCACGTGACCGGCACTAATAAACTGAACGGGACCATCACCCGAAATGATACCCTAGTCGTCCCTGAATAATGGCGTTTCAAGCAAGAAACGCCATGCAATTTTTGGGTCTTTCCAGTAGAAAAGTTATTTTCAGCCATAATCGCCTTAAAAATTGCCCAAAATATGGGGCACAATAAAGCCACTTCAGTAGCTTACGTAGGTTCTGACCACAGGCACTTAAGATCACGTTAATCGCATCGCCTAGTACGCCTTTTAAGAAGCATCGTCTGAGTTTTCCATCTGATTTGAGGTGTCCTATGATGGGTTCTACGCTATTTCGTCTTCCCATCCATGGCTTCTCTTTCTTTGGTACACCACGTTTTTGACCTGCAACCAACACCTTAATATCGTCTACGCCCGATCCTTTATACCCTCTATCAACAAAACAGGTTTCCGGTTTTTTTCCTGTTAGGGTTTCAACTTGTTGAAGTTGATCTTTCAAGGTATGGCCATCATAAGGATTACCTGGATAGCTTCTGGCTCCCACAATGAAGGATTCTTTTGCTGTTACGGCTATGCTCGCTTTTACACCAAATTCGTAGCGTTTATGCGCTTTGCCTTTGGATATGCAGTCCACATTAGGTTCATGCAAGCTATACAGTTTGTTTTTGCTCTGGCGAGTTTGTTTTAGTAATCGATAGGCTTGGTTGAGTGTGTCTTCTTGCTTTTGAGTGAGCGTTAATCCTTGTCGTTTTACTTGCCGATCAACATCTCGCAGGACTCGCCCTAAAAAGCCTTTGACTTGCTTAATCGCTTTTCTCATCCGCTTATATTGTTTGGCGTGGCCATAGCGTCCAATTTTTGGCATTAACTCATGACAGGCTTTGTCGTAGGTTTGTCTTAACGTGATGTTTTGTTCTTTGGCGACCTGAGTGAGCTGCTCTCTAGCCTTGTTGTAGAGCTTGGCATCGGTTGGGAAGGTGATGTTTTTTTCTTGTACCGTGGTGTCTACCACGACTCGTTTTAGGCTCGCTGGTTTGATGACTTTTAGTTTCAATCCTGCTTGTATCGTCTGGGTAAGCAGCCATTCACAGCCTTCTTCTCCTAACCGTTTTCGCCATTTAACAAGACTGGTTGGATGGCACGGGAAGTCGTGCTGGAAAAAGGTTTCGCCGCAAAAGTATTGGTAATAAGGCGATTCAAGCCATTGCTCTAGCACCAGCTCATCAGACAAATTATGCAAGTGCTGCAAATACAGCAATCCCGCCATAAGACGCGTTGGCAACGCGGCCGCACCAACGCTTGAAAAATGGGCACTAAGCGTTGAGTCCAATTGCTTCCAATCAATGATCTTAGCCAGTCGAACTAAAGGATGATTGGGGTTAATGATGTCAACGAGCTGAGGTTGGAATAAATCCTTTTGCGGTATGGTCTGTGTCTGACGAGGCTTCATAAAACTCACCTGTTCTGCAACTTTTTGGGCCTTATGGCGTATTTATAGCAAGATTTAGATATTAACTATCTTATAAAAACACATTAGATTCAATAGGTTGAGAGTTTTTCAGGGGCGACTACCCTAGTTTCTTGATCGGACCCCAACACTTCACCAACACTTCATTTGCTTTTCGGGCCGGGTTTTAGGGGGGTGACTCGGCGGTTGGCGAGTTGTTCTATTTGCTGTTTGAATTTATCGTTGCCGAGGGCCATGTTTTGTTGTGTGGCTTTGCGTATTTGTAGTGTGGTTTTTTCATCTATGTGGCCACGGAATAAAGATTGGTAATTTGCGGATCGTTGTTGTTGGTTTTTGCCTAGGCCGAGGTAAATTGGGTGTGGCTGCCAGAATGCGGCGCTGAGGTTGTCGCTTTCTTGGGCATGGAAGCGGTAGCTTGACCATTTGTAGTCGGCAGGGTGGTTTACCATGTTTGCTCGGACTGGGTTGAGTTCTATGTATCGTTGGCAGATGAGTAAATACTCGGATTCGTTGATGAGGCAGGATTTGAATCGGCCTTCCCATAGTGTGCCGCTGCGTTGGTAGGCGTGGTTGAAGTATCTGACATACCGCCGGCCAAGGGCTTGCATCATTTGTGATATGCCATTGTTGGTCGTGGGGGTGGCTAGAAGGTGGATGTGGTTGGTCATGAAGACCCATGCGTGGATGGTGACATTAAATTTCTGTGAGTATTCTGCAAGCCAATGGGCGTAGGCGATAAAATCTTCTTCTGAAGCGAAACAAACCTGTCGATTATTTCCTCTTTGAATGATGTGTTGCGGTACGCCGGGCAGGCATAGTCTGGGTAGTCTGGCCATGAACAATCCTTGTATATGGTTGTATCGTTACTTTTAGAAAGTGAATGTGTGCATCCATTGCACTAGTATCTATCATAACGGGAAAGAATGGTGCGGATCAAAACCAGAGCTTGGGGTCAGATCAAAAACTTAAACAAATCACTCAACAAAGACTGATTTGTTTAAGTGCGGCCTTGACGGTTCAGGAGCGTGTTCCGACCTTGTGAGGTTACACATCACGATTATTTGAACGTACTCTTCAATCCAACAACACTAGGAGAGTTTGGGGTCAGATCATAAAATAAAACGTAGGGGCTCAAGTGAGTCTTTACTGGCTAGTCCTAATTGTCATCATGTGACAATGTGTCTCTAGTTTCTTGATCTGCCCCCACCGCTTCATGGGGTTTTCTGGCCTGGTTGGCGGGGTGTGGCTCGGTGGTTGGTGAGTTGTTTTATTTGTTATTTGTTATTTGTTATTTGTTATTTGAAATTATCGTTGCCGAGGGCCATGTTTTGTTGTGTGGCTTTGCGTATTTGTAGTGTGGTTTTTTTATCTATGTGGCCACGGAATAAAGATTGGTAATTTGCGGATCGTTGTTGTTGGTTTTTGCCTAGGCCGTAATGAATAAGCAAAATGGAGGTTATTTTGAATAAAAATATGACGTTTCTTGTCGTTGATGATAATCCGACAAAGCGCCGACTGACGAAGCTCTTACTGAGAGATATTGGTTACAGTAAAGTGCAGGAAGCAGATAACGGTGAGACGGCCTTAACTATGATGGAAGAAGGTCATGTCGATTTCCTGATGATGAGTTTGCCTATGCCAGATATGGATGGCATTGATATGATTAAAACAATGAAAGCCGACCCTAATTTAAAGGAAATCTTGATATTAATTGTCCTAGAGAAAGGCTTTTACAGGGAAACAATCATCCAGGCGGTGAATGCCGGTGCAAATGGTTATATTCTTAAGCCTTTTAATGCTGAGAAACTTGAAATGGAATTGGGAAAAATATTTGAACGCTCGTGACCCCAAGACTATCAGCGACTTGGCTACTCATAAGTAGTCCTTGGCACGAGCAGTTCGTAAACGAAGAAGACGAGTAAGGTGCTGCCGACGGTAACGAAGACGGCGGTCATGCCTTCTGGTCCAAAGGTGTCTAGCATTATGCCAATAATGAGTAAGCCGGCCATACCGCCGAGTGAGTCCATAATGGAATGACTCATGTTGGCGGTCATTTGGTCCTGCTTAGCGAATCGCTCCCCTAACGAGGCTAATCCTATACCATAAATCCCGCCTAACGAACCGCCCCAAAAAAATAACAGCGCCAGAGCCAACCAGTATTGGGTGTAGATGGAAAGAGATAGATACACGGCGCAAACCACTGAGCAGAAAAGGCAAATCAGCACAATGATGCTGCGGTTGATCAGAGAGGACAGTGTGCTCATGAGCATGCCTAAACTGACGCTGCCAATCATAAACATGGTGAGTAATAATTGCGACTGAGGTTCGCTTAGGCCGTTTTGCATGCCATATAAGGTGAGAAAGCTAGGCAAACCGAAGAAGCTGATTCCCCCCACAAAGGCGGCCGTTAAAATGACTTTGGCATGACGAAAAGCGAACAAGAAGCGTACTTTACCCATTTCATGGGTGGTACTTTGTTGTTTGCGCATCAGGATGTAGAGGCATAACGGAATGCAGGTAATGATCGTTCCGAGTTCAAATGGCCAGATGTGCTTAAGCATTGGTAGTTGTAAAGCGACCGGGCCTAATGCGACGCCGCAGGAAAGTGCTGAAGAGAAGAGCCCCATGAACAAACCTTTCGACTTTCCTTGGGCCAGCATGTTTAGCCAGGTTTGTGTGATGACCAGCGCCAAGCCGGTGGATAAACCGTAGCAAAAAATGCTGGCTAGCCACAATGGATAGTGGGTGCAGTAGGTCATCGCATATAGGCTAGCGGCTCTGATTAGGGTGAAAGTGGCTAATGAGTGAAATATACCCCATTTACCGATGTAGTGGGACAGTGGCCGGAACAGCAATAACATGCCGACGATTTCAAATGACATGGCGGTGCCTATCATGGTGTTGTCATAGCCTTGCTTGTGCATTTCTACTGGTATGGTGACGTAGTTGATGCCAGATGAAAGCTGCACAAATAAAGTACTAATAATCAATAGAATAGGGGCGATGCGTGTCATTCCGCTTTCTCCTTAAAAATACTCCAGCTCATGTCTATTTGAACGGTTTCATGAACGGTGAACTGACAGTCCATGTGCTGTAGACGATTAATGGTGGTCATAAGATTGATCTCTGGAATCGTATAATTTGAGGCTAGGTTGGTGCCATCAGCATGGCTATCATGGTAGAAAAATAGCCTTTCTAAACGTGCTTGTTTGGTTGTGCTGTCTTCTAACTTTGGTTTTTGGTGTGTGATGAGTGGCTGGAAGCTTGTGTTTAGTGTCCAAGCATCGAGCCGTTCTTCTGTTAGTTTGGTTTCGGCAATGATGGGGGTTTGGAGCCATTCAGACAGTTGTTGATGAAACATTGCAAGTTCGTCTGCCAGGTTATTACTGGGAAACAATGCTATGGTGTCGAATGAAACCTGCCATTCTATATGCCCACATCGACGCGGTTTTAACATGCTCTCTAACTCTTTGAACCAAGTCTGAATGCCGTGTTGGCTTTTTTCGGGTGTTGTGGTTTTTAAACTCTGTGCGTATTGATACAAGGTGTTGAGAACCGCTAACTCACTGGCGTTTTCAGGCTCTGCTTGAACACTTTGCAGGTAAAAGTAGTGGTTTAGGTTAGATAGTGTGTTGTTTAGATTGTTGACATGCGATAGACGCTTTGTTGTGTCTATTTCTTTGTCTCGGTTTGAATTGAGGTGGTTAATATGGGAGCGGCGAATCCACCATACAGTGAGGCCAAAAGTTAAGCCAAGAAATAAAATAATGATTTTAGCTTTATCGAATACACGATTGATGGGCATTAATCGTGCGTAAAAATGGCTTAGTTCAAGATCCATTGCCAGCACGCCAATAAATTTACCATGGTTATAAAATGGCGCGTAGCCACTAATAAAGGTGCCCCATTTGTCTTTGTAAGGTTTGGATGATGTCATAATAAGATGATCTTTTAATGCTTTTTTGAGCTCTGGTGGTGCGTCTGTATAGGGCGTCATTAAGGCGGGTGGCGTATCAGGGATACCGTCGCCATTGGCGTCGTTTTGCGGGCTGGGATTAACCATAAAGTACACCACGCCGTTTTTTAATATACAGGTGTAGATATAGCGAATGTTGGGGGTCGCTTCGCGAATACGTTCCATTTTCCTTGCCGCTTTTTGGTAGCTAGGGTCAGAGACGACGGTTTTGTCATTAAAAGAAGCATGTAACTTGCCGTCTAAGGTAGAGGCCGCCGCACTGACCGATGAAATTAAGCCAATTTTTATTTGATCCTCCAACGCTTCTATGGATTTTTTATAGAGTAGGTCGATGGTAGTGCCAAGCAAGACAATAAAAATGGCACTACAGAGCACGGATTCGAAAATGGTTTTAAGGGTATGTGAGTTCTTCATAATAGGTTATTCACTCCCGCCATGATTAAAATAGAAAGCAGATAAAACCCTGGGAAAAGGTATCGACAGTAGCGCATGATTTGTTCTGCGCTGTGGCCGTTTTGCTCACGTACCTTGACAAAAATGATGATGAGAATAGAGGCGAAAATACTGAGATACCCCATAATGATCATGCGTTGGATAAAGGTGGTGTAGGGTAATCTAGGTAAGATATTGCTGGTGTAAAAAGTATAGGCGACCACGGTCAGCATCATGGTGAATGAGGTGTTGAGACGTTCAGGAAACCCTCTGACCCAGAAGACAGACCAGCTGGCCGCTAAGATGATGGAAAGTGGGAGTATAAACTGCCACAAGTAATAGTCGGCCTTGCGTTGTGCTTTAATACTGATGGTCAATCGTGAGAAAAAGGTGTTTTCGGCATCATCAAGATGATGATAAACGTGTTGACTTACGGTGGCTTTAGGCTTGTCTTCTATCTTCCATTCGCTGAGGGATTTGTTATCCGGCTTTTCTAGGAAGATGTGGGCGCTGCCAAAAACTAGTTGGTTTTTTTCATAAGAGAAAGGTTCCATGATGATTTCAAAATTTTGTTCATCAAATGGAAAGCGCCTAAAGTCCATCTCGGTTGAAAAGGTGCCCTGAAAGCGTTCGTTGTAAGTCACTTCCCCTGTGCTTGAAATAATAAGGCGTTTGTTTGCTGTTTGGCGCTTGCCGACGGTATTGATGAACTCAAAGGCCGGAAACCAGACATTATCCTTGCTAATGATTTTGTCAGCACTTTGGTTTTCATAGATGCGTTGCCCCGTTTTGGGTTTCAACTTGATGGTATTATCTTGCCAGGAGGCGACTAAATAGCCGTCTATTTTATAGGTTTGGTCGACCGTGTTAATGCCATATATTTTGTTGATTGAGATAGAGACATTCACAATGTGCTTTGCTTGAGCAGGTAGGGAGATGAAATATCCCACCAAGGCGATGGTTAACCATTTTAGGCTTAATTTTTTCATGAACTCTCCTTGCTTCATTTAAAAAAGCCAAAATAATTAACCGTCAGGGGATGCTGTCTGATCTGTGTATTCTTAAAGGCATAAGGGCTGGATAACTCACGCAGTAATGCGTCTATCATGTTGCGTTTTACATGGCTTAGCACAACCACATGGCTCATTCGTTGCGTTTTACCTTTTACGTCAACATCGTCTTGAGCCAGTGAGAATTGTCGGTTTATCTTGTCGTTTGGCGTGCTAAAACGGACGATGTTGGAGCCATTTGGTTTTGGCATGACCGTGATATTTGGCTGAAATCGAGCAAGCCTTGTTAGCTGCTGGTGGAGGTAGTGGGCATTGTGCTCATTTTCTAAGGCGATTTTTTTTAAACCCTGAGTACCAAGTGTTGTTAATCGCTCCCATAAGTAGAGTGCATAAATGCCTTGTCTTGATCCCGAAACGGTCGAGTCTCGACCAGCGATGTAAGCTGGCCGATGTGATGAACCCACTTTGTATTGTTCGTGCATTAAAAATATGCCGCAGGCCCAGGGGGCGCCAATCCATTTATAAGGGCTAGAGCAGATGGACATGACGTCTGGATGGCGAAACTCGTAAGGATCTTGCGTAATGTTAAATGGATCATCGTTTAGGTAAGGCGAAAAGTTTGCGGACAAGGCGCCATCTAGGTGTACCCAGTAGCGTCGGTCATGCTCTGTATTTGTCCCTAAGATGGGTTTTAAATGGTTGAGTATTCGGCTCGTTGCATCACTGCCACCACTGAATGTGGTACCGTGGTTGAGAATTAAGATGACGGGGTACTCGCGCTCTACAAAAAACTCGGTTAGTTTGTAGAGGTCTTCTTCTTTCACTGCCCCAGATTCTTTTGTTGCAAGGGCTTGTTGCCAGTCCCCCTGATTGATCGGACAGGTGCCTAAAAAAGGTCCCGCTTTATTGAAGATGGTAAGGCCAAGTATCTGACAGGCTTTTTTTATTGAGTAGTGCGCCGCCTTCGAGAAAATCGCGATGGGGGGCTTTTGAACGTAAACCTCTTGTTGGTAACCCTCTACTGCGTATCCGCTCAGATAGTCTCTTGCATTCCATAGAGCATACAAATTGCCTTCTGTGGAGCCCATTGCGGTAATGTGGCCCCAATAGCGTCTTGGACTGAATGGGGAAGAAAATCCCCATAGCTGGGCGTAATAGTCAATGACTGCCCGTTCAAATTGTTTGGCGTTTATTTCGTAGGAACCGTCTTCAAAGCCATCGCCAAGGTTGAGTATATTCAAGGTGAGAAAAGGCTGTAGAGAAGATGAAAACGACACGTCTTGATTGGTCTGGTAGCCTAAAAAATTCTGTTTCTTTTCGCTCATCTCATTAAAAAAATCGGCAAGCAGGGCTTCTTTCTTAGCAGGTGAAAGCCCCTGCTCGCTTATAGCCAGGTGTTCGGAGTGCATCATATTTGGTTACCAATCTATAGGGTGGAAGATGTCTCTAATCTAAAACCTATAGGGCTGAGGAGATCGGGGAAACGTGGGTAAAACACCGTAGGATCAAGGGACTTGGCATCGAGTCCATGTCATTTAGTAATGTGACGCCGTGCTCAATGGTCTGGTTAAAATACTCTCCTGACGATTAAAACGCCGCTAAAAGGAAGCGTTTATCAGAGGTTTTTTTCATCTGACTTAATCTTGCTATTTGTGTGCTGCCGCTGAGGCTACTATCGATGACATAAGCGCATTGACTGTTGTTGTCGAGAGGTTGGAAATGATGCATGTCTGCATTGTTAAAGCTGCCCCACAACCCTACCAATAAGAGAACATCGTTCTGTGACAATGCTTGTCGCAAAGTACTGACTCGCTTCGCATCGGCGTAAAGTTTGTCGCATTTTTTTTTGATGGATAAGTCATTTTCATGAAGCATATGGAATTCAATCCAGATATTTTTTTGGGCTGTGATCAATTTTAGGTCGGCCTTTGAGGCGAACCGTTTGTCACAATGTTCGGCTAGGTTACTCTTGGCGT
This sequence comes from Marinomonas sp. 63XJN7_7_ISO-PGPR-S23-202, assembly GCF_056173505.1. NCBI lineage: Bacteria > Pseudomonadati > Pseudomonadota > Gammaproteobacteria > Oceanospirillales > Oceanospirillaceae > Marinomonas > Marinomonas sp. 63XJN7_7_ISO-PGPR-S23-202. The sequence goes on along the minus strand of NZ_CM149677.1, from coordinate 4,734,093 downwards.
TGTATTTTAAATAGTCACCATCTTGCTGATATTGGGCGGCAAAATCCATGCTATTGGCGCCAACGGATTGGGCAATGGGTTGGCTTAGATCTAATGCCATCCAAGCGCGAATAAAGGGCTTGGTTTGTGACAGTGCCGCAATTTGGTTGGCCTTTTTAAAATCATAGCAGTTCGCCAATTGAGAGAGTAGTGTTTGTTGTAGCATCGAAGTCTCCTTGTCTATTGTGCAGGATATTAGGCTGAATGCGGCGTTATGCCGCATTGTTATTGCTACATTTAATCGTCTTGGCTATCTGGGCCGCTAAGTGCAGTGGCTGAGTAATCCTTGTTCTTGCTGTATTGAGATAGGTTTTCTATAAAACGATTGATCAGTTGTTCGGCAGTATTTTCGTCGACGGTTTTTTCACTGATATAGGTATCGATTTCAGTACGAATGTGCCCACCTGTTAAATCGTCTTTTTCCCGTTGAATGATGATGGCATAAAGGGCCTGACAGAATGCAAAGGAATCCGTTTTACTATAGATACGGTGCTGTCTTCCTGTGTTACTGCTGTTTGGATAACGAGGTTCAGAATAAGACACAGTATAAGGCTGGGTCCTTGGGTCGTTGCCTATCATTTCTTCACATGAAAAAAGTACAAAATCGGTAGAGCGGTACTTTTCTAATACGTCGTTACAGATAGGTTGGTTTGCTGAGATGGCCAAATTGTAGTCGCAGAAAAAAATATCGACACCTTTGATTAAGCTCGACATTAAAACGTTGAAGGCATTTTGCAAGTTATCCGGCAACCCGTCTTCTTCGGGGAGCTTTTCAAACTCTGCCGATTTCACCATATAAGAGCTGCGCCAACGGGCGAGCAGCTCTACGCCGTTTGATTGATCGCGGAATTTATAGGCGACTTTATAACCACTGTCGAACATGTCTTCGACATTGGGTTGGTCGGTAAGGAATGCAAATTTACGTCCGTCTGACGCTTCACACAAACGAAATAATAATTGACTCATGGAGTTCTCCTGTTAGGTAGTGACGTTGGGAGAATATAAAGCTTTGCGGTTTGTTTCTTGGTGGGGATATTTATAAACGCAGGGAAATAGATTATTCGATGCAATAGGGTTTATTGCTCGCCAGTATTCCGTCGACATAGAAGAAAATGATGTGTCTATGTTTTGCACATAGTGAGTTTTAACTATTTTCCCTCGAATTTTTTGTCGTCTTTAGGGGAGAATATTGGTTTTGATGCAAGGAAGCAGGTAGGAATACCTGTGAGATATCGCAAGTTGGGGCTGATTGGTAATTTTTTTGTTTTGGGCTCAATCGCGTCTTGATGGGGAAGAGCACTCTTTGTTTGACGACTTGACTCAAGGGGATCTTGAGAGATACGAGTGGCTTCGGCCGTTTTCTCCTCCATTGTGAGTTCTTGCTTTTCTTCATCTGCCTTGGCTACTGTTTCCGTTGGCCTTGCTGCTCCGGTAAATACCTCTGTTGGTAAGTTTGTCAGGCTAAAGGATAAATTATCAACAAATTGCTGGTATGGATTATAGGCACTATCTAAGCTAGCTAGGACGCTGGATTGCTTATTCGTTGCTTTGTTCTCAAACGGTATATTCTGATCTTTTGATTGATCCTTTGAGGTCATATCTTTTCTATTACTAGGTGTATTTTTTGGTCGTACCGATCTAGATACGATTCTATATCGATAAATAACTCTTATAAGGCGACGTTTTGATTTTTTCATAATGATTCTCGTAAGAAAATATAGAAGTAAGCTGCACACTTACTTCTATAGAATGTTTCTATACCATCGTTGAACATTCTAACTGTTTATCATAGCAGCACGTCATAATTGTTAGACAAGGCCTTTCGTAAGCGTCGCAATGGCATCATTGACAAGCTTTTGAATGACGGCTTTCGCTGCAATTTGTTTAGTCAACATTTCTGCTTCTAATATTTTTTTTTCCCTTTCAATTTCTATTTCAAAAACTTCTTTGGATATAAGGCCCTGTTCTTTTACCAAAAGTAGTTCTTCAAAGGCGGATTTATGCTTCTCTAAACTTTCTTTTAGGGCATCTCCCAGTAAGTTTTTTATTGGTGAGTCTTCTACTTTATCCAGAGTATTTTCAACTAAATTATCAAGTATTGATTTCATGGTTATATTTCCTATTGTTTTTTAGCTAACTCGCCTTTAATTAAAGCACTCATTAAACGCTGATATTGAGCCATTCGACGTTTAATCATAAAGTCTGATATGGTGTTTTTTTTCTTATGTGCAGTAATATCTTGCTGCCATAAAGAGGCTAATATTTTAGTCTGCTTTAGTGTTTCCTGATTTTTGTCGCGTATCTCTTGACGTCGTTCTAGACTTCGTATTTGTGCATCGATGTCTAAATATCCGTAAGAGAAGTCTTTAAAGCTGCGTTCTTTTATTGGTACTGACTGTAAGATCAAATAAAAATGATCAATCTTTTGATCAATTTTTTCCATTTGTTCTACTGTCCTTTCGTCATAAGGTGATAGAATCTGAACAGAACAACCAGCGGTTAAGAGAAAACAGAGAAGTAAATACTTTATCGTGATGAGTTTTTTCATGATGATCCTGTGTATATTGAGTGGAGTATTCATCATGGCCTATCTCGTTTTTAAAGACTCTGGCGTATCAATGAATTTTCCCCCCCCGAGATACTTGAGGTTTTAATTTATATGATAAGTTTTTATTCGCTATCGAGAGAATATTTAATAACTCAAATGATCACTTCAACCTTGTATTGGTAGAGGAGTCATGAATAAAATCAAGAAGTCACTTAAAGTCGCTCAGAAAATGCTTAAAGCTAAACCTCAAAGTTGAAATTAACACCAGAACAGTTCAAACAATTAGCTAAGGTAAACAGTACGCTTAAAAAAGTGTTACAAAATGAACTCGCAATGAAAGATCTTGAAGATGATACGAAAGATATGTTGGTAAAGTTTGCTGAAACCTTTATAGAAGAAGCCGCGCAAAAAGCGACTAAGAATGTTGATTCGTAGAAGGGGTATTAGATTGCTTGCGGATGCCATCGATCAGCTTATCAAGTAGGGTGAATAAGACTTCAATGCTATAGCCTGCTAAAAAGGCGAGAGCCATTGGGGATAGTGCCATTTCTCCCATCCCTGGTTTGAGAAACCAGCCTGTAATCATGCCAGCGAGGCAACCTAATGTTAGACGCAGTCGGTAGCCGATTTCCCTACTTGATGTGTAAGTCAGATTACGTACCTGCTGCAATAAGGTACGAAGAACAAAAATCAACGCACCTAACAACCCATAAATGAGAGGTAGCAAATAGTTTTGCAGCATTTGTATAAAGGATTGGGCGGCAATTAAGTTTGTTGAGAAGGCAATACTGAGATCGCTACCTGATGCATTATTTGTTGAAACCCTTTTAAAATGCAGTTCTTGGCCAAGCATCCATATATGGTTCCAATTCTTCAATAACAGATAGTGTGCTTCAATATCAACGGGGAGTGTGTTTGTGATCGGGTCAGAATAGGCGGCTAGTGTTTGGATCAAGGAGTAACCAAATAGATAGAACATTTGAACTGAGAGTAAAAAGAGCAAAGTAAACACAGTGTAGTAGCGATACCAAGTAATGGTTTTTGATGCCGTTGGGTGCGAGAGCTTACCGCTTAGCGTATCGGGAACAACGGCTTTAATACTCTCGATTGTGACGGGATAAACTTGACGTGCAAGCCGGTCATAGCTGTGTATGAGTTGGATTTCATCGCTGATCGTCCAGCTATTATTCTCGATTTTTGCACTGATGCTGATGATGCCTTTTGCAATGTCGTTATTGATGGTTAAATCCCCGTGACGTGCGACATATTGTAAGAGTCGGCGACCATCTTCAGCTAGCATAGCAAGCTCTTTGTTTGACGATGGTGTTGATTTTATCGGTGCATCGTTTGCCACGGGGTCTTTTTCTCTTTATTTAGTGGTTATGCTTATATTAGTAATGGTAAATGGATACGTCGTCATCTCGATAGTTGATTAACTTGCAACCGCCACGGGCATTATTCCAAGTGGCAGTTGGGCTGTTAAAACTGTATTCATTGCGCTGCAAATCTGCTTTATTGGTATAAACTTTTAGGGAGGTGTAAGCCTCTAGTTTAGTGCCTTCTGGGAAGTGAAAAATATGATTGTTCGTCAATGCTTCGAGACGCCACCCAGACAGCATCACATCGTCATTCGAAAGATTGCTTATCTCGACAAACTCATCGCCTTCATTACGGAACTCTTGACCATCGTAGTTCATGTGACTAATGAGAGTTTTTCTACTCGCGTTGTCACCGTAAGATAAGGTGGAAATAATTTGGCCTTCATCATCAAACAAGGTTCCGGTGTCACCTCGATTGTTCCAAATAGGTCGATTTGTATTAAAGCTATGCTCAGTGTTGCCTGACGTGTCTACGCAAATACTGTCGTTAGGTAAGATAACGCTACCCTCAGGGAAAATATAAATTTGGTTTGGTGACCCCGCTTGAATTCGCCAACCACTGATGTCTATTATCAAGCCACCGAGATTTCGAATCGTTATGGATTCATCTAAGGGAGTTGGATTGCCTTTAAAGTCAATGTTCTCAATTTGAACTTGGCTTAAGGCCTGTATCTTATTAAGTTGTTGCCAGTATTCATTGGCTTTTTGCCGCGTTAGAGGCGAGCAAGAGGCAAATGAGCTGAGTAATTCATTGATCTCTTTATGTAGCTGTTTATTGAAAAAAGACATGGTTGCTTCCTTATAGATAATCCGTTTTGGATTCATCGTATTTGTTATTGATTTAAGTGTTAGCAGTGTTTGTTGTAAGCATTTCCTAGCTTTTCATCGTAATGATTTTCAGCATAGCTCGGGCCATTGTAATAACGCGCAAAGGTCGGCCAATCTAGATTTTGAATTGCTTCGAGTAGTCGACTGTTTGATTTGAGGAAATGAACAAATGCCATTAGGTGGTGTCGCTCAGCCAAAAACATATCTCTCACAAAAGACTCGACGTCGTCATAGCCTGCGGCTTGGTGATTGAATCCCATAATTTGATAGCGCCCAAAAGAGGCCGATTTGAGAGCAGCAATACGGTCAAGTTTCATTGCCGCTTGTAGTCGCTCGTATTCTTTTTCACCACCAAGATACAAAGAACGATCCCACTTTGCAGACGAGATCTCAGGGTGGGATTCATCAAAACGATGGTCACTGTATTTTGAAAACTGGTGGGCTTCGAACAAGATACAAGGCGCATCATTATCGAAGTAACCGCTGCCTGAGGATTCCACCTCAGAAACAGCTTTGATAGCCGCTACTTCGCAATTTAATAGCGCCGCAGCATCGTTATAATCTTCGTCTTTTAAGCCTTTTTCTGGCTCAATTTTAGGTAAAAATAGATTCGATGTAGAAGACGTTTCTTGAAGAGCTTTGTTTAACGCTTGGTGAGTTTTGCCGTTGCAACTGATGAGACTATCCGGGTTTTTAAAGCCTAGAATCTTTTCTTGTATGAGGGCTATAGCATGGCAGGTCTTTGATGCGCTAACGTCTTCACCAAGCTCCCCGTCTTCGGCTAACGGCTCATTAAGACCAATTTTTTCTTGAATTGTATTGAGCGCTTTTTGTATGTTTAATACGTCTTCTGTTTTATTTTCTCCACCAATACCAACGGACGATAAAAGGACTAGTTCAGACATAGTGTATTCCTATTAAGTTATGAATTAGTCTTAAATCTTAAAGAGAGTGGTTATTCGTTAATTGGGGAAAATTGGGCATTTATCAGGTAAATCAATGGGGTGAGATCTGGGAAAAACGCCCCATTCACGGTTTCTACAAGAAGTTTTTCGATTATCAGCGTGGTGATATAAGGAGTTCTAAATTCTCTAGTCTTTTGATTTGATTTCAATACCTTGGGAGAGGTTAAATGTCTACTTTCAAAGCCTGAACTATTTGCTCGTAAATCACATCCACCGCCGCCGATTTGTGTGATCGTTTGCTACGAAAGACGGCCACCTCCATAGCAGTCAATTTGGGTAAATCATATTCAGCAGGTAAGTTTTGTAAGACTTGCAATTCGGTAGGAACACTGCAACGAGTCAAGGCGGCAACGGCTAATCCACTTTCCACGGCGGTAAGCTGGCCTGCAAGCCCAGAGCTTTTATAGACGATGCGATACGCTTTGTTAGCCTTATTTAAGGCCGACAATGTTTCAATTTGCGCCATGCTGTCTGCTTCGTAGACCGCAATAGGTAGAGGGTTGCGCCGCCACACTTCGTATTTTGAAGCCCCCACCCAAACGAGCGGCTCGTGAAAAAGCCGTTCTCCATGCTCTGGTTTGTCGCGAGAGACCAGTGCGATATCCAGTTCGTTGCTCTTGATACGTGGAATAAGAGAGGTGGATTGCTCACAGGTTAATTCGATTTCTACGCCCATATAACGGCTAGCAAAGTGGCGCAATATGGGGGCTAGATACATGGCATAGTCATCTGGAACTCCGATGCGAATGAGCCCCGTCAATTGCTTGCCAAACAGGGCGTCATAGGCTTCAGACTGTAATTCGAGCATGCGTCGTGAGTAAGTGAGTAATTCAATGCCTTTGGATGTGACCTCTAAATGACGAGGCCCTCTGGATAAAATAGCCGTACCAATAATGTCTTCTAACTTTTTGATATGCATGCTGACGGCGGATTGAGAACGATGTACTAAAGGCGCGGCGGCGGATAAAGACCCTGTATCGACCACCGCCACAAAGGTTCGTAACCAGCTTATTTGTAAGTCAGGGTAATTCATCGATACCACCTATTCGTTTTTCGAATGATTGATTAGTAAATTATGCGTTTTACTCTTTTATATAACTGAGCGACGCTTGCTGCAAGACAAAAAGTATAAACAAACGGAGGGGTTAACATGGTTTCTGAAGCGGCAGGTGTAAAAGCGATTTCTTCGACTTTATCGGTGAGTCGTGGCTTGCTCTATGTGTGCTTTGCCGCCATTGCGTGGGGCACGGGCGGAGCTGTCGCGGCTATTCTCTATCGCAGTGGGCTTGGGCCAGTTGCTGTGTCGTTTTGGCGTTTCGCCATTGGTATGTTGGTTCTTGCTATTGTGGCAGTTATTATGAATTCGAAAGAGAAAAGACATGCTATGGGCGCTTTCATTCGTGAACGCTGGAGGCGGATGATAGTTATTGGTATGGGATTAGCGATTTACCAGACCGCTTATTTTGCCGCAGTACAATACAGTGGTTTAGCGGTGGCCACCATAGTGACGTTAGGGCTGGGACCCATTTTGATGGCTATTGGTTCTTACCTAACAATGAATGAACGAATTAGCAGGACTGGGGCACTGATCATGGCCTTTGCGATTCTTGGCCTCGGTTTGTTAACGTGGGGCGGAGAGATTGGATCTCATTCACTATTAGGATTGGCTTTTGCTTTCCTATCTTCTATTTGTTACACCTGTGTGACACTTATTACCAGAGCGATGGGGAGGCATGCTTATATTGATCGGTTTAATGTGACCTTTTTTGGCATCGTTATCGGAACCCTTTGTATGCTGCCATTTGCCTTATTTGAGGGGCTAACGCCTCGCTCAGGCACGATTTTTCAGAGTGTGGTTTTTCTCAGTTATCTAGGTGTGGTGCCGACCGCTGCCGCCTATATACTATTCAATGCAGGTCTTTCTTCTGTCCGAGCCACAACGGCATCGGTGATGGTTCTTATTGAGCCTGCCACTGCTGCGCTGATTGCCGTGCTATTTTTGGGCGAGACACTGCCGCCTATCGCGGTGTTTGGTGTCACTATTTTAATGGCATCCGTTGTTGTTTTAGCGCTTTCTGAACGTCATGGTGGGGTGGTTGTGGCTAAACAAAAAGTGAGCTAAGAAAGCGTATTTCGCAATATTGTCCAATCTTTTCCTCAGATAATTGGTTAATCTGTCACTGTTGTTTCGGGTTATTCAAAGAGGCTTGTGATGTCGGCAGAAAATCGGTTTCAGTTTGCTAAAAGTGCGGCCCTCGATGAGGTGATGTTGCTGGAAGCCTCTATGAGCGATTTTTCCTATGGTACTCATGCCCATGAGGAGTTTTCTTTTGGGGTGACATTATCGGGGCGTCAGGACTTTTTTGCTTTAGGCGAACATCATAAAAGTTATTCTGGCAATGTGATTGTGTTTAATCCAGAGGACGCCCACGACGGTCATTCTGGGGCTGACGATCCGCTTCACTACAAAATGTTGTACATTCATCCTGATCAGTTAAATCCCATGCTGGAAAGTGCTGGCGTGCGTAGAGCAAAGGACGTTCGTATCGAGCATCCGGTGCAAAACGACCCTTTGTTAAAGCATCATATTTTGCGTTTGGCCGCTTTGGTTGAAAACGACATGTCATCTGCGCTCGAATATTCGTCTGTGCTGTTTGAGTTTGCCGAATATTTAGCGCGCCGAAAAGGAGTGGTGATGGAAGCGAAACGACGGGTGAAAGACCCTGTTTTTGAGCGAGTCCGAGACTATTTGCATGCCCATGTTAGTGAGGAATTCTCCCTAGATGAATTAAGCCAAGTGGCGCATATGTCGAAATACCATTTGTTGCGTTGCTTTCGGGATTATTTTGGGATGACGCCCCATCAGTATTGGCAAAACTATCGGATTAACCGTGCCAGAGAGGCATTGGAACTGGGGATTCCATTGGCTGATGTGGCCTTTGCTTTTGGCTTTACCGATTTGAGTTACTTTAATCGACGTTTTAAGCCCATGTTTGGGCTCACACCTTATCAATTCAGGCGAACTTTGCTGCGTAGCTAGCAGCCATACTCGCTTTAGCTCTTATTCTTTTTTCTATTCGTTATTTTTATCAAATGTCTGTTTGAGGGATTCCTATGCTCGCAATCATCATCTACGCCTTTGGAGTTATGTACAGTCCTGGTCCGGCCAATATGCTCGCGCTTTTTGCTGGGATTAATGGTCAAGGCTGGCGTGCTTTTCTGTATTGTGTTGGTGTGGGGCTTGCTATGTTGATCTTGTTTTTACTGATCGGCTATCTTGGTAGTGAGATTATTCCTAAAGAATATCAATCGGTTATTGCTGTTGTAGGCGGACTGTATATTGCCTATCTTGGCGTAAAAATTCTCAAAGCGAGCTTCCAAAAAGAGTCGTCTACAGCCCAAGAGACGTCGGTGAGTTTTAAAACGGGATTGGTATTGCAGCTTTGTAACCCCAAATCGCTGGTCGCCATCGTGCCCATTGTGACCGTGCAGTTCCCGCGAGCGCACATTGAAGGTGGACAGATAGCACTTTGGTCAGTGGGGCTTTCCATCATGGCTTGTGGCGCACCGAGTGTCTATTTGTTGGCGGGGGCGCGTCTTAAAAAAGCGGCAATGAACCCCAAGGTGATGGCTTGGATCAATCGTGTGATGGCCTGTTTACTCTTCTATGTGGCTTATCGCTTTATTATGAATCTGTAAAATACACAGAGCACACTGATAATCACAATACAGATGTGCTGTATTGCATTCTGTGTGCTTTTGAAAGGGGTTGTCTGCGTCTGTTGGGCTGGTGTGAATGCGCTTAGTATTGTTCATTCACTCATCTCATTTGGCAAGCGAGGTTGATATGATCATCATTGCGTTACTGCATCATTTTGCTCATTGTTTTGAACGCTACAGCACACGAAAAAAGCTCAGTGCGTTACCCCATGATTTACGTAAAGACCTTGGCATCATGCAAGACCGCTTCGAAGCTGAAGTCGCCAAAGGGAATGTCTTTACCTTGATGAAGGAATTAAGCTCGTTATCAACAATAAACCTACGTGACAAGCGTAAATAAGCACGGCTTGTTGCAACAACCTGTATGGATGAGACCCTAAGCGCTTGTCGTGAATCACAAGCGCTTAGGGAAGGTGAATTCTTTGGTTTGTAGTTACGACACAAAGGGTTTTAATCTTTACTGTCAGCGCCTATTTTATGGATGGAAAGGTCAGCACCATTGTATTCTTCCTCCTCGCTTAAGCGTAACCCACTAACGGCTTTAACCGTGCCATACACCACCAAACCACTGACGACGGCGATTCCTATGCCAGTCAAAGAGCCGATAAGTTGAGACATAAAGCTAACATTGCCCACCCCGCCTAATGATTTTAGGCCAAAGATACCTGCTGCCAGACCGCCCCAGGTTCCGCAAATACCATGTAAAGGCCATACACCAAGCACGTCGTCTATGTGTTGGTATTTTTGTTGGATGAGTGTGAATAGCTTGGTAAATAGGGCACCCGCGATCAGGCCAGTGGCCAATGCGCCAATGGGATGCATGATGTCTGATCCAGCGCAGACGGCAACGAGACCCGCGAGAGGACCATTGTGAATAAAACCAGGGTCTTTGTTGCCTAGAACCATGGCCGCGATAATCCCGCCGACCATCGCCATTAGAGTATTGACAGCCACTAACCCACTGATGCCATTCATTGTTTGTGCTGACATCACATTAAAGCCAAACCATCCAATACAGAGAATCCACGCGCCTAGTGCTAGAAAAGGAATATTGGAGGGCGCAAACGCAACTAATTTGCCATGTCTAAAACGACCATTACGAGTACCTAGTAACACGATGGCAACCAGAGCAACCCAGCCACCAAACCCATGCACGACAATAGACCCTGCGAAATCATGAAATGGCGCGCCATATTGATGAGCTAACCAGCTTTGAAAACCATAGTTTCCGTTCCATACCAAACCTTCTAAGAAAGGATAAGCAATTCCGACGATGATGGCTGCGGATATCAGCATAGGGTAAAACTTCGCGCGTTCTGCTACGCCACCGGAAATAATGGCGGGGATGGCTGCCGCGAATGTCATGAGAAAGAAAAATTTTACCAAGGCGTAACCACTGTTTTGTGACAGCGTGGCGGCGCTTTGGAAAAAACTTATACCATAGGCTATGTGATAACCAATGAAAAAATAGACCAGTGCGGAAACGGCAAAATCCGTCATGATTTTGACGAGCGCATTGACTTGGTTTTTGTGGCGTACGGTGCCCACTTCTAAAAATGCAAAGCCCGCATGCATGGTAAACACCATGATGGCGCCGAGAAGAATAAAAAGTGTATTTGAATTGGAAATCAGCATGTCTACTGCACTGTTTGTGACTGTCACGAAGCGCCCCTAAGTTAATTGCACCGAATAAGTGCTAAAAATTTTTATTTTTGCTCTTTTTTAGAACCGAATTAACGATAAATGATTGAATATTTACCTGGAAGCACTGTTTTAAGCAATTTTCATTCCATATTTGCATTATATTGGTGCTTTTTTGTTGGTGGCTGCACCATCTGGGTGGATGTAAATTGACTGGGGGAGGGTGGATGTAAATTGAGAAAGGGTAATGTTGATCTAAATACCGCCACCTTCGTTGCATCGCAACATCGCAGGGATACTTGAATGTGAAGCCCCATTCAGGTGCAGCATCTCTGGAAAGGGCTAACGCATCTGAGTTGGTGTATTACGCGATTTTATCGGATGTGGAGAGCCTCTCCTGTAGGTAAATCTTTTCTATCAAAGAGAAAAACACCGCTCAAACCAGTGCTTACCATAAGGCGTCTCAGTATTTACAGAATTAAATATTGAAAACGATATTGATAATGAATATCATTTGTTATGTTTTGTTATCACTCCGGAGCCAGTCGTGGAAAGTTCAGTACAGCAGAAAGTAATCGATTTTTTACAGGTCGGCGGGCCTGTTGTTTGGATTCTAATCGGGTTTTCCGTTATTGCTTTGACCATTGTGCTGTTGAAATTATGGCAGCTGTCGTCATTGCGAGCAGAAAGCCGGAAAACCGTCGATCAAGCGTTGGTCGCTTGGCGTAAAAAAGAGGGCGAGCAAGCCCTTGAATTGCTTGATGAAAAACGTCCAATCGATTCGCTGGTTGGCTTCTCCATGCGCTCTTTGCAAGCTGGCAATATGGATGTGAGTTTGATCCGGGAAGAAGTTGAGCGCTTGGCGATAAATCAATTGAACCAGTTACGTTCCTACCTTCGTCCCTTAGAAATTATTGCTAGCTTGAGTCCTTTATTAGGCTTGCTCGGTACGGTTCTGGGGATGATTACGGCTTTCCAGCAAATGCAAGGGGCGGGTAACCAGGTCGATCCCTCGGTGTTGTCTGGTGGTATTTGGCAGGCCTTGTTGACGACAGCCGTTGGCTTGGCGGTGGCGATTCCTGTGGTGAGTTTACATAGCTGGCTTGAACGTAAAATCGAGCGTATTGCTCATAATATCAATGATGCGGTAACGCAAGTATTCACCAGTAAGGAAGCGGAGCGTTTGGTAGCGAAAGCCGCCAAAGAGGTTTTGCATGCCGCTTAACCTGAGTCAGCCAAAGCGTAAGCAGGCGATTAGTCTAACGCCACTCATTGATGTGGTGTTCATTTTATTGTTGTTTTTCATGCTGACATCCAGCTTTGTGCCATGGCGTAGTGTGAATACGCCGCTTTCGGTGCCTGCTCATGATACCGCCACGCCAGATAAAGACGACTTTTTGGTGCTGACGCTCAAGCAAAATGATGGGCGAGTTTGGCTGAATGGTGTTGCCCATTCTTTAGCGGACACGGCTTGGTTAAGTTCGATGATTAAAGCACACAAAAAGGGCGTGTTCGCGATTAAGGCTGACAATGAGGTGAACTTGCAAAGTTTAATGAACTTGGCTGATCGCTTAAAAGTCAATGGGGCGAAAACCGTGTCCATTGCCAATGCTTTTTCGGGTCAGACCACGCCATGAAAATAGATCAAATGTTTGCGTTAAAAACCAAGTCTGATGATGACAGTTTGGTGCCTTTGATCAATGTCGTTTTCTTGATGTTGGTGTTTTTTATGGTGGCGGGGCAAATTCGTAAGGCTGATCCGATCCCCATTGTTCCACCGACTTCCATTAGTGAAAACCGTCCCAAATCGGATCCCAACGTGTTGATTGTTGTTGGTGCGGATAAGCGTATTTATTTGGATGACAACTTGGTAAAGATCGATGCGATTAAACCGTATTTAGAGAGGAAGTTCGCACAATCTTCTAATAAAGAGGCGTTCTGGGTGCAAATCAAAGCGGACGGTTCTGTTCCAGTGGAAGCATTGCGTCCTGTGTTTAGCCAGATTCGTTTATCTGGGTTAACAAAAGTCAGCTTAGCAACACAATTAGCAAAAGGGTCATGATGATTTCCAAACGTCATTGGTTAGTGGCTGGGGGGATAGCGGTTTCTCTTCATGCGGCGGCTTTTTATGGTTTTTTTTATCCCTCTTCCGAAGGTAGTAAAGCACCAGGTCAGCAAGGCATTGAGTTCGATCTTGGTATGATGGGCGACATGGGGGCTTCCAAGAAAAACAGTGTGCAGAGTGATTCCGATAACAAAGAGAAGAAGCAGGTTGCGAAAGTAGAAAAGACGCAACAAGAAGTGGTTAAACCAGAGCCGAAAAAGGTAGAGAAAAAGCCCAAACCAGTCGTGGAAGAAAAGCCGATTCCTCAGCCTGAAAAAGCCCCATTACCTAAGACAGAGCCCAAACCCACGCCCAAAAAAGTGGTGAAAGAAAAGCCTGTTATCAAACCGAAGACTGTGGTGAAAGAGAAGCAAAAGTCGCCTATTGTCGTCCCTAAGAAAGAGCCTAAAAAAACACCTAAAAAAGAGCCCAAAAAAGAAGTGGCTAAAAAGGTTGAGCCGAAACCAAAGCCTCAAAAGGTTGAACCTAAAAAAATAGCGCCTAAAAAAACGTTAAAACAAACCACGGCGCCGACTGCCTCAAAGGCGATATCGCAACAGACGACTTCACAAAGTGTGAAAAATGCTGGCGCTAAGTCGCAAGCCAGTCAAAAAGCCACAACAGGCGTGGGCAATGCCGCTTCTTCGGGAGGACATAAAGGTGCGATAACCTCCTATTACAGCAAATTAGCCGCCGTATTGGCACAGCATAAGCGCTATCCTCGAGCGGCGCGACGTCGTCATGAAGAAGGTGTGGTAACGGTTTCCTTTGTTGTTCATGCTGATGGTCAGGTGACGAATACGAATATCATTAAGAGCTCAGGTTATCGTCGTTTAGACGATGCCGTGTTAGATATGCTAAAACGGGCAAGCCCTTTGCCTAAGTTTCCAACAGACATGCATAAATCATCATTAACCATCACGCTGCCAGTATCTTATAAGTTGAGCGATTATTGATGTTTCTCTCTAATTTAGAAAGGGGCTAATGGCTCCCGCTCTTTATCTTTAAAAGAGAAGCCGATGGCTCTAAGCAAAAGGCTAGCAGGTATAAAAGCGGGCAGACAAGCCATCTATCACAGATGGTCTTGTCTTATTGACTCTTTACTCTGTGAAAGCATCACGTTGTTTGAGCCATTGTGCCAGATACTCTGGGAGATCGGTTTGAATGGCACCCACGCCTGCATTAATGAGTGTTCCCCATACTTTTTCAGGATTAATGAGCGCGGTTGAATCCATCATATCGAGAGGATGGACGGGGTCTAAGGTGTTGATCCAAATACGACAGTCCATGCTTTCTAATAAGGGTTTAGCCTGTTGTAATTCATGCAAATCATCAAAAGACAATTCAATCATAATAGGGCGTTTTGGGGCGAGTGTTTGTAAATCATCGAGGAAATGTCCCCGTCGGGCATGCATCATGGGCATGTGTTTGACGGTATCCGTCAGTGTTGCCCATTCGGCCTGCTCGGGATCATACGGTGATTTAACGACGGCGATGTCTTGCATATTAAGACGTTCAACTTCGGTAATAATATCCGGTAAGTCTTCTGGGTGCTTGGCATCAATGTTGACCAGAATTTTGCCTTTTGCATAGGCCAGTAAGTCAGACAATAGTGGCAGGGGCTGAGTCGTTACTTCACTGCCTTCACCGCCAGCGCCTTGGCGAAGGTGCAGTGTTTGTATCTGCTCAAGTGTGGTTTCAGACACGAGCCCTTTACCATTTGTGGTCCTGTCCAAGGTGTCATCATGAATGACCACAAACTCACCTGTTAAACACTTTTGCGTGTCAATCTCGACCATATCTGCACCTGCCATGATGGCATGCTCTACGGCCAGGAATGAGTTTTCAGGGGCGTTTTTCCAAGCGCCCCGATGGGCGATGGTCATGATTTTAGGGTTGGTACGTGAAATAGCAAACAGCTCAGAATGGGTTGTCATAATGGTTCCTATCGAGAGTAATGAATGTTGCTCATGGACGATCATGAGCAACATAAAAATAAATTAATGAGATTTTTGCACGACTACTGCGCTTGCCGCGTCTTGGCGTCGCTCGTGACATCGTGCAAAGGTCTCTAATGGAAAATAACGTGATTGATAAACGCTTTATTTATGGCATCCGATAATGGCTTGTCAGGCCAGAGGCTGCTGTTTTTACGTTCTGCCTTAGTGACTAAGGCATAGTGGCTGTTGGACTCGGTATTTTGTGGTACAGAGCCGAAGTCTTTATTGAAGGTTACTTGCGTTTTCGCGCTGGTTAACCAGTGAATAAATAGCAAGGCGGCCGCTGGGTGTGGCGCATTCTTTGGAATCATCACAACATTACCGCCTCCTGGCATGGTGATTTTAGGGATGTAGAATTTTATGGCTTTGGAAATATCGCCCTCTTTTTGTAAAGAGGCGGTGAGGTCTTCCCAGCTTGCTACCATGGCGAACTCGCCGCCATTTAAACGTGTCATACTGTCTGAGTTAGAGGCGGCGATAATGTATTGACCTCTGCGCTGGTTAAACCATTTCCAAGCGGGTTTCAATTTTGCCATGGTATTGGCTGTGGGTTGTGCCGTTTGATAATCAATATCAGGCACCACATTGCGGACAATTGATTGGAAAAAAGCGGGGCCTGAACCGCCTTTTTCATAGTTGAAGCCAAACATGCCAGGATGTTTGGCAAAATAAGCAGAAAAGTCAGCCAGGGTTTGAGGCAGATCTTTTTGGCTTATTAGGCTTGGGTTATAGGCGATGCCAGTTTGATTCCCCCAATAGGCGACGGCATAACCTTTTGAATCAACACCTTCCATTTTATATTTTAGTGTATTGCTTTGTGGCAGTAGGTTCGATAAGGGACCAATGAGCATTTTCTCTGGCTTGAACTTGGCAAGATCACTGCCTCCTAGAGAGAGCACGTCAATGTCGCCTGTTGGACGGGATGATTGGGCGAGAAACTTGTTCATGTTGGCATTGTGACTGCCGTCAGGAATGATAACCTTGATGCCGTAGTGGTTTTCAAAGCTTTTTACTTCCCCTCGAAAACGGTCTTGATAAAACCAGTTATACCAAACGACGGTTCCTTCTTTTTTGGCTTGAGCAACAACCTGTGGCCACGTCATGTTAGACAAATCATCGCTGGCCTGTGCTGTGGTAGCAAAGGTTAATGTCGCGACAGTCAAAGACAAAAGTAACGATTTCATAATAAAGCCCTCTTGAGTGAGTGAATAAAGTAACTGACACAACATCATCCCTTGCCAGTGATGACCGCTGTGTTTCTTGCTTTTAGGAAACGCTCCATTAGCAACATCAAAAAGATATTGGGTACCACGAGGATTAGTGAGACTACCGCAGCATTTGAGCGAATAAAGTTATAACCCAGGTAGGAATACAAAATGGTCGGTACGGTGACAAAGTCCGGTGACCCCACCACAAACGCAATGGCAAATTCTTCAATGCTGAGAATAAAAATCATGATGATGCTGGCTAATAAACCGGGTTTGAGAACGGGTAAATAGGCGGTTTTGAAAACCGTGATGGGGCCACCCCCTAGGTCTCTGGTGGCATCAATAAGCTCTTGACGAATCAATGAAAACGACACGCTGAGGATACGAATCGCATAGGGAATAAATAAGACGGTTTGACCTATTAATATGCCCAGAAAGCGAGAGTAAATACCTAAGACGTTTAATAGAGAAGAGAAGAATAGCGCCACAACAAAACTGGGCACAATCAGTGGCAACAGGGAGATTAATTGAGCGGCCTGTTTGCCGGGAAACTCTAAACGTCCAAAAGCGTAAGCGGTGGGAAGCGCCAGTAATACCGAGCATAAAGCAACACAAGGGGCTAGTAGGTAACTGTGTAGCAAGGCTTGAGGCAATGACGTTGTGGTCCAAATGTCTACCCAACGCTGCAAGGACAGAACCGGCGGTAAAATATGTGGATAAGACCAAGGATGGCCTGGGTCTACCAAGGACCAGAGCATGGCTAGAGAAAAAGGAAGCACGAGGCTGATACAACAAAAGCCTATCACTAAGAGGATGATGAGGCGGTTCGTACAAGGCTTATTCATCGTTTCGCTCCCCATTTGATGACTTGTTGGGTGATGAGTGCCAGTAAGGCTGAGCCAATTAATGCTGTTAACATAAGGAGAATGGCAACCGTTGCAGAGAGGTTCCAGCCGTTTGCATCGTTAGCTTGTATTCTCAGCATGAGCTGGGAAAGTGAACTGACGTCGATAGGGCCTGCGACAACTTGAAAGGAGTAATCGCCAGCAGCCCCAATAAAAATGATAATAAGGGCCGCCTGTAACGCTTTCAGAGTGAGCGGTAAAATGATTTTAACAAACCGAGTCCAAGCGCCAGCCCCTAGATCTTTTGCTGCATCGGTTATGTCATGGCCGATGGATTGCACTGCCCCGGTTAATAGTAATAGAGCGAAGGGCATTTGTTTCCAGACTTGTAGAATAATAACCCCTATGCCATAGGAATCGTTTTGCATCCGTATAGGGCGGGAGACCAAGCCTAGGTGTACGAATATTTGATTTAAGAAACCATTGAAAGAAATGAAGTTCACGTACAGAAAGGCTGCTACAAGCCCATGTACCAGTAACGGGGCTTTGAGTAAGCTGCTGACGAATTGCGATCCACGAAAAGGATCGCGAAGCCATAGGGCCAATGGATAAGCAAAACTGACGGATAGGATGGCGCTGATGGTGGCGATTTTTAAGGAATAGAAAAAAGCCCGTGAGAGCTGATTATCTGCCAGTATTTGTTGCCAGAACCGCCAGGTAAAGGTACTGCTACCAGAAAAATTAAAATAACCAACAGATTGGGCCAGAGCCATCGAAATAATGACAAAGATAAAAACGATGATGAGCCCAAGCCCTGGCAGTAGCAGACAATAAGCCAGTAAGGTTTGCTTATTCATGTTTAAAATGCCTCCGCCAGAAATCGAATGTTCGACGAAGGAACTCTGATAAGAACTTGCTCACCTTCCTCGGCACGTTGAAAACCCAGGTTTTGAATTCTAATACTGGGTTTTTTATCACAGGTTAGGGCGGTGTTGGCATCATCGTGAGAGTGGGGAAGCGGGTCAAGGAGGCACTCGGTAATATTGCCGAGAAACGTTTTGGCAATAATGCGTGACTCAAAGATATTGTCTTGCCCATTAGGACTGGCGTTTTCACTGTCAAAGCACATATCCTCTGGTCGCCAGAAGATATACGTTTGTTTGGCAATAGGGGCTTGATCCGATTGAACCTGTAACTGACCAAGTGCTGTTTGTACCCGGTAAAGGTTGCCATGTTGTTCTAGTACTTGGGCTGGGAGAATGTTCGCGGCACCAACAAAGTCGGCCACAAAGCGATTAATCGGACGATGATAAATGTCGTTTGGTGAGCCTATTTGCTCAATGGCCCCCTTGTTCATGACGACAACAATGTCCGACATGGCCAACGCCTCGGCTTGGTCATGGGTGACATAGATCGCAGTAAAACCTTGTTGTTTTTGTAATTGGCGGATCTCAAAACGCACCGAATCTCGTAATTTTGCATCAAGGTTTGATAACGGTTCGTCGAATAGCATGATGCCGGGCTGAATGGCGAGCGCCCGCCCTAAGGCAACCCGTTGCTGCTGACCTCCAGACAATTCCGGAGGGAACTTATCCAGTTGTGAGGTGAGCGAGACCTGTGAGGCAATGTCTTGTAGTCGTGTGGCTTGTTCTTGCTTTGAAAGCTTTTTTTGTTTGGGTCCAAAGAGTAGATTATTGGCAACAGAGAGGTGGGGGAAGAGGGCGTAGGATTGAAAACACATGGCTGTGTCTCTTTTCTCCGGTGGCAGGTTATGGGTTTCTTTGCCCCCGATGAGCATTTTTCCTGAAGACAACGGGGTAAAGCCTGCAATGGTTTTGAGCAAGGTGGTTTTGCCACAGCCCGATGGTCCAAGCAAGGTGACAAATGTACCGCTATCGATGTTTAAAGAAATGTTGCGAAGGGCTTCAAAGTCACCAAACCTGACGTTCACTGAGTCAATTAGTACGCTAGTCATGACATTCTCGTATTGTTTCTTGTTGGTTTAGCTCAGGTTGATTTTCAACCAAGCCTTATTAATACACTTATAGAGTACTAATATAACAATATTATTACAAACTAAGTTTAATATTTGTTTTCTCGATACTAAGTCGGTAAATTATGAAAAGGACAATGACTAAGGGAAAAACGCTATTAGATGAATGAAATAGAAAAAGAGCAGACAGTATCAGCCAACGAACGCATGATTTTAGACATAGTGCGTCGCTCGAAAGGCCTTGCACGCTCTGCCATCGCAGGACAAACCAACCTTACGCAACAGTCGGTTCACCGCATCATTGATCATTTAGTTAAGCTTGAATTTTTACAGCTTGGTGAGCCTATTATTCAGGGACGAGGCCAGCCAAGTCCACATGTGAGCCTTAACCCTGAGGCATTTTTTAGTATCGGTGTGTCGCTCAACACCGATGATATGTCGGTGAGTTTGGTGAATTTCTGTGGCGAAACCCTGTTGGAGGAAAACATTCCTTTTGCTCCAGTTAAGCGTCTTGAGACACAAGCATGGTTAAAAACCTTGCTTGAGCAGTGGTGTCAACAGAACCCTTCTATTGAGAGTCGTATTGTTGGGGTTGGTTTTGCCATGACGGGGTATTTTATCAAAGAACAAGGGCACATTCGTCCACCTGATCCACTGTTTGATTGGTCTGGGGTGGATCTTCAAGCAGAGCTGGAAGCACTATTGGGGTGGCCTGTTATTTTGATCAATAATGCGACGACTGGTGCGATTGGAGAGGCATTTCACGGTGCGGGGTTGACCTATCAGACCTTTGGCTATTTATCGTTTAACTTTGGTTTTGGTGGCGGTATTGTGATTGATGGTGAACCGTTCTTTGGTGCCTATGGGAATGCTGGGGAGATTGGCCGTATTTTTACGACGGAAGAGGCTCCGCAGCGCCCAGCATTGTCTATGTTGATCAAAGCGCTGTCTCGGCAGGGTATTGATGTGCCGTCAGTGGCGAAATTGAAAACGCTGTTTGACCCCACATGGCCTGGGGTTGCTGAGTGGGTCGAGCAAACCACGCCGTATTTTTTACGTGCTATCAATGCGTTACGTGGTGTGATTGACCCTGATGCAATTGTATTGGGTGGAGAAATTCCCAAGTCGCTTGCCCATATGTTATTGGATTCTTTGGAGCGGCGTGGGATGACCTCATCACAAGATATTTCTGTTTGGCCCCAGATGATCGTCAGTGAATTAAAAGGCGATTCCGCAACATTAGGGGCTGCCCTTCAACCATTGAGACAAACCTTTTTTCGTAAATAAGGGATGAATGGATAGTAGGAATAAAAGGGGCCTATGATATAGCCCCTTTTGCGCACTATTTTTTCACTACTGGCGTAGCTTGATTGGCTGTATTGTTGTGCGGCGTATTGCTGTTGGTGGTGACCTGGCTTGTCGCGGGTGTGTTTGCCGCTGATGTGTCAGATGGAGCAGTAGACGATTTTGTCGCTGCTTTTTCGATTATTTCTTTCTCTCTTGGCAGTAACAGCCATATTTTGCCAAAGTGCTTGAGTTGCCCTGCGTGAATTTGGGCTTCTTTGCCGATGCCTTGATACCAGTCGATATGACCTGGGCCCTTGATGGCTCCACCTTTGTCTTGTGCTAACAGCAAATGATATTCGTGGCCGATAAGGTTGCCCTTCTTATCCAATTTAGGCAGCTCTCCCAATAGAATCGAACCCAGTGGAATCACAGCAGGGTCAACGGCAACAGAATAAAGTGGTGTTAACGGAACATTGGCGGCACCAATTGGATCGGGTTGTCCTTCAGAAAAAAACAAGTAGCTCTCATTGGTAGAGAACAGTTCGCGGACCTGATTAGGGTGAGCTTTTAGCCACTGGCGAATACTTTGTGCAGAGATCTTGGCTTTATCAATTTCTCCACGCTCGATTAACTCCTTGCCAAGGCTTCGATAGGCGCGTCCGTTGACGCCCCCCCAAGAGAGCAGTTCTCGTTTGCCATTTTTAAATTCCACCACACCAGAGCCTTGAACTTGCAGGAAAAAGTTATCCACTAAACTTTTGCTGTAGGCAATTTCTAGACCTTGACCTTTTAAAGCCCCTTCAAAATCAATTTGCTCGCGAGTGGGTAATTGGCCATTGGCATCGGTCTTGGGTGGTTTACGATATAAGGGATAACGGTACAGACTGTCTGGATGGCGACGTACCTCAATAATGGGCACATAATAGCCTGTTATTTGAACATTGCCTCGCTGATCCTGCCCTGCCAGCTGTAAGGCTTCTAGTTTGGGAAAATATTTCGGGTTGGTGAGCCAGTGTTGGATTTCTTGGGTGACGGTTTTCAGCTGACCCACACTGACCGTGGTGTTATCTAAGTGATAGGTGGTCTTCTCTGGTAGCCGAGCTAAGTAGGTTTCTTGTTGTTTGAGACCCGTTTCAAAAATAGCGTCGGGATAAGGTAAGCCAGGTGGCAAGCTTTCTTTTAAATATAGCGTATCGCGTTTTAAGCCATTTTTATCGCGACCATTATTATCAAAGGCATTGGATTGATCGATTTCAAATTGACTACAACCCACCAGAGTGATGACGGAAAATACGCCGAGTATTTTACAGGCCGTTCTTAAAACGTGTGAGTAAAACGAAAAATAGGATGGAAAAATTGACAGCATAACCAATATCTTATGATTTTTGAGTAAAACGTAGCTTCCTTAGATCGCTACCAGTAAGGGGACATCTTGATGCTTGTTAGTCATCTAAACAATAGGGTTTACACTTTTCTCGCCTACACTTTGAATGTTAGAGAGAGTTAACGCTACTTTGTCAATACATAAGACACTCATAGGCCTGCCTTAACGAAATAAACTGTTCCGTATTACCACCACGGTCAGGGTGGGCTTGATGGGCGAGTTTTCGATATTGCCTTTTGATTTCTTCTTTGGTTGGGTTTTTATTGTTAATATTCAGTATTTCTAGTGCTGCTGCTTTGTTATCTAAGTTATTGATGCCTTTATAAAAGCTATCTAATAGGCGCATAACATCGTCTTCACTGGTTTTTTCGTACTCACTCCAATCAAGATAATAAGCAGCGAGTTTGGCGTCCACACTGTCACTTACGTCTTGGCTCGCGGAGATGGTCATATCATGATTTGCTATAAGACGAATGTGCATGGCGTTGATCGAGAGTGTCAGGGATTCTTCTTGCCATAAGTTGCTTTGTAACTGATACAAGGCATTCATGATCAAAAAATGCTGACGGAACAACTGTAGATTGGGGTCGTCAGCTAAGTGATGTAATTCCGGTACCTGCTCTCTAAGGTTTTTCAGAATAAAAAACTCGCCAACCCCTTGAGGATGATCTCGCAATATACTGAGTATTGGGCCTATTAAGGGATTTCTCATGCTAAATCACCTTCATGCAAATACTAGCAGTGTAGGTGATGACTAAGCGGTGGGTCAAAGCCGACCATGCAACAATATGTGTCGCTTGGTTAATAATCGTAGCAAAGGCTGTTCAAGTCGACATTTTAGCGTTACAAAACGAAAAAATAGTCTATGTTTAAAACATAATGCGTTAGGAATTGTTCTTGTCTGCTTAGGTCGATAAACGTTATTTCAGTTTATAATAATAAGGATGTCGAATATGACATTTAAGAAACAAGTTCTGATTATTTTGATGTTAGTAGGGCTGGTTCCCGCATTAATCGTGACAGGCATTGCGTTTTATATTTCGTCTTCCTCCATGCTTAATATGGCCTATAACCAACTATCTACTGTAAGAGATACGAAAAAAGAAGCGGTTCAGGACTATCTGAACGGGTTAGAAAATGAAGTGTCTGCTTTGGCTCGTACCCCTGAAACCCAACAATACATGGTGAGTCTGAATCAGGCGTTTGAGTCTTATCAAGCCTCTGCTGCAGGACATTTACCGACGGTTAGTGAGGCTCGCCAGGCGCTTTTAACCTTCTATCAAAAGAACCTTCTGCCGCCCCTTGAGAAAAATGCTCCCAATAAAAAAAACATACCAACGATGTCATCTATTTTGGGGCAATTATCTGATAACAGCGTGTTAATGCAATACAGTTATATCGTGAACAATCCAAATGCGGTGGGTAAAAAAGATAATATGACCATGCCGGATACGAATTTACCTTATGATAAGTTGCATGCGCAAATACAACCTTATTACTCCTATATACAAAAGCTATTCGGTTTTTATGATTTATTTTTGATCAATCCACAAGGGGATATTGTTTATACAGTTTATAAGGAAGTGGATTTTGCAACCTCGTTAACTAAAGGTCCTTATAAAACAAGCGGCTTAGCGACTGCGTTTAAGGCCGCTCTAAATGCGCCGCAAGGGACACGAGTGTTTAGTGATTTCACCTTATATTTGCCTTCCTATGATGCCCCCGCAGGATTTATTGCGACACCTATTATCGGCGACAATGGTCAACGTTTGGGCGTGTTGGCGGCTCAGTTTCCGATTAGTCAGCTAAATGCCTTAATGAAACAACGATCTGGACTGGGTAAAACAGGGGAAACCTATTTAGTGGGCAGTGACGGGCGCATGCGCTCGGATTCTTTTTTAGACCCTGTTAATCACTCCATTGAGGCGTCATTTAAAAATGGTGACAAAGGCTTGGTGGAAACGGATGCTGTAAAGCGTGGCTTACAGGGTGAAACAGCGATAGCCATGATGAAAGATTATACCGGTGGCTTGGTGTTATCTGCTTTTACGCCTTTGACTATAGACGGACTGAAATGGGTGTTGATTGCGGAAATGGACAAATCCGAAGCATTAGCGAATGTGAATAAGCTGATGACAGTCGTATTTCTGGTGATTGGGGCGCTCATTATTGTGGTGGTATTGATTGCCATTAAAGTAGTACGAATGGTGTTAGATCCGCTGGGGGCAGAACCCAAAGAAATGCAGAGAATTGCTGAACGTATTGCGAATGGGGATTTAACACTAGAGTTTCAAGAAAAGGTGAAAGCACAGAGTGTGTATGGTGCCATGCGTAGTATGTCCCATAACCTTCATCAGTTGGTATTGGGGATTCGTAATGGAGTAGACTCTCAAGCGGCCACCTCGCAAGAACTGGCCGCCATTTCTGAGCAAGCGAGTGCGAATATTCAAAACCAACACTCGAATATGGCACAAGTGGCGACAGCAATGAGTGAAATGTCTGTTTCCGTTACTCAAGTTGATAAGACAATCCAAGAGGCGGCACAAAACACTCGCCAAGCGAAGCAGTATGTTAACGAGAGTGTGGATGCGGTGCGACAAGCATCAAAACAAATGAGTGACGTGGCGGCGGGGTTGCGCGTGTCACAAAAAAGTATGGATGACTTAAATCTTCGTACGGATGATATTTCCGCCGTGATCAGCAGTATTCAAGGCATTTCAGATCAGACGAATTTACTGGCGCTTAATGCGGCGATTGAAGCCGCCAGAGCGGGGGAGTCTGGTCGAGGTTTTGCCGTTGTGGCAGATGAAGTGCGTACGTTGGCTCAAAATACCCAAGAACAAACCGAACATATTGCTACTATTATTGCCGCTTTACAGCAAGGAGCCCGTGAATCTCAAACGGTACTTAATAATAATGTTGAGCAAGCGGAGGTGGTTTCTAGGCAAGCAACGCAAACGGTGGAGACATTGCAACAGGCCGAATCGTATGTGGATCAAGTAGATGAAATGACCATTCAAGTGGCGAGTAGCTCCCAACAGCAAAGTCAGGTGGCGAATGACATCAGCGAAAACCTTGAGGTCATCAATGAGGCATCGGCGCAGAATGAACAAGCGGTTCTTGAAATATCTAAGTCCAGTGAGCAAATTGCTCAGTTATCGACGGAGCTGAATGATTTGGTGATGCGTTTTAAACTGAAGCCTTGATGGCTGGGCGTTACTTTGGTTGACTGTGGTAATGGATCTCGCATTTCTATAGAAACTTTCTGTATAGAAAATCGATCTCCCTTTTTCTTGGAATGAATACAAAGAAAAAGGGAGATGAATACCATTAGAGGTAAATCCAACTAGATGGTAAATCGAGCGATTTGCTCTTCTAATTTGTTCGCTAACTCCGCTAACGATTCAGCGCCTTTCGCGCTTTCTTGTGACTCAACGGCCAAATTATTAGCTATTTCTTTAATCGAGTGGCTGTTGTTCGAGATATCCGTTGTCACGATGTTCTGCTCTTCCGCAGCACTGGCAATTTGCAACGACATGTCACTAATGCGTTGCACGGACTCTTGGATCGCTACCAAGCTTTCGGCGGCAGATACCGCTTCTTGCACAGAATCATTAGCAATCGACTGACCAGACTGCATAATGTCAACGGCTTTGCGCGTTGTGCTATTCAATCCATCAATCATTTCTTTGATTTCTTCTGTCGAGTTGTGGGTTCTTTGAGACAAAACGCGAACTTCGTCCGCGACCACGGCAAACCCTCGACCTTGGTCTCCTGCGCGCGCCGCCTCAATGGCAGCGTTTAGTGCAAGTAGGTTAGTTTGCTCCGCGATATTTTGAATGGTTACCAAAATACCACTAATACTCTGCACTTGATCGTCTAAATTCCCAATGATGCCAGACGCCTCATTGACTTGCCCTGCAAGGCGACTGATTGACTTCTTACTCTTAAGAACCTGATCATTACCCGCTTGGCTATTCTGGAAAGCTTCTTTCGACACATTTGCGGTATTTTCTGCGTTGCTGGCAATATCGTTGGTTGCCGTCGACATTTGGCTAACTGCGGTGGCAACCGAGGTGACTTCATCCAATTGTACCTTCAAATCACGGGAGGATTGGGTCGCTAGGCGATGTGAGTCCTGAGCCAATGAGTTTAAGTTGGTCGAAAGAGATTTAATCTCGGAAATAATGCCCGCTAGGGTTTGCATAAATCCGTTGAAGTGGCGTGCCAAATCGCCAATTTCGTCATTGCTGGTTTCAGGGATACGGGTTCTAAGGTCTCCCTGACCATTATTCATTTCCGCTAGAACCGCATTAACCTGACTAACGCCTTTAAGCAGTTTGCGGCTCAATAAGCTCATAAGAAAACTCACCAATAGCGCGGCAATCACCATGGCAATAACAAGCGCTATCAATAGGTGTGTTAAAGGTGCCATTGCTGTTGCTTTATCCAATTGAAAGCAGATTACCCAGTTGGTATTTGGAATAGCAACGCCTGTCACTAACACATCTCCTTGGGTAGATTGTGTCTCCATTAAGGTTCCTTGAGACTGCAAATCGATATTCACACCATAGCCCAAAACGTCTTTCATTTGCTTGTTAACAAACTGGGGATTTGGGTGGGCGATAATCAAACCTTTATTAGTGGCTAAAAAGACTCGGCTATTGGCTATCATTTTAATGTCTAGAATGCCCTTGGCAATGCTCTTCAAATTAATGTCTGCACCGACAACCCCCTTCACACTTGTGCCATCGGTTACTTTTTGTGCGGCACTAATGATCATTTTTTTAGTCGATGCGTCCACATAAGGGTCTGTGTATTCAACTTGATCAGAGCTCAATGCGTCTTTATACCAAGGGCGTTTACGAGGATCATAACCGGCAGGCAAGGGAGCATCCCAACTTTGAATCATTTTCCCATCACTGGTTCCCATATAAGCCAAATCGAAATCACCCGACTTCTGAGCTTGCAACAGTGCGTCGGTGGTTACGTCATGTGTTCTAAGATAATTCGTTAATGCTTCGACTGAGGACGTTTTCGCGTGAACCCATTCTACAATCGTCCGGGATTCTCCATGTGCGATAGACGAAACTTGTGTGTTTAGTCCTTCAGTAAGGGTCTTTTTAAGTTGAAAATAGCCGAAACCGCCAACAATTAAGGCAACGATAATGGCCGATGCAAAGACTACTAGCGAAAACTTGCGTTGCAATGTCATGAAGACGATCTCCAAAAAATATTAAAGGAAATGTGTACAAAATATTGATTATGCCTTTTGAGTATAAAGAACATAATGTGCTTTCACTATTAATAATTTATGACTGGTTCATGATGGCAAGTAACGACCTAGCAACGGTTACATTAGAATTGATTAATCCGTTATGCAGTCCATCATCTGTAGCGTATTTTGTGTTGATAACACCTGATAAGTCGTTCTGGTGCTGCTTCTGTGCATTGAGATGGCTCGTTTTATAGAGTGTTGATGCTAGTAAAACCTAGAAGTTATAAAGGGAGCAAATGGGAACTAAGGGAAGAGACTTCCCTTAGTTAATGTTGAAGTAGGATGTGTGATATCCAAATAGACTTAGCGCTGTTTGCTTTCAAACTCTGGATGAATCCAAACGGGTGCATCCAAACTGGGTAAGGCCTCTCTGCCCAGAATCATATCCGCGGCTTTTTCCGCGACCATAATCGTCGGAGCGTTTAGGTTACCGTTAGTGATGGTTGGGAAAATAGAGGAATCCACCACACGTAGGTTCTCTAAGCCACGCACTCGACAAGCTTCGTCCAGTACGGCCATAGGGTCATCTGCGGTGCCCATTTTGCAGGTACAAGAGGGATGGTAGGCGCTTTCCACGTTCTCCTTCACCCATTGGTCGATATCTGCATCGCTCTGAATATGTATGCCTGGCTGAATTTCATCGCCACGATATTCATCCAAGGCAGATTGTTGCAGAATTTCACGGGTCAGACGGATGGTATCGCGCCAATCTTGTTTGTCCTGCTCGGTAGTGATGTAGTTGAATAAAATGCGTGGCTTGGCTGTTGGATCAGCGGACTCAATCCATATTTTGCCACGACTTTCCGGTTTATTCGGGCCAACATGGACCTGAAAACCGTGACCTTCTACTGCGGCTTGGCCGTCATAGCGCATGGCCGCCGGTAGAAAGTGGTATTGGATGTTAGGCCATTTAAGACCTGCACGAGAACGAATAAAGCCACAGGATTCAAAGTGGTTGGTCGCACCAAGGCCTGTTTTAAATAGCATCCAGCGTGTGCCGATTAAGCCTTTGCTAATCAAGCCCAGCTTACTGTTTAGCGTGACCGGTTTTTTGCAGTAGTACTGGAAGTAAACCTCCAAGTGGTCTTGCAAGTTTTCACCGACACCGGGCAGCTCATGAAGCAATGGCACGCCCGCTTTTTCAAGCACGTCTTTTGGGCCCACTCCAGACAGCTGCAACAATTGCGGAGAACCAACGGAACCCGCTGACAAGATGACTTCTTTATTGGCGCGAACCTGTTGAGTGTTGCCGTCTTTACTGTACTCAATGCCAACCGCTTGTTTGCCTTCAAAGATGACTTTGTGGCTCAACACACCTGTTTTTAGCGTGAGATTAGGGCGTTGCAGGGCGCGACGCAGATAGACATTTGATGTGGAAGCACGCACACCGTTTTTGACCGTCATGTGCATGGGGCCAAAGCCTTCTTGGCGTTGACCATTGTAATCGTCTGTTTTGCCATAACCTGCTTCGGCACCGGCCTCGATAAAGGCTTGGTAAAGCGGATTATAGGTCATGTCATTGCCGTTGTTGGTATGCAATGGCCCATTGCCACCACGGTATAAATCCGCTCCACCGGACCAAGTTTCGGCTTTTTTAAAATAGGGCAGACAGGCTTGGTAATTCCAGCCTTTGGCACCGTTTTCTTCCCATTGGTCAAAATCGCAAGCGTGACCTCGAACATAGACCATGCCATTAATGGATGAGGAGCCACCTAAGACTTTGCCTCGCGGGCAATGCATCTCACGGTTGTCCAGGCCTGGTTCCTTTTCTGTGTGGAATTGCCAAGCGTATTTTTCTGTATTCATCGGATACGATAAGGCGGTTGGCATTTGGATGAAGACGCTCTTATCAGAGCCGCCCATTTCCAATAGCAGTACCTTGTTGTCGCCGCTTTCGGTTAAGCGATCCGCCAGCACACAGCCTGCGGAGCCTGCGCCGACGATGATGTAGTCATACATTTCGTTTGCCATTTTTCCTCCAGGTTAGTATGGGTTGGGGATGTCGTTCAAATCCACAAAGACACTCTTGGTTTGGGTATAGTGGTATAGAGTTTGAATACCGTTTTCACGTCCTACCCCAGAACTCTTATAGCCGCCAACTGGCATTTCTGCAGGAGAGGCACCCCATGAGTTAATCCAGCAGATACCGGCTTGCATCTGTGCAATCACACGGTGAGCACGGGCAATGTCTTTGGTGAACACGCCAGCGGCTAAGCCATATTCGGTGTCATTGGCGCGGGCGATGACTTCGTCTTCATCGGTGAAGCTCAGTACGGACATTACTGGGCCAAAAATTTCGTCACGCACTTGTGGCATGTCGTCGGTACAATCCGTGAAGACGGTTGGTGCAACAAATGCTCCGTTTTCTAGACCATTTTCCGTGACTTGGTAGCCGCCGCACAGCAAGGTGGCTCCGGCTTCTTTTGCCGCATCGATATAACCAAGAACTTTCTTCATGTGATCTTTAGAGATCAACGCGCCCACTTGGGTTTCCATGTCCATTGGGTTGCCAATGACCATGGCTTCAGTACGGGCTTTAAGCTCTTGGGTAAACGCGTCTAGTATGTCGGCATGGACAAACACTCGGGTACCGTTGGTACAGACTTCGCCTTGTGTATAAAAATTTGCCAACATGGCGGCTGAAACGGCTTGGTCGA
Organism: Marinomonas sp. 63XJN7_7_ISO-PGPR-S23-202; assembly: GCF_056173505.1. Taxonomy (NCBI): domain Bacteria; kingdom Pseudomonadati; phylum Pseudomonadota; class Gammaproteobacteria; order Oceanospirillales; family Oceanospirillaceae; genus Marinomonas; species Marinomonas sp. 63XJN7_7_ISO-PGPR-S23-202. Next base: position 4,704,217 of record NZ_CM149677.1, on the reverse strand, counting down.
TCGGCATGTCTGGGAAGATGATCATCGGCGACTTTCCGCCCAATTCCATGGTCACGTCTTTTAGAGACTGGGCTGACGCGGACATGACTTTTTTACCTGTGCCGACTTCTCCCGTAAAGGAAACTTTGTCGATCTCAGGATGACTGGTGATCAGCTGACCAGTACGTGCATCCCCTTGGACAACATTGAATACCCCATCGGGCAAACCTGCTTTCGTATAGATTTCGGCCAGTTTCAGGGCGGTTAATGGGGTTTCTTCTGATGGTTTAAAGATCATTGCATTGCCTGCTGCCAAGGCTGGGCCAGATTTCCAACAGGCAATTTGAATAGGGTAGTTCCAAGCGCCTATTCCCGCACAGATGCCCAATGGCTCTTTACGTGTGTAGTAGAAGCTACCGTTTCCTAAGTCTTGGTATTCACCTTGGATTTTATCGGTTAGTCCGGCGTAATACTCAATGACATCCGCTCCGGTTTCGATATCAACACAAATGGCTTCTTGAAGTGGTTTACCCGTGTCTAGCACTTCTAAACGAGCCAGCTCTTCGTTGTGCTCACGTAGTAGTTCAGCAGCCCTTTTCAAAATACGGCCGCGTTCAACAGGACTCATCGCGGCCCATACTTTCTGGCCTTCTTTTGCTGATGCAATGGCGGCATCAAGCTCTGCTTGGCCTGCATGCTCTATGGTGGCGATCACTTCACCCGTTGCCGGATTTAAGGTATCGAAGTGCTCTCCACTGGTGGATGCATAGTAGCGGCCGTGAATGTATTGCTGCTGATGTGCCATGGTAAACCTCTCTTGTAGTTTGGTTTATCGTAGAGACAACTTTTCTAACGGATGCGTTGGCTACCTCGAAAAAGGTCTCAAAAAAATTAATAGTGTTTTCTCGTACTGGAGGATAAACACCTTTTTCTTTAGTCTCACAGGTACTTTGTTTTCTATAAAAAGAATCGCACGTTATTTTTTATTAAACGCGCGTTTAATAAAAAGCAATTGTACACATTTTAGCTATAAATTGCAGCCCGTCTTTGTGAGAGGTTGTTAATGAAGAGAGGGAGGGAATAGAGAAAAAGGCGCAAAAAAGCCCTAAAAAGATGAAGAAACATCTTTTTAAACAGTAGGATAGTACTTTATGCCTTTCTTAGTGTCGGAAGTAGGAAAGGCATAAAAAATATTTATTTGTTGCCTTATAGGCTGAGCACGCAGTTGTTATCAAGGCTGACAGGGCTGGGAACATAATCGTCAGCCATGTCATCGTTAAGCCATTTTTCACCGTCAATGACATAGCGAAACTGATAAGCATTATTCACTTGCAAGTTCAGGGTAGAAGCAAATAGTCCTGATTTTTGTTTGCGCATCGGGTTGGCTTTGCTATCCCAGTTATTAAAATCACCGACCACTGAGACGGATTTTGCTCCACTGACTTTGTCAGCGGGAAGCGCAAACTTTACTTTACATTCTGGTTTTGTCTTTAAATAGGTTTTCTCGATCATTTCCAGCTCCTATGTTCATTTTTGAAGTGACAGCTAAGGTATCGAACAAGTTCTAGCAAGACCTGCGCCAGATAGTATTCACTGTCACGTTAAGAAATAAAGAAGTGAGAGTCATTTCCTGAGTCTCAGTACTATGCGCCACACCCCTAAGAGACTGTTGCTCGCGACCTCATGCATAGGTCTCTTATAGTTTATAAGCAAATAACCCTTTTGCCATAACTTAGTGCATGACCGTTTAAAAAACAAACAGTTTAGGGCATTTTTTTGACTATACTTACTATTGAGAAGTAAAAAACAAATATAGAGTAAGAGGAGTCATGTGATGAGCCCTGAAGCCATTGTCCTCATTGTGTTGGTCTTAATGTTGTTGGTCAAAATCACCTATAAGATTGTGGTCAAACGTCATCATGATAAACATGGTCGACACCACCACACCCATGGTCATCATCATTGATGTCTAGGGATTAAGCAATTGTTTATTAATCCCCCAAGTAGCGGTTACGCTTGGTTTCTTTGACTTTAGTAAGATCGACTAACACCAAACCATCAATGCAATAGCCGAAGTCGACATCCACGCCAAAGTCTAGAAAGCGAACGCCACCGGGCTCGCACAGTTCCGAATATTGCTTGAATAAAGTCGGAACGCTGGCACCCAAATGACCCAATTGCTCTTTTAGTGTGCGAAAATCTTCTTCGTAACGCTCGCCTTTTAACAGCCCCGAGATGATATCTTGGTGCTCTTGAGAGACTTGGTAGGGGTTAAAGGAGCGAGCTAGGTACTCTGTGTCAGGAAAGTATTTTTTATAAAAACTGACGATCAAGTCTTTCGCTATTTGCGGATAGCTATTACTTAAGCTCACTGGGCCAAACATGTAACGAATTTCTGGATGGCGCTTCAAGTAGGCGCCAATGCCATACCATAAGTAATCCAGACTGCGCATGCCCCAGTATTTGGGCTGTACAAAACTTCTACCCAATTCAATGCCCTGCTCAAAATAGGCTTCCATATCGCAGGAGTAAGAGAAGAGTTCTGCACTGTAAATACGGTTTTGATCGTCTTCTTTCATGTAGCGAGCCACTTCGCCAATGCGATAGGCCCCAACAATTTCAAGTGCTTCTTCATCCCATAAAACCAGGTGGCGATAATACTGATCATACTTATCTAAATCTGAGCGTTCCCCCGTTCCTTCTCCGACCTTGCGAAACGCGATCTCACGTAAGCGGCCGATCTCTTTCATAGTGACGGACATAGGGTCGTAATCCACTAAGAAGATTTGTTTATTATCCTTGGTTGAGCCCAGGTGTTCCGCTTTTTTCAATTCGGTTTTAATTGACTGGCGATTTTGTGGATGTTCAACCGTCTTTTCTGTTTTTAATAGGGGCTTTTTACCTTTGGCAATACGATATAAATGGCGTTTGACCAGTTTATTCTTCTCTTTATCACTCAATGGCAGCTTGGACAACTCTTGAACCGGTATTGCCTGGCCTACTTGCATTGGAATCTTACGATTGCGCTGACGAAACATTTCATTTGGTAATTGAATCGTAGACAGAGGACGATACAAAATAGAGCTGGTGTAAAACATCATGGAATTACGACCACCAATATGCACGGGTAAAATTGGACTGTTGGTCTTTTTCGCCAGTTTTAAGTAGTTTTCATTCCAGCGCTGGTCTTTTACGCCACTGGGTGAGATACGAGAGACCTCACCAGCCGGAAAGATAATCACGGCTTCATCATTATGTAGACTATTCATTATGGCTTTTAGTTGCTGGCGCCCTGTTTTACCGCCCATATTATCCACTGGTAACACTAAACTTTTTAAACCATCTAGGCTCATCAATAAGTCATTGGCGACGATTTTGACATCAGGGCGAATTTCCCCAATTAAGCGTAATAAAGCCAGACCATCCAAGGCGCCAAGAGGGTGGTTTGCGATGATCATGACACGACCAATAGCGGGAATATTACGGCGGTCTACTTGACTGACCTGATAGCTAAAATTGAAGTGATCCAAGACGCGATCAATAAATTCAAAACCGACAGAGTCTTTATTTTTTTCTAAAAACTGATTCACTTCACTTTCATGGAATAAGCGTTTTAAAAAACTCAAAGTAGGGCGAGTGATTAGTGGGCTTTTATCAAAAAATTGTGGCGATTTATTGGCAATCAATTGCTCGACTTCTATCACAGTGTTGCTCCGTTCAATCAGGATTTTTGGAGAGTACTATTGAGCATAGATTAATCAGGTGACAGTAATATGACAAAGCAATCGACTGATCCTAGCGTCTTTTTAAGATGTCATACAAAAGCGAGGTGGGATGAATGTATGGTTGAGGCAAAGTGAGTGGCGCAGCTAAAAAACGTTACTCGGATGTTGTATCGGGTTGGAAGCGATAGAAATAGTTCCATAGACAGTAGCCCGTAAAGCCTAATGCGATCACGCCCCAAAATGAGTTACCGCTAGACCATTCCATGTATGTCCAGCCCAGAGCCACTAGGGTTGCTGCGATACGGCGCCATAGTGGGCGCATAAAATTATATTCAGAGGTGTTCACAGTCGAGACTCCTTTATCCATCGACACAGAAAGGCGTTTATTTCAACGGACTGTAGATGAAAGGACAGTCGTGCCTAGCAACGAATAGTAGCCGATTCTACGGGGAAATAACATGGCAAGAGATCCAGGATAAAACACTGGCAAAACAAAGAAAAACGAAAAGCTTATTGGCTTTTCGCTTTGCTGTTACCAAGGGAAATATGACGAGGGCCCGTTAGCTGAGATTGACCACTGACACCTGAGTCAATTTTGTTAATTTGTCCACCACGAGCAAGAAATTCTTGCATTTGCTTTTCAATGGATTCCGAGGTTTCCGATGCAGCGGGTTGCTTCTTTTTCGTCGCCATAGTGCTAATCCTTATATGAGTTGAGCAAAGAGTATACCATATTTTAAAAATGAAATCTTGCTATGGCCTAACGTCGGAAAACGTGTCGCTATTTTACGGCTTTTGGTTTTGCCCTCCTCAGTGGTTTGAATGGGGGTGATAACGCCGCATAATAGGGTTGAATAAGCGTGTCAGCCAGCCAGTAAACTCAATGGGAGAGTCCAGCACCGTAAGGCAAATGCATTCGGCGTCTTTGGTGACCATAGGTTTGTGTTTGTGGCTCGCATCTCGGGTAATAAAATCCCCCTGACGGTAGATGCCACTTTTATCAGAAAAGGCCCCTTCCAACACCAGCGTGATCTCATCACCTGTGTGAGTATGGGTTGGAATGCTGGCACCCGCTTTGATTCGGGTTAACGCGACCTGCGCGCCACCTTCTTCTTGACACAAAGTAGCGATTTTGACCGAAGGAGATAACGACATCCATTTGAGTTTGTCATAGCCAAAGGGAACAAACTGGCGAAGACTTTTTGGGACTTGATAGCCTTGCTCCCACGTTTGGAGTGTTTCTTCGCTCGGCATTTGGTCTGTTACCTCTTGCTCTTTTACTGGCGAACTCATGCCCTCAGAACGGTCTAGTTCTCGCAATTTGTCAAAAAATGACGCTTTCAGATCGACGATATTGGCGTCTTCTGTGGTCGTCTGAGTAAATAGTTGCCCGCCAAGCGTGGTGAGCTTGCGTATTTGTTGTTGGCACTCTTGGCATTGCTCAATATGCGTTGCAATGGACATAGAGTGTGTCAGGCTCAATGAGCCTGCGGCATAATCCGTCAGCATTTCAATGCTTGGGTGGTAGTGAATCGTCATAACTACCTCTTAATATAAATCGTCAGTTTGTGAAGCGCTAAGCGTACACGAGATTTAATGGTGCCTAGAGGCAGGGAAAGTTCTTCCGCCGCTTCTTTGTGCGTTTTACCTTCTAAATACACTTTAGCGAGTACCTGTTGTTGATCCTGTGGCAATTTTGCTAGCCCAACCTGGATACGTTCCTGATCGCGCTTTTGCTGGGCGTCTTTGAACGGATCTGCATTCTCATCTACTACATCGCGCCACAGATATTCCGGGTCAATATTCGATTGATGGCGGCTGTTTTTACGCAAATAATCAATCCGTGCATTACGTGCCAAGGTGAAAATCCATGTATTGAGTGATGCGGCTTCTGGTTTATAGGTATGTGCTTTTCGCCAAACCCGAATCATCACTTCCTGCGCTATGTCATCAGCCATCAGGTTAGCACCGGGCTGAGCGGCTAAACAAAATGCTCTGATTTTAGGCACATAGTGATCGAACAGCCGATTCAGCGCCTCTTGGTCGCGGTTTTGCGAAATGGCGAGCATGTCTTGAACCATGTGGTCATCAGAGTCAATCTGCTTGACGGTGTCCATTCATTACTCCCAGTCTATTGAAATTGAGGTTGATGCCGTTGCTTAAACAAGCATCGCGCTTATTCCCATTGTACGCGCTCGTTTTAAAAAGGGATCACATTGTTGATGCTTTTTTCTTTTTGTTGTTTTAGTTAAAAAGTGATCCAGCTCTTTATACGCTACGTTATATAGATAGCACCACAGTGATACGACTCTCTGTGGGACCGATTAACAGATAAGGGCGGATGCTTCAATGGAATCTCAACAGGCATTAATGAATCGATTTAAAGCATTTTATTTGGATATTAAACAGGTTCCTTTGGCGGATATCGGTGAGTTGTACGCCAATGATGTAATTTTTAAAGATCCGGTACAAGAGGTTCGTGGTATCGAGAAGTTGTATGCCTACATGTCTGATTTATGTTTGAGTGTTCAAAGTGGCCGTTTTGAGTATCTAGATCAACAGGTTAGTGAAAATAAGGCCTACATAAAATGGAATATGCACTTTAAGCATCCTAAACTTGGTAATCAGACGCTCACGGTACGAGGTATGAGTCAGATCGAGTTCAATGATCGTATTTATTACCATGAAGACGTTTATGACCTAGGCTCTATGTTGTACGAGCACATTCCCTTATTAGGGCATGCGGTAAAAGGACTTAAAAAACGCTTAGCGATGCCATCCTAAACGTTAGCTCGATAATAAGGAGGATAGGATGAGTAGCAAAAGTGTGGTTTGGATTACCGGGGCGAGTTCCGGTATCGGTTTGTCACTGGCAAAGCGCTATCTCTATAGTGGCTATCGGGTGATTGTCAGCGCTCGTCATAAAGGGGAACTGGCACCCTTACTTGAGCAAAATGATGCGTTAATTTTTGTCCCGTTTGATGTGTCTGATAACACACAGATCGAGTCTGTTCGTGAAACGTTGTTATCCCATACTGATCATCTAGATTGTGCCATTCTTAACGCGGGCACCTGCGAATATTTTGAAATTGATTCGCCAGACTGGGACATGATGCAGCGGATTATGTCAGTGAACTATCTGGGGTTGGTGCATTGTGTTGAAGCCTGTTTGCCATTATTGCGTAAGGCCGCGAAGCCTCATCTTGTAGGGGTCAGTTCCCAGGCGGTACAAGCGGCGTTTACTAAAACTCAAGCCTATGGTGCCAGCAAGGCAGCCATTCGTTATTTTTTATCGTCATTACGTATCGACTTGAAAAAAGAAAACATCGACGTAACTTGCATTTTACCCGGCTTCGTCGATACCCCTTTAACGCAAAAAAACACCTTTCCAATGCCGTTTTTGATGCCAGCAGAACAAGCGGCCGCTCGCATTGAACGTGCCATAGAACGACGTCCATACGAATATGCGTTTCCTAAACGTTTAAGTGTCATGCTTTGGCTTGCACGACACTTCCCGAAACTTTGGTCGGCGTTAACGGCCCCAAAAGAATAATGATTGATTGCACTTTCACTGACGGGAAAGTGTATGAGGAGTGAATGAGTGAAAATTGCCATAATTGGTTCGGGGATATCGGGTTTAACCAGTGCTTACTTACTACAGCAAGAGCACGAGGTGACCGTATTTGAGTCGGCAGAACGTATTGGTGGCCATACCGCAACCGTTCAGGTGAAAGAGGGCAATACAACACGGAATATCGACACGGGCTTTATCGTCTTTAATGACTGGACCTATCCAAATTTTATTCGTTTGATGGATGAGTTGGGCGTCGAGTCCATTCCCACTGAAATGAGCTTTAGCGTGAGCTGTCAAAGAACCGGATTGGAATACGGCGGAAATAATCTCAATACTCTGTTTGCTCAGCGTCGTAACCTTTTTAATCTGCCCTATTTGGGGATGCTAAAAGACATCATGCGCTTTAATAAGGAAGCCATTGCCGATCTGGAAAGTCATCGTTTAGAAGAAAGTGTGACGTTAGGGGAGTATCTGAAGGAAAAGGGCTATGGCGACCTGTTTGCCAGTCATTATTTGATTCCCATGGGGAGTGCGATTTGGTCGTCTACCTTAGAGGAAATGATGGATTTCCCGCTGTTATTCTTTGTCCGTTTTTTTAAAAATCATGGTTTATTGAGTGTCAATCATCGCCCTCAATGGCGAGTGATCAAGGGCGGCTCTTCGGCTTATCTAACCCCTTTAGTGGCGGCGTTTAACGATAAGATTGTTCTCAATGCAGGGATTCGCCAAGTTGAACGCCTCGCAGATCGGGTGGTTGTGCACTTCGAACAGGGTGAGGCGCAAACCTTTGATCAAGTGATTTTTGCTTGTCACAGTGATGAGGCCTTGGCTTTGCTGGCAGACCCAAGCCAAGATGAAACGGCCATTCTATCGGCCATCCCATATCGAAATAATGAAGTGATATTGCACTCTGACACGCAGTTATTGCCTAAGAAAAAGCTGGCATGGTCCAGTTGGAACTACTACTTAGGTCACGAACAAGGCAAACCTGCAACATTAAGCTATAACATGAATATATTGCAGCGCTTTACTAGTGATACCACTTACATTGTGAGCTTGAATCAGACGGATCTGATTGATGCTAATAAAATTCTAGGGCGTTTTCATTACGCGCATCCCACTTTTACCTTAGAAGGTATTAAGGCCCAAAACCGCTGGCAAGAAATCAATGGTGTCAATCGTACTTGGTTTTGTGGTGCCTATTGGCGCAACGGTTTCCACGAAGACGGATGTTGGAGTGGGGTTCGCGTTGCGCAAGGCTTGGGGGTCGAATGGAAGTAACCTCGCTTATTCAGCACAGTGGCATCTATCAAGGGATGGTGCGTCATCGTCGCTTCTCTCCCCGTTACCATGAATTTCGTTATCAAGTGTTCATGATGTACTTGGATCTGGATGAGTTAGACAGTGTGTTGTCCTTGAGCCCTTGGTGGTCAGCGAAACCTTGGCACTTGGCGCGTTTTAACCGTGCTGACTATTTTGGTGATGAACAACGACCACTGAAAGCCTGTGTGTTAGAGAAAGTGAATAAGGAGCTAGGGACGAGCTTACGGGGCGCGGTGCGAATGCTCACCAACTGTCGCTATTTCGGGTTCATTATTAACCCCATCACCATCTACTACTGCTTTGATGAATATGAGCAATTAAGTGCCATGTTAGTAGAAGTGACCAACACGCCTTGGGGAGAACGTATCGCATATGTCTTATCTTGTGATCCGGGTCGCAATACGCAACGTATCCAATTTAGCAAGCAAATGCATGTGTCGCCATTTCATCCGATGAATCATTTCTATGATTGGCGTAGTTCGACACCCGGTAAAAAGTTGGCGATCCACATGCAAAATAAAGAACAAAACGAAAAACAGCGCTGTGTGTTTGATGCGACTTTATCGTTAAAACGCATCCCTGTGACAAGTTCATCGTTGGCTCGAGTGTTGTTTAACTATCCAATGATGACGATGAAAGTCGCCGCAGGTATTTATTGGCAAGCCGCTAAACTATGGTGGAAACGGGTGCCTTTTTACTCTCACCCTGACTCCCAGTCGGAAAAGGCTTCGAAATAGAAACGCCCAGCAGAGAAATGGCATTTAACAAGAGGCATGGTGAATGAATACAGTGAGTATGAGTAACCAAAAAGTAAAGCGTCGCCCTACTTGGTTTGACGGTATAGCAAAACGCATGGTGTTTGCCATGTTAAATAAATTGGAGGTCGGCCACCTAACCCTTGAAGAGGAAGGTGAGCTATATGAGTTTGGGCAAACAAAAGATAGTGCGGATTACATCGCGCATATAAAAGTACATGATAACGGCGCATATCGCGATATTTGCCTAAACAGCAGTATTGGCTCGGGGGAAGCCTATATGAAAGGCTGGTGGAGCAGCCCTGATATTGTGAGCGTGATTCGTTTAATGGTCGCGAATTTAAGTTTAATCAATAAAATGGACGCTAAACGACCCATTTGGAGTCGTATTGCCGCTAAAATCGCCCATAAACTTAATGCCAATACCCAGCGCGGCTCAAAGAAAAATATTTCTGCTCATTATGACCTTGGCAACGATTTCTTCTCCTTATTTTTAGATCCCACCATGATGTATTCGGCTGCGGTCTATCCAGATTGTAACGCTTCATTGGAGGACGCTGCGACACATAAGCTGGATCGGATTTGTCAGAAACTGCACTTGAGCGAGCAAGATCATCTGTTAGAAATTGGGACTGGCTGGGGAGGCATGGCGATTCATGCTGCCAAATATTATGGCTGTAACGTAACGACCACAACCATTTCCCAAGAGCAGTATGATTTTGCTAAAGCGCGAGTCGAAGCGGAAGGTCTAAGCGATCAAATCACCTTGTTATTAAAAGATTATCGTGAACTCACCGGTCAATACGATAAGCTGGTTTCCATTGAAATGATTGAAGCGGTTGGTCACGAATACTACGACAGCTACTTCACTAAATGCAGTGACTTATTAAAGCCTCATGGTTTGATGGTGATTCAGGCGATCACCATTGCGGATCAGCGCTATGATTACGCGCGCCGCTCCGTGGATTTCATTCAGCGGTATATTTTCCCTGGTGGTTGCTTACCTTCTAACCAAGTTATTGCGCATAAAATTGCACAAAAGACCGATATGCAAATCATTGCCCTAGAGGATATCACAGAGCATTACGCGAAAACCTTGGCTGATTGGCGTGAGCGCTTCCACGCCGCTCGACGAGAGGTGATGGACATGGGCTTTGATGACGTTTTTGTCCGTATGTGGGATTTTTACTTTGCCTATTGTGAAGGCGGGTTTAAAGAAAGGGCCATTAGTACGGGACAGTTTGTATTTGCCAAACCAAACTACCGTTTTGCCCTGGCAAATACCGTCCAATAGGCGACATGATGAAATCCTTGTTGCAAGCCATTTTGTTTCAAGCGACCTGGTTCGCTTGTGTTCTTGGTGGCAGTGTTTATGGGGTATTAGCGACTTTATTGTATTTATTTTTACATGATCATTACTTTTTAAAGAAACGTAAAGAATGGCAATTGATGCTATTGTTTTTCATCCTGGGTGTCATTGTCGACGGCTCATTTTTCCACTTCCATGTCTTTATATCCGCTCATCAAGAGACCGGATTAGCGGCGCTTCCACCGCTATGGCTATTATGTTTGTGGATTTGTGTGGCGACCTTGTTTACTCATAGCTTATCTTTTTTACAAGGGCGATATTGGTTGAGCGCTGGCTTGGGATTTGTTGGGCCGGTATTGAGCTACCTAACGGGATCGAGTATGTCTGATATTGAATTAGCAAAGCCTTTGTGGATAACGCTGGTCAGCATCGGTGCCGTGTGGTCACTTATTTTGCCGTTGGGTGTCTTTTTGTGTGATCAATGGGGATTATATTCTAATGAAGGTCGTATTCATGATTAGGTTATACGCTGGTCGTTTTCAGGTTGTTATTGCCCTTTTGTTAGGGTTGACAGGTAGTCAGTGGGTATTGGCGGATGCCTCTGTGGATCGAGTGGTAGGTAAAGCCTATGACCTGAAAACTGGAGCACTTTTGTATCGTGAAACACATACCCTGAATAATGAGATTCAGAATGTGGAATATTCTGAGCCAGATGGCCAAGTATTCGGGCATAAGAAAATTGACTATAGCCAGTCGAAAATCGCGCCTAGTTACACGCAAGTGAATGGACGCAATGGTGAGGTTATAAAAGTAGTCTCTAATTCACAGAAGATTACCATTTCATATCAAAAAAATCGTGAGTCACAACCTGAAGTGGCTACTTTACCCTATGAACAAGGTATGGTGGTTGACGCTGGTTTTAATAATTTTATAAAAGAATATTGGCAAGCATTGAATAACGGCACCAAGATGGATGTGAAGTTTGTTGTGCCGAGTCGGCTGACGGATATAGGTTTCGTCATTGCCCGCAGTCAGTGTAAACCTGGGACGCAAAAAGGGGCCGAGTGTTTTTCTATGACGCCCCGGGCGTGGTGGGTAAAACTGTTAGTCGATCCTATTGTCGTTGCCTATGACCCCAGCGATAAGCGTTTATTGCGTTACACAGGGCGTGGCAATGTAGCGAACAGAGACGGCGACTACCCAGATGTAGATATCCAATATCAGTATCTAAAAGCCCCTGTAAAAAAATAGTGACCAAAAGGTCATGTCTTAGGAGGCGAAGATGAGCATTCGACCAACTCAACAAGGAGATAGACATGGTGAAAGTGATGGCCAGAACCCTAATAAACCAAAAATGGCGAGTTTGCTTTTGGCTATTGGCTTTGGGGATGTTGAATGCTTGCTCTAGTCCAAATGTAGCGCTTTACGCGAAAAATAAGCCAGAATTCAAATTACAACAGTTCTTTAATGGGCCCTTAACGGCCCATGGTATTGTCAAAAACCGCAGTGGTGAGGTGATCCGTTATTTCAATGCCGATCTTGTTGGCTCATGGAAAAATGGTGTGGGGACGTTAAAGGAGCATTTCCTTTTTAATGATGGGGAAAAACAGCAACGCACTTGGACGCTCACTCCCACAAAAAATGGTCGATATGAATCGACGGCTGGTGATGTTGTTGGTAAAGGGTCGCTAAACATGGCCGGCAATGCGCTCTTTATGAAATACGTTCTGCAAGTGCCCTATGATGGTGATGTGATCAATGTCAATGTGGACGATCGCATGTATATGGTGAATCCAAATGTGGTCATTAACGAATCCGTATTAAGTAAGTTTGGCTTTGATGTTGGCTATCTTACCCTCGTCATTGAGAAAAGAGCATCACCGGAATCCTAGGGCGAATAACCAATATATTTAAAACTAACTATTGGTTTTATAATATTAATCTATTTTTTCTTTTATGGTGTGAGCGTTATAGTTAATGTAGCACTCAAGGAAGAGTGTAAGTGATTACCAACAATTATCACTGGCGGTTTGATGATAGCTAATCTTGCATTCAGCTTCATTCGCACAATCTAAGAAAATGGATGTTGTCAAAACAAAGTGGCAAAAATGGTTTTGTTTTGACGTTAGTTATTGGAAAGCCTTGCAATGTTATAATAAAAGGCCACCTCTGGGGTTTATAGTGCTCTCTTAAAGAAAGTATTTCTGTCCCTTGGGTGGCTTTTTATTGGCACGCTACTGCTTACAAATTGTATTTACCTCTGCCTTCTCTTATCCTTGCTGCGTTGTATCCTATGTTTCTATTTTTTCTGATGAAAGGCGTGTAATGGCCACTCTTGTGTTTCGACTTAAATTTGTGCCTGATGAAGAAGCGGATGATATTCGTCAGCTGCTAGCAGAGCACGACATTCCATTTTATGAAACCTCGGCAGGACGCTGGCAGATCTCTTTAGCGGGGATTTGGGTGAGAGATAAGGAACAAGCACAGAAAGCCTTGGTGCTGATACGAGAAGATCAGATCAAGCGCATGAGTAATCGACCACCACCAACTATGTGGGATTGGATTCTGGGTTATTGTCAGCATGCTCGACAAAACCCTGCGGAAAGTATCTTTACCTTTATTGGTGTTATATTGGTGCTTGCGCTGACGATTTTGCCTTTTTGGGCGTTACTCAAATAATCATTGAAAGGCCTTTATCGTCCTTTCATGTGTTGTGAGTGTGCGACTTATCTGAGTCATTTAGACAGGCACACATTTTTCCTGACTGTGAATCAGTGCTTTGGTGACTTGTCGACGAGTTATGATGCCAATTAAGCGATTGTCTTCTATTACTGGGTAAATTTTTGGTTTGGCTTCAACCATCAATTTTGCCACTTGTAATACATGATCGTTCGGGTTGACCGTCAGCACTTCACTTTGCATGACATCGCCCACCCGCCTTGGTTCGTCGCAATAGTAGGCGCTTTGTACTAGAGAAGGAAGCATGTCCTGCTCCGAGACAAAACCGATCAATTGTCCATGGTTATCGGCCACTGGAGCCCCGGATAACTTATGTTGAGCCAGTCCTAATACACACTGCGTGATGCTGGTTTCTGGATGCACAAAAAACGCACCTCGCGACATCACATCTTTGACTAGCAGTGTTTTCTCCTTCATACGGTTCTCCTTGCGGCTCAGCACAAAACGATTTTGTTGCTCCTTTCAGTCTAGTGGTGGATGCTTTATCCCGCTCTGTTCATCGTGATAAAAATTGTTGTTTTTCTATAACATTTTGTTGTCTTTGTTAACTGGTGACGAGTGTGCGTTTGCGTCGTGCCATGGTCACGCTTAAAAACTGTACGCTGATGGCGCTGGCCACGACCATCAACATGCCGAATAAGCTCAGTGTATCTGCATGGGATGAGGTAATAAGCGAAGGCCACCAGCCGAGTAACACACACAATTCGGTTAATACAAACGCCGTAACAGGGGTGAGGGCAATGGCAGCGCTCACCTGTACCGTTTGCCAGTAGCGTAAGGCTTGGGCGAATGCGCCATAGGCAATCAAGGTGTTGAGACAGCAAAACCCTGTTACTAGCCAATCGCTTAGCGAAATGCCAGAAAACTGGCTTGGTGAGGTAAATGGCAGCATCACAATGGCGGCATAGACATAGACCCCCAATAAAATATTGGAAGGGGATAAGCGGCTAAATAACGATTTTTGGAGCAAGGCGTAGATGGACCACGCCATGGCGGAGACCTGTATGATCGCAAAGCCCACCCAAATGGTATCGGCCTGCTGTGTACCAAAAACAGGGTGGAAGAAGATCAGCATGCCGATGCCTAAGGTAAGAAAACACAGCCACTGTAACCCACTGACTTTTTCTTTGAGAAAGAAAAGACCACCCAGTGCGAGGAACAAGGGGGCGAACTGAAAACTCAGTTGTGCTGAACCAGGCAGTAAATACCGCAAGCTCCAAGCGAAGCTGGTGTAATTGATGATTAAAAAACTGCCTGTGGCGATGAGTCTGCCGTAATCGCGACGTGTTAAGTGGCGAAACTCAGACAGTTTACCCCGTTGCCATTGCCATAGGCCAAGAATAATGCCCGCCACGAAAAAACGCAGCCAAGTCAAGGTAATGGGATCAGCAAATCCAGAGGTGAGCTTGAGTGCAATCGCCAGCATGCCCCAAAATAGAATGGTAATAACGCTGAAAAAAAGTCCATATAAAAAAAGCTGTTTTGGCGTTTGCATTGGGAATTCCTGGTCAGAAAAGTGTCAGTCATGTTTTCTTATTGCCATCATGACTTTCTTTATTGATGAAATCCAATGCATAATCATGCTAACTATTATGCATAAATCGGGTTTTGCTCAATGTTATCGAACGCCTTACAACAATTGGATTTAAAAACACTGACTGGGCTGTTGTATTTGTTGGAGGAACGGCATGTTGGCCGAGCCGCCGCCCGGCTTAATCTGAGTCAATCGGCGATGAGTCGCTTATTGAATCGGTTACGAGAAGCATTTGATGATCCTTTGTTTATTCGCACCGCTCAAGCCATGGTACCCACTGCAAAAGCGATGACCTTAGAAGCGCCGATTAGGCAAATGCTACAAAAAATAGCCAGCTTAGACGAAAGCGGTGCGTTTTCCCCCCATTCCAGTGAGCGAGTGTTTCGTCTGCAAACCACCCATTATCAGGCTCAAGCTTATGTCCCTGCGATTGCCGAGCGCTTTTATCAAGCCGCGCCCCATGCCATATTAGAAACCAGCACCCTCACAGAAGCGAGTTTATTAAGCCAGGCGCAAACCCGTGTGGATGTGGTGTTATGCAGCGAGTACGTGCGAGTGCCGACTTACTTTGAAACCAAGCTACTGGGTTATGAAACGTTTCGCTGTTTGATGGCAAAAGATCATCCATTGGCGAGGCAGGACAGCATTAGTATGGACGATTATTTGGCCTATTCGCACATACTGGTCACCATGGGCGGCTCTGGATGGGTGATCAGTGACAGTGTGCTAGGGGAGCGTGCTCAAGAACGACGCTTTGCTTTGCGTACGCCTTATTTTCTGGCCGCGTTAGAAACCGTTGGTAGAACGCAGCTTCTGATGAGTACCAGTGGCCTGTTGCCCGAGCGTTTTCGAGAACAGTTTGGCTTGGTTATGAAGCCTTTGCCCGTTGCGTTTCCCGATATTCGCTATTTTATTGGCTGGTCAAAATTTGTCTCGCAAGATCCTGCGGCCACTTGGTTCCGTCAGCTGGTGAGGGAGGTGGCAACCAGCTTGATTCCTTATCCTGAATCCGTGATAGATGGAGGGGAGATTTAAGGCCGTCTTTCACTGTACGGGGCAATTTCGGGTATACTGATTTTTTGCTCCAGTATTGACGGTATTATGGCGTTTTCGAAAAACAAATCCTTATCGGGTAAACGTTCGAATAAGTTAGAACTGCACCCTCGCAATCCCCATCAGGCGCGTTATAACTTTGCGCTACTGGCCGACTCATGCCCTGAGTTAGCTCCTTTTGTTCGACTGAATCAATACGGTAATGAGTCCATCGATTTTGCCAATCCCGAGGCGGTCAAAATGCTCAATCGTGCTTTGTTGAGTCACTTTTATGGGGTGTCGTTCTGGGATATCCCACCAGGTTATCTTTGCCCGCCGATTCCAGGACGAGCGGATTATATTCATTACCTCGCCGATTTGCTGGCCGCCAGCAATAACGGTGTGGTACCACGGGGCAAAGGCGTCAAGGCTTTAGATGTAGGAGTGGGCGCCAATTGTGTGTACCCCATTATTGGTCACCAAGAATACGGCTGGCAATTTGTCGGCTCCGATGTGAATCCCGTGGCCGTTGCCACCTCGGAAACCATCGTAAAATCCAACTCTTGTTTAAAAGGCGTGGTCAGCATCCGTCTGCAATCCCAACCAAGTAAATTATTTGATGGTATTTGGCACGACAAAGAGCGTTTTGATCTTGTGCTTTGTAATCCGCCATTTCATACCAGCGAGTCAGCCATGACCGGGGAAACCAAACGCAAATGGCGTGGTGTGAAAGGTGAAGCTCCTAAAACGGAAAAGCCTGTGCTGAATTTTGGTGGCACGGCGGCTGAATTATGGTGTGAAGGCGGTGAGGCGGGTTTTGTCTCGCGCATGGTCAAAGAAAGTGTGCAATACGCTGATCGCTGTTTTTGGTTTACCTCCTTGGTGGCACGGCAGAGTCATCTAGAGTCAATTTATCGGGTATTAAAAGACGTTGGCGCGACACAAGTGCGCACCATTAAAATGGCACAGGGGCAAAAAATCAGTCGGTTTGTCGCCTGGAGCTTTTTGGATGGGAGTCAAATGGCGTATTGGCAAGACAATTACTGGAAAAGCTAATGGTCTTGCCGAGTCGATAAATGGGCGTGTTTAGTGATAAGCACACAGTTGTTTAGCAATTTTAGTGGCCAGTTGCGCGTTATTAAACACAAGGCGAATATTACTCGCTAAACTGTTCCCACCGGTTAACTCCGCCACCCGAGCCAATAAAAAAGGGGTGGAATCCTTGCCAGAAATCCCTTGTTCGTCGAGCTCGCTCAGAGCCTGATTAACGGCCTTGTCGATGGTCGTTTTGTCCATGGCGAATTCTTCTGGAATCGGGTTGGCAATAACCGCCCCGCCATGCAGATTCATGCTCCATTTTGCCTGCAGGAATTCCCCAATGCTTTCCGGTGTAGGCATCGTAAAGTCGACTGTTTGGTCACTTTCACGTGTGTAAAACGCAGGTAGGGATTCGGTTTGATAACCCAATACTGGCACACCATGGGTTTCCAAATATTCCCTTGTTAACGCCAGATCCAAAATGGATTTGGCGCCTGCACACACCACGGCCACATCGGTTTGTGCCAGTTCTTGCAAGTCAGCGGAAATATCAAAAGTTTGCTGAGCGCCACGGTGCACGCCGCCAATACCACCCGTTGCAAAGACCTTAATGCCCGCCATGGCGGCGATAATCATGGTGGCAGCGACGGTGGTGGCACCGTGTTGTTTCGTGGCGACCACATAAGGCAGATCGCGGCGCGAGCATTTGGTCACCGATAAACCTGCTTGGCCTAATACATCAATTTCCGCTTCGCTTAATCCTGCCTTTAAACGACCATCAATAATTGCAATGGTGGCGGGAACGGCGCCGTTGTCGCGAATGATTTTCTCCACTTGTTTCGCCGTTTGTGCGTTCTCAGGCCATGGCATGCCATGGGAGATAATGGTACTTTCCAAAGCCACGACGGGCAGGTTGTTAGCGAGTGCGTGAGCCACTTCAGGGCTGATGTCTAAATACGTATTCATCGTGCTTTAATCCATTCTTGTATGTTATGTGGGGTAAAGTTGGGGTGGTTGGCGTGTTGGGATTCCAGTGTCATGCCCGCACAGGCAAGGCTGAATTCCAGCTGCTGTTGGCGTGGCCAACTTTGGCTTTGGGCGTACATAAAACCCGCCAGTAAGGCATCACCGGCGCCTGTATCGCTAATAGGTGACGTGCTGTAGCAAGGTACCAAAAGACTCTGCTCGTCATCTTGATAGAGCAGTCCCTGGCTGCCTAAGCTGAGTAACACGGCGCTGACCCCTTTGGTTTGCAGGGCTTGCGCAAGCTTTTTAGGGTTGTCTTCCGAGCTTTCTAAAATGGCGCGAGCTTCGTCTTGATTGACCTTGAGCAAATTGAGTTTTGACAGTACGGGGCGGAGCCGTGGCGCTTTGGTAGCGGATACCGCATCGGCAACCCAAAAGGCTTGAAAGTCTTGCTCGCTGAACCATTCAATGGCACTGAGGCTTAAATTGGCTTCGATCAGAATGTATTGGGAAGCATGAAAAAGCGGCAACTTACCGCTAAGTAACGGTTTGTCGAGGGCATCGATAATGTGCATATCAGCGATGGCGGCGACCAATTGCCCTTGGTGATCATTCACTGCCAAATAGGTACTGGTGGGATAATCGGGGTGACGAATCACATGTTGAGTATTGACGCCAGCAAGCCGTGTTTGTTCCAGCATCCAATCTCCAGAGGCATCTAAGCCAGCGATGGACACGAGGGACGCATTGAGTCCAAGCCTTGCCAAGTTTTCCGCAATATTGCGACCCACGCCTCCAGGGCTTTGCGACACATTTCCTGGGTTGGAGTCGTGTGGTAGTAGTGTTGCTGAGCTTTTGCCATGAATATCCAAATTACTACCGCCGACGACCACGATATTGTCTTGCTCCGGCACTATATAGCCTTTTCCCAAAATGAGCCCTTGTCGAGTCAGACGCATAATGTGTCCAGCAATGGACTCTCGGCTCATGCCAAGCATGTCGGCGAGCTGTTGCTGGGACGCCATGGGGTGACGTTTTACGGCATCGAAAACACGAGATTCTATTTCGGTCATAGGGGTACCAATAACTTATGTTATAAATACAAACATAAGTTAAGTATTCTCTTCAGGTCAAGCAAAAAGAATATAAAACCGCTGTTTTATGATGATGAAAATGTTTCTGTTGTGGTTAAAAAGTATCCATTTCGATAGAAACCTTCCCTAGTTATCCATTGACTTGGGTTGCTTTCAGACGCCTACAGGATAAAATCAGATTCATTATTATTTGAGGGTAAGGTAAACGTTATTATGTTGTTTCTAATACGGATATTGTTATTAGTCTTACTAATTATTGGGGTGACACTGGGTGGTATTATTATGTGCCTGTGTACTTTAACCTCAAAAGATAGGGTGTACCGTTTAGGTAAGATATTCTCTAAAGTGGCGACCTTGTTTGGCTTATCCGTAGAAGGGCGAGTATCACCAGAAGCTGAAGTCGTTCCGCAAGCTGTGTATATCGCCAACCACCAGAATAACTTTGACCTGTTCACTGTCGCTGCGGTTTTTCCTAAAGGTACGGTGACGGTAGGGAAAACTAGCCTGCGATGGATTCCTTTCTTTGGTGCGCTGTATTGGGCGAGTGGCAATATTCTTATTAACCGTAATAACAGCAAAAAAGCCATCCAGACAATCGACCAAGTGGTGACCAGTATGAAATCGACAGGATTGTCTATTTGGATGTTTCCAGAAGGCTCCCGTAGCCGAGGTCGTGGCTGGTTGCCTTTTAAACGTGGCGCTTTTCATGCAGCGGTTCAAGCGGGTGTGCCTGTTATCCCTGTGGTGTGCAGTAATACTCATGAGCAAGTGAAACTAAACCGCTGGAATAATGGGAAAGTGATTGTTGAGATGCTACCACCTATTAGCACGGAGGGATTAAAGGAAACCGACGTGGTGAAGCTCATGAGGCAATGTGAGTCACAAATGCATGAAACCAAAGCGCGTTTGGACGAGGAGCTAGCCAAGCGTTAATTGGCTGTTGCTATATCAAGAAGTTGCTCTGTCATGGCGGCTTTGAGAGCGTGATTCGCTGGTAAGCTTTGTGTCGCCCATTCTGGATGTTGACGCGCTTTTTTCCACAGCGGTTTTATCGCGTTAATAATGGTTTTGTTGGTGTCGTTATCGTCATGTTTATTGAGCGTAAAGGCGTGCTGTGAGGCATGACCCCGTTGGTCTAAATGAGCAATCAAGGCTAGGCCGCGTAAACACAAGAGACTCAATGTAGCACTGTCCGCACACAAATAATGGCGCTTGGTAAACTTGCTTTTCAGCGTGTCTTTATAGTGTCGTCCCGTTTGCCATGAAGCCCCAAGAATTGCCCCTAAGGAAGTGGCGGCACCAAGGGATAAGCCGCCAGTCATCACATCTACCCCTGCGCCAATGGCGGCCCCCGTCATGGCACTGGCACCCGTGCTCACGCCCCATGCTTTGAGAGTATCGAGTGCAAAAATATCCTGCTGCCATTGCCCACTTTGCACAGAAAATGCCGCCGGCATGACATCCTCTTCACGAAACTCGTAGAGGGTTAATAATGAATGTATAAATTGACTTTCTAGTTGGCGAATCTGTTGTTCAAAGGCTGTGGCATCGTCTGGTGCTGGTGGGTATCGGTCGCATACTTTGCGACTACTTGCGGCCTGAATCAGTAAGTCGGCAAGGTTATCGATGGCGAAGGTTTTGCGTGAGCGTGCGGCTTCTTCTCGGCTGATGAGCAGTGTTTCTATGTCATCATAGTGGTCTGGCATCAAACTTTGCAAACTCTGATAAAGGCGTTTTTCATCTTCAAAATAAAAGGCGACAGAATCGTAACGCACAACCGCATGAAGGTGGCGCTCTGCTAATACTTGTCGCCATGATGCTAAGTGCACGCTATCGGAGGCGCTAAAGTTTAAAATGGGCACAATGGGTTTACTGGCGCTGGCGAGTAGGGTGAGTTCGTCAAGATATTTCCCCAGCGGTGCTTGGCGAATGTCGATCACGTAGAGGATGATATCGCATTGGTTGAGCTGTTTAAGAATCTTGGCTTCTTGTTCGAAGTGGTCTTCTGCTAAATGGCTTTGACAGAAGGGAGCGATCCAACGGTTCCCTGGGTATTGATCAAAGGGGGCTTGTTGGCGTGCTTCCCATAAGCCAATCGAGTCTTCAAAGCCGGGCGTATCAATTAAGGTCAATAAGGTTTTGTTATTCACCTTGATGGCGACGCTTTCTACATGGCGAGTGGTGCCAGCTTGATTACTGATTTCGCCAAAGTTCTGTTGGCGTAACAAGGTTCGAATCAGTGAGGTTTTGCCCGTATTCGCGTGACCAACGACTAACAGTGAAATCGACATGGCTATTCCTCCTCAGCGAAACGAAAGATAGAATCAGGGTGAATGCCTGCTTCTAATCCAGTGCGTAACCAAGCGTCGACAAACAGTGACGTACTTTTCCCTTCGTCCCCTTCATATGCGTGTTCGCGAATTACCAGAGACACGTTAGGGTGTGCGCTGACCGCTTGAGAAAGAAAGCGTCGTGAGCCTCGGTCTGGGCTGTGGGTACCATCAACCAAAAGATAAAGCGGCTTGTGGTAAGTGGCCTGTAAAAAGGCCTGTTGCTGCGTGGCATCGTTTAATACCATCTGTTCTTCCGCCCCATAAAGGCTTTCTGGGATGGCTTGGCTCCATTCAAATAGGCCCCAAATTTGCCCAAGGGCATGAGTGTCTAGTGGCTGAATGACAGGGTTTTCAGAGTGGGTTGCCTTGTTTACTGAAGCGGGAGATGGAACAGCTCTCTCTTTATCAACCACACGTGCTTCGCTTTGTTCTTTATAGCGTCGTTCAATGGCTTTTTCTTGGGTGTTCTTAGGGAGCGTTAAGCGTTTTATTCGATACATAACGATACTTAAAGTACTCAATAAAAAGCGAGGTAGAACACCATAAAGCATGATACTGGCAAGCAACAGTGTCGCCCAATGCTGACGAGTGCTGGCGGTTTGTGACACCATGTCCACACGGCTGGCCAGTATGTCCAGTTGGTTGGGAACGCTAATGCCAAGCCAATGAGGTAGCGCGCTCAGTTGCTGAGTGATCCAGAGAAATTGCTGGTCGCCTAATAGAGTCGTCTCCCAAACAAAATTGACTTGATTCGTGAGCAGGAGCAGCAAGGTCATTAAAAAACCAGCCAGTAAATAGCTGAACCAAGCGATGTGTGAAATAGAACTCAATAGCCATTTATTAGAATGAGCAGGGCACTGCCAATGCCAAAAGGCCGAACTGGCATCTGTGTTGATATTGGAGTGTTTGCTGATCTTATTATTAATGAAGATTAAGCTGGTCAGTAACACACCTTTTGACTGTCTGGTGTTGTTACCCAGCGCTAACATGCCAATCAACCAAATGATTAGGTTAAGACCATGAAAACCCAGCATCACGATCAATAACCAAAAGATATTCACCTTGCCAGAGGATGACACGGCGAAGGCTGGGGGGACGGCCAATAATCCCAAAAGAAACGTCACAGCGAACAGAAAATAAAGGCCCAGTTTAAAATAGCGTTGTAGTTGTTCGCATTGTGCTAAGTAACTTTTGGCCGGTTTGGTCTCTGCTTGTGCGTTCTTGCCCAAGGGACGAGCGCTTTTCGTTTGCGGATCATCCAGTTTGCTTAAGGCGCCTTCGAGATTGGCTGCACGACTGGGTAAGCGAAAGTCGGTGTGACTTTCTAACCAAGCCGCGATAGACAATTTTCCACGTGTAGACAAAGCCATTTACAAAGATACTCGTTGGATCACAGTCGACGGTTGTCGTTGCATCAAAATCTTACCGTGACGCATATTGAATAATACCTCTCCTTGATTGCGTAGGACGCTGTAATCGTCTTCCCCATTGAGTAAAATGCCGTTGGCAGGATGACCTTCTTTCACACCGTAATTTTTCAACTGCATCAGTTTAGCACTGTTGTCGGTAATAAAATCTAATGCATGAACGAAATCGTCATAGCCCATCATTTGACAGATATGCAGTCCAAAATCCAAGGAGCGTAATAACTTGCCGTTACCCAGAGAATACCAAGGGTCGAAGATGGAATCCTGTGCGAAGCCCACATTCATGCCAGCGGCGGTAAGTTCTTTGACACGGGTTAAACCACGGCGTTTCGGGTAGGAATCAAAGCGGCCTTGCAAGTGGATGCTTTCCGTTGGACAGGAAACAAAGTGAATACCGGAATGTTTTAACAAACGGAACAGTTTGGAGCAGTAGGCATTATCGTAAGAATGCATGGCGGTAGTGTGGCTGGCCGTCACGCGGTCGCCTATGCCTGCTTGCATGGCTTCATGGGCTAAGAATTCTAGGAAACGCGAGTTTGGATCATCGATTTCATCGCAATGCACATCCACTAAACGGTCGTATTTGAGCGCGAGTTGAATCAGGGTTTTTACGGACTTTTCGCCCAGTTCGCGGGTGTATTCAAAATGCGGAATGCCACCAACCACATCCGCACCGATTTCCATGGCTTCTGTCATCAAGGCTTCACCATTGGGGTAGGAATGGATGCCTTCCTGCGGAAACGCGACCACCTGAATATCGAGCACGTCTTTTAGCTTGTCACGCAGTTCGCACAGGGTGCGCATGGCAACCAAAGAGGGATCCGTGGTGTCGATATGTGTGCGAATATGCTGCACGCCATTGTCAATCAGCATGGCTAAGGTGTCTTTCACGCGGCGATGGATGTCGGCAGGGCTTAGCATGGGTTTACGTTGCGACCAACGTTCGATGCCCTCGAACAAGGTACCGCTGCGGTTCCATTCCGGTTCTCCCGCCGTCAGAGCGGCATCGAGATGGATATGGGGCTCAACAAAAGGCGCACAAAACAGCTTACCTTGGGCGTCAATATCGTCGCCGGCAGTGGAGGCGTCTAAAACGACGGGCTGGTCTTGTTGTTGAATTGAAGCAAACAGACCGTTTTCGACTATGATGGTATAAAGTGCTGTTTGCTGTCTTAAGCGTGCATTGATGATCTTCACTTTCCACTCTCCTGATACGTCGTTCTGTTAGTAACCCTAGTCGCCTAGGCTTTTGTTTTACCTGATGCTTTTGCTAAAGGCAAAGGGACAGCGAACGTTTTCTCGCAAACTAACACGTGTCGTGTGTTGCATCTGCCGAGTTCTCCTTGTTGATTCATTAAAACCGTTGGATTGCGATGAGTTACTTGACTTAGTGTATTGTATTCGAAAAGAAGCGATCTTCAGAGTATCAATAAAGGTGTTATAAGCTTTTGTTTTTCATGACCTTATGAGTCAATGAACCTATGGTATGTCAATAAATTAAGTGTAAATCGCGATGGTGGCTATTGTATCTCCTTAGGCTGCGAGTAGAGTGTATTTTTCATACTACCGTTGTGTAAATTGATTGCATTCAGGAATGTATTTATGGCGACATTCGATGATCAACAGAAGCTCACTGATCAAAAAAGGCATCTTCGGGAAAAGGAAAGTGCTACGGTTATGCGGTCAAGTCCCGTGAATGTTTGGAATGAATGGGACCCGCTCGAAGAAGTCATAGTTGGTTCTGCGTTGGGCGCATCAACTAGGATGTTGGATCATTTTTGGGATTATGGTTCTCATATTCCTGGCAATAAACAATTATACCGACGGTTTTATCACGCTCAGCCAGCTCCAACCGAAATGGTTTTAAAAGCCGAGGCAGAGATTGAGGGGGTTATTAAGATCCTTGAAAGCGAAGGGGTCATGGTGCGAAGGCCATCGCCTGCTGACTCGCTTGCCTCCTTTTCTACTCCCTATTGGTCTGAAAAGTCTGGCTACAATGTTATGAATCCACGAGATCTGCTACTGGTAATAGGAGATCAAATCATCGAGAACCCCAGTGCGTGGC
Source organism: Marinomonas sp. 63XJN7_7_ISO-PGPR-S23-202 (assembly GCF_056173505.1). NCBI lineage: Bacteria > Pseudomonadati > Pseudomonadota > Gammaproteobacteria > Oceanospirillales > Oceanospirillaceae > Marinomonas > Marinomonas sp. 63XJN7_7_ISO-PGPR-S23-202. Next base: position 4,679,324 of record NZ_CM149677.1, on the reverse strand, counting down.
GACATCGATATTTTGAGACTTTTGCCTACCGACCTTTGATTCAAGAATACTATCAACGTGGTGCACGTTGGGCCGCAGCTCCCCGTCCCATGCTTCGCGATGAATTATACGATCCTAATGGTATTCGATCAGAACCCAATACCGATCCCAGAACATACCTTACCCGAGAAGATGAGCCAGTATTCGACGCCGCAAGTTTTATTCGCTGCGGAAAGGACATTATTGCACAGCGAGACCAATGTACTAATCTTGCAGGGATTGACTGGCTGCAACGGCACCTTGGTCAGGAGTTTACGATCCATATTATTGAGAATCAGCACAATAACCCTATTCATATAGACAATACTTTTGTTCCTCTTGCACCAGGCCGAGCGATGGTTCATCCGCTATGGTTGCAAAACATTCCGGATGCACTGTCGGATTGGGAATTACTTGTTCCGAATATTCCAATCGTTGACCCCAAACCAAATATGCTAGGCATTATGCCCAGTGTGTCGCCATGGATAGCGCTCAATGTATTGTCACTTGATGAAAAGTAAGCGTGTGGTAAACCACACATTTCAATCTTCTTCAAACTCCCTAAAGTCTGTTGTTTTATTGAATAGGAACAACAGACTCATGTTTACCGCGTCCTCTCAACTTAACGTTACTCTCATTTGTGGTCCCACTGACATGCGTAAAGCCATTGATGGTTTGTCCAATATTGTGGCTTATGACCTTGAAAAAGAATCTTGCAGCGAACAGTTGTTTGTTTTCTGTGGGCGAGCACGTGACAAAGTCAAAATACTGCAATGGTCTAATAATGGTTTTTGGCTGCATTACAAACGATTGGAAAAAGGTCGTTTCCAATGGCCGGGGATTGATGTAAGCGTGTGGCAAACCACACATTTTAATCTTCTTCAAACTCCCTAAAGTCTGTTGTTTTATTGAATAGGAACAACAGGCTCATGTTTACCGCGTCCTCTCAACTTAATGTTACCCTCATTTGTGGTCCCACTGACATGCGCAAAGCCATTGATGGACTCTGCAATATCGTTGCCTATGACCTCGAAAAAGAACCCTGTAGCGAACAATTGTATGTCTTCTGTGGGCGAGCACGTGACAAAGTCAAAATACTGCAATGGTCTAATAATGGTTTTTGGCTGCATTACAAACGATTGGAAAAAGGTCGTTTCCAATGGCCGAGGATTGATGATGAACAGTTGTCACTTCACATCTCACCTCGACAACTTAATTGGTTACTAGATGGCCTGCCTCTTCATTCTCAAGAGGCACATCCACATTTAACCTACCGATATCATGACGAATAGCCCATTTAGTTGGTATAATCCACCTCATGAAAGGGCTTCCTGATGACTTACCCAATGACGTTGAATTGCTCAAGACACTTTTGCTTGAGCAAGCATTATCGTTGGGTGAAAAAGAGGTGCAGTTAGCTCAAAAAGACACACAGCTTGTCGAATGGCAATCCAAGTATGAACTGATTTTAGAGCAATGGCGCTTGGCGCAGCAAAAGCAGTTTGGTAAAAGTTCGGAAGTGTCGCCTGGGCAAGGTGAGCTGTTTGACGAAATGGTGGCAGAGCCGGAAGACACCGACGCTGAGCCTGAAACACAAATCGTCTCTTACACTCGAAAAAAACCGAAGCGCAAACCGTTACCGAAAGACCTTCCGCGCGACATCGTGGTGCTTGATATTGCCGAGTCCGACAAAGTCTGCGCTTGTTGCCAAGGGACGCTTCATCGTATCGGTGAAGACCGTTCTGAAAAATTAGACTTTATCCCAGCACAACTGAAAGTCATCGAAACGCTTCGCCCTAAATATGCGTGTCGCGAGTGCGAACAGACGGGAACACAGAATGCCATCAAACAAGCGGTCATGCCGCCCTGTATTATCCCCAAAGGCATCGCCACCCCGAGCTTGCTGAGTCAAATCATCACAGGAAAGTTCCAGTTCAGCTTGCCCTTGTATCGACAAGAAGCCATGTTCAAGCAATACGGCATTGAGTTAAGCCGACGAACCATGTCGGATTGGATGCAAAAAGGTGCGGATGCCTTACAACCCCTTTATGATCGACTGCACCATATTTTACGACAGCAACCGGTTATCCAAGCGGATGAAACCACGCTCAACGTGATCAAAGAAGCCCGATCTAAATGTTATATGTGGGTGTATTGCACAGGTAAGGATGGACCGGATCCAACGAGCCCAGTCCCCAATATTGTTCTATACGACTTCCAGCCCACGAGACGCGGTCAATGCGCGGTCGACTTTTTACAAGGCTTCGACGGCTATCTTAATGTGGATGGTTACCAAGCGTACGAATCGACCAATGCCAAGCTGGCTGGTTGCTGGGCACACGCACGTCGAAAATTTATTGAAGCAGAAAAAGCCATGCCCAAAGGCAAAGCGGGAAAGGCGACTCTAGCGATCAGCCAAATCAACAAACTCTACGCCGTCGAACATCTAGCCAGCCAAGAGGACACGGTAGAAGGGAGGATAAAAGTCCGACAAGAACATGCTCCCACTATCCTAGCCCAACACAAAGCATGGCTTGAAAAGTCGATCAAACACGTGCCGCCAAGCACCACCCTTGGCAAAGCCATCCAATACAACCTGAATCAATGGGACAAACTCAACATTTACCTAACCGATGGACGGATCAACATCGACAACAATCGCGCTGAACGAGCCATCAAACCCTTCGTCATCGGACGCAAAAACTGGTTGTGTGTGTCACGAAGGAGACATTATGATGTAGAACAGATTGCAGCATAATGAATCCATGCTCTAAGTTGGATGGAGGAAGGCCCTCCGATCAGGATGTTCAGGCGCACTGATCAAACTACCTGATGCTGCTGTTGATTAAGGTCTTCGGTAGTGAGCGACTCAGGAAAAGGCGGAAATACTACCGTCATGTGAGTCTGGAAGAGTCGAACGAAAGTGAACTGTTCGAAGAAGCATCGAAATCTTAGGTGATGTCAAAAAGGGGTTGTACAGCCACCCCCTGATAAGTGTAGTGGATACCTGATAACTGACTACATGGCATCCGGTGTTAAGGCAGCGAGACTTCCAGACAGGCCAGCTTAGGGAACGTGAGAACCTACTGCTAGCACGTATCATACAGTAGGGACGGACAGACTCGTAGTAGTGTCGAATGCGCTGTAATGGCGCTGGAGCGAAGGGGTCTGGGTCGCCGAATTGGTTAGAACACAACTTTTTTTTTTTAAAGAGGATGACGTTTTAATGCAAGGCAAAGCATTTGAGATTCCCAAGTCTCTCGTGTGGCAATCGTATAAATCGGTCAAGCGCAATAAAGGTGCGCCGGGTTGCGATGGCCAAACAATGACGCAATTTGATCACAACAGAGACCGTAATCTTTATAAGATATGGAACCGTTTGTGTTCTGGTAGTTACCTACCGCCACTGGTTCGTGAAAAGCGAATTCCTAAAGCGGATGGTTCAGACAGAATACTGGGTATTCCAACAATCAGTGATCGTATCGCACAAGGGGCAGTCAAGATTTATTTGGAAACACGACTAGATAAGCTATTTCATCATAGCTCATTTGGTTATCGTCCCAATCGATCAGCACATATGGCGTTAACGCAATGTGAGCGTAACTGTCGCTTTAAAAGCTGGGTATTAGAGGTAGATATTAAGGCCTTCTTTGACCACGTTAGTCATGATCTGGTGGTGAAAGCGTTAGAACACCACGATATGCCACGTTGGGTAATATTGTACTGTCGTAGGTGGATGGAAGCCCCCATGATGGACTCAAGCAAAGCTAATACCCTAACCCAGAGTGCGCGTGGTACGCCACAAGGCGGCGTTATCTCGCCCATTTTGGCGAACCTATTTCTTCACTATGCCTTTGATCAATGGATGGACAAACATTGGCGTTATGTACCGTTTGAACGGTATGCAGACGACATAGTATGTCATTGCAGTCGAATGTCAGAGGCGGTGAAGTTAAAGGAAGCGATCCAACGACGAATGGAAGAAGTGGGATTGAGTATCAATGAGAGCAAATCGAATGTGGTCTACATAGATACGTTTCCACGCCATAATGTAAAGAAAGTCTTCACGTTCCTAGGCTATGATTTCAAGGTTAGAACGCTTAGGCGAAAAGACGGTTGTTTGTTTAGAAAATGCGCGGCGGGTGCCTCGATGAGCGCCATGAAACGAATCACTAAAACGATCACGTCGTGGCGAATACATCGATCATCTGGGGCCACATTGAAAGAACTTGCACAGAGGTACAATGCCTCGTTAAGAGGGTGGATACACTACTATGGCAAGTTTTGGTACCGACACTTCAGTTATCGTATCTGGTCTGTTTTTCAATCAAGATTGATTAAATGGGCAAGGTGCAAGCTGAAAATAGGCACGCGAGAAGCGGAGCGCAAGCTTGATCAAGTACGTAAAAGCATGCCAACGCTTTTTGCTCATTGGGAATTACTTCGTGCATCAAATGTGCGACCAAGAGCCGTATGACGGGAGACTGTCACGTACGGTTCTGTGAGCAGCTTGGGGGTGAAACTCCCCCTTGCTGACTCGACTTGCCAATACTGGCAATGGCGCGAGAGCCAGTGCCATGCTTTACAGTATTATCGAAACCGCCAAAGCCAATGGACTTATCCCGTACGATTATTTAGTCAGATTGTTCGACGCACTGCCGAAACGTAAAGAGGGAAAGAATCTGGACGATTTACTGCCTTGGAATATCAAGCTGGCTTAAGTTTGAGAATAAAGATAAAGGGTCTTCCTGCTGCGTCCTTGCAGCGACTGAGTCATCCTGAAAAGAGACAGAGTCTTCATCCTGAAAGCTAAGCAAATCCGTTTGCCCTCTGTCTGATAAATACCTTATCGAGATTATACGTCTGATGCAAGTTAGCAACAGCGAAATAGGTTCAGTCAAAAAACGTAACGTGTCTAGGTGGTGATTGCCGCACGCTTACAGCCTTACCATGCAAAGGTCTCTCCTTATATTCTCTGGCCTCGTAGAGTCCATGGCCCTGAGCAATGTTTATCTGTTCCGGATCAACAGGAAGAGATACACTCTCAGCTAAGGCTTGTTTAACCGCACGATGTAAGCCATCTTGATTACCTTTTACCGCTAAAAGGTAATCGCCTTTTTGTGTCACAATCTGCTTTGCAATATCTTTTTGACATCCCATGGCATCAATAGAGACAAGGCAGACTTTTATATCAAAAAGCTTTAGAAGCTTGGGGATGTCCGTGATTTCATTCGACTTTTCTTCTGTCTTTATTTGCCCCATGGCAACACCATTGGGTGTGGCGAAGGCACTTACCATGTGAATAGCGGATTGACGGTTCTCTCGGTTATAAGAACTTCTGAGTGTTTGCCATCGATGGCGACGATCTCTCCAGCGGTTCGTTTTGACACGGCTTTAGCCCAGCAGATAAAGCATTGTCGAAATTGGGTTGTGTTGAGAATTGATACGAGAAATGGTATCGTGAGTTGGTACACCTTGAGGAAAAAGCCCTTTTTCCTGTAACCAGAGGCGATGCTCTTCTCCAAAATTTTCAATATCCTCCCAGCCAGAAGCTCCACGCTAGTCTGATCTATCATGCCTGCCAGGATGTTAAGAATGTTTGAGCTCTTTAGCCGCCTCGGTTAATAGACCGGTTAACCATTGTAACCCTGGGTCTGCATCCCTCACATTATGCCATTGCATGCCTTCGATAATAGGTGGAAAAGTTTCCCAGGTGTGATGAAGTTTAATAGGGTAAAGCTTGGCGAAGTGCTGCGCGTAGCGACGATGCATGGTGGCGAGTCGTCTGGTGCCCACTACGGCCTGACACAGTGCACCGAATTCTGGGAGCTGGACTTCAACATGCCGCTTCCATCCATTGCTGATGATATGATTGTCTGCAATAGAGGGTCGGCGTTCAAGCCCAAAGGTTGCAACGGCATGGCCGGCGGCAAAAAAGGTTTCTTTATCAATCTTATCGAAGCCGGCTCCTGTCCAACTGATAATGACTTCTTCATCCTGCCAAAGCTCTATAAAGTTATGATTCGGTAATGAGAGTTTTTTAACAATGAGTAACAGGTCTATTTCTGCCCTATCGAAGCATTCATTGGTTTGCTCGTCAAGAGGAATAATTTCGAAGGTCACGGCAGGGGCTAAGGTAGCCGCTTTGGCAATGACCTCGGCGAGCAAGATAGTGTAGGCATAATCAGAAGCGGATATAACAAAGTGGCGTGTTGTTGTCGCCGGGTCAAAACTCCCCGCTCGGGTGATTTCCCCTCGGATTTGCAGTAGTGCTCGGTGAACTGGTTTGGCTAGGGATTCTGCCTTTGGTGTTAGGAACATGCGCCGACCACGTTGCACAAGAAGTTCATCATTGAAATATTCTCGCAATCGCTTCAGTGCACCGGTAACAGCCGGTTGACTTAAATGTATGCGTCTGGCGGCCGCCGAGACGTGCCGCTCTTCAATTAACGCCTCTAGGACCACCAGTAAGTTTAAATCTAATCCGTCGAATCTCATTCGCTGAATCTATCAGTCATACCTATTGCTTGCAAGCATAATTCTGATTGGACGCTTATAGGTATTAATGAAAGAGTAGTCCTATTCTCATCATAGGTGGGTCTTTGTATCTGTCTAAATGAGAGCATTGACGTTTATGTTTTCATTGTGAAATACGACAGTGAATGGCGTGTCTGTCTAGCATGCAGGATATCTGTCCTATAAAAATAATTATGATTAGGTTGAGTATTATGAATACTGATTGCTGTTCGAATAACAATGTCATTTCGGTTAATCAAAAAGGTAAGCATTTGGTGGTGGACATTCATTGCCATTTAAATGTGCCTGCCGCCGACAAAATTGTTCAGGCCAAATATCCTGGTCCACCACCAGGTATCCATGAATTTTCTAGCGAAAAAACCAACGAAGTCAATAAAGCGCAGTTTTGTACAATAGGGGCAACCTTAAACAATATTGATTTGCGCTTGGCGGATATGGATAAGCAGGGAATTGATGTCCAAGTTATCTCCCCAAACCCAGGCCAGTACTTTTATTATACCGATGCAGAAACCGGCTTAAAGGCGGCGCAAGCGGTTAACAATGGTATTGCAGAAGCGATTGCGACTAACCCAGAACGATTTGTCGGTATGGGAACCTTACCGATGCAAGACATTGATAGGGCGATTATAGAAATGACGCGCTGTGCCAAAGAGCTTAATTTGCGTGGTATTGAAATAAACACCAATGTGAATGGTAAAGACTTGCATGATGAAGAGTTAGGCAGGTTTTTTGCTGCGGCCGAAGTGCTTGGTATCTTGCTTTTCATCCACCCACTCGGCTTTACCCATGCAACCCGCATGAAAGAATATTATTTCAATAACCTGATTGGTAACCCATTGGAATCGACATTGGCGGTTGGTCATTTAATTTTTGGCGGTGTTTTAGATCGTTACCCAGGGCTAAAAATCTGTGTGGCCCATGGTGGTGGCTACATTCCCGGTTACTGGGGGCGTATGGATCATGGTTGGCGTGCCCGCGCTGATTGCAGTGAACATTGTAAAGAACTGCCATCCAGTTACCTTCGTAAATTATGGTTCGATACGCTGGTTTTCGACAAGGAACAACTGGCTTCTCTCGTCCGCACTCACGGCTCTGATCGCTTATGTCTGGGGACAGATTATCCTTTTGATATGGCCGAGCCTGATCCGCTAGGATTCCACGATCAGCTGGATGAAGAGGACAAGGCTAAAATTCTAGGGTTAAACGCCGCGGACCTTCTTGGGTTGAGTGTTAAATCTTAATAAAGCCTGAAGAACGGGCGGACTTGAATTTGCCTTAACCTATAAGTGTTGCCAATAGTAAAACTATTATTTTTATATTGGACGCTGATAGGTTTGGGCTTTATATTCATTACAAGGTTAGCGCGAATAGCCGTTTAGGAGGGCAAACCTATTTGTGCGTACCGATGACTTACTCAATTAAAAATAAATATAAAACAGGAGAATAGTATATGCGTATTAAAAGTCCTCATCATGTGAGGTTTCAGGTGCCAGATTTGGACAAAACAGAAGTTTTTGCCCAAGACTTTGGTTTGCTGACAGTAGAGCGAACTGAGCAACGTTTAGTGATGCGTACTGGTGGTGGCGATGCCTTTGCCTATACTGCTGAAAAAGGTGATGAAGCTAAGTTCCTTGGCCTCGCCTTTGAAGTAGAAAGTAAAAGCGATTTAGAAAGCGCTATTAGTGAGCACAGCGCGAGTCCAATTCGCGAGCTAACCACTCCGGGTGGTGGGATTGCCGTTACTCTACTGGATCCTAATGGCTTTGAAATTGATCTCGTTTATGGCATTGAACGAGTTAATCCAGAAGAAGCTTACAAGCACTTAGAAATGAATGCACCAGGTCAATATACTCGTGAAGGTCGTTTTGAGCCTAAACGTAATTTGGGACCTGCGAAATTATTTCGTTTAGGGCATGTGGGCCTATTTATCCCAAGCTTTGCCGAAACACTCCCTTTTTACAAAGAAGTATTAGGTCTCATACCAAGTGATATTTATCACGTTCCAGGTATGCCACAGGCCGAAATTGTCGGTTTTGTTCGACTTGATCGTGGTGAAGAGCTGGTAGATCACCATGTTGTCTCGCTTATGCAAAGCCGAAATGGGGAAGCGTCTTGTCATCATATTAGTTTTGAAGCACAAGACTTTGAAGCTCAGTTTATGACCCATCGTTATTTAGAATCTAAAGAATATGAATTGGTGTGGGGCGTGGGACGCCACCCTCATGGTAGTCATATCTTTGATGTATGGCGCGACCCAGATCGCAATCGCTTTGAAACCTTCTCAGATACTGATCGTATGAAAGCCAGTGACGGTACTCGAGTACATGACATATCTAAAGTAGAGATTGATGTATGGCGTTCCGATCCACCTGATCGCTATTTTGAATAATATCCGTTCGATAATAAATTTAATATAGGAATAGAAATTATGAGTAAATTTATGATGCATAAGGTAAAACCTGCCGTTGAACCTGAAAATATTAACCCTGCTACTGGGTTAGTTGAAGGCACATTTGGTATTGGTACTTATCAATTTAAAAATGAAGCCGTTTTCCCAGGGTTAGTTTTGCCAAATGGGGATGTTTTAAATGTTTCTGATCGTTATGCCGATACCCACGCCATTTTTAACGACTGGGATAATGCTTTGGTTTGGTTAAAAGAAGTTGCAGCGAAACAAGATCGTCCAGCCAAATCTTTAACTGACTTGAATATTTTGCCTGTTTTGGCGCATCCAAACTTTATTTGTGCCGCGTCTAACTATCGTCAGCACGTTGCTGAGATGATGACCTTTAACAAATTCAACCAAGACAAGCGTTTACCGGGTGAAGATGACGAAGCCTTCTTCAATCGTAACTACGAAGAAGTTGACCGTCGTGGCCGTGAAGGCACGCCTTTTTTCTTTACTGGTTTGCATTCCTCTTTATGTGGTGCCAATGACGATGTGCCATTACCTTTAATTGGCGAACAGCCTGATTGGGAGCTAGAGCTTGGTTTTATCCTTGGCAAAGGCGAGCGTTATGTAAAACCTGAAAATGCAGAAGATATGATTGCAGCCTACGTTATCGTGAACGATATCGGTACGGTTGATGAATTTAAACGTGCAGACATCAAATTCAACTTCGACTGGTGTAGTAAGTTCCAACCTAACTTCAAACCTTTCGGGCCTTTTGCTGTCCCTAAAGAGTTTGTTGATCGCAAGAAAATGCAAATCAGGTTAAATGTGAACGGAGAAAAGCGCCAAGATTGGCCAGCAGAAGATATGATCTTCGGCCCATCGCAAGTGCTTTCTCATGCCTCTGAGAGACTTCGACTAATGCCAGGAGACCTTTTCATCATGGGTTCTCCTCCAGGAAATGGTGCAAACTTTGGCGGAGCATGGCTGAAAGAAGGGGATGTCATGGATTCTGAGATTACCTACCTTGGCCGTCAACGTAACAAGATTGTGATAGAAGAGACCGAAGGTAAGTCTGTGACTTACGGCGCCTTCAAAACAGAATGGTAGGCGACTAAGTTACCATTTTAGTACGTTACTACCTTAGTAAGTCGCCATCGTAGGTGGCTTAAAGCCTCCCATCATTGAAAAATAATGGGGGGCTTTTTTCTGCTATAGGCCGAGGTCTTTGCGCGTAATAATCGTGAAAAAGTCTCTTCTAATATTGCTGCTCCACTTGATAAGAGAGAATACGACGATGGATGTTAATACACTGTTTTCTTTGCAGAACAAAGTGATTCTTGTGACCGGATCATCTGGCGGGTTAGGTTCCGCGATTGTCTCTGCTATGCATTCCCATGGCGCTAAGGTCATAGCGTCTGATCGACACAACCACAATAAGCCCCAAAGCGGCGTGGACTTTATTCCCTGTGATCTGAGTCGCAATGAAGACATAGACCAGCTTGTAGAGCGGGCGAAAGCACTTTATGGTCGCATTGATGTTTTGGTGTCAAATGCAGGAATACAAGGTCCGGCGGGCCCGATAGGTGCTACCACGGACGAGGATTGGGATGCTGTAATGTCGATCAACTTAAAAAGCGCGCTACGGCTTTGCTCTGCCTTGCTTCCTGACATGGCGGAACGTGGCCAAGGTTCGGTAATTTTAATGTCGAGTATCGCAGGTTTAAGAGGCAACAAAGCCATCGGGCTTTACGGCTTGTCTAAAGCCGGATTGGCTCAGTTAGCGCGTAACTTGGCAGTGGAGTGGGGGCCGAAAGGGATTCGAGTGAACTGTATTTCTCCCGGCTTGATTCGCACACCTTTAGCCACAGAGTTACTTGAAAACACTCCCTTTATGGAACGTAGATTATCCCTAACGCCACTGCGTCGAGTAGGGGAGCCAGAAGAGATCGCCGGCGTTGCAGTGATGCTCGCCAGCAAGGCTGGTGGCTTTATTTCTGGGCAAAATATTGTCGTGGATGGTGGCACCACGATCAGCGATGGCAGCTAATACAAAAGCATCAAAACAGAAAGATCTTATAAAAAAGGTTCGACCTTCCGGCAGAACCTTTTTATGTTGCTAGGCGGTTACGCTTGCGGTTATCTAAAAGGAACCTCCCACACTATGCCTTTTCAACTAACCTGTTGCCCTATAAATCTAGGGTCAACGTATCGCTCAGCGCTCTTGAACAACAAGGGGTGAATTGATCATTTTGTGCTTTTTCAGCGTCCGTTAAAAAATCATCCCTATGGTCGGGTATGCCATCCGTCACCTTAGTTAAACAAGCGCCACAGATCCCCATTTCACAAGACACATCCACCGCTACGCCAGCCGCATCAATCGCTTCCAGTGCGGTTTGATCCGCCGCCACGTCTAATTCCAAACCAGAGCGACTAAGAATGAGCTTAAAAGCACCATCTCCAGATTCCGACACCTTTGGTTCGGCTTTAAAAACTTCCTTATGCAGGTTTGTGTCCGGCCATGAATTTGCTCTAGCGCTGTCAAATACATAATCCATATAACCCACAGGGCCACAGGTGTACAAATGGGCATTGTTGGTAAAAGCACTTAAGGCATTATTGATTGCGGCGTCGTTTTTTTCACGTTCGCCCGAAAAATGACAGAATACCTTAGCAGCAAATGAACCGCTTTTAAGTTGTTCATAAAATGCCGCTTCAGTTTGTGATTTAGCGTGATAATGCAGTTCAAAATCAATACCAAGACTATCCAGCTCTATCGCCATCGACATAATGGGCGTAATACCGATACCACCCGCAAAGAGCATGACCTTGTCGCTATTCAGGTTGAGCGGAAAAAGATTGCGCGGTTCAGAAATGGTGAGGGTATCGCCAATTTGAACACGGTTATGCAGGGCGACAGAGCCGCCCCTTGATTCCTCATCATTCAGCACGGCAATCTTATAAAACTCATCAGACTGAGTATGATTAATCAACGAATATTGGCGGATCAAACCATCCGCTATATGCACATCAATATGGCTGCCAGTGGTAAAACTAGGCATTTTTTCATTACCTACATGCGCCAGTTCAAAGCTGGCGATGTTAGGTGTTTCTAAGGTTTTATTACGAACAACAACATCAAACATAATGTACCTCAATCGCTTTTAGAGCGATTTAGACGATTCTTAATCACGTCGTCAATTGACCAAGCACCTGGGCCTGCGAATAGGAAGTAAAAAAAGACGAAACAGAACATAATAGTAAGCTCCCCGCCATTCACCACGGGGAAAAAGGCTTTGGCAGGATAAAACATAAAGTACGCCACCGCCATTTGACCGGATAGTAGGAAGGCCACACTGCGAGTACACAAGCCCACTAGCAGACAAAAACCACCAAAGAACTCTAAAACGCCAGCAACGCCGACTAAACTAAATAACTCTAATGGACCTTGGTTATGGCCACCGGGTGGGTAATGGAAAAGTTTTTGCGCACCATGTTGCATAAACAAAAATGCGCTAATGACTCGTAGAGCGGCACGGCTGTATATTTCATATTTAGATAACATCATTGACGACTTCCTTTTTTATTTTTTTGGGTAGGGATGATGTGAATAAGTTTTTTTGATTGAGCCTTAGCAGATTTATTCGCACCTTGTTTTAAGCTTGAAAGCCTGACAGAGACGCTGATTAAGGCTCTCTGTCACGGCGGCTTAACGTTTACGCTTCTTCTAAGGGAATGTTTTCTGCCGCTAACATGGCTTCAATTCTCCGACGCACTTGTACGGCGGGTTTGTCGGCACCAACCAATAACTCTCTTTGTTGTGTGACGGCATAATCGAGGCGTTTTTCAACCGCATTAATGGCGACCACATCCTGACCACGAATTTTCTGGTCGGCGGCAAGTTGGAAGTTATCTAACGCTTCATCACCGAGTCTGAAGTTACGAGTAGAAAAACCAAAATAGTGGGTCGTGGTATCGGTTTCTGGGGTAATGCCGTGCAAAATCATTAACGCGCCTAATTCTTTTGGCACTTCTGCTTTACCGGGTACTTTAGTAATAATAGGCAAGCTGGTTGATATGAACTCAGGGCCAAAAAAGTCACTTTTAATCCAGAAATCGGCAAGGCCTTCGAATTCGGCTTCGGAACCAAACACCATTTTAAAATAGTCGTTCCAAGGCGCTTTTCCTGCTCTAGAGACGCGATAGCTTCTCTCACGGTCTTCCGTTTCGATTGGAATATCCGCCATCGCATCTTTACCGGCAATATGGTGATGCACATAGGGTAGGTGAGTAAGGTCCATCAAGTTATCGACCAACAACTGTGACCGACCTTCAAGATGAAAATAATTAGCAGAATGGAACTGACAATCTGGTTGTTCTAAACCAAAGTCTTCATAAGGAGGGATGAGATCAACATCACACCTGTCTTCATCGCCCATCCAGATCCAACAAATTGGCCCTTTCTCGACGATTTTATACACAGGCTGACAAATGTTACCAGTAACTTTAGGTTGAGAAGGGATTTGGATGCAATCGCCGTTATCGGCAAACTTAAAGCCATGATAACCACATACAATGTTATCCCCCTCTACTCGGCCTTCAACTAAAGGCAAATAACGATGTGGGCATAGTCCATACATGGCAACGGGCGTTCCGTCTTCTTTACGATACATAACAACTGGCTTGTTAAGCATGGTACGTTCCATTGGTTCACGGGTAATTTCAGTAGAGAACGCCGCCATGTACCAACGGTTTTTGACGATAGAACTTTTGTATTTGAATGGATACATAATGATAACTTTCCTATCTTTATTTTTATAATATAGGCGACCACTTCCTGCCCGGAGTGATCTTATTCAGTAAAATCTTACCGATGACATATCACTTCACACTGCGTTATAGCGTTAATAGCGGCGATGATTTTTCAGCAATATAACAATGCAAATCACGATGCACCAATCCTTAACAGCGCTAGCTGGTATCGCTAATTTCAATAGTAGAGGGCGAGCTTAAGTACCGCGCTTACTGGCTTAGTTAAGGTCGCCGTAAAATACATTCTATTTATTGACGAAAAGACATCTTTAAAATAGATTAACAAGACTCCTATATAACGATAAAAATAATGGTAAAGAGCTATGCGATTTAAAGGCCTAGATTTAAATCTGTTGGTCGCATTAGACGCGCTTATTGCGGAGCGCAATATAACGCGAGCAGGCGAGCGTATTCATCTGAGTCAGTCAGGCATGAGCTCAGCAGTCTCTCGGTTACGGGAATACTTTGATGACGAGTTATTTGTGCAAGTCGGTAGAGAACTGATCCCTACTTCCTTAGCAGAGACGCTGGCAAAGCCGGTACGTCGGATCCTTGTCGAGATGGAAAACACCATCATTAACCAGCCGAAATTTGACCCAACAACCGATGATCGTTGTTATCAAATTGTCGCCTCGGAACTCACCACCATGGTGCTAATGACTAGCGTTATTAGCCGCTTGGCTCACGAAGCACCCAATATACGCTTAGAGCTGTCATCCACCAGTGATATCGAATTAATCGACAAGGGCAGTGTTGACCTGATGTTTATCCCTCGTCAATTTGTTTTAGAAGACCACCCCTACGATGAACTCTATCAAGAAGGCTATAAATGCATTTGCTGGGAAGGCAATACCTCGATAGGTGACAAAATCACCTTTGAGGATTATCAAACAGCAGGTCATGTTGCCGTAAGCTATGGTAAAAATCACTCCCCCGCCTTTGATGGGTGGTTTATGAGCAACTATGGCATCAGTCGCAGAGTCGAAATTACCACCACCAACCTGCTTGCGCCGCCGGCACTGATTATTGGTACTCAGCGTATCGCCACCGTCCATAGTCGGCTAGCCAGCATAGTGCGCAAATCTCTGCCTATAAAAATTTTAGAGCCACCCATGAATATCCCCATGCTAACGCAAACTATGCAGTACAACCGTAACCGCGAAAACGATGCTGGCCTGACTTGGCTACGACAACTCATCGTAGACGTTGCTAAAACCATTTGACGTCGCAAAGACCATTTAATGGTTTTTATAACAATCCAAGAGCGAGGGCGGGAAACACAATATACTTTTAAGCACTTATTGTTTCGTATCCCGCCGAAATGCCAGTGGTGATTTCCCCATTCGTTGATTAAAAATGCGTCTAAAGCTACGGTCAGAGGTCCAACCTACCATTTCTGTAATGTCGCTTATCGAGTGCTTTGTCGTTTGCAGGAGTTCCGCTGCTAACTGTATACGCCAGTTGCTTAAATAGGCTATGGGGCCAACGCCAACTAATTGTTGGAAGCGTTGTGCAAAACTGGATCGAGACATTCCTGCATGACTCGCAAGTAGAGTGACGCTCCACTGTTTTTCTGGGTGTCGATGAATCGCGGCTAAGGCTTTACCGATTTTTTTATCCAATAAACCTGGCAGCCAACCTTTGGGGTGCTTTGTTTCTGACAAGATATAAGAGCGAAGTTGGCCGATGATAATCAACTCTACTAATTGAGCTGCAATAGCCACAAAACCCGGTTGCTTATTACTGGCATCCTGACTAAGAAAAGCAATGGCAGATTGAAAGGAGGGAAACTCCGTCCCTTGGTACTGTCGCAGAATGATCGCGCTGGGTAATGCCTTTAATAGGTCGAGTTGCACATTAGGCTGAAATTCAAAGGCAAAGGAGAGCAGTGTTGTCTTTGCCCCGCCGCCGCCCCAACTTACCTGATGCAATTCACTCGGCAGGTAGTGATCAAAACCTGCAAAATTATCTCCTTTCCATAGGGCGTGTAATGGTGCTATCGGTGCATTATCAGACGAGTAGAAATTAAACTCACCTCCGATCGGAACCAGAACAGAGTCACCGGCGAGCAATAATTCTGGCTCACTGTCAGGCGCAGAAAACCAAAGCTCTCCTGCAACAATATTAAAGCAATACCCCGCTGGGAATGACTGGGTTTCAAAACCCCAAGGTTCACTCAACTGCCAGTTCGAGATAATAGTAGAGCGTAATTTCAGCGATAAAAGTACGTCACTCAGTAAATCCATAATGAAGTCTATACGTTTATTTTTGGATTATATGACCGATAATATGGATTATGTGGTGTATATTGTCCAATTTATATCTCCTATTCTGTTCTTCCAATAAAAATAAGAAGGATAAGGGCATGAAATTTCTTCGAAATACGTGGTATTGCGCTGGTTGGAGCCACGACTTACTAGATAAACCATTATCTATTACATTACTTAATGAACCTGTTGTGCTTTACCGCGGAGAAGATGGCACAGCAATCGCTTTAGAAGATCGATGTCCTCATCGGTTTGCACCTCTAAGCAAAGGCAAAGTACAAGGCAATAATATTGCTTGTGGGTATCATGGTTTGGTATTCGATTCTAAAGGAAACGGGACGCACAACCCCCATGGCGATGGAACCATCCCGAAGGGGTGCAGCGTTAAAAATTACCCAGTCATTGAAGCACAAGGCGTGATATGGATTTGGATGGGCGAGGCAAGCCAAGCAGACCCTGCCAGTATTATCGATATTGGTGAGAGCGATAACCGTGAAGGTTGGACAGCAGTACATGGTTACCTCAATGTAAAATGCCACTACGAATTAGTGGCAGATAACCTGCTCGACCTGAGCCATGTTCCTTACTTACATTCTTTTCTTGCCTCGGATGGAGAGCCGCCAGCAGGTTTTAGAGAGGAGCGTAAAGTAGAAGTAGACGGCAATACCGTGTGGTCCATGCACTGGAATTATAACTGCCCAGTGTCGCCATTATTTTCTCTGCTTTGGGACGACGCTCCCGCGATTGGTACTCTGCGTGCTCATATGTGCTGGCAGCCCCCTGGTGTGCTGTATTTGGATACAGGCTTTTCAGCAGAAAATGGCACCATTGAAGACGGTGCCTGTTTCCCCGGTATTCATTTAATTACCCCAGAAACCGAGCATTCCTCCCACTATTTCTATGCGGTTGCCCGCAATAAGAAACTTGACGATGCCGGTTTAAGTGAAGGTATACGCACTCAAATCAATAACGCGTTCGAGTTTGAAGACGAACCTATGGTCGAAGCGTGTCATGAACGCATGCCAGAAACAGATTTGATCGCACTAAAACCCGTGTACCTTCCCGGTGATGTGGCTGGTATGCGTGCGAGGCGCAAATTACAGGAATTGATCCAAGCCGAAACAAGTGAATAAAAAATAAGCTTACAGATAAAGTAAGAGCCTACTTGTTCTACTTTAAAGAGGCTGAGTGTTAAAGGAATACACTCAGCCTTAGTCGACTTATTTTCTTCTTTAATGGCTGTTTGTCTTTTGGGGCATTTCCACCGTGTTAAGTCACAATGTAAGTGTTCGCCGAGGGCAATTCTAGGGGAGATAATCCTCCTTCTTTTTAATCGTCTTAAGTAGGTAGATAAGAGAAGTGTTGTAAAAAAGGGAATGCCTTAGAAAAGGTATTCCCTTTTTTGTTTCTAGCGATTTTCTGTTTACGACAAATCAACACCACCTGCAAAAATAAACTCTCGCAGTAACTTAGCGGTTTTCACATTCACCTTAAACGGTGAAATAACCTCGCCTTCACTGGCTTCAAAATAGGTCTTGGCTTTGGCTTTATCCACCGACTCTTTTAATGCATCAAAACGGCCAAACTCATTAATATTGTCTGCCGTCACATGGGTGTTCATCATGGCTTTTAATTGCAGCGCATCCACACCAAGGGCATTAACCAGTTTATTAATTTGTTCCAGCTTTTCTTTCGATTGGTATTCGCTAATGTACTGCCTAAAGCTTTTGTCCGCTTCTGGCGTGACATCGCCACGTTGCACATCGTTTAGGAATATATTGGCTTGTTTTTGCTCATCCTGAGTTAATGATGCAAAGGATTGATGTAACTCATCCACAGCCCTTTGAATATCGGCATAGCCTGTCCCAGAACGTAGTGTTTTTAAGTATTTATCGAAACGGGTATTCATATAATCCGCATCAATCTTACCCGTATCAATTTCGGTTAGATGGTTGGCAATGTCAAAAGGAACTTCGTCTTCACCCTCACCACCTCCAGAACTTGTGGGCAGTTCTTTATAACGCAATGCGATCACTAAATAGTGCTGTTCATTAAAGCTCAGTTCAATATCACTTAGTGTTTTTAATTTGTCATCATCCCAAGTAAAGCGCTGAATTCTCGCCGCTTCTAAATATTCATTCAGCTGTCTAAACAACTTAGCGAATTGCCCTCGCACGGCATTGTCATCAGGCAATTTTTCAAAGTTATGCACACCAGCGTTTTTAAATAACTGCTCAATCTCAGCAAAAGTGTCATTCATTTTTTTAAGATTAGCGTCGAGCTTATCGGCATACAAACCAATCGCCTTATCACCTGAATACAACTTAACCGCATCGTTAATATTGCGTTCCATTGTGTGCGGATAACGATAATAACGAACGGTGCCAAAGGGTTTATCTGGCCCAAATAAACGATTGGTACGAGAAAATCCTTGAATAACCGTTTCATACGTCAGCACCTTATCCAGATACAAGGTATTGAGCCATTTTGAATCGAAACCGGTGAGCATTTGATCCACCACAATCAGCACATCAATTTGCTGTTCTGGCGTTTGGTCAATGCGTAAATAAGGCTTTTTATGGGGCCACGTCTTTCTTAAATTTAGCATGACTTGCCAAACTATAATCAAAACCATAACGGGCATTATAGTCTTCAATAATTTCCACTAACCCCGCTTGCTTAAAGGCTGATTTAGTTTGGTAGTCATCCCCCTCGGGAATAGTCGGGTCAAATAAGGCCGTGACTTTTAATCCATGACTTGCTTCATCAGCGGCCTGTTTAAATAAACGATAATAGTGAATCGCATCGGCAATACTATGGGTGGCTAAAATGGCATGAAACTTATTGTTTCGGCTGAGTGCTGGCCATTGTTCTAATAAGTCCGCCACCACCTGCTTTTTATGCCCATCAGCATATTGTGACTGTGGCACCTCATCTTCAATGCCTTTAACGTACTTACCTGCATCATCGGTATAACCCGCCATTGGCACATCATTAAGATATTTATAATACACCGCTGCTTTTTTAGGGTCGTTAAGCGCCTCGCTTTCGGTATTGGCTTTGGCTTTTAACAAACCCACTTCACGGCGTAAGTCACCTTTTTTAAAGGTTTCAACCATATACGGATCAAACCCAAGTACGTTTTTATCCCGTATGCCATCGGCAATACTGTAACGATGTAACTCATCACCAAACACCATAGCCGTGGTGCTTTTTTTCTTTTGGTTTTCGTCATGGATCGGCGTACCAGTAAAACCAAAAAACAAGGCGTTAGGAAAGGTCGCTTTAATGCTAATGAGCATATCGCCAAAGGTAGAACGGTGCGCTTCATCAACAATAAACACCAAGCGTTTGTTATTGATGGTGGCTATATCATCACTGTTTAAGCTAATGCCTTCATCGTTCACGTCTTGATTAATATTACTCATTTTTTGAATCGAGCTAACAATCAAGGTATTGGCAGGATCACTGCTTTTTAACTTAGTCACCAATACGCCGCTGTTTTCTGTGGCTTGCACGCTTTCATCATCACCCGCAAAACCTTGGTATTCCCGTAGCGATTGCACACCCAATTCAATACGATCCATCAAAAAAATCACTTTATCGGCATCTTTTGATTGGGCAATCAGTTGTGCCGATTTAAAACTGGTCATGGTTTTACCCGACCCCGTGGTATGCCACACATAACCCCCTAAAGGGTTTGGTGCTGACCAGTTGGTTTTTGCTACTTTGTCAGAGATTGCATTGGCGGCATAATACTGATAGCTGCGCATCACTTTTAGCACACCATCTGAGCCATCGGCCACGGTATAAAAACCAATTAACTTATGCGCCATAGGGATAGACAATAAACTCGTGGTGATTGCCTTCCACTTGTTGATCGGCTCGTTATTAAAGTCTGCCCATGTAAAATAATAATCCGAGTTAAAGCGACCGTCTTGCCCTGCATTGGCAAAGTACAGGGTTTCTTCTGGTGACATGGCCACAAACACCTGCACCAAGGCAAACAAGCCCGTGAATACACCCTCAGCGGAATATTTTTCTATTTGATTGGTGGCATGGCTAATGGGCACACCGCTGCGTTTTAGCTCGATGTGAATCAGCGGCATGCCGTTAATCAGCAGCATGACATCGCCACGGCGATCATTGAGAATGTTGGACGTTTTAGCAAAGCGCGGCTGTTGTACTATTTGATAACGACTTTGCCCGCCTGATATTTCATGACGGTCGTATATTTTTAGGCTCACCTCTTTACCTAAGTGCAAGGGATCCGCAGGGTTATCACGGGTAATCGACACGGTTTTGCCGTTAATAAAACCATTGAGTTTAAGCGGCGTTTTTAACTCGCGTATTTGCTCAATAATTTGCTGCATTTCGGTGTGGGTTAATTCGGCCCCATTTAAGCGATCTACCGTGTCGTTATTCTCAAATAAAATCTTCGCCCAGTTTTTGAGTAAGTCGGCCTCGGTCGGGTTTTTCAACACGCCATTTTTCCAGCCTTTGTTGTTTTTTAATTCTGCGATTAAGGCGGCTTCAAATTTAGCTTCGCTGGTGAATGTCATGGTGCGTCCTTATACAAACATTTTTTCTAAACAAGCTTGTTTAATGTTGTTGAGCTTGGTGAGCTGGGCTTGGTGTTGAGAGATAAGCGTGTCGAGGTGTGTGAAGAGCAGGCCTATTTTGGTTTGTTCATCCACACAAGTTGGAACCGTTACGTTTACAGTCGCCAAAGATTTTTGACTAACACCTTGAGCGGTACCCCCACTTGATAATGATGTGAATTTTCTTTGTATCGATGGTGTTCTAAGCATTACAGCTAAAAAATTTTCTTCTACTAACTCAGGCTTTACTCTAAATGCCATTGTTCTTTGACTAAGAATATACTTTTTATCATCTGGAACTTGAGCTACATTCCCCATCGGAGCCTCAGTTGTAAAAAGCACTTGGTTTTTATGCAGCTCATTCCCCTGCATCCACTTTTCATATAGCTCATTATTCCCATAATGTGCATCTAGACTCATGTCAATAAATCCATTCTTTACATTCAAGGCTGATAACGCCAGATACCCCGTTACGCTCCAGTCTAAGCCCAGTTTTTTAGGCGTTCTACCTCTAAAGTCAATTATTCTTTCAAAATTATCAAGTAGTTTTCTCTCCTCCCACTCCCCACTAAAGCCTTTAAAGCGAATAGCGGGTTCGGTTTGGCCTTGTTGCGGGAAGCATTTTTCCAGCAGGGATTTTTTAATGTTTAACAGCTTGTCGTGCTTGTGCTGATGCTGGGCGATGAGGGTATCGAGCTGTTGGAAGGTATTGCCTATCTTGGTTTGTTCTTTACTTGTAGGCGGCTCAGGTATTTTAACCTTACTTATTTCGTTCATATTGATTTTTTTAGGAAACGCAATATGTAAAGTTCTGTGCCAAATATCTTTCCTTACTGTATTACTCGTAATGCTATTTTTAAGAAAATAAGGGTCTAACCCTGAGGTATCCCCACAAAATCTCAATATAGATCAAAAAGTTAGTGAAAGAAGGGAACGTTCATAGCCCTTGGTGATCAATTATTTCGCCAAAAACAAACTTTCACTGAGAGCTATGAACGCAACCGCTATATTGAACAAAATCCTCCCCATTGTCAGCCCTAACATGCATAAATCTCGGCTTAAAGCCTTATCCGCTTGTGTGCTTAGCCTTGCCGAAGGGAGTTTTTGCTCTGTCACCAACATTGGCAGAGGAATCCGATCAAAGGCCTTTGAGAAGCATCGAATTAAACGTTCAGACAGGCTGTTATCCAATCATTCATTACGCCAAGAGGCCCTGACAATATATGCCTCAATGTGTCAAATATTTATCCCTCAAAAACAGCCAATCATAAGTGTCGATTGGTCAGATCTTGATGCTCGTGGAGAACATTTTTTAATTCGTGCGACAACCGCTTTTGAAGGTCGTCCTATTACGCTCTATGAAGAAGTACACGACAGGCTCACGAAAGAAAAATCAAAGACACATAAGTATTTTTTGAAAAGGCTGAAAGCCCTAATACCTGACACGGCAAAGCCCGTTATTGTTACCGATGCAGGTTTTAAGACACCTTGGCTGGATGCCGTCGCTGATTTGGGGTGGGACTATGTAGGACGAGTGCGTAAGCCACGAAAATACTATGATCAAAAGAAGCAATCGTGGCGTTGCATCTCGACACTTTATTCTAAAGCAAGCTCTCGCCCGAAAAGAATATCACTGATTCATCGCCAAACGAACCCAATCACTAACGAGTTTGTGCTCTATAAAAGTCAGCCAAAAGGGCGTCATTCAACGAATCAAAAAGGCAAAATTAGAACCTCGAAAACTTCTCTTACAGCAGCGAGAGGTGCTAAAGATCCGTGGTTATTAGTATCTTCTCTTCCTGTGAATCGACATTTTTCTAAGCGTTGTGTCAACGCATACAAAACTCGGATGCAAATAGAAGAAGGTTTTCGGGATATGAAAAGCAGTCGTTTTGGTTTGGGATTTGAGCAGAACAATACTCGCAAAATGGATCGGTTGAAAAACCTTATTTTACTGGCCACGTTGGCGTCGATGATACTCATTCTTATAGGAAGTGTTGTTGCTTCGAAAGGCTATTCCTACCGATTTCAAAGCAACAGCACGCGAAGTCGCCGAGTTCTGTCTTACTTTTATTTAGGAAAGCGAGCAATCCATACAGACTTAAATATCCCCAAAGCAGACTGGCAAACTGGAATACGACAGTTTGCAGACCAACTTGGGGTATTGGAATGCTAATTAAATTTGTGGGGAGAGACTGTAACTAATTTTGTGTAACTGCCTACCACAACATATTCTATTAAGAATTAAGGATAGGTAGATGCAAATGAACAAAAAAGAACTTGAAGCGTTCGCAAAAGAAGCCGCCAAGGGAATTAAAACGCCTGAGGATCTCAACGAATTTAGCCAAATGCTGAAGAAGATTACCGTTGAAGCGGCATTGAATGCAGAAATGGATGACCATCTGGGTTACGAGAGACATCAAAAGTCCACCTCAACCAATAGTCGTAATGGCAAGAATAGCAAGCGTATTAAGACGGAAGATGGTGAGTTTGAACTGGATACGCCTCGTGACCGAGAAGGCTCTTTTGAACCCAAGCTGGTCAAAAAACACCAATCCCGATTCACTTCTATGGACGATAAAATCCTGTGGCTCTATGCGCAAGGCATGAGTACCCGAGACATCGTCAATGCCTTCGATGAATGGTATGGTGCCGAGATATCTCCAACACTGGTATCACGCGTTACCAATGCGGTCATTGAGCAAGTGACTGAATGGCAAGCACGCCCTTTGGATGCCATCTACCCCATTGTGTATCTTGATTGTATTGTGTTGAAAATCCGCCAAGATAAACGCGTCATCAATAAATCGATCTTCTTGGCACTCGGTATCAACACTGAAGGTCATAAAGAACTCATGGGCATGTGGATTGCGGAGAACGAAGGTGCGAAGTTCTGGCTCAACGTCCTCACTGAGCTTCAGCAGCGCGGCGTAGAAGATATTCTCATCGCTTGTGTTGATGGTCTAAAAGGCTTCCCAGAAGCCATCAATGCTGTTTTCCCACAAACTAACATCCAACTGTGCATCGTACACATGGTACGCAACTCATTGAAATATGTATCATGGAAAGACTATAAAGCAGTGACGGCGGATTTAAAGCAAGTTTACCGCTCCGCAACGGAAGAAGAAGCCTTGCTAGAGTTAGATCGTTTCGGCGACATCTGGGACGATCAATACCCGCAAATTACCAAATCATGGCGCAATCACTGGCATCACCTCAATACGTTGTTTAATTACCCTGACGATATCCGAAAAGCGATCTACACAACGAATGCGATTGAGTCCCTGAACAGTGTTATCCGTAGAGCCATTAAAAAACGTAAAGTCTTCCCAAGCGATGATTCTGCGAGGAAAATGGTATACCTTGCCATTAAAGAAGCCAGTAAGAAATGGACGATGCCAATTCAGAACTGGCGCCAAGCAATGAGTCGATTTATTATTGAGTTCGAGGAGCGTCTCGAAAAGCACCTTAACTAAATGGCAGTTACACAGAATCTGTTACAGGGTCTGTGGGGATACCTCAGGGTCTAACCCTTTATACTTCAATAAAGCTAGTGTCACATAAAATGCTTTTGGCGTATTAGTCTCCACCACATTTGCTGTTCCTACATCCCCTATACGCGTCATCAATACATCATTTTTTTGAGGAAAAACTTTAAAGTCTCTTTCAAAATCACTTTTAGGTATAAACTTTTTCGACTTTAAGGTTTTAATGTTTTCAACAGAAAGAAACATTACACCTGAACTTCTATAGCGGGGTGTTTGATGCGTGCCATCATAAACATTAACCACCTCTCCAAGAGTTCTTTCCTCCCATTCCCCACTAAACCCCTCAAACCGAATCGCAGGCACGTTGTTCTCTGTAGTCATCTTATTCACCCAACAAAAAGCGTTGTAGTTCGTCTAAGCCTTGCTGGTCAAACTCATTTGCGGTGAGTTCGCCTAATAGTCCCGCTAGGGCCTGCTCGCTTTGAGTGATGTCTTTGGCAACATCGGCGCAGGTGGTGGCGTATTTTTCGGCCAGTGCGTGCACTTGGCTGGTGAGGCGAAAAATGAGTTGGCTAGGCAGTTGGCTCAGTTCATGTAATAACGGCGTTATCCATTTGGCGTGCAGCAGGTCGCAGGCTTGCTCATCGCTTAAACTTTCTATCGTGCGTTTGGTTTTTAGGTGCAGCGCGTCGGTGTCGGCTTTTATGGCTTTTTTCAGTGCTTTGTCTTCGTTGATTAAGCCATCGACTTGCAAGATTTTGGCTTGATAGCTGTGTTCACTGTCGCCGTGTTCATTAAAGCCACCGTTTGTTTTGGCGGCTTGTTTCAGTTGCTTCGCGGCTTTGGCAACTGCGGCATTAATAAAGCTATCGCCGCCTTCATTAATAATGTCATTAACGGCATCGGTTTCTTTGTCGTCTTCGCTTAGGCTTTCAAAAATGGCTTCGATTTCACCGCTAATGTCAGCAAGGCGGGTTTCTTTTTGTTTGAGTGCTGCCAGGTCATCACTCAATAACTCGGTTTGCACGAGATCAAACGGTAACACATGCCCAAGCCAGCCTTCTTGTACTTCGGTGTCTTTGCCTTTCACTTTTTTGATGACCATATTCGGGTCAACCTGTTTGCTGGCGGCAAAGCCTTCGGTTTGCAAAATCTCTAAATCAGTCGCCATGATTTGCCATTGATTATTCAGCAGTTGATACGCCTGATATTTGTCGATTAAATCAATGCCATTCACTGCTGTATTAGCCATGCGCGTAAATAAAGCACTGCTGAGTTTGGCCTCGTGTTGGTTGATGTTGATACGGCTTAGGCTATCGGCTTGTGTTAGCGGTGTAATCAATTCCTTATGTAGATAGCCATCAAAATCACTAAAGGCCTGTTCATAGACTTGGGCAAAGTGGGTGACTTCGCTGTGTTGGGTAATGGTGGTGTTCATGTCATCCACCGCTACGGCTAAATCCACATAGTGGCTCGATTTATCGCTAAACAAGGCGGCGCGTAAGCCAGGAAAGGCGTGCCAATAGTCATCAAACTGGCTGAGTTCACTCACGGGCATGCCGCCTAGCATGGTGGCGTGTAAATCCCATGTGTCTGCTGCGGGGGCAGAATCGACATAGCGCGGAATATTCAGGTTGTAGTCGTTATCGCGCAGGGTTTGCTTGCTAACTAATTGAGAAAACTTAGGGTTGTTCTCTCTATTGATCACGGTATCGCTAATGCGTTTAATGTCAGACGCTTGCAGTTTGTTGTTTTTGCCGACTTTTAAGAAGTGTTTTGAGGCATCCACAATCAGCACGTCGCTTCGTTCACGTTTTTGGCGTAACACTAAAATAACGGTGGGAATGCCAGTGCCAAAGAAGATATTGGCAGGCAGGCCGATAATGGCATCAATGTGATTGTGTTCTATCAGTTGCTTACGGATTTGACCTTCTTCTCCGCCTCTAAAGAGCACGCCGTGGGGTAAGACAATGGTCATCATGCCATCGGGCTTTAGGTGATATAAATCGTGTAGCAAAAAGGCATAATCGGCTTTGGTTTTAGGCGCAAGACCAAAGCGTGAGTAACGTGGGTCGGCGTCTTTATGTTCTGGATCCCATTGTTGAGAATAGGGCGGATTAGACACTACCGCATCGACATATAAGGTTTTATAGGATGCGGTGGGGTCGTTTTCATCAAAGAATGGCCAATCGTCTTCTAGGGTGTCGCCGTTACGGGTAATGATGTTGTCGGGCTTAATGCCACGCATGATGAGGTTCATGCGGGTTAAGTTGTAGGTGTTGGCTTTTAGCTCTTGGGCATAGTATTCAATATTGTCTTGACCATCACTGTGTTTGGCGACGCTGTTACCAATGTTGATCAACAGGGAGCCACTACCACTTGTTGGATCGTAGATGCGAATTTTGTCTTGGTCTTTCACATGGTGGGCGATAATTTCTGACATGAGTAAGGAGACTTCATGGGGTGTATAAAACTCCCCTGCTTTTTTGCCTGCGTTGGAGGCAAATTTTTCAATCAAGTATTCGTAAATATAACCCAGCACGTCATAGTCTTGCTTGCTATCCATTGGGATGTCTTTAATCAGTTGCAGCAAGTCACTGATGGCTTTGGTTTGTTTGGCGGCGCTTTCGCCAAGTTTGCTTAGGCCGGTTTGCAAGGTGGTAAAGATGCCATCGTATAATTTTTTATGTTTGGTGGAGATGAGGCGTTCAAAGGCAGACAGCGCATCACGCACGTCGGCCACATCAAAATCACGGCCTTTATCTAACCATGTTGAAAACAGATTGTCGTGGGCAATGAAGTAGCCAAGTGGCTCTCTGAGATGATCGACTATTTCTTGGTCATCCTCATTAAGCTGGGCAATTTCAGCATCAGACATGCCTTCCGCTTTTGCAAAGGAAACCATTCGGTCAGACAGGTATTTGTAGAAAATAAAGCCTAATATGTAATCTTTGTATTCGTTGGCTTCTATTTTTGACCGCATTTGGTTAGCGGATTCCCAAATTTTGGCGGCGAGTTGTTGTTTGTTCATAAAGACAATACGTTCCTAATTTTTGTAAAAAAGAGTACTGAGCCTTTTTTTATTACAGCTCTTCGGTTTTAAATTCGCTGTAGCCTTCGTAGTAGTAGCTTACGTCTATGCCTTTCATAAATACCGCACGGTCGTGGATTTTATCGGTTAGGGCTTCTTTGAGTAACACTTTGATTTCAATGTCTTTGACGACGCTACGCTGCATGGCTGAGAGGTAATCGTCTTTGTCTACTAGGTTCCAGTCTATAACTTGTTTGACCTCGTTCTTGAGTATCAGGTCAAGCCATATTCGTGTAGCGCGGCCATTGCCTTCGCGGAATGGGTGGGGGCGATGTTCATTTCTACGTATTTCTCGATGATCTCGTCCACAGTGCCTTGGGGTATGGCGTCGATGTGTTTGAGCGAAGGTTCTAGATACATGAGCGGAGCAAATCGGCTTACATTTTCAGAATCAGCACCTTTAGCGATGTTTACCTCACGAATTTTGCCAGCAAAGTGGTAAATATCATCAAATAAATAGGCGTGGATATAAGCTAACCCTTCAAACGTACCGACCTCAGCTTTTTCTATGTCATGAGAGTCAAACAGCTGCTTGGCTTTTTGTTTACTGAGTTTTTCTTCTGCTTTCGCCAGTTCTATTTGGTCAGTGATATTGAGTTTATTATCCAATAGCATCTTAAATACCTTCTATTTGCACACTTTTGGCTATATCTGGTTAATTCAGATCGAAGAATTCTTCGTCTATTTTCTTAATATGTAGCGTCTCTTGTGTATGGCAGCCTATGTTATAGCTCAGCATTAAATTCGCAAGCTGTTTGCCGTTTATAAGTACCACTTGTGCGCTGAACTTTTGTGATTCAGTTATGGCGTTAGCTGTGAAGTCTGATGTGGTAACAAAAATACCTTTTCTTGATTTCACTTTGTCTAAGGCTCCCGCGAAACTGTTCATTTGTTCTGGCGTTATGTTGCGGCCTTCAGCGTAACGTTTTGCTTGGATGTAAATTTGTTCAACACCCAATGGATCTTGGTTAATTACGCCGTCTACACCACCATCGTATGCGCCACCTAAGCGATGCGCAGAACCATTCATGCCGTAACCCATTGCTAATAATAAGTCGATAAGCAGCTGTTCGAAGAAAGCAGGGGAGACGTTGCGGGTTTTGCTGAGTAGGTCGTCTGCCAGTGTGTCGTTAATGGTTTTGTAGGCGCGTCTTAGCGCTTCGTCTGGTGTGTCTGTTGTATCTGGAATAGCGATCGTTTCATCATTTTGAGTGTCTGCAACGGCTGTTTTGTCGGTCTTTGTTCCGTTGCTGGTGTTGGTAAAGTCGATGAATTCTTCAAACTGTTTTAAGTAGTGGTTGTTTATTTCTGCGTTTGAGTCGCTAAGGGCATTTAAACCACGTTGGGTAATGGTAAAGTGCGCACGGCGTGGGCTGTCGATGAGCCCCGCTTTGGCTAAATACGTACGCGCCCAGCCAACACGGTTATCAATAATGGCTTGTTTGCCGCTAGGTAGCGGTTCGGTTCTTTCTTCTTCAGTAAGCTGAAAATGATCGCTGATTCCATTGATGATATCGCGAAGTTTCACCTCTGTGCCGTTGGCTTGTTTCAGTAGGGTGAGAAAAGGCTTCATGCATTCTTGGTAGTTTGGAATCACGTCTTTTCCTTAAGCAGTCTTTGGTTGTGAATTATCTTACCTTAAACGGTGTCGGTTTTCTTTAAGGAAAGATTGCATAACAGTCCTTTTCGCGGACGCTTTTTTGAAGGGAAGGTGGGTAGTAGACAGAAAAAAGGAGCGCTTTATTCAGGGCGCTCCTTTTTTTGGCTTTGTTGTGTTTAAAGCTTAATGTTTAACGTTTAGTCTTCAAAAATCGCTACGGCGCGGATAAAGCCCGCCGAGCCATTTTTGATTTTATAAGGGAAGCAAGACACCATGAAGCCGTCGGCAGGTAGGCTTTCTAGGTTAGACAGTTTTTCCATTTGTCCGTAGCCAATATCTCGTCCGGCTTTATGGCCTTCCCAAATGATGGAGGCATCGCCTGATTCGATAAACCTTTCTCTGGTGTACATAAACGGAGCGTCCCAACTCCATGCGTCGGTTCCGACGACTCTTACACCACGTTCTAGTAAATACAGAGTGGCTTCACGCCCCATGCCAACGCCTGCGGCTAAATAGCCCGGTTCGCCGTAAATGGCCCCAGCACGAGTATTAACCAAGACTATGTCTAATGGCTGTAGTTCGTGGTTAATGCGTTTTAGCTCGGCTTCTACTTCGGCAGCGGTAATAATGTGACCATCAGGGAGGTCGCGGAAGTCCAACTTCACGCCCGGTTGCAAACACCAGTCTAATGGCAGTTCATCGATACCATAAGCGGGCTTGCCGCCATCTGTGGTAGAAGCATAATGCCAAGGCGCATCCATGTGAGTACCGTTGTGTGCGCTCATTACCATTTTTTCGACCGCCCACGCTTCGTCACCCGGCATGTCTTCTTTTTTCAGACCGGGGAACATGTTCGCCATTTCTGGCCAGCCTTCTTGGTGATCTGTGTAATCAATTTTTGGTAACAGCGGAGGTGGGTCTGTGTATGGGTTGTTGTCTAATGTGACGGACAAGTCGACAATGCGTCGAGTGCTAGATGGTTTCATTGGGTATACCTCTTGTTATTATTTTTGAGTCTCTTGCACTAGGTCGTGAATACAATAATTGTGCAAAGGTCTCTATTATTATTTTTAAAACTAGGCGTCATAGTAGGAAAAAAACAGCTGTTCATTAAGTTGATAATAGCCACGCAACCTGTTGATAAAATCCACTTGACTTTTATGGAAAAAACTAATTTATATTGTGTTTGCTATGTCGATGTATCTTTCAGTTGCTTAATGATTCTGCGAGCTCGGTTCGCGCCCACATCAACGTGTATGTCGATCATTTTTTTGTCGCCAAAGTGTTTCATATTGGCGTATTGTGCTTCGATAACGACCTTGTCTTCATCAAAGGTTAATGCGGTTTGTTCGATAACCAGCTTCATGTTTTCTGCTCGATTGCTGGTCGGGTTACTGGCCTGTGTCCAAATGTAGAAACTGGTTTCGTCGGTTTCTGGGGTAACACCATGGAAACCTTTCAGATGGAAACCGCCACGATTAGGGTCATCCAAAGAATCCGTATTGACATCCACCGCCCCTGTCCAGATTTCCAGATGAGAAGGGTGAAAGATAATCTCTTGCCAGCGATCAACCTGACCTTTAAAAGGATAAGCATCGGTGTAAGTTGGAGGTGGTGTCGAGTTAGGCATATAGCGGGTTACTTGAACAGAGTCGCCTTCTTGCTCTACTTTCATTTCGGCATTCATATGAATTTTGGCATTACCGCCAATGGTATGCACGTGAACATATCCAAGGTGGCTTAAATCTAATAGGTTGTCATGGATCAGTTGGTAGGGTGCTTCATAATGATAAACATCACCATCATATAAATAGCGTTCATCCGTATGAACTTTATATTTAGGCGGCTCGCAAGTAGGTTGAGGGTTGTCTTTAGAGCCGAACCAAATCCAGATAATAGAGTCTTGTTCTTTGACTGGGTAAGCAGACACTTTCGCTTTAGAAGGAATTTTATCTTGCCCAGGAATTTCTATGCATTTACCAGAACTATCGAACAGTAATCCATGGTAACCACAGCGTATGCCGGTTTCTTCTAGTGTGCCTAGAGATAAAGGTAAAGCTCGGTGGCAGCAACGATCTTCTAATGCGCCAACTTGGCCATCAAGAGCGCGGTAAAGTACCACGGCTTCGTTTAGCAAAGTACGCGCTAAGGGCTTATCTTGTACTTCTTTGCTTAATGCCGCCACGTACCACATATCGAGCGGGAAAGACGAGCGGTCAGGTATGGGAGCGGCTGTCATTGTTTTAGGATTCACTTGTTCGACTATCATGATGACCTCTTATTATGGAAGGGCTTTGTTGGCTGCGTTATTAGCTGTGTTATAAATCGATGCTGAGCGAATCGGTCACAGCTCGTGAGCAGCAAGGGGTAAATTGATCATTGAGTGATTTCTCACTGTCGGTAAGAAATTGATCTCGGTGGTCTGGCGTGCCATCGATCACCTTGGTGATGCAAGCACCGCAAACGCCTTGTTCGCATGAGGAGTCCAGCTCAATATCGGCGTCTTCTAATACTTCTAGCACGGTTTTATCGGCTGGTATTTCAAGGCTAATGTCAGAGCGAACCAGGTTAAGGGTAAAGCGCTTGTCGCTGTCGTCGAGTTCGATAGGCGCGGCATTAAAGACTTCCTTATGCAGATTGTCATCTGACCAGCCCTGCGACTTGGCCGTAGAAAAAATAAACGCCATAAAGCCATTTGGCCCACAGGTATAAAGATGCTTATCGGTGTGTGTCTCACCTAACGCCTTCTTCACAGCGGCGGTTTTGTCATTTGTGGTGTCGCTAAAATGGAAAAACACCTTATCCGCGAAACTCGACGCCATCAGCGCTTGATGAAATGCCGCACTGTTTTTGGAGTGAGCAAAATAATGCAGTTCAAAATCTTGGCCTAGCGCGTTGAGCACATGGGCCATAGATAATAAAGGCGTGATGCCTATGCCACCCGCCAACAGCACAGTGCGTTGGCTGTCTGTTTTTAGGGGGAATAGATTGCGAGCCGCTGAGATGTGAACCGTATCGCCTACCTGAAAAGAGTCATAAACCGTGACAGAACCACCACGAGAGTTCGCGTCTTTTAACATGGCAATCTTATAGGTGTGGTGATCTTTAGGGGCGTTGTATAAAGAATATTGGCGTACGATACTGTCGTTCACCTGTACATCAATATGCGATCCAGCTTCAAAAGCGGGCAGAGCAGAACCGTTCTTTTTACCGAGTTCAAAACTGAGAATATCAGCTGTTTCTTGTTTTTTACTGAGAATAGACACTTCCAACATAGAGCGGCCTTTGCGTATTTTTATATGGCGTTATTGGGTTGTTATTAATATAGTTGCGGTATCAACTATATTGCCGATCTAGTTGTTATGGCAACTAGATTTATGTGGTTATTTTAGGCTTATGGTTTTAGCTTTTTTAAATCAACCAGTTACCCAAAAAAACAGCGGGACTAAAATAAAGCAGGAAAGTTCACTCAATGAAACGCTTTTCATCCTTGGCAAGCATGAGTAGCATGACCGCCTCGGATGACTCGCCACAGGCAACAGAAAAAATAGCAAAAACAAACAACACGGGCCGATACCCAGAGAGCAGGGCAATGACGAAGCAATCAAGCGGAAAAAAACAACGGGCAAGGGCAAAAAAACAACTGGATTTAGACCACTACGTGCCGGCACTGGTGACCTTTCTCGCCAACAAACTGTCTAGCGGCGCCTCGGCCTGTTATCGAAAACACTTCGACGTGGGCGTGGTGGAATGGCGCTTATTGGCCCTATTGAAAGTCGAAAAAAACATCACCGCCAACCGCATGTGCCAAGTCATAGGTCTAGACAAAGCCGCCGTAAGCCGCGCCCTAAAGCTATTAAACGAACGTGGCTCCGTGACCTTCATTAAAGATGAAAAAGATGGCCGCTCCTCCTTGGTGTGCTTAACCCAAGACGGCGAAAAACTGCACGACAAAATACTGTGTGTTGCCCTAGAACGGGAAGCCCTACTACTGGGCGACCTAGCACCAGAAGAACTCGATACCTTGGTCATGGTACTGCAAAAACTCAACGCCAGAGTGGGGTTGGTCAACGCCTTTGAGCCGAGTGAGGGGGGGTAGAGCTGAGGTATCTCCACGAATTTAAACCATAAAACCGTCCCCCTTTATCAGTTCCTCAGCGAATTTCCGATTTCCTTCTCGCTATAGTTTGAGGGTGGTTTTTAAATTCGTAGACAGTGCTCTTTTTCCCAGAAAAAAGTGAGAGAGTACTCTGCGTATGCGAATGCTAGAAGATTGAAAACGATAAGCTAACCCAGCCAGTTCAACCACTACAGTTTTTCCTGCCAAATATAGAAAAGTGGTATTTGATGTGGCAGTAGACCAAGAACTAAAAGCTATTTGCTTGGAGATCAGGGTGAGAGCGTGAACATATTTTGATCAGCACGGCCCTATCTCACTCATTCTTCTGCCACGACTTTTAGGCCTGCCTCTAGCGCCTTATCTAAATCAGGGCGAGAGCGTGAACGTTTTTTGAACAGAAAGGCTCAATATTGTTGCTCATAAAACAGACAAAAAGTATGAGAGTTTAGCTGATACGCAATAGATGTATTCAAAATTGAGCTGTAATTTTCGCCCTAACACATCCAATTAGGTTAAAAATCAAGCAGCTCAGTTGATTATAAAGTATTCACGCTCTTGCCCTGTTATCTAAATACGCTATATCCATACTGGCGATTTTCTGTTTGCGCCGAATACTGGTTTTTTTGGTCGTTTCGGCTCGTAACATGTTTAAAGCAAAATGTATCATGGTGGCTAATATTTCGGCTGATTCTCCGTTATAGATTGGACATTTGTCTTCATTCATAGAGACATCAAGCACCCAGTGTAGGCTATTTTCTATGCCCCAATGACCCCGAACGGCTCCAGCAAATCTGGATAGGTCTAATTCAGCATAACTGATGTAGTAGCGGTATTCTAAAGAGTATTGCTGGCTTTTCTTTTCAAAGCGATACCCCAAGGCGACGCCAATACTTTTCAAGCCTGTCCATTCTTCGAATGACCCGACTAAAGCGGTAGCTGGTAATACCTTGAGACCTTTGCACGAAATGTTTTTAAATATGAGAATATAAACCGACACTCACAATCAATAGATCACCCCAATGGCTTGGAAAAATATTAAACAGCGTAGCTTAGCCGATGCGATGTTTGTTACACACGAAGCAATCAAAGAATTAGATGGACTAAATGAGCTCATTAATTGGTCCCGTGTAGAACCGCATTTATCACAGATCCATACTAGCCCTAGAGGCGAGAAAGCGTGGCCGCCTTTATTTATGTTTAAAGCTCTCTTACTTCAGTGTTGGTATAACCTGAGTGATCCTCAATTGGAAAAACAGCTCGCGAGGGACTTGTTATTCAGACGTTTTGTTGAGTTAGATTTATCGGAATCCGTCCCAGATCACAGTACATTTTGGCGCTTTCGTCAAACACTTGAAAAGTTGGAGTTAATGGAGGTACTTCTGTCAGAGATTAACCAGCAACTGAGTGAACAAGGCTTATATATCAAAATGGGCGAGGTCAGCATTATCGATGCCAGCGTGATCGAAGCCAACCGAAGTCGCCCTAATAAGGGAAAGGGTGGCGGTTCTACTCAAGATTCTGAAGCGGATTGGAACGTCAAAAACGGCTCAGATGGAAAGCGTAAAAGTACCTATGGCTTTAAGGCCCATCTGTGTGTGGATGAAGATGGGCCTTAAAGCAACGGATTACAGTAAAGGCAGCTCGCACGATTCGAATCACTTTATAGGGTTGCTAACGGGCGATGAACCCGCTGCTTACGCAGACAGCGCTTATCAGAGTGAAAAACATGAACAGTGGCTGGACAACCATGGTATTGAAAATCGCATGACCAAGCGGGCTTATCGAAATCGACCTTTGTCAGAAAAAGAGAAACGGTTTAACCGACTTCATAACGGTGTCCGCAGTACGGTTGAACGAGTGATTGGTGTCTTAAAGCAACACAATGGTATGGCAAAAGCGGGTTACCTTGGGATAGTTCGAAACCGTACACGTTTTGAACTGATGAGTGTAGCCCACAATATCAAACGAGGGTTCTCGATACAGCAAGAAAGTTGCGCCTAAAACGGGGGAAAGGTGATGGATATTCACTTACCTAGAAGTATTTAGGCCTAAATATACCCCCAAATACCTCAAAAATGCGCGGTTAGGAATTTGGTTTGAGCGAAGCCTTACCATGCAAAGGTCTCATTAAATGCAATAGGTCGAGGGTTTTTCAGGGGCGAATAATTGAATCTAATCATTCGATTTCATAAATACATTACTTCATTTTTAATGACTTGATATAAGGTTGGTTCGTGATATTTTTACCCTATAAATAAAAATAATAACGTAGGAATGGAAATATCTATGATGAATCAGTGCCAATACAAGACAGTAAAGTCTTTCTCTCAATGTAAACTTCCCTCGCTTTGTTTAAATTTGGTTGCCGCCTCGTTATTGAGTGTTTCAGTCGCTGCTCAGGCGGACAATACTCAAGCGGTGCCCGATACTCAAAGCCAAACTCGTCCTAATATTCTATTGATCGTCGCAGACGATTTGGGATACTCGGATCTGAGTGCGTTTGGTAGTGAAATCCAAACCCCCAATATTGATGCGTTAGCAAAACAGGGTCGCATGCTCACCAACTTTCATACCGCTGCTGTTTGCTCGCCGACTCGAGCTAGCCTGATGACTGGAGTTGATCATCACCTAGCTGGCATTGGTAATATGGCGGAAGTTGTAGGGCTTAATATTCTTCAAAATAAACCGATTAATGCGCCTTGGGGAAAATCTAATTCTTATGATTTTGATGATATTCCCGACCAATACGATGGCCATTTGAGCAAAAATACAGAAACCATTGCTGAGCTTTTGTCTGATGCTGGTTATCATACTTATATGGTAGGTAAGTGGCATTTGGGGTATGACGTGAAAGCACCAAATGCGAAACAAAAGCGTTGGTTTAGAGTCGATAAAAGTGCGTTACCACATGCTAGAGGGTTTGAAAAAAGTTACATATTAGTGGATGGTGCGGGTTCTCATTTTGCGCCTTCTACACCGCCAACCCCCCTTGATTTGACGCTTTATTCTGAGAATGGTCATGTATTTCCTGCCAAGAAATTACCGAAAAATTTTTATTCTACAGAGTTTTATACCAATAAGCTGATTAGCGATATTGATGCCGACCATGCGGATGGAAAACCTTTCTTTGCTTATGCGGCCTATACATCTCCTCATTGGCCTTTGCAAGCGCCTCAGGCTGATATTGATGCTCAAAAAGGGCGTTATGATGTGGGTTACGATGTGATTAGAAAGCAGCGTCTTGCTCGAATGAAAAAGTTAGGGTTATTAAAAGATGTTGATCAGCCTAATACTGGATCGATTGGGCCAAAACGTTGGAATCAGTTGACTCCGACCGAAAAACTAAAACAAGCTAAGGCCATGGAAATCTATGCGGCGATGGTGACCAACTTAGATCGACATATAGGCAAACTGATTACCCATCTTAAAAGCATTCACGAATACAACAACACATTGATTGTCTTTATGTCAGATAATGGGGCAGAAGGCGCGCCTGCTTTCTTATTGCCTATTCCTGGCACGAAAGTGGATAATTCTTTGAATAATATGGGCAAACCAGGCTCTGTTGTGGCTTATGGCCCTCGTTGGGCAGAAGTGAGTTCAACACCATTTCGCTTATTTAAAGGGTTTACTGGTGCAGAAGGAGGCACTTCTTCTCCTCTTATTATTAAGTTGAATGGTCAAACAGATCATCGGCCGGCATCATCGGCCCGTATGCAAGTGACTGATATTTTACCTACCTTGCTGGATGCGGCTGGGGTCCCTTTGCCAGGATCAACCTATAAAGGTAAAACGATTTATCCTCCTAAAGGAATCTCTTTCTTACCCGCTTTAGAACAACCTAATGGCTTTACGAACGTGCATGCGAAAGGGACGGTGTTGGCTGATGAGCTAATGGGAGCAAGTTATGTTGTACGTGACCGTTGGAAATTGGCACAGCAACCGCCTTTGGGCAAAAAACCTGTTTTTCGAAAAAATGTGCCTTTTGCTTTGTATGACATAACGAAAGACAGAGGCGAAATGAAGGATGTGGCTGCTCAGCATCCGAAAGTGGTAACGGAGCTGAAAAAAGATTATCAGAATTACGTTATCCAGAACAAGGTGTTAGAGCAAGCTGCCTCTTACAATGGTCGATAATAAATACTGGTTAGGTGGGTATGAGATGGTGGATATGCAACGGATTAACAACTTTGGCGTCATGGCCAAGCCCAGCAGCTCGGTATGCAATATAGACTGTACTTACTGTTTCTATCTGGAAAAAGAGCACCTTTATCCAGATAGGAAAAAGCAGTGGCGAATGAATGACGGCACCTTAGAAAACTATATTCGTGATCAAATTCAATCTCAGAAAGGGGATGTTATTGACTTTGTTTGGCAAGGAGGGGAGCCCACATTATTAGGTGTGGACTTCTTTCGCCAAGCAATGGCGTTGCAAGAGCAATATCGAGGTCATAAATCGGTAACCAATGCTTTGCAAACTAATGCCACCTTACTGGATGATGATTGGGCAAGATTCCTTAAAGAGCACCAGTTTTTGGTGGGTGTTTCCATTGATGGCGATCGTATTAGTAATGATACGTATCGACTTTCTCGTAAGGGAAAAAGTACTTTCGACGAGACTTTAGCTGGCATTGAATTACTCAAAAAATACCGAGTGGATTTTAATACTCTGACGGTTGTGAATGCAGAAAATGTCAAACGTCCATTGAATGTGTATGCTTTTCTAAAGCGTATCGGCTCTCAATACATGCAGTTTATTCCCTTGGTTGAGCGTCAAGCGATTCGTCCTGATCGTAATGGCTTAACGCTTATCCAGCCTACGTTTGAAGGGGAGTCCAATCTGGCTGAATGGTCGGTTCCGGCTAAAGCGTATGGTAAGTTTCTTAATACGATTTTTGATCATTGGGTCCAACATGATCTGGGCAAAATTTTTGTCATGAACTTTGAACAAACCATGAGTCAGCTTGTTGGACGTCCCGGTGCTTGTGTGTTTAATGAAACATGTGGCAATGGTTTGGCTATGGAATCGAATGGGGATGTGTATTCCTGTGATCACTATGTGTACCCAGAGCACAAACTGGGGAATGTGAATGAATCCTCATTGATCGATTTGGTTAACTTGCCGAAAAATCTGACATTCGGTCAAGATAAATTGACTAATATCAGTGTAGATTGCCTGCATTGTGAGGTGCGCTCTGTTTGTCATGGCGGGTGTCCAAAGCATCGCTTTGAATTCTCTAGCGATGGACGATTTAATCGTAATTATTTGTGTGATGGGTTTAAAACTCACTTTACTCATGTTGTGCCTAAAATGGCTGAAACCATCGGTTTGTTGAACCATCAACAGCCGATGAAGAAAATCAAGCATGAGATAAAGCGTAAATTCTATTCTTGAGGAGGTGATACAAAGGGCCTTATGGTAAGGCCCTTTGTAACAAGTAATGTTTTAATTATCCGCATTCATGTTGATGGTGGCGGTTTTGAGAATATTTCTTAGCCAGATAAGTCCTTCGTCGTTGTTTCTGTATTGGTGCCATTGAACACATTGTTGCATAGCAGGAATGTCAAAGGGTAAAGGTAGGATTTTAAGTGGCCATACTTTGGCCATTTTTTTGGCTAATCGGGCATGAATTGTTACGATATTTTCTGAGCCAATGACCATCGCAGGTAAGGCGACAAAGCTAAACGTCGTTGCGACTAAACGTCTTTTTATACCGTATTTTTGGGTAAATGAGGTTTCAAAAAAGTCTTTATTAATGCCTGCTGGCCGCATCAGAATATGACCCGCTTGGGCATACTTCTCTGGGGTTAATTTTCCTTTAGCGATCTCGCTGTAGCGCCATACGACACAGACAAACTCTTCATCATGAAGCACATCTCTTGGATGGTCTTTGGACATAAAGTCGGCAGGAATGATGAGTAAATCGGCGTTGCCTTTTTCCAGCTGTTCGTGTGGATTAACGACCTGTGCTAAAAATTGAAAACGTGCCGTGCTTTTTTGTTTACTGATGATCTCCAGTGCGTGAGGGGCAAGTACTGTTTGCGTATAATCTGAGCAGAAAATACTAAAGATGCGATCTGTGGTCATCGGGTCAAACGTGGGTTGGACTAGTATTGTGCTTTCTATGTTGTTCAAAGCGTTTCGTACATTCGTTTTGAGGCTTTCACCTAATGGGGTGATGACCATCTTCCGACCAATTTGGGTCAACAAATCGTCTTCAAAATAATCCCTTAATCGAGCAAGAGAATTGCTGAGAGCAGAAGGGCTCATATTGAGTTTTTCAGCGCCTTTGGTAATGCTTTGTTCGGTGAGTAGTGTGTCTAACGCTACCAATAGATTTAGGTCGAGTTTTTTAAAGCGCATGTTGATTCTCATTTCTTAATTATTTTTTTAGTATTCGATGGTATCGAATGGTTGATGTAATTTAAAGGGCTTTTCTGAAAGATCGTGGTTTAATATCATGCAGTTTGCCCATCTACCCATGAGAGCCTATCTATGGCCGCAGAATGGAGGATGAGGCCTTGTCTATCAAAAAACATGGAGACAGATATGGATAAGCCCAGCATTTTAACCGAGGTGCCTAATATCGCCCCAGGTGTGATTCCCGACGAAGTAAACTTGATGAATTCGGTAAATCTGGAAGGGTTGGACGTTCAGTATGCTTATCATTCCGGGCGAGCTTATAAGTTAACATTTTATGATGATCGGGTTTCGTTTACTCAACTTGATGCAGGACATATTCCTACCTTGACGGTTCCGTACCGAGCTAAAAAAATCCGTAAGGGGATGTTTTTGGTTCATTGGTTAGTCCCTGGGAGAATAGGCCATGTGACTCTCATTTTGGATCTAGATAATAGGTGTATTCATGCTTCAGCACTCATGCCTGGGCAAATGGAACTTTTTGATGAGGGTCCTATTGTTGATGTAAAACATGGCACATACACACAATAATCAGTTAACCGCACTTAGGTTTAAAGTCTATGAAATACTTTAACCAGTATCGTGACTTTTTGTGGCTCAATAGGGAATGATAAAGCGACGGTGATGATTGATGTTGTGAGCAAGCGCAGCATCAATTCATTTGTTATAATGCGACCAGCTTGTGCGGCTACTGAACTCTAATGTTTGCTTTCATATCAGTGCCATATTTCCTCACTTTTTCTCGTCTTTTACAGCGTGCCCCTCATGTTATTAGTTGCAGCGTTTTAACGCATGAAGGGAGCGCACCTTTATCAAGACTTAGGCTTGTCACTATGTTTCAAAGCCGCTTTCTTATTTTCATAGGACACCGTGTCATGGTGACACTCATGCTCACTTTGATGGTGTCTTTAATGATGTTCTATTTCGCTGGTTGGCGATGAAAGTCAGTAAGCAGCAGAAGCGATTGTTTTAAAATGCATCTGATTCTCATTACGGAATATTGTTGTCAACCATTCGATGGGGTCGAATGGTTGATTTAATTTAAAGGGTTTTCCTGAGTCATCGAGGTCATTTACCTTTATCGTGTTCTTGAAAGATAAAAATAAAAACTGAGAGGAAGAACAAGTGAAAACAATCAACTCAACGCCATTTCGACTCAAAGCTTTGGCTATTGCTGTCGTTTCTAGTGCTTCAACTGCTTACGGGTTTGAAATTGATACAAACAACCCTGATATCAGGGCGAGCCTCGACAATACGATCAAATACAGCACGGCGGTTCGAACGAAGAGTGCCTCCTCGGGGCTTACTCAGGGGCAAGCTGCTGCTAATTTTAATGATGGGGATAATAATTTTGATAAGGGTCTGGTGTCCGACCGTTTAGACTTGTTGTCTGAATTTGATTTGTCTTACAAAAATGTTGGTGCGCGTGTCAGTGCAGCGGCGTGGTATGACGATGTTTATCATCACCATACCGATAACGATATGGGGAATTCGTCAGCAAATCACTCACCAGCTAATGAATTTTCAGATCATACCAAAAAGGTCATGGGCGGCGATGCTGAGATCCTTGATGCCTTTGTGTACGGCCGGTTTCCGGTAAAAGAGGGTATGGAAGGTACGATTCGTGCGGGGCGTTTTAGTCAGCTTTGGGGCGAAAGTTTATTTTTTGGCTCTAATGGTATTGCTGGTGGTCAATCGCCAGTGGATGTGGTGAAGCTCTCTTCTGTCCCTAATTCCCAGTTCAAAGAGACCATCCGCCCAACAGGAAAAGTGTCTATAGACCTGCCTCTTTCAGAGTCTGTTTCAGTCGGTGCCTATGTTGGTTATGAATGGGAAAAGTCTCGTTTTCTACCCGCAGGCTCTTATCTTTCTACAGGTGATACGTTAGGTGGTGAAAGACTGCTTGCAGGGCAAAACGGCAGCTTTGCTAAGACTAATGATGAAAAAGGGTCTGACTCTGGTCAATATGGTGTGGAACTTAAGTGGAGCAATTACGATATTGATGCGGATTTTGGTTTGTATGCGATTCGTTACAATGCCACAGCACCTAGTAATCTTTACACCATTCTCAATTCTTCTTTTCAACCTAGTCAATATAAGTTTGCTTATGCAGATGGTATCGAAGCTTATGGTGCCAGTATGGCAAAAAGTGTTGGTATTTGGAGTTTAGCCGGCGAGGTTTCTTATCGCCATAATACGCCTTTATCCAGTACGTCACAAACCATATCACCTTCAACCCCACAATACGATAACGACAATAATCCAGGGTATGCGGTGGGTGAAACCGCCCATGCTCAGTTTTCTTGGATTGCCAGTCTTGGGCCAAGTTTCATTTCTAACGAAGCCAGCTTTCTTGGTGAGGTCGCTTGGAATACTCGCGTAAAAACCACCAAAAATAAAAGCATGTTAAATCCGAACGCAGATCGTTCTGCGGTCGGTATGAGAGTGGTATTTAAACCCACGTACCGTCAATTATTTGATGGAGTAGATGTATCACCTTCGATTGGTTATGGCCATACCTGGGGTAAATCTTCTGCGGTTGGCCCATCATTTGGCGTCGATGGTGGTGGAGACATCAACCTTGGTGTTAGTGCAATTTACTTAAATCGCTGGAAGGGGTCGTTAAGTTACATCAGGTACTTAGGGGATGAAGGTGTTTTCAATGAACAGGCAAGCAATGGCTCTAATGCAACCTTCAAACAATCACAAAAAGACCGAGATTTCATCTCTGCTTCTGTAAGTACGACGTTTTAATTTATGGAGACTGGCAATGTATAAAAATAAAAAACATGCGTTCAGTATTTTGTTTGCAGCAATGGCGTTAAGTTGTTTTTCAGTATTAACTCATGCGGCGGTAAGTGCAGAACAAGCGGCACGACTTGGTGCTGATTTAACACCTTTTGGTGCCGAAAAAGCAGGTAGCAGTGACGGAATGATTCCCGCTTGGACGGGGGGGTTTAATCATCCAATTAAAGGCGAAGTGCTAGGTGGTAAGCGTCTTGACCCTTATAAAGATGAGAAACCGTTATATACCGTTACGTTTCAAAACATGGCGAAGTATGCGGATCATTTAACAGATGGCGTTAAAGCCATGCTGAAAAAATACCCTAATACCTATCGCCTGAATGTCTACCCAACTCATAGAACCGCAACCGCACCAGGGTGGGTGTATGACTTTACAAAGCAAAATGCTTTAAAGGCTAAGTTAGAAGGACAGAAGGTCGTGGGGGCGTATGGTGGTATTCCCTTTCCGATTCCTCATAATGGTTTAGAAGCCATCAACAATCATCGCTTATCTTGGCGTGGAGTGAGCTGGGAAACTGACGTTAACCAGTACCAAATTACCTCTAGCGGCAAAGTCGTCTTGACCACAGACGGCCTCTTGAAGGTACAAAAGCCTTATTACTTTGAAGAAGGTTCAAGCAAGGATTTCGATGGCTATTTTTACGAAATCAACTTAGAAAACTATGGTCCGCCAATTCGCGCAGGTGAGCGTATTGTAGGTCGTACTAACTTAGATGCTGATAAATCAAAGTCTTATGTGTATTTGGCTGGTCAGCGTCGTGTGCGCCGATTACCTAATGCTTGTTGTGATACGCCGACGCCAGCGACGGCTGGTTTGATGTCATTTGATGAATTAAGTGTGTTTTCTGGTCGTACTGATGTCTTTGATTGGAAGTTGTTAGGCAAAAAAGAAATGCTGATTCCTTACAACGAAAATCGCTTTCTACAGTACCCAGATAAAGACATCATTACAGGCCATTTTTTGAATCCAGAAGCGGTGCGTTGGGAAATGCATAGGGTTTGGGTTGTCGAAGCTACTCTGGCTAAGGGCAAACGGCACCAAGCTGCTCGTAGTATGTATTACCTTGATGAAGATACTTGGCAAGCAGTATTAGGCGATCGTTGGGATTCAAAAGGACAGTTATGGAAAACGTTGTGGCAGTTAAATTACATCATGCCGGAATTCCCCGGTACTATTCCACAAACTTTTGGCTTCTATAACCTGTTATCAGGAGAAGCTTATGTGGCCAATGTCATGAACGACAAACGATTCCAAAATAAGCCAGTGAAGCGTTTCCCAACCAGTACCTTTACCGGACAAGGTTTGGCACGCCAAGGCAATAGATAAGATGAATTTGATGTTCATTTGAGCAAAAAACTGAGCATCTTAGGGCGAGTTTAGCTTTTATTTTCCTTTAAGTTAGCTGGCCTCTAGATGCGTTTTATACGGACTTTAGAGTCGCTATTGGAGTATTTATGTTTCGTTACTTTCCTACTAATTATCCATGGGATCTTTCTATTAATCTGGCTTTAGAGATGGGTGCTAGAATCGGTGAGATTGAAGAAATGTGTTCGCCGCTTCATGAGGCGGCTAAAGCGAAAGACGCCACTGGCTCTAAAGCTTTTCGTGATAGCTGGGAGCGCATGGCTGACAAACTCTGTGAATTAGCAAAAGAAGATGAAGAACGTGGTCGTTTCATATCTGCGGGTGATAAATACGGCCGTGCTGCGACGTATTATTCAACCGCTGAGCGTTTGCAGGGACATGGCTCACCGGGTCGCGTTATGTTATACCAGCGTTTTCAAGAAGTGTTTTTACTGGGTCTTAAACTTGCCAAAGAAAATTGTGAACGTGTTGAAATTCCCTATGAGGGAACGCATCTGTCTGCTTTGTATGTGCGTGCAGAAGGCGTTGACGGTAAGGCGCCCGTATTGGTTCAAGTGAATGGCTTAGATTCAACCAAAGAAATGAAATACCGCGTTGGCTTACCTGTGTGGCTAGCGAAACGCGGTGTGTCGTCTTTGATTGTCGATCAGCCAGGTACAGGTGAAGCAATTCGTTTGCAAGGTTTAACCGCGCGTTACGACAGTGAGCATTGGGCGAGCCGTGTGGTCGATTGGTTGGAGACACGCGAAGAAATTGATGCCAAACGCATTGGGATGGAAGGGGTGTCATTAGGTGGTTATTACTGCCCTCGTGCCGTGGCTTTCGAACCACGTTTCGCCTGCGGTGTTGTTTGGGGGGCAAACCATGATTGGCGTGATGTGCAAAAACGTCGTCTTGAAAAAGAGGGGAGTTTCCCTGTTCCACACTATTGGGAGCATGTGCGTTGGGTGTGGGGAGCGAAAGACATGGATGATTTCATGGACATTGCTGAGAAGGTCCATCTTGATGGTGTGCTAGATCGAATTAAGGTGCCGTTCCTAGTAACTCATGGTGAAAAAGATTCACAAATTCCATTGAAATGGGCGCACCGTACTTACGAGCAGCTAATCAATAGCCCAAATAGAGAGCTGAAGGTCTTTACCAATCGTGAAGGAGGTGTTCAGCATTCTAGTTTTGACAATTCTGCGAATGCAGGGGCTTACATCGCCGATTGGGTGGCAGAAACTCTGAATGGCCATACGGCTTAAGCGAAAAGAGGATAACAACAATGAAGATAGTCGGATTAGAAACCATCATTTTTGGTGTGGAAGATGTTCCAGCTTGTTCCACATTTTTAACGGATTATGGATTGATCCCAGTTGACGTTACGGAGACGGGTGGTCGTTTTGAGGCGCTAGATGGCACCGCCGTGGTGTTAGCTCAGGCCTCTGACGCAAGTATTCCGGCCAG
This sequence comes from Marinomonas sp. 63XJN7_7_ISO-PGPR-S23-202, assembly GCF_056173505.1. Taxonomy (NCBI): domain Bacteria; kingdom Pseudomonadati; phylum Pseudomonadota; class Gammaproteobacteria; order Oceanospirillales; family Oceanospirillaceae; genus Marinomonas; species Marinomonas sp. 63XJN7_7_ISO-PGPR-S23-202. The sequence goes on along the minus strand of NZ_CM149677.1, from coordinate 4,634,357 downwards.
CATCGGTAATGGCTGCATGATGCGAAAAACCGTGATGGGGGTTGCAGATCAACACACCATCGAAGCGATTAAAGAAGAGCTTGGTAAAGATCGAGAAGTGCGTACTCTGGCAGATGGTGCTATTGAGTCAACTGATGACTCAGGTTTTGTGATTGGTTTTCAAGTGACGCAACGTAAAACGCTGCATCTTGCTGGTGAAATTTCTAACGTACCAGGCTCGCCCTTCCAACGACCTGTAAACCACCTTGCTGTGCAAGATGACGTTGAGCAAATTCGTCCTCGTACCTTGTCGCATATCGTGTATTTCGTACCGGACCCCGTTAAAGCGGAGGCCTTTTATGTTGAGCGATTAGGTTTTCGTTGTACTGATCGCTTTGAAGGAACAGGGCCATTTTTACAACCAGCTGGCACGTTGGATCACCACACTCATTTTCTCATTGGTGCGCCACCATTTATGCAAGGCGTTGAGCACTTTACATTCCATTTCGGTGGGCCAACCGAAATGATGCAAAACGGTACTCGTTTTATTGAAAAGGGGTATCAAGCTTTTTGGGGCCCCGGTCGCCATATTTTTGGTTCTAACTGGTTTTGGTACTTTAACAGTCCATTTGCCTGTCACATCGAAATGGATGCAGACATGGATTTACATGATGAAAACTGGATTCCTCGTGTCGCTACATCGGATGCAGATACATCACAAACATTCCTAATGCGACATAGAGGTAAGTGGGCACCGGGTAAGGATTCAGGAAAGAATGGCGCTTATGAATAGCTCGATGAAACCTTTGTTCGAGACTTCTTGAAAAGGTTTCAATATTTAAGTAATGACAAATATAAAAAGTGCTTTTGGGGTGTGGTAGAGAGCCCTATATCCACCCCATTAGACACTTAGAAGCGACTTGTGTCGCCACCACCAGATAACAATAAATAAAGTGGATGGTAATAGTATGTTGATGATATCTGTGAGTTGTAGTATGTCTTCTTTTATGGATAAAAGAAAAATCGCCTCCTTTAGAGGGGGTGTATTATGAGCTATCGTTTTGGCTTTAAAGGCAATGTCGCACTGATGATTTCCAATTGTGCTGGTATGCTAGATTTAGTGGCCTTACCTTTATGGGTTGGCATTTTGGTGGCTTCTTATCATTTTAACAGTCAGCAAGCTGGTGGCTTAGTTACCTTGTTTTTGCTTGGTGCATTCTGTGCCAGTGTGTTGATTGCCCCGTGTTTTAACCGATTGAATCGTCGGTTAGTGTCCACGTCCGGTTTTATCTGCGCAGGATTGTGTTTCTTCGCCGCATCTCAAGTCGTCAGTTATGTTCAGTTGGCTGTTTTACATATTGTGGCCGGAATCAGCGCGAGTTGTGCGTTAAGCATGGCTCATGGCACCTTTGCACGAGGCGAGAACCCACATCGGTTATTTTCCATTGCTGGCTTTACTCTTGGGATAATGGGCTTCATTTTTATGGGGGTCACGCCGAACATTACTAAAGTTGCTGGTGGACACTCGTTGTTCATTATTTTTGGCGGTATTATGACGATTGCGTCTCTTGTATGCGCGTTCGCTTTTCCATCCTTACGCTTTTCCGAAGACGCATCGAAAAACGCACATCGCGTAACGAAACCGCTGACGAACATTCCGCTCAGTGTTTGGTTTGGTATGGTTGGCATCAGTCTAATGGCGGTTACTCAGGCGATGACGTTTAGCTTTATGGAGCGAGTAGGTCATTATCGAGGTTTTAGTCCAGACTCAATCACGGTGGTATTGGTGGTGTTGGCGTTGATTAATATCGCCGCGGCTGCTTTGGCGGGCATTTTTGAAAAGCGTCTGTCTGTTCGTGTTGTGTTGTTTTTTGGCCCTGCGTTACAAATTCTCTTATCCAATATTATGATGAACGCAACCGGTTTTGCTTTTTATGCGGTGTCGGCAGCGTGCTTTGTTTCCTTAATGATCTTCACTCATACCTTTGTTTTTGGTCTGCTTGCTCGTTTAGATACGTCTGGTCGAGCCATGGCCGCAACGCCTGCCATGCTGATGATTGGCGCGGCTGTTGGCCCTGTATTAGGCGGTACCATTATTAAATTATCGGGTTACTCCGGTATTGGTTTGGCGGCTTTGTTGTTCGGTACGATTAGTATCATTTGCTTCATATGTGTCTTTCGTCGAAGTGTCACCGTGGCTCAATCTGAGTCTGTGTTATGAGGGACACTATGTTTTATAAAAATAAAACGGTCGCAATGCTGGCGAGCTCTCATTTTTACCGTTGGTTCATGGCTTGTTCGCTGTTGGTTTTTTTGCTTTGTCGAGCGGGTAGCTCCTATGCCGCCGTTGCTGATGCCATTAATCGCCCAGCGACTTTGTCCAAATTAGGGGCACATTCCGTTCTTTTGGATGCGGCACTTGTTGGTAAACAGATCATTGCGGTTGGAGAAAGAGGATTGATCCTACGCTCTGATGACAATGGTTCAACGTGGCATCAACTTCCTTCACCTGTGAGTGTGACATTAACGGGAGTGAAATTTTTTGATACAAAAAATGGTTATGTTATTGGTCATGGCGGTATTGTTTTGCGAACCACAGACGGTGGAGCCACCTGGCATCGACAGTTAAATGGTCGTCAGCTAGCGGCGAATGTGCTTATTCAAGCGCAAAAAAGTCAAGATCAACCCGCTATCAAACGGGCAAAACGACTGGTTGCAGATGGGCCCGATAAACCTTTCTTAGACATGTTATTACTTGGGCCGAAACACCTTGTTGTGGTTGGTGCGTATGGTTTTGCTTTTGAGAGCAAAAATGCTGGAAAAACTTGGGTATCTTGGATGGGGCGTATTGATAACCCATTCGGTTTGCATTTATACAGCATTCGTAAACAAGGTGATCGTATTTTAATCGCTGGTGAGCAGGGCTTTGTTGCACTTTCTAATAATGATGGGCAAACGTTCAAAACAGTAGAAACGCCTTATGCAGGCAGCTTTTTTACCGCTCAGCTAATAGGAAAAAAGCAAATCGTGCTAGCAGGATTGCGTGGTAATACCTTCATATCAAACAATAATGGTCAAGACTGGAAAAAAGTAAAAAATCCTGTGAGCTCGTCGATTGTCGCATCGATGGTTCAACCCAATGGCCGACTTATTATGGCCGATCAGGCGGGTATTTTGTTGGGCTTGAAAAATAACATGCTGGTGCCGTTGATACGAAAACGTCTCCCTTCTCTGACGAATATTATTGAAACATCACAAAACAGTGTGTTGGCGTTAAGTATTCAAGGACCGATTAGGATGGGAGAGTTAAAATGAAGCATCAGACGTCAGAGTCCGTATCACCAGAAGAGGATTTTGATCCTAAGACAGGGTCTTTTATTGAACGGGCATTATTTAACCACCGTTTGATCGTTATTATCATCTGTACATTGTTGACAGGGTTATTGGGTTGGCAAGCGACCAAACTAACGATTAATGCGAGTTTTAAAAAAACCTTGCCGACGCATCAAGCGTATATTCAAAATTATCTGAAATACCAAAATGAATTAACAGGGTTAGGAAACGCATTACGGATTGCGGTTGTGAATCCCAAAGGTAGTATTTACGATGCGCATTATTTAGAGTTATTGCGTCAATTTAGCGATGAAGTGTTTCTTTTACCTGGTGTCGATCGAGTACAAATGAAGTCCTTATGGACGCCATCCACACGTTGGATTGGTATCACGGAAGAAGGGCTTGACGGTGGTCCGGTTATTCCAGAAGACTACGACGGCTCGCCCGCCAGTCTACAAGAGCTAAAAGCGAATGTGGCGCGTTCTGGACAAATTGGTCGATTGGTTGCAAAGGATGCCCATTCCACCATTATTTACATGCCGTTATTAAGTCAAGATGCCAGGGGCAAACCATTGGATTACGCAAAATATTCCAAAGCACTGGATTCGTTGCGTGATAAATATCAGAAAAAAGGTCTAGAAATCCATATTACTGGTTTTACCAAGGTGATGGGTGATCTCATCGCGGGAGTTCAATCGGTATTGTGGTTTTTTGCCTTGGCCGTGTTGATCGCGACCATCATGGTGTATTGGTATACACGCTGCGTTCGCTCTACCGTATTGGTGGTGTTTGCTTCCTTATTGGCGGTGGTTTGGCAGCTTGGGATACTGCCGGCGTTGGGGTATGTCTTGAACCCTTATTCGATTCTGGTTCCGTTTCTCGTGTTCGCCATTGGCATGAGTCATGGGGCACAGAAAATGAACGGCATTATGCAGGATGTTGGTCGTGGCTTTGATAAATTGGTGGCGGCACGCCTTACCTTCCGACGTTTATTTCTCGCTGGCTTAACCGCATTGTTGGCAGATGCCGTTGGTTTTGCCGTTTTGTTGGTGATTGATATTAAGGTGATTCAAGAGTTGGCCATTGCTGCCTCTATTGGGGTCGCGGTATTGATTTTTACTAACCTGATTTTATTGCCGATTATGCTGTCTTATGTTGGGGTCGGCAAAAAAGCGGCACAACGTAGTGTCATAAATGACATTGATTCCGCGCAGTCAAAAAAAGCCCCAGTGCTTTGGGTCTGGTTAGATAAATTTACCCAGCGCAAATGGGCGACTGGTGCGATCATCGGTGGGGTGCTGTTGGCTGTCGGTGCCTTTGCATTAAGTACCCATTTAAAAATTGGCGATCTTGATCAAGGAGCGCCAGAGCTACGTAAAGACAGCCGCTATAATCAAGATGTGGCGTTCATGAATCAGTATTATGCTGCGTCCAGTGATGTGTTGGCGATTATGGTGAAAACGCCAGATGGTGCCTGTTCGCAGTACGATACATTGAAAAAAGTAGATGCACTTGAATGGCAATTGCGGCAGTTACCCGGCGTGGAATCAACGAATTCACTGGCGTTGCTATCACGTCGTGTCTTATCGGGTTTAAACGAAGGTAATCCGAAATGGTATGAGTTCTTGCCGAATCAAAGTATGTTGAATTACATCACGGCTGGCGCACCTCGCGGTTTGTATAACAGCAGTTGTAATTTGTTGACACTTTATGTGTACTTAAAGGATCACAAAGCCGACACCCTAAGCAATATTGTGAATCACGTTACTGCCTTTGCCAAAGACAACGACACTAAAAATGTCAAATTCTTATTAGCAGCAGGTAGTGCGGGCATTCAAGCAGCGACCAACATCTCAGTGAAAGCCGCTTGGTATCAAATGCTGTTTTTGGTTTATGGTGCTGTTGCCTTGTTGTCTTTTATTACTTTTCGTTCAATTAAAGCCGTTATCGTGGCGATTCTGCCTCTTATGCTGACATCGATTATGGTGGAAGCTTTGATGGTGTTGCTTGGTATGGGGGTCAAGGTCGCTACATTGCCAGTGATTGCACTAGGGGTAGGGATTGGTATCGACTATGCCTTGTATATTTTATCCATCACTTTAATGGGATTACGTCAAGGCAACAGCTTGTCTACCTCTTACTTAAGAGCCCTTAATTTCACTGGTAAAGTGGTGATGTTGACGGGGATTACCTTGTCCGTTGGCGTTATTACTTGGGTGGCCAGTCCCATTAAATTCCAAGCGGATATGGGTTTACTACTCGCCTTTATGTTCATTTGGAATATGCTCGGCGCGCTGATTTTACTGCCTGCCCTTGCGCATTTTTTGCTCAAAACGAAATACGCAGGCAGTCTAGAAAGCAAGAATGAGCTTGAGGTATGAATCAGGAGACTGAGGTGAAAATACTGTGTCATATTAATGACCTTGAAGAAGGGGGGGCAAAAGGCTTTTTGGAAAACGATACAGGGCATGATTTGTTCTTCGTTGTAAAAAAAGAAGGTCGGCTATACGCGTGGCGTAATGCTTGCCCACATGTTGATGGCGCACCCATGGCATGGCGCAAAGACGCTTATATGGATGCACAAAAAACACACGTTACCTGTCATGCCCATGGCGCATTATTCGATGCAAAAACAGGTTTGTGTATCCAAGGCCCTTGTCTTGGTGAAAGTTTAGAGCGTATGCCTGTTCGCGTTAGTCAAACAGGCGATGTGACGATTTTATTAACCGATATTAGTTAACAATCTTTAGCGCTAATAATTGAGCTAGAACAACAAAAATAAGGAGTAGCAAGATGGCTGCAGTAAACAAAGTATTAGTCATTGGTGGTGGTTTCTCTGGCATGTCCGCAGCGATCAAAATGCGCAGTCATGGCATTGACGTGGACCTAGTAGAGATTGATCCAGAATGGTGTGAACTGGGTGCAGGGATCACCATTAACGGGGCTTCAATGCGCGCACTAGAAAACCTTGGATTGTACGATCAAGTGGTAGAACAAGGTTGCGTGACAGATGGCGTCGCTATTCATCTAGCTCACGGCCCACTAATAATGGAATTACCAACACCAAGCCCTGTTGGGTCAACCGTTGGTGGCAGTGGTGGTATTTTCCGTCCAACGCTGGCGCGCATTATGTCAAGCGCGACCCTTGAGTCTGGTGTCAATGTGCGTTTGGGTTGTACCTATACCGAGATCAAGCAAGAGCCAACCAGTGCCACGGTCACTTTTACCGATGGTAGCACGCAAACTTATGATCTAGTGGTCGGTGCCGATGGTGTGCATTCGACAATCCGCAAAGAATTCTTCCCTGAAGAAGCCGATCCTGAATACATAGGTCAAGGGGTATGGCGTGCCATTATGCCGCGCCCAGCCGAGATAGACCGTGTTCATATGTGGATGGGGAATCACCTAAAACTGGGTGTGAATCCGGTGTCTGATACCCATATGTATATGTTTATTACCGAAGATCGTCCTACTAAAGAACATATAGATAAGGCAACTTGGCCACAGGTCTTTGCAGGCTTAATGGAAGAATTTCCAAACCCAACGGTGAAAGCACTGATTCCTCATGCTTTGGCAGAAGGCGCAAATATAGATTATCGCCCGTTGGCTAATCTGTTAGTGAAAGCGCCTTGGAACCGTGGTCGTTTGATCATGATCGGCGATACGGTTGCCGCGACCACGCCACACTTAGCATCGGGTGCGGGTATTGGTATCGAGAGTGGCATCGTGTTGGCGGATGAACTTGCCGGCAATGAGGACCTTAATGTGGCGCTGGATAAATTCCATGAACGCCGCTGGGAGCGTTGCCGCATGGTGGTCGAAAACTCGGCTCGCTTGTGTCATATCGAAATCAATGGCGGCGACAAAACCGAGCATTCAAAAATTATGGGACAGTCCATGATGACGTTAAGTCAACCGATTTAAAGCCTAGACTCTAACTCCCTTAGGCAGTGTGATGGTGTCTGCAACTGATCACTGCCTCTTTTTAAATATCAGAAACCTTTGCGCTATATCGAGTAAAGATTTCTATAAGTGTTTTAACTCTCTCAAGCATTAAAGGAGCCGCCATGAGCTTTCCCGATATTTATCGAGTTGTTACGGGGCATGATGAAAATGGCAAATCCATTATTGTCGAAAATGGCCCACTCAAAACCGTTATGGACCTAGAAGCCGTACCCGGAACGACATTCCATGAAGTGTGGAGCACCAGCCATACACCAGCGCCTATTTCCCATATACAAACAGACCCAACACTTGGCCCTGTTGTGTTACCTCCTGCTCCTGAGGGCACTCGCATTCGCTATGTAGACATACCGCCAGACAGCGAGGAGTTCTTAAATCAGGGACATGGAAAAATGAAAGACATGTTTTCTAAAGTGGGTGACGAAAGCGCATCAACGGTAAAAGACGACTCACCACACCCACTTATGCACCGTACTGAATCCATTGATTACGGCATCGTCATCGAAGGGGAACTAACCCTTATCGTCGACAAAGACGAAGCCATTTTAAAACCTGGTAGTGTTGTTGTTCAGCACGGCACTAACCATGCTTGGGCGAATCGATCAGGAAAAATGTGCCGTATTTTGTTCATCCTAGTGGGTGGTCAATACGATAACGAATTGGCTAACGACATACTTTAAAAAAGAATTTCAAAAGAGCTAAAAATGAGCTTAAAAAGCGAATCAAGGAGAATTTTATGAAATTTGCCACTTTGCCTAATGGCACTCTAGATGGCCGTTTAATCATTGTTTCGAAGGACTTAACCAAAGCAGTAGACGCAAGCTCTATTGTTCCTAATTTATTATCCGCCGTACAAAACTGGCAAAATAAATGGATAGACCTGCAAGCCATGTATGACCTTTTGAATGCAGGAAAACTGGATTCGGCTTTTGACTTTGCCCCATCCGCTTGTATTGCGCCATTACCAAGAAGCCCACAATGGCTAGACGCCTCGGCTTTTTTGAACCACGGAAAATTGATGGAAGAAGCCTTTAACACAGACCCGATTGCTGACTTCGATACGATTCCTGTGATGTATCAAGGCGCCAGCGATGACTTTCAAGGCCCAACGGTAGACATTCCCATGCCAAGCGAAGCCGACGGCATCGACTTTGAAGGGGAATTTGGCGTGGTGATGGCCGCAGTGCCTATGTCAGCAACACCGGAGGAAGCCGCCAAATCGATACGCTTGATAGTGCAAATTAACGACTGGAGCTTACGTGCCCTTGGGCCACGTGAAATGAACTCAGGCTTTGGCTTCTTACAAGCTAAACCCTCTTCTAGCTTCGCGCCTGTGGCGGTAACGCCTGACGAACTAGGTGATGCCTGGGCAAATGGCCGAGTGAACATGCCATTGCACGTAAGTTGGAATGGCGAACGTTTCGGCGAGCCCCACGGCAGCGAAATGAACTTCTCCTTCCCGCAACTTATGGCACACGCCGCTCGCAGCCGTAAACTGATGGCTGGCTGTATTTTAGGTTCTGGCACCGTATCGAATAGTGCTCGTGAAGCGGGTTCTGCCTGTATTTCTGAGCGCCGTGTCATCGAAAAAATCGACCTTGGAGAAATCAAAACCACATTTATGAAATTTGGCGACACAGTACGCATGCAAGCTAAATTTGATGATGGAACCGATGGTCCATTCGGCGTAATCGAACAAAAAGTGGTTTCTAACTAATCAGAAGGGTTAGGCGATGCATGTAGTGATAACGGGTGCGAATGGATTTGTCGGCCAAGGGTTAACAAAGCGATTACTTGAGGTCGGCCAAATAGGGCAGCAAAGCATCACCCGTTTGACCTTACTTGATCGACAGTTTGACGAGGCGCTTTTTAACGAAGCGTCTTTCACTGAAACCGGCGCTATCAAGATGGAAAAATACGCGGGTGATCTGGCCGATGACGCTTGGTTGTGGGACACTCTGAGCGCTGCCACCATAGATGTGTTTTTTCATTTAGCCAGTATTCCCGGTGGTATGGCAGAACAAAACGAAAGTTTAGCCCGTCATGTCAATATTGATGCCACCATGACCTTGCTGGAGATTGCTAAGGCACAAACGGAAAATGGCCAAGGTAAACCCGTCTTTGTGTTTGCCAGCAGTATCGCGGTGTTTGGTAAAATGCCGGATTGGGTCAGCGACGACACGCAGCTTAAGCCTCAGCTCAGCTATGGTGCCCATAAAATAGTCGGTGAAGTAATGATCAACGATTTTAGCCGTCGTGGTTGGGTCGATGGTCGCTCCTTACGCCTAGCAGGGGTACTGGCACGTCCACCGGCAGAAACCGGTCAGCTATCGGCCTTCTTGAGTGACATTATTCGCGAACTATCCCAAGGCCATGAGTTTGTGTGCCCTATGTCGCCGCAAGCGAAAACTTGGGGCTCTTCCTTGGCGAATATCATCGATAACCTCATCCATGGTGCTGTGGTAGAAGAAAGCAAAATACAAGATCACCGAACACTGACCTTGCCGACACTCTGTTTTAGCATGGCAGAGTTGGTGGTGGCGATTGGCTCGGTTTATCAACAACCTACGGATGAGCTTATTCGTTATGAAGTGAACCCAATGATTGAAACCCTGTTTGGTTGTTTTCCTCCCCTAGAAACACCAGCGGCGGATGGTGCTGGTTTTCAGCATGATGGGGATTTGAACAAGCTAGTAGAAAGGGCGTTGTAAGTAGGTAGGTTTTCAAATGTCATAAAACGATATTAGTTTATACCTGTTAAAACTAGACGTTTTTAACAGGTATGCTTTCAGGGCAAGAGCGTGAATGTTTTTCAACCAATTCAGTGTCAATTTAGTGGGTTGACTTGCTAATAAGTCTAGAGCAGTCTTACGCCTTTTTAAGGTGAAAATTCTGGACATTGACGCTTTTTCTCAGCATTTCAAGAACATTCAAGACCCACGACAAGCGGCTAAAATCACCTATTCTCTGTTTGATGTTCTATTTTTATCAATTTGTAGTGTGATTAGCGGAGCTTCTGGCTGGGAGGACATTGAAGATTTTGGAGAAGCACATCGCCTCTGGTTACAGGAAAAAGGGCTTTTTCTTCAAGGTGTGCCCACTCACGATACCATTGCTCGCATCATTTCTCGGCTCAACACCACTCAGTTTCGACAATGCTTTATTAACTGGGCGAAATCTGTCTCAAAACGAACCTCTGGGGAAGATCATTGCCATCGATGGCAAAACACTCAGAGGTTCTTATAACCGAGAGGATCGCCAATCTGCCATTCACATGGTCAGTGCCTTTGCGACACGCAATGGTGTCGTCATGGGGCAAATAAAGACAGAAGAAAAATCGAATGAAATCACGGCTATCCCAGCGTTATTAAGGCTTTTGGATATAAAAGGTTGTCTTGTTTCTATTGATGCCATGGGGTGTCAGAAAGACATTGCAAAGCAGATTGTGACACAAAAAGGTGATTACCTTTTAGCGGTAAAAGGCAACCAAGATGGCTTGCACCGAGCGGTTAAACAAGCCTTGGCTGAGAGTATTTCTCTTCCTGTTGATCCGAAACAGATACAAATTACTCAGGGGCATGGGCGCTACGAGGCCAGAGAATATAAGGTATTACCTGCTACGGCTTTAGTGGGGGAATTTGACGAATGGGCAGGGTTGAAAACCATTGGCGTCGCCATGGGGTACCGCTTTGAAAAGAAAGCCCTGCAATACTCTTTAGAATACCGCTATTACATCAGTTCTGCAGACTTAGACACATCCCGATTTGCCGATGCAGTTCGAGGCCATTGGGGCATAGAAAATAGCCTACACTGGGTGCTTGATGTCTCTATGAATGAAGACAAATGTCCAATTTATCATGGAGAATCGGCCGAAATATTAGCCACGATGAGGCATTTTGCTTTAAACATGCTGCGAGCCGAAACGAGCAAAAAAGCCAGTATTCGGCGCAAACAAAAAATCGCCAGTATGGACATAGCGTATTTAGATAAGGTGCTAGCGGCAGGTCTAAAAGTCGTGGCAGAAGAATGAGTGAGATAGGGCCGTTCTGATCAAAATATGTTCACGCTCTCGCCCTGCGGAAATATTGAGTATTCTCACTACCCTTTATAGATTCATTTTTTTCAAAAACACCATTTCCCCAAAGCTTAACGGTAAGTTTTTTAGCTACATCACCTTTTGAACCCTTTATTCTACTTTCTTTTACGTTTTTGCCTATTCTCTCCTCTTCCCAAGCTTCAGTACCTTGAAACTCTGGAAACCTTAACGCGGGAACCAACCCTTTTTCCTTTACGTTACATAGCGGATGAACCATCGCTCGGCCTGGTGCAAGAGGAACAAAAGTATTGTCTATATGAATAGGGTTATTGTGCTGATTCTCAATAATATGGATCGTAAACTCCTGACCAAGGTGCCGTTGCAGCCAGTCAATCCCTGCAAGATTAGTACATTGGTCTCGCTGTGCAATAATGTCCTTTCCGCAGCGAATAAAACTTGCGGCGTCGAATACTGGCTCATCTTCTCGGGTAAGGTATGTTCTGGGATCGGTATTGGGTTCTGATCGAATACCATTAGGATCGTATAATTCATCGCGAAGCATGGGACGGGGAGCTGCGGCCCAACGTGCACCACGTTGATAGTATTCTTGAATCAAAGGTCGGTAGGCAAAAGTCTCAAAATATCGATGTCGCCACGCACTGGGGTTCTCGATGATTTGATCTCCTATTACCAGTAGCAGATCTCGTGGATTCATAACATTGTAGCCAGACTTTTCAGACCAATAGGGAGTAGAAAAGGAGGCAAGCGAGTCAGCAGGCGATGGCCTTCGCACCATGACCCCTTCGCTTTCAAGGATCTTAATAACCCCCTCAATCTCTGCCTCGGCTTTTAAAACCATTTCGGTTGGAGCTGGCTGAGCGTGATAAAACCGTCGGTATAATTGTTTATTGCCAGGAATATGAGAACCATAATCCCAAAAATGATCCAACATCCTAGTTGATGCGCCCAACGCAGAACCAACTATGACTTCTTCGAGCGGGTCCCATTCATTCCAAACATTCACGGGACTTGACCGCATAACCGTAGCACTTTCCTTTTCCCGAAGATGCCTTTTTTGATCAGTGAGCTTCTGTTGATCATCGAATGTCGCCATAAATACATTCCTGAATGCAATCAATTTACACAACGGTAGTATGAAAAATACACTCTACTCGCAGCCTAAGGAGATACAATAGCCACCATCGCGATTTACACTTAATTTATTGACATACCATAGGTTCATTGACTCATAAGGTCATGAAAAACAAAAGCTTATAACACCTTTATTGATACTCTGAAGATCGCTTCTTTTCGAATACAATACACTAAGTCAAGTAACTCATCGCAATCCAACGGTTTTAATGAATCAACAAGGAGAACTCGGCAGATGCAACACACGACACGTGTTAGTTTGCGAGAAAACGTTCGCTGTCCCTTTGCCTTTAGCAAAAGCATCAGGTAAAACAAAAGCCTAGGCGACTAGGGTTACTAACAGAACGACGTATCAGGAGAGTGGAAAGTGAAGATCATCAATGCACGCTTAAGACAGCAAACAGCACTTTATACCATCATAGTCGAAAACGGTCTGTTTGCTTCAATTCAACAACAAGACCAGCCCGTCGTTTTAGACGCCTCCACTGCCGGCGACGATATTGACGCCCAAGGTAAGCTGTTTTGTGCGCCTTTTGTTGAGCCCCATATCCATCTCGATGCCGCTCTGACGGCGGGAGAACCGGAATGGAACCGCAGCGGTACCTTGTTCGAGGGCATCGAACGTTGGTCGCAACGTAAACCCATGCTAAGCCCTGCCGACATCCATCGCCGCGTGAAAGACACCTTAGCCATGCTGATTGACAATGGCGTGCAGCATATTCGCACGCATATCGACACCACGGATCCCTCTTTGGTTGCCATGCGCACCCTGTGCGAACTGCGTGACAAGCTAAAAGACGTGCTCGATATTCAGGTGGTCGCGTTTCCGCAGGAAGGCATCCATTCCTACCCCAATGGTGAAGCCTTGATGACAGAAGCCATGGAAATCGGTGCGGATGTGGTTGGTGGCATTCCGCATTTTGAATACACCCGCGAACTGGGCGAAAAGTCCGTAAAAACCCTGATTCAACTCGCGCTCAAATACGACCGTTTAGTGGATGTGCATTGCGATGAAATCGATGATCCAAACTCGCGTTTCCTAGAATTCTTAGCCCATGAAGCCATGCAAGCAGGCATAGGCGACCGCGTGACGGCCACGCCTAGGCTTTTGTTTTACCTGATGCTTTTGCTAAAGGCAAAGGGGCAGCCGTTTTCACTGAGCGAATGGCAAAATGACTTTGAATGTCTTTTACATGGGGTAACGATTGCAATGCTTTTAAAATGCGCTCGTAATCTTGTAAATCCACTGCCACCACTTCCAAACGGTAATCAGCAATGCCTGATACTAAATGTGCGCTGATAATGTCGTCCATTGCTAATATCGCGTTTTCAAAGGCAATGTGTTTGTCGTCCGCATGGCTTTTTAAGCGCACTTCGACAAATACCGTCATGGAAAAGCCCGCTTTCTGCCGATCAATGCGAGCATGGTAACCTTCGATGACCCCCGCGTCTTCTAGTTGCTTTACACGACGTAAACAAGGGGAGGGGGAAAGATGAATTTCCTCTGCCAACGCTACGTTGGTTAGCCGTCCATCGGATTGCAGATGAGAGAGTATTTCTAAGTCAGTTTTATCCATTTTGGCACACTTAGTATTTTATCTATTGAATATAGGCATCTTATGCTAAAAATCTTACTTTTTGGAGTGTGAATAGCAAGGACATGCTCCCCCATCTACCTTGATAATAGGCTAAATATTGTTTAGCGAGGTGGATATGTCTCAGGTCGTCACACACAGCACGTCATCAAATGTGGCTCAAGAGCCACCCAAATACAAACAATACGCCACAGGCTGGGGCTTTCGCTTTGGGTTGGTCGCCGCCTTGGTGAGCATCTTGATTTGGGCATCGTGGCTTGTCAGTATGCGCGCAGACATGACCAATTCATTAACAGTATTTGATTTGGGAATTCTGCGTTTCTCACCGCCTGCATTATTATTGTTCCCTTTTCTCTGGCGCGCTCGGGCACAAGTCAAAGCAGTACCGCCTATTTTGCTTTTGGGCATTATTTGTGGAGCGGGTCTGCCATTTTTCTACTTAAGTGCAACCGGTTTGCGCTATGCCCCCGCCTCCCATGCGGGCTTGTTAATCTTGGGGGCTTATCCCTTTTTTGTGACCTTGTTGGCGGTGCTGTTTTATCAAGAAACTGTGAGCCGAGCCCGTAAAATCGGCTTGAGTTTTGTGTGTACGGGTGTGATTCTTTTGCTCGTTTTGTCGTTATTAACCGCCCCTGCGGGCACGTGGAAAGGGGATTTACTTCTATTGGGCGCCAGTGTTTTTTGGGCCATTTATACTGTTAGTCTGCGTATTGCTGGCTTGCCACCGCTAGTGTCTACGGCTCTGATGGGGCTGTCTTCAACCGTTATTCTGCTCTTTATGTGGGGAACAGGGTTGGTTTCCTGCCATTTGGCGGATGCATCGTGGGATATGTTGGCGGGTCAACTGGTTGTGCAAAGTCTATTAGTGGGGTTATTAACTGGCTTCACCTATGGTTACGCCATCCATAAATTGGGGGCGGAAAACATGGCGGCCATCGGCGCTTTTACCCCTGTCCTCGCGGCACTGATTGCCATTCCTGTGCTGGGCGAGCACCTAGAAGGCTACTCCGTCGTTGGTCTGATACTTGTCAGCGTTGGTGTTGTCATCGCCAGCGGTATATTGAAACAGCGCAAGTGAGGCTGAAGATCCGTAGAGGCTGTATTGGATACAGCCTGCTAATCAGATATTAGTCTACTGAGATTCGGCTCATTGGTTCTCACTATTTTGGTGGGTGATGACAGATAGCAGTTTGATGGGGATTTCGAGCAGTTCTTCTGGGCCGTGTGGGATTCCTGAATTGAACGACAGAGAGTCGCCTTTTTCAAGGTGATAAAGTTTGTTGCCGTGACGATACATGATTTCGCCTTCTAGGATATAAATAAACTCTTGTCCAGGGTGTGAAAAAGTAGGAAATACCTCACTCGCGTCATCCATGGAAATCAAGAATGGCTCGACTAACTGGGTTTCACCCCGGGTGTAGTTTAATAAATGATAGGTATGTCCCTTTTCCGTGCCGCGCCGGACCACTTCCATTCCTTGTCCTGACTTAGTATGTTGAGCCCCACCTTCTGGCCGATCATAATCCGCAAACAGTTGTGAAATGGACAAGCCTATGGCATCACATAGTCGTCCTAATGTGTCCAAACTGGTAGAGACTTGTGCGTTCTCAATTTTACTGACCATACCTTGGCTTAGTTTAGCGATTCTGGCGACGTCCGCAATTTTAAGGCCCTGAGCAATGCGTTTACGTTTTACCTGCATAGCGATGTAGTCTTCTAGCTTAAGTCGTGGGGAGCCGACTCGCTCCTGGCTAATCTCTCCTTCTTTTAGTGCCTTAATATGTCTCGATGGAGCGTCTTTTTTCATTTTGGAGGCCTTAAATCATAATGGTACAGATTGTATCCGTTTTTCGTTTTAGGGTGGTGTCCTGTGGAGATAGAACTATATTCCTGTAAGAAATTTTAATTTTCCTTCCGTTAAATGTCGTCAGGCTCATTGCTTTCTTTTAAAGAATGGTACTTTCTTTGTGGGAAATGTTTAAGTGGGCTCGATCAAATAACGTATTTCCAATGTATTCCATAGGTCTGCAAATGCACTTAGGGTTTGTGGGTAAGTGACGATTTTGTCTTTACCATTGTCTTCAATGTCTTCTCCCACTCTTGCTGAACACAGTCATATCCACAAACTGCTCTCGCGTTTATTTATCTTAGTTTTTTTGTTGTTTATTCGGGTTTTTAATTTATAACATCATGATTTTAAAAATAAAAAAATACTTTAATTATCCTTTTTAGGTAGTGCTAAGGAGGTATTTCTAATCCGAAAGAGGCTCTGTAAAGTGAATGGATATTGGCTAAATATTACAAAAAAAGGAACCGTTAATTATGACAAATTCATGGCGTCGAACTGTCCTTGCACCAAGACATTTGGCATTGGGCTCAAAACTGGAAGATTGGAACGGTATGGAAACCGCATGGACTTATGAGACAAGTGTCGAATCGTCTTATGAAGCAATCCGTACCAAAGCGGGATTAATGGATGTATCAGGTTTAAAAAAGGTTCACTATGTTGGTCCTCACGCCGAAAAACTGATTGATTACGCCACAACGCGGGATATATCTAAGCTGTATCCTGGTAAATCGGTTTATGCTTCGATGCTGAACGAACAAGGCAAATTTGTCGATGACTGTATTATTTATCGAACAGGTCCGACGGCGTTTATGGTGGTTCATGGTGCGGGGCGCGGCTATGAAATGCTGACAAGTGCGGCTCAAGGGTTACAAGTCGCGGTTTTATTTGACGATGATCTACATGATATTTCCCTTCAAGGCCCTCTTGCTGTGGATTTCTTGGAAAAATACCTTCCAGAGGTACGTACGCTTCCTTACTTTCATCACATGCAAACTCGCTTGTTTGGTTACCCTGTCATGATTTCTCGAACCGGTTACACCGGTGAGCGAGGCTACGAGATATTTTGTAAAGCGTCTGATGTGACCGCCATTTGGGACACCATTCTTGAAGATGGTGCCCCGATGGGCATCAAACCTTGCTGTTTTATGGCGTTAGATATGCTGCGAGTAGAGAGTAGTTTGCTGTTCTTCCCAGATGATAACTCAGAAACCTACCCATTCGAGGATGAGTCCGCTGGCGATACCTTGTGGGAATTGGGTTTGGATTTCACAGTTTCCAAAGACAAAACCGAGTTCCGTGGTGCGGCGGAGCATTTCCGTTTGAAAGGTAAAGAACGCTTTAAAATCTTTGGCGTGCTTCTGGAGGGTGAAGTCGCAGCACAAGCGGGTGACACACTTTGGGCAGAGGGCAAAGAAGTGGGGGTGATCACCTGTGCTATGTATTCCCCACTGTCTAAAAAATCCATGGCGATTGCTCGATTTAACGTGGCTTATGCTGAGCAAGGCACACCATTAGCGGTGAAGGGCAGCCTTAACGTGTCTGCTATCGCCCATGTTTTACCATTTTATGATCCTGATAAGAAAAAACGCACAGTGAAAGATTAATTGACTTAACCATGTTAATGGGTCTTCAGGCTAAGGAGGAGAATATGGGGACGGATGTGAAAAGCAAACCGTGCTATCAATCTATCGACATTGATCCGGTGACAAGCTGTGATTTGTTTGTTGGTGAAAATGGTCGATCTGGAAAGATGATGGAACTGTTTGAACAGTCGGATGCCAATAAAAAACTCAGTTTGAATCTAAGTTTGCGTGATTGGTCGACTGAGGCAGCAAACAAGCAGCCGCCTCATTCGTTAGTTCAAGTGCTATCTGAGTTGCCGATGACTTCCAAAATTTACCTATTTGGATCAGAGGCGTTTATGTGGGATGTACATAATTTTGCCTTGAATGCGGGTTTTGTGTCTGAGCAGATTCGTCTCCATGAACCTACCTCGTCAGTGAGACGTGTGTTCTGTACCCACTGCTATGGTGTGATGGAAGACGTTAGTGTTACGCCAGTAACATGTCAAGGGTGTGGTTTATTGCTATTGGTGAGAGATCATTTCTCCCGTCACCATGGTGCGTATGTCGGTTTAAATATCAATGCTGAAGACCCGTCTGAACGGTTTGAGGAGGAGGTATTGTAATGAGCAATCACACCATTCAAGTGCGTATTACGCAAATTAAACATGTTGCGCCAGCGATTCGAGAATTTAGCTTAATGGCCGAAGATGGCAGTGATCTATTGCCATTTTCTTCAGGTTCCCATGTGGTGGTGGTCATGCGAGACGGTGACGCTGTCTGGCGTAATGCCTATTCTTTGATTAGTGATCCAAGTGATTTATCTCAGTATAAAATTGCTGTGCGCTTGCAAGATCCGTCCCGTGGGGGCTCAGCCTTTATGCACCGTGTGGTAAAAGAAGGGGATGTATTGGCCATTCATGCACCAACCAACTTCTTTGCGCCACCTAGAGCGGCGAGAAAACATCTCTTGCTCGCGGGCGGCGTGGGCATTACTCCATTCATGTCTTATTTGCCCCACTTATTGTCCTCAAACAGTGAAGTGGAGCTCCATTATATGTATCACAGCAGCAAAACGGGTGCCTATCGCCAAGAGCTAAGAGAACGGCTTGGTGATCGACTGTTTTGCTACGACTCAGATGAGGGTGTGCGCTGTGATCTGCACGAGGTTTTGTCGAATCAACCAGTGGGTAGCCATGTCTCTATCTGTGGGCCGCAAAGTTTGATTGATGGCGTGTTGGAATTGGCTGAACAATTGGGCTGGCCAAGAGAGGCGATTCATTTTGAAACCTTCAAGGCACCAGAACCCGGTCAGCCATTCGATATCGAATTGAAGCAATCAGGGCGGCGGCTTCATGTCAAAGGGGAGCGCAGTATTCTAGAAACATTGGAAGCGGCGAATGTGGCTATCGAAAGTTCCTGTCGTGGTGGTGTGTGCGGACGATGCTTTACAGCGGTGTTAGCCGGTGACATTGAGCACCGTGATGAGTTTCTATCCGCTGATGAAAAAGCCAGTCAAACATGCATTATGCCGTGTGTTTCTCGTGCTCTTGGTAAAACGTTAGTCTTAGATTTGTAGGAGTGTTGAGATATGCGATTAGCGCCTAAACCGGTTCAAACGTTCCGAAATGATTTCACCTATCGTAATTCTAAAAACGCGATAGAACGCTTTCCGTTTCCGTTTCCAGAAGACGAATACCGCTACTCGGTCAATATTGAGCCACACCAGTCTAAAGGTGGTGCTGGGTCCGTGTACGAGTATTTTTATGATGTCGATGAACATTACTTGTCTGAAATGGCGGAGCGCTCGATCGTGATGGAAGAGCGCCCATCAAGCTGTCTCATGTTGCCTCACATGGATTTAGCGTGCTGGGATTTCATCGACGTGACGATGCATTCTCTGGCGAAGGATTATCCTGATTACTTTGCCTTAGAGAAACAGGGCGATCAATGGCTGTGGAAAAATCATCTATTAGAACGTGAAGATCGATTCACTTTTGGTGATTCGAGCACCTTACCTGAAGCGCCATTAGCTTATATGGGTAAGCAAGTGCAGGGGGATATTGCCTTGTTGGATCAGCGTGAAAACAATTTGTTTATGGATGCTGGGTTAATTACCTGCCCTGCCGATTGGTCGTTAGCGTTTAATGTCGGGATGACTTTTGCTCAATGGCATGGTCCTGTTCCCTTTGTGCATAGTGATGGCATTATTGATCGTGCGTTGAAGTTTCTAATGTCGATTCCTCAAAAGCAGCCTACGCGTCGTTTAAATTGGACGTTAACTATCAACCCAAGAATGGATACTTCGCCAGAAACGTACCCTAATTGGGGCAGTGATCGGACCACCGTCACACCTGAAAACATCGGTGAGAAAGTTTATCTAAGAGTAGAGCTACAGGTATTTGACCGTATGCCGCGCAGTAATGCACTGATGATGAATATTCGTACCTATTTGATCAGTATGAATGATCTGGTGACCAATCCGCAATGGGCGCAACGGATGCATCGAACCATGCGATCTTTACCGCCAGAACTTGTTGATTACAAAGGGTTAACTCGCTACCACTCCATGTTGGTAGAGTGGTTGTCGCAGTTTGATCAACAACCACTTACTAGTCTAGCAAGATAAGTATGAGCAATATAAGGGCGCCGCATTCCTGCGGCGTTGTTATGATCTGTCAGAATGACTGACGTGATGGCGTGACTCCATTGTCTGTTGGCTGGCATCGAGCATTGCTTGAATCTGGTGAGTGGCGTTCTGGGTTTGGTTTGCGAGTTGTTTTACTTCGTTGGCAACCACTGCAAAGCCGCGTCCTGCGTCGCCTGCTCGTGCAGCTTCAATGGTGGCGTTGAGCGCCAGTAAGTTGGTACCACTTGAAATATTGGTGATCACATTGACAATGTGAGATATCTGCTCGTAGTTAGACTTCATTTGCTCATACTCTTGCCATTGCGCGGCCTCTGTCTCTTTTTCTACAGAGATATCCGCTGCACTACCTACGACTCTAAGCAGAGTACCATCCTTGTCTCGTAGGCAAGCACCACGCTCTCGAAACCAAATGTACTCTCCATTTTTGTGTTTCATGCGATATTCGGTGACATATTCATGAGATGGGTCATCGCTTACCATTAACTGGTTAAAAGCACTCATGGTAGCGTTAAGATCGTCTGGATGAGCAACTGAGAAGTAGCTATCCCAGCCATCTGGAAACTCTTCCTTTGAGTATCCTATTAGCTCTCTAAACTTACTTGACCAAGTAATAACATTGGCTTCGTTATCTGGGTCCCCTTCGATGACTTTGAGATCCCAATATCCCTCGGAGATAACGGTTTGTGCTAGTTCCCAAGCACTTTGATTTTGCTTAAGTATTTGATATTCCTGTTGCAGACTTTCGTGATGGGATAAATCGTGTTTAAGCGCATCTATTTGTTGCTGGGCCTCCTGTAACTGAGCTTTGTTATCTTGTAACTCGTATTCTACCTCCTCTAATTCATTTTCTAGTGAACGGATGCGAGCTTCTAGGGATCGCTCAGTTTCTTTTTTAATGCCCCATAACGTCTGTATTTTGTTGATGATTGCGGTGTAGGAGGTATCGCCGCTTGTTGATTTATGATGGTCTGGTACTGGTTCATTATTCATTAACTCATCAATCGCTTCGCTGATTTTGTGTAGAGACGGCTTCAAGTGATTAAAAAATGGCATGATGGGAGCCTACATTGTTTAACATTAAAATGAGTGAAGAGAACCTGATTTTGATTCGCCTTTCGGCCAAGGGTGAAAACCGATTGTGGAGAGAATCGGTTTTTCCCGAGTCACTAACATATTGATAGGTTTATAGATCGCCAAGATAGGCTGCTAGAGAGTCATCTAAAGCATCAATCCATGGGGTATGATGTGTTGGTGACATAGTGCCTGTCATGAGTGAGCGATAAGAATGATTGCGGAACCCCATAATGTCCTCCTTCTTATGATGTTTCCATTCTAGGAACGTTTGACGTACCCCTTCTATATCGAATGTTGGGTAGTCCGTTGCTTCAATCAGCTCAAGAATGTAGTCACCTTGGAAGGTAAACATTTCTTCAGCGGTGACTAGGGTCGACTCGCGCTCGCGCCATAGTAGGCTGTGCTCAAGCATGTCTTGGTAGGTGTTTGGTAATTTGATACGGTCTAGAATAATGTCGCGGACGTACCACGCTTGGGCGTCGAACATATTGAAGGTGTACCACTGGTCTTGCATGCCAAGGTAAAAGAGCTGCGGATTCTTTTCCCATACCACTCCCTTATATAACCCAAGTGGCCAGAGACGGTTGTCGGTTTTTAAGCACAGAGATTCTGGTAAGAATGGGAAGTGATGGAGGTAGCCAGTACAAAGGATAATGGCATCAATATGCTTTGAGGTTCCGTCGCCAAAAAAGGCCATGTCACCTTCTACTTTTTCCAGTAATGGTTTTTCTTCCCAGTTATCAGGCCATTTAAAACCCATGGGGGAAGAGCGGTAGCAAGAGGTGATGGTTTTAGCGCCATATTTATAGCACTGTGAACCCACGTCTTCGGCAGAGTAGCTGCTGCCAACAATAAGAACGTCTTTGCCTTTGAACTCTAGGGCATCACGGAAGTCGTGGGCATGTAAAATGCGTCCGCCAAAGCTTTCAAATCCTGAAAAATAAGGGGTTTTAGGAGTAGAAAAGTGCCCGGAGGCGATGACAACGTAGTCAAATTCCTCGGTATAAATGGTATCGTTTGTGTGATCGTGTACTGAAACTGAGAATTGTTTTGTCACTTCATCGAATGTGACGTTGCGTACCGCCGTATTAAAACGGATATATCGACGAACGTCGGCCTTTTCGACTCGTCCTTTAATGTAGTCCCACAGCACTTCTCTAGGAGGGTAAGAGGCTATGGGTTTACCAAAGTGCTCTTCAAAACTGTAATCAGCAAACTCTAGGCATTCTTTTGGGCCATTTGACCAAAGGTAGCGATACATGCTGCTATGGACGGGTTCGCCGTTTTCATCTAATCCTGTTCGCCATGTGTAATTCCATTGTCCTCCCCAGTCTTGCTGTTTTTCAAAACAAACCATATCTGGAATGCTTGCCCCTTTCGCGTGGGCCGATTGGAAGGCACGTAGTTGAGCTAAACCACTTGGTCCGGCACCAATAATTGCAATACGTTTTGACATTGTATTTCTCCTGTCTTCTGTGAGCGATGTTCCGTTAACCACATCATTACAAACAGAGTAAGAATTATTTCGTGTCGGTGATATTCCTCAAAAAGGATAAGTAAAAGAGGGTATAAGAGTAACGCTAGAGGGTTTAAATAAAGGGAGTCTGGTAATAAGCCGTTGCGTATCAGCCTTGCTTTTGTACTTTTTGACTTTTAGTGCAGGGATTAAGGCAGTTTGAGAATAAGGCCTTCTATACTCAATACCGCGCCTGTTGCAGAATAAATGCCTTGACCTTTTTCGATAACGTTTTGATAGTGGCCATCTGTGTGACGGAGCCGATAATTCAATTCAAAGTATCTGTGTTGCTGGATCGCAAGTTGTACTTGTTCCCAAACGTGTTGGGCATCGTCAGGGTGAATCAAATCACCAAATGAGAATTGAGTTTGGTTAATGAGTTGTTCTGGAGTATAGCCCGTTAGTTCAAAGCAGCCGTCGCTGACATATTCCATCGTCCATTGCATATTGTTACGGCCACGATACAGGATAGCAGGCATACGGCTAACCAGTCCCGAAAGATTACGATGCCCAGCTTTGTGTATCTCAAGTTGCTGCATTTTGTACGTGACATCACTCAATATCATGGTTATTGGGGAGTCTTGCTGGGGGTGCATAAGCTGAAGTTGCACTTCGGACCACTTTACTTCTTGATCAGGGGGGAGAATACGCAGTGTGAGCTGGGTCGATTTTAAGTCATGAACAAGCGACTGAATCGCGTAGTGCCACTTAGCATGATCATCTGGATGAATGTAATCAATAAACAGTGAATCGAGGATATACTTACTAGGGCGCTTAATGATATTGGACCAGCAGGTGTTAAAGTGTTGTATAGCATAATTGTGGTCCAGCACTAAAACGGCGTCATTTAGGCTATTGAGTACAATCTCTGGCTCTTGATAATAGGATTTTTTCTTTTTTTTAAGGAATAAAAAATCGAGTCCAATCATATAGCTACTCCGACTGGCTACTTTGGTTGGCGTGGGCCCATGCTGCCAGTTCGAGTCGTGATCCTAAATTCAGTTTTCGTAATAGATTTTTAACATACACTTTTACCGTGCCGTCACTGATGCCTAATTCTCGGGCAATAAGCTTATTGCTCATTCCTTGGGTAATCAGCTGAAGTGTTTGTTTTTCTCGTTCTGTGAGTTCTAGTTGGTTGTCTTGGGGGGAATTACGTGAAGCGACATTGGAACCTTGACTAATATAGCGGGCAAGCATTGTTACGCCTGTTGAGTCGATGGCAATATTATCTTCGCGCAAAGTATCGAGACGGCTGATAATCTCATCGGGACTTGAGTTTTTTAATAGATAGCCGTTCGCCCCCAAGGTAATGGCTTCAAATAATTCAGAGCTGTCATCTGAAGCGGTAATAATGACGACCTTAAGCGGATACTGGGAGGCTTTGACTTCTTTTAGTATATCGATGCCTGAAATTTTCGGCATGTGTAAGTCGAGCAGTAACAGATCCGTTTGAAGAGGAAAGGGGGAGTGCAAAAATTCAATGCCATCATCAAAATCTGCCACAACTTCAAATATATTGCTCTCATTGAGCAATTCTACTAAACCTCGCCGAAACAATGGGTGATCGTCTACGACGACGACTTTTGTCGCTTCTCGACCTATCATGATGTTACCTCAGGTATGCTCACGTCTACACGAGTTCCGCCGCCTTCTCGTTGGGAAACGTTTAATGTTGCTGATAGCTTCTGGGCCCTTTCGTGCATTATTTTTAGTCCGAAGCAATCGTGGCGCTTCTTTTCTTGTATGCCCTGACCATTATCTTCTATGCGAATCAACAGACGGCCATCATCGTGTTTTTTAATAGTAACCCGAGCATGAGTCGCATGAGCGTGGCGCACAATATTGCTGAGTGCTTCGCGAATGATATAAATTGCTTGTCCATCGTTCGATGTGGTCAAGTGATCACTTACGCGATTATCGAGCTCGAATACAATGCTGGAACGCTGCTCGAAATCCTTAATCGCATTATTAATAAGTGTGCTCAGATTGTCTGATTCTAGTGTGGTGCGGGAGGTTGTAATGATATCTCGCACTTGTCGGTAAGCGAGTTTCACTTGTGTCGCGACTTCCTCACTGACATCCATAGCGGCGCTATGTTCCATGGTTTTGCATTCCTGTACTAATTGGCATGACTTTATTCTTAGATAACCTAAGGTTTGTGCCAGGGTGTCATGTAATTCTGCCGCATAGCTTGCATGAATACTGTCTACCGTTTCTTGAACCTTTGCTTGCTGCTGATGCCAAGCCCCTAATCCTTCCTCAAGCGCACAGACTACTTTCTCCAGATGGAACTGAATTTTTTCCTCAGAAGGTTTGGCTTGTTTAAACGCGAGAACTAACCAGGTTTTTTGACTCAAGGTAGATGTGTGTTTGCTGTAATGAATGGCTGCAATATGAAACGCAAGTGCTTGGGAGTTTTGAATAAAGGTGGCTGAGTGATTGAGTGAGTGGGGAGAGAGTAGCTTGTTGATATTTTGTAATAGTGTTGGATTAGGAACGAGATGTTTGGCGTGAAGCCACTGGGTACGCTTTGTTGTGGGACTCAACACAAATATGTCTGCATTGAGCCTTGCTTGAATATAGCTCTGCACCTCTTTGAGCTCAACGGCTAACGATTGATTAATGTCAGTACTCAAGGCGAGATTGAGGATTAATCGATCAAAGCTCTCAATTGAATGTTGCCTATCAATCGTTTTTTTCCTTGAGAAGAGCTTTGGAAAACCATTATGCAATAACAAAGATAGAGAGTTAGCCATCGAGCTTTCAACCATTTAGTTAAGGAGTGACTGGTCATAGAGAGTAAGCAGTTAGTGTGCCAAGTGCGGCAAAATGGATGGGATAGAGGCGGGATACTCCTTAGGTCTTACCCCTTACTGAGCATTGAATAAAAAAACACCATGAGTAAATATTTTTAACTGTTGAGAATTATTTGTGGTGTGTTTTGTTGAGTTTCTAAAGCGCACCAATGTGGACCTAAGACCTCAAATTTGCATCTTTTCAGTTCGACTGATGACGTAATAGATGTGTTAACGCATGTGGGAAGTAAAGATGAATAGGCAGCAACGTCAGCAAAATGACCATCTAGTAGTCGGCAAGGTTCGCTGTCATAGGGTCGACAGTCAAAGCGCTGTGCGATTACACATTAAGTCGGGTGAGTCTCTTGAAATTAGCTCCTTTGATCAGCAGCAAGCTTGTGAATTGCTTGTTTTGACGGAGACAGCTAACGCGAAAGAGTTGCCTGGGTATGATCTCGTGGCTGCAAACAATGCGCTTGCTCAAATTGAGCAGGACACGTTGTCGGGTGAGTACTTACGTCAATTATTGGCGGATTGGAATATATCGTTGGATGCGCTTTATCATGCCTATGCGTTTTCAAGTACCGAGTTGCCGACGGTGTATCTTGATGAAGATGTGACCGTGATTGTGTTGTGCTGTGGCCCTAATATGGCTGTCGATGATCAGCAGCCAATCACTGAGCTTATGGTGACACATCACCTAGTTGACACTTCAGGTTACGATGATTTACCCGCTCCGTTAGCGACACCGATTCACGAGTATCGGGTGCCTCGCTGTACGGCACAAAGCTATGTCGTCAAAAAGGGCGAATGGATACAAATTATTGATGTCGAAGGGGAACAATGCTCAGACTTTGTTGCGCTAGATTACCATGCTTTGCAAGAAGGGGTTGAGGTACTGATTGATGCGGCTGCCACACGCACGACGGGCAGTCGAACGACTCCGCAACCAGGGCTACATTCCAAATTTCAAGACTCAAATCAGCTGACAATGCTTGAGTTGGTACAAGACACGGTAGGTCGGCATGACAGCTTTTTATTCGCCTGTAACTCGAAGTTCTACGAAGATCATGGTTATTTAGGTCATGTTAACTGCACGGACAATATCAATAGCGTGTTATCCAAATACGGTGTCGAACCTCGCCTAGGTTGGCCCGCAATTAACTTTTTTTTCAATACTCAAGCCAGCGATTGCGGTCAGATCGGGTCTGAACAGCCGTTCTCGAAAGCGGGGGATTATATTTTGTTACGGGCCAGTCGTGACCTTTTGTGTGTTTCTACCGCATGCCCTGATGACATAGATCCCGCTAATGGCTGGAACCCAACGGACATACATGTGCGTGTATACGCAGCGGATTCTGAATTTTCACGTTCCATTGGACACAGGCTTACCCCACAGGACTTGCCTCGTATGACTAAGCAAACAGGTTTTTATTCACGTACCTCTGCATTAACCAAGCAATTTATTGAATACCGAGGGTATTGGGTGGCTTCACAATACGAAAATTGGGGAGCTAACACGGAGTATCTCGCCTGTCGCGAAAAAGTTGCCATGATTGATTTATCGCCTTTGCGTAAGTTTGAAGTCTTAGGGCCGGATGCAGAGGCATTTCTGCAAATGGCCTTGACTCGAAATGTGCGGCGTATGTCGGTGAACGAAATAGTCTATTCGGCTATGTGTCACGAAACAGGAGGCATGATTGATGATGGCACCTTGTTTCGCATGGGGGAGCAGGCATTTCGTTGGGTTTGTGGCGATGCATACAGTGGTGTGTGGCTGCGTGAGCTTGCCCAACGAACGGGCCATCGAGTCAATATTCGAGAATCAACGGACCAAATTCACAACGTTGCCGTGCAAGGACCCAATAGTCGGGCTTTGCTTCAAAAGCTTATCTGGACAGCAGAGCATCAAACCTCACTGGTTGATCTCAAATGGTTTCACTTTTTAGTCGGTCGATTGGGGGCTGAAGATGGCATCCCTTTGATGGTCTCTCGCACTGGCTATACCGGAGAGTTAGGCTTTGAAGTGTGGTGTCATCCTGACAATGCCCCACAAGTGTGGGACGCCATTTGGCAAGCAGGGCAAGAGTTTGATATTGCTCCAATGGGTTTTGATGCGCTTGATATGTTGCGTATCGAAGCTGGCTTAATCTTTGCTGACCATGAATTCAATACCGAGATCAATCCCTTTGAAGCGGGGATTGGCTTTACCACCCCTCTTAAAACACAAGAAGAAGATTTTGTTGGCCGTAGAGCCATTGAGCAGCAGGCACCCGCTAGCCGGCATCGTTTGGTTGGGCTGTTTATTCAGGAGAACGATTTAGTTCGTCATGGTGATCGAGTCTTTAATGGGCGTTTTCCTGTCGGTGTTGTCACTAGCTCTATGTATTCCCCTTTGTTGAAAAAACAAATTGCCATGTGCCGTATGTCTCCAGGGTTCGTCGAGCCCGGAGTGGCTCTTGAAATTGGTCAATTGGACGGTCATAAAAAGCGCATCAAAGTGGAGGTGACCTCGCTGCCGTTTTATGACCCTGAAAGGACTCGGGTACGAAGTTAGTGCCTTCCTTAGTGATGGCTATGCCCGTTGCGGCAACGTAGGTAAAAGAGCGTTTCATAACATTAAATAACGATGAGAGGAACATATCATGGAACAAATAGCACCGACGTTATCTGGGCTTCAGGCGCAGATAACCACGATGAACTCCGTCAATATGGAAGTTTTTTATTGGTGGTGTACAGCGTTGATGATCATTATTCATGCTGGATTTCTAGCGTATGAAATGGGGGCTTCGAGGCTTAAAAATACTTTAGCGTCAGGGGTGAAAAACATCTTAGCGTTTGCATTTATTATCCCTACTTTCTTTTTCTTTGGCTGGTGGATTTACCTCGCTATGTACAATGGTTTTACTCCAGACTTTGCCGCAGCAAAAGCAGGAGTACCTTGGTCGGCATCAATGGGGCCAAATTTGTCGGATCAATCTAACGGCATATTCTGGGGGGCATTTGTGTTGTTTGCCGCGACAACGGCCTCTATCTTTTCCGGTGCCGTGATCGAGCGTATTAGGATGAGTGCGTTTCTAATACTCGCCATTATA
The DNA here is from genome assembly GCF_056173505.1 of Marinomonas sp. 63XJN7_7_ISO-PGPR-S23-202. Classification (NCBI taxonomy): domain Bacteria; kingdom Pseudomonadati; phylum Pseudomonadota; class Gammaproteobacteria; order Oceanospirillales; family Oceanospirillaceae; genus Marinomonas; species Marinomonas sp. 63XJN7_7_ISO-PGPR-S23-202. The sequence continues at coordinate 4,605,755 of NZ_CM149677.1, read as the reverse complement.
TTAGGTTCTGTTTTGTGGGTTTTAGCGGCGGCTTGGGGCTGGCATCCTGATGGCTGGCTTACGAAAGACTGGGGCTTTCATGATTTTGGTGCTGCCGGTTGCGTACATATGGTTGCGGGATTCTTTGCGTTGGGCGTGACAATTAACCTTGGTGCACGTATTGGACGTTTCTCCAAAGAAGGTACCCCCATTGATATCAAAGGCCACAATATGCCCATGACAGTCATTGGCTTAATGCTAATTATTGTTGGTTTCTTCGGCTTTCTGGGCGGCTGTATTATTTATAATGGTTCTACAGGATGGACAACGATATATGGCACACCTGTGACGTTATCTGCCATTAGTTTTAACACTTTGATGGCCGCTTCTGGAGGGATTATCGGTGCGTACTTTATTACACGCCAACCGTTCTGGATGATGTCCGGTGCTCTAGTTGGTGTCATTTCATCTGCTCCCGGTTTAGACCTTTATTACCCTCCGTTAGCTTTTTTGATTGCAATGTTTGCCGGCGTTGTAGCCCCTTTAGCCGATAAATATTTAACCGAGAAATTTAAAGTTGATGATGCTGTCGGCGCTTTTGCTGTTCATGGTGTGGGTGGCATGATTGGTGTTATTGCTTTGGGTGTATTTAGTGGCTTTCCAAATGTTATTCAAGGAGCGCCAAATGTTTCTTTCTTAGGGCAATTAATAGGGGCATTCGTGATGGCGGCACTTGGTTTTATTCCTGGGTACGGATTGTCTTATGTGATGGCCAAGTTCGGCTTTTTACGAGTGCCACCAAAAGCAGAAATCGCTGGATTAGATTTGGTAGAAGTATCACTGGAAGCTTACCCATCGGAAATGCCACATATTCATTCAGACGTCGACGAAAAACCGTTTAAAGATCCAAATATTCAATCCCCACTGTCTATCTAGGAGACATATTATGAATGCGAGTCCAATTACAACATGGCATGGTGCTGAAGCCTACTTTACTTTTGCCAATAGTCCGTCCGCTCTGGCGGTTATCCTATCGCTCTCGGTCATCGTGACGTTCGGCGTAGTGGCATTAAGTGTGGTCCATGAAAACAAGACTTATATTGATTATAAGTAGAGTCATCAACTTTTAAATAGGGTGTTGAAAAGGTCAATGGTCTTTCTCAACACCCAGTATTTCATGGATATCCTGAAGTGATGAAAAGTCTGCTGTGTCTGAATCAAAAGAGTTTGTTCTCGCAGCACTGATTGCCTCCCTGTGCTTGTCGAACACCTAGAAGGCGACTTAGTCGTTGGTCTGATATTTGTCAGCATCGGCGTAGTCATCGCCAACGGTATTTTGAAGAAGCGTTAGTCTGTGTGATCACCTCAGTACATTTCACCCCGCTTGCCCACAGTAAGCGGGGTTTTGTCTTTTTAGGAGCGCCATCAGCTCATAGCTTTTGATTTTTAGAGTTATTGGGGTTATACAATAAAGCAATGAGTTTTTAAGGGTTATCGGAGTTATTATGATTTTTCCTAAGGAAAGGAATGGCGAAAAGGATTTATATGAAAAGCCGAGAGGTAATCCAGATGCTAGTCGAAGATGGATGGTATGAAGTTAGAGTAAAGGGCAGCCACGTGCAGTTTAAGCATCCTAATAAAAAAGGCACAGTGACCGTTCCCCATCCAAAGAAAGATTTACCGATTGGTACTTTTAACAGCATAAAGAAACAAGCTCAGCTTTATTAATAGCTTTAGCAGAGGTGCGAACCATGAAATACCCAATTGTATTACATACCGATAATGGCGTTAGCTACGGCGTGACTGTGCCAGATGTGCCCGGCTGCTTTTCGGCTGGCGATACATTTGATGAAGCACTAGAAATGGTCGAAGAAGCGATCTTTTCTCATCTTGAGCTTTTGTTGGAAGACGGTGAAGACATTCCAACCGCCAGCCCAATCTCTGTTCATAAAGACAACCCAGACTACGCCAATGGTGTGTGGGCGGTGATTGACGTGGACATCACGCCATTGCTGGGTAAAAGTGAAAAAATCAACGTCACCTTACCACATTTGCTGATCACCAAAATCGATAAAATGGTGGCGGCTAATCCAAAATACAAATCCCGTTCTGGCTTCTTAGCCGAGGCGTCTAAGAAAGTGCTACAGCTAACCTAAATAGATTTTTTAGGAGTAGATATAAATGCCAATGATTAGTCGGATAAAAAAAGAAGATATGGATCCTAAAGTCTATAACTTATTTGTTGCTATCGTTTTCGCAATGGAACAAATCAAATTTAGGTTTGAATCTATAGAAAAAGAGGTTTGTTCACACTATCAGGCTAATACATCTCAGATACTTGCTTTGGGCTGGGATGTAATTGATTGGGCAGAAAAACTAAGAAAGTTGCTCAATGTAGGGAGAGGGCTAAAGAGGAAAGACAGTTGGTTTAAGGAAATAGATAGAATATTATCGGCGCTGAAAGATGTCAGAAATTTTATCCAGCATTTTGATAAAGAAATTAATAAGCCCGAATATATCGACGTTACACTAATGGGAGAGTTGCATCTTAGGCTTACTGGAAAATATCACCCGCATCTTGGTTCTTTGTCGTTTAATGCTAGAGGAGGAATGGATAGATTTAAAATAATTCAACTAGAATGCGCTAATAAACAGTTTAATTATGATTGGATTTCGATGTCGGGAGATGTTGTCGATAGTGCTACGATCAAACTGGGTGGTTCAAGTGTCGATTTGAGATCTTTAGTTTCTCAGGTTCATCATGCTAGACAGGGTTTTAATGAGCATCTTGTAAAACAGTATTGGAAAAAGCCAACTACCTGAGAGGTAGTTGGCTTATTAACATTACGCATCAATACGTTTGTATTTAATACGTGTTGGTGTGGCATCTTTACCGGTACGAGACTTGTAGTCGGCTTCGTATTCTTGGTAGTTCCCTTCGAAGAAGACGGCTTTCGAGTCGCCTTCGTAGGCCAAGATGTGGGTTGCTACACGGTCTAGGAACCAACGGTCGTGGGAAATCACAACGGCAGAGCCTGGGAAGGCGAGAAGCGCGTCTTCCAGTGCACGTAAGGTTTCGACATCAAGGTCGTTGGTCGGTTCGTCCAATAGCAAGACGTTGCCGCCTTCTTTCAAAAGTTTGGCAAGGTGCAAACGGTTACGCTCACCACCGGATAGGTGTTTGACCAATTTTTGTTGGTCAGAACCTTTGAAGTTGAAGCGGCCGATATAAGCACGGGAAGGTACTTTCCAGCCGTTCACTGTGATCATGTCTTGGCCATCGGAAATTTCTTCGAAAACCGTTTTTTCGCCGTCCAGTTCACGCATTTGATCAACGTAAGCGAGTTGAACGGTTTCCCCAATGGTCACGGTACCTGAGTCGGGTTGCTCAAGACCAGCAATCATTTTGAAGAGTGTGGATTTACCCGCACCGTTACCACCGATCACACCGACGATCGCCCCTGGTGGTACGACCATATTAAAGTCTTCCACCAAAACGCGGCCATCGAACCCTTTGGAAACGTTCTCGATTTCGATGACTTTGTTACCTAGGCGTGGGCCAGGTGGAATGTACAATTCGTTGGTTTCGTTGCGTTCTTGGAACTCTTTTGAGTTCATTTCTTCGAAACGGGCCAAACGGGCTTTGGATTTGGACTGACGACCTTTGGCGTTTTGTCGAACCCACTCAAGCTCAGATTTGATGGCTTTTTGGTGAGACGCTTGTTGTTTTGCTTCGGTTTGTAGCCGAGCGTCTTTTTGTTCCAACCAAGAAGAGTAGTTGCCTTCGTATGGAATACCGTGGCCACGGTCAAGCTCAAGAATCCAGCCTGCTGCGTTATCAAGGAAGTAGCGGTCGTGGGTAATGGCGACCACGGTGCCTGGGTAATCTTTCAAGAAACGCTCTAGCCAAGCAACGGACTCGGCATCCAAATGGTTGGTTGGCTCGTCGAGCAGGATCATGTCCGGTTTGTCTAGCAGCAGACGACATAGGGCAACACGGCGACGCTCACCCCCGGATAAATGCTCAACGTTGGCATCCCAAGGTGGCAGACGCAGGGCATCGGCGGCGACTTCTAGCGCACGGTCTAGATTGTGGCCATCTTTTGCTGTGATCAGGTTTTCAAGCTCGGCTTGTTCAGCGGCCAGCGCGTCAAAGTCCGCATCCGGATCCGCATACGCCGCGTACACATCATCTAGACGAACAAGGGCATTTTTTACGTCGGCAACGGATTCTTCCACAATGCCACGCACATCTTTCGATGGGTCCAGTTCCGGTTCTTGTGGCAAGTAGCCCACTTTTAACCCAGGCATGGGGCGGGCTTCACCGTTGTATTCCTGATCAACCCCCGCCATGATGCGCAGAAGCGTCGATTTACCTGAGCCGTTAAGCCCTAAAACACCGATTTTCGCGCCGGGGAAGAAAGAGAGGGAAATGTCTTTGAGAATTTCGCGTTTAGGGGGAACGACTTTCCCTACGCGGTTCATGCTGTAAACAAACTGAGCCATAAGCGAGTAGTTTCCTGATAAATGGTTTGATAGCTAGTGTAATAAACTGATTGTCTGAATAAAATGCCCACAGAGCGATTTCGTTACGCTCGGTTTGTGAGGAGTTTCAATGCAATAAAGTTCGCTAAGAATAGCACACTTCCTGTTAGTTCAGAATAACGCCCCCGGCCTGCCTTATTGGCCGCTGAGCACAATTAAAGCGGCGCCAATCACAACTAAACTGGCTCCTATCCAGGCACCAAGTGCAGGACGTTGTTTGGTGGTGATCCAAAGCCCAGGCAAAATCAATACGGGGACAATGGCGGATAATGTCGTGACGATTCCGACATCGGCGTGACCAACGCCCCATACTAAGACGCTCATACCGACGACCATGCCGATGGTTGCCAAGGCGGTAATACCGATAAAATCTGAGCGGGTTAATTCCGAAAAAGGTAGGCTACTGGCAGGCCTTCTATGACGATAATAAAGCCCATAAGCCAGCAGTAAGGCGATGGCACCAGCGCTGACTCGTACCGTCGATACAGCGATGGGGTCGGCACCATCCAACAAGGCGGGTTTGCTTAATAGAGCACCACAGGCTTGGCCTAGGGCACCACCAAGAGCGAAGAGGACGCCAGTACTGAGCTTACCTTTGGTTTGCTCCCACTCGTGCAGTTGCTCACGCCTTTTGCCGAATAGAATCGCGATAATGACGCCACTGAATACTAAACCACAGGCAAACAGCTGTGTCAGTGAGAGGGTTTCGTTGAGAAAAAGCCAGCTGAGGAAAATCGACATAGGGGCATTGGTAGCAAATAACACACCCGTTCGACGCGGCCCCAGACGGTGAACGGCCGTAAATAGCATGGTATCACCAAGGAAAATGCCCAGCAGCCCAGAGAGAATCACTAATGGTGAGTGTTGCCATAAAGACGCATCAAAACGTTGGCCGAGTAGGCTAATCAAGATCAGAAGACAACTGGCAATGGTAATACGTATTGTGTTGAAACGCATGGTACCGAAACGATGTATGAGTCTTGGAGCCATCAAACTTGAAATGGTCCAGCATAGGGCGGCAACCAGACCTGATAATTCTGCGAAAGGCATGATAATTCCTTATGAACGACTGGCTGTTCGTTATTTAGAACAAAAGCCGATCTCTGTTAATGGCTTACAATAAAACCGACTTCCTGTTAATAAGGCTGACATCATGGCGCGCAGTGTCACGGTATGTACCATGATATAAATCACCGTCTGCTAAGATGGCCAAGTGTTGATTGGTAGCTATATTAAGGTGAGATTGGTATGATTCCGAGTATAAAATAGAGCCGTTTAATTGGTTTGTAAACTTCATTTTTTACTCATTTTGGAACCGTCATGCGATGCCCGTTTTGTGGAATGCAAGATACCAAAGTTCTTGACTCCCGCCTAGTATCTGAAGGAGCGCAAGTGCGCCGTCGTCGCACCTGTAGTCATTGTCAGGAGCGTTTCACCACGTTTGAAGTCGCCGAGCTCCAAATGCCTAAACTCATAAAAAGTGATGGCAGTCGTGAGCCTTTTGATGAGGATAAGCTGCGTAGTGGCATTCTTAAAGCGATAGAGAAACGCCCTGTTAGCAGCGAATCGATTGAAACGGCGATCTCACGAATTAAAGAAAAAATGCAAGCAACGGGTGAGCGTGAATTACCGTCTCGTTGGACGGGGGAGGCGGTTATGGAAGAACTGCAGCGCCTAGATCAAGTGGCGTACGTGCGGTTTGCTTCTGTCTATCGAAGCTTTAAAGACATTAGTGAGTTTCGTGATGCCATTGATCATCTTGAAAATCGTCGAGACAGTGGGTCACTGTCTGACGTCAAACAAGAAGGGAAATAAGTTATGATTCAGAATCATGAATACTGGATGGCGAAAGCCATTAAACAGGCTCAAAAAGGTCTTTATTCTACCCATCCTAACCCTCGTGTTGGCTGTGTAATAGTGAAAGACGGGGCGTTACTCGGTCAGGGCTATCATGTTCGAGCGGGAGAAGGTCATGCTGAGGTGAATGCCTTAGCCGATGCGAAGAGCCGAGGGAATCAAGATATCACGGGTGCCACCGCCTATGTGACACTTGAGCCTTGCAGTCATCACGGAAAAACACCACCTTGTGCCGACGCACTAATTAAAGCGGGCATCTCCTGCTTGGTTTATGGGATGCAGGACCCAAACCCAGAAGTGTCGGGCAATGGTTTGAAGCGTATCGCCAAAGCCGGTATTGAAGTGGTTGGCCCAATTTTAAAAGCACAATGTGAAGCCTTAAATCCTGGTTTTATCAAGCGGATGCGCGAAGGGTTGCCTTTTATTCGGGTGAAGCTTGCCATGAGTGTGGATGGTCGGACTGCGATGGAATCCGGTGAAAGTCAATGGATTACGGGACCAAATGCGCGTCATGATGTACAGCGTTTACGGGCTCAAAGCGATGCAGTTGTGACTGGGATAGGCTCTGTCTTGGCGGATAATCCAAGTATGACAGTGCGCATTGACCATAACGATCAACCTGTAGACGCTAAAACGGTGCGTCAACCATTGCGTGTGGTAATGGATACGGCTTTATCTATTTTACCGGACGCCAAGATTCTTTTTCCCACACAGCAAGCCTGTGTATTTTGCGTGGAAGAAGAAGTGGAATCCGAGTACTTGGATCTCTTACAAGAGCGGGGCGTGAGGGTACGCTTTGCGAATCGTGGCGAGGATGGTCGATTGGATTTGTTGACCACCATGGAACAATTGGCCGATGATGGCATTAACGAAGTACTCGTTGAAACCGGAGCGGAACTTGCTGGGGGGGTTTTACAGGCAGGCTTGGTGGATGAAATTGTCGTGTATATGGCTCCTAAGTTACTCGGATCAAGCGCACGTCCGATGTTCCAATTGCCTTTGGATACCATGGCGGAAGCTTTGGATCTGGAACTTAAATCGGTACGCCAAGTTGGCCAAGATGTGCGCTTGGTCTATGTGCCACAATACCTTGAATACGATGATGGGCTGTTGGACATTGATGAATGGGGCGTGGCGCAAGACGCTTAACCTGCGAACAAACGATAGCTTGTCCTAACAATAAGAAGTGAGATTACGATGGCGTTAAACAGTGTAGAAGAAATTTTAGCCGATATCCGTCAAGGTAAAATGGTCATCTTGATGGATGACGAGGACCGAGAAAACGAAGGGGACATAATCGTCGCTGCCGAGTGCATTACGCCAGAGATTATCAACTTTATGGCAGTCCATGCCCGTGGCTTGATTTGCCTAACGTTAACGCCTGAGCGTTGTAAGCAATTAAATCTCCCTTTGATGGTCAACGACAATGGTACGGTGTATTCCACCAATTTCACGCTGTCTATCGAAGCGGCTGAAGGGGTAACCACTGGTATTTCGGCAGCCGATCGTGCACTGACGGTAAAACGTGCCGTAATGGCGAATGCCAAACCTTCCGATATCGTTCAGCCAGGTCATGTTTTCCCATTGATGGCTCGTGCGGGCGGGGTATTAAGTCGAGCGGGTCATACAGAAGCCGGATGTGATTTAGCGCGTATGGCAGGCTACGAAGGGGCCTCTGTGATCGTGGAAATCATTAATGACGATGGCACTATGGCAAGAAGACCAGATTTAGAGAAGTTTGCCGAGAAACATGGCTTAAAAATTGGTACAATCGCTGACCTGATCCATTATCGCACGTTAAATGAGACCACCGTAGAACGTGAAAGCGAGAGCGTGGTACAAACGGAAGCGGGCGAGTTCAACTTAATTACTTATCGCGATACCGTTCAAGGGCTTTCTCACCTTGCGTTTGTGAAGGGTGAGATTGCTGCGGATGAACCGACGTTAGTGCGTGTGCATGTGGCGGATCCAGCACGTGATTTTGCTGGCATTATTGGTGAATCGGATGAGCCGCGTTGGTCCATGAGTAAAGCATTGGATTATATCGGGCACGCTGGCAAAGGTGTGGTTGTCTTAGTGGACACCCATGACAAACCGATGGATTTAGCGAGTAGCTTTGCCACATCGATTCATCCACCGGCAGGTAAAGGGCCGGATCAGAGTGGTTCCGGTACGTATTTGACGGTTGGGACTGGATCACAAATTTTGCGCGACCTTGGCATTCGTAAAATGTGCTTACTAAGCTCGCCTAAAAAGTTCTCCGTGACAGGGTTTGACCTTGAAGCAGTAGAGTTTATTCCTTACGCGGGGGCGCCTGACGCAACCGTTAAGCAAGATTAGAAGAGAGGTTGTCATGAAGGATATTACGACTTACGAAGGGCATTTTTCAGCGCCTGGTGCGAAATTTGCGCTCGTAGTTGGCCGTTTTAACAGCTATGTTGTTGAAAGTTTGTTAGATGGTGCGGTTGATACTTTGATTCGTCATGGTATTCGCAAAGAAGATTTGACGATTGTTCGTGCCCCTGGTGCCTTTGAGATTCCGGTGATCGTTAAGAAAGTAGCGGATCAAGGTAAGTACGATGGCATCATTGCATTAGGTGCGGTCATTCGAGGTGGTACGCCGCATTTTGAGTATGTGGCAGGTGAATGTGTGAGTGGCCTTAGCCACGTTGCATTACAATATGGTATTCCGGTGTCGTTTGGCGTGTTAACCGTCGACACCATTGAGCAGGCGATTGAGCGTGCGGGCACGAAAGCGGGCAACAAAGGGGCAGAAGCGGCAATCTCTGCTCTTGAGACCGTGGCTGTCCTACGTAGTCTGGATAACTGAGGCAAAAAATGAGCGAAGTGGAAACAACCAACGACCAAAACCCGGCACCGAAACGTAAGGATAAAAAACCTTCACGTTCTCAGATGCGCAGCGCGTCTCGTGGTTTGGCATTACAAGCGGTCTACCAATGGCAGATGAACCAATCTTCTGTTAGTGAGATCGAAACACAATTCACCTTGGATCAAGACATGAGTGCTTGTGACAAGCTGTATTTTCGTGAATTGCTGCAGGGCGTTACCAGCCGTGCAAAAAAACTGGATGACCTGTTCGAAGAGTTGTTAGATCGCCCTTTGAGCGAGCTCGATCCCATTGAATTGGCTGTGTTACGCCTTGGCGCGTTTGAATTGTCTGAGCGTTTGGATGTTCCCTATCGTGTTGCGATCAACGAAGGCGTGGAATTGGCGAAAGGCTTTGGCGCAACCGAAAGCCATAAATATGTCAATGGTATTTTGGATAAGCTGGCTCAGCGTCTTCGTCGTGAAGAAATCGCTGCTCGTCGACAGTCCAATAAGTAATCAATAAACGGTGAGTTAATGCTCACCGAAAGTATGATTAACTGATAGTTTAAAACCCCATTATTCGTTAGTGAATAATGGGGTTTTTTATGTCAGCTGTTCGTCCTTTCTCTAACCCTTTCAAGTTAAACAAAATATTACGTATCAACACCAAAACCCCATAAGCATTCCGCCAGCTTTTGACTAACCTGAAAAGAGAGTAGGCGATCAAAGTGAGAAAGCGTATGAGAGGAAGCGTTTTTACTAACTTCCAAGAAATGGTGGAAGAGCAATTTGGGATTTCATGTTGGGAAACCTTGCTGGCAAATTGTGACTTACCCAGCGGCGGTATTTATACCGCATCTGAAAACTATGATGACCAAGAGATTCTGTCTCTGGTGGTTGCTTTGTCAGATGACACCAATATCCCGGTGAATCAACTCGTCGAAGCCTTTGGTCGTTATTTGTATAAAGGTCTAATGCACAGCTTGCCGCCCTCAATGAGAGATTACCCGGATCTTTGGACGCTGTTAGAGGCGGTGGATTCTGTGATTCACGTGGAAGTACATAAGCTCTACCCTGATGCGGTGACACCTAAATTAATTGTTCAAGAGAAGTTTGATACAGGCGTGAAGCTATATTATCAGTCGCCTCGTAAAATGTGTTTATTAGCCATTGGCTTGGTGCATCAGGCGGCGGAAAGTTTTGGAATGTCTGTTTCCATAACACATGAATGTTGTATGCATGAAGGGGCAGATCACTGTCTATTGCTGGTCGAGCAAGAACAGGTCAAGCAAGACTAAATTTTCAGGGGGGCGATCATGGATTATGAAGCGGCTTTTTTACGTGAACGCACCGCTCGCAAAAGAGCTGAGAGTATCCTCGAGGACAAAAGTCGAGAACTCCATTTGGCCAATCAATCTTTGAATGACAATGTGGAATCCCTGGAACTGGCTCTGCGAGAAAATAAGTTTCTTATTCACATTGGCCGTTATGGCCTTGAAAAACCGCGATTACGGGACTTTTTGCCAACGATAGTGAAGGATATGTTGCGCTTGAGTGAAGTGCCATTTGCTGTGTACTTTCATTTTCCCTTTGATCCTAATCAAGCGGATTTTCGTTCTGATTTACTGCGTAATGAAGAAAATTTAAGTATGGGAAATGCTTCTATTGCTCGCTCCGACTTAGATTTGTTGGCCTGTGAGATTGAGGAGAAGGTTAGAGAGTCAAGAAGAACGCATTTTCAAACGGTAGCGGTGACGATTGATAACGTCGCCATCGATACGGCAGTGGCTCTGCCCATTATCAGCTTGGACTATCTTAGTGGCATCATTATTTTGTTTAGCCAAGGGTTAACATCAAGACAGCAAAAAGAAATCGAAATGTTCCGCGTTGGTATGAAGCAGCTGGCGATTATGATGGAACACCGTTATCAAGAAGATAAATTGTTGGCGAGCTATGAAAACGTCAAAGTTGCCAATGATGCGCTGAAAGAGACCCAAAAAAAGTTAGTGCAATCGGAAAAAATGGCTACCGTTGGTCAGTTATCAGCAGGTATTGCACACGAAATTAATAATCCGATGGGATTTATTAAAAGCAATATGGGGGCCTTGAGTGGGTATGTTGATGATTTTGTTGAGTATGTGACAGCGGTAAAGTCATTGGTGGATCAGGCCTTGTTAAGATGTGACTCGCTAAGTGAATCGGCTAAAGTGTTGGATACCCTGTGGCGGGATATTGATATGGAGTTTTTGTTGGAGGATAGTAAGAGCTTACTCGAAGAGTCCCAACATGGTGTGAAAAGAATTCTGGATATTGTGGGTGGGTTAAAGCGCTTTTCGCGGCAATCGGATCATCAAAAAGAGCAGTGCGATATTGTTAGCATCATTGATGAAGCCTTAAACATGGCCCATAACGAGCTTAAATATAAGGGAAAAGTCATCAAAAAAATGGAAACTGTTCAACCTGTGATGGGGAAAAGTGGCGAATTGTTGCAGGTGTTTTTAAACCTGTTCGTGAACGCTTCTCATGCGATGAATGAGCAGGGTAAGTTGACGGTGAGTGTTGAGAATAAAGAGAACGGTGTACAGATTAGTGTCGCCGATAATGGCAGTGGCATTGATCCCAAACACTTGGACTCTATTTTTAACCCTTTCTTTACAACGAAAGAAGTGGGGGTAGGGACAGGGTTGGGCTTGTCTATTTCTTATGGAATCGTTGAAGCGCATAACGGCACGATCGATGTAACGAGTGAGCTTGGTATAGGCACGGTATTTAGTATTTGGTTGCCTTACCTGAGGTAGCAGTACAACGATCTCTGAAGAGGGAGAGTGAAGATGACAAATACAATGATTGATCAGACTCATGTGGTAGAGGTTCCCAGTATATTACTGGTCGATGACGAGGCAAATGTGCTTTCATCCCTGCGTCGGCTCTTCCGTAAACTCAAGTGCACCATATACATTGCCAATAGTGGTCAAGAAGGACTGGACACTCTTAAAGAGCACACCATTGATGTGATCATTAGTGACGCACGTATGCCCGAGATGACAGGGCCCGAATTTCTGGCGATTGTCGCCGACACCTACCCAGACACAACCCGTATTCTCCTTACTGGTTATGCCGATATAAGTGCGATTGTGGATGCCGTGAATCGAGGAAAAGTCTCTCACTATGTTGAAAAGCCGTGGGACGATGAGAGCTTAATATCTTTAGTGGAAAGTGCGCTGACAAACACCCAACTAAAGAAACAAAATGCGCAATTACAACGTGTGGTACAAGAACAAAATACGAAGCTTAAAGCGCTGAATGACTCTTTAGAAGCGACCGTGAAGGAACGCTCCTCCAAAATTATTCAAATTAATGAAAACTTAAAAGAAAACTACCGTAATGTCATTGATTTGTTCGCTGGGTTGCTGGACATGCGTCAGCCTAAATCTGAGATACATGTGCCTGATATTGTATCATTGGTAAGAGATATGGGCACTCGTTTGCAGATGACTGAGAAAGAAGTGGATGTTCTACAAGGCGCGGCCAAAATGCGCTATATCGGTCAAGTGTGTTTGTCTGATGAGATTCTGAAAATTCCATACGAGGAATTAACACCCGAGCAAAAGGAAGAATACGAACAGTATCCTATGATGGGCAGTACCTTATTAACCTGTGTTCGGCAACTATGGCCGATGGCTGAAGTTATTCTTCAGCATAAAGAATACTTAAATGGTAAAGGCTTTCCTAATGGGGACTGGGAAAAGTTTATATCGAGGAGTGCGCAAATATTAACAGTAGCGAACGACTACATAGAATTGATGAATGGTCGGATGCTAGCAGAGCCTTTAACTCATGTTGAAGCATTGCGTTATTTAAGTGCTCGAGTGGGTGAAAATTACGCAGCAGATATTGTCGAAACCCTGAAAGTAGTGTTGTCGACTTATCAATTAGAGGAACCCATCAATGACCAGCGAATCTGGTCGCAACAGTTGGTTCCTGGCATGGTGTTATCGAGAAACCTAGAAAACCATAAAGGGGCTTTTTTGCTGTCTAAAGGGCATGTGCTGACTGCACACATCATTGAAAAACTGGTTGAATTGGAGCAACAATCTAAGGCTGAATTTAAGTTTTTTGTGATTGTTCCAGAGGGAGTGACCATTCCAGAAAAGTAGGGGCTGCAGCCCCTTCTTTCTTTCGGACAGCCACATGGATAGTTATCGAGTATATTAGGTTTTATTCCATTACCCTTCTAGTAATAGGCACCATTAAAAATATTTTTGTAGCCAAATAAAGTATTTAATTTTATCTGCTAATCTTTTTCTATCTTATTGATTCCTCTATAAAAAATATCAAAACAATTTTTTATATAACCTATTTCGCTTTTTAACTTCTCTTTTTAATTATGGTGTAATTTTTTTGTCGTTTTTTTGTCATTATAAAAAACTACTATGACCAAGCAGTCAGGATTGATAAGCGTTTTTTATTTTTTGCAGTCTAAATTTTTAGTGCTGTATAGATTTTTATTGTCATTTTAATGGTGTTTTAAATTATGCGAAGTTGGAACGAGCCCACTAAGAAGCGTCTTCATATTGAAATTATTCCAATGATTGATGTGATGATGTTTTTATTGGTTTTTTTTATTTTGATTAGCTTGAATGTTATACCTGCATTGGGAATTAAAACATCTCTTCCTGAATCAGGCCACGCTCAAGTATTAAAGCCTCAAAATAACGCTATTATCACCTTGGGCAAAAATGACAGATTGCAGTTAGATGGGAAAGATATATCGAAAAGCAAAATGCTTGATAGTTTAAAGCAGCTAAAAGAGAAGAATAAAAATTTAGTGATTATTATTCGATGCGATAAAGGAATCGACGTCCAGCGCTTAGTGTCGATAATGGATTTGCTAAAAGGCAGTGGCTTTAAATCCATTTCTATCGCAACAAAAAATAAAAACTAATAAGAACGACAATATGTTTTTTATATATAAAAATCGTTATTTTCTGGCATGTTTGCCAGTTTTTATAGTGTTAGGTTTTTGTCTATATTTGATACAGCAACCTTCATTAGACATAAAACAAAAATATGACCTATCAACTGTTAATGTCGCCCTTGTGAATGCTGCTTATGCTAATACTTCAAGCTCAGCTCCTAACCCTGTTGAAACTCCTCGGCCAAAGGTAATAGAAACGCCACCACCTCAGCCTGTTGAGCCGCCAGAAAAGAAGATAGAAGAAACGCCAAAGCCAGTTGAGAAGCCAAAACCAAGGTTGGTTGAGAAACCAAAGCCAAAACCGGTTGAGAAGCCAAAGCCAAAGCCGGTTGAGAAGCCAAAACCAAAACCGGTTGAGAAACCAAAGCCAAAGCCGGTTGAGAAACCAAAGCCAAAGCCGGTTGAGAAACCAAAGCCAAAGCCGGTTGAGAAACCAAAGCCAAAGCCGGTTGAGAAACCAAAGCCAAAGCCGGTTGAGAAGCCCAAACCAAAGCCGGTTGAAAAGCCCAAACCAAAGCCGGTTAAAGCATCTCCAAAAATTAAAAATATAAAAACAGATAAAAATAAAGTGGCTAATAATGAAAAATCGTTAATGAAAACTCGATCTGATAAAAAAATATCAGGGAAAGTAGGCTCTGAAGTGATTTCTAAAGAAAAAGGCATGCATGCCTCTTCAAATCAATCACCTTCGTTAGAGGCTGAATATATACAAAACATACGTTCAGAATTGGAAAACTATAAGCAATATCCAAGAGGGAGAGCGGCCTCATTACAACGACCACAAGGAAGTGTTGTTGTATGGCTTAAAGTAGATAGAGCGGGAAATATTATAGATCGAGGGATAGAAAAAAAATCTCGTAGTATGTTGCTTAATAGAGCAGCTTATCAAAGTCTAAGACGGATAGAACACGTGGCACCTTTTCCAAAAGGTAGTTTTGATGGACATAACTATTATCGATTTACAGCGACATTTGTATATACGGTTGGTCAATAAGGTATCAATGAGTTGACGATCCGTTCATAAATTATTAAGAGGAGTTAATAAATGAACAATGGTAGGTTTTTCCTAGGACTAATGGGCGTTGGCTTAATTGGTAGCGTATCCAGCTATGTATTTGCTAGTGACTCAGTCGATGTCGGCACAGTGAGTGTGGAAGGACAAGCGAAGGACAGCGGACAAATGGTCCAGGAAGACGCTGCCAAAGCTCGTTCTACCGTCACAAAGGAAGCATTGAATAAACAGGCGTCGACAGAAAATGGCATTGATAAATTAAAATATACACCTGGTATGTCTGTTATCAGTAATGATGATACGGGTCTTAGTGGTTTTCAATTCACTATGCGAGGCATGGATGCAAGCCAAATAGGAGTGACAATGGATGGTATTCCTATTAATGACTCAGGCAATTATAAGGTATATCCTAACTTGTTAGGTGACCCTGAAAATCTGGAGGAAGTTTTTGTTACTCAAGGTACGTCAGACAGCGATGCTCCCCATATAGGATCTAGTGGTGGCAATATAGGATTGGTTTCTGTAAGACCAACGAAAGATTCAGGGGCTTTTGTTAAACAGATTTTCGGCAGTCATAACTTAAAGAAAACATTTGTACGTTTCAATACTGGTAATATTGGTGGTTTTGAAAACTATTTATCTCTGTCTCACGCCACCTCGGAAAAATGGAAAGGTCCTGGTGATATAAAAGCAGATAAAATAGAGCTTAACTCTCTTTGGAGAGGAGATGATGGAAATAGCGTTAATGCTATTATTAAATGGCATAGGCAAGAAGGTATTGAATATGGAACACCAACATTATCTCAATATCATGCCAACCACAAATTCGACCTTCCTGATAGAATAGAAACTAAAACTAAAAATGGCTCTCGATATATTTCAGGTAGCTATTATAAGCAAGCTCAGAACCCGTTTGAAAATATCACCTCTTCCGTTACTGGACGGTTTCATATTAGTGACTCTTTGCTTTTTACCGTTTCTCCCTATTTCTATGTGGCAAATGGTGGAGGGGCGTCAGCATTTATTCAGAATCTAAACAGTGGTTCTAATAAAGGTGGCATATATGATCTTAGTAATCTAAAAACTTCAAATCAATATAAAGAAGATGGCGTATTGACATCAGGTAGCTACTATCGCCCCTTTTGGACTGAAACCTGGCGCCCAGGTATTACGACAAAATTCGATTGGGCTTCCAGTATGGTCAATAATGTTGAAGTGGGCTACTGGTATGAACGAGCAAGACAACGTCAAAGTAAGCCTTATATTCCTCTTAATAGTGATGGTAGTCCATCAGATATATGGGCTAATTTCGATAACCCTAATCAAGTGAAAGATGCGAATGGTAGAACCGTTCAAGGGCGCCAGTATATTACGATTACGCCAGCGCAAAAGATTTTCTTAAATGATACTTGGAATGCCACCGATAATTTGACTTTATTTGGAGGTGTAAATTATACCCATGTTAAGCGCGAAGGTAATAATAAAGGAAGCTTGTTTGATCAACCTAAAAAAGTGTCGGCCACTTATTCCCATGTATTACCGAATGCAAGTGTTAAATATCAAGTGAATAATAATAATTCGGTTTTTTATAATGTATCTGAAAATATGCGTACACCACAAAATTATGCTCTTTATAATGCTGGTGATTCTATTAGTACAAAACCAGAGCTAAGTTGGAATAATGAGTTAGGCTGGCGTTATCAATCAGATGCTATCAACTACAGTGCTACACTCTATCATTTAGCCTTTACGAATAGACAAATTTCTACTAAAAACAGTGATAACCAATATATTATGAAAAATATTGGTAAAGTGGTTAACTCGGGAATAGAACTTGAGCTTAGTGGTCTGCTTCCTCAGAACTTTAATTATTATGCTTCTTATACTTATACAAAGTCTGAGCAAAAAAATGATATATCCTCTAATGGCGTGACTTTGCCAACAAAAGGTAATCAAGTTGCTGGGGTACCAAAGCATATACTTAACCTTATGTTAGGATATGATAATGGTATCTATTATGGGTCACTAGCTGAGCATATTGTAGGGAAACAATACGGCGATATGACAAACGAACAGTCTATTCCTGGTTACGGTATTCTTGATCTTTCGCTAGGCTATCGTATTCCATATGTATCTACGACAATAAAAAAACCAACAGTGCGTTTATCTGTCAATAACTTGCTCAATAAAGACTACCTTTCTGGTGTTGATTCGAACTCTTTCTCTTCACAAAAACATACAAGTAATGGTAATACCTATAAAGCGAGTAGCCCACGATATTTAGTGGGGGAGGAGCGTTTTTTTGAGGTTTCACTAGAAGCTAGTTTTTAATTTAGTCTAAGAAAAATTGTTTTCAAATCAATTTTTTATTGTTAATAGGGTTTTTCATGAATATAGATATGAATTTTATACATGACGCAACATTTTACATCATGTATTTTGCTTCCATTGTTGGTGTTTTTGTTATTGTTGAGAGAAGTATTTATTTTTCGTTTACCTTGCGTCAGTCTCGTAAGCTTGAAAAAGTATTAAAACAGCGGATTCGCCAATTTGATGATATTCCGGAGACAGTTCGAAGTAAGAATTGTTTACCTCTTGCTCTACTGAAAGAGTTTTTTGAAGGGGTTGGCGAAGTCAGTTCCCATAATGAATTGGAAGATTTAAGCCAAGCCATTTACATCTCAATGAGAGGGCTGCTCGTCAAAAGGTTGTGGATTTTAGAGGCTATCGTTGCCGGGGCTCCATTGCTTGGTTTGCTGGGCACTATTTTTGGTATTATTGATACATTCAAAGCGTTGGCGGAGTCTGGAGTATCTGACCCTAGTTTGGTGTCTAAGAGTATTGGTTCGGCTTTATATGCAACGGCGTTAGGTATTGGTATTGCCGTTGTGGGGCTGACCTTCAATCATCGTCTACAAGATCGCCTTGAGCTGATTAATGATCACTTAAAAATACTGTTACTTCGTGCTGGTTTAGATATTAAGGAGCAAAAATAGCCCCAAAAGGGGTGATAAATTATTCACAATTTAGTTTACTATGATTTCTCTGGTTTCTATAAGGTTTTATATTTTTATAAAATATTACTGTCATGGATGACTATTAGACTTTCTATTGTGGGTACAAAAACTTACCTACATTTAGAAGGCACTCGGTTCATATTATTAAATAATTATTCTTAATTTTTACCTCTCTCAAATGACGAAATAAATGCAGTTTCTGGAGCTAGTGCAGGTGCTATTGCGGGGTTTGTCGAAGGTGGGCCAGTTGGAGCTGTTGTGGGATGAGGTATAGGCTATGCGAGTTATGAGATTGGTGAATGGTTGGATTCACGAGCCAAGAAAGTGCAGAGCTATTTAATAATGGCTCTGCACTACTTATGGAAAATATAAAGAGGTGTTTTGTGATGTTGAAATTTTTCGAGAGGCTTTTGGTTTTTCTAGGAAAAAACCGTATAGTTATTTTTACAGGGCTTATACTTCCATCTCTATTTGGTGTTATCTTCTCAGTGCAAATACCTGAGTTGTTTTTATTAATATGGTATGTTTTTTTAGGAGTGGTTGTAGCTGCTAGGTATCGCAATAAAAAAGATAATATAGGATGGTCAATCTATCCTATTGTTATAATATCAATACTTATATTATACAAAGTAAGTTATTTTTTGGGAGAGTGGGCGGATAAATTAATTCATCATTAAATTTTTTTGTTTTTTTACCTGAACTAAAACAGGAAAATAATTCGCTATTTTGGAGTTTCTATAGTAGAGGAAAACTTTATTTTTGCTCATCATAGATCTCTAAAGAAAAGGTAAGCGTTTGATTTTTAGGAGAGGAGTTGTTGCAAGAAATAATATTTTTCCAATAGAGTATGTTTTTCTATTTGGCTCCTTCGTTAATGCTAGCTTCAAACCTTATTCTTATATTGATGTTGTCAATTAGGTGTCACACGAGTGGTGATTGCTCATAGACAAGAGTCTATTCAGTTAGCAGAAAAAATATTTGATGTGGCTAATGCTAATATCCATCAAGCGGTGACTCAGCCAATAACAATTTAACAGTGCCATTCTTAGAAGTCTGACTCCACTCTGTTTTTTCTTTTTTTCTGAAAGCCAACAATATAGATTACTGCTCAATATGTAATCTGGACATAGGGTGAAGAGTAATTGAAAAGGTGTTTCTTATTAGACGATACCTTCTTTATTTTTATAAAAATCCCTGGTCGATGTCCTGTGTTGTTCACTTAAGAAGAGAGCGTTGAGATCTACAGCTTAGCGGCTTTTTGAGATTTTAACCGTTTGAGGTGTTGCTGTCCTCTCGAGCGTCTTTCAAAAAAACACCATTCTCTGGGAGTGTACTTTGGTGATAAATTTCTTCAATAAACGTTAACGTCACAAATCAGGGGCGGTCCGTTATCACGCGATAGGCCTTGTTTTGCTTCTGACATCCACTCCACAATCTAGTATCCTTCTGCTTTCACATTACACTTGCCAAACATCAGGATGATGATCTGGTCGGTTATGTCAGTAGTAAGGGTAGGTTTTTGAAAGAATTCGAGTTGATCAAACATATCTTCCAGGCCTCGATGATGGCGAATACGCGTGGTCGTGAGGATATTTTGCTGGGGATTGGGGACGATTGCGCTCAGGTACAGGTGCCAGCAGGGCAAAGTCTAGTGTTTTCCATGGATACCTTGGTGGAAGGGCGACATTTTCCTTTTGATGCGGATCCTGTGGATATTGGTTATCGAGCGGTGGCAACCTGTGTGAGCGACTTGGCTGCTATGGGGGCAAAGCCCGCTTTTTTTACCTTGGGACTGACGATTCAGGAGTCGGATCCCCAGTGGTTAGCAGGGTTAGCCCAAGGGATGGCGGAGTTGGCCGAACCAATAGGGCTGATTCTAGTGGGTGGAGATACCACTAAAGGGCCGTTAACCCTTACTTTGCAAGTACATGGATACGTGGAGGCTGATCAAGTACCATTACGAGCTAATGCCAAAGTCGGTGACGATATCTACATCACTGGTTTATTGGGCGATGCCGCTGCCGCTGTTCCAATCGTGACTGGAGAGCTGCATGTGACCAGTGAACGATTTGATTATTTTTATGAGCGCTTTTGGCGGCCTCAACCTCGCTTAATTGCTGGTATGGCGCTTAAACGTGTTGTGCATTCCATGATGGATATTTCCGATGGCTTAGCA
Organism: Marinomonas sp. 63XJN7_7_ISO-PGPR-S23-202; assembly: GCF_056173505.1. NCBI lineage: Bacteria > Pseudomonadati > Pseudomonadota > Gammaproteobacteria > Oceanospirillales > Oceanospirillaceae > Marinomonas > Marinomonas sp. 63XJN7_7_ISO-PGPR-S23-202. The sequence goes on along the minus strand of NZ_CM149677.1, from coordinate 4,585,362 downwards.
CAAGATATTCAGCATATTTTAACGGCTTCCAACGTGGGAGCGCATTTGGAAGCAAACGCTTTGCCAATTTCGTCAGAGTTAGTGGCGTGGCAACCCGAGTCGGCGTTATCATTAGCCTTAACAGGTGGTGATGATTATGAGTTGTGTTTTACTGCCCCATCAAGCGCTGCCCAAGACATTCAACTGATCATTCAAACGTTGCATCTACCCTGTGTGAAAGTTGGGACTATTGTTGAGTCTGGCTTTACCATTAACGGATACGATGGCGATCTTGGTGGTTGGCAGCATTTTTAGTAGGGCATTGGCGCGTGTAAAAGCTGTGCAAAGCTCTTGACGATAATTAACGGACATTATTCATGACACATCCTGTTCCTGCGTCGATTTGGCGTAATCCTATTCATTTTCTTGCCTTTGGCTTAGGATCGGGGGCTGCCCCTAAAGCTCCGGGTACGTTTGGTACTTTAGCGGCGATTATTCCTTTCTTTTTTATTTGGCAGTATTTGTCTGATATTCAGTATTTTTTTATGTTGGTTGCGGCTTCTTTATTGGGTATTTTTCTGTGCCATAAAACGGCCAAAGACCTAGGAGTACACGATCATTCTGGTATTGTATGGGATGAGTTTGTCGGCTTTTGGATTACCATGTGGTTAGCGCCAACGGGCTGGCTGTATATTGCCGTGGGGTTTGTGTTATTCCGTTTATTTGATATTTTGAAACCTTGGCCGATTTCTTGGTTTGATAAAAATGTTCATGGCGGTTTTGGTATTATGATTGACGATATTCTCGCCGGTGTTGCGGCGTTTGCGGTGATGCAGCTATTAGCGCACTTTGTTTGGTAAATGCTCTTTGGTCGTCGGCTGTTTGGCAAAAGCACATAGATTGTTTTTATAAGCATGTCGATTTAATGAGAGCATCCTTGTTTTTGTGGTGTGATCATTGTCTTTTTCGTTGAAATAAAGGGTGTTATGACGCAGGAATTGGATCATCAGCAGGCGTTTCAGGTGCATTGCTTGGCCCAAATTGGGGTGATGACTTGGCTGCCAGACAATCAGGTCGCATCGGGAACGGTTTTTTATCCCGCTAATCCTTGGCCGATGGATCAAGCGTTTGAGCCAGTTGCTAAAACTCAAGTGATTGCGGATCAGATGCAAGGCTTTGGTGTGGTTGAAAAGCCGCCGCAAGTGGTGGCGCCTGAAGCGAAAGAACAATCTGTTGCCAATTTGCGTGAGCAGCTTAATGCTGGCCCCGATATTATTGTCGAAGATCTGCAGCCAATCGAAGAGTACGCCGTCGACATTGATGTCCCCGTAGAAGACGCTGAGCCGACTAAACGTAAGATCATGCGTCTTGAACTGCGTGCGTTTGCCCTGGCGAATCAGTTGCTTATTTTGACAGAGGTGCCAACGGCGTTCACTCAGCAGGAAGACATTGAGCGCTTAGCATTGAAAATGGGCCAAGCACTTTTAAAACAGCCGATTGAAGAGTGGTCGAGCAGTGCCTTATCGTGGCCTGGTGGTCTTAGAAATCCATACTTTGTACCGCGTCAAGATTGGTTGTTGGGTGCGTTAGAAGGCTTCGTACAGCGTGTTAGTAAGTCCTTCCTATCACCGCCTAAAATAGTGCTAGCTGGTGCTAGCATTGGCGAGCTATTTGATGAACTACCAAGTGACAGCCCATTAAACGCCTTCCCGGTCGCTCGTATTGTCAGTCTACCTGAGTTATTTCGTATTCCTGAGTTGCGCAAAGAAGCATGGCAAATCATGCAAACAGCCCTTTTCTAATAATTTATCGGTGTGACACGATTTGGAGTTGTGTAAATGATCCATACAGTTAACTTGCCGCAGCATCGTATTCGTTCCGCCTCAATAGAGGATCTTGAGGCGATTGTGCTCCTTGATATGGATTCTAATCCACATCCTTGGGGGGAGAATCTGATCAAAGACGCCTTGGCGACTCGCCAAAACTGGGTCATTGAAAGTTGTGATGAGCAGGGTAGTATAAACATTTCTGCTTGGCTGACGGCGTCCATGTTATTTGAGCAATCTGAACTTGAGCTCATTGTGGTTGATCGTTTTTTTCGTCGACAAGGCTTAGCAAGAAAATTGATGGCACATTGGTTCGACGCTATCAAGCGGCAAAATATGAGCAGAGAACAGCCTGTCAGTGAGTGTTTACTTGAGGTGCGGGAATCGAACTTAGGCGCGATTACCCTATATAAATCGCTTGGCTTTGAATTGATGGGACGGCGTAAAAACTACTATCAAAGCGAGCAGGGTAATGAAGCGGCGCTGTTGTTTAATCTAACCATTTCATATCAAGGAGAAAGACCATGAGTAACGTATTAGTTCCCATTGCCAATGGCAGTGAAGATATTGAAGCCATTACCATTATTGATGTACTACGCCGTGGTGGTGTCGAGGTGACAGTCGCCAGTATAGAAGAGGCTAAGCAAGTGACAATGGCGTTTGGGAGTAAGCTAGAAGCGGACGTGCTATTGACCGATGTGGCGGACAAACAATACGATGCTATTGTTCTGCCTGGCGGAATGCCTGGGGCAGAGCATCTACGTGACTGTGAGCTTTTGATCGATATGTTGGAAAAACACGATATTCAGGATGCGCTACTCTGCGCCATTTGTGCCTCACCAGCACTAGTATTTGGTACCCATGGTTTTGTGGTTGATAAACAGGCTACTTGCTATCCTAGTTTTGAAAAAGGGTTAACGGGTGCGGAATATGTTTCTGATCAGCCTGTGGTGATGGATGGCAATATTATTACCAGTCAAGGCCCAGCAACAGCCATGGCGTTTGCCCTTGGCGTATTGGCGAATCTTGAAGGCTACGAAGCCACACAAAAGGTTGCCGATGGGTTGTTGTGCTAGTCGTAGGTCGTACCTGAAATTAATCCTGACCAAAAAGTCAAGAGTGAATTTGCTTTAATCGTGAGTTTTTACCTATTTTTGACGCTATTGAGTGGACGCCATGGGTGTATCAGAGTAGAATTGGGCAGATTTTTTGAACGCGAGTTCTATTGATATTTGGTCAATAGATGAACGGCAAAAACGCAATTTCTTAAAAGCGAGATGAGCCGCCGGTTTATCTCGCTTTTTTGCAACCTGATAGGCTCTAAATGGGAGGTTCCTTTGGCAACATCAGCGATTCTGGCTCTGGAAGATGGCACAATTTTTAAAGGGGTGTCGATCGGAGCAGATGGCTCCTCAACCGCCGAAGTAGTATTTAACACTTCGATGACTGGTTATCAAGAAATTCTTACTGATCCTTCCTATGCTCGACAAATGGTCACTCTGACCTATCCCCACATTGGCAACACTGGCGTTAACTCTGAAGACGAAGAATCCAAACAAGTATGGTGTGAGGGGTTAATTATCCGTGACTTACCATTACTGGCAAGCAGTTGGCGTAAAGAGGAAGACTTAGATGTTTACCTAAAACGCAAAGGGGTAGTCGGCATCGCCGACATTGATACACGTAAACTCACGCGTATTTTGCGAGAAAAAGGTGCGCAAGCGGGCTGTATCATGGCAGGTGATGATCTTGATGAAGAGGCGGCGATTGCTGCTGCGCGAGCTTTCCCTGGCCTAAAAGGTATGGACCTTGCGAAAGAGGTGACCTCAGAAGTCTCTTACCAGTGGACAGAGTCTACTTGGGATCTGGTAAACGGTCACACCATTCCAGCGTCTTTTGACTTCCATGTTGTTGCTTATGATTTTGGCGTGAAGACAAACATTTTGCGTATGTTGGTCGAACGTGGCTGCCGTTTGACGGTTGTGCCAGCGAAAACGCCAGCAAGTGATGTACTTGCGCTTAATCCAGATGGGGTTTTCCTTTCCAATGGTCCGGGTGATCCAGAACCATGTGATTACGCGATCCAAGCTATCAAAGACATCTTGGAGACTGACATTCCTGTGTTTGGTATCTGTCTTGGACACCAGTTGTTGGCCCTTGCTAGCGGTGCAACTACTAAGAAAATGAAGTTCGGTCACCATGGGGCTAACCACCCAGTTCAAGACATCAAAAAAGGCACTGTGATGATTACCAGCCAAAACCACGGTTTTGCGGTGGACGAAGACACGCTGCCTGCGAATCTTGAAGCGACTCACAAATCCTTGTTCGACGGTTCTTTGCAAGGTATTGCGCGAACAGATAAAAAGGCGTTTAGCTTCCAAGGTCACCCAGAAGCGAGCCCAGGGCCACACGACGTTGCGCCACTGTTCGATCAGTTTATCGAAAACATCAAAGCCACCAAAGCCTGAGCAGGAACGAATACTATGCCAAAGCGTACTGACATAAAAAGCGTCTTAATTTTAGGTGCAGGCCCTATTGTCATCGGTCAAGCCTGTGAATTTGACTACTCCGGTGCTCAAGCGTGTAAAGCACTTCGTGAAGAAGGCTTCCGCGTTATTCTGGTGAACTCTAACCCAGCGACCATCATGACCGACCCTGTCATGGCCGATGCCACTTACATTGAGCCGATTGAGTGGCAAACTGTTGAGAAGATTATTGAGAAAGAGCGCCCAGATGCGGTGTTACCAACTATGGGTGGGCAAACCGCTCTGAACTGTGCGCTGGATCTTGAACGCCACGGTGTATTAGAAAAATACAACTGCGAAATGATCGGTGCCACAGCGGATGCCATCGACAAAGCCGAAGATCGTCACCGTTTTGACGAGGCAATGAAAGCGATTGGTTTGGAATGTCCTCGTGCTGGCATTGCACACAACATGGAAGAAGCCCTGAAAGTGCAAGCGGAAGTGGGCTTCCCTTGTATTATCCGTCCTTCTTTCACCATGGGCGGAAGCGGTGGTGGTATCGCTTATAACATGGAAGAGTTCGACGAAATCTGTACTCGTGGTTTGGATCTATCCCCAACCAATGAACTGCTGATCGATGAATCTTTGATCGGTTGGAAAGAGTACGAAATGGAAGTGGTTCGTGATAAGAACGACAACTGTATCATCGTTTGTGCCATCGAAAACTTCGACGCCATGGGGGTACACACAGGTGACTCAATCACCGTCGCCCCAGCGCAAACCCTGACCGACAAAGAATACCAAATCATGCGTAATGCCTCGTTGGCCGTATTACGTGAAATCGGTGTTGAAACTGGTGGTTCCAACGTTCAGTTTGGCATGGATCCGAAGACAGGCCGCTTGGTGGTCATCGAAATGAACCCTCGTGTGTCGCGCTCTTCTGCTTTGGCGTCAAAAGCAACGGGTTTCCCTATTGCAAAAATCGCGGCGAAATTAGCCATCGGCTACACCTTGGATGAATTGAAAAACGACATCACAGGTGGGCAAACACCAGCCAGCTTCGAGCCTGCGATTGACTACGTTGTAACGAAAATTCCGCGTTTCACGTTCGAGAAATTCCCGCAAGCGAATGACCGCCTGACGACGCAAATGAAGTCAGTCGGTGAAGTGATGGCGATTGGCCGTAACTTCCAAGAGTCACTACAAAAAGCATTACGTGGCCTAGAAACTGGCTCGGATGGGTTTAATCCCCAGCTGGATTTCAGTGAAGAAAACAGTAAAGAAAAATTGGCGTTTGAACTGCAATCACCCGGCTCTGACCGTATTTGGTACATTGGTGATGCGTTCCGTTCAGGCATGTCTGTTGACGATGTTTATCAAGTCACAGGTATCGACCCTTGGTTCTTGGTACAAATTGAAGATTTGATCAAAGAAGAAGTGGCCTTGGCAGACAAAGGTCTGGCCGACATGACCTACGATGTGTTGCGTCGTCTAAAACGCAAGGGCTTCTCTGATGCACGTCTTGCAAGCTTATTAAGTGTGACAGAAAAGTCCATGCGTGAGCGTCGTTATTTGATGAAGGTGCACCCCGTCTACAAACGTGTGGACACTTGTGCGGCAGAATTTGCGACCAATACCGCGTACATGTACTCCACTTATGAAGACGAGTGTGAAGCGGCCCCGACTGATCGTGAAAAAGTGATTATCCTAGGGGGCGGTCCAAATCGTATCGGCCAAGGTATTGAGTTTGACTACTGCTGTGTTCACGCGGCACTAGGATTACGTGAAGACGGTTACGAAACCATCATGGTGAACTGTAACCCAGAAACAGTATCGACGGATTATGATACCTCCGATCGTTTGTATTTCGAGCCAGTCACGCTAGAAGATGTGCTAGAAATTGTCCGCACGGAAAAACCCACAGGGGTGATTGTGCAGTTTGGTGGACAAACGCCACTGAAAATTGCCCGCGCGCTGCAGAACGAAGGGGTGCCGATCATCGGTACGACACCTGAGTCGATTGACCGTGCCGAAGACCGTGAGCGTTTCCAAAGCATGATTCAGCGCCTAGGTTACAAACAGCCTCATAATGCGACAGTGCGCAGTGTTGAACAGGCGGCGGCAAAAGCAGCTGACATCGGTTACCCACTTGTGGTCCGTCCATCTTATGTACTAGGTGGTCGTGCGATGGAAATCGTCTACAACGAAAAAGAACTGATGCGCTACATGACCAGTGCGGTAAAAGTCTCCAACGACAGCCCTGTGTTACTGGATCACTTCTTGAATGCGGCCATTGAGATCGATATCGACTGTATCTGTGATGGTCATCAAGTGGTGATCGGCGGCATTATGCAGCACATTGAGCAAGCTGGCGTCCACTCTGGTGACTCTGCCTGCTCTTTGCCACCTTACTCACTGTCTAGCGATGTTCAAGATCAAATCCGTGAAATGATCAAAAACATGGCCCTTGAGTTGGGTGTGGTTGGTTTGATGAACACGCAGCTTGCGGTTCAAGATGGCGAAATTTATGTAATCGAAGTGAACCCTCGTGCCTCACGTACCGTGCCTTTCGTTTCTAAGTGTATCGGTCGTTCTTTAGCACAAGTGGCCGCTTTGGTTATGGCCGGTAAGACACTAGCAGAGCTTGGTTTTACTGAAGAAATCATTCCCGCCTACTACAGTGTGAAAGAAGCCGTTTTCCCATTCAATAAGTTCCAGGGTGTCGATCCGATTCTTGGACCTGAAATGAAGTCAACGGGTGAAGTGATGGGCGTGGGTGATACCTTCGCCGAAGCCTTCGGTAAAGCGGCATTAGGCGGTGGTACGGTGTTACCGACGTCTGGTCGTGCCTTTATCAGTGTCCGTGATATGGACAAAGATGGGGCCGTGGAGGTGGCGCGTCGTTTGCTTGAGCAAGGCTTTAATTTAGTGGCAACAGAAGGGACGGCGAAACACTTAACGGCCCATGGTGTGCCCGTTGATAAAGTCAATAAGGTCAACGAGGGTCGTCCGCATATTGTTGATATGCTGAAAAACGGTGAAATTGACTACATCATTAATACCACTGCCGGAACGCAAGCCATTGCCGACTCTTCTGTGATTCGCCGTACAGCATTACTGCGCAAGGTTTGTTACACTACGACATTGGCCGGTGCTGAAGCGACAAGTATGGCGATCAGCTTGAAAGGTGAAACCAAAGTTAGAAGATTGCAAGATTTGCACTTGGGGAAATAATGAAAAAAGTACCAATGACGGTGGAAGGAGAGGCTCGTCTCCGCCAAGAGCTTAACCACCTTAAATCCGTAGTTCGTCCTCGCGTGATTGCTGATATTGCAGAAGCACGTGAACATGGCGATTTAAAAGAAAATGCAGAATATCACGCGGCGCGTGAAGAACAAGGCTTTACAGAAGGTCGTATTAAAGAGATCGAAGGGAAATTAGCGGACTCACAAGTGATTGATGTCAAAGCGATGCCAGCCACGGGGAAAGTGGTTTTTGGCACGACGGTGACCTTGTTCAATGTAGATACCGAAGACACTGTTACCTATCAAATTGTGGGTGACGATGAGGCAGACGTGAAATTGAAGAAAATTTCTTATGCGTCTCCGATCGCAAAAGCCATTATTGGGAAAGAAGAGGGTGACGAAGTCACTGTCAAAATCCCAAGTGGTGAAGCGGTGTATGAGATCGAGAAAGTCGAATACATTTAATCTTCGCTATTCTCTAGGAAATCAAAAAAAGAAATCAAAAAACCACGATGCATCAGCCTCGTGGTTTTTTTGTTTAAAGGACTTAGGCCAGATCATTTAGAATGGATTGTGTGCCTTTCTCACCGATCATGACGGCGACTGCATTGGTATTACCGCTAGGGATTTGAGGACAAATGGAAAGATCAATCACGCGTAAATGTTGAATACCATGGACCTTTAGGTCTTGATCCGTGACACTGTTTGTCGGGTTGTTGCCCATGCAACAGGTACCTCCTGGGTGATAAACGGTTTTGATATCCCTGCGTATAAAGTCCTCTATGGCTTGGGTATCTTCCGGGTTGATGTTCTCAGGTACGATGATCTCTTTGATCAGTGATTTTAAGGCTGGTGTTGCAAACATTTTTAGGCCTAATTGTACGGCCCTGATGTGAGCGTCCACATCTTCTCGATGATCCAGAAAGTTGGTGTCGATCTCAACCATATCGTTTGGATTGCTACTCTTTAGTCTGACCTCGCCGCGAGATTTTGGTTGTAAATAGCCCACTTTTATTGTGATGCCATGCTGTTCTGCAGCGGATTTTTCACCTGGGGTATTATCAAAATTATCCAATACAGGGAGAAAGTGCATCTGAATATCGGGCCGACCTTGTCCGCAGGTATCGACAACGCCAGCCCCTTCTAATACGTTAGACGTCAGTAACCCTTTTTTTAAAATGAGCCACTCTAAAGCATGTTTCAGTGATTTTAGGCCTTTATCTTCTCCATATAGACTGTTGTTACCTTTTATGGAAGCGTTGATGGATAAGTGCAAATGGTCGTGAAAATTTTTGCCAACGGGGAGGTCGGCTTTTACCGGGATATTTAATGACTCAAGATGCTCTTTGGGACCAATGCCTGACAACATCAATATTTTAGGGTTGCCAAAGGTGCCAGAACTTAAGATAACCTCCTTTCGGCTGCGCACCTCAATGGGTTCGGCTCCGGCAATACTGACGACCACACCTTTCGCTTGGTTATCTTCGATAAGGATTTTATGCACCGTGGCTTGAGTGATAACCTCGATATTAGGACTATTTTTGACAGAGGCTAAATAAGTACGAGAGGTGCTACCACGGGTGCCATTGAAACTGGCGAGTTGGTATAGACCAATGCCTTCTTGGGTCGCGCCGTTAAAATCAGTGATATATGGCAAGCCTAATTCTTGTCCAGCACGAACAAATGCCATGGTAAGCGGGTGACGATAACGATTATCGCTGATGCGGAACAAACCGTCGTTTCCATGGTACTGATCAGCTAAGCTTTCATTATTTTCGGCTTTTTTATAAAACGGCAAGACCTTCTCATAGGACCACTGATCGCACCCCCACTGGCTTGCCCAGGCATCATAATCTTCTTTTTGTCCGCGCATATAGATCATGCCATTGACCGCACTGCCGCCGCCCAGCCCTTTTCCTTGAGCGATCAGCATTTCTCTATTATTAGCATTTTTTATAGGGAGTGTGGTGTAAGGCCATGATGCGGTTTGAAAGATTTTTAAGGCCCCCGCTGGCATTACAAACAGCATGCCATCGTTTTTTTCACCGGCTTCGAGTAGCAAGACTTTTCCCGCATTCGCATGGACGAGTTGAGCGGCGACAACACAGCCTGCTGAGCCCGCACCGACGACAATATAGTCATATTCGTTGAGCATTTTCTGTCCCCTCATGGTTGGTTTGGTCTGCGAGTTGTGTTCTGTTAGACCCTTTCTGTTAGATCAGTGCATTCCCATATAAGCGTTATGCAATCTGGTATGATCACCTCTTAACGCTTCGCAGGTCTCATTTAATACGCATTCACCATGTACTAGCACCGCGGCTCGATCTCCCACTTCTAATGCGGCATTGGCAAACTGTTCCACCAATAAAATGGCCATGCCACTTTGTTTCAGCTCTTTTAAAATGGGTAAGAAGCGACTGACCACAATGGGGGCGAGTCCTAGAGACAGCTCATCAATTAACATGACATCGGGGGATTTAATGATGGAACGAGCTAACACGATCATTTGCTGTTCACCCCCTGATAACATTCCGGCAGCGGTGTTAAGACGCTTTGCTAATTCAGGGAAAAGCTCTAATGTGCGTGCCATGCCCTGATCGGCTTGTTCTTTATTGTCACAGGCCGCGCGAATATTCTGTTCGACACTTAAGTGAGAAAATATCTGGCGGCCTTGCTCCACATAGCTCAAACCAGCCCGAACGCGTTCTAATCTTCCTAATTGGTCGATGGCGTTACCATGCAGATGAATGGAACCTTGTTGAGTAGGAATAACATGGCTAATGGCATCTAATAATGTGCTTTTACCTGCTCCATTCGGGCCCAGAAGCACCGTGATTTCGCCGCATGGAATATCGAGAGAAAGGTCGCGGATGATTAACGCGCCACTGCGTTGAATATGAAGGTTTTGTAATTGGATCCCTTTCATTAGGCTGCTCCTAAGTAGGCTTCGACAACAGACGGATCATTTAACGTTTCCTCAACAGGCCCTGCGGCTAAGACTTCACCATATTCCAAGACAATCAAATCGCTACAGACGTGACGGATTAGGCTCATATCGTGCTCTATCAACAGCACCGTGCAGCCAAATAACGCAGGGATTTGACGGATTAAGTTACCAAGGTGTTCCGATTCTACCGAGCTCATTCCCGCAGCCGGTTCGTCTAATAGCAAGACTTTAGGCTTAGACATGAGGGCTCCAGCAATTTCCACTAAGCGTCGCGTCCCGACATCAATGTGTGCAATCAGGGTGTTTTGGTGGGGACAGGCGAGTTGATTGAGCAGTGTTGGTAAACGGTGCTCTTGGAATTGTCTTCCAGAAGCAAGGTGGATGTATTGCTTGATGGTCAATTCTGGTACAGCACGACCCTGTTGGAAGGTACGGCGCAGCCCCATATTGGCGCGTTTAAACGCGGGTTGGGTGTCTAATTTGTCTTGTTCAAGAGTTATCTCACCGCTCATCGTCGGGCAAAAGCCACTAATCACATCAACAAGTGAAGATTTCCCTGCTCCATTAGGGCCAATGAGTCCGGTGACTTTGCCCGGAGCCAATGTAAAGCTGACATTATTTAAGGCTTTGACGGCACCGTAAGACAAGCTGACGTTTTTCAGTGACATTGAAGCATAGTGGAAAGATGGCATACGCGTGGTTGTATCCACTTTTGGGTGTTTTGCTTCTGCTTTGTTGTTTTTCGTCTCTGAAGGAGCATTTTTGGCCGAGGGGACCTTGTTCTTGGCATTTTGGCTGAGGGCAAAAATTGCTCCACACGCAAACATCAGATCAGCAATGTCTTTCCATTCCCCTAGTCCGACTAGGCTTAAGATCTGAGGGGTAAACCAAGTTAATACGCCTGCAAACAAGGCGCCGGAAAGAAAGCGCGATTTTGCTAAAATTGCCAGCGCAAAGATGATGAGTGATGCATAGGGCTCAAAGTTTTGTGAGGTAATGTTGCCCAGTTGCATCAAGAGTAATGAACCAGAAATGCCCGCAATAAAGGCACCTGATACAAAAGCCATCACCTTGCTAATCGAGACATTAATACCTAAGGAGGCGGCGGCTCGTTCGCTATAACGCACGGCAAACCAAGAGGCACCAGTGGGTTGTTGCTCAATCCACACAATCCCGCGACTAATGACAAAGGTGATGGCAATCACAAAGAGCAAATAGGGCTTTTCATCGTACAGCCAGTCTGGCCGATCAAAGCTATAACCTTCCATCATGCCAGGAAGCTCTACCCGAGTCAGAACGATGTAAATCGCCAAGGCAAATGAGAGGGTGATGATGGCAAGGTTAATGCCCCTTACTCTAAGTGTTGGCACAATTAATAACAGACCAAGGGTTGCTGCGCTTAGGCCACTTAACAGCAAAATCAATAAAATGGGCATGTTCGGAAAGTGAAAACCAAGCCACATTGCCACCCAAGCCCCGACACCACTTAAGCCCACCTGACACAGGGAAATGATTCCCGCACGTTCTGTGCTAATCCCGATACTTAAACAGGTAATGGCGGTCAGTAATACGGAAGTAAACAGAAATGTGTAGTAGGGCGATAACCAAATACTCGCGATCGCAAGTAAGAGCAAGGCGCAATCGCCCCCTAAAGCGTATTTTTTAAGCACGTTGACCATCCCATTTATCCTTACGTTTTGTCCAAAGAAGAATGATTAAGATCACTGGCAGGTAGATGGTTTGAGCATAAGCCGCCATCAACGAGTTAGACAGAATAAAGGCCTCTAATATGCCCAGTACTAAGCCACCAATGAGTGTCCAATAAAAATGATGAAACGCCCCAATTAGCGCAGTGCACAGAGCGGGGATGATCAGCAAGCTTAAAGACGCATAATTGGCATTACGTGCTGACGAGGTAATAATGATGAGCATGGCCAAGGCCGACATGCCACCAGCAATGCTCCAGATGAGAATCGTCAGTTTTTTTGAGGGAATACCAATTAACTCAGCCGTGGTTGGTTTAGCGGCAAAGGCTTGTAAGCGAATACCAATATGGGTTTTGTTGATAAATCGATCTAAACTGGCCGCCAATATGATCGACAGCAACAAGGAGGTAACCAACCCACCATCTAAATTAACATTCCCCAGTGTGATACCGAGTTGCTCAAACAATGCGGGTGCTTGTCTGGGGCTGTCCCCAAACAAGCGTGTCCCTAGGGATAAAAAGCCCACCATCAGAGCAATTGCCACAGAAGAGCGTGTGCCAATATCACTGTCATTGAACCAGCGGGCCATAATCAGCCCGGAAAAAGCACCCACTAGGCTGCTAATAATGATCCCGATGATGGCGGCTAACCACAGTGGCGTTTTGATATCACTGAGTACTAAGAAGCTGTAACTACCAAATAAGCCAATGGTGGTTTGGGCAAAGTTGACCACGCCTCCCATGCGAGAAAGTAGAGTGATACAGAGTCCTAGAGAAGCATAGGCGGCACCAATAACGAGACCTGATGCAATCGTATCTAACATAAGCAGAGTCCTATTCTAAAAAGACATTATGGATAGCGTTATTTTGTATCAATACGAATAAAGTTTGGGGTGACGACATCCCAGTGCCCTTTGTTGAGCTCTAAGAATTTTGTAGCGGATTTGGACAGATGATCCGCCGTCTTAGCCATATCCAAAGGTGTCCCCATTAATGGATTCGTGAGTGCTTTCGCTCCGGTGCTACTGCGTAATTGTGCAGTGATGCTTTGACGCGTAATGGGTCCTTTTATTTGTTTCATGGCTTGGACTAATAAGGTGGCAGAGATATACCCTCCCTGTGCAAAAGACGAGAGTGGCACATGGGCTTTGTTCATGAGATTTCGCCAGTCGTCTAAGGCATGGTTGTTACTCATGAAGGGTTCGTATTCTGAGTTTGCATATACCTTACCCGGGTAGTCCTTTGCGGCTTTAGCAAAGCCTGATGTGTAGGCGGGGGTTAGGAAAACCGTGGTAATCTTGGTGAGGTTCTGCATCTCCATCGCTTTTAACCAAGCAAGGTCCATCTGTTCTGCGCCAGAAAAGACAATAGCGTTGCAGTTGGCCGAACGAGCATCCAATACATGGGGGGTCATATCGTCATTAGGGAGAACGGTCGTGTCTAGCAGTTTGAGCTTTTTGCCTGTCATCTTCTCATATTGTGCGACGGCCCACTTATTTCCCGCTGCGTGTGAAGGAATGCCCATTAAGAAAGCGCAGACATTTTTCTTTTTGAGGATTTCTGATGTGAAGTACAGGGCTGCGAGTGTTCCTCTGGCTGGGCCTACGCTGACGGGGCCAAAGGCTTTTTTCTTATAACAACTGAACTCGCCTGCAACGCCTGGTAAAGATAAGATACCACGGCGATCATACAGTCTGGCATTGACGGTACAGTCTTGCAGACTGGCCGATCCCGCAAAGGCTAAAACCCCATCAGAATCAACCAGTTCACGAGCTGCTTGAGCCGTCACTCCCGCATCTCCTTTATCATCTTGCAGTAGGTATTCAATTTTTCGCCCTTGAATACCGCCTTCTTTGTTGACGCGATCAAAGACCGCTTGAGCGGCGGCTGGCGCTTCCGGTAAGGTCATGGCGCCAGAAAGCGTGGCAAGCCCGCCTATTTTGATTGGTGAGGTATCAGCATAACTGGTTGTTGTGAGTGGGAGCAGGGTTAATGCGAGTGATGTGGTGACTATGTTTTTAATTTTCATCTTGTTCCTCTTTCTCTGATATTGTGTTTTTTGACTATTTTTAAACCAATTTAACCAAAAATAATATAGTTATTTTCATAATGTGAGATTAAGCATTATTTGTGCCATTTTCTCTTTTATTGTTAAGTGGTGATTTTGATTGGCTTTTTTCTGTTGCTGTCAAAAAGGCTTGCAAAGATGTCTTTACAATCCTTGGCCTAAAAAGGACGGGGCGCACGTTTATGATGCGCAAAAAGTGTTCAGCGAAGTGTCAAAAAAGAGAGCGGTGTGAATTTTCGGGGTGAAGCTATGCGATTTTTCTCGATGAGGGAGGAGGGAACACGTTGAGATCGTAAGGAGAGTCGTTGGTGCCATAACATAAAAAGCAGAGTGACTTGTGTCGGGCTCTGCTTTTTATGTGGGCTCGCTTTTTTAGCGTTTTTAGGGGTTATCGGCCTCTTGTTCGTTGTCTAGGTGGGCGCCTTTTTCGATGCGGGCTGTGGCCTGTTGAAGGCGCTCAACCACCGCTTCAAAGCGAAATAATTCGAATGCACTGGTGGTGCCCACAAAGGCGATGCTGCCGATAATATCATCGTTTTCAAGATTATGAATGGGGGCGGCAATCCCTGTTAGACCAAGGTTAAGCTCATCATGAGTCACGCAAAAACCGTCTTTACGGATTTTTTTGGTTTCCGAATTAAACTCTTTCCAAGTGAGGTTGTAGTCGTCACTTGGCTCAATCTGTTCATCATAGATTTTTTTTAGACGATTAGGTTTTTGGAACGCCACTAGCACCTTAGATTGGGCGCCTTTAAAAATCGGCAAAGGGCGCCCTCGACCAAAAGTGAAACCATACTTTTTAATATCGGATTCGATATGAGTGTTGATGATGTGACCATCGTAAAACACGCTCATATAGACAGTGAGTCCGGTATTTTTCGATAGGTCGGCCATTACTTCGCGCCCATGGGAGATGAGTGGATCATGCTGGCGCATCATCCAATCCAGTTCGATGATTCTTGGCCCAAGGGTATAGCTTGTATCAATACGAGTTAATAAGCCGGCATCACACAGCTCTCGTACATAGCGATAGGCGGTTGCTCGGGAAAGAGAGAGTTTTTTCGCAATGTCGTCCACATTGATGATGAGAGAGCCTGGCCCAAAAATATTGAGGACGTTTAACATTTTATTGAGACTGGACACATAAACCCCTTAGTTATCGATAGATGTATAGATTATAGGTTTGAAAGCACTATTTAACCAAGTGTTTGCAGAAAACGGCTTAGATATCTTTTTTTTATTTTGTTTTTTTATATAGTGAGACTTCTGCGCTTTTTCCTGTTGTTAGTATGATACTTAATTTATGGCGAAAAAACGCCTCTATTCTCATATTAAGAACAATGAAGGTAAACGCATGTCTTAGAGTCTTATCAATTAAAGGTGATTCCCTTTATTTGAGAAAAAATTTAAAAATATCGTTTACATTGGCTTTTTTGTGTGCAATAAATCTTACATTGTGTTTTTGGGGTGGTGTTTTGGCGAAATCACTTAGGGTGATTTCAATACGCTAATGACACTGTTTGGTTAATCTATTGTCCATGCCATTCCTTAGTACAGAGCTAGGCATGACAACTAGATGGAGGTAAGCAATGAGTCGTCATTTTAAATTTCTGATCAATGGGGAATGGGTAGAAGGGAATAACGCCCCGTTCAATGTTATCAACCCCGCCACACTGGATGTTGTGGCAACCTGTGCAAATGGGGATAAATCCCAATTAGAGGAAGCCGTCCAAGCAGCACAAGCCGCCTTTAAAAGCTGGTCTGTGTCCAGTCATGAAGAGCGTAAAAGCGCTTTAAACAAAGCGGGTGACGAATTAGAAGAGCGTGCCCGCGAAGTCGCTGAGTTAATTGTTGCTGAGCAAGGTAAGCCGTTACCGCTTGCTATGGGTGAGGTCGAGGCGGGGGTCGCTTGGTTACGCTATGCCGCTGCTCAAGATATTCCTGTGGAAGTGGCGGAAGAGACCGACACTAAACGTATTGAGATACACCGTAAACCCCTTGGTGTGGTGGCTTCTATTACGCCTTGGAACTGGCCTTTAATGATTGCCATTTGGCACATCATTCCTGCTATAAGGGCCGGTAATACAGTGGTCAACAAGCCGTCTGGCTTAACACCTCTTAGCACCATTAAATTGGTGGAAATTATCAATAATCATTTGCCAAAAGGGGTGATCAATATCATCACGGGTGAGCGAGGTATTGGTAGTGGTATTACCTCCCACCCACAGATTAATAAAGTTGTTTTCACAGGGTCCACAGAAACGGGCCAGTCGGTGATGCGCAATGCGGCCGATAATTTGAAGCGTCTGACCCTTGAGTTAGGCGGTAATGACGCGGCAATTGTATTAAAGGGCACGGACGTAGCGAAAGTGGCTCCCGATATTTTTGCGGCGGCGTTCTTGAACATGGGGCAAACCTGTGGGGCGATCAAGCGTCTTTATGTGCACGAGTCTATCTATGATGATATGTGTGCCGCTCTGGTTGCCATTGCCAATGAACAAGTGGTTGGTAATGGTATGGACGAAGGTGTGAATTTTGGTCCGGTGCAAAATAAAGATCAACTGCAAATTATTGTGGATTATGTGGAAGATGCCCGTAAAGGTGGGGCGACCATATTAACGGGCGGCCAGCCACTTGAGGGTGCTGGTTATTTCTATCCGCCGACGCTGGTTGCTGATATTGCTAATGATGCTTTGCTGGTGAAAGAGGAGCAGTTTGGTCCAGCACTGCCTATCGTCAAGTTCTCCGATGTGAATGCTGTGGTCGAGATGGCCAATGGCGTGGATGTGGGCTTAGATGGCTCGGTTTGGGGACCTGATACGGCAGAGGCAACGGCTATCGCATCTCGTCTGGAGTGTGGTACGACCTTCGTCAATACACACGCTAAAATCCAACCGAATATTCCCATGGGCGGTTGTAAAATGTCGGGCTTTGGGGTGGAGTTTGGTGAAGAAGGACTACTTGAATTTACCTCCCTACAGGTTGTTCATATTAATAAATAGTCGTTTTTTGCTTTAGACATTTCTGTTCTGGAAAACTCTCCCATTTTTGCAGCGTAAGCGGTTTATCTGCTTACGCTGTTTTTTTTGCTGTATGTATGCTTTTTCGTATTTTGAGAATGATGATAGAAAAATAAAAATGCCGGACAAAAATATTATAAAAATCTTACATTTGACTATTTTTATCAAATAAAGCGTATTTTATTTGTTGACACGATGTTGTTGTTTCGCATAATGTGAGAATAAGTTAAATAAAGAGGTTCTCCTATGAATGGTGCAGAAGCAATTGTTAAGGCGGCAGTCGACTCAGGTGTTGAGTACTGTTTCGCAAATCCAGGAACCACGGAAATGCCGTTTGTGGCGGCAATGGACAGTGAGCCAAAATTTCGCCCTGTTCTCAGTATGTTCGAAGGCGTGTGTACCGGCGCGGCGGATGGTTATGGTCGAGTATCGGGCCGTCCTGCCTTGACGCTCACCCATTTGGGCCCTGGTTTTGCCAATGGTATTGCCAACTTGCATAACGCGCGTCGTGCCAACAGCCCGATTGTTAACTTGGTGGGTGATCACGCATCTTGGCATGTGAATTATGATCCACCGTTAGCGAGCGACATTGAATCCCTAGCACGCCCGGTTTCTGCGTTTTTCCGTACCTCTAAATCCGTTGATCGTATGGTTGAAGATTTTGCTGCGGCCATGCGAGCGGCTTGGCAACCTTCTGGGGCAATTTCAACTCTTGTCTTGCCGATGGATTTGCAAGCCAAAGCATTAACGGGCGGCATGCCTAAGGTTTCCATTCTGCCTCCGAAGCGCCATTTTAAAGCGGATTATGTGGATGCCGTCGCGGCGCGTATTAAAGCCGGTAAGCGTCTGGTCTTTATCGTGGGTGATAACGGTTTGGACGAAAAAGGCCTAACCGCTGCCGGCCGAATTGGTCAGCTGCCAGGCATCAAAATGTTTGCTGAAACCTTTCCACGTATTTCTCACCGTGGGGGTGGTTTGCCAGACCTTGACCGTTTGCCTTACTTCCCTGAAAAAGCCATTGCTGAATTAGAGCAGTACGATGAAGTGGTTTGTGCCGGAGTGGTTGAGCCGATTGCCTATTTTGGTTATGAAGGGATGCCTTCGCGTTTGGCAGAGACGGATCGTTTGGTGACGCTGGCGGATGTGGGTGATGATGTCTCCGGTGCTATGGAAGCCCTCGCGGAATTGCTTAATGCCCCAGCTCATAAAGATTTAGAAGGCACCATTGAATTGCCTGCGGCAAATGAGGCTTTAACCCCACAATCTATCGGAAAAATAGTTTCCAGTGCCTTACCGGACAATTGCATTGTGTCGGTTGAAGGCGGCACCTGTGGTTACCCATTTTTCACCGAATCTGCCTTGGCGGCGCGTCATCGCGTGTTAACCAATACTGGTGGAGCCATTGGACAAGGTATTCCCGCGGGCTTCGGTGCGGCCTTGGCTGAACCGGGTAATACCGTTGTCTGTTTGCAATCGGATGGCAGTGCCCAGTACACCATTCAAGCCTTGTGGAGCATCGCGCGGGAGAATCTGCCTGTGGTGATTCTGATTGCCGCTAATCATAAATACAACATTCTCCAAAATGAATTACGTCGCTATGGCGTGACCGAATTTGGTGAAAACTCCTTGGCGTTGACGGAATTGGATAGACCAAGAGTGGATTGGCAAGCCTTGTCAAAAGCTTATGGGGTGGATTCCGTTTGTGTCACCAATAACGCAGAGCTAATGCGTGAATTTAAAGCGGCGTGTGATGCAAAAGCGCCACGCTTAATTGAAATGTCTTTGTGAGGTTGATCATGACTACCATGGAACTGTTTCCAGAAGTACAAGGCTTTCTTGCCGAACAAAAACGTTTGTTTATTGGCGGCGAGTGGGTTGCGCCTGCTGCAGGTGAATATTTTAATGTTGAGAATCCAGCGACGACACACAATATTGCCAGTGTTTCCAAAGCCACTGCTGCGGATGTGGATCACGCGGTTCAAGCGGCGCGCCAAGCGTTAGAGGGAGAGTGGCAGCGTGTGTCTCCGGCTCAGCGCACCAAATTGATGTTGCGGTTA
This sequence comes from Marinomonas sp. 63XJN7_7_ISO-PGPR-S23-202, assembly GCF_056173505.1. Taxonomy (NCBI): domain Bacteria; kingdom Pseudomonadati; phylum Pseudomonadota; class Gammaproteobacteria; order Oceanospirillales; family Oceanospirillaceae; genus Marinomonas; species Marinomonas sp. 63XJN7_7_ISO-PGPR-S23-202. The sequence continues at coordinate 4,566,050 of NZ_CM149677.1, read as the reverse complement.
GCAGATTTAATCGAAGAAGACGCGGAAAACCTCGGGCAAATTATCTCGCTAGAAAATGGCAAGCCCTATAGCAATGCGAAAAATGGCGAAGTGGTGGTCACGGCAAACGTTATTCGTTACTTTGCTGGCTGGCCTTCGAAAATTGAAGGCAGCACTATTCCTGTGTCGCCGCGTACAGGCGAACGTATGCTCAACTACACAGTGAAAGAACCTGTGGGCGTGTGCGCACTGATTGTGCCATGGAATTTTCCGCTTTCTATGTGTGCCTGGAAATTAGGCCCAGCGTTAGCAACGGGCTGTACCTCTATTTTGAAACCAGCGGAACAAACGCCTTTGTCTGCTTTACGTTTGGCGTATCTGATCGAAAAAGCCGGCATTCCCCGTGGTGTGGTGAACGTATTAACGGGCTTTGGTGAGGGGGCTGGTGCGCCATTAGCGGCTCACCCTGGTGTGGATAAAATTGCCTTTACTGGTTCGACTGGTGTAGGGCGTCTGATTGCGCAAGGTGCGGTCAGTAATATGAAAAAAGTCTCCCTCGAATTGGGTGGCAAATCTCCCAATATCATCTTACCTGATGCTGACATTATCAAAGCAGCAAAGGGTGCCGCCGACGGTATTTTTTATAACCAAGGCCAAGTGTGTACCGCTGCCTCTCGTCTGTATGTCCATGAAAGTGTGCTTGATCAAACGCTTGAAGAATTACGCAAACACGCGGCGGCTCATGTGGTTGGGCCGGGTTTAGACGAACGAACCACTATGGGACCTTTGGTTTCCTCTGCACAGTTCGATGTTGTCAAAGGTTACGTGGACAGTGCCGTGTCAGAAGGGGCTGAGCTGATTTGTGGTGGTCGTAAACCAAGTGAATTAGGTGATGGTTACTTTATGTCACCAACGGTCTTTTTGGATAAACAAGAGCAAGCTCGTGTGGCGCGAGAAGAAATTTTTGGTCCTGTGGTCACGGTTATGAGTTGGTCGGATGTGGATGAATTGGTGCATCGCGCCAATGATACGCCTTTTGGTTTGGCGGCTGGTCTTTGGACTAATGATCTGACTCAGGCGCACACCATTGCCAGTCGCATTAAAGCCGGCTCTGTATGGATTAACTGTTGGAATGTGGTGGATCCTGCGTCGCCATTTGGTGGTTATAAACAATCAGGCTGGGGACGTGAAATGGGCAAAAATGTCATTGATGCCTATACCGAAACGAAGAGCGTTTTTGTCAATTTAGGTTAATAGAAAGTAGAGGATTCGATTATGGATTTAGAAATTAAAAATAAAGTTGCCATTGTAACCGGTGGTGGTATGGGCATCGGCAAAGATGTTGCCAGATTTTTAGCGCAAGAAGGCTGTGATGTGGTGATTTGTTCGCGCACCATGTCTGTACTGGAAAAAACCGCAGCGGAAATTTCCGAAGCAACTGGCCGCCGCGTTCTGCCTGTTACGTGTGACACTACGGATATGGATTCCGTCGACAATATGGTGGCGGTAGCCGCCAAAGAATTTGGCCGTGTAGATATTTTGGTTAACGGTGCAGCAGCGCCTTCCGGTGTGGTTCGTAACTCCATTGAGTTTGCCAATGATCACGAATTGCTGGGCGATTTAGACACCAAAGTCATTGGTTATTTCCGTTGTGCCAAAGCTGTCACCCCTTATATGAAGAAACAAGGCTTCGGTCGCATTATCAACATCGGTGGCTTAACCGGTCGTAGCAGTAAAGTGATGTCTGGTATGCGTAACCTTGCCATCGTTCATATGACGAAAAACCTGTCGGACCAACTTGGCCCCCACGGTATCACTTGTAACATCATTCATCCTGGTGTGGTGGATACCCCTCATATTCAAGAGTTGTATGAGCGCGAAGGTAAGATCCAAAACAAAACCCCACAAGAAGTGGAGCAGGGTTACATTGATGTAACACCGATCCGTCGTACCTTAGCACCCGTTGAAATCGCCTATTTGATTGCTTTTTTAGCGTCACCCAAAGCGGGTGCCGTGACAGGCGAATCGATTGGTATTGATGGTGGACTAACTCGCGGCATTTTCCTTTAGGAGGTAGTATGAGTGGCACAATTTTAGTATCAACCGTTGGCCAAGGCGTGGTGAAAAGTGCCGATAATGGTCAAACATGGCACCGTCTTGCATTAGGTCAGGACATTGAATTTGACGCGATTACCCGCTCTCTGGATGTGGATCCGACGAATCCAAGTACCTTATACATCGGTACGGACACTGGTCTGTGTGTTAGTAAAGACGCGGGTTCTAAATGGACGCGTATCGATTCCCCTTTTAATGGTGAAACCGTATGGAAAGTGGCGGTCGATCCAAAAAATCCAAAACGTATTTTTGTCGGCACTGGTGCGCCGTCTCGTGCGGTGCTATGGCGCACTAAGGACGCTGGGGAAACATGGGATCGTGCTCCGGTGGAGATTCCAGAGTTTTGTGCTGGTGTGAGTAAGCCTCGCTTATTGGCGTTTGCCTTTGACCCTACAGACTCGAATAAAGTCTGGTTCGGTCTAGAAGAGGGTGGCTTGTTTAAGAGTGAAAATGGAGGCGATTCCTGGGAACGTATTGATGAGCGTTTGCTATGGGATTTCAATTCCGATATTCATACTATTCAAGTGCTTCCCAATCAGGGTAAAAAGGTAGTGGTCGCCGTATGTGTGAATGCCGTGTATCGCAGCTTTGACGATGGTGAAACATGGGAAGGTATTATCGCCAAAGAAGCCTTTGGTTTGTACTACGCTCGTGCGACCGCAGTACCAATGGGCACAGAAAGCACGATTTATTTAAGTGTGTCAGATGGTACGCCTGGGACGACCAGCCAAATGTATGTATCCCATGATGCCGCTGCAACATGGCAGCTGCTGCCCTTTCCCTTACAGCCTAACTCATGTGTTTGGGGGATTCATGTAAACCCTGCCAATCCGGATCAAGTGGTGGCTGGCACCAAGTACGGACATTTATTTACCAGTGAGAAAGCAGGGCTATCTTGGAAAAAAGAATGGCGTGAGTTCAGTGAAATTTCCGATGTGCTTTGGACGCCAGCAGAAGCCGTTATTAAGGCCGCTCATACCTCTGTAATCAAAAAATAGTGGTGTGAACACATAAAAATAGGTGATGAACATGAAGGTGAAAATCAATCGTACTCATATCTCTTTATTTGTATCCGATCCCAATGCTTCCGCTGATTGGTATGCGGATGTGTTATCGATGGAAAAAAACGCTCGTAATGGCGACGAGTGGGTAATGATGAGCTTTGGTGATAAACACCATGATATTGCTTTGATTAAAGCGCCAGAAGGGGCGACCAAAGGCATCATTGGTCTTCAGCATTACGGTATGGAGATTGATGGCGACTTGACCACCTTACGCCGCCTATATGGCATGTTATTAACGAAAAAGGTTCCGATTGTCAAAACCACAGATCATGAAGTGGGTATAGGGCTGTATTTTGAAGACCCAGATGGCAATCGCTTAGAGTTTTTCCTAGAAACAGAACACGATGATGAGCTGGGTAAGTCCCGCTTTAAGCATGCTCATGCACCGAGTCGTCCGATCACACTCGAACCTATTTTTGACTGATGACTTTTGATCAATGTGCTGTTTAGCAATGTACTGTTTTGCAATGTACTAAGGATTCAAACCATGAAAGAAGCAAATTTTAGCTCATACCATATTCGTAAATGGTTTTACCATTACGAAGAAACACTGGCCAATGAAACCGGTAAATTGGCCGATGGCGAGCCTGTAAAAAAATACGTTATTGCGGCCGCTATTCATAACCCTCTGGCGAATACCTATTCTGAAGATTTATCGGTGCTGGTGGAAAACTCTCCTGAATTAGGGAAAGAGTTTGGCCGCCGCATTAATGAGATTGCCGGCGATAATGAGATCGTTAGTTACGGTAAAGCGGTATTTGTCGGTGCCTTTGGCGAATACGAACACGGTAATGCCTTTTTAACCAACCCCGCGGCCGATCCTGTTCGTGTTGCCGTTGGTGGCGGGAAATCTTGGGTGCCTTCAACCGGTAAAGTGGGTGCGCCAGGTGCGACCATTGATGTGCCGTTAGCTCATAAAGACGCTCTCTATGTGCGTTCTCATTATGACTCTATTGCCGTGTCTTTTAATGATGCGCCTCGTAACGATGAGATTTTGATTATTTGGTCTTTTGCGACTCGTGGTCGCTTGCATGCACGTTTAGGTGGCTTACAAGCAAAAGATGTTAAAGGAGAAAATGGCCTCGTTTAGAGGTCATTTTTTATAGAGGCCATTTTATAGAGGTCATAGCCATGACAATGTCGAGTAGCAGCCATTTTTTCACCAACGATGGGCTTAACCTACATTACCTGCAATGGGGCAGTGGCAAGGTGCCTGTGGTGATGCTGCACGGGTTACGAGGTTTTGCACAAACATGGCAAGACCTGGTGGATGCAATGGGGGATGGGTTTACGTTTTTCGCCTTGGACCAACGGGGTCGCGGTGATAGTGATTGGGGGCCTACCGAGGATTATAACGCCGATACTTACGTACAGGATTTAGCACGTTTTGTGGACCATTTAGGGTTAGAGCGTTTTGTTTTGATCGGTCATTCATTAGGTGGCCAAAACGCGGCTGAGTTTGCGCGTTTGTATCCAGAGCGTGTCATGGCGATGGTAATAGAAGACATTGGTCCAGGCTCCTCCAAGCAAGGTGAAGGGGCAGAACGTATTCGTCGAGAAATGCGCAATACGCCATTAAGTTTCGACTCTTGGCAAGCGGCCAAAGATTTTTGGACTCACTCTCGACCGAATTTAACCGAGCAGGCCTTACAGGCACGCTTGACCTACTCGTTCCGTGAAGTGGACGGAAAAGTGACGTGGAAACACGATCAGCAGGGTATTGCAGAGGCGCGTTTGACCATTGAGCCAATGGATCTCTGGCCCGCATTTCGAGCTATTTCTTGCCCTACATTATTGATCAAAGGCGGCGATTCGGACTTTTTACCGAGTCAAACCGTGGTGGAGATTACGGCGTCCAGTGACTTTGTGCAGGCTATTCAAATCGATCATGCCAGTCACTATGTTCACGATGATCAACCCGAAAAATTTAATGAGGCGGTTGTCCGTTTCATGCAAGCGGTTCTTACAGATTAGAGGTCTTTACTGATGAAAACACAAAAAGCAGATGTTGTAATTGTTGGCGGTGGGCCAAACGGTGTCATCTTAGCCAATTATATGGGCTTATATAATATCAATACGGTGTTGATTGAGGCCTCAGAAGAGATTCTTCCCTACCCGAGAGCGGTGGGGATGGACGATGAAGCTCTGCGTGTTTTACAAGGTGTTGGGCTGGCTGATACGGCGGTTAAAGACATGATCAGTAATGTGCCTCTGCGCTACTACAACTCCCGTGGAGTGTGCTTTGCTGAAGTGAAACCCAAATCCGCCCAGTATGGCTGGCCGATGCGTAACATGTTTATGCAGCAGCTACTGGAAGTAACCTTGCGCAATGGTCTGAAGCGCTTTGACTCAGTGGATTTGCGCTTAGGTCATGTCATGACACGTATCCAAGACGAAGACGATAAAGTGGTGTTGCACGTCACGGACTCATCCGGTGAAGAATACTGTCTGGAAGCGGGTTATGTTATCGCTGCGGATGGTGGTCGTTCAGAGGTTCGTAAACAACTGAATGTGGGCTTTACCGGTCTAACTCATCCCGCTAAATGGGTGGTGGTGGATGCGGCGAATGACACACTGGATGCGCCTTTTACTGCTTTACACGGGGATCCTGTTAGGCCCTTTGTGTGTATCTATTTACCTTACCAGTATCGCCGTTGGGAATTCATGTTGTTCCCCCATGAGAAAGAAGAAGACATTTGCCAAGAAGAGGTGATTCGCGGCCTGATTCGTCGCCATATCGGCGATAAAGTGGATAACTTGGATATTGTCCGTATCCGCGCTTATACCCATAACTCCCGTGTCGCCGATAACTTTGTCAAAGGCCGCGTCCTATTGTGTGGTGATGCTGCCCATATCACGCCTCCTTGGGCTGGTCAGGGCCTTAACTCGGGGATTCGTGATGTGGTGAACATTGGTTGGAAAGTCGCGGCAGTGGTGAAAGGTTTGGCTTCTCCCAATATTTTGCATACCTACGATGATGAACGTCGTGGACATGCGACCGATTTGGTTGGTTTGGCCGACAACATGGGCGCGGTCTTGGGCATGACGAATCCGATTATGGCAGGCATTCGTGACTGGATATTCAAAGCAACGGATTCAGTGGACAGTCTGCGTGAGCATTTGGTCGAGTTCAAATTCAAACCCAAAGCACACATTGTTAAAGGCATCGTGTATCACGAAAGTGACGAAGTCTACGAAGACAGCTTAGTGGGAAAACTCTTTATCCAGCCGAATATCGAAACGGCGGAAGGCAACAAAGAGAAGTTGGATACGGTATTAGGGGATTGGTTTTCCATCGTCGGTTATCGCACGAATCCGACGGACTTTATGTCGGAGGAAAATAAAGCCTTCTGGAACAAGATGCAGACCCAATATGTGCAAGCCAATCCCTCGCGCAGTGGATTAAGTCATGATGAACGTTTGACGGCATCTGGCTGCACGAGCATTGAAGATTTAGAAAACAGCTTGGCTGATTGGTTTAGTCAAGCACGAGATAAAATTGTGATCATTCGTCCAGACCGTTTTGTAGCGGCCTTAACCTCTCCAAGACGTCTCAACGAAGTGTTAGATGCCTTACGTTCCCAGCTTATAGGCAAATAATCGCGACCTGTTAACTCGAAGTAGGAGAGTCTTGTGTTAGAAGAGCAAGTTGCTAGGGCATTGATGGAAGCGCGCCGTGAATGCACTGCTATCCCTTTGATAGACGCGCTTTCCATGGAGAATGTTGCTTTTGGTTATCAGGTGCAAAAAGCCGTGATTGACCTAAACCAACAAGCGGGAAATAAGTTAATAGGCTGGAAAGTGGCGCTGTCTAGCCAGCCAGCCCTAGACCGTTTTGCCTTACAGGAGCCGATTTATGCGCCCCTATTTGTCGACAATATTCTGTCTGGTGAATTAGTTCAGGAGCAAGTTATTGCTCCTAAAATTGAATCTGAAATTTTATTTGTTTTGGGCAAAAACCTCACTGGGCGTCATGTGTCTGACGACGAGATATTGGCGGCCATTACGTGGATGGCGCCCGCGATTGAGGTCGCTGATTGTCGTCTCCAAGGTTGGAAGTTTGATATTAGTCATTTTGTGTCTGATAACGCTGCGGCAGGTTTTTATCAAGTCGGTCAACTGGTTCCGTTTGATACTAATACGCTTGAAAAGTCCGGTTATTCCTGTCTGCTGGAAACCGACATTACCAGTGACGTCGGCTCTGCGGAGAATGTCTTGGGTGGCCCGCTTGTTTCTGTGGTGCGCATGATACGCGGCATATTGGCTATTTTTGGCGAAGTAAAAACTGGACAGCAGTTTTTGAGTGGTTCTTTGACCAAGCCTGTTGATATGATTCCGGGACAGACCTATCGTCTCCAGTTACTTGATCAGACGGTAGCACTTCAATATAAGTAACTTATAGGTAACGATATGACGGATAAATTTGATAAAGGCCTTGCTACCCGTAAAGCGGTGTTAGGGGAAGACTACGTTAATAACTCGATCAATAATGCGACTCATTTTACACGTCCACTTCAGCAGTTGGTCACGGAATATTGCTGGGGCGATGTTTGGCAACGGGAAGGTTTAGCTAAGCGCGAGCGGAGCTTAATTAATTTGGCGATGATCTCCGCTCTGAATCGTCCCCATGAATTGGCCTTGCATGTGCGCGGTGCCGTGAACAATGGCGTCACCGTCGCAGAGATTCGTGAAATTTTATTGCAGGTAGCGATTTACTGCGGTGTGCCGGCATCGATTGATGCTTTTCGAACAGCAGGAACCGTATTAAAAGAAATGGGCTTGGATTTGGATGCACCAGACCTAGCCTAATCCTCATCTAATGATATGACTTTCTTCTTTGTCGTTTAAACGATAACCGTCATTAAAACTAGAAAAAGACCATACTGAAATCCAGGCTGGTAAAAAGCCTGTCGTGCTGGAACTTGGGGTAACACGATACTTAAAGAATGGGTTAAGTCTATTTGGGGTTCTGATAGGAGAGCGGGAAGGGAAAACAATGGCCCGAAGGGAAAAAAATAGGCCATTGTTTTCGTTGCTTTTGTAGATATGAAATTATGTCGCTTTAAAACGGCATGATGGCAATGACTTGAGAATACACATTGGTGTTATCATTGCCTTGTGCGCTGGCGCTGGATCTTGGTTTGTAGAAACCAACTACAGGCGAAATGATTAGGTGATCGTTGACCGCCCATTGCATCCACAGATCGACCTCTTTTGCATTGTTCTTTCCCGTACCATTTTTGGTTTTCAAAAAGTTAAAATACAAGGCACCGACACTAATTTTGTCTGTTGGGGTTGCTGAGAGTTGAATGGATTGAATATCGGAATCGATAGAGGCTCCTGATGGGCCAGCATAGTTAGCGGCCACCTCTCCCTGGAACCAAGTACCATAACCACGGCTGAATCCATAGAAGAGAGGGTCGTAACCTTCCCCGTATTGAGTAAAGCGGTAGTGAAGGCTTGGAGACCAGGCAATGTGATCAAAGGTCCAGCCAACTTCGGCATACCATGCCTTCGCGTTTTTGGAGTCATCCCCTTGTATTTGTTTGACGTATTGTGCCGATAAGAATAATGGCTTTATGCCAGCGTCTCCTTGATAGCGTACGCTCATGGTTTTTTGCCCATCGCGTTTGTTTAAGCCAAAGAACTTTGCTTCTTTTTGATTAACACTTAGCCCTTTATTGAATAAAAAGCCGACCACGCCATATTTATTGTGGTTTTCGATATTGATCCCCGCCATCTCCGTGCTGGCCTGTGCTGCATTGTTTGATTGGAGCCAGTAAATATCAGAGCGCCAGCCTTTATCGCCACCTAAGCGCAGGATCGCGGTATTATGAAAGGATTTTCGCGCCGCAAGCCAGTAGGCGCCCCCACGGTTAGGGTTTACTCCATCCGCAGCAGCTTGAGCATCTAGGCCTTTGCCCATGTTTAGAGCATCATTGTTGATGATGAAGCCATTACCGACGACAAATCCTTGTCTACCTGTTGAGAATTCAATATTTTTTGTGCGATACCCGATGAATAAATCTTCGATATTGGTTTTACGTTCACTGCCATTTGTCAGGCCCGCAGCATCGCCATCTCCCCAGGTACCACTGGAGATGGCATTAATGGTACTGAAGAACGTACCGTTGGCGGCTTTTTGATCACCAGAAAGCCCAAATTTGATAAAACCCTCTTGCCAAGAGGGAGACTTATGAGGGTTACCATATGTCTCTTGACTATGAAATGCCCCCACATCGGCTTCACCATTGAAAGATAAATGCTGGTTGTCTTTATCTATCAGGGGATAGGCATGGCTTAGTAATGGCGCTCCTAGCAGAGCGGTACAGATGCCTAGCTTACTTATCTTAAAAAGTGGTCTCATGTTTTTGCTCTCATTTTTTGGTTTTTTTCAGAAACATGTAATGCACGGATAAGAACATAGTAAAAAACGACTAACAATTCAATTTATTATCACATTATGATAATTAAAATTTAAAAATGTGCCAATTTTTGTTATTTTATGCTTTCAGTTTCATTTTTTCGTGGGTAAAACTTATGAACTCGGTATACATTGTTTATAAGTTGATCGATTAGCTAATGGAGGCGGCTCTATGGCAGAGGATGGTGAATATGGTTTACATTGCGTTTCCACATGTCGGTACACAGGTATTTACCTACTAGCACGAGGGCAAAGAGCATCTGGCTTGAAATGATAGCGAGTAACATACCCTCAGGAAACGGAAGAAAAGCTCGATAGGTGATACATAAAAAGCCAATGCTCATGACGTATAGACAGCGTTGAAGTTGGTTCAATCTTGAGGTGAAGAGATCCGTTGTCATGAAGATTAGTCCAAAGATAAAGCCGCCCATTAGAATAAATGATAAGTAACCATGTAGAGGTAGGCCGATCTCTTGGTGGAAGAGCGTATAGCTTATAGCACTGGCGGCCAAACCAATGAAGATGGGGAGCATTTTTATTAATCCGAAAGAACGTAGTAGCAGACAAGAAAGGCATAGTCCTAGCTTAGAGGTTTCACCAATGCTGCCTTGCCATTGTCCTAAAAAGAGTTGAGTGAGTGATAAGGGAGAGTAGGGTATAAGATTAAAGTGGTGAGTCAGAGCGAGTTTCAATAATGGGGTCGCAGAGGAGATAGCGTCAATATCTGGATGGTATTGGCTGTAATGGATCATTGGCAAGTGGATGATGAATAGAACAAGCCTTGAAGCAATGGCACCATTTAAATAAAACACATAATGTTGATGTTTAATCTTCGCGGTAGAAATAAGATTGCCAATCAAAAAACAGGTAAAAACATCCAAGTAGGCGACGTGATAAGGCACTATGCAGAGAAAAATAATGCCACTAAAAAGGATGTCTTGAGAGGATTTTATGGACAGTTTATCCGTGATTTTTTCAATGCCAAAGTGATAGATCAGATAAAACAGTTCGCCAGCTAGGGCGATAGCGGCGCATTTACCAACAAGAGAAATGAGCAACGGATCATCTTGGCCCGTTGGCTGGTAAGTGAGCATTTGATTGATGGTGCCTAAAACCATCACAGGTGTAACCGCAATGATAAATTTTGTTATGATTTTCATAAGGGAAAGAAAGCGCAACAGGGGTTGCGCTACATGTGGCCTGCTAAGCGTGTGGGTATTTGAATTTAAAGGTTAGCTCAAACGGTTTGAACCAAGCGGGTACTCCGGTTGCTTTATCAATATGACGCAAAAATCCTTTCTCGTCCGGTGCTGTGTATTTCAAATGAACCACATAGGTTCCTTTGCCTGGTAATTTCACTGAATGAGCATAATGAGGGCCATCAGCTGCAGTCATTGGGAGCATTTGTCCAAATTTCATAAAGTGTTTGTCACCGACTTTCGTCACCACATAATCCACACTCACATAAGGAATCCATGCGCCGTTCGGAAAGCCCCATTTATTGTCCTGAGTGGCATGCACATCCGATTCCAAGTGGATAACATTTTTGCCCATTACCATGGATGTTGGAGAGGGCTGTGTCTTGATGTTTAATAAATAGGATGAAGCAATCTCCATCCCATCTTTATGGACTGGGCCTCCGACAGGGTATTCACGTGCACTGGCGTATTGGCTGATGAGAGCCGCACCACAGCAAATAGCCGTTAAAGACAAGGCTTTTTTGATATTACTACTCGTGACTTGCATGTTGTTTTTCCTTAGTTGTGTAATAGGTGTGTTTAAGCCGATATGTTGTGAAAGAAATCACCAACAAAACGACACACCAAGTTACTAGTTGAATCCCCATAGGGGTTGCCGTATAGCCAATAACGGAATGGGCGAGTACACCAGCCCAGCTGTTACTGGATAATAAAAATGAGCTGTTCCAAACTTGTGAGCCCAATTGTGGTAGGAAGCCAATATTGGCAAGAATGCCAACCGCTTGGCTGGATAAACCTGCAGCGATGATGGATAAAATAACGTTGCTGGATGAGAAGATATGGCGCAGAGGGATCATAACGATGCCTCGGTATAAAGAATAAGTCACCAGTATGCCTAATAAGACACCGGACAGTCCGCCAATAAGCATACTATTCTCCGTTAAACTGGAAGATAAAAAGAGGCTGTAGAGGAACAGCACCACTTCTGACCCTTCTCGTAACACAGCGATGGCGATGACAATGGTGATGGCAAAGCCGCCTTTACCATCGAGTAATAGGCTTTTGACATGCTGTCGGTTTTTTTCCGCCATTTCCCTGCCTTTGACCGACATCCAAACCGTTTGCCAAGCTAACATCAACGTCGCAGTCAACAAAATGACGGCGGTAAAGATTTCTTGCCCATAACCAGACAGGGATGATTCGACTAAACTGGTGAATTTAGCCAGCATAATGGCACCGATCAGTCCAAGGGCGATGCCGCTAATCACTTGAGTGCGAATGGCTAACCCTTTGCAAGCCGCGCTGACGATCGAAATAATCAACCCCGCTTCTAGCACTTCTCTAAAGACGATCAACAAAACAGCAATCATAGTGAAGAATCCTTATGGCTTTTGGGCGATTAGCGTGCCTGTCACATGGTCGCTATAGTCATTGAAGAAGGTATATTTCCCCGCTTCTAATGGGCCAGTAAAAACTGAAATTTGGCCATTTGGCACAGCGATCTTTTCGAACTTCATGTCATAGCTTTCTAACTCTGCGACCTGTTGTGTTTTATTAACGAGCTTTATTTGAATGCGTTTATTGGCAGGGACAGTAAGTTGTTTAGGGGAGAAGCCTGCAGGGGTCAGTGTTAGCTGAAGTACCAAACGGTCCGCATAAGCGGGGAGGCAAGCACTTGAAAACAGTATGGCTAAAAGCAAATTACGTAATGGCATGGGCAGTTTCTCTTTAAACAGCAATTAGAAGAACGAAAGCATAAAAATAAATGATAATCATTATCTTTTTATTCTTGTCTTGTTGAAGCTCTACGTCAATTTGTTAAAGATAGCTTCCTGTTTTTATCGGTAATATTTACAGTGGCTATCTATAGTTCAAAAAATATGCAGATGGTTGCCAAAAGAGTCTGCCGTCAAGGCATTTGTGCGAATATGAGGAAAAAGCAATGAGAGGATGGACAGAAGTGGGATCTCCCCTCGAGAAGAGGGGAGAGGAAAAGCATACTCTAAGCCTTAGCTAATATAAAACGTTCCATCGTTTGTTTCATGGCTGCGCTTTGACTACTGAGCTCTTCTGCAGCGGCAGCGCCTTCCACAGAGCCAGATGCATTTAACTCCACCACATCACCAACAGATACCATCGATTGGGTCACTTCATTCACCGCAAGAGCTTGCTCCCCACTTGCGGAGGCGATTTTTGCCACGATGGATGACGTTTCAGTGATACCATCAAACACGGCTTGTAAGGACTTGTCTGTGTTTTCAGCGATGGTCACGCCATTTTCTGTTTTGCTTGATGACAGTTGTATTAATTTGGCGGTTTCTGCGGCGGCACTGGTGCTTCTAGAGGCTAAACCTCGAACCTCATCAGCCACAACGGCAAAGCCTCGTCCTTGCTCGCCAGCTCTAGCCGCTTCAATGGCAGCGTTTAGGGCCAGTAAGTTGGTTTGTTCCGCGATTTCATCAATCGTTTTAATAAAGCCCGCAATGCTTTCTCCAGCCTCGCTAATCTCTTTCATTGCCATGACCATCTCTTTCATATGAGCTTGTCCTTGTGTCACCGCTTGCTGAGCTTGTTCTGCCAGTATATTCGCTTTTTTCGCATATTCTGCATTCTCACTGGTTTGTACGGAGAGTTGTTCCAAAGCGGCTGAAATGGTTTGTAGATTATCTTTTTGTTTGTTGGCGCCTTCTGCAAGAGAATGGCTAAAGGTAGAAACTTGTGAACTGCCAACCGCGATTTGATCGCCAGCGTTTTGGATTTCCATTAGAATAGCGTTGAGGTTCTTCACCATATCTTGCAGTGCTTTTCCAAGGCTGTCTTTGTCGGAGGCCAGTTGGACATTAGAGGATAAGTCACCGTCGGCAATTTTTCGCGCTAAGACGGCTTTTTCTTTTAGACTTTTGACCATGTTACGGATGGCCGCGTATAAACTTGCTTCTTTCTCATTGTTATTTTGTAACTCTACTTCTAAGTCGCCCTCAGCGACACTTCTAACGACTCGTGTGACTAAGGCTGGGTCGCCTCCTAGCTGGGCAGTGGTTGCCCGAGTAATGAAAAAGGCTACCGTGATGCCTAATATAATCGCCACCGCGACGATGACTTCGATAAAATAGACAGCCAGAGTATTGCTTTCTACTAAGTGGGGACCAAGTTTATCCTGAGCATTTTTAATGGATAATTTAAGGTCCTCTGTGGCTTTCGTCACAATAGCACCAACGGGATTTAACTTGTCGCTAATAATGGTGTTACGATCCTGAATGACGTTAACGACGCGATTAAAGGCATCTTTGTAAATTGTTATATCTTGAGTTATTTTATTGAGTTGTGTTTTGTCGCTGGAATTATTTAGTTTTCCATTGAGGGTTTTTAGTTTTTCATTAAGATCCGAAAACTCTTTGTTAACTCTGTCTACCGAGCTTTGCTGATTCGATTCTAAAAACTTTATTACATATAAACGTGCAAGCAGTAAACTTCTTATTGATAATGCGGTATCGTATGCGGCTTCGGTATCGCCTGCATTTTTGACAGACAGCAGTAGGGCTGATAGTCTTTTTTCAATATCAGGACCTTTACTATTTAATATGTTATCAACAAGCTCGTTTCTTTGTTTTTTTAGCGTGACAACTTTGTCAAACCCACTGATGTAAACGCCGAGAGAGTCTTTTAGGTGCTGAATCGTTTTTAGATCTTGTGCAGTATTTATGCCGTTAATGGCTTCATCTATGGAGTGTTGAGTGTTCTTAAAATACGTATCAAACGCTTCTTTCGCTTGCGAGTTACCCGTTAAAATAAAATCTTTTTCTTTGTTCCGGGTCGTGAGCATATTTTCCTGAATCTCGCCTACTGCGTTAGAGGCTCTCGCTAGTGAACGATATTCATTAAAACCACTTGAAGCATTATTTAGAGAAAAATAGGCGGTTCCACCGACCAATGCTAATAAAACAATGACAAGTAAAAAGCCTAGATAAAGCCTTTGAGAGAAGTTGAACATGATCATACCTTCTTATTAATTGTTGTCATATATTATCTTCGGCTAAAAATAGAAAGTTGATAGAATCAATAAGAAATGAATTGTTTTTATTTGTCATATCTTGTAAGTGTTTGATGTTTTTTTTGTTTGTTAGTAATGATGCGTTGATTAAATAATTTTTTGTGTTCTTATGTGTGAAAAAATAAAAAAACACCTGAGAAAATAGTGTTTTTCGTTGAACTATTAGAAACGGCTAGAGCTCTAATTTATGGAGTTAATCCTAATAACTAGCTAAATATCCCCTATCTTATCCCCCTTTAAAAAGGGGAGAGAATAAACAAAAAAACACCAGCTGAAGCTGGTGTTTTCAAACGCATCTATCATAATCCAAACGCTATTATTGAGCCTTTTTAAAGGCATCAATCAGTGCTTGAGTGGACCCATCCAGTGCACTGTTGTCGCTATCGCTAACAAGGCGTTTGTAGATGTCAGTTCCTAGTACTTTACCCAGTTCAACGCCCCATTGATCGAATGAGTTAATGCCCCAGATAGTGCCTTGTACAAATGTACGGTGCTCGTATAGGGCGATTAAGGCACCCACTGTGGCAGGTGTCATTTTGTCTGTCAGTAGAGTGTTGCTAGGGCGGTTGCCTGGTATGACTTTGTGGGGCGCAACAGCATCTACTTGCTCAGGGGTCGCCCCTGCGTCACGCAGCTCTTGCTTGGCTTGCTCAAGGCTCTTACCGACCATCAACGCTTGTGATTGACTTAAGCAGTTGGCAAACAGGTGAGTGTGATGCTCGCCAATGGGGTTGTGGCTGGTCAAGGGGGCGATAAAGTCCACAGGCACAAGGCGTGTCCCTTGATGTAATAGCTGGTGGTAAGCGTGTTGGCCGTTGGTACCTGCGCCACCCCAAATGATAGGGCCTGTGTCGGTTGTTACGCCATCGCCATTTAATAGGGTCGATTTACCATTGCTTTCCATATCGAGCTGCTGGATATGCGCAGGCATGGCGCGTAGGTAATGATCGTAAGGAATCAAAGCGTGAGTTTGGGCGTTGTGGAAATTGATATACCACACGCCAAGTGCGCCCATGATAACTGGTAGGTTTTCCTCAAACGGTGCGGTGCGGAAATGCTCGTCCATTTGATGAGCACCATCAAGCAGTTCGTAGAAGTTGTCCATACCGACGGCAATGGCAACGGGCAAACCGATAGCAGACCAGAGTGAGTAACGACCACCTACCCAGTCCCACATTGGGAAGATATTTTCTTCGGCCATACCGAAATCAACGGCTTTTTTTACATTGGAACTGACCGCGGCAAAGTGCTTGCTGACGTTATCTTGTGAGCCGCCATTGCCAAGAAACCAATCGCGCGCTGCGTTGGCGTTAGACAAGGTTTCTAAGGTGCCGAAGGTTTTTGATGAAATGACAAAAACCGTCGTCTCAGGATTGAGCTGCTTCAGTTTGCCACTGATGTCTGAGCCATCGATGTTGGCAACGAAGTGAACCGTAATGTCGTCTTTTTTGTAGGGGGTTAATGCTTCCGCTACGACTTTTGGACCAAGGTATGAACCGCCGATACCGATAGACACAACATCCGTGATGCGCTTGCCTGTATAGCCTTTCCATTCGCCACTGTGCAGTTGCTTAACAAAGGTTTCCATTTGCTTAAGGGTCGAGCGAACCTCGGCGAGAACATCGACACCGTCTACCATGAGGCTCTTTTGTGCCTGACTGGCACGAAGAGCGACATGTAAAACTGAACGATCCTCAGTGCTGTTGAGGTGTTCGCCACTGAACATTTTTTTGATGGCGTTTTCTAGGCCAGCTTCTTTTGCTAAGTCTATGAGCAGCGCTAATGTCTTATCGCTGGCGCGGTTTTTGGCATAATCCAATGTCCAACCAGCCGCGTGAGCTGTGTACTTTGTGGCTCGTTGTGGATCGTTGGCAAATAGGGATGCTATATCAACAGAAGCCATTTCTTTCTGGTGTTCTGTTAATGCTTTCCAAGCGGTAAATTCTGTGGGTGAACGCATTACAATCTCCCTTGGTCTCAAAGTGAATTAGGCCAGTTCTACACGCAAGTTATCAATCAGGCGTGCTTTGCCTAGGTATGCCGCAGTCAAAATGACTAGGCGCTTCTCTTCTTCTGACGGTGTTTGTAAAGTATCTTGTGCGCGTATTTCAAAATAATCACGACGGAAACCAGCTGCTTCAAGCTTCTGTTGAGCTTGTTCACAGATGTCCTCGTGACTCGCACGGTTTGTTATTAGCGCATCTTTTGCCCACAACAGAGTTTGGTATATTGTGGGGGCAATGCGTCTTTCTTCTTCTGTTAGATAGCCGTTACGCGAACTCATGGCAAGGCCATCTTCATTGCGCGCGGTATCGACGCCTATAATGCGCACGTTAGAGCTTAGGTCGCGCACCATGTCCTCAATGACTTTTAATTGTTGAAAGTCTTTGTTACCAAATATGGCACAGTCTGGCTGAACAATATTAAACAATTTTGTTACGACTGTGGAAACACCAACAAAGTGTCCTGGACGGGACGCGCCACAAAGAATATCGGAAATGCCGACGACTTCAATTTGAGTTTGGCTGCGTTTGCCATCTGGGTACATTTCTAATGCGTCTGGCGCAAACAAGTAATGGCAGCCATTGGCTTCAAGAACGCGCTTGTCTTCTTCCAAGGTTTTTGGATAGCGTTCTAAATCGCTTTGATCCGAAAACTGCATTGGATTGACGAAGATGGACGAGACAATGATGTCCCCTTCTTCTTTCGCTTTGCGAATCAGTGACATGTGACCGTCATGCAGGTTGCCCATGGTTGGGACAAACGCGATACTTTTGTCTTTCAGACGTTCTATTTTGAGTGCAGCGCGAAGCTCGACAACCGTATGGAATGTTTTCATGATTTAAATCCGTGCTCAGGTCCTGGAAAAGTAACGTCTTTGACTTCTTGTACGAAGGCTTCAAAGGCTTGTGTCACATTGCGACCGTCAATTAAAAAGTTTTTTACGAATTTTGGTGTATGGCCTAGATTGACGCCAAGCATATCGTGCATGACTAAGACTTGGCCATCAGTATGGTGTCCAGCGCCAATGCCAATAGTAGGCACTGGGACGGCTTCAGTTAATGTCTTGCCCAGCTCAGTAGGAATACATTCATAAACAAATAAGTCAGCCCCCGCTTCCACTAAAGCCAAAGAATCGGCTAACAAAAGGTCTGCGGCTTCCTGGCCTTTGCCTTGCACTCGGTAACCACCAAACTTATGTACGGACTGAGGGGTAAGGCCTAAATGTGCGCAGACAGGAATGCCCCGTTGGCTCAACAGTTGTATGGTTTCTGCTAACCAGCTGCCGCCTTCTAGTTTGACCATATGCGCGCCCGCTTGCATTAGCTTGGCGGCGTTATCCAAGGCTTGTTTAGGGTCGCTGTAACTCATAAAAGGCATGTCGGTAATAATGAGCGCATTAGTGTTACCGCGCTTAACTGCTGCTGTGTGATAGCACATGTCTTCGATGGTAACGGGTAAGGTGCTGTCTTGACCTTGTACAACCATGCCTAGGGAATCCCCGATCAAGATGGTTTCCACGCCCGCAGCGTTCATCACATTAGTAAATGAGGCGTCATAGCATGTTAGGCAGGTGATTTTCTCTTTATCCGCTTTCATTTTTTTAAGCGTCGATAAGGTGACAGGCTTAGTAAGCTTTCTTTGAGAGTTATCTGAGTACATAGTCTATTCTTCTTCATCAATAGACACCAGGTCGCTGGTATCAAGTTGGTGTACATGCTCCTTAACGGTGTGTCCGTTGGTAAGGCGCAACTCTGGGGCCAGATCCATCAGAGGACGGATGACAAACCCTCTTTCTAGCATATAAGGGTGGGGAACCGTAAGGCGAGGGAGTTGAATATGTTCATCGCCAAATAACAGTAAGTCAAGATCCAGTGTTCTCGGACCCCAGTGGCGTTCTCGAATTCTATGGTGTGCCTGTTCTATGCTTTGTAATGCATCTAATAAGGCGATCGGCGAGAGATTGGTATGAAAGGAGGCAACAGCGTTCACATAATCGGGTTGATCTTGAGGTCCAACGGGTTTGCTGGAATACAGTGATGAAACCCGCAGCTGTTGCAGTTCAGGGTGTGCTTTTAAAGCCGATATAGCACTTTTTATTTGTGTCACGGGGGTTTCAAGGTTGCTACCCAATCCAATATAAGCAAGTGTCACAAAGGCTACCTCTTGTTCTTATTCGTTTGATGCTTCTCGACGTGGTGCGTTGCTTTTTCTACGATGGCGAGGACGGCGTTTTTTGGCCGCTTCTTTATCGTTAGCGCGAGCATCGATGCTTCTCACTAAGTCTCTTTGCTCTTGTTCATTGGCGAACTGGAAAGCTTCCCACCAAGCGCCCAGGCCGCCCAATTTTGTGCCACTTAATTCGCGGATTAACAAGAAATCAAAGGCGGCACGAAAGCGTGGATGTTCAAGTAGGATAAAAGCGCGTTTACCATAGCGTTTAGGTAAGCGGAATTGCAGGTCCCAGATTTCACGCATGGGTGTAGAGAAGCGTCTTGGGATGGCAGTAGAAGCGACTTGATTGTCTAGGACCATGCTGGCTGCTTGATGAAGCGCTGGTGTGGCTGGCATACCTTGCGTTTGAAATTCTTCATGACGCAGTGACACACTCGGCCATAGCATAATAGCGTATAAGAAATAAGGGGCAGTGGTTTTACCGCTTTGGATGCGCTTATCGGTATTTTCTAAGCCTTGCAGAATGAAGGCCATTGGGTCAATATCTTCTCGTTTCCAACCACTTTGTAACAGTGCTTCCGTATCAGGGAATAGGTATTTAAACAGGCCATACTGTCTGAGCAAATGGAAGGTTTTGACCCCATTACCGCTCCCAAGGAGCTTTAAAACTTCTTCAAACAGGCGAGCAGGGGGGATATGGTCTAGCAAATGCGCCATTTCTTTTATGGGGGCGGCAGTCTCTTCTTCTATTTCAAAGTTTAGCTTTCCAGCAAAGCGGATCGCTCGTAACATACGCACGGGATCTTCTTGATAGCGTTGACGAGGATCACCAATGATACGGATTTGTTGGCTCTCAATGTCTGCCAAGCCGCCACAATAATCGTGAATACTGAAATCTTTGACATTGTAATACAAGGCGTTAAAGGTAAAGTCGCGGCGTTCTGCATCTTCTTCGATGCTGCCATAGACATTGTCACGTAGCACAATACCATGGGCTGAGCGGGCAGAATCTTTGCCTTTGAGAGAGTCTTGAGGTTTGTTTTTTTGGAAAGTGTCATCGTCTTGAGCGCTGTTTGCTCTAAAAGTCGATACTTCAATGATCTCGCGGCCAAATGTCACATGAACCAATCGAAAGCGTCGTCCAATCAAACGAGAGTTCGAGAATAGATCATTGACTTCTTCCGGTGTGGCATTGGTGACCACATCAAAATCTTTTGGGATAACGCCGATTAAATGGTCGCGGATACAGC
This sequence comes from Marinomonas sp. 63XJN7_7_ISO-PGPR-S23-202, assembly GCF_056173505.1. Lineage (NCBI taxonomy): Bacteria > Pseudomonadati > Pseudomonadota > Gammaproteobacteria > Oceanospirillales > Oceanospirillaceae > Marinomonas > Marinomonas sp. 63XJN7_7_ISO-PGPR-S23-202. The sequence continues at coordinate 4,545,792 of NZ_CM149677.1, read as the reverse complement.
CGCCAACAAGGTAGGCCTCAAACCCCGCTTTGTTCAAGCGATACAAAACTTTCACGGCATTGGGACTTAAGTTCTGACGAGACAGACTATGGTCGCTGCGTGGAATGATGATGGGGTAAGTCTGCTCCGTTTTAGGGGTAAGCAGTGAAGTGGCTTTACGTACCAGAGATTTTAATCCTGTAAGCATTGGACAACAAATTTTAAGTTAACAAAAACTGTATTCTACACGTGTGAGGCGAAAGTTACACGGATAATAGAGTATCTGGATTGAGCGAATATGATATAGATAGAACAGAAAGGCGAGCAATTTATCGGGTGAACCCCGAAAATAAAATAATCGCTTTGGATACATGAAGATACTAGTTCCGAAAACAAAGTGGGTGCTGCTTCAGCAGTTCTACTCAGGTTTTATTTTTATTATTGCAATGTTTTCATTGCCCGAAGGCTTATATATCTAAAAAAATCAATTATCCAAAGCGATTTTCCACCCATAGCCTCAAATTTTTATTTTTATTTTAAGAGGCTACGGCATTCTTGTTTTTTATTTTTATTGTCAAGAACATACGACGACTGATTAACTTATTTTTATTCTTCGTCAATCTTATTATCGTTGTGATCTATATAGAGCACGAGTTGTGCCAAAAATTATAATCCATTGAATTTATTAAGTTTTATGTTTTTTCTATACGTATTTCTTGCAAAAATTATATTTTTTTATGTGTATTTTGGTATCAAGTGTTACTTATTTTCTGTTACCTGTCTGGGTATGCCAAGCTTTTGTCTTCTTTCCCACAGGCTTTTTCTAGATATGCCCAAAGAATGTGCAAGTTGAGTTTCTGTCATTTTATGTTGGTGCGAGAGAACAAAGTGTTTAAAGTAATCATCTAGGGTGGTGCCCGTCGATGGTGTCATTGATGAGTGTGCTTCCTCCTGAGCCTTTTCAATCTGCTGTGCGTGACTGGCCGCTAGGCTGGTGTGCCGCGAGGAAATCTTCAAGTTCGCCGCTTCGACTTTGTTGGCCGGGCTTAATATGACGGCTCGTTCAATGGCATTTTCGAGTTCACGAACGTTACCAGGCCAATGATGGGCACGAATCGCTTTATCAAAGCTTTTGTTGTAGGCCAATAGGGGGCGGTTGTGCTTTTTACAGGCTTTTTCCAATAGGTTTTTGGCAATCATAGAGATGTCATCGCCCCGTTCTCTAAGAGGCGGAATAATCAGTTCCATGACGTACAGACGGTAGTATAAATCCTCACGAAATTGTCTGCGTCGAACCATGTCCATTAAATCTCGGTGTGTTGCTGTGATCAACCGGATATCCACTTTAGTCGCTTGAACGGCACCAACCCGGCGGATTTCCCCTTCCTGTAGTACGCGTAATAATCTGGCTTGGGCCTCAAGAGGCAGCTCGCCGATCTCGTCTAAAAATAGGGTGCCATGATCAGCGGCATAAATCAGGCCGTCTCGGGCGCTGGAAGCCCCCGTAAAGGCGCCTTTTTCATGACCAAAGAGTTCTGATTCGATAAGGTTTTCTGGTATGGCAGCGCAGTTTACGCTGATCAGTGGCTTGTTGTTACGTTTGCTTAAATCATGGAGGGCCTTGGCAACCAGTTCTTTACCAGTACCCGATTCACCACGAATTAATACGGTGACATCCGTGCTGGCCACTTTTCGTATGTCGCTAAAAAGCTCTTCCATCGGTGGGCAGCGGCCAATGATGGTGCTGTCTTCATAGCCCAATCGCATGGATTGCTCTTCTTGCTCTGAACGTGCAAAAAGCAGTGGTGCTTCTTTGGTTGGTTTAGTTTCTTGGTTTCTTTCGCTTGCGACGTCAGCTTGGCCCTGGGTGTTTTCCAGTGCGTCGATGACATGCTTTAGCAAGGTTTCAGAATCCGTTGGCAGGGGTAAGTAATACTTGGCCCCTAATGACATGGTTTGTACCGCGATATTAAGACCCGGCTTGGTGTCCAATACAATCCTTGGAGGGGTGTTATCCAATTGCTGTGGCGTTGCCTTGACAAGGCAATCGTTATCCACAAGTAGAAGATCAAAGTCTTTCAGTTCATAAAATTTGTGAGCCTGTTCAAACGAGTGGCTTAGGTTGACTTGAAAACCATAGCGAGACAGCCATTTGTCTGCTTCTTTTAGCGGCGAATGATCAGGACTTATTATCATTATGTGATGCATTATGTCACCTCTTGTAACCAGTGCAACGATTATACACACTCGACATTCCTTGAATAGCAAAAAATAAACCTATGAGAGTGATAGATTGACTGGGCCTATAAGACAGTGAAGGAAGGTTAGAGGAAGTGAGTGTCTTTGGCTTGTAAGGTCATGAGACGTTGTTTGCTGAGAGAGTTGGGCGACCATTGGGGAATGGCCTGTATTAGCGTTTCTTGAATGCTGGTGGCGTGATCGGTTTGAATGTCTAGGTAATGCATAACGCGCTTTAACGTCGCTAAGTCGCCATTTGGAATCGCTTTGGCGTGGTTTTGCTTGCTGATTTTTTCTTGCTGCTCATTCACAATTAAGGGAATGTGACAAAGTTTAGGAGGCGGCCAGCCGAATAAGTCGAACAGGTACAATTGCTGAGCCGTGGTGTCGATTAAGTCCGCGCCACGTACCAAATGAGTGATGCCTTGCAAGTGATCGTCGATCACCACGGCAAGTTGATACGAAAAGTAGCCGTCTTTGCGTTTGAGAATGGGGTGGTTGCCCGTCAGGTCTTGTTCAAATACTAAGGTGCCTTGGATAGCATCGTGACAACGGTACACATCATTCTGTGTTTTTAGGCGCCAAGAATGTGGCTTATTGGTCGTGCTTTGGCAAATGTCAGGGTGTTGGCCTTGGTGCTCAGCTAGGGATTGACGGGTACAATTGCAGGGGAAGACGCGATTTTGTTGCTTAAGTTGGTCTAAGTAGTACTCGTAGAGAGCGGAGTGAGGGAGTTGAAAGCGAACGGGTTCATCAGAGATCAGCTGATAACTTTTTAAGGTGGCAAGAATCTGCTCTGCATACTCGGGTTTGCAACGCACGCCATCCACATCTTCCATGCGGATGAGCCAAGTGCCATTGTGCTGTCGGGCGTCCAGGTAACTGGCGACAGCGCATAACAACGAGCCAAAGTGAAGCGGGCCGGTTGGCGATGGTGCAAAACGGCCTCGGTAACACGATAGCATTGGCTTAGCCGCCGATTTGTTTCTCTTTGATTTCGGCCAATGTTTTACAGTCGATGCATAAGGTGGCGGTTGGACGAGCCTCTAATCGGCGAATACCGATTTCGATACCACATTCATCGCAGAATCCGTAATCATCTTCGTTAATGCGTTCAATGGTCTGAGAGATCTTTTTGACCAACTTGCGTTCACGATCACGAGCGCGCAACTCTAAGCTAAACTCTTCTTCTTGGCTTGCTCTGTCATTAGGATCCGCATAGTTAACCGCTTCCTCTTTGAGGTGATGCACGGTGCGGTCAACCTCTTCCATTAGGCCTTGTTTCCAATTGAGCAGTATGCTTTTAAAATGCGCCAACTGGTTCTCGTTCATGTATTCTTCACCTTCCTTAGCAACGTAAGGGGTGAATTCTTTCATTAAAGATTCCGGGTTCGTATTTGGCATACGCATAGCCTCATTTCGCAGGTGACCTTGTGTGGTAACCTGTAAACTAAAAAAGATTAGGTGGTTTATTTTTCGGGCGGAAACTTACCAGATAATTTTACTATTAACCACATTTTTTGCTCAAATTTTCATGAAAATATGTAACGGAGTTAGGAAAACATCAATGAAGCAGGGTCAATTAGCGCGTCGAGTCAGTGAAATCGCACCTTTTCAGGTTATGGCTGTTCTGGATAAAGCCAAACAACTTCAAGCGAATGGTCACGATGTGATTCACCTTGAGGTGGGTGAGCCAGACTTTGTCGCCCCGAGTGCGGTGAGCGAAGCGGGAGTGCGAGCCATTCAACAGGCACGAACTGGCTATACCTCAGCAACAGGATTGCCAGAACTAAAACAGTCGATTAGCCGTTATTATTCTTCTCGTTACAAGGTATCTGTGTCCCCCGAGCGTATTATCGTCACGCCTGGTGCGTCGGGTGCTTTGTTGCTTATGGCGTCTTTAATGGTAAACGAGGGGGATGAGGTGATCATGCCGGACCCTTGTTATCCCTGCAATCGTCATTTTTTACTGCAAGCTGGGGGGAGAGCGAAACTGATAGAAACCTCACCAGACAACGAATTTAAGATTGATCTGGATAAGCTAGCGCAATATTGGTCATCGACGACCGCTGGTTTGTGGTTGGCTTCGCCTGCTAATCCAACAGGTGCGGTATTGAGTCGTGCCTATGTAGAGAAAGCTTGGCAGGCAGTGAAGAACCTGGGTGGACACCTGTTGGTCGATGAGATTTATCAGGGACTTGTTTATGATGGGGACGATTTTACCGCTTTATCGGTGGACGATAACCTCTTTGTTATCAATAGCTTTTCTAAGTATTTTGCCATGACAGGGTGGCGATTAGGTTGGATGGTGGTGCCAGAGTGGGCGATTGAAGGGGCGACAAAGCTAGCGCAAAATCTTTTTATCTGTGCCCCCTCCATGTCGCAATACGCTGCTCTGCAAGCCTTTGATGAGAAAGTATTGGCCGAATGTGAAGCTCGTCGAGTGCAATTAAATCAGCGTCGACTGACATTGCTGAAAGGTCTGGAACGCATTGGACTACCTGTTGTGACACCGGCTCAAGGTGCATTCTATGTGTTCGTTGATGTGTCATCAGTCACCTCAGATGCGATGACGTGGTGTCTACAGCTTTTAGAGCAAGAATATGTGGCATTAACACCGGGAGCGGATTTTGGTATAGCGAATGCGCACCAATATGTGCGTTTTGCTTATACTTGCGAGGAAGAAAGGTTGGTAGAAGCCATCGCTAGGATTGAACGTTTCATGCAATCCTAGCCATTTGATTGGACCTAGTCGTGGGGGATTTAACCCTTTTTCATTGGCCTTTGTCTCGCTTTATTAGCCTTTGCGTCGCATTAAATAGAGTGCAGCCAGGGTGCAAAGCACAATCGGAATGCTGACGCCGATGACAGGAGGGAAGTGGGCGGCCACGCTCATTTGCCCAAAGAGGTTTAAGCCATTCTGGAACGCTAATCCGATCATCACCCCTGAAAAAATGCGCCCTCCCATAGTGGATGAGCGTAGTGGACCGAATACGCTGGATAAGGCGACCAGTACTAAAGCAAGCGAGCCTAATGGTCGTAGTGCTTTTTGCCAGAACTCCAAAGCGTACTGGGAGGCGTCTTGATGTTGCGCTTCCAGATAGTTTTTATAGTTTGATAGCTGTGAGAGCGACAACGAGTCAGGGTCCTGTGAGGCTAAGAACAAGTGTTCAGGTTTAATGCTGACGCTCCAGTCCATGGTTTTAAAGGACTTGGCTTTGGTATGATCCGGGAAAAACAGCGTTTCGCGGACATTATGTAGAATCCATTTATTACCCGCTTTGTGAGTTGCGGTATCGGCTCGGATGACCCGTTTCAAGGTTTCATTTTCGGGGGTGTAGATAATAAGGCCATACAGTTTTCCGGTGTTATCAGCCGCGTTAATGTAGACGAATTTTTTATCGGCTTTAAGCCATACCCCACCTGTTAGCGCGAAGTTGGTGTCTTGTTGGTCACGGATTTGTTCGATTAAATTGGCTTTTTGTTCGGCAACGGGCGCGACGTATTCAGAAATGGCCAAACCGATCAATGATACCAGCAAGATGGGCTGGCAAGCCGCCAACCCTATACGCCAGATGGGCAAGCCAGCCGCGCGCATGACGGTTAGTTCTGATGTTGAGGCAAGTGCACCGAGTCCCATTAGTGTGCCGATCAAGGAGGCGATAGGAATGTATTGTGCAAGCTTCCCCGGTAGGCGAAAAAACAGTACTTGCAGCAGGGCAGAAATAGGGTAATGGTCATCAACCTGTTTAATCTTATCGATAAATGTCAGGGCGTAATCCAGTCCAAGCAGTACAAATATGACGATTAAAAAAGCCCATAAAACGCTAGTAGCAATGTATCTGTCTATCTTATTCATGAAGTTGGCTCATTTGTGCCTGAGTTGCTTTGATTGGATGCCGGTAGTCTGGCTTTACGGCGAAAAAATACCTGGTTGTATTGAAGAAAGAGGCCGATGGCAATGAGTGCAAATATGCCATGTATCCACCATAATCCATAATCAATGGGGATAGCGCCTTTTTCAAGAGCCGTACGACCCCAAATGAGAAGGGCAATGTAGAAAATCATTAGAATGATGGCTGGCATCATTTTGAAAAAACGTCCTTGCCGTGGATTCACTTGACTAAGCGAGAGCCCGATGATGGCGAGAATAGGGATCATAATGACGAGTGAGATGCGCCATTGCAGCTCAGCTATGTCTTCGGGAACGTTACTTTTTAATAAGTATAAAGTGCTGCGCGTTGTTGGGTCGGTAATGGCTTGAGGGGCATTTTGCTTTAGGCGCATGGCATAGGTGTCAAATTTGGTAACACGGTAGTTGGCGGTGCCGGGGATGCCTTCATATCGAGTGCCATTCTTAAAGACAAGGTAGTCCAGTCCTTTATTGCTTTTCATTTTTATTTCTTCTGCGTAGTTGGCCATCAATATGGTGGGGACATTGATGTTATTTTTACGCGTTAGGCTGGATAAAAATATTTGATTCATCCAGCCTTCTTTTTTGGTAAAACTATCAATATAAGTGGTACGTTGCCCATAGCCTTGAAAGCGTCCAGGTTGTAGAAAGTCATAGGCGGATAGTTGGTCTTGCTCTTGAGAGGCTTTTTCCGAATTGTATTCACTGGTTGGCGCTAGCCAAAAGTTCAGTGCTGCGCTCATTAGGCCAACAATCAGGGCGATGCCAAGAGTATATGACGCCAGTTTGAGTTTGCTTATTCCGCAGGAAAACAACACTGACATTTCATTTTCTATGTATAACCGACCAAATGCCAATAGCAGAGAAAGGAAAAAGGCCAAAGGCAAAATCATTTGTATAAAGCTAGGTGTGTGGTAGCCAAGAATGATAAATAAGAATTTGAAGGTCATCTTGCCATCCGTCGTACGACTTAAGTAGTTGACGAACTGGCCGCTCAGGATGACGATAAGCAAAATGAAAGTCACGCCAGCAGTTGACATCAACACTTCTTTCGCCAAGTATCTAAATAATCTCAAAGTCACCTCAGTTGGGTAGTGCTTTCTTTGTGCAGAGTTGAATACAAATTAAAGGCCCCCATTATCTCGTGCTAAGAAGAAGATTATCCAGTTTTTTTTGCAAAGTTATTTTAAGGAATCTTTCATGAATACGGTTTTATTTGATCGCTTGTCTAATGTTCAAGCGGATTTGTTAGTAGCTTTCGTTCCCAGTGAGGGAGAATTAGCGGAATCAAGCGCTTGGGTTGATGCGAATTCTGACGGCCAAATTACATCACTACGTGAAAGTGGTGTTTTTAAAGGCAGTTTGGCTCAGACGTTATTATTGCCAAGCCTGTCCGCCGACTTTTCTCAAGCCGTTTTATTAGTGGGCGTGGGCAAAAACGCGCCATTAAGTGATATGCAAGCACGCAAAGTTGTGGCAGCTATTGCGTCACAAATCAAGTCTTTGCCTTATGCGACAGTCGCAGTGGCAAACGCTGCATTAGAATTTAAAGGTCGTTCTGCAGGGGAAACCGTTGCATTGGTCGCGCAATGGTTAAACGAAGGCTTTTATAACTTCCTTGGCTTTAAACAAGATGATGCTGAGAAAACGTCAAAGGTGGAAACCTTGATGGTCGAAGGCAGTGATGAAGCGGCTCTTGCCATTGGTGTGGCCACAGCGGCAGGGTCGGCTTTTACTCGTCAATTGGGTAACCTACCAGGCAATGTTTGTACACCAAACTATCTTGCGTCAAAAGCGCAAATGTTGGGTGAAGAATACGGTGTTGAGGTTGAGTTACTAGACGAAACCAAGATGGATGAGCTAGGCATGCATTGTATGCTGTCTGTCGGTCGTGGTAGTGATCAGCCTAGCTATTTGATTGTTATGCATTATCGTGGTGGTGCAGAAGACGAAGCACCTCACGTATTGTTAGGTAAAGGAATTACCTTCGATACAGGTGGTATTTCTTTGAAACCTGGTCCTAAAATGGACGAGATGAAGTACGACATGTGTGGTGCGGCCAGTGTTTTCGGTACCATGAAGGCAATTTGTGAGTTGAAGCCTAAGCTGAATTTTACGGCGGTTATTGCGGCGGCTGAAAATATGCCAAGTGCACGCGCGACTAAACCTGGCGATATTGTCAAAACCATGTCGGGTAAAACGGTTGAAATCTTGAATACCGATGCCGAAGGGCGTTTGGTATTGTGTGATGCGTTGACTTACATTGAACGCTTTAAACCACAATCGGTAGTGGATATTGCCACTTTGACGGGTGCGTGTGTCGTAGCGTTGGGTGGTGTGAACTCTGGAATGTATGCAAACGATGAGGCGGTTGCTTCTGAATTGAAAGCTGCCAGCCAAATTGCCGCGGATAAAATCTGGCAAATGCCACTGGACGAAGAATATCAGCAACAGCTTGATAGCAACTTCGCCGACATCGCCAATATTGGTGGCCCTGAAGCGGGCTCAGTAACGGCCGCATGCTTCTTGTCTCGCTTTACCGAATCTTACCCTTGGGCGCACTTGGATATCGCTGGTACGGCATGGACTGGTGGCGCGGCAAAAGGGGCAAGCGGTCGTCCAGTTGCCTTGCTGACACGCTATTTATTGTCGAAAACACAGTAATTGAAAATACTCTAATAAGGTCACCTTTCGATTTGGTCTGTTGTTTAGTCCGTCGAGCAGGTTGAGAAAAAAGCAGTTGCGATTGGTCGTCACTGCTTTTTTTATAAAAGAATGAAGGAGATAGGAAAGCTTTAGACTACTCAGAGGAAGAGAAAAGGTGGGAACTCGGTTTGCGGCGCCAATATAGGGTAGACATTTATTTTCGAGGATGCGAAAGTTAACCGATGTGTCGGGTCGTTTTGTTGGCCTGTTGGTTTATCAATATCCTCCTTTTAACTTAACGAACTCATGTAGTTTTGGTTGATGTTTTATGTCTGAATTAGCCGCTCATTATGAAGAAAGCACATTGGAACCGGATGAAAATACCTTGATCGATGCGTTACGCAATCAAGATGATATTCCGATTCTGATGGATGTCGTGACGGACAAAGAGGATGTTGACGTCAGCGATGACGAGGTGGCCCAGCTAGCTGACACGCCACCACAGCCGATGGGGTTAGCAGAACTGGTGGCTGAGGATCTTAGAGAGGATCAAGACGCTGACCATGAGGAAGAGAGCCGTCAAGCGGCTGACACTGACCAAGAGGATGACCATTCGGACATTCCCGTGTTAACCACACCCGAGGTAGCTGCTGGTTCTTCGCCAGCACAACAACCTGCATCACAAAACGAGTCAGAACACCAGAGGTCGCAACAAACGGCGGGTGAGCAATCTGAATTGCAAGAAGCAATCTCTATTGCGTTGGCTGAAGTGTTGCAAAGACGCTTGCCTGAGTTAGTAGAAGAGGTGTTGCACATAGTGAATGAGCGAGTGTCCAACAGCAAATAAAGGCTTAGCCTGATACTCTTACTTCTGATACGAGGTTGCTAGCCTCAAACAGCTTGTTATTCAAATGAGTCAGGTTATTCTTTATCTGACCATGACACGTTATAATCCGCCAATTACATTTACCGCTACATAAGAGCTTTAAGACATCATAATGGAAAAAACCTACCAACCTCAAAGTATCGAACAGCCTATTTATCAACGTTGGGAAGAAGAGGGATATTTCTCGCCTCAAGGTTCCGGCGCGCCTTTTTCTATCATGATTCCACCACCTAATGTCACGGGTAGTCTGCACATGGGTCATGCGTTTCAGCATTCTTTGATGGATGCCATGATTCGCCGTGAGCGTATGAAAGGTAAACGTACCTTGTGGCAACCAGGTAGTGACCATGCAGGCATTGCCACTCAGATGGTGGTCGAACGACAACTCGCGGCACAAAACATCACTCGCCACGATCTGGGTCGTGAAAAGTTCCTGGAAAAAGTGTGGGAGTGGAAGGGGCAGTCAGGCGGTACCATTTCTGACCAGATGCGTGTCCTAGGGGATTCGGTAGCGTGGGACAAAGAGCGTTTCACCATGGATTCTGGTATGTCGGCGGCAGTTCAAGAAGTGTTTGTACGTTTGTTTGATGAAGGCATTATTTACCGTGGTCAGCGCTTGGTTAACTGGGACCCGGTTTTACACACGGCCATTTCCGATTTGGAAGTCATCTCAGAAGAAGAAAACGGCTTTATGTGGTACTTCCGCTATCCGCTTGCCGATGGAGAGAAAACCGCTGATGGTAAAGATCATATTGTGGTGGCAACAACTCGACCAGAAACCATTTTTGGCGATGCGGCCGTCGCGGTGGCGCCCGATGATGAGCGTTTTACTGATTTGGTGGGCAAATTTGTTGACTTACCCTTGGTTGGGCGTCGTATTCCAATTGTGGCGGATGAATACGTTGATAAAGAATTTGGTACTGGCTGTGTAAAAATCACACCTGCCCATGACTTTAATGACTATGAAGTGGGCAAACGTCATGATATGCCATTGATCAATATTTTTACTGATGATGCGAAAATGAATGATATCGTCCCAGAAAAATACCGGGGGATGGATCGTTTTGATGCGCGTAAAGCGGTGGTAGAAGATTTTGATGGGTTAGGCTTGCTTGAAAAAGTAGTCGATCACAAGTTGAAAGTGCCACGCGGTGAGCGTGGTAACACAGTGATCGAACCTTACTTGACGCAACAATGGTATGTGGCGGTTGAGACCCTTGCTAAACCTGCTATTGAAGCGGTTGAAAACGGCGACATTCAATTTGTACCCAAACAGTGGGAAAACACCTATTTTTCTTGGATGCGTGATTTACAAGATTGGTGTATCTCTCGTCAGCTTTGGTGGGGGCATCAAATTCCGGCTTGGTACGATGCTGAAGGCAAACATTATGTCGGTATGAGTGAAGACGATGTACGTGCTAAATATGGTTTAGCGGCGGATCTTGAGCTGACTCGAGACGAAGACGTGCTAGATACTTGGTTCTCATCTGCACTTTGGACCTTCGCGACACAAGGTTGGCCGGAAGAAACACAAGATTTTAAAGACTTTAGTGAATCCGATGTCTTGGTAACCGGTTTTGATATCATCTTCTTCTGGGTGGCCAGAATGATCATGATGACCTTGAAGTTTACCAACAAGGTACCCTTCAAAACCGTGTATATTACTGGGCTGATCCGTGATGAACGCGGTGACAAGATGTCTAAATCGAAAGGTAACGTCATTGATCCATTGGATTTGATTGGCGGTATTGATATCGAGTCTTTGGTGAAAAAGCGCACCTACGGCATGATGCAACCGCGTCTTGCTGAAAAAGTCGAAAAGAACACCCGCGAAACCTACCCAGAAGGCATTCAGGCGTATGGTACCGACGCTTTGCGCTTTACCCTTTGCTCACTGGCATCCGGTGGTCGTGATATTAAATTCGATCTAAATCGTTTAGAAGGTTACCGAAACTTCTGTAACAAAATTTGGAACGCAACCCGTTACGTTCTGATGAACACAGAAGATCAAGACTGTGGTCAAAATGGCGCGGACGTTGAATTGTCTCTTGCTGATAAGTGGATTATCTCTCGTCTACAGCACGCTGAAGAGGCGGTAAATCGTGCTTTTGATACCCATCGTTATGACTTGGCAGCACAAGCTCTATACGAATTCATGTGGCATGAGTACTGTGACTGGTACTTGGAACTGTCTAAGCCGGTACTTTGGGATGAAAATGCAACACCAGCTCAGCTAACAGGGACTCGTCGTACCTTGGTTCGCGTATTAGAAGCCTTCTTGCGTTTAGCACACCCTATGATGCCATTTTTAACGGAAGAAATCTGGCAACGTGTTGCGCCGCTATCGAGTGTGGAAGGTGAGACCATTATGTTAGCGTCCTACCCAGAAGCTGACGAAGCTAAGAAAGACGCTCAATCCGAAGCCGATGTGGAATGGCTGAAAGGGGTGATTGAAGGCGTGCGTAATATTCGTGGTGAAATGAATATTGCCCCATCTAAACCGTTAGATGTTTTATTCCGCAATGGTTCTGAGCAAGACAAGGCCCGCCTTGAAGCGAACTTGGCCTTCTTGCAAAAATTGGCAAAACTGGAAAACATCACTTGGCTAAACGCTGGCGATGAAGCGCCTATGTCCGCAACGGCTTTAGTCGGGGACATGGAAGTGTTAGTGCCAATGGCGGGGTTGATCGATAAGGATGCCGAAATTGCGCGTTTGCAAAAAGAGATTGATAAAGCGGCTAAGGATCTTGAACGCATAGAAGGCAAGCTATCTAACGAGAGCTTTGTGGCTAAAGCCCCAGAAGCGGTGGTGGCGAAAGAACGCGCTAAGTGTGATGATTTGAAGCTGATGGTCAGTAAATTGGAAGAGCAAAAAGCCAGTATTGAGTCTTTATAATTGGCAAAATAAAGAATAGCAAGGCACCTTTGGGTGCCTTTTTCTATGCTTATTGAATTGCAATAGTGTAGGGCTTAAATAGAATAAGAGTCGTCTCAAAAAAATAAAAATAAGTAGTAGAGGTAATTCAGTGTGGAAAGAGTGATTGGGAAAGTTAAGTGGTTTAATGACTCCAAAGGCATTGGTTTTATCAAACGAGTAGGCGAGAGTGATGTGTTTGTTCACTATAAGTCTATTCAGACAGAGGGCCATAAGACTTTACGTAAAGGTCAAGAGGTTAGCTTCACTTTGGAGACAACAGAGTTTGGGATTCAAGCGATGAATGTACAGATAGAGAGTACGCCATCCAAAGCCAAGAAATCTCAGGGTGAAGAGGCTCAAGTCAACAGCTAGGATTCTTTGCACGACCCAGTACGGCAATAAAGTAGACTCAATACGCTTAAATGATGTTTGTTGTCTATTTCTTATTCCACTTGGTTTTGTCTGTCATTCTGTCATGTCGTGCAAAGCTTGCTGTTATTAGTCTTTCTTGGTGAGTAAACTATGGGCCAATCTAACAAAGTCAACTGGTGTTAAAATACCAACCAGTTTATCGTTTTCAATGACGGGGAGGCAGCCATATTTGTTTTCGATAAAAAACTCGGCCGCCACATCAAGGTCCGTGGTTGGGGTGATGGTTAAAATATCGGTATTCATGGCTTTTGCAACGGGCGTTTGCTCTTCTTTGTGATTGAGCTGTTGCGTCCCGAATTGGCTGACCAAATAAAAGGCATGGCGCAGGTACTCTCGTTGCGTTAATAGGCCGATGCATTCTCCGAGATCATTCGTAATGGGTAGATTGCGAATGTTTTTATTGTGCATTAATGATTTGGCGGTGGCCAAAGAGTCGTCCTCTTTTAGTGTGACAAGTTGAGTTGTCATCAAATCCGCGACTTTCATCATGTTGTCGATCTCCCTATTTTTCTGTTTAAAGTATCAATTAGTTTGGTGTAAGCCTCGTCGAAAGGCAATTTGTTTGCCATGAATAAGATCAATCTTAAGGCGATTATATAATGAATGATGAGATATGGATGCAACAGGCACTGTTATTGGCCGAAAAAGCCGCGCTGGAAAGTGAAATCCCAGTTGGAGCCATTGTTGTGTTGGATGGGGAAATCATCGGCGAAGGCTATAACTCACCTATTTCTCAATGCGATCCTACCGCACACGCGGAAATTCAAGCGATTCGAGATGCTTGTCGACGGATGAATAATTATCGCCTTCCCGGCGCGACTTTGTATGTCACTTTAGAACCTTGTTCTATGTGCGCTGGTGCCATTATTCATTCAAGGGTAGCGCGAGTGGTGTACGCCGCCACTGAGCCCAAAAGTGGGATAGTGGAAAGCCAAGGGCAGTTTTTTGACGCCCCTTTTTTAAATCATCGAGTAGAGGTTTGTTCGGGGGTATTGGCGGAGGCGGCGTCGATGCAATTAACCCAGTTTTTTCAGTACCGCCGAGAGCAAAAAAAGAAATTAAAGCAGCAGGTCAAACGCGATTTATAGGGATTTCTGCCTCATTTCCGGTAGAAATGTCATACTATGCTAGCCTCTATTTGCCTCCTTGCTTTAAAATACCCACACCATTTCCCCAAAACTACCAAGTGAGGCAACATACAACATGCTAACCCTGCATGGTTCCGCGGCGCTATCGGCGTTTCGCAAAGCAAAGTTATTAGCCAATATGCAAGCGTCTGTGCCATCTGTTATTGATGTCGATGCGCAATTTCTCCATTTCGTGGAGCTGGCTGATGATCAAACGCTTTCCGTTGAGCAGCAAACTGTCCTGCAACGTGCTCTAGCCTACGGTCCTAAATCCTCCCAAGTCAGTTCATCTGAGCAAAGTGTTTTAGTGGTTCCACGTTTAGGCACCATTTCACCTTGGTCATCCAAAGCAACCGATATCCTTCATAACTGTGGCCTTGCCGTGGTCTCTCGTGTTGAGCGTGGCGTGGAATACTTTATTCACAGCTCTGTGCCATTAGCGACAGAAGAATTGGATCTATTGTCTGCTATGTTGCATGACCGCATGACAGAGAGTGTGTTGCCTGCATTGAGTGATGCGGCCAACTTGTTCTCTCATGCCGAACCCGCACCGATGACAAGTGTGGATGTGTTAGGTGGTGGCCGTGCTGCGTTGGTTGAGGCAAACCAAACGCTCGGGCTGGCATTGGCTGAAGACGAAATTGATTACCTAGTTGAGTCCTTTGTGGAGCTAGGTCGTAACCCAATTGACGTTGAGCTAATGATGTTTGCCCAAGCAAACTCAGAGCACTGTCGTCATAAAATCTTTAATGCGTCTTGGACCATTGATGGCGAAGAGCAAGAACGCTCTTTGTTCAAAATGATTAAGAACACCCACGAACATAATCCAGATGGCACCTTGTCAGCATACAAAGACAATGCGGCTGTGATGAAAGGTCACTTTGGTGGTCGTTTCTTCCCATCTTCAGAGACTCGTGAATACGATTTCAGTCATGAAAACATCGATATATTGATGAAGGTGGAAACCCACAACCACCCAACAGCGATAGCCCCATTCTCTGGTGCGGCAACGGGGTCTGGTGGTGAGATTCGTGACGAAGGGGCAACTGGTGTTGGCGCAAAACCAAAGGCAGGTTTGAGCGGCTACACGGTATCTGACCTGAAAATTCCAGGTCACGAACAACCTTGGGAAAGCCAATATGGCAAGCCTTCCCGTATTGTGACGCCATTAGACATTATGATCGAAGGGCCGATTGGTGGTGCAGCGTTTAACAACGAGTTTGGTCGTCCTAATCTATTGGGTTATTTCCGTACTTACGAACAAGAAATCCAAGGTGCTTCGCAAAAAGAAGTGCGTGGTTACCATAAGCCAATCATGTTGGCGGGTGGTATCGGTAATATTCGTCGTGAGCACGTTGAAAAACAAGAGATCAAAGTCGGCGCTAAGTTAATCGTGCTGGGTGGTCCTGCAATGTTGATCGGCCTTGGCGGAGGCGCGGCGTCTTCTATGGCATCAGCTGATGGAAACGAAGACCTGGACTTTGCCTCTGTACAACGTGGTAATCCAGAAATGGAACGCCGTTGTCAGGAAGTTATCGATCGTTGCTGGCAGTTGGGTGACAAGAACCCAATCAGCTTTATCCACGATGTGGGAGCGGGTGGTTTGTCAAACGCCTTACCAGAATTAGTCAAAGACGGTGAGCGGGGCGGTAATTTCGATCTACGAAAAGTGCTAAATGACGAGCCAGGCATGTCACCACTGGAAATCTGGTGTAACGAATCGCAAGAGCGTTATGTTATGGCGGTTTCTCCAGATCGTATCGAAGAATTTACGGCGATTTGTGAGCGTGAGCGCTGTCCTTTTGCCATTGTTGGTGACGCGAAAGAAGAAATGCACCTGCAAGTTGCGGATGAGCATTTCGATAACAAGCCTGTTGATTTGCCAATGTCGGTGCTATTTGGCAAACCGCCTAAAATGCATCGCGAAGCGACGAAAGCCGTGATTGCGGGTGATGAGTTCACTGCTATTGATGTGGATCTAGCGGATGCAGCAAACCGCGTCTTGAGCTTGCCAACCGTTGCGAGTAAGAACTTCTTGATCACCATTGGTGACCGTTCGATCACAGGTATGGTGGCGCGTGATCAAATGGTGGGTCCATGGCAAGTGCCTGTAGCGGATGTGGCGGTCACCACGTCTTCACTTGAAAGCTACACTGGCGAAGCCATGACCATGGGCGAACGAACCCCCGTTGCTTTGTTGGATGCACCAGCCTCTGGTCGCATGGCGGTTGGTGAAGCGCTGACCAACTTGGCGGCAGCACACATAACCAAGCGTAGCCATATTAAGTTGTCTGCAAACTGGATGGCAGCGGCAGGTCATGAAGGCGAAGATGAAAAACTTTATCAAACTGTAAAAGCCGTCGGTATGGAGTTATGTCCTGCATTGGATATTGCCATTCCAGTGGGTAAAGACTCCATGTCCATGAAAACGGTATGGAAAGAAGATGGCAAAGACAAAGCGGTAACCTCTCCACTTTCCTTGGTTATCTCTGCCTTTGCTCCAGTGACCGATGTTCGCAAAACATTAACCCCTGAATTGCAAAACAAAGCGGATACCCGTTTGTTGCTGGTGGACTTAGGGGCTGGCAAAAATCGCCTTGGTGGTTCAGTTATCGCTCAGGTATATAACAAGCTTGGTCAGCAGGCGCCAGACGTTGATGATGCAGCGGCCTTAGCAGGCTTCTTCGATACCACACAAGCTTTGAACGCCGAAGGCAAATTGTTGGCTTATCACGACCGTTCTGATGGTGGTGTGTTTGCAACCTTGGTCGAAATGTCATTTGCCAGTCATCTGGGCTTGGACATTGATCTGGATGAAACTATTATCAATCGTATGCAAGTCGCTCCTGCTTTGTTTAATGAGGAGTTAGGTGCGGTTATTCAGGTGAATGAGTCTGATGTGACCGAGGTGATCTCTGCTTATGCCAATGCGGGTGTCACAGTGACTCCCATCGCAACCTTATCGGGAGACGATTCCATCCGAGTGCGTTTCGGCGGCGAAACAGTATTAGAAGAAACACGCGTCAATTGGCAGCGTGTTTGGTCAGAAACCAGCTACCGTATTCAAGCGCTACGTGATAATCCAGACTGCGCGCAACAAGAGTTCGATAGCTTGTTGGATGAGAGCGATCCGGGCTTATCGGCGCATCTCTCTTTTGATATCAATGCTGATGTGGCGGCGCCCTTTATTGCATCCGGTAAGAAACCAAAGATCGCCGTATTGCGTGAGCAAGGCGTCAACGGTCAAGTAGAAATGGCGGCGGCTTTCCATAAAGCGGGCTTCACTCCTGTAGATGTTCACATGAGTGATATCTTGTCTGGCCGTACTACGCTGGATCAATTCAGTGGTTTGGTGGCCTGTGGTGGTTTCTCTTACGGTGATGTATTGGGAGCCGGTGAAGGTTGGGCGAAGTCTATTCTTTTCAATCAGGTTGCTCGGGAGCAATTTGAAACTTTCTTCAACCGTCCAGATACCTTCTCTCTGGGGGTGTGTAATGGTTGTCAGATGTTGTCGAATCTGCATGAACTGATTCCTGGAACAGACCATTGGCCGAAATTTGTCCGTAACCAATCAGCACAGTTCGAGGCGCGCCTTGTACAAGTAGAAGTTCAGAAATCCAACTCTATTTTGTTCGATGGTATGGAAGGTTCTCGTATGCCGATCGTTGTGGCCCATGGTGAAGGCCAAACGGAATATCGTGATGAACAAGATATTGCAGCCTTAGCGTCTTCTGCGCAAATTGCCCTTCGTTATGTGGACAACTACGGTCAAGCGACTGAGCGTTACCCATTCAACCCGAATGGTTCGGCACAAGGTGTGACAGGGTTAACCTCTGAAGATGGCCGTGTCACTATTATGATGCCTCACCCAGAACGTGTTTACCGTACGGTTCAACACAGCTGGCACCCAAGTGATTGGCAAGAGCAAGCGCCTTGGTTGCGTCTGTTCCAAAACGCCAGAAAGTGGTTGGGTTAAGTTTTACGCCTAAAAACTGAGTGTTAAGTAAGGCCTCTAATGACATGATTAGAGGCCTTTTTTATTAATCGCTGATGAGCACAAGAACGGTAGAGTGCTGTTAACCGGAGAGGTTGAGCATTTTTTGCTCGAAAATCTGAGTTAATGAATGATTAATGTGCAGAAAGTGTGTTTCTTA
>NZ_CM149677.1:1412500-4525000 GCF_056173505.1 Marinomonas sp. 63XJN7_7_ISO-PGPR-S23-202 | reverse complement strand
TCCCTGAGTAGCGGCGAGCGAAAGGGGATTAGCCCTTAAGTGGCTTTGGTGTTAGTAGAAGATTCTGGAAAGGATCGCTGTAAAGGGTGATAGCCCCGTATACGAAAACGCCTTAGACATGAAAACGAGTAGGACGGAACACGTGTTATTCTGTCTGAAGATGGGGGGACCATCCTCCAAGGCTAAATACTCCTGACTGACCGATAGTGAACCAGTACCGTGAGGGAAAGGCGAAAAGAACCCCTGTGAGGGGAGTGAAATAGATCCTGAAACCGTGTACGTACAAGCAGTGGGAGCGGACTTGTTCCGTGACTGCGTACCTTTTGTATAATGGGTCAACGACTTATTTTCAGTAGCAAGCTTAACCGCATAGGGTAGGCGTAGGGAAACCGAGTCTTAATAGGGCGTTTAGTTGCTGGGAATAGACCCGAAACCGGGCGATCTATCCATGAGCAGGTTGAAGGTTGGGTAACACTAACTGGAGGACCGAACCCACGTACGTTGAAAAGTCCGGGGATGACTTGTGGATAGGAGTGAAAGGCTAATCAAGCTCGGAGATAGCTGGTTCTCCTCGAAAGCTATTTAGGTAGCGCCTCGCGTATTGCCACTGGGGGTAGAGCACTGTTTGGGCTAGGGGGTCATCCCGACTTACCAACCCCATGCAAACTCCGAATACCAGTGAGTGTTAGCGCGGGAGACACACGGCGGGTGCTAACGTCCGTCGTGAAAAGGGAAACAACCCAGACCGTCAGCTAAGGTCCCAAAGTTACAGTTAAGTGGGAAACGATGTGGGAAGGCTTAGACAGCTAGGAGGTTGGCTTAGAAGCAGCCATCCTTTAAAGAAAGCGTAATAGCTCACTAGTCGAGTCGGCCTGCGCGGAAGATATAACGGGGCTCAAACTGTACACCGAAGCTACGGGTTCATCTTAGGATGAGCGGTAGAGGAGCGTTCTGTAAGCCGTTGAAGGTCAAGCTGTAAGGCAGGCTGGAGGTATCAGAAGTGCGAATGTTGACATGAGTAACGATAAGGGGAGTGAAAAACTTCCCCGCCGGAAGACCAAGGTTTCCTGTCCCATGTTAATCAGGGCAGGGTGAGTCGGCCCCTAAGGCGAGGCAGAAATGCGTAGTCGATGGGAAACAGGTTAATATTCCTGTACTTATGTATATTGCGATGGAGAGACGGAGAAGGCTAGGCCAGCACGGCGATGGTTGTCCGTGTTTAAGGTAGTAGGTTGAGGAATTAGGCAAATCCGGTTCCTCTTAAGACCGAGAATTGATGACGAGCCCTCTTTTGGGTGAAGTGGTTGATGCCATGCTTCCAGGAAAAACTTCTAAGCTTCAGATATACATGAACCGTACCCCAAACCGACACAGGTGGTCAGGTAGAGAATACCAAGGCGCTTGAGAGAACTCGGGTGAAGGAACTAGGCAAAATGGTACCGTAACTTCGGGAGAAGGTACGCCGGCCGGTGTGAAGGACTTGCTCCGTAAGCACTAGTCGGTCGAAGATACCAGGCCGCTGCAACTGTTTATTAAAAACACAGCACTCTGCAAACACGAAAGTGGACGTATAGGGTGTGACGCCTGCCCGGTGCTTGAAGGTTAATTGATGGGGTTAGCGTAAGCGAAGCTCTTGATCGAAGCCCAAGTAAACGGCGGCCGTAACTATAACGGTCCTAAGGTAGCGAAATTCCTTGTCGGGTAAGTTCCGACCTGCACGAATGGCGTAATGATGGCGGCACTGTCTCCACCCGAGACTCAGTGAAATTGAAATCGCAGTGAAGATGCTGTGTATCCGCGGCTAGACGGAAAGACCCCGTGAACCTTTACTATAGCTTCACAGTGAACTTTGAACCTACTTGTGTAGGATAGGTGGGAGGCTTTGAAGATAGGACGCCAGTTCTATTGGAGCCAATCTTGAAATACCACCCTGGTATGTTTGAGGTTCTAACTCAGGTCCGTAATCCGGATCGAGGACACTGTGTGGTGGGTAGTTTGACTGGGGCGGTCTCCTCCCAAAGAGTAACGGAGGAGCACGAAGGTGTGCTCAGCATGGTCGGAAATCATGCATAGAGTGTAAAGGCAAAAGCACGCTTAACTGCGAGACAGACACGTCGAGCAGGTACGAAAGTAGGTCTTAGTGATCCGGTGGTTCTGAATGGAAGGGCCATCGCTCAACGGATAAAAGGTACTCCGGGGATAACAGGCTGATACCGCCCAAGAGTTCACATCGACGGCGGTGTTTGGCACCTCGATGTCGGCTCATCACATCCTGGGGCTGAAGCCGGTCCCAAGGGTATGGCTGTTCGCCATTTAAAGTGGTACGCGAGCTGGGTTTAGAACGTCGTGAGACAGTTCGGTCCCTATCTGCCGTGGACGTTTGAGATTTGAGAGGAGCTGCTCCTAGTACGAGAGGACCGGAGTGGACGAACCTCTGGTGTTCCGGTTGTCACGCCAGTGGCATTGCCGGGTAGCTATGTTCGGACGGGATAACCGCTGAAAGCATCTAAGCGGGAAGCCTCCCTTAAGATAAGATCTCACTGGAACATAAGTTCCCTAAAGAGCCGTTCGAGACGAGGACGTTGATAGGTTGGGTGTGTAAGTGCTGTGAGGCATTGAGCTAACCAATACTAATTGCTCGTGAGGCTTGACCATATAACACCAAAGTGGTTTTACTGGAGATGGTTCCTGACCATTCCAGCACTTCCTCCTTCCATGGAGGTCGTAAGACACACAAAAGACACAGAATACGATCCGGTTTAACGCTTGATTGTCGCTATTTCAAAATGAATTGTTAACAGAGACAAGTAAACGAATTTGCGAGTTATGGACAGGAAAACACAAAGCCGCCATAACAAACGCAAGCCAGTTTTCTTGATGATCATAGAGGCATTGAACCACCTGATCCCATCCCGAACTCAGAAGTGAAAAGTGCCATCGCCGATGGTAGTGTGGGAGATCCCATGTGAGAGTAGGTCGTTATCAAGATTTTAAATAGGAAGCCCTGATAGCTTATGCAGTCAGGGCTTTTTTTCGTCTCAAGAAACGCTGTAAACCATCAGCCGTGTTGAACCACCTGATCCCATCTCGGAACTCAGAAGTGACTCTTTTTTCGCCGCAGGCGCTTGCCATCGCCGATGGTAGTGTGGGCTTGGTTGAATTAGAAAGTCATGTGAGAGTAGGTCGTTATCAAGATTTAATTTAAGAAGGCCCTGATAGCTATGCTATTGGGGCTTTTTTTCGTCTCAAGAAAATCTAAAAAAGTAAAAGGGGGGAGTCAACCTCCCTAAAAATTAGACACACCTTGCTATCGTATTCGCTTGCGCCTGTTTCGCAGGCTCAACGCGTCTGCGGGAACCCAATAGCAAGGCGACGATTAATCTGAGTTAATCTTTTCAAAGATAGAGTGTGAGATCAAGGGTTCCATCTCGAACTCAGAAGTGACTCTTTTTTCGCCGCAGGCGCTTGCCATTGCCGATGGTAGTGTGGGCTTGGTTGAATTAGAAAGCCATGTGGTTGGCAATATTCAGAAGGAACCAGCCAAAGACGCCAAAGGTGCTGCGAAGCAGGATAACGCATAGCGTTAGATCCGTGAGGTCGTTAACAATATTTAATTTGAGAAAGCCCTGATAGCTTATGCTGTCAGGGCTTTTTTTCATCTGCAAAAAATCTAAAAAAGTAAAAAGGGGAGTCAACCTCCCTAAAAATTGGGTTCGGGCCCGTGAGGGCGTCTCTTGCCGTTCCTAAAGCACCCGCATTAGCCTTTTTAAATCTATTATTCGCTTGCGCCTGTTTCGCAGGTTCAACGCGTCAGGGCGAATTCAATCGCAAGGTGGTCGTTAGTTTCCTCAATGTATTCCGATTTATCTTTTCAAATAATGAGGAGAGTAAACTTCCATGAAGTCGCCACCTCGGGTTCTGCTGTTTTAGTTAAAGTAATTTCATTGTGCCATTTTTCTCTAGGTTGATGTGCCAGCTAAAAGCCTCATCTAGAAGGTGTGGTGTATGGCCACCACGAGCGCAAGCACGTTCGAAGTAGTCGAGCATTTGGTTGCGATAGTCTGGGTGCACGCAGTGTTTGATGATTTGCACCGCACGTTCACGAGGAGCTAAGCCACGAAGGTCAGCAAGACCTTGTTCTGTCACCAGAATATCCACATCATGTTCGTTGTGATCCACGTGACTGGCCATGGGGACAACGCTTGAGACCGCACCATCTTTGGCGATGGATTTGGTTACGAAGATGGCCATGTTGGCGTTACGGGCAAAGTCGCCAGAGCCACCGATACCATTCATCATTCGAGTGCCGCAGACGTGTGTGGAGTTCACGTTACCATAGATATCAAACTCCAGTGCGGTATTGATGGCAATAATGCCAAGGCGACGCACAATTTCAGGATGATTGGAGATTTCTTGCGGACGTAGAATCAATTTATCTTTGTAATTTTCAAGGTTATCAAAGACTTTTGAGTTCATACGTTCTGATAAGATGACAGAACAGCCAGAGGCAAACGTCATTTTACCAGCATCAATCAAGTCAAATGTCGAATCCTGTAGAACCTCTGAGTACATGGTAAGGTCGGTAAAATCCGAATCCAATAAGCCCATCATCACCGCATTGGCGATATTGCCGATGCCCGCTTGTAGTGGCCCTAGATTTGGCGCTAGGCGTTTTTCAGCTACTTCGTTTTCAAAAAATGTGACGAGGTGTTTGGCGATGGCTGCTGTGTCTTCATCTGGCGCACCAACTGTTGAGTAAGAGTCGTGTTGGCTAGTGAAAACAATTGCCGCAATTTTTTCCGGTGGAATTGGAATCGCTGTGCTGCCAATTCGGTCATCCACTCTAACCAGCGGTACCGGCGTGCGTGTTGGACGGTAGGATGGTATGTAGATGTCGTGTAATCCTTCAAGCTCTGGTTTATGCGACGTGTTGATTTCGACAATCACCTGTTTAGCAAAAATGGAAAAGCTTGCTGAGTTACCTACAGAAGTCGTTGGCACAATATGACCTTCTTCTGTAATCGCAATGGCTTCGATAATGGCAATATCTGGCAGTTTTAACTGGTGGTTACGAAGCTGTTCAACGGTTTCAGAAAGGTGTTGGTCAATAAACATGACTTCGCCATTGTTAATGGCTTTGCGTAATGTGGTATCCACTTGAAAGGGCATGCGGCGCGCTAAGCTACCAGATTCGGTCAGAATTTTATCAAGGTCATTCCCCAGTGATGCCCCCGTCATTAAGTTGATTTTTAGCGGGTGCTCTTTTACTCGCTCGGCCAGTGCTTTAGGAACGGCCTTGGCTTCCCCTGCACGGGTAAAACCACTCATGCCCACGGTCATACCGTCTTTGATAAATTCACTTGCTTGCTCAGCTGACATGATTTTTTCATGTAAACCTGCATGTCTAATTCGCTCTAATTGCATCCTGAAACCTTTATGCTGTTTTTATTAATTAGGATCTACTTTAGATAATATAAATCGCTCTGTAGCCAGTTCTCTGGGCTAGACCAAGATACCGATTCTCTAGACATCGGTTTTGGCTAAAATTTATATTACGGATAAAAATGAAGAGTTGACCTACTATAATCCTTCTGCTTTAGAGAGTAAGTTAGACATAAGTCTGAGATTCGGGAGGTGAATGTTGATTATATGCTTAGATAGCGCAATCAATGGGGGCGTTGATTGCTCTTTACGCAAAATTCTTAACATCAATGAGACTGATCCTATTGGTATTCAGGAATCAATCTCGGATCACGATTAGCCTATACCAGCCCACCTTGCTACGCTTCCGCATGCTTTAAATGATTGGGTTGGTCGACACGGTCGAACGCTTTATGGTGCGCTGTTTCACTCGGCATGGCGCTCTCTTAATGGGTTAGCGGATAGAAAATATCATGGTCAAGCAGGGATGACCTGTGTGTTACATACATGGGGACAGAACTTGTCTCGCCATGTTCATCTGCACTGTTTGGTTCCCGCAGGTGTTTTAACTGGTAAGGACTGGAAGCCGATCCATAAAGGGTATTTTTTGCCCGTTAAGCTCCTCTCAAATCGTTTTAGAGGCACGATGGTGAGTCAACTACGCCAAGCGTATGAGCAAGGGAGATTATCGACGATTGAAAAGGCAACGCTGGATGGCACGCTGAGCCATTTAATGAGTCATCCATGGGTCGTTTATTGCCAATCCGCATTAGAATATCGAGAGACCTTAGTCAGCTACTTAGCTCGTTATACTTATCGGGTTGGATTAAGCAATCATCGTCTTGAATCATGGAAAGACAATCAGGTGACCCCGTCCTATTTTGATAACAAAGCCAATAAAGCAAGCCGATTGTCACTGGAGCCGGAGGAGTTTATTAGGCGTTTTCTTCTGCATGTCTTGCCCAAAGGATTTATGCGTATTCGTCATTATGGTTATTTATCGAATGCCATAAAAAAGCGATCTTTGGAAAAGACAAAACGACAGAGTGATGAACGAAACAAGAAGTCTGTAAAAGTGGAGATGGACACTGCGCCAATGGGGTGGTGATGCCCAGCGTGTTGTGAACCTAATGTGGTTTATCTTGGGGAGATAAAATATTACCCTCAGTTGGGCTTGAATAGTCGTTAACAGACTCAGGCATAAATACATTGCCTTGAAAGCGGATCAGGTCATGGAGCCTGAGGATCGAGTATTGCCTAATGCTTAGGATTCGAGTAAAAAGAGTCATACTGTGATAAAAAATAAACGTAAATCCCGCCTAAATGTTGGGAATATCCCTTAGTAAGGGAGAAAAAGCACTGCGATATTAACAGGGACGTCGCCAATTCTGAAAAAGCAAATCCCCTATAGATAACGCGGCCGTTCAACAGACGGTTATAGCCATGGCTTCGCCACTGTATAACCACTTAGTAGTTATAAGCCTTAAGAAAGTATGAGAACGAGATATATAGACGAAGGATATCCACTATTGCATTGGGCAACCTCTATTGAGGCAATCTGCCCAAAGTGTGGTGATGTAGGTGTAATCGACGGCAATCCTATGTGGAGGAATTGGCGTGCAACATTTCTATGCCACAGCTGTTCACACTCTATGAAAACCGAGCGTGATGGTTGGCATGGTCCAGTTCTTGGTATAGGTAAACGTCCCTGTCGTTCTTGTGGCCACAAGTGGGTTCGGGTAGAGAAAGAATTTGAAGATGCCTCAAAAATCAAGTCAGAGTCTGCAAAAACAAAGTGTCCACAATGTAATTCAGAAAACGAAGTCTCCCTCGAATTTACACGCATGGAGCCATCTGATCATGCAATCGAGCCGTTCTTTGGTCTTGAGTTGGCGCTAAAAGAACTAACACGCCATGGCTCTGTTTGGGTTTATGGTGCTGAGCATCTTAGGCACCTAAAAGAATACACAGCGGCTCAGCATAGGGTGGCAAGCGGCACCAAGTGGTCATACTTCACGAGACTCCCCAAATGGGTAAAGGCAGCAAAGAATCGAGAAGCAATATTAAAAGCAATCACAAAATTGGAGCAGCGGCTTATAACAAAGTGCTGCTAGGGACAAACCTACGCCGCGCTTCGGTTTGCCCCAGAGCAAGGCGTCTATGAGATCACGTGAGAATTGAAATGGCAGCAAGTGCTGGTGAGCTTTACGAGACGATGAAAGTTCGGTTGGGGATGCAAGTCGAAGGCGTCACTAATCCACGTTCAGCAGTCAAAACCGCGACTCGAGATTTGTTCGAAAAGCTGTCCAAAATTGACTCAAACGAAGAGATCGAGGTCAGTTTTAGCGAAGCCTCGGCAGCAAAGTACGTTCGCGTGTTGACTGGGGAAGTTCTTGCGGAGATCCCAAGAGAACGAAACTCATAACAAGGCCATTAAGTCTGTTCCAGGCTGATGGCCCTCCACCGGACGCCCTTGTCAGGGCGCCGCTTATGGCTGGTGTTAGGCTCAAAGAGGTTTCATGCCTAGATCGAAATGGAAATTGCATTTGGATTCTTCATCGCTTGAATCCGCCAAAAAAGTGGTGAATTCATGCATTCGAGAGTTTAATCGTCCGCCGATGGAGACATTGCTCGAGCCTTATCAAAAGGGCGGTTACATAGCACGGTTGGAGCTCTATCACTCTGATAATTTTTCATGGCCAGAGATTGTGTGTGAGGTAACTGAGTTTGGCCAAAAGCTTGGTAGCGGTTGGCGTCTATACGGTAATATTAAGGATGAGTCTAATGCAGTTATCGATAAGCTCAGTGGCGCCCACATCAGAATTCCTGGATTGCAATGGGCTGAATGGTTGGTACTAAATGAACTCCAAGCGTAACTGGCCCACTGACCACGGCGTTCTCTAGAAGGTAGCTAATGAGTACAGAAGATATTTGGGTATTTCATGGTGAAGGTGCGAGATTTTCTGGAGGTGTATTTACTAGCTTGGAAAAGGCCGAGGCTTGGATCTTTAAACATTCATTGTCAGGTCTTTTGACTGCGTATCCAAAAGATGTTTGATCATATGACTGGTGTGTAGATAATGGGTTCTTTACACCAAAGAAAGAAGCGCACAAATCTTCACAGTTTGTTGGTGGTTTTACTTCTGCACATCAAGAACATTATCACTATGAAAATGGCACCAAAGAATAACAAACGCATGAAATATAGCGCGTTTAAAGAGACCGCTTCGCGGTACGCGCTGGACTCGCAAGCTCGCCATTTATGCGGGCGTTAAGAATCAAAGGATTTCGAGCATATGCCAAATTTAAAAAACTCAATAATCTCGGAAATTCTGAACAATCTGAATTACGGGGATTTTTGTAGAGAAGACTTTACAACACACTTTCCTGACGGCTCTTCTACATTGGCTAAATTGGTTTTTTCTTCTCTTCCGAAGTATGAATTCGTAATTGAAGAACATGTTACGGGTGGCAATAGATTTGCTGTAGCGCTAATGCAGCAGCCTGAACCTGAAAGAAAAAAAGTCATTCGTACTATGGAGAGTCCTGGCGATTATAGAAACGACGAGTATCACACGCATAATGACATATCAGATGCGGTTGATCGCGTGACCTACTGGGTCAAGAATATCAGAGAGGATTTAATTCACTCAAAGGATGCAGTGAGAACCACCATTGATGATATAACTGCCGAATTTCAATCAAGTATTGACGAAAATATTGAAAATCCTGAACAATATTTTCAAGATCAAGAAAAGATTGACTTGATTGCAAAGCTTGATGAGCTTCAAAAGAGAGTTGAATCACTTGAGGCTGAAATGGGCATTGATCCTAAACAGGCCGAAGTGATAGAAACTGCCATTGAGAAGAGTAAGACGGACGTGGATCTATACCCCAAAGGAGTCTGGTATAAACAGCAGGAACTAAACTAATAAAGCTATTTAAGGAAGCGCTGAAGACTAATGAGGGGCGTGAAATAGCTTCAGATATTATAAAAAAATTAATATCGTAAATGCTTAACAAACGCTTCCAGCCTGACGCCAAAACCTCCGGCTTCGGCGCAGCTGAAGCTGGCATTAGAAGGAAAGACATGGATACGGCATTCCGGCACCTTCATATGCCAAGTGATCTGGCGTGTGAGTTTCTGGCGGTGTTTGCTCGGATGGAGTATGCACTAAAAGCGACAAGATTCGCGCTTCGGAATCGAAACGATGTTTCTGCCTCGTGGGATCGATTTGCCAATGAGGCTCATGAACGGTTCCATGCTGAAACCAGTGAGGAGTTGAAAGCAGCCGTTGATTTTCTTTGGAGCTTTCCTCCCGTAAGCAGTTCCTTGCTGATGATGAGCGAGTTCGCTTTCGAAATTTTGAAATCGATCCAGCGCAACGCCAACTTCAGCAACTGATACTGATGGTTCGAACCGTTAGAAATAATCTATTTCACGGTGGCAAACACCTCCCAGATGGTGAATCGGAACCAGGGCGGAACGAAAGGCTAGTTCGCTCATCGTTGGATTTACTGCGGGAATGTGCCCAGTTGGTAGATGATGTACGAGAGGCCTATGACCGATAGCCCTTCTAACAAGGCCAAGCAACGTGACATCGTGCAAAGGTCTCTCTATTAAATTATTTATCTAATCTGTTATTGCAGCGAAAAGTGTCTAGATATTCTGATTAATCCATTGTTCTAATTGGGCTTCTGGTAGCGCTCCACTTAGACGGTTTATTTCTTTGCCGCCTTTAAAGACGATCAGTGTTGGGATGCTGCGGATGTTGAATTGCGCACTAATACGTTGGCATTGTTCGGTATCGACTTTGGCAAACAAAGCTTTTTCTGAGCGTTCCGCAAGGCGACTAAAAACTGGCCCCATCATTTTGCATGGTCCGCACCATTCAGCCCAAAAGTCGACCACGATTGGCAAATCGGTATTGGCAATGTATTGCTGGAAATTTTGTTCTGTGAGGTTTACGGGGTGAGTGGTATGCAAAGCGCTTTTGCATTTACCGCATTTGCCTGCTTTATGGGATTTGCCCTCAGGGATGCGGTTGGTGGTGAAGCAGTGTGGACACGCGATATTCATAGTGTGTCTCCTATTAGAATATACTAATGTAAATGGGATGGGATTACCGAAATTCAAGGGTGAGACGCAAGTAAAAAAGGCTCTGATTGGGTCGATCAGAGCCTTATATGCCTACAAGATAAAGATAGCGTTATCGCGTATTGTCGGCCAATTCGCTTAGCAAAGCCCGTTGCGCGCTGCGGTATTCGCCTTTGCGAGGTTTTGAGAGTTGATATGAACCGTCGCTCTGTAGAATCCAGCTTTGGGTATTATCCGATAAATATAATTCCAGCTCTTTTTTCACACGACGAGATAAACTGACGTCTTGAAGTGGGAAGGCAACTTCTATTCGGTTATTCAAGTTTCGATCCATGCCATCGGCACTGGATAAGTACACTTGAGGGTTACGGTTGTTATAGAAGTAGTAAACGCGAGTATGTTCAAGGAAACGACCAATGACACTGCGGACGCGGATGTTGGAAGACACGCCTTTGATGCCTGGGCGAAGTGTACAAATACCACGAACGATCAAATCAATCTTCACGCCCGCTTGAGAGGCTTTGTATAACGCTTGAACCAACCGTTGCTCCGTCAAGGAGTTTACTTTGATGATGATACGAGATGGTTCGCCTTTTTGAGCATTTTCTGCTTCGCGGTTAACCATGTCCAACAAGCGATCACGTAGTGTGAAAGGAGCATGTAAGAGCTTTTTCACCTTGAGTTCTTTGCTCATACCAGTCAGCTGTTGGAAAACTCGATGCACATCGTCGCCGATTTCTTTGTCACAGGTCATGAAGCTATAGTCAGTATAGAGACGGGCGTTACCAGCATGGTAATTCCCTGTGCCTAAATGTACATAACGCGTTAGCTCTGAGCCTTCTCTTCGAACGATGAGGATCATTTTCGCATGGGTCTTATGACGAACAACCCCATAAACAACAATCGCCCCTGCGTCTTGTAAGCGGCTAGCAAGGGCTAAGTTTTCTGCTTCATCAAATCGTGCCCGTAGCTCGATAACCACCGTTACTTCTTTGCCGTTACGAGCGGCTTCAACCAACGCGTTGGCAACAGGAGAACGCGCTCCAGTACGGTAAAGTGTTTGACGAATCGCTACGACATTAGGGTCTTTGGCTGCGTCACTCAATAAATCGATAACCGGTGAGAAGCTTTCGAATGGGTGCATCAACAGGTAATCGCGTTGGCGAATGGCTTCAAAAATACCGCCTGAGCTGGCGAGTTTCCTAGGCAGCCCTGGAGAAAATGGTGGATACATTAGATCTGGGCGATCGACTAATTCTAATACGGCCAATAAACGGCTTAGATTGACTGGGCCGTCGATACGGTACAAATCTTGTTTTTCAAGGTCGAACTGCTTGAGTAAGGAGTCAACAATATGCGCAGGGCAGTTATTAGCGATTTCTAAACGTACTGAACTACCATAATGGCGGCTTTGAAGTTCGGTTCTCAGCGCCCCTGCTAAGTCGACACCGATATCATCTGAGTCCACTTCTAAGTCAGCATTACGGGTTAAGCGGAATTGATAACAGCCTTTTACTGTCATACCTGGAAACAGTTGATCCGCATGGGCGTGAATGATAGACGATAGGAACACAAGATTATCGCCGTTTTCGCACACATCATCGGGCAATTTGACCAAGCGAGGTAATGAGCTGGGGGCTGGGACGATGGCTAAGCCATTCTCACGACCAAATGCATCACGGCCTTCTAACTCCACCACAAAGTTAAAGGTCTTGTTGGCGAGCCTTGGGAACGGGTGAGCAGGGTCGAGTCCAATGGGGCTAATAATGGGTAGGACATTATCCCTAAAATAGCGTTTTACCCAGGCGGCTTGTTTCTCATTCCAGACGGTACGACGAATAAATTTAACGTTTTCATTGGCCAGTTTAGGGAAAATAATATCATTAAGAATGCGATATTGGCGGCGTACCAGCTTATGTGCATGTTCACTGATTAAGCTAAGGACCTTTTTAGGGTGCATGCCGTCTGGACCATTTTTTTCACGGCTGTACTCAAGCTGACTTTTTAGGCCGGCAACACGTATTTCAAAAAATTCATCCATGTTCGAGCTAAAAATGCACAAGAACATAAGACGGTTAAAGATAGGATGATTTTCATCCATAGCTTGTTCAAGCACACGGGCATTAAATTGCAGATGGCTGAGTTCACGGTTGAAATACAACTCGGGATCGGCCAAGTCAATTTGTTCGGGTAAGCGCTCTTCTATGGCAACTTTATTAGGGTCTTGAGGCTGCTCAGGAATGGGTTCTAATACCAATTCTTCGGCCTCTACTAATGGCGTTGCAGCCGCCTCCTGTTTTTCTATTTCGTTCACAGACTGTTCAGACATGCGCTTTCATAACTCCCAAATACCGTCTTCTCATATTATTGGTATCTTGCTTTAATGCCTATCTAGGAAAGAGTAGGCATTAACTAACAAATTACACTAACGCAGCCTAGAAACCTATAGTTCTGTGTTGCTTTGAGTAAATTTTCCTCATGTCCGCTGGCGGTTACCTATCAAAAACCAGATCAGCACAAGAGATAAATTATCCTTTTAGCAAACGGGCTGCGTCTTTTGCAAAATACGTTAAGATGCCATCGGCACCTGCACGCTTAAATGCCACTAAGGATTCCAAAATAACGGAATCTTTGTCTAACCAGCCATTTTGAAACGCTGCCATGTGCATTGCGTATTCGCCACTGACTTGGTAAGCAAAAGTGGGTACTTCTAATTCTGTTTTGACGCGACGGACGATATCCAAATAGGGGAGGCCAGGTTTGACCATCACCATATCGGCGCCTTCGTCTATATCTAGCATCACCTCACGAATGGCTTCGTTTGAGTTGGCAGGATCAATTTGATAGGTGAATTTGTTGCCTTTTCCTAAATTGCCGCTAGAGCCAATGGCATCGCGAAATGGGCCATAGTAGGCGGATGCGTATTTGGCTGCGTACGCCATAATCAGCGTATTAACGAAGCCCTCTGCTTCGAGTTCATCACGAATTTCACCAATGCGACCATCCATCATATCTGAAGGGGCCACCACGTCAGCCCCTGCTTTAGCATGAGAGAGCGCTTGTTTGACAAGCGTTTCTACGGTGATGTCGTTTAATACGTAACCTTCTTCGTCGATGATGCCGTCTTGTCCATGAGTGGTGTAGGGATCCAACGCCACGTCCGTCAATACGCCCAATTCTGGAAACGCGTCTTTTAGAGCTTTTACTGCGCGTTGTACCAATCCATTGGGATTGTATGCCTCTTTCGCATCAAGGGATTTTTTATCACCAGAGATCACGGGAAACAGGGCAATCATAGGGATGCCTAGTGCTACAATGTCTTTGGCTTCTTCGAGCAAAATATCAATGGACACTCGTTCAATGTTTGGCATGGAAGGAACGGCTTCTCTTACCTTTTTTCCTTCTATGATGAACATGGGGTAGATGAGATCGTCAGCGGTTAAGCGATGCTCTCGCATGAGGCGTCGTGAAAAATCGTTTTTACGCATGCGACGCATACGGGTATATGGAAAGGTCATCCAATATCTCCTTTTCGCTTGAATAAGAATGTACTTGATTTATGTGACAATCTTAAGTCATTGTTGATATAACTACTGTGTATTATCGCAACGTTTAATCACTTTCCCCAATTAAGTCTTTGTTTTGAGTCGACGGCTAGTTTAGTTGTGCCTGGGCGTCCTCCAGTTCTTCTTGTGCTTCAAACCACGCCTCTTCGTTTTCTTCTAGGGCTTTTTTCCATTTGGCTTCCTCACTGAGGAGTGTCTGCAGTTTGCCTCGTTGCTCCGCTTCATATAGGGTCGCATCCGTCATGGCATCTGATATCTTGTCTAAATGGCTTTGAGCGGTCTGAACGGCTTTTTCATATTTTTCTATCTGCTTACGAAGAGGGCGTAATTTTTCACGCATCTCCGCCGCTTTACGGCGCTCTTCTTTGCGGTCTACTTTCTCCATTTTATCTGGGTTCTGTTCATTTTTTTCGATCTGAGCCGCGTTAGCTTGTCTTGCTTGCAGCCAAGCATGATAAGCCGCCAAGTCACCCTCAAAAGGTTGAATGTGATGATCGGCAACAAGATAAAATTCATCAACGGTACTGTTAAGCAGGTGACGATCATGGGAGACCAGCAAAATGGAACCAGGGAACTCTTGCAGTGCCTCGGTGAGCGCTTGGCGCATTTCGATGTCTAAGTGGTTAGTGGGTTCGTCAAGGACCAATAAGTTGGGTTTCGTCCAAGCGATTAATGACAAGGCAAGACGTGCCTTTTCGCCACCGGAGAAACCTTTCACCGGACGAAGCGCATCATCACCGATAAAGCCAAAACCCCCCAAATATCGACGAATATCGCTTTCTAAGACCTTCGGGGTAAGACGCTGGATGTGCAGTAATGGCGAGGCCTCTAAATCCAGTGCACTTAATTGATGTTGAGAGAAATAGCCTATTTTTAAATTCTCACCCGTGACGCGATCTCCCGAGAGAATAGCCAGTTCGCCCACAATGGATTTAATCAACGTCGATTTACCCGCGCCGTTGGGACCAAGTAAGCCGACACGCTGCCCGTCCCGCAGGGCAAAATTGCTGTTGCCAAGTTGAATTGATTGCTCGCCCGTCGGCGAGGTATAGCCCAAATCGGCTTGCGATAAATTGATCAAGAGTTGAGACGTTTTTTCAGCCACGGGGATGGAAAATGAAAATTGCGAGTCGATGTGGGCAGGGCCAATCAGCTCCATTTTTTCCAACATTTTTAGACGACTTTGAGCCTGCTTAGCCTTTGTGGCTTTGTAGCGGAAACGGTCCACATATTGTTGTAAGTGGGCACGTTTGGCCTGCTGGCGCTCGAAGTTAGACTGTTGCTGAGCCAAGTGCTCTGAGCGCTGGCGTTCGTAATCGGAATAGTTGCCTTTATAAAGGGTCAACTTTTTTTGATAGAGATGGACAATGTGGCTGCAAATACCATCGAGAAAATCCCGATCGTGTGAAATCAGTAACAAGGTGCCTGGGTATTGGCGCAACCAGTTTTCCAACCACATTACAGCATCTAAATCTAAGTGGTTGGTTGGTTCGTCCAATAGCAGTACATCAGATGGGCACATTAACGCCTTGGCAAGGTTTAAGCGAATTCGCCATCCCCCAGAAAAATCGGCGACGGGTTTATGCATGTCTGACATTTTAAAGCCGAGACCTTGCAAGAGCGTTTCTGCACGGGATTGTGCGGTATAGCCATGGGCGCTTTCATACTCGCCAAGCCAGAGGGCATGGTCGTGGTGATTGTCTTGTGCTTGGGCTTTGGCAATGTTGGCTTCGATGAGGCGCAAATGGTCATCACCGTCGAGGCAATAATCCAAAGCACTGCGTTGTGTTTCTTCGACTTCTTGAGCCATAAAAGCAATACGTCGTTGGCCTGGGAGAATGACCTCACCGGTATCGGCGCTTAGTTCACCGCGAATCATTGCGAACAGAGAGGACTTGCCAGCGCCATTCGCGCCGATCAACCCTACCTTTTGGCCTTCAAAAATGGTGAGGTCGGCCTCTTCCAAAAGAAATTGTGTGCCACGTTGTAAACTGACTTCGCTAAATTGGATCATAAAACAGGGAATCTCTAAACGTCGGTAAAATATCGCTATATTGAGGATTAACATTTGCGTCTTGGTATGCATTTTAGAGGGCGACACGGGGAAACGAAATAGCCGTTAGCAAGTTTTCTGTTGAGATCCTAATTAGTTCATGCATTAAGGTAGATGATTCACAAGCTCAAGGGTAAAATGCGCAGCAATATTATTTGAACTTTACTCACGCCCAACGAGGCGTAAGGTGATTTTGTGAACAGTGCATTGATTAACGAGATTCAGCGATTTTCTTTTGATAAGACCAACGTGCGTGGTGAACGCGTGTTATTGAGCAGTGCCTATCAAGAGATTATTAAACGAAAAGTTTATCCATTGGGTCTGGAAAAATTGTTGGGGGAATTTGTCGCCGCGATCGCACTGCTACGCGATATTATTAAAATCGACGGTGTATTATCCATTCAGGCAAAAGGCAATGGTTATTTGTCTGCCTTGATGGCCGAGTGCGATGAAAAGCGTAATCTACGAGCTATTGCCCAATGGGATGAGGCGCAAGAGGTGCCTGACGTCATTTCGCTAAAAGAAGTGTTAGCTGGTGGTTACCTAGTGATCACTATTACTCCCCGTAATGGTCAGCGTTATCAAGGTATTGTTGAAATTGTCGGAGCGTCTTTATCTGAATGTTTAGAGCAGTACTTTCAACAGTCTGAACAGTTGCCAAGCCGTATTTGGCTCGCAGCAAATGGCGCGCAATGCGCGGGATTGTTTTTACAACGTCTGCCTGCTGAGCAAGCACAAGAGGGGGATGAGGATGCCTGGGCGCGTTTTACTCACTTAGCCTCTACGGTGAAAGATGAGGAGCTGCTGGGGTTAGATACGTTAGAATTATTGCATCGCTTATATCATGAAGAAGATGTTCGTTTGTACGATACGAAGCCCATGCAGTTTGGTTGTTCTTGTTCTCGTCAGCGAACTTTGGAAGCGGTCATTTCGATTGGCACGGATGAGGTTCGACAGTTGTTGATTGAACAAGGCAGTATCAAGGTGGATTGTCAGTTCTGTGCCGAGAAATACGAATTTACGGAAGCGGATTTAGTGGATTTACTAGGTGACCAAGCACAAACCCACTAATGGTTTTGTGGTTTTCATCAGTTTAGCCAGTTAACACGCTGTATTAGGCTATTAAAAAGTCGCGTGATGAATCAAATCTCGCCATGAAATAATGCCGACGACATGATTGTCTGCATCCACCACTGGCATACAAGAGATATCGACTTTCCCCATCCATGAGATGACTTCCTCTATCGGCGAATGTTCTTTTACCGTTAGAGGTTGTCGTGTCATGACTTGATGGGCGGCATGATTGAGTGTCTCCGTATCTCTTGATTGTTCTGATACGCTGCCGATAAAAGGACTGATAATTCGTAACAGATCACGATCGGAGATGATGCCAACTAACACATCATTTTCCAATACGGGAAGATGGTGAAACCCTTTTTCTTCCATAAGCTCAATCACCTCCGTTAAGCGCGTATCCATATCGACGCAAACGACATCACGAACCATAATATCTCTTGCTAGCATGACACACCTCCAAATGGGTATAAGGATGGCGAAACCCAGTGCCTTTTTGATACTTGTTAGTAACAGAATTGATCTTATTTATATTGAATATCGTTTTATATATATATCGGTCATTTTTGAGAAATCTTTATTTAAATGTAGAGAAAAAGCGTTAATTTTTGATGAAAATCCTATAAAAGTGTAGATCTAGGCAAAGCGAACAGCACTTTTAGCGACGATCTTAATGTATGCTCCCAAGACATTGTCGGTAAAATCCGTATAATTAAAGAACACCTGCTTCAGAATCCTGGATAAGGTTATGCGTCTCAGGTTGTTATCAATCGATTAACGGCAAGAGTCGCTCTGAGGAGAGTGGCACAAAGTATGACAGTATTTCTACATCAATCACTGCTGGCCAAAAGCCTTCTTTCGTATCACTCTCAAATTCATAATTGGCTATGACACGGCGAACCCATATGACCTCAAATTCTGTAGACGTTTTGTTAGTCGGGGGCGGTGCAATGAGCTCCACCCTAGGTATGTTACTCAAGCAACTAGACCCAAACCTGGCTATTACCATGGTAGAACGCCTGGACGGTGTTGCCAAAGAGAGTACGGATGGCTGGAACAATGCAGGTACTGGTCACGCTGCATATTGTGAGCTGAATTACACGCCTAAAAATGCGGATGGCAGTGTCAATATTGATAAAGCCATTACCATCAATGCGGCATTTGAAGTGAGCCTGCAGTTTTGGTCCTATCTAGTAAAAGAAGGTAAGCTGCCAGCGCCTAGTCAGTTTATTAATCGTGTCCCCCATCAAAGTTTTGTATGGGGACAAGACAATGTGGATATGCTTAAAGCGCGTTACGAAGCCATGAGTGCTCACCCTGCTTTTAAAGAGATGCAGTTCACAGAAGACAGAGAAAAATTGCGTGAGTGGGTACCACTCATTATGAACAATCGTGATACAAAAGAGCCTCTTGCAGCGACACGTATCGAGCATGGTTCAGATGTTAACTTCGGGGCGATTGCCCGTAATATGGTTAACACGCTGCAAGATATGGAGAACTTCGAGCTACGAGTCAATGCGGAAGTGAATCGCATTGACAAAAAACAGGATGGAACTTGGGATGTGCTGGTACACCAAAATGGTTCTACACAACGTTTCAATGCCAAATTTGTTTTCCTAGGTGCAGGTGGTGGTGCATTACCATTGCTACAAAACTCTGGTGTCGAAGAAGGCAAAGGGTACGGTGGGTTCCCTGTTAGTGGTCAATGGCTTGTTTGCGAAAAACCAGAGATAGTTAAACAGCACTTTGCGAAAGTGTACGGTGCAGCACCAATTGGTGCGCCGCCAATGTCTGTTCCCCATTTGGATACTCGTGTCATTGATGGTAAAAAAGCCATTTTGTTTGGGCCGTTTGCAGGCTTTACGACTAAGTTTTTGAAACAAGGCTCTGTTTTGGATTTTCCAATGAGCATGCGCTTGAATAACTTAGCGCCAATCTTATCTGTGGGCAAAAATAACATGGATTTGACCAAGTACTTGATCAGCGAAGTACGTAAGAGCCACAAGGATCGTTGTGATTCCCTACGTGACTTCTTTCCTGATGCGAAAGATGACGATTGGAAATTGGCCTACGCAGGTCAGCGCGTCCAGGTGATTAAAAAAGGTCAACACGGCGGTGGAATGCTGCAGTTCGGAACCGAGGCGGTTGTTACAAAAGATGGCTCGTTAGCCGCTCTATTGGGGGCTTCCCCAGGAGCATCCACAACTGTCAATACCATGATTGATATTCTGGAAAAATGCTTCCCCGAGCGGATGAAATCACCGCAATGGCAAGAAAAAATGAAACAAATGATCCCTTCTTATGGTGAGTCTTTGGTCGAAAATACTGATCTGTTATTGTCGATTCGTCAAAATACACTTGAAACCTTGAATCTTAAACCTTAAAAGTATCAGTCTTACTGAGTACAAAAAAGCTGGACTTTATGTCCAGCTTTTTTCTATTCCTAGAGAGTAATGGCTAGAGATTAGTAGAGAGCATTGCTCTGCAAGGTGTTTCACTGGGGATTCCCAACACTTACAACGGAAAAATAACAGGAAAAAGCATATGACAATGACCTTTTCTGAACGTGCTGATCAGCTTTGTGATGCGCTGCGCGAGATAGAACATCAGGCAGAAGAAGGCGATGAACTTTTTTACTGTGCTTACCTATTAGGATTATTAGGGCTGCATAGCAGTGCAGAAGGCGAGGGACAGGCTGAGTTCGATGAAGCATTTGAAGGAACATTAAGGGATACTTTAGAGGCAGAAAACGTCAGCGAAGCCGATCAAACGTTAATTTTGAGTTTGTGGCACAAGACTCGCGAAACGGTTTAAGTTTCTCTTATTTAGAGCTTATAACGGGCTGAGATAAACAACGACTATTAATGGCTTAATGGTTGTTGTTTATCTTTATGACATATAACAAGTAAGTGAAGCATTACAATACTGGCTTGTTTGGATGGGGAGCAAAAGCAAACACATCCGATAAGCAGTTTTCTGTTTTTAGATGGTGGCTTTCGAGTTGGTCCAGCGTGCCATAAACCATGTTCACCGAGCCACTAATGATGGCTAAACTGTCGCTTAAATCGGGATGGTCTTCTAATACGGCCTCGTATAACCAGCCTGTTCTGCCTTGCCAATCGATATTTGCTTCGTTGACAACCACATCAATAGAAACTGACGTATGCTGGTGTTGTGCTCGCTGAATCCAGTTTGTCATAAAAACATCCTCTGGGGTTCTCACTCCCCAATAAAAAGAGATGTTTCCTTGATAGTTTTGTGCCAGCAAACTCTCATAGATGCTCTTCATCTGCGCAAAACCAGTCCCCCCCGCGATCAATAGAAGGGGCTTCGCTTGCTGAGCGTGTTGTTGAAAAGCATCGCACGCTATATGGCAATCGCCACCCGGTATTTTGAGCTGAATCGCCACTTGGTTCTTAATATGCTCAATGACTTTCTGTGCCAATGAGTTTGACTCTGAGACTAAAATATACAGAGAAAGCTTAGGCAGTTCATGGGGAGCGCTACCAATGGAGTAAGGGACCTTTTCACCGGAGGGAAGAGCAATCATCAAATATTGGCCCGCTATAAAGGTCACCTCCTCGACCTGTAACGTGACTTCATAAACGTTATGGTTTATTAATGCTACTGAGCTGACTGTTGCGATGACGTCTTTCAATGTGTTGCTCCATGGCCTAACTCAATTGTCAAAATTGAGTCATATTATCGTTATAATCTCGTTTTATACCGCGTGTGAAGGTAAAAAAAAACCACTTCATAAAAGTGGTTTTCCGATAGTCCCGAATATATCGAGCCTATTTGTTTTTGCCTTTCATGGATTCAAAGAATTCGTCGTTCGTTTTCGTCACACGCAAACGGTCGATCAAGAATTCAGTGGCGGCAACATCTTCCATAGGGTTCAGCAATTTGCGCAGAATCCACATACGTTGTAGTTCGTCTTCAGAGGTCAGAAGATCTTCACGACGGGTACCAGAACGACGGATATTGATGGCAGGGAAGGTGCGTTTTTCCGCAATCTTACGATCAAGGTGCAACTCAGAGTTACCGGTCCCTTTAAATTCTTCGAAGATGACCTCGTCCATTTTGGAACCCGTATCTACCAAAGCGGTTGCGATGATTGTTAAACTGCCGCCTTCTTCGATGTTACGAGCGGCACCGAAGAAGCGTTTTGGACGTTCTAGAGCGTTGGCATCGACACCACCGGTCAAGACTTTACCGGAAGATGGGATCACGGTGTTGTAAGCACGAGCAAGACGGGTAATGGAATCCAGTAGGATGACCACATCACGTTTGTGTTCAACAAGACGTTTGGCTTTTTCGATGACCATTTCTGCCACTTGAACGTGACGACTTGGTGGCTCATCAAATGTAGAGGCAACCACTTCGCCACGAACAGTACGTGACATTTCGGTCACTTCCTCTGGACGTTCATCAATCAGCAGAACGATCATATGACATTCTGGATTGTTGCGAGTAATGGCATTGGCAATGTTTTGTAGCATGAAGGTTTTACCCGCTTTTGGTGGCGAGACAACCAAGGCACGCTGCCCTTTACCCATCGGTGCTACCAAGTCAATGATACGTGAGGTCACGTCTTCAGTGGAGCCGTTGCCAGCTTCCATGACTAGGCGTTCATCGGGGAAAAGAGGGGTAAGGTTTTCAAAAAGAATTTTATTGCGTACGCTTTCAGGCTTATCGAAGTTAATTTCGTTAACTTTTAACAGGGCAAAATACCGCTCGCCATCTTTTGGTGGTCGGATCTTGCCGGCAATAGTATCGCCTGTGCGAAGGTTAAAGCGACGAATTTGGCTTGGTGATACGTAGATGTCATCTGGTCCTGCCAAGTAAGAGCTGTCTGGAGAACGTAGGAAGCCAAAGCCGTCTTGCAGAATCTCTAGTATACCGTCACCGTATATGTCTTCCCCACCTTTCGCATGTCGCTTGAGTATGGAGAAAATGACATCTTGTTTGCGCGAGCGGGCCATGTTATCCAAGCCCATTTCTGCGGCGATATCTAAGAGTTCGTGTACTGATTTCTGTTTTAATTCGGTAAGGTTCATAAACGGGTTTTGCATTAGCTCATCTTGAAGGACAATTGACGGGACTAGCCTCTAACGATGCTAATCTATGTCTGAAGTATTTAACAAAGTATCAGTATTAATCCGCACAAAACAGTAGCCAATGCAATTATGCTAGCTAATGCTTTTGTTAACCCGAAATAGGGGCAAGGCCAATACTGCGCGAAACGATTTGATTGGAGTCTTAAAGCCCAAGAGCGACGGCCTTTTGCTTTAAGACACTAACTACTATAGTTCGACTTAAACGTAAGGTCTATAGGAAATCATGCGAAAAAAAGGTTTTTTTGGTAATTTTTTGATCAAAACGTCTCAAAACTAACTTTTTTTCGCAAAGAATACAAAAGATTTATAGGACTATATCATTCTTTTTGATGATTTAGTGTGCTTTTTTGCCTGGGATGTTCGTCTCTTCTATTAAGAGGCTACAAACAACTGATATACTTTCTTTTACAAGATTTTTACTGAAAAAAGGCTATCGGATGCAGTCCCTCTTTTTGCAACAGTCACATGATTTTCCGTTTGAAAAAATTGCCGCCATTGATTTAGGTTCAAACAGTTTTCACATGGTTATCGCTCAAGTCACGCACGGACAGTTGCGGATTACGGGTGAATTTGGTGAGAAAGTACAGCTAGCAGCAGGTTTAAACAACAACATTTTAGATGACGAATCACAGCAACGAGGACTGGACTGTTTGTCTCAATTTGCGCAAGTTATAGAAGGCATGCCGCCGGGCTCTGTTCGTGTCGTGGGTACCAATGCGCTTCGTGTTGCGAAAAACCGCTACGATTTCATTGGTAAAGCGATGGATATCATGAGTCATCCGGTTGAAATTATTGCGGGTCGAGAAGAAGCCCGTTTGATTTACGTCGGCGTGTCGAAAACCATGGACCATGGGGATTTAAAACGCTTGGTAGTGGATATTGGGGGAGGGAGCACCGAGTTTATTATCGGTCATCAATTAGAGCCCTTTCTCACCGAAAGCCTGCATATGGGCTGTGTCAGCTTTCGTCAGCGATTTTTCCCTGACGGCACTATCACTAAATCGAATTTTCAAAAAGCCGTTACGGCCGCGCGTCTGGAATTATTAAGTATTCAGGATGATTACCTAGAGGAAAAGTGGGACGTGGCCATTGGCTCTTCTGGTACGATAAAAGCAGTTTTTAATATCGTCAAAGAAAATAACTGGAGTAAAAAGGGCATTACCCCTAAATGCCTTAAGCAAATTCAAAAAGCGCTCTTCAGTGCGGGTCATGCCGACAAAATTGATCTCCCAGGCTTAAAGCCAGAACGAAAAACCACTTTTGCTGCGGGGATAGCAATTCTCTCAGCGGTGTTTGAATGTTTTGATATTAAGCTAATGGACTTCTCTACGGGAGCGTTAAGGGAAGGGGTGTTATACGACATCATGGGGCGTTACGCGGAATCGGATATTCGGGAACGTACGGTGAACTATATGTTGAGCCAATATCATATAGATACTGAGCAAGCGAAATTAGTTACCCACACAGCCTTATCGGCCTTGGCCCAAGTAAAGGATGATTGGGGATTGAACAGTATCTCCAGTGAGGACTTGCTGCGTTGGGCGGGGTTGTTGCATGAAGTCGGATTAGGTATTTCCCATAGCCGTTATCATAAGCATGGGGCCTATATCATCAGCGAGTCTGATATGCCTGGCTTTTCTCAACAAGAGCAGCAAGCCTTGGCAAACTTGATTTTACGTCATCGCCGTAAATTCACCCAATCTCTTGATTTTCGATTCACGAAAAGTGATCAACAGGATTTGGATCGTTTGTCTATCTTATTGCGCTTAGCGATCTTGCTGCATAATGATCGCAAAGAAGGCGACATGCCCATTTTTACCTTAAAAGCCGACGATAAACATTTGCATGCGGACTTTCTTCCGGGCTGGTTGGATGGCCGACCTCTCACCTTAGCGAATCTTCAGAGTGAGGCGGATTACTTGTCTGCAGTCAACTACACTTTGACTTTCAGCTAACCCGATTAACGAGCGTTAAAGAATAGACTCAATGGAGCGATACATAGCAATCGCTTCATTGCGGGTCAGTCCGTTAACGGTCGCCGATTTGCCAATACTAGACGTCACTTGGATGGATTCGGTTTTTGGCTCGTCTTTATCTTTGTCTGGTTTCGCTTGTAACTGCTGATTGATTAGCTGTGCTTTTGCCGATAACTGTAGGCTTTCTCGTGACTGGGCGGGATTCTGCCCAGACGAGTTACTCGCCAATGCTGCAGAGATTGGCGCCGTGGGTAATATTTTTGACCAGTCATTGTAAGACACTGAGGAGACGCTCATAAGAAGCTCCTAAATGTTAATTTGTTTAATTATTGTTCAGTTTTTGTCGAAAAACAACTATTCAGGTTTTTCAATACGCACCTATTCCTACTTATTTTCGCATTTTAGCCTTCATGCTATGGATAGCGTAAAGGCGGCTATTATCTTGTTCTACCAACTGAAAAAACAAAGTTGGCGTGAGTATTGAATACTCTTTTCAAACCATCGAGATATGTTGGTTTTTTTTGCTTATCCTTGTTTGTAGTAGGAACGTTCTATGCCCGAATTTGCTTGGCTTCTTATCACTGCTGCGTTGGTTTTTACGATGCAAGCAGGGTTTTTGTGTCTAGAGAGTGGTCGTATTCGTAGTAAAAACAGTATTAATGTGGCCGCGAAGAATATTTCAGACTTTATTATTTCAGCCATTATTTTCTGGCTTTTCGGCTTCGGCCTCATGTTTGGACATTCTGCATTCGGGATCATTGGCACCAGTGAATTTGTGTTTGGAAGCCATAGTACTCCTTGGCAAATCAGTTTTTTTCTCTTCCAGCTTATGTTTTGTGGAACCGCTGCTACCTTAACCTCGGGAGCGGTAGCAGAGCGCATGAGCTTTGTAGGGTATTTAGCGGTCACGGCGATTTTGATGGCTTTTATTTACCCTGTGACAGGGCATTGGGCTTGGTCTGGAGCCTTTGATCCGACGGGGCAAAAAGGCTGGCTGCAAGCAATGGGTTTTGTGGACTTTGCTGGATCCACTGTCGTCCATTCCGTCGGTGGCTGGATTGCCTTAGCGGCGATTATGATTATCGGTCCAAGGAGGGGGCGATTTGAGCAAGGTACTCACTTGCCTCCCGGTAATAATTTACCGCTTTCCGCATTGGGAGTGCTGTTGATCTGGTTTGGCTGGATTGGTTTTAATGGGGGAAGCAC
Source organism: Marinomonas sp. 63XJN7_7_ISO-PGPR-S23-202 (assembly GCF_056173505.1). Taxonomy (NCBI): domain Bacteria; kingdom Pseudomonadati; phylum Pseudomonadota; class Gammaproteobacteria; order Oceanospirillales; family Oceanospirillaceae; genus Marinomonas; species Marinomonas sp. 63XJN7_7_ISO-PGPR-S23-202. The sequence continues at coordinate 4,499,486 of NZ_CM149677.1, read as the reverse complement.
CTTAGCATTAAACAATGATGTCCCCATTATTATTTTGAATACATTTTTGTCGGCCGTCTGGGGGGCGCTAACGGCTTCGCTGATAAATTATCTACGCGATGGCTATTTTGAGGTGGGCTTTATTCTTAACGGCACCATTGCTGGTTTGGTAGGGATTACTGCATCCTGTCATGTGGTGACGCCGCTGTCGGCTTCGATCATTGGTATTGGCTCTGGTGTGGTCGTGTACGTCGGCAGTATATTAATGGAAAAGTGGCGTTTAGATGATGCCCTTGATGTGGTGCCTGCTCACTTATTTGCGGGCATTTGGGGAACCTTAAGTGTGGCTTTATTTGGTGATCCCCAAAAACTACAAACAGGCTTAGGGTTTTATCAACAGCTAGGGGTACAAGCATTAGGTATTGTTGTCATTGGCTTATATAGTTTTGTTGTCTCCTATGTGTGTATGGTATTGCTGAATAAAGTCATGCCTCTAAGGGTCAGTAAACAAGATGAAGAAGACGGTTTGAACGTTGCAGAACATAGAGCAACAACAGAACTGTTTGATCTTCTGACCTCAATGCAGTATCAACAAAATAATGCCGATTTTTCATCCTCCGTTCCTGAAGAGCCTTTTACCGAGGTAGGGCAAATTGCTCGTAAGTACAACCAAGTTATTGATCGAGTAAATCAGGAAATCGCCCAGCGGGACGAAGCATTATGGCGCTTTCAAGAAAGTGAAATGCGTAAAACGGCGATTCTTAACTCCTCTATGGATTGTATTGTGACGATTGATCATCAAGGCGATGTAATCGAGTTTAACCCTGCCGCTGAACGCACATTTGGATGCCTTAAAAAACAAGTAATGGGCACCAGCTTTATCAATACCTTTGTTCTGGAAGAAGACCGTCCTGCTATTTTAGAAAGTTTAAAAATGGGGTTTTCTTCATCAGGTGGTTTGGTATTGAACCGACGTAACTCGTTTCGTTTACAGCGTGATCTTCATAATCATTTTCCTGCTGAAATCACCATTACCAAAACAAAAACCGAGTCGTCCATGCGTCAGGAAGAGTTCACTTTGCATATTCGTGATGTGACGCGTCAGCATAAATTACAAGAAAGGCTGCGTTTTTTAGCTTACAGCGACCCATTAACCAGTTTGCATAATCGAACTTATTTAATGGAGCGGCTAGTATCCGCTTTATCGTTTGCTGCAAAGCATCATACTCGTGTGGCCTTGCTCTTTTTAGACCTAGATAAATTCAAAAATATTAATGACACCCTAGGGCATAAAGCCGGTGATGAGTTGCTTTGTGAAGTGGCAGGACGGCTCACCTTGGTGTGTGATGAATCCGATATCATTGCTCGTTGGGGAGGGGATGAATTTATTCTGATGATGACAGAAAAGGTTACAGAAGACGCTACGCTTCAGCGCGCCCAGCAAATACTTCAGTCGATGCGTGAGCCTTTCATGTTAAAGGGGCAACTGTTTAATATTCCGACCAGTATTGGTATTACGCTGTCAGATAAGTTAACCATGGATGCCGATAAACTGATTCAGCAAGCCGATATTGCCATGTACTGGGCAAAGGAAAATGGGCGGGATAATGCGCAAATGTTTGTACCTGAAATGGCTAAGGTGGTGACCAATAAATTTAGGCTAGAAAGAGAAATGCACGAAGCGCTTTCAATGGATCAGTTCTATTTGGTCTATCAACCTAAAGTCGTTCTAAATACCCCCGATATTGTTGGGCTAGAAGCCTTGATTCGTTGGCGTCATCCTTCATCTGGCGATATTTCTCCCTCAGACTTTATTCCCATTGCCGAAGACTCGGTGCTTATTATTAAAATTGGCGAATGGGTGATTGAAAATGTGCTAAAGCAGTTAGCCGAATGGCGAACGCTGAAATTAGGTTTAGTCCCTGTCTCAGTCAATATTTCTGGGCGTCACCTGCTTAGTGAAGGCTTTATTAATTATATTTCTAAACAGTTGGCATGTTATCAAGTGGATGGGCACTTACTGGAAATCGAAATCACAGAAGGGGTGCTGCTAAATGATATTGAAAGTTGCATTAGAGTCATGACTGAGCTGAAAGCCCTCAATATTAAAATTTCGTTGGACGATTTTGGAACCGGTTATTCCTCTTTGAATTATCTGAAGCGGTTGCCTTTGGATGTGTTGAAGATTGATCAAGTGTTCGTGGCAGAGTGTGAGCAGCATGGAGAAGATAAAACCATCTGTGAAACCATCCTTCATCTGGCGAATAACTTAGGCTTGTCTTGTGTGGCAGAGGGGGTGGAAACGGCATTGCAGGTTCAGTTATTGAAAAAAATGGGCTGTCAGGTTTACCAAGGATATTATTTTTACCCACCTGCTCTAAGGGAGGATATTACGATTTTGCTTAGGGAATTAGCGGAGTCTTAAGTCTCTTTACTTTTTGTTACAAATTGGAAAATATCTATTTTTACTCATTGCTTACTTTATATTTAAATAGTGCTATTGTGCTAAACAATGACCAGTGAGTAAAAACGACCACTGAGTAAGCGGCGATTGCACTCATTATTCAAGATAAAAAAATTATAATGAACTAAGATTACAGAATACAGTGATCTTAATAGGGAAATTTTATGAACCGCGATAATCTACCCATAGAACATTTCTTTTTTACCGAGCCTAATTTAGAAAAAATCCTTGAAAACCTAGACGTTGTTCGCCAGCAAATCCACCCGGTCATACCGGATGAAGAGTTAAATGTAGAGCAAAATTTCCCTTCGGTATGTCTTGTTGGTCTTGGGCGTTGTGGTTCTAACATCGCCTTGGAGGTGGCTACCTTGGTTTATAATGCAAGAACCAGCTACCTTCACGAAGTGGAATACCATGAGAAACAAACGCAAGAGAGTGATCTCAAGTCGCTCAATTGGATTCGTAAGAAGTTTTCCATTGATAAAAAATCCAGCTCAACACCACTCTTTTTGATTGAGCCCATTGTCATGTTAGGCGATTTGGATAAAGACATTGAAGGGCGTATTCGTTTTTCTAGTCAGACGGGACGGGCGCAATTCCTGGAAGCCTACCGCAAATTGCAGATCATGGACTTATCCGAAGTGCACGCTGGTGGTGCAGGTAATGCGCCCATTTTGGGGCAATATCTCGCCAAAATCATTCTTAATAAAGATACATCCAGCTTTCGCAATGATAGTTGGCGTCACATGCATTCTTATCTAGTGGACTCTTGTGGCATCAAAGCGAATCAATCGCGTTTGTATTTTTATATCTTCAGTGCGGGTGGCGGCACCGGATCGGGGATGGCGTCTGAGTTTGGTTTGGCGCAGCAGTTTTCCTATTTAAGTAAAACTTTTGATTATCGAGCAGAGTTAAACAAAGCGGTGGATAAACGCCATAGCTTTGTATTTGAGCCGATTTTCACGTCAGGTATTTGTATTTTGCCGAATATCTCCGGCAAGGATATTGATATTTCTGAAGCATTACACATTAACGCAGGACGTTTGCTGACGAAATATGTCTCAGAAGAATGGGATTTTTCCTATAACGAAGAGCGAGATAACGACGAAGATCCCGAAAACGTCATGCAGCGTATTCGTCCTTGGAACTCCATGATGCTGATATCGAACGATATCATGCGCTACGCCGAGGAAGAAGATGGCAACGATGTGGAAGAAATTGACGTGAATACCATGGAGAAATATGCCAACCAGTATATCTCTCAACAAATCTTTAACATCTTAACGGCCCAAGCCGTTACCACAGATTACGATGAGGATTACTTCCGTCGTGCGGGTATCGACATCGCCGAAACCATCCGCTTGGATGCCAATGATCTATTCATGAGTTTAGCGGGTCCCGTAGCCGTTGCTTATGCAGAAAGTGTGGTCAGAAAGAAAGGCCCCATGAGCGAAGTGGACATTGATGATTTGTTTTGTCGCTCTATCGAACTCCCGCACTTTAACGACGATACCTCGGCGATTGAGGGCATCAGTGTGCTGCCTGTAGAGTCCGACCGTTACCGTAACTGTATTCAGGATTTCCGTAAAAGCCAGTACGATTCCAGTAAATTAAACAATCTACACTTCTTTAAAAACTGTTCGTCCATTGTGTCGATTATTTCAGTACCAAGAGACTTTAAATTATCCTTCACGGCGATGAATCGTTTAAAAGTGCAGTTAAACCGCTTGTTCCCCAATACGACCTTAAAGCGTTATGCCTTGGTGATTGGGGCGTCGGCGAATTTATCATTAACTACCTTGATTGCCAAAAGTCCGTGTTTGAGTGATGACTTTTTAACCTTGATGGTATCGTACATGAAACGCTGCTTTGCTCGTGATGAGTATCGTTATAGCGATGAGATTGATAAAGCCATTATTGGCTTTATTCAAGGCGAGGTGTTTGATGAAGAGGAGGTGGAAAAATACTTCTTTGAGTATGAAAACCCAGCGAAAATTCTCGATACTAACTGGTACGCCATCAAACCCATGTATGAGAAAAAATACCGCGAATTGATCGAAGATAACGAGCGCTTTGTGTCCATCAACGATATTCGTTTGGACATGAAAAACGTGAAAAATGCGATTAAATACCTGCGTGAAATTTACCGTCATCGTATCAGCAAAACCAATATGTTGTCACTTAACTAGCCTCTCTTTATATCGAGAAGCCGTACTGGTGGTATAACAGTATAGTGGTATAGCAAGTGCCCTCAAATAAAAAACCACGGTGTCAGTGACAGCGTGGTTTTTTTGACCTTAGAATAATGTAATCGAGTCGTTGGTTAAAACTCTGTTAGGCTTCATCGCTCTCTTTTGGGGCTCGTCGATCACGTATTTTGCTAACCAAATGGGCATTTTTCGTTTTATCTAATGGAGGGGTCTCATGATGAATGGCGGTTTTGGCGATCATATAAGCCGCGACCGGTGCGGTAATCAATAAGAACAGAGTAATGAGGAGTTCGTTGACCGAAAGGCTACCATTCTGATAGCTGTGAAAGATCATAGAAGACAATAAAACCCCAGTAATGCCTAGCGTGCTGGCTTTCGTTGGACTGTGTAAACGGGTAAAAATATCGGGTAGTCGTGCTAAACCATAAGAGCCAAGCAACAAAAACACACCACCAATCAGCAGCAAAACACAAATAATGATTTCGAGATATAACGGCATAATCAATCCTATTCTATGATGTCGCCACGAAGTAAGTACTTACATAATGCGGCGGTACTGACAAATCCGAGCATGGCGATTAGTAAGGCGGCTTCAAAATACAAACTAGTACCCACGTAGATGCCATACATTAAAATCAGCGCAATGGTGTTGATGTACATGGTATCTAGCGCCAAGATCCGATCCGAAATGGTTGGCCCTTTAAACAGACGCCATAGGTTCAAGAACAAAGCGATACAAATGAAAACGGCGACAATAAACAGAGTCCAATTTAGCATCCGAAAATCTCCTTAAGAGGGGCTTCGTAGCGGGTTTTAATCAAATGGATCAAGTCGGCTTCTCCCTCCAAATGCAGAGCGTGGACATATAACCATTGCTTGTCTTTAGAGATTTCAGCACTCACCGTGCCCGGTGTCAGGGAGACTGTGCTGGCTAAAATGGTGATGCCCAGATCGGAGCGAATGTTGATAGGAACCGCGACAAAACCAGGCTCTAAATGTTTGATGGGACGAATGATCAGCCAAGCAACCTCAATGTTTGCCACCAAAATATCGTACATCACCATGAATACGTAGCGCAATGCACGCCATGGTTTGAGGATCTTAGGGTGCTCATCGCGCATGCCATTAACGAATAACGGAATGGCAATAGCAAAAAACGCAGCGAGCACAATATGGCCAGCACTGACTGAATTATTTAAGAGTAGCCACACCACAAACAATAGCAGGCTGTGAAAGGGCATAGGAAAGACTCTCATGGCGTCGCTCCTGGTAATAAATCATAAGCCGAAGCATTAAAATCGTGTAAATAGTTCGCGGCGTTTTGTGTGTAATCCGTGATGTCTCCACCAAACACAACCATCAGTGGCAAAGCGACTAATAATAAGCCAATGGCGATAATCTCTAAGGGCTTTGCCGTATTCACATCGCTACTGGTGTTGCCATTGTGGCGCCAAAACATGGTGGTACCAGCGCGAGAAAATGCCACTAAAGCTGCCAAACTGCTGACGAGAATCAACGGCCATACCCAAGCAGATTCTGCCGTTGTATGGGCAGATTGTAGAATCATGATTTTTCCGATGAAACCGGAGAGCGGCGGCATGCCAATCATGGCCAGTGCACAAATAGCAAAGGCAAAACCAATCATTTTAGGCTGCATAAATGGACGTGAACGTACAAAGCGATCCTCCGCTTGACCGCGCTGACGCGCGATGACATCCGCCAGTAAGAAGAGGGCAGAGGAGGCGATGGTACTGTGAACCAGATAATACAGAGCCGCCGATGTTGCCGCTGCAGAATGAATGGCCGCGCACACCAATAAGCTGCCGCTGGAGACGATCACCAAGTTGGCCGTTAAGGTTTTCAGCCCAGGGCTGGCGATGACCCCAATGGTGCCGATGGTGATGGTCAAAAGCGCCAGAGGCCATAACCAAGGTGTGGCGATATTCGCCAGTTCCCCCGCATGGTCGCCAAAGATCACCACATAAACGCGAAAAATACTATAAATGCCGACCTTGGTCATAATCGCAAACAGGGCCGCAACGGGGGCACTGGCGCTGGCATAGGTACGAGGTAGCCAAAAATGCATGGGTAACATGGCGGCTTTGAGTCCAAATACGACTAATAAAAGCGCCGCACCGGTTTTCGCCAGCGTTGCATTTTCACCTTGTAGGGTGCCGACTTTGACCGCAAGGTCCGCCATATTCAGCGTGCCCAAGGTGCCATAAATAATCCCTAAGCCAAACAGGAATAAGCTGGAGCCAACCAAATTAAGAATCACATAGTGTAATGCTGACTGAGTTCTTGGCTTGCCTCCGCCGTGAACCAATAGTGCATAGGAGGCAATCAATAAGACTTCGAAAAAGACAAAGAGGTTAAAGATATCCCCCGTCAAAAAGGCGCCGTTAATACCCATTAACTGAAACATGAACAGCGGATGGAAATACGCGCCTCCTTTGTCATGATCATTTAACGCGTACAGCATGACCGCAAAGCCTAGAAAAGACGCCAAGGTCACCAGCAAGGTCGAGACAGGGTCCGCCACCAATGCAATACCAAAGGGTGGTTGCCAATCGCCCAGTGCATATAAATGAATGCCTTTCATCATCACTTGATGCAGTAAAAAAGCCGACGATATCAGCAAGGCGAAGGTACCAATGACAGATAAAATCCGCTGTCGCTGAAGGGTCTTCGAAAAGGGTGGTAGCAGCATCAAGGCACCACACAGCAACGGAATCAGAATAGGAAAAATGCTCAAATGCTGCATTTATTGACCGCCTCCGGTTTTGTGAGTGGTATTGCCCTTTTGCAGGATCGGGGTTTTAGGTTTGGGCACTTGGCCGTCAACATGATCATTTCCCAAGTCTGCTCGGGCGCGCATGGCCAAAATAACCACAAAAGCCGTCATCGCAAAGCCAATGACGATAGCCGTCAGAACCAAGGCTTGAGGTAATGGATCACTGTACTGTTCAGAGCGTCCTAAGACTGCAGCGGCATTAAGCTTTAAGCGACCACTGGCGAACAGAAATAAGTTCACGGCATAAGACAATAAGGTTAATCCTACGACCACAGAGAAACTGCGACCTCGTAACGTCAAAAACACACCACAGGCGGTGAGTAGGCCAACGGAAAATGCGTAAATACCTTCCATAATTATTCATGCTCCTGTTGAGTAGGGCGCTCGCTAGTGGTCAACTTACCTAAATTTGCCAAGATCAACATGGTGGCTCCCACTACGGTGAGGTACACACCAAGGTCAAATATCATGGCGCTGGCCAGTTCGAACTTACCAATGAGTGGTAAGGAGAAATAATCAAACCACGTGGTGAGGAAGGGACGATTAAACAACCAGCTACCTAAGCCACTGAGGGTGGCAATAGCAATGCCACTGCCGATCATGATCTGATAATCCAGCTTGATGCGTGTTTTTACCCACTCCACACCGTGGGCAACATATTGTTGAATAATGGCCACCGATGTGATCAGGCCAGCGATAAAGCCGCCGCCTGGTAAATTGTGACCCCGCAAGAAAATGTAAGCTGAGACCAACAAGGCCAATGGTAGCAAGCTTTGAGAAATGACCGCCAACAGTATGGGGTGCTTGTCTTCCGCCCAGGGGCGGCCTTGGTAATCTCCTGATGGCATATAAAGTCGCATTCTGGCGATGAGTTTATAAATACCCAGTGCCGCAATGCCCAGTACGGTAATTTCTCCTAAGGTATCAAAGCCACGGAAGTCCACTAAGATGACGTTCACCACGTTGGTGCCACCGCCGCCGGTTTTACTGTTTTCGGTAAAAAAGGTCGAAATGCTGTCCAGCGGACGCGTCATCAAGGCATAACAAATGGTGCCGACGGTACCACCGACAAAGGCCGCTAGACTTAAATCACGAACCACACGGCGTGGGGAAGACTCTTTCGGCGTTTTTTGCGGTAAGAAGAAGAGTGCTAGGATCAGCAAAATCACGGTGACAACTTCTACAGACAACTGAGTCAACGCCAAGTCAGGGGCTGAGAATTTTGCAAAAGCCAATGACACGATCAATCCCACTACCGATAAGGTCAATAGAGAGAGCAAGCGACGTCGATGCCAAATAACCGTTGCTAAACCAGATAAACACAATAGAACCGCTGCCGTAATGGATAACGCATCGACGGGAATCTCAGGACGCAGTCCTGCCGTTGCATTCAACCTCATCAGCGGAATGGTGGTCATCACCACGGCTAATAACAAGGTCAAAAACGCATAACGCTGTAATGAACCATTTTCAGTGAATGCAATAAACTGGCTCGCTCGACGGGTAATGTACTGGACAGCACTTTCAAACACCAATTTAGGGTCGCTAGTAGGGAACTGTGCTTGGAACTTGAAAAGGTGCTGGCGATTCGCATAAACAAGCAAGCCACCGCACATCGCGATAATACTCATGAGTAAAGGGAAATTGACACCATGCCAAATCGCTAGACTGTAACTGGGGACAGAGCCATTCAGCGTCGCAGACGCCGCAGCGTAGAGCAAGTTTCCGACCATCACACTTGGGAAAATCCCCACGAGTAAACACAAGGCGACCAAAATTTCCACTGGCACTCTCATATAACGAGGGGGTTCATGGGGCGTTTTAGGCAAATTAATGGGGTCGCCGTTAAAAAAGACATCGTGAATAAAGCGCATGGAGTAAGCGACGGAAAAAATCCCGCCAAGCGTTGCTAATACAGGGACCATCCAAGATAAAGAGCCTAACGATGCTTGGTGCAAGGTCTCCGTAAAAAACATCTCCTTAGATAAAAAGCCATTCATCAAAGGAACCCCAGCCATGGATGCCGACGCGACCATGGCCAGAGTTGCCGTATAGGGCATAAATTTCCACAAGCCATTCAGTTGACGCATATCGCGCGAGCCGGATTCGTGATCGATGATGCCCGCCGCCATAAACAAAGAGGCCTTAAAAATGGCATGGTTAATCACATGGAAAAGTGCTGCCACGGCGGCTAAATCCGTTCCCATGCCCAATAAAAGCGTCATTAACCCTAAATGACTGATCGTAGAGTAGGCCAGCAAGCCTTTTAAATCGTGCTGAAATAAAGCGATGTAGGCGCCTGTTAAGAAGGTCGCCAAGCCCGTTAAACTGACCAACATAAACCACAAATCGGTATCGGCAAGCGCGGGGTAAAAACGTGCCATCAAGAAAATACCGGCTTTTACCATGGTGGCCGAATGTAAGTAAGCACTGACTGGCGTAGGGGCTGCCATGGCATTTGGTAGCCAAAAATGAAAAGGAAACTGGGCCGATTTGGTAAAGGCGCCTAGCAGCACCAAGACTAAAATGATGGGATAGGCCGAGCTGGCTTTAATCATATCGCCGCTGTTTAACACCGTTTGTAAATTGTAACTACCAACCGTATGACCGAGTAAGATCAACCCCGCGAGCAAGGCCAAACCGCCTGCTCCCGTCACCGTCAACGCCATGCGAGCCCCTTTACGAGCCTCGGATTTGTCTCCCCAAAAGCTGATCAGCAAGAACGAGCTGATACTGGTTAACTCCCAAAAGAACCAGAGTTGGATCAAATTATTCGATAGCACCACCCCTAACATGGCAAACATAAAAAGGATGAGGTAAGAATAAAATTTGCCGATAGAGTCTTTTGCCGACAAATAGTAGCGTGCGTACAGAATAACCAGCAGACCAATGCCTAATATTAAAATGGAAAACAGCAGAGACAAACCGTCTAGTCGGAAGGCCAGTTGTAAACCAATGGCAGGTACCCAAGGGATGGACGCAAAAAAACGTTCACCATGAAAAATTGCCTCGGTATGGGACAGTACCAAAAACAAGGTTAAGGCTGGTAAAACGGCGGTTAAAAACGCACAGGCAGTACGGCTAAGTCGCGACGTAATAAGTGGAATCAAAGTGCCAAGTAAAGGCAAAAAAGGTAACCAGATTAAAGACTTCACTGTTCAACACCTTTATAAACGTGACGGCTGTAAAAGGGGGAATCCATAAGCAACATAATGATACTCGTTCCTATAAAATGCATAATCCTACTATATCGAAGCCAATTTACGGCGGCTAGTTATGTCGGTCATGTTTGATTTCAAGACGCCTATCTAAAATGAGAATGATGAATGAGCCTCCATGGGCCAAGAGTCGACAAAATACGCTTTCTCCTCGCTTTGTTATTAATGTGCCTCCGCCAGCTAATGTCTGTAGATGGCGATGTCTTATGGACTATTATCTATCAAAGAGAGCGATAGCACTGTTACATAACGTAAACGCTTCCCAATCTCGACCAGAGGATAGCCGTCATGGCGTCGAGGTGATGTACGATACGAGCGGATAGGAAAAAGAGAGCGGCTAGTAAAAAGCGCTTTTCAGGAAGGGCTGAAAAGCGCTTTGTCTTTTTAGTGAGTCATCGTTTAGCCATGTCAGTCATTGCATGGTGTTGTGGAAAAGCGGACGCATTATTGAAAGAAGTGCCAAACAACACTGTGTTCTGAGCCCATGCTCCACAAGAGTACAATGCCCGCTAATACGGCTTCTAACACCAAAATACCAATGCCTAACGTTGTGCTGGAAAGAATAAAGCCATTCTCATGACTGATGCCCAAGAAACTTGGCGTCCCTTTGTACAGTAAGTACGCTGTATAGCAAATGCCTACCACACAAGCGAGTGTACATAGCCAAATAATTGGATAAACCGCGAAAATGCCGCTTAAAAACAAAGGCGTCGCAATGTAGCCAGCAAAGACAATACACTCATGTCGACTAGGTCGGTTTGGGTATTGTTTTGCCATTCTATGAATGAGACTGCCCACAATGGCCACCGCCGCTAAGATAAGAAGATAGAACAAGACACCAAGGCTTAAGCCATTGAGCAGAGAGACTTTAATGGTATCGTTACCACCAAATGTCCAGCCAAACTGAGTAGTACCAATAAAGGTGCTTACCACGGGAATGGCTGCCATTAATAGTACATGGTGTAGATATAAATGGCTGACGCTTTCATTTTCCTTGTTGATGGTTCGCCATTCTTGTTCCGGATGATGAATTAACCCCCAAACGTGATTGATCATAGATTTCCCCTCGTGTTTTTTCAAAAAACAATTGAACATTGGAAACAATGTATCGACACTGTTTGGCACGGAACTACTGCTCATCTTTTCACGCGCTCTACTGCACAGTATAGATGACTACGAGCGCACGGCAGCTTTGAGCCATATCGTTTTTTTATAACAAATTCGTTCTTAAACACTTAATGTGATTAAAAAATGCACAGCAATGATAAACTCTATTTAAGTCAATCAGCTATAAATAAAGCTTATTGTTAGAAGAGAGGTGCAAAATCAGGGAAGAAACAAACGCACTCTAGAGCCAATGCACAAAATGAACATTGGCTCTACATGTTTAGAAACGGGCAGGACTGCTAGTTGTCATCCGCTTTGCATTGGTAGTTTTTTGGCATTTTTACGGTAAAACCCTGATCCATCGGGTTGGTAAAACTGGTTTTCGCCACCGCCTCTTTGGCTAAAAAGGCAAACACCTTCCATTTCGAGCAGGTCTCATTCTCGAGGGAACTACTAGAGACCAGAACGGGTGCGCCTTTGTTGTCTTTGATATTAAAATCAAAGGTATAAACGCTGACCATTGCCGTGACCGTTCGGTAGCCCGTGACACGGGTGACCGTTCTTTCTGTCCGCACACAGTTGACTTCCTGATTAGCCCCTTTGGGTTTGCTACAGGTTGTGTAATAACCATTGTTGACATCATTAAAAATCGGAACAGAAAGATCCTTCTTCTTCTCAGATGAGTGGAAGTTGATGGTCAAAATATAATCGGGGTGCTTATAGTCAGTGGAAACGTTTTTATAGCCCAACGCGTTGAAAGAGGCGATAACATTGGGAATATAGCGTTTATTGGTCAGTTCATCGCCTTTTGGACTTCCTTGAATTTTGATTTTGGCGGTTTTGGCAATGTGCACGTCAGGGTCAACGTTGCTCACATGATGACCTTGCATGATCTCAGAAGTGGAGCAACCCGCTAGTAAGACACTGAGCAAAACCGTAGTGATAAAAAATCTCACGTTTACATCCTCTATAAAGTCGTTATTTCGATTCACTGTCATTTTATGAGAGCATAATTCAGCGACAAATCCGAGTAATAGTTACCGTCTTACAATGTTATGACTGATTGTTGAAAATAGATGACCCATTATTGTCAAAATAATGGTGATTGCCCAAAGTGGTAATTCGGCGCATGACACTACACCATACCATTTTTAATTTATATGGGGCTCTTAGGCGCAGTGTTACCTCTGAGTATTTTTTTCCACTAAAGCACTTCTTCATCAAGTGCCAGTGTAGGACTGATTGACTGTTTAGTAATGATGGTGCCATAGCCATTTTGAAATGTCACAAAGGCGTGTACCAGTCGGTGAGAGTCTGGTTCTTCAATCATTGGAGTGAGTGAAATAAGGGCATTGGCGACTTTGCCAAAGGTTTCTAAGTCGATACCAAAGTGCTCTTTGAGCGGGGTGTCATAATCTTCGCCATTATCGATCAAAGCATCGGTCTGATCTGGTGTGAGTCCGAGAGCGTATTCGGCGAGGCGTTGTATTCCTAACGTATCCATTTGTGTGTCCTTCCATTCCATCTAGGTCGTTAGCCTTCTACTGTCCTTCATCGTTACAGGTTTATTTAGGCATTAACCCTAATGTATTCGGCAATTTTCGTTAATGTTTTAGACGATTCGTGCGGGGATGCTTTATTCAATCACTTGGTTCCCTCGCACGATGACGCCGTAGCGCGCTTTTAACCCCTCATTAAATATCTGGCGAGCAATCTCTGCAATGCCAAGGTTCTCTTCTAATGAAAGCTCCATAAGCTTGGTTTTTACCGATTCACTATGGCGAAAACTGATCTGCTCTGAGACGCGATTTTGCCTTTTTTGTGACACCCGTTTCTTTGTTGGTTCTTGCATCCTCTTTCTCCTGATATACTTTGGTTTCAAATGAGGTCAAACAATGACAAATCAAATTTTAACACCTAAAAAATGGATAGGAAAGAAAAAAGAAGGTGAAATCTATCGATTTCAATTGCTTCTGGCTGAGTTGAATTTAAAACCTGAGGATATTCAAAAAGATACAGGCGTAACAGTAAGAACGATCACAAACAGTATTTATGAAAAAAAACCATTGGGTGCGAAACTATTGCGTGAAATCCACGCAAAATATGGTGTTTCGATTGATTGGTTACTCAGCGGAAAGGGGCAAATGTTCGCGCCTTCAGATGACTCCGCCAGCTCCGCTGTGCGCGAGCCAAACGGTGAGTACGGCAGTGACCCACGCTTTGAACGTATCATGACATTGGTTCGTGATTTTATGGCAAACGCCGATGACGACGAAAAAGCCTGGTTGGAAACACAAGTCAAACTCAACATCGCACAGTACCAACAACACCTTAAAAGCGTGCCTGACGAAAACTAAAACACCTTCTAAAAGGTGTTTTAGCCTCCTATACCGAAAATTCTTATCTCCTGAACCTAATCAACCAACTGCTTTTGCTTTGAAGCGAATTATAAAACTATGGGACGACATACTCAGCTACTTCTTACTAGACGGTAGGCGCCTTAGAAAGCAAGCTGTTGATGATTGCTGAGCGATAGAAGATATCACCTCAAAAAAGATAGCGTTAAATTTTTCAGAGCAATAAAAAAGCCACCCGAAGGTGGCCTTACATTCTTTGGTGCCTCTTGTGTGCACCGAGCTGAGTTTAAAAAGTGCAAACCCTTTTAAACACAACCACTTAAGTGGTGGAGGTGGGGGGGATCGAACCCATACCATACACAGGCCATAGTGGATTGTAGTGTAATAATGTGGATTTAGCGATAGATGAAGGGCAGATAAGACCACTTTAAACCACTGTATTACATAGCGTTGTAGTCATTATGTAGACATAGTTAACTACAATAAACCATCTATTAATCAATAGAACAAAATCAGCTAACATGGCTATAAAATAGTGAAAATAATAGTCGACTAAAGATCACATTGAAAGGTGTGAAAGCTCTGCTACAATTTTCTTGAGTCGGCAATTTGACGAATGAACAACTTATGAGACACGAATATGACAAGCGAAAAAGATGGAACAAAAAAACTAAAAGAAGACGATCAAAAGCTTGCTGATGAATTTGAAGATGCTGAATTAGCTCAGCTTGTGAGAGAGCGCCAAAACTCCCCAGAAATAGAGGTGAGCATTGAAGACCTATAACTAATGTAATAGCCCTCATCCCCCAGACCACTGCGTGGCAGGAGGACGAGGGCTATTGCATTAAAAAACCGTTGTCTTAATAAAAACCATTAGTTCTTTTTGACCATTTTCAACACTTTCAGAACGGAATAGTCCGCCGATGAGAGGTATATTCATTAGAACAGGAACACCTGTAGTCGTCTTTCTAGACTCATTTGAAATTAGTCCGCCGAGCGCTATCGTCTCACCATCATTAAGACGAGCTACGGTTGAGATAGACCGTTGATTAGTAATAATGTCTCTGGCCTGAGCGCTGTTTGTAACGCTTGATGATTCTTGTGTGATTTTTAATACAACTTGACCTGAGCCAAGAACATGAGGTGTTACTGATAAGCTAACCCCAACGTCTTTACGTTGAATGGATTGTGTTTGAACACCGCCGTCTGTGGTTTGAGTTGATACTAAAAATGGCACGTTCTGACCCACTGAAATATGTCCTAATTCGCGATCCATGACCAAGATGTTAGGGGTTGAAAGAATTTTGGTCTTATCATCTGTCATAAGTGCTGAAATTAGCCCTGTAATACTCCCTCCTGAGCCTAAAAGAGCGTACCCACCGAGAGCTAAGTTTGCTATATCACTTGATTGTGATGAGTTTGTGGTGGACTTAAGCGCAAAACCATTTTTAGACAAAGAGGTCCCAAGGTTAATGCCTAGATCTTTTCGATTAGATATGTCGGTTTCAAGAATAATAGCCTGAATCAAAACTTGCTTTATATTTAAGTCGATTTGAGAAACGATGCCATCTAATGAAGCAAGCTGCTTTTTTGTTGCTAGCACCAAAAGAGAGTTTGAACCAACAAGAGGCTCAACAGAGTGGCGAGAAACAGTGACTTTAGCGGTAGTGTTGTCTTTATCAGTTGAGTCTTTAGGCTCTTCTGAGTTAGCAGCTAACAATATGGTATTGAAAAGCTCTACAGCCTTAGAGTTTCTTATATGTTTTAAGGTGTAAACCTTGGCATCGAGTATAGGTAAATTAATTTGAGAATTGGTATCGATTGCAACGACCAAATCATCATTTTCTTGTTTGACGCTGTAGCCATTTGCTGCCATGACTTTCTTAAACAAGGGGATCACTTCTTGGTCATCAAGTGTGCTTACGTTGATTGAAATATTACCTTCAACCCCTTTACCAAGAATGATGTTTTTATGGGTTTGTTGCGCTACCCATTCGGAGAAATCACTAAGTGGTGAATGCTTAATGATAAATGGATCAAGCGGGTAAGCTTGAGCAGCCGAGCATGCTAGTAAAAGACTAATTACAATAAAGCGAAACATACTCGTCTCCTTTGGTAATTAGGGCTTCACAAGCGCCACGAGACTTAACAACGTAACCTTTCTTTCTGAGTAATTTCGCTGTGTGCTTTTTGCCTTCTGAATCTGTGAACTGATAGTTAGACAGTTGACCAGGGAAGTTAGCAAAGCCAGAAATTAACCATCCTGATAGCTCATCTTTTAAAGGCTTCACTGGCTCGACAACTTTCACTGGCTGTGATGTGGTATCCGCTTTATTTACAAAGATTTCTAAGATTGCAAAACATGAGACAACACCAAATACGAAGAAGGTGATACGAGACCATTTTCGAAAGTAAATTTTGGAGATACGCATAATATTCCTAAGGGTTTTAGGGACGGAATATCGTCCATGAGTGTAATAAGGAGGAAGAACGGAATAGACACCATTGTCGTAATGGTCAGTAAACATTTGCTTGGTGTCATAAGAGGAGTAGAGGGAGATGCCAACGGTTACCCATGTATCAACTTTGATGGCTGTGGACGAATCCCCGTAACGAACAATACCTAAGTGGACTTTTGGAAGAGGCATTTTGCCGCCTGTTATAATTTTAAAAATTGAGCCAATAATAGGAAGCGTAGCTCTATCAGTACGACGGCAATAAACTACGTGTTCAGCTAAAGACAAACGGGCTTGTTTATCCACTAGACTAAGATCTTGAATGATAAAAATGACGTCCCAGCCTTTCTTTCTAGCATGTAAAAGCCAGTTAATGACCGCCTGCCGACCTTTGTCAGCCCATGTTCTGGAGTTAAACCAAGTGCCACATTCATCTAAAACTAGAAGTCCATTTTGGCTTTCATCATAGGACTTGTTGCCAATTCCAATGGCTTCTAAATCAAAAATTTCAGGCTTATCTGGTACTCGATACAAACGAGTATTTTTCTTATCTCTGCCCAGCATGTTTTTGAGGTTGATATCTAGATTTGTTGCGACAGGAAGCCCTTTATTTAACTTATCTCTAATACGCCCAACGGAAACCAAACTCTTTCCCGCTCCAAGCTTCCCTGTTACGAAATATATTGGCATTCGTGTACTCCTTAGTGGCCTGACGAGTAGTATTCGATGAATCTCACCTGCCAACGCCAAACCCATTTAATAGTGTGTGCTGAGATGAGTGCAGAAATACAAGCAGGAGCGTTGTCTGGAACAACAAGGCTAACTGCTTGCTGATAAAAAGGAGGAGCTACTAATGCAATACTTAAAATCAGTCCCTTAATAAGAGTAATCATGCCAATTGTAAGTGCAGCAATTGAAGCTATTACACCAAGCTGTGTTGCTGTTCGTGCGGTGAACCATTTGGCTATAAAGGCAATACAATTACCAAACAGGGTAGCAATGAAAGTCGCTAATGCAGGGAGGCGAAGAAGTGAACCAACTGCTGATATTAAAGGTAATAAAAAGGATGACATACTAAGCTCCCTGGCTTTTAGGTGATGCAGTTGAAAGGACTATCCCAATGAGACTTTGAATGGTGTAAATGGCAATTAAAAAGCCAAAGATGCTTTTAAATTTGTCTGAGAACTCACAGCTAATGGTGAAACTGTAAGGTTTAGATGGTGCAAAGATAATGGGAGAGCATTCTCGTGGCTGAGGAATAATGCTAAGAATAGGATCAAAAAGACCATCTAAAACACTGCTGTCTAAAGGTGAGGAACCCTGAATAGAGGTTACCTCTCCCTTAATACTAGTAACGGCTTTTTCATTCTCGTCGTTAAATAGGTTTTGTAAGGTGTCCATCACATTTGTGATAAAGCTACTTGATATGCCATGCTCACCTTCACAGCTTTTAGCGTCAGTATTTGGGTCACAAGGTTTAAGGTTTTCGATTTTAGAAGATATGTCTGATAGCTGCCCTGAAATCACAGAATCACCAGAAGCCACAGTTTGATTAAGATCGTTTACAGAGCCAGATATATCGTTAGAGCTATTAGATATTGCACTGGTAATTTTAGAAGAAGAGGTATTAATAGAGTCCGTTATAGCTTCTGAGCCATTATCAGTATTATTGCCATCCTGAATGGCAGACTTTATATCTGTAAGTGTATTATTTAAATCATTTTGAGCTGTGTTGATAGCATCAATGGTCTTGTCTGTGTTCGCATTTGCCGCAGTTGTACCATCTCGAACAGCGCGTTCGATATTACCAAAATCCCCCCTAAGTTCTTTACCAATTGCGGTTGCTAAAGATGTTAAGTCTGAGTTGCCAGATGATGTTGACTCTGGACTTTGAGGATCATTGTATTCGTTGCCATCTGCGTTACCTCCGTTACTGGGGTTGTCAGGAGAAGATGGGTCGATAGTTTCGCATGCGAAATCAAAACTGGTTGGGTCACGATAATTGAATGTTAAAACGGAAGCAGAGGTTTTTGAACAGCTCGCCTTACTCATTGCGTACTGATAGCATGAGTCGTAATCACTACAAACTCCAACGGATACAGAACAGTAACCGCCAGCCTTAACATAAGTGCCGTCACTACATTGCTTGGGTGTTGGCCGATCACAATGATCTTCATATCCATAGACATTAGGTGGAAAACCATCAGAACACATATCGACAGGAGGTTGATATCCCTCCTGACAGCTAGCAATATCAGATGTACTAGCTTTACATGCCATACGAAAAAAACGATTACTGACAATGCTTAACATACCTGAAGATAAGATCCGCTTATAATCGATGTAAAGCATTCCATTTGAATATGTACCAGATGCAACCATAGAAACGCCTGTACAGTCTTCAAACTTATTGCAGTCCATCATAGCTGCTTCATGTGAAGTGGATCCTACTAAACCTGGAGTTGAGGAATGCCAATAATATCCAGCAGCGCCATCAGAAGAGAACGAATAGCTTGAAAGTAGAAATAAGGGGATTAATAGAAAGAACTTTAATTTTTGACAGATCTGGTTAGTTTTCATAATGATGGCCGTAAACTAAATTTTAAGAAAAGAGGAGGCTTTAAACCTCCCCTGTCTCTATAAAAACGCCAGAAACATTAAGAGGCTTTATTAGTGAACTTCTTAACTAGTTTGATGATTATGCCGGGGACAAGTACCGCCGCTAAGAGAGCATAAGCGGCTGTCGAAACATCAGTTACAGAAGCTGTAACAGAATCGAAAGCTGCTTGCGCGGCTTCTGGAAGAGCTGCATTAGCGGTAGAAATGGACGCAGCAACAACTAATGTTGAAAGAGCTAATTTTGTTTTCTTATCATTTAATTTCATGATGTAGATACCTCAAGTAGTTTTTTGAAATACAAGATTGTTGAACCAAACGCCCAACCTAGGACGTAAGCAGTAATTAGGGACGAAATAACAAATTGTGTGTCTGTCATCGTTGCCCCCCTTTAATTGCACCAAGACCAAAAGCAATAATGAGCGAGGCGCAAAACCCTAAAAGCCAAAGCTGGTCATACTGATCAGAGGACATGACTAACTGGCCTTTTGAATTAGTGCGTTTTTGTTGTACGGCACAAGATCAATCTGGAAAGGATTAAGCTCTAGGTTCTTGTAGCGACCAACTTGAAAAGTGGATAACGCTAGGCTGTATTCGCCAATTGGCTTGGCTTCAGCAGGGTTACGAATAGGGATCTCAATTTCTTGAGGGAAAGCCCCGCCCATGTCGGCATAGGCAACTTGGAAGTAACGAGCACCATTTTTTGTATTGCGTGTTTGTGCAGCGTGATGACCTTCAATGATAGATATTTTCAACATAGTTATTTCTCCGTTATTTTCGTTTATGTGTACTGCGTAGAGTTATTGAAACAAGTCCAAGGCTCCAGACTTCGTCTGTCGCAATGGCGCTCTTTGCCGCGCGGGCAGAACCTCACTCTTCGAAAACAAGTTTTCATCAGAATGCGGTTTTAAATTTCGTTTGTTTATGTCATGAATATTTTGTTTGCAGATTTCGGTCATAAGCTCTACGACACCTGTCATGATTTTCTGGCGAGCTATTTTGATTTCTTCAGTATCTTTTATTTCCCAAAAATTGATTCGGCTCAGAACGGTCATGCCTGCGTAGAGCACACCAATGACTCTATCTTTTGCATCGTCACCGTATCTTGTTTTAAGAACTGGAATGATTTCACCGGTGTCTTTGTTTAGCTTGTTGCCTTTACCATAAGCAATGGTAGCCACCTGTTCTTTTCTTGGAACAAATGGACCACCCATAGCCATAACAAATGCAGCCCAATCACCATCTTTTGCGGCTTGTCTAATCGTCTCTAAATGACCTTCTTGCTCTCCTAATCGTCTGAACTCTCTATATAGCTGCACGCTAGTCACTCCTAGTCTTTGAAACTGTCTGATGCCGTTATCTCTTGCCCATGTTTCTATTTTTTCGGCACTTTCATATGGGTTTGTTTGATGCCAATCTTTATGTGTTTTGGTGATGTGAATTTGGTTATCGACCATGTAACCATCGACGTTTTTGCATATATATTTGATGACATAGCCAACCGCTGAATACTCACGACCTGTTTCAGGGTTAATGCCTTCTTTGATTCGTTCAAAAGTAATGCGGCGTTCACTTGCTCCTTGTTCATCGGGATCGGTGCGAAGTGCGTATTCGGTTAGAATTTCTTTTAAACGCTCATAGTCATCAGGGAAAATAAAAAGAAGTAGATGCCAGTGAGGCGTGCCATCGTGATGTGGTTCTGGTACTCGTAGGCCAAAATATTGGATGTTGTTTCGTTTAAGCTTGGCAGAGGCTGGCTGCCAAAATTGCTTCAGCAAATAGTTATGGCCGTCTTTGGGTGTTGATCCATCCCACTTAGGATTAGGTATGACTTTAATTACCTTCCCTTTTTTATCAGTAATCTTGGTCATACGGTGCATTGCTGAATGCAAAGTAGGAGTAATAAAGACCCCTATCATTCCCAATGATTTAGCTAAAAGTTCTTGACCTTTGGTGGTAACAATTAGTTCTGTACGTCGATGTTTAGGGTTAGATGTAGATCGGTCAGAAAGGTCTAAAAGAGTAGCTTCGTATCCATCTTGATTTACTGCTATTTGGCTTTCTAAGTAGGCTTTGTTGTTGGCTTTACGCTGCTTATGCCTTTTAAGGGATAAATCTGATGAATAAGGCGAGCGTAAATAATGAACTTGACGAAGCTCTCTACAAACGTTTTGAAGGGTGATTTTTTGCAATGAGAGAAGCTTGCGCTTCCAAATGCGATAATCTAAAAAACGATTAAGGATTGGCTCTAGTTCAAGATCGGCAAAAGCAAACTCAATATTGTATTGCGCTGCCAGCTTGTAACAATAATCAACGACAAAGGCATGATTGGTCGGATTATAAACTTTTGCTTGTCGGCATTTGTTAGAGAGAGCCTTGGAAAGGTCTTGAAGGGATTCTGGAGACGCGCATAAGCTGAAACCGTTGACTGTGAGCTTTTTATCAAGCTCTAAAAAGCGTCGATTGGCTTTAACGTACCCTTTGTTTTTCGCTACATCTTCATACTCAGCACGAAGAGCAGAAGCTAATGCCAAGTGTCTTGAAATAATCTTGTCACGAAATGCTATACATTCTTTGGTACCAAAAGAGTCAATCGTAGACGAAGCCTTATTACCACCATCGTGCCCTGTGAATGATTTATCACCGAACATAGGGTTTTTGAGCTTGTACAAGGTCGCTTTAGGCGCGACAAATTGCAAATGACTCGTAGAATGAGATAACATTCACGTGTTCCTTTTTTAGCGATTTGGGACAAAAAATGGAAAGTAGCATTGGCGTGCTGCCTTCTTATAAGGTCATACCTGATTGGCGTTGGGTATGGCCTTTTTTAACTAAATTTTATCTGTAATATTGATTTATTAATCTCCAGAGTGCTTTCTCTTAAAAGTACCTCCCATGCCTCTTCTAGGAGAAGCGTGCTTTCCTCACGGTCAATAGCATCTATGAGAATATGAAGTGTATCCATTGCTATACGAATGACATCAACGTTTCTGACTTCACCAGTTCTAGCTGATTTTTTCAATATTTTAGAGAACTCTATGAATCGTTTTTTCTTTTCATTATCGATTGTGATACTCATATTTATCCTGTTATTTAATGAATAGATCCTGCAAATCAGTATGAGTACTTCTCAATTCTTCTCTGCAAGAAGCTACTCAATATTATTGCTGAGTAGAATTTTTATTGGTTTTCATGCTCAAGAGCTTCTTTTGTCATCAAGGTAAGGTTGATAAGACGATATCGACCTATTTTCACCGTAGGCAAATGGCCTTTATCAATCATTCCTCGAATTACCTCCTCTTCAAGACCGCTCAGTTCTGAAAAGCGCTTTTTAGTCACATATGGAGGAGTAATGTTGAAACCTAAATTTGCTTGCATAGAGCTATAATTCTCCAAAATTTACCCACTCATATAGTGTCTGCTATGTGTTGCGTGTTAAATTACAGCAATATAATTGTTATTTCTTACCCTAAAATAGGTAATTCATTACCCTTTGATGGGTATTTTTATTCTTTTGAGGTGTGTATGTCAAGAAAAACGTCTGAAAAAATTTCTATGCTAAGGGGATTTCTTGGTTTAACTAGGATTGAATTTTCAGAATCCATAGGTATTTCCATAAACACCTTGAAAGCGATCGAGCAAAAGGGTGTTACTCCAAAGTCTGACGTTCTAGTCCGTATCGCAAGTACTTGGCCTAAATATGCGAACTGGTTGTTGCTTGGTGAAGGTACTCTTGAAAGTCTTGATGTGATTGATAAAGTTTTAGAAAGCTACATTGTCATTGATAGTGTGGATGCTAGGTATATGGACCAATGCATAGTAAA
Source organism: Marinomonas sp. 63XJN7_7_ISO-PGPR-S23-202 (assembly GCF_056173505.1). Classification (NCBI taxonomy): domain Bacteria; kingdom Pseudomonadati; phylum Pseudomonadota; class Gammaproteobacteria; order Oceanospirillales; family Oceanospirillaceae; genus Marinomonas; species Marinomonas sp. 63XJN7_7_ISO-PGPR-S23-202. Next base: position 4,476,461 of record NZ_CM149677.1, on the reverse strand, counting down.
AACGGAACGTTTTAAACAGTTAATATTTGTACAAAGTGATAGTAGCGAAGACCTAGCTGCAATGCTTTTAATCGACCAACCTAGCTTATATAGCCTAAGTAAATATGAAAACAATGAAGGGTGTGTGTGGGTTAAATCGGGAAACATGAACTTCACTCGAAGTAATGGCGGTGGATGGTTGGCTTTAAGAGTTTTTAGGGAGTGGTTAATGGAAAAAAATTCCGACTTAGTCTACGGCGCTGAATATTATGAAATCTCTCAAGAGATAAAAGATAGCGTTTACAAAACTTTAAAGGTCGGAAAGGACTGCCTGAAAGTACCTAAAAAAACCACACGTTTCAGCAACTTTCAAAATTGGAAGGAAGGAGAAGGTTACTAAAAATGGCCATTAAAAAAGTAGAAAATAAATGGCTTGTTGACCTGTATCCAAATGGCCGAGAAGGAAGGCGTGTAAGAAAGCGGTTTGATACTCGCATTGAGGCACAAAGGTTTGAAAAGCATATTTTAGCAAAAGCGAGTTCAGATAAAGATTGGAATGAAAGCTCTTCTGATAACAGGCGCTTATCTGGCCTTGTTGATTTATGGTTTAAGTTAACAGGGCAATACCTGAAAGATGGCGAACGAAGAAAACGTAAGTTAGACGCAATGGTTGAAGGGATAGGTAACCCTATCGCTCGTAAGTTAACCTCTAAAGAGTTTGCCCATTGGCGAGCGATGAGGAGTGAGCAGGGGCTATCTCCCAAGACATTAAATAATGAATTAGGCTACTTAGGTGCATTATTCAACTCTCTAAAAAAGAATGGTGAGGTCGCCTATTCGAATCCTCTAGATGAAATCTCTTTGATAAAAATCCCTGAAAGAGAGCTTGCATACCTAACAAGCGAACAAATAGAAGAATTAATGGAATCCATTAAGCTATGTGAGAATGAGCATGTTGAACTAATTACACTAATTTGTTTGTGTACTGGTGCTAGGTGGGGGGAAGCTGAAGGGCTTACTTCGGGAAATGTTCGTGACGGTAAAGTGACCTTCAATGATACTAAAAATGGGAAAAACCGAACAATTCCAGTAGCGGAATGGCTTTTTGAACGTCTTAAGAAACATGCTCCGAAAGCGACTAATCGACCTTTGTTTACTAGCTCAATAGGTAGTTTTAGACGAGCATTGAAACGAACGACAATTGAACTCCCTAAAGGACAGGCAGCCCATGTCCTAAGACACTCCTTTGCAAGTCACTTTATGATTAATGGTGGAAATATACTGACGTTACAGAGAATATTAGGGCATAGCGACATAAGAATTACTATGCGGTATTCACACCTTGCCCCAGATCATTTGAAAGACGCTGTAGACCTGAATCCTTTAAGAAATATAAAGATTTAAGACTAACGCTTTGTTAGGCATATTGCTTTATTAAGGCAGTAATGTTTTAAAAATTTCTACTTTCTTAGAGTCTAACTCTTCAAGGAGTGCTTTTTTGACTTTTGAAATACTTAAATTACGGTATTTGGTATCAAGGTCTATGGTATTAATATCTATTCCAAATTCAGCATGATTATTATTAGATCTTGAAAAATTGTAAAATTCAAAGTTAACTTTGCAATGGCCTGTGGAAGATGGGGTTTTAATGGAAAAACGAAAATAGGCTTGCATTTTCCATATTATCAGATATGGGTGGCAGTTCTGATCTTTTATAAAAAATGTAGATTGAATTTCTTCACCATTCAAATGGATTTTAGATATTTTTTTCTCCATCCAGCTTATGTCTAGGTTGGATGGGATTTTTTTTAATTCGTCTGGTTTGACATCTATTTCAGTTATTTTTTTGAAGCTAAATGCTGGGCCAGTAAGTCCTCCAGTTAGTGACCAGAAAAATTTTATTCTTTCTTCATTGCTAAAAAAAGAAAATATTATTTTATTTTCTTTGCTGGAAATTAATCCTTTTTTATTTAAGTCATCTTTAAGCGTTTTTATTAATGTTTTATTTATTTTGTCGGTATCTTTTGACGTGTGATTGCTGATTGCTATTAAGTCTATATCATTGTTATTGACTCTTATCTCGATGCTAGCCTTATAGGTCTTTTTCTTTTCACTCCAAGAGTCATTAAGGTTGAAAGACTCGATTTCATATTCGTAAATAAGATGATTAGGGTTCGAATTAACGGGAAAAAATTGAGGGTCGCCAATGAATCTAAAATTATCATATTCAGGTTGGTAGGTGTCGTGTATAGAGATTTGAGAAACCCCATCGAGTAAACTTTTATCTGATGACCATGTTAGTAGCTCAGATTTTCTTTTTATATTGTCTTCTTTTTTAATTCGGTGGCTCTTAATTCTTTCATATTCATTTGGGGATAATATTCCAGCGCAAAGTAATGGAATAGTGTCTTCTTTTCTTTGTTTACCAAAAAAAATACCTTTGGATTTTAAAGTTTTTTGTATGAAGCTTTCAGAAATTTCATTTTGAACTAATAAAGCCTTTAGCTCTTCTCCATAAGGTAATTTTGAGTCGATAGGTGATTCAATCCCCATAACAATCTCCTTTTATAATTAAATTAAAGATGAGTGATAGTTTTTAATATCTATTCTTGAGGTGAAACTTTGGTCTTCGAAAATTGCTTTAATACTCTCAATATCATTCTCATTTCTGAGGATGTTTAAATCTGGAAAACATATATTAATTTTAGTTGATAAATTTGATGATATATCATGAGCCAGCCCAATCATTACTTTTAAACTTTCTTTGCTGAAAGGCTCATCAGTTATAAAGACTAAGACAATATCGTTATTATTTACAGCTTTATAGATTATAACTTTAGACGTTATCATCTCTAAAGGTAATATTTTTCCTGACGACTTGTGATCTCTATCACCGGAATTATTATTTCCAGATTTATGATAAAAAAAGTTTACATCATAATCAGAGAAGTTCATTTTCATATAATTATGACAGGCAAAAAGAAAAAATGCTTGTCTATTATCAACGACATAAATAGGATGGTTGAGCTCAAGTTCGCCTGAGAACCTAATGCTTTCAAGTTTTTCTATGAGGTCATGACAGGGAGTCGGTTCATTTGAGTCATGCAACCAGATTAATACACCTGCAAATTGAGTTCTAACTACACCTTGGGTGCGCTGTTTAACTTCTCTACACTCGGTACTAAGAATGAAGCATTCTATTAACGTTTCTATATCTCTTAGATGGGATTTAAAAGTATTGACGGGACTATTTGGATAGTCATCTGCACTGAACTTACTTGAGATACAAGCAAATTGGAGAGTATGGTCAAATAGAGGTGATTTATGATGAGAGAGAAAGTCCATACCATGAGTAGATCGTGGTTTTTCTGATTTTTTATGATCACTACCTTTGACACAAGTTATATCTATACCATGCTGCAAATTATTCCAGCCAATAATGTTAAGTAATTGCTTGGAAACAGCTTCGCCATGTTCCCCAATTTTCTTTGACCATTCGCCCATCAGATCACCTCTAAGGTATTAATTCGTTATGAATTTTCTGTCTTTAAATTTATTTTTAAATAAGGTATTAGAAAATTCTGAAAGTTAATCTGGTTATAGATATGTAAAAAAAAAGAGCCTTAGAATGTATATCCTAAGGCTCTTTTTTTTACTGGAACAAACTCAAAACTAGTTTACTTCTATAGATAGCAACAAGAGATAAAAATTTACTAATGTTTGCTTCTGCCATAGAAAACATTCCCTGGTTTTTTGCAGTCCATTCATAATTTTGTAGACATTTTGTGGTCATGTCTACATTCATTGATTCATGTTTTTCTCATAAATCAACCACTTAAGTGGTGGAGGTGGGGGGGATCGAACCCCCGTCCGCCAGTCCTCTGCCATCGGCTCTACATGTTTAGTCGCTTCTATTATTTGACCACAAACCGCCCGAAGGACAGGGTGTTTATGGCGAGCCTACTTAGTCTTAGAACCTTATCCCTAGGCGGGGCATCGGTTAGCATCTTGTAATTTATGATACTGCGGAATCTCGGGCTACAAGCAACCTGAGGGCAGCACACTAGCAGGGGTTTAGGCTGCTAAAGCGTAGTTTTTGTCGTTTGCGACTATTAAATTGATACGGGGGATTTACGAGATCACGTATCACTCTCGACATGCACCTCAGGGTTTGCAACCGGCGTCGAAACCATGTCACCCCCTAAAGTTGACGCTATTCTAACTGAAACCGTTTCCCACGGCTAGGGGTGAGAGGGAATCTGCGTATTTAAAGTGGCCTTTATAACGCATTTCCACCTCATTCGATTCGTCATTATGGTTAGACACTGTGTTTCATTAAGCGCTCTTTATCACGGGCCCAATCGCGGTCACGTTCTGTGTCGCGTTTGTCGTGGTCTTTTTTACCGGTCACAAGGGCCACTTCGCATTTGATTTTATTGCCTTTCCAGTAGAGCGCCATGGCTGCACAGGTTTTGCCTTTTTGTTCGGTCACTTGGATAATACGATCAATTTCGTTGCGATTCAGGAGCAGTTTCCTTTGGCGCAAGGGTTCGCATACCACGTGTGTCGAGGCGGCAAGTAATGGCGTAATGCGCGCACCAATAAGCCAGGCTTCGTTTTGGTGGATAATGACATAGGAGTCAACCAGTTGCGCTTTGCCTTCGCGAAGACTTTTGACTTCCCAGCCAGCAAGGGCTAGGCCTGCTTCGAATTTTTGGTCTACAAAGTAGTCGTGCTTGGCTCGTTTGTTGAGCGCAATGGTTCCAGAACTGTTTGATTTTTTCTTTGCTTTACTCATAGTCGGAAATTATACGGTCGATAGACGTAAAAACCTATGCTTTTCTTGAGGTATGCGTCTTAATGTAAGAAAATTCGCTCTTAATAAATATTAGGGAGGTATAGAAGAGGCTCCCTAGCCATGACAGTTTGGCTTTCTACTGATTCTGCTTTCTGTCGTCCATTCATTCAAGCTACTTTGATGTAGCAAGAGCGTAAATTTATGCCTGAAAGTCGATGTTTACAAGGTATATGGTCGAGTCCTTGGATATTTATTTTTGCGGCAAGCGGATCTGCTGTGGGGTTGGGGAACATTTGGCGGTTTCCTTATTTATTAGGCGAAAACGGCGGCGGAGCGTTTTTGTTCGTTTATTGTGTCTGTCTGTTATTGGTTGGACTGCCGATTTTAATGGCTGAGGTGGCATTAGGGCGCACAGTTCGTTCTAATCCGATTGATACGGTAAATGATTTAAGCGAGCGCCGTCTTGTTCACTCTGCTTGGGTATGTGTGCCTTGGTTAGCGGGTGTGACGGGATTTCTCATTCTGACCTTCTACAGCGTGATCGCGGGTTGGTCGATGGCGTATGTTGAGCGCGCCGTGTCAGGTCAGTTTGTAGATATTTCGGAGCAAGGCGCTCAGAGTATGTATAACACACTGTTGTCCTCCCCTGGAGAAATGCTGTTATGGCATACTCTGTTTATGCTGTTAGTTGTGGTAGTGGTCGGGCAGTCGGTGACGCGTGGTTTGGCCGCCTTAGTGCGTATTTTATTGCCTGTGCTAATTGTGGTGTTGCTCATGTTGGCGGGTTTTGCTTTGTATAAAGGCAATGCGTGGGAAGCGGTTCAGTTTTTATTTCGCTGGTCGTGGCAAGACATTACGCTAAAGGTGGTGACGGCGGCGATTGGGCAGGCTTTATTTAGTTTAAGTGTGGGCATGGGCGCGATGTTTGCCTATGGCGCGTACATGAGTAAGCGTATGTCGATTGCCAGCGCGTGTTCGACAGTGGCCTTGATTGATCTGGCGGTTTCTTTGTTAGCGGGGCTGATCATTTTTCCGTTGGCATTTGCCTTTCATATCAATGTGCAATCAGGCCCGAGTTTGACCTTTGTGTCTTTGCCGATCATTTTTGGCAGTTTGCCAGCGGGTCGTGAAGTGGGGGGCTTTTTCTTTCTGCTGTTGACGCTTGCGGCCTTAACCTCGGCTATTTCAATGCTGGAGTTATTCGTTGCTTGGCTGCACGAGAAGTATTATATCGCTCGGATGAAAGCAGCCCTTTTGTTGGGTTTCTTGGTTTGGTTGATCGGCATAGCGGTTTTGTTGTCGTTTAATCATTGGGACAGAAAATTGCTGTACCATTTAAATTTCTTCGAGATACTCGATAAATTAACTTCCCATATTTTGTTGCCGTTAGGCGCAATGTTATTGTCAGTGTTAGTTGCATGGTTTTTGCCCCGTTCGGTTTTGCAGAACGAAATGGTGGCGAAGAAAAGTATGTGTTTCCAATGGTGGTACTACACCTTGAAGTACGTCAGTATTCCTGTATTGGTGTTGGTCACTTTTGCAGGTTGGATAGGAGTCTGATTTGAGTCGTATAGAGCGCTTTGCGTATGTTGAGTACAGTTGCAAGCAGATGTTTGATTTGGTGAATGATATTAATGGTTATCCGGAGTTTTTGCCTGGGTGTATGAATTCAACATTGATTTCAGAAACGCCGACAGAAATTATTGCTTCGTTGGAAGTGGGCAAAGGGCCTGTTCGTCAGTCTTTTACTACGAAAAATCATTTGCATGAGCCAAATGAAATCGTGATGGGGTTGGTGAAAGGGCCGTTTAAAAAGTTACATGGGGTGTGGTCATTTACAGAATTGTCACCCACAAGTTGTAAAATTGCCTTGAGTATCGATTTTGAATTGAGTGGTATGCTCAAGTTTGCCTTTGGTGGTGTTTTCAGCCAGATTGCCAACACCATGGTGGACGCGTTTAGTAAGCGAGCGAAGGTTGTCTACGGTGAATAATATTCATGTTGAGGTGGCGTACGCGCTGCCAGAGAAACAAAAAATTATTGCTTTGGATGTTGAAGAAGGGTGTTCCGTTAGGGAGGCGGTGCGTCGTTCGAATATTACGAGTTTTTTTCCTGACTTAGATATTGAGAACGCAAAGCTGGGTATTTTCGGCAAAGCCGTCCGTAATGCCGACGAGCAAGCGTTAAAAGAGGGAGAACGTGTAGAGATTTATCGCGAGCTCAAAGTTGACCCTAAACAAGCTAGAGCCAACCGAGCCGCGAAAAACAGTTAGTCGTTTTGTATTTTGATTAACGTGCCATCTTTAAAAATAAGCGTTAGCTTAGGCGCAGCACTTTTGGGGGTCTCCGGTGTTGCGTATTTGGTGGTGTACAAGTAATGCCATATATTGGGTTTGAACGTATCGCGAAGCAATGGCGTACCAAGAAGGTAAAGCACTTGGGACTCTGTCATACCCACTTTGAGCTGGGTTACCTGATCCTTTGTGACGATGTTGCCTTGCGCTACTGGCACTCTATATGGCGGCGGAAATAAACTGCATGCGCTGAGTGAAAATAAGGCGCATATAACTAAAATTGATTTTTTCATTGATAACATCCTAATTCGGGTGTGCTAATGATAAAGTAATTATTAACAAGATCGAATAGAGAATGCCTCATGACCAGTGAAAATCAAGAACTAAAAAAAGTTGGACTCAAAGTGACTCTGCCTAGAGTCAAAATTTTACAAATTTTAGAGAACGCCGGAGACCATCATTTAAGTGCCGATGATGTTTACCGTACCCTGCTCGATCATGGTGAAGATGTGGGCCTTGCCACGGTGTACCGTGTACTAACACAATTTGAAACCGCAGGTTTGGTAATGCGTCATCACTTTGAAGCGGGCACGGCTGTGTTTGAATTGGCGAAAGGAGATCATCACGATCACATGATTTGCCTAGAAACAGGTAAAGTCATTGAATTTGTCGACCCTGTGATTGAGAAGCGTCAACACGAAATTGCGGAAGAGTATGGCTTTGATATCGAAGATCACAGCTTGATCATGTACGTTCGTCCTAAGAAAAAATAACAATACCTTCGTTTTCTGGCTTGTCTATGGTTGGGATATGAGGGTGTGGCAAGACAATGTGGAAATGGACTGTTTTTAAACGTGTATTTCGATATTTAAAGGCCGACCAAGGCAGTATTTCATTGCTGCATTGGTCAGCCTTTTTTGTTATTGCAGTTGAACATTCCCCAGCATTTCTCTTGCATGGGCAAGGGTTTGCTCGGTCAGTTCTAAACCGCCCAGCAAACGGGCAATTTCTTGAGTGCGGTCCTGATCTTTCAATTGTGAAACTTGTGATGAGGTCGCATCGTCTGCCACTTTTTTGCTGACGCGTAGATGTTGGTTGCCTTGTGCTGCTACTTGCGCTAAGTGGGTGACGCAGAAAACTTGTCCGCGTTGTCCAACAGAACGCAACATGCGACCGACCACTTCGGCAATACCGCCACTGATCCCCACATCGACTTCATCAAAGACCAGCGTCGGAATGATGGACGTATGGGCGGTAACGACTTGAATCCCCAAACTAATACGTGACAGCTCACCGCCTGACGCGACTTTACGTAGTGGTTGAGCGGGTTGTCCTGGGTTAGAGGCAATCATATATTCGATTTCTTCAAAGCCATGGGCCGTCACTTGATTCAGTGGCTGGCAATCGATAAAGAAGCGCGCATGGGGCATGCCAAGGCCGTGTATTTGCTCTTCCACTTGTTTGGCTAACTTGTCTTTGGCGGCAATGCGTTTTTCGGTCAGCGTGGTTGCCAGCGCGGTGAGTGACTCATAAGCGCGTTCTTCTTTTTCTTTAAGATGGTCAAGGCTTTCTTCACCGCCTTGCAATGTTGCAAGTTCGGCATCTACAGACGCTCGTAGTGCAATCAAGGCCTCAGGTAATACCCGATGCTTGCGTGCCGTGTCATATATATCAGACAAGCGCTGTTCGATGTCACTGAGTCGTTCAGGGTCTTGTTCTAAGGTGTCTTGGTAGTGATGGAGGCTGTCTGCGGCTTCTTGAGCTTGAATTAAGGCCGCGTTCATCATCTCCAACGCATCTTCTAGCGCTTTTGTGGCCGGACGAATTTGGCCAGCACTGTTGAGTGCCTGGTTCAGCAAAGAGCAAACGTTACCTTCGTCGCTGTCCACCAAAATCCCGCTGGCTTGATAGGCTTTGTATTGGGAGTCGGCGATATTCGACAGAAATGCCTGCTCGTTTTCCAACGCCTCGATCTCGCCTTCTTTTAAATCCAGTTGTTCCAGCTCTTGAGACTGATAAGACAATAACTGAATTTTCGCATCCTGCTCAGCCGAGCGGTTTTGTAATAAAGAAAGTTCCTCTTTAAGTTGGCGCCATGTGCTGTATTGCTGGCTCACTTGCTTAGCAAGCTCGGTAAGCTGACCGTACTCGTCTAACTGCTTGCGCTGTGCGCTTTTCTTTAATAACGATTGATGCTCATGCTGACCATGAATATCGACCAAATAACTGCCGACCTCTTTTAAATCACCAAGGGTGCAAGGACGACCATTGATGTAGGCTTTAGAGCGACCTTCTTTGCTGATCACACGGCGTAGAATGCAGTGTTGATCGTTCTCTAAATCTCTTTCTTCCAGCCATTCATAAACATGTGGGTATTCTGTAATGTCAAAGGTCGCGGAAATATCCGCTTTCTTTTCCCCGTGGCGCACGACGGCCGCATCGGTTCTATCGCCCAAACACAACGACAACGCATCCACCATGATGGATTTCCCAGCACCTGTTTCGCCAGAAATCACCGTCATGCCTTTTTTAAACTCCAACTCAAGAGACTCAACAATAGCAAAATTGGAAATAGCGATGCTTGTTAGCATAGTCGGCTCCACAAAAGGAAAATATTTATATGGTTATTTATACAGTATTTGTTTGTTTTTTGACAAGTGGGCAGGGATTTAATTTTTGTAATGATTTGATGAAATTAAAACGAAGACAAACTTTTTAGAGCGAAGACAAAACACGGCTGACTACCGCTAAAACGTTGATTTTAGGCGTTTAAAGCGCTTTGTCTTCGGTAGCAAAATTTGAAGGTGACTAAACAGGGAAGTGTTAAAACTTTTTTAACTTAAAAGAGCCAAAAGCACGCCTGAACTCTTGGCTCTTTTGTATTTTATGTCCAGCTATCCGATAGCGCTTCGGCTATAAAAATATTTAGCCTTAGTATTGCCATCTTAGTTTTCTTAATATAACTGATGGATCTAGGCATCTGGTGCACTTGGATGTCTATAATTTCAGCTTCAGAGTCCATAAAAGTTCAATTAGGAGTGAATAATTTTCTCTCCAAGCCACTGTTCCGACGCAATTAATTCATAAACTACTTCTAGTATAACTTCTTTGACGCGGTTGAGTAGAAATGAGTCCGATTTTTGCTGCATTACAGCTAGGGATACAGTTCGAGTAAATTTGGGTTTTATGATTGGTTTGGCTACTAGAATTCCAGATTCTAGTTCAGACATAACCGATGAACGAGCTAACACAGCGACACCTACACCTAGCTCTATTTGCTTAATTAACTGATGCCCAGCATCAATTTCAAGAACAACGTTTAGTTCAACACCTTGGCGTACCGCTTCACTCTGAACCTCAGTCCTTAGGCCATGTCTTCGACTAGGAGCAACAAATGGAATCCCTTCTAAATCTCTGATCTCAAGTTCCCGAGGCATATCCTTTGCTAACGCAGTATTACTGATCAAATAAAGATCTTCATAAAGTATATCTGTTAGGTTAAGTTGGTCATTTCTTACCTGATTAAACAGGAAAGCAAAATCGATTTCGTCATTCTGAAGCCAGCCTTCTAAGTACCCAGAAAAAGCTTCTGCAACCGTTAGCTCAACCCCTGGTAGCCTCTCTTTGACGGCTGAAATCAGTGGGCTTATCAAAACTGACGACACCGATGGTGGGAGTCCTATGGAGACTGCACCAACAGGAGAACCTTCCCATGCTGAGATTTCGGCAACAGCATCTTCTATAAGCGAATTTACCCTAGTTGCATAGCGAAGAAGAATTTTCCCCTGTTCAGTTGGAATGATTCCCCTAGAGTGTCTTTTAACGAGCTTTGTTTTGAGTGCTGATTCTAATCGTTGCACACGTTGAGTGATAGCTGATTGAGTTGTATTTAAGGTTTGAGCAGCTCGAGTCATGTTCCCAGCTTCACATACCGCAACGAAGTCGTGCAGAAGTGCGATATCTTTTGATCTAAACATAGGTATCACCAATTATAATGTCTACTAGCATAAAAGATTATTTTTAATAATACATTAGTGAAATTAGAATTAAATGACATATCGAATAAATATAAAAACAGGAGATAAATATGAAACGTTTTTTTGCTGGGTTACTTGCTGCAAGTATCTTAACCACGGCATTAGTTTATGGGTAGGAGATAGGTATGCCTGTTATTAAAATTTTTTATGCAGAAACGCTTGATGGAACTATTCGAGAAAATCAGGAATTTATTCAGGAAGGGCTAGAGAGAATGATGCGAGAAGTTTTGCATGCTAATCCTGCTAAATGTCAGATAGTGCTCTTGAGTTCTACTTTTGTAAGTCCTCTACCTGTTTATGTAGATATGCAATTTAGGGCAACTGAATATCGACAATCCATTGTTGTAGAAGAAGCGATGGATCAAGTTGTCAGTGTATTTAGGCAGGTCTCTCCAACTGGGATTAGAATCCGCGCGTTTTCAATTGATCAAACAACACTTTACGCTCGTGATGTTGAGTGAAGGGGAAATATTATGGGTAACAATGAGTTAAATTCTCTCAATCTAGCTGAAATTGGTAGTTTTTTTTCAGGTGGCAAAATAGTTACACTGGCTGGGCAGCCAGCTCGTAAAGTACAGGTCGCAAGAAATGCGGAAGCTCGCTTAGTCGATCTTAACGGCGACTATGTAACGGGGCAAATTTATGTCCAATATGTTCGTCAAGTTCAGCCGAAATGTAATAGTCCAATTATGTTTTGGCATGGTGGAGCGATGACAGGAGTGACTTGGGAGACTACTCCAGACGGTCGACCTGGCTGGCAAATGTATTTTTTGCGTAGAGGGTTTGATACATATGTATGTGATGCAGTTGAACGAGGGCGAGCGGGGTGGTCTCCTTATCCAGAAATATACGATACAGCCCCCATTTTCAGAACGCGAAATGAAGCATGGGAACTATTTAGATTCGGTAAAAGTGATCACTACTCAAGTGATGCAGATCCAAGTCAAGGATATGAGGGACTAAAATTCCCGTTAAATAGTCTCGACCATTTCTGTTCACAATTTGTGCCGCGCTGGACGGATCATGCATCTATTACATTAGAGGCATATTACTCAGCATTAGAGAAAATAGGTCCTGTGTGGCTAGTAGCTCATAGCCAAGGCGGAAATTTTGCACTTGAAGCTGTTGCCAAACGTCCTGGTCTATTTCTAGGAGTGGTCGTTGTTGAACCTGCATCAGCACCTGACAAGTTAGGACTTGCCAATCAGGTACCTCATTTGTTTGTGTGGGGAGATTACATTGATAGATCGGTTACTTGGCAAGGGTATAGGAAACAAGTTGACCAATACGTAGCGGAGCTGAAAGGCACCGGTGGTAATGTAAAAGTCATTGATCTCCCTAAACTGGGAATCTATGGTAATTCACATGTGCCAATGATGGATACCAATTCTGATGAAGTTGCTCATCATATCTATCATTGGATCCAATCCTGTATGTCTTGTTAGGTCAATGAATTAAATTTTTCTTCTGATTTTGGATGGAACTGGACTTCTCAGACTTTACTAGGCACCCATTAGCATTAATGTCTAGTTAAAAAAGGTTTTTTATGAATTCCAGTCATTTACCATTCCTATCCAATCAAGACTTTAATAGCTTTCCATAGGTCTGCGCCTTTCTTTGTCAGGATTATTCGTTTGTTTTTGCCCTGATCAAGGAATGTTAGGAGTTCTAGGCCGTCCCTATCTCGGCTTTTTGAACCGGATGAAAGCTTCAAAAAAATGGATTGAACTCGCTTATACTCTGGATCGTATCCATCATCTGCATGAGAAAGTTGCATTAAAGTTGGTCGATCTGTTTGGGACTCAATGCTCATGGCTACATCGATAAAAAAATGCAGTTGTTTGACGCTGTGAATGCCGTAAAGCGCTGCGTTATCAAGAATGATCAGTAGCTGTGATGCGCTTAGTTTTAAATTCTCTTTATGCATTCAGTTTGCTTAGCCAAAATCAGAAGTATGCTGTCTAACTTTAGCTGGTAATTGCTTATTGCGCTATAGCCACATCAACTGTGGTTACATATCCTTCAAATAGTCTGATAACCTGAAGAAGATTATTTATCTATAAATTTTTTAGCATGCTCGAATGTTAGGCTGCGCTTTTTTTAAATGTAGGCGTTTATCAGCAGAACGGTTTACCACTATGTTTTAGTAAGTTTTGATGTCTTTTAAGTTATTTTTCTTCGTTTTAATTTCATTTCCCCCGTGTTTTTAGTCCCCATCTATAGCGGGTTACAGCGGCGTTTTGTCTTCGTTAAAATTACATCAAGTCAGTAATCTAATGCAATCAGAGTGTAGGCAAGTGGTGTGGAGGCGAAGACAAAACCCAATGACTTACTTCTAACTCGTTGACTTTAGTGTGGTAAAATTGTCTGTCTTTAGCTGCTAAAACTGAAAGTAGCTGAAAGGTCGACTTTAAAGCGTTTTCATTTTCAATTGCAGCAAATGGTGAACAAATATGCTGGAAAGGCTTACGTTCAGCGGATAGATGTTTTCTAAGTGCTTTGAAGTAGTTGATTGTTGATCCTGCAAGAGAAGAAAACTCTCCGAACGACAGAAGGAATAAACAAGCTTCAAAACATAAAAACAAAGGTGAAAGAGCGATGGAACTTCGACAGTTTAGGTACTTTTTAAAGGTCGTTGAATGCGGCAGTTTAGGTAAGGCCGCCCTTGAGTTGGACGTCGGTACTTCTGCGTTAAGTCAGCAAATATCAAAATTGGAAAACGAACTGGCCACACGGCTACTTAACAGGACATCAACGGGGGCTCTTCCGACGAGTGCAGGCATTGCATTTATGCATCATGCTCAACTTGCTATAAGGCAAGCAGAGCAGGCAGCCATGGCGGCTCAAAAAGAGCGAACCAGTGGCTATGTCAGTATCGGCATGCCACCGACGACGGCTACCGTTCTTGCTCTCCCTTTAATTCGCGCAATGCGAGAGAATTATCCTCATATCCATCTTCATATAATAGAGATGTTATCTGGACATTTAGAAAATATGCTGAATACGCGACAGCTAGATTTGGCAATATTATTTCATAAAGAGACGGTTCATCGTTGGAGTACAAAAGCGTTACTCGATGAAGAGTTATTCCTCATCTCTTCACCAGAAGACTTAAATGCATCTGGTGCCTTGTCTCCCGTACATATCAAAAATTTAGCGGATATAAAGCTGATCATGCCAAGTGGGCAACATGGATTGCGAACCAGTTTGATGGCTGCTTTTGAGCGACACAATATTCACCCCAATATCATTATGGAAATTGATGGGCTTACGCTTCTAATGGACACGGTTCACCAAGGCTTTGGGGCAACCATTCAACCCGGAGCGGCTGCCGCTCGCTTTGGTAAAAACGGATTATCTATCCGTCGCATTGAAGATAACCAATTAATTCGTCGAAACTATCTGGTCAGTTTACCAGACGATGACCTTTCTCCGAGTGCGCTGGCGGCTCGTGCAACCATTATCAAGGTGGCCAAAGACTTAGTGAATAGCGGTATCTGGTCTGGAGCAAACTGGATCGGTTAGCATGAAAATGGGGTTTAATTTTTCTAAATACCTACCTGCAAAACCGCACTGTCGATGACGGCTTTCGCACAATAGTATTTCTCCGATACTGAAAAGCTATGCTGCTTCTCATGTAATAGGAGAGCTTATGATCGATGTTCTGGTTATTGGCGGTGGTAACGCCGCTCTGTGTTCCGCCCTGATGGCCCGTGAAGCGGGGGCTAGCGTCTTGTTGCTTGAGGCTTCACCACGTGAGTGGCGGGGTGGTAACTCTCAGCACACCCGAAACCTAAGGTGCATGCACGATGCCCCCCAAGATGTACTGGTTGACGCCTATCCAGAAGAAGAATTCTGGCAAGACCTGCTGAAGGTGACGGACGGCAAGACCAACGAAGAGCTGGCTCGATTGGTGATCCGAGAATCGTCCACCTGTCGGGATTGGATGCGTCAACACGGTGTTCATTTTCAACCGCCTCTTTCAGGTGCTCTGCATGTCGCACGGACTAATGCGTTTTTTATGGGGGGCGGAAAAGCTCTGGTCAACGCCTACTATCGAAGCGCTGAGCGGTTAGGTGTGCAAATCCGATATGAAACCCCTGTTGAAGATTTAGAAATCAAAGATGGACGGTTTGTCGCCGCATTGATTCCTGAGCGCCAAGTAAATGGTGTCCACTTTGCGGCGGAACGTATCGAAGCCAAAAGCTGCGTGTTAGCTGCGGGTGGATTCGAATCCAATCGAGATTGGTTACGCGAAGCTTGGGGGCAAAATGAACGGGGTGAATACCCGTCCGATAACTTTTTGATTCGTGGTACTCGTTTCAATACCGGAACATTACTCAAACGCATGCTCAGCCTCGGCGCTGACCGCATAGGAGACCCAACGCAAGCTCATATGGTCGCCATTGATGCTCGTGCTCCTTTATACGATGGCGGCATCTGTACACGTATTGACTGTGTATCCCTCGGTGTTGTGGTGAATAAAGAGGGTGCGCGTTTCTACGACGAGGGAGAAGATTTCTGGCCTAAGCGTTATGCAATATGGGGGCGCCTAGTGGCCCAACAGCCAGAGCAAATAGGTTTCTCAATCATAGACAGTAAAGCGGTTGGTCACTTCATGCCACCAGTGTTTCCCGGTAGTAAAGCCGATTCATTAGAACAACTCGCTGATCAACTAGAACTTCCCCGCGAGACCTTCTTGCGCACTCTTCAACGCTACAATAAAGCCTGCCGCTCCGGTTCTTTCGATCATACGAAATTGGATGATTGTGCGACAGAAGGAATCTCACCCGCCAAAACTCACTG
The DNA here is from genome assembly GCF_056173505.1 of Marinomonas sp. 63XJN7_7_ISO-PGPR-S23-202. Taxonomy (NCBI): domain Bacteria; kingdom Pseudomonadati; phylum Pseudomonadota; class Gammaproteobacteria; order Oceanospirillales; family Oceanospirillaceae; genus Marinomonas; species Marinomonas sp. 63XJN7_7_ISO-PGPR-S23-202. Next base: position 4,460,547 of record NZ_CM149677.1, on the reverse strand, counting down.
GGCTCGTCCTATCGATACGCCACCGTTTTATGGCTATGCCCTCAGGCCGGGAGTGACGTTCACTTATCTAGGGCTCAAGACGGATGCAACCGCAGCCGTACGTTTTGCTAATCAACCGAGCAAAAACCTGTTTGTCGCAGGGGAGATGATGGCTGGAAACGTACTTGGTAAGGGTTATACCGCAGGTGTTGGTATGTCGATTGGTACCGCTTTTGGCCGCATCGCAGGCCACAATGCAGCCTTATCCTGCTTGGACAGACAGCCCGTTTAGATTGCCTGAATACATGACTAATAGAGAATAAGAGAATTTATCATGAGCGCCGAAAGTAACCTGATTCCGCTATTAAACACCGCCGAAGAAGACGTCAACCGACAGATGCAAATCTGTAATGCCTGTCGCTACTGTGAGGGCTTTTGTGCTGTTTTCCCTGCCATGACACAGCGCTTGGAGTTTAATAAAGCCGATATTCATTATCTAGCCAATTTGTGCCATAACTGCGGAGCTTGTTTGCATGCTTGCCAATACGCGGCGCCACATGAATTTGATGTCAATATACCTCGAGCTATGGCCAAAGTACGTCTGCAAACCTATATAGACTTCGCTTGGCCCAAAAAACTAGGCGCGCTATACCAGCGCAATGGCGTGACTCTCGCCCTGTCCAGTGGGTTGGCACTCTGCCTTTTTCTGATTCTCACCTTGTTAATACAAGGCAACCTCTTCACAAAAATTGAAGGGGGAAATTTTTACCATATATTCTCACATAACACCCTAGTTGCCCTGTTTGGCTCAGTGTTTGTTTTTTCTATTCTGGCATTGTTAGTGGGAGTCGTTCATTTCTGGCGAAAAGTGACGCCAAAAGAGGAGAAACGACAGCAAGAACCTTTACCTGCCATGCTACAAGCTGGTAAAGCGGCCTTAACACTTAAGTACTTAGATGGAGGCCATGGACAAGGGTGTAATAATGAAGATGATGCCTACACATTATCTCGTCGCCGTTTCCATCACTTGACCTTTTATGGCTTCATGCTCTGCTTTGCAGCCACCTCAGTGGCGACTCTTTACCACTATATTGGGTGGGAAGCGCCATACCCTGTCTTCAGTTTACCCGTCATGCTGGGAATCATCGGTGGCTTAGGCTTACTGGTGGGGCCTGCTGGGCTACTTTACTTAAATTATAAGCGACATCCCGATCATGGGGACCAAGCTCAGCGTCCCATGGATCGTGCCTTTATCGTTCTGCTATTCATGATTAGCTTGACTGGCTTATTGCTGCTTTGCGTCAGAGAAACCACCTTGATGCCACTCATGCTTGCGCTGCATCTTGGCTTTGTCATGGCCTTCTTCCTAACAATGCCATACAGCAAATTCGCACATGGTTTCTATCGTAGTGCCGCACTTTTCAAGTCATATCTTGAGCGTTTTAAAGAGAAAAAAGCCAAACAATAAAAACTATAACTAAATAACAGTGATTATCGTACATAAAAGTAATGAAAAAACTAATGCTGGACATAAAAAATGTCTGGAACTGTAATTTAAGAAATGTGTGATATTTATAATAGAAGGTAATGGGATTATTGATAATGACATTCAAATTCTAATTAAAAACTCGGTGGTACTAATAATTAATTTAGTATGATCTATTGCAATAAGCTAAAAGAAAATAATAAAAAGGAGTTCGCCATGATAAATAAATACCTTAAACTTTTATTAAGCATGTCTATTGCTGTAATATCTATTTTAGGATTGACTTCAACGAGTGCTTTCGCATCCGATTTAACCGTGCGGTTTGCATGGTATATGCCACCGCATACTGCTACGGCTAATCAAGCAGAAACCATTGCAAAAAACATCAAAGAAATGAGCCATGGTAGCATTAAAGTGCTTACCTATCCTTCAGGCTCTCTCCTCAAAGCCTCTAACATCGCCAATGGTTTAGCAAATAATACGGCTAATATGGGCATTAATGCCATGCACTGGTGGTCTAAATACGCGCCAGCGCTACAGTGGGATACCATTCCTTTCCTCGCTCCAAATGCGACAACACTACTAAAAGTATTACACGGTAAACTGGGTAAAGATGTTGATGCTATTTTAGAAAAGCACGGCGTTCACGTTGTTGCTTGGGGCTTCTACGGTTATGCTACATCTTATGTAAACAGCAAAAGAGCGATCATCAAGCCGGCAGATCTTAAAGGCTTAAGAATGCGCTCAGAAGGTAGCCTTTCTGCTATGTTCCTTAAGAGCCAAGGCGCCACTCCCGTTGCCATGGACTCCAGTGAAGTCTATACCTCCATGCAACGAGGCGCTTTAGATGGCGCCACATCGGGCCTATCTACCATCACGTCACGTAAATGGTACGAAGTAGGCAAATACGTTACCGCTATTCACTATGTTCCTTTGGTTTACCCTGTTCAAGTCAACCTCAAATGGTGGAAAGGGCTAACCCAACAACAGCGTGATCTGATCACCAAAGCGGCCAAGGCATCCGAAAAAGCAGCCGTTCAAGACATTGAAAATGAATTTACTAATGATATCAAGTTCCTGAAATCTAAAGGCAACCACGTCACGCAATTAACTGGCAAGCAGTTAACGCCTTGGAAAGAAACCGCTGGCGTCATGGAACGTAAATTGTATCTTAAAGAAACAGGGGCAACTGGTCAGAAAATTCTCGATGACCTAAAACCCTACAGCAAGTAACACGCCTCCTTTTCTTCTAGGTATATTCAATGACACATACAACTGAAACATCCCCATTTGGCCGTTTGGTCAAATGGGTAAGGGATCTAACGGGAGGGCTGGCTAAATTAGTCAGCACCATCGCGGCCCTATCCCTCATCTTATTATCCATGTCCATCATTGCCGGTATCGTCCTACGCATGATGAACATAGACAACTCTTGGACTTACGATCTTGATTTATTTTGCTTAATTTGGCTGGCCTTTACGGGGGCCGTTGCGACGGCAATGGGCCGCCATCATGTAACAGCAGGTATTGCCCTAGAAAATATAATCGGACGAGGAAAACTACTGATCATTCTGCGTTTTTTAATCCTATTTAGCTTTTTGTGCTTTATGTCATACGCTGGCTTTTTGCAGGCATTAAACAGCTTCACCATGCAAGAAATCACTTTAGATGTGGTTCAGTGGCCAGTATGGATTGCTAAAGCCGCTATTCCTTTGGGAGCCGGTGTCTGGGCAGTGGCAGAATTGCATAAGTTCATACTGGATATCAGCCAAACCGATTAGAAACATTGCTACGACACATGTTTCATAAATTCGCGACTTCGTGAAAAAAGTCTCGATTAATTAATATTTATTGGAACTCATCAATGACCTTTACGATCACTATCTGTGCCTTGGCCGTACTCATGATTCTGGGGTTGCCAATCTCCGTATCACTACTTATTAGTGGTATGCTCGGTTACATGATAACCATTGGTGTTGGGCCTGGCATTAACGCGCTCACACAAACGGCCTACAGTGACCTCAACTCTTTTGTTATTATTGCCATTCCGCTCTATATCTACATGGGCCAGCTCATGCTCAAGGGAGGAGCAGGGAAAGACTTATTCAGCTTTGCTCATCGCATAACAAGAAAACTTCCAGGTGGTCTTGCCATCGCTGCCACGTTAGCCAGTACTATATTTGCCGCGATTTCAGGCTCATCCACAGCCACTGCTGCGACTATTGGTTCGATTAGTATTCCAGAGATGCGTGAACGTGGTTACCCAAAACGGCTCAGTGCAGGCTGTGTTGCCGTATCGGGTACATTAGGGATTTTGATACCGCCAAGCATTTCATTCATTCTCTATTCATTAGTCACCAATAGCTCTGTTAACCAGTTGTTTTTAGCAGGTATTATTCCCGGCCTAATGTTGGCTGGATTGTTTTCGCTCTATTCCATCTATGCCATGCGTAAGCATCCCATTAACCCTACAAATAGCGAGCAATCGGCAGAGGCGAAAGCCCCTATCACCTTCGATATGATTGCCAGCTTGTTATTGATTCCAGTGGTGCTGGGCGGGATCTATACGGGACTATTCACCCCAACAGAAGCCGCTGGTGTCGGAGTGATCTATGCCCTATTACTGACCATATTCGTCAAACGCAGTTTATCACTTAAACTCTTCTGGCAAGCCACCATGGCCAGTGTCGAAACCAGCGCCATGATACTGATGTTAATCGCAGGGGCATCCGTATTTGGTAACACTCTGTCACTTCTGCAAGTGCCTCAAGACGTGGCGCAATGGATAGACTCACTGAATTTATCCGCCATTCAGTTTTTAATCTTAATCAACATCCTTTACTTAATACTGGGTATGTTTATGGATGCGGCCGCAGCGATTCTTGTCACGGTCCCCATTCTGTTACCAGCACTGCAAGCATTGGATATCAACCTTGTCTGGTTTGGCGTGATTCTGGTTATCAATATGGAAATCGGTGCCGTGACGCCACCTGTTGGCATGAACCTATTTGTGGTTAAAGCCATCTGTGAAGATTACACCATTAAAGATGTACTGGTTGGCGCCTTTCCTTACGCCATGATGGGATTGTTAGGTTTGACTCTAATTATGATATTTCCTGATATCGCTATATGGCTACCAAGCCTTTCAAAAAATTAAATACGACTTTAGACGACCTACTAGGTCGTCTTATCGTCTTAGTCATTTCTTTTTATCATTCAGGGTCGGCTAAAGAGTCAAAAAATGTACTTATATAGCGCTAAAGAAGTCAAACAAGCGACTTTTTATCAAATTAGACAGAGTATTGCATCCTTTCTGACCCTGTACTCAAGTGCAAAAGGAGGAATTGTTCAAGAGGGGTAAAAGGCTCTCAAAAGGTAATCAAATAGCCATTAGTGTTATCTATTAGGAAGAGGCTTTTAAAAATTATGCTTTTGTTCTGTATCTCCAGCTTTCTATGGACTATTGGCTGTGTTTTGTCAGTTTTTTTGTACTGCTTGTTGTAGGCGTCGAAGCGACAGACGAACATATGAAGTTGATTGTATATGGAATGATTGTTTATATCTTAGTACTCCAAACATTTTTCATTTTAATGCTTCGCTATTTTAATTGGGCTCGTTGGTTAATGGTTGGTGTGAGTTTTCTTTCTATTATTCTGATGATCTTTGCTATTATCAAATTTAGTAGTTTAAATCCTGACATATATTATCCTTCTATATACTATCTGGGCAGTGTGAATCTTATAGCAGTCACTTGGTCATGCTTTTATTTTTCTTCCTCTTTATGGGGCAAGTTTATCCGACGACAAGCTGCTAAGTACCAAGCTGTGCACGGTTACGATCCTATTCAATGGCGAAAGGATAATCCTAGAAGACTGTTCTGACGATAGGATAAGTGGCTGACATTCACTTAAGGATAGCCACCGTAAAAAGGTGGCTTTGCTTAGGTTGAGGTTTGTGATTTTTTATCTTGCCCAAGGCGGTTTAGCCAATGAGCCAATATATAAATGATCAGTAAGGCGATGATCAGTTCCACGGCACGTAGGGCAATCGAATGTAAGCCAAAATCGTTACCGTTTTTTGCCACATAAAGTTGATAGGGAATCAAAAAGCCCATTAGTGCGTCTGCGTGAATCGCTCTGTCTCCCGCTTCAGAATAGTGACTCCAATATAAAATCAAATACACCAATAGGAAGGAGACAACAAAATAGGTGTATACATCCACCTCGGTACCGGAATAGATCAGCGAGGCGATGACCGCCAAGCTACAGCCTCCGACTTGGGCGAGAATCTTTTCAATCGCATGTTGTTTCATGTGCGCGTGCGTTGGTTGCATGGCAGAGGTGATCAAAGGCACGAGGCAAAATACGGCGCTGGTGACTTCATTGATCATGATGAAGGCCAAGCCGCCCCCAACCAATATCAGCATTTTTAGGCGATCCGTTCCATAGACGGGTTGGGGGACAACGACGGGCTTGGGAGGTTGTGCTTTCACTGGCATCAGATGATTGACCAAACTGGCGACTAATGCAGCTAAAAAGGCGCTTAGTACCACGTCGCGAATAATGTTCGGAATGGCTAAAATGTACCCGGAGCTGTTGCTATAGGTGGTAATAAAAATGATCATGAATAAAGGCAAGGTAGCCATGCGAATCCGTAGATTGTTATCCGCATGACGGCGCACATGATCAAAATACACGATGCAGCAGGTCCAGATAATAAAGGGGTGGTCAGCAAAGAGCTGGTTTACAAACACGGCCCCCACTGCTGCCGCCACAGAAGGAATTAAACGTTGTAATAGGTGTGTTAAATGTTTAGAAAAGCTGGTGGTCGCCACGACAATGGCGAAGAGCACCACATAGACGCTGACATTTAAATGCAGCATTTTACTCAGCATCAAGCACAGTACAATGATTAGCGTTTTACGAATCAGCTCGTACATTAATAGACGTACCTCATCCAGCTCAATATCGTCATCCAAATATCGGAAATATGATCCTTATCACGCACCATGATACTGGCTCGGCTACCTGCCACCAGAGGAGAGGGGGCATTATCTACCTGAATGCGTACGCGGATTTGTTGTTGTGGGCGAATCCAGCGAGTTTCACTATCGACTTGCGCAAGTGAAGTGGCGCTTTCAGCTCCCGCTAATATTGCTGGGTCAATGGAGCTAATATGACCGTGAAACACGCGATCGGGATAGGCATCAAAGACAATGTTGACTTCACGATTGGGGGTTAAAACGGGTAAACCTTTTTCGGTAAAATCGGCGGCGAGCCAAAATTTTTTCCGGTTAATAATGTGTACCAGCGTTGAAGACGGTGTGACATACATGCCAACTTGATAGGCTAAATTCGTCACTACGCCAGGTTCAGCGGTGATAACCTTGGTGTGGTCTAGATTGCGTTGTGCTATCTGTAAAGTGGCTTGTGCCGCTTGCACGTTAGCCGCCGCGCTTTGCTCGTTGGCTGTGGCTTCATCCAATTTTTCTTTGCTGGTCAAAGACGATTTATTCAAGGTTGCTATTCGTTTTAAGTACAGCTTAGTTTGCTGCCATTGGCTTTGTGCTTGATGTAGGTTGGCTCGGGCTTTGTTGACAGCCAGCTGATATTGACTGGGATCTAGTTGAAATAAGGTTTGTCCAGCGCTAACTGTTTCGCCTTCTTTTACCAAGACTTTTTCAATGTTGCCTGAAACTTGAGGAGATAAATTTAAGATCGAGGTTTTGACTCTGGCCAGCGTGGTGAAAGGGATATCGTTATCACTGATTACCAAAAAGACGCTGAAACCAATCGCTAATATCAGGACAAAAGAGGTTAGATAAGCATAAATATCGCGTTTCATATAAGGGCCTGTGTGAAATAAAAATCCCCTCGCATGTTGGCTATACCGTAAACAGGCGAGGGGGATTACGCTGCGTATGACGTCAAGTGCCAGCGTCTACCATTGCTTGATGTTAGCTGTTAAAGAACGCTTCTAGATCAGCCATCTTATCTGCGTATGGGGCTCGTAAACGTAAGTTTGACGTGCCTTGTTCGCTTTGCGTGACGACTGGTTTCGCATGGGAAAATTGGCGAAAACCATGAATGCCGTGATACGCGCCCATACCTGAGGGTCCTACACCGCCGAATGGCAGTTCATCAATGGAAACGTGGGTCATGACATCGTTAATGACTAAGGCACCAGAGGTTGTTTGCTGGGCAAATCTCTCTTGGGCTGCGGTGTCTTCATTAAAGTAATAGGCTGCCAAAGGTTTTGGATGCGCATTGATGTAGTGAACGGCATCGCTTTCTTCTTGATAAAGACGAACTGGCAACAGTGGGCCAAAGATCTCTTCTTGCATAATGGCCATGTCGTCGGTCGCACCAAGTACTAAATGCGGTGCGATTTTGCGGCTATTCGCATCGTAGGCGGGCTCATCTTCTGCTCCTAGATTGACCACTTCGGCGCCTTTTTGGCGGGCATCTTCCAGCAAATTCACCAAGCGTTGATAATGACGCTCATTAATAATGGCAGTGTAATCAGGGTTTTGCTGAATGGTTGGGAAAGTGCGTGCCATAAAGTCGATAGACAAATCTTTGAATGCCTGACGCTGATCTTCATGTAGTAAAACATAGTCTGGTGACAAGCAAATTTGCCCAGAGTTAAAGGTTTTAATGGTCAGTGTGCGCTCTACGGCTTTGGTTAGGTCTGCTTGCTTCGCCACCATCACAGGGGATTTACCCCCTAATTCTAGGGTGACAGGCACTAAGTTTTCCGCTGCGGCGCGCATAACGTGTTTGCCCACTGCGGTGCTGCCGGTGAACACCAAATGATCGAAGGGTAAGCCACTAAACGCTTGACCCACATCGGCGTCTCCTAATACGACAGTCAACTCGTCATAGCTAAAGTAACGTCCTACCAGTTCTGCCAGTAACTCAGAGGTCTTGGGGGTTAATTCAGACGGTTTGAGCATGGCGGTATTACCCGCAGCAAAAATACCGGCTAAAGGGCCAAAGGCTAGATTGATTGGAAAGTTCCACGGGCTGATGACACCAATGACACCTAAGGGCTGAAATTGAATTTCTGTGCGCATTTCTGGGTCGGGCGCCGTGGTTTGTTCTGCTTGCATCCAGCTGTCTAGGTTGTCGATGGCATGTTGTAACAGGCCGCAGCTAGTGGCTAGGTCTGCAATGGTGGTCTGGTAAGCGCTGCGATGACCAAAGTCTTCATTCATCGCATTAACCAGTGCTTTATGGTTATCACGAATCAGTTTTAAGCTACGTTGTAAGCGGTCTTTACGCAACTGAGCGGACGCTGGGCCTGCGTTTAATTGCTGGCGTTTCATGCTGTTAAGAACCGTCTCAAGCTCGCTTTTGATTGTATCTTTTGACATACATCCCCCTTTATTTGGGTTGCTTGTTTTTGATGGAGGCATGGTAGAGGTGATTGTGGTCTAAGAGGTAACAATGTTATTTTGCATGGGGTATAAATAAATTTATGGGGTGGTAAATGTCATTACCGAGAATGCGAACCTTTATGGAGGTGTTTCGTCAGCGTTCGATCAGTGGTGCTGCGCGCTCATTGAATTTAACGCAGCCTGCCGTGTCACAACACATTGCAGGCTTGGAAGTTGCTATTGGTCGGCCTTTGTTTGAGCGTTCACCCACTGGGGTTGAGCCCACGTCCGCTGCCATAGAGTTGGCGATGGATATCGGTGACAAATTGGATGCCGTCGAAGCCGCTTTGGCCTCGGCGCGAGCCCGATCCATGGACATTTCTGGCGTGCTGCAAATTGTTGGTCATGCGGATTTTATGGCTGAAATTCTCAGTGAGCGATTATTGCCCTTGCTCGAGGCGGGCGTGAAAATGCGCATGCATACGGGGAATGGCAATATGGTGTCCAGTATGTTGCTAGAAGGTCACTGTGATTTGGGAATTTCAGCGCACCCTGTGATAGATAGTCGTCTAAAGAGCGAGCGGATTTATACCAGTCGAGTATTGCCAGTCGCCTCACCACAGGTGGCTGCGCGCTTAACATCGGCGTCGGACTTCGCCTCTGCCATACGCGCTGAGCCTTTATTGGCCTACAACTTGGAGTTGTCCTTGGTAGATTCATGGTTGCAGAAAAACCATATTAGTATCGAAGGATTGGTGCCAGCGATGGTTGGTCAAGATTTACGAGCCCAGCGTAAATTGCTGTCTCAAGGGTTTGGGTGGTCGGTCATGCCGGAATTTTTATGCAAAGAGCAAATTCTCAGCGGCCAATTAGTGGAAATTCCGTCTCCCGTTGAGACGCGTGATATTCAATACTTTTTAATCTGGTTACCCAGTGCTTTACGCCAAGTGCGCGTCGCGCACGCAAGACAAGCTCTACTTGCGCCACTGCGAGAGTCGTAATTACCCAGTCGCTAAGGCAAATCTCTAAGGTGTAGGAGCGGCTTATGGGTCATGAAATGTTGCTCAACGTAAATGTTTAGTCAATTAACATTTTTTTGATTTATTTTATAAACTAAACGTTTAGTATCTAAATTGTCCATAACGCAATATGAGGTCTTGCTAATGATTAACACTGACAAGAAAGTTTGGTTTATTACAGGCGCTTCTCGAGGGCTGGGCAAAGAGATGGTCGTGGCGGCTCTGGAAGCCGGTGACTCGGTCATTGCTGGTGTTCGTAATATAACCAAGGCCAATGACTTGCCTAAGAGTGATCAATTGAGAGTCGTTCAGTTTGATGTGACGCAACAGGCGCAAGCGCAAAAGGCGGTTGAAGCCGCTATGAATCATTTTGGTCGCATTGATGTGGTGGTCAATAATGCGGGATATGGTCTCCTCGGCGCGGTGGAAGAAACTTCCGCTGAGCAAGTTCGCGATATTTTTGCCACCAATGTTGAAGGCCCACTCAATGTTATCAGAGCGGCTTTACCTATCCTGCGGCAACAAGGTAGCGGGCACATTATCAATATTTCCTCTCTTGGGGGCTTTGCGGCCTCCGCTGGTAATGGGGTTTATGGTGCGTCAAAGTTTGCGATTGAAGGTATATCGGAAGCCCTCGAAAAAGAAGTTAAGCACTGCGGTATTAAGGTAACGCTTATCGAGCCTGGCATGTTTAGAACGGAGTTTTTGAGTGGAAAGTCTATTCAATTTGCGGCAAAACAATTTACTGAATACGACCGTGTTATTAATCGAAACAGAGCCAAAGAAGCCCATGGTTCTCAATTAGGAGACCCTAAAAAAGCCGCTGTCGTTATAAGAGAGGTCGTCTCCTTAGCTTCTCCACCATTAAGGCTTCCACTGGGTGAGGATGCCGTTAAAAGAGTTCGAGATAAGCTTAGCTACGTTGAGCAAGAGCTTGAGTCATACTGTGCGATGAGTTTATCGACAAATATTGAGTAGAGTTTATATATGAATAAAAGTGATGCGCCTAATCGCGGGCGCCCCCGTAGTGAGCAAGCAAGACAAGCCATTTTAACTGCTGCACTGGCTCTCACAGGCCATGAAACCTTGCGAAGCATCACGGCCGACGCCATCGCCAAAGAGGCGGGGGTGAGTAAGGCGACGCTCTATAAGTGGTGGCCAAATAAGGTGGCAATATGTCTTGATGCGTTTTCTGAACTCATGGCAAAAGAGGTCACCATACCGAATCATCACTCTATCCGTTTGGATTTTATCGAAGAGCTACAAGCAATGATGCGTTTCTATTCATCGGATCAGGGGCGTCTTTTCAGAGAGTTCATTGCTGAAAGCCAATATGACCGCCAGATACAGCAAGAATTTCGAGTCAGATTTCTAGAAGGGAGGCGAAAAGCCTGCAAAGTCATTTGGGAGAGAGCGATTCAGCGGGGGGAAGTCAATGAACAAATCGATGTCGACATCGCGATGGATCTTATCTACGGACCGGCTATTTTTCGGCTGTTTACCAATCATGCTCCCCTTAATCACTCAATAGCAGAGCAAATAGTCAATGCTGTGTTTTATGGCATTAAACGCTAGGACAGTAGCCCAATGGCCATGTCTTGTTTATAACCCATTGAATAAAATCTATTTTTCCATATCGCCTTAATGGCATATGTTTGGCCTATCCATTCTATGGTTTGTCGGTGGTTTTGCCTTATTTTGGCTTTTGCTCCAATGACCGTAAATTCCCCCTAAATTTATACGGTCTTGGTGTTGAAAGGTTAGAAGCTGGCCCCATATACCCAGCACAGAGAAAGAATTGTTTCTGTTATTTGGAGTAAATATGAGTGATCAGCAAAAAAATCCTAATCTAGAAGCGGAGCAAGATTTGAAAAGCGAAGCGCAAAACGAAGCGGTAGAAGAACTTTTAGAGCCTGAAGCTGAGGTGTTTGAAACTGAGCCAGAAAATGATGAACTGACTAAAGCGTTAGAAGAGGTCGCTCAGTACAAAGAAGCGGCTCTTCGTGCTCAAGCCGATGCGCAGAATATTCGCCGTCGTGCCGAGCAAGATGTCGAAAAAGCGCACAAGTTTGGCTTAGAAAAATTTGCGAAATCCGTCGTCAATGTTGCGGATAACCTAGAGCGCGCTTTGGCGTCAGCACCAGCAACAGGTGAGTCTGATCCGGTACGCGAAGGTGTCGAGCTTACCTTGAAAGATTTGCTTGAAACGTTGGCTCGTTTTGAAGTGAAGCCAGTTGACCCGCATGGCGAACCCTTCAATCCAGAGTTGCACCAAGCCATGACTATGGTGCCAAATCCTGACTTAGAGCCGAACACAGTAATGGATGTTGTTCAGAAAGGTTACACGCTTAATGGCCGCTTATTGCGCCCGGCTATGGTGGTTGTTTCAAGCGCAGCATAAAAACTGTCATTTTTTTGACACTGGCCGCTTGAAAAGCTCAAAAGCGTACCCAAATACAGAATTATCATCGTCATAAACGAATTTATTGGAGATACAAACCATGGGTAAAATCATAGGTATTGACTTAGGTACTACGAACTCTTGTGTTGCCGTATTGGATGGCGACAAATCTCGCGTTATTGAAAATGCTGAAGGCGATCGCACCACCCCTTCCATCGTTGCCTTTACTGAAGACGGCGAAATCTTGGTAGGTCAATCTGCGAAACGCCAAGCCGTTACGAACCCTGCGAATACTTTGTTTGCGGTTAAGCGTCTGATCGGTCGTCGCTTTGACGATAAAGTTGTGCAAAAAGACATCTCTATGGTGCCTTACAAAATCATCAGCGCTGACAATGGCGACGCTTGGGTTGAAGTAAAAGGCGATAAGAAAGCGCCACCACAAATTTCTGCTGAAGTTCTTAAGAAAATGAAGAAAACAGCGGAAGACTACTTGGGCGAGAAAGTCACTGAAGCGGTTATCACCGTACCTGCTTACTTTAACGACTCTCAGCGTCAAGCAACAAAAGACGCTGGTAAAATTGCGGGTCTTGAAGTAAAACGTATTATCAACGAACCAACTGCTGCAGCATTGGCCTACGGCCTAGATAAAAGTTCTGGCGACTCTACTATCGCGGTTTATGACCTTGGTGGTGGTACATTCGATATTTCCATCATCGAAATCGCGGATGTAGATGGTGAGAAACAATTCGAAGTATTGTCTACCAACGGTGATACGTTCCTAGGTGGTGAAGACTTCGATATGCGCGTCATCGAGTTCTTAGCGGCTGAGTTTAAGAAAGACACTGGTATCGATCTACACAACGATCCACTTGCGCTACAACGTTTGAAAGAAGCTGGTGAAAAAGCGAAAGTTGAGTTGTCTTCTTCTTCTCAAACAGAAGTGAACTTACCGTACATCACAGCGGATGCCTCTGGTCCTAAACACTTGAACGTGAAATTGACTCGCTCTAAATTGGAGTCTTTGGTTGAAGAGCTTGTGATGAACTCTCTTGAGCCTTGCCGTCAAGCGCTTAAAGACGCTGACCTTTCTGCTTCTGACATCGACGAAGTCATCTTGGTAGGTGGTCAAACTCGTATGCCTTTGGTACAAGCGAAAGTGTCTGAGTTCTTTGGAAAAGAGCCACGTAAAGACGTCAACCCTGACGAAGCCGTTGCCATTGGTGCTTCTATCCAAGGTGCGGTATTGGCTGGTGATGTAAAAGACGTATTGCTTCTCGACGTAACACCTCTGTCTCTTGGTATCGAGACAATGGGCGGTGTGATGACACCGCTGATCGAGAAAAATACGACGATCCCAACGAAGAAATCACAAACCTTCTCGACAGCTGAAGATAACCAGAGTGCGGTAACGATCCATGCATTGCAAGGTGAGCGTAAGCAAGCGGCTCAAAACAAATCTCTAGGTCGTTTTGACTTGGCAGACATTCCACCTGCGCCACGCGGTGTGCCTCAAATCGAAGTTAGCTTCGATATCGATGCCAACGGTATTTTGAGTGTCTCTGCGAAAGATAAAGCGACAGGTAAAGAGCAGTCTATCGTCATCAAAGCCTCTTCTGGTTTGAGCGATGAAGAAGTGGAAAAAATGGTTCAGGATGCGGAAGCAAACGCGGAAGAAGATCGCAAGTTCGAAGAGCTTGTACAAGTTCGCAACACCGCTGATGGCATGATCCACGCGACTCGTAAAACTTTAGCGGATGCTGGCGATAAAGCGACGGCAGAAGAAAAAGAAGCGATTGAAAAAGCAATTACCGAACTGGAAGAAGCACTGACTTCTAACGACAAAGAGAAGATCGAAGAGAAAACCAACGCGTTGACTCAAGCATCTGGTACTTTGGCTCAGAAGATGTATGCAGAAGCTGAAGGTGCTCAAGCTGGTGCTCAGCCAGGCGCTGAAGAAGCCGCTTCTGGCAAAACTCAGGACGATGCCGTTGATGCAGAGTTCGAAGAAGTAAAAGAAGAGAAAAAATAAGCCGTAACGCTTGTTTTTGTTGCCTTACTTCTTAAGGTACATGTAGCGGAACACGGTTTTAGGGCCGTGTTTTGCTATTTGTAGCCCTCTATCTAAAGTACTGGTAAGTGATAGAGAATATTTACCATTCAGATTTTTTGCATTCAGGCTTTGATGAGATGACTCATGAGGCTTGAATCAAGACTTTTATTACTCAGACTATTTGTATTCAGGAATGCCAGCGATGAGCAAAAGAGACTATTACGACGTTCTTGGGGTAGCCAGAGGCGCGGATAAGAAAGACATCAAAAAAGCTTATCGCTCCCTTGCGAATAAGTATCACCCTGATAAAAATCCAGACAATCCAGAAGCACTGGATAAATTTAAAGAAGTAGCTGAAGCGTACGAAGTGTTATCTTCCGATGAAAAGCGCGAAGCGTATGATCGCTTTGGTCACGACGGTGTTAACGGTCAGGCTGGTGGCTTCGGTGGTGCTGGTGCGGCAGGTGGTTTCAGCGATATCTTTGGTGATGTGTTTGGCGATATCTTTGGCGGTGGTGGAGGCGGTGGTCAAAGCCGTACACGCCGTGGTTCTGATTTACGTTACACCTTAGAGCTAGAGCTTGAGCAAGCGGTTTGGGGGTGTGAAGAAAAAATCCGTATCCCAACGCTTGTTAACTGTAAAACCTGTGATGGTTCTGGTGCGAAGAAAGGGTCTAAACCAAAAACCTGTGGTACCTGTGGTGGCGCAGGTCAAGTTCGTATGTCACAAGGCTTTTTCTCTGTTCAGCAAACGTGTCCTGAGTGTCACGGTGCCGGTCAGGTGATTAGTGATCCGTGCCCTGACTGTCATGGTCAAGGCCGTGTTCAAGAGTACAAAACGCTTAATGTTAAGATTCCTGCAGGCGTTGATACGGGTGACCGTATTCGTTTGTCAGGCGAAGGGGAAGCGGGAGCCAATGGCGGACCTGCAGGGGATTTATTTGTTCAAGTATCGGTAAAACCTCACAGCATTTTTGAGCGTGATGGTGCGAACTTGTATTGTGAAGTGCCTATTAGCTTTACCACTGCGGCGCTGGGCGGTGAAATCGATGTGCCGACATTAGATGGTCGTGTGCGCTTAAAAGTCACTGCTGAGTGTCAAAGTGGTAAGTTGTTCCGCCTACGTAATAAAGGTGTGAAGCCTGTTCGTGGTGGCCCTGTGGGAGATTTGATTTGTAAAGTGGCGGTAGAAACGCCCGTGAATCTAACGTCTCGCCAGAAAGAGCTGTTGACCGAATTAGCCGAAAGCATGGGAGAAGGAACGGATCATTCTCCTAAACAGAAAAGTTGGTTTGATGGTGTGAAGCGTTTCTTTGATGATATAAAAAAGTAATCTCTGATACACATAAGTCGCTGTAAATATGCAGCGGCCAATGTGCATTATCGCATCGTAACAATGTGCGAAAGAACGATTAAAAAAGGCATCATTTTAGGTGCCTTTTTTATTTGGCTTGTCAGCGTGTTCTAATTGGCGCCTTTTTTATTAAGCAGGGAGTCAATGTAGCTGCTAAGAAGATTGGCAGCGTTGGTGAAGCTCTTATTATTTGGAATGATAAAATCCGCTTTCTCGCGAATATCCAAGGTTTTGAGAGAGGCTTGGCGTACGTGGCGCATGTAGCGACTGGTGACTTCATTGACATTGCGAGCGCGCTCGGCGATATCCCGTTTTAGGCGGCGTACAATGGCAATGTCCATATCGGTGTCGACAAACAGTAGATAGTCCACTGCATCGCGAATAGCGGCGTCTTGGAACATCATGTGTCCTTCTACGAGCACGACGTCTGTTGGTGCCAAGTTGCGATAGCCAACGCGTTTGTGTTGTGAGTGATCGTATACTGGAATTTCATTAGGTTGCTGCTTGTTTTTGCAGTTATGAATGGCGAGAACAATGCTTTCTAAATCTAAAGAACTTAAATCATCAAAGTTGTAGACGTCTGGGTCAATGCTGCCGCAGCCATTGTAAAAGCTGTCCTGGCAAAGGACGGTAATGCGATCTTCTTTGCCTTCGGCTAAAAGAGAGCATAGTCGGCTTTTGCCACTACCAGAAATGCCTGTTACGCCAATAACAAGTGCCATTGTAATTTACCTCAAAAATGTCTTGTGATAGCCACTAAAACGTTTTTACACTGAACGTCTTAGCGGTGTTTGTTGCGCTTTTTTATTGCGTCTTAAGAAAAGGGATAATAGATGCAATTTTTGCGCATTTTACCAGATGTTCTGTGGTGTTGTCTGCTAGGTTGTTGACACTGAAAAGGATTTGCTCCGTGGCGTTTTTTGGCGATCAAACTTTTGAATGGCTTTGTATGTTTTATGTTATGAAAGCGACATTTTATGTGTGATGGAGACACAAAACCACACAAGGAATGACCCCCTATGAAATAGAATTAAATGTACAATTAAGCATAGTGTTTTTTTGTTTATGGCCGAGTCCATTCATCGGCAGGTTTAGGTAGGTGTGAAGTGATGCGTTTAGGCTGGATTGCTAGGATACTGAGTTGTGTTGCGATGCTTGGTTTAAGTTCGTCGGTTGTGTTTGCCGATGCGGCTTCTGAACTTGAGAAACAGGCAACGCCTCTGAAAGGGGGGGCTGAGCTGTTTGGTCTGAAAGTGAACGATTTAAGTAAACAAGCATTGGAAAAGCAATTATCAAAAATGGGGTTGCAGCCTTATCCTTCCTATAAAAAAGATGTGGTGTCTTATAGTCTTGGGCCAAAAGGTATCCTAGGTATTAAGGAGTTGGATATCACCTTTAATGATTACGATTATATCCGTCACGCCAATCTAGGCGGGGTGGTAAAGAATACTCACGAGCGTCAGAAGCTGGGTGAACTATTAGAAAAAAAATATGGCGAGCCGAATGTCGGTTTTATTAAAAACGGCTATGGGCGTGCAAGGTGGTACTTTAAAGACGGTACTTATATTGAATTGCACAACACGACATTTGATGTGGCGATTAGCTACGTTGATGAAGACCCTAAAGTGCCATCGGAGTCCGGTACTATTGACGTTGAGGCCTTGTCAAAGCAAACTCAGTAAATTATTAAACTGGCCCTTCTAGAAGGCCGCTTTTATCTGAGCTCTTGTCATGTTTCTTTTAGATTTGAATTTGCGTTTAGCGTATTTCCTGCAGCCCTACCTGCATTCTATTTCGGTAGCCCTAGTGGCAACCTGTCTGGTTATTTACGGCGATAAAGTCAATGGCTTTTTAAAAAGAGCGGTCGCCTCTTGGGTCTTTGTTGCTCGGGTGGCGGCGTTTATTTTGATGTGTGCCTTTGGCTATGGTTTGTTGGCCCTATGGAGTCAGCCTCTGGTGTTTTGGCTGATTACGAGAATTGATCTGATTTATCGTCCTGTTGCGTTGTTTGCTTGTTTTTGTTTATTGGGTATTTTGGCGGAGCGAAAACGTCAGTTATAAAAAATAACATGAAATTTTCTCTCTTTTTTGGTTATCAAATTACGGAATTATCCTGTCATTTTCAGTCTTCTCTGCGTGAATGGTCCATGAATGTAGTAAAGTTTCTAAGTGCCTGTTAGTTTCTCGTTATTTCCATTAAAAATAGATCTAAATATCAGATTTTAAAGGCTTTTCGTTGCCTTTTTACAATTTGTTTTTAGGCGGAAGCGACGGTAGACTGCTCCCAATTCGACTCAATAGTGTCTTCTGGGGAGCCTGATATGACAAACACTTGGTTACAATCTCTTGCGCTGGTGGAATCCATGATTCCGCTTTTGGGTAAACTTGGCCGCGAACACTCCGTTAAGGTTCAGTTGGCGGGTCAGACATTAATGTCCGATTCTGTGACAGGTCTGATGGGCATTTTTGACAAACACCCAGAGTTGGATTTGACGCAAGTGTATCAAGTGCTAGAACAAGCCTTGGCAAGTCCTTCTAAACAGTGTGTATTAGCATTGGAAGCCTTGCTGGCTGAAGCCGATGTTAACTCTATTTTGTCAGCACCGTCTTCAGAAGGAGAAACGACTCCTGTTGTACTGTACGGCTTTGGTCGCATTGGCCGCTTGTTGGCTCGCCGTATGTGTGCCTTAGGTCATACCACTCCTGGTATGTACTTGGCGGCCATTGTGGTTCGTAAGGCCTGTGATAACGACCTTGCCAAACGTGCCAGCTTGCTTAAATACGATTCGGTCCATGGGACGTACGATGGTTTGGTTAAAGTAGATGAAGCGAACCAGAGTTTGATCATCAATGGGCAAGAAGTGAAAGTGATTTACGCGTCTGACCCAGCTCAAGTGGATTATGCCTCCCATGGTATTGAGCGAGCTTTATTGGTCGATAATACTGGCCGTTGGCGAGATCGCGATGGCTTAAATGTCCATTTACAGCGCCCAGGCATTGAGCGTGTTGTGTTGACCGCCCCTGGCAAAGAAATGAAGAACATCGTGTTTGGTGTCAATGATGGGGAGTTAACTCAAGCGGATAGTATCGTATCGGCAGCGTCTTGTACGACTAACGCGATTACCCCGATTCTCTCAGTGCTAGAGAAAAAATTTGGCATTGAATCTGGCCATGTAGAAACGGTACATGCTTATACCAACGATCAAAACCTGATTGATAATATCCATAAAGGGGATCGCCGTGGTCGTGCCGCAGGCATGAATATGGTGATGACCGAAACGGGTGCAGCAAAAGCCGTGTCTAAAGCGATTCCCTCGTTGGAAGGCAAATTAAGCGGCAGCGCCATTCGTGTACCGGTTATTAATGTGTCGATTGCTGTTTTAAGTTTGACCTTGAAAGACGCGACGTCGGTTGAGGTGATCAATCAACTCTTACAGAATGCGTCTAACTCAGCAGAGTTAAGCGGCCAAATTGGTTTCAGTGCCGAAGCGGATGCCGTGAGTTCTGACTTTATTGGTTCAGAACAGGCAGGTATTTTGGATTCTTTGTCGACGAAAGTGCGCGGTAACCAAGCGACTCTATATGTTTGGTACGATAACGAATATGGCTACAGCTGTCAGGTGGTGCGCTTGATGGAAAAGTTAGCACAGGCTCAGTTGATAACTGAGCAAGTCCGCGAAGAGCAAGCGGCATAAGAATGGAATGACCGGATACACAGCAATGTGTATTGTGTGCGGTGGCCTTCGGGTCGCCGTTTTTTTTGTCTTGTTGGTATGAAAAGAGCTAACGACTCGTTGGTAAAACTTGTATTATCTGCTTTTTATTAACTTGATAAAGGGACGATTTCAAGAATGAAAAGCCTCATTGCTTTATGCTTAGCTTGTTTTTCTTTCTATTCTTTTGCTGCTGATTCAGACAATAACAGCATGACAGCCGAGCAGTTTTTGCAGCAGCTCCATCCCCAGTCCGGCCATATCACACTTGCGAACGGTGTCGCTGAGTTAAACCTAACTGATAAATTTGAATACCTTTCGCCTAAGAGCGCTGAACGTCTATTAGTCGATGGCTGGGGAAATCCGCCAGGCAATAAAACCTTGGGCATGTTGATTCCTACCGATACTAACCCTCTTAGTAGTGATGGCTGGGGTGTGGTGATCACTTATCAAAAGGATGGTCATGTCAAAGACTCTGACGCCAATGAGATCGACTATAGCAAACTTCTGCAAAAAATGAAGAAAGAAACTCAGTCAGAGAGTGAAGAGCGGGTGAAACAGGGTTATAGTTCCATTGAGCTGGTTGGTTGGGCACAACCTCCCCGCTATGATCAATCAACGCATAAGTTTTATTGGGCGGAAGACTTTAAGACAGGTGCGTCTCGTGAAGATTCGCTCAATTACAAAATTCGTGTTTTGGGTCGTGAAGGAGTGTTGGTGTTGAATGTGATTGGTGGTATGAGCCAGCTTCATGACATCGAAAAAGAAACCCCAGCCTTACTCGCGGTAACGAATTTTACGAAAGGCAATCGTTATGCGGACTTTAACAGTAAGACAGATCATGTGGCGGAATATGGACTAGCAGCGTTGGTTGCTGGTGGCGTGGCGGCGAAAATGGGGCTGTTTGCAAAACTGTTAGCGTTACTTATCGCCTTTAAAAAAGTCATTATTCTTGGTGTGGTCGCATTTGGTGGGGCGATTATTAAGTTATTTCGCCGTAAAAAATAGATTGAGGCTTTTGCACGACTACTGCGCTTGCCAATATTTTGTTAAAAACAGACTCAAAATGCCCATTTATAGGTATAAACTCCGCTTTTTCGTCTGTTTTTGCCGCGCCTTGGCGGCGCTCGTGCCCTCGTGCAAAGGTCTCAGAACCTATAAATTGGTGTATCCATGATAAAACTGTTTTTGCTTCTCTTTAGTGCGGCCAAATTTGGCAAGTTCTTAACAATGGGCGGCACCATGTTGTTTTCCATGTTGGCTTATTCATGGATATTTGGTTGGCGCTATGCCGTTGGGTTTGTGCTGCTGATTTTATTTCATGAGTTAGGGCATTATATGGCTGCGCGTCAGCGCGGTCTCAACGTTGGGGTTCCAACCTTTATTCCTTTTGTTGGTGCTTGGATTCAGATGAAAGAGCAGCCAACCAATGTGGAAACGGAAGCCTATATTGCCTTTGCTGGGCCCGTTATTGGTACACTGGCTGCCATGGGGTGTTACTGGTTGGCTCGGGAGAGTGGTAGTCAGCTGATGCTGGCGCTCGCTTACGCAGGCTGTATGATTAATTTGTTTAACCTGATCCCTTTATCCCCTCTAGACGGTGGGCGAATTACTGCCATCATTTCACCTAAAATGTGGCTATTGGGGTTACCGTTATTGGTCGGACTGTTTTTTTATAATCACAGTCCGATGTTGATACTGATTGTTATTCTGGCTTACCCTCAAATTAAGCAGGCCATTTGGCCTAATCCGAATGCAGTTCCCCAAGGGTATTACGAGGCCAGCTTTAATGAACGGACAAATTACGCCGTACTCTATTTGGGATTGGTGGTATTCCTATCGGTAATGACCTATCTATTGCATACCAGCTTGGCAGGATAAATAGACTGATCTCTGTCTATTGATTTTGCCACTTTCTAAAAGTTTTCTTTGTGCTATCCAACCCCGCTTAGCAAGCAAAAAAAAACCGGACATGAAGTCCGGCTTAAACAAAAGTAACTAGCAGTTCCAAACAAAATACCTCTGTGGGGAAGTATTGTGTCTTCTCAAATTCCAACTGTGGGAGTGGTCTTTGAGCTGGTTATCAACATAGTAAGGGCTACGTTGAAAGATCTAGATCAGGTCGCTGTTCAACCTAAGAGATAGCGCTTATTTTAGATTTTTTGCTAGGTCTTTCAAACGATATAAACTGATTAATTGCATTAGAATAACTAATCCAAATACACTTCTATCTGAAAAGTTTGCTATGATCTCTCTATCACTTAAAGTACCGACTTTTTTGTGACACCTTGATTTATTGGGCTTATCAGAAATGAATAAGAGCGTTTTTCACTAAAATGTCATCAGATTTTGTTAAGGAGGTGTTGAGTGTCGACACTGTTTTGCAGTAGTCAAAATGATTCAATTTTGGACAAGCTATGAAGTCAATTCCACTTTATGGATTAGAAACGTTTGCGATTGCCGCGCGTCTCTTGAGTTTTACCAAAGCCGCCCAAGAAATGCATTTGACGCAAGGCGCTGTGAGTCAGCAGATTCGTCAGTTAGAAGAGCGTTTGGGGCTCACCTTGTTTATTCGTTACCATCGTCGTTTAGAGCTGACCGTAGCGGGGGCGCGTCTTGCGGTGCACATCAATCACAGCTTTGCTCAGATCCAAGCCCTAATTTCTGAACTAAAAGAGGAGGAGACATCGAATATTTTGACAGTATCTGTCATGCCTTCTTTTGCAACGAAATGGTTGATTCCTCGCCTTGGCAGTTTGCAGAAACAGTACCCAGATTTACAGTTACGGATTCAGGCGAATGATCGAGAGGTCAATTTTCAACGAGATCGCATTGATGTGGCGATTGTGCACAGTCATATTCACGGTCGCAATAGTTATATCGTACCTTTAATGAGAGATCAGGTGTTTCCCGTGTGCAGTGCCTCATTTGCCCAAGAGCAGGGGTTAGCCGAGCCCAATCAGCTGGCAGCAATGGCATTGCTTAATGATGATTCCGAATGGCGTTTTTCCAGCCCATACGCGGAATGGGAAAAATGGTTGCAATTGGCCAATGCTAGAGGAGTAAAACCATCGAGAGGCATCAGTTTTAATCGTGGGGATTTAGCGGTGCAAGCAGCCATTGCGGGTCAAGGTGTTGCGTTGGGACGAACCCCCTTGGTGATGGATGACATCCAGCAAGGTCGTTTGGTCAAACCCTTTTCTGAGGTATTAGATGAAGGGCATCGTTATTTGTTTGCCTGTCCAGATGCCCAGCGCCATCGAGAACCGGTGCAACAATTACTGGCTTGGCTGGTTAGTGAGTGTTATCGCTATTCGCCAAAAGACTGTTTAACCCTGCCTGATGCCTTGCCGCATTTGAGCCTAGGTTCGTGACCGTATGTTCGTTATAGAAAATAGAAGAGCTAAAAAAACCGATGGAAGACTTGTGTCATTCATCGGTTTTGTTGAGGTTGGTGCTTTCGGAAAGAGAGCAAAAACTCTGGATATTATGCGGCGATAGCCAGTGACTTCTCTATGTATTCTTGAAGTGCTCTGACTTCGTCTTTTGACATTTCTAAGCCAAGTTTTGTACGCCGCCAGAGAATATCTTCGGCGCTATGAGCCCATTCGTGTTTGATCAAATAGTCGACTTCTACCTGATACAACTCGTTGCCAAAACAGTGGCCTAGCTCTGCTTCATTGCTGACCTTATCCAGCATAAGGTGCGTGAGGGTGCCGTAGCTGTTGGCGAAGCGTTGCGCATTGTGTGCGCTAATAAAAGGGTACTGTCTTTGGAGTTGGATGCCAAATGCGTCAAGAGGCATGCCTAAATCGCCGCCTGGCAATGGCTTACTGTGTGTCCAAGGGGCGCCCATATTGTCAAAGTAAGGGGTTAATTTACGCATGGCCGATAGGGCTAATTGGCGATAGGTAGTGATTTTGCCGCCAAAAATACTGAGTAAAGGCGCTTTGCTTTCGTCATCTTCTAGGTGCAGGGTGTAATCACGGGTCACTGCAGAAGGGTTGTCTGATTCGTCCTCTAACAATGGCCGAACACCAGAGTAGCTCCAAACAATGTCATCGGGTGTCAGTTGTTTTTTAAAGTGATCGTTTGCTACGCTGAGAATATAGCTTGTTTCTTCTTCTGAAATCGCCACTTTATCTGGGTCACCTTTGTATTCCACATCCGTTGTACCAATGAGAGTGTAATGTTCACGGTATGGAATAGCAAAAACAATGCGCTTATCGACGTTTTGCATGATAAAAGCGTTGGCTTCTTTGTAAAGACGTGGCACGACAATGTGACTGCCTTTGATCATACGGATGCCATAGGGTGCTTTGCGTTCCATCTTGGTTTCGATGAAGGAAGAGACCCAAGGACCTGCGGCGTTAACCAGTGCCGTGGCGGTGACTTCTGTGATCTGATGGGTGAGCTGGTCTTCAAGCTCAATACGCCATAGACCGCTGTCGCGTTTAGCAGAAATACAGCGGGTTCTAGCAAAAATACTGGCGCCATTTTGTTGTGCGCATAGCGCGTTGATAACAACTAAGCGGGCATCATCCACCCAGCAGTCTGAATATTCAAACCCTTTTGTGATGTCGGCTTTAAGCGGACTATCAGCGTTATATTTCACGCCACGAGAGCCCGCAAGGGCTTCCCGTTTGCCAAGGTTGTCGTATAAAAATAAGCCAATTCGAATCAACCAGGCAGGTCGCAAATGGGGGCGATGGGGCATTTGGAAGCGCAGTGGAGTAACAAGGTGTGGAGCGACTTTGAGCAATACTTCGCGTTCGTTGAGTGCTTCGCGTACAAGACGAAATTCGTAATGTTCTAAATAGCGCAAACCACCATGGATTAATTTGCTGCTTGACGATGACGTCGCATGAGCGAGATCGCCCATTTCACATAAGCCAACTTTAAGTCCGCGTCCTGAGGCATCGGCTGCGATGCCTGTGCCGTTGATGCCACCACCAACAACAAATAAATCATAATGTACTTGAGTCATGGTGCTCCCCGCTTAACCTTGCTCGTTTTTGCATGACACGTTTTTCGTGTCTGTTATTTTTTATGTTCATATGAATGTTTTCAATGTTCGAAAACGAACATTTAAGTTCTCATAATAGACCTCATAGTAACCAATGACAAGGTTTGAATATTAAAATCTGATGAAAAAATACACAAACTCGGTTTGAGTGTGGTCAGGGTGAGGGGCGATGTAAGGGAGTGAGGGCTATAAAGAGACCTTACATCTAACAAAGGTTGGTCGTTTTTTGATCATCTGCTATTCCGGCGTCGCGCAAAGCTCCAAACGCACCTTGTGGGTCTTCATGATGGTGAGTAAGCTTTTGGGCGGTTGTTCATTGGTAAACAGTCTATCGACCTGGGTGAGGTTGCCCAGTCTCACCATGGCGTTACGACCGAATTTATTGGCATCGGCGGCTAAAAAGACCTGACGTGAGTTGGCGATAATGCTTTGGGCAACTCGTACTTCTTGGTAATCATAATCCAATAGGGAACCGTCGTTGACATCAATACCACTGATGCCAATGATGCCGTAATCCACTCTAAATTGATTGATGAAATCCATGGTAGCTTCCCCCATTATTCCACCATCCCGCGAACGTACTCGGCCTCCTGCGATAATGACGGTAAAATCTTCTTTGCCGCTGAGTATGGTGGCAACATTGATGTTGTTTGTGATGATTTGCAGGCCCTGATGTTTCAATAGAGCACGAGCAACGGTTTCCGTTGTGGTGCCAATGTTTATAAAAAGGGAGGCGTTGTTGGGGATTTCTGCTGCAATACGATTCGCGATTTGCTCTTTAGCAGAGTGTTGCAGGATTTGTCGTGTGGCGTAAGCAACGTTCGTCGTACTGGAATCATAACTGGCGCCACCGTGGTGACGACGGATCCGCTCGGATTGAGCTAATATATTAATGTCTCTGCGAATCGTTTGTGGAGTAACGTTAAAATGACTGGCCAATTCATCAATCGTTACATAGCCTTTTTCTTTTGCCAGAGCGACGATTTTATCTTGGCGAGTTTGTTGGGCCATTGACGCTTTCTCCTTATAAAAAGCCATTTGTTTGTTGGGCAAGACATATTGTTGTTGGTCGTTGTCTATAGAGGTTAACAATAGCAAAAAATGCGCGCCAATAAGTGGATTTTGTGTGGTCTTTCATGAATTTATACCAGAATAGGTGTGAATTGATGAGAGAAGTAGGCGTCGTTGAAGACGGTGTTTCGTCATGCTGATGGGATTGGCGGGATCTTTTTTACGATTTGATACAGCCAATCCCTTGTGTCCCTCTCTACTTATGACTAAGTTAAAGATTGATTGGGTTTCTTATGAAAGGATTTTACAACGATGTCAAAACAATTCGCCGAAGTGCAACAAGATGATTTTATGAAATTTGGCGGTGAGCGTCCTAGCTATTTGCAGATAGAAGACTCTCTTATGGAGTTAGGAGGTCATGGTGTGAATGGCAACGCATTTAAAAATGAAATGGTGAAATTAGCTGGTTGGACTGGCGGGGCGTTAACGACCTATGCCCAGCGTCCTGCGGTGGCGATGAATGCGTTTAATCGAATTCGTGCCGTGCTGCCAGAGGTGTCGACGCCGGAAGAGCTTAGGGAGGCATTAGTACAACTGAAAAAAAGTGTCTGAGCATGAGGCAGAAAAAAACCGCCTAAGCGGCTTTTTGGTATGTCTTCGCGGCTGTTTGTTATGGAGATCCTGATAACAAAGGATGTTATTCCATGTCGGCGATTGCTCGAATATTATATTCGTTATCTAGAAGGCGGCCAATCACGTTATTTCCAGCTAAATGGTGAGCGTATTGCATGTGTAAGCAGCGTACTTGGTCCCAATTGGCAATCCCACCAATCCCTAATTTTTCAAACAGAGGTTTGAACCCCTTTTTCTCGATGATGGCTTTGTGTTCTGCACTCATCACCGCCCAGCGACGGGCAATGTAGTCTTGATGAGACTGGTGGTACGCTTCACGTAACACGTCGTCTTCTTTAATGCGTTGTTCTAATTCCTTCACCACACCTTGGCTCTCTATTTTGGCTAGGGCTTTGTCTATGGCTTTGCTTGATAGCCAGTATAGGGTGGGAAACGGCTGGTCAAATACCCAAGTTTCCATTTCGAGTACTTGAGGAATGCCGTTCGGAGAGTAATGGGCGATGGCTTTAATGCCACTAGGTGGTCTGCCAAGTTGATGGGTAATAATGTCGATATCGTGCTGAGAAAGGGTATTTGTCATAGGGTAAATGGATAGCGATAAACAGCGAAAGTGCCTAAATTAGGCAGTGAATGACGGGAAGCTGGCGGCGAATTTTTGGATCCATTCTGCAGCGGCTTCGTTGTAATTAAGTCGTCTACCTTGGGTTTTTGCTTGGCGACGATAATGTTCTATCTGAGACAACTGCTCGACCATGCGCACGCAATAACACTCATCTTTAATGGGAAATTCAATGGCCACACGGTATTCCCCCACTTCGCGATCACACCACACAATGCGGCCCGTCACGCAAAAATTAGGGTCAATTTCTTCTAGGGTGACGCGCACAGACCGCCCACACTCATAATACTGAGAGGCAAGACAGGTTATACCGACAAATCCTAACTTTTCCTCTGTGTTCGTCACAGGAAAGGGTTGATCCTCAATAAGAGTGATCTCTAAAGGTAGGTCATTCGGGTGTGCAACAAATTCCATCGCAACGAGCCAGCTTATTCAGATAATCTTGTTATCGACCAAAGGGTCAGGGAGTTTAAAAATTACGCGAATTGTACGCTTTTTGTTCTCGCTGTACAGACGAATTTTAAGATAGCAAATTCTATATTCATAAACTTAACTTATAAAGAAAGGTTTAGTGTCTTATAAATCTAAAGACTATGTTATATTTCTCCATTTACCTGGTAAAAATAGGTAAATTTATTGTAAATATGTAAAAAGGGTTAACGTTTGCTCGGTACTTACTTAGGGCGAAGTCGCCTGTCACAAGAGGGTATGACAGCACATGCGCTACACCTAGCATCCATTTTGTATTTGTTGGCAGGCCAGTGCTCCCAGCTGTTTCAAGGCGTCCTTAGTTGTGGCGTTCCATGTCAGTGCGTAGTTGATGCGAAAGTGATGTGAGTACTGATTGGTCAGGCTGAATGCCACCCCAGGTAACATACCAATGCCTATACTCAATGCCTGTGTATGCAGAGTCATGGCATTGATGTCGGGGGGGAGCGTTACCCAGAGTAAAAAGCCACCTGTTGGGGTTGAGGTACTGGTTCCCGTTGGAAAGTGTTGTGAGATGATGGCTTGGTAGCGAATCAGGTTGTCATGATAAGCGGCTCGGGTTCTGCGTAAATGTCGATCATAGGCACCATTTTCTAAAAAATTGGCGATGGCTATTTGTGTGAGTGTAGGTACTGCGAGGGATTGAGTATAAGCAAGGTGTTCGATTTGTGCTTGATGTTTCCCTGCCACGACCCAGCCAACTCGAAAGCCTGGTGCAATACTCTTAGAGAAAGAACTGCAGTAAATGACAGAATTCGTTTGGTCATCTGCTTTGAGGGCATGTTCTCGGCGATGATTGTAGTTCAACTCGCCGTATACATCGTCTTCTATCAAGGTGAATTCATGCTTAGCTACCAGTTCTAATAAGCGTTGTCGCGATATGTGATTGAGCGTGGCACCAGTTGGGTTTTGGTTATCGGGTGTCACAATGCAGGCTTTGATCGGCCATTGTTTTAGGGCTTGTTCTAGCACATTGAGGTTGATGCCATGTCGGCTATCACAAGGAATTTCAATGGCTTTCATTTGTAGCACTTCAATGACTTGGAGAACACCATGATAAGTCGGGCTTTCAATGGCAATGGTGTCGCCTGCTTTTGCAATGGCTTGTAGCGATAACATTAAGCCATTCTGACAGCCCATAGTGATGGTTATGTCGTCTGGTTGCAGTTGGCATCCTGTATCAAGCATGCGAATGGCAATTTGACGACGTAATCTCAATGATCCTGGTGTAAATGCGTAGGCGGCACAAATTTCGGGCTCTAAGCGCATCAGGCGTCCAACGGAACGTTGCAATTGTCGAATGGGCAAAAATGGGGATTGCGGTATGGCCGCTGCAAACTGAACCATATCGGCCCCTTGTGAGGCGTGTAATAAGTGGTGTAGCAAGGCATGTATGCTGCCATCGTTCTCTATGGGCTTAAGTATGTCGCTGGGTTGTTTAGGGGGAATATGGTCTTGTACAAAATAGCCTTTTTGTGGACGAGCTTTAATGATCCCTCTGTCTTCTAACAGGCTATAGGCTTGCAGGACGGTGGCGACACTGATATTGAGTTGTTTACTTAATTTGCGAACCGACGGAATTTTTTCCCCTGGTAAGAAAATGCCATTATGGATCTGTTTCTCCACTTGATTGGCAATTTTCTCGTATAAAGGGTGTTCCATAATATTTTTGTCATATTCAATCGCGATTAATAGGACAATTTAGCAGATTGCAAGATCGAATGAAATTCGATTGTTACTCACTGCCTTCGTCTGGCGTTATTTGCTTGTATGAGGCGTTTTTTTACTTCTTTATCACATAAGATTACATAGTGTAAAATGCCGTTGACAAAACATAACTAATGAGTCAGTTTTATCTCACTTCCTTGAGAAATGACGCATCCATATAAATGCTTAGAGGTCAATTATGTCGTTATCTGTTATTCAAAGGATCTTGGTAGGCTTTGGTGGATTGCTAGTCCTACTATTAATTGTTGCCACGGCGGGTTTTATAGGGTTGGAAAAGGTTGAGAATGGGCTAGAAAAAGCAACAGGCAATACGGCTAATATTAATAAAATAAGCAATCAAATAAACCAAAATCTCGCTAAAGCGGATACCACGGTTTTGCAATATTTGCTGAGTCGTTCACCTAAGACATTAAAGCAACTAAAAACGTCGTTTGAAGACAGTAAGAAAAAAATTCAAACGCTATTTAACAACACTTCTGAACAAGTACAAGGCTATCCCAAGTTAGCCAAACTATTAAAACAATCAAAAGTGGAAGTAACTGCCTTTTATCAGTTCACTGATATGGCGTTTAAAAATCACGAACGTATGTTGAAATTGCAGGCGAAAATTCCGGATGGCAAATTTGATTTAAAAGATGACCTTTCCTATTTGATTGATAACCTGAATACAATAAAAAAGAATCACCCGAATGAACAAAAAGGGTTTGCCGCCTCTTATTTGGTCGATCAGTTTGAAAGTCTAAAGGCGACTATGAGTGATTATTTTGATTCAACCAATCTAAAGGACATGCTTGGACTGAAACAAACGATGGCGAAAAACTTTTCTAGCATGGGGCAGAACCTTACTTATTTGGATGACAGTGATAGTAGCGATTCCGTTAAGCAAGTGAAGCAAGAGGTGCTGGGCGACAACAGTGTTGTGGAGAATTATTATAACTTCATCCGTTTGGATCAACAGTCTGAAAGTATTGCCAGTAAGCTGGTGGACAAGATGGATGCGATCAGTAGTTTATCGAAACAAACGGTTGAAATGACGGAACAGCTCCGTGAAGAAGCGAAAAACTCGGCTAAGCAGGCGGCTTACTACTCTAAAGTGTTTATGGCCATCGTTGTGTTAGTGTCGGTGTTGATAGCGGTTCTGATCACTCTATGGGTCAGCCGTAGTATTCGTAAGCCGTTGGCAAGTGTTATGTTGGTACTAGGGAAAATCACCGATGGAGACTTTACGCAACGCTGTCAGGTAGCGAGTAAGGATGAGTTTGGGGAGTTATCTCGTTGGGTTAACCAATTGGTAACGAAGCTTCAAAGTGTGATGCAAGATGTTAATAAGGCGTCAAACGATGTGGCAGACTCGGCAGAGAGAAATGTTCGCCTTGCAGGCGAAACGAAGACACTGATGAATACACAGAGTGATCGCTCCTCCAGCATAGCCACAGCGATGACAGAAATGCTGGCGACGGTTCAGGATGTCGCAAAAAATGCCGAAATTACCCTAAACCAAGTGCAAGAAGTGGATACACTGGCGGTCGAAAGTCGCAGCAAAATGAGCTCAAATATTCATGAAGTTGAGCAGCTGGTGGCGCAATTGGAGTCGTCCGAAAGTGTGGTTAATGAGTTGGATGAGCACTCAAAAAACATTGGAAAGATTTTAGAGGTGATTCAAGACATTGCTGAGCAAACCAACTTATTAGCACTGAATGCTGCTATTGAGGCCGCGCGAGCGGGAGAGCAAGGTCGAGGTTTTGCTGTTGTGGCAGATGAGGTGCGCTCTTTGGCGAATCGCACACACGCCTCAACGGAGGAGATCCAAAGCGTTATTAATTTGCTGCAAGGTGGGGTATCGAAAACGGTGGCCGCCATGCAAGAAAGCAAGGATAAGGCCTATTCCAGCGTAAAAGAGACGCGAACAGTTGGTGAAGCATTGGATACCTTGCAAACACGGATGGTAGAAGTGCGAGATTTGAGTACGCAAATTGCGACGGCCGCAGAGCAGCAATCATTAGTCGCACAAGACATTAATAAGAGCGTGCATGAAATCTCAGCAATGTCTGATGAGGCGACGAAGAGTGCGGACTTAAGTGAGAAAGACAGTGAGCAATTGTTTGATTTATCGTCTAACACCAAGCAGTTGTTGGCTCAGTTTAAAGTGTAGCCGTAATTCGACTTCGCGGCTGGTTTTTGTCATTTGCCAAACAGTGGAAAGATTTTGCTGATATGGTGTAATACGTTTTGCTATTTATTTGTTGTAGGATAGCGTTCGTTAATTCTTTGTGGAGAAAAGCATGGCAATTCAAGTCGGTGATATGTTACCCCATGGCCAGTTCCAAGTAATGGGCCAAGAAGGTCCAGAGAATATAGATGTGACAGAGTTTTTCTCTGGAAAAAGAGTCCTGATGTTTGCTGTCCCTGGCGCGTTTACTCCAACCTGTAGCGCTAGTCATTTGCCAGGTTATGTGGTGCATTATGAGGCAATAAAAGAAAAAGGTATTGATGAGATTGTTTGTCTTTCCGTAAACGATGTGTTTGTCATGAATGCTTGGGGAAAAGCGAACAATGCTGAGTATTTGGTGATGGCAGCAGATGGGTTGGCCGAGTTGACTTGCTCAATGGGCTTAGAATTGGATATTTCACCCGCAAAAATGGGGATTCGCAGTCGTCGTTATGCCATGTTAGTCGACAACGGTATTGTGCAACAGCTTTGGTTGGATGAGCCAGGTGAGTATAAAGTCAGCTCCGCTGAGTACGTGCTGTCTCAGTTATAAGCGAGTACTGTTAGAGGCGATAAGTGTGCCTATATCATTCAAAGGATTGGAAAAACCGCTTCATGAGTAAGCGGTTTTTTTATGCCTGATTGTTGGGAAGTGCAGTGACTTTTAGTAGGCCCCATGTGTAGTGTAGCCAGCTCAGTATTAGAAAAACGCAAGTTAACACTATATCAAAATGCAATACCGTTGTGTTCAAATTGAAATAGCCAAAGGGGCTCCAGAGCGAAATACTCTTTGTTAAGTGATGCATTGGTTTAAACGGCTGAAAGTATGCTTTCTTCACCGTGTATCAATGCTTGTTATCTTAATATAAGAAAAGAGAAGAGTAGCATGATTATAGATTGCCATGGACACTACACCACCACACCACCAGGCGTTGGTGCTTATCGAGATAAGCAAAAAGAGCAAGTTGCGAAAGATCCGGCTTTTGTTGGCGAAAAGGGTAAGGTAGTCGTCTCTGACGATGAGATCCGTGAGAGTATCATTAATAATCAGCTTCGCTTGCAAAAAGAGCGTGGCACAGATCTGACGATTTTTTCACCGCGTGCTAGCTGGATGGGCCATCACATTGGCAATGAATACACCAGTCAATATTGGACTGAGCACCAGAACGATTTAATTCGTCGTGTTTGTGATCTGTTTCCTGACAACTTTGCGCCAGTGGCACAATTACCACAATCCCCAGGGGTGGATCCTGCTAAGTCGGTTGGTGAAATTGTGCGTACGGTAGAGCAAATGGGCTTTATTGGCATCAACTTGAACCCAGACCCAAGCGGCGGTTATTGGCAAGACAAATCCTTAGCAGATCGTTCCTTTTATCCTATCTACGAAAAAATGTGTGAATATGGCATTCCAGCCATGATCCACGTCAGTGCTGCTTGTAATGATTGTTTCCATACTACTGGTTCTCACTATTTGGGTGCGGATACCACAGGCTTTCAACAGCTGATGATGTCGGATGTTTTCAAGGATTTTCCAGATCTAAAAATCATTATTCCACATGGTGGTGGTGCGGTGCCTTACCACTGGGGACGCTTCCGTGGTATGGCACAGGATAAAGGGTTTGATCTGGCGGAACGTGTATTGAATAACATCTATTTTGATACCTGTGTGTACCATCAACGTGGTATCGACCTTTTGTTAGACATCATTCCAACGAAAAATATTCTGTTCGCTTCGGAGATGATCGGTGCAGTACGTGGTATTGACCCAGAAAGTGGTCATTATTACGACGATACTAAGCGTTATATTGATAACAACACTGTGCTGAGTGCGGCACAGAAACAAGAAATTTTTGAAGGCAATGCGCGTCGCGTCTATAGCCGTTTAGCAATTAATGGCTAGTCATCGTAATCCGAGCAGATGAGGAGAAGATCATGCGGAATAATATTGTAGTGCAGCATATTGAGCGTGCAGACCAAGAAGTGATTGACGGTTTGGCAGAATGCGGCGTGGCGACAGTTCATGAAGCACAAGGGCGTGTGGGGTTGTTAGCCCATTATATGCGTCCTATTCAACAGGATGTGTCAGTGGCTGGGTCTGCCGTGACGATTTCTGGTGCAGCAGGGGATAACTGGATGATGCACGTTGCGATTGAGCAATGCCAAAAAGGTGACATCATGGTGTTTGCGCCAACGTCGCCGTCTAATCACGGTTTTTTTGGTGATCTATTAGCGACGTCTGCACAATCACGTGGTGTGGTGGGCTTGATCATTGAAGGCGGAGTTCGTGACACGAGAGACTTGCGCCAAATGAAGTTTCCCGTTTGGTCCAAGGCGATCTTTTCAGAAGGGACGATCAAAGAAACCGTTGGCTCTGTCAACGTGCCTATGGTCTGCGCTGATGCCTTGGTAAACCCTGGCGATGTGATTGTTGCAGACGATGATGGCGTGGTCGTGGTGCGACGTGAAAGCGCTGCGCAAGTGCTAGAGCTGGCACGTAAGCGTGTGGCAAATGAAGAAGCTAAGCGTGTGCGTATGGCCAATGGCGAGCTGGGATTGGATATTTATGAAATGCGTCCTCGCTTAAAAGAAAAGGGTTTGAAATATGTCTAAGGAAGCCAACCTCATAGACAGCGCACCTTGTATGTGGATGCGTGGCGGCACGTCAAAAGGCGGCTATTTTTTAGCCTCGGATTTACCTGAAGAAACCGACGCTCGCGACCAGTTTTTATTGCGGATGATGGGGTCGCCGGATGATCGTCAGATTGATGGTATGGGAGGTGCGGATCCACTTGCCTCTAAAGTGGCGGTAGTGAAACCGTCCCAGCGTGATGATGCGGATGTGGATTACCTGTTCTTGCAAGTCTTTGTTGATCAGGCCATCGTCACAGATGCACAAAACTGTGGCAACCTGCTTGCTGGGGTTGGGCCATTTGCCATTGAACGAGGCTTAGTTGCTCCTCAAGAAGGTGAAACGACAGTACGTATCTTTATGGAAAACACAGGGCAGGTCGCGACGGCACAAGTGTCAGTGAAAGAAGGAAAAGTATGCTACCAAGGTCGTGCGAGAATTGATGGTGTACCCGGTTTTTCTGCCGCTGTGCCTATTACCTTTAATGATACGGCAGGTTCTAGCTGTGGGGCGTTATTACCGACTGGCAATGTGGTCGATGTTATCGATGGTATTGAAGTCACCTGCATTGATAACGGTATGCCCGTTGTGGTGATGCGCGCCTCGGATATGGGGATTACTGGAAGTGAAACACGGGAAGAGCTGGAAGCGAACGAAGCGCTGCGCGCTAAACTCGAATCGATTCGCTTACAAGTGGGTCCAATGATGAATTTAGGCGATGTAAAAGACAAATCGGTGCCGAAGATGACAATGGTCAGCGCGCCAATGAATGGGGGCGCGATTTCTACTCGGACATTTATCCCTCATCGCTGTCATGCGTCGATTGGCGTCCTTGGCGCGGTGAGCGTCGCCACTGCTGCTGTGCTAAAAGGCGCTCCAGCGAATGATGTGGTGAGCTATGAGACAGGACCGACTATGTCCTTGGATGTGGAGCATCCGATTGGTGCTATGACCGTGATTTTAAACCAAAAAGACAATGGCGAAGTGAGCTCTGCTGCGATTTTACGCACAGCCAGAAAATTGTTCGATGGGCAGGTGTTTGCCCATGATAACGGTTTATAAAGAATGGCGCCCTGTAATGAACAGCCTTAAACAAATATTAAAATAGGTAACAGATCATGATGGACAAAGATTACATTCCTTTTCATCCTAACCCAAGTAAGCCGAACTTTCGTGTGCCTGAAGGTTCGGTAGACGCCCATTGTCACGTGTTTGGTCCAGCGGATAAATTTCCTTACCACCCAAAACGCAAATATACCCCGTGTGATGCATCAAAAGAGCAATTGTTCGCGTTACGTGACCATTTAGGCTTTTCTCGAAATGTAATTGTTCAGGCATCTTGCCATAGTACGGATAACTCTGCCTTGATTGATGCGCTTAATTCGGCTGGAGAGTTGGCACGAGGCGTCGCGTTTGTGGATGACAGCATTACTGAGGCAGAGCTGAAAGAGATGCATGAAGCAGGTGTTCGCGGCGTGCGTTTTAATTTTGTAAAACGCTTAGTAGACAGTACACCTAAAGAGGTTTTCTTTGCGATTGCTGACAAAATCCGACCTTTAGGTTGGCATATTGTTGTCTACTTTGAAGCGGCGGATCTTGAGGAGCTGATTCCTTTCTTAAAAGCGTTAAATACCACCATCGTAGTCGATCATATGGGGACGCCAAAAGTCGCTAATGGTGTGGATCATCCGGATTTCCAGCGTTTTGTGAACTTCATGGCAGACAACGATAATGTTTGGTGTAAGGTGAGCTGTCCTGAGCGTTTAACACAGCATGCACCGGACTATTCTGATGTTTACCCATTCGCCCGTACCTTGGTAGAGAAATTTCCAAACCGTGTGTTATGGGGAACCGATTGGCCTCACCCAAATATGAAAGTAGAAGCGCCGAACGACGGGCATTTGGTGGATGTAATTCCGCACATAGCGCCCACTAAAGAACTGCAACAGGCCTTGTTAGTGGACAATCCAATGGCGCTTTATTGGGCGGAATGATTCCCAGGGGTGAGTAAGACGTGCTTTATGGTATGGATTGATAAAGCAGATAACAGAATAACAAGAGGTGTGAATATCATGGCAGAAAAAGATCCAACTCAGCCTGTCCCAGGAACTTACCTGTTTGATGGGAAAATGGCCAAGAAGGGCTACGGGCTGAACAAAATGTGCTACTCCTTTAATGAGCAAGCGGCGCGTGATGAGTTTAATAAAGACCCAGATGCTTACTGTGCCAAGTTTGGTTTGACTGAAAAACAGATCAAAGCCATTCATGATCGCGATATTATTGGTTTGCTTCAAGAAGGTGGTAGTATTTATTACGTGGCGAAGTTTGCTGGTCTTCTTAAGCTGAATATGCAAGACATCGGGGCCATTCAAACGGGGCTAAGTTTGGATGAGTTTAAGGCATTGCTGGTTAAAAATGGCTCAGGAGAAGCATAATGGCAAATATTATTGGCGCAGTGACCACCTCTCATATTCCTGCCATTGCCAATGCAATGGCAAATAAGCAAGAAGATACGCCCTATTGGAAACCTTTTTTTGATGGTTATCCACCTGTACGTAAGTGGTTAAACGAAAAGCAACCGGATGTGATTGTCTTGTTTTATAACGATCACGGTCTTGAGTTTTTTATCGACAAAAAGCCGACGTTTGCCATTGGTGTGGCGGATGAATACCATAATTCTGACGAAGGGTGGGGCATTGCGACCATCCCACCGGTGACAGGTGAATCAGAATTATCTTGGCACATTGCTAATAGTCTAGTAGAAGACGGTTTTGATATGACGATCTGCCAAGAAATGAAGGTTGATCACGGTCTGACTGTTCCTTTGAGCCTGATGTGGCCAGGTAATAATTATGGGCATGTGAAAGTGATTCCTGTGTGTATCAACTGTGAGCAACATCCGATGCCGCAGCCGTGGCGCTGTTTTGAATTAGGTAAAGCCATTGGTAAAGCCATTGAATCTTATGATGAGGACATCACTGTTGCCATATTTGGTACGGGTGGTTTGTCTCATCAGTTAGATGGAGAGCGAGCAGGGATCATCAATCGAGAGTTTGATCTTGAGTGTATGGACAAGCTGGTCAGTGACCCAGAGTCGTTAACCAAGTATAGTAATCTGGAGTTGGTTGAGATTGGTGGTGCGCAAACCGTTGAGCTCAATATGTGGATTGCCATGCGCGGAGCGCTACGAGGTAAAGTCACCGAGCTTCACAGAAATTACCATGCCCCAATATCCAATACCGGATCCGGCGTGCTTTTATTAGAGCACGAGATGCCTAGTAAATAGGTTCTTCTTCTAATATAAGCAAGCATGATGAAAGTGCGATTAAAAGCACAATGAAGCAAGATGCGATAGGTCGGATAGGCTTATCGCATCTTTTTTTAGCGTGTTTTTTCGTTGGCGAGTGTGAAGCCGTAAAGTCACAACTACCGTGATGTATCGAGCAATCGGCTAACAGTACTGGATACATGTTCTGCCCCTTTGAGGATTTCATCGATAATCCCCGCCGCTTCGTTAATCAGTTGAGCGTTTTCTTCTGAACGACCATTCACTTCACTCATGCTTGCTTTGGCTTGGCGAGTCAGGACGCTGTTTTGTGCCACCATCTCTTCGATTTCTACCGTCGATTTACTGGTCCGAGACGCTAGTGTCCGCACTTCATCAGCCACTACCGCAAAGCCCCTGCCATGCTCTCCTGCTCGAGCCGCCTCAATGGCTGCGTTAAGAGCCAATAAGTTGGTCTGGTCGGCAATCGAACCAATGGTGGTGACAATTTTAGCAATACTTTCGGATTGCTTGTTTAGCTGCTCAATTAGCTCTGTCGAGGTGTCGACATCCTTAATAATTTGGTTGGATGTATCAACAGTGCGTTTGAGTATTTTCGCACCATTCTCTGAGACTTGAGCCGTTTCTACCGACGTTGCGTGAGCGACTTCGGCCGCATGTTGTATGGCCATCTGCTCGTTGACTCTGTCGGTAATGTCGGTCGCAATTTTAATCACCTTAGTCACATTCCCATCGTCATCAAAAACGGGGTTATAAGTCGCTTCTAACCAAACAGATTGTCCTTGTTTGTTAATGCGCTCGAATTGGCCCGAGTTAAAATGGCCCTGTGACAAAGATGACCAAAAATTGGGGTGGGTGTCATAAAATTTATCGTTACAAAAGATGCGGTGCTTTTTACCTTCGATCTCATGTAGTGAATACCCCATGGTTCTAAGAAAGTTGTCATTGGCGGTTAATATGGTGCCATCTGTCGTGAACTCAATCAAAGCGGAGGAAACATTCAAGGAACTTATAATCGCCTTTTGATCATCTGCTTCATTTTTCTTTTGTGTTACATCAGTGGCAATTTTCACCACTTTTGTGACCTGGCCATCGACTGTGACGGGAAAGTAAGTGGCCTCTAGCCAGATTGTTTGGCCTCCTTTGGTGAGTCGCTTAAAGGTGCTCTGATGGCTTTTTCCACTATTCAGTTTTTCCCAAAACTCTTTGTATTCGGGGCTTGTTGTGAATTTTTGGGTACAGAACATGGCGTGTTTCTTGCCGACAATTTCATCCAAACTATAGCCTACAGACTTAAGAAAAAGGTCGTTCGCATTGAGTATGGTGCCATCTGGAGCGAAACTAATTGTCGCGCAGTATCGGCTCATAGCATCCAAAAATGCCGAACCTTCAGCGGCGATTCTCTGTGTTTCAAAGAGTGCTTCCTGTTTTTGTTGTTTGCTCTTGCTATTGAACATCATAGTATCACCTTCTTTAAGTTTGCATGGCTGTACTGCGTCTTGTAGGCTATTTCCTACATTCAGTTTACGTGTTTCGACCTTTTTTTCAGTTAA
This sequence comes from Marinomonas sp. 63XJN7_7_ISO-PGPR-S23-202, assembly GCF_056173505.1. Classification (NCBI taxonomy): domain Bacteria; kingdom Pseudomonadati; phylum Pseudomonadota; class Gammaproteobacteria; order Oceanospirillales; family Oceanospirillaceae; genus Marinomonas; species Marinomonas sp. 63XJN7_7_ISO-PGPR-S23-202. The sequence continues at coordinate 4,421,984 of NZ_CM149677.1, read as the reverse complement.
CTAACGTAGGACATTTGTTATTAGTGTGATGGAGAAGTGTAAAGAGATTTTTCTCTCTTCACTGATACGCGTGAAACGGGAAAAAAGATTGGTTTTGTGGCTATCGTTTAAAAATCCAATCTTATAGCTTCGCTGAGACGGGTAATGTTATGAATGCTGTATAATCCTGTGGCAAGGTGATGCGTAACAAGTTAACGTGAGGTTGCAAATGCGAACCATGACTGTCAAAGAAGAGCAATTGTTCTATGTGATCGAACAAACATCCTTGGGCCACTGTTTATTATTAGCAAGTGATCAGGGATTACGCAATGTGAGTTTTGCTGATGATATGTCTGCTTTGCAGCAGGAGCTGCATCTTACTATGCCGAAGGCAGTATTGAAAAAGGTTGGACAGTATAAAGAAGGCTCTGCCATCGAGCCGTATTCCGCTTGGTTTGATTGTCTTCTGGATTACTTTAATGAGAAGGGAAACTTAAGAGATAGTTCAATCCAGCATTTACCTTTAGATCTCCAAGGGACCGTGTTCCAAAGACAAGTATGGCAAGCCTTACAAACCATTCCTTACGGGGAAACACAAACCTATAGTGAGTTAGCTGAACGAGTCGGCCGCCCCAATGCGACCAGGGCAGTTGCTAATGCTTGTGGTGCAAATCGTCTGGCGGTGTTGATTCCGTGCCATCGCATTGTGCGTAAAGGCGGAAATCTTGGTGGCTATCGTTGGGGAATCGAGCGTAAAAAACAGCTGCTCAATCGAGAGTTATCTTGCGTTTAAACATCTGCTCAAACTGTCCTATATTCTGCTGTACGTAGTCAATAAAAGACCGCATGGTGGGGGTTGGATGTTGCCCTTGTGGGCTGACTAAACACCAAGACCGACGCAGCGGGAAATCCTTCATGGGTAATTCTACTAAACTTTTCAGCTTTAACTCGGCCAGTATTCCAAAGCGAGGCAAAACCGCGACACCTAAGCCTGCCATTACCGCATGTTTAATGGCTTCGTTGGAACCCATTTCCATTTGATGGGTAAAGCGAACGCGTTGCTTTTGACAATGTAATTCCAATGCTAAACGGCTGCCTGAGCCGGTTTCCCGCAGTAATAGGGTGTGTTCTAAAAACTTTGCCAGCGTGATTTCTTTTTCTTGCAACAAGGGGTGGTTAGGTGGGGCAACGGGTACTAGCTCATTGTCCAAAAAAGGCAAGCTCAACATGGGCTTATCGTTAGGTACCATGCCCATAATGGTCAATTCGTCGCGATTTTTTTCGAAGCGCGCAATGGCCTCGGTTCGATTGACCACTTTCAATGAAACCGTCACGTTAGGATGAAGGCTGGTATAGGCACGTAATAAGTGTGGGACGATGTATTGGGAGGTGGTTACCGCGACTAACTTTAGTTCCCCAGAGACTAATCCCGTATCGTTCATCAGATCGTTTTGAAAACGTTCAACTTCATCAAACACAGAAAGGGTGCATTGTGCCAAGCGTTTGGCGATGGCAGTACTGTATAACTGGCGACCTACGTATTCAAATAGCGGTTGTTCAATGACCTGTTCTAATTGTCGAATTTGGTTACTGACTGCCGGTTGGCTTAAACCAAGCATGTCCCCAGCACGGCTATAACTGTTCAGCTCATAGACGCACTTGAAAACTTGCAGCTGTCTAAAGGTGAGTCGACTGGCGAGATAATGGACATTGGATGACATGCTTGCTCCCATTTTATTGTTATCTATCACGTATACCTTATAGATAATGCCTGAAATATCAATTTTTACTTTGGTTATTCTTTGAGTAGGCTAGTCATTCAGAGGCCTTTGCACGGTGACTCTGTTTGCTGAATCTAGACTCGTCTTGGTTTCGCCCACAACGTTTTACTCAGATCACATATAACAAGAAAGGAGTGATCCATGTTGAAGAAAGTGTTGATTGCCAACCGTGGAGAAATAGCGGTTCGCATAATACGTGCGTGTTCAGAGGCAGGTATTCGCTCAGTGGCGATTTTTACTGAGCCAGATCGTTATGCTCTGCATGCTAAGCGCGCTGATGAGTCTTACTCTCTAGGGGATGATCCACTAGCGGGGTATTTAGACCCATTACGACTTGTCAATTTAGCCGTCGAAACAGGCTGTGATGCCATCCACCCAGGTTATGGCTTTTTGTCTGAAAATGCTCACTTTGCGCAGTTGTGTGAACAAAAGGGCATTATCTTTATTGGACCAAAATCCAGTGTCATTCATAAAATGGGCGATAAAACTCAAGCCCGTGATAGTATGCGCGCCGCTGGAATTCCGATTACCCCTGGCTCAGAGGGTAATCTTGCCGATTTAGAGGAGGCTTTATCCTTAGCGGGTAAAATCGGTTATCCGGTTATGATTAAGGCGACATCGGGAGGGGGCGGTCGAGGCATTCGTCGTTGTGATACGCCTGAAGAACTAAAAAGCCAATACCCACGAGTGATTTCAGAAGCCACTAAAGCGTTTGGATCGGCTGAAGTCTTTTTAGAAAAATGCATTGTCGACCCTTGTCATATTGAAGTGCAAATTCTAGCCGACTCCCAAGGCAATGTGATCCACCTTTTTGAACGTGACTGTTCCATCCAACGACGCAATCAAAAATTGATTGAGATTGCTCCCAGTCCACAACTTACCCCAGAGCAGCGCCAGTATATCGGTAATCTCGCCGTCAAAGCCGCCAAAGCGGTGGGTTACGAAAACGCGGGAACGGTTGAGTTTTTGCTATCGGGTAACGAAGTCTACTTTATGGAAATGAACACCCGAGTGCAGGTGGAGCATACCATTACCGAGCAAATTACAGGAGTGGATATTGTTCGTGAGCAGTTACGGATTGCCGCTGGATTGCCCTTGAGTTTTCGCCAAGAAGACATTCATTTCCGAGGTTTTGCGATGCAATTTCGCATCAATGCAGAAGATCCTAAAAATGATTTTTTGCCAAGCTTTGGGCGTATTACCCACTACTATGCGCCAGGTGGTCCAGGGGTGCGCGTGGATACGGCGATTTATACCGGTTATGAAATCCCCCCTTACTTTGATTCCATGTGTTTGAAGTTGGTGGTTTGGGCGCTCACTTGGGAGGAAATGATTGCCCGTGGTCGCCGTGCGATAGACGATATGCGTCTGCACGGGATTAAAACCACGTCAAATTATTATCAAGAAATACTCAAGCACCCAGATTTTGTCAAAGGCCAGTTTAATACAGGCTTTGTGCCAGCTCATCCAGAGTTACTAAATTATTCCGTTAAACGTCACCCTAGCGACATTGCACTGGTATTAGCCGCTGCCATTGCTGCACACGTTGGTCGATAATCCGCAGGAGGAAGGAAAATGAGTCAAGTAAAAAAAACAAAAATCGAAGTCACTGACGTCACGCTGCGTGATGCACACCAATCTCTCATTGCCACTCGCATGCGCACAGAAGACATGCTGCCAATTTGTGAAAAGCTTGATCAAGTGGGCTTTTGGTCTTTAGAAGTTTGGGGTGGGGCGACCTTTGATGCGTGTGTGCGATTTTTAAAAGAAGACCCATGGGAGCGTCTGCGTCAGTTACGGGCAGCACTGCCAAATACTCGCTTACAAATGTTGCTAAGAGGACAAAACCTACTAGGTTACCGTCATTACGCCGATGATGTGGTCGAAGCCTTTGTGCAAAAATCAGCGGACAATGGCATTGATGTATTTCGTGTTTTTGATGCGCTTAATGATTTACGCAATATTGAAACGGCCATGAAAGCGGTCAAAAAAGCCGGTAAACATGCACAAGGGACTATTTGTTATACGACCAGCCCGGTACATACTTCGGCACTGTTTGTTGAACAAGCTAAAGCCATGCAAGGGATGGGGGCGGATTCCATTGCGATTAAAGACATGGCTGGCTTGTTGACGCCTTATGCGACTTACGAATTGGTTAAAGCGATTAAAGACGCAGTCGATCTGCCACTGGTTGTACACAGCCATTCAACGTCAGGCCTAGCGCCTTTGTGCCAGTTAAAAGCAGTGGAAGCAGGGGCAGACCGAATTGACACGGCCATTTCTTCTTTTGCGGGCGGCACCAGCCACCCAGCCACAGAATCCCAAGTTGCTGCGTTGAAAGGCACGGATTACGACACTGGGTTGGATCTTGTTTTACTGTCAGAGATTGCTGACTATTTCCGTGAAGTTCGGAAAAAGTACCACCAGTTTGAAAGCGAATTTACCCGTGAAGACGTGTCTGTGCAGATCAACCAAGTACCAGGCGGCATGATGTCTAACTTAGCGAACCAGCTAAAAGAGCAGAATGCATTAGATAAAATTCGTGATGTCTTTAATGAAATTCCTCGGGTGCGGGAAGATCTTGGCTTTCCACCTTTGGTGACTCCGACGTCGCAAATTGTAGGGACTCAAGCGGTCTACAATATCCTGGCAGGACAGCGCTATAAAACCATCACGAATGAAGTGAAACGGTATTTGCTAGGCGGCTATGGTAAGCCCCCAGCACCAGTGAATGCGAGTGTTCAGAAAAAGGCCGTGGGTAATGAGCAAGTTAACGAAGCTCGTCCAGCGGATGCGTTAGCGCCTGAGTTGTATAAGTTACGCAAAAAGATTGGTGATTTGGCAAAAAATGAAGAGGATGTACTAACGTTTGCCATGTTCCCAGAACTGGGGCGTGAATTCTTAGAGCAACGGGCCGATGGCACATTGCAGCCCGAAGTGCTTCTACCGCCAGAACAGGCGGGCAATGCGGCATCGTCTGGTGGGCTTGCCACGGAATTTAAAATCGACGTTCACGGTGAAGTCTACGATGTGGCGATTACTGGCGTGGGTGACTTTGGGGTAGGTAAGCGCAAACTGTACCTTTCTCTTGATGGCATGCCAGAAGAAGTGGTGTTTGAGTCGTTGAATGAGTATGTTTCAGAAGGCAGCAGTGGTCGTTCGAAAGCCACAGAGCCAGGCCATGTCAGCGCGGCCATGCCGGGTAACATCATTGATGTGCTGGTGGCGGAAGGGGATACGGTAACTGCCGGGCAAGCGGTGCTGGTCACCGAAGCCATGAAAATGGAAACCGAAGTTCATGCCAATGTGGCTGGGACAGTGAAAGCGGTGCATGTCAAAAAAGGTGACCGTGTTACTCCTGGCGAAACGCTTATTGAGATTGTTTAGATTACAGACCCAGACCCCCTCCCAACCTCCCCCTCAATGAGGGGGAGGTGTAGTGGTCAACCCCTTTGACAGGGAGAGGATCTTAAACGTTCCCTCCCCTTTTTAAGGGGAGGGCTAGGGAGGGGTAATTATTGGGTAGCGAATTCTTCTGTATCGATATCCGCTTGCAGGGCTGGGCTATAACGAGGGCCAAACACGGTATTTTGGTTAATCATTTCATCAAGCTGTTGCATTTGTTTACTGTCCAGATTAATGCTGCCCGCATCAAAGTTATCTTGCATATGATGAGCAAAGCGGGTACCTGGAATCGGAATAATGTGTTCGTCTTTCATGCAAGTCCACGCAAGGGCGAGTTGGGCAGGTGTACAGCCAATGTCTTTCGCCATGGCAAGAAAATCTTGCAATAGTTCGATGTTTTTTGGGTAGTTTTCGGGGCTGAAACGAGGCATCTTGGTGCGAATGTCGTTTTCTACCAGTTGCGAGATGTCGGTAAGCTCGCCACATAAGTAACCACGAGCCAGAGGGCTAAAGGCAACGAAAACAATATCGAGGGTTTTCGTGGTATCCAGAACGGCGATCTCTGCGTTACGAGACCAAAGAGAGTATTCTGTCTGAACGGCCGTGAGTGGGTGCTCTTTATGGGCTTTTTCTATGGTTTTAGCGGACACTTCGGATAAGCCAATACCACCAATTTTTCCTTCTTTAACCAAATCACCAAGTGCGCCAACGCTTTCTTCAACAGGGACATTAGGATCTAAACGATGTAGGTAGTATAGGTCGATGTGCTCAGTTTGTAGGCGCTTTAGGCTCTCTTCACATTGTTTGCGAAGAACGTCAGGGCGACCATTGATAGCACGTTTACCGTCTACACTGGCCATACCGCATTTGCTGGCAAGGAAAAACTCATCTCGGCGATCCTTTAAGGCTTTGCCTACAAGCATTTCATTTTTTCCACCACCGTACAGCGTGGCGGTATCAAAGTGGCGATAACCCATTTCAAAGGCTGCTTGCAGGGCTTTTATACCGTCTTCTTCTGGTAGTGATGTTCCATAACCGTGGGAAAGATTCATACAACCTAAGCCAATGCTTGGGTTCATTAAGTGTGGATGCTTCGACATTCTTTACCTCTTTGTTTTTGACGAGTCGCGCGACCTACGAGGTTTTAATCTAGCGCTTTAGTATACAAATGAAAACAGGGAGCGACGGCTCCCTGTTGTAAAAACGCACTTTATCCTTACTCTTCAAGGCATTTTTCAAGACGATAAAGGGTTTCCATGGCCTCGATGGCTTGGGTGACGCACGCATTAGGGGCGCGGCCTTCTTCAATAGCAGAGATAAATTCACGATCTTGCAGCTCGATGCCGTTGTTGGAAACGGCGACGCCGCTTAGGTCGATCTTATTATCATTACCATCAAAGAGATCATCGTAACGGGCGATATAGGTACCATTATCACAAATATAACGGAAGAAGGTACCAAATGGCCCATCATTGTTGAAAGATAAAGACAGGGTACAAATGGCGCCATTAGGTACTTTCATGCCAATGCTCATGTCCATGGCAATGCCAAGCTTAGGATGGATTGGACCTTGCAATGCTTGTACTTTGCTGGCGGTTTCGCCTGTTTGATATTGGAATAAATCCACAGTATGGCAAGCATGGTGCCACAAAAGATGGTCAGTCCAAGAGCGCTCTTTACCTAAGGCATTTTTGTTAGAACGACGGAAGAAATAGGTTTGTACATCCATTTGTTGGACATTTAATTCGCCAGCGTCGATTTTGTTACGAATCCACTGATGAGACGGATTAAAGCGGCGAGTGTGTCCCGCCATGGCAACAAGACCGGATTTTTTCTGTGCTTCAACCACTTTGCGAGCGTCTTCAATGCTGTCTGCCATGGGGATTTCGGACATGACGTGTTTGCCTGCTTCCAAACATTGAATGGTTTGTGAAGCGTGTAATTGGGTTGGTGTGGCTAAAATGACTGCGTCGACATCCTCTCTGGCCAAGCTTTCTGCTAAGTCGGTTGTGTAGTGAGGGACACCACGCTCTTCGGCGAAGGCTTTGATGGCGTCGATTTTCGTACCGACGACAGAAACGACTTCAGATCCTTCTATGGCAGCGATGGCGTCCATGTGTTTCATGCCAAAAGCACCGGAAGCACCTGCGATACAAATTCTCATATTCTACTCCTGACTTGCGAGTCGTTATATTGTGATTTGAAACAATCGTGTAAAGGTCTCCGTATATTAAAAAAGAGACGATTTGGAGATCCGCTGTTTCGTTAGTTTTTTGCTTTGTCTGACTTTGCTTGCGCTATCAGGCAATGATTTCAGAGTAAAACTCCGTCTCTTTTGCTTATCCTAACCAATTTAACATTCAGCGTTGTGCTGGGATAATCAAATAACCGCATGAGGTATTCAATTTTTGCAATGCATAAGTGGATGACATTAGCGGAATGCTTCGCAGACATCTCTCAACATGCTTAAAAAATGTGACTGAGTTGTCGTGGGAAGCCAGTTTTTTCTAAGACAAAGGCCAATGGGGCGGCGTGTATGTTCTAGCGGATAGGGGATGATTTTTAATAAGCCGATATTGATTTCTCGCTCCATCTGATGGGCAGAAATAAGCGTTAATCGGTCACTTTCGAGCAGTACTTCGCGGGTTAGAATCTGCGAACTGGATTCCACAAAATGAGTGGGGAGGGCCACATTCGCATCTTGAAAAATGTGTTCAAACGCTTGCCTTGTGGGGGTGCCTTGTGCCGGAACCACCCAAGCATACTGAGCCAATTCCTCGGCCGTGACTTGGTTGTCACGACGAAATAATGGATGATTTTGTTTGGCAATAATGGACAGCGGTGGTGACCATAGCTCTTCTTGAACCACATCGTCGGCGGGAAGCGGGTAACGCAGTGCTCCCAAAATCATATCGATGTCACCCTGACGAAGATGGTGAAGTAGGTCATTATAGGGGCCTTCGGTAATATTGACATTCACATCTGGGTGACGCTCATTAAAACGCAAAATGGATTTTGGCAAGATGGTGGTGCGTGCTAATGGCATGCTACCAACGGCAATGGTGCTGACATCTCGACACTGTATGGTGTTGATTTCGTATATTCCCTGACGCAACTCACTAAACGCCAGTTTACTTGCTTTAGATAGATGACGTGCGGATCGGGTGGCATGGATGCCTAGGCTGTTTCTCTCAAATAAAATAACCGTTAGCAGTCGTTCTAAATCTCGTGCGGCCCGGTGCACGGAAGATTGGGAGACGCCTAGATTGCGGCTGGCAATACTAAAGTTTTGTGCTTCGCAAACGGCAACCAGTGCTTTCAATTGGGTTGTGCTAATAAGGGCCAGCATGTGCTTTGGATCGGCTTCTTTGATATTGTTTTCTTTTGCGATATCAATTAGAGCCATGAGTATGTGATCCACGGCTCTTGACACTCGATCATTCCAAACTTTGCCACAATCCGTTGGATACATGCCATCAGAGTGACGCTCGAATAACGCGGCCCCCAGTTGACTCTCAAGTTTCGCGATGGCTTGGGTTATCGCAGGTTGGGATAAAAAAATGTAATCAGAAGCACGTGTGATACTTTTGTACTCGGTCACCGCCAGGAAGACACGTAAGTGTCGTAAGTTTGGTATAGGCATTTCCATACATTCATCACAGGCTATCAAGACTAGATGCAATTACTATATCAAAAATGAATAGCAAAGGTACACAAAGATAAATGACCTTACATCAGGTAGTTATCGTAACGATAAGTTTTTGATTCTTAACGATACCGAAATTTTCATGATTCACCTGCACTGCTTAGTATATGATTTTACTATTGTTACCGATGGTTAGAGAGTCGCTTGCTTTCTGTTTATAGAATCGCTTTATTAAGGTAAATATATGATAAATCTTGGTCTCATCGGGCAAGCCATTGCCGCTTCTCGTGCTCCCTCCTTACACATGATGCTGGGGGAATTGCACCAGCTACCGGTTGATTATCAATTACAGGTGCCTGAAGACAGTACCGCAGAATCCTTTCGAGCAAAACTGGCTGAGATTCAAGGGAAGGGCTTTGTCGGAACCAATGTGACCTTTCCTTACAAGCAAATTGCCATCGATAGTGCCGACGAAGTCAATGAGGCGGTAAGAAAAGTAGGCGCGAGCAACACTTTATTACTAAAAGATGGCAGGGTATGCGCTTTTAACACCGATTACACTGGGTTTATTCGCGGTTATCAAGGACGTTTAGGAGCGCTGCCAGCAGGCCAAGTGTTGATGATTGGTGCCGGAGGCGTCGGGCGAGCAATTGGCTTTGCCTTGTTTGATGTGGGGGCGACGGAATTGCTGGTGACCGATTTAAGTGAAGAAAGTGCCTGCTCTTTGGTTAAGGCGCTTCATGAGGCTGGATATAAAGCACGTTATGTCGCTATAGAGGACGCTTCTAGGGCCGCAGCGCAAGTGGATGGCTTGGTGAACTGTACGCCAGTTGGTCACCATAAGACACCGGGATTGCCGCTTGAGGCTAACGCCATTGGTGGGCAAAAATGGGCATTTGACGCGGTTTATACACCAATGGATACTGAGTTTTTAGTCGAAGCTCATAGCAAGGGATTAAAAATTGTTTCGGGCTTTGATTTGTTTTTTTACCAAGGAATTGATGCATTTGAAATCTTCACTGGTATAAAGGTGACGGATGTGATGCCCGTATGGCATCAGTTTAGAGAAACCTTCAATGTCACCAGCGAGTTAATTTAAAGAGCTTAACAATCAGACCATCACCACAGTCTTCTTATCAAGCAGGTGAAAAGTTGGTTATTATGCTTGCCCTTATGATTGCGCCACCTGCCTATAAGGAGTGTGGATTATGGAAGCTGTGTTAAACATTACTGCGCCAATTTTCTTTTTGATTTTGCTTGGCTATCTTGTGGTGCGTTTTGGGTTATTGCCCGCCATGTCGCTGCCTGGCTTGAGTCGCTTTGTTTTGTACTTGGCACTACCGGCGTTGATGTTCACTAAGATATTGCATATGGATCTGGCGAAATCCATTAATATTGGTTATATGGCAGTGTACGCGGCGGGTGGTTTGATCACGCTAACCACCACTATTTTTGTCTGTCGTTGGTTCTTTAAGGATAACTGGGTCGCATCGGGGGTAAGGGGCTTGGGGGCGACCATGCCAAACAGTGCCTTTATTGGCTTTCCTGTATTATTGCAATTTTTCCACCATCCGCCGACACAAGCCTTTACGATGAGTGTTATGGTGGAAAACATCATCTTGATGCCATTTGGGCTGAGTTTTGTTGAAGCGATGTATGGCAAAAACAGCACGGGCGGTGGTCGTATTGTGTTACCCATTCTTAAGCGGGTGATTTCGCATCCCATTATTTTATCGGTGTGTGCCGGATTGATTGGTTCATCGATTGGTTTTTCTTTGCCAGTATTTTTGTCCCGTGGGTTGGATATGCTGGCACTTGCCTCCGCGCCTGTGGCGTTGATTGTTATCGGCGGTTCGTTGGTTGGAGTGTTGGTCAAAGGAAATCTTAAGCAAATTGCCTTGGTGGCAACGGGGAAATTGATCTTTTTTCCATTTGTCGTGATGATGTTGCTATTGTTGACCCCGAATTTACCAAGCGAATTAAAAGCCTCCGTGATTGTCTTTTCTGCCGTCCCTATGTTTAGTATTTATCCTATTATTGGCGATAAATACGGTGAACGCAGCTTTTGCTCCAGTACTTTATTGATCACGACGGTGGCTTCCTTTTTCACATTAAGTATTATCTTACGTTATTTTGTTTAATTTATTGGGAGTAACAGCGATGTCGACCATCATGGTGTTGAACGGGCCAAACTTGAATCTACTAGGTAGCCGTGAACCAGCGCAATATGGCTATGAAACCTTGACTGATGTGGAAGTCATGTGTCGAGATGCGGCGAGCGTATTAGGTCATGACATCGATTTTCGTCAATCGAATCATGAAGGGATTTTGATTGACTATATTCATGAGGCGGGACGACGCATTAAAGAAGGCGAGATGCTAGGCGTCGTGTTTAATCCTGGTGCTTATACTCATACTTCCATTGCCTTGCATGATGCAATTAAAGGCGCAGAGGTACCTGTGATTGAAGTGCATATATCCAATGTGCATGCTCGGGAAGCATTTCGTCATCATTCTTATATTTCTTCCGTGGCTGCAGGCATTGTCGTTGGCATGGGAGTGCAGGGGTATGTGTTGGGCATCCAAGGGCTGGTCCATAAGTTGAAGCAAGTTTGAGAAGACGCTTGTCTGTTTACGCGGTGAATGGTTGGACGTACCTTGCACTAGTGGTTCTGAATATAAGTGCGGGTACGTCCAAATAGCCGATAATCAGGTTGATGATTTTTTACGGAATAACCTTGGTTTGAGCATTTTTGTCCAAATCGGTGTTTGCGTGAAGAAAATCCAGACAATGGCTAAGAAAAGAACAGTAGACAATGGGCTTGTGAAAATATGAGCAAAAAATGGCCCCAAATCACCACGCTCACTTAAGATGGCGCGCCGCCAGTTCTGATCGGTTAATGAACTCAAAATTACCCCTAGAATCACTGGGCCAACAGGGAAACGGTAAAGGCGCATAAAGTAGCCTAATATACCGAAGGCCAGCATCCACCAGATATCGACAATCGAGTTGTTGATGGCGTAAGACCCAACGATCGACAGTAAAAAAATAATCGGAATTAAAATACCTTTTGGGCACTCGACGATCTTAGAAAAAATCTTAATGCCTGTTAGGCCAAAGATCAGTACGAAGATATTCGATAGGGTTAAATTGCCCACGGTGAACCAAAACATATGGGGCTGTTCAGTCAACAATAACGGGCCGGGGTTTAAACCATGGATAAATAGGGCGCCGATAAAGACCGCCGTTACGGCATCTCCTGGGATACCTAATGTCAGCATGGGAATATAGGCCCCACCGACGGCGGCGTTGTTTGCCGATTCCGGCGCGATTAATCCCTCTTTTGCTCCTTCCCCAAAGGGCACTTTGGGGTTTTTAGTAATGCGTTTTGCATGGTCATAGGCCATTAATGCGGCAATATCACCGCCCGTGCCAGGCAAAGCACCAATAATGACCCCTAACAGAGAGCTTTGTAAGCTCAAGGGTAAGTACTTTTTAAGGTCTGATAACTTTGGCAGGATACGGTTAATTTTTTGTTTGACCACTGTCTTGTCCATATAGTGCAGTTGATGCAGTGCTTCACCTACACCAAACATGCCGATCATTACCGCTACAGGATTGATACCATTCCATAGGTTCACATCGCCAAAAGTAAAACGCTCTTGTGCGGTCATCGGATCAAGGCCAACGGTACCGACCAACAGGCCAAGTGCGCCGGCAAAAATCCCCTTGGCTAAGCTGCCGCCAGATAGTGAGCCAACCAAGGTGATGCCGAGAATACCCAGCATCATATAATCCCGAGGCTGGAAGGTGATGGCAAACTTACTGACCGTTGGTGCAGCAAGGGCAAGCACAATGATGCCAACAAAACCACCGATAACTGACATGACAGTCGATAAACCAATGGCTTCACCAGCCAGACCTTTCTGAGCGAGCGGATAGCCATCCAGTGCGGTTGCAATAGCAGAAGGGGCGCCTGGAATATTCAGCAAAATCGCGGTTCGGGAGCCCCCGTACACGCCACCCATGTATACACCGACCATTAGGCAAAGGGCGTTATTCACTTCCCATGAAAAGGTAAAAGAGATAAGAATGGAGACGGCCATGGTCACAGAAAGGCCTGGAATGGCACCAATATAAATCCCTAAAAATGTCCCTAATGCTGTGAGTCCAAATAATTCAGGCGATACCCATGAGGTAGCGAAATAGCTTAAAGCATCCATTGTGTGATTAGCTCCACAGTGACTTGATGACAGCGATGATTCGATCTTCTGGGACAATACCTTCGGGAAGAACGACTTGGAAAATCAGTCGGAATACAATATACACCACGACGAGCGTAATAAGAGACAGAGCAAAGGTGTAGAAAGGGCTCCGTCGATGCAGTATTTGTATACAAATAAAGAGAAAAGCAAAACTTGTTAGAGTAAAGCCGACACTGTCCAGTAATACGGCGTATATCAGGATAATGGCCATGATAATGGCAACAACGGGTGGTAAACAGTGGTAAAAAAAGCGCATCCCTTGCGCTTTAGGGGTTCTTAACGTCTTCACAAAAATAAAACAAGAAGCCAACAACATCGCGAAGGATGCGGCCATAGGGAATGCCCCAGCAGAGCTCATGGAGGAGAAGCCTGCGATTTTGTAAGCCTGCCAAAAGACAAAAACACTAAACACAACCAACAGCAAAGAAAAAACTAACTCGCCTGGCTTACGTAGAGATGGGCTGGACATATAGACTCCAGGTTATGCCAATACAAGGAGAGTCGTGCAAGAGCGACTCTCCTGTTTGATGATGAGTGAGATCATCAGCGTGATATCTCACATCGTTCGCAGTATTAAGGTTTTGGAATATCGAATTTAGCCGGGGAGATTTTCGCGACTCCGCCATCGTATGCTAACCAAGAGGAGGTTGAGCGATAGGAGTCCAAGAAGTTTCTTGCCTTTTTACCACTGATATTCAAAATACTGTAACCACGCTTATCCATAAGTTTAACGAAATCAGGATTCAACGCGGCTTCGTGGAACGCAGTTCGTAGTTTTTGAACCGCTACCTTAGGTGTGCCTTTTTTCACGAACACGCCAAAAAAAGGACCCCAAGGCAGATATTTTTTCATTCCTGGCAAGGTGTCTGTCACGGGTTTTATGTTGGGCAGTAATTTATTGGGCTCATTATCAATCAGCCCAATGACCTTCATACGACCTGCTTTCACTTGCTCAATGGCGGCTCCTAATACGGCGGGCATGACATCAATGGCACCGCTTTGAATCGCGGTTAACGCTGGGCCGTCGCCATTGTAAGGAATACTAATGTAATTCATTTTAGTTTGTGATTTGAGCATGGCAAGCACCAGTGACGTCATCCCGCCTTTGCCTGTTGAGCCTATTTTTACTTGGTTTGGATGGTTATGAATATAATCCAGAAATTCTTCCATGTTGTTATAAGGCGCGTTGTTATTGGCAACAATGATTGGCGTGCCACGGGCTAAGATATCAATGGGGATCATATCGCTGTAGTCGATCTTACCCAAGCCTAAGACTTTATACATCTGTGGGTTTTCAGCCCCCATGAGCAGGGTGTAACCGTCGGCGCGTTTAGCGTAAACATACTTGGTGGCAATCGCCCCCACACCACCTGTTTTGTTGGTGAGAATAATGTCTGTACCGAGAAGTTTTTCGACATGTGGCGCGATGGAACGCATGACCGTATCCGTTGAGCCGCCAGCTCCCCATTGGATAATGCCTTGAATGTCTTTGTCAGGGTAGGCAGCAAAACTTGCCGCTGAGGATAGCGAGAGGGCCGCGAGTAGTGTAAGTACTGTTTTTTTCATGGGGTCTCCGGTTAGCCTTATGCAAAATAAATGAGCTAAGGTCAAAACGTTTATTATTATTTTTATTTACCCAAATGGGGTAAATAATCGGCAACGTGGATTACTTTAGCTTAAGAGTCGTGAATGAGAAAAGAGTTTATCGATTCCAAAACTCGCGAATTTTATACTATTTTAGTAATGGATAATCGATAAACGTCCACATTTTTAGTAGAAACTCACCATAATCGCAACAAAAAAACTATTTACTTCGTTTGGCTAACCACCACAAGCGATACTATTACTTCTGTTCCAGAATCGCGTCGCTTGTGGTTTATAAGGCTTAATGATTTACGCTTCGTATTCAGAGAAGGCTTGCCTAGTTAAATTAACCGATGCTGTTGCTTTGACAACGATATTGTCCTCAATACGAATACCACCGTAGGGAATGAACTGCTTAATGAGTGCCATATCACACCCATGTTGTGGTATCTCAGCCTGCATTTTGTCCAACAGCATGGGGATAAAATATAGGCCTGGTTCGATGGTGAGCACCATGTTTTCTTCTAATGTACGGGTCAGTCTTAAGAAAGGCGCATTCGCATCAGGCTCACGACGAGTGCCTAACACATCCTGATGAAAGCCACCTACATCGTGCACCTGCAACCCTAACAAATGTCCAAGGCCATGGGGGAAGAAGGTTTGTGTAATACCTTTTGCGATTTGTTCGTCTGCACTCAACGAGCAAATTTTATGATCCTGGAGAATACCTGCAATGGTTCGCAGAGCCCCTTGGTGGAGTTCAGGATAGGAGGTGCCAGACAAGGCTTTTTTTGCCATTTCTTGCTCGGCACTGTCCAGACTTTTGACCAAAGCTCGGAACTCATCGTCTTGTTTGGTAAAGGTGCGTGTTATATCACTGGCATAACCGTGCTCCGTGGCGCCAGCATCAATCAGCAAGGTTAGTGGATTGGCGCTACGATCAAAGTCTTTGTGTTCATAATGCAGCACCGAAGCATGTTCGTTGACGCCTATAATGCTAGGGTAAGGCTCTTGGTTGGCGGTTTGTTGGCTGGCTTGTAAATAGGCCAAATGAATTTCAAATTCACTCAAGCCATTTAAAAAGGCATCTCTTGCGGCAAGGTGACCTTTTGCACCACGGACGCTAGCACGTTGAATAGCGGCTATTTCATAAGGGGTTTTCACCGCTTTGGCAAAATCCACATAGGTATTGAAACCTGGGATAACATGAGCAAAATCTTGTGGTTCGGGGCCAAGCCAGGCACATTTTTCTGGTAAACCTTGAAACCATTTATCGTCACGACGGGCGGGGGTAATGTCCCAGCTATCCTGCCACTCACCAGCGGGAACGGGATTTGGTGCGTGCCAAAAATCATCACGAACCGGCCACACAATACGCGGTTTTTTGCCTGCTTCAATGATGAGATAGGTTTCTGCACTCAAGGTAAATGGAAGCCATTGTTGGGCACCTGAGTAACTATGAAAGGGCGCTGTATGGTCGTCTTGGAAGTAATATTGTTTATGACCTGACGCCAGTATTACGGCATCACATTGGAAGTGTGTTAAGGCGGCTTCATAGCGTTGTTGTAATACAGTGAGATGGTCCTGATAGAGAGTTGTCATCGTAATCGGCTCTTATTCGTTTAAAAGGTATTTGCTACGTATGCTTAAAGCGTAATGCTCGCTACCCTTGATCCATCAAGAATGCTCAGCATCATGTGTTGGGGGGCGTTAATGATTAGCATACTCTAAAGGAATAGGGCATTTATATCTAGAACCGCAAAAAAGTCCCAAATATGGGCATGATACAGGGGAAGGGCTCTATTGTTGATTAGACCGAAGCTTTGCCCACAGTTTAGTTTTTTCAACCTGTTTATAGACAACATCTGCGACTAAATAACTTGAGGAAACGGCCAAAAAACCTAATAGCCAACTATTATTTATATGGAAAAGATGTTTAAAAACATAGAAAAAGGCAATCGTAAGTATTAACTCAAATGCGCGGTCTATAAACCAGAGCTGGTGGTCAGAGATCATCATTTTTCATCCTTAAAGTGAGTAGATATTAGACTTCTTTATTCTCGATTTTACCCTTAACGAATAAAAAAGCTACTTAATTGGTAAGCATACCTTTGTAACGTACTCTTTTGGGCTGTTGGTTTGGCCTGGTCCCATTTCGTAGATCTCTATACTCGGGTGCTTTTTATCTGGTCGATGGCCTTGTAAGCGCATCATGTTGTAAATCACATGCCACGCCAGAGAAAGATGTTGATAGCTACCATGGTAGAGTAATTGCAGGTATGTTCCGTTAAGGGTGATCCGTTCTGGGTGCAGGTCGCAGGGCTCTACATTTTGTACTAATACCCCCAGAACGCCTTCAAAGTCATGATGAATCGGGTCGGCTTTGCTATAGAGGGTAAATCGATGACCCGTTGTTGGGTTTTGTGGGCCAAGAGCCGTGAATAAATCGTGAAAGCCCTGTTCTATTTTTTGTGGGATGGATTGATCTTTTGCCGTAAAGGGGCGAGTAACCGCATCGAAATGACCAAGTTGCTTGGTGTCTAAAAATGTGTAGGAAGGGTCTGAAAACTCGTAATCCGTGCGTTGGCTGTATTGAACCAAATGAGCGTTTAATCGTAATAGGGAGAGCTCAAGGTCTTTGTTAGCACGAATTTTTAGAAGGGCCGTTTTGTAACGCAATAGAAAAGGGACGCTTCCCGTGAGTTGCAGGTTAATTCCCGTATGGGAGCCTTGTTTAGTAAGGTCGATACTAAGAAACACATCCTTTGGATAAAACGCATTGGCCTCGATGACAGCATGACAGTAGCTGGCGCTGGGGCGAGCCGGTTTCATGAGAATATACCCTTCTTTAATGAGTTTACCTTTCCAACTTAAGCATGAGGGTAACAGGGTGGTTTCTCCAGCGTGGGAGTAGTCATAATGCACTTTTGTGTTCGGTTCAAAGAGCAGCCAAGGTATCCATTGTGGCCAGTTGCTTAGATCTTTTAGGTTTTCTGATACGATGTCAAAAGGCAGGTCAATAACGAGGTTTTGTCTCGCAAAAAATCGGCCTTTAAAAAGATAACTGTAGCCAATGGCCAGACAGGCCAAAGCAATAATAAAGAGAAAGCCTAGCAACATGGTGTCACTCCTTGTTATATGGCGTTGTTATGTTAATTAAGAAAAGAGAAAAAGCGTCTAAACTTAATAGATAAATAAATACCATGAGCGGAATGAACTTATGGCGATTTTTTTGTCTACTATGAATATATTTAGCAGGGTGATGGTGCTTGCCAATACCTCAATCAAGAGACGCCCGTTAAACTGCCTTCGTTAAAAAATAGTCTGATGATGTATTTTTAGCGAACGAATGCGGTTATTGCATAGGAAAAAAACAAATATGAAATCTGAATTAGTATGGGATTGGCCGATTCGAGTCAGTCATTGGTTGATGGCGCTTTTGTTTACGGGATTGATCATAACTGGCAATGAAGGAGGTGACTGGCTCAAATACCATTTTTATATGGGGTATAGTTTGTCGGCGTTAATCATAGCCCGTGTTTTATATGGCATTTGGGGATCTCATTATGCGCGTTTTGGACAGTTTGTACGCTCTCCTAAGGTGGTCTTCTCTTATTTGAAGGGATTGCTTACCGGACATCATGAGCACTATGCGGGTCATAATCCGATTGGCGCATTAATGGTGGTTGTATTATTTCTTGGGTTGAGCCTCCAATGGTTGACGGGACTGTTTACCAGTGATCAGATTTTTTGGTTTGGGCCTTTCAATGGTTATGCTTCCGATGATTGGCTAGATCGTATTTCAACCATTCACCATACATTACCTAATATTTTATTAGCATTAGTCGCCTTACACATCTTGGCCGTTTTGTTCCATGAAATTCATCTTAAGGAACGGTTATTTCTCGCCATGCTGCACGGCAAAAAGAAAGGTCTAACGGGGCCTGTGCAAGTACAGACGCCTCGCTTGGGTATCGTTCTGTCACTGGTCATCGGGCTTGCTTGGTTGGCTGTATTATGGATGATGCCGATATAATCGTCGGTATTATCACAAGAAGAAATGCGCATGTTAGGTTGAATTGTCTATACAAGTCTATTGTTTGATGCTTGAGCGTCGCGATATAATAGCACTTCATTCATCAGCAAACGGATATTCCATTGTCAGAAGACACTCTATCAATGCTTGCGCATTTATTTGATGATATGCCCGATGCGTCACAGCCCATTTATGCCAAACTAAAGCAGGCTATCACCCAAAAAATCAGTCATGGTCAGTGGCAAGTGAATCAGCGCGTCCCATCCGAGGCGGAATGGGTGAAAGCCCTGGGTGTGAGCCGGATGACGGTGAATCGTGCATTGCGGGAATTAACCGCTGAAGGGATATTGGTTCGTCATCAGGGCCTTGGAACATTCGTGGCAGAAAAGAAAGCCCATTCTGCTTTGTTTGAAGTGCATAACATTGCCGAAGAGATCATTGCTCGTGGCCACCAGCACCGTTCGGAGTTATTAGTGCTGGAATCCGCTAAAGCCAGTGTAGAAGAAGCCGTGATGCTCGGGGTGCGCACCAATCATGGTATTTTCCGTTCCGTGGTGATCCATTATGAAGACGATCTGCCGATTCAAATCGAAGAGCGCATCGTGAATGCCAGTCGCGCACCCGATTACGATAAGCAGGACCTTTCCAAACACACCTCCTATGAATACCTAATGACTACTGCTCCCATGACGGAAGGGGAGCATTTGGTCGAAGCGGTGTTGCCAACGCCAACGGAGTGCGAGCGTTTGCAAATTTCGCCTACCGAACCATGCTTACAGATTAATCGTCGTACTTGGGCGGGAGACGATATCATTA
Organism: Marinomonas sp. 63XJN7_7_ISO-PGPR-S23-202; assembly: GCF_056173505.1. NCBI lineage: Bacteria > Pseudomonadati > Pseudomonadota > Gammaproteobacteria > Oceanospirillales > Oceanospirillaceae > Marinomonas > Marinomonas sp. 63XJN7_7_ISO-PGPR-S23-202. The sequence continues at coordinate 4,402,471 of NZ_CM149677.1, read as the reverse complement.
CCGTGGCGCGCTTGCTGCACCCGGGTTCCCGCTTCCAACTGTTTGGGCATTTTGGACGTTAATTAAGCGTCCAAAATAGTGATAAAAATGCCGTGCCCCTGCGTCAATGTTAGATGCGTATCTTTTGATAACAGCATCATGCTGTGGGCCTTTAGCAGCAAGAGGTCGCCATTATTTTTTTCAACGACACTGTCCTCAGAGACATAAATACCGCAAAACACAGTACGCTCGTCAGTTGGCAATGTTATGGAGTAAGGGGCTTTCACCACCTCCACATTGGCTTGGGTGTCGGCTTCTCGCACCATAATATTGAGGTCTTCAATGGCGCCCTTGATCAGTGTTGCGTGGGTTTTATCGCCTCCCGCAAAACGTGCTATATCAAGTGGCTGAGTCAGGCGATGAGAATAGGGCGGCGTGTTGACTCCCTGGTGAGTCAATATCATCCCCTCACCAGAGAGCAACACCAAGGTGCGATGCAACTCGCTGAAGTCGGAAAATACACCATCTTCTACAACTGAGGCTTGGCTGATACGAAAACGTAGGCCGTTTTTATCTTCATGACGTTGAATTTCTAACGCTTCGCCAAGACCATTTTTCCATGGCATGCGTTGGTAATCGCTCTGCGAAAGAATCTGGTAAGGCAACCGAGTGTTAGGCGTCATACATCACCTTTTTAATGACTTGAATAAAGGCCAGACGGCTGTTTTCTTCTTGCTGGTGGTGGAAGTTTTTAATGATGTGGTTGCCTGCTACGAAGACGTCTTTAACAAGGTTTTCATTGCTGGCAAACAGCCAGCGATTGAGCAGATCTTTGGGTTCGCTTGCCGCCATAAAAGGGTGAGACTCGTCGAGTACCATAAAATCAGCCCGGTTACCTTTCGTTAATCCCAATGATACATCACAGGCTTGATTGCCGCCCTGTAAGGATTGTTGGTAAAGGTTATCGCCAACGCGGGTTTGATCTGCGCGATACAAACGGTTGCGTTGTTGATCGCGTAGACGTTGTCCGTATTCATAGGTTCGCAGCTCTTCGACAATCGATAGGCTCACATGGCTGTCAGAGCCGATGCCCCAACGGCCATTATCTTGTTCAAAGGCGACGCCAGGAAAAATACCATCCCCTAAATTCGCCTCCGTTGTCGGACACAATCCAACGACGGCTTGGCTTTTGGCAATGGCGTGACGCTCGCTCTCGGTTAAATGGGTGGCATGAACCAAACACCAACGCTCATTTAGACCAATTTCGTTATGTAGCCATTCCACAGGTCGCTGACCACTATAAGCCAAGCTGTCTTGGACTTCTTTTTGTTGCTCTGCAATATGAATATGGATTGGGCAAGTATCGCGATACGACGCATTAAGGGTGTTGAGTACCGTCTCAATTTGAGGCTTAGTCACAGCTCGCAATGAATGAAAACAGACGCCCAATTTATGATGTGGGTGATCGTTAAGCTTAGACTGGCAAGCCTGATGCAGCTTGAGATACGACTCTGTCGAGTTGATAAACCGCGCTTGGCCTGCATTGGGCGCCTGACCACCAAAGCCAGAATGGGAGTAGAGCACCGGCAGTAGCGTTAATCCCATGCCAGAGTCGTCCGCCGCCGCAATAAGCTGGTTCGCCATTTCACCCACTTGATCATAGTGCTTTCCACCCAAGCCATGGTGTAAATAGTGGAATTCGCCCACTTGGGTGTAACCCGCTTTTAGCATATCAATATAAAGCTGAGTCGCGATGACGCGCGCGTCGTCAGGCGTCAGTTTCTGCACGATTTTGTACATTAAATCGCGCCAACTCCAAAAGCTATCGTTGGGATTGAGGCAGACCTCCGTCGCCCCTGCCATTACCCGCTGAAAGGCATGAGAATGCAGGTTGGCGATTGTTGGTAGGACGGGGCCTGTCAGTCTCTGGCAGCCTGTCGTTGGTGTGCTGTCTCGCTCAAATGAGAGGAATTGACCGTTTTTGATAGAAAAAAGCACATTATTTGCCCAACCAGAAGGCAATAGCACCCGTTTAGCAAAATAGGTTTGGGGAAGGCTCTCGTTATCAAAGAGATCCGTCTGGTCGTGGTTGGGCATAATCAATTCCTGAGTTGGACAGGGTTACTGTGTGGTTGACAAGTATGAGTGTAATGGAAAATAACTTGTACATACAAGATGACGTTTCTTCTCTTTTTGGCTTTTTTATAAAACCTATTTTTAACTTATTAGTAAATAAGGAATTTTTTAATGTCCATTCTTTTTTTTCGTTTTCCTTGCTTTAAAAACCTCTATTGGATAGAAAAAAAGCTTGCAACAGACGCATTAAAAAATTATGTTTTAGTTAAGTTGTATATACATTTGAGATAACACATCATTTTAAAGGTACGGATCATGACTAAGCCAACTATTTCGCAAAAGCGCTACCGCGCTGGTGTTGTTAAAGCGCCAACGGGTACCACTCTCACCGCCAAGTCTTGGTTGACCGAAGCGCCGATGCGCATGTTAATGAACAATCTCGATCCTGATGTTGCAGAAAACCCAGAAGAATTAGTGGTTTACGGTGGTATTGGCCGTGCAGCGCGTGATTGGGAGTGCTATGACAAGATTGTTGAATCCCTAAAAGAGCTAGAAGCAGACGAGACGCTTTTGGTTCAGTCTGGTAAGCCAGTGGGCGTGTTTAAAACCCATAGCAACGCACCTCGTGTTTTGATTGCCAACTCAAACTTGGTGCCACATTGGGCAAACTGGGAACATTTCAACGAACTGGATGCCAAAGGCCTCGCAATGTATGGACAAATGACCGCCGGTTCTTGGATCTACATCGGTAGCCAAGGCATTGTGCAAGGGACATACGAAACCTTTGTCGAAGCAGGTCGCCAACATTACGATGGTAAGCTAGCAGGTCGTTGGGTATTAACGGCAGGTCTTGGTGGTATGGGGGGCGCTCAGCCACTAGCCGCAACCCTAGCGGGTGCCTGTTCTTTGAACATCGAATGTCAGCAAAGCCGCATCGATTTTCGTCTACGTACGCGCTATGTGGATGAACAAGCCACTGATCTTGATGACGCCATGGCACGTATCAAAAAATACACAGCGGAAGGCAAAGCCGTCTCAATCGCATTATGTGGTAATGCTGCAGACATCCTACCTGAAATGGTAAAACGTGGCATTCGCCCAGACATGGTAACGGACCAAACCTCTGCCCATGATCCGCTAAATGGCTATTTGCCAATCGGTATGAGCTGGGAAGAATACCGTGAGAAATCTCAAACTGAGCCGCAGGCAATTGTTAAAGCCGCGAAACAATCTATGGCGAAGCATGTTGAAGCCATGTTGGCATTCCAAAAAATGGGCATTCCCACCTTTGATTATGGTAACAACATTCGTCAAATGGCCATGGAAGAGGGGGTCGAAAACGCATTTGATTTCCCAGGTTTCGTACCGGCTTACATTCGCCCTTTGTTCTGCCGTGGCGTGGGCCCTTTCCGTTGGGCAGCACTGTCTGGTAATCCAGAAGACATTTATAAAACCGATGCGAAAGTAAAAGAATTGATTCCAGACGATGAGCATCTACATCACTGGTTGGATATGGCCCGTGAGCGTATTCAATTCCAAGGTCTGCCAGCACGTATTTGTTGGGTGGGTCTTGGTCAACGGGCCAAACTTGGCCTAGCCTTTAATGAAATGGTGCGCAGCGGTGAATTGTCGGCGCCAATCGTGATCGGCCGTGACCATCTAGATTCCGGCTCGGTGGCCAGTCCAAACCGGGAAACCGAAGGCATGCAAGACGGTTCGGATGCGGTATCCGATTGGCCGTTGTTAAATGCCTTGTTAAACACCGCGTCTGGCGCGACCTGGGTGTCGTTGCATCATGGTGGCGGCGTAGGTATGGGCTTTTCACAACACGCGGGTATGGTGATTGTCTGTGACGGTAGCGATGACGCAGCTGAGCGTATTGCGCGGGTTCTTCATAATGATCCAGCAACTGGCGTGATGCGTCATGCGGATGCAGGTTACGATATTGCCATTGAGTGTGCGAAAGAGCAGGGGCTGAATTTGCCGATGGCACTGAAATAATGGGTTGTGGAGCGTCAAACAAGCATTGCAAACTCCGACTAACTTAACATTTACGAAATCGTCTTGCAGAACACCGCAACATATTAGAGAGAAACATCATGTTTGAATTAACCATAAAACCGGGTCAATTGAGTCTAAACGATCTGCGCCAAATCAGCCGTCGTCACGTTAAGCTAAGCCTTGATGACAGTGCCATTTCTGCGATTCATGCCAGCACACAGGTGGTGAACGATGTGATTGCAGAAAACCGCACTGTGTACGGTATTAACACAGGCTTCGGGTTGCTGGCCAATACACGTATCGCGCCAGAAGATTTGGAAGAGCTACAACGCAGTATCGTGCTGTCTCATGCGGCAGGCATCGGCGAGTTAATGAATGACAAAACCGTCAAACTCATCATGGCGCTGAAAGTAAACAGCCTAGCCCGTGGGTTTTCTGGTATTCGCCTTGAAGTGATCGAAGCCTTGATGACTTTGATCAACAAAGAAGTCTACCCATGCATTCCGAAAAAAGGTTCAGTCGGTGCATCGGGGGATTTGGCACCATTGGCTCACATGAGCACGGTATTATTAGGCGAAGGCAAAGCCCGTTATCGCGGTGAAATTATTTCCGGGCAAGCGGCGCTGTCTATTGCAGGATTAGAGCCCATTACTTTGGCGCCCAAAGAAGGGTTGGCGCTACTAAACGGCACGCAAGCGTCCACGGCATTTGCCTTGGAAGGTCTGTTTGAAGCAGAAGATCTGTTTGCATCGGCGATTGTCTGCGGATCTTTGTCAGTGGAAGCCGCGCTGGGTAGCCGCAGCCCATTTGATGCGCGTATTCATGAAGTACGAGGCCATCAAACTCAAATTGATGCCGCAGCGGCTTACCGTCATCTATTGGGCGAAACGTCAGAGCTTGGCGATTCCCATAAAGGTTGTGAGAAGGTTCAAGACCCTTATTCACTGCGTTGCCAACCACAAGTGATGGGGGCCTGCCTTGAGCAAATCCGCAGCACAGCAAAAGTCTTGTGTGTGGAAGCTAACTCGGTGTCGGACAATCCATTGGTGTTTGCGGCAGAAGGGGACATCATCTCAGGGGGGAACTTCCATGCAGAACCGGTTGCCATGGCCGCAGACAATTTGGCGTTAGCGATTGCCGAAATCGGCAGCTTGTCTGAGCGTCGTATGGCGTTATTGATCGACAGCAACTTGAGCAAATTACCGCCATTCCTTGTGGACAATGGTGGTGTTAACTCGGGTTTTATGATTGCCCAAGTCACCGCAGCGGCGCTTGCGAGCGAAAACAAAACGTATGCCCATCCAGCGTCGGTAGACAGTTTACCTACCTCTGCCAACCAAGAAGACCATGTTTCTATGGCAACCTTTGCGGCACGCCGTTTGAAAGACATGGCAGAAAATACTCGCGGTATCTTAGCCGTGGAAATTTTATCTGCGGTACAAGGCTTAGATTTCCGTGCACCACTGAAATCCAGTAAACGTCTAGAAAACGCCCGTGCGACTTTGCGTGCTCGCGTGCCTTTCTACGATAAAGACCGTTACTTCGCACCAGACATTGAAAAAGCCAATGGATTGCTTCTGGAAGCGGTTCATAACGAAGCCATGCCAGCGGGTTTACTACCGAGCGTTTAATGGTCGAAATGCATTAAGGAGTAAGCAATGACGACACCTAAGGCCGATTCTCAAACGCCCGTGCTCTTTGATAGCCTATGGCGTGGTGCCCATGTCGCGACGATGAAAGGTGGGAAGTACAGCTCCATTGAAAATGCGGCCATTGGTGTGGTCGACGGTCACATCGCTTGGATTGGCGAAGCCGCTGACTTACCTCATTACCAAGCGCATGCCGAGCATGATTTAGCGGGTGGTTGGGTCACCCCCGGTTTAGTCGATTGCCATACACACTTAGTGTTTGGCGGCAATCGGGCGGGGGAATTTGAGCAACGTCTCAATGGCGTTAGCTATCAAGAGATTGCCCAGCAGGGCGGCGGTATTGCCTCCTCTGTAAGAGCTACCCGTGATGCCAGTGAAGACGACTTAGTCGTCAGCGCTAAACGTCGCTTACAAAGCTTAATGCAAGACGGTGTCACCACGGTTGAAATCAAATCTGGCTATGGTTTATCCCTTGAAAGCGAGCTGAAAATGCTGCGAGTCGCCGCGCGTTTAGAGCAAGAGCTGCCTGTTAACGTGAAACTGACTTGTCTGGCGGCCCATGCCATGCCACCAGAATACACAGATAAAGACGAATATATCGATTACCTTTGCGAGACAGTGTTGCCAAAAGTTGCTGAACTGGGAATGGCCGATGCCGTCGATGCTTTTTGTGAAGGGATTGCCTTTAGTACCGAGCAAGTGGCGCGTTATTTTAACACCGCCGAGTCGTTAGGTTTGCCCGTGAAAATCCATGCGGAACAGTTGTCTTCCTTAGGTGGTACTCGCATGGCATCGTCGTTTAAGGCTTTGTCGGCGGATCATATTGAATTTATTGAAGAAGCTGACGTGAAAGCCATGGCGGATTCTGGCACGGTGGCCGTGTTGTTGCCGGGGGCGTTTTTCACGTTAAAAGAAACCCAGCGCCCGCCAATTGCTTTGCTGCGTCAATATGGTGTGCCGATGGCGATTGCTACGGACGCCAACCCAGGGACGTCCCCCGCGTTATCTTTGCGTCTTATGATGAATATGGCCTGTACCTTGTTCGCGCTGACGCCAGAAGAAGCACTGGCTGGCGCCACTATTCATGCAGCAAAAGCATTGGGAATGGCCGATACTCATGGTAGCTTAGAAGTCGGTAAAGCGGCAGATTTCATCTGTTGGGACGTAGAAAGCCCTGGCGAACTCAGCTATTGGTTGGGTGGCAATTTAATAAAAGAGCGCATTTACTTTGGTAACAAGAGCCACGGAAATAAGGGCTATGGCAACAAATTCAGACAATAAGAATCTAGGAGAAGCACCATGACAACCCCAGCACCTCTCACTCCCCCAGCGTTTGATTTTGTGCAAGGGGGCTCGCCTTTACTGGTTAGCATGCCGCACTGCGGATTGAATTTGACACCAGAGGTGGCAGCAGGTTTGACGGAGAAGGCGAAAAAACTACCGGATACAGATTGGTATATGCCTGAGTTATACGACTTTCTTGTCTCTTTAGGCGTGGGTTTTATTAAAGCAAACTACTCTCGCTACGTGATTGACCTGAATCGTCCCTATGATGACAAACCCCTTTACGCGACCAAAACCACGGGCTTGTTTCCTGATATCTTATTTGACGAAAGCCCCATTTTTGAAGCAGGAAAAACGCCAAGCGCTGAGCACCGAACCTTCTGTAAAGAGCAGATTTGGATGCCCTATCACGACGCGATTGCCCAAGAACTAGCACGTTTAAAAGCCAAATTTGGCTACGCGATTTTATTTGACGCACACAGTATCGCGGCCGAAGTGCCCATGTTATTTGAGGGGCATTTGCCAGACTTTAATTGGGGAACCAACGAAGGCAAGGCTTGTGACAGCACGTTAGCGAATGCCGCCACGCAAATCCTAAGACCCAACTACACACAAGTACTCAATGGTCGATTTACAGGGGGCTATATCACTCGTCATTTTGGCCAGCCACATCATGGGGTTCACGCGATCCAGCTTGAACTCTCCCAAGACACTTACTTAGACGACGAGCTAGCGAAACAGTCGGAATATCAACTGGACGAGCAGAAACGACCTTTTATTACACAACAATTGAGAGATTTGATTGAAGCGTTAATGGTGATTAAGCTTTAGTTAGTTTGTTGATTTGAGGCTAGCGTTATGTATCAAGAAGTATTGGATTTTTGGTTTAACGAGATTGATTCAGAGTTGTGGTTTCAGAAAAACACCGACTTCGATAATAAAATCATCACCAGATTTGGCAAACTTCATCAACAAGCGGTTCAGGGGGAACTGTCCGCTTGGCGTCATTCTCCTAAAGGTGCATTGGCTGAGATAATTTTACTCGATCAATTTTCACGTAATATTTACCGCGACCAACCAGAAGCTTTTGCTGCTGACTCGATGGCGTTAGCACTGGCTCAAGTGGCCATTCAAAACGGTTTTGATCAATCCTTATCGCTTTCAGAACGAAGCTTTTTATATATGCCTTTTATGCACAGTGAATCCGCCGTGATTCATGAAGAGGCCGTAAAGTTGTTTAGAAGCTTGGGAATTGTGAATAATTTGGACTTTGAGCTGAAACACAAAAAAATTGTGGATCGTTTCGGTCGTTATCCACATAGAAATGCCATTTTAGGGCGAAAATCGTCACTTGAAGAATTAGCATTTTTAGAGGAACCTAACTCTAGTTTTTAGCTCAGTCGTCTTTCTATCATATTATTTTCTTCACCTCTCTTAGCGGAGAAATAATCGCCTAACACCGCGAGTCTTTGCCGTGCCAAGGATGTAATACTTTGGTGTCTGTCTTGCATATAAGTTTAAGAAATAGTCTGGGATTTAGAAACAACTTAATAAAACCAAGTCGAGTTCATTCTGGAGTATGCCGCGAGGTCTAAATACCAACCATAAAAAAACCTAGCCTCAGTGCTAGGTTTTTTGTCATCTGCCATTCTGCTAAGCATTGCATACCTAGATGCTGGATATCGCACCTAGACCATTATTTTGTGAAACTGTGCTCTTCCTGCGTTATGCCTGCATACCCATAGGCCGATGCCCGACAATCAACGATATGAATGTTCGAGTGTGGATGAAGATTCCCAATAACCCTCTTAAGCACTGCAAAGGCTTGCCGATGAAAGTTAGCTTTTTCCGCCTTGGTATTGGTCTCATCAGTAACCATGACTTGAAGACGAAAAGCGTTTTTGCCGTGTACCTCTAATGACTGGCCAGCGATGAACCACTGATTCTTGGGTTGGTACTGAATAATCATTGTACACCGCTCAAGATCCTTTTTTAGAGCCTTACAGGTAAGGTTTGAAATCTCCGTAACGAGGTGCTTAGTTAACTCTGCATCGGGTGTTCCCGAAACGATAAGTATGATTCCCGGCATGTCTGTCTCCTATCTGAGTGTTTTTTGTCATCACCATAATAGGTCGATCTTTTTTATTGGAAAAGCGGGAATAAGTGATATCATCTATCGGAAAATAGGGTGGATAAAATGGCACGACTTTTTGATCTTGATCTTCTAAAAACCTTGGTTGTCGTTGCAGAAACCGGTAGTTTGTCGGCAGCAGCACCATGCCTTAATCGCTCACAATCAGCCGTTAGCGAACAGGTTCGCAAACTTGAAGATATGTGCGGCGTAACTCTTCTTGATCGCGGAAAAATGGGGGCTAAGCTGACACCGTCAGGCCAGCGACTTGTCAGATATGCCCATGAATTACTAGCCCTGAGTGACGCGGCACTGCGTGATATGCAGGACGCCCAGCTCGCGGGCAATTTACACTTGGCGATTACTGATTATTTCCGTCCAAATGCCTTGCCAGGACTTCTGAGACGCTTGCGCGACCAATTTCCCAAGTTACATTTGCATGTTTCAATCCGTAAAAGTGCCATAATTGATGACGACACTGGTGAAGAGTTTGATATCGGACTTTCAATGGAGGTCTTGGATGCCGCAACTATTTCCCCTGCAGAAACAGTCAACCATACTTATCTGCGACAAGAGCCTTTGGTCTGGGTGGCAGATAAATCGTTCTCGCTCCCTGACAGCGGTGTCATACCGCTTGTCGTTTTGCCTGATACATGTTCGCTTCAGCGCTTCATCGTAAAGTCGCTTAAATCACACGGGACATCCTATAAAATAGCCCATTCGGCGTCCGGCATAGGTGGTTTGCACATGGCGATAGAAGCAGGATTAGGTGTTACTTGTCTCAACTCCTCTGCCATTCCCCCAAATACAGTGTCACTCAATTCTCTACCGGACTTTCCGAAAATGCCCGATGTTAGGTTTCGTCTTGTCGCGCCGCGTGTTGGTGAACCAGCACATATTTCTGATGTTCGAAGCATGTTAGTTGATTATCTCAGCTAATATCGGACTATCTCCAAACGCATATTAGATGTCAGGTAGCCCCAACAAATTCATATTGAAGTATCATGTTTTAAATCAGTAAGCTTTGCTCATTAAATGAAGCAATACTTCGATGTCTGTCTTACGTATACGGAATCCTCTTATTATAAAAGTGGTAAGAAGGTTTTTATAATATTTGAGGCTTAACCTTAGCTGTTTTAGGTCTGTAAAAAACACGAATAGCGATGATAACGCCTCCTATGAGAAGAATTAAGCCACTGATATCAAGCCCTGTCGGCCAACGATGACGTGTTATTAGGCCAAAAATAACACCAAAGATTGTCTCGAAAACAACAAGTTGAGCAGACAACGCGATGGGAAGACGGCGAGAGGCAATCGTCCATGCCCAAACACCGCCAACAGAGGACATAAATGCCAATGATACGCCCCATACCCATAGTGAACTGGCGGATGCCCAAGATAAGCCTAATTCTGGGATATTAAATAAACCGATAAACGACCCTATGGGAAAGAAAAGTAGCATTTCGATTCCCCCACCAATCAATAGCATTGCGCTCCATACTGAGGAATCCATTGACGGTCTAGCTTTCAAGGCGCTTGCATTCAGTAGCCCAAACCATGTCCATACTATGACGGCTCCAATGGCAAGCATTATGCCTGTATAAGGGAGTGCCAATATCGCCTTTTTGTGAACTGTATAATAGTTACCGTTTACCAGTGCTAGTCCTCCAATAATGAGTATCAAAGGAATAGAAAGCGCACGCCAAGGGATGGATCTATGATATAGGTTACCGCTAATAGATAGGACAATAGGTACAAGGCTTAGTATGGCGGGTGCGATAATTGGGCCTGCAAAGATAGCAGAACTGGATACCAGAAGAAAAAAGCCCACATAGCCTGTAAAAGATAGCCAAGCAATAACTGCCAAATCTTTGATGTCCATTCTACGAAGCTTATTGCGTTTTAAAATAAGAATTATGACTCCAACAAAACCAGAAATAACAAATCTAAAGAGAGCGAAATCAAAAATAGAATACTGTCCAATAACAAAAGGAATAACAAAGTTAAGGGACCAGACGCCTGTGGCAAATAAAGCGGCTAAAATGCCTAGGGCATATAATGAAATATCCCATTCTTTATCTTGATAGACTATTTCTTTATATTGGCTCATAAGGGTGACCTTTAATTGATGGATTTTTGCAGGGCTAAATCTCTAGATCTCAGTAATAAGTGACACTCGTTTCCTGACATCTTCTAGGTCAATTGACAGAATGACAAAGGATAATAATTTCAAAGGGCATGAGAGGAATTCACAAGTGAGTATGGGGTATGCAAAACGTAGTCTCCCTCCGCTGGCGGGGATGATTGCAGCGGATGCTGTCGCTCGGTTGTCCAGCTTTACTGCCGCCGCAGATGAGTTACATGTGACGCCATCGGCTATTAGTCACAGGATAAGAGCTCTTGAAGATTGGCTGGGTTTTGCGCTTTTTACGCGTAATACACGATCCGTCACTATGACATCATTGGGGCGTGATTATCTAAATGATGTGGCTGAATCCTTATCGGGATTGGAAAATATCACCGCCCATGCTCAAGCCCGCGCAGGAAAAAGCCAAGTAATAAGACTACAAACAACGGACTCGTTTGCTAATCGCTGGTTAGTTGATCGGTTACCAACTTTTTTGCAAACTCATCCTAATATATCAGTGCAAATTATTACCCGAGAATACACTGAAGGATTCCGAACGAGCGATGCGGATATTGCCGTTTTGTACGGGCAAGGGGATTGGGATGGCTGCATTGCGACTGCCCTTTTAGAGGAAACGATTTTTCCCGTTGTTAGTCCGAAAATTTTAGAAAACGTACATCACAAGGACGAGATTTTTCAGCATTGTCCTTTAATCCATGATGATAATTTAGGAACAAGCTGGCTTGACTGGTGGCAGGCTGCTGCTATCAATCCTGGGAGTTCTCAAGATTATGAATCAACGGCAGGGCTCCACTACAACCATTCACATTTGGCTTTAAAAGCAGCAGAACAAGGGGGTGGAATTGCATTGGCCAGCGAGCCGTTAGTGGTAGATGCCTTGAGTAGTGGTCAGCTTATTGCGCCTTTTAAATTTAAGCTCTGTACTGAATATGGCTATTACCTATTACAGCGCCACGAAAATCAGCAATATTGTCTTCTGTTTGTTGATTGGCTATTAAATGAAGCAATAAAGGCCAGATAGCAACATCATACTGTTGGTATTTGGCTATTTGCTTGATCTATCGCAATACTTCTTTCCTGAATCCAGCTTAGTCTGATATCACCAACATTTTGCCAGTCATAAACTTGTGTCAGGAGGGGAAGGTGAAGACGACTCAGACGCTACTCGGAAAATACCAAAACCCAGCCACTAAAGATGAATACCTTGTACTTGAGATCAAGGACTTTGATCGTATTGTGAATCATGTTGATCATTCTGAACGGACGTTGGTTCGCTGCCGTTATGAAACCTTTAATGGTGAGGTCTTAGAGCGGGTGGGCGGGCTATCGCATCCGCGCTTTAAAATGTCAACCACTGGCACGGTGCTGGAACAGACGGGTTAAGTTTTCGTATTCGTCTTCTTTATGCTGGATAAAAAAGAGCAAGTTAATCTGCCGACTTGCTCTTTTTTTGTTTGTGTATCAACGGAATTAAATCACGGTTATCACGTCTTCTAATGCCAAACGCGATTTAGGCAACGCGGCGTTAAAGTCTTCTTCCTTGTGGTGGTAACCCATGGCTAGGCCCACGTCACAGCGGTAGCCTTCCAATTCATCTTTGAAAATTTCACTTAGCAATTCATGGTCAACCCCTTCCATTGGGGTGGAGTCGATGCCTAGGCGAGCTAGGGTGTGCATTAGGTTGCCAAGAGCTATGTAGGTTTGTGCTTTGGTCCAGTGGCTAGTATCACCGTTTTCATCTGTGTTCATTTCAGCGAAGGCAAAGCTGCCAAAGGCTTGCTCGCGTTTTTCGGCTTTGGTGCGGCCATCTTGAATGCCTTTATCCACCACTTTGGCGAAGTCCTCACGGGTATAGTGGGTTTTGTGGGCCAATAAAATAATGTGTGAGGCGTCTTTGGAACGTATCTGGTTGAACTGGAATTTGTTTGCAAAGGAGTCTTGAAAGCGTTGTTTGGCCGTTTCACTTTCGATGACGACAAATTTCCAAGGTTGTGAGTTGATGGAAGAAGGGGACAGACGAAGCGCTTGGTAAATGATGTCTAGGTCTTCTTGAGAAATGCGCTTACTCGCATCGTAGTGTTTTGATGTATAACGCTTTTCTAAGTCTTCAATAATCTGATGTGACATGATGGTCTCCGTAAATAGGATAAGGCTCGATATCTGTACGAGCGTGTTGGCATCCATACTAGCTCGGAAAAAGATGAATAAAAACATGGTAATTATTGAATTATTGTCAAAAAAAAATTAATAATTGTATGGTGATTTGTGGAGAGAAAAGTATATGCAGATTGATGATCTGAACGTGGTGTTGAAAGTCGCGCAACTGCGCAGTATCGCGGCTGCGGCCACACACCTTGATATGCAGGCCGCGACGGCGAGTGCGGCGGTTAAGCGGGTGGAAGCGCAGCTTGGAGTAGAGCTGTTTGTGCGTACGACTCGCCAGCTGCGTTTATCCAGCGCGGGTGAGCGTTATTTGCCGCAATGTGCAGCGGCTATTGCCATGTTGGATCAAGCGCAGCAAAGTATTTTCGAAGACTGTAATGAAATCTGTGGCGAAATTCGTATCGCGGTGTCGTCGGATTTGGGGCGTCATTTAGCGTTACCCTGGATCGATGAGTTCATGTTGCAGCATCCAAAAGTCACCATAAGAGCCCATTTAAGCGACAGCAATATCGACTTTTACCGCGATGCGCTGGATATGGCATTGCGCTATGGTCCGCCATCCGACTCCAATTTATACGGTTTTAAAATCTGCAATGTACCGCGTTTTATCGTGGCCAGCCCAGAGTATCTAGATTGCCATGGCGAACCGAAACACCCCGATGAGCTGGCCGATCATCTGGGCTTGTTTTATCAGCTACAAGAGATTCTCAATGATACTTGGCGTCTAAAAGACGAAGAACAAGTTTATAAAGTCAAACCCAAATCCAGCCGCGCTGCAAACGATGGCGATATGGTGCGACGCTGGTGCGTGGCGGGTCATGGTGTGGCTATGAAGTCAGGGTTGGATCTGGCCTATGATTTGTTAGAAGAGCGTCTGGTGCCGATTTTGCAGGATTATACTCTTGATCAAGGAGAGCTTTGGTTAGTTAGCCCCAGTCGTCAATCCATTACGCCGATAGTGCGTTTGTTGCGAGATTTATTCCGTGAGAAAACCCACCAGCTATTGAGTCAAATGGTGGCAAAAGGCGAGACTGTAACTAATTTTGTGTAACTGCCTACCACAACATATTCTATTAAGAATTAAGGATAGGTAGATGCAAATGAACAAAAAAGAACTTGAAGCGTTCGCAAAAGAAGCCGCCAAGGGAATTAAAACGCCTGAGGATCTCAACGAATTTAGCCAAATGCTGAAGAAGATTACCGTTGAAGCGGCATTGAATGCAGAAATGGATGACCATCTGGGTTACGAGAGACATCAAAAGTCCACCTCAACCAATAGTCGTAATGGCAAGAATAGCAAGCGTATTAAGACGGAAGATGGTGAGTTTGAACTGGATACGCCTCGTGACCGAGAAGGCTCTTTTGAACCCAAGCTGGTCAAAAAACACCAATCCCGATTCACTTCTATGGACGATAAAATCCTGTGGCTCTATGCGCAAGGCATGAGTACCCGAGACATCGTCAATGCCTTCGATGAATGGTATGGTGCCGAGATATCTCCAACACTGGTATCACGCGTTACCAATGCGGTCATTGAGCAAGTGACTGAATGGCAAGCACGCCCTTTGGATGCCATCTACCCCATTGTGTATCTTGATTGTATTGTGTTGAAAATCCGCCAAGATAAACGCGTCATCAATAAATCGATCTTCTTGGCACTCGGTATCAACACTGAAGGTCATAAAGAACTCATGGGCATGTGGATTGCGGAGAACGAAGGTGCGAAGTTCTGGCTCAACGTCCTCACTGAGCTTCAGCAGCGCGGCGTAGAAGATATTCTCATCGCTTGTGTTGATGGTCTAAAAGGCTTCCCAGAAGCCATCAATGCTGTTTTCCCACAAACTAACATCCAACTGTGCATCGTACACATGGTACGCAACTCATTGAAATATGTATCATGGAAAGACTATAAAGCAGTGACGGCGGATTTAAAGCAAGTTTACCGCTCCGCAACGGAAGAAGAAGCCTTGCTAGAGTTAGATCGTTTCGGCGACATCTGGGACGATCAATACCCGCAAATTACCAAATCATGGCGCAATCACTGGCATCACCTCAATACGTTGTTTAATTACCCTGACGATATCCGAAAAGCGATCTACACAACGAATGCGATTGAGTCCCTGAACAGTGTTATCCGTAGAGCCATTAAAAAACGTAAAGTCTTCCCAAGCGATGATTCTGCGAGGAAAATGGTATACCTTGCCATTAAAGAAGCCAGTAAGAAATGGACGATGCCAATTCAGAACTGGCGCCAAGCAATGAGTCGATTTATTATTGAGTTCGAGGAGCGTCTCGAAAAGCACCTTAACTAAATGGCAGTTACACAGAATCTGTTACAGGGTCCAAAAGGCTTGATTCAGGCATCTGTTTTAGAAGAATAAAACGCTCTATTTTTATAAAACTTTTTTCTAAAAATCCGCCTTGAAAATACCTTTGATGGACCTATTTTAAGAAGTGTAACGGGGTCGTCTCTATTGAGAGTCTCTGTTACGTCTTTTGATGATTAGTATTTTGCTTCATTTAGGAGGATTTATTATGAACTCAATTGATTTTACCCCACTTTATCGCAGTAGCATTGGTTTTGATCGTTTGGCTTCTTTACTCGACAATGCGCTAACAACCGATAATGTGTCTGCCGGTTATCCCCCTTACAATATCGAAGTGGTTGACGATAATCGCTATGCTATTTCGCTTGCGTTAGCGGGGTTTGAGGAAGGCGATCTAGACATTAAAGTGGAAAAGAATGTGCTAACCGTTCGTGGTGAAAAAGCGGATGCTGGTGAGCACAGATATCTCCATCAAGGCATTGCAAACCGCTCGTTTGAGCGCAAGTTTAACCTTGCCGATTACGTTGAGGTAACCAATGCTGAGTTAAAAAATGGGCTATTGACCATCAGCTTGGTAAAAGAAATTCCTGAGGCAATGAAACCAAGAAAAATTGCCATTAACCAAGCCAATAATGGTGTGCTTGAGCATCAAAAAGAAGACTCAAGACAACAGGATGCAAAAGTAGCCTAAGCAATAAATGGCTTATCACGATGATGGGGCTGTGAGCGATCGCAGCCCTTTTTGTTTGCCCAGCGAAGCTTCGCTTATTGTTTTGTATAATCGAAAGAACGGTTAATGCGCCCTTGAATATGGTCTCCAGCCAAAATAGGTTCAAACTTTGAATCTTCTGGGGGAATACCTAAGTCAATGGGAGAGACGTTCGCGTTGTAGGATGGATCGTAAAAGGTCGCGACAGAAATTCGTTCTTTACCACTTAGGTTTTTGACAGCGTGTTTTGTGGAGACAAAACGACCATTACTCCAACGTTCTAACAAATCACCAACATTGACGACCAGTGAACCTGGTATAGGTGACGCGTCTATCCACTCATTTTTTCTGTTGAGTACTTGTAATCCACCCACATCATCTTGGTATAACAAGGTGATGCAACCATAGTCTGAATGAGGAGCGACACCAAATGCCTCTTCGGATGAGTCAAAGTTGTTGGCTGGGTAGTAAATGGCTTGTGTTCTCTGTAATGGCTTAGTGTATTTTTCGGCAAAAAAGCTTGGTTTAATGCCTAAACTCCAAGCTACTGCTCGTAATAAAATCTCGCCAACCTGTGCGATGGCTTTAAAATAGGCTTCCATAACCGAACGAAATTCCTCTTTTCCTGCTGGCCATTGATTCGCCCCCCTTAATGGTTTGCCTGCTAGCACATCGATGTCACTATCTGGAAGATCTAAGCCTAATTGGAAAAACTCTTTTTGATCTGGTTTGGCTGCCCCCTCCATGAGGGCACCACCTAGAGCATGGTAACCTCGATGGATTTTGCTGGTGGCAACGGACTGCTTTAATTCCGCTGGGGAGGTAAAAAAATCCAGCGATACGCGACGTACCTCTTCAAAGGTAGACTCGCTAATACCATGATTAACAAGATATAAAAAACCGTCTTCAGTAAAGGCTTTTTTGAGTGCATCACCAACGCGGTGTCCCCAACTTTCATCGTGCAGAGCGTTTATTTCTAAATCTATGATAGGTAGTGAATACGCCATATGGGCCACCTGTTCAATGTGCTTTGTGATTTTTATTCGCTGAGTATTTGGCTCTTATTCCCAGAAGGCATTTCTATCCATATAGTTTTGTAGAAATTGCTGTAATCGAGGAGGTTTTGGGCCTTGAAATACATCTTTCGGTGATCCTTTTAGCAAAATCTCACCTTGATCTAAGAACACCACCGTATCGGCTACTTGCGCGGCAAACCCCATTTCGTGCGTGACCACAATCATGGTCATGCCATCATTGGCGAGATCTTTCATTACCTGAAGGACCTCCCCAACCAGTTCTGGATCAAGGGCAGAGGTTGGTTCATCGAATAGCAAAACGGAAGGTTCCATTGCTAATGCCCGAGCAATCGCTACACGCTGTTGTTGTCCACCTGAAAGTTGGGCTGGATAATGGTTGGCACGTTCAGATAAGCCAACTTTATTTAATAAGGCGAGCCCCTTTTCGTTTGCGAGTTTGCGATTGAGTTTTTTGACCCGCACAAGTGCTTCTGTCACATTGCCTAATGCTGTCATATGTGGCCAAAGATTAAATTGCTGGAACACCATTCCCATATTACGTCTTACTCGGTTTAGCTCCTTGGTAGAGGCGAGCTTTCTTTGGTCGGCATTGTCGTTGTAACCAATGAGGTCTCCTTCGATGAGTACTGTGCCACCCGTGTACTGTTCTAAAAATGCAATACAGCGTAGCAGGGTGCTTTTACCCGAACCTGATGGGCCAATTAAACACATGACTTCTGAAGGATGGACATTTAAATTAATGTTTTTTAATACTTGGTTTTCCCCAAAGCTTTTATTCATATTTTGAACCTGAACAATAGGCTCGTTTGCGGAAGATTTGTTCATAATTACCGTTCCATATATTTGCTTAAACGTTTTTCAGCCCAGCTACCAAGTCTAGAGGTGGATTCTGCTAAAATTAGATAAGCGAGAGCCAAAACGGTAAGGGTTTCTGCATAAGCGTAGGTTTGTGAGCCAATGCCTGTCAGCACAAAAGTAAGTTCAGGTACTGTAACGATGGAAAGAACCGCCGTTTCTTTACCAAGAATGATGGTGGTGTTGACCAACCCTGGTACGATCAAAACCATCATCTGTGGTATTTGAATCCGCCACAGAATGTTGGTTGTAGAGAATCCCATTATATTGGCGACTTCCAGTTGTCCTTCGGGAATGGCATTAAACCCTGCTCGGAATAGTTCTGCGTAGTAGGCGCTGCCATAAATAGATAACCCAATAATGCCTGCCTGAATGGGATCAAGATAAATTCCAATTGAAGGGCCACCGTAATAAAGTAGAAATAACTGAATAAGAAAAGGCGTGCTGCGTATTACTTCTACATAGAAACGTATTGGGTAACGGAAAATTCTGGCTTTTGACATCAAGCCGCAAGCAACAATGAGTCCTAGCACCATACCTAACGCACACGCCCAAACGGTGCACCACACGGTGGTAACAAAACCATCTAAAATTTGAGGTAGATGATCGATTATTACTTTAACGTCAAATGCCATCATACGATAACCCTGCTGTTTGATCTTTTTTCCAGCCAGAATCCAAACACTGATATGGCACTGTTTAAAACAAAATAAATGGCCGCTGCTGTTAGATAGAACTGAAATGGCTGGAAGTTACTGGCGGCCAAATTTTGTGCGGTGCGTGTGAGCTCAGCGATGCCCACCACTGAGATTAAAGAAGAGGCTTTTACCAGTAGAATGGTTTCGTTTATTAACCCTGGAATAGTGAGTTTGATGACCTGCGGTAGCTCAATGAAAAAGAGAATATGACTATTACTCAGTCCGACCATAAGAGCGGATTCTTTTTGTCCAGGGGGGAGACTTTGAAAACCGCCTCTTAGAATTTCCGCCATATACGCTCCTGCACATAAACCGATGCATCCTGTGGCTGCAACGAGAGCGGGAATATTAATACCAATAAGTGGCAGGCAGTAATAAGAAATCATCAATTGTACGAGAAGCGGAACGCCCCTAAATAGGGTGATATAAAACCGCGCAAAAAGTTGTAATGGATAGTTTTTTGATAACCGAGCGGAACACATGAGTGTGCCAACGATTAACCCCAGCACCACTGCCATTGTAGAAAGAAACAGCGTCATTTTGACGCCACTCCATAAAATAGGCAGAGCTGCGGGGAGCGTAGAAAAATCTAACATTTACCTGCTCCCCGACGGGTTAAATTTGTGGATCAACTGGTTTTTGAGGAAGTTTCATGGGAACACCAAACCATTTCTCCTGAAGGGCTCTCATACGTCCATCGTTTTCCATTTTGATTATCACCCCATTGACTGCTTTCAAGAGGCTGGCTGAATCAGCACCTTTGCGAGTCACGTAAGCGTAGTAAGTTTTCTTACCGAATGGAGGCATGACGACGGCAAAGTTTTTATGATGACGAGCCATGTAAGCGATATTGGGTAGAGAGTTTGCTACAGCAACCACTCGTCCTGTCATAATCTCTGAATACGCTTGATTATTGTCGATGTACAATTTTACTTGAACGGGCTTTTTGAGGGTTTTAGAGAAGTTTTCTAGTTGGGTTGCTTGGGAAGAGCCTTTGCCTGCCCCTACTGGTTTTCCGGCGATGTCCTCGGGAGAGGATATCTCTTTATTCCCCGCTTTTTTTAGCAGAGCAACAGACGCATCGGCAATCGGCAGCGTAAAGTCATAACGCTTCATACGGGCTTTTGTTATGGTGACTGGGCCGCCGACCATGTCAAATTTCTTGGCATCTAACCCCGGTAAAACACTCGGCCAAGGAAGATCGATATATTTTACTTTAACACCTAATGCTTTACCCACTGCGGTAAAGAAATCTTTATTAAGCCCTTCATGCTTGCCATTTTGTAGAAAGTCGAAAGGGGCAAATTGAAACTCAGTCCCAATGACTAACTCACCTTTTGCTTTTACATCTGAGAGCACATCCGCCTGTACAGCAGCGCTTGTGATGGCTGCTGCAAGGCCAAATAATGCGATTTTTAACGAATTTGCGATAAGACTTTTTTGCATTGCCTAAGATCTCCATAGTGATTTGCTGTTACTAATAATGAATTAATTAAAAGTGTGCATTGAAGATAACTCTTAAGCATAGATAAAAAAACAATCTAGCTTGTATATACATATAACACATCATTTTTTTAACAAACAAGTCCTAAATCTGTTTTATTTTATTTTCTGCTTATCACTTATAGCGAAGTGGCAAAAAACCGTAATAAATGAATGTAAAAGCACTTAAAATGCCCAATAAATGATTTTTTGAACCAATTCGGTGCGATTTTTTTTAAGACTATTTAATACCGATTTTCTAGCACTTCAGACTTTTATTGAATTTTAAATATAAATTTTTTTATAAAGAGCTGTCGACAGAAGAAAAAAATAGTGTATATACTGTTACCCACATATACATGTATATACATCTGATATGATTTTTAGCCATTTATCTAACTGCTTGTTTTAAAGGTGGAAATTGTGACGGAAAAAGAACATTTATCGATAGATCATCTGGTTAATAGGTATGTTGCTAAGCTTGGGAAATATAACGCAGGATTGTCTATTGAAGGGTTAAAGGCTCGTTTTCAGGTTAATCGAGTCGCTAAGTTAGGGAGTAATGAAAACCCTTTTCCAACATCAAGTTCCGTCATGAAGGCTTTAAGTCGTGCGGGGGATTTGTCCCATTATCCTGATGCAAATTGTAGCCTGTTAAGGAAAAAAATAGCTGACAAATTAACGGTTGCCGAAGAGTCCTTGGTCTTCGGTAATGGTTCAGAAGATCTAATCAGTATCATCTCCCGCGCGTTGATCAATGAGGGTGACAAAGTAATGACCATTGTCCCTTCATTTGGATTGCATATTCTCTATCCGACTGCGTGTGGAGCAAAGATGATTATTGCCCCAATGACGGCGCAGCTGGAGTTTGATATCGAAAGAATCACTTCTTTGTTGCGTAGTGAAAAACCAAAGCTGTTTTTTATCGCCAGTCCGAGTAATCCCGTTGGTTGCAGTTTAAGTCAAGACGATGTGAATGATATATTAGCGAATGTCTCTGAGCAGACATTGTTGGTTTTTGATGAGGCTTATTATGAATACGCACAAGGCGAATTGGACTATCCTGATGTACTCGCACTTTTGAAAGCGTCGGGTAAGCCATTTGTGTTACTTAGAACCTTGTCTAAAGCTTATTCCCTTGCTGGCCTGCGAATAGGCTATGGGGTTTTTTATCCTGTGGCCTTGGCTGAATATATGAATAAGGTCAGAACGCCCTTTAATGTGAACCGTCAAGCTCAGGTGGCCGCTATAGCGGCGTTAGATGATGATGATCACTTGGGAAAAACGATCCATTGGAATCATATTGCCCGCAAAAAGATGCAACAAGATTTAAAGCGTTTAGGCGTGTCTCCCTATGAATCAAAAGGGAATTTTCTCTTTTTTTCGACGTCGTGGTTAGCAACAGATCTTGCTGATGAGCTATTGAAGTTTGGCGTGATTGTGAAACCATGGATGGAACCCGGTTATGAATACTTTGTACGAGTTTCTATCGGAAAGGCTGAAGATAACCAACTGTTTATTACGAGTTTAGCTTCTTTGTTGGGGCGTACCACGTTGTCTCATGTTAGCCAGTGAATTGATTTTAAAAGAATAATACATAATGGAGCATACCATGAACTCTGAATGTTTGAAGGAACTGCAAGAACGGCTTAAGCCAGAGCAAATTCGGCAAGATGACGCCATTGATTTGAGTTATCAAAAAGATTGGAGCAGTTGCTCGCCTGTACTACCCATGGCACTTTTGTTGCCGGAGAATGTTCAACAGGTGTCGGACATTATAAAAATATGCGCCAAATATAAGCAGTCTGTCGTGCCTCAAGGGGGGCGAACGGGGTTGACTGGAGCCGCTCGTCCTTCTAAAGCGGATGTCTGTATTAGTTTAGAAAAGCTGAATGGTATTGAAGAGATAGATATACAAGCGAACACGGTGACTGTGTTCGCTGGCACAACATTGCAAACGGTTCAAGAACAAGCGATAGCAGCGGAACGTTATTTTCCTTTGGATTTAGGCTCCAGAGGAAGTTGTCAAATTGGTGGTACTATTGCCACAAACGCAGGCGGAAATAATGTAATTCGTTTTGGCATGATGCGGAATTTGGTCTTAGGACTGGAAGTCGTAACCGCGAGTGGCGAGATACTGAATTTGCAAAATAAGATGCTTAAGAATAACGCAGGGTATGATTTAAAGCAGTTGTTTATCGGCAGTGAAGGCACTCTAGGGATCATCACAAAAGCGACCTTAAAGTTAACCCCAATACCGGGTGATGCTCAAACAGCGCTTTGTGCGTTTGCTCGCTATGAAGACGGTGTTGCACTGTTACATCTTATGCAAAAAGAGTTGAATCAGAATATTCATGCCTTTGAAATGATGTGGCAGGATTTTTATACCATGAGTTGCAGCTGGTCGTGTCCAGATAATCCGCCAATCGAAAATGAGTATGCGTTTTATGTGCTGATAGAATCGAAAGGCGTGAGCGAAGAGGTTTTTCATCAAAGTTTGGAAAAAGCGTTTGAAGAAGAGCTTATACAGAACGCTGTGATCGCTTCGTCATTGCGAGAAAGAGAGCAATTATGGACAATCCGCGAAGCAACCTCTGAGTTTCCAGTCAAACTTTCCCCTATTAATTTTGATATCAGTTTACCCATCGGTAGCATTAATGAATTTGTACAGACGTGTCGTCTTTCTTTGCTAGAGCGTTGGCCAAATGCGTTAGTCGTTAACTTCGGACATATTGGTGACAGTAATTTGCATTTGGCGGTTGATGCGAACTCGGATGTGAATATTACCGAAGAAGAGGTCGATAAAATCGTCTATCAATGTGTGGAAGAGTTTAAGGGGTCTATTTCTGCTGAGCATGGCGTAGGAACGTTAAAGCGAGATTATCTTCACCATTCTGTTTCACCTCAAGCATTAGACATGATGGCGACCGTCAAAAAAGCGTTAGACCCTTTTAATATTTTAAACCCTTCAAAAGTGGTTCTCATATAACGTCACCGAGAGAGGGAGTTTGTCTATGTGTCACTCTATTAGGAATTGCTATGCGGACATTTTATCGAGGTTCTGATCTTTCTAGAATACAGAGCGTCGCAGAGATGGCGGCACTGGCACAGCGCCGCTTACCAAACTTTGCTTGGGAGTACTTGGCTGGTGGCGCGGAAAATGAGCAGACATTGTCACGTAACCAGTCTGATTTTTCGGATATCCGCTTGGCCTCTCACACCTTGGTGCCGAATCACCGACCCGTGATTGATGCGAGGTTGATTGGTTCGAAAAGTGCTCTGCCTATGATGATCGGGCCAAGCGGTTACAATGGAATGTTGTGGCCTCAGGCCGATATTGCGCTAGCGAAAGCGGCCAGTGCTAAGCAAATTCCTTTTTGTTTGAGTACCGTTTCAAATTGTTCCATGGAGCAGGTACGTGAAGCGGTGCCGGATGTCGATTTTTGGTTTCAACTGTATGCGCTGAAAGACCTGCGAGCTAGCCAAGACTTATTAACCAGAGCAAAAGCGGTTGAAGCCAGCACGCTAGTGATTACATCGGATGCGCTTATTGTCGGCAATCGAGAATGGGACAGGCGAAACTTTGTGAGGCCTCGTCAGCTCACCTTGGCGAATAAGTTGAATGTGTTGTTGCATCCTAATTGGATACGACAAGTTATGTGGCCTAATGGTTTACCAACCATGGGCAACCTGTCGCCTTATTTGCCTGAGGGGGAAAAGAGTGCGCTTGGGGCGATGAAATTTATTTCTGAGCAGCTAGATCCTTTGTTGGATTGGGAAAGAGTGGCACAAATCCGCGATCAATGGTCGGGGAATATGATCCTAAAAGGGGTTTTGCATCCAGACGATGCGATTAAGGCGGTCCAGCTAGGGTTGGATGGAATCGTTGTTTCCAACCATGGTGGTCGTCAACTCGATGGTGCGCTGTCGTCTATTCAAGCCTTACAGCAGATCGCGCCTAAGGTGAGGGGGCAAATAAGTATATTGCTCGACAGTGGCGTGCGCCGTGCTAGCGATATTGTGAAAGCGGTCGCGCTTGGTGCCGATGGGGTGTTGTTAGGACGAGCTACTTTATTTGGTGTCGCGTCGGGTGGACAAGTGGGTGTGACTCGAGTGCTGGACATTTTAGAGGAAGAGCTTGTCCGTTGTCTTAATTTGATGGGCGTAAAAGGCCTTGATGATCTTTCGACAGACCATCTTTACTTATCAAGATCATAGCGACTCAGATCGTTGAAGACGGAAACAAGATAACGCTTTCCGCCTTCCTTGGGATCGGCTTTGTTATTTCGCGAACAGCTGCCCCATGTCTTTAAAAGCTTTAAATTCCAAGGCATTACCGCATGGATCGAGGAAGAACATGGTGGCTTGTTCGCCCACTTGGCCTTTAAAGCGAATATAAGGTTCGATGATAAAGTCGGTTTTTTCAGCGGTTAAACGTTCTGCCAACGCTTCCCATTGCTCCCATGTTAATACCACACCAAAATGTGGAACAGGCACATTGTGTCCGTCTACTGCGTTGGTGCCTGCATGCTCTTGATAGGGCATTTTGGGGTGATGATGGATAACGAGCTGATGGCCGAAAAAGTTGAAATCTACCCATTCTGGTGCAGAACGGCCTTCTTCCAGTCCAAAAACATCGCGATAAAAAGCCCGTGCCAGCGGCACGTCATAGACGGGGATAGCAAGGTGGAAGGGCTGTAGGCTCATAATGGGGTCTCCTATGGTGACAGTAAGCGCTGATACATCATTGTGACAGCTAATTTATACTAATGGCGACTTATATTGCTATAGTGACTAAGATAAAGGCTTTTTCACTGAAAGGATGTCGAGGTAGGAATATGGCGGAATTTCTTGTTTTGGGTGCAGGTATGGTTGGTGTGAGCAGTGCTTTGGCTCTTCAGGCTCAAGGACATACTGTCACACTGGTGGACCGAACAGGTGCTGGGTTGGAAACCAGTTATGGCAATGCGGGCATTATTCAAGTAGAAGCAGCAGAGCCTTACGCGTTACCTAGGGAGTTCTCCAAACTCTTCAAGTATCTGTTTGAAGTCAGTAATGATGTGACTTGGCGTTTAAATGGCGTGCTGAACATGGCGCCCGCTTTATGGTCTTATTTACGTCACTCTGCGCCGCAGAAACACGCACAGATCTCGAAAATTTATTCCCAATTGACGTTTCGCTCGACGGCAGACCATGAGGAGCTGATTCGCGATTCTCTCTCTGAAGATCTTATCCAGCGCGATGGGCTAGCCATGTTTTATCGTGAATCGGATGAGTTTGAAAAGGCGACCCAAAAAGCCGAATTTTTACGTCAGGAATATGGTGTGACATCGCGCATTGTGGATGGCAAAGCCTATCAACAAGAAGAGTCCGCGTTAAAAGCGGCACCGGCAGGTGTGGTGTATTTTACGCAAAGTTGGAGTTGTTCGTCGCCTGGCGGCTTAACTCAAGCTTATTGTGAATTATTCGTAGAACGGGGCGGAAGCTTCGTCTCGGGGGATGCCAATACTTTGCAGCATACTGCGAATGGTTGGAGTGTGCTGACAAGTGATGGCGAACGTGAGGCGGAGCAGGTGGTGATTGCCTTGGGACCTTGGTCACCAGAGTTACTGAAACGTTTTGGTTATCAGATTCCAATGGTGTACAAGCGTGGTTACCATGGGCATTTTGCTATGCCTACCCATTTAAATCGGCCTTTTTTAGATACCGCAAATGGCGTGTTAGCGGCCCCCATGAAGCAAGGGTTAAGAGTCACTACAGGGGCGGCCTTAGTACCGATGGATTCTCCTGCGGATACCCGTCAATTAGCGCGTGGTGTCAACGCTCTCAATCAATTAATGGATGTGGGAAAACAAATAGAAGAACCGCAATGGATTGGTACACGACCCTGCATGCCAGATATGTTGCCCCTTGTTGGTGAAGCACCAAATCATAAAGGTTTGTGGTTTCACTTTGGCCATGGTCATCAAGGGTTCACGTTGGGGCCCACAACGTCGGCATTACTGATGCAGGCAATGAATGGTGAATCCAATGAATTGATTACCACACTGTCGCCTCGTGAACGATTGCAATGAGAGTGGCTGAATCGGACGGCTGCTTGTATTGAAAAGATAAGGCTGCGTTAGAAAGATAAAGAGAGGGCGGATGATCAATATCATCACCCTCTTTTTTTTATGGCTGTTGTTGGGCTTTTTGTCGCAGATGCCAAACTAAGCGGTGGATTTTTCGAGTTGGCTCTCATGTGGATGCGAGCTTTGTCCTTTTGCTGCTTTACATAGCAGTATAACAAACAGCGCTAACCCTAGTAGTCTCGCACCGATGATGTGTGGGGAAAAATCCGTTGCGGCTTGTGGCCATGCAATCAATATGGCTGCGATAACGTACAAACCTCGGATGAACCAACTCAAGTTGTTTTTCAACCAGCCTGAAAAGCCAATGCTCATGGCACTTGTTGCTAACGCGGCGATCACAATGGCGGCAATGATGCTGGAGGTTGAACCAATCAATAGAATGCCTGGCATGGTGACAAACAAGAAAGGAACCAACAGTTTCACAAAGCCCAAACGCATGGACTCAATGGCCGTTTCGGTAGGGTCCGCACCGGAAATGGTGGAGGCGGCATAGGCCGCCAAGGCAACAGGTGGTGTGATGGCAGACACTAACCCATAGTAAAAGATGAACATATGGGCTGATAATGGTGCCATGCCCATTTGTGTCATGGCGGGAGCAACGAGAACCGCTAATAATAGATAAGCGGCGGACGTTGGCAAGCCCATTCCAAGAACAAAAGACGCGCCAGCGGTGAGGAGCAACACGGCCCATAAATGCCCATTCCCTAAAGAGATAATCAATCCAGACAACATTAAGCCCAAGCCTGTTAAGTTTAACACCCCAATGATGACGCCTGCCGATGCCACCGCCGCGACAATCGGTAGGATATTGATCAATGTTTCTTTGCAAGCGGCAATAATATCGACAATATTGATGCGTGTTTCTGCTTTCCAAGGGCTGACGAAAAAGCCTGCTAAAATCCCCATGACAGCGGCTTGTGTGGGGGACTCACCAGAAACCATAAGACCAATGAGCACGACGAGGGGCAATAATAAGTAGCTTTTCTTTTTGAGGGTTCTGAGCAGGAGTTTTAAGCCTGCTTCTGTATCTCTTTCAAGATTTAAACGGCCCGCTTCCAGTCTGACAGCGATCATTAAGGCTAAAACATAAAGAAGCGCAGGAATAAGCGCTGCCAGTGCCACTTCTGAATAGGGGATGCCGATGATTTCTGCCATTAAGAAGGCTGCGGCCCCCATGACGGGAGGCATGATTTGTCCAGCAGACGACGCAGCAGCTTCAATAGCACCAGCGAGTTTTGCGCTGTAACCTACCCGCTTCATTAAGGGAATGGTAAAGGTGCCGGTGGTGACGACGTTTGCCACGGCACTGCCATTTAAGGAGCCTAGTAACGCGCTGGATAACGCGGCAGATAACCCAGGCCCACCTTGGACGCGTCCGGTTAAGCCTCGGGCTAAATCAACAAATACCTCGCCTGTGCCTATTTTGGTTAAAATGGCGCCGAATAAACCGAATAGGAAAATATATTCCACCGCGACACCCATAGGAATGCCATAGATGCCTTCGGTAGAAAGCATTAAGGTCGAGGTGAGTCGACTGATGTCGAAACCGCCATTGCCGTATTTTCCCGGTATTAAGTAGCCATAGTAGGCATAGAACAAGGCAAGGGTCATTAAACCAATCAGTGCCCACCCGACGGCCATTCTGACAAACAGAAAAACAACACAGATAAGGCCAATAAATATCCAAGTATCCTGAGGAATGGCAATGGCACCACGCATGATGATGTCCATATAGTTATGCCATAAATAGGGGCCAGGGATAAGAGCAATCACAGCGAATAAGTAAAAGCCAAGGCGAAGCCAGGTTTGTTGATACTTCAACGCAAAAAAGAGCATTGCTGAGGCGGAGACTAGGGAGAAGAATAACGACCTCAATAGCAATGCCGTAATCCCTCCATAGTAAGCGCCATAGAGCACCAATCCGGCGACCACCACGGCGATAACGCTGAATAGGATGGACAGACACGTTCGCTCTTTGTTGCCAACCGTCTTGGTATCAAACAGTAGATCTTTGAGTGTGGTCTTCGCCATGATGACTCTCCTACTGCTTATTCATTTCATCGAAGTATTTTTTCGCGCCAGGGTGCAGTGGAATGGGCGTATTGGGGGCGGTTTTCAGGGAGATTTTTTTCGCCAATGGATGCACTTTTCTTAGCATATCGAGGTGATCAAAAATGGCTTTGGTAATGTTATAAATTTTCGTTTGATCGGCTTTGCCACTGGTGAACAGAACCGCAGGATCATTGATCATGGTGACGGCTTTTTTCTGGTCTGGGTAGGTGCCAGCAGGTAAAGAGTAAACTTGGTAGAAAGGGTATTTCTTGATCAACGCATCGATACTTTCTTTACTGGCTGATAAGAGTGTCATGTGGCGTTGTGAGTCCAAGTCAATCAATGACGCTGTTGGCGCACCAGCCAAAACGACAGCGGCATCTACTTGGCCATTGATCAAGGCTTTTACTCCTTCTGTATAGGATAAAAAGCGCGGTGTGATGTCTTTAAACACACCATATTCTTTAAATAAGCGCGTGGCTAAAACCGCGGCGTTACTGCCTGGAGGTCCCATGCTGACACGTTTGCCTTTTAGATCTTTAAAATCTTTTACTCCTGTGCCTTGAATGGTGGCGACTTGTAAGACCGCCGGATAAAGGTAGGCGATAGCCGCCACATCCAATTTTCCGCTTTTTTTAAATGGGCCGATGCCCTGTTTGGCTTCGTACAAGGTGGAAGAGGAGGATAACCCCAGCGTCATTTGACCTGCGGCCACACGGTAGTTGTTTTCGATTGATGCCCCCGTGACTTCGGCGCGGGCGGTGGTGTCAGGCATGTATTTATTGATGATTTGGGAAATACCTGCCCCCATGACGTAAAAGAGACCACCGGTTCCACCCGTACCAATAGAGATTCGTTCTGTGGCAAGGGCGGGTGTGGCGATCAGTGTGCTGCAAAGCGCACCAACGATAACGGCTTTGTTAAACCATGCTTTCATAAACATAAGATGCTCCAAGGATCGATATTATTGTTATTGTCCTTAGGGCAGTGTATGACAGAAACCTTTCACGAACCTTTCATGGGGTTGACCGTTTCTTGTCATTATTGAGACGGGGACATGGAGGAGCCTAAAGTCTCATCCCATTCATCGTAGATGAGTTGCTTTTTAGCGGAGTCTGTTTGGATCAACAGTTCAAGGCCTAAAGGAATTGGGCGGAAAATACCATGAGGCAGTTTTTGTAAGGCCTGACGACTATTTTGCCCCGTTATATGACGATCTAAAGGTGTGATACCAGAGGCTTCGAGTAAGCTTTGCCCCTGATGAGACAGTAAAAAATCGATAAAAGATTTGGCGGTTTTGGGGTGTTTTGTCTGTCGGTTGATAAAAGCAGTCCGCATGATAATGCTTGTGTAGTCGGTGGGCATTAAGGTGACAATCCACGGGTATTTTTTGCTCCATTGAAAGGCATAAGAACCAACAAGATTGTAGGCAATAAACAGGTCGCCCTTTAACAAGGCTTCAAGCATGGTGTGCGTGTCGGTATAGAGTTGCGCTTTATGATTGCCAAACGCTTCTAATAAGCGTCCATAGGTGCGCGATTGCTGGCTATCGTATGACCAAGCCAAATAGCCAAGTCCGACTTTTTTAATATTAAAGAGGCCGATTTTGCCGTCTAAAAGATGGCCTTTGTTCCGTATTAAGGTGAGTAATTGTTCGCGGCTGGTGGGCAGCGGGGAACCTGCAAGAATGTCAGTGTTGATGACCATTACAATGGGCTCATAAGTAAAGCCGAAGAGTTCTTGTCGCCATTGTGAATCCATTGGTAGAGACTGAGGCAGTGGTGAGTCGTTGCGTAAAGCGAATCCATCGTTGACCAGTTTAAATTGTAAATCCATGGCAGGACTCATCATAATGTCTGGCCGTTCTTGTGGGGCGTCTAAAAAGGTCTGGTAAAGGGCATTGGTATTCAACTCGGTATATTGAATCTGAGTATGAGGATGTTGCGCTATAAATGCCCTAAAAAGAGGGGCAATTAGGGTGTGATCCAGTGCACCATGAACCGTTAAAAGGACGGTTCGCTTGGCTAAACTTGGGTAGCTATAGGTGTCGGTTGTATTAGAAGGCGAGGGAGTGGACGGGTGCGAGTCAGCTCCAGAGGCCATAAAACAGCAAAACAAAAAAGCTAAGTAATATTTCATTGTTTTGATTCCTCAACGCAAAGGAACACAATCTCAACAATTAACCCTGTCGGTTGATTATCTTTTAGGTGAAAGGTGGCTTTGTGGTGCTCTGCTACCTCTTTGGCAATGGAGAGACCAATCCCCGATCCCGCCGCCACATTATCGGCGCTTCTGTAAAAATACTCGAAGATATGAAGTTTATCCTCATCGCAGACACCAACCCCCTGATCTCGTATTTGCAGCGTTGCTTGGTTGGACCGTGCTTGATTCGTTGATTGAGTCATCAATTCCACTTCCACCGTGCCATGTTCGGGGCTGTATTTAACGGCGTTTTCAATGATGTTGTGCAGCATTTGTTTGAGGGCAAATTCATCCCCCAAAATATTGGTTTTAGCGTCACCTACGTAAGCAATTTCGACGTGTTTTTCTAATGCCCAGACAACAAGTTCGCGGCAAGTGTCTTTGATTAACTCATCCAAGGAGAGGAGCGAGAAGGGGTGGCTTTGAAAGCGGTGTGTTAGGGTGGCTCTGTTTAACAATTGATTGACGGTTTGAGTCAGCAATTGGCTGCTTTCTAATATGTTTTCCAGTTGTTGTTTTCTAAGGGCTGAATCTTTTTCATCTAGGGCATTTTGGGCTTGTGAGATGAGCCCAGCAAGCGGCGTTCTAATCTGATGGGCGGACTCGGCCGTGAAGCGTTCTAAACGCTGTAAGGTGTTATCGAGCTGGGCCATAAAGTAATTAATACTACCGACTAGTGGCGCAATTTCGCTTGGCACATGGATATCTAATGCCGACAGATCCAAAGAAGAGCGTTCGGTTATCGCTTGCTTGATGGATTGGAGAGGGCGCAACACTTGCCAAATCACAAACAGTAATAACAACATGGTGATAATGAAAAAGACACTGACAAATTGCAGGGCGATTTGGTTGAACTCTTTAGCGGCTTTTGCGCGGGCTTCCATGGTTTGTCCCACGATCACAAATACGGTTTTACTCTTGTCCGCCTCCAGTAATCGTTTGCTTAAAATAATAAAACGCACCCGCTCACCACGGTAGTTTGATTCATAATAAAGGGGTTTTATTGGTTTATTCTGTTGCGATTCTCTGATGAGTTGGGGAAAGGGAATATCCGGTAAATCTTTATAACCTGTCAAAACCTGGTACTGAGTATTCATAATGGAATAGAAGGCTCGGTCGGAGCTGGATAACGACAGGGTCTCAAAGGCCGATATGGGTAAGTCGATGATGACTTTGCCATTAACTAAGGTGATGTTCTCCGCCATTTGCAATGCCGCGCCGTAAAGTAGCCGGTCATAGGATATTTTCGTGGTGCGGTTGGCATAAATGTGTGCTCCCCAGAGCGCGAGGCTACTGATGAAGAGTAAGACGATGAAGGTCATGACTAATAATTGCCGACGCAATGATCGAGTTTTACTCATGCCTTTTTTCCAGTAGGTAACCTAATCCCCTAATAGTACGAATCTTAAAGTCGCTATCATGGAGCGATTTACGAAGACGGGCGACGTAGATTTCGATAACGCTGGTGTTAGGGTGATCGTCAAAATTGTAGAGATGTTCGATCAATGCTTCTTTGCTGAGCACTTTACCCGTGTGCGTCATAAAGACTTCCAGTAAACGAAACTCTCGCTGTTTGATATCAATAGGCGTGCTATTCACTGTGACTTTACAGGCGTCCAGATCAAGCGAGACGTTGCCATATTCAATGGTATTGAGGGTTTGTCCGTGACTTCGACGCAGTAAGGCTCGGCAACGTGCTTCTAATTCGCCAAAATCAAAGGGCTTAGTCAGGTAATCGTCGGCCCCCAAATCGAGCAGAGTAATTCTGTCTTCCACTTGGTTACGAGCCGTGAGAATGATGACGGGGGTATGAGCATGTTTTTTTCTGAGGCTTGCCAGGATGCGATTGCCCGTTGTATCTGGCAAGTTTAGGTCTAATAACAATAAGTCGTATTGTTGTAAATCCAGCATTTGTTGGGCGGTTTTACCGGTTGCGGCGAGATCAATGCCGTGGCCCATTCGACTCATTCTTTGGCAAATGGCTTCACCGAGAATTTTATCGTCTTCTACTACTAAAATTCGCATGATTCATCACTTTTTATTTACCCTTCATAAGGCTTTGTTTTTATATTTTTCGTCGTTACTTAGCGTATCTTAAGATAAAAAATACCCTAATACCTATACATTCAGATAAAAACCGCTTCGCTCGTCTGTTGATCACCTCTTACTTTTTGCCTATTTGAAGATATGTAGATAATGTCAACTTTAGGATGCAGACTGGAGGTGAATAGCCCATTATAAAAAGCATCTATCATGACCGTAAGGAGTAAGTAGAGATGAGCAAGTCTGTTTCCGATATCATTGTTGATACCCTAAGCGAGGCGGGTGCTAAGCGCTGTTATGGCATTGTTGGCGATACCATTAACCACTTTACTGACGTTCTCAGTCGGTCTGATATTGATTGGGTGCATGTGCGCCACGAAGAAGTAGGAGCCATGGCCGCTGGTGGCGAAGCTTATATGACGGGGCAGTTAGCATTGTGCGCAGGAACATGCGGTCCAGGCAGCTTGCACTTCATTAATGGTATTTTCGAAAGCCATCGTAACGGCTCGCCCATGGTGTTGATTGCTTCTCAGGTGGATCGCCGACAAGAGGGTCTGAACTTTCCTCAAGAAGTGGATCAAAAAGCCCTTTATGATCAATGCTCTGTGTTTTGTGAACGCATTTCTCATCCAGACCAAGCGCGTCGCATTACGGTTCAAGCGGCGCAAGCGGCACTGACAAAAAACGGGGTAGCGGTGATTGTCGTCAATGGCGATATGTTCCAAGAAAAAGTGACTAATGATGTCAATTGGCGGGTACATACCGCTAAACCAACCATTTGTCCTAACCCTTCTGAAATCGCTGAATTAGCTACCATGGTTAACAATGCTGAACGGGTTACCTTGTACGCTGGCATTGGCGCAAAACATGCCTGCGAAGAATTGATTGAGTTGGCGGAGTTATTAAAAGCCCCCATTGTTCACAGTTCTCGCTCGAAAGAATTTATTGAGCCTAACAACCCTTATCAAGTAGGAATGACGGGAATTTTAGGCAACCGTGCGGGGATGGAGGCGGTCATGGATTGTGATTTGCTAATCTGCCTTGGCACCGATTTCGCTTATAGCCAGTTTTATCCAGAGAAAGCGAAGATTGTTCAGATTGATATTGATGCCAGACATTTAGGTAAACGTAGCCCCATTGATCTTGGTTTAGTGGGGGACGTTGCAGATTCTCTCCAAGCTGTGCTACCAAAACTTACGCCGAAAAACGATCAAGCCCATTTAGACAAAGCGTTAACGCAATGGAAAAAAGACAAAGCGGAGTACGTGCAAGAGGCGGAATCTGGACAATCATTGATCCATCCACAAACCGTCGCTCATACTTTGGATAAACTGGCAGCGGACGACGCCATTTTCACGGCTGATGGTGGTTCGCCTATGGTGTGGTTATTACGCCATTTAACTGCGACGGGGAAACGCCGTTTTTTAACCAGTCTGCTCCACGGCACCATGGCCAATGCTTACCCTCAAGCGTTGGGGATTGCTAACGCCTATCCAGATCGCCAAGTGATCGCCATGTGTGGTGATGGGGGAATGAGTATGCTAATGGGGGATTTATTAACACTGGTTCAAGAAAATATTCCCGTTAAATTACTGATTTTTAACAATGAATCCCTTGGCTTTGTTGAAATGGAGCAACGTGTTGAAGGTTTGTTGGATGCCTTTACTGGTTTGAAAAATCCTGACTTTTCAAACCTAGCTCAAACGCTAGGTTTAGAAGGGTTCCGAGTGGATAAAACCGATCAGTTGGAAGAAGCCATGCAACAGTGGTTAGCCACCGATAAACCTGCTCTATTGGATGTCAGAGTCAGCCGAATGGAGTTGGTGATGCCGCCAAAGATTGAAGCGTCTCAGGTCATGTCGACGGCCATGTTTGGCATTAAAGCCGTTCTAAATGGTCGCACGGATGAAGTGGTCTCGTTGATACGTGATAACTTTGTTCGTTAGGGGGTATGATTTTCGACTATAGAAAACGCTAAAAAAGAAGCCAGTTATCAAGGATAACTGGCTTCTTTTTGTGATATGTCACTTACTATTTTAGTAGTCGTTTAATGCAATAAGTGATTTTTAGCCCATTTGCCTGAATGGCTCTCGGCTTAACGAGATTTTAGATAGTCCAACATGGTGTCTGCATCAGAGACTTCAAATGGGTCATTTGGTGCGTCGTCTTGGAAACCATCTTCAGCAAACAGTTTTTTGATTTCGCCGTTTTCTACGTACATAGAATAGCGCCAGCTGCGCATGCCAAACCCTAAGTTATCTTTTTTGACCAACATACCCATTTGGCGGGTAAAGTCAGCATTACCATCAGGTAGCAAGAAAACATGGTTAGCGTTTTGGCTTTTACCCCATTGGAACATAACGAAGGCATCGTTGACGGAAATACAAACGATTTGATCGATGCCTTGTTTTTGAAACTCTTCGTGTAGCTCTTCATAGCGTGGTAGATGTGAATTAGAGCAAGTTGGTGTGAAGGCGCCAGGCAAAGAGAAAACCACAACCTTTTTGTTTTTAAACAACTCGTCTGACGTTAGGTCTTTCCATTCGAAAGGGTTTGGTCCACCTAGCTCTTCATTACGAACGCGTGTTTTGAAAACGACATTTGGTACGGTGGCGATATTTTGCATAACAGTTTCCCCTCTTGTTAATAATCGAGACTCAATATAACGGCTCTGTTTTTACATGACAACGTAATAGGACAATCAATGTAAGGCTTTGATTTTTATTGCAAGGTATTTGGGCTTTTGCTTTTCATTGGCTGGCTTGCTTGAATGAGTAGAGATAGGGCGAGCCGGCGACCTATCTCTATCAATGTTTAACGTGCGACGTTGTTAGCATCAACACCATCAATGGTGACGCCCGACACATTATGGACGTTCCAGAATGTACTGCCTTTTTTAAGATTGCTAAAGGTGACATTATCGAAGTGGCTATCTCGTAGATCTTGAATATCGGTTGGCATGATATTGTTCAAGCGGACATCATTGAAGTTGATGTTTTTATGGTAAGACGAATGAGTAAAGCCTGTCACAATTTGAATGGAGGGCTTTTTCCCTGCGATGCCGTCCACGGACACATGGCTAATGCTAAAGTCAGAGAACTGTGCGGGGGTAGTGGCAGGCTCATACTGGGTGACTTCGTTTGGGTCGCCATACTGGAGCGTTAGTACCACGGCTTGATCCGCTAAGTCCTCCATCGCCGTATTACGAAAAATCACATCAGAGGCACCGCCGCCTATGGCATCGCTGCTTTTGGCTCGCAGGCCTATGTCGGTTTTCACCATGACATTATTTTCCGCCACAATATGCTTGATACCAGAGCCTGTCCGGCTGCCTAAGACAACGCCACCATGGGCGTGATAGATAAAGTTATTAAACAGCCAAGCCCCGTTTACGCCTTGTTCGAACGCGGCTTTAGCGCCAGCTCCTGCGGCAAAGTTAATAGCGTCGTCTCCCACATCGAAGTAGCTGTTCAACACTAAGGTGTTTGTGCCTCGGCTGATATCGATGCCATCCCCATTATTGACGTCGTAGGTTTCCACTTTAATGCTGTTATAAGTCGCATTTTTATTGCTACTGCTGACAATGGCATGATTCGATGGGTTTCGAAATGTGACTCCTTCCACATAGAGGTTAGTGACTTTTCTAAGGTAAACGAGATTAGAGCGCATACTGCCATAGGCTTTGTGTGCAGACATACCGTCTTTGATGCCTTTTTCGACTTGCGATTTAGCCAATAGACCGTATTGAGAATACAGTTTATTACTGCCATGTAAGTAGTGTGGTTGAGCGTGCTGTAAATAGTTTTGGTAATGATCGGTTGATTGTTTCCAACCATCGCCATCAATAATGCCGCTGCCGACAATGCGTACATTGGTGAATTTTTTACTGTCGGTAGCAGGAGATTGCACTACATTGATCAAAGCGGAAGGGGTTTTATTGATCATAGGGTAGTCATCGGCATGGCTGGAGCCGAGTAACTTGGCGCCTTTTGCGAGATGGAGCGTCATGTTGCTTTTTAAGTAAATCGCCCCTGTGACAAAGGTGCCAGCTGGGACAGTGAGTTCACAGTGTGCTGGGCAGCTGGCAATGGCCTGTTGAATGGCGTGTGTGTTGTCGGTTTTGCCATCCCCTTTTGCTCCAAAGGAAGCGATGTTGCGTTGGATAGGGCGCGGGGTGGTTCTCAGTGTTAATACCGGACTGGTGTTAAGTATCTGGCCGTTTTTATCTAGTGCTTGGACCTGAAATTGATAGCTTTTATCAGGAGATAAGTCGCTAATTTTAGCGCTTTGCCAAACGATTTTCTGGGTGAAGTGATTTGGGTTGTTCGTGTAAAAGTGATCAATAAACGGCTTGGCAGCTGAGTAAATGTTGTGGTTTTTCGCCGACCCGATAACATGACTGTTTTCTAAAATCTGATAAGCCTGAATGTCGCTAATATTGTCCGGTGGTGTCCAAGTCAATAGGAGGCTATGGTCGTCGGCACTGGCGGCAGGGGATTGTAAGTGAAGACTCTCTGCGGCTTGGGCCACACCCGCTAGAAGGGCCAGAAGGGCTGGGCCTATTCTCATAAAAGATATGATGTATTTCATGGTCACTTAGTTATCATCCATTAGAGTGCTTGAGTTAGTTTATTATGATCGCACGAGTCATCGCGTCCTATAGTGAAATTTTTTATACTTGTTAATGGCGTTGACGTTTTTATGGCAGATTTACTGTTTCTAAACATACGGCAGGCATCACCGCTAGATGATGTGAGGCGAGGGGAGTTTAGGGAGAGAATGGCTGTAAAGCGTGACTAGAAATAGGATAAGGGCGAGTCGTTGCCGCTCGCCCTTTTTCGCTTCAGTTATTCTTATAGCGCATATTGCTTTGCGGTGTAGTCAAGCGCCCTGAACATCCGCTCAATAATGGTGTCAACGTCTTGTTTGCTACAGACGATTGGTGGCGCACACACCATGGCATCTCCGACGGCGCGAACCAGTAAGCCTTCTTTAATAGCTTGATTTCGGCAAACGATACTGGCGGCTGCGTTGGGGGCTAAGCGTTCCTTTGAGTCTTTGTGTTTGACTAACTCTAAGGCGGCGACCATGTTTTTGGCGCGCGCTTCGCCGACGATCGGGTGCGCTTCTAGGGATTTCCAGCGCTGCTCGAAATATGGACCGACATCTTTCGCCATGTTTTCAATGGTGTGTTGGCTTCGCAGAATATCCAAGGTGGCGAGCCCGGCCGCACAGGCAACGGGATGGCCAGAATAGGTCATGCCATGGGCAAAATCTCCCTTACCCTGGGCAAGAACTTCCGCAATTTTGTCCGATACCATCACACCACCGAGGGGTTGGAAGCCATTGGTGACGGCTTTGGCAAACGTCATCAGGTCCGGCTTAAAGCCATAGGTCTGGCAACCAAACCAGCTACCTGTACGGCCAAAGCCGCAAATGACTTCATCACTGATCAATAAAATGTCATGTTCGTTACAAATGCGCTGAATTTCTGGCCAGTAAGAGTCTGGTGGGATAATCACGCCACCAGCCCCTTGAATAGGCTCAGCGATAAAAGCTGCGACCTTGTCTTCGCCAAGTTCTTCGATTTTCTTCTCTAGCTCACGGGCGGCTTGCAGACCGAACTCTTCTGGTGTCAGATCACCACCTTCACCGAAATAGTAGGGTTGTTGGATGTGGTGTACATAATCAATTCCGGTGTATTGATCGTGCATGAAGGTCATGCCCGATAGGCTAGAAGCGGCCACTGTGCTTCCATGATAGGCGTTGTTACGGGCGATAAAGTGCTTTTTCTCTGGTTTGCC
Source organism: Marinomonas sp. 63XJN7_7_ISO-PGPR-S23-202 (assembly GCF_056173505.1). Lineage (NCBI taxonomy): Bacteria > Pseudomonadati > Pseudomonadota > Gammaproteobacteria > Oceanospirillales > Oceanospirillaceae > Marinomonas > Marinomonas sp. 63XJN7_7_ISO-PGPR-S23-202. The sequence goes on along the minus strand of NZ_CM149677.1, from coordinate 4,363,699 downwards.
AAGAATCTGATAATAGCGATGGACGATTTTAATATTGGTATCGTTTGCTTCTGATCCAGAGTTGGTAAAAAACACATGGTTTAAATGGTCGGGAGTGACTTGCGCCATGGCCTCTGCCATTTTCACTGCCGTGTCATTAGAGCACTGGAAGAAGTTGTTGTAGAAAGGCAACACTTGCAGCTGCTCATGAATGGCTTCAACAATTTTGGGTTGGCTGTAGCCAAGGTTACAACACCATAGACCCGACATGCCATCAAGCACTTTACTGCCTTCTGAATCATAAAAATAAATATGCTCACCACGGGTAACGATGCGGCCACCGCTTTTTTGATACGCTCCCACATCGGTAAAGGGATGTAGATGGTGGGCCTGGTCTAAGGCGCGCAGAGCCTCTGTTGTTGGCTGTAGAGGTTTGTTGCTCATGGATATTCTCCTATGACAATAAGATTCGTTTGCTTAGGAGTGTTCTCCTTTTTTATGGCAAACAGGTGAAATGCAATAACGCTCCTATGAAGGTGTCATTGTCGTTTATGATATCTATAAAAGGAATCGGTTGGGATTACCCTTTTAGGTAGGGAATGGCAACGCACTCACCGGAATGGTGAGTGCGAGTATATATGCCTATAGTAATAGTGGTTTTCCAAGGTTTATTGGTAACCAACAATGCCTTTGATTTCTAGGAAATCGTGGAAGCCAAACTCGCCCCATTCGCGCCCATTACCGGATTGTTTGTAGCCGCCAAATGGTGCGCGTGGATCGAAATCGTTACGGTTGAGGTAGACGGTACCAGCGCGCATTTTTCTCGCCACAGACCGGGCCCGTTCTAAACTGCCTGATTCAATGTAAGCGGCCAATCCATAAGGTGTATCGTTGGCGATTTGGATGGCTTCTTCTTCGCTGCTATAGGGAATGATACAGAGTACCGGACCGAAGACTTCTTCTTGGGCAATGGTCGAATCGTTACGCACATTAGCGAACGCGGTAGGGCGAATAAAGTACCCTTTATCTAAACCGTCAGGGCGACCAGTACCGCCGACAATCAACTCGTTACCTGCATCAATGGCGCTTTGAATCATGCCATTGACTTTGTCAAATTGCAGTGCGTTGGATAGGGGGCCGATGTCGGTATCTTCTGATAATGGATCTCCGACTTGAGTATTCAACGCTGTGTCTTTGACGAATTGAACTGCCTGATCGTGAAGGGAGGCAGGAACCAGCATGCGTGTTGGGGCGTTGCATGATTGCCCAACGTTACGAAAACAGTGCGTAGCCCCCCAACGAACCGCACCCTCGAAATCGGCATCGTCTAGGATCACAAAGGGGGATTTACCGCCTAATTCCAGCGACACACGTTTGATATTATCTGCCGCCGCTTTAGAGACTTGTACCCCCGCACGGGTTGAGCCCGTTAAGGAAACCATATCAATATCCGGGTGGCTGCTAATGGCGGAGCCGACCTCAGGCCCATCCCCATACACCATATTAAATACACCAGCTGGGACGCCCGCTTCATGGAGAATTTCCGCGAATAATTGAGCTGAAAGAGGCGTCATTTCGCTTGGTTTTAGCACGATAGTACAGCCACAGGCTAAAGCGGGTGCAACTTTACAGGCAATCTGGTTCATCGGCCAATTCCACGGAGTGATAAAGCCACATACCCCAATTGGCTCTTTTACTATATGGCTATCGCCCAGTTCATTTTCAAAGGAGAAGTCCGCTAATACATCCCGAGCAGTGATAAAATGCAACATGCCAATGGGGGATTGTGCTGAACGGCTCATGGAAATGGCCGCGCCCATTTCTGCTGTAATGGCTTGAGCCATGTCTTCGAGGCGAGTTTTATAGACTTCAATGATACGGTCTAAAACGGCTAAGCGTTCTTCTCGGCTTGTTTGTGACCAAGAGGCAAAGGCGTTGCGCGAGGCCATGACGGCTTGATCGACATCGCTTTTGTTTCCCAAACTGACTTGCGCAATGACCTCTTGCGTTGTGGGATTAATCACTTCTTTAATAGACGTGCTGTCGGATGGCACCCAAGTACCATTGATATAGAATTTGTTATAGTGTTTCATGGTGTCTCTTCCTTCACGTAGCGTGTCTATTGATTGTAGTGACCTTGTTAGGTAGAAAACATACCTCCTATGGGGGAGGCGTTTTGGCAATGGATTTGCTTATTGTTTTGTATTCATATAATAAGAGCAACTGGAACTATGTCTTTTTTAGCCCTTTTTAGTCAGCACTCAGCGCGCTTATCCTCCTATTTGGGGACCGAGGCATTTTTGCCTGAAATGGTTTCTATGTTTAAAGCGCTGGTGGATGTCGACAATATCACCATTTTAGCTTATCCATCAAAAACCATGCCTCGAGTGGAATACAATGAACTCCCCAACGGCCTTATGCAGACCTCGATTGATAAGTTTTTGAACGGTACTTTTTTGCTTGACCCTTATTATATGGCCGCAACAAAAGCCCAAAAACAAGGTTTTTTTGCTTTGTCTGAGCTTTCCCCTGAGGGGTTTAAGATGAGTGAGTATTACCACGCTTACTATAAAAACAGTGGTTTAAAGGATGAGTGTGGCTATCTTATTTGGGTAGGCAATGATGATGCGTTTATCAACATTTCGCTAAGCCGAATGGATCAAAAAGCCGTCTTTGATACCGAAACCTTAACTCTGCTCAACGATATTTGTCCGATGGTTGATTGGCTAATGAAACAGCATTGGACGAAAGAAACACACAGTCCTCCTTCGTTTAACTTGCGACAGCGTTTAGAGGTTGCCTTGGATGGCTTTGGGACGAGTTTGTTAACCGATAGAGAAAGCCAAACCGTGGGGATGATTCTGCATGGTTACTCCAATAAAGCCATTTCAGAGCGTCTTCATATCTCTGTTGAAACCGTTAAGTTACACCGTAAAAATGCTTACGCTAAACTGGATGTAACGACGGCTGGCGAGTTATTTAATCTGTTTCTAGATTCGGTCATGAGTATCCAAGACGATATGGAAGGCGATCCATTGAGTTATTATATGAACGCCAAAACCGTCGTTCAGACGTCATGATGGTCAGTATTGAGTTCCGTCCAGCAGCGAGATTCGACCTGTCCCTTAGAATCGGTTAGTAGGGGACGCTGTAGACGAAGCACAAGATACTGGTCTTTCTTTTAGGCCCTAAGGGGCTTTAAGCCTTCTAAGTGTTGTAAAAATAAGGTGAAAATATCCGCCTGATTGTTCGTGTTGAGACGACTGTGGATATTTTTACGGTGAACCTTAATCGTCCCGACACTAATACCAAGTTGGTCTGCAATAGACTTTGAGGAGTGCCCTTTTAGCAGTAGACCAAGTACTTCTTGTTCTCTATCCGTTAAGGCGCCTTTAGCAAAAGTGGTCAGTGCCTGCTTAAGAGGGCTATTTTTCCTGACGTTATCCACATAGGTTTGAGACTGTGCCAGCCAAAACTGCTGAACCAATGATTCAATCATGGGAAAAACCATTTTTAAGTTATTCAACTCACTGCGTAATATGGAGCCAACGGTTTTTTTGCGGCCTAAGGTAATAGCAAATGTGGTTGAGCGATTCAGACTAATTAGAATGTTTATTTCATCGACTAAATCAAATGCTTGATAGCATTGCTGATAGTAACGAGTTTGCTCAAAAGAATCCGGCGCCAAATCGGCTAATCGATGAATCCCCGATGACACGCCTTGTTGTATGGCATTAAAAAGTGGGTCTAATAAATAGAAGTTGTTAAGGTAAGCGTGAAGGGTTGGGCTTTCTTCTGGCGTAATCTTTGGATGGATAAGTATGGGTTTAAAGGTTTTTTTATAAGTGATGAGATTAATATCGTCAAAATAACATAAGCCACTTAAAAAGCTTTCTAAGACACAAGGAAAACTGTGAATTCGCAAATGACTGGTGAGGACGGCTAAGTCTTTCATCAAGTCTGATGGGGAAGTGTGACCGTTCTTGTAAGCTTGTGACATACCCATTCCTCGTCTGATTTTCATCGTTTTTTGGTAGAAGTATACTTATCGTCGCTCCCCTGACAGGCGTTTTATTATAGAGCACACCTACTCTGTGCGTCTTTTTTTGGTGCTTTCACATCGACCTCTTTTATTTTTCAATCCATCACCTATTTTTCTTAGCAAAGCTTGGGCCAAGCATAATGTTTTATGTTGAAAATCATTCCAAACAATAGACGAGGTTTTTTTGCTCCTAAAAAAGGCGCACAAAAGAAGAGAGATATCATTGATTTTGATAGGAAACTAATCGACATCTTTTGCCCTTCTGGTTGGGACTTTTTGTCGATGTCGAAATAAAGCGTTATTCATATACCCACTAGGGGATAGTTACTCTTGATAATTGTTGAGAGTAAGGTGCTTTATAGCGGTATATAATCCAAAAGAGAGTAATGTATATGTTAGTAAATGATGAGAAGCCAACCGAGTTTGATGTGTTTATAACGGACTTTAATGGCAACTTACGTGGCAAACGGTTCCCTGCGAATAGTATGGAAGAAATTATGCACGAAGGGATGAAGTTGCCTTTATCTGTTGTGGCGCTGGATAATTGGGGGAATGACGTTCTCAAAAATGGTTTAGTGTTCGAAACAGGCGACAGCGATGGTCTCTGTCTCCCCGTGCAAAATAAAGCCGTGCCAGTACCTTGGGCAGAACAACCTCGTAAGCAGATACTTGCCATGATCCATAAACCAGATGGTTCGCCTTGTCACTTGGATCCTCGTCAGATTCTGAAAAACATTATTGATCGCTATAAAAAACTGGGTCTAACGCCTGTTGTCGCAACGGAGCTTGAGTTCTATCTTTTAGATCGCGAGTCGGAAACGGCGCAGCGTCCCATTCCTCCTATCGTACGCAACGGTAATGGTCGTCGTTTACAAGAAACGGATTGTTATTCAGTGAAGGAGATGGATGGCTTAGCGGTTTTCTTCGCGGACGTGCGAGAGGCCTGTAATCAACAAAATATTCCAGCAGACACCATTATTTCTGAGTTAGGCCCCGGACAGTTTGAAATTAACATGGTGCACACAGATGATGCGTTACTTGCTGCAGATCATGCCAGTATGTTTAAACGCCTGATTAGCGGCGTGTCCAGAAAACATGGCATGGCGTCGACCTTCATGGCAAAACCCTACCCGAACGAAAGTGGTAATGGTATGCATGTGCATTTTAGTGTGATCGATGAAGAGGGGAAAAATGTCTTTGATAACGGCACAGATGAAGGTTCCGCTTTATTAAAGCAAGCGGTTGCTGGATTACTGAACCATATGGCTGACAGTATGTTGGTGTTTGCCCCTCACCTGAACTCTTATCGTCGTTTCCAAGCGGGTTCGTATACGCCAACCTTCGCTGGTTGGGGGTACGGTAATCGTACGGTGGCGGTACGTATACCAGAAAGCCCTAACGCTGCCCGACGCATAGAGCATCGCGTGTCGGGAGCGGATGCAAACCCTTATTTGGTGTTGGCAGCCGTGTTGGGTGCGGCTCTAAATGGTATTGAAAATAAGATGTCGCCACCGAAGCCGATAGAAGGTAATGCCTACACGTTAGTGGATTTGTATGAAAGCCTGCCGAGCCGCTGGGACGATGCGACAGAATTCTTTAAAGACAGCCAATTTCTAAACGATTATCTAGGCGAAGCCTTTGTTAATGCTTTTTCGGCAGCGAAAGAACAGGAGCAGAATCGTTTGTTTGGGCAAATCTCAGACATTGAATACAAGTCTTATTTATAGGCGCTGTCACAAAAATCATAAACAACGTGGCATGATTAAAGAGTCTTGGGCCAATGGGATAAACACTGGCTCAGGGCTTATGTCTTATCAACCGCATGGTTACAAACCAATTTTGCCGAGTATTTCGGCATTGTCCATACCGACTTACCGATGATTTTTCCAATGTTCGATTGGGGATCCCGCCTGAGGAAAATGTCTTAGCGACTCTGATGATTGTCGTGGTGGCACTATCTGTGCTTATTGCTTTATATGCTATGCGTCGTCAAAAGCGTGTTGTGGGATAAATTGACTAGAGGAGTCGTTAATGAAAATTGGAATTTTAGCGGCAGGGACTACGCCAGAGCACTTGAGTTCAGAGTTCTCTACCTATGCGGATATGTTTATTCAAGCATTGGAGGTCTTGCATCCTGAGGTGTCCTTTGAAGCCTATGATGTGTATGACGATGAATTCCCTGAAAGTCATACTGCTTGTGATAGTTGGTTAATTACTGGGTCAAAATCGGCCGTGTATGAAAACACATCTTGGATGCAAGGTTTACAGGCCTTTATACGCACCATAAATGAGCACAAACAGTCTTTAGTGGGGATTTGTTTTGGCCATCAAATTATCGCGCAAGCGTTAGGAGGCGTGGTAGATCGCTACCAAGGCGGCTGGGGGGTTGGTATCCACCGATACGAAGTAACCGATCAAACCGCTCAGGTACAGTTGGGTAAAAAAAACTTTGCCGTGTGTGCCTTCCATCAAGATCAAGTATTGGAAAAGCCGTCACAGGCAAAGGTGTTTGCTCGGTCTGACTTTTGTGAATTCGCTGGGCTTTTGTATGAAAGTCATATTCTTACCGTGCAAGGTCACCCTGAGTTTTCCCGTAAGTTCGAAGGCTGCTTGCTGGATATGTACGATAAAAGGTTAGCACCAGACATATTGAGCCAAGCAAGGGACAGCCTCTACAGCGAAGATCTGCAATCGAGTCAGATTTTGACTTGGATCGGAGCGTTTTTGACACAAGCTCGCGCCTTTGAGGAAACATTACCCCACTGACAAAGTTGTATCCTGTTTAGAGAAATCAATTGGCTATAGCCATAGAAACGGCAGAGCGCACTAAGTCGTCTTTGGGGACTGCCGTTTGTAATTACCTATGGATAGGGTGATGAATAGAGGGTTTTTTCGCTCTATTCCCTAGTTTGTTTAGCGTTTTAAAAAGCCGCGTTCTTGTAAAAACGACAGCATATGCTCACGTTTTTTCGTTTGCACCGCCGCTGCGGTTTGTTCGGACCAGTTGCTGTTTTTCTGGCTACCGCTGCGACTTTGATAGTAGGATTCCATTTGCGCATCGTAGGCTTTGACATCGGCTTCGCAACGAGTGCTATCGTAGCTGTCTTTGTGGAGAATAACTTCCACTGGTAAACGGGGTTTGAGGTCGGGCTCTGCATCCGGCCAGCCAAGGCACAAACCAAAGACTGGGTATACTTGGTCTGGCAGATTCAGTAGTTTGGCTATTTGGTCGGTATCGTTACGAATGCCGCCAATGAATACAGCGCCTAAGCCTTCTGATTCGGCACCAAGCATTAAGTTTTGGGCAAATAAAGCGGCGTCCACGGTGGACGTGATAAAATGTTCGGTATTGCCTTCTAGTGCCCCAAAGCCTTGTTCAATACAAGCGTACTCCACACGGCTTAAGTCGGCGCAGATGATCAAAAATTCAGCGGCAGATTCGATCCATTTTTGACCGCCAGCTAACGTCGCAATGGTTTGGCGGTTTGTTTTATTGGTGACTTGTACTAAAGAATAGGCTTGAATAAAGCTAGATGACGCTGCCCCTTGAGCACACTGGATCAGCCGATGCAGTTGCGACTCATCGATGGGTTTGTCGGTGTACTGACGGATTGAGCGATGGGATGACTGAGCTTCAAGAATTGGATTCATAAAATATCGAGACTCTTTTAGTGAATTGAATGGCATCGATGTTAGTCAGTTCGCTACCCTAGGTCAAAGTCGCTTGTGGTTTATACGAATTATTCCTATTTAGTAACGTATTCCCTGTGCATTTTGATGACATACTGGAATAATAAGCCATGGGCTTATATGTACTGAGCATATTAACGATATCTAAATAATCAATTTAACAATGATTAGTTTGTCTTATAGTATGCGTTTCCATCCTTGCCATGCTTGTTTTTGATAAAACGCATTTTTACGGACAAAAGTGAATTGGTCCGTCTTTTTTGTTTACGAATTTTACTGAGGTACCCATGAGTGCATTTGAAACTGAACGCGTGTTAAGTGTTCACCATTGGAATGAGAGTTTATTTAGCTTTAAGACAACGCGAAGTGCAAGCTTGAGATTTGAGAATGGCCAGTTTGTGATGATTGGCTTAGAAACGGATACTCGTCCTTTGGTTCGAGCTTATAGTATTGCCAGCCCAAACTATGAAGAGCATTTAGAGTTTTTCAGTATCAAGGTGCCAAATGGTCCTTTAACCTCTCGCTTGCAGCACTTAAAAGTGGGAGATGATGTCTTAGTCAGCCGCAAGCCAACCGGTACGCTGGTGACTCGTGATCTCCATCCTGGCAAGCACTTATATTTGCTATCTACAGGCACCGGACTTGCGCCATTTTTAAGTCTTATCCAAGATTTTGAAGCCTATGAGCAATACGAAAAAATTATTCTTGTTCACGGTGTGCGTCATGTCAGTGAATTGGCTTACGCGGACTTCATTGAAAAAGAGCTGCCAGAGAATGAGTTTTTTGGTGAGCAGGTACGCGAAAAGCTAATTTATTACCCAACCGTTACCCGTGAACCCTTCCGCAATCAAGGCCGCTTGACCGATTTGATTCGCAGTGGAAAACTGGCTGAAGACATTGGTTTGCCACAAATTAATCCTGAAGTGGATAGAGCGATGATTTGTGGTAGCCCTGCCATGTTGAAAGATACCGCAGAATTATTGGATGAACTTGGTCTAAAAGAGTCACCAAAAATTGGTGTGCCAGGGGATTATGTTATCGAGCGAGCATTTGTTGAACGATAAGCGCAATTCATCTATCCATTGAAAAGCCATAAACAAGAAAAGCCCCGACTGGATGATAGTCGGGGCTTTTTTTTCATTGAAAGCATGGTCGATCCAAGGCGTGTTGTATGCGATGGAAGGACGATAAATCACATCCGTTTAACGTCAATTGCTGAGCTTAGAAACGATACTCAGCACCGACTGTGGCTTGTTTAAAGTCAGTATTGGTTTTGCCTGTGCCATTTTTTGTGATGTCTTTAGCGTCTTGATCGACATCATACCAAGTGTACTGGGCATTCAGCAGGAAGTTATCGGTTACTTTAAAGCCTACGCCGGCACCGGCGAATACGCCTTTGTCATCATTGCTATTATTACCAACAGCGGTTTTGTAATCGGTTCTGTACCAAAGTTGTCCCCCTTTGGCAAAGAGCTCTAGACGGTCTCCCACTGGTAAGATGGCTTTTAGCGCCGCTGTATAACCATCGGTACTGGCGCTTGCCAGACGATTACCATAGTCGCCAAAGTCAATATAACTACCTTCCAATGCAAGATAGGGGTTTAAGCGGTAACCAAGTACACCTTCTTTGACGTCGTTATGATCATCAAAACTGTCTTGCCCATCAATTTTTACATAGCCATAGTTGCCGCCAACATAGAAGCCGTGATCATTAGTCATTGTATTGTCTGCTTGAGCCACTGCACTGAAAGAAATGACAGCGGCCGTGCTTGCTAGAACAGGAAAGATCTTTTTCATCTTGAACTCCTCAGTAACATTGATTTTGCTAAAAATAGCGAATTAAAAAACAGAGAAAATGACGTAATCGCTGTGCCTATTAGTAATAATCGGTGTCGAAAAAAATTCTAGCTTTTCGCGGCTTAATACATGTTTGATCCTTCTTTATTGAAGTAATCTGTGTTTATTAAGCCTTTCTTTATACTGTACGGGAGGAATAACCTTTTTATGTATATGGTTTTAAATGCTGATTGACAATAAACCACATATAAAACATATAGTTATGGTCGTTTTCTATTTTGATTCTAAATGATTTAATATTGATCATAATGTAAGGAAAAAGTGGTATTTAGTGCCTTGTTTTTTGAGAGTTTTAATGAATTATTTGAGAGTTAAATGGGAATAGGAACGGACAAAAGAAGCCCTTAAGACGGATCAGCTTTGATACAGAGGAGAAAAGTGAGCTTGATTAGAACTTGTTAGTTTCTTGCAATTTCTAGGGTTGAAGAAACGCCAAAATACCGCATCATGTAAAGATATTCACTGACAAACTTTTACGCATAGTAGAGCTGTTGGTTTTGCAGATAACAGTTTTTAAGGAGAGGTTATGAGTTCTGATAGCAAGTCGAATCAAGAGTACGTTCCACCCAAAGTATGGAAATGGGATACAGAAAGTGGCGGTAAATTTGCCAGTATCAATCGACCTATCGCTGGTTCCACCCATGATAAGAAACTGCCCATTGGTAAGCACCCTTTGCAAGTCTATTCTCTCGCAACACCGAATGGGCAAAAAGTCACTATTATGCTCGAAGAATTGCTGGCACTGGGTAAAACACAAGCAGAATACGATGCTTATTTAATCAATATCGGAGAAGGGGATCAGTTCTCTTCAGGGTTTGTTGAGATCAATCCGAACTCGAAAATTCCGGCTTTAATGGATCACAGTACAACGCCTCCAACCCGTGTTTTTGAGTCTGGGTCGATTTTGCAGTATTTGGCTGAAAAGTTTGATGCACTGATCCCAACAGATCATGGAGCGAAAACCGAATGTCGTAACTGGCTATTCTGGCAAATGGGATCGGCACCGTATTTGGGAGGCGGCTTTGGCCACTTCTACGCTTACGCGCCGACCAAAATGCAGTACCCGATTGACCGCTTTACTATGGAGACCAAGCGTCAGTTAGATGTATTGGATAAACAGCTAGCAAACAATACCTATATGGCAGGGGAGGAATATTCCATTGCGGACATCGCGATTTGGCCTTGGTATGGCAACTTGGTACTCGGTAACTTGTATGATGCAGCGGAATTTCTAGATGTATCTAGCTACAAAAACGTTTTACGTTGGGCAAAAGCGGTGGAACAGCGTCCAGCGGTTCAGCGTGGGCGGATTGTTAACCGTACCTCCGGCGATGCGTATTTAGAAGAACGTCATTCAGCGGCGGATTTTGACGGTGTTTTAAAATAAACAAGATCGTTCGAAAGGATAATGAAAAAGGCAGTGATGTGCTCCCATTGCTGCCTTTTTTGTTGCCCACAATTATCACCATGGGGTTAGTCAAAAGGGTGATCAATGACGGCGGTGGCTTGAAGGGTCAAACTTGGGCTGCGTATGTGGTTTCGAATAAGGTCTTTAGCGGTTTTTACGTCTCGCTTGAGTAGAGCGTCCATCAAGGCTTCGTGTTCTTTTTTATTGGCGTCAAAGACTGCCACATCAACCATGTTCTTTTTTAGCCAAAGGTTACGATAGCGGGACGCTTTTTCATACAAGCTGTCTCGTACCTGCAGTAGCGCGGGAGACTGGCATCCTTCGGCAATGGCAGAATGAAAGTCGTGATGGTACTGCTCCCAACGATGCGGCTCTTTTTCCAGTAAGTCATTGTGGATTTTCATCTTGTGGGCGCACGCGACGATATTGGCCTCCCATTCATCATCACCCCGTTCTATGGCAAGCTCAACACACAATGCTTCTATTTCTGAGCGAGTTTCATAGATATCAATCAATTCCGCTTTGGAGATCGGGTGCACTCGAAATCCACGCTGATTTTCGACGACGACGAGTTGTTTTACCAGTAATTGCGACAATGCTTCGCGCAATGGCCCGACACCAACCTGATAGCGCTCTTTCAAGCGACTCATTCGCAGCTTTTCACCCGGCTGGAAATAGCCCGTTAAAATATCGTTGGTGAGCTTCCCCAATACCTGAGAGGCAAAATTGTCTTTACTGTCAACTTCTTCAATGGGGGGTTGCTTCATCTCTATCGCACTCGCTTGCGTGGTGGCTCTTAAGTCCCCGTTACAACAGGAATCGTTCTGCATTCTAAGGGAAAGCTCTGAAATAGTTAAGGAAGGATTCTTTAAAAAGGTTGACGCCGATCCATAAAATCGACATTATTATAAAATGTCGACATTTTATAATAATGTCGATTTTTATCTTGGAAAGATTAGAATTTCCGTAGCAATCGATAGTGCTCAGCCAAACCGATCTTCTTGGTGTCGATTGTTACCTCAGAGAATTCGTAGAACAAAAATAATAGGAGAGACAAATGCAAGTTCAAAGCAAAGCAAAAAACGCGACAGAGAAGCAAACATCAACCCATGCTGGTAATGCATTTCAAGGGTTTTCCGTCATGGATTATCCCACAAGTAAGCGGCTAAAAGTGGTGACACTGCATGCCGAGACCATGGCGGCCTTTATAGCAGCGGTAGAGGAATGGTCTTTGCAAAATATTGAATACAAGCCTTTTTTACGTTTTGAAGTGGCAGATCGCTTGGATGCCATTACCGATTACACTTTAGGGGCATTTCTAAATGCAACCGTGCGAGATCGAGCGACGGGGGCTTTTCTCCTTAACTACAATGATGAAGCGATTAATGAAACAGGCGAATTACGCACCGAGCTTGATATTAAGTTGTCCACGGCGGTGTCTCACATCATTGGGTTGTCTAATTATGATGCCATGTATGGCCAGTATTACGCGCGTTTTACGGTTCGCCATGTTGATAACTCCGATAGTTACTTGCGCAAAGCGTATCGTCGTATGGAATTGCATAATGATGGCACATACGTCAATGAACGTACGGATTATGTGCTGATGCAAAAACTGAAAGAAGAAAATATGCAGGGCGGTAATTCGTTAATGTTGCACTTGGACGATTGGGCAGAGTTGGATAAGTTTTATCATCATCCACTCGCGAAAAAAGACATCGTTTGGGGGGCACCAAAATCGAAAAATGTGGAAACGAAAGTTGAGCACCCTGTTTTCTTCGAAGAAGATGCCAATGGCAAGCCATTAATGCTATATATTGACCAGTTTGCGGAACCTAGTAACAAAGAAGAGGGCAAGTACTTATATGAGATGGGGGAATCTTTAGAAGCAGACCCGAACTATCTGTCTGTTCCTATGCCCGTTGGAACGATGATGGTATTGCATAACCATTTCTGGTTACATGGTCGTGATCGGTTTATTCCTCATCCAGAACTGTGTCGTGAATTACTGCGTCAGCGTGGTCACTTTACGGAGTAAGCGGGACGTTTGAGACTGCCATCAACGAGATACAAGAGTAATAAATAGGGATCAAGATGGTTTACGATTATATTGTTATTGGTGGTGGCATTGTCGGCGTGTCCACTGCGTGGCAGCTGCAACAGCGCCACCCTGAAAAAAAGATCTTGTTGCTTGAAAAAGAGTCTGTGTTTTCCAAGCATCAAACAGGACATAACAGCGGTGTTATCCACGCTGGGGTTTATTATGCGCCTGGTAGCTTAAAAGCGAAATTTTGTAAGGCGGGGGTCAAAGCGACCATGGCGTTTTGTGATAAACACAATGTGCCTTATGAGCAATGTGGTAAATTGCTGGTGGCAACCACCGAGTTAGAAGTCGAGCGAATGCAGGCGTTATTTAAACGTTGCCAGGAAAATGAGCTGGATGTCGAAATGCTGAGCGCTGAGCAGCTAAAAGAGCGCGAGCCAAATGTGGTGGGGTTGGGGGGCTTCTTTGTCAAAGACACTGCTATTGTGAACTATCAGCAAGTGACCACTAAAATGGCAGAAGAGTTTGTTGAGTTAGGTGGTCAAGCCCTGTTGAATCATGAAGTGGTAGGTTTAAAAGAGTCCCCTGATAAGGTCGTTGTAAACGCCGCACATTATGGTGCGTTTAAGACTTTTGAAGGTCGTTTTTTGATTACTTGCTCTGGTTTGATGGCAGATAGAACCACAAGAATGCTGGGTATTCCTACCGATTTTCAAATTATCCCTTTCCGTGGCGAGTACTACAAGTTGCCTGAGAAATATAACAATATCGTCAACCACCTAATTTATCCCATTCCCGATCCAGATTTACCATTCTTAGGTGTGCATTTAACGCGCATGATTGATGGTAGTGTGACGGTTGGACCCAACGCGGTGCAAGGTTGGAAGCGAGAAGGGTATGGCCGTATTAATATGTCTCTTCGAGATATTGGCGATATGGTTCGTTTCCCTGGCTTTTGGCGGGTGTTGAAAAAAAACTTGAAGACAGGCATGATCGAAACCAAAAACTCTCTTTGGAAACCTGGTTATCTCAAGCTCGTACAAAAGTACTGCCCACAATTAGAGCTATCGGATTTACGGCCTTATCCTGCAGGTATTCGTGCGCAAGCGGTGCTAAAAGACGGCACCTTAGTGCATGATTTTTTATTTGCTGAGAGTCCTCGTAGTTTGCATGTGTGCAACGCTCCGTCCCCAGCGGCCACATCGGCCATTCCTATTGGCCAATATATTTGTGATAAGGTTCAGGGAAGGTGTGAATAAGGAATGTTGGTAGCTTTCTAGGCACACCGTCTTAAGACGATGTGCCTTCCTTATCGTGTTTTATATTTGTATGTAGTGTTGTTGAAAGTTTTCTGGGTCGAGTGGTTTGCTAAAGTAGTAGCCTTGCATGGCATCGCAGCCCAAGCCCTTTAATAGGTTGAATTCGATACTGCTTTCTATTCCTTCACCAACGACTTTCAAGTTCAGTTTCTGGCACAGCTGGATGATGCTTTCGACCATGGTAAACAAGTTTTGATCCTGGCTCATGGTGGAAATAAAAGACTTATCTATTTTTACCTCATCAATGGGTAATTTCCACAACGAATTGAGCGAAGAGTAGCCGGTTCCGAAATCATCAAGTGAGATGGTAATGCCTTGTTTTTGTAGCCGAGCGAGAGTCTCGATGGAGGCCGTATAGTTTTTCATAAAAACCGATTCGGTAATTTCGAGGCAAATCCATTTTTTATCAATCTTGTGCTGTTCTAAAATAGCGAATAAGTCATCTTCAAATGCCAACTCAGCTAATTGAGTCGGGCTGATGTTGATGGATAAAGGGCCGCCTAAGTCAAAATTAGGATTGATGTTGCGCCAATGGGCAAGATCGGAACAGGCTTTATCAATGATATTTAGCCCCAAACCATAAATGAGATTATTTTTTTCCGCCAAGGTAATAAAGACTTCTGGACTGATAAAACCGAATGTTGGGTGATTCCAGCGGGCCAGGGCCTCCGCCCCTTTTAGCTGTTTGTTGGCCCCGACTTTCACTTGATAATAAAGCGTTATATCGCCGTTAGCTGTGTGATCACGAAGATCCATTGTCAGAATCGTTCGTCTATTAAACGAGTCTTGGTCTTTACTATTAAAAATGTGATAACGATTTTTCCCTGCATTCTTTGCGGCATACATGGCGATGTCTGCACGTTTTAAGGCTTCATTAAAATCAATATCTTCTGTGCTTTGAGTAACAATACCAATACTGGAGGTGATGACTAATGTATGAGCATTATCAAGAACGGGTTCACCTATTCGAGAGGCAACTTTCTCAGCCAGTTTATGGATAAGGTCCAGTTCAGGCTCTACTTTGTGGGTGAAAAGGATAATGAATTCATCTCCACTTAGTCGCACCACGAGATCACTTGGTCTGACACAAGCATTGAGCCTTTGTGAAATACTAATCAGTAGTTTGTCGCCAGTTTCATGTCCCATAAAATCATTAACGTCTTTGAAGTTATCGAGATCGATGAAGAAGAAAGACACGAATGATATATCACTATCGGGATCAAGATTCTCGATAAACGATTTTAAGTACGTTCGATTAGCAAGGCCTGTCAAGGTATCGTAATAAGCACCTTTTTCGAGTTTATTCATCAGTAATTGGGTGCGTTTTAGACTAATAAACTCTTTACTCTCATTAAAAAAGCATTGTAAAAACTTGGTGTCACGGGGCTCCCACTCTTTGCTCTGTCCCTCGACTTGCTGGCGCCATAAAGCAAAAGAGCTTCTTGGCTCTAATTGGCGCTTGTTGTCCTTTACAACAATATCTACTGTGCCTGGGGTTCCTCCCCATTGAATGGTTTTCGACACTTCTCTTCGTCCGATAAAAACATAAAAGTCGATGGGGCTTTGGGTCCGCATAATAGATAGACCATACATGTCTTCTAGACCTGGGATGGCGCCAATATCACTGTGTAGTTGGCTCGAGTCATAGTGCAATGAGTCTCTGCCTGTGAATATCTGGGCCAGAGCGTCAGATGTTGTTTGCTCTAAAATAGAGAAGGTATGTTGCTTTAAGAGATAGCACTTTTTGTCATAAATGATGCCAATAAAGTCATAGTGAATCACGCTGTTGATTTTTTCTAATATGGTTTCAAATAAGCTGTGAGACAGGTCGGCTTTTTTGGCTTGAGAAAAAACCGCTTCAATATAAGACTGAGTATTCATTAAAAAAGTGAGCTCTTTTATATTGAAGGAAGGAGTCAGATAAGAGTTGATGATTTCGCCAACAAGCTTACTGGTAATGCGAAGTTGTGATATGACGCGTTGAGATGGCACTTTGGGGGTGTTATGGTGAAACACGACCATTCCCCAAAGTTTATCCCCTTCCATTATGGATAAGGATAACGAGGCTTTTACCCCCATGTTTTTTAAGTAGCTGCGGTGCACATTAGACATGCTGCGCAATGAGGAAGCGCTTTGATCAAGTGGTTCACCACTTGGAAGGATAGAGGGGACGAGTTTAGCTGGTGTCGCGAGTACATTTGCAAAGTATCGAATAATATTAAGTTTATATAGCTCCCGTGCTTGTTTGGGAATATCTTCTGCAGGAAATCGTAACCCTAAAAATTTGACACTCTCTTGTTCTGATACAGACTCAGCAACGACTTCTCCAGACCAGTCAGGATGAAAGCGGTACATCATAACGCGGTCATACTGAGTGTAGTTTTGCAGTTGCTCGGTAATGGTCTGAAACAGTTCTACTTCGTCGTGGACAACTTTCAACAAAGCAACCATATCATCTAATTGGGAAGTTAAAGTGTTTGAATTGATGGTTTCTTGCATCTTGGGCGTAAATTCCAAGCAAACCCAGCCACTTGGACAGTGGGCCATGCACTCCCATTGTGAACCCTTAATCACTTTGTCTTCTGTTAGGGGGAGGGAAACGGTGTATGTTGTTGGCAATGAGTCCAGTTTTTCTCTTTCTTGAAAAGTAAGCCATTTAAACAAGTGGCTACCCAATAGTGCTCGATCATTGATTTTGGCGTCACTAGCTTCTTTGAGAAGGCGAGAGATATTGTCAGAGTACTGAACGATTCGCTGATCCTTTGGGTCGACAACAACTTGAAAACCATGGGATTGAATGCTGCCAATAACTTGAATCCTTTCATTTGCGCACTGCTCCGCTTCTTGTTTGGTGATTTGTCGAGTTTCGATAAGTTGTCTAGTCATTTTCTATCCGTAAAAAATCTCGTTGAGTAAGAGAAAATGTCATCACTGTATATGATATTGAGACCATCATTATTAAGCGTAGCCGCCGTTTATCAGAAAAAAACAAGAGATAAAGTAAAAATGAGCTATAGATAAGATTCTAAATAATGATTTTAATTAACATTATAGGTGCTATTGTCATGAGTGAGTGCACAGTCTCATTACATCCTTTTATACTATCAACCAAGATAGTAGATCAAAAGGACAATAAAAGTCAGTCTTTCTGTGGAGGGAGCTTATATTTTCTCTGTTGGGAGTGGGGGGATGATGAGAAGACTCTAGGTACACTTTTTTGTACAAAAAATGTGCTCTTTGTGCAGATCTTCCTATTTGTCTAACAAAATCAGAAAAAACTTCAAAAAAGGGTTGCAGAAAATCTGTGAATCCTTAATATACGCCCTCGCTGACACGGACAGCGCTTCACACTAAGTGAAGACGAGGTTCGAAAAACGTTAGCACCGCTCTTTAAAATAGATAATCAGATAATTTGTGTGGGCGCTCGCTGAGACCTTCAGAAGATCGACAGGGTTTTGCTTAGTTTACTAGGTGGGGCACTGAGCGATCAAAAAAATTGAAGTCTTACGAGAGTCAAACACGTCAATTCGCTTTATGTTGATTTGTCATTTTTGGTGATGAATCGATTAAGTTATTGTTAGTGTAAGAATTTGAGTGAGCAAGCTTTTAAACTGAAGAGTTTGATCATGGCTCAGATTGAACGCTGGCGGCAGGCTTAACACATGCAAGTCGAGCGGTAACAGGGGAGCTTGCTCCTGCTGACGAGCGGCGGACGGGTGAGTAACGCGTAGGAATCTGCCTAGTAGAGGGGGACAACATGTGGAAACGCATGCTAATACCGCATAATCCTTTAGGGGGAAAGGAGGGGATCTTCGGACCTTCCGCTATTAGATGAGCCTGCGTGAGATTAGCTAGTTGGTGGGGTAAAGGCCTACCAAGGCGACGATCTCTAGCTGGTCTGAGAGGATGACCAGCCACACTGGGACTGAGACACGGCCCAGACTCCTACGGGAGGCAGCAGTGGGGAATATTGGACAATGGGGGGAACCCTGATCCAGCCATGCCGCGTGTGTGAAGAAGGCCTTAGGGTTGTAAAGCACTTTCAGGAGTGAGGAAGGGTGCTTGGTTAATAGCCAAGTATTTTGACGTTAGCTCCAGAAGAAGCACCGGCTAACTCTGTGCCAGCAGCCGCGGTAATACAGAGGGTGCGAGCGTTAATCGGAATTACTGGGCGTAAAGCGCGCGTAGGTGGTTTGTTAAGTCTGATGTGAAACCCCAGGGCTCAACCTTGGAATGGCACCGGATACTGGCAGGCTAGAGTACGGTAGAGGGATGTGGAATTTCCTGTGTAGCGGTGAAATGCGTAGATATAGGAAGGAACATCAGTGGCGAAGGCGACATCCTGGACTGATACTGACACTGAGGTGCGAAAGCGTGGGGAGCAAACAGGATTAGATACCCTGGTAGTCCACGCCGTAAACGATGTCTACTAGCCGTTGGGTTGTAATGACTTAGTGGCGCAGTTAACGCGATAAGTAGACCGCCTGGGGAGTACGGCCGCAAGGTTAAAACTCAAATGAATTGACGGGGGCCCGCACAAGCGGTGGAGCATGTGGTTTAATTCGAAGCAACGCGAAGAACCTTACCTACTCTTGACATCCACAGAAGAACGCAGAGATGTGTTTGTGCCTTCGGGAACTGTGAGACAGGTGCTGCATGGCTGTCGTCAGCTCGTGTTGTGAAATGTTGGGTTAAGTCCCGTAACGAGCGCAACCCTTATCCTTACTTGCTAGCGGGTAATGCCGAGAACTTTAAGGAGACTGCCGGTGACAAACCGGAGGAAGGTGGGGACGACGTCAAGTCATCATGGCCCTTACGAGTAGGGCTACACACGTGCTACAATGGCGTATACAGAGGGCAGCGAACTTGCGAGAGTAAGCGAATCCCAAAAAGTACGTCGTAGTCCGGATTGGAGTCTGCAACTCGACTCCATGAAGTCGGAATCGCTAGTAATCGTGAATCAGAATGTCACGGTGAATACGTTCCCGGGCCTTGTACACACCGCCCGTCACACCATGGGAGTTGATTGCTCCAGAAGTAGATAGTCTAACCTTAGGGGGGACGTTTACCACGGAGTGGTCAATGACTGGGGTGAAGTCGTAACAAGGTAGCCCTAGGGGAACCTGGGGCTGGATCACCTCCTTAAACGATAGAAGGCTTGGTGAGCGTTCACACAAATTATCTGATATCTGTAGTTTAGAGTGTCGTAGTCTGGACCGGGTCTGTAGCTCAGTTGGTTAGAGCGCACCCCTGATAAGGGTGAGGTCGGCCGTTCAAATCGGCCCAGACCCACCAAGTTTTCTTATAACTTTGTTATGATGCCACTCGCATAGTGAACTATGCGTCGCAACATCATGCCGCGTTCTAAGACAACTTTGGTAAGGTTAATAATAAGTTTTAAGTCTTTTAAAACTGGGATCTGCACACGATATGGGGCTATAGCTCAGCTGGGAGAGCGCCTGCTTTGCACGCAGGAGGTCTGCGGTTCGATCCCGCATAGCTCCACCATATCGGTGATCATACAATACGACAAACAAAGCCTTAAGCAAGATGCTTGGACAGTTAATCGAGAAGGGAAATTATTTTCTAATCGGTATCGACTGAGGATTCCTAGTCTCTGACTTAGTGCTTTGCACTAAACTTGCTCTTTAACAATTCGAATTTTGAAATAGACGATAATCAAGCGTCAAACCGGTGGATTGCACTTTTCTCATCTTATTTCCTTCTGATGAGGGGGTGACGATCTAATATCGTAAATCCAGAGAGGGACAAAAGCTCTTTGGTATGTGACTTAAGTAGAGAGCGGAGGTAACTTCACTCTAAAAACTATTTTGGGTTATATGGTCAAGTGACCAAGCGTGCACGGTGGATGCCTTGGCAGTCAGAGGCGATGAAGGACGTGGTAATCTGCGAAAAGCTCGGGGGAGTTGATAAACAAGCTTTGATCCCGAGATGTCCGAATGGGGAAACCCACCCGCTTGCGGGTATCGTATGATGAATACATAGTCATACGAGGCGAACGAGGGGAACTGAAACATCTAAGTACCCTTAGGAAAAGAAATCAATTGAGATTCCCTGAGTAGCGGCGAGCGAAAGGGGATTAGCCCTTAAGTGGCTTTGGTGTTAGTAGAAGATTCTGGAAAGGATCGCTGTAAAGGGTGATAGCCCCGTATACGAAAACGCCTTAGGCATGAAAACGAGTAGGACGGAACACGTGTTATTCTGTCTGAAGATGGGGGGACCATCCTCCAAGGCTAAATACTCCTGACTGACCGATAGTGAACCAGTACCGTGAGGGAAAGGCGAAAAGAACCCCTGTGAGGGGAGTGAAATAGATCCTGAAACCGTGTACGTACAAGCAGTGGGAGCGGACTTGTTCCGTGACTGCGTACCTTTTGTATAATGGGTCAACGACTTATTTTCAGTAGCAAGCTTAACCGCATAGGGTAGGCGTAGGGAAACCGAGTCTTAATAGGGCGTTTAGTTGCTGGGAATAGACCCGAAACCGGGCGATCTATCCATGAGCAGGTTGAAGGTTGGGTAACACTAACTGGAGGACCGAACCCACGTACGTTGAAAAGTCCGGGGATGACTTGTGGATAGGAGTGAAAGGCTAATCAAGCTCGGAGATAGCTGGTTCTCCTCGAAAGCTATTTAGGTAGCGCCTCGCGTATTGCCACTGGGGGTAGAGCACTGTTTGGGCTAGGGGGTCATCCCGACTTACCAACCCCATGCAAACTCCGAATACCAGTGAGTGTTAGCGCGGGAGACACACGGCGGGTGCTAACGTCCGTCGTGAAAAGGGAAACAACCCAGACCGTCAGCTAAGGTCCCAAAGTTACAGTTAAGTGGGAAACGATGTGGGAAGGCTTAGACAGCTAGGAGGTTGGCTTAGAAGCAGCCATCCTTTAAAGAAAGCGTAATAGCTCACTAGTCGAGTCGGCCTGCGCGGAAGATATAACGGGGCTCAAACTGTACACCGAAGCTACGGGTTCATCTTAGGATGAGCGGTAGAGGAGCGTTCTGTAAGCCGTTGAAGGTCAAGCTGTAAGGCAGGCTGGAGGTATCAGAAGTGCGAATGTTGACATGAGTAACGATAAGGGGAGTGAAAAACTTCCCCGCCGGAAGACCAAGGTTTCCTGTCCCATGTTAATCAGGGCAGGGTGAGTCGGCCCCTAAGGCGAGGCAGAAATGCGTAGTCGATGGGAAACAGGTTAATATTCCTGTACTTATGTATATTGCGATGGAGAGACGGAGAAGGCTAGGCCAGCACGGCGATGGTTGTCCGTGTTTAAGGTAGTAGGTTGAGGAATTAGGCAAATCCGGTTCCTCTTAAGACCGAGAATTGATGACGAGCCCTCTTTTGGGTGAAGTGGTTGATGCCATGCTTCCAGGAAAAACTTCTAAGCTTCAGATATACATGAACCGTACCCCAAACCGACACAGGTGGTCAGGTAGAGAATACCAAGGCGCTTGAGAGAACTCGGGTGAAGGAACTAGGCAAAATGGTACCGTAACTTCGGGAGAAGGTACGCCGGCCGGTGTGAAGGACTTGCTCCGTAAGCACTAGTCGGTCGAAGATACCAGGCCGCTGCAACTGTTTATTAAAAACACAGCACTCTGCAAACACGAAAGTGGACGTATAGGGTGTGACGCCTGCCCGGTGCTTGAAGGTTAATTGATGGGGTTAGCGTAAGCGAAGCTCTTGATCGAAGCCCAAGTAAACGGCGGCCGTAACTATAACGGTCCTAAGGTAGCGAAATTCCTTGTCGGGTAAGTTCCGACCTGCACGAATGGCGTAATGATGGCGGCACTGTCTCCACCCGAGACTCAGTGAAATTGAAATCGCAGTGAAGATGCTGTGTATCCGCGGCTAGACGGAAAGACCCCGTGAACCTTTACTATAGCTTCACAGTGAACTTTGAACCTACTTGTGTAGGATAGGTGGGAGGCTTTGAAGATAGGACGCCAGTTCTATTGGAGCCAATCTTGAAATACCACCCTGGTATGTTTGAGGTTCTAACTCAGGTCCGTAATCCGGATCGAGGACACTGTGTGGTGGGTAGTTTGACTGGGGCGGTCTCCTCCCAAAGAGTAACGGAGGAGCACGAAGGTGTGCTCAGCATGGTCGGAAATCATGCATAGAGTGTAAAGGCAAAAGCACGCTTAACTGCGAGACAGACACGTCGAGCAGGTACGAAAGTAGGTCTTAGTGATCCGGTGGTTCTGAATGGAAGGGCCATCGCTCAACGGATAAAAGGTACTCCGGGGATAACAGGCTGATACCGCCCAAGAGTTCACATCGACGGCGGTGTTTGGCACCTCGATGTCGGCTCATCACATCCTGGGGCTGAAGCCGGTCCCAAGGGTATGGCTGTTCGCCATTTAAAGTGGTACGCGAGCTGGGTTTAGAACGTCGTGAGACAGTTCGGTCCCTATCTGCCGTGGACGTTTGAGATTTGAGAGGAGCTGCTCCTAGTACGAGAGGACCGGAGTGGACGAACCTCTGGTGTTCCGGTTGTCACGCCAGTGGCATTGCCGGGTAGCTATGTTCGGACGGGATAACCGCTGAAAGCATCTAAGCGGGAAGCCTCCCTTAAGATAAGATCTCACTGGAACATAAGTTCCCTAAAGAGCCGTTCGAGACGAGGACGTTGATAGGTTGGGTGTGTAAGTGCTGTGAGGCATTGAGCTAACCAATACTAATTGCTCGTGAGGCTTGACCATATAACACCAAAGTGGTTTTACTGGAGATGGTTCCTGACCATTCCAGCACTTCCTCCTTCCATGGAGGTCGTAAGACACACAAAAGACACAGAATACGATCCGGTTTAACGCTTGATTGTCGCTATTTCAAAATGAATTGTTAACAGAGACAAGTAAACGAATTTGCGAGTTATGGACAGGAAAACACAAAGCCGCCATAACAAACGCAAGCCAGTTTTCTTGATGATCATAGAGGCATTGAACCACCTGATCCCATCCCGAACTCAGAAGTGAAAAGTGCCATCGCCGATGGTAGTGTGGGAGATCCCATGTGAGAGTAGGTCGTTATCAAGATTTAATTTGAGAAAGCCCTGATAGCTTATGCTGTCAGGGCTTTTTTCGTTTCAAGAAACGTTTTAAACCATCAGCTGGGTTGAACCACCTGATCCCATCTCGGAACTCAGAAGTGACTCTTTTTTCGCCGCAGGCGCTTGCCATCGCCGATGGTAGTGTGGGCTTGATTGAATTAGAAAGTCATGTGATAGCAGGTCGTTATCAAGATTTAATTTAAGAAGGCCCTGATAGCTATGCTATTGGGGCTTTTTTTCGTCTACAGAAAATCCAAAAAAGTAAAAAGGGGAGTCAACCCCCCTAAAAATTAGACGCAGATCCGTTAGGGCATCGTCTCACGCCGCTCCCAGTTATCGTCATTACTAATCTATGGCTTTGCAGATTGCCACCTTGGCATTGTATTCGCTTGCGCCTGTTTCGCAGGCTCAACGCGTCTGCGCGAATCAAACGCCAAGGTGACGATTGATCTTAGTGTATCTTTTCAAAGAGGAAGCGTGAAATCAACCCTCTGCCTTTACATAGACCCATTGATGGCTCTCACCTTGTCAGGTCTCTCACTGTTTCGCAGGTTCAACATTTCTGCGTGAACTCAATAGTCATGAAAGTCGAATATAGTATCTGTCTCGTGGACTTGACTTAAGAAACAAAACCAATGGTTGTGTAAGTGATAAAAAGACATGCTATTAAGTCTCATTGATCTCGCTTTTATTTCATGGATACTTTTCGATCTAAGAGAATCGGGCCCGTGCCTTCGGTGGCGAGTTTGTCTTGGTCGTTGTAGATGGGACACTGAGTTAAGGACAAGCAGCCGCAGCCAATACAGCTTGTTAGTGAGTCGCGAAGATTTTCTAGATATGCAATTCGGGCGTTTAATTCTTCATTCCAGTTTGATGCAAGAAGCTGCCAATCTTCTTTCGTCGGTGTGCGATTTTCTGGTAGTGAGTCAAGGGCCTGCTTAATGTTATCTAATGTGATGCCGACTTTCTGAGCGGCCTTTATAACCGATATTCGGCGTAAGGTATCTCGATGATAACGACGCTGGTTTCCCTGATTACGCCAACTTTTAATTAAGCCTTTTTCTTCATAAAAATGCAGTGTTGAGACATTAACGCCGCAGCGTTTTGCCATGTAGCCTACGGTTAGTTCCTCTGTTTTCATAATCTTTCCAGTCTTAAAAAAATAAATGAGAAAAAATCTAAAAAAACACTTTACCTCAATATAACTTGAGGTTCTATAGTGAAGACACTTTCTACACAGAAGGCTGCTATGGTGTGTTTTTGCCTTCGTTTATTCCAACCTGACAAGGTAATTAAGGAGAAAAAGTATGAGACTGGAACATCTTAACTTAGTCGTGAAAAACATGGATGAAACGTTAACCTTTTACAAAGCTGTATTTCCTCATTGGCGCATTCGTGCCCAAGGCACATCGAATTGGTATGGTGTCCAGCGCAATTGGGTGCACTTTGGTGATGATTATCAATTTCTTACCTTTAATGATAATGGTGCTGGAGAAAATCGCGACCTTAAGAGTCATCGAGTTGGACTGGCTCACTTTGCTTATGTCACTAATAATCTAGAGGCTGTTATCAATCGTATAAGGTTGGCGGGCTTTCAGGAGGCGCACAGAGGGCCAGAAAATCCACACCGAAAAAATGTCTATTTTATCGACCCATCTGGCTATGAAGTGGAATTTGTTGAGTATTTATCTGACCTGCCTGAAGAGCGTAACAACAGTCATGATCTGGAATAGAGGATTTTGATCTGCTTTGATACGAATGCATTAAAGAAAATAGAAAGCCGCAAGGAAAATAGTTTGCGGCTTTTAAATACCTATAGTTAAGGAAGTCGAGTGCCTAGTATTGGGAGTCTTTTAGGACTCGCTCGCCATAGATTCCATTCTTTGGAATCGGTTTATAGCTAGAATTGGCTGCACGCATAACTCGAATGCCTTCCGCGCCCGCATTACGTGCCGAAATGATATCTCCATCGGCATCACCATAATAAATCTTGATATCATGCTGTTTTATGTATTTCGTTTTTGTATATTCAGTACGGCTAGATCCAGCAAAAATGACATTGTGCATGTTTTTGATATCAAAGGTCTTTTTCAAATACTCTGTCGTAAAATGACACTTAGAGCCAGTGCGACCCGTAATAAAGTAGATACTATCACCACGTTGCTGGTGCATGGCAATTAACTCTTTTGCAATGTGTTTGGGCATACTGAATTTGTCCCACCCACAGTTCGCCTTGTCCCAAAACTTTTGATTGCTTAAATAAGAGTAACCATTTGGTGAGAATTCTTGTTGGCCACGATAAAAGACGGGAGAGCTAAACAAGGTTGTATCATCGATGAGACTGTAACTAATTTTGTGTAACTGCCTACCACAACATATTCTATTAAGAATTAAGGATAGGTAGATGCAAATGAACAAAAAAGAACTTGAAGCGTTCGCAAAAGAAGCCGCCAAGGGAATTAAAACGCCTGAGGATCTCAACGAATTTAGCCAAATGCTGAAGAAGATTACCGTTGAAGCGGCATTGAATGCAGAAATGGATGACCATCTGGGTTACGAGAGACATCAAAAGTCCACCTCAACCAATAGTCGTAATGGCAAGAATAGCAAGCGTATTAAGACGGAAGATGGTGAGTTTGAACTGGATACGCCTCGTGACCGAGAAGGCTCTTTTGAACCCAAGCTGGTCAAAAAACACCAATCCCGATTCACTTCTATGGACGATAAAATCCTGTGGCTCTATGCGCAAGGCATGAGTACCCGAGACATCGTCAATGCCTTCGATGAATGGTATGGTGCCGAGATATCTCCAACACTGGTATCACGCGTTACCAATGCGGTCATTGAGCAAGTGACTGAATGGCAAGCACGCCCTTTGGATGCCATCTACCCCATTGTGTATCTTGATTGTATTGTGTTGAAAATCCGCCAAGATAAACGCGTCATCAATAAATCGATCTTCTTGGCACTCGGTATCAACACTGAAGGTCATAAAGAACTCATGGGCATGTGGATTGCGGAGAACGAAGGTGCGAAGTTCTGGCTCAACGTCCTCACTGAGCTTCAGCAGCGCGGCGTAGAAGATATTCTCATCGCTTGTGTTGATGGTCTAAAAGGCTTCCCAGAAGCCATCAATGCTGTTTTCCCACAAACTAACATCCAACTGTGCATCGTACACATGGTACGCAACTCATTGAAATATGTATCATGGAAAGACTATAAAGCAGTGACGGCGGATTTAAAGCAAGTTTACCGCTCCGCAACGGAAGAAGAAGCCTTGCTAGAGTTAGATCGTTTCGGCGACATCTGGGACGATCAATACCCGCAAATTACCAAATCATGGCGCAATCACTGGCATCACCTCAATACGTTGTTTAATTACCCTGACGATATCCGAAAAGCGATCTACACAACGAATGCGATTGAGTCCCTGAACAGTGTTATCCGTAGAGCCATTAAAAAACGTAAAGTCTTCCCAAGCGATGATTCTGCGAGGAAAATGGTATACCTTGCCATTAAAGAAGCCAGTAAGAAATGGACGATGCCAATTCAGAACTGGCGCCAAGCAATGAGTCGATTTATTATTGAGTTCGAGGAGCGTCTCGAAAAGCACCTTAACTAAATGGCAGTTACACAGAATCTGTTACAGGGTCTCATCGATATCAAAGCCAACAGCAAAAGGTGCTTTGCCTTGGAGCTCTTGTTTGAGATCCGCAACAGAAATCATTTTCACATCCTTTGGCATGCCGGCGGTGGTCATATCAATGGTGGAATAGCCTTTATGAGTGCCTGGTGTTTTCGGATCGG
The DNA here is from genome assembly GCF_056173505.1 of Marinomonas sp. 63XJN7_7_ISO-PGPR-S23-202. Lineage (NCBI taxonomy): Bacteria > Pseudomonadati > Pseudomonadota > Gammaproteobacteria > Oceanospirillales > Oceanospirillaceae > Marinomonas > Marinomonas sp. 63XJN7_7_ISO-PGPR-S23-202. Next base: position 4,336,479 of record NZ_CM149677.1, on the reverse strand, counting down.
CATTAACCGATAGGCTAGCTATACAAGTCAGTACTAAAGTCATTGAGCGTAAAGTATGGTTCACAGTGTTCCCTCAGTGTTATTGTCATAATAGGGACTTTTGCATGACTGCTGGGTATGTCAATAGCGTGTTAAAAACAGACTCAAAGCACCTATTTATGGAGCATAAACTTTGCTTTTTCGTCTATTTTGCTTTATCTAAGCTTTACTCGCGATGTCGTGCAAAGGTCTATAATGATTCTTATTCTGTAGATAAATCTATCATCTTACTTTGATTCGACTAAAGCGGAGCCAGCACCATCAGTATGGCTCCGCCCAGTAGCCTTTAACGTGATTTCACATCGCTCCAAATTTGTTGGAAAAGTTGCAACTGTTTACCGTCTAGGCTAGGGGTGAATTCCAAACGCTTCATTTGCTCCGGCGTTGGCAGGGCAGGCGGCTTACGTAGAAGAGGATCTAGGTACTGTACAGACGCTTTATTGGGTGTTGAATACATATTGTAATTAGACAACTGGGCCCCAATCTTTGGGTTAAGGATGAAATTGATAAATTCATGAGCTAGTTTCGGATGGGGAGCGCGACGGGGAATCATCATGGAATCTACCCATACTTCGGCTCCTTCTTTCGGGATCATAAACTTTAGATCCTTGAATCCTTGGGGATTGGATTCTTTATCGGCTAGGAAATCTCCGTTATAGGTCATTCCTATCTGAGTCACTCCACGGGCCACCTGCTGTAAAACCGGGGTACCATCGATAAAGCCGGTAAAGTTGCTGCGTTTCTTGGTTTTCAAAACCAATTTGGCAGCATCCACCCAGTTCTGCTGACCAGTACAGTCATAACCTTTGCCTAGGTAGGCGCAGGCCGCACCAAACAGGACCTGACCATCAGAAATCATAGAAAATGGCTGGCCCTCGTTTTCTTTAGGATCAAACAGCAGAGACCAGCTGTCTGGAGCGTGGGGGAAGACCTTGGCATTGTAGACGATACCTGTGACACCCCATTGATAGGGGACGGTGTATTTCTCGCCCGGATCGTAGGAAGGGTTTTTGAAGCGATCCATTACATTGCCTAGATTAGGCAGTTCAGCCTTGTTAAGGGGCTGCACCAGACCCGCTTTGACTAGACGCGGCACGAAATAGTTGGACGGTACTATGATATCGTATTGGGAGTCGCCGCCGGCCTGCAGCTTGGCGTACATTTCATCGAGAGAACCGTAATAACTCTGTACCACGTCAACATGGTACTTTTTCTCAAACGCCTTGATGATAGCCGGATCCATATACTGGCTCCAGTTAAACAAAAATAGCTTTTGATCTGCGGCATGCGCTGTGGTTGACATCAAGAGCGCGCTCCCGAGCCCGACCAACCATCGTTTTGTCTGATTATTCATATTAATGCTCCTGACCACACTCTGTGGATGTTTGATTTAACTAAGACTCTTATGAGTCCTGACGAGGCTGGCGACGCGTCACCAGCAGGCTAATTATTGCGGCCACAATGACCGCACCAATCATAAGTGCTCCTACTGCATTGATTTCCGGTGTTATCCCTTTCTTGACGGCTCCCCAGATATAAATCGGCAGGGTCGAACTTTGCGGCCCTGCGGTAAAAAAACTGATCACGAAATCATCGATCGATAAGGTGAACGAGAGGAAAAAAGCCGAGATTAATGCTGGCTTAATGGCCGGAATAATAAAGTGCAGGGTGCGCTTAATCGGTGAAGCGTATAGGTCCTTAGCCGCATCGAACAAGGTGGCGTCAAGCCCCACAAAACGGGAATAGACAATCAGTGCCACAAAGGGAATCTCGAAAGTAACATGAGAGAGGATCATGGTATCAAGTCCGGGAGACAACCATCCAGTGAGGCTGTTGAGGCGCACAAAGAAGGTCATGTCGGAGATCCCAAAAACAATATCCGGCATCACAATCGGCAGGTAGATAAGAATAATGAGCCAGCCAAGTCTGCGGTGCCGATGCCGGTATAGGCCATAGCCAATCAGGGAGCCGAACAGCAGAGCAATCACCGAAGAAGAGATCGCCAGTATCAGACTATTACTAAGGGCACTCAGTACCTGACTGTCGGAAAATAATTCCCGATACCAGCGCAGGGAAAAGGACTCAAAGGTGGCAGCACTGTTGATCGAGTTAAAGGAGAATAGCACTACCACCGCGAGCGGTAAGTACAAAAAAAACAGCAGTAGCCACCAGTAGATAGTAAGAGAAGCTTTAAAGGAACGTCGACTCATATGACCACCTCCTCACCACCGCCAACCCGTTTGCCGAGTCTGCGTAGTAGAAAAATACCCACTAGAGTGGCCACCAGCATGAGGAGGGCACCAGCAGCGCCGTAGGGCCAGTTAGAAGCACCTGTAAACTGGGTGGCGACCAGGTTGCCGATCATCATGGAGCGCCCGCCGCCCAGTAATTCAGGCACTACGTACATGCCAAAGGCTGGCACGGCCACCAGCACGACTCCAGCCAGCAGGCCGGGCAGAGTCTGCGGAAAAACCGCCGCCCAGAAGGCCTTGACTGGTGAAGCATAAAGATCCCTTGCTGCTTCAATCAGATGGATATCGAGTTTTTCAAAAGCAGAGTAAAGGGGCAGTATCATGAAAGGTAGAAAGTTGTAAACTAGGCCGATGGTCACAGCAAAGTTTGAGGGGAATAGTCCTAGATGGGGCGGAATCCATCCCATCCACTGGGCAAAATTGGACAATGGGGTTTCCGGGGCGAGCAGGTTCATCCAGCCAAACGCGCGGATAACCTGATTGGTCCAGGACGGCAGCACCACCGCCAGCAGCATGATGGGGCGCAGGGAGACTCGGCAGGTGGTGATGTAGTAGGCCAGCGGATAAGACAGTACCACCACCAGGCCAGTGGCTAGCAGAGTCTGCCAAAGAGAGCGCAGCAAGGTGTAAATATTACCAGGGCTCCAGCCCAGAAAGCCGAAACCCGCCAGCTGACGGAACGAGTCCAGAGTGAGTGGCATGCCGGGCTGGCCATAGGTGCCGTTGGTCATGAAAGCCATGCTCACTAGGTACAGACTGGGCAGCACTAGAAAGATGATGATCCATAACGCACCCGGTGCCGTAGTCCATAAAAGGTGTAGCGTTTCGCGAAGCTGTAGGCGGCGTTGGGAGATAGTGAATGACGATTGAGACATGATTACTCCTCGCTGTCCACGGTGACAATATCTTCTGGACAAACACTGATGAGCACCTGTTCCCCGACATTGTAAAACTTCTGGCCCTGATTACTGCTCAGCGCCACCAGAGAGACGTCACCGATCTGTAATCGGTATTCGATAAAGCTGCCTCGGTAGAAATGCTCTTTCACCAATGCCGTAAACTGGTTGGCGTACTGGGCGGCATCGGGCCCTATTTCAATGGTCTCTGGGCGGATCAACACCTTGTTGCCTTGAGTTTGGGTTTCAACTTCAAGGGTCCCCAGTGGGGTTTCCAGTTTATTTGCCTGCCGAGCGGTGATATCGAACAAGTTTGTGTGGCCCATAAAACGTGCCACGAAGGTATTGGTGGGGCGTTCGAAAATCTCCCTGGGTGTACTCAACTGCTGAATCTTGCCCGCATTGAGTACCGCAATTCGGTCCGACATGACCATGGCTTCTTGCTGATCGTGGGTGACGAATACAAAGGTCATCCCCAGGCGGCGTTGTATACGTTGCAGCTCGACCTGCAACTGGCCGCGTAGGCCAGCATCTAGGGCCGAAAGTGGTTCGTCGAGCAGTAATACATCTGGCTCACAGACTAGGGCTCGGGCCAGGGCTATACGTTGGCGTTGACCGCCGGAGAGCTGTTCAATGCGGCGTCCCAGCAGGGGGCTTAACTTGATAAACTCCGCCATGTCTCGCACTCGGCGATCCCGTTCGGCTTTGTCCACACCCTGCATTTTAAGGCCAAAGGCAATGTTGTCTTCAACGTTTAGATGGGGAAACAGGGCGTAAGACTGAAATACTGTATTGATGCTGCGTTTGTGGGACGGTATTTCGGTGACATCCTTGCCGCCGATTTTTACTACGCCGCTATTGGCGATATCCAAGCCTGCCAGAATGCGTAGCAGAGTGGTCTTGCCACATCCTGATGGCCCAAGTAGGGTAAAGAATTCACCGGGGTGAATGGTTAGGTCAACACCATCTAATGCAATGGCATGGCGGCTAAAGGATTTTTTGACACCTTCTAAGGTAATGGATGAAGCTTCCCGTGCGGGGGCACCGGTTGCTCGTTCTTGCTCTGATGTAGTGGGGGACGCCGTTCGCTCTGTTGCCAATGTTTGTGTCATAATAAAAGGGCCTATCAAATTCGCAAAACACTTAGTCTGACAACGTCAGACCTCCAAGGTGAATACTAATCATTAAGCTTTATACAAGGTTGCCAGTACCTGCAACTGAATCCTCATCCTCTGGGGAATACCGGGTAAAAAATCACAGTGCTGGCCGTTGCCGAATCACCTTATTGATTAATTTAATTATGAGCCCAGCTTTTACCATATCGTGGCTAGGGTCGTTATCGGCCCATTTTTACTGGAGGGGTGCTCTACTCCCGTATTGCAAAAATACTACCACTCACTTTTACAGACATGATGTACCCACTTGGGGGTATAGTTTGGGTACTCTATCAGCACTGAAAAACAGGGTTTTATTGCTCTATACATTGCTAGGCCCTCCTGTTGTGGTTAAAGGATTCAGTCAAACAAAGGCATAAGATTTGTTTGTTTTATGACGCCCTGATCAACCCAGTTTAGTTTACAGTTATCGAATAATGGCAAAACTATGCAAGCAGAGCCACCAAATAATGACAAAAATATGAACGCATAGCTATCCGCTAGTGATAAACACTTGAAAGGCTTGTTTTTCAACTGTCCGGTTAATTTTTTTTCGAGCACTGTTGAGTAAGTTGGTTTGTGATAGGGAGCCGAGATGTCTGTCTATATTATAAACGCACCAAATATGGGCAAAATCAATAGCGTTAGAGTGTGATGTTCCATCGACCCATAGGTGAGAAGATATGCCCATAGGTCGATGAAGTCTGATTCATATTAATTGCTAGTTGCTTAAATCAACCATGACTTTAACCATGCCCAGATCCGTCACTAAGGGGGTAATCGTCTCAGATAAACTCGTAAAATGCAGTTTATCTGCCAAGGTTTCTGTCTTGATGTAATCAAGGTGTTGCTGACACCAATGAGCCAGTTCGTCACTCGCTTCAATGCTAATGTCGATACGATCCAATACCTTGTAGCCCTGTTGTTTACGCATTTTCTGAATATGGCTGACTATCTCTCGCATGGCGCCTTCTGCCACCAGTTCTTCTGTCAGTTCTGGGTCGATGCTGATCGACACAAAACGGTTGGATGTGGTGTGCGTACCTGCTTTGGCCTGACGATAGACGTGAATCTCCTCTTGGTTAAAACTTGCCCGTCCACCTCGATTTGCCCGTGGGTTTCTAGATGCCCCAGCTCTTGCTCATTGAGTTGCGCAATGCGTGCTGCATAGTGTTTCATTTGCTTGCCAAGACGTTTGCCCAAAACAGGGAAATTCGCTTTAGCGTAGAAATCGATGAAGTCATTCTCTTGTTGGCTAAAGAATACGTCTTTGATGTTCAGCTCGGTTTGAATGTAATCCGCCAAACGAGCGATGTCGTTTAGTACCTGAGCCTCTTTATGCAATACGGTCAGCGATTTGAGCGGGGTTTTTAGTTTGATTTTCAAATCGTTACGCAATTGACGACCCATTACCAAGATATGCTGAACACGAGCGACACTGGCTTCTAAGTCTTCGTCTTTTAATGCCGTATTCGCTGTGGGGTAGTCACACAAATGCACAGAGTCTGGCCTATCGTTAGCTGAAAAAGGCAGCAGCTCTTGGTATAGATGTTCCGCAAGGAAGGGCGTAAAAGGTGCCATTAACGTACCAAATGTATCCAAACAAGAGTACAAAGTGTCATAAGCCTGTTGTTTGTCTTCATTCCATTCTTTTTGCCAAAATCGGGCTCGATTCAAACGGATATAGCCATTGGTGAGATCTTCGATAAACTCAAATAGCGCAGGCACCACGTTGTAGAGATGGTAGGCTTGCATCTCCTGATTGACCTTGGTTGTTAAGGTTTGCAGGCGAGACAATATCCACTGATCCAAGATGTTATCAGAGGGTTTGTCCGATCCAGTGTCTTGCCATTGGTCGATCTCGGCGTAAGTCGAGAAGAAGCGAAAACCATTGAGCCAAGGCAACAAGACCTGACGCACCATATCTTGTACGCCAGCATCAGAAAAACGTTGCTCTTCCGCCTTTACCAAGCCTGAGTTGATCAAATAGAGACGCAAAGCATCCGCCCCGTAGTGCTCCATCAGAGTATCAGGGGGCGTGTAGTTTTTGAGGCGCTTGGACATTTTCTTGCCATCTTCCGCCATCACGATGCCATTGACGATAACGTTTTTAAACGCTGGTCGCCCGAACAAACATTGGCTGAGAACTTGTAAGGTATAAAACCAGCCTCGTGTTTGATCCACTCCTTCTGCGATAAACGCAGCTGGGAAGTTTTGCTCAAATTGCCCTTTATTTTCAAACGGATAGTGCACTTGTGCATAAGGCATGGCGCCGGACTCAAACCAGCAGTCGAATACTTCCGCAATGCGTCGATAGGTGCCTGGCTCCTCTGGAAGGGAGAAAGTCAGTTCATCAACATGATCGCGATGCAAATCGTCGACAGTGACGCCAGTGTAGTTTTTTAACTCTTCTATAGAGCCAAGGCATAAGTGTTTTCCTGTTGTATCGTTTACCCAGATTGGCAGTGGAGTACCCCAATAGCGGTTACGCGATACCGACCAATCGATCGCCCCTTCTAACCATTTTCCCATTCGGCCTTGCTGGATATGCTCTGGCACCCAATTGATCTGTTCGTTGTTGGCCTGTAGTTCGGCACGCATTTGCTCTACCTTGATGTACCAAGAGGGCACAGAGCGATAGATGATGGGCGTATCGGAGCGAGGGCAAAAAGGATAACTATGGGTGATGGTTTCCTGACGGTACAAAAGATCACGCGCTTTTAATGTTTGCACGATGGCTTTATCCGTGTCTTTCACATACAAGCTCTCGAAGTCTGTCACTTCATGGGTGAAGCGGCCACGGCTGTCCAGAGGGCAAACAGAGGCGTGTAGACCATTGGCTTTGCAGACGCGGTTATCGTCTTCGCCAAAAGCGGGTGCCATGTGGACAATACCTGTACCACTGCCAGTTGAGACAAAATCATCGGCAAATACTTGGAAAGCGCCGGACTCATTCAAGTGGCTAAAATAGGGGAAAAGCGGTTCATAGCGTTTACCACTCAAGTCTGCTCCCACAACTCTATCAAGCACCTCTACATCACGGCCTTTGCACACAGATTCCAGTTGCGCCTCGGCGAGCCAAAGAGTTTTGTTTATAGAGTCATCATGTACTTTGACATAAGGGATATCTGGGCCAACACACAGGGCAAGGTTTGAAGGCAATGTCCAAGGAGTCGTCGTCCATGCTGCAAAATAAGCTTCTTCCTCTACGAGTTTAAACAACACTGTGACTGCAGGGTCTTGAACTTCTTTGTAGTTAGAACTGGCTTCAAAATTGGATAATACGGTTTCCAGCTCAGTGGAATAGGCAATGACCTTGTCGCCTTGGTAGACGAGTCCTTTGTCCCACAATTGTTTGAAGACCCACCAAACGGATTCCATATACCAAGGCTCCATGGTGCGATAATCGTTGTCAAAATCTACCCAGCGGCCAAGGCGCGTGATGGTCTTTTCCCATTCGCTGGCATAACGCTGAACAATGCCACGGCATTCCCCGTTGTAACGGGCGATACCCAGTGATTCAACCGCTTCTTTGGCGGACATACCAAGGGATTTATCGATTTCATGCTCGATGGGCAAACCATGACAATCCCAACCAAAACGGCGGTCTACATGGAATCCTTTCATCGTAAAGTAACGCGGGATGATGTCTTTGATGGTCGATGCCACCAGATGACCATGATGGGGCAAACCCGTTGCAAACGGCGGGCCATCGTAAAACACATAGTCGGGTTTATTTTTCGACGCGGCAAGAGAACGCTTAAAAATCTGTTTGTCCTGCCAAAATGTCAGCACAGCCTGTTCAGCATCCACGAACGAAAAACGCTCAGATGCAGAGGGATTATTCGCCTCGGGGGCTAAATGCGAAGGGGAGTCTTGAGTGCTCATATCGGCTTCCTGTTAACACCCAAGAAGCCGAAAAAAGAAACCCGCCTCTTGGGCGGGTTTGCTTTATTTACTCAACAACGAGCCCACCACTCCTAGGAATGATGATAATAATTCGTTGTTGAGTAAGGGATACGTTTTTCATAGCTCTATTTTTACCTTTGATCAGAAGAATCGTCAAGGGGCTAGTTATTCTTCAACCCCAAGTAATTCTCTATCCCTTTGATCTGGTCTTCCGCGTGGTGGTTGACGTAGAGAACCGTGGTTTCTTTGCCTTCACAAATTTTCTCAATCAGCGCGAGGACAAGTTGGCGGTTCATTATCTAGTATTTATATCAATTCCTGGAAGGACGAAGGGCTCAATACCTAGGATCATGGTGGTGTTTTTTAAGCTAAGGTTTGCCAGCTCAATTACCAATGGCGTTATTTTGTGGTCTGTTAGATATACCTCTTCCTTCTTAGTTAAATCATCACTTTCTTTATTAATCAGTTTTTTTAATTTTTGCCGCTTTTGTATGTCATCAAGATTGTTCAGGTATTCAAAAGCAAACAGCGTCACCATCATGGGGAAGGCATGTTCACTTCCTGCTTCTTCGGTTGTTACTTCTACTGACTCTTTATCCTCTCCGGAGTAAAAATTACGAAGTAGATTAAAGCTGTTATTCAAACGTTTTATCTGACGAGGGTTAGATAACTCGAAATGCTTAAGCCAATAAGTGAAGGCACGTTTTTGTGGCTCGGTGAGTTGTTCTATTTGTTTAATATCTTTTGTGGGAGCTACTGTTTCGTTTTTTTCAATGGGAGAGTCTGTTTCCGACGTTTCTGTGTTGGTTTTTTCAGTATTCTGTCTAGTGACGTTTCCTTCTTGTTCGGTCTTTGCTTCTTGACCAATACCATCTGTCTGGTTTGCTTCATCTGTGTTGTTGGTGTTATTTGTTTTAATAAAGTTTTCATCCTCTTGGGGTAAGATGTCTGCCTTTTCGGCTAGCGCTTTACTTTCTGGTGAACTGGTTTGTTCCCAGAGGTGTTCAAGGTAACTGGATACAGACGCTTCATCGGGCTCAGTCAATACGATAGGAAGGTGGATGATTTTTGCTAAGTAATCGCGAGCGATGAGTCTAGGATCTTCAATGTGATGCTGTGTGGCGAGTTCTTTGTAATTAAGCGCCAGCGCCGCTAGGGCAATGCGTTGGTCTACGGCGATTACCACTATGACATTGTCTAAATCTAGCACCATTCGCACTGCTTCGAGTACTTTAACAATGCCCTTGTGTCCACAGCGGTCTAAATCATCTACCACATATAGCAAGCGTTTTTCATTACCCAAACGTACCTTGGTGAGTTTCTTAATGTGCTCACGCATTACCGGAATTGTGCCTAAGTGTTCGCCATAATCAGGTAATTTTAAGTAGGTTAAAAACTCTTTTGCTAGCGCTCCTGCAAACACTGTCTTAAGTTCTTTCCACGTTGGGTACAAAAAACCGATGAACCAAGCAGTTGAAAAAATGTATATCACCGATTCATTTATTTGCTCAAACAGTGTTTTAAAAAAGTATAAAAAACAAATAGGCGCAAGTGCGAAAACAAGAGGAAATAAGGGAGCTAATATCTTCCATCCCTGCAAACTCCATGCAAACCGTAGCGTTAGAAAAACTTTTTGTATAGGCCAATAGTTTTTTTTCTTATGGTCAGATTTCGGTTCAGGGCTAGATAGCGCCTTAATCATTTCTTGGGCGATGCCTGCTTGCAGATTGTCCGTATGCTCGTACTCCCAAGCATTAAACTCAGCAAATAAAAACTCTGGGGTGTCTGTGTTTTTTTTCGTTTGCAGGGTAGTTTTAAGTAGCTCGACAACAGAAGTTTTACCAACGCCCCAATGGCCTAATAAACCAATGGTCTGATGGTGATGATTATTTTGGTTTTGCAGTAAAGCCGCTAAGGTATTCACTAGATTCTGACGGTTGAGCTTATCTTCTGTCGCATATTGATGGCTGCTGTGGCGATTGCCCGCGATGCTTTCAAAATCATCAACAGAATATTGTAGGGCGCTGGTGTGATCTATAGTGGCGTCATTTTCTTCTTCGTTATTCTTGTCAGAAAAATAGGCTTCCAATTGATCGAGTGTACTTTCTATTGCTTGATTGTCTGGTTTGCCATTAAAAATTCCCTGATAGATAGGCCAAATATTCTCAATCATTTTTTTGATATTTGGCGATTGTTGTTCTGTCGATAACTGGCTTAATGCTTCAGGAAGATGTTTTTCTAGCCAGCGTAAATAAACTTGATCAGGTTGATGCCATAGGGGGGATGCTGATAATACTGAGTGTTCACCACTTTCTAATTGTGCTAAATCGGATTCTAAATCTGTTTTAATATCTGGAAAAAAATCGGTTCTGGCTCTGGCGGCGGCGGTGGTGGCGGCTCTGGCGGCGGCGGCTCTGGCGGCGGCGGCGGCTCTGGCGGCGGCTCTGGCGGCGGCGGTGGAGGCGGCGAAGACGGCGGCTCTGGCGGCGAAGACGGCGGCGTCGGCTCTGGCGGCGGTGACTCTGGCGGCGTCGGCTCTGGCGGCGGCTCTGGCGGCGGCTCTGGCGGCGGCGAAGTCGGGGTTCTTATTATAACGGTTATGGATCAGTAATGCTTGCCAAATGGCCAATAGATGCTTGGTTTTGTCTGGATCCGGCCAATAATAAAAATACGTCTTTGGTCCGGCTGTTTCTGCTAATAATGGAAACACTCGTAATGCGCAACGGGCGGAAAAAAGGACGATAGCTTCTTTTTCCAGTTTTTTTAATCTGGCTTCTAACTGCCGTTTTTCTTCGTCAGTAAAGGGTTGGTTTTTTGGCACAGCAATGTCCTTTGCGACAGTTTTTGTAGGCTCGTTAACCTAATATATCAGCTTTTGAAAACGAGTGTGACGCTATATATGAAGTAGGTGTGCCCTTGTTTTCCAAATAAAGCGTCACATGACTTTTTGTCTAAGGCAGTGGGTCAAATAAAAGCTAGTTATTCTTCTTTAGTCCCAAGTAGTTTTCTATCCCTTTGATCTGGTCTTCCGCGTGGTGGTTGACGTAGAGCACCGTGGTTTCTTTTCCTTCGCAGATTTTTTCGATTAGGGCGAGGACAAGTTGGCGGTTCATGTCGTCGAGACCAAGGCAGGGCTCGTCTAGGATCAATAATGGTGGGTGTTTCACCATGGCGCGGGCGATGAGTAATAAACGTTGGTCGCCGTAGGAGAGTTTGTTAAAGGGCTGGTCAGCGCGGTCTTCCATGCCTAATAGTGCAAGCCATTGACCGGCGATTTTCTTTTGGTTATCGGTGGATTTGCTGTACATGCCGATGCTGTCGTAAAAGCCGGAAATAATGACGTTTTTGCAGCTGGTGCTGACGCGGTACTCCCACTGTAGTGCCGTGGAAACATAGCCGATAAATTGTTTGATCTGCCAGATGCTTTCGCCGTTACCGCGCTGAAACCCAAAGACGAAAATATCGTTGGTATAGCATTGTGGATGATCACCGGTAATCAATGACAAAACGCCCGTTTTGCCACTGCCATTGGGGCCGCTGAGTTGCCAATGTTGCCCTTGTTCTATGGTCCAATCTAGCTTATCGACAATCACGGTATCGCCGTATTTGATGGTGGCTTGCTTGAGTCTGACCAGTGGCTGGTTTGGATCGAGTTCTGGCAGTTTATTCGCTGGGTCGGCGTCTGGCACACTGAGATCGGTGGTTTTCAGATGCAGTAATTGATAAAGCTCGTTAAAAGCATTTTCGTCTTTTTTGTCTACTGTTAGAGCCAGCTTGCCATTGTCTACATACGCAATGTGGGTGATAAAATCTGGCATTTCATCAAATCGGTTAAGCACCATGATCATGGGGGTGGTATCGACTATGCTTGTCAAATGTTCTTGTAGCATGGCAAGGGTATCCACATCCAAGCCGTCGAAGGGTTCATCGAGAATTAATACATCTGGCTTGCTGGACAAAGCGCGAATCAGCATGACTTTGCGCGTTTCGCCTGTGGAGAGTTTACGGAAGGCACGGTCAAGCAATTGGCTTAAACCGAACTTTTCTACCAGTGCTTGAGCCAATTCTGGGTCTTGGCAGTTATCGAAAATCATTTCATGAACGGGCGTGCCGAGGGAAATCACGTCCATGATGTCGGCGTCGTCTTTTTTTAGTTCTTTGGCAATCAGTTCGGCTTGGGCTTCAAAAGACACCAATCCCACATTTTGTGGAAGGCCTGTTATCGTGCCATTTTCAATCTCGCCAACGCCTGCAAGCACAGCCGCCAAGGCCGATTTACCCGCGCCGTTTGTACCGGTAATTACCCAGTGCTGGTCGGGCTCAATGGTCCAGTTAATCTCGCTTAGCGTAAAGCGATCATCAAAGTTCACCGTTACCTTGTTGAAGAGAATATTGTCTAAGCGGATGCTGCCCATGGTATTTCCTAATGTTTTGTTGAGAACAAGAAAGACAAAAAAGCCGAGTTCTGAAGCTCGGCTTTTTAAATGAAAATGACGATGTTATGAGCGAAGCCAATACGAGTCTATTGTTAACAAAGTATTGGCGAGCGCAATAATCGTATTAAACGATTTTTTTCATGTCCGCCATATGACCACGTAAAACAGAGCCTACCGCTTCAACTGGATGAGAGCGAAGCGCTGTGTTTACTTCGATCAAACGAGCGTTGTCTACGCCATTGTCTTCTACAGAAAGTCCTTTACCGATGACGTCAGATTTGATGCCTTTCATGAAGTCAGCCAATAGAGGCACACAAGCATGGTTGTATAGGTAACAACCGTATTCTGCTGTATCAGAGATCGTCGCGTTCATTTCGTACAGTTTCTTACGAGCGATGGTGTTCGCGATGAGTGGGGTTTCATGTAGAGACTCGTAGTAAGCCGATTCTGCAATGATGCCCGCAGCCGTCATGGTTTCAAATGCTAGCTCAACACCTGCTTTCACCATAGCCACCATCAAGATACCGTTGTCGAAGTACTCTTGTTCAGAGATTTCTACGTCGCCAGCAGGCGTTTTCTCGAAGTTGGTTTCAGCGGTATCTGCACGCCATTGAAGCAAGTTTTTGTCGTCGTTTGCCCAGTCTTCCATCATGGTTTTAGAAAAATGACCGCTCATGATGTCGTCTTGGTGCTTGTTGTACAAAGGACGCATGATTTGCTTAAGTTCTTCAGCCAGATCAAATGCTTTGATTTTAGCTGGGTTAGAAAGACGATCTAGCATGTTGGTCACGCCGCCGTATTTCAATGCTTCAGTTACAGTTTCCCAACCGTATTGGATCAATTTAGAGGCGTAACCTGGATCGATGCCTTCTTCAACCATTTTGTCGAAGCAAAGGATAGAGCCTGTTTGCAACATACCACAAAGGATAGTTTGCTCACCCATCAAGTCAGATTTCACTTCGGCGATGAAAGAAGACATCAAAACGCCTGCTTTATGACCGCCAGTACCCACTGCGTAAGCTTTTGCTAGGGCTAGACCTTCGCCTTTAGGGTCGTTGTCTTCGTGAACAGCGATCAGTGTTGGAACACCAAAGCCACGAACGTATTCAGCACGTACTTCAGAACCTGGGCACTTAGGTGCTACCATGATAACCGTTAGGTCGTCACGAATTTGCATGCCTTCTTCTACGATGTTGAAACCGTGAGAGTAAGATAGGCAAGCGCCTTCTTTCATAAGTGGCATAACCGCTTCAACAACAGAAGAGTGTTGCTTATCTGGTGTTAGGTTAAGAACCACATCAGCTGTTGGAATCAAGTCTTCGTATGTACCAACAGTAAAACCATTCTCTGTGGCGTTTTTCCAAGACTGACGTTTTTGAGCGATGGCTTCTGGACGCAACGCGTAAGAAACATCAAGGCCAGAGTCGCGTAGGTTCAAGCCCTGGTTAAGACCTTGTGCACCACAACCGATGACAACCATTTTTTTGCCTTTTAGCGCTTCTACGCCATCCGCAAATTCTGACATGTCCATGAAACGGCATTTGCCCAGTTGTTCTAGTTGCTCGCGTAGCGGCAATGTATTGAAGTAGTTAGCCATGGTAAACATTTCCTAGTTTTTATGTTTAATGTATCGGCCATAACAGCATGCCGATATTAAAAATGGATGACACAGCCGCCAAGCAAGATTCTGATGGCGTTCTGCGAGTAGAGCTAATCTATCCTAGTAACATTTTTTCGTAAATTGATATATTCGCAATATAGTGTCCCACTTTTTGCAAACATGGTTTATTATGAGTAGTTCGTAGGCGAAGGTGTGTTATGAACATTAAAACGATCAAGCAATTTCTTGCGTTAGCAGAGGCATTGAATTTCGGGCGCGCTAGCGACGAATGCCATATCAGTATTTCGGCCTTGTCGCGAAACATTCGACACTTAGAAGATGAGCTAGGCGTTGTGTTGTTTAATCGTGATAATCGCACGGTTGTATTGACTAAAGAAGGACAAAAGTTTCTCAAATACGCCCGTGATACCAGCCGACAATGGAATTTGATCCGTCATGAGCTGACGGACAATCCCGATGAGCTGAGTGGTGAAATCAGTCTCTATGGTTCGGTCACCGCCAGTTATAGTTTCTTGTATGAATTACTGCGCCGTTTTCGTATTGCTTATCCGGCGATTGAGATTAAGCTACGTACTGGTGATCCAGAGCATGCGATCGGGCACATTCTGGATGGTAAAGAAGACATTACCATTGCTGCGCGTCCTGCGAATTTACCCCGTGGTATGGCCTTTAAGCCCATTGCTATTTCACCTTTGTTATTTATTGCGCCACTAGATCAGCAAGTACCGAATGTGCCCACCAATCCTCCTACTAAGCCAGAGGCATGGGCGAACATTCCGATGATCCTGTCGGAAAGTGGCGTGTCTCGAACCCGTGTCGATGAGTGGTTTCGTCAGCATGACATTACGCCACGGATTTATGCGCAGGTAACGGGTAACGAGGCCATCGTGAGTATGGTGAGTTTAGGTTTTGGCATTGGTGTGGTGCCCAAAATTGTCCTAGATAACAGTCCTCTAGTGGATCGAATTAAAGTACTAGAGGTAAAGCCTGAGTTAGCGCCTTACGACATAGGTTTGTTTACCTTGAAGAAAAACTTAAAAAACCCGCTAGTCGAAGCATTTTGGAATTTGATGTAAAGCCTATTTGCCAATATCTCGTTAGAGAGTAATTAGAAAGAGTGATATATGTTTAAGTGGTTTAATGCCTCCATTACGAGAAAAGTGAGTAGTCTTTCTTTTGTTCTGTTGTCTTTTTTGTTTATTGTGATTCTCTATTCTGTCTTAAAGTTGCAGAAAATCAATTATGAAATGCGAGAAGTGGCTCAGATTGATGTGCCTTTATCAGACGTTATTTCAGAGATTGAGCTTATACAACTTAAGCAACATTTATTGATGGAAACCATCCGTCAACAAAAACAAGCTCTTTTCGACCATCCATCACTGAAAAAGAAAGCCTTGCTCGGATTCAATGACTATAGCCAGTCATTGTCTAAACAATTAGCTAAAGCCACACAGGTCATTCAAAATGGCCTGAAACGTGGTGGTGTCCGTATAAAAGTGGCGGATCATCAAACACTGATGAAACAGATTCGTTCATTGCATGTTGAGCGAGAGACTTTTGATCATCTAGTAAACCTGTTTTTTTTACATGGAGACACTGATTTCTCTCTCCATTGGGGCAACATAGAAAAACACTGTCAAAAACTCGATACTCAGTCCGATATGTTATTAAAAAATATCGATCAACTAACCCTCAAGGCGTCTCTTTATACTGAAAGACAAGAGCAAGAGTTGATGATAGTGAACGCGATCTTAGGTATCTCCGCATTGTTCATCGGGACGTATTTGACCTTATATATTGTGCAGTCGGTACGGCGCCGAGTGGGCTCTATTCATTGGAAAATTGAATCTTTACATCGAACAATAGAGGAAGACTCTGATGAAGTGGGTCGCACTGCCTATCAAGATTTAGATGAGTTTAGTGTGCTTGAAGCGGATTTGAATATCTTGACGAATCGGCTTTCTAAAGAGCGTAGCAATCGCTATGAAGTAGAGCGTCAATTGATTGAACTTGCCACTCGAGATAAGTTAACAGGCGCCTATAATCGTCATAAATGGGATGAGCTATTAAAAGAAGAGTTAGCGTTAGCTAATCGTGGCGGTCGATTTAGTCTTGCGCTGATCGATGTTGATTACTTTAAAAAAATTAATGACATGCATGGTCACGGTGTGGGGGACAAAGTGTTGCAATTTCTGGTGACTGAGTTAAGCAAACTCATCCGCGAGACCGACATATTGTTCCGAATTGGTGGGGAAGAGTTTGCCATCCTCCTAAAAAATACAGGTCTGGATGAGGCTGGTAAGCTTGCCGAAGCACTGCGCTTGAAAGTTGAAACATTCAACACACCTTCTCTTCCTAGGTTTACGATCAGCCTAGGTGTAACAGGCAGCCAAGAAAACGACGATCAAGTTAGTATTTTAAAACGTGTGGACACGCTGCTGTACGAAGCGAAAGGGGCAGGGCGAAATCAAGTGAGAATAGGCTAGCTCTCCTATGCCCTATCAGGGGAGTATCAATGAGAGACTTTTGCACGACTACTGCGCTTGCCAATACTTTGTTAAAAACAGACTCAAAATGCTCATTTATAGCTATAAACTCCGCTTTCTCGTCTGTTTTTGCCGCGTCTTGGTGTCGCTCGTGACATCGTGCAAAGCTCTCAATGAGAATTTCAGTTCTAGCGTTTCAAGTTGATAACAAGCCGCTTTGGTAAAGCCTTGAGCATCAAACTCTGTCCAATGATGTTGAAAGTGGCCTGCCATTTTTCTAATAACAGTGTCATTGAAGAGGTTTTTAAAAGGTTCAGACATTGGTTTCGTTTCCTTCAGCGGTATGATCTTAAATTCCACCTACATATGCCGCTATATTGGCACATACCTGTGTCAGTTTCTGTCAGTATAAAAAACACTTTTTGTTGGCCACGTTGATATTCTGACAGACTGCGGTATATACTTTCTAGATCCCATTCACTTGTCAGATAAAGGAGGCCACCCATGCAAGAAATTGCATATCAATGTGAATTAGATTTCGCATTTCATCTTGGTGATCCACGCACAGCGCAAATTTGTTGTTAACGCACAGATTTCGCTGATATTACTATTCTGAACTGATACACAACGTCTGAACATTGTCAGTGCTCATCTGTGCCTATCTTTTGATATGTTGCGCATAGGTGATTTATGTCTTTAATTTCTGTTATCGAATTATCTTATCAAGCGGGTAGTAAGCACCTGTTTGACTCTTTGTCTTTTTCCATTGAATCTGGCGATCGTATTGGCCTTGTGGGTCACAATGGTTGCGGTAAATCAACGCTATTAAAACTTCTTCTTGGCGAGCTGACGCTAGACAGTGGTCAGTTGCATCGTCAGCGGGGGCTTAAGATTGGCTTGGTTGAGCAATTTTTATCCCCAGAGTTAGAAGCCATTTCGGCCCATCAAGCGGTACTGGATAATATTCCGGCGGATGAACAGGTCGTTCGTGGTTATCAAGTTGATACCTTGTTACAGCAACTTGGCTTTGACGAGGCGACCTTACAACGTCCCTTAAACTCTCTCAGTGGCGGGCAGAAAAACCTCGTATTATTTGCTCGTGCCATCATTGAAGAGCCTGAATTGCTGTTGTTGGATGAACCGGGCAACCATATGGACAGCCAGGCGATGTATTGCCTAAAACGTTATTTGAGCTTGCCGGATACGCCGTCGTTTCTGATGATTTCCCATGACCGTGATTTATTGGACTCAGTGACACAACGGACTTTGTGGCTTCGTGATGGGCGTTGTTATGCCTTTCATCTTCCTTATTCACAAGCCAAGGTCGCGCTTGCGGAGTCGGATGAAGCGGCCCGAAAAACGCGGGAAGCGGAAGAAAAAGAAATCGATAAGTTAAAAGCCAGTGCCAAGCGATTGGCGACCTGGGGGAAAGTGTACGACAACGAAGACTTAGCACGAAAAGCCAAGTCTATGGAAAAACGCATCGATAAGTTGGAAATCAATAAAACCTTTGTCACTCAAGGGTCAGGGTTATCGTTAAAAGTGGACAGTGAGTTTTTAAAAACCAAACAAGTCTTTGTTTTTGAAAATGAAACCATTAGCAGTCCGGATGGTCGACCGCTGTTTCGCATTGCCGATCTTAACTTTCGCCCTGGTGATCGTATTGCTCTACTGGGTGTCAATGGGAGTGGTAAATCCAGCTGTATTGAGCACTTGATAAAGGTGCATCAACAAAATGTTGGTGAGCAGAGTGCCACCCGTTTTAATCCTAATGTGCGCATTGGCTATTTTGACCAAGAGCTTGAGCAGTTCAATGTTGAACTGGGAATCGCGGATTGGATCCGGCAAAACTGTACTGCCAGCCAAGAAGAGATTCGTCGTGTGCTGATCCAATGGGGCTTTCCCTACCTTGATCATGGCCGACGAGTCAATGTACTCAGTGGTGGAGAACGGGCACGTATTTTGCTGCTAACCTTTCTGTTGGAGCAACCGAACCTGTTGATCATGGATGAACCGACCAACCATATTGATTTGCAGGGTAAGGAAGAATTGGAGTCTGACCTGACGCAAGAGGGCATCTCTTTGCTGTTTACTTCCCATGACCAGCGGTTTATTGAAAATATCGCCACGCGGTTTTGGTGGATACACAATGGTCAGCTGGTGGAACTGCACGATAGCGATGTTTATTTCACTTCTCAGGGAGGTGACACCGGTAGTAAACCAAGAGCACTCACTGATGCGTCTCCTTTCTCTCCAGAAGAGTCGGTTGCTATAGCGGCCATGACGGAAGATGAGCGAATATTGGAACGTATTTGCGAATTGGAGCGGTTGCTAGAGGAGGATCTGGCTCGTAAACCCAAACGCCAGAAGCCCGCTAAGCAACAACAATGGCAGAAGGAATTGACTGTCTTAAACCAACAACTTGAATAGAACAGCTTTTATTCCTGATGTAAGCAGGGCTTTTCGAGCGTGAAATGCCCTGCTTTCGGCGTTAAATACAAGATAAATGATCGTTACGGAATACCAAGTCATTTGTGGTATCGTCCTTTGAAACGTGTCGATTGAGCGCCATATTTGTTCAACCGTCCTAACAAAAAAGGTGAGCTAAATGAGTAAATTGGCGAAAAAATCTATTGAAACGGCCTTTTCGGGCTTGGAATATCTGCCGAATCGCACACCAGGAATGGCCTTTTCTGGTGGTGCGAGTAAGGCCTTTCTTGAATTATCCCAATATCGAGATGGTGCCATTTATGTGGGGCATTACTCTGGTAACAGTGAGTGGGAGCGGCATTCCGTTGGCGATGAAATTGTCATGGCTTTAGAGGGAACGACTACGCTGGTGTTATTAATCGAAGGTCAGGAAGAAAAGCATCTGCTTAACGAGCAGGAACTATTCGTTGTGCCTAAGAATGTATGGCATAGATTTGAATCGTCGACCCACCTCAAGGTAATGACTGTGACACCACAACCCACTGACCACTCTTTAGAGAGACCAACAGACTCATAACGGTATTTGGTTATCAGACGTGACAAGAGCGAATTAACATAATATAAGACCTGTATAGTGCGTATTGTTTTCAGTCCGATCTTTTTCATTTAACCCATCATAAGGTGAGCAGGTTATGTTTTCAGTGACGGATTCTTCCCATGAAGATTCTCATAACGGTTTGGCTTCTTATCAAAGTATGAAAGACAGTATCTTGCATCATTTGCGTTATACCTTGGTGCATTTGCCTCAGCAAGCTACCCCAAGAGACTGGTGGCTTGCCTTGTCCCTCGCGATCCGTGATCGTATTACAGATGACATGGTAGAAACGCAAGTGTCGCATACGCGAGAGAATGTGCGACGGGTGTATTACCTATCAATGGAATATTTGATGGGCCGAATGCTGATCAATAATGCTCATAATGTTGGTGTGTATCACGAAGCGAAACAAGCCATTGAAGAACTGGGCTTGGATTGGGACAAAATCTGTGATGAAGAAATGGACATGGGCCTAGGAAACGGAGGGCTTGGGCGCTTAGCTGCCTGTTTTCTGGACTCGTTAGCGACCTTAGACTTACCGGCGATTGGCTATGGCATTTATTATGAATTTGGTTTGTTCAAACAAGAGTTCTTACAGGGGAAACAGGTAGAGCATCCTGATACTTGGATCAAATATGGCACCCCTTGGGATGTCATGCGTCCGGAGTATTCGCAAATCATTCAGTTTTATGGCCGCGTGGAAGTCTCTTACGATAGCACTGGTAACTGTCGGCCGAATTGGGTGGATACACGAAGTGTTATGGGCGTACCGTTTGATATTCCCGTCGCCGGCTATGACACGAAAACCGTCAACTTTTTGCGATTGTGGTCTTCCCATTCCACAGAAGATTTTGACTTGGAAGAATTCAACAAGGGCGATTACGTAGAAGCAGTGCATTCTAAAGTCCTTGGGGAAACGATTTCCAAGGTATTGTATCCGAATGACCAAAATGCCAATGGTAAAGAGCTGCGTTTAATACAACAGTACTTTTTTGTGGCATGCTCTTTAGCGGATATTTTACGACGGTTTGAGGTGATGAATTCGGATTGGTCAAGGTTACCAGAAAAAGCCGCCATCCAATTGAATGATACGCATCCCGCCATTGCCATTGTCGAATTGACCAGGACGTTACTGGACGACAAACATTTAAGCTGGGAGACCACCTGGGATATTGTCACGCGCACTTTCGCTTATACCAATCATACTTTACTGCCCGAAGCGTTAGAAAAATGGGGGGTGGAATTATTCGAAAGGGTTCTACCACGACATTTGCAGTTAATCTATGAAATCAACTACCGCTTTCTAAGTGACGTTGAGCAGCACTGGCCTGGTAGGGATGATATCAAACGGGCGATGTCCATCATCGAAGAAGGGGATCATAAAATGATCCGCATGGCCCACTTGGCGGTGATTGCGAGCCATAAGGTCAATGGCGTGGCAGAACTGCACTCACAATTACTCAAAAGCGAGTTGTTCCCTTATTTTGATCAGCTTTACCCTCATAAATTTACCAACAAAACCAATGGCATCACTCCACGCCGCTGGTTATTGAATTGTAATGAAGGGCTGGTGCAACTCTTTGACCAATATGGTATCGAAAACGACTGGCCAAAGAACTTAGATAGGCTGCGTCAGTTAGAAACCTTACAGGATGACGAGGACTTTCTGACCGCTTTTATGGACGTCAAACATCAAAATAAAGTCCATCTTGCCCAGATTATTAAAAGAGAATGTCATATCGACGTGGATCCCCATGCTTTGTTTGATGTGCAAATCAAACGCTTGCACGAATATAAACGTCAGCATTTAACGCTATTAAATATTCTGACGCTCTACCATCGATTATTAAATTCACCCGAGTTAGATATGGTACCGAGAGTCTTTATTTTTGGTGCCAAAGCAGCTCCGGGGTACGCATTAGCCAAAACCATTATTCATGCTATCAACTCCGTTGCGGATGTGATCAATAACGACACACGTATTAATGGGAAATTGAAAGTGGCCTTTCTGCCCAATTATCGAGTTTCCTTGGCATCACATATTATTCCTGCAGCCGATTTGTCCGAGCAAATCTCCACAGCAGGGAAAGAAGCCTCTGGAACAGGGAACATGAAATTGGCATTGAATGGTGCGGTGACTATTGGCACCTTGGATGGGGCGAATGTGGAAATATTGGAAGAAGTGGGACCAGAGAACATTTTTATCTTCGGGCTCAATGTCGACCAAGTCCAAGAACTGGATCGCCATGGCTACCAGCCTTATCAATATTACCAACAAGATGAAGAGCTGAAAGGTGCCTTAGATTGGCTCTGTTCGGGGCATTTCTCGCCAAACGACCCCCATGCCTTTGATGATATTCGAAATAGCCTCCTTCAAGGTGGGGATCCTTATAAAGTCATGGCAGATTATCGAGCTTATGTTGATTGCCAACAACGCGTCTCAGAAGCCTATCAAGACAAAATGCGTTGGGCCAAAATGGCGGTGATGAATACCGCTCGGGTGGGCAAATTCTCATCGGATCGTACCATCCAAGAATACGCTGATGAGATTTGGACATTACCACCTTATTCGGTTTAAAGCGTATTGGCTGCTCTTAGAACCATTAGAAAAAGAGAAAAAAGAACAGATGAAACAAGACATTGTACACATTGCCCTAGTGGTTCGAGACTATGATGAAGCCATTGATTTTTATGTTAATAAGCTAAAGTTTGAGCTGTTGGAAGACACCTACCAGCCAGAGCAAGATAAACGCTGGGTGGTCGTGTCGCCGCCAGGTTCAAAGGGTGTGACTTTGTTATTGGCAAAAGCCTCTAAACCGGAGCAAATGGACTTTATCGGCCACCAAGCGGGTGGTCGTGTCTTCTTGTTTTTAAACACCGATGATTTTTGGCGAGATTACGAACGTATGCTCGCCGAAGGGATTCACTTTATCCGACCGCCTGCCGAGCAGGAATACGGCACAGTGGCGGTATTTGAAGACTTATATGGCAACCTATGGGACTTGCTGCAACTCAAAGACGACCATCCTATTTCTAGCCGAGTAAAAGCGCTCACCTGATATGTCGTTTTATCAGATTATTCCTTCCCCTTTTGTTTTCCAAGGTTAGGACGGGGTGTTCTGGTAGGTCGTGCTTTAGTGCGACATTTGTGGTGATTGTTTTATCGTTGCGTCGATATTTTTACTGCTTGATAATCAATCAGGTACGACTTTTCTCGGCCTTGTTTTATCCCTAGGTTCATTTAGTCTGTGTTAAATATTCCATTTTAGATAAGGAGCAAGCAGATGTTTCATCTTCATGGCGCTCTTTCTGCTCTTCTTTAAAGGTTTCATACCACTATGATTGAACTAACATCCCGCAAAGATTTAGCGCGTCTGCGTCGTCTTGCTTTGGTATCCCAAGGTTTGTTACAGGCCAGTCCGTTTGGTTCGGGGTTGGCTGGGGCGCGAAAGGCAGTGGCGCATTTAGGTTACGTGCAGATCGATACCATTTCTGTGGTGGAGCGAGCACATCACCATGTGCTGCATTCAAGAGTGCCTAAGTTCGAGCCTTCGATGATCAATAAACTGTTGCTGGATGGCGATGTGTTTGAGCATTGGTCACACGCGGCGGCGTTTTTGCCTATAGAGGATTTTCGCTTTTCCTTACCTTATAAGCAGGCACTAAAAAGCGGTCAAACCCATTGGTACAAAGATCCAGATAAAAAGTTGATGGCAGAGCTGTTGGCTCGAGTTGCTTCTGATGGACCGTTACGTTCTCGAGATATCGAAGCCAAATCCAGCAATAACGCGGCTGGCTGGTGGGATTGGAAGCCAGCGAAGAAAGCCCTTGAGCAACTTTATATGCAAGGGGATCTGATGGTTTGTGATCGCGAGGGCTTTCAGAAAGTCTATGATTTAACCGAGCGCGTTTTACCCTCCTATGTGGATACAACATTCCCTAATTTGGAAGAGTTTGGAGATCATTTAATCGATCAGCAGTTGCGTTGTCATGGGCTTGCTTCTTTAAAGGGATTGACCTATCTACGCCGTAATACAGGGCTACGCAAGGTGGTAAAAAATTTAGTAGACGAGCGCTTGGCGCAAGGAGTGTTGGAGCAGATAAAGATTCCTAGTGGCGAAGTGTTTGTCATCGAGCCAGATGCGCTAGAGCGTCGCTTGCCTCGATTAAATAATCGACTGTTGATTTTGTCACCCTTTGATAACAGTGTGATTCAGCGTGACCGACTTAAAAGTCTGTTTCAATACGATTATCAGATCGAATGCTATGTCCCAGAGCCCAAACGCCAATATGGTTACTTTTGTCTGCCGCTATTGTATCGAGGGGAATTTATCGGTCGCATGGATTGCAAAGCCCATCGTAAAGAACGCCGTCTAGAAATCAAATCGCTATACCTAGAAAAACAGAGCTTTGATAACGATATGGTGATTAGCGCCTTCGTTGAAGCCATTAAACTATTCAGTCAATTCCAGCAATGTGATTCTGTGACGTTAACATCCGTTGAGCCTAAGGCTTTTATGCAATCTTTACGAGATGCGTTAGTGCTACAGGTTTAAAGGTTACTCCGCGTTATCTAATCTCGTACTGTCGTTTTTACCTGTCAACAAGAACGATGATTTCCATGACTTTTATTGATAATGTTGCTTTACTAAAAACGCTTGTTTTCTAAGGTTTGTCCCAGTGTCCTGTGATGGTGATCATGGCAAGCATTTTTAGGGTGTTACCAAAGTAGTCTTCATTTTCGATGGACTTGTCTTTGATATTTTCCCAGAGAGCGTTTAGCCAAGCTTGGTTGGATGGATCTATCGTTGCTGACACCGCAAACATGGATACAAATGCCATGGCGTCAAAGCCACTGTTTTTTGAATAGGTCCCATCGAGCGCATAGGTGTCGGCGATTTGTTGGGGATCGGCATGGGTGGTGTTGATGATCCATTGATTGAGAGGTGCTAAAGCAGATAACGCTCTTTTATCACCGTATAGTCGATAGTCCAGTGCGACACGCCATGGATAACGAGCCGCATTCCAAGAGTAGACGCCATCGTCTTCGCTTTCCAGAAACATGGCCTTGGCGGGTTGTGGATGGTTAGGTAGACCGACGATAAAGTCAGGCATAAGCCCGGTTTTGGGACTGTCCGTTTGGCGAATGCTTGCCATGATAGCGTAAGTGGTATCCCTTACTTTGTTCCAACTTTTGTCGTCAGTTGCGTCTGCGTAGGCTTTCAGATGAGAGACCATAAAATCAGAAGATCGGGTAGTGTTAGCATATTGGCCGTCATCGATGTCAGCGACCCAATCGCCTAGGCGAATAAAATGGTTTTCAGGGTCAATCTCATGTTGCTTAATGGCTGTAATGACGTTTATGGCTTCGCGTTTATAGTTTATTTTTCCGGAACTGCCCCATTTTTTGTCGGCTAGTAAAAAGGCATAGGCAATATCCATATCGCCGTCGCTGGCGCTATTACTACCCCCGACTTTATCACCCGCGTTTTTGCAGTTTTTTAACTGGTTCCAAGCCATCAATCCAGGGGCTGATTGGGCGGGGTGATCATGAAAAAAGTCTACCATGCCATCAAAAATGCGCCTTGCCTGTGGGTCAAAGTCTGCCATCATCACGGTAATTAACATACCGTAGCCATGAGCTTCTGATGTCGTTAATGTAGACGCCGCTGTGCCTCCTTCCACTGTCTTTCCATCCGCAGCCATGTCCACTAAATAGCGACTCTCGCCGCACTGTTGACGCAGGTAAGTTGCTTTCCAATGTTGGTAGAAGTAAAGGAGAGTTGTATCAAGTTCGGATTGGCTGTATCTGGATGGTTTTATCACGGATGCTGGCTGATTCGCTTGGGTCGAGCTGGCGCAAAAAATGAGCAATGAATAAGCCAATAACTTGATTAAAGCTTTTTGAAAACGATTCATAATGGGCTAGCCATACGCGATAAGGAATAAGTAGTGTATTGAATCATAGGTTGGCGATAAAACGTTTTATTGAGCCCTTCTCTTTTTTTCTGTCTGTTGAAGTCAGTTCTTAAAATACATGGCCCCTTGATTTTCATAAAATCGCTTAGACATAGCTAAGTAGTAATGCAGGCTCGTGATGGTGGTTGCCTGTTTGTTGCTTTGTTCTTACGCTTGATTTTTTAATGGCTTTTTACGGTGGGGGTGTTTATGTCAGGTCAAGGCTCTGGGGGCAATGTACTTGCCGCTCTTTGTAGCGTTTTTATTCCAGGATTAGGTCAACTGGTGCAGGGGCGTCTTTTTATGGCACTGTTCTTTTTTGTGACGGTCTGTGTGTGCTATACATTAGGGGCAACAGTGATCCTATTCTTTATGTGGGTGGTTGGCGGAATATTGCATCTTTGGTCAATTATTGATGCAGCTCGCTTTTCTCGACAACGCTCAGTTTTATGATGCTTAGTTAAGGTATTAACTGGTAAAGAGTAAGAGATTATCTTATGTATTTTTATAATGTTAATTAGTGCTTGAAGGTAAGAAAAATATTATTAAGAAAAGAGAACTGACTGTACCAGAAGACCAACTGTTTGTACTAAATAATTAGAAATATAACGGTAATAATAGCCATTACTATTATCATATTCTGAGCCAAATGATATTAGTAAAGTTCTCAATGTTGATCTAAAGGCGTTAGTTGATTGGCGCGAGAAGTTAGATGGTCGTTTTAGATACAAATATAAACTGTATTAATGTATCTTTTAGTGCTTAATTATAGTTGTGAAGAAAGAAATTATCATTGATACAGTAGGTTTGTTATGTCAAGTGTCTCTCTAAAGAATAAGTTGTTACTCATTAGTATCGGCTCTGTTTTATTTATCTCTTTGTTATTCACGTGGCAAACCTATGCAAAAATTTCTTCCTTAAGTGATCAATTAAAACAAGATGCTGTTACTGACCTCAAAGATTCCGCTATATCTAAGCTTGAGCTGAATACTCGTATTGCTGGTGAAAAAATTCAAGCTTACATTGAGCAAAACCTTAGTGTCGTTAAAGTTTTGGCTACGCAATTATCTAATAATTTGCATCTTTCTAAGCCTTTGTCTAGAGAGCAAGTCTTGCCTCTTATAACCGCAGCAAAGAAAGACGCGCCCAACGCCAGCGTTCTATATACCTTTTTTGAGCCCAATGCGTTTGATAATAAAGACAGCGAATATGTAGGTAAAGACACCCATATCAGTGCTAAAGATGATGGTTCCTTTAGCATAACAGTGGGTTTAGGTGAAAATGGAAAGGTTATTTATTACCCAGTCGACAGCGCAAAAATAAAATACAATACCACTAAAGACCCTAACGGACAGCGTATTTCTGAGTGGTATTTATGCCCGCGAGATACGAAATCCACTTGTCTTGTTGAACCTTACTTATTCGATTTGCCTGATGGCACTAAAGCTCTCATGACAAGTTTAACTGTGCCCGTTATGGATGGTGGTGTGTTTAAAGGCATTGTCGGTGCGGATCTTGATTTGCCTGTTATACAAGTGTTTGCTAATGAATTATCTAAGGGCCTTTATGACGGGCAAGCCTCTGTCACTATCGTTAGTAAAAAAGGGCTGATTGTTGCTTCGAGCAAATATAAGAAAAGCTTAGGTAAACCATTTAAAACAGTCGATACCAAAAACGGTCAAGCGTTGTTAGCACTGGCTAATAAGGGGGGCGTATTGGAACAAGATGGTCAATTGATTGTTGCTCAGCCTTTAAATCTTGAAAGTACGAATACTAAGTGGCATTTTTTGATTAGCTTGCCCATGTCGGTTGCCATGGCGAAGCTGGATAAAAAATTAGCGCTGATGGCAAGCGTTAAGCAAAGAGCACTCATTGAACAGTTAACATTGGCCGTGATTATTTCTATCGTCGCGACACTTCTAATGTTGTTGATTGTTCGTTCCATTATCCGCCCATTGCAATTACTGAATGAACAAGTGGCTCAACTGTCTGGTAACGATGGAGACCTAACACAAACGTTAGATTTACATTCACACGCCGAATTGAACGAATTAAGCGCTAACTTTAATGTGTTTCTTCAAAAGCTTCGTGACATGGTGAACACATTAAAATCCATTGGGGTAACGGTAAGGACATCCTCTAGTGAAAACGTGAGTGCGAGCAATAGTTCTTTAGCAGAAACCGCACAACAAAAAACAGAGATTGCCAATGTTGTTTTGTCGACTCAAGAAATGTCTAACACGGCCCATGAAGTCGCTGGAATTACCGCTGAATTAGCAGAGAAAATGAAAGAGATGAATCATATGGTTAGTGATTCTCAGCGTAGTATCGTGAGTTCAACGAATACGGTTCAAGAGCTTAGCAGCAGCATGGAAAGTGCCAAAGAGTCCATCGATAAAGTCTCTGCGCGTTCGAATGATATTAATCAAATTCTAGAAGTGATCCGTAGTGTGGCTGAGCAAACGAATTTGTTAGCTCTGAATGCCGCGATTGAGGCGGCTCGAGCGGGTGAGCAAGGTCGAGGTTTTGCTGTGGTAGCGGATGAAGTGCGCAGTCTTGCTTCTAAAACACAAAACTCTACAGAAGAAATTGACAGTTTAATCAGTAACTTGCAGCAAGAAGTGAAAATGGCGGTCAGTAGCATTGCTGACAGTGGTGAAAAAGTTGCGTTATCCGTTAAGTCTACTCAAGAGGTGAACGATAGTCTCGCCGCCGTAGTGAATGAAATAGAACTGATAAATGATCACATTCAACAAGTGGCTGCCGCTGCGGAAGAGCAAAGCCAAGTCAGTATTGATATCACTGGTATGTTGAAAAAAATAGAAGACGCGGCCGAAGTGTTAGCGCACTTTGCGCACCAGACGAATGACAGTAGTGAGCAAGTGACTCAGCAGTTGGATGAGTTGGATAGCCAATTGAATAAACTGAAGAGTTAATAAGGCCAAGTGCCATCATTATCTGTTAAGGTAAAAAAACGGGTGGGCTCAGTCTACCCGTTTTTTTTTTGGGGCCTGTTTACTATTTTTATCCATCCATAAGTGACGAAATAATCGCAATCGAATCAACATCATTACCCTCACTTATCTGGTGATTAATATGAGTTTGTAGAGCGCATTCAAACGAATGTTTGAGCATTACCCTAGATATGATGCAACTTGCGACGATAAATAAGACCAAAGATCACTAAGGTGCCCATCAAACACACTTCGGCGCATAGGGTGGTGGATATGGCGATTTTGTGGCTTTGGGTGATGTCAAAGGTTTGATAGGCGATGGAGCCGAGTAGAGCGGACCCTAGACCAAAGGCGGCTTGTTGTATGGTCGTCAGCATGGCACTGCCTGCTCCAGCATCTTTCGAAGCCACTTCGGATAAGCCGATGCGGAAAAAGCTGCCAACGATAAAAGACTGTCCTAACCCGACAAATAAGGTGGTTGGTAGTAAGGTTGTAATGCCGATATTTGGCCAAAAATGATAGAAAGTCCATGCTAAGCCAAGCAGCCCAGGTATTTGTAAAGCACAACCTAAAAACAGCGTATTGAGCTTGCCAATGCGGTTGGATATTTTTGCCGTGAAAAGAGAGCCTACAAAATACGCCATACCCAGCATGATAAACGCATTCCCGGATTCCAGCGGAGACTTGCCTAAGCCAGATTGAAAAGTGAGGGCGACGGAGAACATAAAACCGCTCCAACTGGCGAACATAAAGATCGCCAGAATAAAGCCAAATTGAATGGAATGAAGACGTAATAGTCTCGGTGGCATTAGCGGGAAGCGCTGACGATTTTCTTGATGCTTTTCAATGTTCCAAAATGCATACAAAAGAGGGATAACACCTAAGAGCATAACGATAAATGGCCATGACCAATGGTATTCCGGTCCAAGCGAGACAGGAATCAGCAGACAAAGCAGTGCTGCTGCAAGAACAAAAGTGCCGGGCCAGTCCACATTGGCAGGGTGTTCTGAACGACTTTCAGGTACCCAAACGCGAGCAAAAATAAGAATGCCGAGACAAACGGGAATATTAATCAAAAAGACACTGCGCCAGCCCAATCCTGCCACATCGCCAGAGACTAAAAAGCCACCGAGAACCTGCCCTAAGACAAATGCCAAACCACCAATGGCGCCATACAGGCCAATTGCAAAAGAGTGACGTCTGCCCGTTAGTGTGACATGCAGAGTGGCGAGGATTTGCGGCACAATCATGGCTGCACCGACACCTTGAACGGCGCGAGCGAACAAGAGTCCATTGATGGAAGAAGCAATCCCACAAGCAAGAGAGGCAATACCAAAGACCCAGACGCCGAGAATAAACAAACGGCGGCGGCCAAAGTTATCGCCTAGTCGTCCCCCCATTGCCAAGCAAACGGCGAAGCTAACGCCATAGGCGGCCACCATTAACTCGAGTTGGATATGGCTGGCATGGAGGGACTCAGCGATGGAAGCGAGTGCCACGTTAACAATGGAGAAATCAATTAATGGCAGTAGCTGGCCTGCCATCAGGATGATCAAACCAGCTTGGCTTAGTGTCTTTGCTGTTGTCGTCATTTTAATCAGATTCTCTTGATTTATCATTGAATGGCCGACAGTATGTTAAAACCGTTAAACAGGTACCAGTGTTTAGTTATCCTAGTATTAAAACTACCTGTTTGGCTTTTTATTCAGCAGACCTATGCTATGGAAGAGAGAGTATGACAACTGCCTTGCTTGATTCCCATCAACAACACCGTACAAAAACCGTTGGCTTTATTGCTCAAGATAATCGCAAAGAGCTTGGGTTGTATTTGCGTCGGCGCCGGGAAAGTTTAGATCCTTCGCGCCTGGGTATTTTGCACAGTGGTCGGCGACGTACGCCCGGTTTACGGCGTGAAGAAGTGGCTATGCTGGCAGACGTGAGTACCACTTGGTACACCTGGTTGGAACAAGGTCGAGAAGTGAATGCTTCTGCTGCCACCTTAAGTGCGATAGCCAAAGCGTTGCAATGTAGTGAGGTAGAAACTGCCCATGTATTTACCTTGTCTGGGTTGTCCCGACCGGCTGAGCACCAGCGAGAATGTCAGAAGTTATCGTCAGTGAATCAAATGATTCTCGACCAACTGAATCCCATGCCTGCGATAGTGCAAAATGCGCGTTTTGATATTTTGGGCTTTAATCAAGCTTATCGTGAGTTAATGGGGGTGGATTTAGCGTCGTTACCGGATGAACATCGTAACTGTATGTATTTAGCCTTTACTAATGATGAGTGGCTTATACGAATGGACAATAAGGAGGTGATTTTGTCACGTATTGCGGGGAGCTTTCGTGCGGCAATGGCAAACTATATGGATGACTCTAGCTGGCAAGCTAGATTGAGCATGATGCAAGCCGCTTCAGCTGAGTTCAACCGCTACTGGGAGCAATATGAAATCCTTGATGTTGAAAATCATGTGAAGAAGTTTCTTATTCCAGACCTTGGTAAGATGGCTTTTCATCAGGTTAACTGGTGGTCTGCCCCGAAAAATGGTGAACGCCTAATGGTGTATGTGCCGGACGATGAGGACACCAAAGCCAAACTGGAGCGTTTGGTGATTGGCTAAAGCTATCCTATTAACTGATACTCTATTGATACTGGAAAGCTTTGGTATTCATGCATATTCTCTAACAACACGCAGAGTAAGGAAAAAGAGATGGATTATACTGTAACGCTACAGGCTGACAAAAGAATGCTTTCAGGTGTTGGCAGAAAACCTATTCATCAGGAGGGCAGTATTGGTATAACGGCTTGCCAATTTGGTGAAGAGCCTGCACCAGAAGGCTCTTATAAGTTGTATACCAGTAATGTGGCGGCAAATAATGAAGATACAGATGTGTTTGCTTTCGATATGCCTCAATCGATACCTGAAGGAGCGCATGTTCGCTTCAATCTAGCCATACAAATTGATATTAATAATGCTGTTAACGTCCAAATCCGAATCAACTCTGATAAGACAATAGAGTGGCGCTGGTTAGCCTATATTGGGGAGTCTTCTGATTGGAGTGAAAATAATACTGACGCTAGTTGGCAAGACAATGGGCATGAATATTTGATCTATATGGTTAATCAGCAGAACGAAAAGAACTTTTGGATATACGTAGGACGCGTTCCAATGGTATACAATTTGCCACCTGCTTTTTTTCCTCCTGATTCGCCCATCCCTAAACCGTTACAACCGACGGTTGAGATTGGCGGACGCAAATTTAAATTGCCAAGAACGCTCTTTGATAACTAGGCAAAAGTGGCTAAGCAAATGACTGATAGACGGCACGATGAATGCTATTGTGCTGTTACTCCTCTTCTTTTCTTCTCTTCCCTTTGTCAATAAGACAACTGACACCAAACTGATACTGCTAAAAATGCCCCCGCCTGTTTTACTGAAATGGTAATGGGAACACCCCCCATTTTAGCTTGAGTAACAGGAGCAAGATATGACACTTTCAATTCACCCTTCCGTTGGTGTGGCTCGATTGGGCAATGCAGAAGGTAATAATTTTGTTTTAAACCCCACGAAAATTGGTGGTTTGCCCCATGAACACGATGAGAACATGCAACCAACGACGGAAGTTATCAACTTTAAAGATGAAGCGGGCCGTATTCGTCGCCAAGGACAGGTATTTAAAGTCTTTGATGAGTCTGGTGAAGAGTTAACACTGCAATCGCCTAATGTTGAGCGTATTGAGTGGACGGTGCATTTAGCCAATAAAAAAGCCGCATGGTATGACTTTAACGAACTTAATGGCAACCTACTTTACGGAGAAGAAAATAGTTATAGAAACAGAAAAACGGAGCTACGCAATCCATCGGTTGGCTGTAACATCGATGATGCAGAGAGACAGAAACTGATTATTGATCTTGGACCACGAACAGTATCAGGATCTGCTGAAAGTATGGCATCTCATCCGGTTATCAAAGCTGAGTTTGATATAAGTAGTATACCAGATGACTACTATACAAAAGATAAGTATGGACCAAACGTAAAAGAAGAGGATAGATACTTTCCGCCAACAGATGTGAAACAAGGGGAAGATTTTAAAAGCTTAGGAACGCTTATTATGAATAAGCATGGTCATTTGATTGTATTGGGAGGTTATGGTCGCGCTGGTGGTAATACCAATTTAGAAGGTTACGGCGGTGGTAATGATTGGTTTGACGATATTTCGGACGGACCTGTCTCATGTACTGTTACCTTCAAAGGCGGTTCTAAATCCGATCCGGTTAAAGCTTGGGTTGTGGTGGGGTCCCCCGACTTTGCTCCTGAAATCGTCAATATTTCTACCTTAAATGATACCTTTTTTGATGTCGGCGTACGGAATTTTAACTTGGTTCCAGATATATATGATCTGGAAAAATATAAGAATCGTTATGATCAGGATGGTTATCATTACAATAAAAATGGTTATGACAAAGACGGTTATGATTCAGATGGTTGTAATGAGAGTGGCTATAATAAGAATGGCTATCAGAAAGGCTTTAATGAAAACTATATCGCCAACTACGAGCGAGATATCCTTCCTATTATTCAGCGTATTAGTCAATATCAGTGGGTAGCGAATGTGCAATCCATGAGCGGTTTCTTTTCTTATCAGTTTGATTATCGTGACAACAGTGAGGCAAGAAAGCCGGAACGGATGAAGTACTATAACTATTTTCGTCAGCTGGATAAGAAAGTCATTGGTGATTATGATCAGCCCCAGCAGCAGCTTATGAGTGGGGATTCTGATGGAAATAGATTCCCCATGATGCCACTGAACTCGGGCAGCAACTCAGTAAAAAGCGCCAATGCGTATGATCTAACTAACAATGTAGTGGAAAAGTTTCTTGCCTTAGATGCCACGCAAATGTTTTTGTTAAAGCAGTGGGCTGAAGGGAAATTCAGTGTTGGAGACTGCCAAGCTTTCCCTGTTGACCCTATGGATGTTGCCAGTATTGGTAATTGCGTGGGCTTGCCTATGTGTCCAGGCATTGAAGTGACATGGAGCCTACAGAATCCGGCCTTGTACGAAGATGCATATAAAATTAAGCACTATAAGAGTATCGATGATTACGCTGAAACTGGCTTATCACCGGGTCGAGATGAATGTGAAGGTGGTGGTTGTGAACCAGGGGATTTAACCAAACGTATGGCATGCCCTTGGCAGGCGGATTTCTTCAATTGCACAGTGCAGACGATTAATTTTAATGAGCCTAAAGTCAATAAGGCGACTCAGACAGAGACGAGTCGCACTTTCAAAGAGACGGATGTCCAATGGAGTGGATTGCCCGAAGGCGTTAGCGTTTCCCCTGTTATCACGGCCTCAGCAACGAAAGAAGTTGGAAAAAATGACAGTAAGCCGCTTCCTCCAAACTACTACAGTTATTGGTGGCCGCCACAAAGCCCTTGGGATGTGCTAACTGGGGAAATGGACGCTAAGGGTCAGCTCCTGAGTCATTTTCCTGCTGGTCAGCAAATCAACTATGCTCGTGGAATTAATAGCTATGGTCAGATGGTGGAGCACTGGTCTGCGCTGGCTTTTATTCGGGATCAAAACTCGAAAAATGAAGGCTTCCCCTATTTCACTGAATCAGAAAGAAACCACGAACTGTTTGAATACAGAGAAATAGGCGTGGGGCAAATCAGTGGGAACCCTAAAGATAACGAGACTACCTTACCTGTGCTTTTCATTAATGATAAAAAAGTGCCTTTTGGAACCGTCAAGGATGAATTAAGGGATATTAGTAGCGGGGAAACGGAGAAAGGTAGAAATATGGCGAAATATCTGGAAGAGCGAGCCTTCAAGCCTGTTCGCTCGACAAATATTCTTCCACGTTCAGGCACTCGGGCGAGAGGTTAGTAATGGAAACGTATGATGCCATTATCATAGGAGGCGGCCCCGCTGGGGCCGCTTGTGCGCTCTCCTTGATGTTGTTCCACGATAAAAAAGTGTTGTTGCTTGAACGTGGCGATTTCACACAACCGCGTATTGGAGAGCAGGTTTCTCACAGTATCTTTGATTTTTTGGAGTATCTGGACATACCACGAGAGGCGTTTGGTGTAGGGTGTTTTACACCAAATTATGGCAAAGAGAGCTATTGGGGCAGTGATGTGGAGACTCATCATTTCAGCCTGTTCACGGCACAAGGTAAAACCTATCAACTGGATCGCGCGCGTTTTGATGAGACCTTGCTGATGACAATATCAGAACGAGGAGGCACGATTATTCCTCGCTGTAAACAAATTAGCATGGCGCAACAAGAAGGCCGTTGGCAAGTTCAGTGTGTTCATCCTGAACAGGGTACGCTGCACTATCAAAGTGAGTATTTGATCGATGCCTCTGGTCGACAGACAAAAATAGGTCAATCACTAGGAATTGAACGTGTCGTGACCGATCAGCTTGTGGGCATTGGGGCCTTTGTCGAGCATCCCGAGCATGTTTTCGAACAGCAACAGAAAATTGAAAGTTGCGAATATGGCTGGTGGTATATGGCTGGCTTGTCGAAAGACCTTGCTGTGGTAACCTGCTTTACCGATATGGATATCATGAAAGAGAAGCAACTTAACCGTCAGGAGGTTTGGAATCAATGTCTCGCTAAGACAACTGCTATTGGTAACTCTTTGCAGGGCTGTATCTCTACGCAGCCAAAGCTTTGGGTAAAACAAGCCAACAGTCAGTATTATGCTTCAGATTTCCCAGAAAAGTTTGTTGCCGTTGGTGATGCGGTCGCCTCTTTTGACCCGATTTCTTCTATGGGAATAGGGTTTGCAATGCTCAGTGGTTGCCATGGTGCTTATGCGCTAATGCATGAACAAAAAACAGCCGTTCGGGATTATCAACAAGATGCCATACTGACTTTTGATGAGTACTGCGAAACCAAATGGGACTTTTATAAAAAAGAGCAACGTTGGCCTAATCACCCTTTTTGGCAGCGTCGTCTAATTAAGCCCAGTAAACAACAACATAGAGTAAGCGCCTAGTTTGTGCCCGTTTGCTTGGAGAGAAGTGATTGTAGCCACGTTGCGTGGCTTCCATTGCACACCTTAATCTAATACATGCTGTGCGAGTGCAACTAAATCACTGTCTTAAACACCATGGTCTACTATAGGGTTCGATCTTTTGTTGTGAGTAAGTGAAGGCCGTAAGTTTGCTTCTGAATTGTGTTCCATGATGGTGGATTCAATAAATAATCGAATGTCCGATTGAAACGTCGATTTTAGCTTGGTACATAGACACTGGATTCGTTTATACACCTGCGTGTCGTCTTCACTGATATGCCAATCGATTGTCATATAGTTGCCTTGTTGGTGGCAGCGTTTCTGTGTGCCATCTAACATGGAATGAATTTTTGTGCTGTGTGTTGGTTTTTTCATTTCGATAACAATCGCTAAGATATTCTGAGTATGAGAACCTGAGAATACTGTTGGAGAGCTTGTAGGTTCGTTATCAATTAGGAGTAATTCAACCGAAATACCGTAAAACTTAGCGAGTTGTGTTGCTGTGCGATAGAGGACATTCATCCCCAGTTCCGCTCGCTTAATGGAGGAAACGGAAACGAGAAGGCTTTGCTTCAAGCATGCTTCAGCGACTTTTTCTTGGCTTAAGCCTCGCTGTTTTCTTTGTGCTTTTAACACATCAACATTTAATGAAATACGTCCATCCTTGTTGCTCATGATTCTCTCCAAAAAGTCTTTGCTAAGTAACCAATAGCCTTTTTTATTCTATGGATGGCAGCGGTCCCGCTTGTCATCAACAGTTGAACGCTTAAGTTAGTAAGGTTTCTTTCAAAGGGCAATTACACAGGATTACACTAGCAGGGTATGCGGTCGCTTATGTTATGGTTTGTTATGACGGCAGGGTTGTACCAACGTCCCTCCCAGTGACTTGAATAAGTGAAAAAGTATGGTGTTGTCCGCAATATCCATATTTTTATTGCTTTTGTTTTTTTTCAGACAGTGGACAATACGTCTTGTAAAAAACACGCTGACATATGGCTGTTTAGAAGCACTATGAGTAGCTTTTTGTGGTAATAAAGAGGGAGATGACGTTGTTCGCGTTGATAAAAAAAGAGTGGTTTTTGGCGGGGATGTTGCTAGTGATTGCCTTGGCGGCGTTATTGCCTAAGGTGGGGGCAAGTGGTGGTGTGTTGCACTTGGATCAAGTGACGCAATGGGGAATTGCCCTTGTTTTCTTTTTACATGGTATTGGTCTTTCGCCCCGAGATATACGCAAAGGCTTAAGTAACTGGCGACTTCATCTGTTTATTCAATCCGCTACCTTTGTCATTTACCCTCTGGTTTGGCTTGCGTTAGGGCATTGGTTTGAGACTTTTTTACCTAAAACGTTGGCGTTTGGCTTTTGTTATTTACTGGTTCTGCCAAGTACCATTTCCTCTTCTGTGGCGATGACAGCAATAGCCGGTGGTAATGTGCCTGGGGCGATTTTTAATGCTTCCTTATCCAGTGTGTTAGGGATTTTTCTTACGCCACTTTATGTTCAGTTATTTATGGGCTTTACTGGTAGTCATGCGGACTTTGGTGGCACCGTTGCTCATATTGCCTTGTTATTATTTGCCCCAATGGTGGCGGGTCAACTGCTGCGTCCGCTAATCGGTCAGTGGGTGAGTCGTCATAAAGCGATCACCGGGAAACTGGATAAATGGGTGATCTTGCTGATTGTCTATAATGCATTTTGTGATTCGGTTGTGCGTGGTATTTGGCATGATTTTACCCTAGTCACTTTATTGTATGCGGTGGGGCTATGTGCCTTGATATTGGTTTCCATGATCGCGCTATTGTATTTCTTAGGCCATCGCTTTCAATTTCACGAGGACGATCAATCCGCCGCCTTATTTTGTGGTACGAAAAAGAGTCTTGCAGCAGGTGTGCCTATGGCAAAAGTAATTTTTGGCGCAAACCCTATGCTAGGCATGCTGTTACTGCCTATTATGATTTATCATCCGCTGCAAATCTTTGTGTGTGCGTTACTGGCCAATCGGTTTTCAAAGCGTAAGGCGGCGATAACATCTGCCGCATAACATAGGATGTTCTTTGTATCTTGGTGTTGATTTAAAACAGGATACTTTTTTATCTCATTATTTTGCAGGTCAAAATGAATTTGGATTCTATTGAGGTTGATAACACCTCTAAAAAGACGCAGTACTTGCGTGTGATCTTAATGGGGATTGCTGCATTTATTGTCAATACCACAGAGTTTGTGCCAGTGGGGTTGTTATCGTCCATTGCTAAAGATTTTGCTATAACACCCGCTCATGCCGGTTGGATGCTAACCGTATATGCGTGGATTGTGGCGTTAATGTCACTGCCCTTGATGCTGCTAACGGGGAAAATGGATCGTAAGACCCTGTTGATTGCAAGTTTTGTGTTGTTCTTTATCAGCCATATTTTGTCTGTCTTCGCTTGGTGTTTTGAGGTCTTATTGATCAGCCGTATTGGTATTGCCTTTGCTCATGCCGTATTTTGGTCTATTACGGCTTCCATCGCGATTCGGGTGGCCCCTTGGGGGAAGAAAAACTTTGCCTTGAGTGTACTGGCGACGGGAACAGGGCTCGCTATGGTACTGGGTGTGCCATTAGGTCGTTTGATTGGTGAGTCGCTAGGGTGGCGCATGACGTTTGCGACAATTGCTGTGGCGTCGTTTGTGATGATTATCGCGCTATTTCGGTTACTGCCAAGTTTACCCAGTTTGTTCTCTGGCTCCTTGAGTAAAGTGTCTGAGTTGATGAAAAAGCCCATTTTGTTGAACATGTACTTTTTTATCTTTTTGATGTTCACGGCGCATTACACGGCTTACAGTTATATTGAGCCTTTTTTAAAAGTCGTCGGGCATAACTCGGCGGGATTCACCACATTAATTCTGCTCTTGTTTGGTGGTGCAGGCATCATTGGCAGTGTGGTATTTGGTTATCTTGGTGAGCGAGCCAATAAGCAATTGTTGATTGGTAGTACCGTGATCGTGACCTGTTCTACGGCCCTTCTGTATTTTGCTGCTCAGCATAGTAGCTATATGATTGCTTTGATTATCCTATGGGGCGCGGCCATGATGACCATTGGTCTTGCCATGCAAGTGCGTGTGTTTAATGTGGATGCTAACGCCTCTGACATTATTATGTCGTTGTTTTCCGGCATTATTAACTTGGGGATTGGTGCGGGGGCTTTATTTGGCAACCAAGTAATACAACATATTAATCTACAAAGTGTCGGTGTGGCGGGCGCACTATTTGGTGTTGTTGGTTTAGTGGTACTTTTCTTCTTGTTACGTCGAGTCGCCAGAGAGCCGCAAGTGCCAGCTGAAATGTGTTAGTTGATCCAGAAAGGATGTTTAAAAAGGCGCGAATAAATGGCTTTATTCGCGCCTTTTTTGCATTGCTAAAATAGCAATGATCTCTTCTAAAAATTCATCTTTTGCGATGCCTGAGTGTGACGTTACCATTTGTTTATTCTAATAAATAACCGTGATAACTCACTAAGAAGGTATAGATGGAAGCATGTGATCTTAACGCAGCCGAAGCGCGCCGTTTAATGGCACAAAAGTCATTGTCCGTGATGGAATTGGCGCAAAGCTGCATTGTTCGAATGAATTCGGTGAATCATGCGGTGAATGCGATTGTCGCTTGTGATCCAGACGATTTTATGGTCCAAGCCAAGCAAGCCCAACAAGCCATTGATAAAGGTGAGCCTTTGGGAGCGTTACACGGTTTGCCATTGAGCGTGAAAGACATGGTTGACTTAACAGGATTCCCAACGACGTTCGGCAGCACCATCTACAAAGACAATATGGCGACCTCCGATGATCCTATGGTGGCGCAATTACGCCAAGCAGGGGCCTTGCCGCTGGGCAAAGCCAATAATCCGGAATGGAGTGCTGGTGGTAATACACGCAATGCGGTATATGGTGCGACCGCGAATCCATTTGATGTTACCCGCTCGGCGGCGGGATCCTCTGGTGGTTCAGCCGTGGCGTTGGCTTGCGGCATCACTCCATTAGCAACGGGATCCGACACGGGGGGCAGCTTGCGTAATCCAGCGGCTTTTTGTGGTGTGGTTGGCTTTCGTCCGTCACCAGGTGTGGTGCCCGGGCACAGTCGGCCGATTGGTTTAATTCCATTGCCAACCAATGGGCCGATGGCGCGTTCTGTCGAAGATGTGGGGTTGATGTTATCGCAAATGATTCGTCCTGATCGCCGTGACCCTTGGGTGTCTGTGGTGGAAGGGGTTGGGCAACACAATGGGGATGCTTATTGCCA
This sequence comes from Marinomonas sp. 63XJN7_7_ISO-PGPR-S23-202, assembly GCF_056173505.1. NCBI lineage: Bacteria > Pseudomonadati > Pseudomonadota > Gammaproteobacteria > Oceanospirillales > Oceanospirillaceae > Marinomonas > Marinomonas sp. 63XJN7_7_ISO-PGPR-S23-202. The sequence goes on along the minus strand of NZ_CM149677.1, from coordinate 4,296,451 downwards.
TTTGCCTGACTTTGATTTGAGCAGCGCTAAGGTGGCTGTTACCCATAATTTTGGTTTTGCCATGACGGAAAAGCTAATCAAAGAATCCTTCCAAGAAAAAATTGATCAGTTTGGCTCGGTCTTTGCGAAATGTGACCAGGCCCACCCTAACTGTGATAACGCAGATCATATTTTTGCGGTGCTAAGGGCGCTTAACTTTTCCGGTCATCATCGAGAGTTGTCCCACCAATACCCAGATCAAATGGGGCCAAATATTCTGATGAATATTAAAGAAGGGGAGTCATACAGTGCATTAGACGTAGTGAGTGCACTAAACAAACAAACGCTTATGTATCGTGCGTGGCAGATATTTTTTGAAGAGTATGATTTTATTCTGGCTCCCACGACGACCATTAGTCCACGAGACTGGCACGAACTTTACCCAGAGCAGATTGATGGTAAGCCGACACAAAGTTATTATCACTGGCTTGCGATGGCATACGCTTCGACTTTAACAGGGCATCCGTCTGTGACCTTGCCTGTTGGGCGAGATAAAAACAATATGCCGTTTGGTTTACAGATTATTGGCCGACGAGGCGACGACTTATCTACCTTGGCGTTTGCCAAATCGTTAGAAGCCCTGTTAGAGAAAACGCCCGATTTGGCGCGTCCAAGGGTCGATATCGCCATGTTATCCCGTTTACCCGCGCTCAAACATGCCGAGGGTTTTATGGGGTTTTAATTTTCTATAGATCTTTAATGGAGTCTGTAAGTGACTGACTATATTCATACCCCTGTTGTGCAGTCGCTTATTGCGTTGCAGGAAATTACTTGGTTCAACCCGAAAAAAGCACGCTTTGCAGAGGTGCAATCGACGTTGTCACTGCATAGGTCAGACATGCTCGATGCTTCCGATAGACTAACGCGTTTTGCGCCCTACCTCGCGCAAGTTTTTCCGGAAACGGCTGCCACAAATGGCATTATCGAGTCTGAATTGAGAGCCGTGCCGGCTCTGCAACTTGCCTTGTCGGATGTGATGAATTTAGACATACCGGGTCGCTTATGGATGAAATGCGACAACCAATTGTCGATTGCTGGTTCCATTAAGGCACGTGGTGGCATTTATGAAGTCTTGTTGCATGCAGAGCGTTTAGCGTTAGCGAATGGCTTGTTACATACTGGTGATGACTATTGTCTTTTTGCTTCAGAACCTTTTCGTGCCTTATTTTCAAAACATCAAATTATCGTCGGGTCGACCGGTAACCTTGGCTTAAGCATCGGTATCATGAGTGCCAAATTGGGCTTTGATGTCACGGTTCATATGTCGTCGGATGCCCGTGAATGGAAAAAGGTGTTGTTGAGGAGCAAAGGCGTCAATGTCGTTGAACATACTGCCGATTATGGTGTGGCAGTGGCGCAAGGACGGCAAGAAGCCATGCAACAAGACACGGCATATTTTATTGATGATGAAGATTCTAAGTCGTTGTTTTTGGGCTACAGTGTGGCCGCGTTACGACTGCAAAAACAGCTGGTCGAGCAGGGGATTATGGTTGATGAAAACCATCCTTTATTTGTCTACTTGCCTTGTGGTGTGGGTGGCGCGCCTGGCGGCATTACCTTTGGTTTAAAGCAAGTGTTTGGCGATCATGTGCATTGTTTTTTTGCTGAGCCGACCCATTCTCCTTGCATGGTGTTAGGTATGGAAACGGGTTTGCATAATGCTATTTCCGTACAAGAGTTGGGCATCGATAACCAAACCTGTGCCGATGGGTTGGCCGTTGGCCGACCTTCTGCCTTTGTGGGCCCCATGATGGATACACTGCTCAGTGGTGTTTATACTGTTTCCGACGACAACCTATATCGTCACTTGGCTATGCTGGTGGACACTGAAAACATGCCAGTAGAACCATCCGGTGCTGCGGGGATAAGCGGTGTGCTGCGTATATTAACCGCCGGACGTGGCTATCTTATCGATCACCAACTGGATGATAAACTGCCACAAGCGACGCACATTATGTGGGCCACTGGCGGAGACATGGTGCCGCAAGAAGAGAGAGAAAACTACTACCAAAAAGGTCAAGCCTTGTTGCTTTGACGTTTGCTAAGGTGTGTATGGTTAGCTCGACTAGGCTCTTTCAGGCGTGGTTAATATATTGTTGGCTCTATGTTTTCTTCAAACTGCATTTTTTCGATCATGTAATCCAAAAAGACCCTCACGGCAGCGGGTAGGGTGCGTCCTGATAAGGTTTGCACTTCAATGTTGCGGATGTCCATACCGCGATCTCGAATGGGAATGGCGACCAATTCATTCCCCGCCAGTTGATGGCGCATGGAGATTTCACCTGCGAGATGGATACCACCCTCATAGGTCGTAAAGCGGTTCAATGTTGCCATGTTATTGGAGACCAGCACAGGGTCGAATAACAGGTTTAAGCGGCTGCAGCAGATATCAAATAACTGTCTGACGGTGGTGTTTTCTTCCGGTAAGGCAATTGGGTAGGGTTGTAGCTGGGCAAGAGTGACGGTTTTTCTGTGGGCCAGAGGGTGAGAGGGATGAAAGACGGCAACCACTGGAGAAGGCTGTCGGTAAGCCACTTTAATGTCTTTAGCAGGAGACAAATTTAGTGTGACTCCAATGTCTGCATCCCCGTGACTGACGCGTCGTGATACTTCTGCGGGTGAGCTGACATTGATGTGAAAATGAATGCCTTGGTGTTTTTTGCGAAAATTTGCAATGTTGCGAGGTAAAAACTCCATGGCAAAACCTTCCGAGCAAGAGATTTTCACATGACCTCGGTTTAGGCCCTCTAATGCAGCAATTTCCGATACGACCCTGTCCGATTCTAGTGCATTTTTACGTGCATACACGGCGAGCATTTCCCCAGCAGCACTCAATTCCATCCCTCTAGGACGGCGTTCGAAGAGGGTTGTACCGAGAATGTCTTCTAGACTATTTATCTGTCTGCTTATCGCGCTGGCTGCCACATTTAGGTGCAAGGATGCTTCGCTGATCGATCCGTACCTCGCCACCTCTAAAAAATAGCGAAGGGCTGTATCTTGTAGACGTAATGCCGCTTTCATCTTGATTTTCCTATATTTTATGGATTTTACCGGCTTTTTATAAGATTTAACGCTTTTTCTATTTCGCCATAGCCATGCCTTTTTGGCAATGATTCTTTGCATTTTTTTTCATTGTGGCAACGGTTTTTTTTACTTAGTGTGAACAAAAGTTGCATACGATCAGATTAAGTTAAGCCGTCCAAAAGGAATAAAACCGATGAAAAAATTAGCTCTTTTTAGGTCCCTCTCGCGTTTTTCGTTGCTCAGCTCTGTATTTATTTGTTCGCTCGTTGTATTACCCACTACTGCGCTGGCAAATAAAGCGGATAATACTCTCGTTTATGCCTCTGACACGGAACCGGAGAACGTCAGTCCTTACCACAATAACGTGCGGGAAGGCGTTATTCTTTCCCACTTAGCTTGGGATACACTGATTTATCGGGATCCCAAAACAGGTAAATATGAAGGGGATTTGGCAACAAGCTGGAAATGGCTGGACAGCACGCATTTGTTGCTGAATTTACGTAAAGGTGTGACGTTCCAAAATGGCGACCCTTTTACCGCCGATGATGTGGTCTTTACTTTTGATTATATGAACTCCCCGCAAGCAAAAGCTGTCACCGCCCAAAATATTAGTTGGATAGACCATGTCAAAAAAATCAACGATTACACCGTTGTTTTAGTGCTTAAAAAGCCCTTTCCTGCGGCGCTAGAATATTTATCTGGACCGACGCCTATTTATCCAGAAAAGTATTATAAAAAAGTCGGCTTAAAGGGTTACTCAAAAGCGCCTATCGGTACAGGTCCGTATAAGATTACTGCCGTATTAAGTGGTCAAGGTGTCAATTTAGAACGCAATGCTCACTACTTTACTGGCGGCCCCATTAAAAAACCCGCGATCAAGTATATTAAATTTAGGGTCATCCCAGATCCTGACGCGCGTATTGCACAACTTATGACGGGCTCCGTGGACTGGATATGGCGAGTGCCTTCAGATCAAGCGGATAAGATGAAAAACATGCCAAATATCCAGGTAAAAAGCGGTGAAACCATGCGTATCGGTTACCTGGCAATGGATACAACCAGTGCGTCATTAAAAAATTCACCATTTAGAAAGAAATTGGTTCGTGAAGCCGTGAATTATGCCATTGATCGTAAGGCGTTTGCTGACCAATTGGTTCGCGGTGGCAGTCGTCCTTTGTATACGCCTTGTTTTCCTAGTCAGTTTGGTTGCGATGTGTCTGCTGCCAAAAAATACCCATATAACCCCGCTAAAGCCAAAGCTTTGCTGGCTGAAGCTGGGTATCCCAATGGCTTTACTACCGATTTTTATGCCTATCGTGAACGAGGTCTAGCTGAAGCCATGCTGGGGTATTTACTTGCTGTTGGCATTAAAGCGAAGTTGCACTTTATGACCTATGCCGCACTGCGTACAGCCCAGCGTGCAGGACATGTTCCCATTGCATTCCAAACCTGGGGATCTTACTCAGTGAATGACATCTCGGCGTCTACCAGTGTGTTTTTTGAAGGTGGTGCGGATGATATTAATAAAGATCCCAAAGTGATCAGCTTGTTAAAAAAAGGCGATACAACGGTTGATCCTGCCATGCGTAAAAAAGACTACAGTGCCGCAATAAAACGTATTACAGACGAAGCTTATTGGGCGCCTATGTTTACCTATTCTAGTAATTATGCGTTTGATCGAGACCTGAATTTCACACCTTATCCTGATGAATTACCACGCTTTTATGAGTCAACTTGGAAATAAGATGGGGGGCGCTCATTTTACTTGTTGATGGGCGCAACCATTTCATCCAATCACGTCGTTCATGGCAATTCCTGTAATGGCATGGTTTATCTAAGTGATTTGTTATTTATGAGGAGTTTCTATGTTGGTGTTTGTGACTCGTCGTTTGTTGGTTGCTTTGAGTGTTGCTTTGACTGTCTCCATCGTGAGTTTTTTATTGCTGCATTTTTCTGGCGATTTAGCGACGTCTATTGCTGGCCCCGATGCCTCGGCTGAGCAGGTAGAAAAAATTCGTGTCGAATTTGGTTTAGATCAACCGATTGTGGAGCAGTATTTTCACTGGTTGGTTTCGGCTGTACAGCTTAATTTCGGCCGCTCTTATTACTTTCAAGATTCGGTGATCTCTTTGATTAGTGAGCGTTTGCCGATCACTCTAAAATTAGGCGGGTTGGCGTTGGGCTTGGCTATTTTGCTGGCTATTCCTCTTGGGGTCATTGCTGCGATTAAGCAAAATACTTGGATTGACCGTCTTGCTTTAAGTTTCGCGGTGGTGGGTCAAGCCATGCCCAGCTTTTGGTTCGGTCTGACCTTGATCATTGTGTTTGCAGTGAACTTACACTGGTTGCCCGCTGGCGGGAACTCATCCTGGCAACATTTTGTGTTACCTGCGATTTGCCTTGGTTACTACGCCATGCCTGCCATGATGCGTTTAACCCGAACGGGCATGTTAGAAGTATTGAACTCTGACTATATCCGCACCGCACGCTCTAAAGGGTTGAGCGAATCAACAGTGGTATTAAAGCATGCACTCAGAAATGCGGTCATTCCTGTTGTTGCTTTGGCAGCAGTTGAGCTGGGTTTTATGCTTGGTGGTTCCGTGATTGTAGAGTCCGTGTTTTCTTTAAGAGGGTTAGGACAACTGGCCTGGGATTCGATTTCCCGCAATGACTACCCTGTTGTGCAAGCGGTAGTTCTGATCATTGCGGTGTTTTATATCGCGTTAACTTTTTTTGCAGATGTGCTCAACGCTTTGCTTGATCCACGTCTGCGTGTTCGCTAAGGGGGTCTCTATGTCCAACCTGACACTTACTGCCAATTCGGCAATAACATCGTTACCCGTTGTGCCGGAGTGGCGTCGCATTATGAACCGCTTTTTGGGACATCGTGGGCTAATGATTGGTTCCGTCATTCTTGCCGTGATTATTTTGGCGGCACTCTTTGCTCCTTGGTTAGCCCCCCATGATCCTTATGTGCAAAATGTTTCGCAACGTATGATTCCCCCCGTTTGGCATGACAAAGGAACCTGGAACCATATTCTTGGTACCGATAAATTGGGACGGGACTATCTCAGTCGCCTTTTATATGGTGCTCGTATTTCGTTGACGATAGGGATTTCTGCAGCGGTTATATCTGGTCTGATTGGCACCACACTTGGGGTGTTGGCTGGGTATTTTGGTGGCCGTGTGGATGCGGTGATCAGTTATATCATCACCACTCGTTTGGCGTTACCTGTGGTATTGGTTGCACTGGCGATGGCCTCTTTGGTTGGTGGCTCTTTGCAAACCGTAATTGTCCTTTTAGGGTTGCTTTTATGGGACCGTTTTGCGGTTGTGGCCCGCTCTACAACACAGCAGTTACGCGATGCGGAGTTTATCGCTTCCGCGAAAGTATTGGGGGCGTCGACTTCTTATATCCTTATTCGTGAGCTGCTACCGAATATTCTCAGTGCCTTGATTGTGGTGATGACCTTAGAAATGGCTCATGCCATTTTATTGGAAGCGGCATTGTCATTCTTAGGTATTGGCGTGCAACCGCCTTCACCTTCTTGGGGGCTAATGGTGGCGGAAGGCAAATCCTATATGTTTTTCCAGCCTTGGGTGATTGCCATCCCTGGTGTGGCCTTGATGGTGTTGGTATTGGCGATCAATCTCGTGGGTGATGGCTTGCGGGATATGAATGCACCGGAAGGCCGTAGCTAAGAGAAGAGGAATCGATCATGAAACGAATACTAGAGGTTAAAAATTTGCAAGTGGATCTACCTACGGCAAACGGTACATTACGGGCGGTGCGTGGTATTGATCTACATGTTAATCAAGGTGAAATGCTGTGTATCGTCGGGGAATCTGGCTGTGGTAAATCCATGACATCGATGGCGTTGATGGGATTGTTGCCCAAGCGCGCCGCGATCACGGCAGAGGCAATGCAATTCGATGGTATGGACTTGTTGTCTTTGTCGAAAAAAGAGCGCAACCAAGTACGTGGTATGCGGATGTCGATGATTTTTCAAGAGCCGATGACGTCTTTAAACCCTTCTTACACCTTAGGCAATCAATTGTGTGAAGGCATTATCAAGCACAAGGGGTTGAGTAGAGAAAAAGCAAAAGAGAGGGCGGTTTATTTACTGGAGAGGGCAGGTGTGCCTTATCCAGAGAAGCGATTGAACCAATACCCACATCAGCTATCTGGAGGCCTACGTCAGCGGGTGATCATTGCGATGGCGCTGATGTGCGAGCCCGATTTGATCATTGCCGATGAGCCAACCACGGCGCTAGACGTGACGATTCAAGCGCAAATATTACGTTTGATTCGTGAGCTTCAACAAGAGTTTGGAACAGCGGTTATTTTTATTACTCATGATCTGGGGGTGGTTGCACGCATTGCAGATCGTGTGGCGGTGATGTACGCCGGACAAGTGGTGGAAACGGCCAGCGCTGAAGCGTTGTTTGCCAATCCATTACACCCTTACACACAGGGCTTGCTAAATTGCATTCCTATTCCAGGCAAAACCAAACCGGGCAGTCATTTGGCCTCGATCCCTGGGGTGGTACCGAGTTTGATAGGGGAGCTTAAAGGCTGTGCTTTTGAGAATCGTTGTTCTGTATCAACCAGTGAGTGCCGTCGTCGAACCCCTAATTTAGCCATTAAACCGAGTTCAGCAGACCATCAGGTGCGTTGTCCTGAGGTTAGCTTGTCATTTCAGGAGGCTGTGTGATGCCAGATTATGCATTGGAGTTGTCGAATCTGTCGCGCCATTTTTATCTGAAAAATGGCGCTTTTAAAGAACCGACCTTGCTCAAGGCGGTGGATGGGATTTCCCTGCGTATACGCCCCGGTGAAACGTTAGGATTGGTAGGAGAATCTGGCTGCGGCAAAAGCACCTTGGCAAAAATGATTCTAGGGTTATTGGAACCAACGGATGGTGATGTATTGGTGAATGATAAGGTCAGAGGGGCAAGCTCTCGCCTCGATATGGCGCGTCAGCTACAACCTATTTTTCAAGACCCTTATTCGTCACTGAATCCCCGTAAAACCATTGAAAAAATCATACGTCTACCGTTACAGCTCCATAAAGTGGGTGACAGTAATAGTCAGAGAAAAGCGGTAAAAGAGATCAGCGACCTAGTTGGGCTGCCAGAACGTTTACTAAAGCAATATCCAGGTCAGTTATCAGGCGGACAGCGACAACGGGTTGCCATCGCGCGTGCACTCATTTTAAGACCCAATATTTTGGTTTGCGATGAACCGACCTCGGCACTGGATGTCTCGGTACAGGCGCAAATCCTTAACCTGTTGATGGATCTGAAAAAAGAATTGAATTTAACCTATTTATTTATCAGTCATAACTTGGGAGTAGTGGAACATTTAGTCGATCGAGTCGCCGTTATGTACCGTGGAAAGCTGGTTGAACAAGGTACTCGAGAGGAAATATTTCATCATGCCAAACATCCTTATACTCAAGCCTTGCTGTCTTCTGTATTAACCCCAGAGCCTGCTTTAGGCGTCCCCGAGGTGTTGGACTCCAGTTCATGGGATAAAGCCTCATAATTTCATTGCTATGGTCATTTTTGAGTCCGCTTTATTGCGCGCTTTTGAGTTGATTTTAGTGTTTTTTTATTTTACCCAAGGAGAGAGCATGAGCCGTCAATCCACTATTCAAGGGGCGGAATCTTATTTTGATTCAGGGGCGTTTTTCACGGCATTAGAACAGCGTGTTAGCGTGCACAGTGAAAGCCAAAATCAGGACGCTTTTGATCAGCTACATGTCTATTTACAAGATAGTATTATGCCCGAATTGGCCTCACTGGGGTTTCAATCTCGTATTGTGGCCAACCCCGTTACCGACGCAAAACAACCCGGTTCCTGGCCTTTTCTCATCGCTGAGCGAATAGAGGATCCAGACCAACTGACGTTACTAACTTATGGTCATGGGGACGTCGTACGTGGTTACGATGATCAATGGAAAGCGGGGTTGTCGCCTTGGAAAATGGTTGTAGACGGTGATCGTTGGTATGGACGTGGAACGGCGGATAATAAAGGCCAACACACCATTAACTTTGCGGCTTTAAAACAGGTAATAGAGGCGAAAAAAGGCAAGCTGGGCTTTAACGTCAAAGTCATTTTTGAAATGGGGGAAGAGGCTGGTTCTCCGGGCTTGGCGGAATTGTGTGATATCCACAAAGAAACCCTTGCTGCGGATCTATTTATTGCCTCCGATGGTCCGAGGTTAAGCGCGGATCATCCTACCATTTTTCTTGGTTCACGAGGTGGGTTTAATTTTGATTTGCAAGTGACATTGCGTGATGGGGCGCATCATTCCGGCAATTGGGGGGGATTATTGAGTAACGCGGGGACGCGTTTGGCCCATGCTTGGGCGTCCATGGTGGATGCCAAAGGTAAAATTTTGGTTAAGGACTTGTTACCGGCCCGTTTACCCGAATCGGTGCGTCAAGCACTCAAAGATATTCCGGTGGGCGAGGGCGCGAACAGCCCGGAGGTGGATACAAATTGGGGAGAGCCAGATTTAACGCCAGCCGAGCGCGTGTTTGCTTGGAATACGTTGGAGATGTTGGCATGCAAAACGGGTAATCCTGATATGCCTGTGAATGCCATTCCAGGTTACGCCAGTGCCCATTGTCAGTTGCGCTTTGTGGTAGAGAGCGACAGTAAAAACTTTCTAAAGCACATCCGTGAGCATCTTGATCATCACGGTTTTTCGGATGTGGAGGTTATTGCCAGCAAGGATATTATGGAAGCCACACGCCTTGACCCTGAAGATCCTTGGGTGGATTGGGCGTTGGGTTCGCTGGCTCAGACGACGGGGAAGAAGCCAGTGTTATTACCTAACTTAGGTGGTTCATTACCAAACGATGTCTTTGCCAATATTCTTAACTTACCAACCGTGTGGGTGCCTCATTCCTACCCCGCCTGTAGTCAACACGCGCCGAATGAACATGTGCTGGCGCCAGTGTGTCGTGAAGCCTTACAGATTATGACCGGGCTGTTTTGGGATTTATCCGAGCAAGGTGCATCGATTCATGCAAAACGTTAAGGAGAACAAAATGATCACAGATAAGGCGCTGCTACCTTATGCGGACCTCTTGTGTGACTGGCTAGCCACACAAGAAGAGAAAATGCTTCATTGTTTGCAAGCATTGGTAGAGATCGATTCGAACAGCTATGACAAAGAGGGGGTTGATGCGGCAGGCCGTTTGATCGCTTCTTGGTTGGAAGTGGACGGTATTGAATGTCGTTGGCATACATCGGTGAACTCAGGGGATGTATTAGAAGCGCGTATTGATTCAGGTTGTGATAAGAAAGATCCGCTACCCGCTATTTATCTTATGGGTCACCGAGATACGGTTTTTCCAAAAGGTACCGTTGCTACGAGAGGTTTTAGTCGAGAGGGGATGACCGCGTTTGGACCAGGGGTGGCCGATATGAAATCCGGTTTGGTGCTGAACTGCTTTGTCTTAAAAGGGTTGCAGTATTTATTGACCCACTCTGATATTGGCGAGCTGCCTTGCCCTGTCATCGGCTTGTTTACGGGAGATGAAGAGATTGGCTCGCCAGAAGGTCACCATGTGATTCAGCGGATGGTGAAGGGAGCGAAAGCGGTGTTCAATGCCGAACCAGGTCGAATCAGCGGTAATGTGGTATCCGCCCGAAAAGGCGGTGCGAGCTTTGACATCTTAGTCAAAGGCAAAGCCGCGCATTCTGGTGTTAACCATGCCGATGGTGCCAGTGCCATTGCTGGCTTGGCTTTGATTATCACCGATCTTCATGGACTGACGGATTATGACAGTGGAGTGACGACAAACGTAGGATTAATCAGTGGTGGCATGTCCTCTAACACCGTTGCCCCCGAGGCAAGTGCGCGTCTAGATCTACGCTATATAACCAAAGAGCAGATGACAGAAGCCATAGCGGCGATTCAGGAGATTATCGATAGACCCAGACTTCAAGGCGTGACTGCATCCATGCGTTTGTTAGCCGCATTTCATCCGTTTGAAGCAAGGATGAGTGAAGCGTTATTAGCGCATTATCAACAACAAGTAGAAACCTTAGGGTTTTCTGTTGAAGGGGAGTTTACTGGTGGGTGTTCTGATGCTGGATTTACTTCCTCAATGGGGGTTCCGACCTTATGTGGAACGGGCCCTGTGGGAGCCAAAATGCACACGGACGGTGAGTTGTGTTTATTAGACACATTTGTGCCTAGGGCTCAAGCGGTGGCGAAGAGTGTGTTGCTTTTACCCTAATGAATCACAGGCTGCTATAGGAGAGACATAATGCTGCGTTCAATTGAAACCAAGTTGGCCCCATCGGAATCAGAGATTTGTTCCCAAGCGATAAAATCTGGCAGCTGGGTGTTCTTGTCAGGACAGATTCCATTGCTGGTTGAATCCAATACCTTACTAGACGGTTCGATCGCAGAACAAACCTCTCAGGTCTTTCGTAACTTAGAGAACATTGCAAAGGCGTCTGGTGGCTTGCTTAGTGATGTGGTGAAGCTCACCATTTACCTAAAAAACATGGCAAATTTAGCGGAATTTAACCGTGAGATGGTAAAACACTTTCAAGATCCATTGCCTGCCAGAGCGGTGATTTCGGTAGCGGCTTTACCCATGAATGCCGAGCTAGAAGTCGAGGCGATTATGATGATTGCGGATCCTGCTTGGGCTCTTGCTGTGACTTAATAGGTTAGCGCTTTAATCGCGTGTTTTGGAATGCTGTTAACGCATAAATAGGATGCGTTAACGGCATTTTTTTGTTCCATCTATAGGGGGTAAAAGTGGCTCAATGAACCGTTTTTTAGGGGTGAGTTTTTAATGAAAGAATATCTCTATATTTTATATTTTTATGAATTTATATCTCATTATTTCGATTTTTTAATGTTTTTAAGATCAATAAAAATCAAAATTAGAAAGCACATTTCATCTTGGTTTCGGTAGTCTGGTTACAACTTCACTCACTAAGGAATGACTATTATGAACTTACAAAAATTTGAACGTTACCCACTGACATTTGGCCCCACGCCTATCGAAAAGCTAAGCCGCCTTTCTGAGCATCTCGGTAATATTGAGGTCTATGCTAAGCGCGAAGACTGTAATTCTGGTCTTGCCCTCGGAGGCAATAAACTGCGTAAATTGGAATACATCGTACCTGATGCGATAGCCTCGGGTGCGGATACACTAGTAAGTATTGGTGGTGTGCAATCGAATCATACTCGCTTGGTCACGGCGACAGCCGCCAAGATCGGTATGAAATGTCGTCTGGTCCAAGAAAGCTGGGTACCATTTGAAGATGCCGTGTATGACCGCGTTGGTAACATCTTGATGAGCCGTGTCATGGGGGCTGAGATTGACCTGGTGGATGAAGGTTTTGATATTGGTATTCGTGAGAGTTGGAAAAATGCCATTGAAGACGTGAAAGCCAAAGGCGGCGTTCCTTATCCTATTCCTGCCGGAGCGTCCGTTCATAAATACGGTGGCTTGGGTTATGTCGGTTTTGCTGAAGAGGTGCGTGAGCAGGAGAAAGAGCTTGGTTTTAAATTCGACTACATTGTGGTTTGTACGGTAACCGGGTCGACTCATGCGGGGATGGCGGTAGGTTTTGCCGAAGATGGTCGTTCACAAAAGGTGATTGGCATCGATGCATCAGGAACGCCCGCTCAAACTCGAGATCAGGTATTAACCATTGCTCAGCAAACAGCAGAGTTGGTGGAATTGGGCCGCGAAATAACAGCTGAAGACATCGTCATTAAAGAAGATTATGCCTACCCTGCTTATGGTGTGCCATCCAATGAAACCAACGAGGCGATTCGTTTGGTTGCACGTTTAGAAGGCATGATGACGGACCCTGTTTACGAGGGTAAGTCTATGCAAGGTTTGATCGATTTGGCGCAAAAAGGCTTCTTCCCCGAGGGCTCAAAGGTGCTTTATGCGCATTTAGGCGGTGTGCCTGCTATCAATGGTTACAGTTATATTTATCGTAATGGTTAATTTCGCGAAAATGCCTGGATTCCATTAATGGGATTTTGTTTATTGATAATCAAGGCATCCATGAGGTGCCTTTTTTTTGCGTCATGTCGCTGGCAAGGACAAGCCTAGAAATCCAAGGGGGCGTTGTCCTTGACTTCTTTCATCACAAAAAACGTACGCAACTGGCGCACGTTCGGTAAAGCGAGTAATTGCTCGCTATGCAGTTTATTGAAATCGGCAATGTCTTTTACGCGAACTTTGAGAAAGTAGTCAAAATCCCCAGCCACAAGATGACAGTCCAAAACAAAGGAAAGTGTCGCGACGGCGAGTTCGAAGGTGGCAAAGCTTTCTTGAGTCGAGCGATCTAATACCACACCAACTAAGACTAATGCACCGCGTTCGACTTTTTCCGGTTCAATCAAAGCCCTAACTTCGCTGATATAGCCGTCTTTAAACAGCTGATGGGTACGCCGATGGCAGGTTGCGGCACTCACATTTACTTTTTCTGCTAAATCAGCGTTGCTTAGACGGCCATCTTGTTGCAGTAAGCGCAGAATCTTTTTATCAATTTTATCCATTTAACGGTTCCGTTTTATGGGCCATGCGAATAACGGTCATTATAAACAAAAAATGCCCCTTACTGTGTTTTAGTAAGAGGCATGGGAGCTAAAGGTTAAAAATCGTTATATTGAGTTTAATCCGGTGAGAGCGGGCATGGTGGCTCATGCTTCAGAGTACCTTTGGTCAAGTTACCAAAGCAATGCCATTGGAAAAGAGATTGCTCTGATTACACCGCACAGTGAATCCCTTAATCTTGGATAAGGATAAAGAAGATAGGCTACGTAATTATTGGCAGCCATTCGGGAGGCCACACACTAGGCTCGAGTATTGGACGATGATCGTTTTAAAACTGAAATCGAGGAAAAACAGGCAGGAGGGCGAATCCTTTAGGGCGAGGAGGAAACAGGAAGTCCAAGGCATTTCAAGATAAGAAGAATCAATGACATTGGCCCTATTGATTCACCCTATTGATTCCAAGTGGGATTATGAGCGCACACATTATTCCCTAGCCAGCAGTACCGTTTTGTGTGTAAACAAACGCTTCACGGTATCCAGCTTCATTGGCAACTGAATATACCGCCCGGCTTGCCATAACTCGATTTGATCCGCAAAGTTGTCACTGCCAATCCAACCATCTTGACCGCCTATCATTACAAAGTAATTACTGTCTTCATCGCTCATATCACTGATATGACGAATACAAGAACCAAAACTGACTTTGTGTTTTTTACTGACTAATGGGTGTCCAGTTTTATTTACCGTGTTAGCTCCACCGCTTGCTGGCACATCCGCGAAGCGATAACGACGGCCAATAAAGGGCAGATGTGCAAACATATGGTCAAATCGTAAACGGTGAATATCTCCCCAGTTCGAATGATGGGTAAGTTGTTTACTTAGCTTTTTAAGACCTTTAATGACAGCATTCGCCAATCGCTCAGTTGCCACCTCTTGAAGGTCATCCAACAAACGAGAATAGGCCATCCAAATCGTCTGATAATGTTTTGCTGTTTTCATCAGTTGCAATTGCTTAACGACTTCACAAAGCAAAAGTTCAAATGCCAAAGGTTCAGCACGCTCCGCCTGATAGCCGCCATCCCACTCTTGTAATAAGAAAATCATACTTTGTAAGTTAGCGGGGTATTGCTTGTCTTTAATACTGCGCAAAAACAACTGACATAATGGCAATGCACTGGGCATAAGCACATCGAGCTGACTGTTGCGAAAGTCGGCAAAGGTCAGTTTACGACCTTGTTGATAAAGCGCTGTTAACCTTTCACTGCGATCAAATGGGGAAAAGAAGTAGCCCACAGGGAAATCACTGTTTTCTGGTCGTTGATTGGCTGATACCACAAAGCCTTGTTCAGTATCTACTCTGACAGGCATATCTTTGGTGTTCACCATATCCTGCCAATTGTCTGCCGCACTACTGGGTAAAATAACATCATCTGGTGCCTGATTTGGACGTTTTGGTAAATGACCCGCCAAACAATGACCCGCTCGCTGGCCGTCACCACCCACGGCGATCATATTCAAGCCAGCAACACCAAAGGGCATCAATGCGTCATGAAACTCATCCCAACTTTTAGCACTGGCGATGGTCAATAAAGCGCCTATTTCATTGCTTGCCTTGTGTCCTTGCCAACGCATCGACACCGCTTGATCACAGCGCATCAATTTGCCATCTGAAACCATTGGTCCAAGCGCCGTTCGACGCAGTTTGATTTGACGAGGTCGGCTCCAACGAGGCTGAATTGTTTGCCATTCTTCTTCGATTTGTTCATCTGAAAAATCGGACACATCGAACAAATCACTGCTTTGTGCATGTAGGTTGGTGGCTCCCCAGGCAATATGTTGGTTTCTCCCCAATAGGAAAAATGGAATCCCCGGCATCATAGCCCCAACCAAATGCATTTCTGGGGCTTTTACACCAATAAATAGGCAGGGGCTGGGAGCGGCAATTGGCAAATGTGGGTCGCTGACAATGGCAGCATAACCACTTTCAGTACGTTGGCCGGAAATGCCTGAGGAATTACTGCCACTGCGAGTTTGTAGTGCCAATACATGTTCTGCACTAAATCGACCTTGTGCTGCATAGGCACTTGGACTGTCAGCGTTTACCAGAGTTGGCCACAATGCTTGCCAATCCTTTGTTGGCATACTTCTACGAGCTTTCAGCAATTTTAACCACACTAACCAACTGATGTCGGCAGAATTAATGCGTGCAAAGGTCATCAAATCTTCCATCGTCCATGGTTTTGGTTGAATCCCTAACACTTTGCATTCGTGTGGCAGCTCAGGGCAATGACAAATGGCCGTGTTTAAGCCTTTTAAAAAGTTTTCTGCCCACTCACGAGTCTCTGCATCCATCGCCGCTATCATCTCAGGCACGGCCTTAGCGATATCCAATAAACGTAGAGAACGATCAATTTCAGCACCCAGTGGACCAATCAATTCAGAGATTCGTCCCGTTCCCAAGTAGCGCATGGTTTCAATTTGCGCCAAGCGTAGATGGCCGTGAATTAAGCCTAACGTTTGTGCCAGATCGGTCTTTGATTGCGCATCCACAAAAGGAACCTGATGATGATTCCAATATATGTCAACGGGAGCCTCCAGTGTTAGCTTATCCGTTGGCAACATAGCCAGACGTTGCTGTAGTGTTTTAGGGGTGGGTTTGGTGATAAAAGCTTTACCAATTACCCCTAGGCCAACCAATACTCCCCAGCATTTATCGAAATACCCAAACTCTTTATATTGCGTCATGCAATGCCTCCTTGCCAAAACTAAATCCATGTTTTAAATAAGTTACTAACCCATCTAGGGATAATGATAATTGGGCTCATGTTAATAATTGGGGGCAGAGTTAGATCAAATTTACTCCTTAGCGAATCATCGTCTATTTTAGATACGGAAGCGATCGACTAAACCACTGAGTTTATTAACATCTGCAATCAGACGTTGTTTGATGTCCACGGCTTTTTGGGTGTGTTCCACATTCGACGCCGCTGTTGCCGTCACGTCTCCGATTTGCTCGGAAATATCCCCAGCCTGTTGATTTTGTTCTTGAATGGATTGCGATATTTGTTGGTTGGTTTGGCTAAGAGTATTGATCGAGCCCATGATGGTGTTGAACATCTCGATGGTTTCTTGGGCTTGTGCTGCAACGCCTTCCGTGAGTTTTTGTGATGAGCGCATGACTTGCGCAGCATCTGCTGAGCCTTTTTGGATACGCTCAACGACGGTTTCTATTTCAAGAGTGGATTCATGGGTACGATTTGCAAGACTGCGCACTTCGTCTGCTACGACAGCAAAGCCGCGACCCGTTTCCCCAGCACGAGCGGCCTCAATAGCGGCGTTTAGTGCCAATAAGTTAGTCTGCTCTGCGATTTCTCGGATAACATTCAAAACATTGCCAATATTTTGTCCGTCGTTTTCGAGGGTGGAGACAACGGAAGAGGCTTTTTCCATTTCATCGACAACCGCATGGAGGGATTGCAATGTCTGGGAAAGGTTGCTTTGTCCTTTAGTGGAATTGCTTGTCGCTTCGACGGCCATTTCGCCACACTTGTTGGCATCAGCAGAGACCTCGCCTAACGCCTGTGACATGGCGCTGACAGAATTGGATATTTCATTGGTACCCTGCTGTTGATGTTGGGATAGACGATCCACTTGTTGAAGTGTGTTATCTATTTGTTCTGCAAAGTGTTGTGTTGAGGAGACGGTGGAGGACACTTGTTTAATAATAGAGTGAACAAGGTCGATAAAGCCATTTAGATGTTTTGCTACTTCGGCTATTTCATCTTTGCCTGAACTGTTGAGACGCGTCGTTAAATTACCATCGGTGCTACTCAAGCCTTCTAAAACGGTTATCATTTGGCGCAAAGGTCGAATAATCAGGCGGTTTGCTGCCAATGCAATGATGGCAGAAAGGATTAGCATAATACCTAAACTGATGTAGTTATTGAGTTCAACGTTATGAATAACGGTATCTAAGCCAGCAGCGCGGGTTTCAACTTGACTGTCTCCAACCTCTTCCAACTTCTCAATGAAGTCGAGCAATGTTGTTACATGTTCATCAAAATTTGTTAACGTCTTTGCTATGGACTCTTTGTCTCCAGACAAAATCTGCGCTTTTAAACTTTCTAGCGTCGCTAAATAGCTGTCTAGGGTTTGTAGCTCTTTAGGGTCCATTAAACCGGACGCTTTCATTCTATTAAGGGCTTCTAGAGTGAATTTGTTGGTTTCGGCAATTTTGTTTTTGGTTTCTTCAAGAGAGGCTTCGTTGGATATAAACGAATCAAGAGCAATGATTTGTGCTTGTATTCCAATTGTCCCTTCCATTGCCCCGTCTGCAGCATTCCAAGCATTTCCTGTAATGTACTTTATTTCTTTACTCACTTTGTTAATCGATAAAAGCGCAATGACTGAGCTACTTAAAACAATGATCACGAACAAGAGTATACCAAAATAAACTTTTAGCTTTATCGACATTTCCTTCCCCTCGAAGTTCAATTGATATTACATAATAGTAGTAAACAGTGGGTATAGAGCTCTTATTTATGTTCTAAAAAGGTAATGAAGTGTAAGGTTATCAAAGCTCATTATTGCTTATCGGTAGCCTTTAGCGGCGGCTAGGAATTGGCATCGATGTTTATGCTGTAGAGATGTGTCTGAACCCTTAAGTGAAGAGTATTCGTTACCTTTGCCAACTTGTCCTATTGACGTTGAGTTGTGATGGTGGCGGTTTGGGTGGACGTAGTTTTTTGGTGAGGGTATTAAGCGCTTGATGTAAAGACAAGGTTCGCACTTTACCTAAATACGAACCTTGTCTTTTCTCAATTTTTCTAGGAATAAAGCACCAAAACCAAAGTGCGCTTTAATGGCAACTAACCATTAGATTTTAAGCGCAAAACCGATATCAAATTCTGTTTGTCGCTGGTCGGTTTTAGAGCTAACGGACTCATTTTTAACGGCAATATAAGGAGAGAACCTTTTGGTTAATTTATAAGCGGCTTCTAGCTCATGCTGATAGTCGTTTCGCTTTTTATCAAATAGATTTTGGTTGCCATGGTAGTAGGTGTAGGTATAGCCAAGTGTCATGTCCTCTATTTTGTGGCTAATACCTAAATCGATACGATCTACTTTTTTAGTCTTCTTACCGCTTGCGTCAGTTATTTCCTTGCGATAACGAATAGAAGCATGGGTGTCATCTGTAATAGCCGTTTTTAATTTAAGTGAGGGTTTGTATTTGTACGCATTTTGCTTTCGTGCCCAAGAAAAACCGGGTGTCAGCTTCCAATCATTATTCAATTTAATGCTGTAGCTGGCACTGATTTTACTTTCATGCCAGCGATCATCATGAAATGCTTTTCCACTGTCGCCATTGGCTTGTTCATGGGGCTTGAATTTGAGTGCTCCCGCTAATTTGAAACCAGAATCAAATTTGTGTGATAGCTCAATTTCATCGACATTGTCTTTGCTTACATCTTCGTACTGATGTTCATAGCTCAGTTCAGTGGCTGATGCGTGTTGGATAAAACCGATCGCACAAGCTGTGAATAGGATGTTCAGTCGTAAGTGTTTATTTTTCACGTTTAGGCTCTTTTAGGTTGGAGAATTTAGTCGCCAATGTAAGTGCTTTTAGTGACATTTTTACGACATTTTTTTTACTATTTTATTTTTTGTAACTTTTAACGTTTCTTCACTTTTAATAATTGTTTTATATTTCAATATGTTAATTGAGCTGTTTTTTGCTTCTAACATTTTTTGTTAGATAAGTGAGTGGGTGTAAACATAGCACTAAGAGGCTTTATTCGACTGAGAATCTCTTTATTATGATTAAGCGCTTGTGATCAAAAAGGCGGGTGAGTCGGCGAAGAAATACCATTTAGCCCATAGTGTCGAACGACCCGTTCTCATTAAACTCAATAATGAGTTGAATCAAGAGCTGTCAGTGTATTTAAAAATGGGACACAGAATTCGAAACAGTGATTAGCAGAGCTTCCAAGCAACCGTAAATAATCGTTATTTGAGTCGACCTGATAAGTGTATGTGGTTCAAGGCGCTTGAAAACGTGAAGAGATAATCGCTGAGACCTTTGCTCATCACATCGAGCAAAGGGTCTCTAGCAATATTTATTCTATGGTAATGGTCTTAGAGGTGTGATGAACCACTTGAAGTCGGGTGCCTGCTATGGCGGTTTTTATGGCCTCAAGAATCGACATTTTACCTTCGACTGAATGGACTTTAACGTCTCCAGTCTTGGCTAAATCGGTTCTTATAAAACAACCACTTGCGTGGGCCAGTTGCTGGGCCATTTCATCAAAACGCGAAAAATCTTGATTGCTTAAATGGTAGTCATACCTATCGTTGCAGCTTCTGTGTTCTATTGATGCTGGCGATGAAGGAGAGGTAACTAGGTTTTGTTCGGCTTCAGAATGCATGGTTGAACATCCAGATAACGCTAAGGCGCCAAATAGAAGGCTGAGCTTGGTGTTCATGGTGCTTCTCCTTTTTATTTTTTCGAGTCAATGTCGATACTAAGACTCGTTGTGGCTAGATAACGCTTAAAAGCCTAACATCCATGGCTTCCAAGCGTTACCCCAAGATTAATTTTGCCCGTCAAGTAGTGTTGAAGGTTTGCCGTTTAGCAATGCTTTGCCTTTTTTCACACTGAAATCTAGGTGATACATACCGTCTTTTGTTACCACGGCTCCTTGATCTATTGCTTGTTTAATCAGTGTGTCCGCTTGATGGCTGACTAGCTGATTGTATTCTTGTGTGGTTAGTGAGCGAATGTTGGGGTTGTCGGCAAGTTGATCTTCGATCGCGAATTCGGCTAAGGCTTTAACTAATGCTTTATCCGCATTGATATTTGAACTGACGTCGGCATTGGCTAGCCAGTAAGCAGGCTGGCTGAGTTGCTCGAAAGTCATTTTGTCATGGGAATTGGTAAGGTGTCCATCAAACTGGGCGTTGAATTTACCCTTTGGTAGTGTTCCCTTAAGGCTATTGATCACCAATTCAGGGGTTGTTTTGAAAAATTCACCAATATGATCGTGCATAAACTGGGTCATTGCTTGAGTTCGGTCAGTGGTGTTTTTGGGGTCAAGTTGTTGGTTAAAGGCGACATAATCTTTAAAGAACTGATTGTTCAATTGGTTTAGGGTGACATCCATGGAAAAATCGGAGACATTTTTATCTTGATAGCCAAGCTGTTTAATCTTGGTTTTAAGAGCTAGGCTTCCCACTTGGTTGGTGTCGTTTAATTGACCTTTTGCTTGGAAAACCACGCCTTTGGCAGTGAATAGCGGGTCAACCCTTAGCTCTGCCATTTTGATCGTCATGTCGCTATTTTTGAGTCCACCTGAGGTTAAATCTTTCAGGTTACCATCAAAGTTGAACGCGGTGGATAATCCTTTTACTTCCAGAGTAGAAGCGTCCTGGATGGACGCATGGTCTAGTTTACTGTCGTATGTTAGGTGGTGATTTGCCCAGCTACCATTCCCTTGGTAGCCACTGAATATGACGTTGCTTTTAGACTCTGAAGGCAGTGTTGCGGTAAAAGGCGCGATGGTATCTTGGAAGGTGAGTTTTCCACTAAGGGTTTGGAGACCAGATAGGGTGAACAGCGGTGTGTTTTTGTCCCATTTTATGCTGTTACGTAGGTCGTTTCCTTGGATATGACCATCGAACGAAAACAACGCCAACTTGAATCCCTTATCCATGATAACGGGGCCATAGTGAGCCTGAAGGGTGAGTTCGCTTTTAAAATCACTTTTCTTGAGTTCATTAGCTAGGCTTGGATCGACTTTTTTCAGATCCACTTCGATTTGTAGGGTGGTTTGAGAACCAAACCAGCCATTTTTTGAACTGACGATGGTGGCATGATAAGGGGGAGTGGCATTGATGGCATTGACCACGTCGGTTAATTGTTTTTGATAT
Source organism: Marinomonas sp. 63XJN7_7_ISO-PGPR-S23-202 (assembly GCF_056173505.1). Classification (NCBI taxonomy): domain Bacteria; kingdom Pseudomonadati; phylum Pseudomonadota; class Gammaproteobacteria; order Oceanospirillales; family Oceanospirillaceae; genus Marinomonas; species Marinomonas sp. 63XJN7_7_ISO-PGPR-S23-202. Next base: position 4,274,905 of record NZ_CM149677.1, on the reverse strand, counting down.
TGTGATCCCATTATTTTAGGAGTGATGACAACCACGGCGGCAACGGCGATCAGGAGAGCGATTAATAATTTTTTCACTGACAGTTCCTTTGAATTTTCAGTCTTAGATGGCCGCATTTTAGCGAGAATTCATGACTAAGAGGGGATTGTGTCGGTGGGTTTTGAGATTGTTCTACTTTGATTCTCAATCATGTCTAAATATAGAGAATCATTGCTAAATACAGAATGTTATTGCTCTATGAAAAGGTGCCATGAAGGCACCTTTTCCGGTATTAAACGGCTGGCTATCTATTGAAGTTTTTTGTTTACCTTCTCTAGGAGGGCGTTTAAATCTTTGCGGCGACCTGCTTCTGCCACAGGGCGGTTTTTTCTTGGGGCCGCTTGTTGAGCTATTTCTAGATATTTTTTGGCTTCTTTATAATCGCCTTCATCGTATAAGAATTCGCCGTAGAAGAAGTTATTATCCAGTCCTTTTGGGTTAATCGCGATGGATTTTTGTAACAGTTTTTTGGCTTTGCTATCGCTGCCAAATCCAATTGGCCAACCTGGTACTTTATGATACAAAACGCCTAAGGTAGTGAAGGCGCTGCCTTCGGAGGCATTGGGGTTGATCTTGATGGCATGTTCGAGGTTTTTCTTGGCTTCTTTCGCGAAAGATAATGCGCCGAGCCCCCCTTTTGCCTGAGCCGTACTGGCTTGAATAATACCCAACCAAATATAATCATCGGCATTATTGGGGTTTGCTTTTACCATGGCTTCCACCTTAGTGGCCAAGGCTTTAAAGGCATCGACCTTTTTATCGTTATCTGTCATTTGATAATTGATATGGGACCATTGGTGTTGAATATCGAGCAGAGTGTTGTTGTCTTGAGCCCAAGCGCTGGATAAGAAGCCAAGGGTTATAAGGGCAACAAATAGGGACTTCATAATCATACCTCTTCTTATTGTGTGTTTAAGAAACGTTTTATCACAGAGAGCTTTTTAAAGAGAGCTTTATCTACAATATTAGGAAAAGAGCCGTTAATTTTGACAAAAAGTCGTTCAGGGAAGCCAACAAATTGACGGGGATTGCCTGTTTCTAATTGCCTAATAAGCGCTTGGGCAACCGTTTCTGGTGAGTCAACGGCGTTGCCAAGTTGTTTATTCATCGCCATGGCTTTGGCACTGTTAATTGCCGTGGCGGTGGCGCGAGGGGCAAAATAGGACACCTTGATATTCGTATCCGCTAATTCCCGATAGAGGGCTTCAGAGAAACCGCGTATCGCAAATTTGCTGGCACAGTAAGTCGCTTGACCCGCAAAACCAATACTGCCAAAGGTGGAACCGACGTTGACAATATGGGCCTGTTGTTGGCTTAAAAGCGGCAATAGCGCTTGAGTCAATAAAATAGGGGCAATGACGTTAGTGCTAATGGTGTGGGTGATTTCCTCCTCTGAAAGCTGCTCAAATGGGGCAAATTGTCCCACCCCTGCATTATTAATCAGCATGGTGAAGGGGTCAGATTCTGCCATTGTTTGACGGATTTTTTCTCTGTCATCTGCATGGTTGATATCCGCCACGAGAATGTGATGTTGACCCTTAAGGGACTGGGCAAGCGTTTCTAAACGCTGCTTATCGCGGCCTTGTAGAATTAAAGTGGCGCCTCTGTCAGCGAGCTCTTTCGCGATGGCCTGACCAATGCCGCCAGTTGCTCCAGTCAATAGGCAGCGTTGTTGTGCCCAGAGTCCTTTTACACCTTGTTTTTTCATTTAGCCTCCTTGGACTCGGCGTTCATCTGCTGATCTACATGGCCTATTTCGCGAAAAATATTCGCATATAAGGTAAAGAACATATTGGCACTGTGGATGATCATATCTTGTTCTTCTTTATCGGTAATCTGATTCATGAGATTTTCAAAGAAAACAATATGTTCTTGATCCAGAGATCCATGTGAACGCAAATAACTAAACGCTTGTGGGGGTAAGTTTAGCTTATCTTGAATATGTTGTGCGGCATTATCCGCTAAGGCAATGCTTGTTCCTTCCAGTACGAATACCATGCCGAAAAAGCGCAACGGGTTTCGCCGCTGAATCGCATCGTAAGCATAGGCTACCATTAATTCTGTGGATGCATTGGGTTGGCTATGACGGGCCGCATTTTTATCGCCGCCAGCGGCCGCGATGTCGTTAAGAATCCATTCTTGATGTCCCATTTCTTCTTCTATGTATTCCCCCACGGCCTCACGCAGCCACTCTTTCTCTTCGGGAAGGCGGCTGCCCGTCGCCATTAACAAGGGCACCGTATGTTTGACATGATGATAAGCTTGCGTCAGAAAAGCTAAGTAGTCGTTAAGGGTAATGGTGCCATGAAAACAACGTTCAATAATGGGCGATGTGACCAAATAGTGGCGTGCTGCTTGGGTTTCTTGCTGTAGGCGTTGATAAAGGGTCATCGTATGTCTCCTATGGAAGAGGGTTAGATACACTGTCGTAAGAAGAGACATACAAGGCGTCAATCTCCTGCTGAAAGTGCGTTAATATTTTGTCTCGAATTGGTTTGCCTGTGGCCGTAACCAGCCCATCTACCGATATAAAAGGCTGCGACAAGGTGATCCAATGAACAATCTGCGCATAGTCAGGCAGACTTTGGTTGGTGATTTGAAGGCAGTGCGCGATTTGCTGCTCGCTGATGGCTTCATGGAGGGGGGTTAATAAAGCGCCACAGCAGGGCAGTGCATCCCCAAAGACGAGCACCTCACGAAAACAGCCCGTTGCCATGAGTTCCGCTTCTACCCATTCTGGCGAAATATTACGGCCAAAGGAGTTGATCAACACATTTTTGCGACGACCTTCTATGGTTAAGAAGTGCTTATCCAAGCGGACTAAATCGCCCGTGTGGACTTCCTGAGGATAAAAGCTGTCCGGCTGATTTAAATAACCTAAAAAGAGATTTCCTGAGACGATGAGTTCATCATCTTCAATGCGTAATTGATTATGTGGTAAGACTTTTCCGGCGCTCGATAACACCTCTTCTTGGGGGGTATTAAGGGCCACAACGGACGCACATTCTGATAGCCCGTACCCTTGATAAACGGGTAAACCCAAAGCGCGTGCTTTATTCAGTAAGCCTGGGGCTACCTTACCACCCCCGACTGCGATAAATTGCAAAGAGCTTGGGGGTTGCCAACCTTGTAGACAAGCACCGACGAATAGAGACAGCAACTCCGGTACTAAAATGACGCTATGGGGCTGTTGTTGACTGATAAGCGTAAGCATGTTTTGTGGCTGAGTGAGCCGACTTCCGCTAAAGCCGCGATCAGATTGGCTAGCAAGAATAACCGTGCCGCCGACCAGCAGCGGCGCATAGACCCCTGCTACGTTCTCTAATAAGGTCGTTAAGGGTAACAAACACAAATGACGAACTTGGGGAATCGCGACGGCTTCGGCTAAGGATTGTGCGACAGTTTGCTGTGACTGAGTGCTTAAACAAACGCCTTTGGGGCTGCCCGTGGTGCCAGAAGTAAAGGTGATTTTGTGAGTACCTTGAGGCATGACTGGCGGTGTATCGACCTGAAAGCGGCGCATGAACACTTGCTGAAAAGGCGTCTCGTTTGTTTGCTCCGATGAGTCTTCTGTTAACAGCAGCTCAATACCGCTTTGTGTTAGTAAATGGGATGTTTGTGCTGGACTAAAGAAGCTGGGGACAGGAACACAACACAGGCCAGCTTGTTGGCAGGCAAGGTCAAATAATACCCATTCCACACAGTTGTCCATAGCGATTGCAAGCGTTTGGATGGATTGCGCTTGTAACCAAGTCTGACGAGCGGTGACAGCGTCTGCCAACTGCTGATAGGTCAGTGACTGTTGGGAGGATTCTAAGGCAATTTTATCGGCCCAATCCGGTGAAGAAAAGTACCACATTATAGCGTCCTCATCTGTTGTAAAAGTGCTGAATGATTGGCTTGAACTAGGCCAAACAGTGCCTGTAACTCGGGTTGCATTAACGCCGTTGCGACAGCTTTTGCCACATCAATAAACATGACTTTTGGCTGACTGGTGTAATAGTTTCCCCAATTGGCCTGATCTTGCAGCTTGCTAGGATCTGCATCCGCTAAAAAGGTGAGTTTGAGTTTGAGCTTCTCTAATAGCTGACGAATTTTATCGGTGCCTGAAAAGACTAAATATTGAATCTCAGAGAGATATAAACTCATCACCACCGTCATTAATAAAGGCAAGGTAAAACGTTGGTTCTGGCTGTATAAGTTACCCAGTTCGGCTATGGCATGACGTTGTGTCCAAATACCATGTTTTTGCAGCATATTGGTAATGGGAACAGGTAAATATTGCTCAATAAAAAGAGGTTGCGTCGCTCGTCTTACGCCCACTACCGCCCTTAAGCGTTGTGCATGAATCCCTAACAACAATGGCATAAAGTTTGTGACATGGGCTTGGTATTTTTTGGCGAAGCCCTCTTGGACAAAGGTTTCTAGGTTTCTTCTTTTTGGGTCTTCCATGGCAGCAGAAAGAAACTCGTAAGGCAGAGTTGGCGTGGGAATAAGAGATTGCTCTGGCATTACATAGAGTGCATTGGATGACTGCATAATGGTCTCACTTGGCAAGTTAACTCAGGTAAGCGACTCAGATGAAAAGGAAAAGAGTTTGCTTGTTTTTACAGTAAAGGGAGGCCAGTGAAAAAAAGGTTTATGAAAAAAAGCTTGTTTTAACTTTTTTATTTTCATTTTTAAGTGATTGAATTATTTAAATAAAAATGATGAGCAGAAGGAGAAGAACACGTTTTAGACGATGTTTTTAATAAAAAAGTGAATAAGCTTTTTATATAATGAGGGCCTAAATTGAGTCAAAAAGACTATTTTTTTAAGCTATTTTTCATCGTATTAAAGAGGAAGGTCTTTGCATGCGTTAGGTGACATTCCGCATGTTATCGAGTCAGACGGGCCATAATGATCAGACTTAATGAGATATTTATTTGGCTTTTTCCGACGTTTGTTTGATGAGCAGCTCCCTCATGGTGCGGATAAAGACTTCTTTACTGCGCCCCCGTCGAAAGATCAAAGAGAAAGGGGCTTGATAGCCAAATTCACTGGGGAGAAGGGGTCTAAGTCGCCCCGATTTCACTAAGTGCTGTGCGTAGTGCTCAGGCAAGTACCCCACAAATTTTCCAGACAGAATCAATGTGAGCTGAGCCTCCATGCTTTCCACGGTTGCCGTACTGTGACCAAATCCCCGCTTGCGTAAATCCGCTGTATTCCAGTAGCTTCGTGTCACCAAGCCACATTTGATGACTTGCTCACGTGTTATCTGCTTGATGTCAAAAAGCGGGTTCAAATCGCTGCAATAGAGCCAATGTTGTTCGCGATACAGCTTCTCCTCGACCACGTTATTCACACTGGAAGGGAAGTTACCAATGGCAAGATCGAGCTGATTATTGAGGATGCCTTGCACCTGCTCATACGGACTGCGAATTTGTAAATTCAAATGTACGGCGGGAAAGCGTTCGCAGAATTGACGGATGACTTCCGGCATAGACAAAGATGCGTCCATGACGGTTGCGTCTAAAACAGCGATCCGAAATGTACCGCCTAAGTCACCTTTGAGCGCTTCCGCGTGGCGCTCCAATTCATTCATTTCATCCAGCAGTTTGATGCTCTGATGCAAAAACTGTTGGCCTTTTTCCGTCAGCGAAAACCCTGCGCGACCACGTTGACATAAGGTAAAGCCTACCTGGGCTTCTAAGTCACTCATGTAGTTGCTGATGGCGGAAGTGGTAAGGTTCAGATCTTGCTGGGCACCCGAGTAACCTTGGTTTTGCACCACAGAAACAAAGACTTCTAATAATCGGATATTTATTCGTTTGTCTGGGCGCATAGAGTTCACTCGTTTTAGTTCAGTAAAAGCTGAACTAATTATTTGTGATTTGCTATTTAACGGTCAAGTTCTCTTTTCTAGTATCGAGTTAGGTTATTGAACTGGCGCGTTTTGCATTGCGCTAAAAACGAGGATTTTTGTTTATGTCTAAAGTGTTATACCAACCTCAAAGTGGGAACGAGATGCCTCGCTTTGGCGGCAGAGCGACCATGATGAGGTTGCCATTCGTTGAAGTGCTAGAAGGCTTGGATGCCGCATTTATCGGCATCCCATTGGATGTGGGAACCTCTCAACGAGCGGGAACACGTTACGGGCCTCGGCAAATACGAGCAGAATCGGTAATGATTCGTCCTTATAACATGGCCACCGGAGCGGCACCATTTGATTCGCTTTCTGTGGCGGACATTGGTGATGTGCCAATCAATACTTACAACCTGCTTAAGTCCGTTGACATCATCGAAAAATATTACGATCAGCTCAACCCTTATCCTGTCATTCCACTGACGTTGGGCGGCGACCACACGCTCACTCTACCGATTCTTCGCTCCATCACGAAAAAGCATGGCCCAGTGGGTCTGATTCATGTGGACGCGCACACCGATACCAACGACAACATGTTTGGCGAAAAAATTGCCCATGGCACCACCTTCCGCCGCGCCGTGGAGGAAGGCCTGCTGGATTGTGAGCGAGTGATTCAGATTGGCCAGCGTGCCCAAGGGTACTCTGCGGAAGATTTCAAATGGGGGGAAAACCAAGGCTTCCGTTTGGTCACTGCTGAAGCGTGTTGGCACAAATCCCTAGCGCCTTTGATGGACGAAGTTCGAGACATGATGGGAGATCGTCCGGTGTATTTATCGTTCGATATTGATGGCCTAGATCCTGCTTGGGCACCTGGCACCGGTACGCCTGAAGTCGGGGGGTTAACCTCCATTCAAGGGTTGGAAATTGTTCGGGGTTGCAAAGGCTTGAACTTGGTTGGGGGCGACCTTGTGGAAGTCTCCCCACCGTATGATGTCAGCGGAAATACCTCCCAACTGGCCGCGAACCTGTTGTATGAGATGTTGTGCGTATTGCCAGGTGTAGAGTACCGGCTATGAAGTACAAGCTATGAAGTACCGATAAACCGTCAGAAATGAGAGGCATCGCTTATGGAACTATCGTTGTTCAGGACATTATGGGGCGTGCAGCAGGAAATGTGCTCATATGTGGACGCATTACGCCAAGCGGGGTTTGTTGGCGTGGAAGCGCGAGTGCCTTTAGAACTTGAGGCTCGCCGTACCTTTAAACAGTCACTGAAAGCGCTGGAAATGAAATACATTGCGATTTTATTTTCAGGCGGCGATGTGATTCCAAATCAAGCCGAAAGCCCAGACCAACATTTGGCACGGTTGGCAGAGCAGTTAGACTTTGCGGCAGAGCTGGAACCTAAGTTTGTTAATGTGCTCCCCGGCAATGATCGCTGGACCATGACGCAACAGGTCGATTTCTTTGGTCGTGCCCATGAGTTGGCCAAAGAAAAGGGCGTATTCTGTAGTTTTGAAACCCATCGGGCGACGTCTCTTTACAGCCCTTGGGTGACGCTTGAGCTGATTCGACAACTTCCCGAGGTGCGATATACCGCTGATATCAGTCATTGGGTGCTGGTATGTGAGCGTTTGCTAAATGATCCTGTTGATGATTTATCGCGCTTTATTGAACGTGTTCATCATATACAGGCACGTGTTGGTTATCCGCAAGGGCCGCAAACGCCACACCCAGGCGCGCCGGAATACAAAGAGGCGTTGCAGTTTCACCAGAATGTTTGGCAAGCCATTTGGCAAAAGCATCTTGATGCTGGCCGGACAGAAACCACCATGACCACCGAATTTGGCGCCGATGGTTACCTTCACCACCTTCCGTTTACGAATGTCCCCGTGGCCGATTTATGGGCTTTGAATGAGTGGATGGCAGTGGAGGAGAGAGCGCATTTTGAACGTTTTATTCATCAACATCATTCTTTGTTAAGTGAGTCCGTCTTATGAATTCGTCTACTCCGTCAGCCTTTACTTCTATCCCTGTTGTGAATATTGCAGGTTTATTCAGTGAGGATTTAGAGCGTCGTCAGAATGTCGCGGAACAGTTAGGTAAAGCCGCAAAAGAGGTGGGTTTTTTATATGTCACTGGTCATGGTATGGACCCATCGTTTATCGCGGGGTTGCGTAAAGCTGCGAAAGCGTTTTTTGCTCAGTCTATGTCGCAAAAAATGGATTATTACATTGGTGCTTCTAAGAGCCACAAAGGCTATGTGCCCGAAGGAGAAGAAATTTATGGCACCGGCAAACCCGATCATAAAGAGGCGTTCGATGTAGGCTTTCCTGCTCCTGAAGATCACCCATTAGTGTTAGCAAACACGCCTTTGATCGGTGATAACGAATGGCCCAATCTACCCGGTTTCCAGCAAGATATTCGTGCCTATTACCACGCTATTTTTGCCCTTGGTCGCCGCCTGTTTTCCGGTTTTGCTTTGGCGTTGGGTTTGCCAGAGCACTACTTCGATGACATGGTCACCTGTCCTCCTTCCAAGTTGCGGCTTATTCATTACCCCTTCAACCCTGATGCACAAGACCGCCCCGGTATTGGTGCCCATACCGATTATGAATGTTTCACGCTTTTGCTAGCAGACCAAGCGGGATTAGAAGTGATGAATGAAGAGGGCGTTTGGATTGATGCCCCACCAGTGGAAGAGGCGGGAGAAGAAGCCTTTGTGGTGAACATCGGCGATATGTTGGAAGTATTGACTGCAGGGCAATTTGTCGCAACTGCTCACAGGGTTCGTAAAGTGAGTCAGGAACGTTACTCCTTCCCACTGTTTTTTGCGTGTGATTATCACACGCAGATTCGCCCTTTGCCACAATTCGAAGGGGCAGAGTCGGAACAGGCGTATGAGGCCATCAGTATTGGTGATCACATGTATAGCCAAGCACTGCAAACCTATCGTTATTTACGAGAAAAAGTGGCCAAGGGGGAGTTGGCCTTACCAGAAAAAGCGCGAGGTGTGGCGACATTCGGGCATTTAAAAAAACACGCCAAGTGATAAAGACATCATTCAATGAGACCTTTGCACGATGTCACGAGCGACACCAAGACACGACAAAAACAGACGAGAAAGCGGAGTTTATCGCGATAAATGAGCATTTTGAGCCTGTTTTTAACACAGTATTGGCAAGCGCAGTCGTCGTGCAAAAGTCTCTCAATATAAAACACAAAAGAAACAAGTATCACCAAGGAGCATAATCATGAATACATCGAAAAAAGCGTTAGTCGTCGGTTTAACGTCGATTGCATTAGGCTTAACGAGCTTAGCCGCTTCTGCGGCTGAACTGCTGTCGCCGGGAACATTAAAAGTTGGCATGGAGGTGACGTACCCTCCTTTTGAGTCATACGACGGTGACAAAATTGTTGGCTTTGACCCAGATGTTGCGGAGTTATTGGCAAAACAAATGGGGGTCAAAGTGAGCTTTTCTGATACCAAGTTTACGGGCTTGATCTTGGGGTTAGCGTCGAACAAATTTGATGCGGTCATTTCTGGTATGTACGTGACGCCAGCACGTCAAAAGCAAGCGGATGCCATTCCTTATGCCCGTACTGGCGCCTCCATCATGGTGTTAAAAAGTGGCTCATTGCGTCCCAAAACAGAAAAAGACTTATGTGGTTTAAAAGTTGGCCTACAGCAAGGCACCACTTGGGTGAAAGCGCTTAATGATCTGTCTACCAGCTACTGTAAAGCGAATGGAAAGCCTGCTATTCATGTGATGGAGTTCCCTACTGCGCCAGAAGTGGCTCAAGCATTGATGTCCAGAAATGTGCAGGCTCAGCTTGAAATCAACGGTGCCGCCAAAATGATTGTGAAAAAATCCCGTGGTCGAATGGTGATCAGCTCACCAGATTTGGTTTACCCACAAACCTTGGGAATCTATGTGAAAAAAGGCAATGACCAACTTCGCGATGCACTGACGAAAGCATTAGCAAAGATTACGGAAAATGGCTCCTTTCCTGCTCTACTCAAAAAATACGATTTATCCCCTGTCTCTAAATGAGACAGGTTTTTATCGGTAGTTAGGAGCTAGTATGAATTTAGATTGGGGATACTTTTTCTCGCTTTTCTCAATGGCATCGTTTTGGCAAGCGAGCATCACGGTTGTAGAGATCAGTACGTTGTCTTGGGGCATTGGTTTGGTGCTTGGGTTTTGTGTGGCCTGTGCGAAAATGTCGACATTGCGCTGGCTCTCATTGCCCGCCGCTGTTTATATTTGGTTTTTTAGAAGTGTCCCGTTGCTGGTGGTCTTGGTGTTTGTCTATAACTTGCCGCAATTATTTCCATCGACCAGTGCGTTCTTAGGCGTTCCTTTTATCTCTGGATTACTCAGTCTTGTGGTCTCGGAAGCCGCTTACATGGCAGAGATCCATCGGGGTGGCTTATTGTCTGTTGCAAAAGGTCAGCGTGAAGCGGGCCATGCGTTGAATATTGGCTTTCTAGGCATTCAGCGCTTAATTGTGATTCCTCAGGCGTTCCGTATTTCCTTACCGTCTTTGATCAATGAATATATCACCGTGATCAAACTGAGTTCCTTGGTGTCTGTTATCTCGCTACCGGAATTATTGCTCACGGGTCAGCGCCTTTACACTCAGAACTTCTTAGTGCTCGAAACGCTGCTGGCGGTTGCGGTGTATTACGTATTAATTGTGACGGTCTTTAGCTCGATTCTACAATGGGTTGAGAAACGTTTGGACGTATCATCACGCAAACCAACCACCTTGTCCGATGGAGAGTGTGAAGAAGTAAGAAAGGCGGCACTGCCCATGCCGCTTAAGCAAAATCAACGTTCTGCGGGGGCGCCACCAGCATTGAGTCTTAAGGGCCTGCGTAAAGCCTACGGCAACCACGTGGTGCTAAAAGACGTGGATCTAAATATTAATATTGGTGACGTGGTCAGTGTGATTGGACCGTCTGGTTCGGGTAAAACGACCTTGATTCGTACCATTAATCGCTTGGAAACACTCGACGCCGGTGAGGTGATTCTCTTTGGTGAAGATTTTCTCAAAGGGGGGCAGTCACCTGCACGTAAAACGCTGAAGTCCGGTATGTTGCGGATCGGCATGGTGTTTCAAAGCTTTAACCTGTTTCCGCATATGACGGCGCTTGACAATATCATGATGGCGCCACGTTATCATGGAAAAGCGCCTGACCAAACCACCAATAAGGCGCAGGCTTTGTATTTACTGGATCGAGTCGGCTTGCTCGCTCACGCAAACAAATACCCGCATCAGTTATCCGGTGGTCAACAGCAACGGGTGGCAATCGCTCGGGCTTTGGCGTTGTCGCCAGACATTATCTTGTTTGATGAGCCGACTTCTGCGCTCGATCCAGAAATGGTCAATGAGGTGCTGAAAGTCATCCAAGATCTTGCCAAAGAAGGGATGACCCTAGTTATTGTGACCCATGAAATGGAATTTGCTCTGTCTGTTTCCGATCGTGTGGTCATGATGGAACACGGTATTATTCAAGTGAACGCGGCACCGAGCGATATTGTGGATGAAACACACAAGACACCAGAAATGGTGAGGATGAGAGAGTTTATGGGGAGGCAAGCATGAGCGGCATGATAACAACGGATGAGGCGACGTTACGACGGGATCTCGCGGCGTCCTATCGGTTAGCAGCCATGATGGGATGGGAAGACACTCTATATACCCATTTCTCAGTGCGCTTACCGGGTGACGGAGATCCCCGTTTTTTGATCAACCCTTTTGGCTTAATGTTTGATGAAATCCGTGCCAGTGATTTAATTGTTGTGGATATGCATGGGCGAGTGCTAGAAGGCAGTGCAGACTATAATTTGGCAGGTTTTACCATTCACAGTGCGGTGCATATGGCGCGTGACGATGCACACTGTGTGATGCATACCCATACGCTTGCAGGTATGGCGATGGCGGCATGCGATAACGGCTTATTGCCCCTTAATCAGATCAGCGCGGAGTTTCACCAACGTCTTGGTTATCATGATTACGAAGGCGTGGCCTTTAATTTAGACGAGCGAGCGCGCATTCAACAATCGCTCGGCGACAATATGGCTCTGGTGCTGCGTCATCATGGTCTGCTTAGCGTAGGGGAAACGGTTGCCGATGCCTTTCAAATTATGTATTACTTAAACAAAGCGTGTGAGATTCAACTCGCAGCCGCGCAAATGGCCAGTCTAACGCCCGTTTCTACTATCCCTGAAACGTTAGCAAGCTATGTGTGCGAGCAGTTTAAGAAAGTAGAGCATGAACGTCACCTAGTTTGGCAGGCATGGCTAAGAAAGTTAGACCGTATTGATCCATCGTACCGAGAGTAAACATGAAGATACCTATTTTATTGGCTAACAATGATGCGGCGTTTACCGAGCAATTGATAGCGGCGTTTCAGCAACGACATCCTGAGGTGGATGTTCTACTGCCTGGACAGCCAGGTTCAGACAAGGTGCAGGTAGCCGCCTGTTGGTTCCCAGATGATACGCTTTTAACGAATTATCCTAACATCAAGTTTATCCATGCTTTGTCAGCCGGAGTCGATCATTTGGGGGAATCATTGCTAAGCTCTGGTTTGCCCATTTGTCGCATTGTTGATGAGCGTCAGAAGCAGGGCATGTTTGAGTATGCCCTGTGGGGCGTATTGAATGTTCATCGTTATTTTGACCTTGCTGCTCAGAATCAAAGACAAAATTGTTGGCAACGGTATAAACAAAAGGCCGCGTCTAACATTCGTGTCTCGGTCCTCGGGCTGGGAGCGTTAGGGGAATACGTTGCAAAAGGCTTAGCGGACTTGGGTTACAGCGTCTCTGGCTGGTCCCGAAGCCAAAAGGCGATGGCAAATATCACCTGTTATTCGGGGGAAGCCTCTTTGTCCGACATGCTTGGTCAAACCGATATTCTCATTAACTTGCTGCCTTTAAGCCCGGTGACGAAAGGCATTTTAAGTCGCAAGTTATTCGATCAGCTTCCACAAGGAGCCTATGTGATTAACTGTGGTCGTGGTGGTCATGTGAATGAAGCCGATCTGATTCAAGCGGTTACAAGTGGCCATTTGCGTGGTGCCATGTTGGATGTGTTTGACGAAGAGCCTTTGCCAGAAACTAACCCGCTTTGGACAACTCAAGGGATAGTGATTACCCCGCATATGGCTTCCGATGCGGGGGAAACCGTCGTGGTGGATCAGGTTGCAGAGAATACCGCGAGGTTTTTACGAGGTGATGCATTGCTAAACCCTGTCAACCTTGATCATGGCTACTAAACCAAGCGCCATTCGGTTCTTGGTTTTCCTAACGGCTCTATTATTAAGCCGATGGCACGCCGAATAAAAACACCATTAAGCAAAGCAATGAAACCACGCTATAGAGAGCCGCTTTTTTGGTGTGCTTTTCGACTGATTTCATTTGCAGTGCCACAATGGCGGCGACAGCGGATTGTAGCGTATAGAACAGGGCAAATGCCCGTGAGGCATAGGCGATAATGCCATTCACATCGGTGGCCCAGGTTAAGAAAATGGTGACGATCAAAATCAGCATATAGGCATAACGCACAGGAATTTTTTCGCGTGCGATGTCGACCACCAATCCGCCCGCACCCGAGGTATCCGCAACGGAAGCCGAGAATTGGCTGCCAATCGCGGCGACAGAAATTAAGATCGGCAATAGCACTGCCACTGGTGCCACCATACTGGTAATCGCGGTGACATCGGCCCCCATACCTTTATGAAATAAGACGGTCATCAGGGTCAAAAACACTAGGTAAATAGCGGCAGATAGCCACTGGGCAATGCGCATGGTTTTGATGCGTAACTCAGCAGGGTGTTCACTTTGCAAATAGCGAGAAGTTTCAAAACCTTGTACCACGATTAATAACCCGAGCAGCACACGTAAATCGTGTAAGTCGATACGGGAGTCTAGGGCGGGTAAATGCCATTGGCCAGAGTGGAAAAGATGAACGTTATATACCGCGAGTGAGAAGAGCAGCCCGGCGATCATGCCAAGGTTTAAGCTCACCGCATAGGTTTCAATTTTCTCTAATTGTCCTAAGCCACGCCACATTCCCACACCACAGATAACGGTCAAAATCAGTGTGGTGATAATGTTTGCCACAAAGCCGCTTTCATAGCCAAAGGCTTTGAGTAAAAATGCCGACAGCAGCTGAAGGTAATAGGTAACGGAAATAAAATAGGCGCCTGCTAAAACAATGCGGGAGACAAAGGAAACGGCCTGAGCAGGGCCTTTCTGGTGTTCGATGGGCTCAAAGTGACGAATGTTGAAGCGGATCGCGCTGCCTACAGCGTAGGCTAACATAAGCAATAAGGCCATGCACAGCACGGCAAAGTAGCCTACGGATTCTGCCAGTAACGGAGCCACTACCAAAAAGCCACTGCCCATAATCGAAGCTAAAGGTGTGACGGTGGCTTTCCAGCCCTCAGAATGGGCGAGCTTACGGGAAAAGGCCAGAAAGAGCGTGACCACTAGGGCAATGGCAATAATATAAAAATTCAACATCGTGGTGACTGTTCCTTTTGTTAAAACTAATGTGCCTCTTTATTCAGAATGTCTTTCATCTGAGCCTTTAACGAGGGGTCCTGTTGATCTAAATATTGTCGGATGCGCTTGATGTAAGCCTCATTTTCATGGGCTGGTACACCTGTTTTGTGTGCATCCGCGACCGATACCATGGCCATTTGATCATGTTTATTGTAAAGCTCTATGATTTCTTCGGCTTGTTGTCGTGAGCTTCCCAGTGCTTCTAAAACGGAACGACTCATCCGTAAGCTGCTGTCGTAGTTTTCACGCACAATATCACGACATCCGTAAGACCAGAGGTCATAAACGTGATGACGGTCAAACGCACGGGAAATAATATGAACGTGTGGGTAAGTGTCAATAACATACTTGACCAGCTTGGATATCTGTTCTGGATTATCAATGGCGACAATCAAAATGGTGGCGTCTTTAATGCCCGCCGCTTCTAAAAGTTCTGGACGTGTAGCGTCGCCAAAGTAGTTTTTTACGCCAAAACGCTGTAAAGCCTTCAAGCGTTTCACACTAAAATCGATAACGGTGGAATCATAGCCAGCCAGACGAATGACTCGGTCAATTTGACTGCCGACGCGACCTGAGCCAGCAATAATAATTTTGTTGCTATCCGGAATGTCTTCGTGTTTGCCCGCTGGATGATCGGTTAGATAACGGGGGGCCACTAGTCGGTCATAAATGATGAAGAGTATAGGCGTCAGTAACATCGACAACGCCACGACTAGGAGTAATTGATCTGCAATGACTTTGGGTAAAATGCCATTAGCAACGGTGAAAGACAACAGCACAAAACCAAATTCGCCGGCTTGTGCCAAGCCCAAGGCGAACAACCACTTATTTGCCCCACGAATATGGAAGATGGCGCTGAGCAATCGAAGAATAAGAATTTTAATCAGGATGAGGCCTACTGTGAGGCCTAAAATGGTCGCAAACTGACTGAACAATAAGTGGAAGTTGATAGCGGCACCGACCGTCATAAAAAACAGCCCTAACAGTAGGCCTTTGAACGGTTCGATATTGCTTTCCAATTCATGGCGATAGGGTGAGCGGGCCAGCACCACGCCCGCTAAGAATGTGCCTAATGCGGGTGACAGACCAACTGCAGACATAAGTAAGGTAATGCCGATGACAAACATGAGGGCGGCGGCGGTAAATAATTCCCGTAGTTGGGCGGTGGCAATAAAGCGCAGAATTGGTGACACCAGAAAGTTGCCCCCTAAAATCACTGAACCAATGGCACCTAAGGTAATGAGCGTTTTTTGCCAAGCGTTAAAGTCGCCGAGTAAACTGCTGTGATGGCTCGCGCCTGAGCGGGTTAAGGCGTGTTGTAAGTTAGCCAGTAAATCCGGTGTTGCCAACAGAGGTAAGAGCGCCAACATGGGAATGACAACAATGTCTTGAGCGAGTAACACAGCAAAAGACGACTGACCGCCATCAGAGCGCATCAACCCCTTTTCTCCCAGGGTTTGCAGCACAATGGCCGTGGAAGATAAAGAAAACAGCATGCCGATGGTTAGAGCAATACGCCAAGGTTGTCCTAGCAACATGGCGCTTCCCATGACCAAGAGGGTTGTTAAGACAACTTGTCCACCACCTAAGCCTGCTAAACGACTTTTCATCTCCCAGAGTTTTTGAGGTTTTAACTCTAAACCGACCAGAAACAGCATCATGACGACGCCAAGTTCAGAGAATTGCTGAATGGAGGCAAGATCAACCTGCAGCAGTGATAACAGAGGACTAATGGCTATGCCAGCAAGTAAATATCCTAAAACCGAGCCCAGTTTCAAGCGAGAAGCAAGTGGCACCGCGATGACACCTGCCACGAGAAAAATAAAAGCGAGTAGGAGTGTGTCTGTCATTCTAAAGGCTCTAAAAGTAAAGGGGGCGGAAGTTAAGGTCGATGCCTAAGTGTCCATTATAAAGGGAAATATAGGAACAGAATTAGTTTTTATTACTGGAATTTGCGATTCATCATGAGTGACTGGTTATGTGAATCATAGAGAGATTATTAGAAAAGTGTTGTACAGTATCGACCTTAGGTAAAAAAAGTGGCTATTTGCCATATCACAGAGTAGTTCGCTCGCCCTGAGGGAGGGGCTCATCTATAATTAGGCACATGTTTAGCATTGCAAGTATACTGTTTCTTTGTCGCAATTAATTAAGATACCTGCCCTTATTATTTTGTTGAGATCGTTAGGGAAGGTGCAAACAAACTCTCTGAAAATCTATTTACATTATTCTTAATTTTGCCTGGATAGTCATATTGTACTCTAAAATATTTGAACAAATTAGCTTACCCGTTTGGGTGTTTGATGTAGAGAACTCTCGGGTGGTTTTCGCCAATGCGGCGGCGCTTGCTGTCTGGAATGCGCCTGATATGGAGTCGCTTCGAGCCAGAGATTTGGCGGCGGACATGTCTCCATCGGTACAACGCCGTTTAAAGCAATATTTGGTGGATTTTTTAGAGTGTGATACCGAGTTTTATGAGCAGTGGACTTTATATCCTAATGGTAAACCTGTGAGCTTAAATATCCGTTACACAGGAATTACATTGGATGATGGGCGAATTGCTATCTTGTGTGAAGGCTTGGAAATGCAACTCACCACCCCTGAAGCCTCCCGTGGGCGAGATGCATTAGTGCATACGCATTTAATGATTTCACTGCATACCTTAGATGGAAGCGACTTATATTTAAACCCAGCAGCGCGTGAGTTTGTCGAGAACAGTCAGCAGGGGTTGTCAAAGCGTTTTGTTTTTAAGCGCGACTATACTCGTTTGATGCAGCAGGTAGAGCAATATGGTGAGGGCAAAATTACTGCTTTAGTGCATACAGTTTCCGGTAACCGATGGCATGAATTGACGGCAAGGGCGAGTCATGACCCTGTCACTGGTCAGCCATCGGTTTTGATCAGCGCAACAGATGTCAGCAAACTGAAAGAAGCCGAAGCTTTAGCCTCTAAACGAGCCCTATTGGATCCGTTAACCAATCTACCAAATCGACATGCTTTGCCCCATATTTTTGACAAATTTATCAGCGCGACAAGGCAAGGTGATGAAGTCGTTGGGGTGTTGTTTATTGATTTGGACGAGTTCAAGGCAATAAATGATACCATGGGGCACGCTGAAGGGGATCGTGTGTTGGTAGAAGTCGCGAAGCGCTTGTCTTCCCTATGTGGATCTTGTGGTTCCGTGGTAAGACTTGGCGGTGACGAATTTTTTGTGTTGACCTCACTTGAAAATGGCAGAGAAACATTAACAGAGTTTGCCCAAAGCTTATTACAGCTTTTGTCCATTCCGATCACATTGAAAAATCGCTCGAAAAAAGTGACACCGAGTATTGGTATGGCGATCTATCCTTACCATGGGACAGAGCTAGAGGAACTTATGCAGTCGGCAGATATTGCCATGTATCAGGCAAAGTTATCAGGGCGTAACCAATACCGTCTTTATGATGTCGCCATGCGAGAGGCCTTCGAATATGAGCATACTTTGCTTGCACAACTTAAAGAAGCGCTTAGTAATAATGAGTTTGTTTTACACTACCAGCCAAGAGTCAGTGCCAAGGATAAATCGGTTTTGTCTCTCGAAGCCTTGTTGAGATGGAATCATCCAGAGAATGGTTTGATGTATCCTGAAAGCTTTATTGATTTGTGCGAGCGCTCTGGACAGATGAACCAAATTGGCGAGTGGGTATTGCGCGAGGTGGTTAAGCAGATTGCCCATTGGCATTCATTAGGAAAGGATGTGGTGGTTTCTGCGAATGTGTCGATCAGCCAATTGTTTAAAGAGGACTTTGTTACCAGCCTGGAGCGCATATTACACGAAAATGGTTGTGCACCGAACCGTTTAGAATTGGAGCTGACTGAGTCCGCTATCACAAAAGGGGACGTCGTTGTCGTTAATAATCTTCAGCAGCTTCGCCATTTAGGTGTTAGAGTGTCGGTGGATGATTTTGGTATCGGGTATTCGAATTTTGCGCGCTTAAATGACATCGCTTTTGATTTTATTAAAATTGACCGTAGCCTAATCTCTAGCCTTCCCGATAACCCACATCTGGTGAAAATGATCATCAGCATTTGTCTGTTAATGCAGGCGCAGATTGTTGCCGAGGGTGTGGAAAATGAGGCTACAGCTCAATGGTTGGCAGATCATGGCTGTGATGAGTTACAGGGCTATTTGTATAGCAAACCTTTGTCCACTGATCAGGCAACACACTATTTATTTAATCCCCCCAAACAATAAGACATGCGCTCTGGATGGCTTGTTGGGTAGAAAGTAATCAAGCTATGTTATAACAACGAGCTTACCGTCTTAGACGAAGAGGCATTATGAAAATTTTTACCTGTCAGCAATGTTCTCAAACGATTTTATTTGATAATACTTTATGTGAAAGCTGCGGCTCTTCTTTAGGCTTTTTATCTGGGCCTATGACTTTGAGCGCCCTAAAAACAGACGGTTCTGGCTTTATGGCGTTGGCAGACACCAATGTGCCTGCTAAAAAGTGGTATTACTGTAAAAATGCGCAATACTCTGTATGTAATTGGCTGGTGGATAGCCCAGATACCTTGTGTGAAGCCTGTCAGTTGAATCGTCATATTCCCAATTTAGAACGCGTTAAGCAACGGGACGAATGGCAAAAGCTCGAATTTGCTAAGCATCGTTTGGTGTATTCGTTAATTAAATTGGGGCTTCCTATATTAAACAAAACAGAGAACCCAGAAGAGGGGTTGTCGTTTGATTTTATTTCCGAAGAGAATGCGGTTCCTGTGAACGCACAGTCCACAACGGGTCATGCTCTCGGACAAGTGACCATTAATACATCCGAAGCAAACAGTGCAGAACGAGAGCAAATGCGTGAGGATATGAAGGAGTCTTATCGAACTTTGATAGGGCATTTTCGTCATGAAGTAGGGCATTATTACTGGGATCAGTTAATCGCCGAAAATGACAGTGAGCTGGCCAACTATCGGGCCTTGTTTGGGGATGAGCGCACAAGCTACGCTGACGCCTTGCGCAAGCATTATGAAAACCCTGTTCAAAATTGGCAGGATAATTTTGTTAGTGCGTATGCCTCTTCTCATCCCTGGGAAGATTGGGCCGAAACTTGGGCGCATTATCTGCATATTGTCGATACCTTAGAGACGGCCAGCGAATTTGGCATCAGCATATCGCCTCCTAATAATCTGCATCAGAGTTTAGCCGCGACCATTAATATTGACCCTTACCGTCATGCCAATTTTGAGGACATTATTGCCCAATATCTGCCGTTAACCTTTGCTGTGAATAATGTAAACCGGAGCATGGGGCAACCTGATTTATACCCCTTTGTGCTGGTGCCAAAAGTGCGGGAAAAGTTGGCATTTATTCATCGCATAGTGCATGGTTGTTAGCCTTTTGATGGGCTTTATCAAAAGGCCACATCAGGTGTTTTTATGCGGCATCGCTATCTGTGTAGTCCGTTAATTCGTGCTCATCAATCATCACGTCCTGTTCTTCGTAAAACGCATCTTCATCTGGCTCAATGACAAGATCTTCAAGGGGCTTTTTAGCCTCTTTCTGAGTCCGTTCCAATGGTATGCTGTGATTCGTTTTTGGGGGCGTTTTGACACTTGTTTTTTTGCTTTTCGATGCGCCTTTACGCTTTGTTCCCAGCGCCTCTAGTAATTCGTCTTTGTGCTCGGCTAAGTACAGTGATAACGCTTCTTTTTGATGGTGATCATCGGCCAAATGACTGTTATCCAATAATTCGTAAAGTGCGTCGGCTGTGTCTAGCATTTTGTCATAGGCATCGGCGTCGGCTTTTGAGGTAAAGGTCATTTTTTCAATTCCATCACGTGCTACAACGTATTTAATAACAACAGGCATAATCCACCTCGGGAAAAATAGTACTGTTTAAATATACAGTATTTTTTCTGTCAGTGTCTAGCTTTTTTCTTTTCAATTATTGCGGCTTTACATTGTTTTTTGATTGGGCTGATAGTGCTAAAGTAGCGGCCTAAATGAAGGAATCCGAACGTTATGCCAATTGAACTTTCTCACTTTGATACGACGATCATTAGAGATCATGTTGAAATCGTATTAACCATTGCTTGGGCACTTATTTCTTATATGGTCCGTCGATATACGAGACGGGTGATACGTCGTCACCCTACGCTTGAGCATGACAAAAAACGTCAGCGTATTAACACGCTCGATAACATATTTAACCTTTTTTTGGTGGTTGGATTTATCTTAATCTGGGCCTCTGAATTACAAAACCTTGCTATTTCGATTGCCGCTTTTATGGTTGCCTTGGTTGTGGCGACGAAAGAGTTTATTTCTTGTATTGTGGGGGCGTTTTTTCGTGCCAGCACTCGGCCTTATCAAGTGGGTGATTGGGTAAGGATTGGTGATTTCGAAGGAGAAGTGACCGATAGTGACTGGCTGTCCACGACCTTGTTTGAAGTGGATTTGAAAGGGGGAAGTTATGGCTATACGGGGCGCACCACGGTTGTACCGAATAGTCTATTACTCACGAGTACCGTACAAAACTTGAACTATATGCGGCGCTATGTCACCCATGTTTTTTCTATTACAAGACAAGCGGATGATGTGAACCTGTTCGAAATAAAGCAAGCCATTCTGGATAAATTGAAGGAATACAGTGAGCATTTTCATGGGGTTGCCATTCGCTATAACAGCCTGATTGAAAAGCGTCTCGATATTAAAATATCAGGGCCAGAACCACGGGTTCGCATTACCACATCCCCTGATGGGCATACTCAGTTCACTATATCGCTATTTTGTCCAACCAATGAAGCGATGGATATTGAGCAAAAAGTCACCGAAGACTTTATGAGTTTTTGGTATGAAAAACGGGCTAAAATATTACAAAAGTCCCAAACAATTTAGGAGCTTAGAATGATTCGTCGTGTTGTTGCCGCCTGTACGCTGGTCTTTTTTTGTTTGTTTCTGAGTGGATGTACGAATGGTATAAGCGTTACGCAAGCGCAGTTAAATGAGGCGATTAAGAAAGAAATCGCACAGGGGAAAGAACATCAAATAGCACTTGGTTTAAAGGATGATGGCACCTTGAATATGGCGCTCAAGGTAAAAAGTGTGCAGGTGAATTTAACCGAAAAAGACGGTGGGATGGCGTTAGTCGATATGGTGTGTTTGTTATCGGGTAAGGTCAACGCCTTTGGGCAGAGCTTTACCTTTAGCACCCAGGTGAAACCGTCGCTATCATCCGGCGTGAGATTAGATGAAAATCGCATCTATCTTGTTTCCCCCAGAATAACGAACATTGAAGTTTATGGTTCTAAATTCAGCGATCAGTTGTTGCGTTCCACTCTGGGATCTCTAAATAGTGATTTGAAAAAGGCATTAACGGACTATTTTAACCAACATCCTGTTTATGTGTTGAACCATAATCTAG
This sequence comes from Marinomonas sp. 63XJN7_7_ISO-PGPR-S23-202, assembly GCF_056173505.1. NCBI lineage: Bacteria > Pseudomonadati > Pseudomonadota > Gammaproteobacteria > Oceanospirillales > Oceanospirillaceae > Marinomonas > Marinomonas sp. 63XJN7_7_ISO-PGPR-S23-202. The sequence continues at coordinate 4,253,033 of NZ_CM149677.1, read as the reverse complement.
AACAGAAATTGGCAGCCTCTATGGTCAAAAATATCACTATCAAGAAAAACGAGTTGTTGCTTGGTCTGTTTTAAATGGGAAAGAAGAATCTAGGTGCTCGCCATTTTCTACGGAACTTCTATAATGTTGCGCAAAATACGCAATGGTATTTATCAGGCTGATTTATTTTAGAGGAAAAAGCATGTCAATTGCAGACAATCAAGTTGTCACGTTTCACTACACACTTCGTCATGGTGACGAACTGATCGAAACATCCGCAGGTAAAGATCCCATTTCCTACCTGCATGGCCACAGTAATGTGATTCCTGGCCTTGAAAAAGCCATGGAAGGAAAAGAGGCGGGTGCTGAGTTTGAAGTCACGGTTCCTATGGCTGAAGCGTATGGGGAACGTTATGAAGACCGTCAACAACAAGTGCCAGTAAAACACCTCCAAGGAGCTAAGCGTTGGAAGCCAGGTATGGTTGCGATGGTTCAGACTGATCAAGGGGCACGCCAGGTAACCATTATCAAGGCTGGTCTTAAACATGCCACAGTGGATTTGAATCATCCTCTGTCAGGTAAGGATTTGACGTTCAATGTTGAAATTGTAGAAACGCGTGAGGCGACGGATGATGAAATAGCACACGGTCATGCTCACGGTGTGGGAGGTCATCACCACTAAGCGTGGTTATCCCGCTCATTCTTTGCAAAATGGACAAAATAAACCACCAGCTGTGATGTCGATAGTACATTGCTCTGGTGGTTTTTTTTATGGGACATATTGATGATGAGTGAATAGTTGTCAGAGATCATGCGTGCACTAAAAATAAATGATAATTGTTATTGTTTGCTTGACAGGCCAATAATTCGATAACATTATTGATAATCATTATCATCTTAATAGTGCAGGACAAGATTATGAGCCGTCATATAGTGCCTTTCTCCGTGTTTGAGCAAATGATTCAAGGTGGACAATGTGCCGATACCCCACAAGTACTTTATCGTTACCTTGATATAAGTGAAGAGTACGCTGAGCGACTGAATATAAATGATGCGATGTCTTTGCATCAGCGCGTATTTAATGTTTTGCTTGATACAGTGTGCGATACCAGCTTGGCGATCTACTGGCGCGAAACCTGTTTAGATATGTTGTATCGTCCTTTAGGGAATTTAAAGCGTCTTATTATTACCTACCAAGATGCTAAGTCCTATTTCAAACTGGAACATGATCTGCGCACGCTGAGTCACTACTTTCTTTCCACCTTACAACAAGAAGGCAATGAATCAAGATGAAAACGCGTATTGAAAAAGACAGTATGGGGGAGCTAAGTGTTCCAGAAAGTGCCCTGTATGGTGCTCAAACACAGCGAGCCATTAACAACTTTCCGATTAGCGGTGAGCCGCTACCAGAAGCCTTTATTCGAGCTTTGATTACCCTAAAAGCCGCCGCTGCTCGGGCGAATCAGTCCCTTGAGTGCATCACACCCGAGATGTCTGTAGCGATTCAGGCCGCTTGTGATGAACTGCTCAATGATCAGGCGATGATGACTCACTTTCCTATCGATGTATTCCAGACCGGTTCTGGCACCAGTACTAATATGAATGCGAATGAAGTGATCGCGACGCTGGCAACCCGTCATTTGGGTGAAAAAGTGAGCCCGAACGATCACGTAAACTATGGGCAAAGCAGTAATGATATTATTCCAACCACCATTCATGTGAGCGCTTCAATAGAGTTGCTTGGGCATTTAATACCTGCTATTACCCATTTGAAAAAGGTGATTGAAGAGAAGGGAGACTCTCTTGCTGGTTATACCAAAACAGGTCGTACCCATTTAATGGATGCCATGCCTGTGCGTTTTGACCAAACCTTTCATGGCTGGGCGGCACAATTGCAAGACAACTTAGATAATCTAAGGTACATAGAAGGTAAGATTACGCAATTAGCTCAAGGTGGCACGGCTGTTGGCACTGGTATTAATGCCCATCCAGAATTCGCGGCGGTATTTGCCAAAGAACTATCGGATTTGACCCATATTACCTTTGAGCCAGGAAAGAACTTCTTTGCCTTAATTGGCTCTCAAGATACAGCGGTTGCATTATCGGGTCAGCTGAAAGCGGTTGCTGTTACCTATATGAAAATCGCCAATGATCTGCGCTGGATGAACTCTGGTCCGTTGGCTGGCTTAGGTGAAATTACGCTGCAAGCGTTGCAGCCTGGTTCATCCATTATGCCTGGAAAGGTTAACCCGGTGATTCCAGAAGCCACGGCGATGGTGGCGGCTCAGGTAATCGGTAACGATGCCGCTATCACCATTGGTGGACAAGCAGGCAATTTTGAACTGAATGTTATGTTGCCTATGATCGCCAAAAACTTGCTTAACAGCATTAAATTATTAGCCAATAGTGCCTATCTTCTGGCAGATAATGCCATTTCGACCCTAACTGTCAACGAAGACAAGCTCAATGATGCCCTGCATCGTAATCCTATCTTGGTAACCGCCTTGAATCCGATTATTGGCTACCTTAAAGCGGCAGACATTGCCAAAAAAGCATACAAAGAAGGCCGACCAGTGGTAGATGTCGCTGAAGAAGACACTGACTTAAGCCGGGAGGAACTGCTTGCTTTGCTTGATCCCGCTAAGCTGACACAGGGGGGAATATAGGGCTTCTTCGCTCTGCCACTCCTGGACTTACGACCTCTTAAAAGGTCTTTATTTGGTTCTTCCCTTACCAAATAGAGAAAAAACCAGCGTCACTCTGCTGGTTTTTTTTCCTCTCTATCTAGGTTTTTTCTTGCTACTTGCCCATGGGGAAATAGCGTCGATTTATGGGTAAAAAATGAACTGAATGTGTACTAAATAATAAAGTTTTTAGGGGACGTCATAGACCGTTAGTTAGAGATTGACTGTGGATAGAGAGGAATGAAATAATTTACTTGTCTATGCAACTATTGCATAGTCATTTAATTCCATCCACATTCTGATCAAACCAACTATGACGCCAATTGAACAACAAATTAATGAGCAACTATTTTCCAGTATTGGTTTTTTGCTCAGTAAGTCGACTCATATAAAGGATCGTCTTCTTGACCAATACTTGGCTCCAGAAGAGATTACTTCCAGTCAAGCTAAGGTGATTTTTATACTCTACTTTATGGGAACCCAGCGCTCTTCTTATATTAGTAAGGCATTGGGGGTTGATGGCAGTTCGGTGACGCGAATGTTGGATCGTTTAGAAAAAAAGCAACTTATTAAGCGAGAGACGGACCCCGAAGACCGTCGCTCTGTTTTGATTCAATTAACGGAAGAGGGGCTTACTGTGACAGCTAAGACACTCCCCTTAGCTCATGATGCGATAGTTCATTTAACCGACTGTTTATCGACACAAGAACAGCAAAATCTTCAGCATTGTTTAAGCAAAATAGTCAGCTCTTTTCTCTCAGAAGAGTGCGTAATGTCTAAATACAAGGGTGCAAAATGTTAAAGTTAGCAAAAATTACTACGTTTATGTCGTTATGCTTTCTCTATGGCTGTGCGCCACCAGCAAATATTAAAACGCACAATATCATGGATGGTGATGCTCTCATCAAAAACGCGAGCAACCTACAAACAAAGAATTTGTACTCTGCTAATTGGCCCGCCCAGTCTTGGTGGCTGTCATTGGACGATGCTCAGTTGAATCGGCTGATTAATCTGGCGTTAAAGCACAGTCCCGATATTCAAATGGCCAACGCAAGTTTAGAAAAAGCGTCGGCTTATGTGATGGCGGCAGACAGTAAATTTGACCCAGTGGTTTCTGCGAATGCAGGTGTGACTCGCTCGCGTTTGTCCCGTATACAAGACCCTGCCTACCAAGGAAGTAAGTACGCAACTGTCTATAATCTTGGCTTAAATATGAACTACTCTTTTGATTTATGGGGTGGGAATAAAGCCGCTTGGATTGCCAGTGTCAATCAGCAAAAAGCCGCTGAGGTGGATCATCAAGCTGCAAAAATCAATTTATCTTCGGCGATTATCCGCACCTATGTACAGCTGGCGAATGCATACTCGTTAGAAGATCTGGCCAAAGAAGATCTTAAGCGAACACAGCGCATTGTGTCCATCACTAAGAAACTTTTGAAAAGTGGTTTAACATCCGACGACCATCTATACACGGCACAAAGTAATGAGGCTTCTGCTAAGCAGGTCTTGAAGCAGCGTATTTTGTCAATTCAGCTATTGAAAAACGCCTTAGCTACTTTGGTAGGAGAAGGCCCCGATCTTGCCAGTACCATAAAGCGTCCTAGTGTCGAAATGGGAAGCAAGCTGAATTTACCGCAACAATTGCCGGCGAACCTAATGGCACATCGTCCAGACATCGTAGCGGCAAAATGGCGTGTCGAAGCGGCAAGTAAGGATATTGATGTGGCTAAGACTCGTTTTTATCCTAATATAAATTTAAGTGCGGCGGCAGGTTTTAAAGCAGTTGCGGGGGATTCATTCTTTGGCGAGCCAAGCCGTTCTTGGAGCGTTGGCCCAGCGATTTCCTTACCTTTATTTACGAAAGATCTGAAAGCCAATTTGATTAATAAAACAGCGTCTTATGACGCGGCGGTTGCCCAATACAATAAGATCATTACTAAAGCGTTTGGGGATATAACCAACAACGTTTTATCGATTAAATCCATCAATGAGCAAATAAAAGACGCACAAAAAAGTCTCCAGTTAGCCTCCAAAAGCTACCATATAACCGAAAAACGTTACCAGTCAGGTATGGGGAGTCAGCTAGAAGTGCTGCTCATTGAAAATCAATTACTGCAAGCTGAATCGGTCGTCACCCAATTAAAAAACCAACTGCAAGAGCAGCAAGTCGCCTTGATTGAGGCGTTAGGTGGTGGCTTTGAAGATAAATCGACTTCTGTTTCTCAACATTGATGGTGAACCAAATTATGCAAGACAATGACAACACAGCGACACCAAAGAAAAGCCAACGCAAGAAGAGTTTAATGATCTTTCTTGGCATTATTATCTTGGGTGCGATCGGAGCAATCGGGTATTACGAAGAATATGTTGTGGGTAATGCAACAACAGACGACGCGTATGTAAAGGGTAACATCGTTTCTATTACGCCAGAAACCGTGGGTACCGTCACAGAAATTGCTGCAGATAACGGTGATTTTGTACAAAAAGGGCAGGTGTTGGTAAGGTTCGATCAAACCGATGCTGACCTGCAGTTTGAAAATGCGAAAGCACAATTAGCCCAAGCGGTTCGAAAAGTACGGGCTATGTTCAATAATGTGACGCAAGCTGAAGCTGTGGTTGAAGCCAATAAGATCGCCCTACACAAAGCACAAAGAGACTATGATCGCCGGAAAAACATGGTTAAAGCAGGTGGCTTGTCTCAAGAAGACTTAAGCCATGCAAAAGACATGGTGGAGTCTGCTCAAACCCAACTAAATGTGGCGAAGGAGCAGTTGAAGGCTCAAGCATCCATGATATCTGGTACCACTGTCGAAACGCATCCTATTGTTTTATCAGCCATTTCAGCGTTGAAACAGGCTTATCTAAATAAGCAGCGCACGAGCATTGTAGCCCCTGTCACCGGTTATGTGGCCCGCCGTCAAGTACAGTTAGGGCAACGTGTCTCACCAAACTCTACTTTAATGGCCGTCGTACCTCTTAATGAAGTGTGGGTCGATGCTAACTTTAAAGAAACGCAATTGGATAGTATGCGTATTGGTCAGCCTGTGACTTTAGTGAGTGATCTTTATGGCGATAAGGTGGTTTACCACGGTTCGGTTGAAAGTTTAGGTATCGGCACTGGCAGCGCGTTTTCTGTGTTACCTGCGCAAAATGCGACGGGTAACTGGATTAAAATTGTCCAACGTTTACCTGTTCGTATCAAGCTGGATACCAATGATCTAGCCGCCCATCCTCTGCGTATTGGTTTGTCGATGAATGTCGATGTGGATACCGCCAATCAAACTGGCAAATTGTTATCGACGAGCAGCCCTAAAAAGCCGCGCTATGAAACCAATGTCTACCAGAAGCAGATGGAAAACGTCCAGCAGATCATCAGCCAAATTATTAAAGACAATGATCCCCAGCTTAACCATGCACCTAAAAACAAGTCGTAAGGGTGATCTATGAGCCAACAAGAAGGGTTTCGACCAGCGAATATGGCGCTTTGTGTGTTCGCCATTGCGCTGGGGGTATTTATGCAGGTGTTGGATACCACTATTGCCAACGTCGCTTTGCCGACCATTTCTGGCAATATGGGGGTCAGTTTTACTCAAGGTACTTGGGTTATAACATCGTTTACCGTTTGTAATGCCATCGGCTTGCCGATTACCTCTTGGTTGAGTCGTCGATTTGGTGAAGTGGAGCTCTATATTGGGGCTTTGTTATGCTTTATTACGACGTCATTCATGTGTGGCATCTCGCAAAACATGGCGGAGATTGTGGTTTTTCGAGCCCTGCAAGGTTTAGCGGCGGCCCCGTTGTTCCCAATGAGCCAAGTGTTGTTGATGTCGATCTTCCCGCGAGCAAAGCGTGGGATGGCCTTGGCTTTGATTGGTATGGTGGCCGTTGTTGGTCCGATCGTTGGGCCAATATTAGGTGGATGGTTAACCTATAATTACAGTTGGCCGTGGATTTTCTTTATTAATATCCCTGTTGGTATTTTTTCCATCGTGGTGATTTTGGCTCAGTTTAAAGATCGTCCGCAGGAAAAAACCAAACCGAAACTGGATATAGTTGGTTTAGTGTCCATGGCCCTTGGGGTTGGTGCACTGCAAATTGTATTAGACAAAGGGAATGATTTAGATTGGTTTTCCAATAACTGGATTATTGCTGGTTCAATCTTTTCAGCCATCATGTTGATCTTTATGGTGATTTGGGAATTAACTGACGAACATCCAGCCATTAATCTGCGTCTGTTTGCTAACCGCAATTTTTGTGTTGGTACCATTTTGTTGACGCTCGGTTTTGGTGGATTTTTCAGCATCAACCTTATTCTTCCCCAATGGCTGCAAACCCAGATGGGTTATACCGCATTATGGGCGGGTCTGGCAGCAGCACCAATGGGGGTATTACCACTGCTGATGTCACCCCTTCTGGGGAAATTTGGGCATAAACTTGATATGCGTTGGTTAGCGGCTAGCTCATTTGTGGTGATTGGTATTAGCTGTTATTGGCGGGCACGCTTTAATCTGGACGTGAATTTCGCCACAGTGGCTTTAGTTCAGTTATTTATGGGGTTAGGAATAGGGTTATTCTTCATGCCCATGACGACCATTTTGATGGCGGATTTAAATGGTCATGAAATTGCCGATGGTGCTTCTCTATCCACTTTTATTCGAACCTTGGGGGCGAGCTTTTCCTCTTCTCTCACCGCATGGATATGGGCACGTAACTCCAGTGTTCACCATTCGCTGTTGAGTGAAAATATCTCGCCATATAACCCATTGGTGGCGCAACAACTTCAACACCCAACGGTAGAAAACTTGTTGCAACTTAATCAAACGGTGACGTCACAAGGGTTAATGCTGTCGACGATTGATCTGTTTGCAATGCTGACGGTTTTATTCCTATTCCTCACGCCTTTTATTTTCTTTACGAAAAAAGCGGCGAGTGGTCATTAGAACAGTATGTAACCGAACGCTCTCATTTCTCGACCCAGAAATTGAGAGCGTTTTACTGTGCTGACTGACTCTCTCTAATAGGTGCTGAAGTTACAGCGTTTTGCTCATAAAGACGCTGTGGGGATCGAGCTTGTAGTCGGAAAATGGCCCGCATTCGGTGAAACCGTACTTTTGGTAGAGCCTTCTTGCAGGTTCAAAGAAACTCTGTGAGCCTGTTTCTAAACTGATTTTCGTCATTCCTTGTTCCGTGGCGGTATGCAAAATATGTTGCAGAAGTGAAGAGGCCACTCCTTTATTCCGAGCGGCGTTGCTAGTGCGCATGGATTTGATCTCGCCGTGGTTTTCATCTAACTGTTTGAGGGCGCCACAGCCAAGTAATTGATCGTTTTCCCACACTGTCCAGAAGGTAATATTGGGCTTTTTTAATCCACTTAAATCCAGAGCATGAACACTTTCTGCGGGAGACGTAGCATGCATGTCATTTAGATGCTCAGTCAATAACTGTGCGATTTCTGGGCCAGACAAATCATCGACTTGAATATTCATAGATGTCCTTACGCATTATTTTCTTGGTGTATATGGTTTTCTTATCGAACGGCTTGATTCGTAACAAATATAATGCTTATCTTGGGTTCTTTCTACAACTTCGTTAAATTACAAGCAACAACACGACATTTTTGCACTGATGAGCAAAAAGAGGAGTCCGAATAACGATGGGTTTGATTTTACGACTCGCCAGCATAAAAGATGCCGATTGTTTATTTGAATGGCGCAATGACCCTGATACAAGAAAGGCAAGTCATTCAACTGATCGGATTGAAGTGGCCGATCATATGCAGTGGTTAAAAGCGTCCTTGTGCAACCCAAATAGACGCTTGTATGTTGTCGAGAAAAAGCATGTTCCCGTTGGCACTGTTAGAGCGGACTTTGATAACGGTACTTGGACCTTGTCTTGGTCCGTTTCCCCCCGCTATCGAGGTAAGGGAATCGCCTCCCAAATGCTAGCGCAGGCGGTTGAAGAATTTAACGAACCGCTTGTTGCCGAGGTAAAAGCACATAATATTGCGTCAATCAAAGTGGCGCAACGGGCAGGCTTTATTTTGCAGCGAGAGCAGGAGGGAGTGTTGTACTTTCAACGCTGATCTTGTTCCTGACTATGATCTATTGTGTGTGATGCCATAAAAGACGCTAGATGTTGAAGCCACTTGGTCTTATAGTGTTGGCTTAAAGTCATCAACTCATGATTCGGGATAATAGAGATGTTTGGGTGCTGTGCAGTCAGTGATCTAATGGACAACATAGCAGTACCAAATGACGTGCCTGTGGCGTCCGTTGACTGGTAGATCGTTGAGTCTGGACGTAGAGCCGCTAGACATTCCAAATAAAAGCGGTTTTCACTAAAGGCCCCTTCCACATAAATATCCTTTGCAGCATGGCTAAGATCCAGGCAATAGTCCGACACCAGAGCGACATAAATGTCCGCCAATGCCGATTTATGGCCTTCAGTGAGCAATTTTTCCTCCCCTAATATTTTACCTTCGAACACTTTAAACGGGCCTCCCTGATGGGCAAAGCAGGGTAGAGCAAATACCTGCGAAGTGAGCACATGGAAAACATCTTCGAGAGAGGATGGTGTATCGCCCCTTAGTTGCTCCCATTCTCGACCACCCATAAAACGAATTGTCGGTGTGGCGTGGTTGTTCACATCCACATTGGCCAACATGTCTTTTTCTTCTTCCATACCAGAAAGTTGCCCATTGATGGTGGCTATAATGGTCCAGGTGCCGCTGGAAACGACTGTCGTTGGCTTTTTCAATTGGTCGATATAAGGTACCAGTGACGCGTTGCTATCATGAATACCGTTATACACCAAGCAACTTTTAGGTAGACCAAGTTCTTCCACAAGGCTTTTCTTTATCTTACCAATTACATTGCCGGAGGTGGATAAGGCTGGGAATAACGTATCCCAACCCATGGACTTAGCAAGGCTCGAAAAGTCGCGTTCCGTTGGGTTCCATAGATCCGTATGACAGCCTAATGAGGTGACTTCACTCACGGCTTTACCTGTTAGCTTGTGCGCCCAATATTGTGGGTAGGTCAGCAAACAATCCACATTGGCAAAGGTTTGAGGAAAGCGCTTACTGAGCCAATAAAGCTGCGCGCCTAGATTGAGGCCCGCAGGCAGTTCTGGGCTATAGGTTTCGCTGAATTCAGGGCGCAACGCTGAGTACTCGTTACGGTATTCGTTAATCGCCTCATATTCATAATCTAAAATTGGTAGAGCCAATTCATCGCCGGATAGACAGGCGATGGTTGCGCCATGAGTGGTGATACAAATATGCTGGATATCATGATCCGTGGTCATTTGAGGAATGGTCTTCTTTATCCATGCCCAAATAGCACCGGTATCTGCATGGGGGTAATTGCCTTCGATATTCGGCTGATTCTGAGTCTTTTGAATGCCTTGGCATTGACCCGTAGCCGGATCAATCAAACAGAGTTTAACATTGGTTTTGCCAATATCGAGTACCAAAATGCTGGCGATTTTCAGTGCTCTTTCGTTAAAGGTAAATACATTGGTTAGGGGAGTGGAAATGGGCTCAAAGGAGGCATCTTTGGTTTCCATAATGTCGGCCATGTATTCCCACCAACGTTGCATCACAGGATGCTCAGATAATTTTTCCGTGTCCAAACTGTCCGCTTCAAAGCTGGCGAATAACTGCCCAGTTTCTTCAAGCAAGTAGATGCGATAATTAAAAATACCGCAATCAATTAGGTGCTGGGCAAGTTCAGGCCAAAGCGTATCATGACGACGTTTGTATTCGGCTTCGTAACCTGGGTAAAGCTGCATAACGGCGGTGTATTTCATGATGTCTTTGCCCTGTGATGTTTGATTTTGGCGATAATGACGGGGATGCTAACCACAGAGATCAACATGACACCGATAATAATGCTCATGACAATGCCTGGAATATTGACAAGACTAAGTCCGAACGTGACAAAGCCCATCAAAATAACGGCAATAACAACACCAAAAATACTGCCGCTACCGCCCAAAATACTCACGCCACCTAGCACCACCATCGTAATAATGCTCAGCTCCCAGCCCATAGCGATGCTTGGCCGCGTACTGCCTAAACGTGAGGTGAGTAAAACCGAGGCGATGCCGGAGAAAACACCCACCAAGATAAACAGAATGAGCTTGTGTTTGTTAACGGAAATGCCTGAGTAGTAGGCTGCCGTGTCGTTATTGCCAATGGCATAGGTGAAGCGACCGAAATTGGTTTTGTGCAAAAGAACATAGAAGGCAATAGCACAGATGACAAACAACACCAATTCAAAGGAAAACACCCAGTATACGTAGCCTTGACCAAAGAAAGAGAAGCCATCGGGATAATGCTTAACAACTTTATTCCCTAGCAAAATATAGCCAATACCACGAAATAAACTCATGGTACCAATCGTGACGACGATGGATGGCAAACTAAAATAAGTCACCAAAAGACCGTTTACCAGACCGCAAGCGGCGCCGACCAAAATACCGACCACCACAATTGAGTACAAAGGCCAGCCTTGTTGTGCTAATAATCCCATAATCACACTCGATAGAGCCATGATAGACGCCACGGATATATCGATTTCCTTGGCGATAATCAACATGGCCATGGGCAATGCGATTAACGCTTTTTCGGTAAAGTTAAAGGTGGCATCGGATAAACTCCATGGGTTGAGGAAGTAGGGTGATGCCAGTGAGTTACCAATAAAAACCAGTACAAGAACCAATAACAATAGGCTTTCCCACTTGAGTAAGTAGTGCGTTAGGCGTCGTGGTAAAAAGTCGGGCACCATCGCAAGGGAAGGGTTTTGCTTAGTTGAATTGTCCATATCAGGCCTCCTTAGAGTGAGTGCTCAGAGCGCTGTTCGGCGTCTCTGTTTGGGGCTTTTTTCGCAGGATGCGCCTGCCTTGCGAACGTTCAGAGCGGGAATTTGCAATCACCGCGATGATGATAACAAAACCTGAAATTGCCATTTGCCAGAAAGGTGAAACGCCAATAATGGGTAAAGCGTTGTTCACCACACCAATAAAGAGTGCACCTAGAATACAGCCAATGACACTGCCAATGCCGCCCATGATGCTGATGCCACCAATTACGCAGGCGGCGACCACTTGCAGCTCAAAACCATTCGCCACATCCACATAGGCCACTGCGAAGCGCGACACCCATAAATAACCACAAAGACCTGACAGTAAGCCAGATACTAAAAAGGCATGAAATTGTACCTTACCCACATTTATCCCTGTGTAAAACGCCGCTCTTGGGTTGCCCCCAGCGGTAAAGAAATGTCGCCCCCATTGGCTATAACGCAAGGAAAAAAACATCACTAAAGCGATAACAAAAGCGATCCAACTCAGGTGAGGAATACCGAACAGTGTGGCTCTTGGTAGATTGATAAAAGCGGGGCTCATTTGTTCTGAGTTGACCCAAGCGCCGTTGGTTAATAGAAAGGTCATACCGCGGTAGATGCTCATGGTCCCCAGCGTCACCACAATGGATGGCACGTCAAGAAGCCGTACAAACAGGCCGTTGATCATGCCTAACCCCGAGCCAATGACCATGGCAATCAGCATTAAGACAGGAATTGGCAAATCAGGGTGCGCGGTATTGAACAGCGCAACCACCATACCAGTAAAGGCGACATTGGCCGCTACGGATAAGTCGATACAGCGGGTTAGAATCACCAGCATCTGACCTAATGCCAGAATAATCAGAATCGATGTGTCGTTAAAAATCGACGCTAAGTTGGAGGCCATTAAAAAGCTGGGCTTGATGGTACCCACCAGTAACAAAAGTATGAGGATAATCAACGCTAGTAACAGCTCACGTTTTTTCATCAGTAAGGAAACATTCATACATGACCTCCTGTTGCCATGGAGACAACACGTTCAGGCGTGGCAATCTCTCGGTCTAATTCGCCAACCATTAATCCTTCATGCATCACCAGTACTCGATCTGACATCCCCAGAATCTCTGGCAACTCAGATGACACCATAATGACGGCTAAGCCTGCTTGGGCGAGCTCTGAAATAAACTGGTGTACTGCGGCTTTGGAGCCAATGTCGATGCCTTTGGTTGGCTCATCCAAAATGATGACGTCTGGTTGGGTTGCGAGCCATTTGGCAATCACCACTTTTTGCTGATTCCCGCCGGAGAGATTTTCGACGGGTTCGTTCCAGCAGCTGGTTTTTATTTGTAATCTCTGGCCAAACTCGCGAGAGAGTTTGAGTTCGCGCCTTTCATTAAGAAAGCCCAAAGGATTCAATGAATGCATTTGCGGCAAACTGATATTTTGGAAAATCGGTAAGTCCAGCACGACACCTTGTTTTTGACGTTCTTCAGGCACATAGACAATGCCTGAACGAATGGCGTCTCTTGGCGAGCGGATGAGGGTGGTTTCATTGTTGATTTTCACTTCGCCCGTGACCCGCTTGGTGATACCAAAGAGCGCTTGCATGACTTCCGTACGACCTGATCCGACCAAACCATAAACCCCTAAAATCTCTCCTCTGTGCAGGGTGAAATTGATATCGTGGAATTCAGTGGGGTGGCTAAGATGGCAGACTTCCAATACCACATCACCAATTTCGGCGTCTTCTTTTGGGTACGCCTCTTTCACACTTCGTGCCACCATCATTTCGACTAATTCGTCTTCTGTGGTGTCTTTAATAAAGCCTTCACCAATATATTTGCCATCGCGGAATACCGTATAACGGTCGGCTAGGGCGAAAATTTCGTCAAACTTATGGGTAATAAAAAGGATGGCTTTGCCTTCGCTTTTTAGCTGTTCAACAATATCGTATAACTCACGAATTTCATGATGCGAGAGGGCGGCTGTTGGCTCGTCGAGCACGACGACTTTAGCATCGATGGAAAGTGCACGAGCAATGGCGACCATGTGTTTTTGACCGATGCTTAACTCGCGTAATATGGCTTTTGGGTCAATCGACGCTTTAATGGAGTGTAAAATGGCTTTTGAATCCGCATAGAGCTTTTCCCAGTCGATACGCTTTGTCGTTGATTTAGTGGGATAGTTACCGACAAAAATATTTTCAGCAACAGACAACTCGTCGAATAAGACAGTCTCTTGGTGAATGGCCGTGATGCCTAATTTGTGGGAATCGTAGGGTGACGCTAAGGTGATAGCCTTGTCTTGAAAACGAATTTCACCACCGTCTGGTTGGTAGATACCTGTCATCGTTTTTACTAAGGTGGATTTGCCTGCGCCGTTCTCACCGATTAAGGCGGTCACTTGTCCAGGGTAAAGATCTAGATTCACATCATCTAGGGCTTTCACACCGGGAAACGTCTTGCTTACATGTCTTAGAGAAAAAACAGCATTGTTCATTGTCATAAGCTTGCTCTTATTTTTATAAGCTGACAGTGAATCGTATAACAAACGCGTACGCTTACTTACGATCCTTTCTTGTTATTAGTTTGCTCGCGTGCTGTACACTAGAAGAGTAAAGCACGCGATCTGTTTCTCTTGTATTTAGATACAATTTAGTAGAGTTAGATCGTAGGGTTAGAAAATCTTCGCGAATTTATCGACGTTAGAGGCATCGTAAACGAATGGATCCGCCATGGCAGCGGTGCCGTCTTTATTGATTTTCAATGTACCCATACGACCTATTGGACGTTCTGTTTTAGTGCCTATTCCTTTTACAAGATCATAAGAAACCATTGTGGCTACATAGCCTAGGTCAATCGGATTCCAGATGGCGAAGCTATGAACGGCACCACTGTGAACGTGACCGGCAAGCTCAGAAGGCAACCCAAGACCTGTTACATACACTTTACCGATAAGACCCATGTCGCTAACCGCTTGTGCTGCTGCCAAGATACCCACTGTGGTAGGTGCCACGATCACGTCTAGATCTGGATGGTTTTTAATAAGGGCTTTGGCTTCCCGGAAACTTTTATCGGCGAGGTCGTCACCGTAAACCGTGTCGACCAATTGAAGGTTTGGAAAGTCTTTCAAGGATTTTTTCATTTCCTTGATCCAGATATTTTGGTTGGTGGAGGTGGGAGTGGCACTTAAGATCGCGAATTTACCAGAGGTTTTGCCTTTGGCTTTGATCGCATCCATAGCAAGCTTATCGCACATTCGACCAATTAGGGCATTGCTGGATGGGTTGATATGAATCTCGCGACCCGGTTTGGCCACACCTGAATCCCATGAGATGACCTTGATACCACGGCGTCGCGCTTTTTCTAAGACGGGAACAAGTGCATCCGCATCGTTTGCAGAGATCGCAATGGCATCGACGTGCTGAGCGATAAGGGAGTTGATGATTTCGATTTGGCCTTCTGCTGTGGTGGAGGTTGGACCTGTATAAATGATTTTGGTGTCGCCAAGCTGGTTCGCTGCTTCCTCCGCACCTTTATAAGCGGCTTCGAAGAAACCAATGCCCAGTGCTTTTACCACTAGAGCAATACGTACTTCTTTAGCCTGTGCTTGAGCCGCAAAGATCAGGGAGGCACACAGTACGACGATCGAAAAAATACTTTTCTTCATTGTTATTCTCCAAGAGCACGTCCGATTACCACCTTAGAGTCAAGTCCAGAGGATCGAGCGCGATTTATTGTTTTTGTTTTTTTACAATGATTAAGCGGCATCCCACCGCTTCAATCATTTCTTTACTCTTGCTATCAATACCGTCATCGGTGATCACGATATCGATGTGGGACAACGGACAAATGATCATATTTGATCGGTTTTGAAACTTACTGCTATCCACCAACAACACCCGCTGATCGGCCTTATCTATCAGTCTCATCACCGCTTGAACGATCTGAGGGTCCGTTTCCATCACCCCGTGAGAATTGATCCCTTGCGCACCTATAAACAACATATCGGCGTAGGTGTGATTGGAAATGTCCGTTGGGAAAGGACTCAAAATGATGTTCTGTTCCCGATGAATTTTTCCATTCGGCACCGTTACACTGCATTTACTGCGTTTGATTAATTGCTCAGCAATGACAAACGAGTTAGTAAATACCTTCAGCTTCATTGGACGCATAAACTCCGCCATTGCAGAGGTCGTCGTACCACCACTGATCATAATCGACATACTGTTGTCTAATAGATCGACAGCGGCTTTTGCAATCTCCCGCTTGACGTCAGCGTTCAATGACAAATTCACTGAATAGGGGCGACCTAGTAAGCTAGTGTCTGACGGGGGCGTTAGTGCCTCCGCTCCGCCACGTACTTTTCTAAGCTTTTCCATTTTATGCAGTTCATTAATGTCTCGACGTATGGTGGCTTCCGATGCCCCCAGTGTTTCCACTAGATGCTGAACGGTCACAACGGGTCGAGATTCCACTTCAGACAAGATGACTCTGTGTCTTTCAATTTCGTGCATATTCAATCCTCAGAAACTAATATAGACAATTATAAATCATTTTCAATCAAAATATTTAAAAAATGTTTGATAATGATTGAAAATGATTTAATAATATAAGCTATCAATCATTCTAACCCGCTGGTTGTTCATAACAAAAATAAAATCATTTGCTCTGTAGCAACAAGGGCAAATTAGGCTGATAAAAGAGGTTTTTCATGTCTAAGATTAACAATCAAATCGAAAATAAGTGGGACGATACGGCTGCAGACGCTATGTCTGACGCACAAAAGCTGCAATATCGATCAAATTTGCTTGGTTCTGATATGCGTGTGACAAACTACGGTGGCGGTAATACGTCCGCTAAGTTAGCGGAAAAAGATCCTCTTACTGGTGAAACGGTGCAAGTTCTTTGGGTAAAAGGCTCCGGCGGGGATATTGGCTCTATGGGATTAGACGGTTTCTCTACTCTTTATCTCGATAAGTTAAATGCTTTGCCGGGGATTTATCGTGGGGAAGCGTTTGAAGACGAAATGGTCGGCTACTTGCCACATTGTACCTTCAATCTTAATACTCGTGCTGCCAGCATCGACACGCCGCTTCATGCCTACCTTCCCTACATACATGTTGACCATCTTCACCCAGACGCGGTGATAGCCATTGCTGCCAGTAAAAATAGCCGTGAGTTAACTGAAATCGTGTTTGAAGGTGACATTGGCTGGCTTCCTTGGCGTCGTCCGGGTTTCCAGCTTGGCTTAGAACTTAAAAAGATAGCTGAGCAACAACCGCATTTGAGTGGTGTGGTATTAGAAGGCCATGGGTTGTTTACTTGGGCGAATGATTGCAAAGCATGTTATGAAACATCGCTACGCATTATCAATAAAGCGCAAGTTTGGTTAGAGAAAACGATGGCGGGTAAAGCGGCATTTAATGGTGCTAAGGTAAACAGCGCCGATGTGGACAAACGTAAGGCTGTTGCTGCCCAGCTTATGCCATTGATTCGTGGTAAAACTAGCGCCCATCAGCGTCAAATTGGTCATTTCAATGACAGTGATGTGGTTCTAGAATTTGTCAATTCCAATCAGCTTGAATCATTAGCACGCTTGGGTACCTCTTGCCCTGATCATTTTCTGCGTACCAAAATTCGTCCATTAGTCTTGGATTACGATCCAGTGACGGATAACCTTGAAGACATTATCGCCAGTTTGGATGACAAATTGGATGTCTATCGTGCGGATTATGCGGCGTATTACAAGCGTTGTAAGCATGATAATAGTCCTGCTATGCGTGATCCCAACCCAGTAATCTATCTAATTCCAGGGGTAGGCATGTTGTCCTTTGCGAAAGACAAAGCCACTGCTCGTATTGCTGGGGAATTCTATGTTAACGCCATCAATGTGATGCGTGGTGCCGAAGGGGTTAGTGAATACGTTGGTTTGCCAGAGCAAGAAGCGTTTGATATCGAATATTGGTTGCTTGAAGAAGCGAAATTACAGCGTATGCCAAAACCAAAATCGCTTGCGGGCCAAATTGCGTTGGTAACGGGGGGAGCAGGTGGTATTGGGCAAGCTACAGCGAAGCGTTTGATTGAGCAGGGGGCAAATGTGGTCTTGTTAGACATTGATCAAGCTGCGCTTACAAGCACCACAGAAAACTTCAAAAAACAATATGGCAAAGATGCGGTAAGCAGCGTCACCATGGATGTAACCAATGAAGCGGATGTCTTAAATGCCTTGGACTTTAGTGCTTTGTCCTTCGGTGGTTTGGATGTTGTGGTATCGAACGCCGGGATAGCCTCTTCTGCACCATTGGACGAAACCTCGTTAGATCTTTGGAATAACAACATGTCGATCTTGTCGACAGGCTATTTTCTTGTGGCTCGCGAGTCGTTCCGTTTAATGAAAAAACAAAAAATGGGCGGCAGTATGGTATTTGTCGCCAGTAAAAATGGTTTGGTGGCGTCTGCAAATGCCAGTGCCTATTGCACTGCCAAAGCGGCAGAGATTCAGTTGGCACGCTGTGTGGCGCTAGAAGGTGCGGAGCATGGCATTCGAGTGAATACGGTAAACCCAGATGCCGTGTTGCGTGGCTCGAAAATTTGGACGGGTAAATGGAAGGAAGAACGCGCCAGCGCCTACAAATTATCAACCGATGAATTGGAAGAACATTACCGCCAGCGCAGTATGTTAAAACGCAATGTGTTCCCTGAAGACATCGCCGAAGCGATTTATTTCTTTGCCTCGAATGCGTCAGAGAAATCGACGGGTAATATCTTGAACGTGGATGCAGGTCATGGACCGTCTTTCACTCGCTAAGCGGTTTCGGTAGTCTGAGACTGATAAGCCAAAACAATAAAAAAGGTAGGTATCCTTATGAAAAAGCTTATTCAAGCGGATCTCGTTGGTGCACATAACCAAAAACGAGAAAACGCCCACCAAAGAGACTTTCAAGCCCTTGGCGAAAAGTTAGATCGTGCGCATGTTGATATTAACGACATTGTGGAAAAAGCCAAAGCTTTCGCGGTGGCCGTGCCTTCTTGGGGGGTGGGCACAGGCGGTACACGTTTCGCGCGCTTTCCGGGTAAAGGTGAACCGCGCAATATTTTTGAAAAGTTAGACGATTGTGCTGTGATTCATCAGCTAAGTGCAGCAACGCCTTCTGTGTCCTTGCATATTCCATGGGATCGCCCAGATGATCCAGCAGAATTGTTGCAATACGCGCAAGATCGTAACCTGTGCTTCGATGCGATGAACTCGAATACTTTCCAAGATCAGGCGGGTCAGCAAGAGTCCTATAAGTTTGGCAGTTTAACCCACAGCCAAAAAGCGGTACGTGAGCAAGCCATTGCCCATAATTTGGAGGTGATTGAGCTGGGTAAAAAACTGGGTTCCAAAGCGTTAACCGTTTGGGTGGGAGATGGTTCTAACTTTCCAGGCCAACAGCATTTCAGACAGGGGTTTGAGCGTTACTTAGAAAGCGCAAAAATCATCTATCAAGGCTTGCCAGATGATTGGAATATGCTACTTGAACATAAGATTTTCGAACCGGCTTTCTACTCAACTGTGATTCAAGATTGGGGCAGTAACTACTTGGCGGCGAAAGAAACGGGTGAGCGTTGTATGTCACTGGTGGATCTTGGGCATCACGCGCCAAACGTCAACATTGAGATGATTGTGAGTCGTTTGGCTCAGTTCGGCAAACTGGGAGGTTTCCATTTTAACGACAGCAAATACGGCGATGATGACCTAGACAGCGGCTCAATTAATCCGTATCAATTATTCTTGATTTTCAATGAGTTGGTGGATATTCAAAATGCAGACACAAGTTTTAATCCGTTCTACATGTTGGATCAATCTCATAATGTGACGGATCCTGCAGAAAGCTTGATGTACAGTGCGTCTGAAGTGCAACGTGCTTTTGTGAAAAGCTTGCTAGTGGATCGTGCGGCACTGCAAGGTTATCAAGATAATAACGATGCTTTAATGGCCCAAGCCACGCTAAAAGCAGCTTATAACTTGGATGTGGAAGCTATTCTGCAAAAAGCGCGCTTGGACAAAGGTGGGGTGATTGATCCTGTGGCTTGCTTCAGAGAAAGCGGCTATCGCGAAATGTGTGCAAAAGAGCGTCCAGAGGATCCAAATAAAACGGGTTCTGGTATCGTTTAAACGAAAACGTATTCTTACATACCCTGAAAGGCCTCTTTTAATAGAGATTAAAAGAGGCCTTTGTTTGTAGACGCTTCGGTTTACTAAATGAGTTTACTCGTCATCAAAACGAATGCGCACTTTCGGCTCGTTCGATTTTTTCTCTTTTGGCAAGCGCAGTGGATCGACCAATTTTTCTAGACCATTGATTTTGATTTCTAATGCCAATTGTAGCCATTGTCCTAAATTGCCACTTGGCCATCCCTCGTGGGCAAACCAAAGTAAGTAGGCTTCTGGCAAATCGATCAGGGTTCGGCCTTGATATTTACCAAACGGCATGGTCTGTCGTGCGACCTGCAGCAGGTCTTGTTGAGAAAACATAGTGGGCCTATTTATATTGTCGTTTGGGCGTATTTAAACATAGGGTCATTTTAAAGGCCAAATCCTAAAATGGCGGATTGTCTTTAAAACATTGGGTCAAGTAGTCGCAGATACTTTGCAGTTTAGGGGAGGTTTGTCGTACCTTTGGATACACCAACCAGACGCCGCTGTAAGGATACTGATATTGCGGTAGGAGAGCGATTAACCTGCCCGACGCTAATTCGTCGGCGACATAATAATCCGGTAATTGGGCAATACCTAAGCCTTTTTTGACCGCATCCAAAAGAGCTGGCCCCGAGTTGCTGCGCCAATTACTGGAGATTTTCACCTCTTTACGCTGGCCGTCTTGTTGAAACAGCCAATGGGTTTTTGAGCCGATTAAGCAGCGGTGTTTATTTAACTCGGATAGGGTGTGGGGCATACCATGTTGATCAACATATTCCCGTGACGCGCACAGATGCTCGGCCCGGTCACATAAGCGTCTTGATAAATGGCTGGAGTCTTTTAAGGCACCCATGCGGATAGCAAGGTCATAACCTTCTTCAATTAAATCCACCTCACGGTTGGTTAGATGAAAATCCAATTCTATCTTTGGGTATTTGAGCAAAAAGTCGTTGATGATAGGCGCGATGTAACGCTCGCCAAAGGTGGTCGCGCAAGTCATTTTGAAGGGGCCAATCGGGGCTTGGTTAAGAGTGGATATGACTTCTTCAGCGTTACTTAATGCTTCGGGTAAACTGCGACAGTGTTGGTAATAGAGCTCGCCAGCTTCGCTTAAACGAATGCGTCTTGTGGTGCGAAATAGTAGGGTGGTACCCAGCTCGTTTTCTAAGTGCGTGATTAAGCGGCTGATGTGAGACGCCGAAACGTCGAGTTTGATTGCTGCCGCTGAAAAACTGCCTTGTCTGACGACTTCGACAAAGGCTTCCATCGCTTCCCAGTTCTTCATGTGTCCACTCTCATCTTCACGTGTATTGATCGTGTTATATTATAACAATATAGCTTTGTATGGGAATTATTATTGCAGTATGACAATAATGATTTTCTAAAATAGGCATTATCGTCTTAATCATTAGCGTCTACACTGTGGAAACTGAAAGGGATGAAGGCTTTTATTGTCCTTAACTCTATCAATCCATTCTGGTTTTTTAGTTAAAACGTTAATGATTAACACAAGACTTGGGAGAAGATAATGAAATGTAAAGCTGCTGTTGCTTGGGGACCAGGCCAACCTCTTAAAATTGAAGAAGTGGATGTGCAAGATCCGCAGAAAGGGGAAGTCTTAGTACGTATGGTCGCAACAGGTGTTTGTCACACTGATGCGTTCACTTTGTCAGGTGAAGATCCTGAGGGCGTTTTCCCTGCGATTCTTGGTCACGAAGGTGCGGGTGTTGTTGAAGCCGTTGGTGAAGGGGTTACTAGCCTTAAAGTCGGCGATCATGTAATTCCACTTTACACAGCAGAGTGTGGCGAATGTAAGTTCTGTAAGTCTGGTAAAACCAACTTGTGTAGTGCCGTCCGCGAAACACAAGGTAAAGGCCTAATGCCAGATGGCACGTCTCGTTTCAGTATTAATGGCGAGCCGATTTATCACTACATGGGAACGTCTACTTTTTCTGAATACAGTGTCGTTCCTGAGATTTCTCTGGCGAAAATCCATGTCGATGCACCGCTAGAGAAAGTATGTTTGCTAGGTTGTGGTATCACCACAGGTATTGGTGCGGTATTGAATACGGCGAAGGTGGAAGAGGGCGCAACGGTTGCAGTCTTCGGTCTTGGTGGTATCGGTTTGTCCGTTATCCAAGGGGCACGTATGGCCGGAGCGTCTCGTATTATCGCGATTGATGTTAATGAATCGAAATTTGATATGGCGAAACAATTTGGCGCCACTGATTGTGTTAATCCGAAAAACTTCTCTGATCCCATTCAACAAGTCATCGTTGATATGACCGATGGTGGTGTGGATTACTCATTTGAGTGTATCGGTAATGTACAAGTGATGCGTTCTGCCCTTGAGTGCTGCCACAAAGGTTGGGGTGAGTCGATCATCATTGGTGTTGCAGGCGCAGGCCAAGAAATCTCTACGCGTCCATTCCAATTGGTCACTGGCCGTGTTTGGAAAGGGTCGGCTTTTGGTGGCGTGAAAGGTCGTAGCCAATTGCCAGGTTATGTAGAAGATTACATGAATGGTAAAATCGAGATCGACCCATTCGTAACGCACACTATGCCCCTTGAGCAAATTAACGAAGCGTTTGACTTAATGCACGAAGGTAAGAGTATTCGTACCGTTATTCTTTTTGATAAGTAAGCTTTTCGATAAAAAGTGACGACCTGTGCATGACGACCGTGTTTACTCATACATAGTTAACAGTCGGTTTATCGTGCGCAGGTACAAATTTAACGAACAAGTACCCCATTTATTCGCACCGCTTGCTCAAGTGGTGGGAATGAGAAGGAGAAGAATATGGAATTATTATCCAGTACGAAAAGCTTTGGTGGTTGGTTAAAGCGCTATCGCCATGAAAGCCTGTCGGTGAAAGGGGAGATGACGTTTGCTATCTACCTGCCACCTCAAGCAGAAACGCAAAAAGTGCCTGTTCTCTATTGGTTATCTGGCCTGACTTGTACGGACGAAAACTTCACCCAAAAAGCGGGGGCTTTTCGTAAGGCGGCCGAGCTTGGCTTAGCCATTGTTTGCCCAGATACCAGCCCGCGAGGCACCGAATACCCCGGTGAACATGAAAGTTACGATTTTGGCTCAGGGGCTGGTTTTTATGTGAACGCTACGGTTGCACCTTATTCCAGTACCTACCATATGTACGATTATGTGGTTCAGGAATTACCACATTTGATCGAAGCAAACTTTCCGGTCACGGAAAAACGCTCTATCTCCGGTCATTCCATGGGAGGTCACGGTGCCTTGATTTGTGCCCTGAAAAATCCAGGCAAATATCAGTCCGTCTCGGCTTTTGCTCCTATTGCGAATCCGACAAATTGCCCTTGGGGCGAAAAAGCTTTTACAGGGTATTTGGGAGACGACAAAGCCAGTTGGAACGAATGGGATGCGACATTGCTTGTTGAAAATGCAAGTGAACGCTTACATTTACTGATCGACCAAGGTGAAGCCGACAACTTCCTAGAAGAGCAACTCAAACCAGACGCGCTTCTTGAAGCCTGCGAAAAAGCAGATCACCCGATTACCCTACGTCGCCAACTTGGCTACGACCACAGCTACTTCTTTATCGCCAGCTTTATTGATGACCACCTAGAGCATCATGCGAAAGCATTAAGCTGATGTTGTTTTTCCTTTTATTGGAATCTGCAAAAAACGAGCTACGGCTCGTTTTTTTCTTGAAATGGATTAAAAAATTCCCGATGCAGCGAGTAGCGAGCCAAATAACATAAAGAAAATTCCTACGAGTTTATTTCCGGTGTTTGCTGCTTTAGGCGATTTTATTCTTGATGACAAATATTCTGCAATGAAGGCGTAGATAGATAAGGTGGCAAATTTAATGAGCACGCTGCTGAGTACCAAAATGATAAATAGCTGTAGATTAGGCGTTCCATGGCTTTCAAATTGTGGCAGCAAGGCCGAAAAATAGATTATGGCTTTCGGGTTGCTTATACCGATAAAAAAGGATTGCCGCCAAAGCTTCCAGAATCCTTCTTTTCTCATATTGGCTTCATCACCTAGTTTTACGGATTTTTTGGTAAAAGATTTAAATCCTAAATAAATGAGGTAAATCGCACCGAGTATTTTTAGTCCGCTAAAGAGTGTTGGGTGTTGGGAAAAAAATATGTCTATTCCTGCAGATGATATTAGTCCCATGATACATATCGCTAACACATCACCTGTAAGAACAAAGATGGCTTGAAATTTTCCATATCTAATGGCGTTGTTTATGAGGTTTACAGTCGATGGGCCGGGGCTTCCAGTTTGTATTGTTGTCAGGCAAATAAACACCAACCATGCGCTAATGGTCATCGTTTTCTCCAAGTCAATTGATAGGTTTTGGAATTGGTTAGAGATGCAATCAGTCAAGCAGTGGCTATCTCGTACTTGATTATCGGTGGATTTTTACCCTGTTAAAATGTATAGAGTTTTGCTAATTTAAGTATACAGAAAAGCATTTTATGACTTCTGTATACTTTATTTTGTTCTCCTGTGTATGTTTTGAAGCTTTACGGAGTAACTAGTTGCCATGCCCCAATACGTCGATATTGCGAATGTTATTTCTGATCGGATTCAAAAAGGATTTTATCGCCCTGGAGAGAAGCTGCCTTCCATGAGAGAAATTTGTACTTCGTTTAGTGTTAGTCTTGGTACAGCGCAAAACGCTTATCACTTTCTAGAAGAAAATGGCTTGGTGATTCCTATTGAAAAAACAGGCTATTTTGTTCGTCAAGGGCAATTAGCAAGTGGCCATTTACCCAATGTTCAGCCAGTTACTCAAGAACCTGTAGATATTAAGAACTGGCATAGCATTCTAGAGTTAGCTGCAAGCTCTCCTAGCGACGGTGTACTTCAATTAGGACGTGGTATGCCTGATGTAGATTCTTCTTCATTAAAGCCTTTGCTGAAAGCGCTTAGTCAAACGGGTAGAAGCACCGATAAACGAGCGCTCTACTACGATGATATTTCGGGCATGAAAAAGTTAAGAGAACAGATATCTCGAATGCTAATTGATTCAGGTTGTGATATTGCAGCGGAAGAATTAATTATTACTAGTGGATGCCAAGAGGCGTTGTTTATTGCTGTTCGAGCTGTTTGTGAACCAGGGGATATTGTTGCGATTGAGTCACCAGCTTTTCATGGTGCAATACAAATTTTACAAGCCTGTGGTGTCAGAGTGTTAGAAGTGCCAACTGATCCTATAACAGGGATAAGTATTGAATCATTAGAGATGATTCTCGAACAGTGGTCGGTGAAGCTGATTCAAGTTACGCCCAATTGTAATAACCCCTTAGGTTTTATCATGCCAGAAGAACGCAAAAGGGAACTGCTTAATTTAGCCAAGAAATACAATGTGATGATTCTGGAAGATGATATATATGGTGATTTGTCCTATCGCTACCCACGTCCTTTAACCATAAAGTCAATGGATATGGACGGCAGAGTACTACTTTGTGGGTCTTTTTCAAAGACCATTGCTCCGGGACTGCGCATTGGCTGGATTGCACCAGCACGTTTTTTTGACCGTGTTTTGTATATGAAATATACAGGAACAGGCAGTACTTCGAGTGCGGCACAGATTGCGGTCGCAAGCTTTATAGAAGATGGACACTACCTACTTCATTTAAGAAAAATGCGCGCTATGTACCACAGAAATTTACAGCAAACGGTCGAATGGATAGGAGAATCGTTTCCTACCGGAATAAGAATGAGTCAGCCTCAAGGCGGCTATATTCTATGGGTAGAATTCCCTAAAAATTTTAATGCTAATGCTTTTAATAAAAGCCTTTTACAGAGAAAAATACAGGTTGTCTCAGGTAGCATTTTTTCATCTTCAGAGCGTCATGGTCACTGCATAAGAATCAACTTTGGACACAAATTAGCGCTTCTTAAAAACGGTATACGAACAATGGGTGAGCTGCTTAAAAATGAATCATTTTATGGCTCGTAACATAATTTGGTGTTAGGTCTAAAACTCATTTTTCAGGCAAAAAAATGTAAAACATATAACTTATATCTTACAAATGTCTGTTGGTTTTTTAGCTTGGTATTGGGATAAATCCCTACCTACGGTCGAGATCTGTTTTTGGATATTATTTGCCAACTCAATAGCTTAGAGGATGAATTAGTATGATTGTGTATCGTCAAGCGGCAGTGGCTGAGTGTTCAGCGCTGAAAACATTACTCTGGGACCAAGGTCCTAATGAATGGAATTATTTGACCGAGGAGGGGGTTGAGGCGGAATTCAAATTGATTGAAGAGGGCTCGGCGATGGCGATGGTGGCAGAGGATTCTGATAATAAGCAAATCATTGGTTTTGCGGTGTTAATTGATGGATCCGTTAGCCCTGCCTATTTGACCCAGTATTTTGATCTCCTCGCGCTTTGTTTTATCGGCGATGTGGTGGTGTCTCAGGCCTATTCTAGTCAGGGTATTGCGACCAAGTTGCTTGAACTTTGCCTTGAACAGGCGAAAAAGAAACCAGTGCAAGTGGTATTGATTGAGCGACATGAAGAGAACCTAGCCTCGGCGGGAATGATGAGAAAAGCAGGCTTTCAGGTGATTGATACTTTCCACGATCCCGACAAACGCTCATCTGGCTCAAGAAATACCGCTATTTTGGCGTACAAAATACCCTCCTTATAATGTCTGTTGATGCTGAATAAACAAGAGCATAAGTCTTGTATATTCAGCATGTTCTTTTCAAGTGCTTAGAAAAATACTGGATCATTAAAGCCGATTGGGCACTACAGTAAGCGGCAATTGGTAAAGATAGTGTCGTAAAGCAGTAAGAATAGTGCTAAAAGTTATAAAAAAAGAGGAAGTCAACTCCCGCTCACTGTGTCGTTCTGATGAGGGTGATACATTGTTTTTTGGTTGTTTTTTAAACAGTCTTTTTTAGGCTGATCGATGGTAGTCGATCAAACCAAAAGCACTTGAGCATTCAAGTAATCCATTCCATTGCTTATTAATCTGCTATCCGTGGAGGAGATGTTATAACGTTTTATCGATTCTGGACTAGACGTCTGGGGTCTTATTTTAAGAGCTGTTACTCCGTGTGTTGAAAATAACGACAAAAATAAATAGATCGCAACGTGGAGAATAATCATGAAAAAAGATGATGAGAATGAATCCCCTTTTATGACAACTCGCAGGGCCCTAATGCGAAATGCGTTGGGTATTGGGGCGATAGGGGCTTTAATGGCCGCTGGTGCAACGCCAGCAATGGCTGCAAGTGGTGGAAAAGAAGGAAACTTTCCAAGACACAAAAAGTGGAAATTTACTTTCGTTAATCATGTGACAACCAATCCCTTTTTTGTTCCAACTCAATACGGTATTGCCGATGCCTGTGCTTTGCTTGGTTGTGATTACCAGTGGACTGGCTCACAGCGGTCTATTGCTTCGGAGATGGTAAATGCGATGGATACTGCCATTGCAGCACAAGTGGATGGTATTGCTGTTTGTCTGGTGGATCAGCATGCGTTTAATCAGCCAGTAAAACGTGCTCTGGAAGCGGGAATTCCTGTGTTTTCTTATAATGCTGATGTCAAAGGAAATGATCGTCTTGCTTATATTGGTCAAGATCTTTATCTGGCGGGTAAAGCACTGGGTGAACGGATTGTCAGTTTAGTGGATTCCGGCGACGTGGTTGGCTTCATTTCGACACCAGGTCAGCTAAATATTCAACCTCGTCTTGATGGCGCTGCCGATGCCATCAAAGAGTCTGGTAAAAAAATTAATTTTAAACAGATTGCGACAGGCCCGACGGTTAACGAAGAAGTGTCTCAAGTGGATTCCTATTATGTCGGACATCAGAATGTTAAAGGCATGTTTGCCGTAGATGGCGGCAGTACCATGGCGATCGCTAAAACCATGCAAAAGTTTGGTTTGAAACAAAAGGGTGTTGTCGGCGGCGGATTTGATATGCTTCCTAATACACTGGATGCCATTTATCACGGTGACCTTGATTTTACCATTGACCAGCAACCTTATTTGCAAGGCTTTTATACGGTCATGGAAATGTTCATGTTCAAAATGTCTGGTGGTTTGAGTGGGCCTGCCAATATCAATACCGGTCTGAAATTCGTCACCAAGGACAACGTGGCTCCTTATCTGAAAACGAAAACGCGCTTTGAAGGAAACTCCAGAGAAGAAAAAGTGTTGGAACGTTCTGGTCCCATCGGTAGTTAAAGGTGAGGAGCCGTCATGATGAATGATACAACCCAGGCCGGACGAGGATCTGGCCATCCATCCTTTATGAGGCATGGCTTATTTGGTTTACTGCGCCATCGTGAGACGAGTATTCTGCTGGCTGGTGTTTTACTGGTTATCTATTTTCAGATATCCAGTTCGGCTTTTCTGTCAGGAGATAATATTGCCAATATTGTGCAATATACCGGAACCACGGCGATTATCGCGGCTGGTGAAGTGTTTGTTCTGGTGTGTGGTGAGCTTGATCTGTCCGTCGGCATGGTGTACGCGCTCGCGCCTTTTGTGATGTATTTTGCCGCTGCAGCCGGTATACCCATAGGGATAGCCATTATTCTTGCCTTGTGCGCTTCCGCACTGGTCGGTTTGATTAATGGTCTCATCACCAACTTGTTACGTGTGCCTGCGTTTGTGACCACATTAGGCATGCTTTTCCTGATAAATGGCTTTACCTTGACTATTTCTGGCGGCTTTCCTGTCCAGCCAACGTCTAGTCAATGGGTGACCAACTTTATGGGGGCAAACCCTTGGGCTGAGGCAATTTGGGCGATTGTGCTGGCTATTGTATTGCAGTTTGTGCTCAAAAAAACGCGCTGGGGATTACATACTATTGCAACTGGAGGCAACCCCGTTGGGGCGGCTGAAGTGGGGATTAAAGTCAAAATGATTAAGACTGGCAACTTTATGTTGTGTAGTGTCTTTGGTGGCTTTGCCGGTATTATCGATGCTTTTCGGATTGGCTCAATTGACCCTTTGTCCGGTGGTTCTCAAATCATGTTTTCGGCCATTGCAGCGGCCGTGATTGGTGGCACTTTGTTAACAGGTGGGCTGGGAACGGTATTGGGGGCGCTTATTGGTGCTCTGGTGCTTGGTATCCTCAAGGATGGCTTCACCTTATTGGGGGTGAGTGCTTATACATTCGATATGATCCTAGGGGCTGCGATTTTAGTGACGATGGCAGTGAATATACGCTTGACGATGATACGAGAGTCAGGAGGATTGTGACGATGAATAAATCAAGTTCTGAGGTATTGAGAGCTGAGCATATTTCAAAATCCTTCGGCCAAGTGACGGCACTTAAGGATATCAATATGTACCTTGCCAAGGGGGAGGTGCTTGGCCTGCTGGGAGACAATGGTGCTGGTAAATCTACGCTGATGAAGATCTTCACTGGTTATCACCCACCAAGCAGTGGTTCGCTTTATATCAATGGTGAAGAGGTCGCATTACGCTCTGTCTCCCATGCTCGTCGTTTGGGGGTTGAGTGTGTGTATCAGGATCTGGCCTTGATTAATGAGCTGAATGTTTACCGGAATATGTTTTTACAACGTGAGCCTGTGTACGGTGGCCCGTTGAAGATTCTGGATGATGCAACTATGCGTAAAGCGGCCATTGAGCAATTAGATATGATGGGGGTGAATATTCCCTCTGTGGATGTTGAAGTGTCGAAGTTGTCAGGAGGGCAGCGTCAGGCCATTGCGGTTGCTCGGTCTGTGTACCAAAAAGCGGATCTTCTGCTTCTTGATGAGCCGACTGCCGCCATGGGGGCGAAAGAATCTGCACTGATTTTGGATGTGATTCAGCGTTTAAAGGAAGAAGCCAATATGGGAATCATCATTATTGCTCATAACTATGCTCAGGTGTTTGATGTATGTGATCGCGTAAACTTGGTCAGAGGGGGCGAAATTGTCTTTGATAAAGCGACGAAAGAGACCTCGGTACAGGAGCTAACAGATATTGTGGTCAATGAATATCGTCAAGCTAGAGCCAATGTAAAAAGTCACTGATGACAACCTAATAATCTTTTCTATACTACTGACCTGAGCAAAGGATTTTGTTCTGGTCAGCTTTTCCTTTTATGGTGTCGCCTGTCAAAGGCGTGATGGCTAGACTCGCTTTCTACGAGTTTTTGATTATTAGCCTGTGAGAATAAAAGCGACGCCGGCAGCGTAAAATACAATAGGGTATATCCACTTAGGCGGGCGCTCACGCAGATGCTGCAGTATCAACGAAAGAACGACCCCTCCAACCATGTATAAAGGCACAACTTGCAGCGACGTGTAGTGTCTCATGTCATCCGGTAGATAATAGAAGTAGAAGGTCTGATAAAACAGCAAAGAAAAGCCGTTAGCGAGAATTTCCAGTATTGGCCCATCGATGCCAGATGCTAGACCTGTCAGCCAGTAGGGGCGCAATTGGCATTTTTTGTGCGTTAGCACATAGTGCAGGCAGTATTGGTAAAAGCCATATACCGGCCAAGTAATGAAGTTCAGGGCGGAGGTGTAACCATCATGAATGGGCCAGACATGATATTGCCAGAGTGGTTTTCCCATGACCAGATAGTACAGCTTACCAAGAACCACCTCACCGACAATCGCAATGAGGAAAGTCGCGGCCATGGATAGGAGTAGCTGGTAAACATCAATACGAACCCAATGCTTAACGAGCAATGAGCTGAGTAGATAAAAAATAGTCACGCCAACGAGGGAACCAGATACCGCTAGTTGTAGCAATTCGTCCATTCGAACTGGGTTCCTTTTGTATGAATACACTGCATTATTTTGTTTCTTTTAGTCTGTTTTCCAGTTGGTCGCACAATGCTTCTAATACCGCGATGCGAGCGTAATGTTTGTTGTTGGCGGCAATCAATGTCCACGGCGCATAGTCGGTGCTGGTATGAACCACCATGTCGTTAACGGCACTTTCATAGGCTTGCCAGTGGTTGCGGTTGCGCCAGTCTTCTTCCGTGATTTTATGCTGCTTGTAGGGAATGTTTTCACGGGCTTCAAAACGTTTTAGTTGTTCTTCTTGATCGATATGCAGCCAGAATTTTAGCAATAAACTGCCGTGATGGATAATTTGTTCTTCAAAGTTATTAATTTCTGTGTAGGCGCGTCGCCATTCATTCTCGGTTGCGAAGCCTTCTACACGTTCTACTAACACACGTCCATACCAACTGCGATCATAAATAGTGTGTTTGCCTGAAGCAGGTATATGTCGCCAGAAACGCCATAAATAATGGTGAGCCTTTTCTTCATCCGTGGGGGCGGCGATAGAGATAACTCTAGCGATACGGGCATCCACTGCCTGCATAATACGTCGAATAGCACCGCCTTTGCCCGCTGCATCCCATCCTTCGAATACCAGAATAAAACTGATGCCTTTATGGTAAGCCTGCCAGCTCAGCCGAGTCAGTTTTTCTTGCAGCATAGCCAAGTGTTTACTGTTGTTATCAGGCTCTCCTGATGGTGGCTGTTTCAACTGGCTTAAGATTGTGGGTTCAGTTATCAGTTCTTCTTTAGGCGTTTTAGGGGCATCTGTTGGGGCTTTTTCAGACGTCTCAGTGGTTTGTGAAGGAGGGTTTTTCTTATTGTTATCGTCGTCTTTAGGCAGGGTTGCCAAGTAATTTTCCGCGGTTTCGATAATTTGCTTAGCGACAGCTATGTCTCGATAATAATTGTCTTCGGATTCAATGACATACCAAGGTGCGATGGCTTGATCGGTTAGCCGGATGGCTCTTTCTGCCGCGTGAATATAACGAGGGTAATGGGTCAGAATTTGAAAGTCTGCCTTGGAACTTATCCAGCCTTCTTTTTGGGCGGCTTTGAGTTCTTTTAGACGTTGCTTTTGTGTTGATTGAGAAGAGTGTAGCCAGAACTTGAGAATTAAGGCGCCATCTCTGGCTAATGTGGTTTCGAGTGCTAGGATGCGCTGCATATGGGCATCAAAGGCGACTTTTTTTTGCTTCTTTGTCGCCCGTTCAATGAGCTCACCACTGTACCAAGAACCAAAAAATAAGCCGATGCGGCCACGGGCTGGAAAGTTTTGCCAGTAACGCCAAAAGCGTGGTCGATTGGTTTCCGCCTCGGTTTTGGCGCCAAAGCCTGTTACCTCTAGTCCACGGGTATCGAACCATTGATTGAGCAGGTTGATGACATCGCCTTTATCTTTGCTGTTGACGCCTTCGAGTAAAATATAGACGGGGACATTCGCTTGTTGCAGAGCAAATTGGGTAAGTAACAGCTTTTCACGCAGAATGGGCTCTTGCTCTTTATAGTCATGCTTACTGATAGATCGTCCTAACTCGGCTGCTTCAAACATGGATAACTCGCTTATTCAGATCATAAAATGGTTTTATTTCGAAGAGTAGCATAAGACATGACAACAGAGACATTGATTAGAAGTAAATTGAGTGAATGGATCGATTGTTACTCACAGGCCCTGCCGACGGTGAAGGGAGCGTTATAGTGGGTTCACTTGTGAGTGTTTGTTATTTTGTAGGCAAGAACATGGGATACTGCATTCTTGCCTACGGTTAGGTTTGCTTATTTTTTCATTTCAGGTTTAACGAACCATTCATAGCCTTTTAACATGCCATGCCAATAAAAAGGAGGTAAGATCTCTTCCTTTAATAACCAAGCAAAATAGGTCGGTTTGGTGCCATCGTTGAGCCATTTTGGAAAGGTAGGTAAAAGCTTCCCACCATAAGCAAATTCCGCCAAGACAATTTTGCCGCGTTCAACGGTGAGTGGACAGGAACCATAACCGTCGTAAATGGCTTTGATCGGACGGTTTTGTAACGCATCGGTAATGTTTTGGGCGACGACCGGGGCCTGTTTGCGAGCGGCAGCCATGGTTTTAGCGTTGGGTGTATTAGAGACATCACCTAATGACCAAATGTTGCTAAATCGGGTATGTTGTAAGGTTTCCTTATCGACTTCGACCCAGCCCGCTTCATCGGTAAGGGGGCTGTTGCGAATAAAGTCGGGGGCACATTGGGGTGGGCAAACGTGCAGCATATCAAACTGGGTTTCAATGATCGTTGGTTCGCCGTCTTTGTCTTTTGCTGCGAAATACGCCCGTTTGTTTGGCCCATCGACTTTCACCAAGTTGTGGCTGAAGTGAGTGTTGACTTGGTACTTTTTAAGATAGCTTTCAAGAGCAGGAACATAAGCCGGTACGCCAAAAATCACGCCGCCAGCATTATAAAAAGACGTTTTGATGTTCTTGTGATTGCCGTTTTTTAACCAATGATCGCATGATAAATACATGGCTTTTTGTGGCGCTCCAGCGCATTTTATGGGCATTGGGGGCTGGGTAAATACGGCATTTCCGCTTTTTAAATTTTTTACCAATTCCCAAGTATAAGGGGCTAGATCGTAGCGATAATTGGAGGTAACGCCATTCTTTCCAAGAGTCTCTGATAGTCCTTCGATGGCATCCCAGTTGAGTTTAATGCCAGCAGCAACCACTAAAAAACGGTAACTGACTTGTTGACCGTTATCCAGCACCAGCTTATTTTCGTCGGGTAGAAAGGAGCTGACGGACTGTTGAATCCAAGTGCTATTGCGGGGAATGACATTTGCCATTTTTCGATGGGTTTTGGCCGCTTTGAATACGCCACCGCCAACGAGGGTCCATCCCGGTTGGTAATAATGACTGTTGGCGGGGTCAATCAGGCAGAGCTTGATGTCTCCTTTACGCTTTAGCAAACTCGCCGCGGTCGCTAAGCCTGCTGATCCTGCGCCGACAATGACAACATCGTATTGCGGGGAGGGTGATGCTGAAGCAGTCGCTTGGGGTTGAGTGGTTGGTTCTTGGCTAGCCTGCCAGATTTGCGTTGAACGATTACCTGTCCGGCAGTATGCGTGAACGTTCTGTGCCCCTTTTATCACCTGTTTGAATGTCTCAACGTCCGCAGGCTGCATTTGGCCTCCAGAAAAAGGAATATGTATCGCCGAGATATTATTGGCTTTGGCCTGTTCGGCCACCTTGGCGAAGTTAAGTTGTCCTTCCTCCTCGTTATCAGGTCGATTACAAATAATCAGTGTGACCCCGGATTTTGCTAGGGTATTGACGTCGTCTAAACTGATTTGTTCAGACACGGAATAGTGGTCTGTGATGGCTTTGCGCAACATGCTTCTCTCTCTTTTTTTATCGTTATGTGTATGTTTGCCGCTCTTTGATGTGCCTGTGATGCGAGTGCTCTTTATTGACGCCTTATGTAAAGGCGTTTAATGGAATTTTTAAGTAAGACAAACCATTTTCTTCTGGATTGGGAAGGTGGCCCGCTCTCATATTCACTTGTAGCGATGGTAAAATAAGGCGTGGCATGGCTAGGGTTTTATCTCTGCTTTCCCGTAACTGGACAAAAGTGGTTTTGTTAATGTCTTGTTTGACATGGATATTATGGTCACGCTGAGTTTTGATGTCGGTTTGATATTCCAGCTCACGTCCATTTGGACAATAGTCATGACACATGTAAATTCGATAGTCCTCAGGTAGAGCGAGGATTTTTTGAATGGAGTCGTACAAAATACCAGCATCGCCTCCTGGAAAGTCGGCTCGTGCTGTTCCTGCATCGGGCATAAATAAGGTATCCCCCACGAAAACGGCATCGCCTAGCACATGGGTAAAGCATGCCGGTGTATGGCCGGGTGTATGCATGGCGGTACATGGCATCTTGCCGATGTAAAATTGTTCGCCATCTTTGAATAAGTGGTCAAATTGAGAGCCGTCGTGCTGAAACTCCTGACCTTCATTGAATATTTTGGCAAAGGTGTCTTGCACGATGCTGATTTGTTCGCCTATGCCAATTTTCCCACCAAGTTTCTCTTTAAGGTAAGGCGCGGCGGAAAGGTGGTCAGCATGAACATGGGTTTCAATTAGCCATTCTACAGTCAGTTTATGGGCCGTAACGTACTCAATAATGTCGTCAGCGCTTTTATAAAAAGTGCTGCCAGAGGCATAATCGAAATTCATGACACTGTCGACAATCGCGCAGTTCGACGACTCCGGGTCCTTTACAACATAAGAAAATGTGCTGGTGTCTTTTTCAAAAAAAGCCGACACTTCGGGTTTTATTATTGTATTCGTTGTCATCTTGCACCTCTCTGATTGATTATTAATCAAATAGCATTGCTGATTTGAGCGATTTATCTTATTAAAATTGGTAGAGCAGAAAACATGCCAATGCTTTTTGGTTTTTTTAAGGCTTTGAAAAATAAAGGCTTTTATTTTATGTGTAGATTACTTTTGTTGAATTAGAATTGACCGGAGTCATATTTTTTGTCATATTTGTCTTTGATTTTGACAAAAATGGCGGAATTTATACATGGATATCATTGCAACGGACTCACCTTCTCTTGAAGGGCTGACGAGTATGCTCGAAGGGTTCGATTGCCCTGCAATTCTGGTATCGGTGGATTATCAAATCCTCGCCATTAATCAGCATTATCGAAAAGAGTTTGGTGATGTTTCGTTACAAACTAAACCGCGTTGTTTTGAGGTATCCCATGGCTATAGTGTTCCCTGTGATGTGGCCGGAGAAGATTGTCCGCTTGCAGCAACATTAGACTCTGGCCGTAAAGAACGGGTTCTGCATATTCACCAAACGCCAAGAGGGAAAGAGCATGTGAATGTAGAAATGCTGCCTATTCATGATAGCCAAGGTAAGTTGTTATTTTTTGTCGAATTACTGCGAGCCGTTGCTGTAGCCAGTGCCGAAAATGGCAGTAAAACGCTAGTGGGTTCTAGTAAGCCTTTTAATCTCATGTTAGAAAAAGTGACCCGAGTCAGCCAGAGTGATGCATCTGTCTTACTGCTAGGGGAGTCGGGTTGTGGTAAAGAGCTAGTGGCACACGCTATCCATCAAGGCAGCGACAGAGTGAAGAGTTCACTTGTTACTTTAGAGTGCGCGGGTTTAACCGACTCCTTGTTTGAAAGTGAATTGTTTGGTCATGTTAAAGGTGCCTACACAGGGGCTTATAGCAATCGAACGGGCTTGGTGGAATTGGCGAACGGTGGAACGCTGTTTTTGGATGAAATTGGCGACGTTCCCCTTTCGATGCAAGTCAAACTGCTACGTCTAATTGAAACCGGCTCTTTTCGGCCTGTTGGCTCTTCTAGTACCAAGCATACGAGTTTTAGATTGATCTGCGCGACTCATAAAAATCTTGCCAAAATGGTGAAAGATGGTGAGTTTCGTCAAGACCTATACTATCGGATCAATGTATTTCCCATTTATATTCCATCATTGCGTGAACGACGCGATGATCTTGCTTTGTTAGTTCGCACATTATTAAAACGCATTAGCCATCGTAAGGAATATCACCTTACGGATTCTGCGTTTCATGTATTAAAGCAATATGACTTTCCGGGCAATATCCGTGAGTTAAGTAATATTCTCAACCGCGCCACCATATTGACGGACACGAATGTTATCGAGCGCAGTATTATAGAGGAATGCCTGATTATTGATCAGGAACTTAATCAAGACGTTGCTGGTCAGTTTACGGGGAATGTGGATACTCAACAACTGAATGATTCAGAGAGGACATGGGTAGACTTGAAAACGGCTGAGCGGCTTTATTTGTCTGATTTACTTTCCTTTTATAATCATGACAAGGTGAAAGTGGCTGAAGTGGCTGGTATTAGTTTGCGTTCTCTCTATCGGAAGTTGCAATAGTCAATCAATCTGAGTAATCAGCCTTTGTGTTCTCTTTATGGATTTCATTACTCGCTTTGGTGATGATCAAAATCGCTGAAATCCCTATCGTTGCTCTCTTTCCTTACAAAGACGGCCAATCTGTCATCAAATCGTAATTAACTGTATAGAAATAATAAATTAAGTTTAATTTTTTTATTTTGTTTAATTTTATTTCTTCCTATTGTTTACTTCTAACTAAACACTTAAATTTATTTGTTTAATTTTTGTTCTTTTCAATAAATTATTTGTGAATTGCTAAGTCTATGAATTTACTAGATTTTGTTTTTTAGGATATTTATTTTTTTAATATTTAGTCAATTTTACTATTTTCTTGTTTAGATATACGAACACGTTTTTATAAATAAATAGCGATCTCCTCACAGATTGATAAACAAATAGAAACATACTAAACAGATTTTTTTTATCTAAGATCCAGTTGTGTTTGCAAGACAACCCAAAAGGAAATGGCGGTAATGAGAAAACGAATTGGGTTATTAGTATGTTTCTATGCCTTAACGGCATATGGCAATGACAATGTAAGCTTAACTTTAGTTGGATATATTCCAGCGAAATGTGGGTTTACAGCCGTCAATAATAACTTAACGCTTTCTTCAGCCGGGCTTGCAAGCACGGAGCTAATGATTGACTGTAATTCACCTATGCGAGTGTCGATGCAATCATTAAATGGTGGCCTGCGTCATCAGCAAAGTACTCAAGTAAAAAATTATAACGTGACGTTTTCTATTATTGGAAGCAAATACAGAATGTCTGTATCGGCTAATAGTTTGAAAACAAGAAAGTTTTTTAGCGTTGATAATATTTTATTTAAAAGCACAGGAAAATTGCAGCTCAAACTTTTAGATCCGTTAATTTATGCAGGAAACTATCAGGATGTTTTGCGCATAGAAATGACCCCATCTGTAGTCTCTGGTGGTGTCTGGTAAAGGTTAATTTTAGACAGAATCATTCTAGCCATATTAATGAAGGAATATCAAAAATGAAAAAGTTAATCATACTCTCAGCAATTGCAACATTATCTTCAGGTGCCGTATTCGCAGAAAACGTAGCGGTAAGTGGAACCGTCCCATCAATTTGTGAAGTGGAAACTAATAATACATCTGTACTATTTACCAGTTTAGCAAAAAATCAAACCAGCAACGTTGGCTTTACTGTTAAATGTAATGATCCAGATGGCGCAACCGTATCGCTTACTTCATCAGAAGGTCATATGCAAACGGTAGATGGCAAAGATGGAACGGGTATTGGTTATAAAGCGGAATTAAAAGCTAATCCATATGATTTTACTTTGACTGCATTGAGTGGTGCCAATGATCAAGTTGCATCTCAAAGTCAACCTGGTTCATCGGATTTAGCCACTGGTATTTCTGGAAACATTAAATTAACGGTTCTACAGGATCCAATTTATTCTGGTAGCTATACAGATCAGCTAATGCTATCCATTACAGCGAATTAAAAACCTAACAAAAAAGGCAGTTTTATACTGCCTTTTTTTCATCTTAGGAAATATTATTATGCGATACATTATCTTTTTTATTTATGCTATTTTTTCCTACTCCGCTTATGCATTTCAGGTAAAACCGATGGTTTTTGAGGTTCAACCAACAGGTAGCCAATCACAAAAAACCATGCGTGTATTAAATGACTCTAATGCTCCTCTTACCATTGAAATATCCGCCTATAATTTATTAATAAGTAAGAACGGAATTGAAACATTACAGCCTAATGAAGATGATTTTTTAATTATTCCTTTGACCACCATTATTCCGCCTGGAAAAAGTCAATCCGTTATTATTCGCTACATAGGAGATCCTTTATTGTCGACCTCTAAAGCGTACCGTATTGCGATAAATCAGGTGGTTGTTGATTTAGGATCATTGAATAAGTCAGGTGTCGGTATGGCGGTTAGCTTTAAAACATTGTTGAATGTCGTGCCAAAAGAGGCAGAGGCCAAGTTGGTGATTAAGGGTAAGCATCAGTCTACCCGTAATTCTTGGAATGTAATGCTTGAGAATAAAGGTAATAAATATATCCGATTGTCAAAATCAAAATGGATTATAAAAAATAAAGATAAAAAAATGGTACTCGATGGTGAAGCTTTGAATAAAGCACTAACAGGTAAACTGTTGCTTCCAAAGTCAAATTGTGAAGTGACGATCAAAGTCCCATCACAATTTAATGCTGATAACAGTGAATTGGAAGTGGTTTTATAATGCATAAATTAGCGAGAGCGTTCATTTTATTTTTAATGATTTCTATTTTTCCAGTTTTTGCAATAGAAATAACACCGATGGTGGTAACGCTTTCACCTGAAAAAAAATCTCCATTTAGCATTATATATAATGAATTATCTAGGAATATCGCATTTGATATTCAAGTTTATGAAATAAAATTTGATAAAGTAGGACTTTCTAAGCCAACGCTTATACCATTAAATAATTCTCCTTTATGGGTTTTCCCGCCATCTTTGTTTTTAGAGTCAGGACAACAGAAAAAAATCCAATTTAGATGGATTGATGACAAGTTTCCTGCTATGGATAAAACATATCAGGTCAGTTTGATAGAAGAAGATATTAGCGCACTAAAGCTGGATGAAAGATCAAAACTAAGAATATTGATGAATTTAAATTTGATCGTTCACGTTAACCAAAAAGCGCTAAAAGCGGATTTAGTGATCGGTAAACCTTATATAGAGAAAGGAAATTTAGTTGTCAGGGTCATTAATAGAGGAGGCGGATCAACAAGGTTGAGCGATTATGATATTAAAATAAAGAAAAAAAATATAAAAGTAGGAGAATATTATAAAAATCAATTAAAAGAAAAAGGCTATGATGTTTTTTTTCCTCCCTATTGCTCTGTGTTGATTAAATTGCCAATTCCAAAATCAGTAAAAAAAGATGATTTAGATGATTTTAATATTGATCTAGTTGGTTAATATGAACATTTTTATATATTTTTTTTTAATATTTTTTTCTATGTCGGTATTTGCAAAGATAAATCCAACAAAAAATAGGATTGAGCTGATTGTTGAGGCGATAATGAACAAAAATTCAATAGGAAAAATAGCGTTAATAGTGGAAGCTAATGATGAGCTCTTATTTAAATGGAGTGAGATGAAGCCCATTTTTTCAAAAGCTTTATATTCAAGTTATATCTACACTCTCTCAAGCAGGCAAGAAGAAGGTTTGATATCAGAGAACGATCTTAAAGAAATCAATATTAAGGTGGATTTTAATCTCAATGACTTTACTCTTAATTTATCCATTCCTATGGAGATAATTCGGCCGCAAAGTATCAGTTTGAAATCAGCCCCTAGAATGTTAAAACCTGCTGATCCAGCTTCATTAAGTGGTTATATGAATTTATATTCCAGTTATTTATATCAAAATAGTCAATCTGGTCATAGGGTTAATGAACAAGTGGCTGTTCGCTCAGAGATGGTTATCAATATGAATAGATGGGTGTTGGAAAACGATGAGGAATACTATCCAACAGATGAGGCCAATGATCCTAGTATTAAACGTACAGGAACGCGATTAATACATGACTTCCCATCTAATGGTACAAGAATCACACTAGGGGATAAGTATACATCGGGAAGCTATTTTCAATCTACTTCTCGAATGTTAGGTCTATCAATTGCTCATAATTACTCACTAGTATCTGATCGAATTCTTAGACCAAGTGCATCAAGGAGCTTTACGTTAAAAAGTCCTTCCTCAGTTGAAGTGATTGTTGATGATCAAGTGGTCTCTCGCCTAAATCTTTCCTCTGGTGTTTATTCTCTAGATGATATTCCTCTAAATGAAGGTAATAATAATATTACGCTAAGAATAACGGATGCAGCAGGAAAAGTTAGTTACATCAAATTTGATGTAACAACAGGGCTGAGCTTATTAGCAAAAAATGAGTTGAAATACGAGTTGTTTCTAGGAGTTCCATCTGAACTCAATAATAGGTTGGAATATTTTTATGATAAACCATTGATAAGCTCTTATCTCAATTATGGTGTCTCAACAAACTGGAGTGTAGGTGCTAATTTTCAGGCTGATAAATACATAAAACAAATAGGGTTTAAGCATGTTTTTGCTTCTGAAGTGGGGTTGTTTGCTTTTGAAGACGCACTTAGTGTTAGTGAGCAAGAGAAAGGGAAGGCCTATCGGCTGGTGTATAGTACGTTTACAGACAATAGTATAAAGCATAAAAGGTTTAGTTTGGCTTACGAACATGCTTCTAAGGGTTTTCAATCTCTTGGGTACAGGCCATATCTGAGTGATGGATATAGATTTAAAGAACATTCGTTTCAAGTAAATTATAGCTTTTTTAATACACCTACCT
Source organism: Marinomonas sp. 63XJN7_7_ISO-PGPR-S23-202 (assembly GCF_056173505.1). NCBI lineage: Bacteria > Pseudomonadati > Pseudomonadota > Gammaproteobacteria > Oceanospirillales > Oceanospirillaceae > Marinomonas > Marinomonas sp. 63XJN7_7_ISO-PGPR-S23-202. Next base: position 4,212,278 of record NZ_CM149677.1, on the reverse strand, counting down.
TCCAGACCGCTTTGTTTGCTAATGCTTTTCGATCTTATGATCAGCATCAATTTGATAAGACTTTTGGGGTGAATTTCTCTCAGGATCTTTTGAATGGCCAATGGCGTTATAATATTGGCAGTCAATGGGAGCAAACAAACGGAGAAAATGGATGGAGAGTTAACTTGTCTTTGATCTATAGAATCAGCACAGCGAAGCGACTGAGATCATTATATCAATCAAAAAGACATCGAGCACGTTTAGAGTATACACAAAATAGTAGTCGTCGGTATGTGGGAGCATTTAATGTTCGAGCAGGTATAGAGAGAAATGAACAAAATAAAGCCATGCTTGATTTAAATACTCAATACACAGGGAATCGATTTTTAACCAGTTTCGATCATGCTAGCTATTATCAACAACTTAATGCTCAATCTTCACGTCATCAAAGCCGTCTTAGTTTTTCTTCTAGTATTGCATTTGCTCAAAGTGATTGGTCGGTTGGCAGGCCTATCTATGATAGCTTTGCATTAGTCAAAGCGCATTCCTCTTTAAAAAATAAAAAGATTGTCTTAGGTCGATCAAACGATAAATACAAAGCCAGTAATGAGGATTTCGATACCATTTTATTAAATGATGTTAACTCATATGATCATTCCAGTGTGACTGTCGATGTTGATAATATTGCTCCGGGGTATGATATAGGAGCTGGTGTTATTTCCTTTTATCCTCCTTATCGAAGTGGCTATCGTATTATGATAGGTAACGCCGCTAATATTACTGTTATTGCCACTTTGTTAGATGAAAAAAAGACACCTTTTTCTTTACAGGTGGGAACGGCAATGTGTACCACGGATAAGAAAAAGAAAGAGCATGTTTTCTTTACAAATAGAAAGGGTAAGTTCGCTTTAACGGGGCTTATGCCATGTGAATATGAGGTCAAATTAAAAAATTCTGATGTCTCTCCCTTTATTATTAATGTTAAAAAAGGCGAGCAGCTGCAAAGAAAAGGAGTGATTTATGTGCACTAAAGAGATAAATAGACTCTCTATTTTGATATTATCCTTGATTTTTTCGCAGACTATTTATGCTGAATGCAATGCTAAACTCGGTGATGTGAAGCATCTATATGATGATTTTGAGAGCTACGATTCAGAGCAATATAGCGATGCGAGAAAGCGACTTGGAATTACGGTTCTGGACGCTAATGATTGTCACCCATTACATATCATTCTTACAACTGAGAACCAGTCTCAATTAAAAGGTCAATATCAGATAGTACCTTATCAAATAAGAAGCAATACTCAGCAAATCGTTAGCTCATCAATGACACGGTTAAATCTTGTCAATTCGTATACGGAAATAGAGCTTTTTATTAGAAAAGGTACGCCTGTGAAAGCTGGGATGTATTCAGATCGATTAAAATTAAAACTCTACAATGAGAATAATCAATTATTAGATAATCAAGAGTTTGAAATAGAAGAAACGATATCACCAAAAACAAGTATTTCGATGTTAGGTTACAATAGTTCTGTTAGTGAAATTCATTTGGGGGAACTTGTTTCTGGAAAAAGATACAATATGCTACCAACTCTTAAAGTAGTGACAAATTCAGATATCGAGATGCATGTCACATCAGAAAATCATGGCAGATTCGTTCATAATATTTATAAAAATAAATACTATATCAACTACTTTTTGTATCTTGATGGGGAGTGGATGAATTTAAACCAAGAGAAAATAAAGGTGTTTTCTTATCAAAATAAAACAAAATTTGAGACTGTAACTAATTTTGTGTAACTGCCTACCACAACATATTCTATTAAGAATTAAGGATAGGTAGATGCAAATGAACAAAAAAGAACTTGAAGCGTTCGCAAAAGAAGCCGCCAAGGGAATTAAAACGCCTGAGGATCTCAACGAATTTAGCCAAATGCTGAAGAAGATTACCGTTGAAGCGGCATTGAATGCAGAAATGGATGACCATCTGGGTTACGAGAGACATCAAAAGTCCACCTCAACCAATAGTCGTAATGGCAAGAATAGCAAGCGTATTAAGACGGAAGATGGTGAGTTTGAACTGGATACGCCTCGTGACCGAGAAGGCTCTTTTGAACCCAAGCTGGTCAAAAAACACCAATCCCGATTCACTTCTATGGACGATAAAATCCTGTGGCTCTATGCGCAAGGCATGAGTACCCGAGACATCGTCAATGCCTTCGATGAATGGTATGGTGCCGAGATATCTCCAACACTGGTATCACGCGTTACCAATGCGGTCATTGAGCAAGTGACTGAATGGCAAGCACGCCCTTTGGATGCCATCTACCCCATTGTGTATCTTGATTGTATTGTGTTGAAAATCCGCCAAGATAAACGCGTCATCAATAAATCGATCTTCTTGGCACTCGGTATCAACACTGAAGGTCATAAAGAACTCATGGGCATGTGGATTGCGGAGAACGAAGGTGCGAAGTTCTGGCTCAACGTCCTCACTGAGCTTCAGCAGCGCGGCGTAGAAGATATTCTCATCGCTTGTGTTGATGGTCTAAAAGGCTTCCCAGAAGCCATCAATGCTGTTTTCCCACAAACTAACATCCAACTGTGCATCGTACACATGGTACGCAACTCATTGAAATATGTATCATGGAAAGACTATAAAGCAGTGACGGCGGATTTAAAGCAAGTTTACCGCTCCGCAACGGAAGAAGAAGCCTTGCTAGAGTTAGATCGTTTCGGCGACATCTGGGACGATCAATACCCGCAAATTACCAAATCATGGCGCAATCACTGGCATCACCTCAATACGTTGTTTAATTACCCTGACGATATCCGAAAAGCGATCTACACAACGAATGCGATTGAGTCCCTGAACAGTGTTATCCGTAGAGCCATTAAAAAACGTAAAGTCTTCCCAAGCGATGATTCTGCGAGGAAAATGGTATACCTTGCCATTAAAGAAGCCAGTAAGAAATGGACGATGCCAATTCAGAACTGGCGCCAAGCAATGAGTCGATTTATTATTGAGTTCGAGGAGCGTCTCGAAAAGCACCTTAACTAAATGGCAGTTACACAGAATCTGTTACAGGGTCCAAAATTTTTACTCAAGCTTAGCGTTCGCTTAGCAGACTTTACTAGACAAGCTGCTGGCGAGTATAGTGACACAATTCGTTTTCAGATAAGTCCCCTTAATTATTAAGTTTATTTAAATTTCTCTTACACCAGAGTCGTGCTTGATTTTTGTTTTTTACTTCAATTTTCTGATAAATCTTATGTAAGTGAACTCGGACCGTTGCTTCAGAAATAAACAGATTATCAGCAATGGCACTACACTCCAGACCAGAGTAAAGTAAGTTTAATACCTTAATTTCTTTGCGTGTTAAATTACTAGAGCGTAATGTACTTTGCTGTTCATTTTCAAGTAGTTGTCGCATCCAACCATCGGTCACCGATCTAGGAAACCAAAGTTCTCCTTTTTCAATTGCCTTAAAACCTTGTTCAAATAGTGATTCCTCTGCGTCGTCGAAAAAAATTCCTTTCAGCCTAGGCCACTCTTTTAGTGTTAATGTGTCACTGTTTTTAGGAACATCAAATATAACCAGTCCTTTTGGAGCATTTTCTTCCATGTATTTATTTATTAGCTCATAATTGGTAATAACATTGAGAGAGTGATAACTAACAAGAAGCAAATTATAATCACTGACCACATAAACTAAAATTTTTTGTACTTCAAAATCAAATGACTTGTTATGTCTATTGCTTTTTTGAGTATCCTCAATATCCATATTTTATGCCTTTTGTTTTGTTTTACATAAAACTTACTATACTTCTGTTTCATTTTTATATCAATGTTGCTTGTTTTTTTTGGTATTATTTTCTATCATCACTGATGATTAGTAATTGTTATATCTGTTGCTTTAAGATATCGATTTTACTTATTTTAAAGAGTGGAAAATAGTCACTGATTTTTCTTTTTGTTTTTTTATCTTATTGATTTATAAGATTAATATGGTTTTTAACTGTTTTTTGTCGATGATTATTTCTTAAATAAAGACAACTTTATTTTTAAAAATAGCAACTAACATTTTAGTTAGTGAATAAGATTTTATGATTCATATATTTTAAAAACATGTTAACTTTGTTTTCATATTGTGTTTTTTTGTTGGTTTTGATTATAAGTTATCTGAGGAGGAAGTGTTTTTAACGACACATAAGGTAAAAAGTATAAAAACTAATGTAGAAGCAGAAATGTCGCATTGTTTGAAAAATAGTTTTGAAAAGTTCCTACTTCCTTAAGGGTGGGACTACAGTGTCGTTAAAAACGTGAGTAAGCTATAGGTGCTGTCGATATCTCGGCTAAGCCTTTTATTATGTCTATCGAGCCAGGCAAGTATTTTCATCAAGGGCCTGGTTCGATCTGCAACGTACTGAAGTTTTTTTTTGATCTCATGCTTGCCCGTTATGTTTAAATAGCTATCGATCACATGTTGAAAGGTTTCGTGGTCGCTATATGGGCTAATCGACATCAAGAAAAGGAAAACGTCTCGATATTGAATATCAATCAACGCACAGTGTTCGTCAAAGCTGTCTTCGAAGTCAATTGCTGAAACAATCCCTCTTTGATTAATCGTATAATTTTTGATTTGAGCGCCAGCATGATAATGGCCAGCATTATGGATACTGGCTAGTACATTGAGTGCTTTTAAAATGATGTCGGTTCGTTCCGCTTGGCTTAATGCTGTTTTTTTAAAGTAGCGGCGTAGATCCGTGCCTGTATCCGACAAATAAAGAAAGTGTTCCGTTTGCTCTATGACATTGGCTACAGGCAGCCCAAGTGTAGCCAGTGTCTGTAACTTTGCTGACTCGAATGCCAAGCTTTCTTGCTGCGTCTTAGCCTGCACTGGCATTAGGAGAGCTAATTTGGTGACACGAGCAATCAAGCGATGAAACAGGCTTGAGCGCGTTGCCTCGGGGCTTTTGACCCAAACAGGCTGTCCTTGATGTTTAATCCGTTCTATTTTTTGACCTTTTTTGAAGATTTTATGGGTCATCGAGTCGTCAAAAATAGGCGTATGGTTCTCATTCGTTTTAATCTGCATGGTATGACTCTTAGCTTGCAATCCCTGTCTGTTCATAGTGAGCCATTAGTCAACAATGGGCCGTCTAAAAACATAAAAACAGTCCCCCAGTAATGGGGCCTAGTGTGATGTTATGTAACATTATTTTAACATTCGGGGTTGGAGGGGTAAGGAGGCAATGTGTACTTAATGAATAAACAAAAATAAATTTTTCACTTTTTTTTTACTTTTATTGGGGTGAGTCTTGAGTTCCTTGCAGCCTCTGGTGTTGCGCTGATTTTTAAAGATAGGCTTATTTTTTTCTTGACTGAATGGCCAAGTTATCTGTAACTATAGGCAGATAATGTGAAAGAAAATGGTAAGTTATTGGTTTATTGGCTTGTTTTTTGCTTACTTTTTGTTACAAATTTCACTTTTTTTACTTTTGTGTGTAGATAAGGAATATTCAGAATGAAAAAAATAGTACAAGTCGTCCTTATGACTGCTCTTACCATGAGTTCGTCTATGGCGTTGGCGGTGTCTCCAAAAGAGACGTTAAACATTGCTTTTCCAGCAGGGGCGACGGGCTTTGACCCTGCAAAGGTGTCCGACCAATACTCTCTTAACGTCGTTTCGAATATTTATGATCCTTTGATGACCTATGACTACTTAGCCAGACCCTATAAGTTGATACCTAATACCATTGAAGCGATGCCGACCATTACCAATGGCGGTAAGACTTATACTTTTAAGATCAAGCCTGGAATTTATTTCGCTCCTGACCCTGCTTTTAAAGGGAAAAAGCGTGAGTTGGTGGCGGCTGACTATGTGTATTCCTTTAAGCGTATGTTGGATAAAACCATCAACTCCCCACAAAGCTACCTAGTCGAAGGTCAGTTTGTTGGAATGGATAAATTAGTGAAAGCGGCTGGCAATGGCCCTCTGAATTACGATACCCAGGTCGAGGGAATCAAAGCATTAGATAAATACACACTGCAAATCAATCTCACCCATGTTAACTATAACTTTGACACAATCCTAGCCATGCCTTCTTTTGGTGCGGTCGCACGGGAAGTGATTGAAGCCAATAAAGCCAATACCAATGCCCACCCTGTGGGGACGGGCCCATATGAGCTGAAAGAGTGGAAGCCAGGCAGTAAAATTGAGTTAGTGGCGAACCCCAATTTCCGAAAAGAGGTATTCAACTTTAAAGGGAATCCCAAAGACCCTGTTTCGATGAAAGTCGCCAAAGAAATGCATGGCAAAATTATTCCGCAAGTGAAGCAGGTGAACATCAATATTATTCTTGAAGAACAACCTACTTGGTTGGCATTTTTAAACAATCAACTAGATGTCACAGGGATTCCACAGCCTGCATTAAAAGAAGCGTTGGTGATGAATCCGAAGAATCCACTGGATGTAAAACTGGCTCCAAAATACGCTGATAAAGGCTTTCAATTACAACGCTTAAAGCAATTAGAAATTACTTTTTACTTCTTTAACATGGACGACCCTGAAGTAGGCGGGTATACCCCGCAAAAAATAGCCTTGCGTCGTGCGATTGCCATGGCTTTCCCTCGTAATGAAACCATTGCTCGTATCCGTCGTGGACAAGCGGTACCTGTGGAATATGCCATTCCAGAAGGGGTGGCGGGTTATAACCCCAACTTCAATATGGGGATTAACTTTAATCCAGCTAAAGCCAATGCGTTGTTAGATGCGGCGGGTTATAAAATCGGCCCAGATGGTTATCGTACCCAACCAGATGGTTCTCCTTTGTCGGTGCAAATGGGAACAGGGTCTACGGCAGTTGATCGCCAATGGAATGAATACTGGCAACAAGCCTTTGATTCCTTGAAAATTAAACTGACGTTTAAAGTCGGTCGTTGGAGTGAGTTGGCCAAAGCGAACCGTGAAGGCAAACTGCAAATGTGGGGCATGGCATGGGGGGCTGATTATCCAGACGGCCAAAACTTTATGCAGATGTTCTATGGTCCAAATAAGGGCGATGCCAACTTCTCGGGTTTTAACTTACCCGCTTACAATAAAGATTATGAAGAGACATTGAAACTACCAAATGGTGAAAAACGTCAGAAGCTATATGATCAAATGAATCGTCTGCTGGCCCAATATGGCCCCTATGTTTTTGATGATACAAGGGTCAGTAGTATTATGGCCCATAGTGATGTTCATGGTTTAAAGGTTAATCCACTTATTACTTACTGGCGTTATATTGAAATTAAAAAGTAATCATTTCTTTTGATGTACTAGGTACTGTAATGCTTTTTATGGAGTTTTCTTCATATAAAGCATTACAGCGTGCGCTTATGTTTCTTTAGGAGTGATGATGCTTTCTTATATTGTGCGCCGTCTGTGGCAAATGATCCCCACTTTACTGGGGGTCATGTTGCTGCTTTTTACTCTCTATACTTTAGTGGGTGGCGATCCATCCTATATTTTGGCAGGCAAGAGCCTAAGTGCCGAGACCATCGCGAGTATCCGGACTCAACTTGGCTTGGATAAAAGTTTACCTGAGCAGTTCCTGATTTTTGTCAAACAAGTGCTGACGATGAATTTTGGAACGTCTTGGTCTACTCAACAACCTGTGTCAGAGATTATCCGTACCCGTATTGGTCCATCTGTGATGCTGTTGCTGACTTGGCAGCTCTGTTCTTTATTTTTCTCTTTGTTATTCGCCGCCTCTGTTGCCTATTACAAAGGCAGTATTTACGACAGAGCTGTGACCATTATTTCTACTGTGGCCATGTCGATCAGTATTTTGGTCTATATCATCGCGGGCCAGTATTTCCTTGCTTATAAAATGCAGTGGTTTCCCGTGTATGGCTGGGGGAATGGTTTTTGGCAAAACTTTTTGCTGTATATTCCGCTGCCATTAATCATTGGTGTCGCAGTAAGCGTGGCGCCGGACACGCGTTTTTACCGTAGTTGTTTTATTGAAGAAATGAACCAGGATTACGTTCGTACGGCCCGAGCTAAGGGGTTGTCTGAGCGCAAAGTCATGTTAAAACATGTGATGCGTAATGCGTTGATCCCAATCGTCACCGGTGTGATGTCTTCCTTACCGTATATGATTACCGGCTCGGTCTTAATGGAGCGCTTTTTTGGTATTCCAGGGTTAGGTAACGAGATTTTAAAAGCGGTCAATTCTAGTGATTTCCCCGTCATCAAAGCCATCACCATTTACTTGGTGATTGCCATCATGGTGTTTAATTTGCTGGCTGATCTACTCTATAAGTGGATCGATCCACGTGTGAAACTGAATTAAGGGGAAGACAATGAGTCAAGATAACAATCTCACTCTTGATCAAGAGAAGGTTGAGACGCAAGTGCCTGCCCAAAGCTTGTCTTCTCTTGCGTGGAAGCGTTTAAAACGAGACAAAGTTGGTATGATCAGTTTACTGATTGTCTGCTTTTACCTATTGCTTTGTGCCGCAGGCTGGATGGGGTTGGTTGGAGAAAATTGGCGCGCTGATGTGGCGGTTCCGAATGCGCCACCGACCTTTGCCACTTGGGAGCCGCGGGGGACTCAGGTGAATACAGTGACTGCACCCAGTGGAAGTGCAGACCAAGTGGATGACGATAATTCGGCAGCGGCACCTGATCCGCTGGCGGCTTTGATGGCGCAAGCCGATAAGCACGAAAGTCAATATGCAAGCAAAACAACGAAACTAAAAGATACGCTGATTTTAGGGGCGGATGGACAAGGACGAGATGTGTTGCAAAAAGCCATTAAAGGCACCTCGGTTTCCGTTTCAGTTGCCTTACTCGGGGCATTTTGTGCCATTGTTATTGGTACCATTTTAGGTGCGATTGCTGGGTATTTTGGTAAATGGGTGGATGATGTGTTGATGTGGTTTTATAGCATCTTTACGTCGGTGCCCGACATGCTGTTATTGCTGTCTTTTGCGGCAGTGCTATCCCGCGGTATTAGTACTTTGGTTCTTATATTTGCTTTGACATCGTGGACTTATGTGTTCCGTTTGATGAGAGCCGAATTTATGAAGCACAAAGAACGAGACTATATCAAAGCGGCGGACGCCATTGGTGCGGGGCAAACTCGCAAAATGTTTCGTCACATTTTACCCAATGTGAGCCATATTTTGCTGGTGCAATTTTCGATTCTTACTGTGGGGATGATTAAGTCGGAAGTGGTGTTGTCATTTTTGGGCTTTGGAGTGGGCATTAAGCAAACCAGTTGGGGAGCGATGTTGGCGGAAGTGCCATCGGAGCTGATCCAAGGTTATTGGTGGCAAATGCTGACGGTCACTGTGTTTATGTCGGTGCTAGTCACCGCCTTTAGTTTGTTGACTGACAGTCTTCGTGATGCTTTAGACCCCAAAGTGAGTTAGTAGGTAAGAATATGAAAACGCCATTAGTCCGTATTAGTAACCTAAAAATTGACTTCAAAATGGAAGACGGTCGTTATTTTGAAGCCCTTAAACGTATAAGTTTTGATATCCCTCATCATACCGTGTTAGCACTGGTGGGGGAGTCCGGCTCGGGAAAATCCGTCACCTCAACCGCTTTAATGGGGTTGTTGCCTGAGTCAAATACTGTAATCGATCAGGACAGTTGTATTGAGTTTAATGGTCGCTCGGTATTATCCATGAGCAAAAAGGAGCTGCGCCGTCTGCGGGGCGGCGATATTGCAATGATCTTTCAGGATCCAATGAGTTCGTTAAATCCCGTATTCACCATCGGTGATCAGATCATTGAAACCTTGCAAGAACACAAATCCATGAGCAAAAAAGCTGCACGGCAAAAGGCCATTGATTTGCTGACAGAGGTGGGGTTACCGAATCCTGAAAGTCGTATTCATGCTTACCCCCATGAACTTTCCGGTGGTCAGCAACAACGGGTGATGATTGCCATCGCCATCGCTTGTGAACCCAAACTATTAATCGCCGATGAGCCGACGACGGCTCTGGATGTGACCATTCAAAAGCAGATTTTAGAGCTGATTGCCAAGATGCAAAAAAAGCATGGTATGTCGGTGCTATTTGTCACCCACGATCTTGGGGTTGTCGCGGAGTTTGCGGATGACGTTGTGGTGATGCGTCATGGTGAAATTTGTGAGTCAGGTGGGATTGAAGAGGTATTCAGCCATCCTAAGCACCCTTACACGAAGGCATTGTTAAACTGTCGACCGAGCTTAACATATCGTCCTGAGCGTTTGGCAGTGATTGATGATTTTCTCCAAGGAGAGGAGTATCAATTGCCTGCGGATCGTCCTCGGGGTTATCAAGAAGGTAATCCAGTCATCCTCGAAGTGAATAACCTTTGTAAGTACTTTAAAATTAAAACGGGCCTGTTTCGCTATATTGATTTAAAAGCCGTGGACGGTGTGTCGTTTCAATTGCAAAGGGGGAAAACACTCGGCATCGTAGGCGAGTCTGGCTCGGGCAAATCCACCGTTGGGCATACTATTATGCGCTTGCTGGAATCGACCTCAGGCGAGGCATTGTTTGAAGGCAAAGACATTCTCAAGATGTCAAATGAGGATTTTAAGCCTTTGAAACGCCGAGTGCAGATTATCTTTCAGAACCCTTATGCGTCACTGAATCCAAGGTTCACGGTAGGACAAATTTTAATCGAACCCATGCTGCTCCATCATATCGGTAAGGACAAACAAGAGCGTGAAAAGCTTGCTCGGTCTTTATTGGATAAAGTGGGCTTAGCGGCCAATGCCTTTAATAAATACCCTCATGAGTTTTCAGGAGGACAACGCCAGCGCATTGCCATTGCCCGTTGTCTAACCTTGCAGCCGGATATTTTGATTTGTGATGAGTCGGTTTCAGCGTTAGATGTCTCGGTGCAAGCGCAAGTTCTCAACTTGTTGCAAGATTTGCAAGATGAGTTTCAGATGTCGTACTTGTTTATTTCCCATGACTTATCTGTGGTCAAGCACATTTCCGATCAAATCATGGTGATGCAGCAAGGGAAAGTGGTGGAAATGGGCGATGCGGATAGCGTTTATGCGAATCCTCAGCATGATTACACGCAAAAATTGATTGCTTCTATCCCGCAAAATCCACAATGGTTTGAAGCGAACTTGGCGCTCTAGAGTCTAGTGACCTGCCCAAAGGGCATTAAAGTGAAAAGGCGAATCCAACGGGGTTCGCCTTTTTATCGTTCAATAGCTGTCCGAGTTGTCGGGCAGTCTTTTCAAATGAATACTACGGGCTAAACGAATAATAGGACGGATCATCAGTTGTATACTTCCGATTAAAAACAACCAGACACCAATGGTTAGTATTTCACCAGTATAAAAGAAACACACGCTGCCAATGGCAAACCACATTGCCAGCATCAGGTCATTGACGATGCTAAGTACTTCATAACGGCGGTGAATAATTAACTCATCATGACCGAAGATAAAAATCAGATCGCTTGATTGGTCTTGTTGCATTTGCTTCATAGTGGCCTCTCTCGCTGAAAAATCATACCACTATAGCAGGTGCTATTTGTTAACTAAAGTATGCCTGATTGCAAACCAAGCCTCCTTGAGAGTGTTGGGCGCTCAATAATACTGTTGAGTTTTTTCATCTGTATTGTCGTTCGCTGCTTGAGATTCATACCTGGAACTATCGTTCGCTGCTTGAAAGTCAGGCTTGGTACTGTTTTTGATGACGTTACCCAGTGCTTCGTTATGATCGTCCAGCCATTGGTAACGATCTCGATATAATTTTCGTTTTGAACTTTTAATGTCCTCAATGGCACGACGCTCAGAGGTAAGTGGAATTTCGTAAAACCATTGGTCGTGTTCAACACCATCACTTTCTAGCCATAACTGATCGTAATTCATATTGACCTTTTCACCTGCGCTGCTATAACGCTTGGCGTTGTAGACATGAGCACTATTTTTGACGGCGTAAATATGGTCTATGTTTAAGTGTTGAGCTAAAAACTGAGCGGTTTCAACTAAGAAAGACTTGGGGCGTAGGCCAAAAAAAGCTTTAGCAAAGGCTTTGGTAAAACCTTGATCATTATTATTGCCTTGTATACAACCAATGTAGATATTATTGTTTTGTACGGTAAAGCCCAGTGAGTAATAGGTATGGCCCTGTGCGTCTTTAATGTTAATGGCTAATTCGGCTTCTTTTCTTAATTTACCGTCAAAATTGAGTGTGAGATAGTATTCCTGTTCATTGATCAGGAGAGAGCGAAGACGGATTTCTTGTAGATAAATTTGCTCTTGAGCCGACGTCGTGAAGGTCTCTTCAACCCAAGTATGGTGATCATTGAGTAGCTGAGCTATTTCTATTTTTTGAAACCCAACCCGTAGGAATGGCTTCATGCACTTCATGAGATAGTTAGGTTCGTTGACGAACAGCTTTTTACGTTGCTCATTGTTAAAAAAACGTTTCATTTCACTAAAGGAGCGGTGATAAATCAACGCACGAAGAACAAACTTGATGACTTCTTTCGTTTTGTTCTTTCTTTTTCTTGAGCATGCTTGAAGGGCGAGTTTTATAACCACAATGAAAGTCCACTTTGCTGTCGATCGGTTCAGATGGCGCAATATACATTCTAAAAAAGACTGAATCAAATTGTCGAGTCGTTTATTTGTGTTCTTTTGGGTTAGTGTACGTACTTGTTTTCGTGATAAAAATTATCATTATTATTTACTGGATCGAATAGGATCGATTTTTTCTCGTTTTTTCATAGCGTTAAGTTATTGCACCTTACCAAAGTGACGCTGTTTTGCGAGGATTTAAACGAAAAAGGTGAGCTCCTCTCACCTTTTTCTGATCGTGCAGTGATGTCGTACATTTGTCGGAGTGATCTCGTTTAAGAAAACTGAAATTGTTTGATTTTTTGGTTTAAATCATTGGCCATATGGGCAATCATTTCACTGCCATCATTTACTTGTTGAGAGTCGTCTAGGACTTTTTCTGACACCTCACGAATCCCCATGAGGTTGCGGTTGATTTCCTCTGCCACAGTGCCTTGTTGTTCGGCCGCTTGGGCGATTTGATTACTGCGAGCGGAGGCGTCGTCGACTTGGGTTAGCATATTACCAAGATTTTCGGCCGCAACATGCATTCGGTCCGCACAGTCTTCTGCTTGTTTGGTGCTTTCTTCCATAGCATTCGAGGCGACTTTTGATTGCTGTTGGAGTTTTTCGATAATCGCACGTATTTCAACCGTTGAGTCTTGGGTACGGCTAGCCAGAGAACGAACTTCATCGGCAACGACGGCAAATCCTCGACCCATTTCACCTGCACGTGCCGCTTCAATCGCCGCATTGAGCGCGAGAAGGTTGGTTTGCTCTGAGATATCACCGATCACCCCAAGAACGGAGTCTATGTCATTCGTCTGCTCTGACAAAAGACCGATAATATTGTTAGCGTTTTCGATGTGCTTGGTCAAAGACTGAATGTTTTGATTGGTTTCGTCCAAGTCTTTGCTGCTTTGACGTGTGATGGTTTGCACCGTCTGAGCGGCTTCTGCTGTGTCTTTGGCGTGCTGAGCCACATCTTTGATGGAGTAAGACATTTCATTCATCGCTGTCGCCAGTAATTCCACTTCTTTGAATTGATGATCCATTCCATTGTTAGTGTGTTTCGTATTGACTTGCATCTGTACGCTGACGGCTTGTAGTTCGCTGATAGCGTGATCTACTTCTAACAAGGTTTCACTTAGAGAGGTTGATACATGGTTTGCCGCATCGGCGAGTTCACCAATTTCGTCTTTACGTTCCATTTTTATCTGTTTGGTGAAATCCCCATCAGAAATGTGTTTAAGGTGTTCGGTGACGGTTTTAAGCGGGCGAACAATACTACGAACAATGGTGACACTGGCGATAAAAGACAAAATTAACAAGACAATTTCAATGCTGACATTCTTCTCAATGGAGGACCAAAAGGTCTTTTCAACGCCACTGTATAAAGTGCCGCTGCCAATCACCCAGCCCCAAGGTTGATAACCTTTTACATAAGAGACTTTGTCTTCAGCTTTTGAGTTTCGTGGATCTTTATATTTATATTCGATAAAGCCTTCGCCATTTTTCCGTACGGTATTGACCATGGCTTGCCAATGGTGAAAGCCGTTAGCGTCCGTGACGTCTTTCATGCTCTTACCAATTAAGTTTGGTCTGAAAGGGTGCATCAGTAATTTTTCTTGCATATTGTTTACCCAGAAATAACCTGAGTTTGATGGCCCGAATCGTAAGGATGATAGGGCGTTAAGGGCTTCTTTTTTCGCTTGCTCTTCACCAATAGTGGTCGCTTTTTTCGCGTAATGTTCCACTAGCGAGTAGGCGTTTTCGACTTGTTCTTTCACTTGTTGCTGTCGGTCTTGAATAAGCTGTTTATGAAGATCTGAGTAGGCCATGACAGCAAATACAATGAGGAGTACTACCTGAATAGCGATGAGTCCCCATAGTTTATTCCCTACTTTTACTGAGCTTAATTTCATGCAATCCCTCTACTGTCGTATCTTGTTATCATTAAAAATAATTATGGGGCAAGAATGAGGAGGGGAAGCTGACCGAAATCAATATAAAGACAAGTTTGTTGGCTTTTTGCTAAGATCCAAAGAGGTTATTTTTACTTTAAGGGGAGGCGCAGTGCAGTATTCCATTTTAATCACAGGTTGTTCTAGTGGTATTGGTCTTGAAGCGGCCAAAATGCTGCAAGAGCGTCAATTTCTCGTCGTGGCAAGTTGTCGTCAGGTTGAGGATGTAGAGAGGTTAAAAGCACAAGGTATAAAGCATGTGGTGCAGTTGGACTTGGCCAATTCTCATTCGATTGAATCTGGACTACAAGAAACCTTAGAAATAACAGGTGGGCACCTGTTTGCGCTTTTCAATAATGCGGCCTATGGTCAACCTGGAGCAGTGGAAGACTTATCTGTAGAGACACTAAAAAAGCAATTTGATATCAATTTTTTTGGCACTCATGAACTGACTAATCGTGTGTTAAAAATTATGTTGGCTCAGGGGTATGGACGCATCGTACAGAATAGCTCTGTACTGGGGTTAGTGGCGGCACCGTTTCGTGGGGCATATAACGCCAGTAAGTTTGCTTTAGAAGGTTTGACGGACACATTGCGGTTGGAGCTGGCGGATACGCCAATTACCATTAGTTTGATTGAACCAGGTCCGATTGAAAGCCGCTTTAGAGCGAATGCATTAAAAGCCTTACAAGAGAATGTTGATATTAGCAGTAGCCGTCATAAGACGGGTTACGAGGAGGCAATTACCCGGCTAAGTAAAGAAGGGCCAACCTCATCACAAACCTTGCCCGCCAGCGCGGTGGTTGAGAAGCTGATCCATGCCCTTGAATCAAAACACCCTAAACCGCGTTATTATGTCACTCTACCGACCTATGCAGCGAGCATAATGAAACGTATTTTTCCCACTTGGTTGTTGGATAAAATTATGCTTCGTCAGGGGGCGTGACCTTTTCATTGGAAGATGAGACAGTATCTGATGGATGAAATCTTGTTAGCCAGCCATGTATGCTGTCTAAATAGTCTCTTTGTGCCTCTGGTTTTGAGAGGTAGAGGTCGTGAAACCCATTGTCGATGGCGGCGGTGGTTAAGTTGCTGAAGGTTTTTTTAGCTGCTTGCAGCATACTGTCCACGTCCAAAACCCCATCACCTTGCTGGGTTTCTTCTACAGTGAGCTTACCAATGGTCGTTTTTGTGGCGTGGCACATAAGGGTTGGGATGGACAGGCGTTGTTTGACTAGGTTTCGTTGTGCCAAAATGACTTCTTTAAGCCATTTAAAGGCGAGTGGGAACCCTTCCGCTGGTTTCCAATCGAGCCGATAGTCCCATTGTCCACCGAATTTAGCGTGGATACTTTTGGCGTAAATCGAAATCTTTTTCGCTCGTAAATAAGAAAAAGGCAATAAAGACACCAGAATGCGAATGGGCCAACTTACTTTATTAAGTACCTCTGGTGGAAAGGGCAGCGCCAAAAAAGGACTGTTTAATATCAGGCCGATAATGTTAGGAAAGTCTTTTTGATAATGGCTTTCTCGTTCATTAGGAGCATACGGTTGCGCCAGGTAGGTCGATACGATTAAGCCACCTGTTGAGTGAGCCAGTATAATCACCTCATCAACTCCCTCTTGTTTCATAGTGATTAAGGCGATGTCTAAATCTTGTCCGTATTGTTCAATCGAATCACACCAATTTGGTGGTGTGCTGGGGCGAATAGAGCGTCCGTAGCCCTGAAGATCCACCGCATAAAAACGGTAGTTTTGATCTATAAAATAGTCAGCCAGTCCCGTTTGAAAAAAGTAATCCGTGTAGCCGTGAACGTAAAGAATGGCACGTTTGACATTGGGGTTGCCAAGGTGATTGATTAGGGTGGTATGAACGGAGGACTTGGGGCCTGGGAAAGCAAAAGTACGCGCTCGAAAATCGGCGCCCAATAGGTCCTCATGGTCGTTCATTAATGTCCATTGCTGTCCTATTGGTGTGCTCATAAGGGCTACCTGATTATTTTTATTAGTGGAATAGGTTATCACCTAGCTGATCAATGAACAGCTTAGTTTTTCGTACTGTGATTTCAATGCATTCGTCTCGACCTGGGATAAGATCTGAACGAATAAAATTGTGTTCTTTTTTATCTTCCCCTTCTCCTTTGCTAATGATCGCTGCAACACGGAACTGGCTCCCTTCTTTTATGGGGGCGGGAACAATTTCAAACCCCTTGTATTCCAGCGCGTCTTCTTTTTGTTGCTCCGGGGCTGCATCGCCACCAGAAAAAAGGCTTTTTAGGCCAGATAAAATACCCATATATGTACTCCTTCAATATAGTGCTATTGTCAGGGATTTGACTGATTAGTCAATTGATTGCTTTTATAGTCGGCGTAGGATAAGTAGTGTTATCGGTAAAAATACGCGACAGTATGCAAAGTAGATAGTACTAGGGTTATTTTATGAGCACAATTTCAGAAGTAGCTAAAAAAGCAGGTGTATCCAACGCCACGGTTTCACGGGTACTAAGTGGCGCGGCACGAGTCAGGGAGGAAACCCGAAAGAGGGTGATGGACGCTATTGATACACTGTCGTATGTACCAAATCAGGCCGCGCGCTCGTTGGCGAGTAACAAAACCTTCACGGTTGGTTTGGTGGCGTCCAATATTGATAATATTTATTACGGTCCTGCCGCTGGTGGTGTTGAAAAAGCCCTTAGAAAAGCGGATAGACATGTCATTATTGCCAGTGGTAATGATTCGTTATCGGGTGAGCGTGAAGCGGTGGACTTTCTGATTAAGCGCCAAGTGGATGCCTTAGTGCTGGTGACCCGTTACATGAGCGAAGAGGAGTTGGCTGAGATTAATCGTCGTTGTCCCGTTTTTGTCATGAATCAACATTTTGATGGCGATCATGGTCGTAATATTGCCTTTGACAACTTTTCTGGTGGCAAAATGGCGATCCAGTATTTGTTGGATCAAGGGCATAGACGTATTGCCATTATAAGAGGGCCGAAAAGTAAATCAGATGCTTCACAACGTTATCTTGGCTCTCTGCAAGCGATGGAGGCGGCTGGATTAGCATTAACCTACGAGGCCGAAGGGGATTTTACGATTGAATCAGGCGTGCAACATATGCAGAGCGTCCTTCGTCTTGAAGAGCGGCCAACAGCCGTATTTCTGGGAAATGACCTTATGGCGATGGGGGCGTTACATGTGTGTAATGAGCAAGGAATTAAGGTGCCGGGAGACATTGCCATTATTGGTTTTGATGATACCTGTTTAGCACGCTACACCTCGCCTAGTTTAACGACGATACAATTGCCTTTGTTTGATATGGCCAATGCCACAGCCAAGTTGTTGTTGAATACCATCTATGATTGTCAATATGAGGTGCAAACTCTATTTTCCCCACAATTAGTGTGTCGTAAATCGGCATAAGCAAAGCACAAACATGGAGGGTTTTGTGATGATAGAAATGAAAGCGTTTTCATCATTCTTTATTCCTTCATATTAATTTAGTAAAGTGTTGGCTTGATATGTTCATATTCAGGCTGTTTTAGCCGTCCACCCCATCCATTATTGCGAGAAAAGGGAGCCTCATGTCAGCCACATCGATTAATACACTGTTAGATGCCATGACACTTGAAGAGCAAGTTTCATTACTATCGGGTCAGGATTTTTGGTCTATTAACAGTATCCAGAGGCTGGATATTGGTGAGTTAAGAGTGACCGATGGTCCAAACGGTGCCCGTGGTAGCGGCTCCCTAATTGGCGGCAATAAATCCGCTTGTTTTCCCTGTGGTATTGCTTTGGGGGCGACGTGGAACCCAGAATTACTGTATCGCATAGGCTCAGCTATTGCCGATGAGGTCAAGTCGAAAGGGGCGCATGTTTCGCTTGCTCCAACCGTTAATTTACAACGTACTGCAACAAATGGACGCAATTTTGAGTGTTATTCAGAAGATGCAGTTTTAACGGCATCTTTAGCCGTTCAGTTTATTAAAGGGTTACAGGATAAACAGATTGGTGCGACGATTAAGCATTTTGTGGGCAATGAAAGTGAAATTCAACGCACCACTATCAGCTCGGAAATAGACGAACGAACCCTCCGTGAACATTATTTGTATCCGTTTGAACAAGCTGTCAAGCAAGCGGATACTTGGGCGATTATGTCGTCTTATAATAAGTTAAATGGTGTATATACCTCTGAAAATGAATGGCTTTTATCCAAGATACTCAGAGACGAATGGGGCTTTGAAGGGATTGTTATGTCGGATTGGTTTGGTTCGCAGTCGACGGCACCAACCATTAACGCAGGTCTAAACTTAGAAATGCCTGGGCCGAGCCGAGATCGGGGGAATAAGCTGATTGCGGCAGTGAACGAAGGGGCGGTGAATCCTGAACGGGTACGTTTCCTTGCTCACGGTATGCTGACTTTGTTAGAAAGAGTGGGGGTTTTACAGACGCACACTGAGCGAGAAGAACAGTCTCTTGACCGTCCAGAGCATCGTGAATTAATTCGCGTAGCGGGTGCGGAAGCCACCGTATTGCTGAAAAACGATAACCTATTACCTCTCGATCATCCGGTAAGTGTCGCGGTGCTAGGGCCGAATGCTGATAGCGCACAAATCATGGGGGGCGGCTCGGCTCAACTCAATCCGCATTATGCGATTACGCCTCTTGCAGGTCTGACAGCACAGCTTGGCGAAGAGACCATCGCTTATGCGCAAGGTTGTTCTAATCGTCGCTATGAACCATTGATAACAGGGGCATTTCAAGCACACTATTTTACCAATCGTGAATTATCCGGTGACCCCGTTCATACCGAAACGGTTGATCAGTTACACGCTTTTTTGATGGAGGGGTTTGGTGGCGGAAAAGTGGAGAAAAATCATTTCTCTATTTTGCTTGAAGGGGACATCAGTGTTTCAGAAACGGCCGATTATCATCTCGGTGCCTTCAGTGCGGGTTATATTCGCGTGTACTTAGATGGGCAGCTGATTATCGATTCGTGGGGAGACAAATGGCAACGTGGTACAACGTTTTTTGAAGAGGGAAGTGAAGAGCGTGTTGAGTCCGTTTCATTGAGTCAAGGTCATATTTACCGCTTGCGTGTTGAATTCGCTTGTTTACCCAATAATAAGCTGGGGGTGAGTGGCTATCGAGTTGGGTTAGGTCTACCAACATCTGATCAGGATATTGCCGAAGCGGTTGAGATAGCGAAAAACACAGACACAGCGATTGTCTTTGTCGGTCGTAACGCTGAATGGGATACAGAAGGGGGCGATCTACCACATATTCGTCTACCTGGTCGACAAGATGAATTAATTGAAGCGGTGGCTGCCGTTAATTCAAAAACGATTGTTGTGTTACAAACAGGAGGACCCGTTGAAATGCCGTGGTTGAATAAAGTGAGTGCGGTATTGCAAGCATGGTATCCTGGGCAAGAAGCAGGCAACGCCATTGCCGATGTGTTGCTGGGTAAGCGAGAGCCGAGTGGGCGTTTAGCGCAAACTTTTCCACACACCTATGAAGATACCCCTATTGCTGTCGGCGATACACAGGTTTATCCCGGTAAAGAGGGTAAAATTGTTTATCAAGAAGGGGAGTTCTTTGGGTACCGTCATTATGATGAGCATGATATTGAACCTTTGTTTGCGTTTGGTTTTGGTTTGGGGTACACCCAATTCTCTTTGCAAGATGCCCAAGCCGAACAAAGTCATGATGGTTATGAGGTAATGGTCACTCTTAGCAACATCGGTAAGCAAACAGGCCAAACAGTTGTGCAGGCTTATCTTGTCCCGCCCAAAGGGGAGATAACGCGCGCCCCGCAAGCCTTAAAAAGCTTTGTAAAAACCTCTTTAGAGCCCTCTCAAACGAGCCAAATTGCTTTGCCGATCTCGTTACGAGATTTAGCGTTTTATGATGTGGATGAAGGACGATGGTGTGTCGCCAGTGGGATCCATCGGGTTGATATTGGCTTTTCATCACGAGATATAAAGCAGAGCGTCAATATTGAAATAGCTGAGCCGTTCTTTTTAGAAGAAGAGGCTTTTTAGCTGAAGGTGGCCAATAAAAAACGGGACTAAGTCTGAGGTATCCCCACAAAATCTCAATATAGATCAAAAAGTTAGTACAAGAAGGGAACGTTCATAGCCCTTGGTGATCAATTATTTCGCCAAAAAAACTTTCACTGAGAGCTATGAACGCAACCGCTATATTGAACAAAATCCTCCCCATTGTCAGCCCTAACATGCATAAATCTCGGCTTAAAGCCTTATCCGCTTGTGTGCTTAGCCTTGCCGAAGGGAGTTTTTGCTCTGTCACCAATATTGGCAGAGGAATCCGATCAAAGGCCTTTGAGAAGCATCGAATTAAACGTTCAGACAGGCTGTTATCCAATCATTCATTACGCCAAGAGGCCCTGACAATATATGCCTCAATGTGTCAAATATTTATCCCTCAAAAACAGCCAATCATAAGTGTCGATTGGTCAGATCTTGATGCTCGTGGAGAACATTTTTTAATTCGTGCGACAACCGCTTTTGAAGGTCGTCCTATTACGCTCTATGAAGAAGTACACGACAGGCTCACGAAAGAAAAATCAAAGACACATAAGTATTTTTTGAAAAGGCTGAAAGCCCTAATACCAGACACGGCAAAGCCCGTTATTGTTACCGATGCAGGTTTTAAGACACCTTGGCTGGATGCCGTCGCTGATTTGGGGTGGGACTATGTAGGACGAGTGCGTAAGCCACGAAAATACTATGATCAAAAGAAGCAATCGTGGCGTTGCATCTCGACACTTTATCCTAAAGCAAGCTCTCGCCCGAAAAGAATATCACTGATTCATCGCCAAACGAACCCAATCACTAACGAGTTTGTGCTCTATAAAAGTCAGCCAAAAGGGCGTCATTCAACGAATCAAAAAGGCAAAATTAGAACCTCGAAAACTTCTCTTACAGCAGCGAGAGGTGCTAAAGATCCGTGGTTATTAGTATCTTCTCTTCCTGTGAATCGACATTTTTCTAAGCGTTGTGTCAACGCATACAAAACTCGGATGCAAATAGAAGAAGGTTTTCGGGATATGAAAAGCAGTCGTTTTGGTTTGGGATTTGAGCAGAACAATACTCGCAAAATGGATCGGTTGAAAAACCTTATTTTACTGACCACGTTGGCGTCGATGATACTAATTCTTATAGGAAGTGTTGTTGCTTCGAAAGGCTATTCCTACCGATTTCAAAGCAACAGCACGCGAAGTCGCCGAGTTCTGTCTTACTTTTATTTAGGAAAGCGAGCAATCCATACAGACTTAAATATCCCCAAAGCAGACTGGCAAACTGGAATACGACAGTTTGAAGACCAACTTGGGGCCTTGGAATGCTAATTAAATTTGTGGGGATACCTCAGGGACTAAGTGTTCTGTTTTTTATTGGGGGTCATAAACTGAAAGCATTTTATCACAAGGCTAAAAGTGGAAGCACTCTGATGGTCTAGAATAAAGTATGAATCACTTTATTACGCCCCTGTTGCTTAGCAAGGTATAAATTTTGGTCCGCCGTTCGGATAAAGTCACTTAATGATTGGCCTGGTAAAAAGCGACCTATGCCAATGCTTATGGTTAGC
Source organism: Marinomonas sp. 63XJN7_7_ISO-PGPR-S23-202 (assembly GCF_056173505.1). Classification (NCBI taxonomy): domain Bacteria; kingdom Pseudomonadati; phylum Pseudomonadota; class Gammaproteobacteria; order Oceanospirillales; family Oceanospirillaceae; genus Marinomonas; species Marinomonas sp. 63XJN7_7_ISO-PGPR-S23-202. The sequence goes on along the minus strand of NZ_CM149677.1, from coordinate 4,190,158 downwards.
TGTAAGCGTAAATCATGTTGATGAAATAGGGTGTTCTCGATGAAAGAGCGAAGACTTTCCGCTGTACTATAGACGTCTTGTTCGTACCATTCTGTAAGGATGATAATAAACTCTTCCCCTCCTAGGCGGTACACATTTTCTTCGTTCGCATATATTTGCAAATTATCCGCCATTTCTCTGAGTATTTGATTGCCAATATCGTGTCCGAATTTATCGTTAATGGCTTTAAAATGATCAATATCAATAAGCAGCATGAAGGCTTTTATATTGTGTTGGTCAATGTGCTCAAATGCAGCATCCAGAGCAAATCTGTTTTTGAGTCCTGTAAGAGAGTCTTCTAAGGCCATATTACGCAGCCGGAGATTGTCTTTTTGGTGCTGTGACTCGTATACATAGCATAGACACCAAACGCAAAAATGGGCGAGAGTGTAATTGATCATGGCTCGATAGGGTAGAAAGCCCTCGTTCGTGGTTTTCGTATAAATAATATATAAGACGGGAAATACTAGCAGGAGGGATAAAATGAGTCCGCCACGAGAGCCAAACATCATGAAATAGACGAACGGTAACAAAATGCTCCAATAAAGAGAGCCTGCGCGAATATCGCCTTGCAGCGGGGTGAGTAAAACCAGAACAGTAATCATCCCCACGAGGGTGTAATGCTGCCATTTTTTATCTTGGTTTTTGAGTGCTTGGATAAAGAAAAACAAGCTAAAGCTGACGATAATCAGCTCAAGAGAGGCTAATACATAGAATTTCAAGTAAACCAGGTTCCACAGGCTATAGAAAAAAGTGATGACACAGATGAAAAGGCTCAAGCCTTTGTGAACGGCGAACGGTAAATTCGGGGCCTGTTGGTTGTGGTGTTTATTCAGATGCATTTCTCTAACTACTCAACTGGTTTTGGAGAGGTGTTTAAATAATATGATTTTTGCATCTCTTGCGCGCATCCTTCGATAAAGAGACCATTATTTTGAGCGTTTATTGTTAACGTATTTATTTTAATAGCAAGTCATTATTTATTGGGTGGAAACTTGTCGCGGCTTGAATGAGAGAGTGAGCCGTTAAAGTCTCGACACCAAATACATCGACCTGGGTACCATGTTTATCACGTAACCATCGTGCCAATAAATCAAAATCGCCATCGCCTGAGGCGAGGATTAATTGATCGCTTATGGGGCCAAACTCCATGGCGTCGATGGTAATGCCAACGTCCCAATCGCCTTTTGCTGAGCCATCCATGCGCTGGATGTAGGGTTTGAGCTTTATTTCAAAGCCAATGGCACGCAAAATATTTTGGAATTGGCGCTGCTTTTCATCTCCTCTATCGGTTGCATAGGCAATGGCCTTGACGACGGTTTTATCAGCCGTTACTCGTTTCCAGAAGGCGTTGTAATCGAAGTTAGCACCATATACTTGGCGTGTAGTGTAGTAAATGTTTTGCACATCCACCAGAATAGTGACACGTTTCATTTAAAGCCTATTTGTATACTCAAGACTTTAAATTGTACTCGATAATCCATAGAAAAGGCATTGTTCTGGTGTATTCCGTTATTAGGAAAATAATAGTTAAGAAAACGATAGTTAAGAGAAACCGTGGAGAACCTAAGAGACGATTATGAGCGGATTTGAACCAAACTTTAATGTGCCACGTTTTCCGAATGATGAGGAAAGTAAGAAGCATGCCACGATTGCCTATATTTTTATGTTACTTGGTTTATTTACTGGCGTGTTTTGGTTGGTAGGGGCCATCTGGGCCATGGTTAAGCGAGAAGATGCTCGAGATACGTTTTATGAGGATCATTATCGAAACATTATCAGTACTTTCTGGTGGGGGATAGTGATGACTCTGCTCGGGGTCTTTTTAGTTTTTTTCTTTATCGGCTATCTTGTTCTATTGTTTACTTGGATTTGGTCTGTTTATCGCATCATTGCAGGAACTGCTCGGATTCTTTCCAATCAGCCTTATACGCGATAAAAACTGTTGTGGTTTTCTGTCATGGCGTGGTAGCAGATTGGACTGTCATGGATAGTTTTGCGCCATCGTAGAGTTGTTTGTTCTGACTTAATAACATGATCTCTTTTAAGGAAATGGCTTTGCTGGGCGCCATCACAAAGGTTAATGTATCAGGATGACGCCAAAAGGCTAATAGCTGATGCACAATGCGTTGTGATGTATGGCTTCCCGTTTTGGCCAGCCCCAGTTCGTCTATTGTCTTATCTAATGTAGCGGTGATATTCGCCTGGTCTCTATTTTTCTGAGGCAGCAGGTGATGCATAAGCCCTGTATCGCGAAATCGAATGCTTATTTTATCAAAGGCAATGCTGTCGCCATAGATAATGGGCATGGCGCTCATTTGCCTTAAGGCCATGGAGGCAAGCAAATCCGAGCGGAATTCTTGTAGTGATAGTGTGTTGGTCAATAGGTCTAATCGGCTCATCCAATGTAATGTACCAACCTGTTCAATGCTTAGGGTCAATTTTGAAGTTAACTGTTTGCCTATTTTATTTGAGGTGAATAACCCGGATCCCTTTAATTTGTTAATGCCCAATTTGCTTAATAATCGTCGTGAATCGCGTGCTAATGGCTTATTAGAATCAAATTGAAAGCTAACCTGTAAATCAGGGTAGATGAGTGGTAGCCATTTTAATGAGATGCTTCGAAAGGCAAGCCATGGGTAGTACTCATTACCGAGTGTGACGGATTCTAAGGTGGGAGTGAGGGTAAAAGGTGAGAACGAGATGGCTTTATAGTGGACGAAAGCACGTAGCCCGGCGTGTTCTAATCGCTCATCGATGATTTTTTTACTGTAATAGGTCCCCAACTCTTTTGCGGCTAAGAAAACGACCAGAAGACAGCACAGGATACTGAATGCTACCCGCTGCATTTTTCTTGATAACAGCCAAGAAGGGGAAAGTCCCATGGAGCGCTCCTTTTTAGTTATTATGTAGCGCTAAACGTAAAATATGCTGAGGGCCTGCTGCACCGCCAGTATAATGTTGACCATTATCTTGGTACCCCGCTTTTCGATAACAGTGATAAGCGGCAAGATTTTTTTCGTTAACCGTGAGACAAATATGAGAGTAATCACGGTAATGTGTTTGAGCAAAACGATGAATGGCCTCCATGCTTTGGTAACCGATCCCTCGACCTTGAAAAGCATGACCAATTAACAATGAGCGTAGCCCTAACTCATGGTGTTCGGCAAAGTCATATTGACTCGCGTAATCGAGATCGAATAGAAAAAAACCGACGACACTATCGGGGTGTGAGTTGAGGCAAATCACACAAGCTTGTTCTGTGTTTTTGAGGTGCTTTAAGGTTGCATCGACCGAATTAACAAATAAGGATTGCTCTTCAGCAATAGTCAGAGCAAGAGCGTAGGGCTGCGTGGTGGCGTCCAAGTGCTTGATTATCATAAATGTTAGCCTATTTTTTGTTAAGGTGTCTTCTGCAAACTGTGATCTTATAAGAATTCACGTACCATAGACAGATTTGAGTTGATTGAATATTAGGAGCGTATTATCTCTTCATTGATTCCCACACAAAATGACTTGTGGTTTTTGCCGTTAGGTGGAACGGGCGAAATCGGAATGAACATGAATCTCTATGGTCACAACGGACAGTGGCTCATGGTGGATTGTGGTGTCTCATTTAACGAGCCACTCAAAAACGACGATTTACATACCGCCGAAGTCGTGTGTGCCGACCCACGTTTTATTACTCAGCAAAAAGAACGCTTAGCTGGCATTGTCATTACTCATGCCCATGAGGATCATGTGGGGGCGTTACCTTTTTTGTGGAAACGCTTTAAATGTCCCGTTTATACCACGGCGTTTACAGCGGAAGTGTTACACCGAAAGCTGCAACAGGTTGGGCTTGCCGGTCAAGTACCAGTCATTGTCGTTAAGGAAAATGAGTCGAAGCAAATTGGTGGTTTTCATGTCACTTGGCTTGCCTTGACCCATTCTGTTCCAGAGCCATTTGCTGTCACCATCCATACGTCCGCTGGGAAAGTATTTCATACGGGGGATTGGAAAATCGATAATCAGCCAATCATCGGCAATGGCTTTTCGCCACAACGCTTTCAAGCATTGGCTAACGATAATGTGTTGGCGATGGTGTGCGATTCTACTAATGCGTTACGGAGTGGACATTCGGAGTCAGAAACCGCCTGTTATGAAGCCTTGTTAGCAACGATCGCACCAGAGAAAGGACGTGTTGTCGTCGGGTGTTTTAGTAGTAATGTGGCGAGGCTAGTATCCCTTGGACGAGTCGCAAAAGAAACAGGGCGTTATATGGCTTTGATTGGCCGTTCGCTTATCAATATGGTCGGGGCGGCCAAAGCAACAGGGTATTGGCCCGATGATTTACCGTTGATTGATGCATCGCATTTGGGCTATTTGCCAAAGGAAGAAGTGTTGGCTGTTGTGACAGGGAGCCAAGGTGAGCCAAGAGCGACTCTGAATCGACTTGCTGCGGACTCCTGCTTTGATCTGACAATTGAGGCGGATGATTTGGTGATTTTCAGCGCCATGATGATTCCAGGTAATGAAAAAGCCATCATGGGCTTAGTAGCACAATTTAAAGGGCGAAACATCCGCACGCTTCAACAGCAGGACACGGATTTACCGATCCATGTCAGCGGGCATCCTTGTCGCGATGAGCTGGCGCAATTGTATGGCTTAGTACGCCCCAAATTCGCGGTTCCAGTTCATGGGGAGCCTGAGCATTTACGAGCGAATGCCGAAGTGGCAAAACTGAGCCAAGTCACCAGTCAGCTTGTTGGACAAAATGGCGACTTATATCAGTTTGCTCCGCAGGTTTGCATTCGCCGTCAATTAGTGAAAACAGGGCGTATTGCTCTTGCTCGATAGCCTTGATTAGGGGCTGGCGTCAAGAATAGGAGCCAGTATAGTTTTAGCCGCTCTGCCTGGAATTTCTTTCGCGAGTCTTGGCACTAAATAGCCGGGCAATTCTGCTGCGACCTTGCCCATTAGTCGTTGGGCGTCTTCGATAGGTATATCAAAATGGGCAGCTCCTTCTACCGGGTCCAAGGTGAACATGTAATAAGGCATAATGCCCGCTTTAAATACGGCTTCACTTAGATTGACTTGTGTTTCTACTGTATCGTTTACGCCTTTGAGTAATACCCCTTGATTAAGCAAGGTGACGCCAGCTTGCTTGAGTTGCTGGGCGGCACGCATGACCTGTTCATCTACTTCATTAGCATGATTAATATGCCAGACCATGACGATTTCTAAACGGCTTGCGTTGATCCAATTGAGCATGTCTTGGCAGACGCGCTGTGGAATCACTACTGGTAAGCGAGAGTGAATGCGTAAACGTTTGATTTGTGGAAGTGCTTCGAGTTTACGAACTTTATCCGCTAAGAGGGCGTCTTTCATCATCAAAGGATCACCACCGCTCAATATTACCTCGTTAATGTCGGGGTGCGCTGTTAAATAGTCGATTACCGAGTCCCATTCTGTTTGTGCTAGTTGGTTGTCTGCATAAGGGAAATGACGACGAAAGCAGTAACGACAGTTCACTGCACAGCTGCCTGTCGTAATGACCAATAAGCGCCGTTTGTATTTATGCACAATCGCCTTTTGTGGGTTGTGACCGGCTTCCTCTAACGGGTCTTTGCTATAGCCTGCTACCGTTAACATTTCATGGGTGCTGGGCAAAACCTGGATTAACAGTGGATCGGCAGGATTCGCGTATTCAATACGTGATAAGTAAGGGCGAGGGACGAAAAGCTTGAACGCTTGGTGTGCTTCTCTTCCTTGCTCGATCATGTTCTGGGGGAGGCCAAGCCGCTGAATAAGCTCCGGAAGGTGGGTAAGTGCCTGGGAAAGGTGCTCTGACCAAGTAACATCGTTATCAGTTTGAATCGGTATCACGTCAAATATCTGCAAAATTGGGTTAATTTGGGTTATGATTGCTGCCAACTTGTTGGCCAGTTGGGCCAGCGGCTCTTTGATTTCTGCGCAAACGTCTTTTTACTTGTCTAAAACAGGTTACTTGCAAAAAAGGAAAGTAAAAATGTTTGCTCAGAGTATCAGGCTGACATGATACGTTAGTTGGAGCCTTTTCTCTAAAAAATACACGGTGAGGATGTATGGCTAATATTTCTACCAGCGAAATGCGCGGCGGCACAAAAGTAATGGTTGATGGTGACCCCTGTGCTGTATTGGATAATGAACATGTCAAACCCGGTAAAGGTCAGGCGTTTAACCGTCTTAAATTGCGTAACCTGAAATCAGGTCGTGTTTGGGAACGCACATTTAAATCTGGTGATACCTTAGAGTCTGCTGATGTGATGGATACGGAGATGGAGTATTTATACACAGATGGTGAGTTCTGGCACTTTATGGACATTGATGGTTCGTTTGAGCAACATGCGGCGGATGAAACGGCGGTAGGTGAAACGAAAAAATGGCTTAAAGAGCAAGAAAAGTATGTGGTCACTCTATACAACGGAACACCACTTGCGGTTGCGCCACCTAATTTCATTGAGTTGGAAGTCACTGAGACGGATCCAGGGGTAAAAGGCGATACTGCCAATGGCGGTTCAAAACCTGCCTTTTTGTCTACTGGTGCCATGGTTCGTGTGCCACTGTTTATTAATATTGGTGAAGTGCTGCGTGTCGATACGCGGACAGGTGAGTACGTTTCTCGAGCAACGGGTAAGTAATACCTATGTTTGATTGATGTCGTAACGACAAATCTTTACGAAGAAAAAGCCTTTAGTATGTCAATGCTAAAGGCTTTTTTTTGCAATAACACAATAATGTGATTTTACCTTTTTTAGGCGAATATTTGTAACAGATATGTAACATCTATCAGTCGTTTATAATCGGTGATGTAAAACTATTAAAATTCTTAAGAAAAGTGAATTTTTGTTTTTAATTCTTGTGAATTTTCATATCACAAAAATTATATAAAATATTTTAAGAATAAAATTTTTATATAATATATTGTATTTATTGATTTTTTTATGAAATTAAGTATGTTCTTGTTTGTTTTTTAGACATTTTTAAGAGAGTAATTAAGTACTTTTTCTTTACTTCTATCTTCCTTTGTTAGGTGCATAAATTGTTCAAATAGAAGTTTATAGTGTTGTCCTTCATTGAAAGCTTTGTGTTCGTACTAAGGAAGAAAATCATGAAAAAAACAATTTTAGCGTTGGCAATAACATCCGCTACTTTGACGACGGCTGCGCACGCGGCAACTGTCTACAATGCTGATGGTTCTAAACTAGATGTTTATGGTCGAGTCGAAGCTGACATGACCCACGCGGGCAATGGTACGGCTGGAAATGCAACAGATGCGAATGCGCAAGGTAATCTAACAACCAAAGCTCGTATCGGTATTAAAGGCGAAACCAATGTAACTGATAACTTTGGTATTTTTGCCAAAGGTGAGTGGCAGGTAGCTGGTCAAAACAGTGATGGCAATAAATTCTCAACTCGTAAAGCTTATTTCGGCCTTGATTTCAAGAAAAACGGTACGGTAACTGTAGGTCAACAAAATACAGTGGTTTACACCAGCCTTGTTCAAACCGTCGATATTTTTGATCAATGGGGTATGGAAGCGCAAGATGGTATCTATGGTGAAAACCGTCAAGCGAGCCAAGTAGTCTATGCCAACTCTTTTGGTAATTTTGATGTACAAGCGGGTTACCAATTCCGCAATAGCGATGGTAAAGACATTGGCAGTATCAACAAAGGTACGGTTCAAGATAATGCCTATTCCGCTGCCGTTGTTTATCATACCGATATGGGGTTGAATCTACGTGCAGCCTATGCCCTTCAAAACTTTGGCCCTGCGAGCAATGGTGCTACTTATGCACTTGATCCATCTACAGGTAAGATTAAGGCAACTCCAGCCGCGACTGGAAATTCGGATGGTAAAATCAACACTTACGGTGTAGGTGCGGATTATACCTTGAATAACTTGTACTTAGCGTTTGTCTACCTAGGCTCTAAAACCGATAACGGTGCAGCAACGAACAGTGACACTAAGCTTAACTCATACGATCTTGTGGGTGCTTACACAATCGACCAATACCGTCTATATACTGGTTACGGTTTCCAAAAGAAAGATCAGGACGGAAAAACTTCGCTTGATACCGTTAAATCTTACAAGCTAGGTGTTGAGTACAACTTTACTTCTAATGCCCTTGCTTGGGTAGAATACCGTCATAACGATGGCACATCTGATATAGCTAATGGCTACGCAAGCAACGAAGTAGCCTTGAGTGGTCAGTATAATTTCTAAAGTTAATCTATATTTGCTTTAGTTGATTTTACAATCCCTTATAGATGATGCTTAAAGCAAGAGACGAGATGATATTCATCTCGTCTCTTTTTTTTGCTTTAGATTTTTGCTCGTTTGGTGTTTATTTATTGGAGAGTGCCTTGTCCACTGACAAAGGGCCTGCACCACTGATAAATAAAGACACACAGATCACGATAAGCGTCAGTGCGTATTCATAACCGCCGTTTTGGATGAACAAGCCGTGAGAAATATGCACGGTGAAGATGGCCACCAGCATGGTAAAAGCGATAAAGACGGTCGCAGGACGTACCAGCAAGCCAATCAGCAGAGCTAAACCACCGAAGAACTCAGCACTACCTGCTAACGCCGCCATTAACTCACCTGGATGTAGGCCGAGAGAGCTCATATATTGGCCTGTTCCCGCCAAACCATAGCCACCAAACATGCCGAACAGTTTTTGGGAGCCATGTCCCATTAAGACTAAGCCAACTGGAATACGAAGAATCGTGCTAGAAAGGCCCGCTGTTGTCGTAGTGATTTTAGACAGTAAAGTTGAAGACATAAAAATAATCCTTTTTGTGTTTGAATTGATGCGACTATACCCAGATGAAGTGCATTTAAATAACGGAGATTTTTAATCAAGTAGATCAAAAAAATTGAATATCCTGATGCAAGTGTTCCTAGCTCATCCATAAGTAGCTATCTATAGACGACAAAAAGTCAGAAGTTTCACAATTATTAGAATAAATGTTAATGGACTATGGAGGATGATCACGAACAAGCTAACGGCTTTTTAGCGGAAAAACTGTTGAGATGTATTAACTCGTTGTGCATTTGGACCATTTTCGTAAACTATAAAGCAAAATAAGTGCATTATACCCTTATAACTCTCCCAGCCTCTCGGAGGAGTTAGCCCCATAGTAAGTATTTATTCCCTCCCTTGGTCATATGGAGGAGCTAACGATAGGGTGTATTTCCTCCCCTTATTCAGGGGGAGGGTTTTAAGATCGTTGTACCTATTGCGTGTACTGGGGTTAGGTTTGCTCTGACTTTGATTGTAATATGTAGAGATAGTCCAAAATAATTGAATATCGATATAATGATATTCGTTTTGCTTATAAACTGTTGTTAGTTAAAGTTTTAGGAGAGTAATGACGATGAATTTAGATGCTATGCGTCACAGTATTGATAACATTGATAATGCCTTGGTCGCCATGTTGGCTGAGCGTTTTAAAATCACCGATGCGGTGGGCCATTATAAGGCTAAGAATCAATTACCAGCAAAGGATGAGGCGCGTGAAGCTCAGCAGTACGAACGCATTGCTGAGCTAGCAGAACAGTACGCACTGGACCCCAACTTTGCTAAACAATTTTTAGAAGTGATCATGAAACAGTCTGTGGAGAATCATTTAAAAATCGCAGAGCAATATAAAAAGTAAGATCTGTGGTGGATTTGTATGACGAAACGAAAACCCCTCCCTAACCCTCCCCTTAAATAAGGGGAGGGAACTAATGGTTTTCTTCTTTAAAGTTTAACGATTAACTTGCCTTTATTTTGACCGTTGAACAATAGATTGATGCCGCTTGTTGCACTTTCTAACCCTTCTAGGACATGGCTACGGTATTTTAGCTCGCCTTTTGCCAGCATTTCTCCCAATGCCTGACTGTATTCAGGAATACGGTGGAAGTGATCTGGCATGGTGAAGCCTTGGATGGTCAATCGGCGTTTGATAATCCCCATCCAATTCGGACCAGGGGCCGGATGATTGCTTTGATAATCGGCAATCATGCCACATACAGCAATACGACCATGGGCATTCATATGGTTGAAGATTGGCTCTTGTGCCACGCCACCCGTATTTTCAAAAAATAGATCAATTCCTTTAGAGGCGGCTACATCTAGCTTTTCGGCAAAATCAGCATCGTGATAATTCAAGCTATGGTCAAATCCGAGTTCGTTCACAATCCACTGGCATTTTTCTTCGCTACCAGCCACTCCTATCACGGTCAGTCCTTTGTTTTTGGCCATTTGTCCTACCAAAGAACCGACAGACCCTGCCGCAGCGGTTACGATGAGGGTTTGGCCTGATGTTGGTTTGAGTACTTCGAATAACCCGTGGTAGGCGGTAATCCCCGGCAGGGCTATCACGCTTAATACTGCCTCAGCAGGCAAGTCTTTGGGGATAATGTTTAATCCTTGGCCGTCGCTAAGAGCGTATTCAGTTAAGCCCATTAAGCCCATCACACGCGAGCCTACAGGAAGTTTTTCGTTGTGTGATTCGACCACTTCGCCAATACCGCTGGCGCGCATAACATCCCCTAGTTTAACGGGAGGGATATAGCTCTTTTCATCAGCGCTCATCCAGCCTCGCATGGCTGGATCGAGAGACAGGTGAGTTAATTTAACCACTACTTCGCCGTTGCCTGCCTTTGGTATCTCTTGGGTGGTTAATTCAAACACATCATCACTGATGGTTGTCTCTGGGCGTTTGACTAATTTGATTGAGTGATAGGTCATACTGAGTTCCTTGTAAATAGGGACGATGGGGTAATTCGACTTGATGTTAGTCTATTGATTTCACCGTTCGTTTAAGTCGTGGATAGACTTTTGCACGACGACTGCGCTTGCCAATACTTTGTTAAAAACAGACTTAAAATGCTCATTTATAGCGATAAACTCCGCTTTCTCGTCTGTTTTTGCCGCGTCTTGGCGTCGCTCGTGACATCGTGCAAAGGTCTCATGGAATATATGGTAAGGCCTTTTATGTGAATAAAAAGCCTTGATGAGTGAATGAATTAAGGAGACAGTCTTAGGCGTTTTTTACTGAATGTTTAAGTTTTTCGATGGTATTTGGTGTCAGACTGAGCTCGGCAATCATTTGTCCGAAATCATCGGGGTCGCGCTTAATGGTAAAGCCAAGGTGCTTACAAAATGTCAACATACGTTTGTTTTCAGCTAGCACAATGCCTTTCATAAGGTGAATGTCTTTGTCAGCGGCGACTAAGATAAGTTGTTTCATTAAGTAAGAGGCGAGGCCCAGCCCTTGATAGTCGTCGCCGAGGACAACGGCAAACTCACAACTGTGATCGTCAAAATTATCAATATAGCGGGACGTGCCGATCAATGTGTCTTGACCATCGACAGTATGCACCGCCATAAAGGCCATTTCTCTGTCATAATCAATGTGTGACATGCTCGCAAGCATTCTGGGTGTGAGCTCTTCTATATTTGAGATAAAACGCAGGTAACGGGTTTGTTTCGACATGCTCTTCACAAATTGAGCAATCATTGGTGCATCTTCAGGACGCACGGGTCGTACGGTGACATTGAAATTATTTCGCAAGGTCAACTGTTGTACCCACTGGCGAGGGTAGGGTTGGATCGCCAGATGTTCATAGCGGCGTAGATGATGACAAGAGGTGAGTGTGGCAAAGGCTTCCCCATTGAGTTGGCCGTGTTTATTGACGTATAGCTTGCTGAGTTGCAGTGTCTGACATTCTGGTAATTCGCAGGCTAAACTGGAAACATTTAATAAGAAGCGTTCAATGTGTGGATGGATTTGTTTCTTGTTGTCTGAGGTGAAAGAGTGTTGCGATGGTAATGGGAGTAGTTGCGTTAATAAGTCTCGTACCAATAGTGTATTGAGAGGTGGTAAGCCAACCACTTCACTTTTTTGCGGGGCGCCTTGTTCAGATCCGCCAAGGGCCACGCCTATGGCCGTGCCAAAAATAGGATCTTGGAAAATACGCACATGCAAGGCGGCATGAATGACGCTGTCGTTGCGTGAAAAAGAGACCATTTCCAGGTGGAAGAGAGACAGAATTGCTTTTAACTCATCCCCTTCCAGTCGTGTTTTGTTGGCGGCCACATGATCTTGTAGCCGTTGTCTGGCTTGTTCGACATTGAATGTCTCATCCGCAGCATTACTGTCTGGGGATTGTTTGGCAAGGCGTTGATTACGTTGAAATTGTTCTAAAAATTGGAAGCCCTCGAGCGCCGTTTCGGGGGTCCGAAAAGTGGGGATGCCCGCTTCGTTGATACGAGTGCGCATGGTGACCATTTCGCCGCCCCCCAGTAAACATACCATCACTAATTTTTTGTGTTGTCGATGTAGCTCAATCACTTGCTCGTAGAACGAAGAGAGATCGATTAGGGCGGTGGGGCTGAGCATGAGCAACACCGCGCAACATTGTTCATCCTCCAGTGCGGTACGTGCCATATCAACAAAAACATCGCTGGCGCAACTGGCCCAAACCGTACTGACGGGGCCGACATGACCACGACCAGAAACAATGTTTTCTAGTTTATGTCGTAGGTTTTCTTGGGGGGCTAACAGAGCAACATTCAGCTCCGATGCCCGTTGTGATGCCAGTTCACCTGGTCCTGCACCATTACCTATAATCATCAACGAGCCTTCTTTGATGCGTCGAGCATTGGTCATGACGGAGGCGGCACCGATTAGGTCATTCAGCCGACGACCACGAACCGCGCCGGTACGGTTAAGCGCCGCATCTAAAACTCGAGGATCGGCACCAAGGTTATGTTCGGTAACAACGGCGACGGGTTTACTGCGACTGGCTGCTCGTAAACTGCTAAGAAAGCGAGTAGGTTTCCCGACGCTTTGTAGATACATCAAGATGGCTTGGCTTTCAAAATCGTTGGACAGGTAATCGAGGATTTGTGATGGCATGACGTCAACAGGGGCCCCCATGGAGACCACTTGCGAAAAGCCGATGCCTTGCCAGGTCGACCAATCCACCAAGGCACTTGCGACCGTACCAGATTGAGACATTAGGGCCAGCCGACCCGGGATGGGTTGAGTTAAGCCAAGCCAGGCGAATAAGCCTTGTTTAGGGCGACAGAGACCAAAGCTGTTAGGACCTAATAGTCGTACCTTATGCTGACGCAAACAATCTCGTAACACGGTGTCACTCGTTCCTGTCCAAGACAGCATTAATAGGGTGTGAATGCTCATTTTGGCACAAGCGGCAACGATGTCTTCAATGGGCTCGTTTGTGGTGCCAGCATGAATGGCAAGATCATAGGTTTTATTCAGCTCATTCAAGGTGAGCTTTAGCTCAAACAGCTTCCCTTCAGGGGCGTCGGGAGCGACGCCAACCAAGCAAGTGTCTGGGCGTTTGTTCGCAGAGGCTAAGGCTTTTAGTAGGGCCAATAAAATCGGGTCGCGTGGATCTTCCCCTGTCAACACGACCACAGAACGAGGGGCAAGAAGCGATTGTAGGGCGTGATGTGGCAAGGAAACCTCCAAATTAGCTTTATTTAGCAACCGTAAAGCCTGCAAGAGTAGGCGGCATTACTGTAACGGTATTATTATAAACTTTATGACACAATAGACCTTTGTAGCATAGTCTACTGACTATAAATTATGCTTTGATCTATGCAGTGCTTTGATCTATATAGCGTTTTGATCTTACACATTAATGCGATCATTTAAAAAATAATAAAAAGTGAACCTTGCTGATAATGATGTGACTATCGTTGTACAGTGTTCTCTAAAACATGGAAGAGATATGACCACCGCTTACCTGACTCACTATCATTGTGATAAACACCATATGGGTGATGAGCACCCAGAATCGCCGATGCGTTTAGCCGCGATTCAAGACCGTCTCATTGCCGGACAATTGTTGGATTTTTTGCGTTTGGTTGAGGCAAAGCCTGCAACGCTCGAACAGATCATCGCCGCCCATGATATGGACTATGTGAATGCGATTTTTGCCAAAGCACCGAAAAAAGGCTCTGTGGAATTAGAGCCAGAAACCTTGATGATGCCCCATACCCTAGAAGCGGCAACGCATGCTGCTGGGGCCTTGGTTCAAGCGGTGGACTTGGTGATGAGTGGCGAAATGAATAATGCGTTTTGCTCCGTTCGACCACCAGGGCATCATGCTGAACATGACCGTGCCATGGGTTTTTGCTTTTTCAATAACATCGCGGTTGGGGCAAAGCATGCCTTGGATAAACACGCCTTAAGTCGCGTTGCTATTGTCGACTTTGATGTTCACCATGGTAATGGTACAGAACAGATTTTTTCGGGTGACAATCGAGTGCTCTATGCCTCGAGCTATCAGCATCCGTTTTATCCTTACAGCGACCCAGGAGATTCTCACGATAATATTCTGCATATGCCGTTAGAGGCGGGTTCGACAGGAGAGGTATTTCGTCAAGTTTATACCGAGCGACTCTTTCCGGCATTAGAAGCGTTTCAACCAGAACTCATTATGATCTCGGCAGGGTTTGATGCGCATAAAGCGGATCCGATGGGTCAGCTTCGTCTGGATGACAGTGATTATACTTGGGTGACGGATCAGCTTATGTCGGTAGCTGACCGCCATTGCCAAGGACGTATCGTTTCGGTGCTGGAGGGTGGCTATAACTTAGACGCACTGGGCCGTGCAGCTTATTGCCATATTCGCAGTTTAATGGGGATGTAGAGGTTGGTATCGACCGTGACGAATGGCTCCAAGATTAACTGAAGAACAGCATTTTAATGGAAACTGCCATCGTCATAATGACCATGGCGATTTTAATCAGCGTTTTGCCGTTATTGATGACGAGTTTTGCACCTATCATGCCGCCAATCACCTGACCAAGAAACATGGCAATACCTATTTCCCAAATGATCGAGCCAGACATGATGAAGTAAATCAACGCGGCTAAGTTACTGCAAAAGTTTAAAAGTTTGGCATAGGCAGTCGCTTTGACCAAGTTGTAACCAAGCAGTAAGGTAAAAGAAATAGCGAAAAAAGCACCCGTACCTGGGCCAAAGAAGCCATCGTAAAAGCCAATGACGGAGGCGACAAACACACTATAAACGAGTCCTGTAATAAGCTGCTTTCTATCCAAAGCGCCAAGGTTAGGCGAGAACAAAAAGTACAAGGAAAAACCGATCAATAAAAAGGGAATAAAAACCGCTAGAAAGCTGCTGTCTATTTTAGTGAGCAATATACTACCCAAAAAAGAACCGATAAAGCTGGTGGCGATCATCAGCTTAGCGCTTTTCAAATTGATGTGCCCCATGCGAATAAAATGAAGAGTGGATGCCATAGAACCCCCCACGCCACCCACTTTGTTAGAAGCAATCGCTTGAGCAGGGGGAACCCCACAAAGCAATAAGGTTGGAATGGTAATCAGCCCGCCCCCGCCTGCGATGGCATCAATGCAACCTGCTATCATGGCCACGAAAAAAAACAGTGTAAGTAGTTCAATGGAGAAGGTCATTCCTTGGTCCTATGATTAATGGTCTGAATGATGAAATGCTTGTTTTAACAGTATGTTTTTCTGTTTCTTAATTTACTCTATTGAGCGCGAATTGTTATATACAGACACTTTCTATCTGTTGTATAACAGATGGAAAATAGAGGAAAAAACGTATGGTGGACGAAGCATTATATCAACGAATTGCAACGCATATTAGAACCGATATTCAGCAAGGTCGGTTAACTGAAGCGATGAAATTACCCTCGGTTAGGCGAATCGCAAGCTTGCATAATGTTAGCCATTTAACGGCTTTAAATGCTTTGCGTTTATTAGAAAATGAAGGCATCGTTGAAGCCAAACCTCGCTCGGGTTTTTTTGTCAAAGTACGTCATCCCTTATCTAATAATCTCTTCCCGTTATTGGCTAAACAAAAGTCCACCATTAACTCGCCAGTGACTAGTTTAGATACAAGAAGCCGACACCTTTCGCTAATTGGTCGTAACCAGATTACCAGTTTGGGATTAGCAGATGGGCACCTAGAACTTTATCCGGTGAAACGGTTTAGCCAAATTATGCGCCAGTTAATCTATAAAAATCCTAGTTTATTAGGCTCTCATTTGGGTGGACATGGATTGCCTGCGTTGATTCAACAGATTGTACGTCGTGCCATGGACTATGGCTGCTCTCTTGTGGAGGACGAAATTCTGGTGACCAATGGCGGATTGGAATCCCTATCGCTCGCCTTGAAAGCATCTACGTCGCCTGGTGACAAGGTCTTAATTCAATCGCCTACTTACTTTTTGTTGCTGCAATTACTCAAAGATTTAGGGTTAGAAGCCATTGAGATTGCAAGCTCCGATATGACGTTAAATACGCTTCAACTAGAGGAGACGATTGATCGTCATAAAATCAAAGTCATGGTCTATACCGCTAATTTTAATAATCCTGATGGTTGTTTATTGTCTGATAGTGACAAACAAGCGTTAGTTAATTTGATGGTAGAAAAGCAAGTCACCATTATTGAAGATGATGTCTATGGTGATATCTATTTTGGCAATACTCGGCCAAGACCATTACGGGCATTTAATGATCAGGTGATTTTGTGCAGTAGCTTTACTAAGACGCTATCTCCAGGGCTGCGAATCGGCTGGCTAGCTTGCGCGGGTTGGCAGGATGCGGTTTATAACTTGAAACGCACCTCTTCAAAAGTCACCGCTGAATTCCCGCAAGCCGCCATCGCTGAGTTTATAAAAAATGGTGGCTATGATGTTCACATGAGAAAGTTACGTGCTCTTTTAAAAGGTTATTGTCAGGTCATGAGGGAAGAAATCCTCAAGGCATTTCCAGTGGGTACACAAGTATCACAACCACAAGGTGGTTATGTCTTATGGGTCACATTAAAAGAGGGGAGTCCATCTACTAGAGTGTTATTCGAAAAAGCGTATGCTGAGCGGATTAGCATTGTGCCTGGTTATCTTTTTTCTTTGGTTGACATAGACAGTGCCAAAATAGGCACTGTCTATGAAAGAAGCAATGATCTAAGTTTTCGAATCAACTATGGCTATGGTTTAACGCCAGACAACAAAGAAGCCATTCATACCTTGGCATCTTGGGTCAAGGAAGGTTCGATACCGCAAAACGGTTGCGAAGCCATTTACTAGCGTTAATTAGTTTGCTTGTTGGTGCGTCACTTGGTATATCCACATTCCGATGGTATCCAAAGCGCGTGGCGCATAAGCATCACGGCCCATTAAAACAAACAACCCTTTGCGCCAGAGAGGCCATTCTGAGGGTAGTTGATAATTAAACCATTGTGCTTTTAATAAACCATGGGTGGCATGTTTGATAATCGCGGTGACTTGTTCTTGATCTGGATGAAGTTTTTGCTTGTAGATTGCCTGATTATAAAGTGGATCGACATTTTTATCGTCTGCTCCCCAAAGCGCCAAGACAGGCCCTTGCATTGAGCCAAGATAGGGGGTGGAGTTACTGTTATAGTTGCGTAGTACAAAATCAAAACGATCCGGGTTCATTTTAGGGCGCATGCCTGGGGTGCCTGTTGCAGGGTTGCCAAATGTCTCATCGTTACTTTTTAGGTTCGCCGCCACTTTTTGAGAGACTTGTTCGGGGCTTAAGCCTTGATCCTCTAACTGACGCTTAGTGAAATAGGCACCTTGGTGGCGCCAGCTGACGGCTCCGCCTACGATCACAGTAAAAGCAGGCTTCATTTCGTTATCAGTAATCGGTAAGACCCAACCCGCTTGCGAAAATCCTAGAAAGCCAATTGGACTGTTTTTTAGGGCGGGCAGAGAATGTATCTTGTTGTATGCTGCTCTCACCTCGTCGCTTCGGTCGGACATGGATTGTTGCAGCCAAGCACCAGTGCTTTGGCCCACTCCAGGTTTGTCCCAACTAAACACACCAATACCATCCTTTAATAAACTGTTCACTAAAGGCAAATAGTTGGAGTTCTCAAAACGTGTCTGTGCGCCATCACCATGAACAATCAGAGCAATCGGGGGGGAGGTGACGTTCTTAGGCAGAACTAAAGAGCCTTGCAAGGTATTATTACCGGAAGTAAACGAGATATTTGTGACTTTTGCATTGCTTAAATCAAAATCTTTGAGGCCAGAAAACAACAAGACCGCCCCAGCGATGATTGCAATCAAGACGATCAGAACAACAAAAACTTTTGTTTTACGTTTCACCATTATGAGCTTCCAATCCAAAAGAAAAGACCAGTGCTCACTATAGATAATATTGTCAATAGATCAAAGAGATGGATGTAAATTCTATACAGATTATTTATGGACGGCGTTTTATTTCATTTATTAGTCGACATAATCGGCTCAATTGTTGAAAGGCGGTATTGTCTGCTTCCTTTTTGCCCAGTGACCAACCACAGTTAATACGAAAGCAATCGTGGTAGGCATCGTGGGTGCTAAAACAGGCGCCGCTACGAATATCTATATGCAATGTCTGGGCTTCTTGTTCCAGTTTTTGAGTATTTACATTAGGAATTTTGACCCATAAAACGAGGCCTCCATCGGGTAGGCTAACCAATGAGTCGGCAGGCAAATGCTCAATCAAATATTGTCGATAAGCATGAACTTGATGATGCAATGTGAGACGAATTTTATTCACATGCGAACGGTATTCCCCGGTTGACATAAATTCTGCAAGACAGGCTTGCATTAAGCCATTTACCCCAAAGCAAGTATGTGACGAGTGTTGTAGATATCGAGTGAGGTAGCGCCCAGGTAAGCTCCAGCCAAGTCTTAATCCTGCGGCTAATGTTTTCGAGACCGAGCCACACCAAACCACATAACCTTCTTTGTCCCAATACTTAGCGGGCAGTGGAAGGTGTTTTTGATGAGAGAGTTCAAAATACACATCGTCTTCTATCATGGGAATCTGGTACTTGGTCGCGAGTGTCACTAAAGCTTGTTTTTGTTCGACAGGTAAGCTCTGACCTGTTGGGTTGATATGGGTGGTGCTAAATAGCGAGGCTTGAACCTCCCCCTGTTTCATTACCTTCTCGAGCAATACTAAATCCATCCCTTGGCTAGTATAGGGGATTTCAATAATGTTTCTGGATAACGCCGCTAATAAATCAAGCAAACCACTAAAACATGGAGAGCTGATAGCAACGGTATCCCCAGCTTTGGTGAGACTTTCAATAGCAATGCGAATGCTATCAATACAACCGTGAGTGATCACACAGTCATTTGGTGAAAAAGGGAAGTGATCTTGAAGGAAATGCTGAGCAAGGGCATGTCGTAATCGGCTATCACCTTGTGTTTCAGGATATTGAAAGAGGCGGCTTTCTGACCGTCTGGTGACTCGTTTGATACAGCGTTGTAATTCGGCGAGAGGCTGTAACTCAGATGAAACCCGACAAGTGCCAAGGGGATTAAAAAAAGCAACCGTTGGGCTGTAGCCTTTGTCAGGCGCGAATTGCTTTGGGTCACGGCGTTGTTTGTCAATCAGATTAGGGGCAGGAAAAGCGACATCCTGCCATTGACTGGCGACAAAATATCCCGATTGAGGTTGAGAAAAAATGTAGCCTGCTTGTTGCAAATACTCATAGGTTTTTGTTGCTGTGGTCATACTGATTTGGTGCTGTTTGGCCAAGACACGAAGGGCAGGCAAACGGCTCCCTATGGGAAGCTTTTGCGAGCGAATGTCGGCAATAAATTGTTGAGCCAGTGTTTCGTAGAGTGTCATGGTCGAGAATACCGATTAGTAAACTGTCTTAATATTGTACTCTTATTTTTGTTAAAAATTGAATCTGTTCTCTTCTCATTCTTTCTCCAATACTAATTCCCATTATTTGGTTAACTGGAGAGAAGAATGAAATTAAAAGATGTATTTTTATTGATCGCTTTGATGGCACTGTGGGGATTCAATTTCAGTGTGATTAAGCTGGGTACCAGCGAGATTGACCCATTGGTACTCACAGCACTGCGTTTCACTTTTGCGGTTTTCCCCGTGATTTTCTTTATCAAGCGGCCTGAGGTGAAATGGCGCTATTTGTTTGGCTATGGGGTGAGCTTTGGTGTTGGTGTTTGGGGCATGACCACTCTCTCTATTTATGCAGGTTTGTCGGCAGGAATGGCATCACTGTTGTTGGATATGAGTGTGGTGAGTAGTTTACTGGTGGGCTGGTTGTGTTTGAATGAAACGATTACACGCCATAAGCTATGTGGAGCAGGCTTAGCACTGTTTGGGTTACTCTTGATTATGCTTTCTAAAGGGGGGTCAGTGACGGTGCAAGGCGTTATTCTTGTTCTCGTGGCATCCGTCTTTTGGAGTGTCAATGGCTTGATTGTGAAACGTGCCAATACTCAATCGGTTTTTGCCTTTAATGTTTGGGCCATGATGTTTGCGCCACTGCCTTTATTGGTATTAGCGATGTTGAGCCATGGTGTGCAAGCCGTCACGCTTTTACCTGAACGGTTCAATGGATGGGCCCTGTTTTCTATTGTATTTCAAGCCTATCCAACGACCTTACTAGGGTATTGGTTTTGGAATAAAATGATGATGACCTATTCTATGTCGAGCGTGGCTCCGATGACCTTGCTTGTACCGGTATTTGGTATATTAGGTGGCTATTGGTTTTACGGTGAAGTGGTGTCCTTCAATGAAGTGATGGCGGCTGGCTTCATATTATTAGGTCTCTTTATCGGACAGATGAAAGCTAAACCCTCACTCAATGTCAACTTGGCTGATGGCGTTTAGGCTTTGGAGAAAATCGTTATGCAAGAAATACACTACGGACTGATTCTGTTGGCAGCTCTGGTGGCGATGGCAAGCCCAGGTCCTGCCACTCTTGCGATTGCTAATACCTCGATGAGCCATGGTCGAACCTCTGGCTTGCTGTTAGCGTGTGGTATTTTGACGGGTTCGTTCTTTTGGTCCTGTACTGCGGCGCTTGGCATGGGGGCCGTCATGTATGCCAATGTTTGGCTATTCGATATGCTTCGCTATTTGGGTGGTGTCTATTTGTTGTATTTAGCCTACAAATCGTTTTTATCTATGGGGCAAAAAGAGATAAAACTTGAACCCAATAGAAGAGAGGGAGGGAAAGGGAATCGCCTCTATTTACGCGGCCTAATGATCCATTTGACTAACCCAAAAGCGATTTTACTTTTAGGTTCTATTTATGCTTTGGGTGTCCCGAAAAACAGTCATGTTTTGGCGCTTCTTCCCTTGATTTTACTATTAGGGTTACAAAGTGCCATAGTGGTTTTTGGTTACGCATTGCTGTTCTCTAATCCTAAAATTCGTGTTACTTACTTCAAATTGAAACGCCTGTTTGATGGTGTATTTACTGTCTTTTTTGGGATGGCGGGGCTGAAACTTTTATGGAGCCCATTAAGTGATTAGTTGTATCGGCGAGTATGGTGATGTGGAGGAGGTTATATCCGCGTTATTTCTTTGTTAGGTTTGCTATGATGTCTTTTATTTTTCTGAGTATTTGTTATGTATGATTCTGCCCTTTGGCAGCCCAGTGCTAACCTTGAAACACTAAGAAAGCGCGCCCGCTTATTGCAATGTATTCGTACCTTTTTTGAGGCACGAGAGGTGATGGAGGTGGACACTCAGAGTTTGTCCCTCGCCAGTATTACCGACCCTCATATTGAAGTGTTAACTTGTGAGGCTAGAACGCAAGGGCAAAATCTGATCTATTATTTACAAACGTCCCCTGAGTTTGCTATGAAGCGTTTGTTATGTGCGGGCTCTGGTTCGATTTACCAGCTTGGCAAAGTGTTTCGTGCTGAAGAAATAGGTCGTCGTCATAGCATTGAATTTACTATGTTGGAATGGTATCGGGTGGGCTTGGATCATTGGCAGCTGATGGATGAAATCCAAGCGTTATTAAAGATCATCATCAAGGCGGTTGGTTTAACAAAAGACACCCAATTAACGAAAGATGAGGTGCTTGAGTGTGAACGCATGAGCTATCAAGCGGCTTTCTTGCGTCATACGGGGCTTGACCCATTGTCGTGTGAATTAAGTGCATTACAGGAGTATGCCCATCAACAGACCGAATACGGTTTGCAAGAAACGGATCGAGATACCTTGTTGGAGTTGGTGTTTGCGTCTGTGGTGGAACCTGCTATCGGGCAACATCAGCCGTGTTTTATTCACAGTTATCCAGCAAGTCAGGCTGCATTGGCGACCACACATCAGAATGAACAAGGGCAAGAAGTTGCTGCGCGCTTTGAACTCTATTGGCAAGGTATGGAGTTGGCAAATGGTTATCACGAATTGACAGACCCAAAGGAACAGGCCAAACGGTTTGCGGAAGACAAACGGGCACGTAAACACATGGGGTTAGCTGATCGGCAGTTTGATGAGCGCTTGATTTTGGCATTGGAGGCTGGTATGCCTGAGTGTGCAGGTGTCGCCTTAGGAGTAGACCGTTTGCTGATGATACTAACGGGGCAACAGTACATTGAACAGGTTATTCCTTTTGCTCATCTCCGTGCTTGAGAATAGTAGGGGATGAGGGACTTAGCGACAGCATGGGCTTACTTGAGTGCTAAATGGCGAGCGTTTATCACTATTTGGCAGATAGATTAGGCATTAATACTGAATTGATATCAAATAAGAAGAATAGGACATCTGTTTGAAAGATCGTCATCTAATGTTTCGTACTCGTCTAAAGAATGGTCTGTTGGGTGGCGGGCCAAAGCGATTTATTTGGCTGTATTTATTGGCTTTGTTGCTTGTTGTATGGGCTATCTTAAAAGGCGGCGATGCGCTGCGTCATCAGCAAATCAAAGCACTGCGTTATGAGGTATCCGATCAGTTAAATCAGCTGGCCAGTGTATTAGAAAATGCAATTGTGAAGTATCAACACATGCCAACGTTGCTGGCATCTAATGATAGGGTTAAACAGGCTTTACTTCATGAGACCGATAAGGATATTGACCAACTTAATCGAGAACTCAAGCAAATTAACCTCATCACGGAGGCCTCAGACAGCTATATTATTAACACACATGGCTTGACCATTGCGGCCTCCAATTATCAAAAGAAAACCAGTTTTGTTGGCAAAAACTTTGCCTTTAGACCCTACTTTAAGGAAGCCATGTCTGGCAAGGCGGGACGATATTATGCGCTTGGTACCACATCGAATCGTCGTGGTTATTACTTTTCCTATCCGGTCTACAATGGTGACAAAATTATTGGTGTGGCAGTTGTTAAAGTGGATCTCACACAGTTTGAAAAACGTTTTAATAATCAAAGTTATGAATTTTTGCTAATCGACCCTGATGGGATCGTCTTCAGTAGCTCCCATCCTGATTGGTTGTACCATTTGCTCGGGGAGTTATCCCACCAGGAACTACAGCGTATCGCCGAAAGCCAGCGTTATAAAAATAAGGACATTAAAAAGCTCGCCATTGCTTACAGCAAACCCTTCGATAGCAAAGCTACCATTGTTGATGTGTTAGAAGAAATGACGTCACCGAATGGTAAGGTGCAGCTAGAGCGACATGCCTATTTACAGATGAGCCGTCCTATTCGGTTATTGAATTTTCGCGTTGCGATTTTTGCGCCGTTAAAAACCATTAATGAAGACATCGCTCTGTGGCGGGCTATTTTTGTCGGTGGGGTGATTATTACAGCTTTGCTATTTGGCTTGGCTATGCTACGCACTCGTATGCTGCGAGAACGCTCCGATGCCAATGAAATGGCCCGCCATAATCAAGCCTATATCCGCGAAGTCATTCAGAATACTCAAGCGGGATTAGTGACGCTAGATGACAGTTATAAAATAGAGTCCTTTAACCCTGCTATTGAGAGATTGCTAGGACAATCATTGGCGCCATTAGTAGGTCAGCCGCTTAGTGTCTTATTTCAGCCTACCGACAATCAGCAAGATTATGAGCAAAACACAGAAAGCGTTGAATCTATGGGGGTTAAGGTGCTCACGCAAGAGGGAACTTTGTGTTGTTTAGAAAATGATAAGACGGCGTTGCAGAGTATTCCAGTGGAAATGACTTTATGTGAAATGCAACTCCCTAACCGTCGTAGTTTTTTGGTTACTTTTCACGATATGACAGAACGTAAACGTTATGAGCAAGAAATCACTCATGCGAGAAATGCCCTGGAAGCTCGAGTGAAAGAGAGAACATCAGAGCTGGAAGAGGCGAACAGTCGGCTTCGCCATGAAATCGAAGAGCACGAAGGCACGCAGCGGGAACTGATTCAGACAGCGAAATTGGCAGTGCTGGGGCAATTAAGTGCGGGACTAAATCATGAACTCAATCAGCCATTAACGGCCATTCGAGCGTTTGCTGAAAACGGTTTGACTTTTTTAGAGCGTAGTAAATACCCTCAAGCGAAAGCCAACTTGGAGCAAATCAGCCAGTTGGGTCGTCATATGGGAGATATCATCGCCCGCTTTAAAGTATTCGCGCGAAAGGGAGACATACAACAAGGACCGATTCCTGTTCATGAAGCGATGCTCGCAGCAGTGCGTATTATGGAATCACGGTACAAAAGTGCAGACATTGCCATTGGGTTACCCGAAGACAAAGGCTTAATGGTCGTGGGTGATACCGTATTTTTAGAGCAAGTGTTGGTTAACTTACTGGCGAATGCTGCTGATTCCATTCTAGAAGCCGCCAGTGCTGATAAACAGGTTCGTGTTGTCATACAAGAAAGCACTAATAAGGTGTTGATAGCCATCCAAGATACTGGCAAAGGGCTTAGCGAAGACGCACAAAAGCATTTGTTTGAGCCATTTTTTACCTCCAAGGCATCAGGGGTGGGGTTAGGGCTTGGTTTGTCCATTAGCCAGCGTATAGTTGAGGCCATGAATGGGCAAATCCAAGCGAAAAACCTAGACTCCGGAGGGGCTGAGTTTTGTGTTACGCTAACACGTTTTCAGTCGATGTCGAGTTAGGGGCAATGACCTCAATCGTTAATAAATAGCAAAAATAAAACAACAAAGGAATCGCAATGACAGATGGCAATCAAGTGATATTGATCGACGATGAAGAATCCGTTCGCATGGCTATTTCGCAAACATTAGAGTTGGAAGACTTTGAGGTTAGTGCGTTTGCCAGTGCGCAAGGGGTACTTGATCAGCTGTCAATTGATTGGCCTGGTATTATTGTTAGCGATATTAACTTACCGGGAATGAGTGGTTTAGAACTGTTTGAGGCCGTTAAAAAGATTGATAAAGAGATTCCTTTTATTCTTATAACAGGCCATGGCGATATTAGTATGGCCGTTAATGCAATACGCGATGGGGCTTATGATTTTATCGCAAAACCCTTCTCCAATACGGACTTTTTAGAAGTGGTGCGTCGTGCCACCGAAAAGCGCCGATTAACCATCGAAAACCGTCAATTACGTTTAGAACTGGTCGCGCAAAATGCTCCCGGTCCGCGCATTGTCGGCAATACTCCAGGCATTCATCGTTTACGTCAGGTCTTACTTCAAGTCGCCGATACGGGGGCCGATATTTTGATTCAGGGCGAAACAGGGACAGGGAAAGAGCTGGTGGCACGTTTTATTCACGAGCACAGTTTGCGTCGCGGTAAAGCCTTTGTGGCGATTAACTGTGGGGCGGTGCCTGATTCTATTATGGAGTCCGAATTATTTGGCCATGAAAAAGGTGCGTTTACCGATGCGAAAACTCAACGTATAGGTAAACTGGAGCATGCCAATGGCGGCACTTTATTTTTAGACGAAATTGAAAGTATGCCCATGTCTATGCAGATTCGTCTATTGCGAGTCTTGGAAGAGCGTCGTTTAGAGCGTTTGGGATCCAACACAGGGATTGACTTGGACTTACGTATTCTAGCGGCCACCAAAGTAGACTTAAAACACTTAAGTGAAAGTGGTACCTTTCGAGAAGATTTATACTACCGACTTAATGTTGTCCGTGTGGATATTCCCCCACTGCGTGATCGAAAGGATGATATTCCTTTGCTTTGGCAGCATTTTTCATTAGTGGCCACGGCTCAATATAAGCGAGAATCTGAGCCGCTATCCGCAGCACGAATGCACAGCCTGTTAAGTTATGATTGGCCTGGCAACGTACGGGAACTTCGTAACCTTGCAGAGCGCTATGTCTTGATGGGGGAAGCGGGGTCTTTTGAGTTTGACCAGATCATTATCAATGAAAACAATCCTGGGGTGATGACGTTACCCGAGCAAATGGAGCGTTTTGAAAAAACGCTCCTTGAGCAAGAGCTATTGCGGCAGAAAGGCTCCATTAAAGACACCATGGATGCCCTTGGCTTACCGCGAAAAACACTTTACGACAAAATGCGCAAATACGGTCTAGATAAAGACATTTATAAGTAATAGGCCGATACGCTAAGAAGAAGCCGCAGCCGCTTCTGCCTGTTCAGATGGAATATGTTTTAGGTAACCAGCAATGATTATCGCGATTAAAAGCAGTGCTGCGACAAAGATAACAAGGCCTTTCCAACCTAAATCTGAGTAAATATAACCATTGATATAACCCACAATAGAGCCACCAATATAATAGAAAAATAGATAAATCGAGGTCGCTTGGCCTCTATCTTTTTCTGCATGCTTGTTTACCCATCTTAAGCTAATAGAATGGCATCCAAAGAAGCAGCAGGTAAAGATGATAACGCCTGCTAAAACGGTGTATATACTGTTTGATAGTGATAATACAATGCCAACAATCATTGTAATGAAAAGGCCAATATAAACAGGAGTACTGCCCCATTTATTGGAAAGTCTTCCTGCTTGTGGCGCACTTATCACACTTAAGGCAAAACAAATAGAGATAAGACCCGCGTCAGAACGGGATAAATTAAGTGGTGATTGAGTAACATGGAAGGTTAAAAAACTATAGAGTGATGTAAATACACCAAAGATAATAAAACCAATGAAATAGACAGGTAGGATCTTTTTATTTCTTAAATGAAAGCCCATACCACTCACAATACTTTTTAATTTTAGGTTGTGTGTTGGGTTAAAGTTTTTAGAAGAAGGAAGTAAAAATAGCACTAAACATGAAATAGCAAATAGCAGTGATGAAAAGCCTAAGAAAATATTGTGAAGTTGAGTGTGTGCAATCATTTGGCTGGCAAATACCCGACCGGACATTCCTCCCATTGAATTACCAAAGACAAAATAGCCAGTGACAATACTGGCCACAGCAGAGGGAACCTCTTCACTAATATAAGCCGTTGCCGCGGCTGCGATACCGCTTAACGTTAGTCCAAGCAGCCCCATCATGGCAACGAGAAGATCCCAAGAATGGATCATAGAGCATAGACAGGTGATGATTGCGCCAGAAAAGAGTGCTGTGACAATGAGTCTTTTTCGTCCAAAACGATCTGACAAGCTCCCGGTGACTAATAGACCAACAGCCAGCATAGCCGTTTCAACCGATAGAATTTCACTAATATGATCGGTGGGAATGTGGTACAGCTTCGATAGTGTCGGCAGAAGAGGCTGAATAAAAAATAAAGAGGCTAGCTCTGATAAGCCCGATAAGGCTAATGCTATCGTGATTATAATATAGGACTTTTTGAAAGGCGTATTACTGGATGTATCAGACATATCTGTAACCTTTTATTGTTTTATGGTTAATAAAAAAGGTGAGGAAGCAGGGGGCAACCTCACCAATGTGTTTTAAAATATTTTATCTACTGGTGCTAAAATATAAGGGTCTAAAAAACCTTCTGGATAGTCGATGTGCATGATATGGCGCATGACTAATAAGAAAATTACTAAGCAAAAAGCGATAATAAACGATTTAGTCCAGGATGCTTTTGCCAAATAGGACAAAAATAGCAATGAAAAAACAAACGTGGTGGAGATAAAACCTAAATAGTAGTAACCACACGCAATGACAAAGAAGCCAACAATATAGCAAGCCTCCAGCCTAATATTGGTGACGACTTTTCGATGTTTTACTTTATAGCGTTGAATCAGCAATGCTATGCAAGAGAACAGCACAATGGCAATAGCAATCAAAGGAAATGCTTTGGTTAACATGGACTTGTCCCATATGTTAAATAAAGCATATGTGCCAGCGCCAGTAATTAGCAGAATCAGTATCAGATCGGTAATAGAGGTGATCGGCAACTCTTTTTCAGTCGCTTTATCCGCGTTGTTTTGTGATTTTCTTCTGCTTTTAAGAATAGGAGGAAGAACAAAGCCCAGTATGATCAACAAAGCAATGATAATCACGCCAGGACGCTCAAACCAAGAGTAACCATAGAACTGAATGCTTTGGAAAAAGTAATTCTCCGCACCAGATGACAGTACAAAGCCTATTAAAAACGCTGGACGTGGCCATCCCGCGTCCTTCATCAAGACACCTATAGTCGCAATGACACCAAGGACGATGAAGTCGCCTAGGCTGCGAGTTGCTTGATAAGCAGCAAATAGAATAAGTGTTAGAATGATGGGAGCAAGTATTGAGAATTTAACGTAAGTCAGCAGTGAAATCGGACGTGTAAAACAAATACAAAACATCGCACCCAAAATATTTGCTAAGGCTAAAGACCAAATAATGGTGTAGGTTAGGTCGAGATGAGTGGTAATCATTGAGACGCCTGGTTGTAACCCAAGCAATAACATACCGCCTAGAAATACCGCCGCCGAACCTGACCCTGGTATACCAAATAATAGCGTTGGAATCATACTGCCAGAGGCACAGGCATTATTGGCTGATTCTGGTGCGATCACCCCTTTGATCTCGCCTTTACCAAACTGTGAGCTGTCTTTACTTGAATTCATGGCAAAGCTGTAAGTCATCCAATCGACAACTGAGCCGCCCAAGCCTGGAATGGCCCCAACAAGACTGCCAAAAATAGACGATTTGCCCACAAGAGGAAGGTTTTGAAAAACGTCTTTTATCCCTTGTTTTAGGCCATGCCCTAATTTGTTGGGAGTAGACGCGATCGCTTTATTTTGAACAAGCAGGCTAATGATTTCTGGTAAGGCAAAAATACCTAAGCCGACGACGACCAAAGGAATGCCATCGTAAAGATAGTCGATACCAAGCGTAAATCTAAAATCGCCTGTAGCGGGAGCTGAACCAACAGAGCCAATCAACAAGCCAAGTCCACAAGCGGCCAACCCTTTAAAAATGTTGCCGCCAGATAACGCCGCCACCACGCTTAATCCCAATAGGGTCAGCATAAATAATTCGGCAGATGAAAAAGACAGTACAATCGGTCGTGCGACTAGAATGAACACACTAAGCACAATTGCACCTACTACACCGCCTATCATGGAACACATAAAAGCAGCGGATAACGCACGTGCTGCTTGTCCCTTTTTCGCTAGTGGGAAGCCGTCCATGACCGTTGCTTGGGAAGAACTCGATCCAGGAATTCCCATTAAAACGGAAGTGAATGTATCACCCGTAGGTATTACTGCAACCAGTCCCATTAACATCCCTAAACCAACGGATGGTTCCATTCCGTATATGAATGGCAACAGTAAGGACATACCAGCAATACCACCGAGTCCTGGAATAATACCTACCACAAGACCAACTAGGACCCCACCTAATAAATAGATAAAGTGCGTAAACGATAAAATTTGGTCTAAGGCACTAAGAAGCACGGCCATGAATAACTCCTAATAACAGCAATGGATTAGAGTGAATAATCAAATTTCTGTTTTAGCCATTTGGCTACCCAAGCGTATAGCTCAGGAGAAATTTTGGTGGCTTCTTGAAGATGTTGAGCGACATTGACACCCACAATGTTTTTATAGGGGCCAATTTGCACTACAGAATCTTTAATGAACTGAGGATCTTTCAGCATTTCTTTAATCCCCTTTTGGTACGCCTGAATAATGTTTTTTGGCGTATTTGCGGGAATAAAGATCACTTTTTGGAAAGCAAAGCCTGCCGCTAGGAACTTAGAGTAAGCGGTGTATTCATTACCAGATGGTTTCTTGCCATACTTCTGGAAATAGACCTCTTGAAATGTGGGTAAATTTGGAAAAGCTGGATCGCGTACTATCTTTCCATCTTTGTTCATCACCCCTAAAGAGAATAAAGGAATCGCTTTGTGGTTTTTAACCAAGTCTTCTACTGAGTTGATATAAGCCGAAGTTGTCTGGAAGTCTATTTTTGCTTCACCACGTTCGAAGGCTAGACGACCTGCGCCACGGCTCTTCATACCGAATACTGGTTTCACATCAAGACCAAGCATTTCAAAGGCCATGAGTACAGGCAGCTCTAGTCGAGTTGGACCTTGGGATCCAAAAGGAAGTGTGACTCCATTTAGCTTATCAATATCGGCAGCGGACTTAACGCCAAGGTTAGGCTGAACATAAACAACACCGCCTGTTGGACTGGCCATTAATGGCATCCATTTATCGAAGTTGTAGCGTACGCGCTTATCACCCAGCATGAACGGAAAAAGTGTTGATGCCGAGGTACCTAAAATATCCGAGCCATCGCTTCTAGCACGTTTATAAAATAAGTTAGTGCCAGTAATAGAGCCACCACCAGGCTGGTTTTTAATAACAACCGTTGGGTGAGTGGGAATATACTTTGTCAAATAGGGAGCGATAAAGCGTGCCCAAACATCGGTACCACCACCAACACCAAAGGGTATGGTCCAATTAATGGTTGAGGGAATATCGGCTGTCTCTGCCTTCGCTGCTGTCGTTAGCAAACTACCGAAGATCAAGGTTGAGGCGCATAAGAGCTTCAAGTGCTTTTTCATGGTTTTATCCTTTTTTGTTTTTATATAGCTTTTGTTTTTGTCGTTGAGATTATTAAGTATGCTAATCGAGATAAATGATGCCATTTAATATTCGTTTAGCCGTTCGAATGAGTGACACACTTTCGATGACAGAGCTGTCTTCAGCGTTACGTGTGACACCCAGTTCTATTGTTCCTGAGGGATGTTCAAGAACAAAAGAAGAGTCGTCGGTGCTATTATCGATCAGTTCTGATGCAATGGTACCGAGCGTACAACAGGCGGTTGTAATGGCGATGCTGCCTGTGACAGCTAACGCCTTATGACATTTATTTGGTACGAAATAGCGTGCTGAAATGGTGCCACCGTGCAAAGCGGGTGACAGCAAAATAGGTTTAGGGATTACGGA
The DNA here is from genome assembly GCF_056173505.1 of Marinomonas sp. 63XJN7_7_ISO-PGPR-S23-202. Lineage (NCBI taxonomy): Bacteria > Pseudomonadati > Pseudomonadota > Gammaproteobacteria > Oceanospirillales > Oceanospirillaceae > Marinomonas > Marinomonas sp. 63XJN7_7_ISO-PGPR-S23-202. The sequence goes on along the minus strand of NZ_CM149677.1, from coordinate 4,159,061 downwards.
GTTAGAGACATCGCCTAAGCCCATTAATCGACCCGCTTGCAGGCGAATATTCTCTAATCGGCTCATGAATTCCACGTCATTATCAAACTCTGATGGGGACTCATAACCTGTCTTTTTAAGGTCTGCAGCTTTAATCAAAACCACGGGAGTGGCCGCATCGAGACAGGTAACGGGGACCGAGTCAATAATATCTATCTTGTTCCCTGTTGGTAGTAATTTGCCTGTTTTAGCACCTTCAACATCGATAAAGGTTAAATGAATAGGCTCGCCTGGCGAGTTAGTACCAGCGATAATGGTGTTTCCTGAATATTTAACTTTGCCATTAGGCGTTGATACTGTGGCATGTATAATCTTGCCCGTATTGACATTATGAATGCGTACGGTTGTTTTATCGTTTGAGGCTGGAAATAGCCCTGTTTCGATTGCATAAGGTGCGACACCTGCTAGCATGTTTCCACAGTTTGGCGCGAAGTCTACTTTCTTCTCGAGTATGCCCACTTGAGCAAATAAATAATCCACATCCGCTTCTGGATGGGTTGAGGGGCCTACCATAGCGACTTTGCTTGTTAGGCTATTGCCTCCGCCAATGCCATCTATCTGAAGTTCATGACCAGATCCCATTATTTTCAAAAGAACATCCGCACAGGCCTCTCTCTCTTTGGGTAGGTCAGAAATGTTCAGGTATGGGCCTCGAGAGGTGCCACCACGCATAATCATGCAGGATATGGTTTGTGACATTATAAAAAACCTTGTTGTTATTGGTACTGGCGCTAAGATCTCATAAGGTGGATTGGTGCATCAAATGCAAAAATAAGTTATAAATGATGCAAAATTGTTATCAATGGTGAGGCCATGCATCAAATAGAGTTCAAAGATTTGGTTATTTTTATTCGGATTGCGGAGACGGGAAACTTTCATGATGCCGCGGAATTAACCTTTCTTTCGCAGCCTGCATTAAGTCGTAGAATGCAAAAATTAGAGTCTTTGCTTGGAGCACAATTGTTCGAAAGAACAACGAGAAAAACCTGGTTAACATCGGTCGGTAGAGAGTTTTTACCCAAGGCCAGAAGGATGGTGGAAGAGTTTGAAATGTCCATTTTGGGCATTAAAGACATGGCGTCCCAGCAAAAAGGTAAGGTCATTATTGCGTGCATTCCAACCGCTGCATTTTATTTTTTGCCCAGTGTTATTAATGTGTTTAATGAGCGTTATCCTGGTATTCGTATTCAAATATTAGACGAAAGTGCCAATCAAGGGCTGGAATCCGTTATTCGGGGGGATGCCGATTTTGGCATCAACATGGCTATTGCACAGCACCCTGAGGTGGTTTTCACACCACTTCTCGATGATCCGTTTGTGGTTTGTCTGAGGAAAGATCACCCATTGTGCGAGTTGGATGAAGTGTCTTGGGCTGATATGGAACCCTATAAATTAATCAGTGTTGGACGAGCCAGCGGTAATCGTATTTTATTGGATAAATCGTTAGCCAGGGATCAGGTGCAATTAAACAGTTTTTATGAGGTTCAGCACCTTTCAACTTCACTGGGGTTAGTGGAAATGGGATTAGGCATTTCCATCGTGCCGAAATTAGCCATGCCGTTAAGTTCGGCGTCAACGCTGACTTTCAGGCCGCTCAAAGGGCAGAAAATTGACCGTTCAATTGGTTTGGTAAAGCGAAGTTCTACTTCCGTATCACCAGCCGCCGAGTTATTTATCAATATACTGTTAGAGCACTGGAAAGACGTTGATTTCATTTAGCAATCACCACGCCCTTGATGATGATTCGTCATTATGGGCGTGGTGTCATTAAGGGGGAGAAATGCTTTTCATTAGTCTCCCAAAACCAGACCTTCACGTCTTGGGTCGGCCCCGCCGTAGAGCTTACCCGATTGGATCTCAATGCCCTGTGCCCCGGAATTCAAATCCTTTATAGCGACTTTATAGCCCATTTTTTCTAATGGTCCTTTAAGGGCTTCTGCTTTTGTGCCTTTCTCCAGTTCAAAAGTGCCAAAACGATTAATGGCGTTGGGCAGAGAAATGGCTTGCTGAATATTCATCCCCCACTCCAGATTAGCAATCAACGTTTTGACCACATAACCAATGATACTGGAGCCACCTGGTGAGCCAATCAGTAAGTAAGGTTTTCCCTCTTTCATAACGATGGTTGGTGACATAGAAGAGCGTGGACGTTTACCAGGTTCTAATCGATTGGCGATTGGGTAACCGTTTTCGTACGACTTAAAAGAAAAGTCTGTTAGCTCATTGTTGAGTAAAAAGCCATCGACCATCAGCTTCGAGCCAAAAGCACTTTCAATGGTGGTGGTGATGGAAACGGCGTTGCCATCTTTGTCGATAATGACAATATGACTGGTACTGGGAAATTCAATAGCGATATCGTCTGCCTGTTTGACCGGATGACGCCATTCAGGTTCTCCCGCTGCAACATGAGCAAGTGCTTTGCCGGGGGTGATAAGTTGGGCTCGGGCCTTTAAATAGCTCGGATCTAATAAGCCCTGTGGCATAGGCACATAATCGGTATCGGCCATGTATCGACCTCGATCCGCAAACGCTAAACGCGACGCATCGCCTATAATTTGCCAAGCTTCGGGTGAGTTTGGACCCATCTTAGCAAGATTAAATTGTTCAGTGATGCCCATGATTTGTCCAACAGTTAAGCCGCCTGAGCTGGGTGGCCCCATGCCGCAAATATCATATTGTTTATAGGGCAGACACACGGGCTTTCTTTGTTTGACTTGATAGTTAGCTAAGTCTGCTTCGGACAGAACCCCTGGATTATCCACCACATGGTTGACCTGCCGAACGATGTCCTTGCCAATTTTCCCATGATAAAAAATATCAGGGCCATGCATGGCCAATTCACTTAAGGTTCTGGCATAGGCCAAATTTTTCAGGCGTTGTCCCGCTTGGATGGGGCTGTTATCTAAGTTGAAAAAGTACGCTTTGGTTTCTGGGTAGCGAGATAGATGCGCTTTGTTGCTTTCAACAGAGTGGGCGAGTCGAGGCGAAACGATAAAGCCATCAAGAGCCATTTTTTCTGCCGGTTTTAATAGGTCCGACCAGGGTTTTCGACCATAGCGTTTGTGCAATTCGGCCATCAATTTAATGGTGCCAGGCGTCCCAACGGAGCGCCCTCCGACCACTGCATCATAGAATTTGAGCGGCTTGCCATTGTTGTCTTGAAACAGTTCTGGAGTGGCTTTCATGGGGGCGGTTTCGCGCCCATCAAAGGTGGTGAGTTGTTTGTTTTTGGCATCGTAATAAACGGCAAAAGCGCCACCACCTAAACCAGAAGACTGAGGTTCTACAAGGCCCAATGTCATTTGCACGGCGACCAGTGCATCAATGGCAGAGCCTCCCGATTTGAGCACATCGTAACCTACTTGAGTGGCGATAGGGTTGGCGGTTGCTACCATCTCGTGTTGCGCTGTGACCAGTTTTTTTTCAGAGATGGCACTCGTTTGTTCTGGAGCAACGGCATCGGTCACTTGACCAGAGGCAAAGAGGCTCTGGCTAAAAAGGAGTGATGAAAGCAGTAACAATCGTTGCGGTGTCTGTCGTTTGTACATTTGGCTGTCCTTATGTATACAGTTGAGAGAGTGTTTTTTATCTGTTTGCCATTTATTTGTTGTTATTTGTTGAGACCTTTGCACGATGTCACGAGCGACGCCAAGGCGCGGCAAAAACAGACGAGAAAGCGGAGTTTATAGCTATAAATGAGCATTTTGAGTCTGTTTTTAACAAAGTATTGGCAAGCGCAGTAGTCGTGCAAAAGTCTCTTGTTCTGATACACGTTTTTAAACCGTGTACTCAAATCAGAACAAATAATGCGGATAATAGAAAGACCATAAGTGCTCTTTTATGTTTCGGATGTTTTATGAATATTGGGGCCAGGGAAGGTGTGAATAAGTCGTCTAAGACTCAGGCTTTAAGAGAAATCGTCAATTAAGGCGCGATACTGAAGGAATGTAGGCACCTTTCGAAGTATCGCAACGCAGAGTGACGTTTTCTCTTAAAGCCCCATAGGGCATGGTCTAAAACCCCGTATTCTTTGTTAAGCATCTCGTCAATAGGTTCATTATTCACATTCGATGCTTGCCGCAAATAGCAGGCTTTTATCTCCATGCTGATTCCTACACGGATGTAGGTTATTAGGGCAATGCAGGAGCAATTGCCGAGACAAGAGGACTTATTAACACCTTCCCTAATGGGTAATGAATTGGACTTTTGACTGGATGGTCTTGTCAGGTGGCAGATCATTTTGTTAACTATAACCTTGGTAAGACTGATTACTTGATAGAATGCATTATGTTGCAGGAGAGTCACTATGTACGTAGCAATGAACCGTTTTCGTATTGCGGTAGGACGTGAAGAGGAATTTGTTAATATTTGGCGTAGTCGAGATACCCATTTAAAAGACGTGCCAGGCTTTGATTCATTTAATTTATTACAGGGTGAAACCAATGAAGAGTTCACTCTGTTTGCTTCTCATACCATTTGGGAAAGTGAGCAGGCGTTTCTCGACTGGACTAAATCTGAGGCCTTTCGTAAGGCCCATGCGAATGCAACGTCATCTAGAGGCTTGTACCTTGGCCCACCAAAATTCGAAGGTTTTTCAACCGTTCTTTAACAAAAATTACTTGGTGATGTGTGGCTGGGGTAGGGAGATTAGTTGGCCACTACAGGTGATATATCAGGAGCACTTACTTGCATTCCCTCTAAAGTGCTTCGGGTGTTATTAAAGGTACTCTTTGGCCGAGATCTAGTTTGCCCCACAACATAAAATGATGTTATTAATTCACCGCTTTAATTTTTACGTACTGAAAAATAACGGTATTTATAACGATAGGGAAGCTTTATCATGCTTAAAAAGGGACTTTTTCTTGTGTTGCTATCAGGTATCACGTCACCAGCTTTATTAGCATCCGAACAAGCTCATTGGAGCTATGAAGGTCAGCAAGGACCTGATCATTGGAGTGCCTTGTCGGGTGATTTTTCAATCTGCTCGCAAGGGAAAAATCAATCGCCTATAAATGTACGGGTTATTCTAAAATAAAATTGGGTCAACAGAACATAAGATTACAAAATAAGAGGAATAAAGGTGGCTATTCTTTCTATATGTCTATACTATGCACTTTCCAGCTAGAAAGAAGTCTCTAATTATTAACTCTGATCTACGTAGTTTTATTCATAATTCTCGTCCTGAAAGTTTTTAAGTAACAGTCTATTTTTTGCATTTCCAGCCATCATATATGGCTATTACTAATATATCAGGTGATTATTATGTCTACCCCTATTCAAGGTACTGTTAAGTGGTTCAATGAAACAAAAGGCTTTGGCTTTATCGAGCAAGAGTCTGGCCCAGATGTGTTCGCACATTTTAGCGCTATTGTTAGCTCTGGTTTCAAAACCTTGGCTGAAGGCCAAAAAGTAGAATTCATTGTGACGACTGGCCCTAAAGGCCCACAAGCAGAAAATATTACTGCGCTATAATATCTAGCGAATTTTATTTTAAAAAAGAGCAAGTCTTTTCAAGGCTTGCTCTTTTTTTTGTAAGGTCGAATTTGATTGAAAGGCGAAATACATTTTTCCTTTTATAAAAAAATGCCACTCATGTTTTTGGGTGGCATTTTTTATGGAATTGCTTGCTGTATTACATCGGTAAAGGAATATTGTTAACGCTGAGCTGTCCATTTTTCATAGTTATATCTGTTCTATATTGATCTTTTTCTTTTTTGATCAATCCTTGTTTTATAAAGCTAGCCAGTACCATTTGTGCTTGCTGTTTGACCTGTGGTAATTGGACTGGCACTTGAGCCTGATTGGCGACAAATTGTTGTGCCAGCTTATCGGCTAGTGGTGCATCGAGCAAAATATTTGCTTTAGAAATGGTGTAATACTTCCAAAATTGTGGGTTAAATAAGTCCTCTACTTTAGGCTCATTAATATCGGCAAGTTTACTGGTTAGGCTAGATTTAAAACTGCCTTCGGGCAGGGTGCCACTGAAATCAGAAATATTGAATTCAGGCTTACTGGCTAAAAATGGACCAAGATTGTCTTGTAAAATCGCAAGGGTTTTTTGGTTGGTAGGGTCCGTTCCGTCTGGAGTGTTATTAAGCTCTTTGTAGACTTTGGTTAAGACACCACTGTTTAAATTCTTGAGCTCTGTTACAAGCGAGAGATTGGTAACTTGAACCGAAGGGAGACTAAACGACTCTGCGCCATAGCTGATTTTTATGTCACCTAGCTGTGTTTTCTTATCCAGATCTGAGTGAGTGTTAATAGAGAGACCTTTTATTGCCATCTGCGATGCTACTTGGATGTCTCCGACTTTCAATGTCATGTCGCTGTCACGTAAACCGCCGCTACTTAGGTCGCCGCTTGTATCCATTGTGAATTGAAGAGCGAGGTCTTTTAGTGAAGCGGGTTGTTTACCACTAACGTCGATGTTTTTTAGAGAGCCTTGATAATGTAAGGTTTTGTTTTTACTTTCACCTGAGCCAGAATACCCGCTAAATGACAAGGTTTTGTCTTTATTCGTAATACTTGGCATTGCATCCGCTAGAGTGAGATTGCCTGTTAAACTACGGGTAATGTTGAGTTGATATAAGGGCTTGTTATCATCCCAAACCAAGGTGTTGCGTGCTTTGTCGGCTGGAATGCTGGCCTGTGTTGAATACAGTCCGATAAGACTTTGTTTATTGAATAATAGCGGGCCATAGTGTGTATCGAGAATGATATTGGCTTTTATGGGGCCGATTGCACTATTAGGATCAATCGTTGACGGATCAACCTCCACCGAAATATTGGCTTTTGAACCAAACCAGGAGTTATCCATTGATTCGATTTTAGCATGATAACCTGCTGATTGATTTAGGTAGGCAATAAAGCTTTCTAGCTGTTTCTGATATTGACCCGCAATGATTTTGGGAGAAATAAGACACACGGCAGCAAGCACAATAACGAGTATACCAAGTAGCTTTTTCACAAAGACTTCCTTTTCTAAATTAATGAGTTGAGTATCATTGTACAGAGAATCAGCAATTAAATGAATGCTAGTAGACTCTATCCTCCTTGTATTTTACAGTGTGTTCTTTGTACAACAGCTTACCTGTCGTACCATTTTTGTGGAGTGGTAACAAAATGAATCAAGCTATTACCCTTAGGGTTGAGTTCGCGCGAAAATTGCTCTCTCGTCTGAGCGTTATGGATTACCATACGGCTCTTATTGGCGGCTCTGTCGCTAAAGGTTGGGCGGATGATTATTCAGATATTGAAATAGGTCTGTTTTATACAAGCTTACCTTCTCTTAGTGATAGACAGGAGATGGTAAAAAGGGCAGCAGGCACCGATGCTGTTTTTTCAAAGCCTGATGGGAATGGTTTGATAACCGACTATTTTTATGTTGATGGCTTACAAGTTGATCTTTGGCACTGCTCGGAGGAAGTCATTGATGGTTTTATTCGGTGTATCGACACGGCTCCACTGACCAATGCCATTCAAGAAACCTTATGGGTTATTCAAAATGGAATGGTACTAAAATCTTCCTCGCAATTAATACAATGGCGCAATGATCTGCATTTTCCACTGAAAAAACGCCAAGAAGTGGTTGCTCTACATCTAGCGGCTATTACCTCACCAGATTTGAAATTATATGCTCATCGTCAAGATTTACCCATTTATTATGGTTTGATCTCAGGTATTCAAAAACGCATGGGGCTTTTGCTATTTGCCCTAAACGGTATGTTCTCTGTTGATTTTAAGAGCCTTGAACAGAGTTTAAAGGGGTTGCCTATTCAACCTGAAAACTGTTGGCAGCGCTTTGAGGCGATTTATAAAGCGCCTTTTTTAGAAGGCGCTGAAATGATGGAAAGTTTGATTGCTGATACCGTGACGTTGGTAAAACATCATATGCCAGAGGTCAGTATAGAGAAAAAACACGCTTTTGATGGGTATCGAAGACGACGTTGGGTCGGGCCTGTTTAAGTGGCTACTCAGACATTGCCAATGCCGCCATCCATCAATAACTCAGAGCCGAGCATATAAGCGGATTCGTCTGAGGCTAAAAACACGGCCGCTTTTGCCAGTTCGATTGCCGATCCCATGCGTTTTAAAGGAATAAGATTGCTTACCTCCGCTCGCAGAGCGTTCTCCTCTTCTTGTTCTAGACCAAATTTTTTAAAGGCATCGGTTTGTGTTGGACCTGGGCTAAGGGCGTTAACTCTGATTCCTCGATCTTTTAATTCGCCGGATAATGTCCTGGCTAAAGAGATGAGTCCGGCTTTGCTGGCCGCGTAAACGCTACTTTGTGGCAAACCTATTTGGGCGGAAACACTACCACAAAGAATAATGGAAGCAGACGCGGAGAGGTGTGGTAAAAGTGACTGGATAAGAAAAAACGGCCCCTTTAAATTGGTATTGAGAACGTGATCAAAGGTATTTTCATCCCATTTTTCTAGTGGTTGATGAGTGACATCGCCTGCATTAATAAACACTATGTCTAATTGAGGGAAAGATACGCCGATCTGCTCAGCAAGACGCCTTTGTTCCGCGACAATACTCGCATCGCTTTTTAACACTAAGAGACGGTCAGCAAATTCTTCTTTTGCCGCTTTTAATCCGATGTCGCTACGGCCTGTAATAGCGACATGGGCGCCTTCTTGTAAAAACTGTCTGGCAGTTTCTAATCCTATTCCTGCGGTGCCACCCGTGATCAAAGCATGCTTACCTAATAGACGTTTCATATAAAACCACCTTGTTGTATTGGTTGAGTGGTCGCATTATCTGTATATTAGTATGCTTTTAATGGTAGGTACCAAATGGGTACTAAAGAGGAAAATATTAATGACCACATTATTTGCTCATTCTGATGAGCCTTGCCCCATGGTGGATTTTGTCAATCTTGTCTCAGGAAAATGGGCCATTCCGATTCTCTATCGTTTAATCGTGGTGGATGATGCGATTCGTTTTGGTGCATTGCAAAGAGCGGTAGCGCCTATTACACAGAAAGAACTCACCAAACAATTAAGAGCCTTTGAATCTATAGGTTTGGTGACACGAACCATGTACCCAGAAATGCCGCCACGAGTGGAATATCAAGTGACGGAGCTTGGTAAAACCTTAAAACCAACATTGGATTCATTGGCCCAGTGGATGAAAGAGCATAGAGGAGAGCTAAGCACACAGTTTTGAGACGTTTTTTTATAAGAAAATTTTATATAAAGTGTTTGTTATTATTTCATTATGCACTAAGGAAGAATTCATTGATTCCAAAATTACACTAATATCGAGGATAGGGTTTCTTGATTAAATCTTTAACATATTGATTATTATGTAATAAATTTTCTTTTTAGTAGTGATTTTGTATTTTGTCAAATTCTATTAGATTGTTTCTGAAAAAGTCCTAGTTGGTTTTTGTCTCTTCTCTCCCTAATAATTGGCGCATTCCTAATTGCAGCTACTGGTTGCAAAAAACAAAAATAATATGACGTCCATCAGGACATTTAGTGGAGAAATGCAATGGATTTATTGGTATCCATACTACCTATTGTTTTATTAATCTATGCAATGACAAAAAAGCATCCTGTCCCTTCCTATATTGCGTTACCCGCCACGGCGTTACTGATCGGCATATTTCAGGTTTTTTATTTTCATGCGAATCAAACCCTTCTGTTAGCCAATGCAGTCTCTGGTGTGTTATCGACTCTCACCCCGATTTCAATTATCGCGGGGGCGATATTGTTGAATCGAGTGATGGTATTGTCTGGTGCTGAGAATATCGTGCGTCATTGGTTAGAGAGCATCAGTACGAATGCTGTTGCTCAGCTGATGATTATTGGTTGGGCGTTTGCCTTTATGATTGAAGGGGCCTCGGGGTTTGGTACGCCTGCCGCGATTGCCGCGCCCATTTTGGTGGGGTTAGGCTTTAACCCAATCAAAGTGATTTTGCTGACGCTAACCATGAACTCGGTACCGGTATCGTTCGGGGCTGTTGGCACGCCGACATGGTTTGGTTTTGCACCGTTAAATTTAAAAGACGCGGAAATTTTAAGTATCTCTCAATATACCGCTCTTGTTCATACCATTGCGGCTTTGTTCATTCCAATTATTGCGTTGCGCTTTGTGGTGAGTTGGCAAGATATCCGCCGTAACATTATTTTTATCTTGCTGAGTGTTTTGTCCTGTACTTTGCCCTATTTATTGATTGCCCAATGGAATTACGAATTCCCTTCGCTGTTAGGTGGTGTAATTGGCTTAGTCATCAGTGTGTTTCTGGCTCGCCACCATATTGGTTTGTCGAATGAGACGCGACATAGCGAAAAGCGTAAAGGGGTAAGTGGTAAAGCTTTGGCGATCGCCATTAGCCCGATGATTCTCTTAGTGGGGATCTTGATTATTACTCGGATTAAGCAGCTAGGTATAAAGCAGATCTTGACGGACATGACACCTTGGTTACATGGTAGCCTTGGTAGTACCCACGTAAGTGTAACGGATTCGTTAGCCATTTCTCTGACACACATTTTTGGAACCAGTGTGTCATGGGCTTATAAGACGCTCTATGTGCCAGCCTTGATTCCATTTTTAGTGGTTGTGCTTATTTCTATTCCGATCCTCAAAATGTCTAAAGGCCAAGTGTTTGAGGCGTTTTCGGATTGTCGACGTCGTATTCTGTGGCCGTCTATTTCGTTAATGGGGGCCCTAGTTATGGTGAAGTTCATGATGTTGGGTAAGTTAGATTCTCCTGTGCTGGTTATCGGTCACTCCTTTGCCGAATTAACTGGGGATAAATGGACCTATTTTGCTTCCTATCTAGGAGCACTAGGGGCTTTCTTCTCTGGTTCGGCCACTGTGTCTAATCTAACCTTTGGTGCCATTCAGCAAAGTATCGCGGTAAGCGTTGGCTTGCCACAAACACTGATTTTAGCCTTGCAGTCAGTTGGTGGAGCGATGGGGAATATGGTTTGCTTGAATAACATCATTGCAGTATCAACCATATTGGGTATTAGCCATAAAGAGGGCTTTATTATGAAACGTACGGTTATACCTATGACGATCTACGGATTAATCGCTGCTTTGGTTAGTGTGTTCTTATAAACTTTTTTATTCCATAATTACTTTTAAAATCAAATAGATAGATCAAATCAAATGCCGCTCAAATGAGCGGCATTTTTAGTTAAAAGCGAAATAGCTAAAACTTCCTTGAAAAGACAATTGTATGATGTATGATTTTTTGTGGTGAATATAGACAGTATTTGCTTGAGATTCTTGGCTGCTTTGAAAGCTTTCATTAGTGGCATAAAAACAATGATAAAACCAAAAGTTTGAATGCAGTTGAGGGCAGGTATGAATGAATATGTGCTAATCAAAATCCACGCTAACGATAATGTGGCGATTATTGTTAATCAAGGTGGGGCCCCGGCGGGAGCAGAGTTAGAAGCTGGTATTGTATTAAAAGAAGCAGTGCCACAGGGTCATAAAGTGACGCTAACAGCGATTGGGCAGGGGCAAGACATCATTCGTTACAACGAAGTGATTGGGTACGCAAAGGAGCCATTGGCAGTCGGGCGTTGGGTGTCGGAAGCGTTAATGATTATGCCTACGCCACCTAAGTTGGATGAGCTGCCATTGGCGACGCGCGCTAAGCCAGACATTGCCCCCCTAGAAGGCTATACCTTTGATGGTTATAGAAATCCAGACGGTTCTGCGGGAACAAAAAATTTGCTCGGTATCAGCACGAGTGTGCAGTGTGTTTCTGGTGTAACAGAATACCTAGTAAAGCTCATTAAGCATAATTTGTTACCAAAATATCCGAACGTCGATGGGGTGGTCGCTCTCAATCATAGTTATGGTTGTGGCGTGGCCATCAATGCTCCTGCGGCGATTGTGCCAATTCGTACCTTACAAAACATGGCGAAAAATCCCAATTTTGGTGGTGAGGTGATGGTCATTGGTTTGGGGTGTGAAAAACTCCAACCTCATCGTTTACTTGATATCGACGATGCGCAAGCGGTGAATATTTTGCCGAATTCTGATGCGGCTCAATGGTTAAAAGACAATGTGGTTAGCCTGCAAGACGAAGCGCATCACGGTTTTCAAGACATGGTTGATAGCATTATGACAATGGCGGAGTCTCACCTTGAGCGTTTGAACCGACGTCGTCGCGAACCCTGTCCTTTGTCCGAATTGGTTGTGGGTGTGCAATGTGGTGGCAGCGATGCTTTTTCAGGTATTACCGCCAATCCCGCTGTAGGGTATGCCTCTGATCTGATTATTCGCGCTGGTGGTTCTGTGATGTTTTCTGAAGTCACTGAAGTGCGTGACGCGATTCATTTGCTAACGCCGCGAGCCCAAAGCGTAGAGGTAGCCAAAGCCTTGCTGCGTGAAATGCAGTGGTACGACGATTATTTGAGCTTGGGTCAAGCGGATCGCAGTGCCAATACCACACCCGGCAATAAAAAAGGGGGGTTAAATAATATCGTCGAAAAGTCCCTTGGGTCGATTACGAAATCTGGCAACAGTCCAATTGTTGATGTGTTAAGTCCCGGCGAACGTATTCGTAAGCGCGGTCTTAACTTTGCGGCAACCCCTGCAAGCGATTTTATTTGTGGCACCTTACAGTTTGCTTCCGGGATGAACTTGCATGTGTTTACCACGGGTCGTGGCACACCTTATGGACTTGAGGTGGTGCCAGTCATTAAAGTCTCAACCAACAGTAATCTAGGTCATCGTTGGCATGATCTGATCGATCTAGACGCCGGTCGTGTTGCCACCAAAGAGATTACTTTAGAAGAAGCGGGTTGGGAGCTATTTCATTTGATTATTGACGTGGCCAGTGGCCGTAAGCAAGTAGCGGCTGACCGTTTGGGGTTACATAACGATTTGGTGTTATTTAATCCAGCACCGGTGACTTGATGATCACAGCGAGTCGATATAGAGGTTGCCATTTGTCATCTTTGTTGTATGATGTAATACATTATATAGGTTAAATTACTACCTCCTAAATCATTTAAATAGCCTTTTTAAGGCTTTACTTTCAACGATATAAATAATGAGGAAAAAAGCATGGCTTTTTCTGTAGAACAAATGAGATCGGCGTTGAGTGATGGGCTGTTGTCGTTTCCTGTAACGGATTTTGATGCCAATGGTAAATTTAACGCTGAAACATTCCGCCTGCGCTTAGAGTCGTTTATTGAGCATGGTGTGTCTGCTATTTTTGTTGCGGGTGGAACGGGTGAGTTTTTTTCACTTGATGAAGAAGATTATCGCCAAATTGTTGAGTTATCTGTTGCGACAGTAAAAGGCCGTGTGCCAGTTATTGCCTCTGCAGGACGCAGCGTGTCAGACGCTAAGAAATTCGTTAGCATTGCTGATGAAGCCGGTTGTGATGGTATTTTGTTGATGCCGCCATTTCTGACGGAATGTCCTGAAGATGGTATTGTGGAGTATGCTAGTCAGGTAATGGCATCAAGCAACATCCATTTTATCTACTACAATCGTGCCAATGGCAGTTTGTCCGCTGAGCGTGTAAAAGAGCTCGCGGCTCGTAACCCGAATATGGTGTCTTTGAAAGATGGTGTGGGCAATATTGCCGCGTTGAATGACACCATTAAAACCGTTGGTGATCGTTTGGTTTACATCGGCGGTGTACCAACGGCGGAAATTTTCGCTGAAGCTTACTTGTCTATTGGTGTGAATACCTATTCCTCTGCGGTGTTTAACTTTATGCCGGAGATGGCCAATAAGTTTTACAAAGCATTGCGTGCTGGTGAGAAAAATACGGTTACCGCCATCATTAAAGACTTTTTCATCCCTTTTTGTCGCTTGCGAGATACGAAAAAAGGTTACGCGGTGAGCTTGATCAAAGCAGGGGCGACCATCACTGGTCAGTCAGCAGGAGCTGTGCGTGCGCCTTTGACGATGCCCAATGCGGCGGAGTATGCCCAACTAGAAGCGCTTATTAAGAAAAACAGCTAACTCCCTTAAGGAGGTTGGGGTTTTGTGCCAGCCTTCTCTTTTTTTTATGAGAGACCTTTTCGCAACGGCTGTGGGTGACAATACAGCGTTAAAAGGCCTCTATGGACAAAGTAGGCCCGTATTATGTTTACAACAATAAAAAAAATGCAGGTTGTTCCTGTCGCCGGTTACGATAGTTTTCTATTAAATTTAAGCGGAGGCCATGCTCCTTGGTTTATCCGTACGGTTGTTGTCTTAGAGGATAATGATGGCAATATCGGTCTGGGTGAAGTTCCAGCAACCGATAAAATTATCAACACACTAGAGCAGTGTCGTGCCATTGTTGAAGGCCAGAACGTTGGAAAATGGAAGTCGATTATTAGTCAGGTTCGTCATGCCATATCAGGCCAATCTGACGATGTGCGTGGTAATCAAACGTTTGATTTGCGCACTGCGGTCCATGTGATTACTGCAGTTGAATCGGCACTGTTGGATTTGGCGGGGCAAAATATGGGATTGCCTGTTGTCGATTTGCTTGGCCAGTATGGTAAACAGCGTGACGACATAGAAGCACTGGGGTATTTATTCTTTCTAGGAGATCGCACAAAAACCGATTTACCTTACCCTGCCTACGATCACCCTGTGGACGATTGGGATGTGGTTCGCGGTAAGGAAGCCACTACGCCAGAGGCGATTGTTAACTTAGCAAAAGCGGCTTATGCCCGTTATGGCTTTAAAGATTTTAAATTAAAAGGTGGGGTGCTGGATGGGCATAAAGAAGCAGAATGTATTGCTGCTTTGTATGAGGCTTTTCCTGATGCCCGCCTGACACTTGATCCCAACGGAGCTTGGACTCTTCAGCAAGCGATAGACTATTTAACACCAGTGAAACACATGCTGAGTTACGCTGAAGACCCTTGTGGGCAAGAGGGGGCCTGGTCTGGTCGAGAAACCATGGCTGAATTTAAGCGTCGTACCGGATTGAAAACCGCCACCAATATGATTGCCACCGACTGGCAGCAATTAAAGAACGCTGTGCGTTTGGACTCGGTCGATATTCCTTTAGCGGATTGCCATTTTTGGACTATGCAAGGGGCGGTTGCGGTTGGAGAGTTGTGTAACGAATGGGGCATGACCTGGGGCTCACACAGTAATAATCACTTTGATATTTCTTTGGCAATGATGACCCATGTGGCAGCGGCTTGTCCTGGTGACGTGACCGCCATTGATACCCATTGGATTTGGCAAGATGGGCAACGTCTCACCAAAGAGCCGCTTAAGATTCGCGCTGGCAAAATCAAGGTACCGACAAAAGCGGGTCTTGGCATCGAACTGGATCGCGATAACTTAATACAAGCCCATGAATTGTACAAAACGCTCACATTGGGACAGCGTGATGACAGTTTAGCGATGCAGTTTTTGATCCCAGGTTGGACATTTGATCCTAAAAAACCGGCATTGGTTCGATGATTGATGGGTAATGCGTACAGATAAAAACCTTTGCTTGTGGGAGCTGGAACCCTAGGGTAATGTTCTTATTTTCAGACAAAGATGCATGTTTATCATGAATAGCGAGGGCAAATTGGCAAATCGATTTCAAATTGAACGGGTAGGCAAAAGCGATAGCTTAGCCAGTAATGTGGCAAAACAACTGGAGCAACAAATTGCTGCGGGTGCCATAGCCGTAGGAGATAAGCTGCCGACAGAAAATGAATTGTGTGATTTGTTTGGGGTGAGTCGAACGGTCATTCGTGAAGCGATTACACAGTTAAAGTCGTTAGGCTTAGTGGAGACTAAACGTGGTGTTGGAACCAGTGTATTGAGAACGCAAGCCGCAGAAACCCTGTTTGCCTATCAAATTGATCCAACTGCCATCGATGATATTTTGCACATTTTGGAAATGCGTATTAGCGTGGAAACCACGGCGTGTGAGCTGGCGGCATTGCGTCGTACAGAGGAAGAAGTGGCACTGTTAGAAGCCCATTTTCAAGCGTTTGATGAGGCACTAAGTCGTGGTGAACTGGCTCGCAAGGAAGACTATGAATTTCATTTGGCCATTTGTACCGCAACACGCAACCCGTTTTTAAAGCAATTTTATGAGCAGTTTAATAAGAACGTGATACCGAGAGCGAATTTAGTAAACAGTGATTTAAAACAGGTCGCAACGGACAGCTATTTACAGCGTGTGCGCTCAGAGCATCTTGAGATACTTAACTGTATTAAAAACAAAGATGCAGAAGGGGCCAAGCAAGCCATGCACAATCATTTGTATCGTGCTTACCATTTGTATCAGCGATACCAGGACAACAATAAATTCGATTAGTGTAGGCCTGACTCACTTTAATCGAGGCGTAGCAACTAGGTATTAGTGTTTTCATAACAAAAACTAGGGGAAGAGCATGCAAAGCAATACCATTCTTAAGGGAACATCACTCATCGCAGGCCAAGCAGTATTAGGCTCGGACAAGGCAGTCCATGGCATTAATCCAGCGACTAATGAGGTTCTTGAGCCTGGTTATTTAGGGTGTAGCAAAGCGCATGTGGATCAAGCGGTTGATGCGGCTTGGCAAGCCTTCGACCTATATCGTGCTTTGGACATTGAAAAAAGAGCGAGCTTTTTAGAATGTATTGCGGATGAGATTTCTGCCCTAGGGGATGCCTTAATTGAGCGCGCTGTTGCCGAGAGCGGACTGCCAAAGGCTCGTATTGAAGGGGAGCGCGGTCGTACAATGGGGCAGCTTCGTTTGTTTGCTTCGGTCATTCGCATGGGAGGATTCAGCGACGCTCGCATTGATCCTGCGATGCCGGATCGCACGCCGCTTCCTCGTGCTGATTTACGTTTGCAAAAAATTCCCTTAGGCCCTGTTGCCGTATTTGGTGCCAGTAATTTTCCATTGGCTTTTTCCGTGGCGGGTGGCGATACCGCGTCAGCACTGGCGGCGGGTTGCCCTGTGGTAGCGAAAGCCCATCCGGCTCATCCTGGGACATCGGAGCTGATCGGTCGTGCGATCCAAAGCGCTGTGGAAAAATCGGCTATGCCAGCAGGCGTTTTCTCTTTACTGTTTGTTTCAGATAACCAAATAGCTGGTGAGCTTGTGGCTCATCCTCATATTAAAGCTGTTGGTTTTACTGGCTCACGCAAAGGGGGACTGGCGCTGGTCAATATTGCTCAACGTCGTCCTGAACCGATTCCGGTTTACGCGGAAATGAGCAGTATTAATCCGGTTTTTGTGATGCCAAGTAAATTGGCGACCCAGGCGAAAAATGTGGCCTCCGGTTTTGTTGCCTCATTGACCATGGGGGCAGGGCAGTTCTGTACTAATCCTGGTTTGGTGGTTGCGTTAGAAAGTGACGGTTTTGACGACTTTTTAGCACAAGTCGCCGCAGATACCCGTGCATTGAACAGTCAAACGATGTTAACGGGGGGGATTTACGATGCTTACTGTGCCGGTGTTGCTGCCCTTGAAGCAAATAATAAGGTGACATTAGTGGCGAAAGGACAGCAAGCCGATACGCCAAACCAGTGCCAAGCCCATGTGTTTGTGACGGAAGCGAGCGCTTTTCTTGCTGATCAGGGAATGGAAGATGAAGTATTCGGGTCGACTTCTTTGATTATAAAATGCCGTAGCTTAGAAGAATACAAAGCCGTTGCGGAGCATGTGGAAGGCCAGTTGACGATCACTATTCAGATGAATGATGAGGATGTGGAAGCGGTGCGTACTTTGTTGCCAGTGTTTGAGCGCAAAGCGGGTCGTTTGTTGTGTAATGGCTACCCGACGGGGGTGGAAGTATGTCAAGCCATGGTGCATGGTGGCCCATTCCCTGCTACCTCTGACAGTCGTTCAACGTCGGTGGGCAGCGCTGCGATAGACCGCTTCTTGCGCCCTGTTTGTTACCAAGATTTCCCAGAAGCTTTGCTTCCTTGTGCGATTAAAAACAGTAACCCTATGTCTATTCCTCAGCTAGTCGATGGTAAGCTCATCGTGTAAAGTAACGGTTTTTACAACGAGCTGATAGGGCATGCATTGAAATGCATGCCCTTTATTGAGAGAAATATGTTACTAGAGACCAAAGGCGTTATTTTAGAGGTGGCGGCCCCTGTTTTATTAATGATTGCTGTCGGTGCTTTTTTGCGGCGGATTCGTTTATTAAACGATGATTTTATTCTCATTAGCTCACGTTTTGTTTTTAAAGTGGCGATGCCGACCTTGCTGTTTTTAGGCATGTTGTCGAATAATTTAAGCGGCTTGATCAGTTTGGATTTTGCCCTTTATTTTGCCTCGTCGATCATTCTGACCTTTTTATTTGCTTGGTTTCTCGCGGTAAGGCTTGATTTGCCTTCTAGACAGCGAGGGGTATTTGTGCAAATTGCCTTTCGTGGTAATTGTGGCATTTTTAGTCTCGCTCTTGTTGTGAATATGTTTGGCCAAGAGGGTGTGGCGATAGGTGGTATTATGGCGGGTCTGAGTATTCTGCTGTTTAATGTGCTGGCAGAAGTGATTTTGACGCGCTATAGCAAAGGGCATTTGCATCTGGTGTCATTGTTGAAAAGTTTAGTAAAGAACCCGCTGATTCTCTCCATTGTCTTGGGAACGGTTGCGAATCTTATGGATTTAAAACTGCCTTTATTTGTTCTCAAAACGGCACATTTAGTGGGGAACCTTTCTTTGCCTTTGGCCCTAATTTGTATTGGGGGCGCACTGGTGACCAGTGGCTGGGCGTTACCAAAACGTTTTCCGATTGCTTTAGCCTGTAAGGTGATCATTAGTCCAGCGTTGTTTACCTTGGTGGCTTTTCTCTTTGGTTTTTCGCAAAAAGAGTTACTGTTTTTGTTTGTCTTTTTGGCCGCGCCAACGGCGGCATCCGCTTATGTGACGGCGGTGGCAAAAGGCGATGATGGCAAGTCGACCGCCAATGCGATTGCCACCTCTACCGTCTTTTCGTCAGTGGTGATCGTGGTTTGTATCCCTATGATTATTGCCATGACTGGCGGTTAACATCGTACTTTTATGGCTGAACGAAACAGGAGGTTACTATGGGGAAAATAGAAGTATTGGTTGTCGCACCTGGCTACCCAACTCAAATGGCCGTGCTAGCAGAACGTTATCAATTACATCGTTATGACTTAGCGGATCAAGCTGGTAAACAGCAGATCATCAAAGCCCATGGAGAAGACATTCGTGCGGTTATAACAACGGGAGGCGGTGGCTTTTCTGAGTCGTTGTTGGACCAGCTTCCTAAACTCGAAATCGTTGCCTGTGGCAGTGTTGGTTTTGATTCTATTTGTGTTGAAGAGTGTATCAAGCGAGGTGTGGCAGTAACTAATACGCCGGATGTCTTGACCAATGATGTTGCCGATATGGCCTTGATGTTAACGCTTGCTACGGTACGCCGTCTGGTGCCAGGTATGGACTGGGTTCGTCAAGGGAAATGGCAACAAGATGGTCCGATCCAGCTTAATACTAGGATCGAAGGCAAACGTATGGGGATTATCGGTCTTGGACGAATTGGTAAAGCCATTGCGAAACGAGCAGAAAGCTTTGGCATGGAGATTAGTTACTTTGGCCGGCGTCCGCAAGCCGATGTGAGGTACCCCTATTTTTCAAATCTAAAGGAGATGGCGAACAATGTGGATATTTTGGTCGCCGCCGTTCCTGGTGGTTCCGAAACACAAGGTATGATTACCCGAGAAGTGCTAGAGGCGCTAGGTGAGCAGGGTTATTTTATCAATATTGCTCGTGGTTCGGTGGTCGATGAGCAGGCTTTGGTCGCGCTTCTCGAAGCCGGTGGAATTAAAGGGGCGGGATTAGACGTCTTTGTTGATGAGCCAAACGTGCCAGAAGCCTTATTCACGTTAGACAATGTGGTTCTACAGCCCCATTGCGCGAGTGGTACCCATGAAACCCGAGCGGCGATGGCGCAGCTGGTGGTAGACAATTTGGCGGCCCATTTTAGTCAAAAACCACTGTTAACCCCCGTCGGTTAAATTTAGCTATTTTTCGTTGTTACTTCTATTGTTCTAGAGGTGTGAGGATTGGTATCACCTTTTTAGTAAAATAAACATATGATGAATGTTGTATGATGAATTACTTTTGTGTTAAAAAGGTCTGTGCTTGTATGACCAACTCGCTTTTTGGATAAGCTCGTTATCAACGACATATTAGGGGATTAAAATAATGATAAAAAAATGTTCCATTAAAAAACTGGCTTCAGCATTGGTGTTAACTGGCTCCATTGCCGCGACTTTTACCTTGGCGCCATTAGCTCATGCTGATTGGAAAGGTTGGAATATTCACCCGGCAGGTTATCCCGTCACGGTGGGGATTGAATCTTTTATGAAGCATGTTGAGAAGGCGACGGACGGACGCGTTTCTGGGCGTGTATATAACGGTGGCATCTTGGGGGATCAAAATGATGCGATCCAAATGCTGCAAGTAAACGGCATTCAATTTGCGGAGTTTAACCTTGGGCCAATTGGTACCATGGTGCCAGAAGTCAATGTGGTGTCATTGCCTTTTATTTTCAAAAATGAGTCCCACATGTATCGTGTAATGGATGGCCCAGTAGGGAAAGAGTTGGCGAAAGCCATGGCAAAACAAGGGATTATTGCCTTGGCATGGTATGACTCCGGCTCCCGTTCTTTTTACAACACTAAACATCCGATCACGAAGCCTGCCGATATGAAGGGCATGAAATTCCGTGTCATGAACAACGAATTGTATGTCGACATGGTCAAAGAGTTGGGGGGGAACGCGACACCCATGGCGTACTCCGAAGTCTATCAGGCCTTGAAAACGGGTGTTGTAGATGGCGCAGAAAATAACTGGCCTTCTTATGATTCGAGCAATCACTATGAAGTGGCTAAATATTACTCGTTAACGCAGCATCTGATTCTTCCAGAAGTATTGGCCGTGAGCAAAGCCGCGTGGAATAGCTTGTCGCCAGCGGATCAAAAGGCGGTGAGGAAAGCTGCCCAAGACAGTGCTGTGCTCGAACGCAAATTGTGGGCAGAGCGGGTACAGGAAAGCCGTGCCAAATTGCTTAAGGCGGGTGTGATTGTCAATGAGATAAAAGACAAAGCCGCTTTCCGGGCGAAGATGAAGCCTGTCTATGCTGAAGCAGAAAAAGCCACCCCCGCTCTCATTCCTCTAATCAAACAAATTCAAGAAACACCTTAAGCTATTGAAGCCTTTACTCGGTATCGCTGGTAAAGGCTTCTCAATGTCGGGTGCCACTGTCTTTTACCGGTCAGTGGTGATCATTGATTTTGTAGAAGAGTAATGTGATGACTGCTTCAATTAAGGCCTCTTTTGTTAAGCGTTTTTTGGACGCACTTGCTTTTTTAGCCATGACGATCTCTGGCCTATGTATGATTGTACTGGTGGTGTCGTTTGGGTGGCTTGTCTATGGTCGATACGTATTAAACAACACGCCGACTTGGGTGGAACAAATGGCCATGCTATTGATCATTACCATTACCTTTTTGGGGGCTGCCGTTGGGATCCATGAAAGAACGCATCTTAGTGTTGATATGGTCTCTTTACTGTTGCCAGAAAAGGCCAATCGTGTGATTGATATACTGATCGATACCTGCCTTGCCGTGTTCGGTGCGGCCATGCTGTATTATTGCCAAGAATTGATGACGTTTGGTTGGTACCGATTAATTCCCTTATTAGGTATTCCCGATGGCCTTCGTTATGCCCCTGTTATGGTAGCGGGCGGCCTTATCTTTGTCTTTTCTTTATACCGTATCTTGGTTGGCATTCAAAAATTGTTTGTTAGTCAATCGGCTATTGTTAGTGGAGGCCAATAATATGGGCTTAGCATTATTATTGGGAGGATTTGGCCTCTTAACAATTATTGGCGTACCCGTTGCTTTTGCGTTAGGCATGGCGGCCCTAGGAGCCTTTTGGTATGAAGGTATTCCAATGATGATTGGCTTTCAGCGAATTATCTCTGGTATGTCATCTTTCTCTTTGTTAGCGATTCCCTTTTTTATTTTTGCTGGTGAGTTGATGTTGCATGGGGGTATTGCTGCACGACTGATTCGTCTGGCATCCGCCAGTGTAGGATGGATGCGTGGCGGCTTAGGCCAGGTTAACGTGTTCGCTAGCATGCTGTTTGGTGGTATCTCTGGCTCTGCGGTGGCGGATACCTCGGCGTTGGGGTCCTTGTTGATTCCAGTGATGAAAGAAAAAGGCTACGACGACGATTACGCGGTGAACGTGACGGTGACGTCCTCCATTGCGGGTATTTTGATTCCTCCCAGCCATAACATGATCTTATATGTGGTCGCTGCAGGTGGTGGGATTTCGGTGGCCAGTCTGTTCATGGCGGGTGTGGTACCTGGGGTGTTAATGTGTTTGTTGTTAGGCTATGCCGCACGTTGGATTTCAATTAGGAAGAACTTCCCAACGGAAGAGTTTGCTGGTTGGAAAGTGATTTTTATCTCCTTCTTGGCTTCTTTTCCGGGGTTAGTCACCGCGATTATTGTCGTGGGGGGCTCTTTGTCCGGCATTTTCACGGTAACTGAATCTGGGGCTATTGGGGCGATTTATGCCATTGTCATTACTGGATTAGTCTACCGTTCTCTGAGCTTAAAAGACTTTTGGGTGGCCGTGGTGCGTTCTGTTAGAACCACTGGTATGGTGATGGTATTGGTTGGTTGTGCTGGGGCATTTGGTTACATGCTGGCCTTATATGAAGTCCCCAAAGTATTGGCTCATGCACTAACATCCGTCTCCAGTAACCCTGTTGTTATTTTGCTATTAATGAATCTGATCTTGCTGATATTGGGCATGATTATGGACATGGCGGCCTTAATTCTGATTTGTACGCCGATCTTTTTGCCTGTGGCAACAGGCTTGGGGATGGATCCGATTCAATTTGGTGTCATGCTAATGATGAACTTAGGGTTAGGGTTATGTACGCCACCTGTTGGGGGATGCTTATTTGTTGGTTGCGCTATTGGACAAGTGCCTATTCAACGAGCCGTGAAAACGATTTGGCCTTTCTATATTGCCATTCTGGTTGCTCTGCTGTTGGTGACTTTTATTCCTTCTGTGTCGTTGGCCTTACCTAATTGGATCACCAGTTAACTTTACATTTTTACGAGAGGGAGCTGTCTATTTTCACGCTCCTTTTTAGATGAATTTTGCTTTAAGGAGTCATCTATGAAACGTGTTTTAATAACAGGCGCTGCCGGAAATTTAGGGACAGCTATGCGTAGCAAACTGGCGGGTTGGGCAAATGAGTTTGTGTTGTCGGATGTAAATCCAATCACCGAGTTGGGGGCAGGTGAAACCTTTGTGCAATGCGACCTTGCTGATTATGACAGTGTGATGGCGTTGGTCGAAGGCTGTGACGGGATTGTACACTTTGGTGGTGTGTCCACGGAAAATACGTTCGATAATATTCTCAATGGCAATATTAAAGGCGCCTACAACCTTTACGAAGCGGCGCGTAAACATGGTATTAAGCGCATTTTCTTTGCCAGCTCCAATCATGTCATTGGCTTCCATGACAGGGAGACGTTGCTGGATGCGCAAAGCGAGATGAGACCAGACAGTCTATATGGAGTTTCGAAAGGCTTTGGTGAGTTATTAGCGCAATATTACTTTGATAAATTTGCGATAGAATCGGCTTTGGTACGTATCGGCTCATGCTTTCCAAAGCCTTTGAATCGTCGTATGTTGTCGACTTGGTTGAGTGAGGGAGATTTAGCGGATTTGATTAAAAAGGTATACGCCGCTGATCGCCTTGGTTGTACCGTTGTGTATGGTGTATCCGATAACCCAAGTACTTGGTGGGACAACAAGCATGCAAAATTTCTAGGGTGGACGCCAAAAGACTCTTCAGAGGTGTTTGAACAGGAAGCTTATCTACAAGAAGAGGTTATCGATTCGAACGATCCGGCGGTGCGCTTCCAAGGTGGTCCATTTGCCAAAGCGGGTCATTTCGAAGACGACTAAAACTGGCTTGTTGGCTTTTACCTCTCGCGCTGACTTCACGATGTTCTAGCATTTTCATTGTATGGAGTTAAGAACAAAAAAAACGCCCGATTTGGGCGTTTTTTTAATGCATTAAAACTGTTTTATTATTTCACTAGCTCTGGTCCCATGACGCTATAAGGTAAAGCGGTGGAAAGCTCTGGGATGTAGGTTACCAGAATCAAGAACACCATTAATACCAACATAAAAGGTGTAGCGGCTTTTACGACGCGGGCTAAACTCATGCCTGTGATGCCTGAGGTCACAAAGAGGTTTAGTCCGATGGGTGGTGTGATCATACCGATTTCCATGTTAACAACCATGATGATACCAAGGTGAATAGGATCCACTCCGAGCTTCATCGCGATTGGGAAGACAACTGGGGCGACAATGACCAGCAAGCCAGATGGCTCCATAAACTGTCCGCCAATGAGCAGGAGAATGTTCACCGCAATCAAGAAGGTAAACCAGTTAAAGCCAACGCCTAACATCCATTCCGTGATCATTTGCGGAATACGCTCTGCTGATAAGGTATGAGCAAACAACAGGGCATTGGCGATGATAAACATCAGCATGATGGTGGTTTTGGTGCCTTCCAGCATTACCTTGCGAGACTCTTCACCAAACAGTGCAGGGAAAAAGCCTCGTAGCATCAATGAAAGATTACGCCCCCAAATAGGCAAGCCAGCAAACAAACAGGTTGCGATAGACTCCTTCAGATGAGAAGAGCGCTTGTAGACATAGAAGATCGCGAGTAACAAAGAGAAGACAGCACCCCAAAGAGCGCGGTCACCACCGGTCACGGTTTTGCTGTCCGCAAAGGCGAAGAAGGACAATATTTCCCAGACAAGGAAGAAAGACACACCATACACTGTGCCGTTAAAACCAACACGGGCATGAGGCGCGTCATTATCATTTGTCCAGGTTTGGCCTTTTAGGGGCCCCATATCTCGATAGACAAAGAGTGCTATGAAAATTGAGTAGACGGACGCGACCACCGCCGCTTCCGTTGGTGTGAACACACCACCGTAGATACCGCCCATGATGATAACGACAAGAAATAAGCCCCAACCCGCTTCTTTACCACCACGGATAAGATTACCAAAGCCTTTCCATTCTTCTGCCGGCAGATTTTTAATGCGGGCAACCACGTAGATGGCGATCATTAACATCACGCCAGCCAATAAGCCGGGAACGACCCCTGCCAAGAACATGCGACCAACGGACACATCTGTTGCGGCTGCGTACACCACCATTACGATAGAAGGAGGGATGAGTATGCCCAATGTACCTGCGTTAGCGATGATACCAGAGGCGAACTCTTTTGAGTAACCGACTTGGCGCATCCCTACAATGGCAATGGAACCGATAGCAACCACGGTTGCGGGGGAAGAACCCGACAACGCAGCGAACATCATACACGCCAAAACGGACGCCATGGCTAAACCACCACGGAAGTGTCCAACGCTGGCAATGGCGAAGTTAATCAAGCGTTTTGCGACACCGCCAGTTGACATATAAGACGAAGCGAGAATGAAAAACGGGATGGCTAACAAGGTATAATGTTGACCCGCTCCAAATAAAGAAATTGCTACCGACGACAAGGAGTCGTGGGAGAAAAAGGTAATAAACAAGATGGACGATAAGCCCAACGAGATACCAACAGGCAGGCCGATAAACAGCAGGGTCAGTACGAGACCGAATAAAATAATAGATTCCACAATAAAGCTCCTGCGTTAGTCTTTTAAAGAGTCTTTGTTGGCGCTGACGAGATCTTGCGCCTCGTGACCGCTGATCAACATGTCGCGCTTTCCTCGCGCAATATCGATAAAGGCCTGCAAAGAGCGATAAGACAGCATGGCTAAACTGATCGGCAAGATAATAAGCACTAACCAGCGTTGAACACGTGGTCTTAGGTCAAACATTTCTTGCATAAAGACCGGGTAACGCAGCTCTTCAGTACCAATGCCGATTTTGAACATTTTTGTCCAATACTCGATGGCCCCACCACGAGCATCGATGCCTAACATTGATAGCCAAGTTGCATCTAGGAGGATTAAGCCGTACATAATGGCCGCAAACGCGCCAAACAGAGATAGGGCTTTGGCAATGGGTTTAGGTACGGCGTTTAGTACAATGTCGACCCCTATATGGATACCCGTTTTAATGCCATAACTCATACCCAGTAGAATCAACCATGAAAATGCGACGGTGTTGAATTCCAATGCGGCATCCCAGCCAGTATTAAATCCGTAACGCGCAATCACCTGACCAAAAGACACTGCCATAATCGAAGAAATGACGATGATTAATAGGTTTTCTTCAGCGCGTTCCATCGCTTTGGGAAAGCATTTTTCCAGCACCCAAAGGATGATGATAAAAAATAATAAATATAAATGTGGCCAGTAGTATGCCATGGTGGTCTCCTGAACAAGTGGACCTGTCTATCTAAAAGCACAACGCAGACACAGCAAGACGAACCTCGTTATACAAGGATAAGAGATAGGTAAACTGTGAGGAGAAGGCCCTAATGTTGGCTCAATAGAGCCAACATTCTGCATAAAACAAAGGGATTATGAGTTGGCTGCGGCATTAACTAGATTTTCACCGATGTCGTTTTGGAATTTTTTCCAAACCGGTTTCATCGTTTCAACCCAAATTTGACGTTGCTCTGGTGTCAATACATTGATTTTGCCGCCGGCTTTTAAAATATTGGCGCGGTTTTCAGCTTCTTTCGCTTTCACAGATTGGTTCGCTTCCTGTGTTACTTCATCCGCAATTTGCAGGAATTGTTTGCGATCCGCTGGGGATAAGCTGTCTAGGAAGTCTTGAGACGTCATGAACAAGTAAGCCAACAATTGGTGGTCGGTTTGTGTGATGCTGTCTTGCACTTCGTAGAATTTTTTGGTGTAAATGTTAGACCATGTATTTTCTTGCCCATCCACAACACCAGTTTGCAGGGCGCCGTAGACCTCGGAGAACGCCATCGCTTGTGGTGACGCGCCCATGGCTTTGATCATGGCTTTGGCGACATCAGAGGTTTGGACGCGGAATTTCAAGCCTTTCGCATCGCTTGGTAAGATCAGCTTTTTGTTGGCAGAGAAGTATTTCATACCAGACATCCAGTAACCTAGACCAACGAAACCAACATTATCTTTCATTGCGTAGAGCAGATCTTTACCTTGAGGGCTGTTAGTAAAGCGGATGGCTTGATCCATGTTTTTGAAGATAAAAGGTAGGTCGAATACAGCGTATTTAGGCGTGTAAGAGCCAAACTTAGCAAGAGAAGGAGCAAGCAATTGAACATCGCCTAAAAGCAAGGCTTCTAATTCTTTTGAGTCGCCAAATAATGTTGAGTTAGGAAAAACTTCAACACAGAGTCTGCCATTCATTTCTTTGTTAACACGTGCAGCAAAATTATTCGCAGCCACCACTTTAGGGTGAGTTGTTCCCCCCGTAACGTGACTGAATTTTACAACGCGTTCGCCAGGATCACAGGCTGAAGAATCAGCCAATGCTGCGTTGGTGGCAAAAGAAAGGGCAATAGAGGTTAAGGCTAGGCTGATTTTTTTCATTATTTTAAAACTCCAAAACGAGATAGTTATTTTTATTGTCGTTTGATCTTAGCCAAACGAGTGCAGCACATTTAATCGTTGCTGTCTTACTGTTTACACAATCCATGCCAATTCTTTGTATTTATATCTAACTATTTGAATTTAATAGAATAAATTGGATTTTGGCCAAAATAATACAAAGGCTGATGAAGATATTAAGAGTGGAAGCTCACACATAAAATAACGGGCATGGGTGGATTTCCGCCAATTTTTATTGTTATTGAAGTAGGCGTAGCGAGAGATCAAGAAAGATTGGCTGGCAGATCAAGAAGGAGAGACCAAGTCTTAACTAGGACTGGCTCTTAGGCGGGGCAAATATTGCCTGTTTGAGTGTCTGTTTCAAAGCCAAATGAAGGGCTTTCCGCCCTGTCAGTTTGGCTGCTTTCAACTGAGACGACGACGCTCTACCTAATATGGCATCAAACAACAGAGTATCGAATGATGAATGCGCTTTGAGTTTACCTTGGTAGGCTAACTGAAAAAACGCGTTATAAAGGGCCGCTCGAACACTATCAAAAGGGCGATGAGCATAACAAAACAGATGTAGGTCCTGTTTGTCCTGTTCGCTTATTAATACATGAGCAGGGGAGATTACCTGATGAGGCCATTGAACAAGCTGGATAATAAGCGCTGTGGATAAGTCTTGATAGCAGAGTAGTAAATTCGTTTGAAAACGCTTCAGAAACAGACTGTACCACTGTTTGGCTTGTTGCTCGGCGAGTGAGGTGAGTGGTTTGACCATCATCAAAGAGTAGCTGCCGCTGGCTTTGTCTTTGCTCGTACCCAGTCTTACACTGATAAAGCCATTTTTTTGCCAAAACGCAACGATATCAGGGCTAGCGGCAAAGCTGGTACAAAGAAAATCGACTTTGCTTCGGGCGGCTTCTGTGATCTGTTTGAGCAAATGGCTCGCTAGTCCTTGACCTTGCTGGTTAGGCTGAGTGGCAATGCGGCTGATACGCCAATAGCGATAGTGTCCCGCTTCGATGAAGCCTTCATGAGCCATTAGCGACTGAGGAACGAGGTGGCCTCTAGGGCGGCGGGAGCCTTCTAGTACGGCTTGGCTTAGATCGTCTGGTAGGTCACCTTCTTCGGTAATAATTGCCACACTGTTAATGGTCATATTACTCATTACCAGAGGATTTGTCGTTATCGTGGGGATCTCTGTCTGCGCTGGTTTAGCCGCTTTGTTGGGGGAGTCTGATTGAGCTAACCACGTGGTGACACTTGGGTCATCCAACATCCATCTAATATTATCTGGCGAAGTTTGATAGTGAGCATTTACTAATAGCGAAAAAGTCACTTTTAGATGCTCAGGTTCCTGTAGCCACTCTTGTCCTTGTCGGGTACTGATGAGCTGTGTTGCACTTTGCTCTGAAGTATTGGAATGGGCTTCAAACGGTGGACATAGAAAAAATGTGTTATTAACCCATTTTTCGAGTGGGTCATTTTCCCCCCATCGAATCGGTTGGGTTAAAGAGAGCCTTTTTAAGGGCGTTGATTTTCCTTCGCGTGGCGCTTCTAAAGTCTGACAGAAGCGAATACCAAAGCCTCGTCCTGCCCCCTCATAGCCATAATCTGTTGTGCTAAATACACATTGCTTAGACTTATCCAACAGAGCGGTTAGTACGGGAATGGGAAGACGAGCGGCTTCATCAATAATCAGATGTTCCCATTGGTCCTCCATCAATAGCAGGGTGTCCGGTGCATAAAAAGGCATCTCTGGTGCCATCTCTTTGTTATCAGATGACACGTTAAATGAGGTGAATTGATCATCATATTGTTTGCGAAGGGCAACCAATGCGTCTGGTGTGGCGGCGGTAACGGCGACTTTCTTACCCGCTTTTACCCACTTGGCTAGGGTATCACCAAGTAAGGTGGATTTGCCTCGCCCCCGTGAAGCTATCAACACATGAGTCTCGTCGGAAGACGATAATAAAGACTTTTGTGCGATTTCTTGTTCTTGTGTCAGAGTGATTTTGTGCTGGGGGTGGCGCACTGTATGGTTTTGTGGCGGTGTAAGTCTATCAATCTGTTGAGGGCAGATATATTGGAAGGGGCTGTGTGGATGGATAAGCTGGTTGAGGATATAGCGTTTAAAGTGCGACTTTATTTGATCAGGGCGATAAGGCCAAGGTAGATAGCGGGCCATTTCCTGGTCTTCTTGGCTTAGCCAATTATGCTCAGGTGCATCCGGTAAGCCGATGGCAAATACTCCATCACCTCTTACTGCGCCAGCTAATATGGCGATCACACTAGCAGAGATCCCCCATGTTATATCGATTAAAATGGCGTCATAGGTTTGTCCAAGGGTATTCTTTATTTGTTTAAATAAGCGAATATCCGCGTTTGGTCGTTTATTGAGGTCGCGATAAATCGCTTCATCGTGGGTACAAATGAGGATTGAATCTTGTGTATTAGAAACGCAGGAAAAAGCGGCGTAAATTTGCGTGGTATTTCCTGTGAAGAGATAGCAATGGCGGTGCTGTAAACGGGCTAAATTCGGCATAATCATTCCTTGTGGTCACGGTATGATACTGTGACCATGAGCAATAGCCAACGTTGGTTAGAATCGAATGCTACAGTTTTGTGGACGGAACATAAGGAAGGTCTTTTACAACCTTCCTTAGTATCTCATCTTACTTTAGTTTAAAGGTTTTGAGATCTTCTTGAAGATCGTTAGCCAATTGGTGGATGTTGTTACTGTGATCTTGCGACGCATCCGCTTGTGTTAACGTGCTGCCAGAGGCTTCTTGCAGCGTTTCTGTATTCTGACGAATTTGTGTGGCGGCAACACTTTGTTCTTCTGTCGCGGTGGCCACATTTGTTGTGCCAAGCGAGACTTTTTTCATCGACGTCAGTATACGGGACAAAATATTACGCGTCTCTAGGACTTGGCTGACACTATTGTCTACTTGGTCTCTCCCTTGTTCCATCTCTTTCACCGCTGAGCGGCTGTTTAGTTGTAGTGTCTCAATCACTTTGCGAATTTCTTCTGTGGATTGCTGTGTGCGTTGTGCCAAGATTCGCACTTCATCTGCAACGACGGCAAAACCTCGTCCTTCCTCACCTGCACGCGCCGCTTCAATGGCCGCATTCAGCGCCAGTAGATTAGTTTGTTCGGCTATCTCATTGATAACAGAGACTACCTTACCAATTTCGGTTGAGCTTTTTTCAACCTCCTCGATGGTTTCTGAGGCTTGACTAAACGCATTGGCAAGCTTACCAACCGTTTCTTCGACGCGTTGCATCGCCTCATTGCCGTTTTGCGTAATGACTTGGACGTTGTCCGATTCGGTAGAGACATCGGTCGCATTGTGCGCGACATCTTCTATGGCTTTCGAGATCTGAATAATAGCAGAAGCCACTTGAGTACTGATATCCTGACTGTAATTCGCGCTGTCGGTTAGTGATTTATTGACGTTTGAAATCTCGTGGCTGGAATGGAGGAGTTCAATGCTCGAATGCTGGACTTTTTGAATGAGGCGAATCAAATTATCGCGCATATGAATGGTATCATTACGCAATAAATCGATTTCATTATTGGAGTCTTTACTTAATTTATTATGAAATCGAAAAGCCAAATTGCCTCTTCCTAATTCATGCAATCCTTGAGAAATTTCTTTAATTGGCGAAAGTGCACGACGAATAAACAGCCACAACACTATTGCTAGCGCTAGGCCAAATGCAGCAGACACCGAACTGACAATCCATAAGGTTTTATTAATTTCGGCTTGATATTCATCGTCATAAGTTTTTAATACCACGACCCAGTTCCAGCCTTTTACTCTCTTAAACAGGGCAATAGCGGAACGAGCAGAGGTGTTTTGGCCTTCTACTTTTAATGAGTAGTGTATGATGCCTGATTTTTGTTGAAACAGTTTTTCAAACGTATTCGCGAGTTGTGGATTACGGCTTAGCATATTTTGCCCGACTAAGGCTTTACTCGGGTGAATAATGATGTCCCCTTTATGCTTTCCTGCCGCCGTGACATAGACATACCCTGTTTTGCCAAACACCATTTTATTTAGCGTATTAGCGATTGGTGACGTGATTTTTTGAATAGGAATAAGCAGTTCATAATATAGGTTGCTCTGCCCCGATACTTTTTTATAGTAAGTGAAGTAGGAGACATTATTGAGTGTATCTACACCCAAATAATCGGAATTATCCTGGATGGCTTTGTAACCTTCTGTATTGTTTCCTAAATCACTACCAGCAGCCAAAACATTGTTCATGGAGCTAGCAACGCGAATGATCTGATCTCCTTGCTTGATCAGCAGACTTACGTCAGATTCTGTCGATGTAGCGAACTGTTGAATAAAACGGCTATTTCCATTAATAACTTGGTTATTTAACTTGATTGAGGGGGTTTGCGTACCGTTAATGGTCAGTGGCGTATTCGAGTCGACAGTTACCTGTTCCAGCATATCATTAAGAAGAGCACCGTTGCGCATCATAACGCGTTGCATTAAGTGATACTTGCCCTCAAGTTGGTTGCTGACCAACTGGACTTCTTTTTTTTCATGACTGATAACAATGTCATTGATTTGCTGTTTTAGTTGTACGTTGATGATAAAAGTTAAAGCAACGAAGATAATAATAACAAAAGCGAGTGTCCCTAGACCGAGTTGCCTTGGTAGCGGGTATTTTTTGAAAAATGCGAGCATCTCATGGATCCTTAATTCAGGGGATATTGTAGTTGAGTCATTTAAAAGAGAAGCGTTTTCACAATGATGTTATGAAACAAGCAATTTTTTGTTTCTTTGTTTTATTTTGTAATTCTTTGTTATTATATTGATAGATTTGTATACAGCAATACTATTTAATTAAATAAAGTAAATTCATATAAATGAATTAACCTGAAAGGATCTATCATCAAGTGGGTTTGGATTGCCCACTCTAGGTAAATAGAGTGGGCAATAGTGGCATTATGGTAGGATGAAGGCTTGGAGATCTTCTTGAAGGTTTGTGGCCATGTGTTGAATATTTTGGCTATGACCTTGTGAGGTATCTGCTTGAGTTAATGTATTGCTTGAGGCTTCGCGTAGAGCTTCTGTATTTTGACGAATTTGTGTGGCGGCAACACTTTGTTCTTCTGTCGATGTGGCGACATTTGTTGTGCCAAGCGAGACTTTTTTCATCGACGTCAGTATACGGGACAAAATATTTCGCGTCTCTAGGACTTGGCTGACACTATTATCTACTTGGTTTCTCCCTTGTTCCATTTCTTCTACTGCGGAGCGGCTGTTTAGTTGTAGTGTCTCAATCACTTTGCGGATTTCTTCTGTGGATTGTTGCGTGCGTTGTGCCAAGACTCTCACTTCATCAGCGACGACGGCAAAGCCTCGTCCTTGATCACCCGCGCGAGCCGCTTCAATGGCCGCATTCAGCGCCAGTAAATTGGTTTGTTCGGCAATCTCATTAATAACAGAGACTACCTTACCAATTTCGGTTGAGCTTTTTTCAACATCCTCGATGCTTTCTGAAGCTTGACTAAACGCATTGGCAAGCTTGCCAACTGTTTCTTCGACGCGTTGCATCGCCTCATTGCCGTTTTGCGTAATGATTTGGACGTTGTCTGATTCGGTAGAGACATCGGTTGCATTGTGTGCGACATCTTCAATGGTTGTCGAGATCTGAACAATAGCAGAAGCCACTTGAGTACTGACATCCTGGCTGTCATTCGCGCTGTTGGTTAATGCTTTATTGACGTTTGAAATCTCGTGGCTGGAATGGAGGAGTTCAATGCTCGAATGCTGGACTCTTTGAATGAGGCGAATCAAATTATCGCGCATATGAATGGTATCATTACGCAATAAATCGATTTCATTATTGGAATCTGGAATCAAAGTATCGTGAAAGCGAAAAGCCAAATTGCCTTTTCCTAATTCATGCAGGCCTTTGGATATTTCTTTTAACGGTTTAAGTGCGCGGCGTATGTATAGCCATAGGCATAGTATGAGTAAAAGGCCAAAAATCAGGGACGCGGCGCTAACAATCCATAGGGTTGCATGAATTTCGGCTTGATATTCGTCGTCGTAGGTTTTTAGTACCACGACCCAGTTCCAGTCTTTGACTCTTTCAAACAGAGCCAGAGCAGGGCGGGGAGTGGCGGTTACTCCTGGAATTTTTAGGTCGTAATGAACGATGCCATGATCTTTTTCATACATCTTAGAGAACGTCGTTTTAAGGCTTGGGAAAAGGGTAAAAATATTTTTTCCGACCATCTGTTTGTTAGGATGAAGAACAAATGTGCCTGGGTGGTTGCCTGCTTGTGTGACATAAATATAGCCACTTTTGCCAAATCTCAGTGTATTTAATGATTTGGCTAATGCCCCTGTTATCCTATTAAGTGGGATGAGCAGTTCGTAATATAGATTACTGTGTCCTGGAACCTTGTTGTAGTTGGCAAAATATTGTTGACCATGTACGGTGTCGACGCCAATAAAATGTCCGCCGTCTTCTAGCGCTTGGTAGCCCTTATTACTCTCATTTAATAAAGAACCTACAGAGGAAGAATTCGCTGATGAACTGGCAATTCGAATAAATTGATTGTTTTGCTTGATCAGGAGGTTTGTATCCAATTCGGTAGAATGAGCGAACTGCTGAATGAAACGGCTTTGACCACTGATGGTGTCACCATGTAATTGCAGCGATGGAATCGCCATGCCATTCACTGTGTCAGGCGTGTTTGAGTTTACCTTTGCTCCTTCAAGCATTGTACCCAAAAGCATGCCATTGCGTTGAAGGCGATCTTCTAGAGAATGGTATTTTGCTTCTAATTGCTTACAGACCAGCTCCAATTCTTTTTTTTCATGATCCGTCACAATGGTACTGATGTGTTCATTAAGCTGGGCGTTAATAATAAACACTAAAGTGGCAAAAACGATCGTAACAAAGAGCAATGTAGCGATGCCAAGTTGCCTCGGCAAGGGGGATTTTTTTAGAAATGACAACATAGATTGGAAGATCCTTAACTGCGATAGAAGTGTTAACTTTTGTTTGGTTTTTTGCCGTATAAAGCCATTTTGAGTATAAAAATACTCTAAAGAGACTTCTTTTTTCCGTATTGAATCTAATCAAAAGAAAGTGATAGTTTCTTTTTATGCTATATAAGTAGATGATTTAAATTCATTTTTTAAAATTTAAGCACACGCAGTCATATTTAAAAATCTCTAAATGTAAGTTTTTGTTGTTTTAAGTCAAAAAAATGAACGATAGTATAAAAGCATCTTAAATTGGAAGTGTTAAGGTTTAATTACCTGTTGTTTAAAAGTGGTTACAAGTCATCTTAGGGATTTAAAGTCGCCAATGGCCTCTCTATTGAAGCTTTTTGGCTTTATAAGGCAAAAAGCTAGATAGAAGCTTGTTCTTTAAGGTATTTATTGCTTTCATGCTTATTGAAAGTAAATGATGGAGAGAGTCACGCTGTTTATAGAGGTCCTCGCTGAGATATCAGGTAGAGGGTCCAATGCTCTCTCCTCCTTCCATGTTGAGAAAGGATCGTCGTATGAAGAAGATCAAGAATGAAGCGGCTCTGAGCAAGAGAGCATTACAAGTGGGAGAGAACTACGCTTTAAAAAGAGGTTATGCTGGTTTTTCTTCCACTATGTCAGCCAATGAAAAAGTTGAAGCGATTTATCGCTTGTTGGTACTGGATAAGCTTGTGGTTGGTTTGCCTGCCGATAAAGAGAACCTTCCTGCCATGAAGCATAAGTTGGCTTTATGGATTCAAAAGCACTTGCCTAAAGATGATCCTCTGTTGAAGTAGATCAGTCTTGTTCATGTCTACAGGGCTCTAATGAGCGCATGAATTGCCGTCTTTATGACGGCATTTTAATTGCTGGTTACTGACTTTTTTACATTTTTATAGACAAATTGTTTTTTATTATTGTAATGTTATATCATTTCAAAATATAAGATAGGTTTAAAGCAATATGAACACGGCACGGCAAGCACCATTGGAATCGTTGGAAGCAGATAGAACATTACTGTCTGTTGTTAAGTCGAAAGAGCCAGATGTTTTTGGGGATATTTACCAAGACTCGTTCAATATGGTGGTATGGAAACGCTCGCTTGAGGACGTTGATACTTACTGTACAAGCCTAATAGCCTCTGCACCGCAGTTGAATATTAAAGATCAAGGTGCGCCAGAGCACATTGAAAAGTTATTAATTCGTATTCTACCCGACGACACTAATAAAGAGGTCTTTATTAAAGATGTGCGTACATTAATGGATATGTTTGCCTGTTTATTTGACCTGTCAGAGGTGGGGCTGAGATTGGCCGTGCTATCCAAAGCCATGTGTCCGCGCTTTCATGTGGATAATATTCCGTGTCGGCTGATTACCACCTATTTAGGGCAGGGCTCTGAGTGGCTTCATGATGCGCATGCGGTCCGCGCCGAGTTAGGTCATTTGGTTAAATGGACTGAGAAAAATACGGGATTGGCTTCTTTTGGAACGGTGAATCAATTAGATGCTGGAGATGTGGCCTTAATGAAAGGCAATACCTGGCCTACTGCCATGGGAAGAGGGGTGGTTCACCGATCACCCAGTGCATCGGTGGATTCGCCAAGATTGTTTCTTAGTTTGGATATGATTTAGCCGTTATCGTGATGTCACGGAAATACGGCGGTTACCACTCAATTTTTTTATTATCCCAATCGATAAAGCTGGCCTGATTATCCATCTTGGCGTTGTCCATGATGGATAATAATCTTTGTGCAACAAACTCCGGTGTAAAAAGCTTGCCTTCTGGAACGGATTTCTGAAAGGGTTTGGATAAAGGGGTATCGGTTGTTCCAGGATGAAAAGCAATCAACTTGACATTCTTTGCGCGCCTAGCGTATTCAATCGCACTGGTTTGTATGAGCATATTGAGTGCCGCTTTTGAGGCCCGGTAACCATACCAGCCGCCTAATTGATTGTCTGAAATGCTGCCGACTCGTGCGCTAAACAGGGTCACCTGTGTGGCGTTTTCTCCTTTAAGTACCCGAATCAGCCGACTTAACCAAAGCATAGGGACGATGGCATTGCTCCTATACAGCTCTGCTAAGTGGTCACTTTGAATGTCTTCTAGCTTTTTCTCCGGGGTATAGTGTGGATTGTGCAAGACACCGTTACAGATAAGAACTTTCGTAAGATTCTTGGTGTGTTCTTGCAGATGCTGGCTGATCTCTTCAATGCTTTTTTGGGAATAATCGCTCAATAGTGCCCTGATTTTTCGACTGAAAAGGCGAGGAGGAAACTGGCTAACCGTATAAATCATTCGGCAATCATTCTGACTAGACAGTTGCGCTATGGCGGCTTGAGCGATGCGGCTACTGGCACCAATCACGAGAGCATCAAATTGCATGACGTATTTTCCTTAATAACAGACATGATATGAGAGGGATGCATTCGTAGCTTATGATAGACAAGAGCGCCGTGTTCAAACACGTTGCTAAGCTTTGCAACTTTCCTTGTGCGATTGACTGTCGGTGATCATAAGTGGGCAAATGCATCCCCAATCAGTGTACTTTATGTCTCAGTAAAGTTTAAGAGGGGATGTGTTTTTGTCAGGACAGATCACATTGGCCTTTTTCGCAGGAGGTGCAGCGCGGTTTACCCGTCACAAAAGCAGAAATCGAGTGACGGTATTTTGCAAAACCTCGATAACCCAGATCAGCAAATAGGCGAACAATAGGCCAGCGTAATATTTGCATCCATCGATGTTTGCCCACTAGCTTCCAGGCCATGCAGGTCACGTCTAACCCTTGAATGACTTTGCCATTTCTTAACTGCCCATGAAGGATTCTATCGGCCTTAATGGGGTCGATGTGAGGATAACGTTGGGTAAAGTCCTCGTGATGAATGTTTTCGAATGTGAGTCGATGATGTTCATCGAGTTTTTTTAACTCGCGCATTTCCGCAAGGCAAAGTGGGCAAAAGC
This sequence comes from Marinomonas sp. 63XJN7_7_ISO-PGPR-S23-202, assembly GCF_056173505.1. NCBI lineage: Bacteria > Pseudomonadati > Pseudomonadota > Gammaproteobacteria > Oceanospirillales > Oceanospirillaceae > Marinomonas > Marinomonas sp. 63XJN7_7_ISO-PGPR-S23-202. Next base: position 4,121,551 of record NZ_CM149677.1, on the reverse strand, counting down.
CGTCGTAAAAAATGGTCAACATAGAGTGTCTCCTATCGGCTAGGATGATCAGATCTCCCCAGGGAAGATCTGATAAAAAGACCTAATACACAGGGAAGAGCACAATAATGTGCAAAACACTTAATACGACAGTAAGCGCAAAACGGATCTTCGAATAAGCTTTATAAGATTGAGAAACTAATCTTAACCAACGTCCATCTAGCCAAAAAGTCGTAATAAAGCCTAGTAGTAAGACACCAATAGACAGTTCAGGCACTCTCATAAACAGGCTTCCCCAAGCAATCAACATAATCAGATGGTTTAATACCATTGTCCGTTTGCTGTATTTTTGTTGCTTTCCCTCAAGTACTTGTCCAGATATCACTCCGTTAACAAAGCTCAAAAGAATGGCGCTGTAGGAAGCAAAAAGTGCCTGTCCCGAGTATCCCATGATTTGTATGCCTGCCAGTGTAATAATGGTCAATACAACAAAAGGAGCTATCGCAAATAGACCTAATAGAAGCATGGGGGTGACAGAATATCGCATAAAAAACCTTTAGCCGAAAATATAAAATTTTTGTGTAAAAAAAAAGAATTATCTAACAAAATGGCAAAAAAAAATACGCAAACTTCCGAATAAATTGCATATTCTTGTCATAACTCGTGGTTATTGAGGAAGTTAGTACGGCTTTAGTTCCGTGGTAATCGTCATTCGCCATTGAGCGAAATTCAGGCTCAGAGTACAATGTCTGGCTAGAATTTAACTTTCCTTCAGATGTACGCGAGCTGTGGTGTACGTACATCTAACTAATTTCAACTTGCTTAAGGTGTGTTTAGAAATGCCAGCTAAAACAATGGATGAACTCGTCTCCCTGTGTAAACGTCGCGGATTTATTTTCCAAGGCAGTGAAATCTACGGTGGTATGCAAGGTGCTTACGATTACGGTCCGTTAGGTATTGAATTAAAAAACAACCTAAAAGCAGCTTGGTGGCGTGCAATGGTTTACGAGCGTGACGATGTGGAAGGGTTGGATGCCGCTATCATTCAAAACAAAAATGTCTACAAATACTCTGGCCATGAAGATACTTTCACTGACCCCATGGTAGATTGCCATGAGTGTAAGTCGCGTATGCGTGCTGACCATATGAAAGACATTAAAGTCTGCGATAATTGTGGTTCAACTAATGTGACTGAGCCTCGTGACTTTAACTTAATGTTTAAAACCAATGTTGGTCCAATGGTGAACGAAGAGTCCTACACTTACCTTCGTCCTGAGACGGCACAAGGCATCTTCACAAACTTTAAAAACGTTGTGGACTCTACTGCTCGCACCTTACCATTCGGTATTGCGCAAATTGGTAAATCGTTCCGTAACGAAATCACACCACGTAACTTTATTTTCCGTGTTCGTGAATTCGAACAAATGGAGTTGGAATTCTTCTGCAAGCCGGGTGAAGACGAAAAGTGGCATGAAACTTGGGTGAACCTGCGTAAGCAATGGTGGTTGGATCAAGGTCTATCGGAAGACAATATCCAGTTTGAATACGTAACTGGTGACGATCTGGCCCATTACTCAAAAGCCACCGTGGATATCTTGTACAAGTTCCCACATGGTTTTGAAGAGTTGGAAGGGGTGGCAAACCGTACCGACTACGATTTGGGCTCCCACACCAAAGCGCAAGAAGAGTTTGGCTTGTCTGCTAAAGTGAAAAAGAACGAGCACTCGACTACCAAATTGGCCATGCGCGATTTGGCAGAAAACAAGTGGGAAGTGCCTTTCTGTATTGAGCCTTCTGCAGGACTCGACCGTGGTTTATTGGCGGTGATGACAGAAGCCTACACTGAGGAAGAGTTGCCAAACGGTTCGACACGTACTGTGCTTAAGTTCAAACCGCATCTAGCACCAATCAAGGTGGCTATTATGCCGCTTAAGAAGAACAAGCCTGAAATCGTAGCGTTAGCGAAAGAGTTGAAAAACAAGCTACAGAAATTAGGATTGGGTCGTATTCTTTATGAAAACACAGGCAATGTGGGTAAAGGCTACCGCCGCCATGATGAAGTGGGAACGCCAATCTGTGTAACGGTCGACTTTGACTCTATCGAGAAAGAAGGTGCGCCAGTAACGGTGCGTGACCGCGATACTATGGAGCAAATTGTTGTGCCAGCGGCAGAGTTGCCTGCTTATGTAGTAAATTACTTTATTAACCAAAATTAATAGTGGTTAATAAGACGTCATTGTCTTTATTATAAGACAAACACCGAAAGCCGTTACGCTCAGTCGTTGCGGCTTTTTTGTTATTATACGGTCTTACTTGCCGTTTTGACGCGGGTTAAAGCATTAAGAACAATAAGCACATGAAAGGGAAGAATCGCTTTTAGATAGAGTTGGCCCGCTGGGTTGTTGGGATGCACCCAAGTGGCTAAAAAGACACGTCCATGTTGTGACATAACAGAAATTCTAAAGTTTAAATGTGTGTCGTTAAACCCAGCGATAAGTTCATCGCTATTTTCAGATTCTACTGGGAAAAATCCCACTTTATTTAGCGTTTCCGGCCCCTCTTTTAACAGCCCAAAAGGAGCTGTGAGAGTGTTTCTCATACCAATCAAACACTGAGCCCACCCAGGAAAATTTGTAATAATGTCTGCGGCATGACGCGGCGATAGATTCGATTCAACCGAGTAGCAGTCAAGAAAGTCCGTTGCCTTTAATCTATTATGAAGCGTACTTTCTAATGGCAGTGCTGATGAGGTGACGTGCTGCATATTGATTACCCTTCCTTATGGCTTCACTCATATCTTTATACCATAGAGGCGTCGCTTATTCATTGAATATTTTTAGTATGCAAAATATTCAAAACAGTATTAGTATTTAACTGTTTCCGACAATAACAATTAATAAGGAATATTATAATGAATAAAGCATGGTTACTTTGTTTGGCCTTACCTATGGTTGCCAAGGCGGGTGTGATGGCCTGTGATCCATCAACCTTTCATGCACCAGGGCTGACCATCAAGTCTGCACAATGGGAATCACCAACCGGTGATGCGTTGGTTGAGAATTGTCGAGTGGAAGGGGTTTTAGACCCCTATAAAGGCATGGATGGCCGGAATTATGCCATTGGCTTTGAGCTCCGTTTGCCGAAAAACTGGCACCACGATTTTGCTTATCAATTTAATGGTGGAAACGATGGTATTGTCGTTCCCGCCTTAGGGAATGCCTCCAGTCTTACCCCTAAACAGTATGCCTTAAACCGAGGAATGGCGGTGGTGTCCAGTAATGGGGGCCATGATGAGCAAGAGTTTAAAGATATGGGATTAGCAGGGGGGAGCGGTTTTGGATGGGATGCTCGGGCAAGGTCACTTTATGGCTACAAAGCCGTTGAGCTTTTATATCCTGTTGCGAACCAGATGATTACCCAGTTTTATGGGCAAGCGGCGAAATATCGATATGGTATTGGAGCCTCAAATGGTGGTCGTATGGCCATGGTAGCAGCCTCCCGCTTCCCCGATTTCTTTAATGGTATTCTTGTCGGTTACCCAGGTTTTAATTTGCCCAAGGCGGCGATACAACATGCTTGGGATATTCAGCATCTTCACGCGGTAAACAGCGATCTCAAGCAATCTCTTACCCCCAAAGACATGTCGTTAGTGAGTCACTATATTCTAAAACAATGTGATGACCTTGATGGTCTAAAAGATGGTCTGATTTTTAATCCTAAGCAGTGCCAAAAGCTCGTTCATTTGCAAGATTTAGTCTGTCATGCAGGGCAAAAAGATTGTTTGAGTCAAAGCAAAGTCAATGCTTTAGTTGCGATTCATAATGGTCCCCATAATAGCCAAGGTAAAGCGTTATACAGTCGTTGGTATTATGATGCTGGTATGAGTTCAAAAAATTGGCGCTTTTGGAAGGTAGAAAGCCCTATTCCTGCTTGGGGTTATAACCCTCTCATTGCTGTGATGGGAGCGTCTTCATTGGCACAAATCTTTACGACACCGCCAACTCATGTGAAGGGGACACCAAAAGCATTGGTTAATTATTTGTTGAAGTTTAATTTCGATACAGATGCGCCCAAAATCTATGCCAAAACAAAAGCCTTTCCTGAGTCATCAATGGAATTTATGACACCGCCAGATGCTGCGAACCCAACCATGTCAGCTTTCAAAAAAGCGGGTGGAAAAATGATTATTTACCAAGGAGACAGCGACCCAGTATTTTCTATTGTGGATACGATTCATTGGTATAACAAATTGAACCGAAACCAAAATGGTAAAGCCCGTGACTTTGTGACCTTTTATGAAGTCCCAGGCATGCCACACGGAAAAGGTGGTCCGTCTTTAGATCAGTTTGATGTGTTATCTCCTTTGATTGCTTGGGTGGAAAAAGGGAAGTCTCCTGGTCGAGTGATTAGCCAAGCGAGAGCGGATAATCCAGAAGTGACTAAAACGTTGTTAAAGGCAAAACGCCCACTGTGTCCATATCCTACGATTGCGGTTTATGAAGGGGGAAATAAGGATAGTGCCTCGTCATTTATTTGCCATTAAATAGAGAGGGAATTTTGATCATTGCCAAATGCAGTCTAGCTAGATTGTATTTGGCACACTTCTTTTTTGGGTAAAAGAAAAACAATGAGACCTTTGCACTATGTCATGAGCGACGCCAAGACGCGGCAAAAACAGACGAGAAAGCGCTATAAATGAGCATTTTGAGTCTGTTGTTAACAAAGTGTTGGCAAGCGCAGTAGTCGTGTAAAAGTCTCACAATAAACATGGAAGGATAAAATATGCGCATTCAATACGCCCTTAAGCGCGGGCTGTTCATTGTGCTAATGGTAATGTTTGCCGGCACGGTACTAGCAAGCCCCATCGTTTCGCTCTCAGACACGGCTAAAGTGGTTGGTAAAAGTGAACAAGGGGTGGATGCTTTTTTAGGCATTCCCTATGCACAAGCTCCTATAGGGTCATTGCGTTGGCAATTACCTCAGTCAGCTAAACCCATTCAAGGTACCTTTCAAGCAACACAAGAGGGGGCGATTTGTCCCCAGTGGCAACAAGGGAAGTTTGAAGGAAAAGAAGATTGTTTGAATCTAGATGTTTATCGCCCTGAGCACGCTAAGCATGAGCTGCCCGTTTTAGTCTATATTCACGGTGGTAATAACCAAACGGGCGAAGCCCATGAGTTTAACCCTCAAGCATTGGCCAAAGCATTGAATGCGGTCATCGTACAAGTGAATTATCGATTAGGGGTGTTAGGGTTTAATCCGCTCAAAGCATTAAAAACAGAGCAGCCAATACAAGCCTCAGGTAACTTTGGTTTGTTAGATCAACTGGCGGCCCTGCAGTGGGTACATCAAAACATCCAACACTTTGGTGGCCGAGCCGACCAAGTGACCGTTGCTGGATTTTCGGCAGGCGGACGTGATGTGATGGCAATGTTGATTTCGCCTTTATTCAAAGGGAAATTTCAGCACGCCATTGTCTTTAGTGGCGGTATGACCACCGCCCCCGTTGCACCAAGCCAGCAGGTCTTTCGTCAGGCATTTGCGCCATTGGTTGTTGGTGATCATATCAAACCAAATATCGCCTCTGCCCAGGCATGGCTCGCCAGTGGTGGTAAAGCGGTTCGTGATTATCTACAACAATTGCCTGCTGAGCAATTAGCGCCATTAATGAAAGGTGCCGGTATTCGCATGAGTCATTTCCCGCATTTGTATCGGGATGGGGCGGTGATTCCTAAGCAAGGTTTTGCAACCGCAGATTACAACAGTGTGCCAGTGATTATGTTATCGGGACAAACCGAGTTTTCGATCTTTGCTTTGACGGATCCCTATTTTGTTAAAGCATGGCATGATGGCACCTTAATGAATGATCCTGATATGCTTTCGAAATATCAGTTCGTTTATCACTACGGCGGAAAACTTTATAGTTTATTTAATGTGCAACAGTCCGCTCAGAGAATGTTTGCCCATTATAAAGCCCCCATTTACGCCACAGAAGTGGCCTTTGGAGATGATCCTTTGGTCACCCGAAATGAACAGATGGCATTGCTGGGGGCATTTCACGGGGTGTTCATGCCATTACTGGATCGAACATGGCGTCAAGCCTTACTTGGTAAGGTGTTCCAGCAACCCGGTGCGGTGGATTTATCTAAGCAGTTTCGTCGCTATTTAGCCCATTTTATCCGCACGGGAAACCCCAATGGTCAGCATTTGGTTCGTTGGCTGCCTTGGTCTCCTAAGCATGATAATCAAGGTCAATCCTTATTGGTCTTGAATGCTAATCGACATAAAGCCTTGATCCAGATGTCTTCCAAATCCTATGACGAAGCCGTTTTGCTGGATGCCATGGCGAAGGACCATCATCTTTCCGATCAGGCAAAGCAGGAGATGATTGATCAAGTATTGAATGGTCGTTGGTTTAGCAACTCATTGGATAAACGGTTCCACGTACCTTCTTTATGGCCTAAGTCATAATCGTTTAATGACCTAGGGAAGGGGAGATAAACCCTCTAAGTGTCAGGCTTTCAAAATATCGCAACGATAAGAAATGTTTTTAACAAAAGGGAGCCATACCGGCTCCCTGGATTGTAATGATTTCAGATTTTTTAACCGTGAGCGGGCTGTAAAGCCCGTTCCAAGTCGTTTCGAGGCGTACACCACTCAATGATTGAGAGGTGTATTAACATATTTAATGGATCGGGCGCGTCGAGCGCTGCGGTTATCCAGCACATGGTCAATGGCGACTCGCACGCCACCCATGATAAATAACCAGACCAGTAGATAAACCCAAACCAGACCAATTAAGGACCAAGGGATTTGTGGCACCAATATGCCGAAACCACACATGAATACCGCCACCAGTTGGGTCAATATAATGGCAATCAGTAAAGGAGTGGCCGGATAAGGCGGTTTCAGAAACCAGTCGTCTTTGCGACTTACCAGCATGAGTAAGTGGCCGCCAGCGACCAGCTGCAGGAACATCATGGATTGCAGATGAGCTTCGTCTGTTAAACCCAATGCCTGGGCATGGGGCCCGTGCATTAAGGCCATGCCAATCAGCAGCAAACCAAATGACTGTACCACAGAGAAAAAGCCCAACACAGCGGATATGGTCAACAATCTGGACATACGCCAACGGATCGGACTGGGCGAGACTTTATTATTATCATAGGCCACTGTCATGATTGGAATATCATCAAGTAACGACATAATGACGATCATAATCGGTGTTAACGCCCGAAAATGCAGGAAAATAGTCGCCAGTACTACTAGAAACATAATATCCATGGTCAGTGCGACTCGATAAATGGTGTAACTGGTAATACGCTCAAAGATGCGCCGAGCTTCATCAATGGCATTTTGTATCACCGACAAACCGGGAGCTGTCAGAATCAGCGCCGCTGCGCCGCGAGCCGCATCGGTGGCACCGGATACGGCAATTCCGCAGTCGGCCTGTTTCAAAGCGGGAGCATCGTTGACTCCATCGCCAGTCATGGCCACCAGATGGCCATTTTTCTGGAAGGTTTTCACAATGGCGTATTTATGCTCAGGAAATACCCGGGCAAAACCATCAGCGGCCAGAATCTGCTGAGCAATCGGGGCTGGCACATGATCTGGGTCCATATCGGGGGGGAACACATCCGCCGCCGTCAGTATATTGGTTCCCAATCCCAGCTGACGGGCGGTTTCTTTTGCAATCGCGGTATCGTCGCCAGTGATCATTTTCACCGCAACGCCTTTCTCGCGCACACTTTCTATGGTGGATTTGGAGTCGTCCCGTGGCGGATCAAACATCGGCAGGATACCCAGCAGCGTCCAGGCACCGCTCTCATCTGAGCGAGCTACACCAAGAGCCCGGTAACCTTTGGCCGCTAAAGCAGAGACTTCTTTATTAACCGTCTCTTCGATCTCTTTGGCGGCCTGGCATAGTTCCACAATGGCCTGGGGAGCGCCTTTGGAAACTGAAAAATGATGACCCTCAGAATCCACGACTTTTGCCATGGTACGTTTAGAGACCGGATCAAACGGGGTAAAGGATTCAACCTGATAAGACGCTAATAATGATTTATCGGGTAAAGCATTCATCACAGCACTATCGATGGCATCCCCGTCTTCTGCGTGGGAAGCAAGCACCCCAGCCAGAATAATCGCTTCAGGGGCCGTTCCATTCATCGCAATCGGATCGCCAAGGGTCAGAATATTTTTCGTTAACGTGCCAGTTTTATCAGAACAGAGAATATCGGCTCCTGCCATTTCATCGATGGAAGAAAGCTGCGAGACAATGGCCTTTTCTTTGGAAAGCGCTAACGCACCAAGTGCCATGGTAATAGAAAATACCGCTGGCATCGCCACCGGAATGGAGGCTACCAAAAGCACCAGCACAAATTGCAAAATACTTAAGACATCTTTCACATCCCAGGTGCTGGTTACCACCACATCATGATATACCTGCACCGCCACCATGATGAGTGCCAGAATCACCGCCACCACGATAAGGAAATTACCAATCTGGAACATGGCAGTTTGCGCCTGACTGACTGAACCGGCCCCAGCCACTAATTTCGCGGTGCGGCCAAAGAAGGTGTTGAGACCGGTGCCAATGACTACAGCGGTCATCTCCCCTTGCTTGACCACACTGCCCGAATAGGCGCTGTCGCCCACTTTCTTACTGACGGGCAAGGATTCCCCGGTCAGGGCCGATTGGTCAATAGAGGCGTAATCCCCACCGACCAGTCTTAAATCCGCCGGCACTATGCCTCCTAAACGGATTTTTACAATATCTCCGGGCACCAGAGTCGCCGCATCGATTACCTGAAACTCACCATCACGAAGTACAGTGGCTTGGGGTGCTAGGGAATTTTTCAGTACTGCTAACGCATTACTGGCCTTACTGTCCTGATACAACTCAAGACCTGCATTAAATAGCAGTAGGCCAAAGATAATGAAAAAATCGGCCCAATCGCCCAAAAATAAAGACACCAGAGCGGCGGCTTCAATCATAAAGGCAATGGGGCCAACAAAATAGCCGATGATTTTTTTCCAGAAACGGGTTTCTTCCTCAGGAAGCGCATTGGGACCATAGGAAGACAAACGTTGCTGTGCTTCCTGCTGAGTCAATCCTTGATCAGGGTCCACATTCAGCTCGCTAAGAACCTCTTCTATAGGCAGTTTGGTGAAGTCTTTGGAGGCAGGTGTATCTGTCATGGCAAATACACCCCCGTTTTTTGATTCGTACCATTTTCCGATGCACAACTTTTCATCTTATCTATCCTTACGAGCTGAATTCAATTTCTTGAGACGTTTGCACGATCATGCAAAGGTCTCTTCTTAAGACAATGATGAATTGGACAGCTACTAAAATTTATGCGCTAAAGTTAGTAGCCTAAGAAATTCAACAACTTGGTATTAAACGCGTCCGTTCAATACCTATAATCAGTATCCTCGATTAAAATAGTACTCAGATCAGAAGGAATAAAATTGACCGACATCAATCATTACAAATTGTTATAGGGAAGAAGTAAGCATACAAAAAGGATAAAAACAGGCACGCATACGGCGGCCCTTAACCGTATACAAAAACTTTATGGCATAGAGAGTAGAGCCGTGCAATGTGAGACATGGAGCACTAAGTTAGACTTAGACTAGGTGGAGGTGCCGGACGTTTCCCCTTTATCGTTTATTGTTGCTGTCCACCACATTTGAAGTTTGGCTGGGTCATTAATCGAGAATATCTGCCCAAACTCGGGTGTGGTTAAGTCCACATCCTGTTGTTTTGCGGCGGCAACGACACGGTCAAAAGGGTCATGCCAAGTGTGAAACGCCAGATCGAAGGTGCCATTATGAATTGGCATCATCACCTTTCCTTTAAGGTCGATGTGTGCCTGAACACTCTCTTCTGGTTTCATGTGAATAGTGGCCCAGTCTTTGTCGTAGGCACCCGTTTCGATCATAGTGAGATCGAATGGGCCATAGGTCTCCCCGATTTCTTTAAACCCCGCAAAGTAGCCTGAATCCCCGCTGAAATAGAGGCTATGTTGTGGGGTTTTTATGACCCAAGACCCCCATAACGTGCTGTTACTATCGCCGATACCACGACCAGAAAAATGCTGGCAGGGCGTAAAGGCAACCATACCTTGGCTGGTTGGTTCTTCTTGCCACCAGTCGAATGTCTTGATTTTACTGGTCGGGATACCCCATTTTTCTAAATCTCCATCCACACCGATTGGCACAAAGAACTGCTCTGTTTTCCCTGCTAGCAGCTTGATACTGGCTTTGTCTAAATGATCATAATGATTATGGGAGATGAGCACTTTATCCAGTTTAGGCAATTCAGCTAAAGAGAGTGGTGGGGTATGAAAGCGCTGTGGGCCAACAAATTGAAAAGGAGAGGCTCGTTCAGAAAAGACGGGGTCTAACAACCAATATTCACCATACACCTTGAGCAAAATCGATGAGTGACCGAGTTTGACGATATGTATGGTGCTGTCACTGAGGCTGGTTAAATGCTGTTGGCGCAGTGGCCGAACAGGAATCTTGATATCGGGTTTAGTATCCACTTTTTTCTCTGTGAAAAAACGAATCCACAAGCGAACGGCGTCTAACAAAGAGCGAGGCGTGGATGGGGCACGGTTGCGAAAACGTCCCTGCTGGTAAGGAGCAACCGTGCTCGCGTTTTGCGGTTTGACCTTGGCAACAAGGGTCATATTGACCACGTACACTAAAATAGCAAAGAGTATGAGTAAGGAGAAAAGCAGTTTTAGTAGCAACATAAATACCCTATTTCTTCAAAGAAAGGACACCTAATAATATTTGGATCAATGAATAAATTACAATACAGGGCTGCTTTTGTATGCGCCATTCTTTTCTAAGCTTGTCTTCGCTCATAGCAAGAGTTTACCCGTATCACTAGTGCTAAAAATCTTCTATGCTGTGACTTTATATGCTGCTGCGAGGGCGTCTTTAATGACCATTAAATACAAGGTGAATCAGGCTATTACCGCTGCTCAGTTTATCGAGCTGTTATCCAAAACGACCTTAGGTGCCCGTCGACCGATTCAGGATGTGGAAACCGTTGAAGCCATGCTCAAGTATGCCAACCTTTTAATTACGGCCTGGCAAGGAGAGCAATTGGTGGGGGTGGCGCGTTCCGTAACGGATTTTGCATTTTGCTGTTACTTATCTGATTTGGCGGTGGATGAAGCTGTCCAAGCGTCCGGTATTGGAAAAACGCTGATACGCATGACCAAAGAAGCGTTACAACCGAAATGCTCACTGATTCTGTTATCGGCGCCTCAGGCTGTTAACTACTACCCTAAAGTCGGCTTTACTCAGCACAACAGTGCTTGGGTGCTAACAAATATTGAAGACTTAACCTAGGGTGGCTGCCAACAAAGAGTCGGCCAATAAAAAAGCACCATGACAAGCTAGTCATGATGCTTTGAGGATCTATTGTTTAAAACGCGAGCTTAGTTCGTTTAGGGCTGAGCATTAAATCCGAAACTGTCCGACTTCGTGATCTACTTGGCTAGCCAAGTGGTTTAAGCGTTTCGACTGGTCTTCACCAACCTTGCTTTCTTGTGCTAGTTGTGTGGCCATTTGACGAATGACTTCACCGTTTTGGCTGATCTCATTTGTTACGGCGGTTTGTTCTTCCGCTGCGGTGGCAATCTGAGTCGCCATGTCAGAAATACTGATTATGGCGCTGGCGATTTCTTTCAAGGATTCCGTGGCCGCATCCGCGTCTTGTACACTGGTTTGTACTTTTTGACTGCTGTTTCCCATGGACTTCACGGCTTTCGTGGTTTGCTCTTGCAGCAGCTCAATCATTTTCTGAATTTCTTCTGTCGACGCATGGGTGCGCTGAGACAGGGTACGTACTTCGTCCGCTACGACGGCAAAGCCACGGCCATGTTCCCCAGCACGAGCCGCCTCAATGGCGGCGTTAAGTGCCAACAGGTTAGTTTGTTCGGCAATTCCCGTAATGGTCAAGAGGATGCCACTGATTTGCTGGGCATGATGATCCAAAGCGGCAATTTGTTCTGTCGCGAGATTGACTTCATTGGCCAGTTCGTAAATCGAGTTGCGACTTTGTTGGACCTGTTGGCTGCCCATTTCACCTAATTTAACGGAGTCGGTAGCAGCTTTTGCGGTTTGTTCAGCATTGCCAGCAATTTCGTGCGTCGCGGTGGCCATCTCGGTGACCGCAGATGCAACCATATCAATTTCTTGCTGTTGCGTATTCACTCGAGAGGCGCTTTCTGTTGCAGAATGGGCAACGTTTTTCGCTTCTACAGCCAGATCATTAGACATGCCTTTAAGGCGTTCAACTACCCCATGCATGTGACTAACAAAGTCATTAAACCCAGTCGCAAGTATACCGATTTCATCCATGTGTTTGACTTCGATACGAGCCCGTAGATCGCCTTTTCCTTTTGATATTTCTTGCAAGGCAGTCGAGACACGATTCAAATCACTGAATAATACTTTAAATAGCCAATACAAGAAGACGATAAAGGCGATGATTAAGATCGCGGCAATAATTAACTGACGCGTAATAACACTGTACACATGTTCCATTAACATTTTCTTGTCCATGCTAAAGACCAACAACCAATCGGTATCGGGAATTTTATGGACATAGGTAAAGACGGTTTTACCATTGAGATTCGCTTCTTCCAATGCGTTTTCAGCGTCCATCTTTTCTAAAGAAGCAGAGGTGAAAAGAGGAGAGATAGAGGCGGCTTTTTTCATGACTTGCTTAGGGTTTGGGTCAGCAATAATGACATTTTTAGTCGAGACAATCATGGCTTTACCATGGCCTGGAATGGTCATTTCTGCAAGCTGTTGGGATAATTGATTCAAGGTTAGGTTGGCACCAACGATACCAAATAGCGTTCCTTGTTTATAAACTGGTGCGGCCAAACGAATAGATAGCTCTTTCGTTGTTGAACTCATCGTTGGGCCATAGGTCGCCGCCTTACCGACACTCATGGCTTCTTTGTACCAGCTTTTTTGTCTGGGATCGTAATTTGGACGCTTCGCATCTAATGCTGGGTCTTGGCGATACATTTTACCATCGTTGTTACCATAGTAGACGATGGAGAACCCACCAGATTCATAGGCTTGATGAATGGCTGGATAAGGAGATAGGTCAGGATGGTTTTCAAGTGTATGTGCGAGTGACGCCGTGGTTTTTTTGTGGCTGTCCAGCCAGTCACTGACATTGTTGCCATAGGCATTGGCCGTATGGCTAATGTCCGACAGCAGGGTGTTGTGCATTTGTTCCGTTAAGGATGAGGCGGTTTCGGATACGAGATACCCTGTGATGATAACCAGTGAGAGTATACTGACACTCAATAGGCGAGTGCGTAGAGAAAGGGTCATTCAAAACTCCAGATAAAACATGGCGCGGCCAGCGCCATGTTTTGTTGATAAATTAAATTGCGAAAGTGATGACAAGGTTATAAATTAGGGCGGCAATAAAGCCTATTGGTGCTGCGCGAAATAGTAGCTGAGGGAACAGTTTGTTGCGGCTTTCTTCATTTGGACAGGCTCCTAGAATAAGGCTGCCACCTGAAGAAAAAGGCGAAATAGCGGTTGCTTGAGCGCCCACAACGATACAGATAAACAGCATCATAGGATCAATAGATAAGTTTTGCGCAATGGAGGGAACAATGGGGAACAAGGCTGGCGTAACCACCCCTAGCGTGCTGGCAAATAGTGACATAAACGCGGCAACCACACCAAAGGCAACAGGCACTAAATAAGCCGGTATAGATGTTCCAATCCAAGAGGCTAATAAGTTGATGGTGCCCGCTTTGATGGCCACAGAAATCAGCATGCCTACACCGCAAATCATAATAAGAGTGCCCCAAGGAAGCGAGGCAATCGCTTTACGCTCGTCGCCTAGTTTGAGCAATAGAGCAATCACAGCAAAGACACTGGCGATCAAGCCAATGTTCATTTTTGAATTAATGAAGGCAATTGTATGGTTGGCAGGTGCGATCAAATGTGCGATTGGAGCAATCAACACCAAGGCCATCATCACAAGAGTCAACGTTAAGGTTTGACGTTGTATTCTATTAAAGGGCGTTGGCTTTTCTGCTTGGTAGTCAGAGCTTGCCATAGAAGAGCGATGTTTCGTAAAGAAAATCAGCGCCGTGAGAACGATAAAGGGAATGATCAAAGTACTTACGAAAATACCAATGGAGTTCACAAAGGCTTGGTTATCAGTGACGCCAGCGTTTGCCATGATGCTACGGAAGATAATACCACTCTGGCTAGACATAAAGTTGGCACCCGTTAGTGCGCCGTAACCGACAGACATCGCGCCAATAATCATGCTCATTCCTGTTCTTTGGCAAAGTAACAGGGTGATTGGTGCCATGAAGGCCAATACTGTGTAATAGCCTGCGCCCAACGCGGCAATAATGGATGTTGTAATAAAAATAGCGTAAGGCAAAAGGTGAGGGAAACGACGGCAACGGTACATTAAATGCTCCGCTAGCTTTTCTAATGTGCCGTTAATGGTGGCAAAACTGTAGAAAAGCGAGACAGAGAAGATAATAAAGAAGATTTTTAAGGGCCACATTTTGATAATGGCGGTTGGCGATAACCCCATGCCAAAACAGCCAATCAAATAAGCGAAAGCAATTGCGAAAAGGCCGATATTAATTCGAGTCTTATATCCAAGGACGATGGCCAGCACGATACTGCCAACCACGAATAAGCTTATCATTGTTATAATTCCTAACTTTGACTATTAAATGTTTAAAACTTAAAACAGCGAGTAGGGTTCTCTACGAGAACTTTATGTCGTTCGTCAGGGTCGCTTAGCAGGGCATGAACGATATCGACTTGATCACTGTATTGAGTTCGTGTTTCAAACTGTGTATGTGGCCAGTCGCTGCCCCACAAAAAGCGATCTGAATGACCATAAGCTTTTCGCAATAGACTTAACATCTCCTTGGCTTGTTCAAGTGTGGCATTCGCCCGATAGGTGGCAGACAGTTTGATCCAAATGGGCGCGTTTTCCAACAGCTGTAAGAACGCGAGATGATTTGGATTATCAACATGAATACCATGGGTAGGGCGGGCGAAGTGATCGATGACGACGTCCACGCCTGAGTCGAGGATAATGGGTAAAATGAGGTGAAGATCATCAATTTCACGCTGTATCTCGACTTGCCAGTTTCTTTTTTCCAATTTACCAAACAGAGTTCGCCACACGGGGGTGGTGTACTCTGCTAGTGTTTTCTTTATCAGGTTTAGCCGAATACCGACGACGCCGGCATCTGCTAACTCGTCTAATTCGCTGTCGCTTATGCTTGGTTCAACGACAGCGATACCTCTTAATTTCTCTGAGTGCGCTTTTAGTGATTCAACCATGAAATGGTTGTCTGATCCCAAAAAACTTGGCTGAATTAACACGCCGTGTGAAAAGTGATGACGCTGAAATAGTTCGATAAACTCAGTATCCAGTGCGTTGTATTTGGGTGTATAGCGACGGTTTTGCGTTAACGGTAAGTCGCTACGAAAAATATGCGCGTGGGTGTCTATACCAGTAATGGGCAAAGAAGAGTGGCTCATAAAAGGGCTCATTTGGTAAAAATAACGTACTCAATATTATTTCATAAACATATATATGAATTGGGCGTAACTATAGGTCTGTGTCTTGATTAAGTCAATATTCATGTATATGAATCGGGTGGTTTATTGTTCAGCGAAGGGTAAAAAGCTGGGTGTGTTAGACAATATTTAGTCATAGACGCTTATCGGCTCTAAGACTAAAATAGACAGATTCTAGGTCGTAGGTACGGTTATGGCATTTATAAAGCGTGATGAGCGACTACCGCTCTACCGACAAGTTCGTGAAGAGATTCTTGAGAAAATCAGTCGAGGAACGTGGTTGCCTGATACTGCGATTCCAACAGAAGCAGAGTTAACCAAACAATATGGTGTGGCCATTGGTACCATTCGTAAAGCGGTGGATACCTTAGTGAACGACGGGTTGCTCTATCGCAGTCAAGGACGGGGAACCTTTGTGCGACGCCCCGATTTTAATACCTCTTTATTCCGTTTTTTTCGTCAGCAACCTGCCGATGGTAGCTTTATTGTCCCTGAGAGTCTTATTCTGTCAAAAACATTACAAGTCCCGCCGGAAGAGGCGAGCACTGCTCTGAATTTGCAAGCGAATCAATTAGCGATTCACCTGAAACGCCTACGGTTTCTAAAAGGCGTGGTCGTACTCACAGAGGATATTTGGCTCCCAGAGATACTCTTTGCCAGCTTAGTGGATATTGATAGCAATGAGATCGGCAGCTTGCTCTATCCTTTTTATGAAAAACACTATGGTTTACTGGTCGCATCGGCAACCGAGACCTTAACCATAGAATGTGCGGATGATGATACGGCAAGTGCTTTAAAAATAGAAACAGGTCACCCTGTTGCGGTGATTGAACGTCTTGCGTTAGGGTTCGATAAAACCCCCATTGAATATCGTGTGTCGCGAGGCTCTGCTGATACGTTTCGTTATCAGATAGAAATCAATTAATACTGACTGAGACCTTTGCACGACGTCACGAGCTCGCCTTTGAGTCAATGGGGTATTGGCGATACAAACCGCTGACGAAAGGCACTGGGTGTTAGCCCTGTTATTTTGCGAAACGCTTTGCGGCAACTACCAACGTCGTCATAGCCAACTTGTAATGCAATGGTCTCAAACGGTAGCGTGGTTTGTTCCAAGGTATCGCAGGCCACTTGAATGCGCAGCCGCTGTAAGTACTCATTTGGGTTCAGTCCGGTGCATTTGGCGAAGCGGCGTAAAAAGGTTCTGGGGGTAAGGTTGGCCAGCTGTGCCATAGTATCCGTACGCTGAACGTGCGCATAATGTCCTTGTAAATGGTGCTGGACCGTTAGAATCGCCCCATCACCATGATCAAAACTTGGCTGAAACTGCTGATAATAGCGCTGTTCTCTTTTGCCTGTGTCGACGACTAAGGTTTTGCCAAGCTGACGTACAATATGTGTATTGGTCAAGGCTTGCACCAATTCCAACGCCAAATCGAGCCAAGACATCATCCCACCTGCGGTAATAACATCCCCTTGATTAATCAGAATCTTAGAGGCATCCACTGGTTGCTTAGGAAAGCGCTCTCTAAAAGCACTTTCCAGTGCCCAGTGAGTCGTCATCACTCGTTTATCCGTGATCCCTGTGTCCGCTAAGAAAAACGCCCCCGCACAAGCGCTGCACAGTATGGCGCCATGCTTATGCTGGTGGATTAAAAAGTCCTTAATCAGAGGGTTCGTTTTACTGTAGCTCGTTTGCTTTAGACTGGGTGGCAGCAAGATAGCATGGAAAGCCTCCTTATGCTGCGGATCTTCCGTTGCTACGAGGATGTTGTTTTCATCTAAGCTATGGGTTGTCAGATGAATAGGCAAGTTGGCAGCCTCGCAGGCCTCATTGGCTAGCTCGAATATTTCAGCAAAACCGTACGCAGCGGATAAGAGGCAATCTTTATAGGCGATCACCGCAATATGATACTGTGTCATAGGGAAGAGTCACTTTGTCATTTTAAGCCCTTAATATGGCAAATTTGACACTGCAATGGAATCCATCTTTTTGAGATCCTATGAATTCACCATCAATAGGAGAGTAAAATGAGCCGTACTGCCTTATTAGTTATCGACCCTCAATACGATTATTTCGACAATGGAAAGTTTCCACTTTGGAATGCTGACAACACACTAAATGAGATAGTAAGCGCTATCCATGCAGCAAAAGAACAAGATGCCGCTGTTGTGCTGGTTCAGCATGTATCGGATGAGGAATCGCCTTTTTTTGTGGCGGGGACGCAGGGCGTTAAGCTTCATCAAGCCATTCTAGACGCCGCGCCAGATGCCCCCATCGTCACCAAAGAACATGCCGATGCTTTCCAAGACACCAACTTAACCGAGCTGTTAAACGATTTAGAAGTGGATCGTCTGGTGGTTTGCGGCATGATGACACAAAACTGTGTGACGCATACTGCTATTTCAGATGATGCCGACCCTTATCAAGTTAGCATTCTGTCGGATGCCTGCACGACCCGTGAAGAGTTGTTGCACCTAATCGCTCTGGACGCGATCAAGACAAAAGTAAAATTTACTGACCTGAAATACGCCTTCGAACGTCCTAACTAATATAACAGCATGAAGCGCTTACAAGCGTTTTAGACTGTGTGTAAACCGGCATTTTCGAATGCAGAAAGGTGAGTGGTTAATAAATAGCCAGAGAATCAATGACTTTCGCAGATTTATTGCATAAAAATGTCAGTTGCTCCTTGGCAAGGTCGACGCATGTCGATATAATCTGCCTCGCATTTAGGGCCTGTAGCTCAGTTGGTTAGAGCATCCGACTCATAATCGGCAGGTCCCCAGTTCAAGTCTGGGCAGGCCCACCATATAAAATAAGGCGTAGCAGGTTAGTGCCTACTACGCCTTTTTTATTGCTTACTAAATATAGTCAAGTACTTAGTCAAGTAAGCAGAAGGTTAACCTGCTTTTTTATTCATAGATTATCTTTTCGTTATTTCCATAATTCGATCAAAAGCGTCACCGATAAGCTGATTATGCCTTTTTTTAAGTGGCTCCCATGTTTTCCAGCGCATCCACTTAGGCTTGTTACAGTCTTCTAACGTGTCTATACGTGTTAAATATTCACGGTATTGGCACTTATCTAATAAACGATCAACTTTAGGCCATACGCGTTCATTCTTATTGCCGCTCTCTGTTTGGTACTTGAGGTTTCCGCAGACTCGACACCACCATACACCGCCATAGTCAAACAATGCGCCACATTTACGCGAGCATTTAGGGCACTTCCACCAAAGACGATCACTTCCAAAATTTGTTTTACTTTTCGCTAGGTAGGTTTCTTGGGTTAGCTTCTTACCTTCCTTGAACCACTCAAAAATGAGGTGATCGTTTTTCCAGTAGGCATTAAGCTTTTGCTCTATATTCCCATTCCTTGAAAAAGTCGTACTAAAGCCATTGCCACGCCTCAAGAATTTACGGATCTGGTTTATTTTAATTTGATTGTGTTTCTCAATTATATAAGCCATAAGGCACCCAAATTAATTGGCTAACGTTATAATATCTTAGGAAATGTTAGGTTTTACTTACTTGCTAGATATCCCAGTGACTATAAAATTATCGCCTTTATGTATTAAGCTACACTGGACTTGTCCTCTCAGCATGACGCCCATTCTGTTCTTTGATTTGTAGTTCAGTTGAACAAACCAGTTATTGTTCCCCTGATTTATTACTATTCTGTCATTGAGGTCTAATGAATATTCCACGCTGTCGGGAACATATAACCTTTTTTCTAACTGGTATTGGCAAGCATGCCGAGCTGAACTTTCAAGTTGTCTTTTGGTTTCAGCGGCTTGCTCTTCTGGAGTTAAGGGCGTAGATGGCGAGAATATCCAGTATAAAATCAAAGAAATAAAACCTAGGGTCACGATCTTTTGAAACCATGACGTTTTTACTTTTCCACCAGCTTTTCGAAATGCTTTTAGTTCTTTTGAGTCGTATGGCTTCGAGTCTTTAGCATTGAGTGTAAGGGTTTTAAACGGGTATTGGTTCCCACACTCAGTACATTGTTTGGCAGAAATAGAAAGTGGTTGACCACATTGAGTACAATAGATTTTCGTCATGATTTGCTATCCTTGTAAATAACCATTTTTTGTTAAATTTATCTTAGCATTACTTGAGCCTACTAGTGCTGTAGTCTTTGGCTTGTCTGTCTCGGTGGCCTTTACCGCGCCCTTTCGCTTGATAAGACACTCGATCAATGAGTTTTTGTTTTTCCTGAACGTCGGCCTCTAGTATTTTCCCATAGCAGTTTTTAGGCATCCATGTTTTGCCACCATGACTAGCTTTTGCCCAATGCTTAGAAAGGACTTCAAAAAGCGTATCTGGGTGTCTGATAGCCTTACCATCTAGCATGATCATAAAGTGGTAATGTTGCTGCTTGGCTTTTTCCATTTCCCGACACCAGCAATAACCTATCTCTTTAACCATATATTTAGATTTGATGACACGACTAACGCTTTTCATAAATCGGCTTATTACTTCGTTACATGCTGTATAGCTATCGTGTGGCATATGTAAGTCAAAGACGATCCAAAATACCCTACGATAATTGCTACACATGATGTTGACTTGTCTAATGATGCTTTTCATCTGCTCCGTGTAAATTGAATGGCCCTTGTCTGGGTCTGCCTTGATTGACCAAATTTGACAATCCATTTTGATATAGGGATTGGTAGATAGATATTTCATTAAAGACACCATAGATATTATGAAATACCCCCGACAAAATGGTTTTTGTAGTTAGTACTCACATACTGGTTGCTTCCAATGACCTAAGAAGTTGTTTTTTTCTAGGACCTTATTCGTCACTAGAAAATAAAGGGTAAAAACCTCGGAATAGGGGTTCATTGGATGACACTACAAAAATGCTTTTAGAGTCGATTGGTTTTTCAATGGTTTATAGAATATTCTTGGAATGCTGGTGGCTAGGTTTGACGGCTCAAGCCACCAGCGGTTTTATCAATGATTGCTCAGGTTAAGGGCTTTTATAGCCTTGGCTTGGGCTTTTTTATACTGTTCGTCAACGTCTGTATTTTTCCATTTCCATTTCCATTTTCATTTTGTCGCTCAATCCATTTTTGTTTTTGCTCCTCAGTCATCCAAACCACTAAGACTTCATTGCTAGGGGTTTTCCCTGTCACTGGGTCTTTTGTTTTTCGCATGGCTTTGGTGAAAGGAAATCGCTTTCTCTCTAGCTGTGGTAATAAGCTGTGAAGGTTTCCTATTCCAACAAAGCGACACTTCCGCGTGTCAGGGGAGTAGCCTTTGGTTAAGAGTTCTATAAGATAATGGATTTGGTACTGGTCTCTGTATTTCGGCCAGCCTAGTTGGGTAATACGGTTTTGATAAAGCATCAAATCACCTCCTTACATTTCTCAGTTAGGAAGGCATCGATGTCGCTCTGTTTAAACCCGATAGAACGACCCTTTACTTGAATTGGTTCAGGAAAGCATTTTTCTTTTGCCCACCAACGCCAAATGGTTTTTTTACTGCGCCCCATAATTTGGCTTACTTCGTCAAGTGATAATATGCGTTCGTGGGGGTGATTGTGTAAATGATTAATAGCCATATATAAGTTGCCTTATTCGTTCTTAGGAGTGGCTATTTGACGGTTTTTGGATGTCCTCCTCAAAGGACAAGAACTATAGATTAATCAATTTTTGTCCCTTGTAATTCCCAATTGTTTGAGTAATGCCCCTCCATATTTTTTGCTGTTTTCCTTGCTTTCCTTTATTTTTCTTTTTAACCGCTCATTTAACTTCTGTCGACTCAGTCTTACTTGTTCACTTTTCGGGTAAGTATAGTATTCTTCTATTAGTGCGAAGCATTCAAACAAATAGTCTGGGGCTGCTATTCCAAATTCTTCTGTATAGAATCCAATAACGTACTCTATATAACGTATTTCTGGATCTTCGCTTAGTTGATTTGGAGAGTTATTATTAAAGTTTAGGTGGCTAATAATGGTTACCATATGCGAAATATGATCTAGTTGCTTTTTTAGCTCATCAGAGGAGTACTCACTACTTCCAATCCATGAGTTTACAAAACGAGGAGAGCTAGCTACTTTGTCCACTAACACAGACAAGTCTTTTATATCTTTTATTTTCTGATAAATTTCTTCTTTATCATTATTTGTTTGTATTAATTTATTTTTAATTTCATGCCAAGTTTGATCTATCTTCTCAGAAGAATAGATTGGTTGTGACTCAACCATATGAACCGCTCCAGATATCAACCTTTCAACAATTAAGGTTTCTATGCCGTATTGAGGGAATTCATTCCTTAGATCTTCCTCTAGTTGCTTATCTCTCCATGCGGTATGCTCGTTGCTAACCCAGTCTTTGAGCTTTGTGCGCCTCTTACTTTTTGCCTTCTTCATGCCTCTCGTAAATTTATCATTGAATTGGTTATAGAGTGTTTCTGCAATTTTTTTAAGTTCTTCTTTGTCTGATTGGCTGTGAAATTTAATTTCAATTCTATTTAATATATCTTCTAGTTGTTTATCCATGAATCCCTCGAAACATTACTACCGTGTTGTTACTTGTCATGTTCAGTTTGTTTTCCCATGCTTCTAAAGCTCTACGTTTTTCAGGCAAATACTCGTATCTGTCATAGTGCTTGCTTGATACGTCACTCAGGGCGTGATTTTGTAGGCGGTCACGTATGGCTTTTGATATCCCAGCTTCCCCCATAAGGGTTTTGCAGGTTCTGCGAATGTCACGAGGCACAAAGGGGCGTATGGTTGGCGTGTTTTCTCGGTAGCGTGTAATGGCTTGTGATAATGAATCTGGGCGTATGTGCTCGCTTGTATTGAGCCTATGGGGAAATATAAAAGGGTTGTCTGTTCTGGCTTCAAATTGACGCTCTAGTGCTGCTAATGCGCTTTCTGTGAGCGGTATTAGGTGAGGGCGTTTGTTCTTTGATATGTCCGCAGGGACAAGCAGCGTTTTTTGTTCCCAGTCAACGGATGACCATTGAGACGCGGCTAACTCGTAAGGCCGTTGCCCACCTGTATAAAAACAAAAGCTGATTAGGTTGCGGATGGTGTCGCCCATTTTAAAGCGTTCGTACTCGTTGCCTACATCGGCTAACAGTTGTTTTACTTCAATGAGGGTAAGGTAATGCTCCCCAACACGTTCACCGTCTTTTTGTTTGGGGATGGCGGCCGCAGGGTTGAGGGTTAAACCAAACTTTGCTTCGTCAATAAAGTTTGCTGGATCGTGGTCATGTTTTAGGCCGTAATTAAAGGCCGCAATGATATAGCTACGAACTCGATTTGATTGTGTTACCGCGCCCCGTTTAATCATAGCCGCGAGCACTATCATTAAATCGTGACTGGTCACATCTTTTGCTTTTACTGTTTTTTCAATGTGAGGATAGACTTCTTTTTCTAAGGCACTCAACACGGCTTTATGTGTGCGTTTGGCATCTTTCGCCATTTGAGCGGTATAGGCGTTGAATAATTGTTCTATTGAACCTTTGCGAGCCTCTTCTCTTTTTTCGTGCTCTGTGGCCTTTCTGGTGGCTTCTAGGCTTTCTTTTGGGTTGATGCCTTGAATGAGTATTGAGCCGAGCTCTTTTTTCTTAGCTCGCGCTGATATTAGAGATATTTCAGGGAATTGACCTAATTGAATGAATTGGGCTTTGCCATCAATGAAAAAGCGAAATACAAAACGCTTACTCCCCTTTGGGGTTACTTGAATACCTAGCGTCCCTGTCCCGCGCTCACCGTTTGAGTCCCAAACGTAATACGGTTTAGTTTTTGGCTTTAGTCCTTTTATCTCGTTCGCTGTGAGCATCACTCTTCCCCATGCTTACTTGACTATACGGTTTTATAGTCAAGTAGTTAGTCAAGTAAGAGTGTACCTTAATGCTATTCCATAATAAAAGGTGAGAACTATAATTGATTGTAAGGTGTTGACTAATATGTGGTTTTGTCTTTTTTTTGGGTTTTATGAGAATGGTTGGTAAACAGTATTATCATGACTCATAATCGGCAGGTCCCCCGTTCAAGTCGGGGCAGGCCCACCATATAAAATAAGCCCTAGCAGGTTAGTACTTGCTAGGGCTTTTTTGTTTCTAAAATGGCGTTCATTGCTCTAATCATCTATATTTTTCTTATATCACTCCCCATAAAGCACAGTCTGAAACAGGTGTTTTTCAGCATTTTTCTGTTTGTTTTGGCATGCTAGTTTTTGTTGGGGGTTATTAAGGACTATCCGTTTTTGGCAAAGTTTCTTTTGTGACGCTTTCTGGGTACAGCCTTTGCATTGGTTATTAAGTGTTCAATAATAACCGTAAATAAAGGTGTTCCATGCTTAAAACTGTTACTAATAGTACCTTTTCAGATTCTTTTTTGTGCACTTTTCAATCCAATGATGTTGAAGAGCATGTTAATAATTTTAACGGTTGGGAAGCAGATTACGATCAGATCTCGTCTGGTGCTTTTGAAGGCAGTTTGACGGAAATATCCTTGGAAGGAATGCTACTTCAGCGGGAGAAGGTGAATCAGGAAGTGGTAAAAAATGGGGTGATGGATGCGAGTTTCGTCTCATTTAGTGTGCCAATGATGGAGCAACATGAGGCGTTTTACTGTGATGGGCATGCCTTTGATTTTACTCACTTATTAGTGTCCCACGGCTGTTTGCCTGAACTAAAGACGCCTAAAAATACGGATGTTGTTGTCATTAATGTCCCAACGAGCCTGTTTCAGCAGGTATTACAGGAACAGAAAATTGCTTTTGATTTTACCGATCAGGCCTATTGTCATCGGTTAATGCCTTGTCACAATACGCGAGAGCTAGTGGGGTTGTTAGACACAGTGATGACGCCGCATAGTAGTTTGGATTTTTTGAGCCATGAGCCTGTGCGCTTAGGCGTTCGTAATGCTATTTTTCAGCATTTGTTGGAAATAGTGGATAAAGAAGAGCCTCAGTTGATAGATCAAACCGCGCGTAAGCGAGTCGTGGACAGGGCGCGGGATTACGTGTTGTCTAGAATGGATGAACCGCCGACCATTTTTGAGCTCTGTAACATGATAGGTGCCAGTAGACGCAAGTTGCAATACTGTTTTCAGGAAACCTTGGGTATCAACCCTGTTACCTATTTACGCATTCTTCGACTTAATGCTGTGCATCGTGACTTATTACTGTCACCTGATGTCTCTTCTGTACAGGACGCGGCAGCGAAAAATGGTTTTTTACATTTGAGCCGTTTTGCGGGGGATTACCGTCAATTATTTGGTGAGTTACCTTCGGATACTTTAAAAAAACGTTATGTTTAATGTGGATTGTGTGCCTGACTACTGATTTTATTTCCCTTCTTTACATCACTTTTGCTAATAACGGATAACCTCATTCGGCTTCTTTTTGTAATGTAAATTGACATTACAAAAACACAATAGGAGCAAACGATGATGTATTCACTTCATACGAGTGCAATGAATGAAACTAAAGAGAGGTCAGCTTTTGGGACTCTCTCTCCTTTTTCTCTTCGATCTTTTTTGAACACACTTTCTCTGAATATTACGCGAAAGGAGAAGGCCTATGTCTAATATGACGTCTTCTCAGCACGCGCCCGCAGGTCGTCGGGAGGGGTTGGTTATTGCGTTAGGCAGTAGCTTGACCATTGTTGGCTCTGTGATGATCGCACCGATTATCCCTAAGCTGGGAGCCCATTTTGGCCCCGTAGATCCTCATGCCGATGTATTGATCCCTTTGGCTATTTCAATTCCAGCTTTAGCGATTGCCGTGTTCGCCCCGTTAGCTGGTTGGCTAGCGGATAAAGTGGGTCGTAAAAACCTGTTGATTATCGCCACGTTTCTCTATGCTTTTTTGGGGGTGGCACCAGCGCTTCTTAATAACCTTTCCAGTATTGTGTTATCTCGCCTGTTATTTGGTTTGGCGGAAGCCACCATTATGACTTGTTGTACGACTTTGATTGCCGATTATTGGCGGGATGATGAGCGACTGAAGTTTGTTAATTACCAGGTTATTGCCATCGGTGTGGTGGGATCGGTGTTCTTTCCTATTGGTGGTGCCATGGGCGAGCACTCTTGGCGTACGCCGTTCTTCTTGTACTTGTTACCTCTCGTATTAGTGCCTCTTATGATGAAGGTGCTGTGGGAGCCAGCGAAGAAAGCAAGAGAGGCTGAAAAGGTGGCGGTTGCTTCCGATGACGACGAGGAAGGAATGAATGTCGTCTCCTTAGTCATTAGTTATTTGATGATCTTCTTTGGTATGGTGTTAGTCTTTGTGGAAACCATTCAAGCGCCGATTTTACAGGTACATATTGGCATCACCTCGACAACACAAATTGGTTCTACAGCAGGGATTGCTTTATTGGCCACCTTAGTTGGGTCTTTGATTTGGACTCTATGTCGTAAGATGCTTGGTATTAATGGCTGTAACGTTCTTTTGTTTGGTACGCTTGGACTTGGGCTTTGGATACTTTCTACCTCTAAAACCTATGAAATGATGTTACTTGGTGTGGTCATACATGGCGTGGGTGCTGGTTTGTTAGTGCCTAATGTGATGGCCTCTGTGATGAAGAGCTTATCAAAACACGCCCGTGGACGTGGTATTGGTGGCTTTACATCAAGCTTGTATTTGGGGCAGTTTGTCAGCCCGTTGGTTGTTAGTTTTATCTTGGCAGTGACGGGCGTGAGTATCAACATTGGCGTGGAATTTATGGGCTACTTTGGTTTTGCTCTGGCTGGTTTTTGGCTACTCGTTTGGATTTTTTCTCGAGAAAAAACCGCCATATTGAGCGATGGCAAAACAGCCGCTTAATCGATATCTGGCGTTAATAAGCACGCAGCGTTAGTGAACTAGCGTGTGAGTTCATCAGTAGAATACATACAGCAATAAGATGGCGCTGTGAGAACAGCGCCATCGACATTAGACGTTAAGGGTACAAAATGAGCGATTTTCATGAATTATTAGACAACTATGATGGCACAGCGTTAGCAAACCTGGTCAAACAAAAAGAAGTTCAGCCAAAGGAATTGTTGGAAACGTGTATTGAGCGTATTGAAAAAGTGAACCCGAGTTTGAATGGCATCGCGGAAAAACTCTATGATTCAGCCAGAGAAGCGACATGCGCTGATGGGCCTTTTATGGGGATTCCGACGTTGGTGAAGGATCTATTTGCACCGATCAAAGAGGCTAAAACAACTAACGGCTCTTTAGCTGTTGGTGGTGTGCGTTTGGGAATAGACGACAATCACACCAGTCGTTTACGCGGAGCGGGCTGTGTGTTTGTTGGGACAACAACGTCACCAGAGTTCGGTACCGCTTATACTACTGAGTCAAGCCTGTTTGGGCCGACTCGCAATCCGTGGAATACCGAGCACAGCAGTGGCGGGTCAAGCGGTGGCTCAGCGGCGTTGGTGGCTGCTCGTGCGGTGCCGTTTGCCCATGGTAACGATGGAGGTGGTTCGATCCGTGTACCGTCTTCTTGTTGTGGTATTTTTGGCTTAAAACCTACTCGTGGTTTGGTGCCATCTGGCCCTATGGTAGGTGAAGGCTGGGCGGGTATGAGTATTGCTCATGCGTTGACCTTGTCGGTTCGCGATAGTGCAGGGTTGCTGGATGTCGCCGCTGGAAGCGACTTAGGAGCGCCCTATGCGGCTCCCTACCAAGAAGAATCGTTTGTTTCATCTTTGAGTAAACCGCTTCGTCCACTTCGTATTGCAATGATCGATAGTTTGTCCCCTTGGCCGAATTCTAAAGAGGCAAACGTAGCACAACAGCATGCTGCTAAGTTGTGTGAGGAGTTAGGTCACCATGTTACAACCGCTAAACTTCCTGTGGATCTAATGACTTTCTTCGATCGAGCGTTCGACATTATTGGACCGAGTGTCAAAAGCTATGTAGAAATGATTGGTAATATGAGCGGAACTCCTGTGTCGGATGAGGCTTTGCAGCCTAGTACGCGCATTATTATTCGCGACAAAGGCAGTATTTCCGCCGTACAGTATGTGGATGCCGTGACTTATATGCATGGATTAGGCCGTATAATGGCCAACTTTATGCAGGATTATGATGTGCTTCTTACGCCAACCTTGACCCGTTCCCCCGTAAAAATTGGTGAGCTGAACCTGCAAGACGATAGCAAATCAATCGAAGAGTTTATCCAACTAAGCCATTCTTACTCACCATACACGGCCATATTCAATGGTACAGGTCAGCCTGCTATGTCGGTACCTTTGTATTGGACGCCAGATAATTTGCCGCTTGGTGCGCATTTTGTTGGACGTTTTGGTGAAGATGCTACTTTGTTGTCATTGGCAGCACAATTAGAGCAACTTCAACCTTGGTGGAATAACAGACCTCCTGTAAATGCCTGTCGTTAATCCCATCCTCCAAGATCTTAAGTGTTGAATACTATTAAAGCCTACTCAAAGGAGTAGGCTTTAATGTCTACCGCGTCTCGTTGGCTTTCTGGTAAGAAGCGTTCTGCGTATTGAAGGTAGGTGCCACTTTCTAAGAAGAAACGGAACATTGTCATATCCAAGTGGCCTTTTTGGCACATTTTGTACATTAGGTCGATTGCGGAGCTTAG
The DNA here is from genome assembly GCF_056173505.1 of Marinomonas sp. 63XJN7_7_ISO-PGPR-S23-202. NCBI lineage: Bacteria > Pseudomonadati > Pseudomonadota > Gammaproteobacteria > Oceanospirillales > Oceanospirillaceae > Marinomonas > Marinomonas sp. 63XJN7_7_ISO-PGPR-S23-202. The sequence goes on along the minus strand of NZ_CM149677.1, from coordinate 4,093,378 downwards.
CGTATTGGCTTTTTTGTAGGGTCTATCCGCTGCCGTGAGAGCTTCGAAAACGTCGGCAATCATCAGAATACGATCCGGTATCGTCAGCTGCTCAGCTTTCAGTTTTCGAGGGTAACCTTGACCGTCCATGCGCTCGTGGTGGGTAGAGGCATAATGAGGTACTCGGCTCAATTCTGGTGGAAAGGGCAGGCTTTCTAACATGCTAATAGTGCTGATCATATGCTCTTTAATTTTAAAACGATCTTCTTCGGTTAAGGTGCCGCGTCGTATGGTGAGATTGTAGAGCTCGCCAAGGTTGTATTGGTATTTTGGTATGTCCATGTTGATGCCCAATGAAGGGTCAAGTTCAATGTCTTTGGGTCGTGGGATAATGTGCTCTGGTTTGTCGGACAATAAGGTTTCTTGAGCAACGGTAGGGTCTGCTGCCCGCTGGTTCTGTTCACTGGTCTGATTTTGTTCCGCAATCAGTAGCTCTTCTGCAGGCGATAACCCTATCCGATTGTCAAAGTGGCGTGTCCATACCTGACGACCAATGTCTTGGATTTTTTGTATGTCCTCTTTGCCCATGGATTCTGAGCCGACATTGGCTTTGGCAATGAAATGAAATTGTTCTTGCAGCTGTGCTTGGCGTGCTTGCCAGTGCTTTAAGGCGACATCTGACGGTTGCTGTTCAATATAAATGGCTTGTAAATAGTCTATTTGGGCATCACGCCATAACACTTCAAAACGAGTGCGAATTTCATGGATGCGGTTATAGTTGCATTCTAGTTTAACCCCTTTGTCCATGATGTGCTCAGGCATGGTGATTTTGCCGCAGTCATGTAACCAGGCCGCAATACGAAACTCGCTACGTTCATTGTCGTTGGCAAAGTGAAAGTCTTTGTAAGGGCCTTCCAGGGCTTGTTCGAGGGCATTTGATAGCATAAGCCCGAGTTCTGGAACGCGATGACAGTGGTTGCCTGTATGAGCGGATTTATTGTCTATGGCGTTCGCAATGAGACGAATCAGGGCTTCCATAAACTCTTTTTGAGTGATCTCATGCTGTTTGATTTCTTGGGCCATTTCTTGGAACGAACAAGAGAGCTTCCAAATCTCAGTGATGTTTGAATCGGTGAGAGTGATATCTTGAAACTGCCTCTTCTTGATTTTTTCTGTTTCCAATTGCAGTTGTTTTATAGGGCGAACAATCGGCAAACTTAATAACCAAATAATGGGCAGTATAAGCAGCATCAAACCCGCACTGAACAAAGCGGAATGGTAGGCTTCTTGTGTGGCTTGCTCATAGAGCTTTTTCTCTGGAACGATGACGGCGAGGTAGGATGGGTTAGACGCTCCCTTTTCGACGGGTTTGGTAAAAACGTAGTATTTCGTCCCATTGTCTGCCTCAGACAACACAAATGGCTTTTTCTTTGACTGGTTCACGGTACCCAGTAATTGTGTGATTGGAATACTGAGATAATCTTGTAGATCTTGGGAAGTTGGCTTTAGCCAAGAGGTGCTTAAGGCGTCTCGTTGTGCGGAAGTAATGTGTGCCAAAGCGGAGTTAATGAGATCTATGGCGAATCTATTTTGCTCATGGCCAACTAGATAGATACGGTTCGGGATCGTGGCGTTGAGGCCAGTGACCTTCTTATACACCTTTATGTTGGTTAATCCTAAATTTCTAATGCTGTTCGTTAGCGCCTGGGATGCGCCGATTACGGCATCGATCTGTCCATTTTCGAGTTCAGAGAACAGTTGTTGCTGGCTGCTTGCTTTTTTCCAATGGGTCTGAGGAAAGTGCTTTTCCAATGTAGAGCCCATATCCCAGCGGTTAAGGTAACCAACGGTTTGATTATCCAAGTCCTTGAGGGCTGTTAAGGGGGGAGCGCTTTTTTTCTTGGCGATGCCATAGGGAATGTCCAGTAGTGGCGAGCTATATAAGCCTTTTATATCATCGGTTCCAAACTTTTGTACGGATAATAAAATATTAATTTCACCACGTTGGTATTTTTTCAACAGTTCGTTACGGCTAAAGCCATTGATGTAGTCAAACTTTAGCCCTGTCATGGCACTGACGATCTGCATTAAATCGATAAAGTACCCACTCGGTAAGCCTGAATCGCTAAAGTCATATGGACGCCAATCGTTTTGGTTCGATACCTTCAGGTTGCCTAATTGTGCCACCTTCTCTTTTTGTTCTTTGCTAAGTTGTAATGGCGCTATCCTTGGTAAGGAGACGGCATGAGCCTTTTGCAGATTAGAGGCGATAATCTCACCATGTTGTTGGAACAGAAAGCTTTGGGTGCCGTCTTCAAATAAGAGTTTAGACCAGGTGGCCAGTTGCTTTGCGGTGGAAGATAACAGGATGTCCAAACCGATGACTTGATCGGTATCGCCAATTCGTTGTGAGTAGGTTTGGCCGGTGATCTGTAAATGTTGAAAAAGGTAAGGTTTGGTTTTATAGACCCCATTTTTAGGGGCTGTACTAAACCATGGACGTTCGCTGGGGTAAAAGTTACTGCTTTGTGTGTATTGGTGATTTAAATGGAATGTGCTTGAGTAGTAGTAGGTATGTCGCTGTCGTCCATTCGGACCATCCTTAACGACGATGGCAGCCCATTTGTCATCGGGTAATGCCCGCATTTTTTGGCGTATTTCCTTAGATGTTTTTAAGTCAATGAGCTGAAAGAAATGCTCTCGCTTGTCGCCAATATAGAGGCTATAAAAATCAGAACGATTTTTGAGTAGCTGAGCAAGCAAACGGCTTTTGCGCTCGACGCTTTCCTGGGAGAAGCTTGGTTGAATCAGGTTCGAGAGTAGACTGACTGTGTTCCTAGCATCCCGATCGATTTTGTTTAGATTGTCACTCATCTGATTCGACATCAAATTTAGGTTTGATAGCATATGAGCGACGGCTATCTTTTTATTAGCATGATATTGTAAAACAATGGCCACGGTCGCTGTGACGACAATCGCAATAAGAAACATATTGGCGACAAAAATCCTGATCGAATAGCGCTTGTTTATAGGTTTGTTTGATGTCACGGCTACTTCCTTCTTTAAGATTCCTGCGTGGAACTCTTCATCTTATGTTAACTAGCTACCATACTCATTCACAGAAGTCGATTTTTGTTTTTGCTAATGCTAAGAAAACGACAAGTTACTATTTTCTGAGCCTTTTACGTTTGGCTCATTTGTCCCTAATTAATTAATAACGTATTAATTAATACTATCTATTGGTTTTGTATATAAAAAAAGGAGCAACTAGCTAATACTCAAGAATTTTTTAGCTTTTTCGAATTTTAGTTCTTTGTTGTGCAATATTATCTGTAAATTATCTTTTACGATAGGTTTTTGGTCGCTCTATAAAAATAGGGTTATTTATAAATAAAGTTTATAAAAAAGACGGTTCTTAGGTTTTAGTATTTTTTAAATTTATTGATTTTCAAATCATCATACAAACTTTACTAAAAATATACATAAATTAACACTAATCGATTGTTTTTCTTCTGTTATTCATGAGATTTTGTTGCTATAGGGAAGTGAATAAATAGTTTTGTTATGGAGGGAATATCATTGTTAATTGAACTTTGTATTTTATTCAAAATATAAAGTCTAGGAGGGATTATGAAAAACATTAAAATAAGCTATTTTTTACTGTCAAGTTTTTTTCTCATTATTGTCGCCTTCATTGTTTCTGTCTTGTTTTCGTTTAATGAAATGAATCTGATTAATAACCAATCTACTGTTATTTCTAATAAGTGGTTACCCTCTGTTAGTTTGGTTGAAAAAATAAACACACAGACAGCAAATTTAAGAAACTATGAGTCGCTTCATATTATTTCGACAAAAGATAGCGAAATGGCGAATGCTTTAAAAGAAATACAAGAAAAAGAAAAAGAAATTGATTCGACAGTTGCATTGTATGAAAGTCTATTAGGTGAAAGGACAGAAGAGGAGTCTAGGTCTCTTTTAACTGTGTTTAAAAAAGATTACAGTGATTATTTGGATATAGAAAAAGAAATTCTTGCGCTATCTACTAAAAATGACAATGATGCTGCAAAGAAATTGTATGTTAATGACTCAAAAAAAGCTTATGATGAGTTTTCTAAATCGTTGGATGACTTAGCCAATTTTGACTCAAAAAAAGCAAGTGAAGCCAGTCAATTTGGCGATGATCTATTTAAAGAGTCCATTTTTGTGCTTAGTATCATATCCTTTATTATTATTGCTTTTACCCTTAGCATCGGTTTGTATATTACCCGCTCTTTGACTCGGCAGATTAACTCAATTCAACAGGCGATGATGTCACTCGCTGGCGGAGATCTGAGTGTTAAATTACCTAATCCAAGTAAGAATGAGTTAGGGATTCTTTCTCGTCACTTTAATACGGCGGTTCAACAGTTTGCTCAAACGGTTAGTCATATACAAAACTCGTCAACTCAGCTTGCAACAACGGCTGAACAATTGTCTCTTGTTACGAATGAGACGAGCAAAGACATTCATTTACAGAACGAGCAGTTGGAGATGGCCGCAACCGCTGTGACTGAAATGACCGTTGCTGTAGAGGATGTAGCAGAAAATGCTATTAATACCTCGAAAGAGTCGGATTTAGCCAGAGAGAGAGCGAATGAGGGCAGTGAACAGGTCAAGTTGTCGAGTGAATCTGTTTCATTATTACTTAAAGAGTTACAAGACACGAGTAATGGTGTTGATAAATTAGTCGGGCAAGTCAAAAATATTACCAGCGTGTTGGATGTTATTCGAGAGATAGCGGAACAAACGAATCTTCTTGCACTTAATGCGGCAATTGAAGCGGCTCGGGCTGGAGAGGCAGGCCGAGGATTTGCTGTTGTGGCAGACGAAGTGAGAGCCCTTGCACATAGAACACAGGAATCGACCAAAGAGATTGAATCTATGATCAGCGCGGTTGAATCGGGCACGAATGATACCGTCGTAGCCATTCAAAGTAGTTATGATCGAGCCAAAGTTACCATGGATGCCGCCGGTCAAACAGGGATTGCCATTCAAAAAATTGTCGATGCTGTTTTGGTTATTAATGAAAAGAATACTTCTATTGCCAGCTCAACAGAACAGCAAGCCAATGTGGCGAGAGAGGTGGATAGAAACTTGACGACGATTCGTGATATTTCCAATGAAACATCATCTCGATCAGTCGAAACCAGCGCTTCTAGCCAAGAGTTAGCAAAATTAGCCGAAGAACTAAATCAATTAACCAGTCAATTTAAAATTTAACGCATTATTGTTACTTAAATGTTTTTATCTACCTTCATCACCCTTTGGGCGATGGAGGTATTTAATATTGGGCTAACTGCATATCAGTCAACCAGTTCGATGTTTAAGCTGTCGAGTAAGCTTAGCGCTTCGAATCGTGAAAATTTAGCGTTATCAATGTTGTTTTCTAATACATTAATTGAGAAGTTGTAGGATTCCGTTAAGTCAGCTTTATAAAGATTCGTTTTCATAAATAAGCTATGGCTGAGATCGCAATGAATTATGGATGAGTAAGCTAAATTGGCATTTCTAAAGTCTACATCGTGTAATTTACAGTCTACTAGGCTCAGGCCATTGAGGGTTAAATCAAAAAAAGAAGAGTCGTTTAGGATACACTGAGAGAATTTAAGGTCAGGGTCAGTTATATAAGGTGGCCAATGGGCTTTTGTCCAATTAACACCCACCAGTTTGCTTTCGATAAACTGGCTTTCAAAAAAACGTGAAAAAGGCACTTCAATCAGACTCAAGTTACAGCGCCTAAAGGTGCAGTTTAAAAATTTACACTTAGCAAATGTAGAGGAGGAAAAGTCGCAATCATTAAACTCACAGTCTTCAAATTCGGACTCTAAAATCGATTCGTCGTTTTGTGTTAGCTTGTTAAAGGCCGTGTAATAATATTGCTGATGGCTAGCGATTGGCTTCATAAAGGGCCTGCTTGGGCTTTATTCAATAAGAGCATTGTTACTCAAAAACGGGACGAAAGAAACTGCGCTCATAATGGATGATGCATTGGGTGTCTTCTGCGAACTGAAAAGCCGCAATGCAGTCCGCATCCTTCAAGGAATCCTGACGATATTGTTCATAGGAAGCAAGGCTTGGAAAAGTAAATAAGGCCAAGGCGACGTTGTTAGCACCTTCTGATGGCAAGAAGTAACCATTATGTGTACCTCCAAATTTATTGACTAAGGGGATCCACATTTGTGCATATTGCTCGAATTCCGCGAGTTTATTTGGATCAATAACATACCGTATATAGCAAGTAATCATATTTGTTTTCCAATGTTTTCACTGTCTAATACAACTGTATTAGGTGATTAGGGCTGAAGGAGTTTTTCTAAATGCCACTCATTAAAGTCTGTTAATGAACGAATTTTTAGATGCGAGTTATCGTACTTTGGATGATCAAAATCCATTTCGGCTGGCACAGCAACGACTTTTAATCCGGCAGCTTTGGCGGCCATAATGCCTGAAGCGGAATCTTCAAAGGCAATGCAGTTAACGGGATCAACATTCAGTTTCTTGATGGTAGATAGGTACACCGCTGGGTGTGGTTTACCTTCAATTTCACGCTCTGATGAAGAGGTCGCATGGAAGTAATCGGCAATGTCTAAGGTATGTAGGACGACTGGAATGAGACGTGCGGGGGCATTGGTTGATAAACCAATTTTGAACCCTTTATCCTGAAAAAAACGTAAGGTCTCCGTTACACCTGCCATTTCTATACCCTGTGTTGAAATACGCTTTTCCACCAGGTCAACCACTTCTTGTTCTACCTGTTGCAGGCTTTTTCCTGTCCAGGGGAAATGTTGATACCAAAATTGCGTCACTTCTTGTGTCGTCATCGAGGCCGTTTGCGCAGAGAGTGATTCATTGACTTTCACTCCAACGGCAGAGAAGACCATTTGTTCAGCCTCTTTCCACATTGGCTCAGAGTCAATAAGAAGACCGTCCATATCGAAGATAACCGCTTGCATTGTAGTGTCTTTTCCTGAGTGATTTACAGAAGAACGTCTTTATTCAGTGCCTTACCCCAAAGCATAATCTCATATTGTCGCAGATCAGAATCATAGTAAGGATCGTTTTTTACTAGTTTTGCTTAGTTTTCTTGAATTGTCTTTAAGTCGGGTCGGTAGAGCCTAGATTGATACGTGACATGAGGAGCAAGTTAATATACTTGCCCGCTTTGAAGGTAGCGAGGCGTTTTGTTCCTTCTGGTTCAAAGCCGACTTTCTTATAGAGTTCAATAGCCCCCGAGTTGTCTTCATGGACGTCTAACTCGATGCGAACAAGATTGAGCCAATGATCCGCTTGAGATAAAGCTTCTTCCATTAAGCGCCGGCCAATACCTTGCCCGTGAGCTTCGGGGTGCACCGCAATGGCAAGGGAGGCTGTGTGTTTTTCCCGTAACTTAGTCGACAAAAAAAGCGTCACATGGCCGAGGAGTTGGTTATCCACTTCAGCAACTAACGTATATTGGTTTGCGCCAGAGAAAAGGGCGTTGATTGTGCCTGTGTCAAGATAAGGTAACTGAGAAGTGTTTTCAGCGACCGATGGACAGCGATAAATGTCAGCCAATGCTCCAAGGTCTGTTGGCTCTAGTCGACGAATAGTAGCAATACCCAATGCCTGTACTCCTGCGTTCATTCCATTTAATGATGTACATTGTAATGCATATATTCTTTAACTTCTCGCTAATATCTTTAACGCAATCCCCGCAGCGGCTGTGCGGTTTTCAACCCCCAGTTTGGGAAAGATTTGCTCAAGGTGCTTGTTGACGGTTCGAGGGCTCATCTCCAATATTTGTGCAATGTCTCGATTGGTTTTGCCATTGGCAAGCCAGTGGAGCACTTCCGATTCGCGTTCGGTTAAGTCTAACTCTTGTTTGAGCAGATGTGGACCGGTTGGACGGCGACCATCTTCCAGTTTGAGAAGGCGCTCTTGACCGCTTTTGGCACTGATTACTCGGACACTCAGTGGGTAATCTAAGCCTGTGAGAGGTAAGTGGCTGTCTTCATTTGGCTGGTGAGCAAGCCATTGGCTGAGCTGTTCAGCAAAGTCGGTTTGTTGCCATTCGTCGTTGGCTCGGGCTTTGGCGAGCAGGGCGTATGTTTGTGGCGTTGCCCATAGGATATGGCCGCTGTCGGAAACCGTCATGAGATGTTGCCCAGTGCTGTCTAGGGCGATCTGTGCACTGTTCGTTAGACGTGCGTTGTTGAGATGTACTTTCATCCGCGCAAGCAGCTCACTGGGTTTTATCGGCTTGGTGAGATAATCCACGCCGCCCACTTCTAGCCCTCGGACGATGTCATCCGTGTCGCTTAAACCCGTCATAAAAATCACTGGAATGCTGGCTAGATTGGCATCAGCTTTGAGGGCTTTGCAGGTTTCGAAACCATCCATATTGGGCATGATGGCGTCGAGTAGGATGATATCGGGTCGAATCCGCTTGGCGATGGTGAGTGCTTGCTTACCTTCTAGTGCAACGAGTACATCCATGTTGGCCGCTTCTAGCGTATCGTTTATTAGGCTTAAAGCGTCGGCAGAATCATCCACGACCAAAACGATATCGTTTTTAGTTGGCGTCATGAGGTTTTATCTCCAAAGTCTGCTCATTGCTTGTTGCTGAGCCGCTATTGTTTGCGTCATCATCCAAATCCTGTTTACCTGAAACCGTCCCTGTGGCATGAGCTTTTAAGTCGTTTACTAGTAGATCAAATTGAAAGGCATTAGAGAAGTTTTCCAAACGCTGAAACATTTCTGCTGGGACGAGTTGACTGTCTTCTATCTGTTTAAGGGTTTGCTTCACGCCCTTTCGATAACCCATTTCGGCAAAGGCAATGAGTTCGCGTATCAAGTCATGATCGGGCAAAGTTGATACAGGTGTGGTGTGTTTTTTAGGTTGCTTTTCAGCTGATTGCTCAATCGTAGAAGGCGATGCATTGCTTTTAAGATCATTGGTTTTAAAAGTACTGGACTTGAGAGGCGCGGTTGTTGCTGTTTGATAGAGCCAGGTTAAATGCAAATGTTGGCCGAGTTTTTCGAGTAACGTGTGGTTGTTAACGGGCTTAACAAGATAATCATCAAAGGCGGCTTTTTCATCCGCTTGACGGTGTTGTTCTTGCGCGTCAGCTGACAGCATGACGATAGGGGTTTTAATACCACGTTGACGCAAGGCTTTGGCAAGCTCTAATCCATTCATGCCTGGCATGGAGACATCGAGTAGAAAGAGATCCGGTGTGATGGACTCCAATTGCGACAAACAATGCTTGGCATCGTGTGCTTCGTAGGCAATAAAATCTAAAGGCACGAGAATATCCGACAGCAAGCCTCGGACGACGGGATCATCGTCCACCACAAAGATTTTCTTTTGAAAGCCTTGGTAGCCAATAATATGTTGTCGCTTCTCACTGTGGGCTTGTTCTTTGTTAATCCACGGCAACATAAGACTGACTTTAAATTGGCTACCAGAACCCACTAGGCTTGTGGCTTGTAGATCGCCTCCCATGATGTCCGTGAGGAGTTTTACGATAGTCAGCCCCAGCCCAGTGCCCGGCAGGTTTGCCGTATCCGCATTACGTACCCGCTCGAAGGGATCAAAAATACGATCAAGCTGGTCGGCTGGAATGCCTGCCCCCGTGTCTTTAATGATAAATTCGGCGACTTGGTTGCGGTATCGAATAGCAAAGTCCACCTGACCTTGCTTGGTGTATTTTACGGCGTTAGACAACAGATTGATCAATATTTGTCTTAGGCGTTTCTCATCCACCATGACAGTGGGGGGAAGGGGATCGCGGATGTCCGTTTGGAACAGAACGCCTTTGCTGGTGGCTTGCATGGAAAACATATTATCCAGTTGATCGATCAGAGCGGGCAAATCCACCACGTTGCGATATAAATCCAATCGACCAGCTTCGATTTTAGAAATATCTAATAACCCTTCGATCAGATCGGCCAGATATTCGCCACTGCGTTGGATGATGCCAAGACCATGTTGGTGCTGAGGCAAGGAGGCGGATTGATCCGAGAGCAGTTGTGCGTAGCCAATAATAGATTGTAACGGTGTGCGGAGTTCGTGGCTGATTCCGGTTAGATAGCGGCTTTTGGCCGCATTAGACCGTTCTGCTAATTCTTTGGCTGATTGCAGCGCTTGGTCGGTGATTTTATGCGCTTCGATTTCTTTGGTGAGTTTTCGGGTTTGTCGGTTGGATTCTTTTTGTGCCACCACGCGGCTTTCATGCGCTAAGAGAAACAACCAAGACAACACGCCAGAGACGATTAGCAACGTAAAGAAAATCATCCACATGGTTTGTTGTAATAACGCGGCCTCAGACAAGGTCTGCGGTGCCATTTGTCGATAAACAAGCGCCATTAAGACGGCATTGAGAATATTGATGACAACCAATAAGGTGACAAATCGGCCAAGTCGGGAATTGATTAAGCGAACGATTTTCTTCGGTAGAAACAGTCGTAAGAAATAAATGCTTTGTTCCGCGATTCGTGCTCTGGGTTTGCAACTGTCTAGGCAACGCACGTCGAGAGAGCAACAAAGGGAGCAAATGGGCTGCATATATGCGGAGCAAAAGCTCATGTCGGCCACTTCAAACGGATTCTCACAAATGCCGCAGGTTAAGGTATGCGCTTTGGTTGTTTCTGGGTTGGCATTTTCTCGATTAGCGTTTTCGAGATTAATCAATGGAACAAGCTCGGGGGATTGCCTTGCAATGTAATATTTTCCCTTGGTAAGCCAAGCAATTAACGGCACAAAGACAAAACAACTGGCGAGACTGACAAATTGGCAAAGGGCTTTGGCCGTGTCACCAAAGACGCCCAAGTAGCTGGCGAAACCAAGAGTGGTCGCGATCAGCATGGAGCCCGTGCCAACCGGATTAATGTCGTATAAGTGAGCGCGTTTGAACTCTACATAGTTGGGGCTTAAGCCGAGTGGTTTATTGATCAGCAGATCCGCTGCAAGGCTACCAATCCAACTAATGGCAGTAATCGCAAAGACCCCCAGCACCGCCGCCAGCGCTTGGTAAATGCCCAGTTCCATCAGCAGTAGGGCAATGGTGACGTTAAATACCAACCAGACAACACGGCCAGGGTGGCTATGGGTCAGCCTTGAAAAGAAGTTTGACCAAGCAATGGAACCCGCGTAAGCGTTCGTGAGGTTTATTTTCATCTGACAAATAAACACCATGACGGCCGCTAGAATCAGAGCAAGGGCGGGAGAGTTGGTTAAAAATTGAAAAATGCGTTGATACATGTGGGTTGGATCGGCTGCCTCGATAAAGGGCACGCCATTGGAAAACGCCAAGTAAGCTAGAAAAGAACCGAGCAGCATTTTTAATCCGCCCATAAATACCCAGCCAGGGCCAGCCATGATCAGCCAAAACCACCAGCGTTTTTTATTAGCTTGGGTCTTTTCTGGCATAAACCGCAGATAGTCCACTTGCTCGCCAATTTGTCCCATCAGCGCGAAGATCACTGAGGCGGCAGCGCCAAATAGCACAATATTAAAATGCCCACTTTCCGGAAGTTCTGGCACTTGGTAGTGAGTCCAGTCCGAAAAACGATCGTATTCATTGGCGATGACGACAAATAACGCAGTGAATTGCAGTATCAGCCATACCCATTGAGTCATTCCTTGAAAGCGACTGATTGCGCGGATACCGTGCGCCACAATGGGGATGACAAACACGGCAGACAGGGCATAGCCGATGAAGATGGGAATACCAAACAGGACTTGTAGCGCCGAGGCGAGAATCGCCGCTTCGATGGCGAAGAAAATAAAGGTAAAGGTGGCGTAGATGAGGGAAGTAACGGTGGAGCCAAGGTAGCCAAAGCCTGCTCCACGGGTTAATAAATCAATGTCTAAGCCATGTTTGGCGGAGTAATAGGCAATCGGAAAGCCCGTAATGAAGAACACCAACAAGACGACAAAAATCGCACTAATGGCATTGGTAAAACCGTAATTGAGAGTAATGGCCGCCGCAATGCCTTCTAAGGCTAAAAACGCCGTCGCACCAAAGGCCGTATTGGCGACGCGCTCAATACTCATGCTGTGGCCTTGCTTGGCGGTGTAACGCAAGGCGTAATCTTCTAATGTTTGGTCGGCAACCCACTTATTGTAATGACGTCTTACTTTGAATATTTTTTGGGAAGCGGGCATGGCGATGTTTCTCGTTGTTCTTATGACCGAGTGCAATAAGGTGAGCGCGCTGCGCAAAAAGTGTGCGCTATTGATGTTCGCGCACCAATTAAAGGCATGAGGTTATAACCCAGCGCCTATACTAAAGGTCTAAGTTGTATCAATACTGGTGCGTGGATATGGGCTATGGACACAACTTATTTAACAAGCAGGCATCGTGCCATTTTTGACGGGTGTTTCGCATAAAAAAGCGCCTCTTAACAAAAAAGGCGCTTTTTAGTGTTCAATACACACTCTAGAACAGAGGTGAAGAGAGGTTAGTCTTGTTTAGGCGTGGCTGGTCTGCGGTTACGACGCGCTGGCGCTAATGGCTTGCTACGCATGCCTTGGCCTGATGTGACGTCAGCTTTTGGTGAGCCATTGCGGTCATTACGGCGCCCGCCATTCTTTCCATTGGCATTGCCTTTTCCACCAGCGTTTGCGGGTTTATTCGCAAAGTTTTGCTTACCACCATTTTGATCGCGAGGCGCTTTTGGTTTTTTCGGTTTGTTAGGTTTGATGGGACGAGTGTCAAGAGTGGTGTCCGGCAACATGTGAGTTGGCATAAAGTCATCCACATAACGACGTTCGATCAATTTTTGTGTTAAGCGCTCGATCGCACGCAGTTGATCCAATTCATCTGCCGCTACAAGGGATATCGCTTGTCCCGTTGCGCCTGCGCGGCCAGTCCGACCGATGCGGTGAACGTAATCTTCTGCAACGTCGGGCAGGTCGAAGTTGATCACGTGGGGCAGTTGTTCAATGTCCAAACCACGAGCGGCAATATCCGTCGCGACTAAGGCGCGAACGCGGCCTTCTTTAAAATCCGACAGGGCCCGGGTGCGAGCGCCTTGGCTTTTGTTGCCATGGATGGCGCTGGCACGAATACCAGCGTCTTCTAGTTGTTTGGTGATTTTATTGGCACCATGCTTGGTACGAGAAAATACCAGCACTTGTTTCCACTGGCCTTCGGCAATCAGTTCTATCAAGAGTTCCGTTTTACGTTTTTTATCAACGGGATGAAGCCACTGCTCAACCGAAACTGCGGCAGCATTGCGAGGTGTTACAGAAATCTCAACGGGGTTATTAACCAGGCCTTTGGCAAGCTGACGAATCTCTGGCGAGAAGGTGGCAGAGAACAATAGGTTTTGGCGTTTCTTCGGCAATACCGCAATAATTTTTTTGATATCGTGAATAAAGCCCATGTCCAACATGCGGTCTGCTTCGTCTAATACCAGTACTTCTAGTTTGTCGAATTTCACGGCATTTTGATTGTACAAATCCATCAATCGGCCCGGTGTGGCGATGAGAATATCCGCTCCACGGCGCAGCGCCATCATTTGCGGATTGATTTTGACACCACCAAATACCACAGTGGAACGAAGAGACAAATGTTTGCCATAATCTTGAACACTGGCAGCAACTTGAGCGGCTAGCTCGCGAGTTGGTGTCAGTACTAAGGCGCGAATCTGGTTGCTGTTCGCGTGTTGACCAAGATTCAAACGCTCTAAAAGTGGCAGGGTAAAGCCTGCGGTTTTCCCTGTACCTGTTTGGGCTGCTGCCATCACATCTTGCCCTTCCAAAATGGCTGGAATGGCTTGAGCTTGAATCGCAGATGGCTTGGTATAGCCCTGGTCTTCAATGGCTTTAAGGATGGGGGCAGAAAGCCCAAGTGTATCGAAACTCATAGATGTACTCATGTTAGATCATAGGCGGGGAGTCGAGCATGACATTCAAGCTCGACAAATTTGAGCGAAGCTTACCCTATATCCGTCTCACATGCTATGAGAGTCCTGTAACAATGCGTTTGCTTGCCATTCTTGGGCGAAAACATCACCTTGATGAAAATCGCAGCAAGTACCGCCTTTATCTTCTTATAAAAGACGTTTCACATCCACAGAGACCGCGAGTTGTTGTGAGCCACCACCTTCGAAGATGACGCCTTGAAGCGGAGTAACGTCTGCATAGTCTCGTCCCCATGCGGTCACGATGTGTTGGTCGTTTGGCATGACATCGTTAGTGGGATCAAATTCAACCCATCCAAGTTCGGGAACGAAGATGGAAAACCACGCATGGGACGCATCGGCCCCCACCAGTTTTTCTTGCCCTGGCGGCGGTAAGGTTTCTAAGTAGCCGCTCATATAGCGTGCTGGTATGCCGACGGAGCGTAGGCAGCCAATGGCTAAGTGGGCGAAATCCTGACAGACACCACTGCGCTGCTTTAATACCTGTTCAAGTGGTGTCGCGACGGTTGTGGTAGAGGAGTCAAACTTAAATTCAGTAAAGATTTTATGAGTGAATTCCAAGGCGGCTTTTATCAATGGTTTATCATCACTAAAAGTGCTTTGCGCATAGGCCTTAAGCTCTTCCGAGCGGCGAATTTGTGAGGAGTCCATTAGGAATTCTTTTGCCATGCGCATTTGAGGGGTCATGGGCATTTTTAAATTCGCCCGCAGCTGACCGCAAGTGGTGGTGTTATTCTGTTGCCATAATGTGAGATCAATTGGAAAGATCTCAAAGTCACTTAATACATCGATAACCAGCTTTTTATGGGCTTCTTGAATTGAGAAGTAAAAGGTCTGGTTACCAAAATAATCCTCACCTTCGTTGCGATACACTGGTGGTGGGTTGATTTGTACTCTTTGGTTTAAGCAACGCTGATTATGAGTGTCCCGAGGCAACAAATGGGCCATGTTATAGCACAAGCTAACGGGCGCGCCATAGGTGTAGGTGGTGATGTGTCTGACTCGATATCTCATAAGCTGGTTTCCCAATTTGCCATGGAAAGAGGTTGCGGTCCTTCGGTATGGTCAAAGTATTTATCGCTGATTAACACGGTAAATTGCTCAAGTTGTTCTAAAAGTTGTGTCATCAGGCTTTCAAGTCCTGTCCGTGTGTTGGTGGTTCTATCCACCGCTGCTATGACTTCCAGGTCTGCTAATTGAATATCGGTTAACGATTTTATGACTAAACGATTTTCCGGACTGAGGCCCGCAGCTGGCACATCGTTACGGGGCAGTTCTTGAATGTATTTGCGTAACTGGTCCACTTGATAAATCAAAGACCTTGGATTGGTGCCATCGATCATCAATAAATCGAGACCATAAGCAACCCGTGAACGATTACGGTAACGCCGGCGGAAAGAGATCAAGGCTTCCACGCTTAACAGCACAGACTCGAGTATTTGCTGCTGTTCCGGCTCAGGTAGCGACTTGGTTAAAGCGGCGCGCAACAAGGTCGCCGTTTGAATTGCTCGTTCCGTACGGCGGCCAATTTCTTGGAAGGTCCAATCCAACCCGCGCAGCATACTCTCATGATTTAACCCAGACAGAGCCAATAAAGAGGTAACCAAACTGTCTAAGGACTCTTCCGGCGCTGAGGGCAAGCCATTAGTATAAGCACGATCTAGCTCATGAATATGATCGCGCAGTTCATTGATGATGATGCGAGTATCCGCTGAGAGCATTTCTTTAACCTGTTCGCCACAATTGAGCATGGCATGCAGGTTCGCTTTAACCGATCCCGGACGTTTATTATCAATAATGATAGAAATTAGCTCTTTATCCGGATTGGTAATCATCTCATCATCGGCTTTGGTAAAGCCTGGCATACACCCTGTCTGTCTGGAAGCCATTTCCAGTAAGAGGCGACGACTCTCGATGGGGAGTGGATCAATGCCATTCATTTGTTTAAAGAGTGTTCTTAACAGGCGCATGCTGATTTCCGCACGTTCTGCGTAGCGTCCCATCCAAAATAAGTTCTCGACCACACGGCTGGGTAAGTTGGTTTGTACGGCTTCATCGTGCAAGATGGCTTGGTCGTTACTGGCGACTTTATTTGATAGGGGTTGCGTTGATAGCACCCAAGTGTCTTTTGATTTGGACTTGGACAAATTAGAGACAATCATGTCGCCGTCACATTGACTGACACGGGACAAGCCTCCGGGCATGACGCTGTAACCGTCTTGATCGGACATGGTAAATCCGCGAAGCATGGTGGGCGCTGCTTGCAATTGACCATTATCAAAAATAGGGGACATGGCACCGGGAATATAGCTTTGTGCTACATATAAGTGAGGGGCCTTTTTGATCTTTTCGATGGTTTCTTGGCATTGTTTCTCGTCCAGAGTATGACCATAGATACTTTTTTTATCTGCCCGTCTGGCGAGCGGTTTGATAATAAGCTGGTTAATATGGTTGGTAATATACTCCAGATCCATGGGATCACCTGCCCACCAAGTCGGGACAGAAGGTAAGGCTAATTGTTGTCCCGTTAAAAATTGACTGATGGCAGGCAAGTATTTTAAGAGAACGGGCGATTCTAATAAGCCACTGCCCAGTGGATTCGCTATGACCACATTGCCTGCCCGAGCGACTTCCAATAAACCGGGTACGCCTAACATGGAATCGGCACGCAGTTCTGCTTGGTCGCAGCGAGCATCTTCAACCCGGCGTAGAATGACATCAACCCGGGCAAGGCCGTTGAGGGATTTCATCCAGACAGCACCATTACGAACGGTTAGGTCACTGCCTTGGACCAAGGGAAACCCCATATAGTTGGCCTGATAGGCTTGTTCAAAATAGCTGCTGCTGTATGCGCCAGGCGTTAACACAACAATGCGCGGGGTATCCGTCCAACCACTGGCGAGCTTCGATAACATGCCCTTGAAGGCATGGAAAAAATTGGAGATCCGTTGCACCTGATTATCGCGAAACAGTATGGGGAAAACACGTGAAATCACCGCCCGATTTTCTAAGGCATAGCCTGCACCGTTAGGGACTTGAGTGCGATCTCCGATAACATGGAAAAGTCCATTTTTATCCCGTACCAAGTCGACAGCATGCAGTAATAGATCGTGTTGACCCGGTGTGGTGATGTTATGACATTGACGAAGAAAATCAGGGTGACCAAAAATAATCTCGGCAGGGATCGTGCCGCTTTTGAGGAGTTCCTGTGGGCCGTAAAGGTCTTTATAAATCAAATCAAACAAGGCAGAGCGTTGTTTAAGCCCTGTTTCTATGACGCTCCAGTCAGCGCTTTTGATGATGTTTGGGATAAGGTCTAGCTCCCACACGCTGGGGGTGAGGGGGTCGCTAGATAAATTATAAGTCGCACCATCTTCGCGAAGTATGCGTTGTACGCGTCGTTCGCTTTCTATGCGTCCTTCAGATCCTAATTTTTCAACGCTAGCAAGTACGTCCTGCCAATGAGGACGTGGTTGACGATCTTCCTTAAAAGCCTCGTCATAGGCATTGGTCGGTTGACCATAGCTGGAAAAAGTGGGCGCCTTAGTGGAGCTTGAAGCATCCACTGTTGGCGCGGTAAGAAGACCAGTTTGAGATTGCATAATACGTTGAGCCTAAGGTAAATAAAATATCAGAGCGTATTATACTGCTTACGCAAGTCTAATGTATGCGGATATTCATTTATTGGCTCTTCCTCTGGTGGTGCCATTGGGCGCGGTTCGTCTCCATTTGGGTAAAAGGAGCGTAATGCACTAAAGGCGGGTGGTGGCGACAAGGTACCTTGAGTAAAGCCATGATCCCAGAAACGGTTGACACGTCGGGCTTCCGCTTCGTTACTGTTGACTGGCAAGGTCTCATAAGTCCGGCCTCCGGGGTGAGAGACATGATAGGTGCAGCCGCCAACGGATAAGCCATTCCATGTGTCGATTAAATCAAAGACTAAGGGAGTATCGACACCTAAGGTGGGGTGTAACGCAGAAGGTGGTGCCCACGCCTTATAACGAACGGCTCCAACAAATTCACCTTTGCGACCTGTGGAGCGGATCGGTACGCGACGGCCGTTACAGCTGAGAACGTAACGACCTTCAGTTAAACCGGAGAGTTTGACTTGCAAACGTTCAACGGAGGAGTCAACGTAACGCGCGGTGCCTGATCCGGTGATTTCTTCTCCAAGAACATGCCAAGGCTCGATGGCCCAGCGCAATTCTATTTCCACATCATCAATGCGTTTTCGTCCATAATGTGGGAAGCGGAACTCTTCAAAAGGCGCTAGCCATTCCAGTTTGAAAGGGAAACCATGATTTTGTAGATCTTCCACGACTTCTTTGACATCTTGCCAAACAAAGTGCGGCAGCATGAATTTATCGTGTAGGCTGGTACCCCAGCGTACTAATGGTTTTTTGTAAGGTTCCTTCCAGAAGCGTGCCACCAAGCAGCGTAACAACAGCATTTGCACTAATGACATGTGTGGATGGGGCGGCATTTCAAAACCACGAAACTCCAGTAAGCCTTGGCGACCACTGGCAGTACCTGCGGCATAAAGTTTGTCGATACAGAATTCAGAACGGTGAGTGTTGCCTGTGATATCTACCAGCAGGTTACGCATTAAGCGGTCCACCAACCAAGGTTCTTCGACAAACCCTTCTGGCATATTCTGGAAAGCTATTTCCATTTCGTACAAGGCTTCGTCACGGCCTTCATCTGGGCGCGGTGCTTGGCTGGTTGGGCCAATGAACATCCCTGAGAAAAGGTAAGACAAGCCAGGATGATGTTGCCAGAAGGTCACTAAACTTTGCAGCAATTCCGGACGGCGTAGTAAGGGACTATCGGCAGGAGTACGACCGCCAAGGGTAACGTGGTTGCCTCCGCCCGTACCCGTGTGCCGACCATCCAGCATGAACTTCTCTGCACCAAGGCGAGAAAGGTAGGCTTGGTGGTAGAGTGTTTCCGTATTGTGAACCAATTCTTGCCAGCTGGCGGCGGGATGAATGTTCACCTCGATGACGCCCGGGTCAGGGGTGATCAAGAATTTTTGCAAGCGTGGATCTTTGGGCGGTTCATACCCTTCAATAACGACAGGTAAGTCCAGTGTTTTGGCAACCGCTTCAATGTGCTCAAGTACCTCGACAAAATGTTCTAGATGGGTCATAGGAGGCATGAATACATGCAAGCGACCATTGCGCGGTTCAAGACACAGTGTGGTACGAATCACATTTTTCAGTGTTTTTTCAACAGTGGACGGTTCTATTGTAGACGCCAGTTGCACTGGCTTTTTAGCAAAATGTTGTTTGGCAACACTGTCTAATACGGGGTTCTCTTTTTTGTTTGCTAGCGGTTGGCGAGGGTCAAATGGGTCTCGTTCTGGAATACGATCTTCTTCTGCCTGAGCTGGTAAGGCATTCAGGGGAAGTCGGTAACCCATTGGGCTATCACCTGGAATGAGGGTGATCACATCGCTACGCATTGGCCAGCGTGAGCTGTTCCAGCGGTTGTTATGGGCATCGAATTCGAGCGGCAGAATATAACCTGTTACGGTGCTTAATCCTCGGCTGAGTAGTTTTGCCAGACGGCGGCGCTCTAGGTCGTCTTTTAAGTCTGCTTTGGTGGGGTCGGCGTCCGCAGGAAGGGATTGCTCCATCCACAAATAGTAGAGTGTGTCCTCATAGGTGCTTTGTAGGTACTGGGTGTCCAACGCGAGCTTATCGCACAGTAACTCGCCAAATGCCTGTGCGTCGGCGATAGTGTGCTTATAATCTTTATCGACTCTGGCAAGGTATTTTGGGTCGCCCCATAGGGGCTCACCATCGGTGCGCCAAAAGCACCCAAGGGCCCACCGTGGCACCTCTTCTCCGGGATACCATTTGCCTTGTCCATAATGGAGTAAGCCATTTGCCCCGAACTCTTGTTTCATTCTGAGTAATAGATCTTTTGCTAACTTAAGCTTTTCTGCGCCCAGCGCTCCCGTGTTCCATTGTTCTGAGTCCATATCATCAATGGAAACGAAGGTTGGCTCGCCGCCCATGGTGAGACGAACGTCGCCATTTTCCAGTTCTTTATCGACCGCATAACCAAGGGCTTTTATGGTCTCCCATTCCCCTTCCGCGTAGGGTTTGGTGACGCGGGGGTCTTCGTGAATACGTGTGACAATATTGCTGTAGCTGAATTCACACTCACATTCATCAATAAACCCAGTGATGGGAGCCGCAGAAGCGGGTTCAGGGGTACAGGCCAAGGGGATATGTCCTTCACCCGCAAATAAGCCTGATGTTGGGTCCAGTCCCACCCAGCCAGCACCGGGTAGATAGACTTCACACCAGGCATGTAAGTCAGTGAAATCCTCTTCAGGGCCGGAGGGGCCGTCAAGTGCTTTGACATCGGCAGTGAGCTGTACCAAGTAGCCAGAAGCGAAGCGAGCAGCAAGTCCAAGGCTGCGCAGGATTTGTACAAGTAACCAAGATGTGTCGCGGCATGAGCCTTTTTTTAAGGTGAGTGTTTCTTCACAGGTCTGTACACCTGGTTCGAGACGAATACCGTAACCTATATCACTGGCTAAGCGGCTGTTTATGGCGACCAAAAAGTCGTTAATCGGGGTGCTTTTTTGGTCTACTGTAGAAAGCCACTTGTCCAATAAAGGACAGGATTCGGTGACTTGCAAATAGGGTTCTAATTCGCGTTTTAGCGATTTTTCATAGGCAAAAGGGTATTCTTCAGCATAGCTTTCCACGAAAAAGTCAAACGGGTTGATGACCGTCATGTCGGCAATCACTTCAACCATAAATTCCAGTTTATTGGTCTTTTCGGGAAAGACGAGCCGAGTTTGAAAGTTACCAAAAGGGTCTTGCTGTATGTTTATAAAATGGGTTTCAGGGAGGACTTTTAACGAATAGTCATGAATTTTTGTACGTGAATGTGCCGCAGGGCGCAAGCGTAATACATGGGGTGACACAGTGATAAATCGGTCAAATTCGTAGGTCGTTTTGTGTTGTATTGCGACTCTAATGGTCATGCAGCGTCTCCTTGCCGAAAATGAAACCAGTTCTCGGTAATCTGGTAGTTTATTTCGATAAGATCTAACTGAAAGTCATTAAGGTAGTCATGAAACTTTTCATCCAAATCTTCTGAGCGTTCTATTGGGTATTCGTAGTCGTAAAGCTTATCTACCCTAGCCGTAATGGGGCCGGAGCGGGGCAGTTTAGAGGCCGCTTCACGAATCTGCTCAAGGCAGTAAGACAGTGTTCGTGGAAAAAACGAGTCACGCAGTAAAAAAGTCACGGCTTTGGCTCCATTGATTGAGGTGCGCACTGTGCGGCGATAATCCAAATACGCACTTTGCGACTTCAGTACTTTAGCCCATACTACTTGGCCTAGTCGCACGCTTTCTTCTGCTTCGGATTGCAGCATTAAAGAGACCGCCGCATCGATAATACGCGTATTCATGTCGGCACGCTCTAAATAACGTCCCATGATGAGAAATTGCCAGCCAGAATCCCGAGTCATCGTACCTGCAAGTAGGCCGATGATTTTTTGGCAGCCTTCAATAACGGTGTTGAGAAAGTCGTGACGGCCAGAACGGTTGATGCCCTGCTTGATATTTTGACGGGCATACAAATCCAGCTCGTTGATCAGTTCCCACATTTCTTCGGGCACCACATCACGGGTGGTGCGAATATTTTCTCGAACCATTTTCAGTGACGAGAGCATGGAGCTTGTGTTGGTGTCGTCGGCCAATAAAAATTTTACGACGTTGCGCTCGTCTTTTACTTTATAGCGTTGTTCGAACTGTTCAGTACCGCTGTTGATTTCGATGAGATTATACCAAGAAATTTTGATGTCTCTTGGTAAGTCATAAAGGAGTTCATCGTATACTCTGACTAGGCGGGCCGTGTTTTCTGCACGTTCTAAGTAACGAGCGGCCCAAAATAAACGTTCTGCGACTCTTGATAACATAATTAGCGCCTCTTTGTTTCGACGATCCAAGTATCTTTACTACCACCACCTTGTGACGAATTGACGACCAAAGAGCCTTTTTTCATGGCGACTCGGGTCAGTCCACCTGTGGTTACATAGCTGTTTTTGCTTTGCAAAACAAAGGGACGTAAATCCAGGTGGCGTGGTTCTAAACTGCCTTTGGATATTAATGTGGGTGAAGTAGACAGTTTCAGTGTTGGTTGAGCAATGTAATTGCGAGGATTGGCCTCTATTAGTTCAGCAAACATGGCTTGATCTTTTTTAGTGGAATGTGGTCCAACCAACATCCCATAGCCGCCAGACTCGTTGGCGGGTTTGACAACCAAACTGTCCAAATTTGCTAACACATAAGCCCGTTGTTCTGGGTCTTCGCACAAAAAAGTCTCAACGTTTTTAAGAATAGGCTCTTCTTTTAGATAGTAGCGGATGATGTCTGGCACATAGGCATAGACGACTTTGTCGTCTGCCACCCCAGCTCCTGGGGCGTTTGCTAAAGCCACATTGCCTTTTCTCCAAGCTCGCATCAAGCCTGGAACCCCTAGTACGGAATCTGGATTGAAGGCTTCGGGGTCTAGGAATAAATCATCAATACGACGGTAAATAACGTCGACTAATGCTGGGCCATTAATGGTTTTCATATAGACACAGTCGTTCTGATGATCGACGTATAAATCGCTACCTTCTACTAATTCTACTCCCATCTGTTGGGCTAAAAAGGCATGCTCGAAATAGGCTGAATTGTAGATGCCTGGTGTCATGACGACGATTTCTGGATCTTCTATGTCTCTAGGCGATAAGGCCGCCAAGGTATCGAACAATTGGGATGTATAAGAATCAATTGGCAGAATGCTGTCGTTTTCAAACAGTTCAGGAAGGACGCGTTTAGTAATAGCGCGGTTTTCGATCATGTAGGAGACGCCAGAAGGGACGCGTAAATTGTCTTCTAGAACGTAGAACTCGCCGTCTTCAGCACGCACTAAATCGGTACCGCAAATATGGGCCCATACTCCATAAGCAGGTGAGACACCAATGCATTCAGGGCGAAAATTTTTGGAGTCTTTGATGATGTGCTCTGGAATGATGCCGTCTTTAATAACATGCTGATCATGGTAAAGGTCATCGATGAACAAGTTAAGCGCTTTGAGTCGTTGCTTTAAGCCGGCTTCTGCAACGCGCCAGTCTTTGGCGGCTATGGTTCGTGGCACGATATCGAAGGGCCAAGCTCGGTCGATGTTGCCTTCTTCGGTGTAAACGGTAAAGCTGATGCCCATTTCTTGTATGGTGGCTTCGGCCATCAGTTTTCTCTTTTCAAGCTCTTCTTCTGATAAACTATCTAGATAGCCCAGCAGTTGCTTGGCGGGGGGTCTGGGCTTGCCTTTACTATCAATTAATTCGTCAAAAAAGCCATTTGACTGATACTGGCTACTCAAATTATCCATCTAAACCTCGTTCTTTCGTTAATCTGGGGAAAAACTGCTTCAAGCAAATATGATCCTATGTACTGTACGTACTAAATTGGTCGTGACCCCCATAAGTGGTTGTTATTGTTATTAGGCAAATAGAGTAGAATTATTGCCCCTATTAGTGACATTAGTCGTTAATCAGTACAAAAGAAATACAGCAAAGATCACGCCATGAACAATGTTATTTAACAATAAATAAGTAATTTATTGTTATTGGTTCACTAATAAGTGACAAAGCGCAACTAATTAACCTGTAAATTGTTTATCATTTTTACGAGCGATTCTATTAATGACTGTAAGGATTGGTTTGTGAGCGAAATCAAAAACGTGGCGGTTGCCGGGGCAGGTATTGGCGGTTTGAGTGTTGCTTTGGGGCTTGCTCAGCAAGGCGTGAACGTAACGGTATTTGAACAGGCCAGTGTATTAGGTGAAGTGGGTGCAGGCTTGCAAATGAGTCCAAATGCGATGAAAGTACTGCGCCAATTTGGCTTAGAAGAGGCTCTTCGACCGTACGCCTTTGAACCGAAGCAAGCCACTATTCGTCATTTCAAATCGGGGGAATACTATTTAAAAGCTCCTTTAGGCCAGGCAGCCATTGATCGTTATGGCGCACCTTATTGGCATTTGCATCGTGCCGATTTACACCGTGTTCTGGTAGAAGCCTGTCAGACAGCAGGGGTGACGATACGGTTAGGGGCTACAGTCACGGGATACCAAAAGTCAGATCAGGACAACTCCGTTGTTTTATGTTTTCTGGATGGCAGTCAATATGATACAGATTTAGTTATCGGGGCTGATGGCATTCGTTCGGTGATTCGCGAACAAATGCTGGGTAAGCAAGCGCCTGATTTTATGGGGCAAGTGGCTTGGCGTGGGGTAGTGCCTGTCGCGAGTCTAAAAGCGACTAACATTCAGCCTGATGCCTGTGTCTGGGCTGGGCCTGGGCGTCATTTGGTGACGTATTACTTGCGAGGCGGAGAATGGGTGAACTTTGTTGCGGTGGAAGAGCGTGGTGGATGGCAATCAGAGTCGTGGCGCGAAGAAGGGGATATTAATGAACTGCGTTCTGCTTTTGCTGGTTGGCACCCTGAAGTAACTGGACTTTTGGCTGCCGCTGACAACACATTTTTGTGGGCATTAAATGGACGTAGTAGCTTACGGACTTGGTATCAGGGAAGGGTGGTATTACTTGGCGATGCATGCCATCCGATGTTGCCGTTTATGGCGCAAGGTGCGGCTATGGCGATTGAGGATGCGTATGTGTTAGTTGCCTCTTTGATGAGTAAGTCGTTACCCGACGCCCTTGCTTCTTATGAAATTCTTCGTAAACCTAGAGCCACTCGTATTCAGAATATGTCTAAAGACAATACAGGCTTGTATCATATGCACGGTGGCTTATTTGGGCCGATGAAGCTAAACGCAGTCAAAGTGGCGTCGCAACTTGCTCCGGGGGTGATTCAAGGTAAGTTGGATCCGGTTTATGGCTATGATGTCGTCAAGGCGGTTGCTGCTTGGTGTTGATGATTAGTGGCGGCTTACCAATTGAAAAAGTAAGCGGTATTAGGTACTACCCATAGAAACGCACCTATTGGTTTAAGAAGCTCAGCAATCCGCTGGGCTTTTTTTGTTTTTTTTAATTCCTTTTTTGTATAAGTGATGAATTTAATTGATTGTTTTGTTATAAATAGCGACTTCATCTCGTTAGTGGTTAATCTCATCCATACCATGGATTATTAGATGCTATTAGCGATTATCTTTCCCGCGATTATCAATCACAGGGATTCATCTCTATTTGGAATAGATCGATCACATGACTTCTAGATCTCCTTTGGCACTTTTACCTTTAGTGCTGTTTCTTGTTTTGTTCGTTGGCAGTGGACTTTGGTATCAAACTCAAGGTGTGGACTTTGCCTTTTATCAAATATCCGCCCCTGTTGCGATTTTGCCCGCCATTGTTTTGGCGATTGTTTTAGCCAAGGGCCCATTAAATAAGCGTATTGACACTTTTATTAGTGGAGTGGGAGACAACACCATCATTACCATGGTGTTGATCTATCTGCTGGCTGGCGCCTTTGCTAGTGTTGCCAAAGCCGTTGGCGGTGTCGACGCGACGGTTAACTTTGGTTTAAGTGTTGTCCCGCCTGCTTTTGTCTTGCCAGGCTTATTTATCATTACCGCGTTTGTGGCAACGTCAATGGGAACCTCCATGGGAACCATTGCGGCTATTGGGCCAATTGCCATTGGTGTGGCGAATGCGACGGATTTGTCCTTACTGCTGACGGTTGGTACGGTCATTGGTGGT
This sequence comes from Marinomonas sp. 63XJN7_7_ISO-PGPR-S23-202, assembly GCF_056173505.1. Taxonomy (NCBI): domain Bacteria; kingdom Pseudomonadati; phylum Pseudomonadota; class Gammaproteobacteria; order Oceanospirillales; family Oceanospirillaceae; genus Marinomonas; species Marinomonas sp. 63XJN7_7_ISO-PGPR-S23-202. The sequence goes on along the minus strand of NZ_CM149677.1, from coordinate 4,067,716 downwards.
GCCATGTTTGGTGACAATCTATCGATCATTTCGGATACCACTATTGCCGCCACCCGGACGCAAGGGTGTGATATGCGTGATAAGTTCCGGATGAACTTTAAAATCGCTTTACCAGCGGCTTTGATCACTTTGGTGTTGTTGTATTTTCAAAGTGAGGTGGCGAATATTGGTCAAGTAAAAGACTATGCATTGATCAAGGTGCTGCCCTATGTGGTTGTCTTAACTTTGGCGGTACTGGGTGTCAATGTTATGTTGGTGTTGTTTAGTGGCATTGTATTGGCTGGGGGGATTGGGCTAACAATGTTACCGGATTTCACAGTCGCGACTTGGTCCAAAGAGATTTACAGTGGTTATACTGGTATGCAGGAGATTCTGATTCTCTCTTTGCTGATTGGTGGCATGGGTGCGCTTATGAAAGCCCAAGGTGGTTTGGATTGGCTGGTGAGCATAATTGAGAAGATTGTTCGTGTATTTGGTGCTAAGCCTGGGTCAACTCGAGCGGGAGAGTTTAGCATCAGTGCGTCGGTTGCATTGACGAATTTATGTACAGCGAATAATACCGTCTCTATTTTGATTAATGGCTCAGTCGCCAAAGATATTGCCACACGATACAACGTGGATGCACGCCGCAGTGCGAGTCTTTTGGATATTTTTTCCTGTGTGGCTCAGGGGCTATTGCCGTATGGCGCCCAGATTTTGCTGGCATCGTCTCTTGCCAAAGTGTCGCCTTTATCCCTCATTGGTTATGTGCAATATAACTGGCTTTTGGCGGTGGCTGCGATAGTATCGATAGCCATTGCGTGGCCTAATATAAAGAAAAAGAATGGCTTGCCTCTATCGTATGTGAAATAAATAGCGAGTAGACTAGGCGCCCTAGAATTTGAGTGAAAAACCACCATTAATGGTGGTTTTTGACGTTGTTTAGGGTGTTATATCTTTCTAAAAAGGCGATATGGTGAAGCAAGGGGTGCATTTTAAGGCTGAGCTGATTTTGATCCTAGTGACTATTTTAGCAGGTTTTGGCTGGATTTTTTCTAAGGAAGCATTGTCGGGACTGCCGCCTTTATTTTTTATGGGAATGCGCTTTTTGGTGGCATGCTTTATTTTGGTGCTTGCTGGGCGTAAGTACTTTGTTGGGATGCGATGGCAAGACATGAGGCCGGCTTTATTGGTCGGTGGTGTGATGGGATTTGCCATGATGTTTTGGGTTGAAGGCCTATCAAAAACTCAAAACTTGGGAGTTGGCGCGTTCATTGCTAGTCTTGGTGTGGTTTTGGTTCCCGTTGTCGCCAAGCTTTTATTTAAGGAGCAGCCTCCAAAAAGTATTTGGGTTGCCCTTCCCATTGCGGTGATGGGGTTAGCCTTTTTAGCGTTAGATGGTGGGCTACAGTTTGAAATGGGTCAATTGTTCTTTTTGGCCACGGCATTGACGTCGGCATTTCAGTTTAATCTGTTGTCTAGGCAGTCTACTCGAATGCCTGTGTTGGTGCTCACAGCCATACAACTGGGAGTGGCTGGAGTATTGTTACTCAGCATTTCTCTGCTGACTGAAACGGTGCCTCATGTTGTGCCGACGAATGTGGTAGGTTGGTTTCTGGCGAGTACTTTGATCGCTACGAGTTTGCGCTTTCTGCTGCAAACCTATGGGCAGAGTTTGACACCAGTAAGTCACGCCGCCGTAATTATGAATTTAGAGCCAGTTTGGACCGCTTTGTTTGCTTCTATCTGGTTTGCGCAGTTGATGAGTGTCAGTCAGGTGTTTGGTTGTGTTTTGATCTTTGTTGCAATGCTAGTGAGTCGATGGCAGCAGATTAGGGTAATATTTAAACCCCGGTGAAACGGCTCACTTTGTTAATGGTAGATAAAAGAGGGTTAAAGCTAGAAAAAGGACTCAAGGTTAATCAGGTAAAATGCTATCTAGCAAGGTGTTATAGAGTTTGATGGTTTCCTGAGTAAAAGGCCGGCTTATGTAATCCCACTCGGATAACATGCCCTCTGTTAAGGTGGATAACACTTCAACACGAGCAATGGCCTCAGCTTTGCTTAAGCTTGGTGATTTTTCCATGATGATGTCAGTGGCCCTTGATCGAAGGCGTTGGTTCATTTCCTTACAGATCTTCGATATTGTCGCATTGCGCGATGCCTCTGCCTTGATTTCAAGCGTCATAATGCGAATACAATGGATTTCTTCATTGTCTTCACTGAAATGCCGAGTCAGCCAGTCTTCTTTGTCTAAAAACTCAGACATAAAACTTAAGTGTCTTTTGGTGGTTTGTTCGACCAGTGCGCAAATAATGTCGTCTTTATCATTAAAATAGCGATAGATTTGTCCAACACTGAGTTTTGCCGATTTAGCAATGGCTTGCATGCTGGTTTTATGAAAGCCCTTATGGATAACGTTTTGTTCTGTAGCGTCAAGAATTTGTTGACGGCGTTCATTACTTAGCTGTTTTGAAAAGTTGAATGTCATTTTTTTGCACTTTTGCAAGGTATATTGAAAGGTTAGCATATATTATAGTGAGAATGAACGTTCATTCTCAATGAATCTTAAGGAAAAACTCTAGATGTTGTCAAAATTTAAATATGCTTCTGGTGCGTTACTTATCGCATTACTTGTTGCTGGTTGCCAAGAAAAGGCAGCGGCTCCTTCTGGCTCACATCGGGGGGAACCAAAGGTTGAGGTTGGAGTGTTGACTATCGAGCCTCAGAAGAACGTTGAACTCAATACAGAGCTTCCTGGACGTACGTCATCAAGTTTAGTGGCTGAGATTCGACCTCAAGTAGGGGGGATCATTGAGAAGCGTTTATTTAAAGCTGGGGATAATGTCAAAGCAGGACAAGTACTCTATCAGCTTGATGACTCGTCTTATTTGTCTACCGTCAGACAGGCGCAAGCTAATTTGGAGTCTGCCAATGCAAGTTTAAAATCAGCTGAGCTTAAAGATCGACGTTATACCTTGCTGCGCAAACAGAATAATGTGTCCCAACAAGATCTAGATGACGCTCATGTGGCTTTTTTAGAAGCGAAAGCGGCCCAAAAAGGCGCAGAAGCCGCACTGCAAAACGCTCAAATTAATTTGTCGCATACAAAAATCACATCGCCAATCAGTGGACGAATTGGTATTTCTCAGGTCACCGTTGGGGCTTTAGTGACGGCCAATCAAGCGGGTGTCATGGCGACGGTTCGTTCTTTAAACCCTGTTTATGTGGATTTGGCGCAAACCAGCTTGGAGCAATTAAAACTGCGTAACTTGCTCGCTCGGCCTGGAGTGAAGAAAGGTACCAATAAGGTGACCTTGGTATTGGAAGATGGGTCAAAATACAATCATGCGGGCGTGCTGGAATCAAGCGAGATTAATGTTGATGAGTCAACGGGGAGTGTAACGTTACGTGCCGTATTCCCAAATCCGGATAATGTGCTGCTTCCTGGTATGTTTGTTCGAGGAACCATTCATCAAGCGACGTTTGATTCCGCTATTCTAGTGCCTCAACAAGCCGTCTTCCATGATGTCAAAGGCAATGCTTATGCTTACCTTGTAAATGGAAACAATAAAATTGAAAAACGTTTTATTACGACGGAGCGAGCCATTGGTAATGAGTGGTTAGTGACAAAAGGTATTAAAGCTGGCGATAGGGTGGTTATGCAAGGGTCAGCAAAAATTCATCCCGGTAGTAGTGTAATGACCGTTAACGTTAAGTTTAACCGTGAGACAGATACTGTCTCTCCAGCAAACGCTGCTACCAATTCTTCATCGAATTAAGGAAGAGAATTTATGTTGGCTCGTTTTTTTGTAAATCGTCCGGTTTTTGCCTGGGTGATTTCTATTTCCATTATGCTCGCAGGTATTTTGTCAATCACACAATTGCCTATAGCGGAGTATCCTAATGTGGCGCCGCCAGCGATAAGCATTACGGCTACTTACCCAGGGGCATCGGCTGCAACGTTAGAAAACAGTGTTACGCAAGTACTAGAAGAACAATTAACTGGGCTCAGTGGCTTGTTGTACTTTTCTTCTTCTAGTTCTTCCTCTGGTCGACTAGATATTACGGTGACCTTTAAGCAAGGAACAGACCCTGATATCGCCCAAGTCCAGGTGCAAAATAAGATTCAGCAAGTGACGTCCCGTTTGCCTGAGGCGGTGCAGCGAAATGGTATAACGGTGCAAAAGACCATGTCGGACTTTTTGCTCGTTGCTGCGGTTTATGACAGTAAGAATAAGCATACGCTAGGTGATATTTCGGATTACTTGGTTACCAATGTACAAGACCCTATTGCCCGTGTGGATGGGGTAGGGAGTGTTCGAGTATTTGGTTTCGAGTACGCCATGCGTGTTTGGCTGGATCCGCTTAAGTTGGCTTCCTATAAGTTAATGCCGTCGGACGTGGAAAATGCCATTAAAGCGCAAAACGTGCAAATTGCTGCCGGTAGTTTAGGGGGGCAACCCGCAGTAAAAGGTCAAGAGCTAAACGTGACAGTGACTGCACAGTCTAAATTTACCACGGTCAAGCAGTTTAAAAATATCATTCTTACCCATGATCAAAATGGCGCGACAGTGCGCTTGAAAGATGTTGCAAAAGTCGAGTTAGGTAGTGAAAACTACTCTTACATTGCACGTCTAAATGGCCATCCTGCTTCTGGTTTAGCCGTCATGTTGTCGCCTGGGGCAAATGCATTATCGACATCTGAAAAGGTGAAAAAGGTAATGAGTGGCCTCGAAAGTACGATGCCTGATGGTTACAAGTTAGCCTATCCTGTCGACAATACAGAGTTTATTAAGCTGTCTATCGAAGAGGTGGTGAAAACCCTTTTTGAAGCCATCGCTCTGGTTGTTATCGTCATGTTTATCTTCTTGCAAAATTGGCGAGCAACTTTGATCCCAGCCATTGCTGTTCCTGTCGTCTTGTTGGGTACCTTTGGGGTATTGGATCTGGCAGGCTTCTCGATTAACACCTTGACTATGTTTGGTATGGTGCTGGCGATCGGACTGCTCGTGGATGATGCGATTGTTGTGGTGGAAAACGTCGAGAGGGTGATGGCGGAGGAGCGGCTGTCTCCGAAGGAAGCCACCATTAAATCGATGGGGGAAATTACCAGTGCTTTGATTGGTATCGCGGTTGTGTTATCGGCTGTGTTTTTGCCAATGGCTTTCTTCTCTGGGTCAACCGGGGTTATTTACCGACAATTTTCGATCACCATTGTGTCAGCAATGACGTTATCTGTTGTGGTTGCTTTGACGTTAACTCCGGCACTTTGCGCGACGCTGTTAAAGTCAAATCATCATGTAAAAAGTACCGGATTGGCAGGCTGGTTTAATCGTAACTTTGACCGTGCGACGACAGGCTATTCAAACCGGGTAACGCGTTTGGTAAAACAGCCTATTCGTTGGATGCTGGGGTATTTTGCCATTATTGCTGGCTTGGTTTACTTAATGATGAATTTACCATCGGGCTTTATTCCGACCGAAGATCAGGGCGATCTTATGGTACTGGTAAACTTACCTCAAGGCGCCTCGATCAGTCGTACAAATGATGTGATGAAGCAGATTGAGCATCATTTCATGGTGGATGAAAAGAAAGATGTTAGGTATGTGTTTACGCTATCTGGTTATAACTTTTCTGGGTCTGGGCAAAATGCGGGCTTAGCCTTTGTTGCGCTGAAAGATTGGTCAAAACGGACAAGTCCAGCGGATAGTGCGTCGGCGATTGCCGCGAGAACCTATCCTGCTTTTGCTAAAATCCTTGATGCGCAAATCTATACTTTGATTCCGCCTTCCATCCGTGGTCTTGGTCAAAGTAATGGCTTTACCTTTGAGTTACAGGCGGCACCGGGGACTTCTCGAGCAACCCTGTTGAAATTACGTAATGAGTTGTTAGCGAATGCTAGGGCCAGCAAGATTCTTGTCGGCGTTCGTTTAGGTTCGCAACCTGAGACACCGCAATTGCATATTGACATTGATCGTTCTAAAGCGTCGGCATTAGGGTTGTCATTGAATGATATTAGTCAGACGCTCAGTGCCGCTTGGTCTGGTCAGTATGTGAATGACTTTATTGATCGCGGACGCGTTAAAAAGGTGTATGTCGAAGGGGAAGCAAAATACCGTAGTGCGCCTTCTGATTTAGCCCATTGGTATGTGCGTGGTAAGGATAATACCATGACGCCATTTTCTGCCTTTGCGCATGCAAAATGGACTTACGGACCTCAAAGTCTGACCCGCTTTAACGGCCTAGCCTCTTATGAGATTCAAGGTCAAGGGGCGCCAGGGGTGAGTTCTGGTCAAGCAATGAATGAGGTTTCTAAGCTGGTTAGTCAATTGCCGCCGGGTGCTGAGGGATCATGGAGTGGGTTATCCTTCCAGGAACAGGCCGCTAGCGGACAGACAATGATGCTTTATGGTATTTCCATCTTGGTGGTCTTCTTGTGTCTGGCAGCGCTTTATGAGAGTTGGACGGTGCCTTTCTCAGTGATTCTCGTAGTGCCACTGGGGGTCATTGGTTCGACTATCGCCGCTCATCTAATGCATCTAGAAAACGATGTGTATTTCCGCGTGGCGTTGCTGACAACCATTGGCTTGTCATCTAAAAATGCTATCTTGATTGTTGAGTTCGCAGAAGCGGCTTATCAACGCGGTAAGAATGTTTGGGAGGCCGCCTGTGAAGGGGCAAGGTTGCGTTTACGACCTATTTTGATGACCTCTGTCGCATTTATCGTGGGAACCTTGCCGCTGGCAATGTCAACTGGGGCTGGCGCAAATAGCCGTCATTCTATTGGTTCTGGTGTTGTTGGGGGGACATTGAGCGCTACGATTTTAGCCATTTTCTTTGTGCCTTTGTTCTTTGTGTTGGTGAGAAGAGTGTTCCATAAACGCAAACAGGTTGAGAGTCATAGTGATCAATCGAATGAGAAAGAAGTGACTGAATCGTAAATCACAGACAGTAAGTGAATAATTCAAAAGGGGCCCTACTATATAGTGGCTCCTTTTTTATGGTTAGATCTACAGGGATTTGCTTGAGGTTATAGGAATCTTTGCTGAGTTTATTGTGTCTGGCGCTAAGATCGGTGAAAATAGCACCATTAAAAATTAACCTTCCAGCTTTGTGTCTCGCCTCTTGTTGAAAGTAGGTGTCACCAGTCTGCGTTACATTAGAAGATTCTTACCCATGTCAAATACTGAGTTACTTGAGCAAGTTGAACAGCGCCGAACCTTTGCGATCATATCCCACCCCGATGCTGGTAAAACCACCATCACGGAAAAGTTGTTGCTTTTAGGGCAATTAATTCAAACCGCAGGCTCCGTTAAAGGTCGTAAGGGCGATAAACACGCCACATCCGACTGGATGGCGATGGAACAGCAGCGTGGTATCTCTATTACCTCGTCTGTGATGCAGTTTCCATACAAAGATCGCATGGTGAATTTGCTGGATACCCCCGGGCACGAAGACTTTTCGGAAGATACCTACCGTACCTTAACGGCTGTTGACTCGGTTTTAATGATTATTGATGGCGCTAAAGGGGTAGAGGATCGCACTATTAAATTGATGGATGTCTGTCGTCTTCGTGATACGCCCATTCTGACCTTTATTAACAAGATGGACCGAGATATTCGGGATCCCATTGAGTTGTTAGATGAGGTAGAAGAGGTGCTAAAAATTGCGGCGGCACCCATTACCTGGCCTATTGGTATGAGCGACTTCTTTAAAGGCGTGTATAACCTATACACGGATACAATTCATGTTTTTGTGCGTGGCCGTGGTCATACTTTAATGGACGATATTCGTATTGAAGGTTTGCAATCTGACGAAGCAAAAGCACTGCTCGGCGATGATTGGGAAGCTTATGTTGATGAAATCGAGTTGGTTCGTGGGGCAAGCCATGAGTTTGATCATGCCGCGTATTTGGCGGGTGAGCTAACGCCAGTATTTTTTGGTACGGCGTTATCTAACTTTGGTGTGCGTGAAATGTTAGATGGTTTTGTTGAGTGGTCGCCTGCGCCGATTGACCGTGAAACCAATACTCGCAAGGTAGAAGCGACAGAAGAAAAGTTCACAGGGTTTGTCTTTAAAATTCAAGCCAATATGGATCCAAAGCATCGAGATCGAATCGCTTTTATGCGTGTTTGCTCCGGTTCCTACACTCGCGGGATGAAGATGCGCCATTGCCGTTTGGGTAAGGACGTTAAAGTGACCGATGCGGTGTCTTTTACCGCCGGTGATCGTGAAGGTGTAGAGGAAGCCTTTTCTGGCGACATTATTGGTCTGCATAACCATGGAACGATCCAGATAGGTGACACTTTTACCGAAGGTGAAGATTTGAAGTTCACCGGTATTCCTCACTTCGCGCCAGAACTATTCCGACGTGTGCGCTTGAAGGACCCAATGAAGATGAAAGCCTTGCAAAAAGGTTTGCAGCAGTTGTCTGAAGAGGGCTCCACTCAATTATTTATGCCGCAGCGCAACAATGAATTAATTGTGGGGGCGGTGGGTCAGCTGCAATTTGAAGTGGTGGCCTACCGTTTAAAAGATGAATACAAAGTTGAGTGTATTTATGAGGCGGTGAATGTGAACTCCGCACGTTGGGTGGATTGCGATGACCCAAAACGTTTTGAAGAGTTTAAGCGTAAATGTGCAGATAACTTGGCAATTGATGGGGGTGGGCATTTAACCTATTTGGCGCCAACCCGCGTTAACTTGATGATGGCGGAAGAAAAATGGCCTGAAGTGACGTTCCGTGCAACTCGTGAACACTGATCTATACTTGACTAAATTACTAGGTTAAGAGGATAATTTGTTTAATTAATTATTCTGTAAAGTGGTATCAAGATGAGCGTTGTTGAATCGGCAAATCCCATCGAGTTTACATCGGCTGCCGCCGCTAAGTTGCAAACTCTGATCGAAGAAGAAGAAAATGACCGTCTGATGTTGCGAGTGTATGTGACAGGAGGGGGGTGTTCAGGCTTTCAATATGGCTTTGAATTTGATGAAGAGCTTCAAGAGGATGACACTAAGGTTCATCGGGACGGAGTCACTCTAGTAGTGGATCCCTTGAGCTTCCAATATTTAGTTGGGGCGGAAGTGGATTATAAAGAAAACCTAGAAGGCTCAAGGTTTACTGTCAGCAATCCTAACGCCACATCAACTTGTGGGTGTGGGGCGAGCTTTAGTATTTAGCGTTCGATAAGGAAGATTATTTAGAACCTCTTGTGCTGTAGAGTACAAGGGGTTTTTTATTCGCTGGCTTGTATAGATGGTATTAGGCCTTTATGGATAAGTTTTTCTCCCTAAGTCGTTGCTCTTCTTGATTGCCCGCCTTGCCGATGATGGGGGGGTAGTGTCCAACGAACAGTAGGCCGATCTTAGTGTCTGCTAAAAGAGCAGGTTGAAGGGTGTCGCCCTTGGCACGCCACAGTCTTAGGCCAAGCAAGTTTTTGGCTGCTTCCTCTGAGAGGTTTTTCAAGTGGTCATTGGTTGCCACGTTATATGGATAGAGTGGCGCTAATTGATCTTCTTCGCCGTCTTGGTCAAGGAAAATATGATAGTGCGTGATTTGTTGGGCGAGGAACTCGGGTAAATAGGGCGTTTTTAATATGGCTAACGTGTTTTCTTTGGGCAGAGACGAAAAAAGGGCTGGTACGTCTGGCGATCCTCTATGGGCAGATAGTAATACCGTCATCTCGACAGGGTTTCCATAATGGGGTTTAACAGGTACACGGAACATTAGTTGTTTTGTTTGCGGACGTTTTTGTATGGCAGGTTCTTGATAACTGCTGTTAGTCTTTTCTGTTATGGCGATGCTGGGGGGGACTTGCAAATACAACTGCCAATCTTTGTTATCAAGATTAAGCTCTTCGGGAGATAAAACGGTCAGTTGTGTGTCGAAGATGTGGTTGATTATGTGTTCAATTAGGTTGGCAAAAATGCTTGAAGAAGCGCTTAGAGGAAATTTCTGTCTGCTGTCGAGATGAATTTCTTTCACTTCGTTGGCGGCACTGCTTAAGTCGACAGAGTCTTTAGAAGAGCGGTTATAGCGTAACTTCTCTTTGTTAATGACGGTTGTTTTGTTGGGCAGTGTTCCAGAGCGGCTTAACGCGTCAATAAATAGCATTGATAAACACCTATCTTAATAAGGTCCAGTTATAGGAGGATATCGGCTTTTTTATTGAAGAGTTTAGGGATAGTTTGTTTTTTAATCAAAACAGACTATCCCATGACGGTGTTTTAACGGTGTAAGTTAGAAAGTTTAACGTTGGTTTCTAGTGCTGCGCGGTAAAAGAGTGCTACTTTGCCGATCGTTTGAACGACTTCAGCTTTCATGACTTTAGCGATTTCAGCAATGATAGCGTTTCTCGCCTCACGATCAGTCATACTAATGCGAACCTTGATTAGTTCGTGATCTTCCAAGGCGCGGTCAATTTCCGTTAATACCGTTTCTGTTAAACCGTTACCTGCTATCATGACAACAGGATTAAGGGAATGACCAATTAGGCGATATTGCTTTTTTTGTGCGTTTGACAGACTCATAATAAAAATTTCTCATCTTAGTTAACCCTCTTTATTGGAGGCTTTAGAGGTTAAGAGATATTATAGCGGAATATTGACTGATTTAGGTATGATGAAACCGTGGCAAGATCAAAAAGTAGTGACCGTTGGATGAAAGAACATTTTGATGATGCATATGTCAAAAAATCACATCAAGATGGTTTTCGTTCTAGAGCCAGTTATAAACTCATTGAGCTGAATGACAAAGATAAGCTTTTTCGTCCGGCAATGCGGGTGGTAGATTTAGGAGCTGCTCCAGGGGGATGGTCTCAAGTTGCCGCGAAACTAATTGGTGACCAAGGGACCATTGTTGCATCGGATATTTTGGAAATGGCACCATTACCTGGTGTTGACTTTGTGCAGGGAGACTTTACGGAACAGGAGGTCTATGAAGCGATTTTGGAGGCGATTGGCAATAAAAAAGCAGATCTTGTAATTTCAGATATGGCCCCCAATATGAGTGGTAATAATGCTGTGGATCAGCCTCAGGCAATGTATCTTGTAGAGCTTGCTTTGGATATGGCAGCTCAGGTGTTGCGTCCTGGAGGAAACTTTCTTGTGAAGGTGTTTCAGGGTGAAGGGTTCGATGACTACCTAAAAGCAATGCGAGCGCAGTTTGCAACAGTTGTAACACGAAAACCGGATGCCTCGCGCGCTCGTAGCCGCGAAGTTTATTTATTAGGAAGACAATACAAAGGTTAATAATGGTGTTCTAATGTTATACTTAGAATACTCACTCTAACCGTTAAGAGGTGTGCTCTTGAACGATATGCTAAAAAATATTTTGTTGTGGTTAGTGATAGCCGCTGTGCTGCTAACTGTATTTAACAACTTTGACTCATCATCCAATACAAACAGAATTTCGTATTCTGAGTTTGTTAAGGAAGTAAATGATGGGCAAATTGCGAAAGTGGTGATTAGTGGTTATACCATTAATGGTACGCGCAGCAACGGTGAATCATTTGAAACCGTGCGGCCAGCCGCTCAAGACCCAAAAATGATGGACGACTTGTTAAGTCATAAAGTGGTTGTTGAAGGTAAGATGCCAGAAAGGCAAAGTATTTGGACGCAGCTATTGGTTGCGAGTTTCCCGATACTGCTTATTTTGGCCATTTTTATGTTCTTCATGCGACAAATGCAAGGCGGTGGCGGTGGCAAGGGCGGCCCAATGTCTTTTGGTAAGTCTAAAGCACGCCTTTTGCCAGAAGACCAAATCAAAACAACGTTTGCCGATGTTGCCGGTTGTGACGAAGCGAAAGAAGACACCGAAGAGTTGGTTGACTTCTTACGTGAGCCAAGCAAATTTCAGCGTTTAGGTGGTAAAATCCCACGTGGTATTTTGATGTGTGGCCCCCCAGGAACGGGTAAAACCTTGCTGGCAAAAGCCATTGCAGGGGAGGCAAAAGTACCTTTCTTCACTATTTCTGGTTCTGACTTCGTCGAAATGTTCGTCGGTGTGGGGGCTTCTCGTGTTCGTGATATGTTCGAACAAGCGAAAAAACATGCTCCCTGCATTATCTTCATTGATGAGATTGATGCGGTTGGTCGTAACCGTGGTTCTGGCATGGGCGGCGGTAATGATGAACGCGAGCAAACTTTGAACCAGCTGTTGGTCGAGATGGATGGTTTTGAGGGTAACGAAGGCATTATCGTGATTGCGGCGACAAACCGTCCCGATGTATTGGATCCTGCATTACTTCGTCCTGGTCGTTTTGACCGACAAGTACAGGTTGGTTTGCCTGATATTCGCGGCCGTGAGCAGATTCTCAAAGTGCATTTGCGCAAAGTGCCTTGTGATGATGATGTGGAACCAAAAAATATCGCTCGTGGTACGCCAGGTTTTTCAGGTGCAGACTTAGCAAACCTTGTTAACGAGGCCGCTTTATTTGCAGCACGATCTAACCGTCGCTTGGTTAACATGGAGCAGTTAGAGTTAGCGAAAGACAAAATCCTCATGGGCGCTGAGCGTAAAACCATGGTGATGAAAGAAGAGGATAAGCGAAATACGGCTTATCACGAAGCAGGTCATACTATTATTGGTTATTTAATGCCTGAGCATGACCCTGTCTATAAAGTCTCGATTATTCCTCGTGGACGTGCGCTTGGGGTAACGATGTATTTGCCTGAAGAGGATAAATACAGTGTCAGCAAACGAGGGCTTGAGAGCCAAGTGTGTAGTTTGTATGGTGGTCGTATTGCAGAAGAAATGATCCATGGTTTTGACGGGGTGTCGACTGGTGCGTCTAACGATATTGAACGCGCGACGAGTATTGCGCGTAATATGGTCACTAAGTGGGGCTTGTCAGAAAAACTAGGGGCCTTTGCTTATGAGGAAGATGATAATAGTGGTAGCTATATCTCTGGTCCGACAGGCAGCAAGGCAAACTATTTCTCGCCTGAGACAGGTAAGATTATTGATGCCGAAGTGCAGGATATCATTAATCGCTGTTACGAGAAGGCAACCCAGATTTTAACGGAAAATCGCAGTAAGCTGGATGTGATGGCGGAAGCCTTGATGCAATATGAAACCATCGATGCGAAACAGATTAAAGAAATCATGGATGGTAAGAAACCCTCTCCACCAGAAGGTTGGTCTGACAGTCATGGTGACTCATCCAATGGTGATGGTGAGAAAAAAGAAGCTGTTTCCGATGCAGACTCTGAGACAAAACCTTCTTCCGAGGAAGGTGAAAAGCGTGATGATTTTGACGCGTCTCCCAATCAAGCAAATGAAACAGCCCCTAAAACATCAGGTGAGTCTTAGTCTGCCTGTTTTGATGTCGGATAATGAATGTCTGTTATGAACTTTGGAGACAGGTCTCTCGACCTGTCTCTTCCTCATGTTATGGGGATCCTCAATGTCACTCCCGATTCCTTTTCGGATGGCGGATCCTATACCTCTCTAGATAGTGCTCTTAAACAAACTGAAAAAATGCTTCTCGAAGGCGCCAGCTTTATTGATGTGGGTGGTGAGTCGACTCGCCCCGGTGCCGCGGTTGTTTCTATACAGGAAGAGTTGGATCGTGTTTTGCCCGTTGTCGAGGCGATAAAGCAGCGTTTTGATGTGATTGTCTCGGTTGATACCAGTTCGCCAGAAGTTATTTCAGCAGCGGCACGTCTTGGTATGGGGTTGATTAATGATGTTCGTGCGTTAGAGCGTCCTGGTGCAATGCAAGCGGCTGCAGAGTCTGGAGTGCCTGTTTGTTTGATGCACATGAAAGGCAACCCTGAGACGATGCAGCAAAGTGTGCAGTATCGTTCTGTGGTGGATGAAGTAGAGTCGTATTTATTGACAAGAGTAGCGGCTTGTGAAATGGCGGGTATTGGGCGTGAGAAGCTGATATTGGATCCGGGTATTGGGTTTGGTAAATCGCTAGAGCATAATTTGACTTTATTGAATCAGACAGCTGGATTCAATCAATTGGGTTTTCCTGTGTTGATCGGTGTATCTCGTAAAACCATGATTGGCGACATCTTAAAGGTTCCTGTCGGTGAGCGTCTTTTTGCTACGATGGGGGCTAATGCATCGGCGTTTGCTCAAGGGGCTCGTATCTTTAGGGTTCATGATGTTAAGCCTCATGTTGAGATGCTGGAATTAATGTACAGAATTGAGAAGGAAAGGTAATGCGTAAATATTTCGGTACGGATGGTATTCGTGGTCGAGTTGGAAAATCGCCTATCACGCCAGAGTTTATGTTAAAGCTTGGATGGGCGGCAGGTCAGGTTTTTAAAGAAAAAGACAAAAAAATTCTGATAGGTAAAGACACAAGAATTTCTGGTTATATGTTTGAGTCGGCATTGGAAGCTGGGATTGTGGCAGCGGGGGCGGATGTGCGCCTTGTTGGTCCGATGCCCACTCCTGCCATTGCTTATCTTACCCGTACTTTTCGAGCCAGTGCAGGGATTGTAATTAGTGCCTCTCATAACCCGTATACCGATAATGGTATTAAGTTCTTTTCGGCTGAAGGGGGGAAAGTTTCAGACGATATTGAGGAACGCATAGAATATTATCTGGATCAACCAATGGAAGTGGTGGAGTCGAACCTGATTGGTCGTGCCAAGCGTATCGATGATGCGGCAGGTCGATATATCGAATATTGTAAAGGGACCTTTCCGATTGGGCTGCAGTTAACGGGGCTGAAAATTGTTGTCGATTGTGCAGATGGTGCGACTTATCATGTTGCGCCACGGGTGTTTTCTGAACTTGGTGCAGATGTGGTGGCGATTGGGGTTGAACCTGATGGTTTGAATATCAATGAAGCCTGTGGTGCCACGAAGCCAGAGTTGCTACAAAAAACGGTACTAGAAGAGCAGGCCGATATTGGTATTGCTCTGGATGGTGATGGGGATCGTTTGATTCTGGTGGATCGTCATGGTGTTGTTCGTGATGGTGACGATGTGCTTTATGTTATTGCTCACCATTTAATGCAGACTGGGCGATTCAGTGGTGGTGTGGTTGGTACCTTGATGAGCAATTTTGGATTGGAGTTAGCGTTTTCTGAAAGCGGTATTGGTTTTAGTCGAGCTGCGGTGGGAGATCGTTATGTCAATGAGAGGCTGATTCAGCATGGCTGGTCTTTAGGAGGAGAACCTTCTGGCCACATAGTATGCCGTTCCATTACAACCACGGGGGATGGCATTATCGCCGCGCTTCAAGTTTTACTGGCCATGATCGAAGGTGGTAAAGCACTAGATGAGTTACTGACGGGCTTTGTTAAGTTTCCTCAGAAACTTCGAAACATCCGTGTTGAGGAGCGTTTTGTGCCAACGGAAGTGCCTGCTTTGCAGAAAGCCATCGCGACGGCAAATGAACGTTTGAATGGCCTGGGTCGTGTTCTCTTGCGTGCGTCCGGAACAGAGCCTTTAATTCGTGTTATGGTGGAAGGACGTGATGATGAGACGGTGGATGAGCTGATTGAGTACCTTTCTAATGAAGTTCAGGCAGCCATTCCTAAATAGAGACGAATTGTTGGCTTTTTGCCTCAATTGATGAAATAAATACTTGAAACAATGGCGTTCATTCCATAAAATGGGCGCCTCGAATTTAGGGGTTAGATATGACTCGTCAAAAGATCGTAGCTGGTAACTGGAAAATGAATGGCTCCTTGGAGTCGATTAGTGCTCTTGTTGATGGCTTGCTTAAGGCAGATCAATCTGATTCTGAAGTAGTAATAGCGCCTTCATTCCCTTATTTGTCTCTAGTTTCTCAATCCACCGCTAATAGCAATATTGCGCTGGCAGCTCAAAACGTTAGTAATCAAGAGAAAGGGGCATTTACTGGTGAAGTTTCAGTGTCTATGCTGAAAGATTTCTCCGTTAAATATGTGCTAGTGGGTCATTCTGAAAGACGTTCACTTTATGCTGAGTCAGATGATTTTATCGCATCTAAGGTGAAGGTGCTGTTGAATGCTGGAGTGACTCCCATGTTGTGCATTGGAGAGACGCTAGAGCAGCGCGAGGCTAATCAAACACTGGTTGTTTGTGAGAAACAATTGCAAGCCGTGTTGGATTTAGTGGGTGTAGAAGCTTTTGCTAAAATGGTTATTGCTTACGAGCCTGTCTGGGCAATTGGGACAGGGTTATCTGCCAGTGCTGAGCAAGCACAAGAAGTACATCAGGCAATTAGAGCATTTTTAGCTAAGTCTTCTGAAACAGTCGCCAAGAAAGTACAGATTCTTTATGGTGGCAGTGTGAAAGCGTCCACAAGCGCAGAATTATTTACAATGCCCGATGTAGATGGTGCATTGGTTGGTGGTGCATCACTTGATGCAGATGAATTTATAGCAATCGTTAAAGCAGCAGGTTAATTAATGGAAGCACTGATTTTAGTTTTGCATATATTGGCGGCGGTTGTCATTATCACGTTGGTATTATTGCAGCAAGGTAAAGGTGCGGATGCAGGTGCCTCTTTCGGTGGTGGCGCTTCACAGACAGTATTTGGTGGTCAAGGTAGCGGTAGTTTTTTTGGTAAAATGACGGCGCTTTTCGCACTGATCTTCTTTGTGACAAGTTTTAGCTTGGCGTACTTTGCTAGTCAACAAGCGAAAGGTATATCTGGTGCGGCGGATTTAGTTCCAGCAGCGTCTCATGTAAGTGATTCTGTAGATATGCCTAAACTGGGTGACGCTAAGAAGAAAGCACCAGAGAACAAAACATCAGAGAGTAAGTCTGATATCCCTTCTACAAATTGATATGTATTTGTAGTTAAGTTTAGCCGATGTGGTGAAATTGGTAGACACGCCATCTTGAGGGGGTGGTAGCCTACGGCTGTGCCGGTTCGAGTCCGGCCATCGGCACCAATATTGAGTTGATGTTATGTTTCCTGTATAATGTCGTTAGTTTGTCGCGGAGTGGAGCAGTCTGGTAGCTCGTCGGGCTCATAACCCGAAGGTCGTTGGTTCGAATCCGGCCTCCGCAACCAATATTTACTCAGTATTGAGTTGTAATAATGGCCATTCTTTGAATGGTTGCTCTCTTGGTCAGTATGATAAAGTAGAGCAATAAGGACCCCTATATGGGGTTTTTTGTTATCTGCACTGTTACTGTTTGTAAATAGAAATGGGCCTTGAGCCCGTTTTTTGTTTCTGCGTTTTGCAAATTATCGTTTCGGAGAAAGCGTTTGTCAGCTAAATATACGATTTTAGAAGAACTGATTCGACCTGTCGTGGAAGGTTTAGGATTCCAATTCTGGGGAATGGAATATTTGTCACAGGGTAAAGACTCTGTGTTACGTATTTTTATTGATACTGAACTGGAAAAAGGCATCGATGTCGAAGATTGTGCTCAAGTCAGCCGACAAGTTAGCTCTATCCTTGACGTTGAAGATCCTATCACTGGCGAATATAACCTTGAGGTTTCGTCACCAGGGCTGGATCGTCCCTTGTTTGAATTGACTCAATACCAAGCTTATGTCGGTGCTGTGATTGCTTTGCGTTTACGGGTGCCATTTGATGGTCGTCGTAAGTTTAAAGGGTTATTAGTGGGTATCGAAGACGATGAGGTCGTTATCCGTGTTGACCAGGAAGAATACCTGCTGCCTTTCGATCTGATTGATAAGGCAAATGTTGTTCCACAATTTTAATTTAACCTTGATAGAGAGGCTAAAAGGATGAGCAAAGAAATTCTTTTGGTAGTAGAAGCCGTTTCCAACGAGAAAGATGTTCCGAAACAAGTTATTTTCGAAGCCGTTGAAATTGCTTTAGCAAGTGCTGCCAAGCGTCGTTTTGAAGACGATGCATTGATTCGTGTGTCTATTGATCAAAGAACTGGGGATTACAAAACGTATCGTCAGTGGCATATCGTAGAGGATGAAGATTATTCTGCTCCAGCATCTGAGTTAACGGTAGATGATGTGGAAGAGCAAAACTTGAATGTTGCCTTGGGGGATATCTACGAAGAAGAGGTGGAGTCCGAAGCGTTTGGGCGTATTGCGGCGCAAACCGCTAAACAAGTGATTGTTCAAAAAGTGCGTGAAGCTGAGCGCGCTAAAATGGTTGCTCGCTATAGCGAAAAAGTGGGCAAGCTGGTTCATGGTCAAGTTAAAAAAGTGACTCGTGATAGCCTGATTATTGATTTGGGTGAAAACGCCGAAGCGACGTTACCAAAAGATCAGTTAATTGCACGTGAAACGTTCCGCATGAATGACCGTGTTCGTGCTTTGTTAATGGAAATTCGTGAAGATAATCGTGGTTCACAACTTATCCTATCTCGCAACTCTCCTGATTTCATGATTGAACTTTTCCGTTTGGAAGTGCCTGAGATTGCTGAGGAAGTGATTGATATTCGAGGTGCTTCTCGAGATCCCGGCCTACGAGCAAAAATTGCTGTAAAAACCAATGACCGTCGTATTGATCCGATCGGAGCTTGTGTTGGTATGCGTGGTGCTCGAGTACAAGCGGTTTCTAACGAAATGAATGGCGAGCGTGTGGATATTGTTCTTTGGGACGATAACCCTGCTCAACTAGTTATCAATGCAATGGCGCCTGCAGAAGTGGACTCTATTGTGATTGATGAGGATGCGCATTCTATGGATGTCGCAGTGAAAAGCGATAATTTAGCGCAAGCTATTGGTCGCAATGGTCAAAATGTTCGTCTTGCGTCAGCATTAACAGGTTGGGCATTGAATGTGATGACCAGTGAAGATGCCGAAGCAAAACAACAAGAAGAATCACAGAAATTAATCGACTTGTTTGTGAATGGGCTCGACATTGATGATGATTTGGCTATCCAAATGGTCGAAGAGGGATTTACGTCACTAGAAGAAGTGGCTTACGTTCCGATGGAAGAAATGTTAGACATCGACGGATTTGATGAAGATTTAGTAAACGAACTACGTTCTCGTGCCAAAGAGGCCTTGTTAAATCAAGCGCTTCACGCAGAAGAGCAATTAGATGGTGCCAAGCCAGCTTCTGACTTGTTAGAAATGGAAGGTATGGATAATCATTTGGCGTTGGTGCTGGCTTCTAAAGGCGTCACGACGATGGAGGACCTTGCAGAACAATCCGTCGATGAATTGCTTGATATAGAAGGTATGACAGAAGAGCGTGCCGGTAAATTGATTCTTACTGCCCGCGCACCTTGGTTTGCTGAATCTGAATAAAATCTGAGTACATGAAGGGGGAACTTAATGACAGTTCAAACCGTAAAGATACTATCCGAATTGGTGAATACGCCAGTCGAGAAGCTACTGGCTCAGATGAAAGACGCAGGTCTTCCTCATAAGAGTGAAAACCAAGAAGTCTCTGACTTTGAAAAGCAAACATTGTTAAACTTTCTTAAGCGTCAACATGGCGAGGCTGGAAGTGGTTCAGAGCGTATTACCTTACAGCGTAAGAAAACCAGTACCTTGTCACGTAGTGATGGTGGTAAAGTAGTTAATGTAGCCGTAAAGAAAAAGCGCACTTATGTGAAGCGCACAGATACTGATGAAGAACTTCAAAAACAACAGGAATTTCTTCAACGTCAGGCAGAGGAACAAGCACGCTTGGCGGCGGAAGAGCAAGCTCGCATAGAAGCTGAGCGTCAACTTGAAGCAGAAAAGGCGGCAAAAGCTCAGGCTGAAGCCGAAGAAAAGGCTCGCAAGGAAGCCGCTGAAGCAGCAGCAAAAGAAGCGGCTGCGAGAGAAGCGGTTGTAAAAAGTGAGCAAAATGATACGGAGCAGAATGTCTCCGGTATAGGAGCGGCAGAACCCGTGGAAGCACCAAAACAGCCTAAGACGGCGAAAAAAACGTCTCAAGCGGCAGCAATGGACAGTAAAAAACCAAATGCTGCGCCAAAAAGTAAAAAAAGTGCTAATCGTCAAGATAGCGAAAAACCTCGCGGCCGTCACCCTGAGGGCAAACGCTCTCGCGTGAATATCAACGGTGACGAAGAGTTTGGTCGTCGTGGTAAGTTAGGTCGTAAAGGTAAGAAACCTGTGCAAAAACAAGAGCACGGTTTCCAAAAACCAACCGCACCAATTATCCATGAAGTGGCCTTGCCAGAAAGTATTACGGTTGCTGAGTTGGCTGAAAAAATGTCAATCAAAGCCGCTGAAGTGATCAAGGTTTTGTTCAAAATGGGCGCCATGGCGACCATTAACCAAACGATTGATCGTGATACGGCAACGCTTGTTGTTGAGGAAATGGGTCACACGGTTAAGTATATCGACGAGAACGCTGTCGAAAATGACATGATAGACGCGATTGATTACGACGGTGAAGCGATTAAACGTGCCCCCGTTGTTACCGTCATGGGTCATGTTGACCATGGTAAAACTTCTCTACTTGATTACATTCGTACGACTCGTGTCGCTGCCGGCGAATCAGGTGGTATTACACAGCATATTGGTGCTTATCATGTTGAAACACCACATGGTATGGTCAGTTTCTTAGACACACCTGGACACGCTGCGTTCACTTCTATGCGTGCTCGTGGTGCGCAAGCCACGGATATTGTTATTCTCGTTTGTGCTGCTGACGATGGTGTTATGCCACAAACCATTGAAGCAATTCAGCATGCGCGTGCCGCTAATGTGCCTATGGTTGTTGCCATCACTAAGGTTGATAAAGAAGGCGCGGACATTGATCGTGTTAAGAATGAATTAGTTGCCCAAGAAGTTGTGCCAGAAGAGTGGGGCGGCGATGTTCAGTTTGTTGGCGTTTCCGCAAAATCGGGTGAAGGTATAGAAGAGCTTCTTGAAGCGGTTCTGCTGCAAGCTGAAGTGCTTGAGTTAACGGCTGTACCAAGTGCGCCTGCCAAAGGCGTGGTGGTTGAAGCCCGTCTTGATCGCGGTCGTGGTTCGGTTGCAACTTTGCTGGTACAAAATGGTACTTTGCGTAAAGGGGATATTGTTCTTGCTGGTCTTCAAATGGGGCGTGTTCGTGCCCTCCTTGATGAACGTGGTGAGGCAATTGATGCGGCCGGTCCTTCTATTCCTGTTGAAATTTTAGGGTTAGATGGTACGCCAGGCGCAGGTGAAGAGTTTATCGTTGTAGCAGATGAGCGTAAAGCGCGTGAAGTAGCAAACTTCCGTCAAGGCAAATACCGTGAAATTCGTTTTGCTCGTCAGCACTCAGCTAAATTAGAGAACTTGTTCTCTGAGATGGGCAAAGACGAAGTACGAACTTTGAACGTAGTGCTTAAAGCCGATGTTCGTGGTTCTCTTGAGGCTTTGATCAAGTCCTTGACAGACTTAAATACAGACGAAGTGCAAGTGAACGTGGTGTCTAGTGGTGTCGGTGGTATTACTGAGACGGATGCAACCTTAGCACTTGCTTCTGATGCGGTGATCTTTGGTTTCAACGTGCGTGCTGATAGTTCCGCTAAGCAGTTTATTGAGCGCGAAAGTATCGATTTACGTTACTACAGCGTGATCTATAACATCATTGACGATGTGAAATCTGCCTTGTCTGGTATGTTGTCTCCTGATCTTCGTGAAGACATAAAAGGTACGGCTGAGGTGCGTGATATCTTCCGTTCGCCTAAATTTGGCTTGATTGCTGGTTGTATGGTGATTGAAGGCACGGTTTACCGTAGTAAACAGATCCGTGTATTGCGTGATGATGTCGTGATTTATGAAGGTGAACTTGAGTCTCTACGTCGCTTTAAAGATGCCGTTAACGAAGTTAGCAAAGGCATGGAATGTGGTATCGGTGTGAAAAACTACACGGATGTCAAAGTAGGCGATAAGATCGAGGTTTTCGAAACCGTCGAAGTAGCGCGTACACTTTAATAGGACAAGATCATGGCAGGCGAATTTAGTCGTACTAGTCGGATTGGTGACCAGCTCCAAAAGGAGCTGGCGTCCTTGATCCAGTTTGAAGTAAAAGATCCTCGTTTGGGGTTGGTTACTGTCAATGAAGTACGTGTAGCAAAAGATTTAGGCTATGCGGATATTTATTACACCGTGCTTGGTAAAGACGATCAGCCTGAAGTATTGGCAGAGAACCAAGCAGCACTGGATAGTGCAAAAGGTTTCTTACGTCGTCGTTTAGCACAAGAAGTAAAACTTCGTGTTATGCCGCATTTGCGTTTTCATTATGACCAGAGTGTGGTCAATGGGTCGCGCATGTCGGCTCTGATTGACGAAGCGATTCGTGATGATGAAACAAAAAACGGTAACGAAGGCGAGTAATAAGTTCGTATGGCTAAGGCAAAATGGCGTTCAGTAGACGGTATTGTTCTACTGAACAAGCCGATAGGTTTAAGCTCGAACCAAGCGTTACAGCGTGTCCGACGCCTCTTTCAGGCGGCGAAAGCAGGGCACACTGGTGCGCTTGACCCCTTGGCGACAGGAATGTTGCCATTGTGTCTGGGGGAAGCGACTAAATTTTCTCAATATTTGCTGGATGCAGATAAGCGTTATTTAACCTGTATTCAATTGGGAAAAAGAACGACCACGGGGGATCGTGAAGGGGATATATTGACTGAAGAGGCAATTCCTTCTCTCACCGATGCGTCACTTGAAAGTATTCTAGATGGTTTTCGTGGGGAAATAGAGCAGATTCCTCCTATGTATTCTGCTTTGAAGCACGAAGGAAAGCCGCTTTATGAATATGCCCGTCAAGGAATTGTGATAGAGCGAAAACGTCGTCGCGTTACCATTTCTAATTTAACCCTTGTTTCACGAACGGCTGATACGCTGACGCTAGATATTCAGTGTTCCAAAGGCACGTACATTCGAACCATTGGTGAAGACATTGGTGAAGCACTAGGTTGTGGCGCTCATTTGCATTCATTGCATCGTATTTCGACGGCGGGCTATTCACCAGAAAATATGATGACGATGGAAGAGTTTGAGGCCATTGCGGAGCAAGGCTATGAGGCGTTAGATTCGTATCTAATGTCAATGGATACCGCAGTAGAATATTTTTCAAAAGTAGATTTGCCCGAGGCCGATACAATGAATATGATGTTCGGTCGAACGGTCCCTAGCCCAGTATTATTAGACAATGGCAGTGTGGTGAGAATGTTTGATCAAGGTACTCAGCGTTTTTTAGGTCTTGGGCAAATAAAAGGGACGATGTTGCGTCCCTTTCGACTGGTAAATACGAGTGAGTTCTCTTTATAAATAGCAGTGAGTTCTGTTAAAAAGAGTGTTAAACTTGCCCGCCTAGGATAACTGAAAATATGCTCGGCTATCCTTTACCTTTATTATTGCATATTAATTTGGAGATATAGATTATGGCATTGTCTGCAGAATCAAAAGCAGCGTTGGTTAAAGAGTTTCAAGTAGCGGAAGGTGACACGGGTTCTCCTGAAGTTCAAGTGGCATTGTTGACTAAAAACATTGCAGGTCTACAAGATCACTTTAAAGCTCATATCCATGACCACCATTCTCGTCGCGGTCTAATCCGCATGGTAAACCAGCGTCGTAAGCTGTTGGATTATCTTAAGCGTAAAGATGCAGCTCGTTACACTAGTTTGATCAAAAAACTAGGTCTGCGTCGCTAAGACTGAAGAAGGGCCATAAGATATTATGGCCCTTTTTTTATAAGTAGATTCCCAAAGGACAGCCTGTACTTCATATGTGTTTTTCCTTTAACTTGTTGTTTCTGATGTCGCTAAGAGAAGTAATAGTGGCTAAGATTAACGAGTGATAGAGTACCCAGAACATATATGAGTACTGGCTTAAAAAGAGGTCTTTGGGATAAGCAATTTTTTAACCAAAAGGAATACGTGTGAGTATTACGACAAAAACTTTTCAATTCGGTAATGATACCGTAACTCTAGAAACAGGCCGCATTGCTCGTCAAGCAACTGGTGCGGTTCTTTGTACCATTGGCGATGCTCAAGTACTTGCAACCGTCGTAGGTGCTAAATCAGCCAAAGAGGATCAAGACTTTTTTCCTCTTTCTGTTCACTATCAAGAGCGCGCCTACGCAGTAGGTAAAATCCCAGGTGGTTTTCTAAAGCGTGAAGGTCGTCCTTCTGAAAAAGAGACGTTGACCTCGCGTTTGATTGACCGTCCAATTCGTCCATTGTTCCCTAAAGGCTTCATGAACGAGGTCCAAGTGGTTTGTACAGTAATGTCTACCAACACCGACTTGGATGCTGATATTGCTGCAATGCTGGCGACGTCTGCTGCCTTGACTATTTCGGGTATTCCGTTTAATGGTCCTATCGGTGCGGCTCGCGTGGGCTTCAACGATGAATCTGGTTACCTGCTTAACCCAAGTTATTCTGAGTTAGACGGTTCTTTGCTTGACATGGTTGTGGCGGGTACAAAAGACGCTGTATTGATGGTTGAGTCTGAAGCACAAGAGTTGACTGAAGATGAAATGTTAGGCGCTGTACTTTTTGCCCATAAAGAAATGCAAACCGCTATTACGGCGATTACTGAGTTTGCGGCTGAGTGCGGAAAACCTCGCTGGGAATGGCAAGCGCCAACGGCTAAGGTGTCTCTGACCGAAGCGGTTGAGTCTGGCTATGCAGCGCAAATCGAAGAAGCCTATAGCATCAGTGAAAAAATGGCGCGTTATGCTCAACTGGGTGTGGTGCGTGATGCCGCCGTTGCGGCTCTTGTTACAGAAGGCGGTGAGTTTTCTGAATCAGATGTCGTTGGTGCTTTCTCTAAACTGGAAAAACGCATTGTTCGTCGCCGTGTCATTGATGGTAAGCCTCGTATCGACGGTCGTGATAACAAAACCGTTCGTCCGATCAATGTCGAAGTGGGATTGTTAAGCAAGACCCACGGTTCTGCTTTGTTTACACGTGGTGAAACTCAGGCTATTGCAACTTGTACGTTAGGTACTAGCCGCGATTCACAAATGACTGACGGTTTGACTGGCGAAAGCAAAGACAGCTTCATGCTTCATTATAACTTCCCTCCTTATTCTGTTGGTGAGTGTGGTCGTATGGGGGGGGTTGGTCGTCGTGAAATTGGTCACGGTCGTCTAGCCCGTCGCGGTGTTCAAGCAGTATTGCCGTCAGAAG
Organism: Marinomonas sp. 63XJN7_7_ISO-PGPR-S23-202; assembly: GCF_056173505.1. Lineage (NCBI taxonomy): Bacteria > Pseudomonadati > Pseudomonadota > Gammaproteobacteria > Oceanospirillales > Oceanospirillaceae > Marinomonas > Marinomonas sp. 63XJN7_7_ISO-PGPR-S23-202. Next base: position 4,042,768 of record NZ_CM149677.1, on the reverse strand, counting down.
ACGAATTTCCATACACCATTCGTGTCGTTTCTGAGATTACTGAATCGAATGGCTCAAGCTCTATGGCGTCTGTATGTGGTGCCTCTTTGTCTATGATGGACGCGGGTGTGCCTTTAAAAGCGCCTGTTGCTGGTATTGCCATGGGTCTTATCAAAGAAGATGATGGCTTTGCTGTCTTGACGGATATCTTGGGCGATGAAGATCACCTTGGTGATATGGACTTTAAAGTGGCGGGTACCGAAGAAGGTATTACAGCACTACAAATGGACATTAAAATCGAAGGTATTAACGAAGAGATCATGGATATCGCCTTGAATCAAGCGCTTGAGGCTCGTACACATATCCTTCGTGAAATGGCAAAAGTCATTGGTTACGCTCGTCCTGAAGTATCGCCTAACGCACCATCTATGGCGACGATCAAAATCGATCCTGAGAAAATTCGTGATGTGATCGGTAAAGGCGGTGCTACCATTCGCTCTATCACTGAGCAAACTGGCGCATCGATTGATCTGGATGATGACGGTACTGTCCGTATTTACGCAGCGGATAAAGCTTCTTCCGATGCGGCTCTACTTAAGATTCATGAGATTACGGCAGAAGCAGAAATCGATAAACTTTATCAAGGCAAAGTCGTGCGTTTGGCCGAGTTTGGTGCGTTTGTGAATATCCTGCCAGGTAAAGATGGTTTGGTTCATATTTCTCAAATTGCTGAAGAGCGTATTCGTGCTGTGTCTGACTTTTTATCTGAAGGTCAAGATGTTGTTGTTAAGGTGTTGGATGTTGATGCCCGTGGTCGTATCAAGCTATCCATGAAAGACGTAACAGAAGAAGAAAAAGCACAATTCTCTGCCTAAGTAATTAGGTTCTGTGTTCAAAAAAGGTGTCTTGATGACACCTTTTTTTGTTTTTATCTAAAGAATTGGATTAGTATAAAAGCAGAAATATCACTTTATTGTCGGATGGATGAGGGATCAAAATGAAGATCAAACTGCTTAGTGTGGTAGCAATGGCAGGGTTGCTATCGGCCTGTAGTTCTAACGAGACGGTTAAAAATGCGGGTGCATCAGAAACCGTGCAAGATTGTGTTTTTGCAGATGGCTCTAATCAACCCGCACCACAATGGGTTTGTGGTGCACCAGTGAAAAATGTTGCTTTATCGGCTGTGGGCTATGCTGAGAAGTCAGCGGCTGGACCAAACTTTATGCGTCAAATGGCCGCGACGGCAGCTCGCGTTGAGTTAGCTCAAGTATTGAGTTTACAGTTGCAAAATATGGTGAAGCAATACGCTGAGACAACGGGCACGGGGGATGCTCAAACGGTTGATCGAGTTAATAGTGTTGTGACCAAGCAGATTACCGATCAAAAACTGATTGGCTCTAAAGTGATTCGCCAAATGCCAACGCCTACTGGTGGCATGGTTGTGTTGGTTGGCTTAGATCCGAAGCAGACCGAGTCGATTTCTGAGGATATTTTACGTACTTCCATGAAGAATAATGCAGCCCTCTTTCAGAAGTTAGAGGCAAAGAAAAGCTTTGATGAATTAGCGGCAGACATTGCTAAGCAAAAAGCGCCTTAGGCTCATCTAGCGCTCTGCTATTTTGTGTGATTGAGCAGTATGTTGTGGGGACACCGCTTTAGGTGTTTTTGCTAAAACACCGAGTGGGCGATTCCCCACTTTCAATATGAGACTAATGGGTGTCGTCTTCTGGGAAGATGGGGGTTGGTTTTTTATTTTCATCGATGGCGACAAAATTAAAGTGTCCCGTAATCGCTTTGGTACGTTTATCGCTGTCCAGTTCTTCAAGAAAAATATTGACTGCTACTTTTAAGGATGTACGGCCTACACTGACAACACGAGCAACCAGTTCAACTAAGATACCTGACGGAATAGGCTGCGTAAAATTCACCTGTTCAGTGGAAATAGTGACAACGTGCTTACGAGAGAAGCGAGTCGCGGCAATATAAGCCACTTCATCCATCCATTGTAATGCGATACCACCAAATAGAGTATCGTAATGGTTTGTTGTGTTGGGAAAGACCATTTTGGCCACGCGAGTTTCTGAAATTTCTTCACGTTTTTGAATAAGTAGTTGGTTCATGGAGGCTTATATTTTTCCTAAAAGTATGGTGATTATCATCACTTTTTTGATGCTTGTCGGCTGTGATACTCGATACAAACCAGAGCAGGTTTTATCGGATTATGCCACTAGTTTATCACGCTCTGCCTATCTAGATGTATCGGTGCCGAATCTGGTTATGCCTAAGTTATACCCTTCTGTTCAAGCGCGTACGATGGCGTTGACTCACTTTGACGTAAGTTTACTTGATTTTCTGTCTTTGCAGCACTGTAACTTAGGGTTGTTAGTGGGCGAGCGTAACAGTGTTTTAGGACGTGTTATGTTAAGTAGCCAGCGTTTTTTGTATGAAGTAAAGATAACTCGAGCGTTAGAAACTTGCCCGATTGAGAATCAGTCTTTGGCCAACAAACTGGCTCCCATTGCTCAGCAAAAACACAAAGAACTCCCCCATGCGTTTATTAATGCTGTATTTAATGGCGATGAAGCCAAATCCTTTTTCAGCTTTTCCAATGGGTTTGTTCCGATGGGATATACGGCGGCAAATTATCAGTCTTTACAGTCTGCTTTAGGGGATATATTAGTGATAGGGCAGCATGTTTTAGAGCTGCCGCATATTGACTCGAATGCATTTGAACAGGATCTGAAAACTATGGCAGACAGTGAGTACGGAGGAAAGTTGCTTTATAGTCTATTGCAGATAACACGCTATTTAAATGCGGTTTCTGAGTCGATCGAATCTCTCCCTTCCACTGTCTGTGGGCCACCTGTCACGTTCTTAAAGCAGCAGTTTGAACATCATTATGTGAAATTGATTCAGCCTTATATGGCGAGGTTGAATGCCTCCGCTTATCCTGTGTTGTCACAGTTGCATCAATTAGCGATGGTGGGTGCTCCTTTGCCAACAGCATTAGCGAATTATTTAGAGCAGTTTTCCTTGCAGGATAAGCATAGCGTTTGGGGGCGTTATCAAGCGGCTTCAAGGCGCCACGCGATGGCATGGAGCAGGTTATTCCAACGTTGTGCTGTTTCTCTAAATGGGCAAAATAATTAACGGTTCTAGATGTGTACGCTTAACTGATTTTCTAATGCTTCTACGGCGTTATATTGGTAGGCAGGACCTTGCGCGAGCGGCTCTTCACTTAAGGATTTTAACATGGCGATGTTTGCTTCGGGATTTTCCATGATGCTATGGGAAAATTGAATAGGACGAATGAGCGCATGTGGCTCATGCCGATTCAATGTATCGTTTGTGTCTATAATAGAAGGGCCTGGCTGATTAAACAAACTCATAAATAACGCAAAGTTGGCACTCCCTGATACGGGAGAGCCTTCGTAGCTACTTTGAGTGAGTTGTGTTTCAACAATACTTCTGATGTTCATGTGTAAATCCAATGACATTCGGCTTTCCTGTCTATCGGCAAGTGCGCGATATTCTTGATGTTTAAAAATGATCTCGCTGACAAAAAAATTGAAAAGCTTCTATTGACACTTGAATGATGTTATTAGTCTTTCTTATGGCGAATAGCGAAAAGGATATTTTGCTGTTATATATGGCGGGAAAAGATGAGTGAGGGTACTATAATAAATTGTAAATACGTTGTTTTTTTAGTCAATATATGGAAAGTTTTTCATTAATGCCGCTTGTTTGAGGTGGTTAAGGCCGATGATGCATGCATGATATCAATGAGCTGATAGAAAACGTTAGGCATAACGAACAAATAGCCCTCAAATTTTTTGAGATTGAACGTTGTATTTTGTCTATTGGGCGTTGTGATCAGTTTGTTTCTACTCTAACAAGAGAAGTGCAGAAGCAGTTTAATGTGCCATATGTCTGGGTGAATTTAATAAATGAAGCCCCTCTATCACACTTAATGGAAGCATTAGAAAAATCGTTGGATTTACGGGATCGCGTGTTGTTTACGCGCCGACGTGCCATGATAGACATCATTAAAGCCAGTAGCCGGACGGTGCTGGTCAATGATGATTTGCCTCAATATTCCGAGATTATTCCTTCTGTTTATCGGGATATCATTTCTTCTGTTGCTATTTCGCCGCTGACCATCGATGGTGAGTTAGTTGGTCTGTTTTGTCAGGCTGATTCAGATAGTACTCGCTATGATGCTGCCACGAAAGATACATTCTTACTGGATCAGTTAGCGATCAAAATTTCCATTTGTTTAAGCAATGTGACAGCACGGGAGAAGTTAGAATATTTAGCTACCCGAGACCCGCTAACGGGCTTGTTGAATCGTCGTCAACTTGAGCTTATGCTGGACAGAGAGTTTGCTCGCTCTCAACAGCAGCAGCGTGATTTGACTGTTGTGTTTATTGACTGTGATGGTTTTAAGTCGATTAATGATACTTTGGGTCATAATTGTGGGGACGAGGTATTGGAGTATATCGCTAAGCGTCTGCTAAAATATGTTCACAAGCAGGGATTGGCCTTTCGTTTTGCTGGCGATGAATTTGTCTTTGTGACGCCCGGCAAAAGTTATGATGATGCGTTGCTCATCGCCGAGTCTATTCATGATTATCTTCAATCTAATCCGTTGAGGTATAAGTCTAATCATGTTCCTATCACGATCAGTTACGGCGGAGCGAGTGTCATGGAAGATATGCCAACAAACTATAAGCATCTGCTTAAAATTGCCGATGAGCGTCTTTACAGCTATAAAAATAACCGCAAAAGATCTGTGCCGACAAAAGTATTCAAGTTCTTGAATCGAATGCGATAAATTGTAATTTTATTACATATTGTTGTTGAAAATTTTTGAGATGAGTATTTTTTGAGGGTGTTTTGTTGTAAACTTTCAGAAAAAATTAAATAGAGTCCCATTATGTCTCATGCTTTGATTGCTGATTTAGGCGGAACGAATGCTCGCTTTGCATTGGTTCGTATACATGAATTCGACCCTCAAGAAGTCAGTGTGCTGTCTTGTAAGGACTATGAGAACTTTTTTGATGCAGTTGCCGCTTATATTGATAGTTGCAGTGTCGACATAGAAAATATAAGTGCGGTAGTGTTGGCCATTGCTGGTCCTGTTAATCAACCTGTGATCCGCTTTTCTAACAATCCTTGGCAATTTACTCGCCAAGAAGTTGAGTCATATTTTGGTGAAAATAAAGCGGTTGCTTTGTTAAATGACTTTGATGCTGTCGGACAATGTCTAGAAATCTTAACCCCTAAAGACATGGTGGTCATTGGCGATAATGCTGAGGTTGATCCCAAAGGGGCTGCCTGGGTTATCGGTGCGGGAACAGGGCTTGGAGTGGCTTGTGTCGTGCCTCAGGATCATGGACCTAATATTGTGCTACCCGGAGAGGGAGGACATGTTGATCTAGCAACCTGTAATGAATTAGAAGACGATATTTTACGCTTTTTAAGAACAAGACATAAGCGAGTGTCTGCAGAGCGGGTTCTCTCTGGTATGGGGCTTGAGAACATCTATGAGGCGATGGCATTTCGGGAAGGGATTGAGCGTCGTTTGACCGCGCCTGAAATCGGCGATGCTTTAAAGTCAGGAACGGACCCCATCGCGAAAGCGGCTCTTGAGCAGTTCTTTGTTTTTCTGGGACGAGTGATCGGCGATTTAGTCTTGTCGGTTGAATCTCGGGGCGGTGTCTATATTGCCGGAGGTATTGTTCCTCGTTATTTAAATGAAATTCAGGAAAGTGGCTTTCGAAATGCGATGCAAGAGAAGGGTCGTATGAAAGATTTTGTTTCACCTATTCCCACTTTCGTTGTGATGTCTGAATACCCAGGGCTGATGGGGTGTGCTTGTTATGCCTCTCATCTTTTATCGAAAGCCTAAAACAGTTGGAGAAAGAATCTATGAAGGCCAGTTTAAAAGCCTGTGATGTCGTTATTTTCGGCGGTGGCGGTGATCTTGCCATGCGCAAGTTGTTGCCAGCCCTTTACCATTTAGAAATGGATGGCTTGCTCGCTCCGACCACTCGAATTATCGGTGCTTCTCGACGTGATATGAGTGCTCAAGACTATCAAGAAAAAGTACGCGGTGCACTGGATGAGTTTGTTCCTTCAAGCGTTGGGGATGAGAAAACATGGCCACGCTTTAAAGAGCGCTTGAGCTATGTGTCCGTGGACGCTCAACAAGAATCTGACTTCTCCCGTTTTAACGACCACGAAGTGGGTGGTGATAACCGTGATGTAGTGTTCTATCTTGCCACCTCGCCTGATTTGTTTGGCTCTATCTGTTCTTCCCTTGCCACTCATGATTTAAATAAAGAACGCATGCGTGTCGTGTTGGAAAAACCGCTAGGTCGTGATTTGGCGTCATCCCGTGCCATCAACGATGAAGTGATGCAAAATTTTGCTGAGTCGCAAGTTTTCCGAATTGACCATTACCTTGGTAAAGAAACCGTTCAGAACTTATTGGCGATTCGCTTTGGTAACACCTTGTTTGAGCCTCTATGGGACAGTGCTCATATTGATAATGTGCAAATTACCGTATCAGAAACCGTTGGTGTGGAAGGGCGTTGGGGTTACTACGATAAAGCCGGTGCCATGCGAGATATGGTGCAAAACCACATTGTCCAGTTGCTGTGTTTGGTCGCTATGGAACCTCCTGGACGTATGGATGCGGATTCAGTACGTGATGAAAAAATCAAAGTATTGAAAGCCCTGCGCCCGATTGTCGGTGCCAATGCCTATACTAAAACGGTGCGTGGTCAATATGCCAAGGGTATGATCAATGGGAAAGAGGTACCTGGTTATTTCGATGAAGAAGGAAGTAATCCAGAATCACGTACAGAAACTTTTGTCGCATTGCGTGCCGACATTGATAATTGGCGCTGGGCGGGGGTACCGTTTTATCTGAGAACGGGCAAACGTCTAGGACAGCGTTATTCTGAAATTGTTATTCAGTATAAGTCTGTTCCTCATAGTATTTTTAGTGATGAAAGTAATCGTCAATTACAACGTAATCAGCTTGTCATTCGTTTGCAGCCTGAAGAGAAAATTTCGCTAACGGTAATGAATAAAGTACCTGGCGCAAGCGAGGGGATGAATCTCCAACCTGTTGATCTTAACCTCAGTTTGACAGAAGCTTTTCATAATAAGCGTAGTCCCGAAGCCTATGAGCGCTTGTTGCTGGATGTGATGCGTAATGATGCGACCTTGTTTATGCGTTATGACGAAGTTGAAGCCGCTTGGAAATGGGTTGACGGCATCATGGCGGCATGGAATCAAACCAGTGAACGTCCTAAAGAATATGCGGCGGGATCATGGGGCCCTGCGGCGTCTATGGCGTTACCAATCAAAGATGGCCGTAACTGGCACGACTACTAGCCTTTAGGGTCTTAATAAAAGGAAAATAACATGACGGTATCTTATACAGCAGAACAAGTAATGACGGCGACCCCAGTTGTGCCTGTTATTGTTGTGGATGATGTAGCGCAAGCGGTTGCGTTAGGTAAAGCGCTGGTCGCTGGTGGTGTACCCGTATTGGAAGTGACCATGCGAACATCAGCTGCATTGGCAGCCATAACGGCCCTTCGTAAAGAGGTGCCAGAGGCGATTGTTGGCGCGGGTACGGTTTGTTCTCGCGAGCAATATGTTCAGGCCGTTGAGGCAGGCTCTCAATTCATTATTAGTCCTGGATTGACGCCCGATTTATTAAAGGTCGGTAAAGAATATGATATTCCTTATTTACCGGCTGTTGCGACCATTTCAGACATTTTGTTAGGCATTGAATATGGCTACGACCGCTTCAAATTCTTCCCAGCCGAAGTGAATGGAGGGGTAAAAGCATTGAAAGCGTTTGGTGGACCTTTGCCGCATATTAAGTTTTGCCCAACAGGCGGAATCAGTGCCAATAATTTCCGAGAATATCTGGCTTTGCCGAATGTGCTCTGTGTTGGTGGCTCTTGGATTGTGCCTACTGACTTGGTTAGAGCGGGTAAATGGGATGAGATTACAGCATTGGCGCAATCTGTCGTCAGCCAGTAAGTATTGTTGATGTTATAAGTTTTGTTTTTATTTACGTCAACGTATTTCAGGACAGGATAACAGAGAATGAAAAGGGAGGACTGATGCGTCCTCCCTTTTTTATTACAGGTTTTCTTCCGCGAATTCCGCTAAGCGGCTTCGTTCTATACCATTGACATGCATAATACTGGCGTATTTGAATGACTTGGTTTTCTCGACCAAGTAGGTTAGACCTGAGGTGAGAGGGGTGATGTATTTATTGTCGATTTGGGCCAAGTTACCCAGCACAATGATTTTAGAGTTGCTACCGACCCGTGTGACAATGGATTTAAGTTGAAACTGAGTCAACCCCTGCGCCTCATCAATAATGATTAGGGCGTTATTAAACGAGCGACCCCGCATAAAGTTTAAGGATTTAAATTGGATGTTGGCCTTTTGTTTGACATAGTCAATGCTGCTAAAGGCGTGCTCATCCGCTCCATGAAGGATTTCTAGGTTATCATCAAAGGCGGCAAGCCAAGGTGCCATTTTCTCCTCTTCCGTCCCTGGTAGAAAACCTATGTCTTCTGCCATTGGAGGAGTGGATCGCGCCACAATGATCTTATTAAAACGCTTTTCTTCCATGGTGACTTGTAAACCATAGGCCAATGCGAGTAGGGTTTTTCCTGATCCTGCTGGTCCTGTCATGATCATTAAATCAGAATTATCATGACGTAACAGATAAAACGCCATGGCTTGCTCTAGGTTTCTTGGACTAATCCCCCAGAAGCTTTGATTCATTAGGTTTTGTTTATTGATGTCGAGAAGGTAGATGTATTCTTTGTCTATATTGACAACGAAGCCGACAAAATCCTCTTGATCAATAATAAACATATTGAAATACAGGGTTGGTAAATCGGATTTTTTGATGACGTGTACAGTGTGACGACCGTGCGCTTCGGTTTTGACGCTGCCTATTGTCGACCAAATGCTGTTCTCCACTTCAATGTAGCCTTTACTCATCAGGTCGACATCGTCTAGGACCTTGTCTTTACGATAGTCCTCTACACGCTCCAAGCCTGAGCCTTTGGCTTTGATTCGCATATTGATGTCTTTGGTTACCAAGCACACATCAGCACGTGGGTTGGTGGCTTGAAGGCTCAGAGCGACATTTATAATCCGATTGTCGTTTGCGTGGTCGTGGTTGCCGTTTAAAAACGGAACATTGTCTAAGCTGGTTATTTGTTGATCTGGATAAATGGCCAGAGAGCCTTCTACATAGGATTTTTGAGCGTTGTCTGTGGTGTCGTCTGTTTCATTGTCATCATGAATGCTGGTGCGAATTTGCACACCGCTTTGCAACTTTTTAGGTGTGGCATCGCCGACAATTTTATCAATGGTATTAATGGCTAAGCGTGCTTCGCGGCTAACGTCTTTGTCACGACGATCTTTTATTACATCCAGCTCTTCTAGCACAGTCATGGGGATAACCACTTTGTGTTCAGCAAAAGCGTAGATGGCTAACGGGTCATGTAGTAAGACATTGGTGTCTAGAACGTAAATTTTTTCCATACAGCATTACTCCTTTGGGACGCAACAAGCGTCTTGATTGAGGTGTGGATTGATTTGAAAAAAAGATGGTTGACCGAGTTGTGTACAGGGACTTTTTGGATAAAACAAATGGAAGATGTTGGAGAGGCTAACATCCGATAAAAACGGTGAACGTATTTCATTGCGAAAAGCGTTCGGAAAATAGTCGTGTTTTTGCTCACGAAGGTTTTTTGGCAAACTGAATCTCACTGTCTTTTATTCGATTATAGTTTGAGTGTATGACAGTTTTGTTGATAATGCTGCGTTTTTTTGCAGAGATCTACCTGCTTAATAAAATTTATGCGATGTGAAAAGAGGGTAGAGAGAGATAAAAAAGCCGTTGCATAACAACGGCTTTTAAAAACACTTAACAAAAGAAGGGGATATCAGTCGTCTAAGAAGCTTCTCAGGTGCTCTGAACGGCTTGGGTGACGAAGTTTGCGTAATGCTTTGGCTTCGATTTGACGAATACGCTCACGGGTAACATCAAACTGTTTACCCACTTCTTCAAGGGTGTGATCGGTATTCATATCAATGCCGAAACGCATGCGAAGAACTTTGGCTTCACGGGCCGTCAGTCCAGCCAGAACCATAGTGGTGGATTCACGCAGACCTTCAATCGTGGCAGTGTCGATAGGAGACTCGGCACCATCATCTTCAATAAAGTCACCAAGATGAGAATCTTCGTCATCACCAATCGGTGTTTCCATTGAAATCGGCTCTTTAGCGATCTTCAGCACTTTGCGAATCTTATCCTCAGGCATATCCATGCGAGCAGCCAATTCTTCCGGTGTTGCTTCACGACCCATTTCCTGAAGCATCTGACGAGAGATACGGTTCAGTTTGTTAATGGTTTCAATCATGTGCACAGGGATACGAATCGTACGAGCCTGATCTGCAATGGAGCGAGTAATAGCCTGACGAATCCACCAAGTGGCATAAGTCGAGAACTTATAACCACGGCGGTATTCGAATTTATCGACGGCTTTCATCAAACCAATGTTACCTTCTTGGATAAGATCCAAAAATTGTAGACCACGATTTGTGTATTTCTTCGCAATAGAAATAACCAGTCGCAAGTTGGCTTCAACCATCTCTTTTTTCGCACGACGAGCACGCGTTTCACCAATGGAAATACGACGGTTGATTTCTTTTAACTCAGCGATGCTAAGCCCTGTTTCTTTCGCTACGGCTCTTAGCTTACGCTGGCTGCGCATAAACTCGGCTTCATTTTCTTCAAGACCAGGTGCATAGTTGGCGCCTGAAGAAATCTGCTCTTTTAACCAATCAGGATTGGTTTCATTGCTAGGGAAGCGTTTCAAAAACTCGGTACGTGGCATGCCTGCTTTGCGAACACATACTTGCATAATCAAACGTTCTTGCTCACGCACTTTGTCCATACGCGAACGAACACGGTCAATCAAATCATCAAAGATTTTAGGAACCAGTTTGATTGGCGCAAAGCTAACGCTGAGCTCTTCTTGTTTACTTTGAACGTCGGGATCTTGGCGATCACGTGTTTTCAGTAACTCTTTAAGCTCATTATAGATACGAGTGATGTCATTGAAACGAAGTGCCGTTTCTTCTGGATCAGGGCCGCTATCCGTTTCTTCTTCCGAAGAGGTATCGGTATCGTCATCATCGTCATCCGTTTCCGCATCGATAGTATCGTCTTCGGCGGGAATCTCATCTGGGACGTCGTCAAAGACAGGTTCTTCACCGTCACCATCGATGAACCCACTAAATATATCGCTTAGACGACCTTCTTCTTCCTTTACCTTGGTGTAGGCGTCAAGAAGGACATCGACTGCGCCTGGGAAGTAGGAAATGGCCGCCATGACTTCTCGCGTACCTTCCTCGATACGCTTCGCTATGGCAATTTCGCCAGCTCGAGTCAAAAGTTCAACGGTTCCCATTTCACGCATGTACATACGAACCGGATCAGTGGTTCGGGTGATGTCGCCTTCAACTGCTGCAAGAGCGGCAGCGGCTTCTTCAGCAGCGGCTTCATCGGTTGAGTCGCCTTCTTCCATAAGAAGACTGTCTTTGTCAGGGGCAAATTCAGAAACCACGATGCCCATGTCATTGATCATGGCAATGATTTCTTCTACCTGCTCCGGATCAGAAAGGTCATCAGGGAGATGGTCGTTGACTTCGGCAAAAGTTAGGTAACCTTGTTCTCTACCTTTAGCGATCAGCTCTTTGAGACGTGACTGTTGAGTGTCTGGCATTCGACAACCTATCGTTAGAAATTCGTTTGGAGTTTTGCAAGCAGCGGATTATAACAAAAGAGTTCAATTTTATCCAGATGTTCTCTCTTTTTTGAGCGAAAATCAGGCAGCTGTTACGACTTTTTTCGCCGTATTTGTTCCATTAAGTTACGTAGTTCTTGCTTGCTGTCATCATCCTTTATGGATTCGTTTCCTTGATTTTTCAAGCGGGTGATACTGCTATTTAAACCAAGATTTTTCTCCATATTGGATACCATATCTATTACTTCTTGTTGAGCATTGGATATTTTTAGCTTCGTTGTTGCGTCTTGGTGGTTTAAAAGTGCATAAATACCTTGAATTGTAGCATTTTCTGTCTCTGAGCCAAGTAAATGGCCAACATTGTTTTTAGGGTGTTTTGCGAAATATCTCCATATTTTACAAAACAGTTGTAGCTCTTCATCGGCTTTATTTTGTAATGGGTCAGGAATTTCAATGGTACTGGCAATATTAGGTTGCAGCAAAATACACAATGTTGCTTGTTTTACGCGGCTTAATGTTGGTGCTGGCGGCGGTAGTGTGGCCGACTCATCTTGGTCGAATCGGCCTTTTTTGAACGGCATTTTATTGCCATACGGCTTTTTACCAGTCGGTGCTCTTGAAGGCGAATAAGCGGGGGCAGTGTCGTAAGGGTGAGCGTCTGGCGGGTAATCGTCATAGTCATGATGGCCTAAGGTGTTGTCATAATAATTTAAATCGGGTGCATCATCATGGTTGCTGTAGGGCGCTGTTGTTGTAGAAGAGGTGTCTGGAGTCTCGGACTCAGGGGAGAAATGGCGTCGTGTTTTGAAGACTGTATTATTTAAGGTATTGCTATCAATACCGGATTGATCACTCAACTGGCGGATCATTACAGAACGGAAGGTGAGGTCTTTCGGGAGTTGTTGAATCATTTCCATGGCGTTGCGGGCAAATTGGGCCTCGCCTTCTTCGTCTCCAAGCGTAACCTGATTTCTGGCATGATCAAAAAGGACATGCGACAGAGAGTGGGCGTCTTCTAAGCGATGGTTAAATGATTCTTTGCCTTCTTTTCTCACCAATGAATCTGGGTCCTCGCCTTCGGGTAAGAATAAAAATCGTATTTGTTTTTCATCCTGCATGACAGGCAGTGCGGCTTCTAAACCGCGAATAGCGGCAGCTCGGCCGGCTTTGTCACCGTCAAAACAGAGCGTTACTTTGCTGACAAGCTTAAATAACTTGCGAATATGTTGACTATTGACGGAGGTGCCTAGGGTGGCGACGGCGTTTGTTATGCCGTGTTGGGCTAAGACGATCACGTCCATGTAGCCTTCGACGACAATAATTTGCTCAAGGATCGGAGTGTTTTGCTTGGCTTCGAACAAGCCATAGAGCTCTTGGCTTTTTTGAAAAACAGGGGTCTCAGGGGAGTTCAGGTATTTGGGTTTTTCATCGCCAAAAGCCCGACCGCCAAAGGCGATGACTCGACCACGGCTATCTCGAATTGGAAACATGATGCGATCGCGAAAACGGTCGTAGTAATGTCCCGGTTGATCTTTCTTCTCTATCAGCATGCCACCGAGTAAGAGCTGCTCTTGTTGTTCGGCGCGTGTACCGATTTTTCTGAGCAGATTGTCCCAACCTTGAGGGGCAAATCCCAAGCCAAACACCTTGGCTATTTGTCCAGATAAACCACGATCTTTAGAGAGATAGTCTGTCGCTCTTTTTTTGTCGGGGTGTTTGATCAGTTGTTCTTGGAAGAAATGGGCGCTTTCGGACAGTCGCTTTAGTAACTCTGCGTTTTGCTCATAGCGATCTGGCGCCCCTTTTTCTCTGGGTACTTCTAGGCCAGCATCTTTGGCGAGGATTTCAATAGCATCAATAAAGTCTAGGTGGTCATGCTCCATTACAAAGGAGATGGCATTTCCTCCTGCGCCGCAACCAAAACAATAATAAAATTGTTTGTTCGGGTTTAGGCTGAAAGAAGGGGTTTTTTCATTGTGAAATGGGCATAGAGCACTGTAATTTTGCCCTGTTTTTTTTAAGCTAATGCGGGACGCAACCACATCGGTTATGTCAGTTCGAGCTAAAAGCTCGTCAATAAACTGATCTGGAATACGTCCCGCCATACCATTAACCCAGTTGTGCTTTAACTTGCTTGCTGATCTGTGCCATGTCAGCACGACCTTGTACTTGAGGTTTGACAATTGCCATCACAGCGCCCATTTGCTGCATGGAATTGGCACCTGTTTCAGCAATAGCGGCTTTGACAATCTCAGTAATCTCAGCATCGGTTAGTGCGGCAGGAAGAAACTCGCTGATAATGGCCATCTCTTCTTGTTCTACCTGTGCTAAGTCCTCACGACCACCATCGAGAAACTGTTGGTTGGAGTCTTTGCGCTGCTTGTTCATTTTGTCTAGTACAGCTAATACGCGAGCATCATCTAATTCGATGCGTTCGTCTACTTCAATCTTTTTGAATTCAGATAAAATCGTGCGAATGACGGTGACTCGCTGTTTTTCTTTTGCTCGCATGGCCGTTTTTAGGGCGTCGGAGATTTGCTTTTTTAAGTCTGACATGGGGTCCTCTTTTAATTAATAGGAACCTTTGCGCGCAATTAGCCTGCAAGGGTTCCTTTGTAAGCAAAAAAAACGGCTAGTTTGTTAACTAGCCGTTTTTTTATAAGCCTAAAAGCACGATGCGTCTAGGCAAACATTTGTTTTTTAGCAAATTGCCAAACGGCAGATTGGCTTAGTACAAACGTTGGAATTTTTTCTGCTCACGAGAAACTTTTTTCGCGTGACGCTTAACTGCCGCTGCTGCAGCACGTTTACGAAGGGTTGTTGGTTTTTCGTAGCATTCACGACGACGAACTTCAGCCAACACACCTGCTTTTTCACAAGAGCGTTTGAAGCGACGTAGAGCGATGTCAAATGGTTCGTTATCTTTTACTTTTACTGCTGGCATATTTTTACCTTTTTAAATGTGTTTTAAGTTTAAATTTTACAAAAACGGCGTGAATCATACCTGTATTAACAGGGCTTTCAAAGCACGCTTTTGTTGAAAAGAGTGAGATCATCTATTTCATGGCATATTTGCCCTATAGAGATCGATTTCTCCAACCCTGAAACAGACGGTATTGGCGTCTGTCTTTACTCATTTTCTTTCATAAGGGTGTTTGTATCTCACTCTGATGGTAGCTTGCGAAGTGATGTAAATCATCACATTAAAACTTACCGCTACGAGAATGGATCAAACGAGAAAAAATCACCTGCCTTTTATCTAAACGTTTAAAACGCGCGTATTCTAAAACGTTTGGCGTGCTTTGTCCAATCAGATTTGTATCAGCTCTGCCTTAACCTGTGTAGATGGGGTACAATGCGAGCAAATTTAGTGATGAGACAACAGTGATGAAAGTATTGGGATTAGAGACGTCATGTGATGAGACGGGAATCGCCATTTACGATACCGAAAACGGCCTTTTGGCGCATCAAATATATTCACAGATAGCTAAACATGCGGAATATGGTGGTGTGGTACCTGAGTTGGCGTCACGTGATCATGTGCGTAAAACCTTGCCTTTGATAGATGAGGTATTGCAGGAAGCGGGATTGACTAAGCATGAATTGGACGCTGTTGCTTACACTAGTGGTCCTGGTTTGGTTGGCGCCCTGATGGCAGGGGCAACGATTGGTCGATCATTGGCTTATTCGTTAAATATTCCCGCGCTAGGTGTGCACCATATGGAAGGGCACTTATTGGCTCCAATGTTAGAAGATGCCAAGCCTGACATGCCTTTTATCGCTTTGTTGGTTTCTGGCGGTCATACTCAGCTTGTTCGAGTGGATGCGATAGGTGAGTATCGCTTGCTAGGTCAGTCTTTAGATGATGCTGCCGGTGAAGCTTTCGATAAAGCCGCCAAAATGATTGGTTTACCTTATCCTGGAGGACCTCAAATTGCGGCTTTAGCCAAAAATGGTCAGATACGTCCTGATCTGAAATTTCCGCGTCCTATGACGGATCGCCCTGGATTGGATTTTAGTTTCAGTGGCTTAAAAACCGCATTTTTAACCGCTATCCACAACGCATTGGATGAGGAACGTTGTGATGAGCCGTTCAAAGCCGATGTCGCTTTGGCCTTCGAAATGGCGGTGGTGGATACCTTGGTGATCAAGTGTCGTCGGGCTCTAGAAAGTGAAGGGTTAAAGCGGCTTATTATCGCCGGTGGTGTTAGTGCTAATACCCGTCTGCGTGAACAGCTTGAGTCTCAGTTGAAAAAAATACAGGCCAGTGTGTTTTATGCGCGGCCGGAGTTGTGTACTGATAACGGTGCGATGATTGCTTATGCGGGGGCTCAGCGCTTGCTTAGTGGTCAATCGTCAGGGCTTAGCCTGTCCATTCGTGCGCGTTGGCCGCTTTCCGAATTACCGTCTATTAAAGGTGCTGCATGAAAGACATAGTGTTTATTGAAGAGCTGAAGGTTCTGGCGGTGATCGGGGTTTATGAGTGGGAAAAAAGCATTCAACAGGAGCTACTGTTGGATCTTGAAATGGAACATGACAATCGTGTGCCAGCACAAACAGACGATTTATCTAAAACGCTCGATTATGAAGCGATTTCAAATTTTATTACGACGTTTTGTGCGGAGCGACAATTTGAATTAATCGAGACGTTAGCTGAGCGCCTAAGTGAAGAGGTTATTCAGATATTTTCCGTAAGTGCATTAACCTTGACAGTACGCAAGCCTGGGGCCGTTTCTGCCGCAAGGTCTGTTGGGGTTAAGTTATATCGAACAGCTTAAACCTTTGAGGGACATGATAAGGTCCCTCCTGATGTTCGGCTGTCATGGCTTTGAGCAAGGTTGATCGTCTTACTCTTAGGAGGCTTCGTCAATAAAAGAGTAGATGCCTAGGTAATGAATGGGTGAAGCAATTTTTCCAAGGCCGTGATTCGAGCCTCTTTCATCGCCTTGCCAAGCTCAGCCCCTGAAAAACCTCGCTTCATTAAACTGGCTGCGTTGATGGTTGCAATGCTATCACGCAGGCTAAGCCAGTCTTCTTGTTTGCTATTCGTTAATAAACTCAATACTTCTACCAAAAGCTTGTAAGGCTGGTATTTTTTTATGGCACTGACGGAGAGTAGCCATGTTTCCCAGTGTACGGCCGACATAGGAATGTGATGAGATTGCAGAAAATAGCACGACTGTTCCGCTATTTGCTTGTACTTATTTGGACATTTAATGTTTTGGTGTAGAGTCACCAGTGCGTCAAGCGGAGTATATTGGCAAATTATCGCCCAACGTTGATGTGGTACCAGTGCTGAAGACTGTAATTGGACTTTGGTCGATTCCTGACTCTCCCAAACCAGTTTTGGAAACAAGAGGTCTAAGGCGTCCACTTGTTGCAGTACATCAAAAAAGACAAAGCTGTAAGGCGTTGTTAAGGCTTTTTCTAGCTCTTTCCAGACACGTTCAGGGCTTAGGGTGCTAAGTTCCCCTGAATGACTGATTTGACGCATTAAGTCGAGAGTCTCTGGGGCGATATGAAAGCCAAAATGATGAAATCGAGAAGCAAAGCGGGCGACACGGAGCACGCGAAGCGGGTCTTCAACAAACGCGTCAGAGACATGACGTAATAGGCGAAGCTCCAGATCTTCCTTACCATGAAACGGATCGATTAGCTGGCCGTCAGGTGTTTGTGCCATGGCATTGATGGTGAGATCTCGGCGAGCCAAATCTTCTTCTAGGCGAATATCGGGAGAAAAGTCACAAATAAAACCAGTATAACCTTGGCCTTGTTTTTTTTCTTTTCGGGCAAGCGCGTATTCTTCTTTGGTGTCTGGGTGCAAAAAAACTGGAAATTGCTTGCCTACTTGTTGATAGCCTTGTGCTGATAGTTGATCTGGAGTCGCGCCAGTCACCACCCAGTCGTGATCCTTTACTGTAAGACCTAGTAGCTGATCTCTAACGGCTCCACCGACTAAATACACCTGATATGTCGTCATGCTTTTATTCGCTCTACTGGCTACTAGCAAAAGGCCACTTGTCGTTGAAAAGGCTCTAGACTCCAAGCTCGCATTGTTCTGGGAACATGGCGCTCCACTGGCTGAAACCACCATTTAGGGAGTAGACTGCTTGAAAGCCTTGAGCCGCTAAATATTCGGCGGCCCCTTTACTGCTGTTGCCGTGGTAACAGCAGACAACAACAGGCTTGCTTTTGTCTGCTTGTTCGATAAATTCTTGGACATTGTCGTTGTTTAGCAAGATAGCATTATTGATATGGCTTTTTTGGTAACTTGCTTGGTCGCGAATATCCACAACCGTCGCATCGTTTTCGATAATAGGAAGGGCATCAGACACATCGATACAAGTATAAGTCATAGTTCTTTCCGTTTAATGGTACATGGCGTGCTAAAAAGCTGTTGGTCATCAAGTCGTAAGGCCGTTAGGCTGCCTCCCCAAACACAACCCGTATCCAAGGCATGGATGGTATTGGAGTGGGTAATGCCCTCAAGCGCTGCCCAATGACCAAAAACAACATGGCAATCTTCAGGGAGTTGGGATGGATAAGAGAACCAAGGGGCATAGCCCTCTGGTGCCGTATCGAGACCTTCTTTTGTTTTTAGGTCTAAAGTACTATCTACACCACAAAAACGCATACGGGTTAGATAATTGGTGATGGCGCGAAGCCTATCCATTCCCGTTAGATTGTTATCCCACCTTTTTGGAGTATTACCATACATAACCGCGAGAAAATCATCAACTTTATCGCTTTTCAGTTGGGTTTCCACTTCATGGGCGAGGGACAGGGTTTGCTCCAATGTCCAGCAAGGTGGTATGCCCGCATGAGTCATAATGGTATTAAGGCTTTCATCGTAGTGGCAAAGCGGCTGCTGGCGAAGCCATTCCATGAGTTCGTCTCGATCGCTGGCGGTTAGAATATCAAACAGGGTGTCATTGCGTTTTAATGCGCTATGGCCGCGCGAGACCGCAAGTAAATGCAGATCGTGATTGCCCAAAACCGCGGTGGCATTGTTCCCTAGAGACTTGATAAAGCGAAGGGTTTCTAGGGATTCTGGGCCACGATTGATCAGATCACCCGCAAACCAAAGCTGATCCTTTTGAGGGTCGTAATGGAAGGTTTCGAGCAGCGCCATAAGTGGTGTAAAACAGCCTTGTAAGTCACCAATTGCATAGGTCGCCATATGTTACCTCAATGAACTTGATTCGGAACAGAAAGGCGAAAAGCTCGAATAGGGGCCTCGAACTCGGTGCCATCATCGGCAATAAATTGGTAGCTGCCATGCATACTGCCAACCACTGTGTCCATTACCGTTCCACTAGAATATTGAAAGGATTCACCTGATTCAAGATGAGGATACTCTCCTACGACTCCGCCACCTTTCACTTCTTGTATTTTTTCATTGCCGTTGGTAATGATCCAATGTCTTGATAGGAGCTTTGCTGCTTGTGTACCGCAGTTAGTAATTGTGATGTGATAGGCGAATACATAGCGTGACTCGCTCGGTGTGGATTGATGAGGGAGGTATTCGGTTTGGACATTGACTGCGATATCGTATTTTAGCATTTCAATCATGCCTCCTTGTTTTGAATGAAGTTAGCAATGCGCACATAATCCTCAACGTCTAATCGCTCTGGGCGAAGACCTGGGTCTATGTTAAGTGCATTGAAGTCATCATTACTCAGAACCCCTTTGTAATTGTTCCTCAGCGTTTTACGGCGTTGGTGAAAACCAATACGAACCGTGCTCTCTAAGGTTTTAATGTCGTTAACAGGGTAAGGCAGTGTTTTATAAGGGGTCATGCGGACAATTGCTGAGTCTACTTTCGGAGCTGGGTCAAATGATTCTGGCCCCACGACAAACAAGGAATCCACTTGGCAATAATATTGAGCCATCACACTTAAACGGCCATACAAGCTATCGCCTGGACGTGCTGCAAGCCGATCAACGACTTCTTTTTGCAGCATAAAATGCATGTCTTCAATACAGTTGGCTTGACTCAATAAATGAAAAATCAATGGTGTCGAAATGTTGTATGGTAAGTTACCAACAACACGAATGGCTTGCTCTTGCGCCAGAGATGAAAAATCAAACGTCATGGCGTCTGCTTCGTGAACCGTCAGTTCGGGGTAGCGGAACAAATTCACTTTGAGAATAGGAATAAGGTCGCGGTCTAATTCCACGACGTCCATACGCTCAGTGACGCTGATGATACCTTCTGTTAAGGCGCCTTTACCCGGTCCAATCTCAACAAGGCGTTGGCCTTTTTTAGGGCCAATGCAAGCGACGATACGACGAATGACACCATGGTCGTGAAGAAAGTTTTGGCCGAAGCGTTTGCGGGCCTTATGGGGTTGTGTTTTGCTCATTAGGAAATTGTTTCGCATTATTGGCCATATTGATGGCGTGTTGAATGGCTACCTTAAGGCTGCCATTATTGGCTTTGCCTGTACCTGCTAGATCGAGGGCGGTGCCATGGTCGACGGACGTTCGTATGATGGGTAAACCTAATGTGATATTCACAGCGTTACCAAATCCCGAGTATTTTAACACAGGTAACCCCTGATCGTGATACATGGCCAATACGCAGTCTGCATTTTCCAAATATTTTGGCGTAAATAATGTATCCGCTGGTAAGGGACCCACTAAATCCAAGCCTTGTGCACGAAGCTCATTCAGTGTCGGTATGATGGTATCAATCTCTTCCATACCAAGGTGCCCGTCTTCGCCTGCATGAGGGTTCAGTCCGCACACTAAAATTTTGGGGCTATTGATTGCAAATTTGCGCTTTAAGTCTGCATGTAGCGCTAAAATCACACGAGATAGGCTATCTTGCGTAATAGCGGAAGACACTTCTTGTAGTGGTAGATGAGTGGTGGCCAAAGCAACTTTCATTGTCTCTGTTGCAAGCATCATCACTACATGGGGCGATTGGCACAGGGATTGGAAAAACTCGGTGTGCCCTGAAAAATGCACTCCAGTTTCACATAAAATACCCTTATGAACAGGAGGCGTGACAACCGCATCAAAAGTGTGGTTTAAACAGCCTTCCCCAGCTTGTTGCAAGGTTTCCAATACGTACGGTGCATTGGCAACATTGAGTTCTCCTGCCTTTGCTGGGACCACTAAGGGAACAGGGAGCAGATAAATATGGCCAGCTTGGTGCACAGGCACCGTATCTGCGTGGGTCACCGTATGCCATTTGGGGGAGAGTCCCAATTGGTTAGCTCTTGCTTGTAACACTCCGAGGTCGCCCAAGACAACAAGACGTGCGTTAAACGTCTGTTCGCTTAACGCACTTAGGATGATATCAGGCCCAATACCCGCCGGCTCACCAGAGGTGATAGCAATAATAGGGCTCTGATTGGTCATACCTTGAATCATGGGACTAATTTCCCTTTTTGATATCAATAAAGGCATCTGCTTTGAGTTCACCAAGCCAGTTGTTCAGAACCGTATCTTGTTTTTGGGCGATGAGGGCCTGACGAGCTTTAGCGCGAAGAACCTTTTGACTGATATTCTCTTTGCGACGGGCTTCGACTTTCAATATATGCCAGCCAAACTTCGTTTTAAATGGGCGACTAATGTGACCCACTGGCGTCTCATTCATTTCCTGTTGGAATTTTGGAATCATGGTGCCTGGAGAGACCCATCCTAAGCTACCGCCTTGTAAGGTAGAGCCCTCATCTTCACTGTACTTTTTCGCTAGCGTGGCAAAGTTTGCACCGTCTTTAAGCTGTTTGTAGAGCTTTTCGGCTAAAGCCTTTGTTTGTGCCTCATCGCGAATAGCATTGGAGCGAAGCAATATATGACTGACCTTTGTTTGTTGTTGAATCGTTTGTGATGCTGAGCGTTTACCAGCCACCCAGAGCAAATGGAAGCCAGCAGGGCTTTGAAGGGGGCCAACTAGGGTTCCATCTTTTTTGCCAGCAATGGCTTTAACGAATAGAGGAGGTAATTCATTAAGAGGGCGCCATCCTATATTCCCACCTTCAATGGCAAATTGACCATCGGAGTTGGCTATGGCCTGATTAATAAAATCCTTTTTGGAGTGGATTTTTTTCGCAATGGCTTCGATTTTTGCTTTGGCTGCGTCAGGGTTAGCCGCACGAATCAAAATGTGGTAAAGGTGAACTTCGTCTTTGCCTTTAGTCAGATTGGCATTAGCCGATAAGTAATTATTGATTTCTTGATCCGTGATCGAGATACGTTTGCGAACGATTTCTTGTTTAATGTCGTTGATCAAAATTTCTTTTTTGATTTGGGCTCGGTAGCGGCTGTAGTTAATGCCTTGCTGCTTTAATGCATTCTTGAGACCGTCCAAATTCAAGTTCATACGCTGGGCAACGCCTTGAATGGCTTGATCTACTTCAGAGCTGGAAACTTGCATGCCCACACTGGTGGCATAATTCGCCATTAGTGTTTCGTCGATCAATTGATTGAGAATCTGACGACGGATATTAGCGGTCATTTGACCACCAGGGACTCGGTTTTTAACCACATCAAAGCGTGCCTGAATATCACTGTCTAAAATGGCGCTTGAATCAACAATGGCAGCAATACCATCTATTTTGGTTAGGCCATCTTTGTTAGTCGCTGCGTAGAGCGATTGAAAAGGCGCGAGAAAGAGAAATGCGCTTAATATTAGAGAAAACAACTTCATCATTTAATATCCAACTTTTCCATTATTCCAATAGTCTTGGGCGACACTAGGTTCTCCACTGTTCTGCCCAACGGTACTCAAACTGCGTAAATTAAAGAGTAGGAACACGCCGCGTTCCATATCACTGTTGTCATTCAACCATTCTTGGTAACTCAATGATACTTTCACGCAGCAGTTTTCATAACCAACCCCGGCAACATCTTTGGTTTTTTTGTGTTTAAAAAAGTCATAGGTACGTTGTAGATACATTGACCAATCCTGACTTACAGGAAAAATCGTACTCACATTAGCCTGTTTTGCGTTATTGCTTGGGTCTTGATTGTCAACAGTATAGAGGTAGCTCATGTCTAACCGCACATAATCGGCAGGTCTTGTCTTAATGATAACTTGGGCAAGATTGGATTTGTGCTTTTTGACATCATAATTTACATTTCCTGTCAGGCTAAAACGGTTACTGCCAGTGTAGGTGACGGAACCGAGTAAGGGGCTTTGGCTCTCACTATCAACCGGCGTACTTTGACTGGTTACCCCCGTTATGTTGACATAACGATCCTTCAAGTATTGAATTTGACCCAGTTTAAATGCCCACCGCTGGCGGTTCTGGTCATCATAAAGTCGGCTTTCAATACCCAAGGTCACTTGCTCTGTGTCCCCAACGCGGTCATTACCATTGAATCTTTGATGGCTGAAGGCTTGTGAATAGCTAAGGGTTGGTACACTGGCATCAAAGTTAGGAATCAAACTTTGATTTTTATAAGGCGAGTTTAAATAACTTAAGCGAGGCTCTAACGTTTGTCGCCATATGGAGTCGTCGATTAATAACGGGCGTTCGAACACCACGCTAGAGTCAAAATAAACAGAGGCATGATTTAAGCTGGTATCGTAATCAGGGGACTTGTAATTATGGATTTGATAATCACGGTAATTTAATAAAACCCCTGGTGAGAAGGTTCCCCAGGCATTACTAAAGTTTAACGAGATATCCTGGTTTAATACGCTTCGTTTACCATCAAAGTTGTTTTCATCTGGATCGTAAAAGTCCGTGTATTGGCCGTCCACACTGTAATTTAGATAGGTGTTGGCATAGCGGTATGACGAGTTTAGGCGAGGTTTCCATTCAAATGGTTTATTTAGGGTCGGATCCGGTGTTTGGTAGGTACGGATGATGGCCTTACTGCTAAAATTACCATTGTTAAAACCTAGGTAAGCATTTCGCTCGTAATTGTCCTTTTGCTTGATGGAGGTTGAGTTGACATCTGGGTACTTGTTTTCTGTTGGGTTGTCTTCGTACAAGAGTCCAGCAGATAGATTATTGGTAAACTGTTGATCGGTTTTGAATTTGAGTAGCGTTTGTGCCCCTTCAGCAGGTCTTGAATCATCAAAAGATTTATGTTCATCGAAGGTCGATTGCTCATAGGTGGTTAAACCGTATTTGCTTAAATGGCGAATTTCAAGGTCAAGTCCATTCCCTTCATTGGTGACAATATTAGGGGTGATGGTTGCGTCATAGTTGGGGGCTAAATTCCAATAAAATGGCGTCGACAGCGATAAACCTTTGCTTCCAGAAAAGCCGAAAGTCGGGAATAAAAAGCCTGTTTGGCGAGCACTGGTTAAGGGGAAGCGTAGCCAAGGGAAATAGAATACCGGAATATCATGAACTCGTAATTGTACGTTTTCTGCGGTACCAAACCCGGCTTTTGGGTTAAGTTCAATGGAACTGCCATAAAGCTTCCAGCTATCTTCTGTGGGTTCACAGGTGGTGTAGTAACCTTGGTAAATAAAGATAATGCCGTTTTTACTGCGCAATAAAGATTTTGCCGCGCCCCGTTGCCCTGTCGCGATGCTGACGAATTTTGCGTCCACAAATTCTGTCGGCGAGTCATTGTCATTGGAGATGTATCCACTGGTCCCTCGAATAACCTGACCTTTTTGGCGTAAGATGATGTTGCCATTGGTTTTATAGTATTTGCCTGGCACCCCCTCGATCTGATTCGCCTGCAATGTTGATTTTGGCTTAATGATCTCAGCATCACCAATTAAATGGACAACACCAGCCTTATCACGATAAATCGTTTTTGCATTGAGGTCGGTATCAAGACTGTTTGTAGGTTTCCAATGGTCTATATAACTGCCTTGACAATATCGGCTTATTTGCTCTTGTTGGGCCTTAGGAAGTGATTCTTTCGGTACCCAATCCCATTGATTTTCTTTTGTCACTTGGCTAGCGTGAGCCAACGGAATGACGAAAAGAGTTTGAAAAAATAAAGCGTAAATACGTAAATACTTAACCATGCAGGGTATACTTGTTGGTAAATAGTGATTGTCCCAAATTGGACTCTTCCCTTATACGGGTCCATGTTGTTGGCAAATGATAATCTAAGCAGGCCTCTAGGGGCTACCGATTCTGGAGAAATATCTTTATGTGGAAATTGGTCGGTGCAATTCTCGGCACTCTCTTAATGGGTTTTTTAGGCGGCTTAATTGGCTTGATAGTAGGCGCCATGCTAGATAGAGGGCAACGAGGTAGTGCTTTTATGGGGGCCAGCACTCGTTCTAATATTCGCCAACAGCAAGAAGTTTTTTTTCGCACACTCTTCTTATTAATGGGAAGATTGGCAAAATCCGACGGTCGAGTGACAGAAGAAGAGATTCAATTGGCCCAAGCCGTGATGCAAAGATTGCGTCTTTCGCCTGCCGCCCAAGAGCAAGCTCGTCAATTTTTTAATGAAGGTAAGTCGGCTAATTTTGATTTGACCGCTGTGCTTACTCAGTTCCGAGACGTGGTTGGGCCTGGTGATTTGACTCGTACTTTGATTGAGATTCTCTTAATCTCGGCCTACTCTGATGGGCATTTCAGTGTTGAGGAAAAATCCCTTGTTTCTCAAGTGTGTGCTTATTTAGGGGTATCGGTTGCAGAATTCGAAGCTTTACATATCCAAGTGAAGCAGCAAACGCACTTTCGTCAAGGCTACCAATCCTCAGCCAATGCGCAGGATTCTAAAGATTTGCTAAAAGCCGCTTATGACGTGCTAGGTGTGAAAGCGGACATGAGTGATGCGGAAATCAAAAAAGCCTATCGTAAGTTAATGAGCCAAAATCATCCGGACAAACTCAGTGCCAAAGGACTACCGGATGAAATGATTGAACACGCTAAAGAGCGAACACAGGAAATCCAAGCCGCTTATGAACTGATTAGAAAGTCACGTAAGTAGATTATTATTCGGTTTCATCGTCACTAGGATCTTTATAAAAAAGCCCTTTATCATAATCTGGTAGGGTTTTTAATTGTTCCTTTTGCTGGGTATTTTGTTTTAAAAAACCGCGAACATATTGAATAAGTATCAGCCTTCCATCCATGGATCTTTTGGTTTCGGCTAATGCATCCATTTGTACATAGTTCAGATTGTTGTCTGATCTTTTATTGGCCGCCTGTTTTCGCCAGAGGGCGAAACGCTTGAGAGCCATGGACTGTCCGTAGTAGTAGTCTAATATAGGCATATTGATTTGACGTATTTTCTGGGCTAATTGGTAATCGGTGATGGGGGCCGCTGTGTCTACGTTAATAATCGCTAGGGCGTTTGCTGCTTTGGGGTTCGTCGCAAGATAAGCCATGGCATAAGCGGCCCCCGTTCCGTAACCAACGAGTACAATTTGCTTGGCACCTTTTTGTTTTGCTTCTGTTATAACGGCTTGTAAGCGGTCAAACACCACTTTCTGATTGGGCAACTCGCTCTTGTTTTTCGCATTATCATTGGTATTGCTGTTGGTCGCCGTGGCGTCGGTGTTTGATGTGTTAGAACTTGTGGTTGGAAACGGTGGCTCTGGAAAGGCGGTAATGGCGTTGACACGTGGCGTAATATCTGGAATTTCCATTGAAATAGTGCACCAACTGTACTGCGGGAGCGCGTTTCTAAGGGGGGCGATTACGGTTGGCCAATCCGGGTGTTCGTTATCGGAAGGTAGTAAAATCACACAACCCTCTGTGTCGCGAGTTTGTGACTCTTGATAGAGGGTTAAAAACGGAGTGTTATCGGCACTAAGAATATTGATCTGATGAGCTTGTTGATTTTGTTTTAAACGGTTTTCCAATGCTTTGATGCGATTTTCCTGGGGCGTTGGCATGACCCTTTTCGTGTCTGTGGTCGTGTTATCGGTATTATTTTTTGTTGGCTGTGCCCCTTGTTTGGTCGTCGCTGGCGTGGCTGTTGGGTTCGCTTTACTGGTCTTGGCATCTTCAGCAGCGAATAGGTTCGATGATAATAAGATCATTATGGTCGATACAAGAATCCGCAATGGGTAAATATTTTTCTTCATTGTTTCAATACTTATGTCTCTTGCCTTGTTAGAATGGATGGCCTTTTACTGTGTGCCCTTACGCTCGATGGATAGTGAGTTTGTTACATCGTGCTTAAGTCCTACTGTTTTCTATTCTGTCATTGCTGGAGCCAGATATGAATGATTTTATCATTGCCCCATCTATTCTTTCCGCTGACTTTGCTTGTTTAGGCGAAGAAGTGGAAAAGGTATTAGAGGCAGGGGCTGACATGATTCACTTTGACGTGATGGATAATCATTACGTCCCTAATTTAACGATAGGGCCAATGGTCTGTAAAGCACTACGTCATCACGGTGTGACAGCTGATATTGATGTTCACCTGATGGTCAAACCTGTTGATCGTATGATTGAGGAGTTCATTAAGGCTGGAGCCTCTAGTATTACCTTCCATCCTCAAGCAAGTGAACACATTGATCGCTCCTTGCAGATGATTAAAGATGGTGGCTGCAAGGCGGGATTGGTTTTTAACCCTGCCACGCCATTGAATGACTTGAAGCATGTGATGGATAAGATCGATATGGTTCTTTTAATGTCGGTCAACCCAGGTTTTGGTGGCCAATCTTTTATCCCTTCAACATTAGATAAAATCCGTGAGGCGCGGGCATTAATCGATGCCAGTGGCTATAACATCCGTTTAGAAGTGGACGGGGGGATTAGTGAGAAAAACATTGCCGAAGTGGCTCAAGCTGGAGCGGATACGTTTGTGGCAGGGTCGGCCATTTTTGGTAAAGACGACTACCAAGCCGTGATTGGTAATATGCGCGCTGAATTAGCGAGAGTACGCTAATGAAAACACCAAAGTATTTTAAGGCTTGGTTTGATGGCTGGCCGGAATTAGTCTGCCTTGATCTTGATGGCACCTTGGTTGACAGTGTGCCTGATATCACTGGGGCGGTTGATGCCGCTTTAACCCTATTAGGTGCTGATGCCGCAGGTGAAGAGCGAGTGCGTGGTTGGGTTGGCTTTGGCTCGAGTAAATTGATAGAGCAAGCGTTAGATTGGGCAGGACTCGATCGTGATCATTACGAAGAAGCTTATAAAGCGTTTTTGCAACATTATCATGCTCATGTGGCCGATAACACGCAACTTTATCCCAATGTAAAAGCCTTACTCAAAGCCTTTAAACATCAAAATGTACCTATCGCTCTGGTTACCAATAAACCGAGTGGTTTTATTAAGCCCATTTTAGATCGTTTTGAACTTACTGAGCATTTTGCTTGGTTTCTTGGTGGCGATACCTTAGAAGAACATAAACCCTCTGCCATGCCTTTGCTGCATTGTAGTGATGCCATTGAGGCGAAACCTGAAAACTGCTTAATGATTGGCGATTCGATTACCGATTATCGAGCTGCAAGTAACGCAGGTTTTCGTTGTGCACTGGTCACGTATGGTTACCATCAAGGTGTTGATCTTGTGTCGCTCGGAGCAGATGCGGTAATAGATGACTTAGCAGAATTGCTAATTTGACCCGAATAAAGAAGCTTATTATTACGTCAAAAACAACAATGCCAAGCGACTTGCTTGGCATTGTTTTATGTCAACAGCGGCTGATGGTGTCATCATTATTGACGTGGTGAGTCTTTTTCGCTTCCTTCTGATTTGTACTCGTTTTGAGAGGCGCTCTTGTCTTCTTTGGGTGGCTTAACTAACGTCATCTGGCTATCAGGTGCTATATGCAAGGTCGTGGTTGGGAAGGACACTTCAGCACCATACTCTCCGATAATCTCCATCGCTTTGAATAGTACGTCCTGTTTCACATCGTGATAGGTTTTCCAGTCGACGGTTTTGGTAAACGCATAGATAAAAAAATTCAATGAAGATCCCCCAAACTCGTTAAAGTTGACCATGAAGGTTTCATTGGTATCTAAATCTTGATGTTGGCTTACCATTTCTTTAATGCTGGCAATGATCTGAGGGAGTTGGCTGAAATCATCATAGCGAACTCCAATCGTCTCATTAATACGGCGGTGAGACATTCTCGATGGATTCTCCACCGAGATGGTCGAAAAAGTGGAATTGGGGACGTAAAGTGGGCGTTTGTCAAAAGTACGAATACTGGTTTGGAGCCAGCCGATGTTCTCCACTGTTCCTTCGATGTTTTTATCGGGTGAACGGATCCAATCGCCGACGGCAAAGGGTCGGACGAGGTAGACTACTAAACCACCAAAGAAATTAGTTAATAAATCTTTGGCGGCAAAGCCAACGGCAATCCCCCCGAGGCCACCGAAGGCGAGTACCCCAGAAATGCTGTAGCCAAGGGACTGTAGAATTACCAATAAGGCGGTAATGAGGACCGAAGCTCGTAGTAGCTTGCTGATGGCGCTAGCGGTGGTGTAATCGACTTTTCTTTTTACCTTTGAAGACGTGGTAAGCGTGTTTTCGGCTTCTTTGATAAGGCGTAAAACAAACCAGGTGATAATAGCAATTACACCGACGGCGCGTATGGAAGATATCAAAGAGGAAAGTTTCTCATCGATTTCAGTCCCCGAAATTTCGGCCGCAATCGATAAGCCCGCTAGCCAAATAAACATACCAATGGGTTTTTGTGCGGCATTGATTAGCACGTTGTCCCATGGCGTTTTGGTTTTTTCCATTTTGTGTTCGATATGCCCAAGAATTTTGGTCACTATAAAGTTTAAAAACAAAGTGATCAGCACGGCGATAAAAACGCGCACTACCCAATGCATGTTTGAATCACCTAAGCCAAAATAGGTCTGTAAAGTATGCCAAGTCATGGTGTTTTTCCTTTTAAAAATCGTGTTCGCATAATGGCAAGGGCATAAGCCATACACTTAAAGTGTTAACGGTTAAAGCAGTAAAATGGTGCCAAGTCCTAAGAAAGCAACAAATCCCGCAATGTCGGTCACAGTGGTTAAAATGACGGATCCCGAGAGGGCCGGATCGATTTTAAACGTATCTAATAACACCGGAATGACAACGCCTGAAAATGCCGCCATGATGATGTTAATGATGATGGCTAATCCAATCACTATGCCAAGCATTGGATTGTCAAACCACCACAGTGTGACAAGCCCAATGACGATGGCCCAAAGGACGCCATTTAATCCACCGACTTTAAGTTCTTTTAATAACAAGGATTTGAAGTTGCTTCGGGTTATCTGTCCTAAAGCCAGACCACGCACAATAAGCGTAAGTGTTTGGCTGCCAGCAATGCCGCCCATTGAAGCGACAATAGGCATCAAGACGGCTAATGCTACGACTTGTTGCAAGGTGGCCTCAAATAACCCGATAAAAGACGAGGCAAGAAAAGCCGTTAATAAATTAATGCCCAGCCAAATACCTCGCGTTCCAGCACTGCGTTTGACTGGTGCAAATAGATCCGATTCTTCATTTAAACCGGCCGTTGACATCTGTTGTGCTTCGTTTTCAAGTCGCAAAGATTCCAGCGCTAACCCTGCATGGAGACGACCCAGTAGTACTTGATGTTCATTGACAACCGGTAATGCAGATAAGCCCGAGCGTTCTAGCTGCTCAGCCGCTTTTATTAGATCCGTTGTATCTAAAATAAAAGGACAATCTTCATCCATTAGACTGGAGACAGGCTCGTGACTTTGTGCTTTGAACAGTTTGTCAAAGGGAACACAACCAACCCAGCGGCCAGTACGGTTCACTAAATAGATCATTTCCGTGTAATTCGGCGTCTCTTTTTTTAATAGGCGCATGGCCTCAGAGACTCGTGTACTTTGAGAAATAATGAGTAATTCATGATCCATCCAGCGTCCGACCAACTCATCATCGTAAACGATACCTTGTTGGTAGTACTCACGTTGTTTGGAATCCATTTGACTGAGTGCGAGATCGACTAAGTGATCAGGCAGAGAGTCGGCGATTTCGAGTAAATCTTCTGCTTCGGCATCCGCAAATAAGTGCTCTATATCGGCATCATCTAACTCTCTTAATAAGAGTTGTCGAGACTCGCCGCGCATTTCAACCAAGATATCCAAACGATTTGCTTGTTTAATGCTTTGCCAGGCTTGGGTTCGTTGGGCGAGCGGAATTGACTCAAGGGCTAAGGCAACATCATCTGGCGTTAGTTCGCGCATGGCTTTGCCAACGGATTCGGAAGAGTGTCCTTCTTGAATTAAAAGTTCAATTAAATCTGAAACTTGGCTGTGCACAAAGAGTCCTTAACGAATCAACATAGCAACTAAGTAATGAGTGTGCAGTATAACTGGGATAGGTTCAAACGGGAGGAGGTTTCTTGTGTACTTTTTGCAAAGAGATGGCAGCGCTATGGCATGATATTCAACTAATGGAAATCTTAACGCAAAAGTGAGCCAAGATAGGCAGGTTTTGATAGAATCCGCCTTTCTTACCGCTTATTTCTCCCTTCATTTTCGAGCAATACCGAAAAAGGATGAGGCAGAGGTGGGGTTGTTTAAACAATGATGTTGGCTCAACGTCATCAAAATTAAGTATTGAATGTCTATGTTGTTGATGATTGATAATTATGACTCCTTCACGTACAACCTTGTGCAATATTTTCGTGAGTTAGGCACGGATGTACTGGTGTATCGTAATGATGAAATCACAGTGGAAGAAATGGCTGAGTTAGCACCAAGTCACTTAGTGATTTCTCCAGGGCCTTGTACTCCTAATGAAGCGGGCATTTCGATGGCGGCAATTCGGGCATTTTCAGGTAAAATTCCTATTTTAGGTATTTGCTTAGGTCATCAAAGTATTGGTCAGGTCTTTGGTGGGGACGTGATTCGTGCTAAAAATGTCATGCACGGTAAGACATCTTTTATTTATCACAATGATACCTCTGTGTTTTCTGGGGTTCCAAACCCACAGGTCGCAACACGCTATCATTCTTTAGTTATCGATAAATTGTCATTGCCTGATTGTCTTGAGGTGACAGCATGGACGCAAAATGAGGCAGGTGAACG
Source organism: Marinomonas sp. 63XJN7_7_ISO-PGPR-S23-202 (assembly GCF_056173505.1). Classification (NCBI taxonomy): domain Bacteria; kingdom Pseudomonadati; phylum Pseudomonadota; class Gammaproteobacteria; order Oceanospirillales; family Oceanospirillaceae; genus Marinomonas; species Marinomonas sp. 63XJN7_7_ISO-PGPR-S23-202. Next base: position 4,011,016 of record NZ_CM149677.1, on the reverse strand, counting down.
TGAAGAAATTATGGGAATACGTCATAAGACCTTGCCCATTGAAGGGGTGCAATTTCATCCTGAATCCATACTAACCGAGGCTGGGCATGCCTTGTTAGCAAATTTTTTGACACGATAGGAGAGTTGGGTGGATATCCAAAAAGCAATTGCAGCGGTTGTTAATCGTCAAGACCTAACGGGCGATGAAATGCGCCTTGTTATGCGCGATATTATGACTGGGATGACGACGCCTGCGCAAATTGGCGGTTTTTTGATTGGCCTTCGAATGAAAGGTGAAACCGTCGCTGAAATTACCGCAGCGGCGCAAGTGATGCGTGAGCTGTCTACTAAAGTGGATATTTCTCTAGATAATGTGGTTGATACCTGTGGCACAGGCGGCGATGGTGGAAATTTATTTAATGTTTCTACGGCAGCGGCATTCGTTGTGGCCGCAGCAGGCGGCAATGTGGCTAAACATGGAGGTCGCTCAGTGTCCTCCAAGTCGGGTAGTGCAGATGTATTGGAACAGGCGGGTATTTATTTAGATTTAGATGCTGAGCAAGTTGCCCGTTGTATTCGTGAGATCGGTCTTGGCTTTATGTTTGCACCCCACCACCATACGGCGATGAAGCATGCTGTTGGCCCAAGAAAAGAAATGGCCACTCGAACGATTTTTAATTTATTGGGGCCCTTAACTAACCCTGCGAATGCGAAGAATCAGGTAATAGGCGTTTTCTCTAAAGACTTGGTTCGGCCGATTGCGGAAGTGCTTAAAGCCTTGGGAAGTCAGCATGTTATGGCGGTTCATTCGGAGGATGGTTTGGATGAGATCAGTATTGCAGCTCCCACTCATGTAGCTGAACTGAAGGATGGCGAGATCAGCGAATACATCATTACGCCGGAAGCCTTTGGTATTCCTTTGCAATCATTAGATTCTGTTCAAGCAAGAGACGCTGAAGAAAGCTTAGCGCTTGTAAAAGCGGCATTAGATGGTAAGGGTAAGGTCAATCCCGCTCGCGATATTGTTGCGATTAATGCGGGAGCCGCGATTTACGTTTGTGGTGTTGCTGATAACCTACAAGAAGGTGTGTCGATGGCGGAAGATATGATTGGTGGTGGGTTGGCAAAAATTAAAATGTCTGAATTGGCGAGCTTTACTCGCTACTTTATGAAGTAATGAGGCAAGCGTGATAGCGAGAGGATTAGTTTATTATGAAAGCTGAAACACCGACTATTTTAAGAAAGATTGTGTCTCGTAAATACGAGGAAATTGAAGAGCGAAAAAAACATACGTCTTATGCGGACTTGGAAGTGGCTGCGTCAGTTGCCAATGTGCATAACCCTGCCCGTGGTTTTGCTAACGCATTACGTCAGAAAATTGCTGAGGGTAAAGCGGGAGTGATTGCTGAGGTGAAAAAAGCGTCACCTAGTAAGGGCGTGATACGTGAGGATTTTCAACCTGCACAAATTGCTCGTTCCTATGAGAAAGGTGGTGCTGCCTGTTTGTCTGTTTTGACCGATCATGACTTTTTTATGGGCCATGAAGATTATTTGGTTGAGGCGCGTGCTGCCTGTCGCTTACCTACGATCCGTAAAGATTTTTTGGTGGATGAGTATCAAATCCTTGAGGCGCGTTCTATTGGGGCTGATTGTGTGCTGTTAATCGCCGCCTGCCTAGACGGTGAAAAGTTACGGTCTTTGGATACCCTAGCAAGAGAGCTTGGTATGGATGTGCTGGTGGAAGTGCATAATCAGGCTGAGTTAGAGCTAGCGCTTAACTACACTGAAACAGAGTTATTAGGGATTAATAACCGTGATTTGCATACCTTTGAACTGACCTTAGATCATACTTTGGAATTAATAAAAGGTGTGCCGAGTAATCGTTTGATCGTCACTGAAAGTGGGATCCATACTCGTGAAGATGTAGCGTTAATGCGTGATCATGATGTTCATGCTTTTTTGGTTGGTGAAGCTTTTATGCGAGCTGATGAACCTGGCGATAAGTTGGCAGAGCTTTTTAAATAAGTATTCTGACCTGTGTGAGATAAATTGAGAGAAAAGCATGAAAACAAGTGTGGTTTGGAAAGAAGATGTGCATTTTACCGCCAATACGGGCTCTGGTCATACACTAGAGATTGATGGTAATCAAACGGCTGGCGCTCGTCCTATGGAGTTATTGCTCGCGGGGTTGGGTGGATGCACATCCTATGATGTGGTGAATATTCTTAAAAAGTCTCGTCAAGACGTTGTTTCTTGTGTGGCACATATTGATGCCGATCGTGCGGACGCTGTGCCTGCCGTCTTTACTGAGATCCGTGTGCACTTTGTGGTTACAGGCCATGGCATAAAAGAAAGTGTTGTTGAACGAGCGGTAAAATTGTCGGCAGAAGAGTATTGCTCTGCATCTTTGATGTTGGAAAAAGGCGGAGTGAAGATTGTTCACAGTTTTGAAGTGGTTGAAGCGGAGTAAGAGGTTTACGCATAGGACTATGAAAACCTAGCGTGCTGCTATGACTGATTAGGCTGTGTTTAACACCAAAAAAAGCGACCAATGGTCGCTCTTTTTTTGTCTTCGATTTTCTACCTTAGTGCGGTAGAAAAATGAGATAGCTTGGTGTCCCCTGCGAGATTCGAACTCACGTTTAAGACTTAGGAGGTCCTCGTTCTATCCTACTGAACTAAGGGGACATTTTGTATGGGAGTTTATACCTGATTTTTGTCTCGAACTCAAATTTATGAAAGAAAAAACATTGATTTATAAATGTTTTTACCTTTTATAAATCTTTCTATATCGGTAAAAAAATGGACGCGGCATTGATTAGTAATGACGCGTCCATAAGGGAGGAACAGCGGTGGGTGAAAGCGTTACAGGGTTTCTACCACTTTGGCCATGTTAGCAAATCGTTCTGGGTTTGCTTTATGTAGCCATTTGGCGGTGAAAAAGCCCCCAACAGCAAAGGCGACCACTAAGTACGGTAATACCGAGACCACAGGTGAGTTAGAGCCACTTAATACATCAAGGTTGTTGATAACCATATAGAGTGAAATGACCATTCCTATTGCGGCCATTATAGGGGCAATTAAGCGACTCCAAAGAGAAGCTTCTAAAGAAGGGTTTCTCATGAAAAATGCAATCACGGCAAGGGAAACAGCACATTGTAGAACTAAGATTGCCATGGCACCAAGAGCCGATGACCATGCAAAAATATTTGCCATTGGGTCAAGGCCGATTGCGACGAACAAAAGTAGACCTCCTATTATTACGACGCCTTGGACGAGGCTGGCAATATAAGGTGTATGGTATTTTTTGTGTAAAGTTGAAAACTTAGACCAGCATAAACCATCACGGCTTAACGAAAATAGGTAACGAGCAAGCGTATTATGAAAGGCCTGAGTCGCGGCAAATAAACTTGTGATCAGCAAAACAGACATGACTTGACTTGACCAGCCGCCGAGCAATTTATCGGCCATATTATAAATAAACATGCCAGGGTCTTTCGCTGCCACGGCACCGACGTTGGCCGCACCTAAATACTGAACAATTGCCCATGCTGTGAAGGCATAAAATATAGTGATCACAGTGACGGCAACAAGAGTGGCTCGGGGGATGGTTTTTTCCGGTGTTTTGCATTCCTCTGAATAAATGGCAGAGGCTTCAAACCCGATAAAAGAACAGATGGCAAATATGAGTCCAACACCTGCATTGCCTGAAAATATAACAGAGGGTGAAAAAGACGAGAATTCCATGGTAACGGGTTGTTTAACGATGGCGAAGTCAACTAATAGGATGATGGCCACTTCAAGAAGCATTAGAATACCAAGAATTCGCCCCCCAATTTCCACTTTGGCAATGCCTAGTATGACCACGATAACCTGATTCGCGACGGCTAATACCCACCAAGGAACGTCAATGCCGAAATTGCTAGATAAGAAAATGCTAGCAAAAAAACCAAATAGAGAACTCACAGCAAAAACCATGGATAAGTAGGCTAGCATCGCGATGGAGAACCCACCTAAGCCAATCGACGGGCCTAACCCCTTACTTATGTATGAGTAGAACGCTCCTGAGTTGACAACGTGACGGCTCATGGCAATAAAACCAAAGCTAAATAGCATCAGTAAAATTCCCGCAACGACATAAATGCCAGGAATACCAGGACCATTTCCTGCCATAAAAGCAATAGGTAGGGCGCCAACAGCACCCGTCAAAGGTGAGGCTGCAGCAATAACGAAAAAAACGACTGACCAGAGCCCTAGGCTCTCTTTTTTCAATTTAGGATGTTCCATTGCGTGTTCCTATTTCTAATTATGATGGATATATTCAGTCTATTTAGTGGCGAGAAAGTGTGTTATCAAGAATCGGCACTTTTTCTTTAAAATGAATATAATTATCATAAAATGAGAATATTATTTTTATTTTGTGGTCTCGTTTCGCTTTTTTAGTGTCGTAAAATAAGACTTTTATGTGGTAGTAAAGTCCATTTTAGTGAGTAAGAAATGGCTCAGGATGTGTCACAAATTAAATGAGGGTGTTGTCGAGACTGTTTGTTAGGCTACTTCTTTCTGTAGGTGATGATTGATGCGTTTTGTGAGCGAAGCGAAGTGCACTCAATGTTTGTGATGGTAGTTCTCCAAATAGGCGTTTGTAGTCACAAGTAAATTGAGAAAGGTGCCAAAACCCCCATTGTGACGCAATGTTGCAAATATTGTCATAGGGATCATTTAACATGCTTCGTCTAACGGCGTTGAGCCGTATGTTTTTTAAAAAAGTCGCAGGGCTTTGGCCTGTCACTCTTAAAAAACAGTTTTGTAACGCTCGACGAGAAGTGTGTGAAATCTTACAAAGCTCATCGACGTTTAGGGAGGTTTCAGGGTGTTCTAAGACAATTTTTCTAGCCTGACAAACAATTTGCTGTGCTTTTTGCCGTGAGATATTTCTTTTTTCAGGGCTTTTTTCTTGAGCTTGAAAAAGCAGCATCACCAATTCTCGCATGTCACTTTTAAATTGTTTGATGGCGGCAGGTTGATTAAACAATAACGAATGTTGGCTCATGTTAGAGAGGATCGAATTAAACTCATGCTTGAAACCTTGAACAAGAGTTTTGTTGGTGAGTGCTCCAACTTTAGGGTAGGGGTTGTCTGTTAAGTCAGAGAGGAGTTCCTCGGGTACGCTAACGACGAGTAAGCTACAGTTCTCTGGCGTTTGTAGCATCAGCTCTTCTTGAAAACCACACCAAGATACATCATCTTTTTGGATAGGCTTTCCTAGCCAACGGGCCTCACTGTCGAGTTGATTAAATACTGAAAAGCTTAGTGAGTTTTTTCTGGACTCACCATACTGAAAAACGGATCTCGATAGACTCTCTTCGTAAATTTGTATGCCTTCCAGCCAAAGTTCTTTAAGAGAGCCCTCAAACTGGCCTGTCGAAAGTTGTTCATAATTGAGATGGCACTCTCTTAGGATCTGACTGTGTGCTGTTATTTCATGAATACCTGATTCACTACGAAAGCCGTTAGTAAGATGTTCCGCCACCATAGACATTACCTCTTTTTCATCACTATATTGTGTTGTTGTGTAAACAAAGCAAAATACAGGCCAATGGATTCTATAAGAGAAGATGAAGAGCATGTAAGGAAGTATGTTTTTTTGTGCTGACAGACAAGACTGAACGATGAAGATGAAAGGGTGGTGGATAAACCACTATATTCTAGATAGTTGTTTAATCATTGGTTTTACAGGGGTTTTGAAGTTGAAAAAAACTAAGATTTTTGTGAAAGCTGTAAGTAATTTTAGCGATAAAAAATATCTTGTTCTCATATTTTGAGAAATATATATTTTTTTGATATAAGTCAGTGTTGTTTATATTTTGTGCATATTTTCCAATATATGCTTTATGAAAGGGCATTTTCGTTTCTTTTTTACCCATTTTTAGGTGCACTTTATCACATTGTTAAATAGATGATTTTGTAGATAGGCTGTAATGTTTAGGCACGGCCTAAGGTGTGCTTACTGCTTACAGGTTGGGTTGAGCCTCTTGCTGTGTACACTTTATTTTTACTACTGTGGCCTTGCAATAACTCGAAAAGGTGCTTGTTACGTTTTTGTAGGGTGTGAAGGATGCGGGCGTTGGTTTGATTTTTGGTTTTGCACTTACTTAGCAGTGTTTCACATTCAGATATCAGTAAACGTGTATCATCCATAGAGCTGTCTTGCTCTTTAAGCCAAGTCTTAAAGTCGTCTTCTAGGGGATTGTCTCTGTCCAAGATATTAAATTTAATCAAAATATTGAGTCGGCGCTCATTCAGCATGCTCATTTCATCGAGCAATGCTCTTTTCTGTTCCGCTATTTGAACAATCGATTGGTTGTCTAGTTGGCCATATGCTGAGCGCTCGTTATCTAGAAGCATCACGAGCTCTGTGAGGATTTCTTTACTTCTGATAAAAACCGGTTCGATAGGGATCATAAAATTGACCGAGCTAGACTATAAGAGGATGCCTTATAGTCTAGAACAATGAGTCCATAGAAGCCATGTTGTGAGCAAGCTTCTGTGTATCTATTTTATAATTGCCAGAGGCTAGGTCGTTTTTGATACGATCTACCTTTTCCTGGTCAATTTCAGGCATACTATTAATGCGTGATTCTTGATGTTTCAGTGTTTTTGCCGTCCCGCTGAGTTTGACTGTATCCGCAGCCATTAAGTTATTAGAACTTGGGTTCGACGAGGTATCAACAGAGTGTTTATTCGCATCGTCTTTCGTGGCACGCTCGTTTTTCGTGACGCTGCTTTGATTGGATAACCCTGTAAAGTGTATTGCCATGGGGGTTTACCGCCTTAAATAATTTATCTGTCTCTGTTAACGACCATTGCTCGTAAGACTTTAGTTAAACTTTGCGTAAAAGTCGATATAAAAAACCGAAATAGACCAAAGAATAGTCAGTAGTTTACAAGAACCTCACTGTCCGTTACAACTTTTGCATATATTATTCTACCTGAGCTGGTATTTTTAACTCGTATTTGTTGACCTTCGACGCCATTTTGCAGGGCAATACCGTTCATTTTAACTGTGATGTTGCCACTCTGGGCCGTAATGAGGACTTGATGGCCTTTTTTTATAAGGGTGGGCTTTTGGGTGACGTTATCAGAAATAAAGGTGTTGATGCGCAAATTTCTGGAAGCAACAAGACCATAAGGTGGGTTTTGGGGGGTATATACTTGACCTCGTAAATTGGTTAAATCCACGTTGCCAATGCCAATATTCTGTTTGGTGAAAGCTTGTCCTCTATTAATGGGTTCGAGCGTTTTAAAAGCAGGGATTAAAATGCTCTGAGTGACGGGGAGGTAGGACTTCCACATTGGATGGTTGCAGCTAATTGAGTAGGTGGTGCGTTTGGATGCACTAGGTCGCTGATTTTTTATTTGAATGTGTTTGTCTTTGCAAGTTGGCAGGTAACTAAGCGAGATTTTGTTGTTGAGGGTAATGGACACCGACGCATCAGGGTAATTTCCTGATAGACGAGGAATTTCAACGTTATTGATGTAGTTCTGAACTTGATCTTCTATTGACAAAGCAAACGTAGTGCTGGCCTGAAGGCAAGAGAAGGCTAACATTAGCCTTATTAGTCGCATGGTCTACTCTCTTTAGTTTAGTAGTGAGTACGTTCTTAGTTAATGCATTAAGTACATTGAGTTACTATAAGGTATTAGTAAAATAGCAAAAATCACTCTATCATTGAGAATATATTTTAATATTAATTAGTTTCAGTGAATACTGAATTTACGAATACACATAGGAGGCTTTATGGCCAGTGTTCTCGATAGCGTTAATCAGCGTACCCAACTTGTTGGGGAGAACCGCCTGGAATTGCTGCTCTTTCGCTTAAATGGCAAGCAAATATATGGCATTAACGTGTTTAAAGTGAAAGAAGTATTGCAGTGTCCTAAGCTAACTTCCATGCCCCACAGTAGTCCTGTTGTTCGAGGTGTGGCTCATATTCGTGGTGGCACCATTCCTATTTTAGATCTGGGGCTGGCGACAGGGGCTAGCCCGATTGAAAACATTGCCCAATGTTTTGTCATCATCACAGAATATAACCGTCGTATTCAAGGGTTTTTGGTGCGCGGTGTTGAGCGTATTGTCAATATGAATTGGAGCGATATTCAGCCACCCCCAAAAGGCTTATCTAATGACAATTACTTAACCGCTGTTTGTCAGGTTGACAAAGAAATGGTTGAAATTATTGATGTGGAACAAATTTTGTCTGAGGTTGCACCAACCCGTCAGGATATTACGGATGGTATCATTAACGCTGGTATCCAAAGTAATGCGAAGCAGCATCATATTTTGATCGTAGATGACTCCTCTGTTGCTCGTAAGCAGATTAAGCGCTGTATGGAGCAAGTGGGTTTTGCTACAACGGTTTTGAATGATGGTCGTGAAGCTCTGAATTATCTTCAAGGTATGGTGGCGGATGGCGCGGATGTGACGAAAGAATTTGCGATGGTTATCTCTGATATTGAGATGCCTGAGATGGATGGTTATACGCTAACCACGGCCATTCGTAATGACAGCCGTTTACAAGATTTGTTTATTCTACTCCATACATCGTTAAGCGGTGTGTTTAATGAGGCCATGGTAAAAAAAGTCGGAGCGGATGGCTTTTTGGCTAAGTTCCAACCTGATGAGCTAGCACGCTTAGCGATCGAAACGGTCAAGATTCAATCCGATGACTGAGTGCAAGTGTGATGTGACTCTGATGATTTTTGACGCTGTGTCTGATCCTTTTAGCTGCTGTTTTAGGAGTTCTAATGCTCAGTAGTACGAATGCAATAACACCAAACGGCTATTTAAGGTTTCGAGATTTTCTTCAAAAAGTATGTGGCATTTCATTAAGTGATAATAAACAGTACTTAGTGGCAAGTCGATTAGGGAAGATCTTAGAAAGAGAAAATTTTAGTAAGATAGAGCAGTTAGTTGATGTTCTTGAACGTGCCGGAAGTACAAAATTAAAAGAAGAAGTGATTAACGCGATGACGACCAATGAAACCTTATGGTTTCGTGACTCTCATCCGTTTAAAATTCTGAAAGAAAAAATTCTGCCTGAAATGACGAAGTCGCCTCTGAAAATATGGTCGGCTGCTTCTTCAACAGGACAAGAACCTTACTCCATTAGTATGGTAATAGAGGAGTTCAAAGCGTCTCGTCCTGGTGTGTTAAGGCCAGGTGAAAAGATTGTTGCGACCGATATTTGTACCAATATTTTACAGCATGCTAAACAAGGTGAGTATGATAGCTTAGCCATTGCCCGTGGTCTGGGTGATGATATGCAACGCAAGTATTTCGATAAAATTAACAATACTACATGGAAGGTGAAACCTTCTTTAAGTGCACGTATTGATTTTCGCTACTTAAATTTGATTGATTCATTTTCAGGACTTGGCAAATTTGATGTCATCTTTTGTCGTAATGTGCTGATTTATTTTACCGCAGATTTGAAGATGGATATCTTGAGGCGAATGCATGCTTCTTTGAATCCTGGCGGTTACCTGTTTCTCGGTGGTTCTGAAGCCTTAAGTGGTTTATCCGATTTGTTTGAGATTGTCCAATGCCATCCAGGGATTGTTTATAGAGCGAAATAACAACAAATTATTATGACTTTGTTGCAGTAAAGAGGCCGTATGTTAGTCTCCTCTTTGAAAGCGACCTTTCAAGGCTCCTCTTGCCGTTACGCCAAGAGGAGCCTTTTGCGTTCATGTCTTCTTCCTCTTCGTGGGGCCTCGCCTTTATGGATTTTGTTACGTTGCCGCTTTTTGCCGATTACCAATAAAAAATTCATAATCAATTGATTTTAAAGTATTTTTTAATTTGGCATTATTATTGCTTTTTACTTTATACGTTTGATCATTGTATGAAGAGAGAAGCATGGCTATATCATTTGAAAAAGCATTTGCAGGGCATGACAAAATGCTGGAGTTTCGCAGTGCTCGCGCTGCTGTATTGGCAAATAATATTGCGAATGCGGATACGCCAAATTACAAAGCCAGAGACATTACTTTCGACTCCATGTTTAACAATGAGAAAAACAAACTGTATTTAGCGGTAGATAATAAGCGACATATAAATGGTGTGAGTGAATTTGGCGACGGCGATAATGGCCTTTTGTATCGCAATCCAAGTCAGCCCTCTTTGGATGGCAACACGGTTGATATGCAAAGAGAAAAAGCAGAATACGCTAAGAACTCTTTGCAATTTGATACCAGTTTTATGTTTTTGGATAGAAAAATCAGTGGCATGAAAAAAGCGCTTAGCGGGAATTAATCAGTATGTCTTTAGGTAATATTTTTAATATCGCAGGGTCTGCAATGAGTGCCCAGACCATTCGCTTAAATACAGTAGCGAGTAATATGGCGAACGTTGATAGTGCGGCAAGCTCAGCAGATCAAACGTATCGAGCCCGTAAGCCTGTTTTCTCTGAAATGATGGTCAACTCCATGAAGGACAATGGTTGGGGTGATACTACAGATGATGATAGTGGAGCGGGAGTGGGTGTCAAAGTTGATGGCATCGTGGAATCCTCAGCACCGCTTAAGCCAAGGTATGAGCCGGATAATCCAATGGCGAATGCGAAAGGGTATGTCTATTACCCAAATGTTAATCCGATTGAAGAAATGGCGGATATGATGTCTGCATCGCGTTCTTTTCAAACGAATGTCGATATTATGAATTCAGCTAAAAGCATGATGCAAAAGATGCTCACGCTTGGACAGTCATCATAGGGGTGATGTATGGCAAATATATCTGATAACAATGGTTTAAAAAACCTGATTGCTCAGTACGGCACAGATGGTGCGAAAGCGAGTTTGAAGAAAAGTGAGCATAAGGGGAGTGTAAAAGACCCTGCTGCCGCTGATGCTCATAATATAAAAGACCCAAAGAAAGATCCGACGAAAGGGTTGGCGGATAAAAACGTATTTTTAAAGCTGTATATTCAACAGCTTAAAAATCAAGACCCAACCGCTCCGCAAGACACTAATGACATGGTAGCCCAGATGTCAGAGTTTAGTTCTTTGGAAAAGTTATCGGGTATTTCAGACCAACTCAAGAATATGACAACGGCTCTTACATCCAATCAGGCGATTGGTGCTTCGAGTTTAGTGGGGAAGTCGTTATTGATGCCTGGAAATAAACTTTCAGTAAGTGATTCTCAGCACTCTATTGATCTTAAAACAGATATCCCCAAGGGCTCAACTTCCGCAGAGCTAAAGATTTTCGACGCCAATAATAAGTTGGTTCGTACGCAGAAATTGACAGAAAACGATGTTAAGTGGGATAGGAAAGACGATAAAGGTAAAGAATTGCCACCTGGCGAATATCATTTTGCCGCTTCATCAGTCAACAAGAAAGGTCAAGTAGCTGCTATGCCTATTCAATTACCCGCTCGTATTCAGGGCGTAACGATTAATGGCAAAGACGGTACTATGTTAAATGTCGAGAATCATGGAAAGATTAAACTGACTAACAAATTGGAAATATTAGGTTAACCGGAGCAGATTATGGGATTTAATACAGCGTTATCAGGCATCAAGGCATCCGCTGATTACTTGGATGTAACAGGTAACAACATCGCTAACGCGGATACAACAGGTTTTAAAAAGTCTCGTGTCGAGTTTGATGATCTATATAGTACCAATGTGTTAGGGGCAGGCAGTAATAACTCCATTGGTTCGGGGGTGGGGGTATCTAAAGTTGCGCAAGAATTTTCTTCTGGTAATTTGAAATACACAGATAACAATTTAGACTTGGCTGTGGATGGTACAGGTTTTTTTGTAATCAAACAGCCAGATGGTACCCAAGCTTACACTCGTGCGGGTGATTTTAAATTGGATGCCAATGGCAATTTGGTGACGAATACTGGCCAAAAAGTACAAGGCTACAACGCGAAGAATGGTATTTTAGGCGGTAATTTAGAGGATTTGGTTGTACCTACTGAGCGAATCCCTCCTAAAGCAACGTCAGATGTAAAGCTTAAATTAAATTTAAACTCAGAAGGTGAAGATGTTCCACCTTATATTCGTGCCGAGTTTGATCCCAAAAACCCAGATACTTATGATTATACTCAAACCCAAACGGTAACCGATGCGAATGGTAACAATCATATTATCAGTTACTATTATGCAAAAGGTAAGGATCCTGATACTTATCGTGTTTATGCGACGGTAGACGGTAAAACCAAAGACGATGCTGGGGCTGCTTTTTTGCCGCCCACCTACGCGACCTTCAATAGTGCCGAAGGCAATACGGATTACAACGGTGATGGGATTAAAGAAAAGCCTTTTCAGCTTTTATATTTGGGAAATACCGAGCCAACAACGGCGAAAATCGCCTCTATGGCGCAAACACCGCTAACCGTCAGTGGCACATTAGGTGGGGTGGCTATTACTGCTGGCTTGACGCCAACGGAGTTGCGTGAACCTAAACAAGTGGCGCGACCTGCATTTGATCCGAATAATCCGAAGTCATACAGTTATGGTAATACTAAGAACATTTACGATTCGTTAGGGCAGACTCACACCTTGGGTTATTACTTTATTCAACAAGGTGAAAATAACACGTATGAAGTGAGAGCGACGGTAGATGGGAAGGAAACCTATACCGATCCAATTACGGGCAAAGAAAAGTCATTCTTACCAAAAGACAGTATGGTGAAGTTCGATGCCACGGGTAAATATCAAGGCACGTTTCAAGGGATTCCTCCTTTTGGGACACCACAACCTGTTAACCTACAAATTACTGGCTTTGATCCGACGAATCGTGATTCCATTATGCCTATTGACCTTGCAGGGTCGACTCAGTTTGCTTTGGCGAGTACCGATAACTTTGAGCAAAATGGCTATACTGCTGGTGAGTTGCAAGGGGTTTCGTTTGATCGTGATGGTAACTTAAAAGCTACTTATACCAATCAGCAAACGTCCGTTCTTGGTCAGATTGCTTTAGCGTCATTCGATAACGTAGATGGTCTGACGCCAGCGGGTGATACCTCTTGGGTAGCAAGTTCTAATTCTGGTCAGGCGAATGTTGGCCGACCTAATAGTGGTACCTTGGGGGGAATCCAAGGAGGAGCATTAGAGCAGTCCAATGTGGATCTTACCTCTGAATTGGTTGCTCTGATTGAAGCGCAACGTAACTATCAGGCAAACAGTAAAACGTTAGAGACGGAAAATACGGTCACGCAAACCATCATTAATTTGCGTTAGTGAGATAAAAGAGATGTTCCTGGCCGGAGTGGTTGCCCACTTCGGCTTTTTTTTGCCTTATGTTTGCTTATTTTTGATGGGTTTTTAATTAAATCCTTATATATCAATGAGTTAGATATTTTCTGAAACTTGGTATGATTCTTGATTGTAAGTGATTAGATGGTAAAAAAGCGTAACGAGAGGGTGTAATGGATAGAGCGTTGTATCTAGCAATGAGTGGTGGTGTTGAAACAATGAACGCCCAAACCATTCACGCGAATAACTTAGCAAATGTTAACACGACAGGGTTCCGCGCAGACTTTGAGCAGGCGCGAGCGATGCAGGTTTACGGAGAATACTATCCAAGCCGTGTCTATGCCATGACGGAGAATCCAGGTACGCGTTTTACCCCAGGCAGTATGATTCAAACAGGGCGTAACCTAGATGTGGCAATCAAAGGCAAAGGCTTTTTAACCGTTTACGACTCAAAAGGACAAGAAGCTTACACCCGAGCTGGCAACCTGCAAATTAATGCCGCCGGGCAATTGGTAACGGGCACCGGGTTACCTGTCGCAGGGGTGAATGGTCCCATTTTTTTACCGCCTTTGCAGAGTCTTACGATTACCTCAGATGGCTCCATTTCGATTATTCCACAAGGGGGAGCTGCGAACCAGGTAGCTGTTATTGGTCAGCTTAAGTTGGTGAATCCTGACCCTGATGATTTGCGTAAAGGTGAAGATGGCTTGATTCACAGTAAAGATGGACAAGTGTTTAATCAGGACGTAAATACGCAGGTTGCTTCTGGTTTTGTGGAAGGGAGCAATGTGAATGCGGTGGAAGAAATGACGCACATTATGGATTTGTCTCGTCGCTTTGAAATGAATATTAAAATGATGAATACCATTCGGGAAGACAGTGCTGCGTCTTCGAGAATTTTACAAAGAGCATAATCGTTTTCGCGCTAATTATTTTCGTTGATCGATTGCTGTTGCGTTATTAAATTTGCAAAGAGGCTTATATGAACTCAGCACTTTGGGTAAGTAAAACCGGCTTAACGGCCATGGACAAACAACTGAATGTAATATCTAACAACCTGGCGAACGTCTCCACCACGGCGTTTAAAAAAGACCGAGCCGTGTTTGAAGATCTGATGTACAAAACGGAGCGAGCGCCAGGTGGCCTCAGTGCTCAAAATGCCGAACTGCCATCTGGATTGCAGTTAGGGACAGGGGTGAAAGTGGATGCCACTCAAAAAGACTTTTCTAATGGGGATTTTAACGTGACAGGCCGAAAGCTGGATGTTGCTATTCAAGGAAAAGGTTTTTTGCAGGTTTTACAGCCTGATGGCACGATGGCTTACACACGTGATGGTAGTCTTCAACTGAGTAGTACAGGACAACTTGTTACAGCAAATGGGCTAGTCGTGCAGCCACCTATTCAAATCGATCCGGATGTGACGAGCATTAATATAGCTAAGGACGGGGTGGTCTCAGTACAAAAAAAAGGCGTGACGGATATGCAGCAAGTTGGCGTAATTAATTTAGCCGGCTTTGTTAATCCAACTGGGTTGGATGCTATTGGCGGGAACCTCTACACTGAAACCAATGCCAGTGGACCACCAATTGTGGGAGCGCCAGGTACTGACTCACTCGGTTCTCTTGGGCAAGGTATGTTGGAAGCGTCTAATGTCAACTCGATTGAAGAGTTGGTGAATATGATTACGACACAACGCGCTTATGAAATGAATTCTAAAGTCATTTCTTCTGCTGATGGTATGATGAGCTTTGCTATTCAGCAGCTCTAGGATAAGTGGATAATATGAAAATTAAACTGGCGCTTTTAGTTTTGCTTTCGACTTGTTTAAGTGGTTGTTTAACTTGGAAGGTTGACAAGCAGGAGGTGGCTAACGCTGCTGGAGCTGCGGCGGGAGCCGCTGCAGGTGCGGCAGTGGGTAATGCGGTAGCGAATGCTGCAACCAACACAGCCGCTCCTGATAAACCTCCAGCGAAAGATGAAAAACCGAAAGAGCCAAAAAGAAAAGGATATGTCCCAGATCCAAATGATCCTATGAAGGGGCCTCCACGAACTCAAGCGAATATTCAAGAAGATGATCCATATTATGCGCCAGTGGAGCCTGATGGATTGAAGCCAGCGCAGGCACCTAATGGCAGCATTTATAGAACGAGCATGGGTGATGTCATGTATGGAGATCAGAGAGCCAGCAAGGTTGGCGACATACTGACTGTCAATTTAAATGAAAGCACTTCCTCAACTAAGGATAATGCCGCGACCATATCGAAGACCTCGTCTGCAACGGGAGATAACCCAACGGTATTAGGGCAAAAACTTCGTGCTGATTCCACGTTGCCACAGCAAAAAACAAATTTTTCTGGCAGTGCCTCGGCGAATCAGGATAACAGCTTAACGGGGACGATTACGGTAACAGTTTATAAGGTGTATTCGAATGGATTGCTGGCCATCCGTGGCGAAAAGTGGCTTAGGCTAAATCAAGGTGATGAATACATTCGTTTTACTGGTTTAGTGCGTAAAGCCGATGTGTCACCACAAAATACGGTTGACTCTTCACGGGTGGCAGATGCTCGTATTACCTATTCAGGTAATGGGGATGTGGCGGCGGGTAGTCAACAAGGCTGGGTGACTCGTCTTTTAAATAGTCCTGACGCGCCAAGGTAATGGGTGTCCGAATAGCAATCATTCGATCAATCGTTTTTTATAGGTGGTTACGAACATGAAACAGTTAGCTCTCGTCTTTTTGTTGATTGCGTCCTTCGGGGTGCAAGCTGAACGCTTAAAAGACATTGCCAGTGTTCAAGGGGTTAGAGATAACCAATTGTTTGGCTATGGTCTGGTGATTGGGTTAGATGGAACCGGTGACAGTACGCCTTTTACCAATCAGAGCTTTGCTAACATGCTGTCACGATTTGGAGTGACTTTGCCTGCTGGCGTGAGCGCGACCTCTAAAAACGTTGCGGCTGTGTCATTGACGGCCACTTTGCCTGCATTTTCTAAACCAGGACAAAAGATTGATGTGACCGTTTCCTCAATTGGTAACGCAAAAAGCCTTCGCGGTGGTACGCTCTTGCTGTCTACCTTGAAAGGGGCGGATGGGCAAGTTTATTCTATCGCACAAGGTAATGTGATTGTTGGTGGTTTTGGAAATAATGGTTCTGATGGTTCGAGAAATTCATTAAGTGTGCCGACGGTTGGCCGTATTCCAGATGGCGCCAGTGTTGAGCGAGTGGTGCCGACGAGTTTTGACTCAGGGGACTCGTTAACTTTTAATTTAAACCGTCCAGACTTTACTACAGCAAAAGACGTGGCGGATAAAATCAATGGCCTTTTAGGAAAAGGGGTCGCAGAAGCCTTGGATGCGACTTCGATTCGTGTCAGAGCCCCGCGAGATCCAGGTCAGCGAGTGACCTTTATTTCGATTCTGGAAAATCTTGATGTGAAGCAAGGTGAAGAGCGTGCACGGGTTGTGATTAACTCTCGCACTGGCACTATTATTATTGGTCAGCATGTGCAAGTGTCTCCAGCGGCGATTACCCATGGTAGTTTGACGGTCACCATCCGCAATACGCCAAAAACAACGGGTCAAAATGGCACGGTAACAGGAGGGCAGACGATTGTGTCCCCCAGAAATGGTGATCCTCAAGTCGATAAAAACAGCGGACATATGTTTTCATTTGCTCCAGGAGCGTCATTGGATGACATTGTTCGAGCGGTGAATCAAGTCGGCGCGGCGCCAGGGGATTTAATTGCTATTTTAGAAGGTTTAAAACAAGCTGGAGCCATTAATGCTGACTTTGTCGTTATCTAAGTAAAAGAATTTGAGACGCTTATGAACGCTTTACCACCCACTAATCCTGATGACTTCTTTGCCGATTTTTCATCTTTGGAATCGTTAAAAACTAAAGCGAAAAAAGATCCAGAAGCGGCTCTTAAGGAAGTTTCACAAAAATTTGAGGCTATTTTTATTGGCATGCTATTAAAAAATATGCGGGCTGGTAATGAAGCCTTGGGAGACGGTTTGTTTTCTAGTCAACAAACGAAGCAGTATCAAGGTATGATGGATGACCAAATGGCGCAAGTATTGGCCAAAACGGGTGGTTTTGGGGTATCCGAGGCGCTGATTCGTGAGTATCAGGCGCAACACCCAAAGGCTCATAAAGCAAGTGCTTCTGATGACAATGATTTTATTAAGCGGGTTTCTAATCAGGATTTGGTGCGGGTGAAAGCGTTGGCCCACCAAGCTTCTACTGAGTTTTTAAAAGCCACACAAAAAGAAGCGTCGGGGGCAACGATTAATCCATCCAGTCCGAGTTCTTCGGCCAAAGATCCTGCTGTTAGTCACTCCCCTTCCTTACCTAATGGTAAAGTGGAAGCGACTAAGCCGACGGCGCAGTCTGTTGCGTTTGATTCCCCAGAGGCTTTTGTAAAAGCCATGTGGCCTCATGCAAAAGCCGTAGCAGAAAAGCTGGGTGTGAGTGCTAAGGCAATATTGGCGCAGGCTGTGTTGGAAACTGGTTGGGGGAAACACCCCATAGCGAAGGACGATGGAACGGCCAGTTATAATTTATTTGGCATTAAGGCGGATCATCGTTGGAATGGTGATCGTGCGGTGGTGAATACGCTAGAGTTTCGCCATGGTATCGCCCAGCGTGAAAAAGCAGCATTTCGTGCTTACGACTCTTTTTCGCAAAGCTTCAATGATTATGCCAACTTTTTAACCGCTGATGAACGGTATAAAGACGCTTTGAAGTCGGGCAATGATCCATCTTTGTTCGCCGCCTCATTGCAAAAAGGTGGTTATGCAACCGATCCTGAGTATGCACAAAAGATAGATCATATTCTGTCTAGTAAGTGGTTTGAGTCTTTATAGGTCAGCGTTAGTTTTCTTTTGTATCGGGTAAAGTTCTTGCGTTAGCAGTCGATAAGTCGTTATGGCGTAGGTGTCATTTTAGAAATTATCCTTAGAGGTGTGAGCATGGGCTCAAATTTATATGCGATTGGTTTGTCTGGCCTGCAGAGTAGTCGGGCCCGTATTGATACGACCGGTCAAAATACATCGAATGTGGATACTGCTGGTTATAGCCGCCAGAGAACCTCTACCATTGCAGAAGCCAATGGCACCGTTAGGATTAAAGATACCGCACGTATTGTTGATAAATTTGTCAATGAACAGGTGCGCAATGATGTGTCTACATACTCATACTATGATACTTATCACTCCATTATGTCGACATCAGACCAATTGTTGGGGGAAAAAAGTGTTTCTTTGAATTCTTATTTAAGTAAGACGTTTAAGGCTATACAAGACGCCAATAATGACCCAACTTCCTCTTCCTTACGTGACATTGCCTTTTCCAATATTAAGGATTTGGTTCAGCATTACCACACCCTGTCTAATTTGGTGGGTGAACAAAAAACCATTGCCGATAAGCGCTTATCAACTTCTGTGGCGGAGTTGAATAATATTACTGGGCAAATTGCACAGTTGAATGGCGATATTCTCAAAGAAGAAAGCCAATCCACTTCACCTGCCAATGAACTGCGGGACAGGCAAGAAGAGCTGGCTAAAAAGCTTTCTGGCTATTTGCATGTCAAAGTGGATTACTCTAAAACAGGCGTCATGACAGTGGCTCTTGCTAATGGACAGCCTCTGGTGATGGATAAAACACCCACTAAGCTTAAAGTCGAAGAAGACCCTAAAAACCCACAAAACAAGAAACTCTACATTGATTTTGGTAAATACCAAGTGGGCGTCAATAACGAAAACTTAGGTGGCTCTATTGGTGCTTTGGTCGATTATAGTGCCGACTTTGCTGTGAAATCGGATCGTTTATTAGGACAAAGTGCGATCGCTATCGCCGACCAGATGAACCAACAAAATAAGCTTGGTTTGGACGGTGATGGTAATTTTGGACAGGATCTATTTCGTATTGGTCGCATCAGTTTTCATCCCGGGCAACATAATATTGGCAATGCATCGGGGCTGGCGGTGCGAGTGACTCCTGGAAAATCCGCTGAAATAACCACCGATACCTATGAGTTATCAAAGGCCGATAACAACCGTTTTTTGATTAAGGCCTATGATGAGCATGGTCATCTCAGAAAGCATGTCACGGAGATTAACACTAGTACGATGAAACCGGATGATAAAGGCTATTATCGGGTGCCTGGTCTCGGTTTCGATATTCGTTTGGGGGATACCAGTAAATATTCGATTAATGATGTATACAACTTTTCACCAACAGAAGGCGCTGCGACAGGATTGTCTTTACAGGCTAATGGTGGAGAAGATTTGGCACTTCGAGCCCCCATTGGCGTACAAACGAATCCAAACAATATGTCGGACGCGAAACTCACGTTAACGTCTGTTACAAATACTAATCCTGATCATTCTGCCTTTAAGAGTAGTGATGAACTCTATCAAAATGCCCCACATAGTATCCTGTTTACGGGGGATCATTCTTTCGAAGTCCGTGATGGTAGTGGAAAGGCTTTAGCAAAAGTCGATAACATGACGAATTTTAAAGACCTTCTAGCTCAGGCTGGATTAGCAAAAGAGGCTGGTTTTGATTTGTCTCTGAAGGGAAGTCCTAAGGCGGGAGATGAATTTAATTTAGGTCCTCAATTTACGGGGGCTGCAGACGATTATAACGGTTTAAAATTAGTGTCTTTGCAGGACAAACCTCTTATTGGAGGAAAAACGTCCTTATCTGAGTCTTTTGCTGACCTTGTCGCCTCTGTCGGGAGCAAAACGGCATCGTTGGAAACCAATAAAGAGTCGAGTAATGTGGTTATGAATCAAAGTATTGCGAGACGTGATTCTGTGTCTGGAGTCAGCTTGGATGAGGAAGCCGTTAATCTACTAAAGTACCAGCAGGCGTATTCCGCTTCCGCGCAAGTGATCACGGCAGCCCGAAGTACATTTGATACACTATTAGCGGCGATGAGGTAAGTTTATGAGAGTCACTAATAATCAAATATACGGTCAGTCCAGCCGTGCTATTAGTCAGGCGAATGATCGTGTGATGGATATTCAAAAGAAAATTACTGAAAACACCAGTATTGTTTCTCCTAGCGATAATCCTGTTGGCGCGCGGGAGGTGCTGCAATATGAGTCGAGCAATCAGTCTTTAAAGCAGTATGATAACAACATGAAAATGGCGAAAGGCCATTTGGAGTACGAAGAAGTGGCCTTGCAGAGTTATAATGGCCTACTAGATGAAGCTAAAACCATGTTGATTCAAGCGGATAATACGGCGAATACGCATCAGGATATCGGCGCGATTGCCGATCAAGTTTCTTCCATGGTGGACTCTATGGAAGATTTGATGAACTCACGCAGTGCGGATGGTAGCTATATTTTTTCAGGGACTAAGACTCAAGCCCCAGCTTTTACTCATTTACCTGATGGTACCTTTAAATGGGCTGGTAACGAGGGGCAAAATTTTGCACAAATTTCAGAGAATCGTAAGGTGGCAGTGAGCGATTCTGGTAAACACATTTTTGAAGATGTTTGGAAACGTAATAGGTTTTCCAGTAAGTTAAGGGTGGGGAACACTGATGTGGTTTCAAACGTCACTAATCAGGATGACTTTGATAAGTTTTTTAAAAGCCACTTTAGTGCCACCAATAAAGATAATAACCACTTTGTGCTGACCACAACACCTTTGTCCATGACTAAACCCGATGCCGCTGCAATTCAGGCTTTAGCGAACCAAAGAGCACTTCATGGTAGTGATAATAATGCCGCTAACAAGGATGACCAAGGCGATGATAAAAATCATTCTGGTCTACAAGGGCGGTATTTTTTTGCCGACTCTGCAGGTAATATTATTTCCTCAGGTACCTATGATCCGAACAAAAAACTCACTATTCACGGGATGTCTTTTTCGTTAAAAGGTCCCCCGGGGGCGATTGTTGACGTTGATTTTAATAAACCTGAGCGTGACAATGTGGTCAATGTGCTACGTAATACAATAAAAGTGATGAAAGACCCTCATGCATCAAGTGACGCTCTCGACATTGCTTTGAAAAATGGGCAAGTCAGTATTAATAATACTCAGACATCGATTGGCCGCGTGCGCTCAATGGTGGGAGCGAGGCTCAATAGCATGACGGAACGGGGTGATTTTTCCACAGCGAACCAGATGGCCAATACCATGGCTCAGGAGCGGGTGGCTGGGCTGGATATGGGAAAAGCAGCGACTGAGTTATCCTCGTCTGAAACGGCCTTAAATGCTTCGCAGAAGTTATTTACTAGAATGAATAATTTGTCTTTATTCAACAAAATTTGATGGCTTGGAAGGTAGTGAGTGATGTCAGCGTTTCAAGTGGAGTCATGTTTTGGGACTGATTTGAGTTCAGGGTTCTTTAACCTTGATGAAATTCTCAGTCAATTTGGCATTAAGAGTGAAGTTCTTAATCACAAACATATTCGTAGTTTGATCCGAACACGTGGGAGAAAAAGTCGTATTGCTAGTGTCGCCATGCGTCAAGTGACGTTTGATTTAGTAAGGCCTGCATTAGAAACCGACTTCTTGCCCTATGACCCTTCTTTTACCTTTGAAAAACTATTGAATACAAAGCGAGAGCGTCTGTATGACGCACAAGAACGATTTTTGTTGCTGTGCTACTCCATGACTCAAGGGAAAACAGTAAAAAGCTTAAAGAAGATTCATAGTTCATTAACCACCAAAGATTGGCGGGATAAAGCCAATAAAGGTCAAAGTCTGTTTAAGTATTTCCGTCAAGAGCTTGATGATAATACCCGTGAGTACATTCTCGCTTATAAGGCACAACAAGCGGATAAGACAAAAAAGGGAAATAGAGCAGAAAAAGCTGAAAAAGAAACGGACGAGTCTCAGGAAAACGCATCGACCTCCTTGTCTTCACAACGTCAAGCTAAGACCAGCTTAGCAGAGAAAAAACTGGCACCGACTTCATTTAATGATGAGGTTATCAAAGCGCTAAAGTTGTTTGATGATGGTTACCTTTTACTCAGGGATCAGGCAGACATAGCTAAAACGGGCTCCCCATTAGACATAGATAAACTACGGGCATTTTGTCAGCAATTGATGCAATCTTATACCCGTAACTCTTTTGCTCTGCTTGCTATTCGTCATATAAAAGACGCTTCTACTTACCTAGAGCAACATGCAATGGGGGTAGCGGTATTGGGTATTCATTTTGCCAAAGCCTTAGCATTATCTGAGCCCTATATTGAAGCCATTGCATTGGGTGGTCTACTTTTTGATCTGGGGCGTTTTCGTTTGCCCATGGCCATCAGCCATAAGGCAGGAAAAATGACGGAGGCCGAATTTGACTTGTTTCGAAAACACATCACATTTGGTGAGCAAATGTTTAAGCAGAGTGACAGTATCCCTAAAGTGGCTTACCAAATGTTGATCGATCACCACGAAAGAGTGGATGGTGCGGGGTATCCCCATGGAAAGCAGGATCAAGAAATCTCTGTGTACGGAAAAATAGCTGGCATTATTGATGCTTATGATGCTATGACCTCGGAGCAAGTTCACAAGCAGTCCATGGGACCATTGCGAGCGCGTCAGCAATTAAAAAAAGAGGCAGGACTGGCATTTGATAAATCTCTCTTAGAGGTTTTTCTAAAAAGCATTGGAAAAATACCAGTGGGCTCCTGTATTGTGTTGTCGAATGGTCGCGTAGGTTTTGTATTGACCCTAAATGCTTCTTTGGAGCCTGCTTTAGTTCGTCAGGTGTATAGCCTGACTCATAAGAGTTTCATTGCGGTATCAGATATTGATCTGAGTAAACCCGGCTACTCTCAGGAGAGCACTAAAATCATCAAAGATATTGTGCCTCAGTCTTTGGGAATTCAGTTTATTAACTACCTTTCTTAATGTACTTTCCCTCTATAGACATGCTGCATGCGCCGTATCACGACGACCTGTTGTTGTCATGAGTATTTTTTTGTTTGTAGTAAATTGTAAATAAGATTTAAATAGTCATTTTTTACATACGATCGTGGGGATTCTTGGCGTATTGGCCTTTGTTATCCTCAATGTAAAGGGCTTTCAGAGAAAATAGAAAAAAATAGAAAAAAAGGTTAAAGATTGAAAATAGAGTGTCGATAAAGGGTATATGGAGTTTGATAACACAATTCAAACGAGCATTTGGTAGATCGCGGTGTATGTGAGTGCCAAGTTGATTTTAGAGCGTTATCTCTCTTTTTTATCACTCAGGAGAAAGCAAAATGGCTTTATATGTAAACACAAATACTTCTTCTTTAAATGCTCAGAACCAGCTGATGAAATCGGGTAAAGCATTGGATAAAGCGTACGAGCGCCTATCGTCTGGTAACCGTATAAACAGTGCTGCTGATGATGCTGCTGGTTTGCAAATTAGCGACCGTTTAACTTCCCAGATTAATGGTTTGAACCAGTCAGTACGAAACGCGAATGATGGTATTTCTGTTGCTCAAACAGCTGAAGGTTCTTTGAATGAATCGACCAACATGCTGCAGCGTATGCGTACTCTTTCTATTCAAGCTGCTAACGGTTCAAACACAAACCAAGACCGTAAAGCGATTCAACAAGAGGTTAACCAGTTGTCAACTGAGATTAACCGTGTTGCGTCTGATACTACTTTTGGTGGTCGTAACTTACTTGATGGTACCTATAAAGGTGTGTTCCAAGTCGGTGCGGACTCAAATCAAACGATTAGTTTTGATATGACCAAAGGCGATAATAAAGATTACGCAGACAACGGCGGCTTTACCATGGATGGTTTGTCTTCTGATGCTAAGAAGGAGAATGATTACAAAAAAGCACAAGAGAGCTATGAAGTTCGCTTGCAAGCTTATGACACCCAAAAAGCCCAACAGAAAGCAGCTGACAAAGCCGCGGCAGAGAAAGAAGGTAAAACATATGTTGACCCTGAAATCAAAGCACGTGCTGAGGCTCAAGCTCGTGGCGAAGTATATGTTGATCCAAATGCGCCAAAACCACCTCAAGTGCCAGATAGATCTCGCAACTTTGGTGACCCATCAAAAGGTTTTGCAACGCCTTCAGTGACAAGTATGGCTAATGCCCAGAGTATGATATCTATTATCGATGGTATGGTTCAAGCGATTGACTCTAAACGTGCTGAGTTGGGTGCGGTTCAAAACCGGTTTGGTGCTACTATCAATAACTTGAGTAATATCTCTGAGAATGTATCTTCTGCTCGTGCTCGTATTAAAGATACTGATTATGCTAAAGAAACTGCAGCATTAACCAATGCGCAAATTCTTCAGAAAGCTAGCTCTTCTATTTTAGCTCAAGCAAATCAGCGTCCACAAACAGCGTTGTCATTATTGGGCTAAGATAACTCAACGGCAAAAATAACCTAGTAGTCTATAGTGGCTACTAGGTTGTTTTGCTAATAGAGGGCATATAGTATGTCGATTAATTCAACTGATGCTTCAAACCAGACATTTAGTAGTTTGCAATTTAGGAAGGATCAACGCATGGGCGACGAAGTACGTGCTCATCGTCAATCTGAAGGAGCAACTGTTCAGAACTCTTCTGGAGCAAATGCAACCCATAATAAAAAAGAAGATGGTCAAGGGGCTGCTGATTCTCAGAAAATTCGCCCAGATGATATTGAACAGATGAATAAAAATCTATCGCAACTCAATCTTCGTCTTCAATTTGAAATGTCAGATGATGGTCGTGATAGTATTGTACGAGTCGTCGATCAGTCTACGGGTAATGTTGTACGACAGATACCGACGGAAGAATATCTAAAAATGTCTAAACAAATTCATGACGTTGCTACGCAAGTGAGTGATATTAAAGGTGTTCTTTTTAACGGCCAAGCGTAAGTGTATAGAGATGATGCACCTGCATCAGGGGATTTATTATGGCGGTAGGCTCATTAGGGTCAGGGGTAGATGTTGACTCTCTCGTAAACAAATTGGTGAGCGCTAGGAAAGACGATAAAGTAAAACTCTTCAATCAAAAAATAGAAGGGTATAACGCAAAACTGTCTGCTTTAGGAACCATTAACTCCGCCATCGATAAATTTAGTGCGTCAGTCAACAAGCTTGACAATCAAATGTTGTTTACTGGTCATAATACCCTTATTGATCAGCCTGATAATGCCAAAGTTCTTGATGTCTCAGCAGGTGGCGCTGCGTCCAACGAAAATTATCTAATTGGTGTAGAGCAGCTTGCAAAAGGTAGCCGTACTATTTCTAAACCGGATACCTTCCCTTCGGCCAATGCTGTGTTGGCCGAGTACGGCGGCAAGCTGAAATTTGAAGCCGGAAAGGATTCCTTCACTCTTGATATTAAACCAAAAACAACCCTTTCAGACCTAAGAAGTCAAATTAATAACGCCAAAGATAACTTTGGCGTTTCTGCAAACATTGTTGATGATGGTAAGGGACATACTTTTTTTACCATTGGTTCAGACAAAGCGGGGAAAGGAAATACACTTAAGATAACGGCGACTGACAACCCTCCGCCTAAGAGCAAAGTACCTATTTCTGACTCCTTGAGCAAAACAGATGCTGAAAGCTTTACGCAGCCTGCATTATCAAAAAATATTTTGTCGTTATCTTCTGTGGCTACAGAAGGTGCCAATCATGGTATGTCAGTGCCTGCAGATGGTCATGCGAAAGATGCCATCATTACTATTGATGGCATTAAAGTATTCAAGGATTCTAATACTTTCGATAAAACCGTTCCTGGACTGGTTATTAAACCTTTAGCCGTTTCAAAACCAGTAAGTGTTCAGGTTACATCTGACAAGAAAACAGTCAAAGATTCTCTTAATACCTTTGTCAAGTCCTACAATAGCCTTGAGGCGATTCTAGATAAGAGTAGTGCAAAAGGTTCCGTACTAAATGGCAATAGTATGATAAGAAACCTGCAATCGGGTATGTCTAGTAGTTTGATGACTCGTTATTCTGGGGCGGGTAATTTGGGCTCTGTTTTTGATATAGGTCTTCAATTAGATCGTTCAGGTATGCTAAGTCTCAATGAGAAAAAGTTTGATAAGGCTTTAGAGAGTAATTACTCCGAGCTTCCTAGGTTGTTCACTGGGAAAAATGGTGTGGCTAAAAACATGTCAGCTATGCTTCAGAATTATACGGGAATTCGTGGCGTAGGTCAGACGATGGTCAATTCGCTTCAAGATTCTAAAAACACGACCCAGCAGAACTTAGATACTTTCGAAGAGAGCATGAAAAAGTATGAAAATACTTTACGAGACAGATTTACACGTCTAAATACTCAGTTAGCAAATATGAAGTCCCAAAGTGAGTATTTGGATAATATATTGGCGAAGTAAGCTAAGTCAGTAGTTCCGAGTTTAACAAGCAAGGTTGTATAGAATATGTACGAAAAAAAAGGTATTCATGCCTACAAAAAAGATTCGTTGAAGTCTGATCTTGCATCGGCTGATCCTCACCGTATCATTCAGTTGCTGATGCAAGGAGCCTTAGAAAGGCTTGCATTAGGGAAAGGGTGCATTGAACGTGGTGATTGGGAGGGCAAATCTAGTGCGTTGACAAGGGCTGTTGAAATTATTAACGCCTTGAGAGATGCCCTAGATCGTGATGCCAATCCGGAGCTTGTTGATAACTTAGCATCCTTATACGATTATATGGTTAGTAAGATTAATGAGGCTAGTGTCAATAAAGATATTGCTATGATTGACGATGTCATTGAGCTTATTTTACAAATTAAAGGGGCTTGGGATCAAATTACTGAACAAGACAAAAAAGAAGCTTATGCTGAGAAACAAATAGAGCGTGTTGAGGGACAGCTTTAATGCAAGATCTTTCTCGTATTGAGGCCCTAATTGAAGCCTTGGAGAATAGCGTTATAGAGCAAGATATAGAGACAACTTTGTCTTTGTGTGAGAATAACGACAGGCTAATTCGTTCCTTGACGCTTTCTGATGATGAACAGGTGAACGTGACTATTTCTCGTTTGGCTGGTGTTCATCGTCTTGCCATTGAGTTAGTTCAAGATGCTCATGGAAAGATGCAAAAAGAGTTGTTTCAATCAACGCAAAATCGTAAAAATGTTTCGACCTATAAAGGCGTGAAGAATGCAGAATGAGAACTTCTATTCATCGGTTGAAGATATTGAAGCATTTATCGCGTTTTACGAAAAAGGGGTCGAAAGGTTAAGAGAAAAAGATCCCGAGCTAATTGCTCGATATAAATCAAATATGGCACTGTTTTCAGAAGTAGTACCTGACATCTATGAGAGCTTCCGAGACTATCAGCCACAAAATCATTACATATACATGGAAGAAAGTGGTGATCTTAACATTTATTGTGAGGAATTAGGGGCCACGCTTTTTTCTCGGCAGCCAAAAGTACAAGCCAAGCAACACCTTCTTGATTCTCTACAAACCCCGAATAAGACGTTCCTGAACTTAGATCGCACAGAGCGAAATGAAAGCCGTCATGTGTTTTATAATAATAAAATGATGGATACTGCTTTAGAAGCATCGCATGGTCTAAAAAAACAGACTGCTTTGCCAAAATTTGTCGGTGCGACAATTTTTTTTGGTATTGAATTTGGATACCAACTTGAAACCTTTATTGAATTGCAGGATACCAAACACCTGTACTTATATGAGCAAAATCTAGATTATTTTTATTACTCTTTGTTTGCGATTGATTGGCAACCTATATTAGAAATATTTAATCGCGATGGACGTACTGTTCACTTTTTTTTAGGAGTGAGTTCCGATGAATTCACTAGTAAATATCTGCTGCAATTAGCTGAAAATGGCTACTTTATGGCGCCGGAGACGTTTCTTCACGTTTCTTACACCAGTCCCTCAAATGAGCAAGCTATTAACTACTTCAAAAAACACTATGCTTCTCAAGTAATGGGATGGGGTTTTTTTGACGATGCATTGATTGGCATTGCTCAGGGATTACGCTCTTTGCCTAATACTCGTTTAGCTCGCTTTAAAGGACGTGATGAGCTCCCGAAATGGGTATTGGATATCCCCGTTTTTATCTTAGGGAATGGGCCATCCCTTGATCAGGGTATTGAGTTGGTGAAAGAAGTACGAGATCGAGTATTAGTGATCAGTTGTGGTTCCACCATCAACACGCTTAAGAAATTAGGCGTTACGCCAGATATTCATGTGGATATCGAACGTATGAAGCAAACTATCGACAAATTTGTCTTCCTGGATCAAGATTATCTGGATCAAATCTGGGGGCTGTCTGTGGATGTGATGCATCCTGAGTATTTCCAATACTTTAAGCATTCTGGTATGGGGCTAAAGCCTGGGGAGGCCGTTACCAGCTTAATTCTGCATCAAGCCCGCGCCCAAGGGGATATGGAAGAATACGTACAGTTGAATTTTTGCAATCCGATCGTTGCGAACTTAGCGTTATCCTATGTGCACTTGTTTGGCTTTAATACGGTGTATTACCTTGGGGTCGACAATGGCTTTAAAGACAAAAGCAGTCACCATTCTATCCACAGTGGTTATTATAAAGATGGCAAAGAGTCCGGCTTTCAAAGCTTTCAAGATGCCTCTTTACTTCAACGTGAGGGTAACTTTGGTGATGTGATCTATGCGACAAGCATGATGGATACGTCTCGGGTCCAGCTAGAGTCCTTAACGCGTCTGTTGAAGAAACGTCGAGGGTTTAATAGCTACAATTTATCCGATGGTGCGAAAATCGAAGGAGTTGAGCCGCTCAAACCAGAAGATCTGATGATTCTTGATCCTAAGATTGACCAAAAAACCGTAATTCATTTACTGGATCAGTGCTTCTTCACAGAACCGCCTGCCAGTGTACTAAAAGAAGCGCCAGAAACACTCATCTCCATCGAAGATTTTTGCAAGATAGCCAAGCAGTTACAACAAGGCTGGGACGACTCCGTCACAACCCGTGAAGCAGTCTGTGATTTATTGTGGTCTCATCACCGTAGACTGTTCCTTCTTCGTTCGAGTGTGCAGTGCCATATTCATGACTTGCTTATTGGCTCTTTTACTTATTCCGCTTTTTTGATTGTGAAATTTATTTTCGCACACGAAGATGAGGCTGAAGCCGTACGTCGTGCACGTAAGATGTTTGATGTTTGGTGCGAGTTTTTAGACGAAATGCCAAGCATGTTACAGCAGGCGTCTGACTTTATAGACAAAGGTAATGATCACCTTATAACCTTTTACAACGGTTAATTATGTTCGAACAAGACCCATTTATTATTGCCGAGCTTTCTGGCAACCATAATCAAGACTTTGAGCTAGCGAAGGCAATGGTTCATGCTGCTGCCAAGGCGGGTGTTGATGCCATTAAATTGCAGACGTACACACCTGATACCATGACCCTCGATGTGCGACGTGATGAATTTATGGTCTCAGAAAGTGATAGTCTGTGGAAAGGGAATAATCTTTACGACCTATATGCCAAAGCGTCAACCCCTTGGGAATGGCATAAACCCTTGTTTGAGTTGGCTGAATCGCTTGGCTTGGTGGCGTTTAGCTCGCCCTTTGATATCAGTGCGGTGAATTTTCTTGAGTCTCTTAATGTGCCAATGTACAAGATCGCCTCGTTTGAAATGACCGATATCCCATTGATTCAAGCTGTGGCGAGAACCAATAAACCGATCATTATGTCGACAGGAATGGCCACGTTTGCAGAAATAGAGGAAGCCATTTCGACCATCCGTGCAATCGGTAATAACCCTCTGACACTGCTGAAATGCACCAGTACTTACCCAGCGAAAATTGAGGACTCAAATCTGATGACCATGGCGGATCTTGCCAAACGTACAGGCTGCCAAGTGGGTTTATCCGATCATACCCAGGGATTAGGGGCGGCTGTTGCCGCAACGGCACTGGGTGCAACCGCAATAGAAAAGCATTTTGTGTTGGATCGTCATGCCGGTGGTGTCGATGCGGCTTTCTCTATGGAGCCTGCTGAAATGGCAGCGTTAGTAAAAGCGTGTCGTGATGCAAAAGCCGCATTGGGGGGTGTTGTTTATGGTGGTTCTGAGGCCGAGCAAGCAGCGAAAAAATATCGTCGTTCTATCTATATCGCACAGGACTTGCCTGCAGGAACGGTACTGGGCGAGGCTCATTTAAAAATCATCCGCCCGTCTTTTGGTCTAGCGCCTAAGTATTGGTCAGAGGTGTTAGGAAAAGTACTGAAAGTGGATGCCATAAAAGGTCAGCCACTGGCGTGGAATATGATGGAATGAAAGCGCTGATCCGAGCTGATGCGTCCATAGAAATAGGTATGGGGCATCGTGTTCGTTGTCAGGCGTTGGCCAGTGCCTTTGAGCGATTAGGCTGGATGTGCCAGTTTGTTGTTCACCATCGTTATCGACAGTTTGCATCGGATGATGATCTTTTTATTGACTGCGAAGACGGTTTGTTGCCATTGGCAGAACAGGCAGACTTGGTGGTTTTAGACCATTATGGTTATCAAGCGGATGACATAATGCGTTTGTTCCTCTCTCAGCCAAACCTTTTAGTAATAGACGATATGAATGACAGAGGCATCTTTCCCGCTAAGTGGCTAGTCAATCCTCTTAATCAAGCGTATTCCTCTCAAGTTGTCATGCCTCTTACTGGCGGACAATACGCCTTGTTACGCCCCTTTTTCTCACAGCATTACTCTGAGTCGATTACTCCAGATAGATTACTCGTGACCCTTGGTGGCACTGACCCATTGGCGCTGACTTTACCTTTGCTCAAAGCATTAGAAAAGGCTAAATTTTCATTAGACAAGGTGCAAGTGATGCTGGGTAAGAACGCCAGAAATAGCGCAGAGGTGCTTGCTTATTGCGAGGAAAAACACATCGCATGCTTGCAAGGTGTGAGTGATGTCACACCATTAATGCGTCAAGCAAGAATGGCCATTTCTGCGGCGGGTGGCACTTTGTTTGAGTTGGCCTGTATGGGAGTGCCAACGGTGTTTGCCCAAGTGGCAGAGAATCAAACACGCTCTCTAGAGCAACATGTACCACTGGCTTGGTGTGATACCGTTCGGTTTGATGAGGTGAACGAAAGACAGCAAATAGAACGCATTGAGCATCTTATTCGTCTAGTGATGATCTATTGGCAGGATGATGTCTGGCTGACTAAGGCCAGACAGGTTGCTCAACGTCTTGTCGATGGCAAAGGAGCTGATCGTGTTGCCAAAACCGTTCACCAAGAATTCTCAGTGATGATATAGCGCCATTAGTTGTGTTAATCGCTGCCAATCTTCCTCCGTATCCAAATCTTGAATGCGATGTCTTGGTAACATGATAGGTTTGGATTTGGCACCAAAAATAACACCATCTTCTAGCCAGTCTTGAACACTTGCCCAGTAAAACTGTCCTGCATCATGAATGGCTTCTGTTAAATCTTGCGAGCGTTTGGCAATGTGTTCTGGAAACATTGGTACAAGTTGGCCATTCTGATCGAGATGCAATGCCCTCTGGATAGGAAAGTCAAAGGTGCAGGCGGAAAAGCAAAATGTAGCATTTTCCAAGCCATTAAAGCCTTGTTGTAAGTCTTCCGGGGTTAAAAGGGGGCAGGTTGCATAGATCAAGCAAGCTTGGGTAGGGCGTTTGGAGTCATCAAGGGACGATTGTTTGATCAGTGTGTGTAGAGCGTGTTGCATCACTGGTGTAGTGCCTGTCATATGGTCAGATAAGTCGCGTGGGCGCATAAATGGAATGTCAGCACCGTATTCCCGTGCGACTTCAGCAATTTCCTCATCATCTGTCGATACGACAATGCGATCAAATAGGCCAGACGCTTTCGCCACCTCGATGGAATAAGCCAACAAAGGTTTGCCGTTTAGCAAACGAATGTTTTTTCTTGGTATCCGTTGGGAGCCTCCGCGGGCGGGAATCACGGCTACCCGATGGTGATTTTCTTGTAGAAGGGCGATGTCTTTCATGGTCAGGCACTCATGACTCGATTAGCAATCAACGCATGTTTTAAAATCAGCGCGACACGTTCCTGTTGTGCCGTGGTTAGGTCGGCAAAAAGCGGCAAACTCAGGGTTCGTGAATAATAATCCTCTGCAACCGGAAAATCCCCCAGCTGAAACCCCAGTGCTTGGTAATAGGGCTGTGTGTGCACGGGTATATAGTGTACCTGTGTACCAATACCAGCATGGCGTAAAACCTCAAACACCCCTTTTCGGGCAGCGTTATTATGTTCTGGCAATAAAATAGGATACAAGTGCAGGGAGGAGTGCGTGTCCTCCGCTTGGAATGGCAAGGTGATCGGAAAATCTTTTAGCAGCTTTTCGTAATATTTGAATTGCTGGTGGCGCTTCTCGATAAATTGATCAAGTCGTGAGAGTTGAGACAAACCAAGGGCCGCTTGCATTTCTGTCATGCGGTAGTTAAAACCCAATGTGTGTTGCTCGTAATACCAATCACCAGGGGATTGTGTCAGTTCATCTGACGCTTTAGTAGTACCTTGTTGGGCATGCGTGCGCATATGCTTGGCAAGTTTGGTGTTGTTTGTGACGGCCATGCCGCCTTCTGCTGAGGTGATGATTTTCACCGGATGAAAACTAAACACACAGATATCGCTATAGCGGCAATCACCGATAGGGTGATCTTGATATTGGCCACCAATGGCGTGAGAGGCGTCCTCAATGATGGCAAAGCCATATTCTTGAGATAAGCGATGGATAGCTTCCATATCACAAGACTGCCCAGCAAAATGTACAGGGATAACCACCTTTGGCAAGGTATTAAGACGTTTTGCTGAGATTAGCTTCTCTTCTAACTTTTCTGCGCTTAAATTGTAAGTACGTGGGTCGATATCGACAAAATCCACTTCAGCACCACAGTAGCGGGCGCAATTAGCGGAGGCAATAAAGGTATTAGGAGAAGTCCAGACGCGATCCCCAGCCCCTACGCCTAACGCCAAACAAGCCAAATGCAAAATGGAAGTGGCGCTGTTGCCAGCAATGGCAAATTGAGCACCGACTTTTTCGGCAATAGCTTGCTCAAATGCTGTGACGCTTGGGCCTTGTGTGAGAAAGTCCGACCTTAAAACCCGAACAACCTCGGCAATATCGTCATCGCTGATGGATTGTTTGCCATAAGGGATAAAATCAGAGTGAGTCATCGAAGGTTAATATCTCGTCAACCGTTAAAAAGTGCGGATTATTACCCGAATGGTATTCGTAACCTGCTTCAACTAAGGAACCTCTTTCTCCCAGTTTGTTGCAATCGAAACGAATGTCTTCTTGATAAAACTTAATACTGGGGGCAATCACGTAATGGTCTGCAAACTCAAAAGTATGGTAAGAATCATCAGAAGGGCACATCACCTCGTGGAGTTTTTCTCCGGGTCGAATGCCGACTTCTTTTGTGGGAATCTCTGGGGCGTAAGCACTCGCGAGGTCCATAATGCGCACAGAAGGAATTTTCGGTACAAAAATCTCACCGCCGTGCATGCGCTGAAAATTGCTGAGCACAAAATCGACGCCCATTTGCAAAGTAATCCAAAAACGCGTCATATCCGGATGAGTAATGGGAATGCTTTGTGCGCCTTCATTGACCAATTTCTGAAAGAAAGGCACAACGGAGCCACGGGAACCAACCACATTACCATAGCGCACCACAGAAAAGCGTGTTCGACCTTGACCAACCATATTATTTGCTGCGACAAAAAGTTTGTCAGAGGCAAGCTTGGTTGCACCATATAAATTAATCGGTGCCGCCGCTTTGTCCGTTGACAGCGCAATCACTTTCTCCACATTGGTTGCAATGGCGGCGGCAATCACGTTTTCGGCCCCATGAATGTTGGTTTTAATACATTCCATTGGGTTATATTCCGCCGCAGGAACCTGCTTAAGAGCCGCTGCATGAATCACATAATCCACATCTCGCATGGCTTGGGTTAAGCGCTCTTTATCGCGTACATCCCCAATGAAATAACGCATGCAGGGAGCATTGAACATTTGCTGCATTTCGTATTGTTTTAGCTCATCACGGGAGTAGACAATCAGACGCTTTGGTTGATAATGCGCCAGAAGCGTTGTGACGTATTGGTGGCCGAAAGAACCTGTACCACCGGTAATAAGAATACTTTTGTTGTTAAACATGAAAAACAATACCAAACCAGAGTGTATTAAATGATATATCGGAAAACCGTTTAAAAACATGAATAAAATCAAGAAACTGATGCCGTTTTTCGATTTAATTTTGGGTAATTAAGGGATCAACCGATCAGACTTGTTAAGCGTCATTCGTTTGACGCGCGATACAGTCAGTAACATGATCATTCACCATGCCTGAGGCTTGCATAAAAGCATAGCAGGTTGTGGGGCCGAAGAAACGGAAACCACGTTTTTTCATATCTTTCGAAAGGCGAGTCGATAATTCGGTTACAGCAGGAACGTCAGAGAGTGAAGAGGGGGCTGTGTCGATCACCTGATGATCGCTAAAGGCCCAATAATAGTCACTAAAAGAGCCGAATTCTTCGGCGATGGCTAAAAAGGATTGTGCATTGGCAATCGTTGCTTCGATTTTTCCTCTATGGCGTACGATACTAGGGTCTTGCACCAGTCTCTCGACATCGTCTGTGGTCATTTTGGCCACTTTTTCTGGATCAAACTGATGGAAGGCGGCTCGGTAACCTTCACGTTTTCGTAAAATTGTTATCCAGCTTAGACCTGCTTGGGCACTTTCCAGTACAATGCATTCAAATAAGGTTGGGTCGTCATAAATGGGCTTTCCCCATTCATTGTCGTGATACTCTATGTATTCTGGTGAACTTAAACACCAACTACAGCGTATTGCTTCCATTGACTTGACCTCTTAATTGTATTTTCTTGGCGCTGTCTTGCTTTTTGAATCAGCATACCCTGTTATGAAAATTCGTAAAGAAAAATGATTGCGTGGCATCAATGGACAGAGACTAACGGGATAAACCATGAGCTTTAAGCCAACTTATACTAAAAACGATGTAGAAATTCTAAACGATGAGTGCGTTTACAAAGGTTTTTTTGAATTTCGTAAATTGACGTTAAAACACAAAAAGTACAATGGGGAGTGGAGCCAACCCATGGTACGAGAAATGATGGTACGCAGTGATGCGGTCTGTGTTTTGTTGTTTGATCCAGTGGCGGATAAGGTGCTATTGATCGAACAATTTCGCCCAGCGGTCTATCAAAAGGATTCCCCTTGGTTGATTGAGCTTGTGGCGGGTATGGTTGAGAAAGGCGAAAGTGACGAAGATGTGGCGCGCCGTGAAGCACTGGAAGAAGCGGGTGTGACCATTAAGCGCCTTGAGTACATGTTTAAATTTGTGCCATCCCCAAGCGGGTTGGTGGAATACATTCGTATGTACGCTGGAGAGTTTGATGCAAGTAAGGTCAATCCAGATGAAACCCATGGCTTAGACAGTGAGCATGAAGACATTAAACTGCATTTGATGAGTGCGGATGAGGCGATTGCTTTATTGGATGATGATATCGAAAATGCCAGTACTATCATGGGCTTACAATGGTTTGCATTAAATAAGCAGCGCTTGCTTGATCGTTGGAAATAAAAGATAGCGAACATTTGCTAAGCTGGTCTGGTTGAATTTGTCTATACTGTCTCGATATAGACATGTTTTATGAGATAGCATTTAATCGTGCTAAGCTAATCATAAAGCGATCAGTTTTTAGTCAACGTGTTTAACTTCTAGATGTTTAACCCCAGATAATGTAACGAAGGAAAGTCGTTTTTATAATGACCAAGGTGATGAAGAGAATGCCAAAGTATGTTCCCGATTTAACCAGTTTGCAGATGCTCGGCGAATTAAATTATCGCCGCGTAGCGAAACTGATGCGTGGGCATGAAAGCGATACCCAGTGGCATTTCTCCATTCATAGTGCTGGGGATCAAGAAAGCCGTTTGCGTTTGACGCTTGGCAACGAGAGTCGTTTCACCACAGACGTCGCACTAGAGTTTGGCCCTGAAATCAAAAATAAGCTGTTATTTGAAAGCAAAGTGAATATGACTATTCGCCTTTATCACGATGTGGGCATCGCGGAAATTACCGATGGCCATCGCCAATACAGCGGGGCTTATCCTTATCCCAATGATGCAATGTATCATAGGGATGAAAAATTCCGTCTGAATCAGCAACTAGCGGATCTACTCGAGCTATGTTTAAAGCATGGTCATCGTTTATACGAAACCACGTATTTTCAATTTGCCTAATGGTTTGTTCACATAACCGCGAGTTTTAAAGGTTGTAGCATGAATACCTTATTGTATATTCACGGTTTTAATAGCTCGGAATTGTCTGAAAAAGCCACCCTATTGGCACAAGCGGTGCGTCAACATGGCGTGCAAGAGGCGGCGTTTTTAGCCCCCCGTTTGGTATGGCAACCCGCCAAAGCTTTGGCTCAGTTAGAGTCGATGATAACCGAACAGCATTCCCAAGGTAATCGAGTGACCTTAATGGGCAGTTCACTTGGCGGCTTTTATGGCAGTTGTTTAGCGGAAAAATACCAAATTCGCTGTATTTTAGTGAACCCAGCTGTACAAGCACCGACTCTATTGGTCGAGCATCTTGGGCCTCAGCATAACCCGTACACAGACGAGCATTATGTGCTGACTCAGGCGCATATGGCTGAACTGCAAGCCATGACGGTCGCTACCCCAACCCCTTCCCTTTATTGGCTAATGGTGCAAGAGGGCGACGAAACACTGGACTACCGTGCCGCTTTACGGGCTTTTCCTGAAACCGCCCGTTTAACTCATGAGCCAAA
This sequence comes from Marinomonas sp. 63XJN7_7_ISO-PGPR-S23-202, assembly GCF_056173505.1. Taxonomy (NCBI): domain Bacteria; kingdom Pseudomonadati; phylum Pseudomonadota; class Gammaproteobacteria; order Oceanospirillales; family Oceanospirillaceae; genus Marinomonas; species Marinomonas sp. 63XJN7_7_ISO-PGPR-S23-202. The sequence continues at coordinate 3,974,037 of NZ_CM149677.1, read as the reverse complement.
TGGCAGTCATCGTTTTGAGGGCTTTGAGCGCTTTACAGACGATATTCTTCGCTTTGCCAATATCATTGTTTAACGCGTCATTTCATCTCGGTCTCTACATAGTGGCTTAGAAAATATAAAAGAGGATCACACGGCATGTTTTAGCTATTTCACAGTACTGAACAGCAGTGATAGACTTCGGGTCATATTTTTACATACCTACTCGATAGTGTGCTTTACTCCACTATCGCAATCTTAAATTGGAAGAACAAACACGCATGTCTGCTAAAGAATATAATGCCGGATCGATTGAGGTTCTAAGCGGTTTAGAACCTGTCCAAAAACGCCCAGGAATGTACACTGATACCACTCGCCCTAATCATTTGGCTCAAGAGGTGATTGATAACTCAGTGGACGAAGCGCTTGCTGGCCATGCTGATCGTATTGAAGTCACTCTCTATGAAGATGGCTCGTTAAGTGTGGAAGATAATGGACGAGGGATGCCAGTAGATATTCACCCAGAAGAAGGGGTGTCAGGTGTCGAATTGATCCTAACCAAACTGCATGCTGGCGGTAAGTTTTCTGGCGATAACTATCAGTTTTCTGGTGGTTTGCATGGTGTGGGGGTCTCTGTAGTAAACGCCCTATCTACCTCTTTAGAAGTCTGGGTAAAACGTGATGGCAAAATCCACCATATTGCCTTTGCCGACGGTTTTAAAACCGTTGAATTAAATGAAGTTGGTACGGTTGGTAAAAAGAACACGGGGACCAAGCTGAAATTTACCGCCGATGGGAAATACTTCGATAGTCCTAAATATTCCCTATCGCGCCTAAAACACTTGCTTAAAGCCAAAGCCGTCTTGTGTCCTAGCTTACATGTCATCTTTATCGATCAAAGTGGCAGCGAAGAAGTACGCGAGGAATGGTTCTACGAAGATGGTTTAAAAGACTACCTAGCTCAAGCCAATGAAGGGTTTGAATTATTGCCAGAAGAGCCTTTCCTTGGTGGGTTAACAGAAAAAACACAAGGGGTAGACTGGGCCGTGCAGTGGCTTCCCGAAGGGGGAGAGCTGATTACCGAAAGCTATGTCAATTTGATTCCTACCGCTCAAGGCGGTACCCACGTCAATGGTTTACGTACGGGCTTATTAGAAGCCATTCGAGAGTTCTGTGACTTCCATAATCTGCTACCGCGTGGGGTAAAATTGACCGCAGAAGACGTGTGGGATCGTTGTAGCTACGTGTTATCGGCAAAATTACAAGAACCGCAGTTTTCAGGCCAAACCAAAGAGCGTTTATCATCTCGTCAGATTGTTCCTTTTATTTCTGCTACAGCAAAAGACGCCTTTAGCTTATGGCTAAACAAACATGTGGAGGATGGGAAGAAAATTGCTGATCTTGTTATTAACAGCGCGCAAAAGCGTCTGAAAGCCAGCAAAAAAGTGGTGCGTAAAAAAATCACCCAAGGGCCAGCGCTCCCCGGTAAATTGGCCGATTGTGCGGGACAAGACTCCAGCCGAAGCGAATTATTCCTAGTGGAAGGGGATTCCGCAGGTGGCTCTGCTAAGCAAGCCCGTGATAAAGACTTTCAAGCGATCTTGCCATTGCGCGGTAAAATCCTCAACTCATGGGAAGTGGAATCTAGCCAAGTACTTGGCTCCCAAGAAATACATGATATTTCTGTTGCCCTTGGGGTGGATCCTGGAGAAGAAGACTTATCTGGTCTACGCTATGGAAAAATCTGTATCCTAGCCGATGCCGACTCGGATGGACTGCACATCGCCACCTTGTTATGTGCTTTATTTGTACGCCATTTTTCCAGCCTTGTGAAAGCGGGCCATGTATTTGTCGCCATGCCGCCTTTATACCGTATCGATTTGGGTAAAGAAGTGTCCTACGCCTTAGATGATGAAGAAAAAGACATCATTCTACATAAAATGGCGGCAGAGAATAAACGTGGCACGCCAAACGTACAGCGCTTCAAAGGCTTGGGTGAAATGAATCCATCGCAACTGCGTGAAACCACCATGGCACCAGACACCCGTCGTTTGATTCAACTGACCATGGATGACCCAGTCGACACTGGCGAATTGCTCGATAAACTGTTGTCCAAAAAACGCGCTGGGGATCGCAAAAACTGGCTAGAAACCTACGGTAACCTAGCCATCGTAGAAGTGTAATAGGGAGGTCTGGTCTTTGACTTCATGACCAAAGGTGCCAGGTAATGAAATCTAGATTTATTGGTGACAAATATGATCCGTAATATAAAAATCGATAATTTTAAATCACTTGTGGATTTTGAGTTTACGCTGGCAAATTTCACCTGTTTAGTGGGTCTTAATGGCGCAGGTAAATCTACCGTTTTACAAGCTTTGGATTTTTTATCCCAATTGATGATTGGTGAAATGCATGATTGGCTGAACCGCCGCCATTGGGTGAGTGCTGATTTGAACTCAAAGTTGTCTAAGCGAAGTAATATTTCTTTTGTTATTGAGTTTGATATAGAAGGTGAAAGAATATTTTGGGAAGGGAGTTTTAATCGAAGCTCATTAAGTTGTACGAAAGAAACCATTTATGATGGGGATAGCAAAAAAGTGCTTTCTATTGAGGATGGTTACTACACTTTTGAATCCAAACGATATGAGATAGTGTTTGAATATCAAGGCTCTTTTCTTTCCGTTTTTAAAGGCAGTCAGCAAAATAAAATATTACGAAAAGTGAAAGAGTTGATGATGAATATCAATTCTTTAGAGTTAATTTCGCCGGAATTATTGCGCAGCCGTGCACGTTCATCGGATGGAAAGTTAGGGCTAGGCGGAGAAAAACTATCAGCTTATATAGATGAGTCCGGCCCAGTTGTGAAAAAACACTTGGCTGAAAAACTGAAGACAATATATAAAAGCTTGGATGAAATAAAGACGAAGTCACTTGCGTCTGGCTGGAAGCAGTTGGAGGTTGTCGAGCACTATGAAAAGCAAAAAATCACGACGACAGCTAGACATCTTAATGATGGCATGTTGCGCTTGATGGCGATTCTCGTTCAGCTTGAGCTAGGCAATGCCTTCTTGCTATTTGATGAAATTGAAAATGGCATCAACCCTGAACTTATTGAATATCTTATTGATCATTTGGTTGATACTAACGATCAGGTCTTAGTGACAACTCATAGTCCAATGATTTTAAATTTTATGGAAGATGACATTGCTAAAAAAGGTGTTGTGTACTTATACAAAAACGCGAAGGGCCACACCCAATCGATTCGATTGTTTGATATTCCCAGTATGTCTAAAAAGCTTGAATTTATGGGGCCTGGTGAAGCGTTTGTTGATACGGACTTAACGCAACTTTATGAAGAAATAGCCAGTTTGGAAGCAAGGAGCTCTTAACGTGTACTTGTTGTTAAGCGGGGAAGGAGCCACTGATATTGGAGTATGTAATAATGCGACATCAAGTTGCTCAAGCAATATGTTTTCAGCAGGCCCTATGGCACACATTATAGATAGCTTGATTGAGTGTACCCAAGGATACGTTTTATCTCATATTGATACCGAGAGAGTCACCTATGTATCAGAATCTTATCTTGCCGAAAACAAACCAAGATCAAGTAAAAAAGCGCTGTCTATGCCAGGCAAAAAGAAACGAACTGAAACCAAGTATTATTATGAGAATGCCAGAGCGCTAGCGATTAAAGCAAAGTCGTTGTCTGATGAAGTAGATGATGATGTCGTTGCTGTGTTGTTCCGCGACTCTGACGGTACCGCATCCGCTGGGCGAGGCGATTGGACTAATAAAAGACAATCCATGTTAAATGGCTTTTTGGCTGAATCGTTTGATTATGGTGTTGCCATGATGTCTAAACCAAAATCTGAAGCGTGGTTACTTTGCGCTACCAAAGATAACCCATACCAACACTGCGCAAGGCTTGAAAATGAGTCAGGCAACGATAATGTAGATAACTCGCTAAAAGATCAACTTGATCGGGCCTTAAATGGACGGTCTTCTGCTCAGCAGATGAATGAGTTATTGCTAAATAATAATATCGATATTCACCGAATCTCTATGCCTTCTTTCGATGCATTCAAGAGGGATTTAGAGCAAGTAGTTCGTCGTGTTATTGGTGGTCGACTTTTATAGATATTGCTGTTATGAAATGCCCAAATGCTGAATCCAATGGTGAGGTTAGCTAGGTCGTGGTATCTGGACTCCTAATCAGATTTTAATGTACGCCAGAGAGCTATCAGGCCAACAGGGATAAGATGAACCTTTCTCTTGTGAACGGTTTATCTTATTGCATAGCATTTTTCTGCAGGCAAATTTACGTGAATCGCGTTAAAATAAAAGAAACACACATGAAGCGGAATGCAGTCAATGTCTGAGAATGAAGACCAAAGCGTCATAAGTGAAGAAGAGTTATACGAGCGATTAGACTATTATCTGTCTGCCTACGGGTGCGAGCGTTCCTTGCTGTGTGTGTCTGAGTTGGATGGTTTTTTAACCGCTATCGGTTGCAGTGCACAAGAGCTGGCACCAGATCAATGGCTCGCCACCATTTGGGGAGCAGAAGAAGATCAACCTGAATGGTTAACACAAGAGGAAGAAGACGAGTTCCTAAGCCTTGTGTTGATCATGTACATGGAAACCATGAATGCCCTGATTCATGGTGAGATCTCACCCGTCTATCTAGAACAAGAGTTAGAGGGTGAATTTAAGTTAGTGGTCGAAGAGTGGTGTCTTGGGTTTGTGCGTGGTGCTCGCTTGGCAGGTTTAGGCTTAGACGAAAGTAACCGTGATTTTTACAATGAAGTACTTGCGCCTGTACGTCTGTTTGGCACCTCAACTGGCTGGAAAAAGCTGGAGAATATGGTCGAAGAAGAAGTGGAGTTTTGGCGTGATACCATCGAGCCGTCAATCTTACGCTTAGCGCAATTTAACCACCCTGAAATCCAAGGGGCACAACAACAGAATGAAAAACCGCATACCTTGCATTGAAGTATTTCAAGTCAGCTGTCTTGGCTGATAATAGTGTGCTGTTTAAATCTGTATTTGAATATCGATCATAAAAAAAACCGCGAGAGGCTCAGTTGACCTTCGCGGTTTTTTGCTATTTTTGGGTAAAATTAACCAACAACCTTCGCGATACTTTCGCATAGGTAGTCGATGTTATTGTCGCTTACGCCTGAGACGCTCATGCGGCCAGTGTCAGCGATATAGATAGAATATTCGCTGCGCAAAGTACGTACTTGCTCAAGTGTTAAACCTGAGTAAGAGAACATGCCGCGCTGGTCTTTGATAAAGCTGAAGTCTTTGCTCACACCAGAAGTGGCTAATTTTGCAACTAACTTTTCACGTAGGCCATTGATGCGATTGCGCATCTCGGCGACTTCTAGCTCCCATTCCGCTCTTAATTCTGGATTGCTCATAACGGTATACACGACTGCTGCACCGTGTGCTGGTGGCATAGAATAGTTAGCGCGAATCGCTTGGCCAATAATAGACAATGCCGCATCGGCTTCGTCTTTGGTTTCGGCAATCACGCTTAAACCACCACAGCGCTCGCGGTAAATGCCAAAGTTCTTTGAGAACGAGTTGGCGATTAACATATCTGGCACACGGGCCGCCATATAACGAAGGCCTGCTAGATCTTCATCTAAGCCATCGCCAAAGCCTTGATAAGCCGCATCAACCAATGGCAATAAACCTCGCTCGTTGACAAAATCTGTTAGGGCTTTCCAGTGATCGAGTTGTAAGTCAATACCGGTTGGATTGTGGCAGCAAGCATGCAGTAATAAGACATCGCCTTCTTTAACTTCGGCTTTCAGAGTCGCCATCATATCGTCAAAGCGTAGTCCGTTTGTTTCAGGGTCGTAGTAAGGGTAATCTTTGACCTCGACACCAGCAGAATGAAAAATAGACTTATGGTTTCCCCAAGTTGGATCACTCACCCATAAACGCGCATCCTGCAAATTCGCGCTGATAAAGTCCGCCGCCACTTTTAAAGCGCCGGTACCGCCGGGTGTTTGTGTTGAGCGAATACGGCCAGAGCGGATCAACTCATTCCCTTCACCCAATACTAGGTTTTGAATAATGGGCTCAAATTCAGACGCACCAAAAATCCCTAGATAACTTTTTGAATCCTCTTGCTCAAGCAGTATCGCTTCGGCTTTTTTTACCGTGTTTAAAATTGGCGTATTACCAAAATCGTCTTTATAGACGCCCACACCCAAATCAATCTTCTTTGGGTTAGGATCATTCTTATGGGCAATGATAAGGGCTAACAGCGGGTCGCCAGAAACGGCTTTAAGGTGCTTGAACATGATAAATATGGAGTCCTTGTTGTTGGTCACAGCAAAATGACTGCGAATAGGTCGTTGCTTTAGTTGCCTCTTCATTTTGCCGTTTTTATGGCAAAATACAATGTAAAATCTGCGGAAATATTACCCTGTCTGTAAAGAAAAAAAGACAGCCCAATAAGAGCTAAATTATGTCCTCATTACCTGCCACTTTCCAACACATTGATGGCTGGCTAAGAACCCATCAGTCTCTTTGGAAAATCGATACCTTTGTCGATTTAGACATTCCTTGGAAGGGGAACTATCCCGAACTGGCACACTATTTGGCTCGCGTTCGTTTTGCTGAGAAAGACGCCGATCGTAAAGCGGATCTGATCGAACACTTTCCCTTTCTTGCTCCTTGTCAAACCTGGTTGAGGGCTCCCTCCTTGAGTCGCATCATGGAGCGCGACAAAGCCGTACCAAGCTATTTTTCTGTGGGCATCAAAGGACGAAAGTGGCAGCAGATAACCGCTTTTGCTAACGTTACCCCCATTGCTGAGGACTACCTTGAATGGTGTGCAGGTAAGGGGCATTTAGGTAAATTACTGGCCTTTCAAGGCAATACAAAAGTCCACAGCCTAGAATGGCAACAAAGCTTGTGTGAGGCAGGAAAACAAGATGCAGAGCGTCTCAACCTACGTCAAACTTTCAGCCACGCAGATGTGCTCAAAGGAGAAGGGCGCTCAGCATTAGCGAATGCTCACTGCGCTGTCGCGCTGCATGCCTGTGGGGATTTGCATCTTGAACTGATCAAACAAGCCGTGGCCGCTAAGACCCCCGTTTTGTGCCTTTCTCCCTGTTGTTATCATCTCACTAAAGATGAATTTTATCAGCCATTATCGCAAACCGCCCAACAATCGCCATTGATCTTGCGCCAAGCCGACCTGAAACTTGCTGTTAAAGAAGTCGCCACCGCTGGCGCACGGGAACAGCGCCTAAAACAACTTGAACTGACCTACCGACTAGGCTTTGATTCCTGGCAGCGAGCCGCCCGTCAACAAGATGATTACCTACCTGTGCCCTCGGTACAAAAAGCCATACTGACACAAGGCTTCGATGCTTTTTGTCACTGGGCCGCTAAGCAAAAAGGTCTTACGGATTTCATTGCAGCCAATCCATTCGCAGAATTCGAACCTATCGGCGAAGCCAGAGCAAAACAGGTGCAAAAGCTGGAAACCATCAGCCAGCTATTTCGACCAGCATTGGAATACTGGCTTATCCTCGACCGTGCCATGTACCTAGAAGAAAACGGCTATCAAGTGGAGATCGGCACATTCTGCGAGAAAAGCCTCACCCCAAGAAACTGGATGATCAGGGCAACTCGTTGATGAGTCAGTCAATGGGTAAACGAAGCATGGATTGATCTAAATACTAAAGGACGCCAATTGCTATTTGGTTCCCCGAACACACGGGGATAAACCGGGTCTATTGTTACTGGCTCCGAGCTTCCGACTGTGTTCCCCGAACACATGGGGATAAATTGTGAGCTATCAAAACCTACAACAATAGAAATAAACGTTCCCTCGAACGTGCGGGAGTAACGAGATTGATCTATGAGCCAGAAGAGCTGCGGTGATACGTTCGCTGTCGCAGGTGCGGCTTAGGTCAGGTCGATTTACCCCCAGTTGATTTCGGCAAGGGATTCAAAGCTGGGTTTGGCGAAGTAGTAGCCTTGGAATAGGTGGATTCCCATGTCTTCTAGGGTGTGGTATTCGGCTTGTTTTTCGATGCCTTCAGCGATGATGGTGATATTAAGATCGTTAAATAGGTTGATGAGGTTTTTGACGATGGTTTGTCGGGTTTTGTCTTGGTCGATATTTCTGATCAAGGCGATGTCAATTTTGATGATGTCGGTTTGTAGGTCAGCAAGTTGATTGAGGCCATTGAAGCCTGCGCCAAAGTCGTCTGTGGCGGTGAGAAAGCCTTGGTCTTGATAGTATTCGATGATGGATTTTAAGTGCTGGCTATCGATAATTTGTTCGTTTTCGGTGAATTCAAAGATGATTTTTTCTTGCGGAAATTGGTATAACTCGGCGGCGTTTAGTGTGGTGCGCAGGCACAGTTCTGGCTTGTAAATGGCGTTGGGCAGAAAGTTGATGCTTAAGCGGCTGTCGGTTGTTTGTATGCCCAGTTCTGAAGCCAATTTGATGGCTTTTACGCGGCAACTTTGGTCAAAACGGTAGAGGTTGGTTTGGTTGACGTTTTGCAGGACTTGATAAGCACTTTCTTGGTTAAGCCCCCGCACGAGCGCTTCTTGTGCGTAGATGCTTTTGTTCTTGGTGTTAATAATGGGCTGAAACGCCATAGTGAAGTCAAACTCAAGATCGCAAGCGTTGGCGCATTGGGTGCAGCCAAGTGGTTTAAAGTCTGTTTGTCTCATTGAGTTTAAGCCTCTTTTGTTAAGTGGTGACGCTTTATCAGGTGATGCTGCCTTTTTTACCTCGACAAGATTCTAGGTGGTTGTGATTGTGATGCGAATCAAGAGTCTTTTAAATTGTAAGTGACCTTTTAGCGGATTGTCCTTTTGTTTTGTGTGATCTTTTGTTTTTATGGACAGGGGTGAATGGTTAAGTGAAACATGAGTAGGCAGTGTTTATCATGAAAACTTGATAAAAAGGAGGGCGTGATGTCGTATCTATTCCTACCTGGTTTGTTATGTGATGCTGCTGTTTGGCAGTCAGTGTTGTCTCCGTTTCCTCGTGATGAGGTGTCGGTGGTGGATTATGGGGATGCCGATTCCATAGAAGCCATGGCGGAGGTCGTGTTGCAATCGTCCCCAGAGCGTTTTGCTCTGGTGGGGCATTCTATGGGAGGCTTGGTGGCGTTAGAGGTTTATCGTCAAGCACCGGAGCGCGTGAGTCATTTGGTTTTGTTGGATACGGGCTATAAGGCGCTTCCGAAAGATCACAAAGGGGAGCAGGAAAAAGCCTCTCTGCTCGCTTTGCTGGCACTGGCTAAAGAGAAAGGGATGGCAGTGATGGGGCGCCAATTGCTTGCGGAGATGGTTCATCCAGATCGCTTAAAGGACGATCCTTTGGTCACGTCTATATTAGCGATGATGGAGCGGCAAACGTTGGCAACCTTTACGGCTCAGGTCAATGCATTGGTACAGCGTCCCGATGCGACTTGTGTGTTACGTGAGGTGGCGTGCCCTGTATTATTGATGTGTGGTCGTCAGGACAGTTGGACCCCTGTTTCGCTGCATGAGGCGATGTTGTTGCTGGTGCCGGATGGCGAGTTGCATGTGATCGAGGAATCGGGGCATATGACGTCGATGGAGCAGCCGCAGGCGGTGGTCAGTCAGTTGCAAGCTTGGTTAGCGCTTAATCAAGCAGATAAAGAAAGAGAAAGCCTAATTTGATAATAAATTAGGCTTTTTTTATTTCTGTCAGATTGGTCAAAGTCGTCCGATATAAGGAGGTTAGTGCGCGGCTTCCACTAGGTCAAACACTAGGGCTTTGACGGTGTCTTGGCCTGTATTGTGAAGTTGCACTTTGCCCTCTTCGGTGATTTTTGCACCGTCGCCTGGATGGAGTACTGTGCCATCTTGTAGGGTTAGTTCGCCTTCAATTTGATGGATGTAGAGACTGCGTTTGTTTTCCACATTTAGATCCTGTGCTTTGTCTGCTGATAAGATCAATTGATGAAGGCTGGCATTTTGCTTGATGCTTAAGGTGCCGTCGCGGCCATCAGGTGTGATGACGGTGGTTAGGCCTTCTTGTTGACCAAAATCCTTTTGTTGGTAACCAGGTGTGCCACCAAATTCGTTTGGTTGAATCCAAATTTGTAGGAATTTTAGCGTCTGCGAATCGGAGGCGTTGAATTCGCTATGGTAGATGCCTTTGCCAGCGGACATCAGCTGGAATTCCCCTGCGGGTAGCTCTTTGATATTACCAGTACTGTCTTTGTGGGCTATACGGCCTTGTAATACGTAGCTGATAATTTCCATGTCTTTGTGACCATGGGTTTCAAAGCCTGCGCTTGGGGTGACGGTATCGTCGTTGATAACACGCAGATGTGAGAACCCCATGTGTTTAGGGTCATAGTAATGGCCAAATGAAAAAGTGTGGTGACTGTTTAACCAACCGAAGTTTGCGGTGCCACGATCTTCTGCTTTTCTAATGGTGATCATACAGCTTCTCCTAATAGTGTGTTTGTGGCGAGCAGGATGTATGCCTGTTGTGAGCTTGTGTTAAGTCACGTCGCCTAAGGTATAGAAGCAGTGTAGGCGTTAAGAAAGGCAAAGAAAATCGGAAGCTTTTGAGGTAGTATTTCAAAAATATTGAAGGCTAATGGATAAGGGTGTGTTTATGGCTCATGCGGTTACGTTAGAGGCATTACGGGTGTTGGAGGCGATTGAGCAATTTGGCAGTTTTGCTGCCGCTGCGGATGCATTGTATAAAGTGCCGTCTGCCTTGACCTATACGATGAAAAAATTAGAAGAAGATTTAGGCGTCAGTTTGTTTGATCGCTCTCGCCAACGGGCGGTGCTTACTCCCGCTGGACGGCTTGTGCTTGATAAAGGGCGAACGATATTAGACGCCGCGGCGCGCTTGGAGGATTCGGTTAAGCAGTTAGAGTCTGGCTGGGAGCCAAAGCTGCGAATCGCCCGTGATACGGCATTGCCAGAGTTGCCATTATTGACGGTAGTGGGGGCGTTTTTGGCGCAAAACCGTCCAGTGCAGATCAGTTTATCGGAAGAAGCCATTGCCGGGGCTTGGGATGCTTTACAGGATGATAGGGTGGATTTGGTCGTCGGAGCATCAGGGGATTTACCTAAAGGACGCTTTCATACCCGCCCAATTGGGGAACTTGAATTTGTCTTTACGGTGGCACCGACTCATCCGCTGGCGTTAACAGAAGGCCCGATTACTGCAGCTCAGCTGCGTGAACATCCGTCGATTGTGGTGGCAGATTCAACCAAAATTTTGCCACAACGGGATTCTGGACTGTTTGAAAGCCGCCAGGTGCTTCGAGTTGATAATATGATGAGTAAAGTTCAGGCCTTGTGTTTAGGGTTGGGCGTAGGGTATTTGCCGAGGCACTTTGTCGATCATGAAGTGATGTCTGGACGACTGGTTATCAGAGAGTGTGAACTACCAAGACAGAATCACATGAGTTATATCGCTTGGCGCAAAGATGACCCAGGCCGAGGATTGAGCTGGTTTATTGAGGCTTTAGCAGCACAAGACTGGCAATTGTTGAAGGCTGAATAGACGCTAACGCATTTTGCTTAATGAGATGATAAGAAGGACGTGTCATGTTGTCGTTGTCTGTTTCGATTGTTCCGATTTTTTTATTGCTGATGATAGGCGCATTGTGCCAGCGCTGGCGTTTTCCGGCAGACGGTTTTTGGAGTGGTGTTGATAAGCTGGCTTACTGGGTGTTGTTTCCTGCACTGTTATTCAATCACACCTCGACAATGGATTTTTCGAATCCTTTGCTATTTCGTTATGGGTTGATCTTACTGTTGGCTATGGCGGGGACGGCGGTGTTTGTTTTTGCTTGTGCTTTTATGCTTAAGGTGAAAGCGCCTGTCACCTCATCCATGTTGCAAGCTGGGGTACGCTTTAATACGTTTTTGACGCTGGCATTGGCATCCAGTTTGTATGGCGCACAAGGTTTAACGCTGGCGGTGCTTGGGGCGTCTGTGTTGATTCCATCCATTAATGTCTTTGTGGTGGTATCGATGGTGTTGCTGCATGGCAAATCAGCAGCATTACAGCGAGGAAAAACCGCGCCGTCTCTTTCTCAATTGGTGATTAATGCGTTAATACGTAATCCTCTGATTGTTTCTATCGTGCTAGGAGCGGGGCTGAATTTGGCTGGGCTAACGCCCATACCGCTGGTCTCGGATACGGTGTCTATTTTAGCGAAGGCGGCGTTGCCAATGGTGTTATTGGCGGTGGGCGCCAGTGTGCGCTTTGAGGTGATTCGTTCTGTAGGCATGACGTTTGTGTGGTCGGCTGTGGCTCGCTTTGTGGTCTTTACCGGGTTGGTGGCTTTGTCATGTTGGTGGCTGGATATAACCGGTGTGCCTGCCTTGGTGGCGATCTTATTTGGTGTGGTGCCAACGGCGGCCTCTGGGTATGCTTTGGCGCGGCAGTTAGGAGGAGACAGTGAGCGCATGGCGGCGTTTATCACCTTACAAACGTTACTTTGTGTGGTGACCTTGCCAGTGAGTGTGTTATTGAGCCAGCACATCTTTGGTTAGTTGGTTAGTTGGTTAGGATGGCAGGGCATTTGCCATCCTAACGCTTACTCGTGACATAAGATGTGAATATGTATCAGGTGTGATCCGTTGTTATGTGGCAGGGCTACGTTTTTTGGCCCAGAAAACAATGGCTTTTTGCAGCAAGATAAAAAAGAGCAAGAGGCCGCCAATGGCGAGTTTAGTCCACCAACTATTGAGGCTGCCATCAAAGGTAATAAGGGTTTGAATCACGCCTTGGATCATGGCCCCTAAAAAAGAGCCGAAGACATAACCGACTCCGCCAGTCAGCAACGTGCCGCCGATGACGACCGCAGCAATGGCGTCTAATTCCACTCCCACGGCGGCCAAAGGGTAGGCGGAGCTGGTGTAGATGGCAAAGATAACCCCAGCCAGAGCGCTGTATAAACCACTTAAGGCATAGATTTTGACGGTGGTTTTTTTGATGGGGACCCCCAGTAAGGCGGCCGACTGTTTGTCTCCGCCAATGGCATAGACGTTCATGCCAAAGCGTGTGCGACGAGCGATCAAAATTCCTACAACTAAGAGCACCAACATCGCCATGGCGATAAAGGTTAAACCGCCACGCCCTGGCACACTGACATAGATGTCAGACAAGGCAGTGATAAAAGGGTGGTTAATCGGGACGGCATTTAAATTGATTAAATAGGCGAGCCCTCTAAAGAGAAACATACCCGCCAAGGTGACAATAAAGGGCTGAATCTCAAATACAGAGATAATCATGCCCATGGTCGCGCCAAAGGCAGTGCCGACAATCAGTGAAATGGCGATGGCAAGGATGGGATGAATGTGCAAGCTGGTGATTAGATAGGCCATTAACACACCGATGAAGGCGATCATGGAACCGACGGAAAGGTCGATCCCACCCGATAAAATGACAAACGTCATTCCCACTGCGGTGACGATTAAAAAAGCATTGTCTGTTAATAGATTGGTAAAGACAAGGGTGTCGCGAAAGCCTTTGTATTCATACATGCCAAACCCATAAAGTAAGAGAAACACGGTGAGTGTGGCGAAAATAGGAAGATTACGCTCGTTGATCATTGATCTGCTCTCCCATGATTCTGAGATGATGTACTGTTTTGTCCTTTTTTAGCGTTTTGCCCTCTTTTAGATTGGAAGCGTTTTGCTAACCATTGCCTTGTGGTGGGGGATTGAATAAGCAACACCGCCAGAATGATGGTGGCTTTAACAACCAGATTGTATTGTACAGGTAAACCGCTGGTTAAAATCGCGGTGGTAAGGGTTTGAATAATCAATACGCCAATAATGGTGAGCCCTAGATAGATGCGTCCACCCGCGAGGGAGGCCCCCGCTAGCACGACGGCAAGAATGGCATCCAGTTCGAGCCACAAGCCAGCATTATTAGCATCCGCTCCGCGAATATCGGCCGCGATGATAATACCACTTAAGGCGGCGCAAAAGCCGGAAAACATATAGGCGGATAGTACCAATAGGCGTGCTTCAATGCCGACTAAGCGACTGGCTCTAACATTGGCCCCGACGGCTTCAATAAACAACCCCAGTGAGGTTTTACGCATCACGACTATGGTTAGTATTATCATACCAAGGGCAATCCACACACGAATGGGAAAGGCTAAAAAGAATTCATTACCGATGGCATTAAGCACCGTTGAATGAAAGGTAACGATTTGTCCTTCGGTAATCATTTGGGCAATGCCTCGCCCAGCCACCATTAAAATAAGCGTGGCAACAATGGGTTGAATATTAAAAATCGATACCAACAGGCCGTTCCAGAGTCCGCAGACTAAGCCACTGCCCAGTGCACAGGCAATGACGATCCAGACAGGCCAATCTGTGTTTACCGTGAGTACAGCGGTGACCGCACCGGAAATAGCGATGACCGCACCGACAGACAAATCGATGCCTCGTGTTCCAATAACAACTGCCATGCCCAGAGCCACTAAGGCCGTTGGGGTGCCACGATGGAGAATATCGATTAAGCTGCCATATAGATGACCGTTGACAAATTTAACCTCTAAAAAACCGGGTGTGATCAGAGCGGTAACGCTAAGAATCAACAGCAGGGAGACAAAGGGGGCAAGGGTTTTAGGCTGCTTCTGCAGCCGTTTTAATAGATGTTGTAATGCGTGATGTTTTTTCATATTGGTGGCTTTTATGGGAGGTCTAATGTCTATCATAGCGTGTCCATTTAGCTCGCAATGGTATGAAGGATAGCTTGTTCTGAGACATCGCTACCGCGCAACTCAGCGACTTTGTGATGATCTTTCATGACCACCACACGGTGAGCAAACATGACTAACTCTTCGAGTTCGGATGAGGCCACTAATAGGCCCATACCTTGTTCGCAAAGCTCTTGCATGATTTGGATAATTTCGTGATGTGCGCCAATATCAATGCCTCGGGTGGGTTCGTCTAGAATAAGCAGTTTTGGATGGGTAATCAGCCAACGCGCGAGAATGACTTTCTGTTGATTACCGCCACTTAATTCGCCCACGGGTTTGTCCATATCTGGGGTTTTTATGGCTAGGCGTTTGATCATATCGTCAACCAGTTTTTTCTGTTCAGACATGGCAATGGAGCGCCACCAGCCTTTGCTGGCTTGTAAGGCCAGAATCATGTTTTCACGTATACTTAACTCGGCCACGATGCCGTCTAATTTACGATCTTCTGGGCAATAGCCCATTCCCGATTGAATCGTCTGACGCAGCGACTTTTTTGTTAGTGAGGTGGGCTCAGCTGTTGGTGTTGCTGATGAGTCTTGGTGGAGTGTAATGTGACCTTGGTCTGGCTTTGTCGAGCCATAGGCCAGTTCGCATAACTCGGTTCGTCCTGAGCCCAGTAAACCGGCCACACCGACAATCTCACCGGCATGTATGGTCAAATCAAGGGGATGTAGAAAACGTTGTTTTCCGACATGTTGCATGGTCAGTAGAGTGTTTTGAGGCTTTCCAGTGGTTTGATGGTCGCTGGAGGTGGCAAGATCGTCTAACGATTTACCAACCATATGGCTGACAAGATCGGAACGGCTTAACGAGGCGGTGGGAAACGTTCCCACGCATTCGCCATTGCGTAATACCGTGATAACGTCAGTGATGTCATACACTTGGTCGAGAAAGTGGGTGACAAAAATAATGCCCATGCCTTGGTTTTTGAGTTGAGTCATCAAGCTAAAGAGCTGCTTGATTTCACTGGCATCAAGGCTGGCGGTCGGTTCGTCTAAAATCAGCAGTTTTGCCTCATTGCTTAGGGCCCTGGCAATGGCGATAAGTTGTTGTATGGCAATGGAGTAGCGGTCGAGTTGTCGGGATGGATCGATGTTTTCCAGTCCCACTCTGGCCAATAGGGCTCTGGCGCGTGCATCGGCTTTTTTCCAGTTGATTAGGCCAAAGGATTTTTCCTGTTGCTGTAGGGTTAGGTTTTCAGTGACCGACATACTGGGGATTAAATTGACTTCCTGATAGACAGTGCTTATGCCTAATTGCTGAGCATGGCCGCTATCACGGGCGTGGATGGCTCGGCCATCTAGCTTTATATCGCCCTCGTCTCTTGGGTGGACGCCTGTGAGGACTTTGATGAGGGTCGATTTCCCTGCGCCGTTTTCGCCGAGCAAAGCATGAATTTCGCCTTTATTCACTTGCAGGGAGACGGCGTTTAGTGCCTGCACACCTGTAAAGGATTTGGAGAGGGAACGAATTTCTAACAAGGCAGAGCGGTGATCGCTTGTCGTTCTTGAGTGGTCTTTTACATTGCTATGAGGTGCCATGGGTAAGCGCTCCTGTTTGGCCTACTTCATACGTCATTCACGCCTGTGAGCGTGCGGCATCCTAATGAGAAACAGATGACGCACGCCCAAGGGGAAGCCACATTATTTGCGTTTGTTATACTCTGCGGCGGCGGTATCAGGTAAGTACAGCGGGCCGTTGGCTTTGATCCATTTAGGCACTGTTTTTCCTGCACGATAGGCAAGAATGGCATCAAAGGCAGGCGCTCCTAAATGTGGATTAAGCTCAATGGTGGCGTTACTTTCACCATCCATCATGGCTTTGAAAATATCTGGCACACCATCAATCGAGACGACAAGAATGTCTTTGCTAGGTTTGATCCCCGCTTCTTTCATGGCAAGAATGGCACCTAAGGCCATGTCATCGTTATGGGAGAACAGAGCGCAGATGTCTTTTTTAGGATTGCTTTCGGCTTTCAGGAAGCTTTCCATAACTTCTTTACCACCGGCGCGAGTGAAATCCCCAGATTGAGAACGGATGATTTTCATATTTGGGAAATTACTGATAACCGCATCAAAGCCAGCTTTGCGATCAATGGCCGCAGAAGAGCCCACCGTGCCTTGCAATTCGACGATATTGCATTTGCCGTTGGTTTTTGCTGCTAGCCAAGAAGCAGCAAGGGCGCCTTCTTCCCTAAAGTCGGAAGCAACTTTGGTGAGATATAGGTCTGGATTAGCATCCACGCCACGATCCACTAAGACTACGGGGATATGGGCACGCTTTGCTTCTTTGAGCACTTGATCCCAGCCAGTTTCGACGACAGGGGCAAGCAAAATCCCATCAACCCCTTGAGCAATAAAAGAGCGCACCGCTTTGATTTGGTTTTCTTGCTTTTGTTGGGCGTCGGAGAATTTTAGATTGTAGCCACGGCGTTCCACTTCGGCTTTGATGGATTCTGTTTCTGATGTGCGCCAGCCGCTTTCGGAGCCGATTTGCGAAAAGCCAATGGTTAAGTTTTCTGCGCTGGCAGAGACAGAACACACAGGCAATGCGACACAGAGTACGGTCGTTAGGATATGTTGCTTGAGTGTGCCGAACCATGATAACTGTTGACGTCTTGAGCGATCGATCATACGAAATTCCTCTTATTTTTATTATTTTCCATGAGAGAGTTAGCGACTTACTAAGTTCTCTGACGTATTGAGAATAGAGTTCTCTATGAGGTGATTCAAATGCCAGTTGAGGGAATGAATATATCAATATTGGTATAACGAGAAGGGGTGAGAGAGTGTTTTGCAGAAGGTGGCCTAAACCTCCCAAAGAGCAGGAGATTTAGGTCAGATGCTTAGGTCAGATGCTTAGGTTAGATAGCACTGCTTTGCTCAATCAGTGCTTATGATGGTGGTGCTCATGATGGTGATGTTCCAAGTCTTCTTCGTAAAAATCCGGTTCTCCAGGATATTGAAGACCGATGTCTTGACGGACTTCGTCAAGGGTAGCGATCAGTTCTAGGGTGTCTTCCCAACGGTGGTTTGGGCTTTCCAGTAGTTCTTCCATCAGACAACGGTTAACTTCATCTACTTCGAATTGATAGCCGAGTCCTGGAAAATCAAACTCCACGGCGCGTTCTTGTCCTTCGTGATTGATCAAACGACAGGATTTTGCCATGAACCAAGGGGAGTCAATTTCGATGTAGCCTTTGGCTCCCGATAGGACCGCTCGGTTGGGGTTGCAAGAGATTAATGAGGCTTCTAAGGAGGCCAATTGTCCGCTGTTCCAGCCTAAGAGTAACTGCTCAAAAACATCCACATTGGTCTCACCAATAACGGCTTGGTTTTGGATAAAGTCGGGTTTGCCACACAACAATTGTGCTAAGAAGACAGGGTAGATACCAATGTCAAGCAAAGCGCCGCCGCCCATTTCTAGGTTCATTAAGCGATGCTCTGGATCGGTTGGTGCTAGAAAGTTGAAATTGGCTTGAACACTATGAAGCGTACCAATTTCCCCTTCTTCGACCCATTCAATCACTTGCTCTATGACGGGATTAAAGCGTGTCCACATGGCTTCCATAACAAAGACTTCTTTTTCCGCAGCCAGTTCAAAGAGCTCCTGAGATTGTGCCTCGTTGATGGTGAAAGGCTTTTCACACAAAACAGACTTGCCCGCCATAATGCAGGCTTTAGTCAGGTCAAAGTGAGACATGTGTGGCGTGGCGATGTAGATCACGTCGACTTCATTGCTGTGGATCAAGGAGTAGTAATCAACAAAGGCTAATTCAATGTCGAATTCAGCAGCAAAGTTATCCGCTGAGGTCTTTTCCCGTGAGGCAACGGCACGCAGTTCACCGGATTTCGCATGGCAAAAGTCGCTTGCAAATAGGCGGGCTATGTTGCCTGTTCCAATGATTCCCCAGCGTATCTGGTTCATGGGTGTCTCCTTAATGTGAATGTCTGGTGAGCAGAGCCGTTTATATTAAAGACGGCTAGTCTGACGCTAATTGCTATTATAGTCCACTGGCATTTTCGAGGCGCTCAATTCGCTCCAATAGGCTTAGGACTTGTTCTTCCAGGTCAGTGATTCGTTTGATAAGTGAAGGGTCTTGGTCACTTTGCTGGTGGCTGTGAGGTTCACCAAAGGTGGCGGTCACGGCCTTGTCTTGTTCATTATGCTCAGTGCAGAAGCATTCCCGATAACGTGACTCTCTTTTTCCAGGTTCTCTGGCCAGCTGCTCAACATAAGGGCCACCCGTTTTTTCGTGAAGACTTTGTAAGGCGCTTTCCACTTCGTCACGGCTTTGAAAGCCGTATAAACGGCCACTGCGTGAGCGTAATTCCCCTGGGGTTTGTGCGCCACGTACAAACAATAAGCAGATAATCGCGGTTTCCGCAGGCGAAAGTTGTAAGTCTGAAAATTCGGTATTACAAAAGCGGTGTTGATATTTACTGACACGGCTATGGGAGCCCGATATTTCAGTGACTAGGCCGCGATCCACTAATGCATCAAGGGCGTCTTGTACGTCTAATTCGCTGTACTGGGTGACGGGTTCACGATTGGACTTTTGGTTACATGCGTTGATGAGCGCATTCAGGCTTAATGGGTATTGGTCTGGTGTGGTGATTTCTTTTTCGATCAAACAGCCAATAATGCGCATTTCAATTTGGTTAATAGCGTGATAACTCATAGTGTTCCCTATACTATTTATCCCGTTTAATGGGGGGCTTGTTGCTGGATACGTTATGTCCTGTTGCGATAGAAGGTGAAACAAAGGGCATAACGAGAAGGTTAATAAAAGAATGTGGGGGTGAGTAAGCGGGGCTAGGTAGGCCGATGCTCAGTTGCTCATCCCCGTCCAGAGGGCGTGTTGTATTGCTGCGGAAGCATCTGTCCCAAATGCTTAAGCAAAAGCCAAAGTTGCTATGGGCTTCTTGTGGACGCCGTGAATGATGGATGCGGTGCATGTCTGGTGTGACGATAAGCGCGCGTACCCAAGGCTCAAGCCAGTTGGGTAATCGTGTATTGGTGTGGTTAAACATAGCAAAGCCGTTAAGCAAAATATCGAATACTAAAACGGCGGCTAGGGGAATGCCCAATAGCCAAATTGCACAGGCTTTGATCATCAACGATAGGATAATTTCAACTGGATGGAAGCGAACAGCGGAGCTGACATCCAGTTCGGGATCGCTATGATGGACTTTGTGAATACGCCACAACCAAGGAATACGATGGAATAGCCTGTGTTGCCAGTAAATGAGGGCATCAAGCAACATTAAACTGAGAATAAAGGTAAGCCAGTAAGGCAGATTGAGACTGTGCAGGAGTCCATTATTGGTATTGAGTAGCGCGACGAGGGAAAGTAACAGCGGTTGTAAGAGCCGTACACACAATGCATTCGTTAGCATTAAGGCGGCGTTATGTCGCCAGCGTTGTACTGCCAAGCGCAGTGGTTTACGCGGGCGCTGCCATTGCCAAACCAGCAATGTACTAAGTAGCATCAAGAAAATACCTATGCGTTCGGTAAAATCGATCATCAAGCGTGTCGCCTTTATGCGAGCCTTTCTTTTTTCGTTATCTTGTTTTATCAGTGGTTTCTATCTTAAACGTACCGATCAGCAATGACACGCTTTAATTGTGTTATGGCTGATCGGCCTCAAAAGAATGATGGTCAATATTACGCGGCAGCAGTCACAATGGATCAATGTAAATAATGTGTCTGTCGCTCACGATTGCGTTTTACGGCGCTGGCTTTGATTTGGCTGAGTAGCTCAGTAAAGACATTGACATTGATCTCATTAAGGCGATGAAAGCGTAGGCAATTTTCACCAAATTGAGCATGATTCAGACGCTGGGCAAAGGAATAAAACAGGCTGGTATCTGAAAAATAGATACATAGGTGATCTTGGCGGGCCGCCACACCAAAAAGCCAGTCTGATTCTTGTTGGAAATAAGGGATGCCGAGGTCAAAAGAGAGCTCGGCATCCGGCGCTATTATAGTCATTATATCAATGATTTCATGCAGATCATCGCGCATTGCTGAGGCCGCGTGCTGGATATAATAATCGATAAAATTGCTTGCAGGTAACGTCATCGCAATAACCTCTTTTAGTAGAGTTTATTTTTGCCTAACAACCTGTTTTTAAAGAATAACTCTATAAAACCCTATTCTTTTTTAAGGCGACTTCAAGGCGCTCAATTGCTTGTTCAAGTTGACGCATGGGACACCCAAAGTTTAATCGAATAAAGGCCGAATTACCAAATTCTTTACCATCCGAGACACCAACACCTGCCTCAAGAAAAAAATGATGAGGATTATCAACATCTAAGGCCGAAACATCGATCCAAGCGAGGTAGGTTGCCTCAAGTGTTTGCATCGAAAACGGCGTTTTTTCTAGCCATTGTTGCAAAAAATTACGGTTCTTGGTGAGGTAGTTCAACAATGCTTGGTGCCATTGTTGGCCTTCTTGGTAAGCGGCCGTGGCCGCAACCAAACCAAGCATGTTGGGGTAAGGAATTAAGCCGCTTTTGGCGTCGTTAAATGTCTGTCTTAGTTTCGCGTTTTCTATAATGGCAAAAGCGTAGCCCAATCCTGCTATGTTGAAGGTTTTACTGGGGGCCATTAGTGTGATGGTTCGCTTAGCGGCGTCGTCGTTTAGACTGGCAAAAGGGATATGTTGCAGGCCATCAAAAATCAGGTCACAGTGAATTTCATCACTGACGACAAGCAAATCATATTTTTTCGCGAGTGTATGGATTTGCGTTAATTCTTCTCTTGTATAGACGGTTCCACCAGGATTGTGAGGGTTACATAGGAGAATCATTTTCGCATTAGCTTGCGCGCAGGCCTTTTCTAATTGATTGAAATCCGGCACCCAACGGTCTCGTTGGATGGTCATATCAACTGTTATTAGCTGGCGCTTTGCGAGCTGTGGGGCTCGGTTCAGGTGGTAATACACCGGACCGGGTACGACGATGCCATCGCCTTCGTTGGAAAACGCCCTGACCGCCAAATGCAAAGCACAAACCAGTCCCGGCAGATGGGAGAGAGCTGCAGGAGAGATGGACCAATGATATCGATGTTCTAGGTGGTTTAGGATGGCATTGTTTAAGGACTTGGATGCGTGGGTGTAACCAAAAACCCCCTGATCGATGCGTTTATTTAAGGCGCTTTTGATGCATTCAGGCGAGTCAAAGTCCATGTCTGCGACCCACATTGGGATAACATCGTCTGGGTATTTTGCCCATTTATCACTTTGTGTCTGAGTGCGATCTATGAGGGTATCGAAATCAAAATGTGGCTTTTTCATGTGATTTTTCCTTGTTAAATTATTTGAACTCTATCCAATATTATCTTGTCAACACGTATTTTGTAGAATTTTCAATGTGTTATGTCATATTTATGTTGAATTTTTAAGCACATCATGAGCACTTTTTAGTTTTATTTCCTTATTTTTTATCTTTAAGCGTCCATTATATGCCAAAAAAAAGATGTAAATTTTTTTTAAAGCTTATTTTTATTATAAAAATCAATATCTTATGTTCATTAGTGTACTAATATTTAGATTTGTCAAGGGTTGACCATTATTATAAAAAGAGCCTAGTATGTTTTCATTAAACGACCGTTTAATAAAAAAGGATGCATTATGCCAAAAGTTGGAATGCAAAAAATTCGTAAACCTCAGCTTATTCAGGCGGCTATTGAAGCCATCAATGAATACGGTTTTTCTGGTGCAACGGTCAGTATTATCGGTAAAAACGCCGGCGTTTCTCCTGCCATTATTAATCATTATTTTGGTGGAAAAAATGGTCTATTCGAAGAAACCATGAAAAGTTTGATTCGTGAGTTTTTTGACATTTTGAGAGAGCAAGTTCAACAGGCACACAATGCCAGCGCAAAAGAAAGGGTGATGGCCATCGTTCGAGCCAGCTTTAGTCAATCTCAAACGAACCCTGAAGTGGTTAAAGCTTGGATGGGGTTTTGGGCTTCGGCCATGCATACACCGTCATTGTACCGATTGCAAAATGTTTATAACCGTCGTTTGCTTACCTCATTAGTAGTGGTGTTGCGAGATCATTTTGATATTGACGAGGCGCGTAACATTGCGCAGACGGTTGCCGCTTTGATTGACGGCATGTGGCTACGGGGGTCTTTGTCTGGCGGCATTGATAAAGCGCGGTCTGCGAAACAAATTCAAACTTATTTAGATTTTGTTTTTAAACAAGTTTTCTAGGTCGAGGGTTGGCCTGGAAAGGTGGTCGCAAGACGTTTCTTGCATTGCAACCTAGGGTAAGCATTGGTGCTTATTGCTTCATGATGAGTTTTTAAAAAAAAGAGGATAAGTTATGTTAAAGAAGGCTACTAAAACCGCATTGCTGGTTGGTATTGCCAGTATTTCTGGCTTAACGATGGCAGCAAACAGTTGTTCGACGGTGCGATTTTCGAATGTGGGTTGGACCGATATTTCTGCAACAACTGGATTAACGACTCAAGTGCTTCACGGCTTAGGCTACAAAACGACAATAGATCTTTTGTCCGTTCCGGTGACTTTCTCGTCATTAAAAAATAAAAACATTGATGTTTTCCTAGGGAATTGGATGCCAACCATGAAAGGCATTATTGAGCCCTATGAGAAATCTGGTGCGGTACAAGTTATCGGCCCTAATCTTGTGGGGGCGAAATATACATTGGCTGTCAATAGAGAAGCTTACAATGGTGGTGTGCACAGTTTTGCAGACATTGCCAAATATCGTAAAGAATTTAATGGCCGCATTTACGGTATAGAGCCTGGTAACGATGGTAACCGTTTGATTTCCGAAATGATCAAGAAAAATGCTTTTGGTCTAGGTAAATTCCAACTGGTCTCCTCCAGTGAAGCGGGGATGTTGTCTCAAGTAAAACGTGATATTCGTCGTCATAAATGGATTGTTTTCTTGGGTTGGGAGCCACACCCAATGAATACTGAATTCAAAATGAATTATCTAAAAGGAGGCGATGCTTACTTTGGTCCAGATTACGGTGGTGCGAAAGTATATACGAATGTGCGTAAAGGCTACCTTAAAGAATGTCCTAATGTTGGCAAGCTTCTCACCAATCTTAAGTTCTCATTGCCAATGGAAAACCAAGTTATGGGTTACATCATGAACGATGGTCAACAACCCTCTGCAGCCGCTAAAAAATGGCTGAAAGCAAATCCCGAAGTGCTGACTCGCTGGTTAGCTGGTGTCAAAACCAAGTCTGGCGGTAACGGTCTTGCGGCTGTGAAAAAATATCTTGGTGTGAACTAGTTCCCTTATGCATCTTAAGTAATACATAAGGTTGTTAGTGAAAAGGTATGTATTGACGGTTCGCCATGAACCGTCAATACAAAGAAATTAATTCGGGAGAAGACTATGAATTGGCTAACGGACCATAAAATTCCTCTTGGCGCATGGATGGAAACATTTGTTAATTGGCTAGTAAATAATGCCTCCGGTTTTTTTGACATGATTTCTAATGTATTAGGAACCATGATCACATCTATGGTTGACGCTCTGATGTGGATTCCTCCGCTGGCCGTCGTTGCGATTGTTGTGGTGGGTGTTTGGTTTTTACATAAGAACATTGGTTTGATGGTGTTTATCGCCGCTTCCATGTTGCTTATTATGAATTTAGGTTACTGGCAGGATACGGTTGAAACCTTGGTGATGGTGATATCGGCGACGGCATTTAGTGTCCTGATTGGCGTACCTATCGGTATTGCCGCGGCTCATAGACCTTGGTTGTATATGATATTGCGACCCATTTTAGATTTGATGCAAACCATTCCGACGTTTGTGTATTTGATTCCTACCTTGATTTTATTTGGATTGGGCTACGTGCCTGGTTTGATTTCTACCATTATTTTTGCCATTGCCGCACCGATTCGCTTGACCTATTTAGGCGTGAGTAAAGTGCCAAATGAATTGTTGGAAGCCGGGCTCGCTTTTGGTTGTACAAAATCCAAACTGCTGTACAAAGTGGAGTTGCCTGCCGCTATGCCAAGCATTATGGCGGGGGTCACTCAATGTATTATGTTGTCTCTGTCTATGGTTGTGGTCGCAGCATTGGTGGGGGCTAATGGTTTAGGACGCCCTGTGGTTCAAGCATTGAATACGATTAATATCTCGCAAGGTTTTGAAGCGGGTGTATCCATCGTTTTGGTGGCGATCATGTTGGATCGTATTTGTAAAACACCATCAATGACTCGTGAGGGATAATCATGGCTGTTGTTAAAATTGAAAATATAGACATTGTGTTTGGTAAAAACCTCGCTAAGACGCTACCACTCATGGATAAAGGCCATGGCCGCGATGAAATTATTGGTATGACTGGGGATGTGGTTGGTGTACGAGATGCCAATATTGAAGTAAATGAAGGCGAAATTTGTGTCTTGATGGGCTTATCAGGTTCTGGTAAATCGACTTTGCTGCGAGCTGTGAATGGACTCAATAAAGTTGCTCGTGGTCGTTGCATGGTTCGTGATGGAGACAAGATGGTCGATATGGCTTCTTGTGATGATACAACCTTGCGCCGTATGCGTACTCATCGAGTGTCAATGGTCTTTCAGAGTTTTGCTTTGATGCCTTGGCTAACGGTATTAGAAAATGTGGCGTTTGGTTTAGAAATGCAGGGCATGCCAAAACCCAAACGCTTAGAGAAAGCGGAAGAGCAATTAAAAATGGTGGGGCTTGATAAATGGGCTTCTAAATATCCCGATGAGTTGTCTGGAGGGATGCGTCAACGGGTAGGGCTAGCGCGTGCCTTTGCGATGGACACTGATGTGTTGTTAATGGATGAGCCTTTTTCGGCATTGGACCCACTGATCCGCTCTCAGCTGCAGGATGAGTTGATCGAGTTGCAAAAGCGTTTGAAGAAAACCATCATTTTTGTGAGTCATGATCTAGATGAGGCTTTGAAGATTGGTTCTAAAATAGCCATTATGGAATCGGCTCGTATTGTTCAACAAAATACTCCTGAACAAATAGTCCTTAACCCAGCGACTGAGTACGTTGAGCGATTTGTTGCTCATACAAACCCATTGCATGTGTTGTGTGGTAATTCATTGATGACGCCAATTGCAGAGTTACCCATAAAGGATAATCGTTATTCTTTAACGGAAAACCTTTGGATGACGTTGAAAGAAGGTGAGTTTGTCGATGTGCACTCTGCTCAAGGTGACAGTGTCGCAACTGCTCAATGGGAAGAAGGAATGGACATTGAGGATCTTCAAGAAGGCGTTATTGTTCGTGTTCCAGAGACCATTAAAATGCGTGATGCGGTGGAAATTCGCTACCAATCGAAGCAACCTCTTTTACTAGAAAATGCAGGGCAATGCGTTGGTTTATTAAATGACCATAATTTCTATCATGCTTTACTGGGTAAACATTTTAGTCGTGATGATGTGTAACTGCGAGAAGTTGTTAGATGAGACCTTTGCTCGCGATGTCGAGTAAAGGTCTTTAATCGATCAGTGTTTATGGTATGAGGTTAGTCACTTAGGTCCGCTAGCTCATTGAGTGTGAGGGGTTTGATTGGCATACGAATGTGGTAGTAGCCGACTTGCTCTTCTTCTACTTGGAGGGTTTGTGCAATGAGGTTACTGACTGTTAGACCACATAAGCGACCTTGACAAGGTCCCATTCCCGCTCGGCAAAATGCTTTTGCTTGGTTGGGCCCCGTGCAACCTTGTTTGGCTATCCGCCTAATTTCCCCAGCGCTGACTTCCTCACAACGACATACTATGACATTATCTGGCGGTGTTAGAAAGGTTTGAGCAGGTTGATAGAGTTTATCTAAAAAAGGCCTTATGGCTTGGTGTTTATTGAGGGCATTTTTTGCTTCGTTAATCTCGCCTTTTAAGTCTTGGTCATGGATGTTATTTATTTGCTGGTGTATTGTTAATGCACTCAATTTTCCTTGCCATTTGGCGGCTATCGCGCCTGCAATACCTCTGCCGTCACCAGCGATAAAGATGTCCTTTCTAGAGCTTTCTCCAAAGTCGTTAACAACAGGCTTCCAGCACATTTGCAAGTGGTCCCATTTGTGCTCAAGGTCTAGTGCTCGGCTTAACTGTACATTGGGAACAACACCTTGATGAACCAGCAGAGTTTGGCAGTCAATCTTTATGCTGGTGTTTTTGGTTGTTGCAATAACTTGAGCTAATTGTCCGGTATCGCCTTCCAAGGCTGTCAGTTCGTTTACTTGTTTGATGATGCGTATATTGGATTTTTTAAGTTTCCAAAGTAACCCTGTGCCTTTTAACAACAGGGGAAGGTTTTTTAATGCATCAGGGAAGTAGGGAAAGGCTTTCCATAGTTGCCCTTTTCGAGTCGTGTCTAAAATGGCGGAGATGGGGATACCTGCTTGCATAAGCTGCACCGCAACCAATAGCATAAGAGGGCCACTGCCAGCTAGAACCAAGGGGGTTTTAGGAGTGATGCCAGTTGTTTTTAACAGTATTTGTGCAGCGCCACAGGTCATTACACCAGGCAATGTCCAGCCAGCAAAAGGTACAGGACGTTCTAGAGCACCAGTAGCTATGAGAATTTTCTTAGCGCTAAGAAGCTGGCTTTTGCCGTTGCAACTAAACGCAATTTGATTTTTTTCGTCGATCGACCACACCATGCTACTGGAAAAATAGTTTACTTGGCTTGCCTCAAATGGCTGGAGTAACGTTCTTCCAACGTAATAGTCTTTTCCTAGTATTTTGGAGTCACTTAGAGGGGCATCTTTGATACCACGATAGATCTGTCCTCCAGGGGATGCTTGTTCGTCTAGTATGGCAACGGATAGGCCTTTGGAGGCCGCAGTGGTGGCGGCACTCATTCCAGCAGGGCCAGCCCCGATAATGATGAGGTCATAGTTTTTTTGCTTCATATCGTTTGCTTTCATGTTGTTTGGTGTGATGTATTGTTCTTCTATACAAATTAGCTTGGGTTCAGATCATGATGAATGAGTCTGGCGCCATTTTGGGTGCGTATGTCCATATTAGCTTCCACCTTAGTCATGCAAGCTTGGATATTTTCTTTGCCATTGATTTGTACTAAGCAATCAAAGCACACACCCATCATGCAATAGGGTGCGCGTTTTTTTCCGCTGATAGGGGTTCTGCGATTCATCTCTATACCGGACAATAAAATAGCAGCTGCGACACTGTCATTGGGTTGAACCATAATTGTTTGCCCATTGATAGTGACTGGAATAGGTGAAGATTCACGGATGGCTTGTCTATTAAAGTGTGAATCGGTTGGCATTAAACACCTCCCAAGCAGGATCAAAGTCATTATTAGCAATCCAGTCAGCCAGTGGTCCTTGGTGGAAAGCGCCCAAGGTGACGCCGCTGTGACAAGTCACAAGGTACGCTCCTGGATTGGATAGAGACTGTTGGTAAATAGGATAGCCATCTGGTGTCATTACGCGTAAAGCTCCCCATGCTCTGACAAGACGGAGATCTTTGAGAATGGGAAACATCTTGCGGGCGCGTGAAGCAATCAGGGCCATCGTTTCGAGTGTTGTGCCTTGATTAAGCCCAACGTCTTCTTTGGAATCGCCAATTTGCACTGTACCTTCTCCCGTTTGGCGAACATGGCCTGTTGGATAATGGAGAAAGTTCCGAACTCGCTCACTGACCAGTACTTGTCCTCTGTTAGGCTGAACGGGTGCGTTTAGGCCTACCATAGGGGCTAATCTTTGATTCCCCAAACCAGCGGCTAATATGACTTTTTCACAGTGAAAAACAGTATTATTTTGCGTGGTAATGGTGAAGTCTTTGTCTTGTTGTTTGAGACTGATAACTTGGCCTTGGTGAACCAATTTTCCACCGTGTTTTAGAAAAAGTTCTGTCATGGCACGCAGGTAAAGCAATGGATTTAAATGCCCGTCTTCTGGACACCAAGTGGCTCCTGTTACCTCTGGGCCAGCTTCTGGAAAAAACTCTCTAACTTGTACTAAATCTAGGGTAGAAAATGGGTAATCATTTTTCGCTGCTTGCTGTATTTTTGTAAGCATTGCTTGACGTGCTTGCAGTTCATCTTCGCTCAAGCATAAATACAATCCACCTTTTTGTTCTAGCTGAATGTCGATGCCTGTTTCTGCGTTTAGGTGATCAGCAAATGGTTTCCATAATTTGGCGGATTGGCGAGTAATGGTTGCATATTGAGGTAGAGTATCTCCTTTCCCTTGAACCCACACTAAACCAAAATTACCACGAGAGGCTCGAAGTCCATTGTCGTTTTCATCAAGCAAGGTAACATTGTGTCCGTTACGTAATAGGCCTAGTGAGATGGCTAAACCCACAATACCACCGCCGATTACGCAGGTATCTGAGCTTTTTTGATTCTCAGAAATATACATGATTTGAATTGTCCTTATATTATAGGTGGTTCGAAAAATATCGAACCACCATGTTAAATGGTGCTAAATCAATGAGTACCGATGGCTTTATCTAAAACACCATCTGCCCATTTCGCCCCCATATCTTTAATCACCACGGGCCATACTTTTTGACGAACAATTTTTGAGGTCTCTTCAATTTGCTGATCTGTAACGGGTAAAATAGTGGCTCCCGCTTTTACCAACAGTTGTTCGTTACGCTTCTGATCTGCTTCCGCAGATTCCCAACGAGCACTCTCAAACTTTGCTGCTGCTGTCATAAGCGCATTTTGTTCTTGCTTATTCAGGTCATCAAAGGTCTCTTGGTTGATAATGAGGTACCACATTTCAAAATGCGTATTGAGTGGAAGGTAGTATTTGGTGACGTCTCTAAAAGAGGCGTAATATCCTTCCGCTCCTGATCCCATTACACCGTCTACAACACCTGTTTGTACTGCTGTAAAGGCTTCTGAAAAGGGGAGAGGAGAACCAATATAGCCGATATCGTCAGCGGTAAGCTGGAAAGCTTTGACTGGTGGAACACGTAATTTAATCCCTTTTTTAACATTAGGATCTGCCGCGTTAGCGACATATTTATTAAGCGAGATACCTCCAAAGTAAACAGGCCATCCCGCTAGAACTTTAATACCCTGTTTGGCATACAGCTGGCTGACTGTGTTACGAAGGGGGGAATTTGGGGCAAAGACCTTTTTAGCCTCTGCCCAGTTATTGACAAGGTAAGGTAGATACACTATCTGAAAGCGCTTATCTACAGAAGATGAAGGGGGTTGAACTGCCATATCGACAGCACCAAGTCCCACCCGTTGTTGCACTAATGTGTAATCCCCCAGAGCACTGGCAGGGTAAACCTGAATTTTGATCTTGTTGTTTGTGGCTTTGGCGACATCATCAGCAAAGTGTCTGACGTCTACATCTATTGTGGCGCCTTCGGGACGAACGTGGGAAAGCTTTAATGTTGTTGCATACAAGGGGGCAGCAGCAAAAAGACAAACCGATGTTATAAGTGTCCATTTTTTAAGTTTCTTGATAGTCATTTGTTTTCTCCAGTTGTGATTATGAGTTGTTATTCATGCTTTTTTTAATAACCAAATGCTTTGGGGATGTACTCTGATAGGCTAGGCCAGGCGGATACTAGGATCACCACTGGAATGTAACCAAACAGTAAAAGTATCATGGAGGGTTTAACCACCTCAGTGAACTTCACTTTACCTATGCGAGCCCCCAAATATAGAATGCTTGCATAAGGCGGCGTCACACCTCCCATAGCCGTATTAACGCCTATGATGGCTGCAAATTGGATTGGGCTAATATGTAATGCTGTCATTAAAGGCAGGAGCAGTGGGGCGGTTAAAATGATGGCAGTAATATCGTTTACTATCATTCCTATGACAAATAGGAACAAATTGACGAGTATCAACAGGATAATTTTGTTTTCAGTTATATGAAAAATTCCATTAACAATTGCTTGGGGGATATTTTCCATAACAAAGATTTGGCTGAGCATAAGACTGAAAAGAATCATGATCAAAATACTGCCAACTGCTGTCGCAGACTCTTTACCTGCCTCAAAGAAACTTTTTAGAGTTAGTCCTTTGTATATGAAAAAGCCAACGGGAAGAGCGTAAATAACGGCAATAGCGGCTGCTTCGGTCGGTGTCATGATGCCACCATAAATGCCTCCTAAAATGATAAGTGGCATAAGCAGGGCTGGGCCAGCGTGAATAGTTCGCTTGGTAGCCAATTTGACCAGTTCAGAAGTATCGAGTGATTCATCTAATACTAAAGGAAACTTACGCACCATCACTAAATTCACAATCGCAAAGCCTAGCATGATGAGCAGTCCAGGTCCTAAGGTGGCAAGAAAGCTCGCTAGAATAGAAGTATCTGTGACCCACCCATACACTATCATGGTGACACTTGGGGGGATGAGTAGGCCAAGAACAGAAGAATTAGCAATCAAGGCGGTAGCGTAGGCTCTCGGGTAGCCTTTTTTTTCCATTTCTGGAATCAATAGAGGGCCGATAGCGGCGATACCCGTGAGACCACTTCCAGATATAGCGCCAATAATCGCACAACATACTGTGGCAACCACTCCTAATCCGCCACGTATTCTGCCGACAAAGACATTTACAAAATTCAATAAACTTCCAGCAATGCCGCTTACGCTCATAATGGTTCCGGCAAAAACAAACAGAGGAATGGCCAACAATACGGGGTTGGTTAGCTGACTAAAGCCCCAGAGCATCATACCGCGCATTGTGGATTCGCCTAGTAGGGTCATGACCATTAAGGCTGCACCAAAGCAGTAAGGAAGAGGTACGCCAAGTGATAAAAATAGCACCAATACTACAAAGGCCAATATGGCTATTTCGATCATTTTAATGGTCCTTTTTTGTCATGGAGAGAGAGGATATTGATGAGGAATTATTAGGGGGATTTTGATTTTTTATCAGCTTAAGGATGTTTTTGTATAAGTGGCTAATGGTAAATAACGTCATTAAAGACAAGCCTATGAATAAGGATGATTCGTAGGTAAAGGTAGGAATATAGAGTGTTGGCGTTTCTTTCCAGATGCGAATTGAGTATGCAAAGTAACGCCAAGCCCACCATGTTAGCCATAGAGAAACCATGATGCTAAGAAAATCGGAAATGATGTGTAAAACTAACTTCGCTCTGTCTGTTTTTAGAAAAATCTCTAGCACATTTGCGCGTATTTGTGTGTCTTCACGTGAAGCATTTACACTGCCTAAAATATAGAGCCATATGGTTGGTATGAGAGCTATTTCTTCTAACCCCATTACGGGAGTTTGAAGCACATAGCGGGTGACGACTTGTACAAATTGGCTTGCCGCAACAATACTAATGAGTATGGTTAAGACATATTTAAAGACTTGTTCCATTGTGACCTCTTGATTGTCATATTTTTTAATTAGATGGTTATCTGACCGTCATGTTTTTCTTATTAGTTTAGTGATTGATCAATAATGATGGCTTGAATTAATAGCATCAAATCGTTTATAAGTATGAGTTGATCATATTTTGTTATGAACTGGAGAGAGTTTTGGCTCGTCTTACTTATCGTCAAATAGAAGCATTTCGTGCTGTGATGCTAAACGGCACGACCAGTGGTGCTGCCGATATGATGTGTATTAGTCAGCCAGCAGTGAGCCGCTTATTGAGCGACTTTGAAGCAGAGTTGGGCGTTACCATGTTTGAAAGGCACAAAAAAAGGTTAATTGCGACGCCTGAAGCTCATGTATTTTATGCCGAAGTAGAACGCTCTTTTATCTCACTTGAGCGTTTAGCGAGAGCGGCCGACGATTTGAAAGAGTGCCACCTTGGCTTTCTCCGTATTGCTTCCATGCCTGCTGTATCCATTGAGTTTATTCCTACAGTCATCCATGCTTTTAATGCTGCACATCAAGGTGTTTCTCTGTCATTTCAAGTTAGAAGTACTCAACAGGTTGTGGATCTTGTCGCCAGTCAACAATATGATGTGGGGATTGTGTCGGCTATTCCGGTTGCTGATAGAGCGGTTGGCTCCGAGATATTGGCGAAAGCTCGGATGATTTGTATTCTTCCTCCGAATCATCAATTGGCCAATAAAGCCGTAATTTCCCCAGGAGATTTAGCTGGGGAATCGTTTATTTCTCTTGGGATCGAGCAAAGTATTCGTTCTAAGATAGATAATGTTTTTGAAAGTGCTAATGTGTATGTCAAAAAAACGATGGATACTCAACTCGTGCACAGTGCCTGTGCTATGGTTTTACAAGGAGATGGAGTGTCAATTGTAGAGCCTATTGCAGCGTTGCATTATCAAAAGCTAGGCTTGTTATTAAAGCCTTTTGAACCGCTGATTGAATATCGTTACAATTTGATTTACCCCGCCCACAAAGCCAAATCGAGCTTGGTGCAATCTTTTGTTGCGTTGCTTCGGAAGGAGCTCGGCATATTGCGAGAAAATAGTAATGGCATTCTGGAGTTTATCGATTAGGACAAAGCTGTTTAGTTCTAATTTAGATCTTTAACACTTAGAGACTTTTGCACGACTACTGCGCTTGCCAATACTTTGTTAAAAACAGACTCAAAATGCTCATTTATAGGGATAAACTCCGCTTTTTCGTCTGTTTTTGCCGCGTCTTGGCGTCGCTCGTGACATCGTGCAAAGGTCTCTTAATAATATACGAACAAACTTTCTTGCCTTTGTGTTTTTAAAGAGCCGGTCATTCAATGTCTATACTGTATGAGACGTGTGGGTCTATTGTTCCGTCGTGGGTTGCGATGGCAGATGCTACAGTGTATTGGAGCTGTTTTAATGTGCTTTACTTCACACCCCCACGTTTTGTTTGGTAATGGCTATTTAAAAGTTGAAAAGGCTCTTTTTTTATCTATTTATAAGGTGCTCCTTAATTTTGTATTCGTCATTAAATGGACAGGGAGCTAGTCGTTATTTTTGTAACGTCAATTGGTGTTGCATTCCAAATTTCTGCCTGTATAGTTTGCCGAAATTATGACCACTACAATGTTTATTATCGCTAATTCAAAGGAATCTGCATGATCAAGCAAACCCTTTTCCCAATTTGGAGCCTACTTTTCGGTATTGCTATTATCACGATGGCGAGTGCCTTACAGAGCTCATTAATTGGTATTCGTGCCGCGATTGAATCGTTTGATACGACGGCAACGGGTCTGATTATGTCGGCCTACTATTTAGGCTTTATTCTTGGGTCACAGTTAGTACCTACTTGGGTTAAGAGCGTCGGTCATATTCGGGTGTTTGCTGCTGTGGCTTCTTTGGCGTCTGTTACCATCTTAATGCAATCTGTGGTAGTGAAC
Organism: Marinomonas sp. 63XJN7_7_ISO-PGPR-S23-202; assembly: GCF_056173505.1. NCBI lineage: Bacteria > Pseudomonadati > Pseudomonadota > Gammaproteobacteria > Oceanospirillales > Oceanospirillaceae > Marinomonas > Marinomonas sp. 63XJN7_7_ISO-PGPR-S23-202. The sequence continues at coordinate 3,940,047 of NZ_CM149677.1, read as the reverse complement.
CCATGGTTCTGGATGCTGATGCGTATGGGAACAGGCCTGTGTTATGCTGGTTTGTTCATCGTGACCGAAAGCTGGCTGAACGATATTGCGACGAATAATACTCGTGGACGTTTGTTTTCGATTTATGTTATCGAAATATGGGCCAGTCAAACCTTGGGGCAGTTTTTACTTAATGTCTCCTCGCCAAGTGGTTACGGATTATTTATTTTAACCTCTGTATTAATTTCCCTTGCGTTGGTGCCTTTATTATTGGTGCGTACACCATCACCCACCATTCTTGTGCCAGAAAAACTCAATATTCTTGGTCTGATAAAAACCGCTCCCTTGGGGGTAACCGGTGTCACCATTGCGGGTGTCACTTCTGGGGCGATTTTGGGGCTGGGGGCTCTGTATGCCCAGCGAATGGGCATGGATGTTGGCAAAATCTCGCTCTTTATTGGGGCCAGTTATCTCGGTGGTATGCTTTTACAGTGGCCGATTGGTAAGTTATCTGATCGTCAAGATCGACGAGTGACCATTCTTTGGGTTGGCATAATGGGGGCCATCGGTGCCTTTGTCGTGCCGCTTGGTGCGTCGATGAAGAGTGAAATCGTTATGATGATTGGCATGTTCTTTATTGGAGCCTTTACCTTCCCTATGTATTCCTTGGCCTCATCCCATATTAATGACCAGTTACGACCTGAGCAAATTCTCTCTGCGAGTAGTGGGATGATTCTACTTAACGGGGTTGGTGGGATTTTCGGACCTTTGTTTGCGTCCGCCTTAATGGATTTGGTGCGTATCGATGCATTGTTTTGGTTTATTTCCGCGATGAACTTAAGCGTTGCGCTGGTCGCCTTGTATCGCATAAATTACCAACCACCAATGATCATCGAAGAACAAGGGGATCAAATTCAAGTGGCCTTGGCGGTCAGTCCGGTGGTGACGGCAGAAATGTTGGTCGAAGCCGATTCTTCTATTTCGCCTGTGGAAGAGAGTCATGAGGTAGAGATCAAACTATAAGGTTTGTTGCTCATTGGCTCTTTCAAAACGCCACACTCTTATCGTCAATTGCGCTTTTGTTGATGCGACTAAAACGATGATTGTGTGGCGATTTTTATGGCAATGATACTGATGAGCAGGGCATTTGCTCGATTAAACCAGCGCCAGAAACGAACAGAGCTTAGCCAATTCGCGCACAGGTGGCCGAGAATAGACAGTGATAAAAACCATATAATGGATGCGCTAATTCCACCAAGAACAAAGAATAGTGTGCTGTCTGAAAATTGATTGGCCAAACTGCCCATTAAGACCATGGTATCTAAATAGAAATGTGGGTTTAACCAGGTGACAGCCAATGCCATTAAAAACAGAGGCCATATCGATAGCCTTGATGTTATGTGTTGTACAATAAGGTGCTCTTCCTGAAAAGAGCTTCGCCATTTTTGGTAAGCAAACCAAAGTAAAAATAGTACCCCAAACCAGCGAAATAGTTCCAGAAGACCTGCCTGATGATGTATTAGCACGCCAACTCCAAACGCACCTAAGGAAATCGCTAATGCATCGCTTAGGATGAATAATAGAGCGATGGGGAACGCCATGTGTCGCTTTAGGGCTTGCTCCAATAGAAAGCTATTTTGTGCTCCCACGGCGACAATGAGGCCACCGCCCGTAATCAATCCACTTAGGAATGCCATGATGTTGTTTCTCTGTAGGTTTTTGCTTGCTGATACGTTTAGCTTGATCTTAAACGGATTTTTCGATAAAAATAAATTAATAAAATTTTAATTACATTAGAATATATTATGTTGGATTATCATTCTGTTGCCTGTTTTTGCTCGGTTGTACGCTTTCAAAGTTTTGAAAAAGCGGCTCAGCACTTAAACTTAACGCAATCAGCCGTTTCCCAACGAGTGAAGCGTTTGGAAGAACAGTGTGGCGGGCCACTATTGATTCGAGCTAGACCCATTGAACTTACGGTCTTGGGAGAGCAACTGCTTGCCCATGCCAATAAAGTGGCGATGTTAGAAGACGGTCTGTTTGGTATCTTAAAAGCTGGAAATGCTCGCCAGCCTTTGTCTATTGCGGTGAACAATGATGTACTGGCGACTTGGTTTAGTGAGGTGGTGACGGACTTTTCGCGACTGGATGATACGCGTTTGCATATCAAGGCGGCAGATCAGGGTAAAACGCGAGAGTTGTTACAACGTGGGGAAGTGGTGGCTTGTATTAGTCAAATTGGTACTCCTGTTTCTGGTGGGACTTCCACCTTGCTAGGTTATATGGACTATGAGCTGTTTTCCTCGCCTGAGTTTATAGAAAATGTACTTAGATGTGATAGGTGTAAGATTAATGTTAGGTCGGTGGCTCGTGCGCCGTCATTGATTTATGATGAGAATGATGAGTTATGGGCACGTTATGTGAAAGAGTGCTTAGGAATGCCGTTGGATTCTGATACGAGCCATTGGTACCCATCCTCTCATGGGTTTGTCTCTATGGTACTTGGTGGTACAGTCTGTGCATTAATTCCAAGTATACAAGTAAAGCAAGCGGTGGAGGATGGTCGGCTCGTGTCTTTGTTTCCACAAAAAAAATTATCTGTGCCAGTCTATTGGCATTGGTTTAAGTTAAACTCACCCGTTTTGGAGCGGCTATCTTCTGTTGTTCAGAGAGTCTCTGGAAGGGTATTAAGTTAAAATGACCATGGTTGTGGTTGCTGATAAACTTGTTTATTTAAGGAAAGAGTATGATTCGCAAATGTTTGTTCCCTGTTGCTGGTTACGGTACACGCTTTTTGCCAGCGACTAAATCGATGCCAAAAGAAATGCTTCCCGTCGTTAACAAACCGCTGGTTCAGTATGGTGTGGAAGAAGCCGTACAGGCGGGTTTGGATAATGTCACGTTTGTGACTGGCCGTGGTAAGCGTGCCATTGCTGATCATTTTGATGTCAGCTATGAGCTTGAACATCAGATTTCTGGTACCAGCAAAGAACAGTATTTAGATGGTATTCGTCATTTAATTGACAATGTTAATTTCTCTTTTATCCGTCAAAACAATATGTTAGGTCTTGGACATGCGATTCTGACAGGTGAGCCACTGATTGGTGATGAAGCGTTTGGTGTCGTATTAGCCGATGACCTGTGCTTTGGCGAAGGAGAAGGCGATGGAGTTATGGGGCAAATGGTGAAGCTGTATAATCAGTTCCGTTGTTCCATTGTTGCCATTGAAGAGGTGCCTGAAGATGAAGTTCACAAGTATGGTGTGATTCAAGGTGACTCTATGATGGAAGGTTTATACCGTGTGACGGACATGGTTGAGAAGCCTAACAAAGAAGAAGCGCCTTCTAATTTAGCCATTATTGGTCGCTATATTCTAACGTCTGATATTTTTGATAAAATTCGTAATACGCCTCCTGGTCGCAATGGTGAAGTACAAATTACCGATGCTATTTTGCAGCAAGCAAAAGAGGGCTGTGTGTTGGCTTACCAATTCAAAGGTCGTCGTTTTGATTGCGGTAGTGTGGACGGTTTTGTCGAGGCAACCAACTACTGTTACCAAAATATCTACAAAGCATAAATGTTGGTTAATTCGTTAAACATTAAAAAGCCCGTTTATGTGTTGCCATAAACGGGCTTTTTTATATTACTTATCTGACATAAACAGATAGAGTGGTCGAACCGGTATGCGTCAGCGACCTTTTTACACTGTTAAAGTAGGTGCTTGTTCAAAATAGGCAGCAGTACTTTGAAGAGACGTGCGTTCGCGCACAAAACATCGCCACTTTCAATGTTAGGAGAGCCATCAAAGGTGGCATATAGGCAGCCTGCTTCTTTGGCAATAAACAAAGCGGCTTGCATTTCCCATTCTTGCAGCTTGATGCCCCAAGCTGCATCTAAACGACCTGCAGCAGCGTTTACCAACATCAGTGCTGGTGCATCTTGCATGACAACGCGAGCACCTTTTTGAGCAAGATCCGATAAGACGTCTAATTGGCCTGCTAAATAAGGCGCGGTGCGATCGGTGGCAGGAAATTGTGCTGCTAGAGTGGTTTTGTCCAGATCACGTGCCGTGCTGGTACGAATGCGAGAATTATTAAGATAAGCTCCACGACCTTTGCTAGCGTAGAACTCGTCTTTCGTATGAGGGTTAAGCACCAATGCGTGCTCTACTTTACCAGCAACTAAGTAACTCATGGTAATAACATGGCCAGTTAGACCACGGGTGAACAAATGCTGTCCTTGGATCGCGTCAATAATCCATTCACCTTCTTCACCTGTCTGTACAGTACCTTGTAGACGAGTCGTGATGGTGTCGCCAGGGTAGGCTTTTTCAAGGTGGTATACAATGCTACGTTCTGCACCAGAGCATACAGTTTGGTACACCTGTGCGGCATTTTGGCCTTGTTCTTTGTCGAAAAGGAGCTTTTCTTGAGAGTGGATGATGTATTCAGCTGCTGCGCGAGCGGCTTTGATTGCGACATTAATTCTAGGTTGCATAGGTTACCGTCTTTCTAATGAAAATGCGTCCACGGCCTAAAAAGGGCAGTAGAAGTTGCTAATAAAGTGTTAAAGAGCATAGGCCTATCCAGAGTGAAAAAGAGAACGAAACGAATGGTTTGCCGCTTTTTTATAAGATGCTCTGGATCTGCTTGAATAAGAGGGCGGATTCTAACGTAAAGGTTGTTTGTTGGCTAGTGAATAATTGGTGAAAAACTGAGCAGTTTAAGGTTTTTACTAAAAAAGCTGTTAACATTCGCAGCAATCTTCGTTTTTAGAAAAATGGATAGTGTCTAGCATGCAGAATAAAGTAAGAATTGTCCTTGTTAATACCTCCCACCCTGGCAATATTGGTGGGGCTGCACGGGCAATGAAAAATATGGGGTTAGCCAATTTGTACCTGGTCGCTCCAAAACATTTTCCAAGTGATGAAGCAATTAGTCGAGCTTCTGGCGCGGCCGATCTGCTCGACAATGCGGTTGTGGTAGACACGTTAGAAGAAGCGATTGCTGATTGTCAGTTGGTGATTGGTACCAGTGCTCGTGAACGTCATATTCCTTGGCCTTTAGTGGATCCTCGCCAAGCGGCTGATTTGGCTTTTGATGAAGGGTTAGAAACGGCCTTTGTTTTTGGTCGTGAGGATCGTGGTTTGACCAATGAAGAATTGCAACGTTGTCACTACCATGTGCATATTCCTTCAGTGGAGACCTTCAGTTCATTAAATTTAGCGGCCGCCGTGCAAGTGATCGTCTATGAACTGAGGATGAAATACTTGTTAATGAAGGATGCACCTGTCGTCGCTTCTAGGTGGGATTTGCCCGCAGCGACCGCTGAGCAGATTGATTTTCTGCTTGAGCATTTGGAAACCGTTTTGGTAAAAACAGAATTTTTAGAGCCGAAAACACCTGGAAAAGTGATGACGCGCTTTCGTCGTTTGTTTCAACGATCGCAGTTGGACCAACAAGAATTGGGAATGTTGCGTGGTATGTTAACAGCCATGGAAAAGCAGATGAAAGAGTAGGTAAAGGAAAAGCTACATTGTGCCTGTGTTGCCCTAAAAAAGCCCAAATAATATTTGGGCTTTTTTAGGTATAAACACTCGTTGATAAGTTGCGTTTTGTTCGCTATCTAAAGTGTTGTAATAACTCGCTACTTACACTTTACGCTCAGGGCGACCTTCTTCTTGCCAGAAAGTGTGGTATTTCTGACCTGGTTCACCATCGACGCGCTCATAAGTGTGAGCCCCAAAGTAATCTCGTTGGGCTTGTAGTAGGTTTGCCGGTAACACCTCTGAACGGTAACCGTCGAAGTAAGCCAGAGCAGAGAAGAAAGCGGGAGTAGGCACGCCTGATTGGGCGGCTAATACTACGGCCTTACGAAGTCCAGCTTGTTTTTTGGCCATTGTTTCAGCGAAGTAATCGCTTAATAACAGGTTTTCAAGCTCACGATTACCATCAAACGCATCGGCAATTCTTTGTAGGAAAGACGCGCGGATGATGCAACCACCACGCCAAATTTTCGCGATATCACTGAAGTTGAATGTCCAGTCATATTCTTTTTCTGCTGCACGCATGAGTTGGAAGCCTTGTGCATAGGCACAAATTTTAGCGCAATACAGAGCTTCTTCTATGGCTTTTTCAACCTCTTCCGCAACAATATCGCCGCTTTCTAGCTCTGCCGTCAGGATGCCAGCAGCATGTTCGCGTTCTGTTGTGAGTGTGCTGAGCGCGCGAGCATAAACAGATTCACTGATAATACCAGCAGGGACACCCATTTGTGTTGCGCTGATGGAAGTCCAGCGTCCTGTTCCTTTTTGGCCAGCACTGTCCAATATCATGTCAACCAGTGGCGCCCCTGTTGCTGCATCATATTGCTGCAGAATATCAGCGGTGATTTCTACTAAATAGCTGTCTAGATCCCCCTGATTCCATTGTTCAAACAGTTTGCCAATTTCTTCTGGCTCGTAGCCAAGTAAAGAACGAACCAAATGGTAAGCTTCACATATGAGCTGCATATCGGCGTATTCGATGCCATTGTGTACCATTTTGACATAATGGCCAGCGCCATTGGGTCCAAGATAAGCCGTACAAGGCTCACCTTCGGTGACTGGCTTGCCTGGGGTGTTGCTGATAATTGGCTTGCCGTTTTCATCAACTTTCGCCGCCACGGCTTCCCACATTGGTTGCAAGTGTTTCCATGAGTCTGCGTCTCCACCTGGCATTAAGGAAGGACCAAAACGTGCGCCGACTTCACCACCTGAAACGGCGGTGCCGAAGAATTTAAAATAGTCTTTGTATTCTGCTTCGCGTCGAATGGTATCTGTCCATTGGCTGTTGCCGCAGTCAACGACGATATCATCCGATTCTATTCCGGCTTTAATTAGGTTGTTACAGACGATATCAACAGGTTTGCCTGCAGGAACGAGCAAAACGACCACTCGAGGTTTGGCAAGGTTGCTTAACATGTTTTCCATGTTAGGGCAGCCGATTATACGGGCTTCCTTTTGAGTATCTGGACGCTCACGCTCTTCGGTATCAAGAACGTCTTTAATTTTATTGGCGTCAAGATCAAAACCTGCAACTCGATAGCCATGGTCGGCTAGATTAAGGGCGAGGTTTTTGCCCATGACTCCTAGGCCGACAAATCCAATATTGCAGTTCTGATTTGTGTTTAACATAAGCTTCGATCAACCTTTTAGAATAGGGGGGATTCGAGAACCAATCTTATCATGAAGCCCCCAAGTTAAGGGGCAGAATGACGAGAAAAAACTTAATAATTGTGAAATTTTAATGTTGTTGGCGATAAATGCTCCTTATTTCGTTAACAAAAGACACTTTGTTATTGAAATGAAATGATCAAAAAAAGCAGATCACACCAAGAGGTAGCTTACTATTTAGTCACATAATCACCAAAAAGAAAGAAAATAACAAGAAATAGAGCAATAATGCCAACCTGCACAACGTCGTTTTTTTGTTTTTTTAAATAAAATTATTTAAATCAACTGGTTACCTTGATTTGTGAAATTACAAAACAGTAATAAAATAACATGTTGTTATAACAATACTTTTTTTTAGATTGTTTTGTTACTATCAATCTTACCAGTTTTAATTTCCTATAATAAATGGAAATGCCCAGTACAGGTAAACTTTTTTTAGTTCAGAGGATTTAATACAAATGAGCGCCGCATCAGAGGTTACAACCATTCATTTAAATTTAACGACACCGCAGTTAGTTGAAAAAGCCCTGCAAAATGGCGAAGGTGTACTTGCCGATAATGGTGCACTTGTTGTAGAAACGGGTGCGCGTACAGGTCGCTCTCCTATGGATCGCTTTATTGTGGAAGAAGCATCTAGCAAAGACAGCATTCATTGGGGGCCTGTCAACCGACCTTTCCCAGAGGCGAAGTTCGCTCCCTTGTGGGATCGTGTGGAAGCGTATTTGAATGCTAAAGAGTCGTTTGTTTCTAAGATTCATGTTGGTGCGGGTGATGAATATTATTTACCTGTAATTATGCGGACAGAGACCGCTTGGCATCATCTGTTTGGACGTAATTTGTTTATTCGGCCAGAAGTGTATAACCCTGGTGATAAAGGAGAGTGGCAGGTTCTTAATGCGCCAAATTTTGTGTGTGAACCTGAACGCGATGGCACCAATTCAGATGGTTGTGTGATTTTGAACTTTGCTGAACGTAAAGTACTGATTGCAGGTATGCGTTACGCAGGTGAAATGAAAAAAGCCATGTTCTCTGTGCAGAATTATTTGTTGCCTGCTCACGATGTATTGCCAATGCACTGCGCGGCGAACGTTGGCACAGAAGGCGATGTGACATTATTCTTCGGTTTGTCTGGTACGGGCAAAACAACCTTGTCTGCGGATCCTGAACGCTTCTTGATTGGTGATGACGAACACGGTTGGGGCAAAGACACAGTTTTCAATATTGAAGGTGGTTGCTACGCGAAAACCATCGATCTTTCTCAAAAGAATGAACCTATTATTTGGGATGCGATTAAATTCGGTACGATCGTGGAAAATGTTGTGTTAGATCCAGAGACGCGAGTGGCGGATTATGCTGATACGTCTTTAACACAAAATGGTCGTGCTGGTTATCCTCGTGAGCATATAGAAAAACGCGCTGCTGACAACCGCGCGGGTGAGCCAAATGCTATTATCTTTTTAACCTGTGATCTAACAGGGGTTCTTCCTCCCGTTTCTATCCTGTCAAAAGAATCGGCAGCTTACCATTTCTTGAGCGGTTATACCGCACTAGTTGGCTCTACGGAAATGGGGGCAGGTACGGGGATAAAATCGACTTTCTCGACTTGTTTTGGCGCGCCTTTCTTTCCACGATCTGCGGATGTTTATGCCGACCTGTTGATTAAGCGTATCGAAGAGTTTGGTAGTAGAGTGTATCTAGTGAACACTGGTTGGACGGGGGGCGCCCATGGTCAAGGTGGTAAGCGCTTTAGTATTCCTACGACCCGCGCAGTAATTGCTGCTATTCAATCGGGCGCACTGGTTGATGTGGAGACGGAGCATTTAGATGATGTGAACCTAAACGTTCCAACTCAAGTACCTGGTGTTGATAGTGTGCTGTTGAATCCTCGTAAGACTTGGTCTGACGAGACTGCTTATCATGAGCAGGCGAAGACGTTGATCAGCCAGTTTGTTGAGAATTTTAAAAAGTTCGACACCGTATCGGAGAAAATCGTTAAGGCTGGTCCTGTTTTATAGTAGTTTGTTTATTGTGCTGTTTATTAAGTTGAGTTTTATTTTTGCTTAATAATTTTCAAAAGCCGTGTTTTTTAGCACGGCTTTTGGCTTTCTTATGTCGGTCTATCTGGCCTGATGGCGTCTCATGTTGTACTCTTTACGGATGTATGTGGATACTCATTGCCATTTAGATTTTGCTGCTTTTGATCGTTCTCGTTCTGAGTTGATGTCTGCTTGTCTGGAAAATAATGTTCGGCATTTTTTGGTGCCTGCGACAACTTATATGAGTTGGCAAAAAGTAGCGCAACTTGCGCTTATTTATCCTATGTGGCGAGTGGCGTTTGGTTTACATCCCTATTTCTTGCGTAGCGAATCTATCAAGAGTGTTGAGAAGCTTGGTGACGTCTGCGAGCAGGAAAAGGCGGTGGCCATCGGCGAGATAGGTCTCGACTTCTGGCCTGATGCAGTGGCCGTGGAAGTGCAAAAGCGCTTTTTTGCGGCTCAATTAAATGTAGCAAGAGAGTTAAGGCTGCCAGTTATTTTACATGCTCGTAAAAGTTATGATGTGGTTTTAAAGATGATTGGTGATGCAAATCATACCTGTGGTGGGATTGTTCATGCCTTTAATGGTAGTCTAGAGCAAGCTAACCGATTTGTTGAGCGAGGCTTTTTGTTAGGGGTAGGCGGCACCATTACTTACCCTCGGGCAAAAAAGGCCCATCGAGTGGCACAACAAATAGACGGTCAGGCGTATGTATTGGAAACGGATTCGCCTGATATGCCGTTACATGGTTTTCAAGGGCAAGTGAACACGCCTTTGAATGTCCCTAAAGTGGCTTTTTGCCTGGCCGAGTTAAGAGGTCAGGAGGTAAATGATATTGCAAAACAAGCAAAAAAGAATCTGCTTAGAGTCTTTCCTGAGTGGTATGAGGATGAACGTTGAGTAACCAACACGATATTAATGCGCCAATACGTATTTTGCTATTAGGGTCAGACACGGAAATTGGGAACGCCTTATTGGCTTTTTCGAAGGATCAGAATGAGTTTGAATGGCTTTGTCCCTCAGAAAATATATTGTTGGGGAGCCAGGTTGAGGCGGAATTGGAAGCGCTGCAGTACGATGTGGTTATTGACGCATTAAGTCTGCGCCATGCATTGCAAGATGACTATTCCAAAGTGCAATATGTATTGTCTTTGTTAAGTGAAAAGAAGACCGCACCGATTGTGATGATCAGCTCAGTAAGAGTGTTTTCGGGGGAGAAGTCTGGCTCCTATCTAGAGACAGATGAACCGGACGGAACAGACTCCTATGCTCGTATGTTGATTGCATCCGAAGAGATTGTGCTGCGTTATGAGCAGAATATTGTATTACGAACGGGCTGGTTGTTTAGTGGGCACAGTGATGACTTTGTTTGTCGCACACTTGGCCTGATTCAAGATGGCGTTAATTTGGCTTATAAAGATAATTTGGTGGGATGTCCTACACCGGTATCGGATCTTGCTCGTGTGGCATTGTCTGTGATTAAGCAGCGCCATTATGGGGCAAAAAACACAGGGATTTATCATTATTGCTGTGCTGAAGAAATTAGCTGGATCGGTTTGGTTGAGGCAATTTTGGCGACGTCTGGTCAAATAGACCCCAAGGTCAATGTCGAGGTGGAAGCGATAGAGGATTCTCTGTTGGTCATGGATGGCGAGGTAACACAAATAAAAAGGCAGTCTTTGTCCTGTCGTAGGGTATTTAACCATTATGGTGTTAAGCAGCGTCCTTGGCGATCTAACCTGCGCAATTTAGTCAAAGAGCTTTATAAAACGAATTAATCATTAGTTAGGGTTTGACGTGAATAGAATCAATCACAAAGCGGTCATATTAGTGTTTTTATTGCAACTTCTGGTTGGATTTTTGTGGTACTCAGCCGCGCCGTCTTCACTGTTAAGCAGTGGTCAAAGTGCGGCGCCTTTGCCAAGTCCGAAAACGGTGGTGTTTTTCTGTCTGGCTGCTTTTGTGTATGTGTATTTTACCGCGTGGTTATTGATAAAAGTGAAGTCTCCATCAAGCTTTTCCATGATGCTGGTGATTATTGGGGTTTGGGTGTGTTGCGTGCTACCTAATTTTGTCTTCATAAGCGTGTATTTGCACTTAACGGAATCAACCTGTATTTACCTATTGTCGTTTGGCGCCGTCAGTTGCTTGATATCTTCTATCGTGTTGCCTTTGTGGCGTTCTTCTCGATCTATTTTTAAAGGTTAGGTAGGCGCTATTTTCAAAGCGGACTAGCCTAGCAAATATTCTGAATAGACTTTATAAAAAAACGCAAAGAGCTTTGGGTTCTTTGCGTTTTTTTGTGTTATGACCGATGGATTGGGCGGTTATGGGCTAGCAAATATCATCAAAATCGTTATTAACCTTTAACGACACTGGGATATCATAGCCTGGCAGTTGGATTTCAGACTCCGACATGATTAAGTCTTCACCGCCCAAAACGTGGAAACCAAATTTATAAATAGGATGGCTTTCACCGTGAATGGCCGCTTGGTTATAGGCTTCTGCAGCGATTTGAATCTGTTGGTTTTTCTCTTTATAGTCGGCCATTTGTTCTTGTGAATAGCGTTTGCTTAGCATACTCATCACTTTGTGAGGAGCAAGGAGGATAGCTGTCGCATTGTTGCCGCCAAAGCCTTTTGAATTGAGAAGAGCGGCATCAAAATACTCGCTGCCATATTCTTGGTGTTTCAATTGGAAGTGCAAGCCTTCTTGGTATACGTCATCCGCTAAGGCTTGAGAGGTAATTATTCCAGGAAGAATGCCGTGCTTCCACACTCCTAAAGAGAGATGTAGTTGATCGCCACCAGCGGTGCCTTGAGAGTGGCCAATATAGGCTTTTACGGCCGTGACGGGCATGTCTGTCGCCCCAAAGCTGGTTGCTGCTTTGCTCAGCACATGAGATTCTGTGACACGGTTTTGGGGGGTGCTGGTGCCATGAGCCTGAATGAACGTTCGCTCAGTTAAGCCTGTTTTACCGATCATGTTCTGTAGGTAAGCCATGGCTTTTGTCATGGTGAGATAGTTGCCAACACCGGGGGCCGAAATGGATTTTTTATGGCCGTCAGCGTGTGAGTAAACGGCAGGAATGGCGCCATAAATTTCCGCACCAAGTTCTATTGCCAGTTCATCATCCATGAGTAGCGTCCATTGGCTAGACTCTCCAATGGTAAAACCGCAGTTTTGTGCGAATGGGCGACAGCTGCGGGTATGATCTGGTTCCGCCTGATTGGATATCTGATCAAGTGCGAGCAGTGCGGTATCTTCTGCTAAGGCGCCCATAGTGCGAAAGCCTTCGATGACTTCAGGGGTGATCGGAGCGTCACTTCCCCCTACCATGGCGACACGGAATTTCCCTGTCTTAATGCCTTCAACGGCTTTTTCCAGATTGAAGAAATAGGTCGCACAGGCACCAATGGATGTGCCGACACTACCAACACTGCCTAGCAGGTAAGCGTTCACAAAATCGGCTGGCATTTGGGCATAGCCCAATGGCAAATGTTTAGACGTGGTACGTTTACCCATCAAAGCCGATTTGAGCATGCCGCCAAAACCTAAGTCGTCCATTTGACCAATAGAATTGGCTGCGTAAACGGCCATTTCATCGGGGGCTACTTTGCTGCGAATCACTTCCCAGTCAATCCCTGTGCTTTGTAATGCATCCGAAGCACCGTAAACCGTCATTTGCAAACCGCGAGGATGGTTGCGGCTTTGGTAAAGCTTGGCCGCATCAAAGCCTGTGGGAAGTTGTCCAGCAGATTTGACCGATAACGATTTCGTATCTTTGATAAAGGTTTCTAGGTTACCGTCTACTGTCACCCGGGAAAGGTGGTCTGAAATCGCCGCAACATGCCAATTACTTGGGCGATCATCGGGCAGTGAGCGCGTCTTGATCGTAAAGCTGAGTTTTTCTTCTTGGCTGTTTGGTGCAAGGATAGACTTCTTGTGAAGCGTGACATGGTCAACATCAAACAGACTTGGGTGAATGCGGCGAATCAGAGTTTGGGCGAGTAGCGTTTCGCCGATGCTATCGATTAGCGCGATATCGTCTAGCGCCTCACCGTCTTCGGTGTACCATAAGCCATTTTTATAGTCAGCTGCGTTTGTTAATGTCGCAAGATCAAGTAGCACATCTTGCTGCATATGACTTGGTAGGAGGTCAAAAACAATACGGCGATAGGCTTGATGTGAAGAGCTGCGGCCAGCTGAATTTATTCCGCCAAAGCCAATAATAACAGGTAAACGGGCCAATTGAATTTCCTCGTTTTAAAATGGGTAAAAGTTAGAGCTATTGTAATGAAGGGAGGCTCAGTTAGCCACCCTACGATATGGAAATAGATGTTATTCCAATCGGCTCAACAGGTTTTTAAGAGGCTTTTTTGCTTAGCCTCTGTTTTGTTTCTTTTAGTATATTAGTTAACACTTACTTTTGGGGCATTTAGTGTATTAAAACGCCACAATTTATTGTATTCAATAAGTCCTTCTATTTCGTCAACATAGGCCTGTCCGCGTTGCGAGTAGTTATCTAAGCCATGAACAAGAGCGAGCCCTGTAATGGGGTCGTGGTCTTTGCGCAAGTTGGCTCGGATCGTTCTTAGCTTTTTGTAGGCGGGGTTTTGGTTAAGGTTGTCAATGTAGGAAAACACGGATTCTCTAGCATCATTAAATTTCCTTACTTCATGTGCAGCACCATCATCCCTTGCTTCAGGTACTAGTCCACAACCTTTTTTAAAACACCACTGACCAAAATAATTATTTCCTTCCGTCGCAAATCTAGAGGTTCCCCATGCCGATTCATTTGCCGCCTGAGCAAGTACTAAGGAGCTTGGCACAATGTCGATATAGTTAAGCAATTGCTTTATGTCATTGACACTTGGGCTGTCCACTTTATCAAGACCGCTGCTGGATCTTAAGTCCGCAAGCCAAGCTTTATCTTTTGCTGACAAAGAATCCCCTTTTTTCAGCGTAGCTAACAAAGAGAACAAGCGCTTTCTTTGTTGAAGAATTTGGGTATTTTTTTCATTGACAAAAGGTTTAATAAAACTGAAAAAGACTTTTTTGCGCTTATTCACATCTTTTATCGCCGCAAAGTCAGGTGTTTTAACTGTAATAGGGTGCTTCTTGAAATAATCTTGTTCTTCTGCTGAGCTCTTGCCAGATGCATTTGCCTGATCCTCTAAGCTTGCTTCTTCATCAGATGATTGTTCACTAGACATCTGTCCAGATGAAGCAGGTGATGTGCTTTTTTTGTTCAACTTGCTGACGGATTCTATTTTTAACCAGAGGATAAAAATGAGAGCAAATGATATAAGCCAGAGAATTTTTCTTTCCATAAACGACAACGGGTCTCGATTTCGCAAAGCTCATTGATTTAAATGAGGCTTTTCTTCTTAAGTGTATTTTTATAAAAAAGTGAACCCATTATCTCGAAAAAACGCTCACTTTAATAGCTTTATCATTTATCTCCTTGGCTTTATCTTAATATTGGTTATCTTTCACTAAGTTTGACGAAACAGTGTAGTTGGGCCCTCTGGAACGATTCTGGTCGGGTTTATCATATCGTGACTGTAATAGTAATGGCGTTTTATATGTTGTAAATTGACGGTATTAGAGACATTTTTTGTATTGAAAAGTTTTTGTAAGTATCTGTTTAGATTAGGGTAGTCTATTATTCTTTTCAGGTTGCATTTGAAGTGACCAAAATAGACAGCATCAAAGCGAATGAGAGTGGTAAAAAGGCGCCAATCCGCTTCCGTTTGTTCATCACCAACGAGAAAAGCGGAGTGTTTTAGTGTCTCTTCGATGTCATCTAAAGTGCTGAATAATGGCTCAAGTGCTTCTTGATAAGCCTGTTGAGTGGTGGCAAAGCCACATTTATATACACCGTTATTGACGGTATCATAAACTCGCTGATTAATGCTATCTATGTCAGATGAGCGTTCGCTGGGATAAAAGTCCAGAGTGTTGCCTGTGAGGCTATTGAACGCCGAGTTAAACATGCGAATAATGTCGGCGGATTCATTTGATACAATGGTTTGCGTTTGCTTGTCCCATAATATGGGGACCGTAACACGGC
This sequence comes from Marinomonas sp. 63XJN7_7_ISO-PGPR-S23-202, assembly GCF_056173505.1. NCBI lineage: Bacteria > Pseudomonadati > Pseudomonadota > Gammaproteobacteria > Oceanospirillales > Oceanospirillaceae > Marinomonas > Marinomonas sp. 63XJN7_7_ISO-PGPR-S23-202. The sequence goes on along the minus strand of NZ_CM149677.1, from coordinate 3,924,742 downwards.
CGCTGTAGTCTGCTTTGGCTCTTGTATAAAGTTGATGAGCAAAGTTTGAGTGATAGAGTGGATCGCCCATGTCGATATACGGATCCTGAAAGTTGGGATCTTCTTTGAACTCCCAGCCATTTGACAGCATATCGGGGTGGACACAGCTAACGGATATGAGATCTTCTAAGTCTTTGAGTTGGCGAAAAATAAGTGTTCGGTGAGCCCAAGGACAAGCAAGAGAAACATAAAGGTGGTATCGACCTGGCTCTGCTGGAAAATGGTTTGAGTTGGCGCTGTCATAATCGGTTGGGCTGACGATCCAGTTGCGGAATGCTGATTCGCTGCGTACAAATTTTCCGCCAGTGCTGTCAGTGTCGTACCATTTGTCTGCCCATTGGCCGTCAATGAGTAATCCCATGTGGTTCTCCTAGTGAGTATCAATCTGTTTATTATCAATGAATATCGAGTAGTTTCGGAGCGTAATATTGATCCTTTTTAATCGAATGATTCGATGTGTTGGTATCTATGATTGAGCGTTTTCAGTCGTTGTTGATACCGTGCTTTATCTTACTGGCTAGTGTGTACGGTAGTTTATACATCAGCCATCTGCCACCTCTGTGGATTGCTTTATTGCCGTGGCTACCTGCCATTTTATCGGTTGTTGCGGTGTTGTTAGCTTGGCACTTCAACAAAGGGCGTGTGCTTGTTGTGATCTGTTTGCTGTTGATACCCAAAGTATATGGGCTTTCCAGCTCGGAATCAGTAAGTGCTTATTTGTCTGTATCCTGCTTTTGCATTGCCTTATTAAGTTTTGTGCGTGAACGTGGTTTTTTCAACCGCTTTGTTGTGAACCGCTTTTTATTCATTTCCATGCTACTGGCATGGTGTTACGCCGTTGATGCTAAATGGGTGTCTTTTTCCTTTCTGGATCAGCCATTTTTATCTTTCCAAATAACATGGTCTACGCTGTTGTTGTGGTGTGTTTTGGCGGTTAGTTTGATGGTAACTGGCTGCTCATGGTGGTTTGCCAGTGATGCTTTTTGTGCCAGTTCCTTGATGAGTATCGTTGGTTTAATGATCATGAGTCTGTTTTCTGTTTCGCAGAATCAGGTCGATGTGCTGTTGTCTGCACAGTGTCTTGTGTGGCTGCTCTTTTTGTTGATGGAAAGCCATCGAATGGCGTATCTGGATGAGTTGACAACCTTGCCAGGGCGACGTGCTTTGAATGAAAGCTTACTTGGATTATCAGGGAAGTATGCTTTGGTGATGGCAGATGTGGATCATTTTAAGGCATTTAATGATACTTATGGACATGATATGGGGGATAAAGTATTGGCTCATGTGGCCCGTCAATTACAGCGTTTTTCTTACCCTGGGAGAGCGTATCGCTTTGGTGGTGAGGAGTTTACTGTGGTCTTTCGCGCCAAAGTGCTGAACGATATTGAGCCAATTTTAGAGGAGGTTAAAACTCAGATTGAAACCATGCCTGTTGAAGTCTATGACCCTAAAAAGAAGAAAACCATTGAGGCCAGTGTAACCGCCAGTTTTGGCGTTGCTCTATCGACCCCAGGGGAGCTGGCTGATGAGGTATTAACACGTGCGGATAAGGCGTTGTATCAGGCTAAGCGCAAAGGGCGAAATTGTGTTGTGTTTTCTAAGCCGACCAATAATCAGTCGAGTAAAAATAAAGCAAATGTGTAAATTTGTACAAACGGTCAACTTTTTATTTCATAGCTATTGCGTTGAGCAAAAAGATGCCTATAATTCTTAAAAATTAAATTACTGACCATTTGGTTATTTTTCTAAACGAAAAGAAGCCAAGTGGTTTGGGGCGATCTGCCTCAGAAGAATATGGTGTTATGAGTTATGAATGGCTTAATAGCACACATAAAAGAGCCAACGTGGTGCAGCAGTTAGCGTAAATGATGAATGCCTAATCATCTTTTTTCGTCTCTGCTGTGAGGGGAAATGGGGAGCTTTTGCTCCCTTTTTTTATGCCTTGTCATCGCTTTCCATCCTTTAAGTCGTGTGTTTTTAATCCATTGTCGTTTTTTCTAGTAATTTCTCTAGTGCCAAAGCCATCCATCTTCGCGTTATAATGCTATTTGCCCATTTCATGACGTCAGTTAAAGAGGTTTTATTTTGTCAGAAGCAAAACGACCAAAAGATCAATTAAAAACTCATATCCGTGAGCATAATCAAACCTTAATTTTGGATGCAGCGGAGCGTGTGTTTGCACGTCAGGGATTGGCTAAAACCACGACACAAATGATTGCCGATGAGGCAGGTTTGCCGAAGGCAAATGTTCATTATTACTATCGCTCTAAAAAAGATTTATTAGAAGCGGTACTCGAAAAAATTCTAACGCTATGGTTGGATTCGGTGAGTCGTTTTACTCTTGAAGAGGGTCCTAAAGCCAATTTGACTCGCTATATTAGTGAGAAAATTGATCAATCGCGAATGAATGTAAGTGCTTCGAAAGTCTTTGCGATGGCTTTGATCGGCGAAGAGGCTTTTGTGCTGGATTTTCTTCGTGAGTATTTTGTCTCTGAATTAAGCCGAGAATCTAAGACGATTCAAGCATGGGTGGATCAAGGGTTAATGGACCCCATTTCTACCGAGCATCTTTTTATCAGTTTGTGGGCGATGACACAAACCTATGCGGATTTTGATGCTCAAGTAAAAATTGTGCTGAAGAAAGATCAGCTTGAAGAGTCTGACTATGATGAAGCAAAGCAATTTTTGACACGTATGGTGTTGGCAGGTTGTGGTGTTAGGGAGGAAAGCTGATGACCATTCAGAGTGCTCTAACGTTCTTTGTGGCGATTTTTATTTTTAGTATCACACCAGGCCCTGGGGTGTTCGCAATTATTGGTCGAAGCTTAGTGAAAGGAGCAAGGCAGTCCATCGCCCTGTGTGCTGGCATGGCCTTAAGCGATATCGTGTATTTGGTCATGGCCTGCTATGGCTTAGCCGCCATTGCGGCTAAATGGGAACTGTTATTTTCCGTGATTCGCTATTGTGGTGCGGCTTATCTGTTGTATCTTGGTTGGAAAATGTGGACCGCTCCTATTACTCAGGATCTGTCCGTCACGGATAATAAAGTGGCTAAGCAGGGAATCGCGAGCTTTTTGCAGGGCTTTCTGATTTCGGCTTCTAACCCGAAAGTCATCTTATTTTATGTAGCATTTTTGCCAAGCTTTATGGATGTGACGGCTTTGCATGGGACGGATATTGTCTTGGCCGCCGCATTGGCCTTTTCTGCTTTGATGCTGGGGTTAATCTTGATTGCGGTGAGTGCCTCTCAGGCTCGGCGTTACATGAAATCTGAAAAAGCGGTGAAAGGATTGAATCGCTCGGCAGGTAGCATTATGGCCTTGGCAGGAGTCTATCTTGGTGTGAAAGGCTAGGCGATCAAGCTTTCCACTGTTTACTCAATGAAAAAGCGCCTGTTGATATCGACAGGCGCTTTTTGCGTTTATATCGTTAAGCTAATGTTTTATAGCTTTTGTCTGATTAACGAGTACCGTAAATGCGGTCACCTGCGTCCCCAACACCTGGTCGAATATAAGCATGGTCGTCTAACTCACGGTCAATCACGCCGATAAACATGGGGACGTCTGGATGTGCTTTTTTAAACGCTTCAATGCCTTCTGGGGCGGCAAATAGGCAAATAAAACGAATGTCTTTCGCGCCCATGTCTTTCATTTTACTAATTGCGGCAATGGCAGAGTTACCTGTTGCAAGCATTGGATCGACTACGATAATGGTTCTTTCGTTGATGGAATGTGGCATTTTAAGGTAGTACTCAACGGGCTGTTTGGTATCTGGGTCGCGGTACATGCCCACATGACCGACACGGGCGGAAGGGGATAGTTTTAATACTCCTTCTGCTAAACCGTTTCCAGCTCGCATGATGGTGACGATACACAGCTTTTTGCCTTTGAGGACTGGGCTTAATGTTGTTTCCAGGGGGGTCTCAACTTCTGTATCAACCGTTTCCAAATCCCGTGTTGCTTCATACCCAATGAGTGTGCCGAGCTCTTCGACTAACATGCGAAATTCACGGGTACTGGTGTTTTTGTCTCGAAGACTGGTTAGCTTGTGTTTGACGAAGGGGTGTTCAATGATTGAAATGTCAGTGTAAGTACTTAATATCTCGTCACGAGTCATGTTGGTGTCCTTTTTTCGAATAGAGAACCAAGCGGATGCTATGCCGTTATTTCTGGTTGCTTGCAGGAATAATACCACAATGCTTTCTCTGTGAATAAATAATCCTGTCTACTCAGTCATAATCGATAAATCATTGTATGAATGAATGGTGACGTTTATGACATCTGACAAATGGATAAGGATTTAAGAGCCCGTTTCATTTCCTTAGGGATTGTTTTTATTCAGTTTGTCACTACATAAATAAGCAAACTTAACAACTGTTTTTATTGAATTGTTTGCCACAAAGCAAGACACACTAATCTTGACGTATTGGGAATATATATGAGTAACGAGGAACAGTACCCAGATCAATATGATGAGTCATTGATGGATGATACTAATGAAGAGGTGGTGATTAGCGACCCACAGGCGTTGGCGTTACCGGACGACGTGCTGCCAGATACTTTGTACATTTTGCCGATTTCTAGTCGTCCGTTTTTTCCAGCCCAAGTGCAACCCGTTATGGTGGATGCGGATCCATGGGAAGAATCATTAGAACGTATTGCCGATAATCCACAAGCGGCAGTGGGTTTGGTGTATACCGATAAAGTCGCAAGTGGAGCGCCACCAGTTGACTCTTTCCGCACTATTGGTTGTGTGGCGAGGGTTCATAAGGCGGAAAAACAAAACGATAAAATCACCTTTTTAGCACAAGGGATTAAGCGTTTTGAAATTGTTGAATGGCTGAGTGATAGCACGCCTTATTTGGCGCGGGTGCGTTATTTAACGGACTCAAAAGAAACGGACAAAGAGTCGAAAGCCTACTCGATTGCCATTTTAGATGCCATTAAAGAGCTCATTCGGTTGAACCCTTTATTCAGTGAAGACTTACGCCAATATTTAGGCCGTTTTTCCTTTAGTGAACCTGGTTTGTTGGCGGATTTTGCTGCCTCCATTACCTCTGCTGATGGAGGGGATCTGTACGAAATTTTGGAGACCATTCCGGTGCAGCCTCGTATGCATTTGTCGTTGACATTGCTGCGCAAAGAGTTGGAAATTGCACGTTTGCAGCATGAAATCAGTGCTGAAGTGAATACTAAGATCAGTGAGCATCAGCGAGAGTTCTTTTTGAAAGAACAGTTAAAAGTGATTCAAAAAGAACTGGGCATTTCTAAAGATGACCGAACTGCCGACGTGGAAGCCTTTGAGGCGCGCTTAAAAGACAAAACGGTTCCGGACTCGGTGAGGGAAAAAATTCAAGAAGAGCTTCATAAGTTGAGTATTCTAGAAACCGGATCACCAGAATACGGTGTGACGCGTAATTATTTGGATTGGGCAACCGCTTTACCATGGGGCGTTCAGTCAAAAGACAATTTAGATATTAAAGCAGCGCGTGAGGTACTGGACTCCCATCACTCTGGTCTAGGGGATATTAAAGACCGCATTGTTGAATTCTTGGCTTTAGGGGCTCAGCGAGGAGAAATGGGGGGCTCCATTTTGCTATTGGTTGGCCCGCCAGGTGTGGGTAAAACGTCCATTGGTAAGTCCATCGCAGAATCACTTAATCGTAAGTTTTACCGCTTTAGTTTGGGAGGGATGCGCGATGAAGCGGAAATCAAAGGTCATCGTCGAACTTATATTGGGGCCTTACCAGGAAAATTTGTCCAAGCATTAAAAGACGTTGAAGTGGAAAACCCTGTGATCATGCTGGATGAGGTGGATAAGATCGGCTCTTCTTTTCAAGGTGATCCGGCATCAGCGCTTCTAGAAGCTCTGGATCCTGAACAGAATAGTGAGTTCTTAGACCACTATTTAGACATGCGCATCGATTTGTCTAAAGCCTTATTTGTGTGCACGGCTAATCAGCTGGATACCATACCCGCACCGTTGCTGGATCGCATGGATGTGATTCGTTTATCAGGCTATATTGCCGACGAAAAGTTGATGATTGCCAAGCAGCACTTGTGGCCTAAGCTGTTGAAGAAAAACAAACTGTTGAAAAAACAGCTAAACATTACCGATGCCGCATTGCGCCACATTATTGAGCATTATGCTCGTGAGGCGGGTGTGCGTGGCTTGGATAAATTACTGCAAAAAGTATTGCGTAAGTCGGTCGTGGAACTGCTCACCGGAGAAAAAGAAACCATCAATGTGGGGGTGAAAGACGTAGAGACTCTATTGGGTATGCCTTACTTCCGTCCAGAGAAAAACTTGCAAGGTGTAGGCGTTGTAACGGGACTCGCGTGGACCTCTATGGGCGGTGCGACCTTGTCCATTGAAGCCAATAAGGTGCATGAATTAACCCGTGGTCTAAAACTCACCGGGAAGCTAGGGGATGTGATGAAGGAATCGGCTGATATTGCGTATTCCTATGTTTTTTCTCATACCAAGAGTTACCAAAGCCATCCGGAGTTTTTCGATAAATGTTTGGTGCATTTGCATGTACCAGAAGGGGCTACCCCAAAAGATGGCCCAAGTGCTGGGGTGACCATGGCAACGGCTTTACTGTCCTTAGCGAAAGGAAAACCAATACGTAAAGGCTTGGCGATGACAGGAGAGTTAACGCTCACCGGCCAGGTGCTTGCCGTTGGCGGTATTCGTGAGAAAATCATTGCCGCCAAGCGCAGTAAAATCAGCGAAGTGATTCTACCGGAACCTAATCGTCGTGATTATGAGGAGTTACCGGAGTCAGTGAAAGAAGGCATGACTGTGCATTTTGCAGAGCGTTTTGCGGATGTGGAAAAAGTGGTGTTTGATCGTCGTAGCAATGATATCCACTAAAGCTGGCAGGTAAAGTGGACTGAGTGTCATGATCGTATTGTGATATATTCACAAAGAATGCGTTCTCACTAAGCTAGAGACATGAGAAAATATCGCAGCCGGGCAGGCGAAAGCTTGTCCGGCTTTTTCATGTCTTTGAGCTATAATTTTGCGGCTCAATTAATCGTATAGGGGAAATGAATGCCTGATCAGGCAAAACTCACACAAGGTTCGACGTTAAAGCATGTGGTGGTGATGTCTTTTACCAATGCGCTTGGCTTGATGTGCATGTTTTTGGTGGATTTGGTGGATATGCTGTTTCTGTCCTTTCTGGACGAGAAAGAGGCCTTGGCTGCTGTTGGCTATGCCAGTACCGTGATGTTTTTTACTATTTCCATCAGTATTGCGGTGTCGGTTGCGGCCACCGCATTAGTGGCAAGAGCCATTGGTGAAGGGCGAATTGAAGAGGCTAGGCAGCGGGCCGTTAGTGTTTTGGTGTTTGGGGTATTTTTTTCCACCGCGATAGTGGCTTTGCTCTGGCCTAATGTGTCGATGATCTTGTCTTTTATTGGTGCAAGTGGTCGTTCTTTATCTTTGGCATCTGGGTATTTGCATATTTTGATACTTGGCATGCCTGCTGTGATGATTGGTATGATTGCCTCTGGCATTATGCGTGCGCTAGGCGATGCGAGACGAGCGATGTATGTCACTTTGGTTGGTGGCATTATTAATGCTGTGTTGGATCCGATTTTTATTTTTTCCCTTGGGCTAGGAGTGGAAGGAGCCGCGTTGGCTTCTCTGATTGCTCGTCTTTCAATGGTTGTGGTGTCGTATTACGGTGTGGTGTATATCCATAATATGCTGGGAAAATTCCATCTCTCACATTTTTGTCGTGATATACGGCCGATTTGTGTCATTGCCTTACCCGCCATGTTAACCAATATGTCTTCACCCTTGGCCAATGCGATTGTCATGGAACATACCGCGACTTTTGGTGACGGTGCTGTCGCTGCGATAGCCATTATTGGTCGTATCATTCCTGTGGTATTTGGTGGTTTATTTGCTTTATCCGGTGCGGTGGGACCCATTCTGGGACAAAACTATGGGGCGGGACATTTTGACCGTATGCACAGAGCCATAGGCAGTGCCGTGCTCTACGCTTTTGCTTATTGTTTGGTCTTGTGCACGGTTTTATATTTGGTTCAGGATTGGTTGGTAGCGATTTTCCATGCTACGAAAGGGACGGCGGATTTGATTCATTTTTTTGCGACCTATGTTTCCTTTAGTTTTTTCTTTCAGAGTTTGTTGTTTATCGGTATTGCGGTGTTTAACAACCTAGGTAAACCCTTTAATAGCACCTTGTTGAATTTTGGCCGTGCCACCTTGGGGACTTGGCCGTTGATCATTGTTTTTGGTTGGTTTATGGGGGCTGAAGGGGTGCTGTTAGGGCAGGCTGTTGGGTCGGTTATTTTCGGTTGTTTAGGGTTCTTTTTAGGTCGTCGTTATATTCATACCCTTGAGAAAAAGGAAGCACGAGACCTTCGGATTAATGGCAGTCTAGCCTATGATGACCCTCTTCTTTAGATGTTACTTTTGCTAGTCTTGTATGGATCTGCTTGCCCAAAGTAAGAACTCTTGGTTGCCATCGCCACCTTTAATAGGGCTCTCAATATAGCATTTTACTTGGAACCCCAAGGATTGCACAAAGTGTTGCATATCTTCAGACAGCTGCTCGATACGTTGCTTGTCTTTGACTAGGCCACCTTTGCCAATGAAGGCTTTGCCGACTTCAAATTGAGGCTTTACTAACGTAATGAGTTGTCCTTGAGGGCTTAATAGGGCGGGAAGTTGCGGTAATATTTTAGTTTGAGAAATGAATGATACGTCCATCACAGCGATATCAAAGCCTCCCGTTGGGAAATGCGCACCAAGATCTTGCTGGCTTAAATGACGAGCGTTGATACCTTCTAGGCAAATCACTCTGGGATCCGCTTTTAATCGCTGATCCAGTTGGTCATGACCCACCTCAATGCCAACGACTTGAGCTGCCCCATGTTGTAAGGCGCAGTCTGTAAAACCGCCGGTCGATTGGCCGACATCCAAAACTTGATAGCCTTGAATATTTAATTGTGTATGGGCAAGGGCGCCTTCCAGTTTGAGCGCACCTCGCGAGACATATTTGTCAGCATCCGTTGCGGTGACATGTAACTCACAGTCTGAGTCTAATTTTAAGCTGGGTTTGGTAACGGCTAACCACTTTCCATCCTGACAATAGGTCACTCGACCTTCACTGATAAAGGTTTGGGCCTGCGAGCGTGATTTTGCGAGGCCACGTTCAGTCAGTAATAAGTCGATTCGAGTCATTGGTAAAGCTCAGTGGTTAATGGTAAAAAGACCTCATATTAACAAAAAGTTCCAATCCACAGTAGATTTTAAGGAAGCGAATGTATGCCATTAAAAACATTAATCACCGTTGATGAGTTAAAGGCGTGTGCAGACGATAGCAAGGTGGTGATTTTAGATTGTCGTTTTTACTTAACGGATCACGGGAAAGCAAAGCGTGAGTACGATAAGGGACACATACCGAAAGCGATCTTTGTTGATGTCCATCATGAACTAGCTAGTGCAGAAACGACAACCAGCGGACGGCACCCTTTACCAAGTGAAGAGGTGTTTGCTAAACAGCTACAACAGTGGGGTGTGGATCTCGATAGTCATGTGGTGGTTTATGATGATGCGAGTGGCGCTATTGCTGCACGGGCTTGGTGGATGCTAGCGCAGCAGGGAATCGATGTGCGGGTATTGGATGGTGGACTACCCGCTTGGGTTCGTGCAGATCTGCCCTTGTCGAATACAAACGGAGTGCCTATTGCTTCGTCAAAGGTGATGTCTGTTGCTTTTCCATGGGTCGTAGATGTGACTCAAGTGATTGAAAACATGGAAACAGATATATTTCAGTTGGTGGATGCCAGAGCAGAAAGTCGTTATCAAGGGGAAGAAGAAGCCATCGACCCAGTGGCAGGTCACGTGCCTGGGGCGTTGAACCATCCATACTCGCAAAACCTTGATGAAAATGGCTGCCTAAAAAGTCCTGAAGCGCTGCGTGGTGTCTGGCAAGATCTTGTCGATCAAGATAAAACCTTGGTTAGCTACTGTGGTTCAGGAATCACGGCTTGTCATAATATTTTAGCGTTGAATCATGCCGGGTTGGATTTTAATCAGGTGTATGTTGGCTCATGGAGTCAGTGGTCAAAAAGAATGGTGCAAGCCGCTGGCTTGTAAATAACCCACCTCAAAAAGCTCTTCTACATTGGTGTAGCAGAGCTTTTTGGTTTTTTTAGGAAGAGTGTTCTCTAAGGATTATTTGGGGGTAATGCCAGCGATGAAGGTTTGTACTTGCTGGTGGTTTTCTCCCCAAATGTGTGTTTTGATCGCCTGTAACATTTTTTCTGCTTCTTTTAAGGACACCACGCCGTCTATTAGTTTTACCCCTACCCCTTCTTGTGTAAAGAAAAAATGCCAAATGTGGCCGTCAATGCGAACTTCGCCTTCGCCATTACTATAACTTAATTGCTCAAATGGGTAATCTGCAGGTACAAAACAAGCGAGTTCTTTGCCAGCGCTGCCGTAATTTAGGTCTGGGATATAGCCTTGTCGGTCAACTAGTTCAAACTTCATATACCACTCCTCATTGTTATTGTTGGTCATTTCTTACGTCGGGGGAGCCTTGTTCATCCCGTATTACCAAGTTAGCACGAGAGAAGGGCTGGGTGTGACAAAAATAAGCGAAAGATTGATCTTTCGCTTATTTTTTAAGGGGATATCGTTGCCGCATGATATGAAGTGCTTAGATGACCCGAGGGAGTGAGTTTAACGAGTATATATTGCCATATAGCGCTCGGCCATTTTTTGCGGCGTGTAGTTGATGAGTCTGGCGGTCGCACCAGCTTTCAACTGTTCTTGTAGGGAGGGACTTTCGTATAAGGTGACAATGGCTTCTTTAAGAGCCTTGCTGTCATTGGGGGGTACGAGTAAGCCGGTTTCTTGGTCTAAGATGATGTCAGGAATGCCACCTACACGGGAGGCAATAATCGGCACTCCTGCATCCATCACGTCTAATAAAGTAGAGCCTAACCCTTCATTTCTAGAGGGGAACGCAAACATATCCAAGAAAGGCAGATAATCTCCAATGTTGTTCTTAAAGCCCATCCAAGTGATATTGCCAAGGTCTTTTGCGTATGCTTTGAGTTCTTCTTTATCAGCACCATCACCAAAGAATACAAAGTGTAGCGCTGGGTGGCTTTTTTCAAGCAGAGCGGCGGCATCTATCAGGACTTTTTGCCCTTTATGACGATCCACCAAGGCTCCCACGTGGCCCACGAGGACTTTATTGGGAAACTTGGCTTTAAAGGCTTCGCCTTCTTGGCGGTTCGCTTCTAGGTGTGCCAAGGTGCTGGGAATTTGTTCTACTTCTCCCCAGTGTTTATCGCGAATATGCTCCGCAATCAAAGTGGAAATCCCGACACGCATCTTGGCGTTGCGATAAGACGCTTTATTCGACCATTTTTCTTTGATTGGTGTATCAACACGGCGAGTCAATATGTAGGGAACTTGTCGCAAAAGCTTGTGAAGATAAGCCCAATGTACGGCTTTGGCTTCATGAGCGTGAACGATATCCACACGAGGAGCGGCAAAATGCCCGTTTAATTGGTGGTTAGCGGTTAAAAACGAGACGTTTGGCACGCTTGCTAGTCGGTCTCTCAGGGGCGAGGCGTCGCGGCAGGCAACCACTTGTTTGACCGAAAAATGTTTGGCAAGCGCCTTGATAAGCAGCTCTGTTTGTCTTTCTCCACCACGAAAACCCTTAGCTAGGTTGACGTGCATGATTGTCGGTGTTTTAGTCAAAATAAGCCTACTTACCAGATATTATTGAAGTCGTCTTGCTTGGTGACACTTGGATCTCGCTGATATTCAAGCAGTTTTGCGTATTTTAAGTAACTATTAATCGCGGAACTAAGAGCAATGGTCATGCCATCGACGCCACCTAAAAAGCCCCGTTGAAAAATATACTTGCGAATAAACGCATTGAGCCCGTGAAGAAAAGGGGAGAACGCATGGGCTTTTTTGCCCTTGGCATACATGATTTTTGCCGCACGACCGCTGAAATTGCGCCCAGGTTTGGCAAATAATTCACCGATGTGATTGAAAGAAAAGTGAATAATGTCTGCGTTAATGTCTTGAGTCGTTTTCGCTTGCACACTGGCATGTTGTTTGACGTCAGAAAAGCGTGTCTTATCCGTATCATAAAGGCGAATACAGCGGTCAGGGTACCAGCCGCAGTGTTTTATCCAGCGGCTACCAATGCGGTTTTGTCGACGAAAGGAATAGCCTTCCACCGTTGAAACGGCTAAATCCAGTTGTTGGATGGCTTGCGTCATTTCAGGTGTGAGGCGCTCATCGGCATCCAAGCTGAGTACCCATCTGTGTTGGGTATGGGCCAGAGCAACGTTTTTTTGTATGCCGTCACCGAGATAAGGCTGATGTACTACGGTGGCACCGAGTTTAGTGGCGATTTCCACTGTCTTGTCTGTGCTGCCTGAATCGACAACCACGATGTCATCGCACACGGTTTGCATTGATTCTATGCAGGCGGCGATGTTTCTTTCTTCATTTAGGGTAATAATGTTGCCGGAAATCTTCATGATGGGCTCTTTAGTATTGACTCTCTAATAGATGAACAGCGTGCTCTGTCACGCTTTCGATGTCGATGGTTTTAATATCTTGGCCTGTTTGTGGAATCACTTTACGAGACAAGGTGTGGTTAAGAAACCATTCGGGATTGGGTTCTCTGTAGATACCGATATAGGGTTTTTGTAAGCACTGAGCAATATGGGATGGACCACAATCGTTGGCGATGGTTAAGTCGCACAGACTGGCTAATTGGGCAATGTCTTTAATCGGTATATTGGTGTGCAACGACAAGTTATCAGATGTGACCACTAATGCTTTCATGATATTGATTTCATCTGTTTCGTCTGGCCCTAATAAAACATGAAGATGGCAGGTTTTATTCAATTTTGTCGCGATTTCATTGCCCGCCGTGATGAAGTTATCAATACCCCATTTTTTAATTTCGCCTGCTCCCCCTCCAGGCATTAACAGCAGGTTGAATTGTGTTTTCTCCACTTCTAAAGAAGAGCGTTGAGCCAGAACTTGGAATGGGGCTGCCAGTGCTGGTAAAAGTGCCGATTCTTCTTTTATGAATATCTTTAAGTAGTTGAGGGCTCGATATTCATCGTCACACATTTTATTGTATTGCGTAGCCGTTAATTCAATCAAAAAGTCATTAGCTACTAAATCAAAGACTTGCCCCCCCTTAAGCGCTTTATACATAATCATAAGGAATCGATTGTTGGGGCGTAAATTCAACAGATTGTCGCACTTGTTGAGTTGTTTTACGTCGTCCATGCGATGTCTTGAATGGATACACTCCTGTACCCAGGGTAACTGGCTATAAATCCAAGACACGTTGTTTTTAGATAAGAGTACCAGTGGCTTTTTTTGGCAATAGTGCTCACTAAAAAAGTGGAGTACTGGAATCGTTGTGATTTGAGCACCAAAGTGTGGCCTGTTCCTGAGTAAGACGACGTTCATTGTGGGAGAATGGTCCTTATGACGATGTCAGGAGTGAGTTGGTTTTGACAGTTTGTGTGCCCAAGAGGGCAGGTTCGTTTAAAACAAGGTGAGCAGTCCAAATGAAGGCTATGAATGGTTTTGTTCTGTGTTAAGGGGGGAGTGAACTTCTCGCTGGTCGAACCATAAATACCATGGACTTCGGTCCCCACGGCGGCGGCAACATGCATTAAACCAGAATCATTGCTGACCGCTTTATTGGCGGCGGCAAGCAAGTCGATTGCATCGACCAGTTTGGTTTTTCCACATAAATTAATCGCGTATTGTCCCAGTCCTTGAATGATTTGTTCTCCCCCTTCCACATCTTTTGGTCCCCCTAATACCCAGACCTGATAGCCTGCTTCAATGACACTTTTTGCTAAATCGTGAAAATAGGCAAGAGGCCATTGTTTCGATGGGCCATATTCTGCGCCAGCCATAAGGGCAATGGCAGGACGATCTGATAATTGGTAAGTGTGGTAAAGTGCTTGTTGATTGTCCAAGTCGACTTGCAGTGACGGGTGAGGGATAGTGCTTGGCGCACTATTCAAGTTTTCTGGCAGTCCAAGGGAGACAAAATGCTTAACTGTCTGATCAAGAAGCTTTTTATCGAGCTTACGGCGTTCATTGAGCAATAGGTAGCGCTGCTCGCCTAAAAAGCCTACGCGATGTTTTGCTTTAGCAAAGAAGGGGACTAAAGCCGATTTCCATGAGCGTGGCATGACAATGGCGTGGTCATACTGTTCATCGCGAAGGGAATGACCGAGCTTGCGGCGCGTACTAATGCCCCATTCCCCATGCCCTGTCGGTAGTGTAATAGCGCGGCGAACTTCCGGCATTCTAGCCAGTATCGGTGAGGACCAGTTAGGGCCAATAACATCAATAATTGCCTCTTTATCACGTTGTTTTAACGTAATAAAGAGACTTTGAGCCATGACCATGTCACCTACCCATGAAGGGCCGACGATTAGGTATTTAGCCATTCGTATCCAACCAGTTCAGATAGTCTTGAACACCTTGTGCTAAGCCACGGAAACAACCTTGATAGCCCGCTTCACGAAGCTTGCCGATGTCCGCTTGTGTGAAGCTCTGGTAGGCTCCTTTTAAATGCTCAGGAAAAGGAATGTATTCAATCTCGCCACGCTGGTAATGGTCAATCACGGTTTCAGCGATGGTTCTAAAGGGTTCTGCTTTACCTGTACCCAAGTTAAAAATACCGGATTTATCGGTATTGTCTAAAAACCACAGTTTGGTTTTGACTAAGTCTTCAACATAGATGAAGTCTCGGCTTTGACCACCCGCTTCGTAACCATCGTAAGCACCAAATAATTTTGGGTTTTCACCTTCTAAGACCTGATTACGAAGGTGGAAAGCGACACTGGCCATACTGCCTTTGTGCTGTTCACGGGGGCCATATACGTTAAAGTAACGAAAGCCGACAATCTGGCTACTAGCTGCGGGAAGAACCGCGCGAATATATTGGTCAAATTGGAATTTTGAGTAAGCGTACATATTCAGAGGTTTTTCATTTTCTCGCGCCTCTTTGAATACAGGACCAGAGCCATACACAGAGGCTGAAGACGCGTAGGAAAAAGGGACTTTATGGCGTAAACAGAAGTCCAATACGGCTTTAGAGTATTGGTAGTTCACATCCATCACAAACTTACCATTCCATTCGGTTGTGGCCGAACAAGCGCCTTCGTGGAAAACGGCAGTAGGAATGATGCCGAGCGTATCGTTTTTAATGGCATCAAGGAAATCGTACATGTCCATATAATCGGCAATATCAAGATCCGATAGATTAAGGCATTTTTTGCCATCGGTTAGATCGTCGACAAGAAGAATGTTCTTGATGCCTTTTTGGTTTAAGGCTTGAATAATATTACTGCCAATAAAGCCAGCGCCGCCTGTTACAATATACATAATAGTTTGTCCTGCTAATAAAGAGGTCTCGTGGAAGTCTCATCGACTTAAATGGCTGTTGTTAACGCAATCCGTTAAAGCCTGTATTCAGTTGAGCCCATGTTATCACTTCCGTTAGACCTAGAAAAATATGATAGCTGCTTGTGCCGGGTAAGGGGTAATCTTTTGCTTGGTTATGCTCATCTAGGTATTCATTCCAGCGTCCATTCTCTAAAAAATAGTGACATTGCATAAAGTCTAATGCTTTTGCTAAACGGTGTGTTTTTTCTTCCTTACCAATGGGCATCACGGTAATGGCTTTTAAATACTCTGTTATCGGCCAGATACGCTTTTCTTTATCGATGGCCTGATAGTGATTACCATCAATTTGATTGTAGATGCCACCATTGCTGGCCATGCCGTATCGGGTGGCGGTTAGCCAGAGTTGCTGTGCCAGATCGGTATAGTCACTGTTAGGAAAGATGGCGTTGGCCTGATAGAGCAACCAAACCCATTCAAAATGATGCCCAGGCTCGACCTGATGACCTGTATCTGGATCCGGTTGCCAATCCGTGGTGAAGAACTCGCGTAAGGTTTGACTCTTTTTATGATAAAAATGTTCGAGGGCTAAATCGAGTAGTGAGCGGATGGTGTCTTTATAGGCGTTCGTTCCTGTGGCGTTGAAAGCCGCGATATAACCCTCCAATAGGTGCATATGAGGATTTTGACGGCGCGTTTGTTTTTCATCCACAGGAAAGGATTCGTAAAAACCACCAGTCTGGGCTGTCATATTAGCCAGCAGAAAATGATGGGTTTTCTCCATATAGGGCAAAGCACGCTTATCTTGGCTAAGCTGATAGTAATAACTAAAAGATAGTAGGATAAACGCGAGGGCGTAAGCATCCGATTGAGTATCTTGAATGCTTAAGTTGTCATCTAGAGAGAAAATCCAGCGGTTGTCGACAAAGTAATGGTGGGTAATAAAGTCGAACAAAGGGGTGAGTTTTGCCTGCCACTCGTCATTGTTTGTTAAAAGGCACGCATGACTATAAGTGTAGAGTTGGCGGCATTGGGTTAAAAGGCGAAGACGCCCTGTCTGATTTCTTGTCCAGTCGTGATGCATGCTTTCGTAGCTGTACCCTTGGGTGGCATCTAAACCATAATTGGCCCAATGGGGAAGTAGCTTGTCAAAAACAAAAGCCTGACAAGAAGATAGTGCGGAATTCAGCATGGGGTAAACAGCCTTATTTCGTGTGTTTTAGGTATGTCCAACTTATATAGGGAGTATGATAAGATGGGCGCTCTCAAAAATCGATTATTATGTGCTTATGAACTCTTCGTATCTAAATTTTAAGGATAAACACATTCTCGTTGTTGGGGATGTTATGTTAGACCGCTACTGGTATGGCGGCACGTCACGTATTTCTCCAGAAGCACCAGTCCAAGTGGTGAAAGTTTCAAACATTGAAGATCGCCCAGGCGGTGCCGCGAACGTTGCGCTTGGCTTATCTAAACTTGGCGTGTCTGTGACGCTGATCGGTGTGGTAGGCAGAGACGATAATGCGGCTGTCCTTTCCCGTTGTTTAGAAGCAGCAGGGGTGAACTGTCGTTTTGTTTATTCTGATACCTTGCCAACAATCACGAAACTAAGAGTGATGAGTCGCCATCAACAATTGATTCGTTTAGATTTTGAAGAGCGAGAAGACAGCCTGTCGCAAAATGAAGCACTGGCAAAAGAAGTGGCTGCCTGTTTACCGGAATCCGATGCGGTGATTTTTTCCGATTATGCAAAGGGGTGTTTGGCTGATGTACGGTCACTGATTAGCCTGGCTAATGCGGAAGATGTGCCGAGTTTTGTTGACCCTAAAGGCAATGATTTTTCTATTTACCAAGGGGCGACCTTGGTGAAGCCAAATTTGCTTGAGTTTGAAAACATCGTTGGCAAGTGTCGTTCGCTGAAAGAATTAGAGGAAAAAGGCAAAGCATTACGCGAACAGTTTGGTTGGAAAGCGCTGTTGGTCACCCGTGGTGAAGATGGGTTAATGTTACTAAGTGAAGGTAAGCCGCCTTTTTCATTGGCGACAGCCGCCAAAGAAGTGTTTGATGTGACGGGGGCGGGAGACACTGTGATCGCGGTATTAACGGCGGTTTACGTCACGAGTAAGCGTTTTATCGACGCAGTGGAATACGCGAATCAGGCCGCTGGCTATGTTGTTGGTAAATTGGGCACCGCTTCCATTGATGCTGAGCATTTAGGCGCCATTATGTTTCAGCGTTCCCATACGACGAATTTTGGCGTATTAGCGCCAGAAGAGCTATTGAAGCAAATTAAACTGGCACAGCTGAGTGGCGAGAAAGTGGTGTTCACCAATGGCTGTTTTGATATTTTGCACCCAGGGCATGTGGCTTATATAAAGCAAGCAAAAGCCCTAGGGGATCGTCTTATTGTTGCGGTCAATACGGATGCCTCAGTCAAACGACTAAAAGGCGAGAAGCGCCCAATTAATAACTTGGAACACCGTATGGCGGTGTTAGAAGGGGTGGGAGCAATCGATTGGGTGACTTGGTTCGATGAAGATACGCCACAACGTATTATTGAGCAATTGACGCCCGACGTGCTGGTTAAGGGTGGCGACTACACCATTGACACGATTGTTGGTGCGCAGCATGTTCTTGACCATGGTGGCGAAGTAAAAGTACTTACCTTTGTGGATGGTTACTCGACAACGTCGATTATTGAAAAGGCAAATTTCTAAATGCAAGACAAAGAAAAAACGAAGTCAGACAAGACCGCCAAAGATATGTCAGGCATGACGCTCTATTTCAGATTATTAGGGTACGTTAAGCCATCCATGGCCTATTTTCTGATCAGTGTCCTTGGCTACATTTTGTATTCTTCTATGCAGCCTGCTTTGGCGGCATTGCTCAAACATATTGTGGATGTGGTATCCCATGGCAAGGTAACGGAAAGTCGTGCTTTGATTCCGTTGGCCATTCTTGGGGTGTTTTTAGTGCGTGGTTTGGGGACCTTTTTAGGCTCTTATGGCATGGCTAAGGTGGCCAATAATGTTGTGTTTGATCTGCGTACCAGTATGTTCAATAAAATGGTGACCTTGCCATCTGGCTATTTCAATAATATGCCCAGCGGGCGATTATTGGCCAAATTGACTTATGATACGGAGCAAGTAATCGACTCCGTTACTCAGGCCATTCAGGTTATTTTGCGTGAAGGTTTAACCGTTGTTGGCTTGCTGGGTTATATGGTGTTCATTAACTGGCGTCTGTCTTTGTTGTTCTTATTTGTGCTTCCATTGATTGGCGCCGTGGTGCGTTATGCGTCAAAGCGCTTCCGCAAGCTTAGTTTAAAAATACAAAATGCCATGGGTGGGGTGACTGATGTGGCTTCAGAGGCGATCAAAGGCCATGAAGTCATAAAAGTGTTTGGTGGCAAAGAATATGAAATAGAGCGCTTTTATAAAGCGGCTCAAGAAAACCGTCGCTCACAGTTAAAAATGGAAATGACCAAAGCGCTTAATGTGCCCATTATTCAGTTTATTGTGGCGGTTTCTTTGTCTTTGCTGATTTGGTTAGCGCTTGATCCCAGTATCTCGGCAAGTATGTCGGCTGGGGATTTTGTGGCCTTTATTGGGGCGGCGGGTATGTTGAGCCGTCCGATGCGTCAACTTACCTCAGTGAACAGTATTCTACAAAAAGGTATTGCGGCTGCCCAGAGTATCTTCTCTTTCTTAGATATTGAAAGTGAGAAGAACACAGGAACAAAAGCGGTTGAGCATATGCAGGGGAACATTGAATGGCGAGGTTTGACATTCCGTTACCCAAGTGTTGATAAAAATGCGTTGACGGATGTGAGCTTATCTTTGCCAGCGGGCAAGAAATTGGCCTTGGTCGGACGCTCAGGCAGTGGTAAGTCCACCTTGGCAAACCTGATTCCGCGTTTTTATGATGTAGAAGGGGAGTCGTTGTTGATTGATGGGGTCAATATCAATGATTATGACTTGAGCAGTCTGCGTCAAAACATTGCGCTCGTTAACCAACAAGTGGTGTTATTTAACGGCACGATTCAAGAAAATATTGCTTATGGTGGCTTAAAAGGCGTTTCAGAAGAAGAAGTAATTGAGGCGACTAAAGCGGCTAACGCATGGGATTTTATCCAAGAATTGGAGTTTGGCTTAAAGACTAGGATTGGGGAAAATGGTGTATTACTGTCTGGCGGTCAGCGTCAGCGTATTGCCATTGCCCGTGCCATTTTGAAAAATGCGCCTATTCTGATTTTAGATGAAGCTACCTCGGCATTGGATACGGAATCAGAACGCGCGATTCAGCAAGCGTTGGATAAATTGATGGAAAATCGAACCACCATTGCCATCGCCCATCGTCTTTCTACTATCGAAAATGCCGATATCATCGCCGTGATCGATCAGGGGGTGGTCATCGAAAAAGGCTCCCATGCAGAATTGTTAGCGAAGAATGGGGCGTATGCACAGTTGCACAACCAGCAGTTTAATGATTCACCAGCGGTTGAAGCTGCTGACGATAAGAGCTGATTATGTGGCTATATCGCTTATTGTTATGGGTTGCTACGCCGCTTATTCTCGTTAAAGTGCGGCGTTTTAAAAAAGGCTATGACCACTATCGAGCGAAAGAGGCGTTAGGTGTTTGGCCTTCAGTGAAGGCAGACCTTTGGATTCATTGTGCTTCTGTTGGCGAGGTGTTAGCGGTTCGTCCATTAGTGGAGCAATGGCGAGCTAAATATCCCAATCGCCCTTTGCTGATTACAACCATGACGCCAACCGGGGCGGAACAAGTGGCAAAGACCTTTCCATTTGCTGAACATCGATATTTACCCATGGATTGGCGTTGCAGTGTTAGGCGAGCGCTTAAGCGTCTTGAGTGTCATCATTTGCTGATTGTCGAAACGGAGCTTTGGCCGAATCTCTTACGTCAGGCTAAGCGCAAGGGCATAAAGGTTGATATTGTGAATGCTCGCATGAGTGAGCGCTCGTTTCGTCGTTATGAAAAGTTTTCCATGGTGTCACGTCCCCTGATGCAATTACCGGATACGTTTCTTGCTCACGCTCAAGCCGATGCGGATCGCTTTGCGGCCTTAGGAGCAAAACAGGTCATTGTTACTGGCAGTATTAAATTTGATTTGACGGTGCCAGAAGCAGTTGTTGCAGATAATTGGCAAACTCAGATAACCAGTCCGTTTGTTTGGGTGGCGGGCAGTACCCATCAAGGGGAAGATGAGATCCTATTAACTGTCCATCGACAGCTGGTGGAGAAAATACCCGGCGCACTTTTGGTGCTTGTACCTCGCCACCCAGAACGCTTTGCCGCGACTTTCGAGTTAGCAAAAGGCATGTTTGATAAAGTGGCGTTACGCAGTGGCGTTGAGTTATCTCAGTGGGCCGATTTTAATGTGATCATTGGCGATACCATGGGAGAGTTAATGCACTATTATCAGGCGGCGGATTTGGCTTTTGTCGGCGGTAGCCTGATTCGTCGTGGTGGTCATAACCCTATAGAGCCTGCGCTTTTGGGTAAAGCGACCTTAGTAGGCCCACATACGTTTAATTTCGCAGAGATTACCGAACAGCTGTTGCGAGCCAATGGGGCGATTCGTTGTCAGGATGAAGCCCAGTTAGCAGAGGTGGTGCTATCGTTGTCTGGAAAAGCGAGCCAGCGTCATCGTCTTGGCCAAGCCGCGATGCGATTCGCTCAACAAAATCAAGGCGCGGTAACTCGAGTGCTATCAGAAATAGACTTCCGCTGAACGACTCTTTACAATACTCACACATTATCTCATGGGGTGTGTTCATTATCTTGTTATGAACGCTGAGAGGCTCACGCTAACCCATTGAACCTGATCCAGATCATGCTGGCGTAGGAATCGAGATAGCAAGTTATGCTTGCCTTTTCCCTCCCGTACGCCGCTCAATTTTTTAGGAGCGACAATTATGAATAAATCTTTTGTTTTAGCCTCTTTGGTGGCAGGGGCGCTATCGTCTTTATCTGCCAGTGCGACGGCGAAAACCTTAAATGTGTACACTTATGATTCTTTTGCTTCAAAGTGGGGGCCGGGTCCAGCAGTTAAGGCCAATTTTGAAAAAGAGTGCGGTTGTACCTTGAATTTTGTTTCCGTTGATTCCTCCGTTGGAATTCTATCGCGTGTGCAGTTGGAAGGATCAAGTTCCAATGCTGATGTGGTGTTAGGACTGGATTTAAACCTGATGCATAAAGCGGAAAAAACGGGGTTGTTAGCCAAGTCGGGGGTGGATACCAGTAAAGTGACCTTACCAGGCGGTTGGCATAATCCTATTTTTGTGCCGTTTGACCATGGCTATTTTGCGTTTGTTTATAATTCAGACAAGCTTAAGACGCCGCCGACCAGTTTAAAAGACATCGTCGATAATCAGCATTTACGGGTGATTTATGAAGACCCTAGAACCAGCACCCCAGGTTTAGGGTTGTTGCTGTGGATGAAGTCTGTTTATGGGGATAAAGCCTCTCAAGCGTGGGCGACCTTGGCAAAACATACAGTTACGGTGACTAAGAACTGGTCAGACGCTTACAGCTTATTTTTAAAGGGAGAAGGGGATGTGGTGTTGAGCTACACCACTTCTCCTGCCTACCACATTATGGAAGAAGGAGTGACTAAGTATAAAGCGGCTCCAGCAAGCGAAGGTTACTATCCTCAAGTGGAGGTCGCGGCGATGATGAAACATGCGCCACACCCTAAATTGGCTAAAGAGTTTATGGCATTTATACTGACCCCTGGCTTTCAGTCGACGGTGGCGACGGGAAACTGGATGTTGCCAGTGATTAAGTTGCCCAAAGGGTTGCCTAAAGCCTTTGCAAGCAGGCAACGACCGACTAAGGTGCTGACACTGCCAGCGGCCGAGGTGGCCAGCCATCGTGCCCAGTGGACCAACGAATGGCTTGAAGCGACGACTCGCTAATGCCTGGAAAGGGTTATCATCTCGCTACTTGGTTTCGGTTAACGCCTGCTTTGCTTGGCTTATTGGTATTTGTGTTGGTGGGAGCTGCCAGTCTGGCAGCTCTTTTGCGTTTTAGTCAGTTCGAGTCTTGGTCTGGTTATTTACACAATATCTATCTTTGGCGTGTTGTTCGCTTTTCTCTTTGGCAAGCCCTGCTGAGCAGTGTACTGAGCTTATTGATAGCAGTGCCCGTTGCTTCCTGTTTAACCCATCGTCGGTTTAGGGCGCGCGGGGTGTTGTTGCAGCTGTTTGCTGTGTCTATGGTTGTTCCGACCATCGTGGCGATCTTGGGAATCGTGGTGGTGTATGGCCACTCAGGTTGGTTGCATGCCTTGTTTGGTGTTGAGACACCGCTTTATGGGTTGCTTGGAATTTTATTGGCCCATGTGTTTTTTAATATGCCATTGGCGGTTCGCTTGTTATTGCAAAGTTATGGGCTGGTACCGTCTGGTCAATGGCGGTTAGCGTCTCAGCTTGGGTTTTCTCGCTGGACGGCGTTTCGCTTAATCGAGTGGAGTTATATTAAAAAAGCCTTGCCGGGTGCATTTGTCTTGATTTTTATGTTGTGCTTTTCGAGTTTTTCGGTGGTATTAAGTCTAGGGGGCGGTCCGAAATCAAGTACGTTAGAAGTGGCTATTTATCAGGCATTAAGGTTCGACTTTGATCTTAATAAGGCGAGTTTTCTGTCTTTGTTGCAGGTGAGTATTTGTAGTCTCGTTGCTTTAATGGTGTATCGGTTTGCCCCAGCGAACCAGCAAGATGTCAGCTTACTAGACGCTCGTCTATACCCTTTAAAAGACAGTATTGTGGCTCGGTCCGGGGATAGTCTGGCCATGGCGTTAGCGGTCTTTTTAGTGATTCCTCCTTTTTTGGCGATTTTTGATCCCATTTTCTCGATAACGTTTTATCAGACTCTTATGGCGGATGCGACGTGGCAGGCCGTATGGGTATCGCTGAAAATTGCCATTCCCGCGGGCTTGTTAAGTTTGTTTTTGGGGGGCAGTTTTGGCGTGCTGGCTCGCACGGCTATGGATCGAGGGCGGCTGGCTTTTTTATCCAGTAAAATCGAACAGTTGGGCAGTATGATTCTTATGGTGCCAGGGCTAGTGTTGGCAACGGGACTGTTTTTATGGTTGCGAAGCATTGGTTTAAGCCCCCAATCTGGATATTGGGTGGTGGTCTGGGTTAATGCTGTGATGGCTTTGCCCTTTGTATTGCGAGCCTTGATGCCAGTGTTATATCAGCAAGAAAAACGCTTTCGTAACCTGTATACAAGTTTGGGCATTCATGGGGCGAACCGGCTAGTGATTGAGTGGCCGCTGATTCGGAAAAGTGTTTCTCAGGCATTTGGTTATGCCGTATTGCTTTCCCTCGGGGATATGGGGGTGATTGCGTTATTTGGTAGCCAAGGCTTGGTGTCTTTGCCTTTGTATCTCTTTCAATTGATTGGCTCTTATCGACTACAAGAGGGCTCTTGCATCGCGGTTATTTTGATTTGTCTGTGTTTGCTGCTTTTTTATCTATCGGTACGTTTTATTGGCGGAAAAACACATGTTAAGTATTGATTTATATTATGACTGGGACACGTTCCATGCTCATTACCAAACGTCTTTAGCGCCGGGTATGACGACGTTATTAGGTGCCAGTGGGGAAGGGAAAAGTACCTTGTTGCATTTGCTTGGCGGTTTTCTGCAAGGCCGTGGCCGTGTGTCTTTTCAGGGGCAGGCTTTAGAGCATTTATTGCCTTATGAACGTCCTATTTCGACCTTGTTTCAAAGTGATAATTTGTTTCCTCAATTGACTGTTTGGCAGAATGTGGCCGTGGGGATCGCTCCTTCGTTGTCATTGCAGGCTGAACAAAAGGCTAAGGTCAGTTGGGCACTCAAGCAAACACAATTATCGGATAAGGCGGATCAATATCCACAAGCTTTGTCTGGTGGACAGGCGCAGCGTGTTGCCATTGCCCGAGTACTGGTGAGAGAAAAACCTATTTTATTATTGGATGAGCCGTTTAGTGCTCTCGACCCAGCATTGCGAGAGGAAATGTTAGCCTTGGTGAACGATGTGACTGAGCGTTTTGACATGACGACGTTGCTTGTCTCTCATATGCCAAGCGAGGCGGTTTTTGTTGGTGGAAAGGTGATGTTGATTGAAAAGGGCAAAATTATGGCAAATGAAGAGGCGTCAGTCTTGTCCGGTGGTCAGATTCCCGAGGCGTTTTCGCATTACCTAAGGATGACAACGGCCTCCTAAAGCGTTTTATCCTACTGGATAAAGTCGAGATGGGTTGTGGAAATATAATGCTATTTGCTTGTTTTGATTAAAAATGCTTTTGCCTTCACTTGTCTCGTGACATGTTGCTGCAGTCTCAGTATATTTGAGAGAGTTAGGGCGATTTAATAGATGGAGAGTGCAATAGTGGCTGGCTTAGCGAATGAGGCGGATTTACTCAAAAAAGGGATTATTGCCACCGTTGTGTATGCCTTCATCATGTCTATTATGGGGGTGGCTGCAAAACAGGTTCAGCAGACGATCCAAGTACCTGTTTTGGTATTTTGGCAGAGTGTGTTTTGTATTATTGTGCTGTATCCCCAGCTTTATGGACATTGGCAACGTCGTTCAAAAGAGGTTTGGAAAATTCATTTTCTGCGCAGTGTCGGGGGCTTTTCTGGTTTTCTATTTTACTATTTGGCGCTGAACCATATTCCTCTTGTTGAAGCCACCTTACTACGCTATTGCGCGCCACTTTGCGTGCCTTTTGTGGTGCTGGTGATGCATAAAATTACCATACCTAAAGCGCGTTGGTTGCCGTTAATCATTGGTTTTATTGGGGTGTCTTTGGTCATTCAACCTAGTATTGACCATATTGATCCTTGGCAAATTGTTGGGTTGTTATCGGCGGTAGGATTGGCGTTTTCTATGGTAACGACACGAATGCTGTCCCATCAGGTGAGTGGTCAAGAAACCATGATCGTTTACTTTATCATCTCGGCGTTATTATCGCTTTTGCTGGTACTGGTACGTGGTGATTCCCTTGTTTTGCCAATGTCGAC
Source organism: Marinomonas sp. 63XJN7_7_ISO-PGPR-S23-202 (assembly GCF_056173505.1). Classification (NCBI taxonomy): domain Bacteria; kingdom Pseudomonadati; phylum Pseudomonadota; class Gammaproteobacteria; order Oceanospirillales; family Oceanospirillaceae; genus Marinomonas; species Marinomonas sp. 63XJN7_7_ISO-PGPR-S23-202. The sequence continues at coordinate 3,899,202 of NZ_CM149677.1, read as the reverse complement.
TTGGCCTTGGGTGTTGACGGTCTGTGTGACTTTGTATTTGGGCATGTATTTATATACAAAAGCTTATTCCTTTGCCCCAGCCAGTATTGTTTCTCCTGTTAGTTATGTCGGGGTGATTTTTAGTGGTCTTTGGGGATGGGCAATTTGGGGGCATGTGCCTAATGCACTTGCGGTCCTGGGTATTGTCTTTATTTTTTTCAGTGTATTGATCAGCGCTCGCATGGTTCGACGACGATAACGCTATGCTTGTTAGGCTTTGTCTGCCTTTTATTTACTACGATTTAAGAGTGTGGCGATGCCAATACCGACAGGACGATCTCTCATGGGGACCCAAGCCATATAGCATAGCTTGGGAGTATTCGATATTCGAAAGCCTATGTTTGCTTAGAAGTGGTAAATAATCCCAGTAGAAAGAGAATAGCTATAGTCTTTCGTCACCATTGGACTGTCTAACACTCTTTTGTAGTCCGAATGACTGACCCCTACAAATAGGTTTAAAGAAGCATTGACACTGTAGTCACCGCGCACGGCAATGGTCATTTTGTGTGTGCTGGTTGAGTTGTATTCTGGGATGATACCACCTGTTCTGATGGATTCTGCTTGGCTAACACCGTAAAGGTGGTTGCTCATTTTTTTATCCAGATATTTATAGGTAATTGATGGTGTAACTCTCCAAGCAGAGACATTAACAGGGTAGGCTGCACCGACTAGTCCATAATAACCATCATGTCGATTGCTAATATCGGTCACGAATTTAGCAAACAAAAAATTGTATTTGAGGCGTATCCCCGTCATGGCTGCAGCTTTGCGTCGGTCCAGCTGTTGCATTTGTTTATTATTAGAATCATCAGGATCAAAACTATCCATGTTGTATTCGACAATAGCCGAAATGTTTTGACGGGACCCATTTGGTAAAAAGCTATAGCCCACTTCTGTACCTTTTAGGTAGCCGCGTTCGCTGACAATGGAAACAAAAGGAAACGCAGCATTTTGAGGCGGAGTGTCTTTATAGACAGAAGACGCGCGAGTGCCTACGACACCAAATGAAAGGTCGGCACCAAAGGCGTTACTACTTAAGACCAAAGGCGTTACTATGGCGATTAGACAGGGGAGAGAACGCAACATGGGTGTAAATCCTTTCATAACATTGACACAATGATAAATTAAGTAAAGAAATTGTATGCTATGAGTATTATTGTGCTTTGTAAATAAATTAAGACCATATTGCATATCTTAAAGAGTGGGTGGGAAATTTATCCATCAAAGCATTAGTAAAGCGTTTATTTATTGTGCGATCTGCTATATACTTCGCGTCCCTGTAAATCAATACTCCTTGTCTCACAGCTTCATAACAGGGGAAGTGTGGAGACTAAGAACCCATAAGGAGCTTAAATGCGTCATTATGAAATCGTCTTTCTGGTTCACCCAGATCAAAGCGAACAAGTACCAGCAATGGTTGAGCGTTACACTAACCTAATCACTGAAGATGGCGGTCAAGTTCATCGTCTAGAAGATTGGGGTCGTCGCCAACTAGCTTACCCAATCAACAAAATTCACAAAGCACATTACGTTCTTATGAACGTTGAGTGTTCTGATAGTGTTTTGAACGAACTAAACGACACTTTCCGCTACAACGATGCGATTATCCGTAATTTGGTTATTCGTCGTAAAGAAGCGGTAACTGACGTTTCTCCAATCAAAGCTTCTGAAGGTCGTGAAGATCGTCGTTCTGCTCCTCAACGTGAAGAGCGTAACAACACTGAAAACACAACTGAAGAAACGTCTTCTGAAGAATCAGAAGATTAATTTATTTGAACTAGGAGATACTCATGGCTCGTTTTTTCCGTCGTCGTAAGTTCTGCCGTTTCACAGCAGAAGGCGTTAAAGAAATCGATTACAAAGATTTAGAAACACTAAAAGGTTACATCACTGAAACTGGTAAAATCGTACCTAGCCGTATTACTGGCACTAAGGCACGTTACCAGCGTCAGCTAGCGACTGCGATCAAACGCGCTCGCTACATTGCTTTACTTCCTTACACTGATAGCCACTTTAATTAATTGGCAGGGCTGAAGTAACAGAATGAGTGGTTTAGCAAAATGGGTTATGCAACGTCCTCGTAATGCCATTATTGGTGTGATGGCGTTTAGTATAATTCCTCTCTTATTCTGGATAGCTGCCGCCATTGTTGGGCTGGTAGTGCTTCGCCGTGGTGTAAAAGAAGGAATACCTGTATTAGCTTGGGGCTGTCTGCCTATATTGGTGTTGACAGTCATCCAAGGTGATGCAAGTGCGATAATGGTATTGATTGACGTGACGGTGTTGGCCTATTTACTTAGATCGACAACGTCGTGGAGTTGGGTGTTATTGGTCAGCAGTTTTCTAGCTGTCATTAGTACCATGCTGCTACCACTCATTATGCATGATATGTTGACGCTTGTTACTAACATGATTCAACAAGTCTTGGTGAAAGAGAAAGTAGCGGCTTTACCTGATAAAAGTGTTATTTACCATCAGGCGGTGATGGCCTTGTCTATCGTCCAAGTGATGGCTGCGGTTGGCTCGTTATTTTTAGCGAGAAAATGGCAGGCGGGGCTCTATAATCCAGGTGGATTGCGTAAAGAATTCCATGAACTAAGGTTGCCAATAGCATTTAGTTTGATTTTGGGGGCAATGGTGTTACTAGGCGAAAGTCTAGGGGGCCAGTACCTTATTTTATCTCAAGCAGCTATTCCAGCGTTGGTATTATCCGGTCTTGCATTAGTACACGGTGTTCTAGCAAAAAAAAGAATTGGGGTTGTTGGACTGATTGCGTTTTATCTTGTTGGTATCGTTTTTTTGCATATGTTGTTTGTGAATATTTTGATTACGCTGAGCGTAATTGATAGCTTCGTTGACATACGAAAACGCATCCGAGATACGTCATCCAACTCAAGTGATAGCGAATGATTAATTAGAGGTGATCGAGATGGAAGTTATTCTACTCGACAAAGTAAACAAGCTAGGTGGTATTGGTGACGTTGCTGTCGTTAAACCAGGTTATGCTCGTAACTTTTTGATTCCAAACAAAAAAGCTGTGATGGCAACAAAAGCTAACTTAGCTTCTTTTGAAGAGCGTCGTGCCGAGCTTGAAGCTCAAGCGGCAGAGCGTAAAGCAGCGGCTGAAGCGCGTGCTCAAACACTTGAAGGCAAAACATTCAAAGTCGAAGCGAATGCTGGCGATGAAGGTAAGCTTTTCGGTTCTATCGGTACACGTGATATCGCTGAAGCTATTTCTAAAGAAGTGGCTGTTGAAAAGGCAGAAATTCGCCTTCCAGAAGGTGCTATCCGTCATACTGGCGCTTTCGAAATCGACGTACAAGTACACCCAGAAGTGCTTGTAACCGTGACGTTGGAAGTGGTTGCTCAGTAATTCGTTTTAACGAATCTCTGACACTGAAAAAGGGTATCTTGTTTAATGCAAGATGCCCTTTTTTTATGGTCATGGTAAGCTTGTTTCCTTGTCATTTTTCCATTCTTTCTTGGGTGTTTTTACGTGCAATTAAACGATTCTGAAGTCGCTTCTATCAAGCTACCACCATATTCTATCGAAGCGGAACGTTCTGTTATCGGTGGTCTAATGCTGGACCCACAAGCGTGGGAAAAAGTGTCTGAGTTGGTCTTAGCTGACGATTTTTATCGTCCCGAACACAAGCTTATTTTTTCCGTCATTGCCCGTTTAGTGGATGACAGTGAGCCCGTTGATGTTGTCACTATCGGGGAGCGTCTTGATAAACGGGGGGATTTAGAGTCCGTCGGTGGTATGGCTTATCTTATCGAAGTGGCTGAGGCGACGCCAAGCGCCTCTAACATCGCTTCTTATGCGGATATTGTGCGTGAACGCTCGATTCTGCGACGTTTGATTATGACCACCAGTGATATTTCTGCTCGTGCTTTTCATCCTGAAGGAATGACGGCAGCAGAAGTATTGGATGAAGCGGAACGAAAAATTTTCCAAATCGCTGAAGGGGGAGAGAAAAAAGGCGGGCCTAGAATCGCCTCTGATATCTTAAGCGCCACCGTGGATAAGATTGATGAGCTGTATCATCAGGATGGGGCGATTACTGGATTGAGTACTGGCTTTACGGATTTAGATAACATGACGGCAGGCTTGCAACCTGCGGATTTAATTATCGTCGCTGGCCGTCCTTCCATGGGGAAAACGACGTTTGCGATGAATCTGGTTGAAAATGCGACCATGATCAGTGAGAAGCCTGTGATTGTCTTTAGTTTGGAGATGCCCGCGGAAGCCCTTATGATGCGTATGCTGTCCTCCCTTGGCCGGATTGACCAAACACGCATGCGTTCAGGGCAGTTAGTGCAAGAAGACTGGGACAAACTGATGTCAGCGGTGAAAATGCTCAAAGATCGTAAGCTGTTCATTGATGACACAGGGGGCATTAGCCCGACAGAGATGCGCTCTCGTGTGCGCCGTATCGCTCGAGAGCACGGTGGTGTGGCCATGATCATGGTCGATTACCTTCAATTGATGCAAATACCCGGTTTCACAGAAGGTCGAACCAATGAGATTTCTGAAATCTCACGGTCTTTAAAAGCCATTGCTAAAGAAATGGAGTGTCCAATGGTGGCACTTTCTCAGCTTAACCGTAGCTTGGAGAATCGTCCAAATAAGCGTCCAGTCAACTCGGATTTGCGTGAATCCGGTGCCATTGAGCAGGATGCCGATGTGATTTCCTTCGTCTACCGTGATGAGGTTTACCACGAAGATACGCCACATAAAGGTATTGCTGAAATTATTATTGGTAAACAGCGTAATGGTCCGATTGGCACCTGCCGACTTGCTTTTGTCGGTAAATACACGCGCTTTGAAGATTTGGCGCCTGATGCCTACCGTGATTTTGATGATGAGTGATATTTTTTAATATCGATATTAATTGATTGATAAAATGCAACTGGACAAATAAAGTTACAAGCTCTAATTATTATAAAACGAGATGAATATATGCGTAAGATGCCTGTTACCAACAAGGAATGTGATTATCCGAGCAACTATGTGCTTGTCTCTAGTACGGATGTGAAGGGGCGAATAACCTTTGTCAATGATGCCTTTTGTGAAGTGGCTGGTTACACTAGGGGAGAGCTCATTGGATCACCGCATAACCTTATTCGTCATATTGATGTGCCTCCAGCTGTATTCGCCGATATGTGGGCAAATCTAAAGCAGGGCAACAATTGGATGGGGATCGTAAAAAATCGCTGTAAAAGCGGTGATCACTATTGGGTAAGTGCCCACGTTAGTCCTTTGATAGACAATCAAAAGATTATTGGTTATGAATCCGTCCGTCGTAAGGCGACAAGGGATGAAATTCATCACGCACAAAGTATTTATGATCGTATCAATGCGGGTAAAGGCCTGTTACCCACTAAGACAAAACTACTTGCTTATTTGACCAATCATACTTGGCCGGTACTGTTTTTCTTCGTGTTACTAGGGATTATCAGTCTGTTAACCAATTCACTTGCGCTGCAAATAGCTGGCCCAGTAGTAGCCTTGCTAGGTTTTATACTGTCTTGGGTACAAAGTGAATCTCTCAATGCTACTGCGTCTGCTTTACCCGTGGAAGCCAATAATCCGATTGGCCAGTATCTTTATACAAAAAGTGTGGGTTTAAAGGCGGCGATCCCCTTCGCTCATATTCATCAACAAGCGGCGGCGGACACATTTCGCTATCGTTTAAAAGAAGGGGCAGCGCAATTGCGTCGGCGAGCAGCAGGCGCCAAAGAAAGCGTCACTGGCAATTTGGCAAATTTTAATCAGCAGCGCCACACGTTTCAGAGTATTGTATCGGCCAGTTCACAAGTGCTGGCCAGTGCAAACGATGTGTCTGATCATGTAGGGAAAGCCGTTGAGGCGACTGGGGAAGTAGAGGTGGCTTCCAGAGAAAGTCAATCGCTCGCCAAGATAACGGGTGATACCATGCGTGAGGTTTATCAGGAAATTTTAGCCGCGAAGAAAGTCGTGGAAATCTTGGCATCACAAAGTGATGGTATTAACACCGTGGTCAACTCCATCAGTGATATTGCGGAACAAACGAATTTATTAGCATTGAATGCGGCTATTGAGTCTGCGCGTGCGGGCGAAGCGGGACGAGGTTTTGCCGTTGTGGCGGATGAAGTGCGAGCGTTGGCGATTCGTACTCAAGATGCGACTCAGAATATTCATAAAATGACTGAAACCTTGAAGAGCAATACCGTTGAAGTCACTAAAACCATCGATAAAGGGGCGGCGGTTGCCCAGGATGGTGTAGAAAAAGTGACGCTTGTCGCGGAAAAAATGAAAGATATTGAGGTGTCGATTAGTCGAATTGTTGAGATGACTTCGCAAATCAATGTGTCGTCTGAAGAGCAAGCGTCGGTTGCTCGGGATTTGAATAATCAAATGCAAGAAGTTGATGGGTTAAGTTTAAGAAGTATTGAAAGTGCGGAAAGCATTGTGACGAATATTGCCCATATTGAAGAAGAAGCTTATGAGCAAGGCAACTTAGCAGAGCGAATGAAAGCCTAACTAAACACTTGCTGGCGATGAAAAAAAGCCCAAATGCAGATTTACTTAGATTAAGTTAACCTGCATTTGGGCTTTTTTGCTATCTCACTGGTATTTGTTGTGGGTTATAGCTGAGTTTTGAGTACGTATTTGTTATGGTTTATGCAATTGATTGTTAAGGAATAGAGTTGGATGAGAATTGCAGTAATTGGCGCTTCTGGGCGCATGGGTAAAAATCTAATTATCGCGACCAATGAAACCGATGGGGTGTCTTTAGGGGCCGCCATTGTGCGATCAGATAGTTCTCTTGTGGGAGCGGATGCTGGTGAGATAGCGGGTATTGGTAAGCTTGGTGTTTCGGCTACCGCTTCACTTGCCGATTGTGTAGCGGATTTTGATGTGTTGATCGATTTCACCACGCCAAGCCTAAGCCTTGAAAATGCGGCGTTTTGTGCGGAGCATAATAAAGCCATTGTGGTGGGCACCACAGGCCTTAGTGATGTGGAAAAAGAACAACTGGCCAGTTATGCAGAAAAAACGTCAGTGGTTTTTGCGCCCAATATGAGCATTGGTGTGAATCTGACATTAAAGTTACTTTCTACCGCTGCAAAAATTCTAGGCGATGATTATGATGTAGAGATCGTTGAAGCGCATCATAGACACAAGGTCGATTCGCCTTCTGGTACGGCGATTCGTATGGGAGAAGTGGTTGCTGAGGCGTTAGATCGTGATCTAAAAGAATGTGCGGTTTACGGGCGAGAAGGTCAAATTGGCCCCCGTACCCAAAAAGAGATTGGATTTGAGACCATTCGTGCTGGGGATGTGGTAGGCGAACACAGTGTTTGGTTTGCAACCGAAGGTGAGCGCATTGAGATTGTTCATAAAGCCAGTAGCCGTATGACATTTGCCAAAGGGGCGGTTCGTGCTGCCAATTGGTTGTCTGGTAAGTCAGTAGGCTTGTACGATATGCAGGATGTGCTGAACCTTAAGTAGGTAGTAACAAGCTTGTTCATGGATATGTAAACACAAAAATGGCCGCTTGTGCGGCCATTTCTATATCTTTTGGTGCTTAAGAAAGCGTTAATATGTGTTAGGGAGACAACACGTCGGCTAGTTTTTTCGCCTCTATTCGCCCTTTTAATACGCCTTTCTTATTAATCACCGGAATATCGAAGGGGGAAGTGAGGGCAATCGGAATCACATCTTGCAATGGTGTGCTTTGACGTACAGACTTGAGTGGTTGCAATGCTTCTTTGATAAGCATGCCGTCGTCCATATCATCCAACTTTGCTCTGCTTAATATGCCTTGATAGCCTTCTTCATCGAAAACAAACGCATGGTCCTTATCTTTGGGAAAATCAGCTCTCACATCACCTGCTGTTTTGCCTGTTAGTTTTTCAGTATTAGCAGTCATGATGGTTTGTACGCTGAGTGCTCTGGCTCGGTTGACATCTTTTGCAAAAGCTCGAACATACGCATCCGCTGGCTTCAGTACGATATCAACAGGATTGCCGACTTGAACCAGTTTGCCATCTTTCAATACTGCAATTCGATCACCAAGTCGAAGAGCTTCATCTAGATCATGAGTGATGAAAATGATGGTTTTTTGCAGGTTTTCCTGTAGATCCAAGAGCTGTTCTTGCATTTCACTGCGAATTAACGGGTCCAATGCTGAGAAAGCTTCGTCCATGAGCAATATTTCCGCGTCTGTACACAACGCTCGAGCGAGGCCGACACGTTGCTGTTGTCCACCCGAGAGCTGTGATGGGTATTGTTCTCCGTATCCTGTGAGACCAACCGTATCAAGCCATTGATTGGCCTTTTCTTCCCAGTCCTTCTTGCTTTCACCCTTGATGGATAGACCATAACCAACGTTTTCTAGTACGGTTCGGTGAGGCATTAAGCCGAAATGTTGAAAGACCATTGACATCTTATGACGGCGAAAAGTTGTTAAGTCTTTCATGGAAAATTCCATGATGTTATCACCATCCACCCGAATGAGACCTGCCGTTGGGTCTATCAAGCGGTTAAAGTGACGGATAAGGGTTGATTTTCCTGAGCCTGATAGGCCCATAATCACGAAGATCTCACCGCGTTTTATGTTTAGATTAATATCCTGTAAGCCAACGGTGTGACCCGTTTCGGCAAGAACTTCCTCTTTGCTTGCTCCCGCTTTGACTTTAGGGAGCACCTCTTTGGGGGTGTTGCCAAAGATCTGATAAAGGCCTTCTATTTCAATCAAGGTTGTGCTTTTTTCTTGAGAAGGCTCACTAGTGTCGTTTTTATGTTCAGTCATTGTGGGCGCTCTCTAAGTGTTTTTGGGTACGTTTCGCGTAGCTTTGGGACACTCGGTCAAAGATAATCGCTAGCGCAACAATGGCTAAGCCATTTAAAAGTCCAAGCGTGAAATATTGGTTGGTAATGGATCTGAGAACAGGCTGACCAAGTCCATTAACCCCAATCATGGAGGCAATAACAACCATGGCGAGAGCCATCATGATGGTTTGGTTTATTCCCGCCATAATGGTAGGCATGGCAAGAGGGAGTTGCACACCTAGCAATCTTTGAGTTGATGTGGCCCCAAAGGCAGTAGCCGCTTCAAGGGTTTCTTTCGAGACGAGCCTAATGCCTAGGTTTGTTAAGCGAATAACGGGGGGGATCGCATAAATAACCACTGCTATCACACCTGGAATTTTACCTATGCCAAGGAGCATAACCACTGGAATTAAGTAAACAAATGCTGGCATGGTTTGCATGACATCAAGTAGCGGTGTGATGATGGATTGTGCTCGATCAGAACGTGCCATTAAGATGCCAATTGGAATACCCAGAGCGATAGAAATAAGAGTACACACTGTGATAATACTTAGGGTTCGCATCGTGTTTTCCCACATGCCAAAGTAGCCAATGAGTAACAATGAGATAACGACGCCTAAGCTCAATTTCCAAGAGCGGGTGGCGGCATAAACTAAGCCTGTGATGGCAATGATGATGATCCACCAAGGAGTTTGAAGAAGTAGATTATCAAACCATATAAGAAATTTTAAAAGAGGATGAAAAGCCGATTCAATTGCATCACCGTATTCGCGCGAAAAATGTAGATAAGCGCCATCTAATGTTTGTCGAATGGTGAGTAAGTCTCGACGGCTCAGGTCAGGAAATTGTGTTAGCCAACTTGAAGACATAATATGGATCTCTTGCCAAAATAAAAATAAGAGAGGGCTTTATTAAGCCCCCTGAATACAAGATTTATAGATTTTTAAGTGCTTTATCGAGCTTGGCAGCCACTTTTTTGCTAACCCATTTTGACCAAATGTCTTTATGTTTTAGCATGAAGTTTTCTGCAGCGTATTGGCCGTCTGCTTGGTTGTCTTCCATCCACGCTAATAAGCTGTTCATTTGCTTGTTGGTATATGAACGATGCTGCAAATACGAAAAGGCTTGAGGGGATCTTTTCTCGAACTTAGCCGTAGTCAGTGTATAAACAGGGGAAGGTGGGTACATCGTGGGTTTTGGGTCTAAGCAGTTTGCCTGAGTGATACAGCTTGTAAACTCTTTTTTATTGACGCCAGTACCGAATTTCACTTTCACCATTTTATATTTCCCTAAAAGGGCCGTTGGTGCCCAGTAGTAGCCAAACCATGGCGCTTTTTTCTGATAAGCATGTGCTAACGTGCCTGCTAAGCCTGCTCCAGAACCTGGGTTGACGAGAACAAAACCTGCTTTTTTTAGATGTAATGCGTTAAAAAGGTTCTGTGCTGATATTTGGCAGTTCCAACCTGGAGGGCAGCCATAAAATGCAGAGACTGCGCTATTTTGAGGGTCTGGGAAATCTTTTGCGTGTTTAATAATACCTTGAATAGTGGCAAGTGATGGATCCTTGTCAACCATGTATTTAGGTACCCAAAATCCTTCTTCGCCGCCATCAGAAAGGGATTTCGCTGCAATTTTAAGACGACCTTCTTTAACGCCTCGGTCAATGGCGGCTTTCATGGCGTTTGTCCACATTTCTGGTGCTATGTCTGGCTGTCCTTTTTCTATCATGGAAGTCCCCGTTGGCATGGTATCACCAGGAACGAGTTCGGCATGACAGCCATATCCATGATTCAGGATGAACTTGTCTACGTTCGCCATTAATGTGGCTGAGTTCCAGTTCATATTTGCGATAGTGACTCTTCCGCATTGGTTACTCGCCGCGAAAACAGAGGTGGTTGCAAGGGTCATTAACCCCGCGATAAGTGCTTTTTTATACATAGTAGATTCCTTTTGATTATGACGTGGTGTTTTTATCTTATTAATTTAGTTTACATATCTAAGTATTTATAGCAAATTTTTGTCAAAATTATCAAAGATTGAGGATCTATTATCTTGTCGATGTCTTGAAAACTGTTGAGATAGACGCTCAGAGAGCCCTAGAATAGTGGGGTTAGAGTGACGTCAGGGCTATGTTAGAAGCCCATATATTGACAAAAAACTCGACTATATCGCACAGTCGAGTTTTTATAAGATTTGTGATGTAAGGATGTGTTATCGTTATTGATTGGGAGAATTAATGTCCAGAAGAGGTGCGGCATCGATATGCTCTGCGTCCATCATGATGGCAATACGCTGCAAAGAGGATAGAACTTGAGTTTGTTCCCAGCCTTGTAGGCTTTCAAATTCGCTAATGAATTTTTCATGTAACAAAGGTGGCGCTGAATGCAATAAAGTGCGACCTTGATCCGTTAGTCTAGCGTTTACAATGCGTTTGTCTTTTTGCGCTCTGACACGCTCAACCATTTTGCGATCTTCTAACCGATTCAAAATAGTGGTTACTGTGGCTTGGCTCAATGAGACACTGTCGGATATTTTGCGAACAGTAACATCACCCAAACTCTCAATAGAGCGTAACACCATTATTTGAGGAATGGTTAACCCACAAGCTTTTACGACTCGTTTCGACTGTAAGTCTGTCGCACGAATGATTCGTCGTAAATGAACAAGGACATCATGTAAATATTGTGATTCAGGCATATTGCTAGAGCAACTCGTAAAAAAGGTGACAAGATAATCGCCGATGTTGGCAAGTTAGAATCCTATATTATATGTAAAAAAAATACACATCAAATAGACTCAGTTATGAAATATTATAGCTCTAATTATAGTGTTAAACCAATCATTACGAAAGTTTTATTGTAAAAAGGGCTTCTAGGTGATTGCTTTCAACAATCTACAAGGCAATTTGTAAGAGTATTTAACCGCGGCTTAATGGTTTTTTAATCGATCAAACGCTTCAATGGCCGATTTTCGAGCCGTTTTATAATCCACTATCGGGAGCGGATATCCCAGTGCTTTTCGTTGCTCAGTAGACGGGTTATGAATCGATGTGCTGTCCAGGCTTTTTAATTCAGGGACAAAGCGGCGAATAAACTCACCGTTTGCATCGTAGCGCTCTGACTGTCTCGTAGGGTTGAAAACGCGAAAATACGGGGCTGCATCGCAACCTGTCGAGGCACTCCATTGCCAGCCACCGTTATTGGCTGCGAATTCGCCGTCAATGAGTTGACTCATAAAATACTGTTCCCCTTTTCGCCAGTCTGCAAATAATAGTTTGCTGAAGAAGCTTGCTGTAATCATCCTTAGGCGATTATGCATCCAGCCCGTTTTATTGAGTTGTCTCATGGCCGCATCGACGATAGGAAAGCCTGTTTGGCCTTTTTGCCAAGCAAGCTGCTCCGCTTTATTATCGCGCCATACAATCTGGTTTGTCTCAGGTTTAAAGGGGAGGTGTTTTGATAACGCAGGGAAGTGCCCCATAAGCTGACGATAAAAATCTCGCCAAGCCAACTCTTTTAACCAGACACTGTCTTGCCATGATCGGCCCTGTTCATTGCAAACATAAACTATGGCATACACGCATTCCCTAGGTCCTAATGCCCCAAGGGCAAGGTAAGGAGATAACGTACTGGTTCCTGGTGTCATGGGGAAGTCGCGTTGTTCGTCATACTGGCCTTCTTTGCGGTGGCAAAATTGCCAAAGTGTCTGGTTGGCTTTGTCTTGATCTGGTTTCCAGAGGTCGTCTCGAAATGGACGCTGCCATGTCATGGTAAGGGGCTGTTCAGAGAGCGCATCTGCTTGTTGTTTGGGGGCGGGCAATGGTTCAATAGATTGCTCATTGAGCATGGTGAGCCAGCGCTTATAAAAGGGAGTAAAGATCTTAAAAGGTGTGCCTTGTTGACTTAGCACGGGGCGTGACACGATCAAGTCGGGCTCTTGCGGATGTACTTCAATATGAGAGGTTTGGAGTACTTGGTTAACCGCCTGATCTCTCTGTCTTTCATGGACAGGAAAATCTTGGTTGTACCAGACATGCTTTATGGCGTTGTCCTGACAATATTGGCGCAGAATATCAGGTACTTGCTCAAAATAATCTGCTTCAATGAAATCCGTTGGAATACCAAGACTGGCAAGCTTGCTAAACAAACAGCGAATCAAGCCTGCTCTTAGCCCGGTTTTTGCCTCGGATTCATTATGTTCTTGCCATTGTTTGGGCGTGGCAATCACAATCACCCGAATGGGGCCTTTTAGGGAGGCAAAATATAGGGCTGGATTGTCTTGCCAACGTAGATCGTTCCGGATCCAGACGAGCTGTTCTATGACCATAAGGGGCTCCTGCTATTCTACGATTCACTAGATGGTATTGCGAATGCCAAGCGCACTTGGATAGGGGGCAAAATAACGTTGTTCTTGCACATATTGACTGCCGTAGTGTTTTAAGTAGTGATGTAACAGGGTCATGGGGGTAGCGAGATTCACCTCTTTGCGGCGATACTGTTCAACCACGTTTAATATGTCTTGACGAATCGAGGAATCAACGGAGCGTTTTAGATAGCCAATAAGGTGCATTAGCACATTGCAGTGGTTTTTCCGTTTAGCGGGTTGTGACAGAGCCGTCATAAAAACTTCAAAGTAGGCTGCTGTTAGTTCATCTAGTGTTCTGGGGTCATTACCTGAGAGCATTTTGCCCAATTGTTTGTAAGCGGCTTGAGAATGGGCCATGACCAAATATTTGTAGCGGCTATGGAAAGCAATCAGGGCTTTCATGCTTGGTTTGGCGTTCACGCAGTGACGAAATTCATGGTGGGCGAACACGCGTGTTAAAAAGTTCTCGCGCAGAGTCGGGTCGTTGAGTCGACCGTCTTCTTCGACAGGTAAAAGTGGGTAACGAGATTTTAAGGCGCGGGTGAATAATCCTATTGTGCGTTTCATGTGAGGGTGACCATTCTCTTGATAAACCTTGATGCGTTCCAGTCCACAGCTTGGGGAATTTTTCATTAATATATAACCGTCTAAGTGACTTAGCTGATCAATATAGGCTTGGCTGGCGACCATGAACACATCGGAAACATCGCCTCCTTTTTGATCGGAATAGGTCATTCGTGGATCTTCTGGGTTACCTTCTAGACGTAGTGTTGGTCGTGGTGTTCCAAAACCTGCGGCAACTTCTGGGCAGAATTTTTGATAATCAAAATAGGTGCTTAGATGTTGATCGCAATAAGTGGACCGGCTATGTCCGCCATTAAAGCGAACATTGTCACCCAGTAAGCAAGCACTGATGCCAACAGGAATGCGGTGATTTAAATGATCCGCATGAAATTGCTTTTGTGGAAGCTGTTCAATGGTTGTCATCTTGTTATCCTCATCTGATAGAGATAGTTGCCTAGACCCAAAGGGCTTATCAGGGGGTCTTCAGCATCATCTTGTTCTGTGTTTTCTGTTGCAATACTTGTACGATAATATTGCTTGTACAAGTTATTATTTATACAATATAGATACTTGTACAAGAAATGCAATATATCTTGTACAAAAAAAAATTTGTATAGCTTTTTGGTTCGAAAACTGGGACTGGATAGGCTAGTGGGAGAGATCGCTAGGTGAAAAATGATTTGAATGAAGAAAATGCAAATGTATTTGCTATCCGAACTTTATCGGAAAAGACAGGTGTAAATTCTGTGACCTTGAGGGCTTGGGAGCGCCGTTATGGTTTGTTAAAACCCAAACGAACTGCGAAAGGCCATCGCCTATACAACCAGAATGACGTGCAACGAGTTGAATCGATTGTTCATTGGATCCAGCAGGGTGTTTCTGTTAGCAAAGTACGTTCTTTATTGGACAAGGTAGACAAAGGGACACCATTAGAGAGTTTAGAACTCTCTAATGAATGGTTAGACTGGCAAAACCAGTTAGTAGTGGCCTCATACGCATTTGATGAGGATAAAATACAACACTTGTATCAACAGATATTCTCTCAATACCCAACGGACATTGTTGTGCGTAATTGGATTATGCCCAGCCTTGATAGGCTTGCACGAGAAACCGCTGGTCGCTTTTGTGAAACCGTTCTGACGGCTTGCTTGTCCTCTCGGTTAATGGCATTAAAAGATCAACAAAAAGCGGCCCCCAAGGTATTGATCACCGGATTGTTGGGGCAACGTACTATGTGGTGTTTTTTAGCCGCTGCTATGCTAAATGAGCAAGGTTATTCTTGTGTTGTCATGCCAATGATGACCACTCATCAAGAGCTTAATGAGCTAGTATTGGGGGTCGACCCTCAGGGTGTGATTGTATTTGCCGAAGGGGAGTTTATTAGCAATATTGATGACTCGATAACCATTATGTCTTCCTGGAATAGACCCACTTCTGTTATTGGGGCCGGTTTCTGGGTGGCGTTGCAAGAGAGTAAAGCGGTGTTGGCAAAACCAGTTTGTGCTTATTCGGAGCCATTAGAAGGGATCTTAGGGTTCGCTTTATCCAAACCTCGCTAATTGGAATTTGGTCTCTTTTGTCAATGGCCAATACGGCATATTTTAATAAAATATCTATTAGAACTATGCAGACAATGTATTTAGTTAATTAAAAAATCTCCTCTATTATCAAAGCCATCAACAGAGCTTAGAAAAACAGAGGAGATTCACATGACGAAAACACTTACTTTTGCCGCGATGCACTTTACTATCGCCTTTACGGTTGCCTATGTTATTACTGGAAGTTTACTGGTTGGTGGTGCGGTGGCTCTTATAGAGCCTGCCATTAATACAGTGGCCTTTTATTTCCATGAGAAAATCTGGACGCGTTATTCTGGGTCAAACAGTCAAGCCATGTTGGCGAATATTGTCGAATCAACCAGTGAGAGCTATGCGCTAAGATCCATGTAATCTGAGGGCCTGTTTGATCATGTGATCTAACATTTTTATAAAAAAGCCTCATTTACCCATTAGGTAAGTGAGGCTTTGATGTGTTTACTAAACTGCTTTTCAGTTAAAGATTTAGAACAAAAACGATAGCAACGGCAATTGGACTAATAACCATCACACTTATTTTCCAATAAGAGAAAAATAGCTTAGAGATTGACAGTTCTTCTTCAGAGAATTTTGATTTAACGGCCCAGCCAGCGAAGAGCGCTGTGAAGATGCCACCAAGGGGTAACATGATATTCGCCGTCGCATAGTCTAAGAAGTCAAAGATATTTTTACCAAAGAGGGTAATGTTGCTCATAAAGTTAAAGGAACCAAGGCAAGCGATACCAAGCAACCAAACGATGAAGCCAATGCCGATGGAAGCGGTAATACGTTTGACCTTCATGCGTTCTACGATAAAAGCAACGGTTGGCTCCATTAGTGAGATAGAGGATGTCCAAGCAGCGATGCCCACAAGAACAAAGAATAGGAAACCAAACAGTTGACCAAAAGGCATTTGCCCAAAGGCAACGGGCAAGGACATAAACATCAAGCCTGGGCCAGCTGCGGGATCCATCCCATTGGCGAAGATCACAGGGAAAATACATAAGCCAGCAACCAGCGCAACCAATGTGTCCAAAGCGCCAATGGCTAACACAGTACTGCCAATCGACGCTTTCTTAGGCATATAGGAGCCGTAAGCCATCATGGTGCCCATGCCAAGGGATAAGGTAAAGAAAGAGTGGCCTAAGGCAACTAACACCGCCCCCCAGCTAAGCTTACTGAAGTCAAAATCAAACATGAAATGCCAACCAGCAGAGAAGCTTTTTGTGCTCATGGCATAACCAAGCAGAACAAGCAGAAGGATGAAAAGCGCAGGCATCATAATGCGAGTTGCCATTTCAAGTCCCTTATTGACACCTCTGGCTACCACAAACACCGTCATCACAACGAACAAGGTATGCCAGCCGAGCAGGGTCATGGGATCGGCTAACAAGGCTTTAAAGGTGGCACTGGCTTGATCGGATGTCAGTCCTGCCAGTTCTCCTGTTGCCATGGCTTTGATGTAGTTCAATACCCAGCCTGCGACAATGGAGTAGAAAGAAAAAATCATAATGCCTGTGAACATGCCAACGATGCCAATCAGTCCCCATGCTTTAGTTTGACTAGACTCCCTGGCAACATCCTCTAGAGAATCGACGGGGTTTTTTCTACCACGACGACCAATAAAGACTTCAGCCATCATGATAGGAATGCCCACAAGCAAAATACACACGAGATAGACTAGAACGAAGGCTCCGCCACCATTTTCCCCCGTAATGTAGGGAAATTTCCAAATATTTCCAAGGCCGACAGCAGAACCTGTTGCCGCCATAATAAATACCCATCGGCTCGCCCATGAGCCCTGACTAGATGTCTTATCTTGCATAATAATCTCTAAAAAAGTTGAAAGTTAAACAGCAATATCACGCCGCCCCCTACAAACAACATGCATTGAGAACTTTGCGAGTGATGTTGTTATGCAAGGTTCTCTCTTCACCATTAAGTAAGCGGTGACAGGTTCAATTTGTGGTAGCTGGCTTTGTTAAGGGGCAGGATTTTCCGAATTTTGTCTCGATCATGCAACAAAAAAACAACATTTTTTATTTTAACTCGATCTTTCTGCAATGCCTTATGTCTTAAGGGGTTCAGTCAATTCTTCTAGCTCATTGTGAATAAAATATTTCTAAACAAAACATTAGTTCTCTAAATAAATGCTGGACATGCGAGCTAATCTGTCTAAAATAGTTAGACATCAAATCACTTTGTTGAAGAGCTGAGTGATAAAAGAATCATTAATACTCCGTAATACGGGGTTTATATGGGTGTTTGTATATTAAAGAACACTCATTTATTGGAATAATACTTTGTTTTCTAACTTGTTGAGGTGTGGTTTTGAATAACATAGAGCTTATTAAGCCAAGTGCAGAGCACGGTATGTTAGTTAACCAGTTAGTTGCTAGTTGCCCACCACTGGATACCAATTCGGTGTACTGTAACTTGCTGCAAGCGGATCATTTTAGTGAGACCAGTGTTTCGGCAATGCTAGGGGATCGTTTAGTGGGCTTTATTTCTGGCTACTTGATTCCGAATCGAACAAATACCTTGTTTGTATGGCAGGTAGCAGTTGGTGAAGCGGCAAGGGGCCAAGGCTTGGCTAAAAAAATGTTGACTGCCTTATTAGATCGCCCAGCTTGTTCCGATGTGGCTTATATAGAGACCACCATTACCCAATCTAACGACGCTTCTTGGGCGTTATTTCGCAGTATGGCTAAGCAGTTAAACGCACCGTTAGAAGACTCTGTTCAATACGATAAAGATAGTCACTTTCAAGGACAGCATGACACCGAATTTTTGGTTCGCATTGGGCCTTTCTAATAAGGCCTCAGTTCTGTTTGTTGATTTGTATAAATTTAATTAAGAGGAAGCATTAGCATGAAAATTTTTGAAGAGCTTGAATCGGAAGTACAATCATACGCACGTTCATTCCCTCGTGTTTTTCATCGCGCCCAAGGTGCCCATTTGTTTGACGAAGATGGCAACAAATACATCGACTTCCTAGCAGGGGCTGGTACGTTAAACTATGGTCATAACAACCCTGTCTTCAAAGAAAAATTGATTGAATACATTATGGAAGACGGCGTAACTCATGGTTTGGATTTGCATACCAAAGCGAAAGCAGCCTTTCTGGAAAGTTTTAATGAGTATATTTTAAAGCCTCGTGATCTGGAATATATGGTTCAATTCACCGGGCCCACAGGAACAAACGCCGTTGAAGCCGCGTTGAAGCTTGCTCGAAATGTAACAGGCCGTGAAAACATTGTGAGTTTTACGAACGGTTTCCATGGTTGTAGCTTGGGCGCCCTATCGGTAACGGGCAACTCTCATCACCGTGGTGCGGCTGGAACGAGTTTAGGTGCAGGTGTTTCAACGGTTCCTTTTGATGGCTACCTTGGCGATGACATTGAAACCACGGAATATCTAGACAAAGTATTGTCGGATTCAAGCAGTGGTGTGGATCTTCCCGCTGCGGTTATTGTTGAAACGGTTCAGGGTGAGGGCGGTATTAATGCTGCTAGCTTTGAATGGTTGCAGAATCTGGAAGCCGTTTGTAAAAAACACGAAGTGTTACTGATTGTTGATGATATTCAGGCTGGTTGTGGCCGTACTGGTACATTCTTTAGTTTCGAGCCTGCGGGCATCAAGCCAGACATCGTTACCATGTCGAAGTCTATTGGTGGTTATGGTCTGCCATTTGCCATTGTCCTTATGACTCCTGAATTGGACCAATGGAAACCTGGTGAGCATAACGGTACTTTCCGGGGTAATAATTTGGCGTTTGTTACGGCAAAAGCCGCTATTGATACCTTTTGGAAAGACAATACCTTTGAAAAAGAGATTCAGCGTAAAGGGGATTACATCCTGAAGCGTACTCAAGCCATTGTGGATAAATACGGTGAAGGTAACTTTACCTTACATGGACGAGGCATGATGCGCGGTATCAACTGTGTCAGCGGTGAGCTTGCTGGCAAGATCACGCACAAATGTTTCCAAAATGGCCTAATGATAGAGACCTCTGGTGCAGATGATCATGTTGTTAAGTTCCTTTGCCCTTTGATTATTAGCGACGAAGACCTGAAGCAAGGTATCGACATTCTTGAGAGCGCAATCAAAGAAGTGTGTGCTAAAGAAGACGACATGCCAGAGGCAAAGAGCTATTTTGATGAAAACTACGACATCGCCGTATAACAGCGCTGTCGAAAAATTGCTACACACTCTTAAAGAACTCGGTGTTGTTATGAGTAGCTGGTGTTGCCATAAGAATCGATATGGCATACACCGAGCTTAAGAGTGAGGTAAATGTATATTGTATCAAGGTGGTCTACCACCTGTTTAAAATTGTGAAGATCGTTTATAGGAGAATACTATGTTTGCACGTGATTTAGCTGAATGCGAAAAGACCGAACGTCGTGTCGTTTCCCCTGATGGAAATTGGGAAAGTACTCGTTTACTGCTAAAAGAAGATAACATGGGGTTTTCTTTCCACATTACGACGATTTATGAAGGCAAAGATTTTGATATGCATTATCAAAATCACTTGGAATCCGTATATTGCATCTCCGGTGAAGGGGAAGTGGAAAGCCGCGAAACGGGTCAAAAACACCATATCAAACCCGGTGTTGTATATGTCTTAGATAAACACGATGCCCATACTTTACGAGCTTTTAAAGAGCTTAAATTGGCATGTGTGTTTAATCCACCGATTACAGGCAAAGAAGTGCACAACTCAGAAGGCGCTTACGAGTTGTTAGATTAATAAGACATCTTTTAATAGAGTCAAGTAAAGGTACAAAGCTCATTTCGTTAACATAGAGGAGTATAGAAGGAGGAGCGATAATGTCATCGTCGGCGTATGTTCTAGATAGTGAGTCTCCTGAAGTATTGGGGCAAACTAAATGGAGTGTTACTACTGATGAAGTATTGAAAAAAGATAGGGTAGTCGATGATTATCCATCTAGACAATATCAGAAGCCTACGTATTTCAATCGCAAAGACCCCGTTATTTTCTCTGATGATCAACAAAAAGCGCCTTTAGATGAGGCGCTTTTAGATCACTATGAAAAAAACGGCTTTTTATTTCTAGATCATCTTTTTAGCGAAGATGAAGTCGCAAAAATGCAGCAATACATGCAGTGTTTGCGAGATGATGAGTTTATCAAACAGCGTGAAGAAAGTATCACCGAAGCCAACAGTGGCGACATTCGTTCAGTGTTTGATGTGCACAAACTGAATGACTTTTTTCAAAGCATTGCCGAAGACCCGAGACTGGTAAGAATCGCGGAATACATATTGGGTGATCAGGTTTACCTCCATCAGACCCGCTTAAATTACAAGCCAGGGTTTAGAGGGAAAGAGTTTTATTGGCATTCTGATTTTGAAACCTGGCATGTAGAAGATGGCATGCCGAGAATGCGAGCACTGAGTATGTCCATTACCCTCACACCTAATGACCATAATAATGGTCCTCTTCTTATCATTCCTGGTTCTCACCACACGTACATTTCTTGTGTAGGGGAAACGCCCGACAATAACTATCTGTCATCGTTAAAAAAGCAAGAAGTAGGCGTACCAGATGATCAAACTGTACAAAACTTGGTGGAATCATATGGTATAGAGGCTGCAGTGGGACAACCGGGGCGAATTATTTTATTTGATTGCAATGTATTGCATGGCTCCAACGGTAACATTACCCCCGCACCTCGCTCAAATTTGTTCTTTGTTTACAATGCTTTATCCAATCGTGTTGGCAAACCGTTTGGTGATACTAAAGTAAGACCAGAATATATTGCCGCCAGAGAGGACATTAGGCCGCTGAAAAAAGTGATTAATACTTAAACTTTTTGCAGCCTTATGACAATATAGCGGCAGTTTAGATTTTGGCTGGAGATTGTTCTTCAGCCCCTTAATAAATTGGGTTTAATGATGGGACTACATACAGTTGAAAAAATCGGTGGTACGTCCATGAGCGACTACCACTCTGTACGCGATAATATCGTGTTTAAACCAGCTCAAACGAATGACTTATATAACCGCATCTTTGTTGTATCGGCTTATGGAGGTATGACGGATCAGCTGCTAGAGCATAAAAAAACCGGTGATGCTGGTGTTTATGCTTATTTCGCCAAAGAGCGAAATCAAGAGTCTTGGTCAAAAGCACTGAAAGATGTGCGTGCTGCCATGCTAGAAATTAATCACTCCTTATTTGAAGGTGCTTTGCTGGAAGAAGCGAACTACTTTTTGAATCGCCGTTTACAAGATGCCCAAGAGTGTTTAGAAGACCTCCATCGCCTGTGCCAGCATGGTCACTTTTCAATCAGTGAGCATTTGGCGACGGTGCGTGAAATGTTGGCGAGTCTTGGTGAAGCACACAGTGCTTGGAATACTGCTACCTTGCTAAAACGTGATGGGGTTAATGCGGTATTTGTTGACTTGACGGGGTGGAATAGCCCTTGTCATATGTCTCTTGACGAGCGAATAATCGATACATTTAAGGACATTGACCTGTCTACTCAGCTGCCTATTGCAACAGGTTACGCTCATAGCGAAACGGGTTTAATGTCAACATTCGACCGTGGCTACAGTGAAATGACCTTTAGTCGAATTGCGGTTTTGACTGAAGCTCGTGAAGCGGTTATTCATAAAGAGTTTCACTTAAGCAGCGCGGACCCTCGATTGGTTGGTGAAAACAAGGCGGTCCCCATTGGTCGCACCAACTATGATGTGGCTGATCAATTGGCTAATTTGGGGATGGAAGCGATTCACCCTAAAGCGGCAAAAGGGTTGCGTCAGCATAATATCGCGTTACGTGTGAAAAACACCTTTGAGCCAGAACATACAGGTACCTTGATTACGGGTGACTACGTCAGTGATGAGCCTTGTGTTGAGATTATTGCGGGTTCTCGTGGTGTGTTTGCGGTTGAGATCTTCGACCAAGATATGGCCGGTGATATTGATCAGTTCGATGTGGCGATACTGAAAGTGATGCGTCAGTTTAAAGCCCACATCATTGCCAAAGATATTAATGCGAACACTATCACCCACTATTTAGGTGTAAACCTGAATACACTGAAACGAGTGATGAAAGTATTGCATGAAAAGTTCCCCGACGCAGAAATCTCTCAGCGTAAAATTGCCATTGTGTCTGCTATTGGTAGTGATATGAAAACCACTGGTATGTTGGCCAAAGCGGTGAAAGCCATTGCTGAACAAGAGATTAACGTGCTTGCAATGCACCAATCTATGCGTCAAGTGGATATGCAGTTTGTTGTGGAAGAGGAAGACTACGAGAAAGCGATTTGCAGCTTACACAAAGAACTTGTTGAGGTGCACGAACACGGTCGGGCTATCTGTCTTGCTTCTTAAAAGAGGCTTGTTACCAGCTATTATTTGGTAATGGATTACCTGTCGTTACCTGTCTAAAGGGGGCGTTAAAAAGAGGCGGGAGCTTGCTCTCACTCTTTGACGCCTCACCTTTTAGGCATCTTGCTCGAGATTTTTTCTATAGGCTTGTTTGTTTTTTTCGACTAATGCGTTGAATGCGGCTTTGGGCAAGGGACGGCTGACAACATAACCTTGACCATATTCACATGAGTAATTTTCTAATAGACGCCACTGAGTTTCATTTTCAATCCCTTCTGCGACCACATGAATACTTAACTTGTGTGCCATCGCGATAATGGCTTCGACAATTTTTTTGTCATTTGGGTTGGTTTCTAAATCATCAACAAAGCTTTTGTCTATTTTTAATACGTTGACGGGAAGGTTTTTCAACTGACCAAGAGAGGAAAAACCCACACCAAAATCATCAATGGCAATGACAATTCCCATATTTTTAAAGGCTTGTAGAATATTACTTGCTAAGGTGATATCACTGAGTAAAGCGGTTTCTGTTACTTCAAAGCCTATTTCTTTTGGCGATACTTGGTACTGATCCAGTAACTTGGTGACTTGTTTGATGAGTTTTGCATCCCTGAGTTGCAAAGCGGATAAATTGATGTGTACACAGATGGGACTTAACCTGTCTTTATGCCGTTGCGCAACAAACGCAATGCTGGTTTCAATGACCCAATATCCCATGTCGATAATCAATCCTGTTCTTTCTGCTAAAGGAATAAAGGCGTCAGGCCCAATCAGTCCTTTTTCTGGATGATGCCAGCGAATCAGAGCTTCAGCAGAAAAGATCTTGCCATTGGATAAGTCAAATTGTGGTTGGTAATACAACTCAAACTCATTTTTTGTTAAAGCTCTTTGTAGCTCATCCTCCTCCAATATATCTTTCATGGTATTGTCTTTAATGTTTTTGGTATAAAAAGCGTATTGGTTTTTTCCTAATTGCTTCGCTCGATATAGAGCCATATCAGAGTGTTGCATGATACTGATTAAGTCTTGTCCATCCTCTGGGATCATCGCAATCCCTAACGATGTACTTATCATAAAGTGGTGTTTGTAAATGGTGACGGGTTTTTGAATGATTTGTAAAATCTGTTCGGCGTATTGGTTCACTTCATTATGGCTGTCCACATCACTTAAATAGATGCAAAACTCATCGCCGCCCAGACGAATGACATGACTTTTTTGGTGAGGGATACTGAGTAGCCTTTCTGCTACGAGTACCAAAACTTGGTCACCAATATCGTGTCCAACAGAGTCATTGATTTTTTTAAAATTATCCAAGTCAAAATAGATAAATGCAGAGCGCTTTACCTTCTTTTTCTTCTTGAAAATAGTGTGCTGCAGCTTATCGGTTAAAAAACGTCTATTGGGCAACCCCGTTAATGGATCCTGATGCGCAAGCTTTTCAAGTTCTTGGGTTTTTTCATTTACCAAGAGTTTTAAGCGAGAAGGCTGCAGCAGCATATAAAAGAAAAATAAGGATACTAACGCTGGTATCAACAGCGCCAGTGTATAACGAAATTGCATTTCACCAAGGACGCTTTTAGGTGTGCTATGACTGATGGTTAATTGCCATCGACCAGATGGTAGAGAAAGGGATCTGCTTGAAAACAGTTTACCGATTGGTTCTGAGGAATGCGCCACAACAATGGGATGGGAGTTCGGTGTTTTCAAATAGAGTATTTTGTATTGATAGCCCTGTTTTTCTAAGTCGTTAAAACGGCTGCTTGAAATGAGCTCATTGAGATTGATAACGGCTGACACAAAGCCCCAAAAATAATTTTCGTGTTCGTTGTCTGTGATGCTCACTGGGACTCGATAGATTATTGCTCTTCCCCCCTGAACGAGTTGAACAGGACTCGTTAAAATGGCTTTGTTATGACGGATGGAAAGGTCTGAAAATTCGTTATACGGGGGGCGCTTTAAGATATTTAGGCCGATTGCGGCTTCGTTTCCTGCTAAGGGATAAATTTTCTCGATAACACCTTTTGGCGCCAACTGTAGGCTCGATATACTGCTTATAGAATCAATTATATTTTTTGCATATTTATTAAAGTAGGGTATGTAGCCTCGATTTAGCTGGATGTTGTAGGCCAGTATCTGAGTGCTAGTAAAGGTAAGCGATAAGTGGCGCTGTAGAACTGCTTTTTGATCCTGCGTCACGCTATCGAGTAAAATTTTCTGTTCATGGGTGAAGTGGCTGTTATAGGTATGCACGAAATAAATAGAAGCCGTTGATAACAATGTAAACAGACACAAACAGATGGCGGTGACAAAAGGGAAACGAATTTTAGGTAAAATCAAAGACAGTCCTCGCCAATGTATTTTAAAGAGAGTGAGCTAACAGACCTCGACCATGAGTACAGAGGATTTTTCATCCTATAAAATCATCTTATCTTATGGTACATGAAATATACTGCTTTTAATCTAGCTAAAACAGGCAATAAGTAAAAGAAAAACGTTGACTAGTTTGACTAGGCAACGTTTTCCAGAAAACAACTGAGTTTGCTATTTAAGAGGCTAAGGTGGTTAAGCGACTGCCATAAAAACGCCTGCAGCAGCGATCATTCCACCAGTCAAACGTGTTATAACTGGCATTTCAAGACGGGCTAGAATCATACCTAACCCCATACCGACCACGTGCAATAGTGTAGTCGCTAGGGCAAAGCCAAGAGCGTATTCTGCTCCATGAGCGTTTAGCGGCATTTCCATACCGTGGGCTGCACCGTGGAAGAAAGCAAAGACGCCAGCAATAGCGACACAGGTCATCACGTTAAAGCGTGCCGCACCAATTAATAAGGTGCCCATTAGTACAACTGACATCAAGATACCTTCTTCAACAAAAGGAACTTGCATGCCAGCCATTGCCAACGCACCGCCGACTATCATAGTGCCAACGAATGCCGCAGGAACGGCCCATAAAGCACGACCTCCCATGCTAGCAGCCCAAAGGCCAATGGCAATCATGGCTAACAAGTGGTCTAAGCCGCCCATTGGGTGCATAAAGCCTGTGGAAAAACTGGTGGACCCATCATGTCCTGGGTGAGCTAGGGCAAGCGTGGGTAGCATAGCAATAAGAGCGGTGAATCCTATTTTTAGCGTAGAACGACGCATAGTTAATCTCCTGAATAAAATCAATGGGTTAAACCACCGCTCTTGCGGCTGGAATGGTTTTGGATTCTAACATACCTTCGTTAATGATGAGTTGAATGATTTGGTCTAAACCTTGGGCATTTTTCAAGTTGGAGAAGACAAAAGGCCGTTCACCACGCATCATCTTCGCATCTCGATCCATGACCTCTAGAGAAGCGCCAACTAAAGGAGCTAAATCGGTTTTATTGATGATCAACAAATCGGATTTAGTGATACCTGGGCCACCTTTGCGTGGGATTTTATCCCCAGCGGAAACGTCGATCACATAAATGGTGAAATCGGATAATTCAGGGCTAAAAGTTGCACTCAAGTTATCACCACCGCTTTCCACAAAGATCACATCCAATTCACCGTGACGCTCTAAAAGCTGATCAATGGCAGCAAGGTTCATGGAAGCGTCTTCACGAATCGCTGTATGTGGGCAACCACCGGTTTCTACACCAACAATGCGATCAGCATCCAAGGCTTCGTGCTCGGTTAAAAACTTTGCGTCTTCTTGGGTATAAATATCATTCGTGACGACAGCAATATTGTAATGGTCGCGAAGGGCAGAACATAACGAACGTAGTAGGGCGGTTTTGCCCGAGCCGACAGGGCCGCCGACACCAACGCGTAAGGTTTGTTTTTTACTCATAATCTTTTTCCTTGTTGTCACTTGAATAATAAATAGCCTGTTTGTTCTAAAACCCCACCCTAGCCCTCCCCTTAAAAAAGGGAGGGAACGATCTCTCTCAGACCTGAAATTCCCAGTTCCTCTCCCTCATCGAGCAGGTTAGGAGGAGGTTAAGAACGAAACAGCCGTGAATATTGTGTTTCGTGAAGCGAACTGGCGATGGCAATGGCTGGTAAGCCAGCCCCAATTCTGTCTTCCTCAATGTTTTTCCCGTGTGCGATGGCCTCATTGATATCCGTCTGTAGCTCGCCAAGCAGTTCTTGTGCTTGGGTTTGTCCAAGAGGAACCAGCTTAGTCGCAGCAGCCACTTGATTTTCTAGCCAAGACCAGGTAAATCCCACTGCCGCTAGGTCGGAATCGATCTGCCAATGGTTCGCGGCAATGGCAAATAAAGTGACAAAGCTGATGTCTTCCAAACGAACAAAGGGGATTTCAATCTGAAGGCTGCGCATTAATCGAGCCAGTGCTTCGCCCATGGCGGTATCGTTTAAGCGCAGCTCTTTGGTTTCACGACAGGCCAAGGCTAAGTCATTCAATTCCAGCAAACGTGGTATGTCTTGTTCTCTCGCGGCTACCATGCAGAGTCGTAAAATAGGTAAATCCACACGAGCAACCGATTGCTGAAGCTGCAAACTGATCCAGTTGGACACATCCGCTTTGCGCTTGACCCAACCTTGGTCAATGGCGTATTCCATACCTTGAGAAAACGCATAGCCACCCACTGGCAGACTGACACTGCTTAACTGCAAGAGGCGCAGAACACGGCTATCCGTGGTGGTGATGACCATGGCTATAGGCTCCAGACTCAGGGATAAACACCGCCTCCTCATGGCTAATCACCAACCCCAGCATGTGTAACATTTCTTCTAATACATGGTCTGGCTTAATGCGTAACCAACGTTCGCCAATTTGGATTTTGGTATGACGATTACCAAGGTGATAGCAAGCTTTGGAAAAGGCTTCCCAGTCGTCGCAGCTTGCGTGGGCTACGTCTTCAACGGCACCTTCTATCTGCACTATTTTGTTGCATTCAGATTTGAGAAACTCCCCAACTTGGAGCGGTTTGCCGCGTTCTAGAAAAACTCGAATGTCTTCGCCATTTTCGCCTACTAGCTTTAAGCGACCACGATCTCGTTGCTCGTGGGTCAAAATGACTTTGGTGTAGACTTCATCGTGGCAGTGTGTGCCTAAGCGTTCGTAAATATTCAGCATCTTGTGTTCCTTTAAATAGACGTTCCTAGAATAAGCAATAGAGTTGAGCAAGTGGTAACACCTCAGCAGGCTCACAGGTCAGCAACTCCCCATCGGCACGGACTTCATAGGTTTGTGGGTCGACCGTAATATTGGGCAACCAATCGTTATGCACCATGTCCAGTTTGGAAATACTGCGGGTGTTTTGGCAGGCCACTAAGGTACGATCCAGCCCCAGTTTTTCTTTTAGTCCATTATTCAGTGCCGCTTTGGAAACAAAGGTCACAGAAGTCGCTGCTGCAGCTTTGCCAAATGAGCCAAACATTGGGCGGTAGTGAACGGGTTGTGGTGTTGGAATAGACGCATTTGGGTCACCCATCGGCGCACTGGCAATCATGCCGCCTTTAATAATCATCGACGGTTTGACACCAAAGAACGCGGGTTTCCATAACACCAAGTCCGCTAATTTTCCCGGTTCGATGGAGCCCACTTCGTGACTGACGCCATGGGCTATAGCAGGATTAATGGTGTACTTGGAAATATAACGACGAGCACGGAAGTTATCCGCTCCCAGCTCTTCATCTTCTGGTAGCAAACCAAATTGCTGTTTCATCTTATGAGCGGTTTGCCATGTGCGAGTAATCACTTCGCCAACACGGCCCATGGCTTGGGAGTCAGACGAAATCATACTGAACGCCCCCCGGTCATGAAGAATGTCTTCGGCAGCAATGGTTTCTTTACGAATACGAGAATCGGCAAAGGCTACATCTTCTGGAATATTGCTGTCCAAATGGTGACACACCATCAACATATCCAAATGCTCATCCACGGTATTGCGTGTGTAGGGTCGAGTTGGGTTGGTGGAGGAAGGCAAAACATTGGGGTTAGAGCACGCTTGGATAATGTCTGGTGCGTGTCCACCACCTGCGCCTTCGGTATGATAAGTGTGAATCACACGATCTTTAAAGGCTCCAATGGTGCTGTCTACAAAGCCGGACTCGTTTAAGGTGTCAGTATGTATTGCCACTTGTACATCGTATTTTTCCGCGACACTTAAACAGCAATCAATGGACGCGGGTGTGGTTCCCCAGTCTTCGTGAAGTTTTAAACCAAAGGCGCCTGCTTCAAGTTGTTCTTCTAAAGCTTCTGGTAAACTAGCGTTGCCTTTGCCGAGGAAGCCTAGGTTCATGGGCATGCTGTCTGTGGATTGTAGCATTTTACCTATGTACCAAGGCCCTGGTGTACAAGTAGTTGCATTAGTGCCTGTCGCAGGACCTGTACCACCGCCGAACATGGTTGTGACGCCAGAGGTTAGCGCTTCTTCAATTTGCTGCGGACAAATGAAGTGAATGTGTGCATCGATGCCACCTGCGGTGAGTATTGAGCCTTCCCCAGCAATCACTTCCGTCCCTGGCCCAACCACAATGTCTACATTGTCCTGAACATCTGGATTCCCCGCTTTGCCAACTTTGACAATACGGCCTTCTTTGATGCCAACATCGCCTTTTACAATACCCCAGTGGTCTAGCACTAGAGCATTGGTGATGACCAGATCTACGGCGATGTCATTGGTGGCCTGGCTCTGTCCCATACCATCTCGGATGACTTTACCACCGCCAAATTTCACTTCATCACCATAGGTGGTGAAATCTTTTTCCACTTGAATCCAAAGGTCAGTATCCCCTAAACGCACACGATCTCCCGTGGTGGGGCCGAACATTTGGGCGTAACTTTGTCTATCCATCTTTGCCATTATTCTGCTCCTACCAAAGTGCCCATGACATCAGCACGAAAACCGTAGATGGTTTTGGTACCTGCGTATTCCACCAATTCCACTTCCCGGCCTTGGCCTGGTTCAAAGCGAATGGCAGTGCCCGAAGCGATGTTGAGTCGAAAGCCTTTGGCAGACTCACGATCAAAAGAGAGAGCGGGATTAACTTCGTAGAAGTGGTAATGGGAGCCAATTTGAACAGGGCGGTCTCCAGTATTTTCGACACGAACTTTGATGGTTTTACGGCCAACATTGAGCTCAATGTCCCCTTTAGCAACTTGTATTTCACCTGGAATCATGATGCTTTCCTTTTAAAAAAGAACCTAGTTGATTGGGTTGTGAACAGTGACTAGTTTTGTTCCATCAGGGAAGGTGGCTTCCACCTGAACCTCATGAATCAAATCCACCACACCGTCCATCACTTGATCGGCACTTAATAAAGTCTTGCCATAGCTCATTAGCTCAGCAACGGTTTTACCATCGCGCGCGCCTTCAATGATTTCCATGGTGATGTAAGCCATGGCTTCAGGGTAATTCAGTTTCAAACCACGGTTTAAGCGACGTTCGGCAAGCAGAGCAGCGGTGAAAACAAGAAGTTTGTCTTTTTCTCTTGGGAGTAATTCCATCTTAAATGCCTTTTTCTGTCTTTCGTTATTAGTTGTTAATTTCTTAACCCTTACTAAGAGGGTCAAGGTGAGGTATTTGCTTTAACCCCCTTCCTGCCTCCCCCTTAAAAAGGGGGAGGAGTGTTAAGTTGCCCAAATTCTCGGTTCACAGGCCTCTTTATTAATCAAAGCTGGGCGAAGGAAATGCCAGCATTGGGTGAACAATTGTTTTACCTGTTCGCTATCATGATGAATACAACGCACCATGATAAAGTCGTCAACCAGGGTCGCGCCGCTTAATGCAGGATGGGCTTGGCACAAGCCACGTAACGCATCGATGAGTTCATCATAATTGTGCTTTTGGTCAAAAGGGCCTGCAATCATCAGGCCATTTACTGGTTTGTTGTCTAGCCCTGCTTTCGCTGTGAATATCTCTCGGCTCTGGTCGTCAATAACGAGTCGTTCACGTACTTTTAGGCGACCATTTTGATAAATCTGCAAGCCTTGCTCGGCGTGGCCAGCTTCAAAGGTTTCTTGGTTCGCTGGTAAGCCGAAACAGGTAATTTCCCAGCCAATGAAGGTTGCATTACCGGTGAGATTAATACGGTTTTCTAGGCGAACATGGGCGTTTGGGTAAAGAATCGTCTCATGAGGCAACCATTCCATGGTGCTGTTGTGAGCAACGTTCAACTCAACGGTTTGATGCTGTAGGGTTTTGTCTTCACGGGCACGATAAGCACGCCCAGCACCTGGCGTGGTGATGAGCGTGTGGGTGTTTTCCGCGAGGTGGGCGGTGATGGTTAAGCGATCTCCCGAGACCATACCGCCAGGAGGATGCAGCAGGTAAATATGGGCGACTGCTGGGCCTTCAGGGTAAAAGGGTTTTTGAACATAAAGCGGGCCTTGGTGATCACAGGTTTTCAGCACTGTACCACGGGCGGTTTTGGCTAGCCCTAAGGTTAAAAAAGCATGCCAAGATGAGGCTTGCTTACCTGGCCCTGTAACTGGTGATGTATTGCCTTGGGGATCGGTTCCATCTTGGAGAGCGGTTTCATCCACCAAGGCAAGATTATGTGTGTTGTTCATCGATTCCCTAATGTTTTGGATATTGCAGGTCTAGTCTTTGCAAACATGGGGTATGAAATAAAATTTTCACACGGCGAGATACTGTTTTATCAGTTTCTCATCAAGTTTGTCCATATCATCAGACGCGACAATACGACCTTTTTCCATTAAACGGAACTCTTTACCAACACGTTTTGCAAAGCCTAGCTTCTGCTCCACCAGAATAACGGTGAGGTTTTCCTCTTTATTGAGCTTGAGAATGACATCACCAATTTGCTTTACAATGTTTGGCTGAATCCCTTCGTTAGGTTCGTCTAGAATCAGTACTTTGGGTTCAATTACTAAGGCTCGACCGATGGCAAGTTGCTGTTGCTGGCCACCGGACAAATCGCCACCACGGCGATGCAGCATGTCTTTTAACACCGGAAAAAGCTCAAAAATTTTATCAGGGATGTCCTTTGGACTATCTTGTAGTGTTCCTTGTAGAGAATCTTTAGCGCGCTTGCTGCGAACGGGCAAACCAATGCGCAGGTTTTCTTCTACGGTGAGCATGGGGAAAATATCGCGACCCTGTGGCACATAGCCTATGCCCGCGTAGGCGCGTTTTTCAGCACTCTGCTTATTTAACACCTCACCATCCATGGTGATTTCGCCACTTTGGATGGGTAGTAATCCCATAATGGCTTTAAGTAGTGTGGTTTTTCCGACACCGTTGCGGCCCATGATGCAGGTAATAGAGCCCGGTTTGATTGTTAAATCCAGCCCCCAGAGGATTTGTGTGCCACCGTATAATTGATCGACATTGTTAATGGATATCATACTTCTTCTCCTGTCGCTGTGCTGCCTTCACTTTCGCCAAGGTAGACCTCAATCACATCTTTGTTGTTTTGAATTTGATCCATCGTGCCTTCAGCCAGTACCGAGCCCTGATGTAGGACCGTTACTGTTCGTGCGATGCTGCGCACAAATTCCATATCGTGCTCGACGACAATGACGGTGCGCTCGCCTGCAAGGGAAGTTAGTAGCTCAGCCGTACGCTCGGTTTCCTGTGGTGTCATGCCCGCGACGGGTTCGTCAATCAGCAAAAGTCTGGGATCAGACGCCAATAACATGCCGATTTCTAGCCACTGTTTTTGCCCATGAGATAAAGCGCCAGCCAGCATAAAGCGTTGCTGCGCTAAGCCGATGATTTTTAACACCTCATCAATACGATCTATTTGCGTGGGAGTTAAACGGGAAAACAGGGTCGGTAGCACACGTTTATCGGTTTTCAGTGATAGTTCCAAATTATCGAATACGGTTTGCTCTTCAAATACCGTGGGTTTTTGGAATTTACGACCGATACCGAGTTGGGCTATTTGCGCTTCGTCTTTGCTCAGCAAGTTTTGGGTTTGACCAAAATACACTGTGCCACTGTCGCATTGGGTTTTGCCCGTGATCACATCCATCAAGGTGGTTTTGCCGGCTCCATTGGCGCCGATCAAGCAGCGCAATTCACCATCGTTCACATAGAGGTTAAGGTTATTGAGGGCTTTAAAGCCATCAAAACTCAGGTTCAAACCTTCTACATAGAGAATGATATTCTTGTCCACATTCACTTTGTTGTTTTCTGGGGCAAGAAACGGCCACACTTGATCGGGGCGAAACGTCTCACGTAAGCTGCCTACAGCGTTATCAATCGCTCTCATGCGTTAGACTCCTTGACAGATGCGGTGGTGTTGGCGGGTGGGGTTGGTGGCGTTTTTGAGCCGCGTTTACTCATAAGTTGTGCGTATACGCCTACCAGTCCTTTGGGTAAATACAAGGTGACGAGCACAAACATTGCTCCCAGAGCGAACAGCCAAGCATCCGGCATAATGGCGGTAAAGCGGGTTTTCGCATAATTGACTAATAGAGCACCAATGATCGCTCCAATCAAGGTGCCTCGACCGCCTACTGCTACCCAAATGACCATTTCAATGGAGTTGATGGGAGAGAATTCGCCCGGGTTAATAATGCCCACTTGTGGCACGTATAACGCTCCGGCAATCCCCGCAATGACTGCGGAGAAGACAAACAACCACACTTTATAATGATCTGTTCGATAGCCAATAAAACGCGAGCGCGCCTCGGCATCGCGAATGGCTAGAATGACTTTGCCAAAACGGGAGGAGAGGATTTTTTGGCTAATGACAAACAGCAAGGCCAGAATGACGCCCGTAATGGCAAAGAGTGCCACACGGGTATGATCCGATTGCAGATCAAAACCAAGGATGTCTTTAAAATCTGTTAAGCCATTATTGCCACCAAAGCCCATCTCGTTACGAAAGAAAGCCAGCATCAACGCATACGTCAGTGCTTGTGTCATGATGGACAAATAGACGCCCGTCACACGGGAACGAAACGCCAGCCAACCGAACACAAACGCTAATAGGCCAGGGACGAGCACTACCATGATCATGGCAAGCCAAAAGTGATCCATGCCGTGCCAGAACCAAGGTAACTGCTTCCAACCCAGGAAGATCATAAAATCGGGTAGGTTAGGGTTGCCATACACTCCACGGTCACCAATTTGGCGCATTAAATACATCCCCATGGCGTAACCGCCCAAGGCGAAAAAGGCGCCGTGGCCTAAACTTAATATTCCGCAATAACCCCAGATAATATCCACAGCCAATGCCAGCATGGCATAGCACAGATACTTACCCAGCAAGGTAATGGAGTAAGTACTCACATAGAAGACAGAGTCCGCAGGCAGTAATAAGTTAGACAAACAAGCAAAGGCGGTGAGCGCCAACAAGATCACCACAAACGGCATGGTGTGCTTGCCAGAGGTACGTCCAGCGGAAAAATACTGACTAAGGCGGCTCATTCTGCGGCCCTCCCTTTTTGTGGAAAGAGTCCTTTAGGACGTTTTTGAATAAAGAGAATAATGAACACCAG
The DNA here is from genome assembly GCF_056173505.1 of Marinomonas sp. 63XJN7_7_ISO-PGPR-S23-202. NCBI lineage: Bacteria > Pseudomonadati > Pseudomonadota > Gammaproteobacteria > Oceanospirillales > Oceanospirillaceae > Marinomonas > Marinomonas sp. 63XJN7_7_ISO-PGPR-S23-202. The sequence goes on along the minus strand of NZ_CM149677.1, from coordinate 3,865,070 downwards.
TACTAAAATGGCAGACAATACTGCACCTGTGACGGGTTCTAAGAACTTGGTGGCAATCCCCAGCGAAAAAGCCGCCACCAAGGTGCCCAGCAAGTTGCCGACTCCGCCAAACACCACCACCATAAAAGAGTTGATGATGTAGTCTTGTCCTAAATTTGGCCCGACGTTGGTCAGTTGGCTTAAGGCCACGCCCGCAATGCCGGCGATACCGGAACCTAAGCCGAATGTCATGGCATCCACCCAGGCGGTCCGAACTCCCATGGCTTTTGCCATATTACGGTTTTGTGATACCGCTCGAACGTTTAAACCCAATGAGGTTTTCTTCAGCACCATCACCAGAACAAGAAACACCAAAAGTGAAAAAGCCAAAATGTACAAACGGTTTAGTGTAAGGGAAAACACTGGATTGATTTCCCAAGAGCCGCTCATCCAGCTGGGTGAGGACACTTGACGGTTTAAGGGAGAGAAAATTGTGCGCACCAGCTGTTGCAGAATCAAGCTGATACCAAAGGTTGCCAGTAAGGTTTCCAATGGACGGCCATGAAGATGACGAATCACCAATCGCTCGATTAATACGCCGACCGATCCCGATACCAAAAAGGCTGCAGGGATCGCCACCCAGATAGAATAGTCAATGTAATTTGGCATCATCAATTGCACTACATAGGTGGTGTAAGCGCCAAGCATGATCATCTCGCCGTGGGCCATATTAATGACTCCCATGACACCAAAGGTAATCGCTAGGCCAATGGAGGCTAGCAACAAGACAGAACCAAGGCTCAGACCAAAGAATAATTGGTTTAAAAAGTTAAAGCGTTCCACTCGTTGGGCAATGTGTTTAAGTGCCGTTTGAGCGGCGCTCTTAATGGCAGGATTATCTTGATAGGTTAAGGTCGTCAGCTTATTACGTACATCGTTTTCCAAGCTGGTGGACAAACGGTCAATGGCGGCGATACGTGTTGAGTCAGGGAGGTTGGTTTGCGATGCGGTATTCATGGCTAAGGCCAAGCCCATTGTCTCTTTCACCTTTTTATTGGGCTCATTCGGATACAAGCGCTCCAGTGTGGCGATCGTATCTTTATCCAAATGGGCCAATAGCTCGCGTACCGCTGCTTCTCTGACGTCTGGAGAAGCGGCGGTTAAATGCACTCGTGCAATGGCATTACGCAAATACCCGCGCAAGCGATTATTAACGCGTATTTTTTTCAGGTCGTCTTCACTGATACTGGGCATCATGACATGGCTGTATAAACCTTTGTAAAGACGTTGTCCCGACTCTTCTGTTGCGACAACAAGCTGACGATTGGCTTTAATAAAGTACAAATCACCATTCATCATGGCATGGAACAGTGGCACCATGGATTCATCACTGACAGCTTCTAGTTGTTTCAGGATGGGCAATAACTTATTGAGTTTTGCTTGAGTCAAATCAAGCACCAAAGGGGCGATGTTTGCTGGTGGTTGATTGGCGGTTGTATTAGATTCAGCGCCTTGCGCCAGTGGGGCCAACAACCCAAAAAGGCAACAGCAAAAGGCAAGTAAATGTCTCAAAGCGATACTCCATGGAATGGTTATGAAGGGGCAAAAAGATCGAGATGAATAGGATGTAGCAATGACTTCGTACCGTGAGGAAAAAGGGCTCTCTGCTAACCGCTTAGAAGAGAGCCAACATTAACCGAGGAAGGTCAAATGCATTCATTCAATAGGTCATATCCAATGACGAATGATCAGTTTCCGCCAGAACATTGCTTGGTGACTGTGTTGTAATGGCCACAGTTAATTGGCGAGGTCCAATCCGCAATGATGTTTTTAGAGCTTGGTAAATAGTTGGACCAAGCGTCTCCAGGGACGGTTTTATCTGTCTGCCAGACGGTTTCGAATTGACCATCGTCTTGAATTTCGCCAATCAGAACTGGTTTGCTGAGGTAATGGTTTTTGCCCATCACTGCCATGCCGCCTGTTAAGTTTGGAAACTTCTGACCAATCATGGCTTTTTCCACCGCATCGACATTCGTCGTACCGGCTTTTTTCACGGCATCGACCCACATATTAAAGCCAATATAAGTAGCTTCCATTGGGTCGTTGGTAACGGCATTTGGGTCGTGTTTATAGGCTTTCCATTCTTTAATAAATTTCTCATTCTCTGGCGTATCAACGCTTTCAAAATAGTTCCATGCCGCTAAATGCCCCACCAAGGGTTTGGTATCGATGCCAGACAGTTCCTGTTCTCCCACGGAGAAGGCAACCACAGGAATGTCTTCAGAGGAAATCCCTTGGTTCGCTAACTCTTTATAGAAAGGCACGTTTGCGTCACCATTGATGGTGGAAATAACGGCTGTTTTTACTCCTTGGCTACCGAATTTTTTGATCTGAGAAACGATAGACTGCCAATCAGACTGACCAAATGGGGTGTAATTGACCATAATGTCTTTAGCCGGAATGCCTTTCGATTTTAAATAGGCTTCAAGAATTTTATTGGTGGTACGAGGATAAACGTAATCTGTACCAGCAAGAACGAAACGTTTCACACCCAAATCGTTTATTAGGTAATTTACCGCAGGAATCGCTTGCTGATTTGGCGCGGCGCCAGTGTAGAAAATATTTTTAGAAGACTCTTCCCCTTCGAATTGCACCGGGTAGAACATCAAACCATTGAGTTCTTCTAATACTGGCAGCACTGATTTACGGGAGACCGACGTCCAGCAACCGAAGATCACACTTACATGGTCCTTACTGATTAACTCGCGGGCTTTTTCCGCAAACAATGGCCAGTTAGAAGCGGGATCTACAACCACAGGAACAAGTTTCTTACCCAGCAAACCACCTTTGGCATTTTGCTCCTTGATCAGCATTAACACGGTATCTTTTAGTGTGCTTTCAGAAATCGCCATGGTGCCAGAAAGCGAATGCAACACCCCGACCTTAATCGTATCGGCGGCCAACGATGGCAGGGCGATCAGCGTCGCCCCAGTTAAGGCTATAGCGGAAACTAACGTCTTCATTTTCATGTTCGAGTCTTCCTTCTAATGGGCTTGTCGTTTGAGAGAGCTAATGATCTAAATACCGTGTTCAACACGGCTTGAATCAAATTAAGTAAGCCAAGTCAGTATCTATAGAAATCGTCAAGAAATGTATTCGCAGAATGACCCAGGGGGATACGTCAAATGACGTAGTTGTTATTTTGCTTCTTACGAAGATGCCGCTGTATTGGTGGAGATTCCCTTCCCTTGTGTCTTTGAAGGCGAGGGAGAGGGGTAGGTTTGACTTTAGTCAGACTCTCATGCTCTTCCCCTTGCCAAGGGGAAGCTGGATGGGGTTGTTTTTGGGTTTGCGAGTAAGTTCGGTATTCTCTCAATGGCTTGGCATTCATGACCTTTTTTCCGCTCTGTTGAGCGTGTAACTTTTGTCAAACGATACAAAAGTAACCAAAAGATCTGTTTTAACGAGAAGCGTGTGATCGGCTTTGTATACGACACACTTTCTCTAAACGCTATTTAACGTAAGGCATGGATTGTTTCTTTAGATGTGAGAAAGGGATTTTTTGACGGACTCTGAAACGCCATAGAGTCGCGCAACTTCGTCGCGTCGAAACGACTGATCACCGTCATCCCCGCGAAGGCGTGGGATCCAAGGGGGTTGGGTATGCCGATTTTATTAGACCACTACATTCTTCTACTGACCCTGAAACGCCATAGAGTCGCGCAACTTCGTTTCGTCGAAGCTGCTTTTTCAGACCTTTGAGTAAAGATGGTGAGTGTAACTAACCTGTGATTTTCTTCCCTCTGTCTAAGAGCTTAGAGGGCGTATTTGGCGAGTTTCGAGATCAGTTCTGCATTCGAATGAACATCTAATTTGCTATAGATGCGTTGCATGTGGGTTCTAAGGGTGGGTAATGATATCCCCAAATGTCGGCAGAGAACCTTATTGCTGACTCCTGTGAGGGCAATTTCGATAACATCAACTTCGCGGGCCGTGAGATGGTATTCGTCAATTAAACTTGAGCGGTTATGCGCTCGTTCAGAGATATACATCTTCGCCAAGCAATATTCGATAAAGGGTTGGGTGTGGCGAAGCAGATCCATTTCTGCGTCTGTAAAGGGCGAAGCAGGCTTTTTACGTACCATGGATAGAATCGCGACAATGCGATCTTTTTGTCGGAAAAACATATCACAGTTGTGGAAATAGCCATTTGGGCGGTAGAACTTATTGAGAATTTCGGTTTGCGACCATTCTTCATGGCTCATAAGTTGAGAATTACAAATAACAGTGTGATCAGCATCCTCATAATGAGAGGGATGCATGGGATCAATGGACCAATATTTCTTTGGATAATCTTCCATCATGTCATCAAGGTCGTGGTCTGAACTGAGTTCCTGCTTTAATTGTGCCCATGGCACATAGATAAAAAAACGGATGCCATCAACAGGTAGCAACCGATGAATGAGCGAAAACAGCTCTTGCTCAAACTCTTCTGTTGGATGTGGCTCGCTCATAAATCACCGTTATTGTACTCTATTGGGCCGTCCACTTAAGTCAGGCAAAGCGTTAAAGAGAATGGGAGTCATTAACTTACTCTCTACTTAACGAATAGTAAAATCTCTATATGATATTTTTTAGATAAAACCTGCTGAAGTATCTGGTTTTTTGGGTGATTTTCTTATTTTTTGTTTAGCCCTTGGTGGTGTCAGTCTGGCTACAAAGCTAATTTTTTATGTTATCAATCTCATCTGGTATCTATTGTATAAACGAAAGGGAAAATTATGGGTGTGACTATTCGTAATCTAGAAAAAACGCTTTTATCTGATAACTGGTACACCTTAAATAAGGTGTCGTTTGACTTGCAGAATCAGCGAGGGCAGTGGCAACGGCAAGAGCGTGAAGTCTACGATCGGGGCAATGGGGCGACAATTTTGCTTTATAACCTGAAGAAAAGAAGCGTGATTCTGACGAGTCAGTTTCGGATACCGACCTATTTGAATGGTAATACTGATGGGATGTTGATCGAAACCTGTGCTGGGCTTTTAGATCAGGATAATCCAGAAGACTGTATCAAGCGGGAAACCCAAGAAGAAACTGGTTTTAAAGTGGACAAGGTGAAGAAGGTGTTTGAAGCCTATATGTCCCCTGGTGCTGTAACGGAGTTGTTGTATTTTTTTGTGGCGGAATACTCGGACGATATGAAAGTATCGGAAGGCGGTGGTCTTGAGCACGAGCAAGAAAACATCGACGTGCTGGAGTTGGACTTTAAACAGGCTTGCGATATGGTGGATTCGGGTGAGATCAGAGATGGGAAAACCATTATGTTATTGCAATATGCTAAATTGAATGGTCTATTTGGGTGATCAGTAAATAGTGGATCATGACCACGATTATGTCGGTCATGGTGCCTTATTTTACCCTGTCAGTCTGGGTTTTATATTTTTAGCGGATTTTTATCTATAGAGAGGGATGAATGATGGAATTTCACATATGGACGGTGTTTTTCTTGGCGTATTTAGTGACCACGCTTTCTCCTGGTCCGAACGTATTATTGGTGCTTAAAAACAGCATTCAGTTTGGTTGGAAGTCGGCTTTTATTACCATTTTGGGTAACCTCTCTTGTCAGTTTCTTATTGTCTGTCTTGTAGCATTGGGGGTGGGTGCTCTCCTGCAAACGTTACCCACTTGGTTTTTGGTGATGAAAATCATGGGTGGAACTTATTTGATCTATCTTGGTATCAAGGCGATTAGGGCGAACAAAAAGTCAGCGTTTGATGCATTGGATACCAACGTCACTCACAAGAAAGCCGGTGGGGCGCTTTTTGTTGAAGCCTTTTTGGTATCGGCGAGTAATCCCAAAACATTGATCTTTTTATCGGCTTTTTTACCTCAGTTTTTAACGCTTGATTTGCCTGCCTACCAACAGTTTTCCGTTATGTTTGTCACCATCTGCGCTATTGTTACCTGCGTCCACATCGCTTACGCTTTTGGCATGGCTCGATTAGGAAAACGCTTCTCTTTGAAGAACATGGAAACCAAAATATCTAAAGTGACGGGTGGTTTATTTATCACTATGGGCGGTGGTATTTTGTTAAGTAATCGCTGAATTTTATCCTGAAAAATGAGGCGCGCTACCTAAAAAGCGATTCTTCGTATGCTTAATAGGAAAGGCTTTCGGTGCTTGGAAACAGCTATTTGCTTTACTGGATAAAGTACATATCAAATTTTGAAAAAAAGGCCTTGTAGATGGGCTACAAGGCCTGTGGTTTCGTCGCGGTTGGGTTAGAAAGCCGATTTGAAGATGGCGACGACATCTTCATGGCTTGGTTGAATTGGGTTGGTGAATCCGCAAGCGTCTTTCATCGCATTGCTTGCCAGTGTAGCAAAGTCTTCTTCTTTCGCACCTAGCTCTTTTAAGCCTGCAGGGATATTCACGCTCTGAGATAATTTGACGATGGCAGCAATGGCTTCATCCGCGCCTTCTTTGTCACTCATTCCTTGAACTTCCACACCTAGAGCTTTCGCAACGTCTTTCAGACGAGGGGCCGCCACTTGGCTGTTGTAGCGTTGCACATGGGGTAATAAAACAGCGTTACAAACACCGTGTGGCAGGTCATAGAATCCACCAAGTTGGTGCGCCATGGCGTGTACATAGCCCAAAGAGGCATTATTAAAGGCCATCCCCGCTAGAAACTGTGCATAAGCCATTTGAGTGCGAGCTTCCATATTAGATCCGTTGTGAACCGCTTCGTGTAGGTTGTCACGGATGAGTTCAATGGCCTTAATGGCGCAAGCGTCAGTAATCGGATCGGCTGCGGTAGAGACGTAGGCTTCAATGGCATGGGTTAAGGCATCCATCCCCGTTGCTGCGGTAAGAGCTGAGGGCATTCCCGCCATTAATCTCGGGTCGTTAACCGATAGGATTGGTGTAACATTTTGATCGACAATGGCCATTTTTATATGGCGTTCTTGGTCTGTAATGATACAGAAGCGTGTCATTTCAGAGGCGGTGCCTGCGGTGGTATTGATACTGATTAATGGTAGTTGTGGCTTTTTAGAAACGTCCACGCCTTCATAGTCACTAATGTGGCCGCCATTTGTCGCAACCAGTGCGATGCCTTTGGCACAGTCATGAGCAGAGCCACCGCCGAGAGAGATAACACAGTCACATTGGTGCGTATGCAAAACATCAAGACCAGCATTCACATTCTCGACTGTTGGGTTAGGTTGAACACCATCGTACACCAAGCTTTGTACCCCTTGTTCTTGCAGAAGGGTTTTGATTTCGGTTGTCACGCCCAATTTGGTCATGCCTGGATCTGTCACTATCAATGCTTGTGTAAAGCCTAATGCTTGAATCTGTTTGACGGCATCGTTAAGCGCGTTTTCGCCCATGATGTTTACAGCAGGTATATAGAATGTACTACTCATGATGTTTACCTCTTTGTATATTTAGGCCACATGTTTTTTCGTGATCTTTGATGCTATTGTGGCCCTGCTGGTCATAGAATGATTTGATTTATGACAAGGATTCAGCATAAAAAAGAGGGGTGATGGAGTTGTTGATGGCTTGAGTCGTCTGTTTGCTGACACAAAAAAGTCACTCTCTTGTTGTAGTACATGAGGTGGTCGACATGTTTTGTCGTTTTCTAAAGGTCTGTCATCCTTTTAAGGGAGTCATATTGTGTCCAATGCTTTTACAAAAACGGAGCGTAGTTGGGTTGTCTATGATGTCGGTAACTCGGCTTTTTCGTTAATCATCTCGACGACGATTTATACGATTTTTTTTAATACCATCAGTCAGCGTGCGGGCCTTGCACCAGAAGACAGTACCACCGCTATTGGTTTGATTAATGCGGTCGCATTTTTATTGATTGCTATTATTTCACCTTTGCTTGGCACCTTTGCCGACTACCAAGGGAATAAGAAAAAGCTATTTAGTGTGTTTGCCTTTTTAGGGATTATCAGTGTTACTGCCATGATGTTAGTGGGGGATACTCAGTGGTTGTTAGCGGCGGTAATTTACAATATTGCTATGTTGGGGTTTGCTGGGGCGAATATTTTTTATAATGCCTTTTTGTTGGATGTTTCACCCAAAAATCGTTTGGATAAAGTGTCTGCAGCAGGGTTTGCATGGGGCTACATTGGTTCGACCATTCCGTTTGTTATCACCCTAGGTATTATTTTTGCCTTTTTCAAAAATGATGATGGCATTACGATGATGGGATTTGCCTCGGCGTTTTTGATTACCGCTGTTTGGTGGCTTATTTTCACTGTGCCATTGTTAAAGAACGTCGAACAAAAATACGGTATTCCACCCTCTGCAACCCCTTTAAAAGATACTTGGCGTCGACTGGCGCAGACAGTGGCAAAAATCAAACAACAACGAGCGATTTATCTCTTTTTAATTGGCTATTTTCTTTATATTGATGGGGTCGATACCATCATTGTGATGGCGATGGATTTTGGTATGAAAAACTCGACCATGGGACAAGTGGATTTAGTGCTGATTGTATTAGCTATTCAGATTATCGCTTGGCCCAGTACCTTGTTGTATGGTCGTCTGTCAGAGTCCCTTGGAACGCGCACCATGATTTTGTTTGGCATTGCTACTTATGGGGTGATTACCCTCGTAGCCGCTTTGATGGAATCTATGCCGTCGTCTTGGATTAATGGTGCTTTTATTCTACTGGCGGTGTTGATTGGCACCGCGCAGGGTGGCGTTCAGTCTTTGAGTCGATCGTATTTTGGCTCTTTGATTCCGCCTGAGCAATCGGCGGAATTCTTTGGCTTTTTTAATATCTTTGGTAAGTTCGCCGCCATTTTAGGGCCCGCTTTGATTGCGCTGTTTACTTATTTTATGAAGGGGCATGTACTCGCGTTCGCTGGCCTGCAGTTTACAGGGTATTCGCTCGGCGTATTGTCTTTAATGGTCTTTTTTATCGTCGGTGGCGTGGTCTTGGTGATGGCCGATCGTGAAGCAAAAAAAGACCTTGCCTGAGGTCTTTTCATAAATCTAACGTGAGTGTATTTAGAAATGATGGGACACTTTTAACCCCAATCCCGTGGCGTGATTATTATCGAATTTGGTGTCGTTTCCCGATAGGCTGGTTTTGGCATCACCAATCCATGAATAGCTGACTCCTGCCGCAATGGCCGTACTTGGTGTTGCTTGATATTTCAGTCCGGCAATTAAGGCTTTATAGCCATCGGTTGGGGAAAGGTTGCTGACGATATTACCGGACGATTTTTCATAGGCCACCGCTAAGGAACCAGACAAGGTGTCTGTGAGTTTTTGACCAATGCCTAAGCGATAAGAAATCGTATTTTCACCGTAATCAACGATATTTTCTCCAGGTTTGACATAGGTCGTGTAAAACTTGGGGGTAATTTGCGTTTTTTTCCATTCCACCCAGCGTGCTGAAAACAGTAATAATGTGGTGGGAGTGATGCCCGTTTGAAAGTCAAAATTGACGGATTTTGGCATGGTGACATTAAGCGGTGTTTCGGCGGCCAGCGAATGGCTTGTGATGGCCTCATTATTTTGAAAGTGGATCTTGATTGGTGAGTTATAGGTCAGTGCGGCTCGTAGGGCAATGTCAGGGATTTCGTAGGCTACCCCTACTAAGTAGCCCCAATCGTTTTGAGTGTCGGTCTTCATCGAGTAGGTTGCACTGGGTAAATGTACTTTCCCCTTGGAGGTAAGATTTCGTGCGCCTGCGTAGACCGAAAAAGGCGTATTAATTTTGTAGCGCAAGATACCGCTTACTTCCACCGAGTCTACCGAGGCGGTGGTTCCTGCAAGTGGATACCCCGTCCCTGATGGGTAGCGGAGATCGGCGCCATAGGGTTGATCGACTATGATTGCCATCGACCAGTCGTTTGAAAGATCTTGTTTATAAGCGCCGCCAAATTGTGTAAAGCGTTTGCTGACATCACCAGAGTGGAGAGGACCCAAAGAACCAGAGATATTGGGTTTAACGGTATAAGCGTTGAGCTCTAAATAGGTTCCTTTTTCAAACAGGGCTGTAATGGGCTGACCTGAGCGGTCCATCCCCCCTGCATAAACAGTCGTTATACTGAGGCTGCCTAAGCTAACCACTAAAAGTGTTTTTTTCATTCTATTTCCCCTGTTTATTGACGATCCGCAACTGCTTAATAATTATCGAGAGCATTTTTATGAGAGAGGACAACGAGCATATGCAGTGAATTCTAAGTGTATTATGTTTCATTTATGTATTCTTGTGTGGTTAGTCGAACGAAAGGGGAAAGGTTGGTGTAAAAATGGTGTCATAAATATGTATTATATGGCCATTTTTTTGATGGTGATAGTGTGAATGCCCCTATCTTGTCGTGGGAAAAGGGCGGTAAGATATTCATCAAGGTACGTTCGTAAGGGGAGTTATCATGGCCAGTGGGTGGGCGCAAGATGGCGCAGTACAAGATCAAATAGATGCAACGGTAGATTCTGAAGTTGAGCGTGCTAAGCAAAGCCTGCCCAAAGGAGAGAGTTTGACCCATTGTGAAGAGTGTGATGCTGTGATACCTGAGAAACGGCGCAAGGCGATTCTTGGCGTCCGCTTGTGTATAGCGTGTCAGTCCGAACAGGAGAAGAAAGGTCGCTCTTCTTTATATAACCGTGCTGGTAGTAAAGATAGCCAGTTAAGGTAGTTTCTTGGGTTATGACTGTCTGTCGTGGCGGCGGTTCACTCTTGAGGAGGAGACCCCCCAATAGTGGCAAATGAATGGCTTATGTCATTGGCTTCTGATGCTTCGTAGTAGGGTGAGACCGTGGGACAATTTCAACTGCCGAAATCTTGTGTATGTGATAAGGTTCTGCTCATCTAAGGTGTCAGCCAAGTTGATGGCGCCCATTGTATAAAAGTTTAAAAGTTTGAAGAAGGAAGAGGTTGTGACTGAGTCAAAATCGGTACAGATTGAACAGTTAGAAAAATTACGTACGGCTTGGTTGCCAGCGGTTGAATTTTTATTTGGCAAAGCGCCTTCCCAAGTAGAGTTTGTGGGCTTTGAAATCGATGATAACTCGGCTAAACCTGTGCTGTTGTTCGAAAATGATAAGGCTCCTTACCAATATAAAATTCAAATACCTGCGAGAAGCTTCACCAATGATGTAATGCTACTTGCTGACGTGATTCAAGAAATGGTTCGTGGCTTGAATCCTGTGGGGAAAGCAGGCGCTGAGACGAATGCATTGTATGAAGGCGCTACTGTTTATGGCTCGGTTATGGCGATTAAACAGGTATTTGGCGATGAAGCGGTTGACTCCTATTTGAATGCACTAAAAAAACAGGCTTTTGCTTATTATGATGCTTTTTCATATGTGTCGGTGCTACTGAGTGATGACCCCCAGGCAGTGAAAAAATTGCGTGCTGTTCAGCCTTTTTTGTATCTAGTTGAGAAAGTGGATTTTGAGACTGCAGAAATAGAAATAGACCGGAAAATCAAAGATATTTTATTACTCTCATTTCGAGGATAAGATACCTGTGTGAGTGCTGATTAGCATGATATAACAAAGGCCATCACAGGATTGTGATGGCCTTTTGACTCTTATTTACTACCTAAGATACTGGTTTCGTTTTTCTTAGTGTTCTTAGCCGCTTTTTTTTCTTTTGCTGTTAAAAGAGGCTTTTTCTTAGCGTTCTTTTTGCTGTCTTGACCCTTACTCATGATAGTCACCATTTGTCATCACTCAATAAACCTGCAGTCGCTTTGAGCCAACCTAAGGGCTGTGTTACGGGGTTATGTAACGAGATGAGTATGTGCTTATTGGGGAAGAAGAGAAAGCGCTATATGATAAATTTATTTTAATCGTCAGCATGAATAGTTGCCCTTTATCACCATTAATTGAATCAATCATGACAAGGCTGTTTCTATAACATTATGACAGGTTGTGATGTTCCCCCCAGTCTTTTAAAAATTGACTGAACTGCTGTAATCGCCCCGTTAAGTATTTTTGTTTATGCCAGACAAGGTGTAATTGACGGGGAAAATTTTGCTCGATGTTTATTTTATGAATTCGTCCTATTGCTAGTTTGTCTTTCGCTGCGAGGTTGGAGATAAAGCTGATTCCTAAGCCTCGTTCTACCGCTAATAGTACGGACTCCAAACTACTTAGCTCCAAGACAGATGTGATATTAGTCAGGGATGGGCGAATACGTCGTTCGAATTGCTGTCGGCTACCAGAGGCCGTTTCTCGCAACACCCAATCTTGATCGTTTAGGTCATTGAGTGTTAGCGATGTTTCTTGTGCTAAAGGATGCTCTGCTGAGCAAATCAGTAGCATAGTATCTTGAATCCACTGTGTTGTGGCGAGTTCTTGATAGCCGTGTTGTCCTTCAATTAATGCCATGTCTAATTCGAAGTTGAGTAGCATTTGGCATAAGGTTTGGCTGTTGGTGATGGTAACTTTGGTTTCCTGTTGTTGCTCGATACCTTGCTCTGCTAACAAGAGGGGTAACAAATAATTCCCGATTGTTTGGCTGGCACCAATGTGAAGGGCTCCTAGGTTATCTGTGTGTTTGCCAAAGGTGTGCTCGATTTCGCCTGCCCGTTCAATTAATTCGTCAGCCATGGGTAATAAGCGTTTACCTTGTTGATTGAGTTGCAGCCTTGGGTGAACGCGATCAAACAAAGGGGTATCTAAATGGCTTTCAAGTTGCTGCAGTGATTGAGATAGGGCACCTTTGCTAAGGCAAAGAATGTCTGCCGCAGTGGTTAAATTACCGTGGCGAGCCACAGCGGAAAACACTCGGATTTGTTGTAGTGTGATTTTCATCTGATTGGATCTTATTTGTGTTGTTTAGTAAAACCGAACGACTTATTAAAAACATTTAGATTTTATGATTTCATATATCCTTTTACCATAATCTTATTCCTAATTGATAGCTTGGAGTCAGGTTATGTTTACATTATTGCGTCATCGATTGTCTTTTGCACCAACCCCCATAGCGGGTCTTGCTCTGGGTATTGCCAGTTTAGGGTGTAGCTGGCATTTTGTTGTTCAAGAGTCTTCTTTTTTACCGTATTTCTCTGCGACTATTGGCGCCTTTTTATTGATGTTGCTGGTTGGGAAATTCTCCTTACACCCGAGATTATTGGTACAGGATCTACAGCATCCTGTCGTGGGAAGCGTGGTTCCAACGTTCGCGATGGCATTAATGGTAATTACCATGTCGCTTCATCATTTTATGCCGAAGCTGGCGGTCGCTTTGTGGTTGTTTGCGATTGCGATTCATACGGTGTTTCTTGTGACTTTTGTGTATCACAGATACAAAGGGTTTACCTTGGCAGATATGGTGCCAAGCTGGTTTGTGCCGCCAGTGGGCATTATTGTCGCAGCGATTAGTTATCCAGCGTCTTTATTTCAGCCCTTGGCGGAAGGCATTCTATGGTTTGGCATTGCTTGTTATTTGGTTCTTTTGCCTCTCATGGTGTATCGCTTGAGGTATTGTGGAGAATTACCGGATAACGCCAAACCCACTTTTGCCATTATGGCAGCACCTGCCAGTGTCTGTTTGGCGGGCTATTTAACCGTTGTGGATGCACCCTCTAAATGGTTTGTGTTGGTTTTATTAGGAATAGCACTACTGAAAACCGCAACGATTTACCGATTTGCCCTGCGTTTATTAAGACTGCCTTTTAGCCCAGGTTATGCCGCTTTTACTTTTCCTTTAGCGATTGGTGCGACGGCTTTGTTTAAAGTACAAGCGCAGTGCGTTGCATGGGGAATGGATGTTGCTGTGATTCAACTTTTGGGGGTTATCGCAGAGGTTGAGCTTGTCATCGCTACGTTTGTTGTTGCTTATGTTATCACTCGTTATGCTTACTATTATGGCATTACTTTACAGCGTGAATTAGTATTTTCTTAAGGGTCTTCTTTGAACAAAAGCCCAGATAAGACTTTGTAATCTGGGCTTTTGTTCAATAGTAAGGCGTGATTTTAAAAGGCTTACTTTTTATTTTTTAGTTCTTGTAACTCATCGCTAAACCAGATTTTACGTTTGAAGCGTAAGCGTCTGGGGAACGACACCTTAATTTAGCTTTTCTCATTCTGCATAGTTATGATTTTTGGAAGCATAACTATGTTCAACACCAGTGATTCTTTGCCTGTGATTCTGATCTGTGGGCCAACCGATATGCGTAAATCCATTGATGGCTTAACTTCGATCGTCGCCTACGATCTTGAGCAAGAGCCCTGCTCAGATAGACTGTTTGTCTTTTGTGGTCGAACACACAATCGACTGAAAATTCTGCAATGGTCTACCAATGGCTTTTAGCTGCATTATAAACGCTTGGAAAAAGGTGTGTTTTTATGGCCGGGAATAGAAGATGAGTTATTGTCTTTGCAAGTGTCCCCTAGACAGTTTCATTGGTTGTTGGATGGGCTACCGCTTCATCTCGACCAAGCTCACCCCAAAATAACCTATCGTTATCATGACAATTAATACTCTCATTTGATTCTGGATAGTAATTGCTTTTGTTGTTTGGTTCGTCCTGGTGATGACTGGCATATCTATCCAATGTATCTGGATTTAAGACGTCGCTCTTGGGGCTATTGTATAATTCTCTTGTTCGTTTTTTAGACACTAGTCTTCCATTAGTATTTGCATCATCTTTTCGTGGTTATTAAGGAAGTCTTTTGTCACTTCATAATGCTCAGTGTCTTCATAGGCGACTTCCGATATGCCGACTTTCGAAAAGTGATAAATTTTAGATCTAGGATATGCCAGTAGGATAGGGGAATGAGTCGCAATGATGAATTGTGAGTTCTCTTTTACCAGTTGATGGATGGCCGATACGGCCGCCATTTGACGAGCTGGGGATAGCGCGGCTTCCGGTTCGTCCATGAAATAAAGACCATTGCCACGGAGTTTATTCATTAATGTTGCCATAAAAGATTCTCCGTGGGATTGTTCGTGGAGAGATTTTCCACCGTAGGAGTCAAAATAGCCAGTTTCATCCATTAATGTTGCGACATTATAAAAACTTTCAGCTCGTAAAAAATAGCTATCTTTCGGTCGTTTGAAACTCTTAACCGACTTCAGGTATTGGTGTAATTCAGAGTGGGTTGAACTGGTCGAGAATATGGAGTTTTTTGTGCCTCCCTCTGCATTTAACCCTTGAGTAACGGCAATGGCCTCCAAGAGAGTTGATTTCCCCGAGCCATTTTCTCCCACAAAAAAAGTCACATCAGGGTGAAATTCCAAGTGATCCAATTCTTTGACGGCAGGGATGTCAAAAGGATAGACATCGTAATTGTCGATCTTATCTCTTTTTAGTTGTATCTCTCTTAAATAAGGTCGATCTTCGAAGCTCATCCTGTCTCTCCCAGCATTAAATAACATCTTTATGCCCCATGTTAACGTGTTGATCTTTGAAATTTAATGTTGATCCTCGGAAAAATGGGGTGATAGAACATCTTCATTGATACTAAAACGTTTTTTTATTTTCTGCGAGTCTAAAATGTCAATGTTGTTAGCGAAAACAGCGTAACCCTTTTAATGTGTCTTCTACTGCTTTGTCGATGGGCGCGGTAGGCTCTTCTCCTAGATGCTGTAGTAGTTTACTGTTGTTCATTCGAATAGGCTGTTGCCATAAGTACTTCATTTCCATCATTTCTCTTAGGGTTTCGTTGAATGTCGCGATTAGCGGCATCAGCCGCCAAAGAAAAGCCGAAATGTTAGGAGTTGTTTGAGTGTTTTTTTCCAGTACTCGACGAATGGCTTTTGCCATTTGCATACCATATTGATTCCAAAATCCATTCATATGAAAGGTTGCAAAGGCATCTAATGTATGGCGAATTTCGATCAATTTGAGCATGGTTGCTGCGACATCTGGTAAGTAAGACCATTGATGACCAACACTGATTTTTGAAGGGTTACTGATCATTTTTATTGGTTTATTAGGTTTGATAAGCTCTTGAGAAAACCAATTGTTGGCAGCATTTGACCCAAAGAAATCCCCGCTCGGACTATGATGACTTGTCCACCTTGTTCGGCAAAATCCTCTAAGCGTTGTTCCATTTCTACGCGAATTTGGCTCTTTTTAGTCTCCGGGTTTTGTGGGGAGGTTTCGCTCAATAAAGGAAAGGCATCTTCCCCGTAGTTGTAGACAGTATCTGGAAACACAATACAAGCGCCGGCCTTTTTCGCGACGACAATTGTGTTATTCAGCATAGGTAACGCTAAGTCTTCCCAATGTTTATAGCCTGGTGGATTGACGTCATGCAATATCACGCAACAGCCTTGGGCTGCTGCTTCTACATCCGCTTGATTGGGAGCATCGTCTTGGAACCAAGTGATGTTGTCATTCTCAACTGTTTGTTGAGTGCCGCGTTTAAGCGTTATGCTTACTATTATGGCATTACTTTACAGCGTGAATTAGTATTTTCTTAAGGATCTTCTTTGAACAAAAGCCCAGATAAGACTTTGTCTAATCTGGGTTTTTTGTTCAATCTAATCTGGGCTTTTTGTTCAATAGTAAGGCGTGATTTTAAAAGGCTTACTTTTTATTTTTTAGTTCTTGTAATTCTTCGCTAAACCAGATTTTACGTTTGAAGCGAGGGTTTTTAGACGACATGTCGATTTTATAAGGGTTTGGCTCATGGTTCTGTGGCAAATCAAGGATATTGCAAAGCTCTTGGGCCAGCCATTTTTCGACTTTTAGCACCACCATTTTTTTCCGCAAGCGACCTTGTTCGTCACGGTTTAGAATCGTTGGTAGTGTGTTCAAGGTAAGGATTTCACCAAGGGCTGGGTGTGCCATACGCTGGCGGCCTTCGTCGCTGGCATAAAAGTGTGATACAGCGAATACCATGCGTTTGGGGTTTATTTGTTGTAGGAATTGGCAGGATTTCACCACCGTAGAACCGGTTCGAACCATGTCGTCGAATAAGACAATGCTGGCACCATCCAACCCATCAAAGGTGTGTTCGCTTTCTTTGTGTAGGGTGATTTCGACTTTACGCTCATCGGTTCGCTCTTTGTCTAGCATGATGAACTTCGCTTTTGGTAAGCCAAGAGTATGGAACATCTGTTTGACGAAATCACGAGCGCCTTTATCAGGTGCACACAATACCAGACCTTCACCTTTTTCACCGTAATCCAGCATATCGGAGTTTAACAAGTAGTGGGCGTAAATTTCATAAGGGATGAGATTATGAAAGTCTCCCTCAAAGACCTCGTTAAACATCTTTTGTACTGAATCGGAGTGATTATGTATCGTCATAACCGTATCGACGCCCGATAGCTTGAGCATTTGGGCATAGAGCTTAGCGGTAAAAGGCTGGCCATCGAATTTCTTTACGTCTTTAATGTCACGTTGAAAGCTGGTTTCGCCTAAGCTCAGATGAGGGCCACGATCCTGTGCACTGTAAAATAAGTCTGGCTCGACAAGGATCACACGAGCCGCTCCGTTCTCTTTTGCTGCGCGAGCGATGATCAAGTTTGCCATGGCCAATTCTTGGCGACTTTTTACATGGCTGGTGGTACTCACAATGATCACAGACTTGTCTCTTAGTTTGCGACCAATGTTGTCGAAGTCATGTTCGTCAGAGATGAAACGCGGGCAGAACTCGGAGTTCATGAATTGTTTCATACTGATAATATCGTCAATATCATCGTACTGACCCATAGCATAGGCAATATCAATAGCAAATGGATTATCGGAAGAGTTACTAACAACGACAACATTCGTTGACTGGCCGGTCGACAAAGTCATGAAAAAAAATCCTTAACTGAAGGGGGAGGGGAATTCGAGACAATTTTAATACTTGTAGGTTCATTTTGATAGAGTCGATAGCGCCAATTACCAATAAATGGCATTTTCCTATCGCTCTCCACAAAACATCTAAAGCATCTGTCAATGAGCGTAAACGGAGCCCATTCAGCGGATAAATCTTATAGCTTAGTCCTGTTGAGTAGCCTTTTTATCGCAATGTAACCTTCCTGCTTTCCCCCAATGTTCATCATCGAAATTTTGAAAGAAGACCGTCACCGCTTCAGGAGGCAACTCATAAGCTTCTTCAAACGCTTCTGTTATACGTTTTATTAACAATTGTTTCTGCTCTTTGCTTCGACCGGGTGATTGCTGGATGGTGATGACTGGCATAGATTGTCTCCCTACTGAAAGATACTGCTGTTATTTGATTCGTTGTGAGTAGCGTGGCTTCCCATTTATGCTATTTCTACTAACATTAAGTAGCCTCTTTATACCTCTTGTCTTAGGATGGTTGCAAGGGTATTCACCTTCGTCTCATTGCCCGTCATTCTAATGGTCATGGTGACTATAATATTGCTAAACACCGAGCGATTAAGGCTCTTTCTCAATCACTATCAGCTTCCAAGATCAACTTTCCCAAACGCGCCAACTACTTCGCCTCACATTGCTGATAGCAACTTGGCGATCTTGGACAGACGGCGCCACGGGAGCAAATCAAGCGTGCATCATTATCTATTCCCCGTTCTATCCAATTAATATTGAGAATTTTCGCCACGCTCATTAAGTCTTTTTTGATACTTCTCGGAATGGGTGAGGAACCTCCTTTGGTTACGCAGGCTTGGCGCAAATCGGCGGCAATGCTTAGGGCATCTTTACTTTGAGCGTCAATGGCTGGGTTTAAGTCGATGCCGGAACAAAGTACATGACTGTTGCCCGCTAGGTCGTGCACTTTAATGGATTCACAAGCATAAATTCGTGGCTCATCCCCAACATTGAGTATGGATATTTGCGCTGAGGTGCCAGTACTTGGCTCGCTGATTTTGCGAAACACCGACCAATGCTGGCAAGGGTCTTCCACCATGCTCATATTTCCCCAAGGTAATGGGATGCCATTGCCCCGATACACAGCTTTGAGCTTCCCTGGCGCGTAGGCATCAAAGTAATGCCAATGGGGATAAGGCGAAGCGGCGGTCATGCGCCGCATGGTAACCGATTCGGACACATCTGCCAGCTTTGCGGTATTGATTTCATAGCCATTGCGATCCAGCATTTGCCGAAAGGGCACTTTGGGACACAGTAAAGCGCCAGCAAAAAAGCTGCATTCGAAGTCTCGCCAGGCATACAGAATGTCCTGGGCATCCATGCCAGCGCCTGATGAGTGGGTCTTAGTGCTTTTTGATTGAAGTGGTGAGATTTCATTACGTCCTGTGACCAAGACGTTTTTCATCCCATCTTTATCGTGTAATACCGTGTGGCCGATGTGCACCGCAAGGTTGTATTTCAAACGTTGCGGCTGGTTTTTCATAATTTGATTGATGTAGATGGTGCTTGGCGGATCAAAAAAGGAGGTCACCACATGGCCTCCATTAATGCCCATGTCTTGTAGGACGGCGACGGGCGTTTTTCGAAACCATTTGATTTGTAGCCCCATTTGCTTGGTGATAGCGATCAGGTCATCGAGACTTAAGGGTAAGCGCTTAAGTCCTACTTCTTCGGCGGCTCGCTCTAAATCCGGAAAGTGATTTTGATGATGTTCTTGGTGAGCACGAATCAGCAAATGGGCAAATTGACGGCCACTGGTGCCCGTTTGAGAAAGCATTTCAGGAATGGCGATTTGTAAAATTTCTTTGGAGAAGAGAAAGTTTGGTTCTAATGCCATGCCATTGATGCCGCCCCCCGAGCCTTTTGTCGGGGTAATGGCTTCTTCCTCGGGAATATCGTCTAAAAACCAAGCCACATTTTTTTGAAAAACACTGGCAATGACTTCCAATACCTCCTCACTAGGAATGCGTTTTCCCCTTTCGATCATGGATAAATAAGACACCGATGGGGCAGATTCTGCGTCCATTTTTATACAGCGGGCGGATAAGTCTTCCATTGTCAAACGGTTACGTTTACGCAGGTTACGGATCTTGGTGCCCAAAAAATGGGCTTTACGGTTGAGGCTATTTTTATTTTTCATTTTTGTGAAATTTACACTGTGTAATTCTTATTGTGAAATTTTAGGTTATTAGAGAGTAGTCTATAAATCAAGCAATGGTTAACACGAGTGACCCCTTTGCTACCTGATAAACCTTGGTGTTTTACCGTAGGTAATTATGAACAGACCGATTTAAGAAGGAAAGTGAGATGACTATGCCCTTACCAAAAAATAACAGTGTGATTCACTCAGGGTTTTACCGTTTCATCAATGACGATGTATTGCCCCTTCATACTATCGAGCCTGATCAATTTTGGCGTGATCTTGATCAGTTGATTGCCGATTTATCGCCTGTGAATCGTCAATTGTTGGCGACTCGAGATGAGATGCAACGTCAGATTGATCAATGGCACCTTGCTCATAAAGGACAACCATTGGATGTACCTGCCTATGAGGCTTTTTTACGGGAGATTGGCTACTTGGTCGCTGAAGGGGAAGATTTCACCATTACCACTGCAAATGTGGACGATGAAATCGCGACTTTGGCGGGGCCTCAATTAGTGGTGCCTGCGAAGAATGCCCGTTTTTCGTTGAATGCGGCCAATGCCCGTTGGGGCAGTTTGTACGATGCCTTTTACGGCACTGATGTGATCCCAAAAAACGCGGAATTAGGAAGCCGTCAAGGTTATAACGCGGTTCGTGGTGAACAGGTCATCACGAAAGCCAAAGGGTTTTTGGATGACGTTTTTCCACTGGAGTCTGGCTCCCATAAAGACGTCATCAGTTACATGGTGTACTACCGCCATCTATTAGCCTTTTTTGAGGATGGCAGTCAAACGGGGTTGAAACAACCTTGTCAGTTGGTCGGGGTGAATGGTCAGCGTAGTGAGCCGGAAGCCATCCTGTTAAGAAACCATGGTTTGCATGTGGAAATTCAGTTTGATCGTAATGGTCTGAACGGTACTAAGGATAAAGCGAATATCAACGACATTGTTATTGAGTCGGCCCTAAGCACCATTATCGACTGTGAGGATTCAGTGGCCGCCGTGGACGCGGAGGATAAGATTGAAGTCTATCGAAACTGGTTAGGCTTGATGCAAGGTACCCTAGAAGCCACGTTTGAAAAGGACGGCCAAACGCAAACTCGCAGAATGAACCCGGACCGAGTTTACACAGATTTAGAGGGTAATGAATATCGCTTGCCAGGCCGTGCTTTGTTGTTGGTGCGCAATGTTGGGCACTTAATGGAATGTGATTTGATGCAAGATGCGCAGGGTAACTTCGCCCCCGAAGGCATAATGGACGCGGTCGTCACGGCGTTAATTGGTGCGTTGGATTTGCAGGGAGCTGGGGGCATTCACAATAGTCGTACAGGCAGCATTTATATTGTGAAACCTAAGATGCATGGACCCGAGGAGGTAGCGTTTAGTTGTGAGCTGTTTGATCGAGTTGAACAAATGCTGGGGCTACCTGAGAACACCATTAAGATCGGCATTATGGATGAAGAACGTCGCACGACAGTGAATTTAAAAGAAT
This sequence comes from Marinomonas sp. 63XJN7_7_ISO-PGPR-S23-202, assembly GCF_056173505.1. Taxonomy (NCBI): domain Bacteria; kingdom Pseudomonadati; phylum Pseudomonadota; class Gammaproteobacteria; order Oceanospirillales; family Oceanospirillaceae; genus Marinomonas; species Marinomonas sp. 63XJN7_7_ISO-PGPR-S23-202. The sequence goes on along the minus strand of NZ_CM149677.1, from coordinate 3,843,676 downwards.
GTATTCGTCAGGCGAAATCTCGGGTGTTTTTCATTAATACCGGCTTTTTGGACCGCACTGGCGATGAGATACATACCAGTATGCAAGCGGGGCCTTTTTTACCAAAAGAACAAATCAAGCATCAGCCTTGGATCCAAGCCTATGAGGATCGCAATGTCACCATTGGCTTGCAATGTGGTTTGTCTGGAAAAGCACAAATTGGCAAGGGCATGTGGGCCATGCCGGATGAGATGGCTGCCATGATGGAGGCAAAAGTTGCGCATCCAAAAACGGGGGCGAGTACGGCTTGGGTGCCTTCTCCCACCGCAGCGACATTGCATGCTTTGCATTATCACCAAGTGGATGTTTTTGAAGTGCAAGAACGTATTAAGCACCGTCCGCAAGCGAGTCTAACGGATCTACTTCTTATCCCGACGATTCCGGACAATTTAACCCTGTCTCGCCAAGTGATCGACCGAGAGATCGAAAACAATGTACAGGGCTTATTAGGGTATGTCGTGCGTTGGGTTGAGGCTGGCGTGGGGTGTTCCAAAGTGCCGGATATCAATGACGTTGGTTTGATGGAAGACCGTGCCACTTTGCGAATTTCCAGTCAGCATTTGTCTAATTGGTTGCTTCATGGCGTGTGCACTAAAGAGCAAATTGATGAGGTAATGCAACACATGGCTCAAGTCGTGGATAAGCAAAATCAGGCCACTGACGGTTACCAACCGATGGCTGAGAATCCATCGACCAGTTATGCCTTCCAAGCGGCGCAAGATTTGATTTTTAAAGGAACGGATCAGCCTAACGGTTACACCGAGCCTTTGTTACATGCTTATCGTCTAAGAGCAAAAGTTTGATCCAAATACATTAATTTTATCTTAAACAACCTGAAGAGCGAGAAATCACATGATGACGTATAAAAATAAAACTCAACAAGTAAGCCAAAGCCTTTCTCAACAAGGCCCAACTTGGGCGGCGATGAACCCAGAATATGTGGTGAGAATGCAATTACAAAACCGCTTTAATACAGGGTTAGAGATTGCTAGGTACACAGCTAAGATCATGCGTGAAGACATGGCAAGCTATGATAAAGATCCAGCGAATTACACCCAGTCTTTAGGGTGCTGGCATGGCTTTGTCGGTCAGCAAAAAATGATTTCCATTAAGAAGCATTTTGGTACCACGCGCAGTCGTTACTTGTATTTGTCTGGTTGGATGGTGGCCGCCATGCGTTCTGAATTTGGTCCTCTGCCTGATCAATCTATGCATGAAAAAACGTCTGTACCGGCTTTAATCGAAGAACTGTACACCTTTTTGAAACAAGCCGATGCGCGTGAGTTACAACATTTGTTTAAAGAAATGGACGAGGCGAGAGACGCAGGCGATCAAGTCCGTGAGCAAGCGGCTCAGCAAAAAATCGATAACTTTGAAACCCATGTGGTGCCGATTATTGCCGATATTGATGCGGGATTTGGTAACGAAGAAGCCACGTATTTGCTCGCGAAGAAGATGATTGAAGCCGGGGCGTGTTGTATTCAGATCGAAAACCAAGTGTCTGATGCAAAACAATGTGGTCACCAAGATGGGAAAGTGACCGTGCCTCATGAAGACTTCCTGGCAAAAATTAATGCCGTTCGCTATGCCTTTTTGGAGCTGGGGGTGGATGATGGTGTGATTGTTGCCCGTACCGACTCTTTGGGCGCAGGTCTAACGCAAAAAATCCCTGTGTCTCGCAGTGCGGGTGACTTGGCTGAGCAATACACGGCCTTTATAGATGGAGAGGAAGTGACCTCCCTTGAGCAAATGAAATCGGGTGATATGGCCATCAAACAGGGTGACCGTGTGATCAAACCTACTCGCTTAGCCAATGGGTTGGTGCGTTTTAAACCCAATACAGGTGAGGATCGTGTGGTGTTGGATTGCATTACGTCTTTGCAAAATGGGGCGGATTTATTATGGATTGAAACAGAGAAGCCGCATATTGGGCAAATTGCTAATCTTGTGAACCGTATCCGTGACGTTGTTCCCAATGCTAAGTTGGTTTACAACAACAGTCCATCTTTTAACTGGACACTGAACTTCCGTCAACAAGTATTTGATGCTTGGTTGGAAGAAGGCAAAGACGTGAGCCAGTATCAACGTGAAAGACTGATGTCAGAAGATTACGATGCTAGTGCATTGGCAGAAGAAGCTGATGAGCGTATTCGCCGCTTCCAAAAAGACGCCGCCGCTCAGGCTGGGATCTTCCATCATTTGATTACCTTGCCAACCTACCATACTGCCGCGTTGTCTACGGATAACTTGGCGAAAGATTACTTCGGTGAATTAGGTATGTTGGGTTATGTAAGAGAAGTGCAGCGTCAAGAAATTCGTCAAGGTTTGGCCTGCGTGAAACACCAAGACATGTCAGGTTCTAACATTGGGGATGATCACAAAGAGTATTTTTCTGGTGAACAAGCGCTTAAAGCGTCTGGTAAAGATAATACCATGAACCAATTCGGAGACTGTAACTAATTTTGTGTAACTGCCTACCACAACATATTCTATTAAGAATTAAGGATAGGTAGATGCAAATGAACAAAAAAGAACTTGAAGCGTTCGCAAAAGAAGCCGCCAAGGGAATTAAAACGCCTGAGGATCTCAACGAATTTAGCCAAATGCTGAAGAAGATTACCGTTGAAGCGGCATTGAATGCAGAAATGGATGACCATCTGGGTTACGAGAGACATCAAAAGTCCACCTCAACCAATAGTCGTAATGGCAAGAATAGCAAGCGTATTAAGACGGAAGATGGTGAGTTTGAACTGGATACGCCTCGTGACCGAGAAGGCTCTTTTGAACCCAAGCTGGTCAAAAAACACCAATCCCGATTCACTTCTATGGACGATAAAATCCTGTGGCTCTATGCGCAAGGCATGAGTACCCGAGACATCGTCAATGCCTTCGATGAATGGTATGGTGCCGAGATATCTCCAACACTGGTATCACGCGTTACCAATGCGGTCATTGAGCAAGTGACTGAATGGCAAGCACGCCCTTTGGATGCCATCTACCCCATTGTGTATCTTGATTGTATTGTGTTGAAAATCCGCCAAGATAAACGCGTCATCAATAAATCGATCTTCTTGGCACTCGGTATCAACACTGAAGGTCATAAAGAACTCATGGGCATGTGGATTGCGGAGAACGAAGGTGCGAAGTTCTGGCTCAACGTCCTCACTGAGCTTCAGCAGCGCGGCGTAGAAGATATTCTCATCGCTTGTGTTGATGGTCTAAAAGGCTTCCCAGAAGCCATCAATGCTGTTTTCCCACAAACTAACATCCAACTGTGCATCGTACACATGGTACGCAACTCATTGAAATATGTATCATGGAAAGACTATAAAGCAGTGACGGCGGATTTAAAGCAAGTTTACCGCTCCGCAACGGAAGAAGAAGCCTTGCTAGAGTTAGATCGTTTCGGCGACATCTGGGACGATCAATACCCGCAAATTACCAAATCATGGCGCAATCACTGGCATCACCTCAATACGTTGTTTAATTACCCTGACGATATCCGAAAAGCGATCTACACAACGAATGCGATTGAGTCCCTGAACAGTGTTATCCGTAGAGCCATTAAAAAACGTAAAGTCTTCCCAAGCGATGATTCTGCGAGGAAAATGGTATACCTTGCCATTAAAGAAGCCAGTAAGAAATGGACGATGCCAATTCAGAACTGGCGCCAAGCAATGAGTCGATTTATTATTGAGTTCGAGGAGCGTCTCGAAAAGCACCTTAACTAAATGGCAGTTACACAGAATCTGTTACAGGGTCCCAATTCGCGGCCATTTGATTGGATAGTGAGTCCAATCAACAACACTAGCGAAGTGTGCAAGTAAGCAAAAAGGCTAACTGTTTCCCTCAGTTAGCCTTTTTTTGACTGCGTACTGCCTGTGTCATAGTTTCTACCGTCCCCCCTGAAAAGCCGCTTTTCTTTTAAGAGGAAAACTGACTTATTAGTTCTCAATATTTTTGAAATGTTCTATGATTGAGTCCACTGGTATCTTTTTTTTGATGCAGGTAAGACTCTTAACCCCCATGAAATTCTGAGAGCTTTTTTGAAGAATGCATTTTATAGGCTTGATGATAGTCAAGTTAGTGATATTAGCTTAAAAGATATTGCCAGACGTTCCAGGTACGGCGGGATATTTTATTTATTTGCCTTTTGGGGAGCTGTCTTTAGCTCAACAACTGCGCGCGAGCACCTATTTATTATTGGTGTTTTTTCTGTGTGCTTTTTGGTATTGCAGATTTATCGCTTGGCTTTGTTTAATAAGCTCTTTTCAGCCAATGAGATAAACGTTTCTCCTTACTACACTCACTACTGTTTTCTCTATTTGGCATCTGCAATCGTGTGGGGGAGCTGTTCTGCATGGTTGTTTTTTGTTAATCCCTCAGTTGATCTCGCGGTGACAATTAATATGATGTCAGCGGCTTGTCTTAGTATTGGGGGGGTTAATGTCTTGGCTCCTAGTTATAAAATATTGCGCCTCTATTGTTTTCTTATCTGCGTCCCCTTTGCTTTAGCCGCCGGAATATTTTTAGAGGCACCTGGGAGCTATACCATTGCTTGTTTAATACTGGGTTATGGCTTGTTTATTTTCGAGACAGGAAAGCAGCAACATCGCACTTACTGGCAAGCACTGAATGATAATTTGCGCCTATCCGCTCAGGCCGCTGAATTGGAAAAGGCGAAAGTTGCCGCCGAGCAGGCTGCTCAGGCGAAAGCGGATTTTCTCGCGTCGATGACCCATGAAATAAGAACGCCCATGAATGGTGTGCTTGGTATGGCTCAATTATTGGCTATGAGTGATCTGAACGAGCAACAACAGCAGCAAGTCAATGTGATCAATAATGCTGGTCGAACATTGATGCACATTATTAATAATATTCTTGATTACTCTAAAATGGATGCAAAACAACTGGCATTAGAACAGCTGCTATTTAACCCTCGCAATGTGGTTAATGAGGCGGTGTTGTTATTATCAGTACAGTTTGAAAAAAAGCTGATAAAGCTGACTTGCACCGTGGATGATGTCCCTGAATGGGTGTTGGGCGACCCTTATCGACTTCACCAAGTGCTCTATAACCTTATTGGCAATGCCTTCAAATTTACGGATGAAGGTGAAATAACCATTAAGGTCTCTTGTCAAAAAAATCGTGATGACAATACTCTGACATTGCATTTTGCTGTGGCTGACACGGGGATTGGTATTGCCCCAGAACATCGACAACATATTTTTGATCAGTTTTATCAGGTCAATCAATTTAATTCAAATATTCGTGGGACTGGATTGGGACTGAGTATTACGCAACGCCTGGTTGAATTTATGGGGGGAACGATTTCCGTAGAGAGCACCCTTGGTGTGGGAAGTGTTTTTACTGTCGAACTTCCATTTACCATAACGGATGAAACTCAAAAAAGATTATTGTCTATCTCAGAAAATGAGTCCGGTATTCATACTGAGATGCCAAGTATTTTACATATTTTATTAGCTGAAGATAATAAAATAAATCAAATGATCTGTGAGCAATTGCTTTGTAAATTGGGTTGTGCTGTTGATGTGGTTGAAACGGGACGGATGGCGCTGGAAAAGTTTACTGAGAACAAGCATTACGATGCCATTTTTATGGATTGTAATATGCCCGATATGGACGGTTTTTTGGCCACTGCTGCTATTCGACAAGTGGAGAAAAACACAGGAAGAAGTGAAACACCGATTATTGCACTTACCGCTCATGTTGAAGAGGAGGTAAGACATAAATGCCTTGAGTCAGGTATGAATGATTTTTTGAGTAAACCTTTTTTGCTTGAAGACCTGGAAGCCGTTATTGACCGCATTCGAACGGGAACGTTTTTTTAGTCCTTATTAGGTGTCATGAATTGCTCTTCATACGCTGTTGTTAGGCCTGCTTTTAAAGCAACTGCTGGCTTTTAATCAAACTGTCATGCTAATTCTTTACCTTATGTTGACAAATTGGCGTTCGCTTAAGCGCCCTATAACATAAGAGGATGCGTTATGAATAAGTTGTGGTTTGCAGGTGTGCTGTGTGCAGGCGTGTTATCAGGTTGTGCTAGTCAGTCTTCTATGTCAAAAACGCCCCAGTTTGTTGAGTCTTTTCCGAAAACGGGGAGTTATTTACCCTATACCGTGTTACGTCATGATTTGATTGATGACAAAACCCATAAGCCATTTGAAATTCGTAATGGCGGTTATGGCTCTTCCATGACTGGCAACCCAAATCAAGCCAATCAATTTTACGCCCTGACGGATCGTGGTCCGAATGCGAGCTATAAAGGGGATTATGGCAAAGGTAAGATTTTCCCTGTGCCAAATTATACCCCTCGGATTGGTTTGTTTGAGGTAGAGGATAACGGTCAAATTCGTCAGGTAGATACCATCTTACTACGTCGTCCTGATGGACAACCTATTACAGGGCTACCAAATTCTCCCGCACTGGGCGGCACAGGGGAAACCCCTTATCATGTTGATGGTAAGCCTATTTTAATGGACGATGCTAAGCCTTATAACAAAGTCACTAATCCGATAAAAGTGGATGATTATGGCTTAGACAGTGAAGGCCTCGTGGCCATGAAAGATGGTACCTTTTGGGTAAGTGATGAGTATGGGCCTCATATCGTCCATTACGATAGCAACGGCGTTGAGATCGGTCGTATTAACCCATTTAAGAGTGACGCCCGCGATGTGTTTCATTTGCCAGAAGTATTTGCCCATCGTCGCCCTAACCGTGGTATGGAAGGGTTGGCTGTGACGCCAGATCAGAAAACCTTGGTTGGCATCATGCAATCAACAATGCGCAATCCAAATAAAGCGGCTCAAAAAGGGGATCTAACGCGCATTGTCACGGTGAACCTTGAAACAGGCAAAACGGAGCAATACCTCTATCGTCAAGATAAAGCGCAAAATTCGAATTCTGAGTTAGCAGACTTAAATAGTCATGAATTTTTGGTTGATGAGCGCGACGGAGGGTTCTTGTTAGGTGGCCCGAATGGTAAGGCGAACCCTAATGTGCAAAAGAAAATTTATCGAATTGATTTAAACAGCGGAACGCCTTTGTCTACAGTCGCTTTGTCTTCATCCGTTACCCGCGATGCCAGCCATGGCTTGATGATTAATGGCTTGACACTTGAGCAGTATACGGAGAAAAATGGCTGGGATGCACTAGCGCAAAAGGGCATTTATCCTGTTAGTAAGTCGCTGGTCGTTAATGTGGCCAAAGCGGTTTCCTATCCGCATGATAAAATGGAAGGCATGTGGGTAATTGATCCCCATCACCTAGGGATATTAAATGATGATGATTTTGCCACTTGGTCTACCAAGGGCAAGCTAGAACAGAAGTACTTGAATGGTAATACAATAGACGCGGCGCAATTGTATATTATTAAGGCAAATTTGATGGGGAACTAACGGCTGTAGATTAATCAAAAGTGGGCTGCTTCGACAGCCCATTTTGACATTGATTACCGTAGGGACGACTACTTTTCTAAAATACCACAGCCAATCCGCGCCCCGCTTGCATCATGAATCACTACAGCGTGCCCTAAGCTGGCTTTGTAATCTAATCCTGATATCAGCTGCCTTTGCAAGACCTTTAGAGTCAGATACCCATTGAGCGCTTTTCCAGTAGTCTCTGCCAGCTTTTGGAGAGACATAGTGACCACCAACTTTGTCAGCTTTTTTACAGCTGGTGCCCACATGGAGATGAAGACCACCATCATATCTTTTTTATCAAAATGGACTGAGACATGGCCTGTTGCCGTTGTTTTCGTTTTTGGGGGAAGCATTTATCTTCGCGTGTAGAGAATGTGTGCTGACAGCGAAAAAGAGGCCATCATGATGCTAAACACTCCTTGAACCACTGATATGAAAGTTGGCAGATTGAAGAGTATTTCAGTCATGTTAAGTATCGACACTACGACATACTGAAAGTGGTTCAACCACCCGTCGTATTACTCCTTTTCTTACTCTGTCTGTCAGAAAAGGCAGCACTTAATGAGAGGGACTGTTTGCTTTTACCGACTAAGGCTCTTAGGATTCGCTTTATGAAAATGGAATAAGGTATTGAGATGAAAATACTTTTAGAAATGAGCAGGGTGATCATACCGAGCGTTGTGCTGCTTGGTTTAACGGCATGCTCGTCTCTGGATAACACAGGCTATAAAGGAGGAGACCATCGTGGTGGAGGGCCAGCAGGGGCTTATGGTGTGCCTGATGCTAAGACCAGTATGGAAACGTCGGACAAGGCCGTGAAAAAAGAAAGCACCACGCAAGCGCAAAAGGAGGATGTATATACTGGAGGAGATCATCGTGGCGGTGGCCCACACGGCCCGCTGGGTTAAGTTGAATCCCCTTAAATTTATAAAAAAATGTTATAAAAGATAGTCTTATCAGAATAGCTTGTGGTGTCGAATCAAGTCAAAATTGGGAAATCGTGTATAAAAAGTGCTGTTTTCTCTTAACTTGCCATCTGTTTGTGATAAATTGACGCTCGATACGGAGTTCGAACCAGTTTCGAATAATAATATTTTTACTATATAAGTTCGTGATAACAAAGATCGCGCTTTTTAGGGAGCCAATATATGCGCTTTAAAAAATCAATTTTCCTTGCCAGCTCACTTCTTCTTGGAGCTGTTACCACCCATGCTATGGCCGCCACATTTAAAGTGCCAATATCTTATGAAATCATGTATGTCGACCTAAAAGACGGTGATAATTATGGCGGTGACTTTGAGGTAACCATTCCATCAGGCCATCACCAAATTGTTGTTCGTTATCATCAAACCCTTCGTCGTGGTGGCGATGTTGATACTATTGAGTCTGAACCATTGATCATTGATATGGATGTCAAAAAAGGCGCTAATCTTGAATTAAAAGCGCCTTATATCCACCAAAAAGCGCGAGCAGAGAAGTACTCTCAGAAGCCAACATTTGACATTGTGAACGGCAAAGGCAATGAGGTTCAATATAAAGTCAGTATGTTGCCGCTTAAGCCAGGTTTCCAACCCCTACGTAATTATCGAGAAGAAATCAAAGAGTTTACTGGTGAGGGTGCTACGAAGCCGCAAGCGAATGTCGCTGCTAATGCGTCTTATTCGGCCCCAGCCCCTGCTCCTAAGTCTGTTACTCAAACAAACGAATTTGAAATGATGCAATTTTGGTTTAATAAAGCAGATAAACAGACTCGCAAAGATTTTCGCATTTGGATAGTGGATCATACCTATCAAGCTAAAGTGAAGAATACAGCATTTGAGATGCTGAAATTCTGGTATAACAAAGCTAATAAGGCTGAGCGTAAAGCTTTTCAGGTTTGGTTGCTTCAATAAAATGAAATAATAGCTTAGGCGATAAACGCCAATGCTCTTGTATAAAAAGCCCTGTTTTGACAGGGTTTTTTTATACATCCTAGTAGAGTAGTGGTTTTATCCTATGTAAAGGAGCAAATGTGGTTCTCATTCCTGTTATTTTAGCGGGGGGAAGTGGCGAGCGGTTATGGCCGTTATCCCGTCATCATACCGCCAAGCCGTTTATTGACTTATTCGGTTCTACTTATACGCTTTTTCAAGAAACACTGTTGCGCGTGCAAGGACTATCTGAGCATGCGCCTATTATTGTTTGCAATGAGGTGCATCGTTTCTTAGTCGCTCAACAGCTACAAGAACTCGGCATAAAAAACGCCAGTATTATGCTGGAGCCTGTGGGACGTAATACGGCACCTGCTATCACATTGGCGGCACTAGAAGCGCAGAGACGACACCAGCAAGATGATGACTCGGAGCAAGAATGCATTATGTTAGTGTTGCCTGCGGATCATCTTATTAAGGATCTGGATGCTTTTAGTGAGGCCATCAAGCAAAGTATTGAAGTGGCCAAAGAAGGAGGTTTAGTGACCTTTGGTATAGAAGTCACCCGACCTGAAACGGGTTATGGCTATATTCAGTCCCTGAATGGTTCATCCGTCACCGCCTTTGTTGAAAAGCCAGATAAAGACACTGCCCAGCGTTATTACTTATCCGGAGAGTATCTTTGGAACAGTGGCATGTTTGTGTTTAAACCAGAATGTTACTTGACTGAGTTGGGGTTACATCAAGCACAGATACTGCAGTCGGTGAGTTTGGCCTATCAGGAACGTAAAGAAGATTTAGATTTTATTCGCATCGATGAAGCGAGTTTTGCCGCCTGTCCGAGTGAGTCCATTGATTATGCACTCATGGAAAAAACTGAACAAGCCAAAGTGGTTGCCTATAAGGGGGATTGGAGTGATGTGGGATCTTGGGAGGCGTTATTCGAATACGCTGAGAAAGACGAACACCATAATGCTCTAATGGGGGATGTGATGCTTGAAAGTACCTCAAACAGTTTGGTTAGAGCTGAGAGTCGTTTAGTGGCAACGGTCGGAGTTGATGATTTGGTTGTGATTGAAACGGCAGATGCCGTGCTGGTGATGGATAAGCAGCACTCACAAGGACTGAAGAAAATTGTGCAGCGTATTCAGGCCAGTGGTCGTGAAGAGCATAATTTCCATAAAAAAGTGCATCGTCCTTGGGGCAGTTATGAAATTATGGATATGGGGAAACGTTACAAGGTGAAGCGTATTGTCGTTAAGCCAGGAGAAAAACTCAGCATGCAGATGCATTACCATCGGGCCGAACATTGGGTTGTGGTCTCAGGTTCGGCCCGTGTTTACAGGGGAGACGAGAGCTTTCTTCTCTCAGAGAATGAGTCCACCTATATTCCTTTGGGAGAAACTCACTCTCTCGAAAACCCAGGAGAGATAGCGCTAGAACTGATCGAGGTACAGTCTGGTGGCTACCTTGGTGAAGATGATATCGTCCGGTTTCATGACCGTTATGGACGTTAAACCTTTTTATGCCATTTTGGTAAGGTGCTTGCTGAATCTCTGGTTGAATTTATCGTTCACGACCAAGGCTAATAGGATGATGGAGCCACCAATAGAGAGCCGCAGTATGTCGGCATTATGGTTCCAAAAAACCACATTGACAAAAATACCTGCAGGAATCAGCAGGTTATTGGCAACGGCTAAGGTTCCCACATTGACCATTGTCGCCCCTTTGTTCCAAGCGAAATAACCGACTCCTGAGGCAATGACGCCGAGATAAACAAGGATGCTCCATTGTAAAGGGGTGGTAGGAAGTTTATGAATATTGCCCAGCGCTAAGAAACAAGGAATCACGACGGCAAGAGCACCAAGAAAGAACCAGCCAAATACTGTGCGCTGAGGCAGGTCTGGACGCTCTTTGGCGATGATGCGTTTATAGCCCACTTGACCTGCAGCAAAGCATAAGTTCGCCCCTTGAACAATCAAAAGACCTTTTATGTATCCGTCACTCACTTCTTGGTAGCGAATGGCGACCGCGCCGAGAATGGCAAGTAAGGCACTGATAATAAAACCAATGTTTAAGCGGCGATCTAACAAGTCATTAAGTAAGGTGACGTAAATAGGTGTCATGACGGTAAAGAGTAAGACTTCGGGGACCGTCAAAAAGAGAAAGGACTGATAGTAAAAACCGTACATGATACCAAGCTGTAATGCGCCACAAACCATGAGTTGTAGTGCCACTTTGGCTTCGATTTGGCGTACTTTCAAAAAAGGTAAAAACACTAGAGTCGCGAGCGATACTCGCATTAATACAGAGAACCAGGCATCGACTTGCCCAGCAAGATAGACACCGATTAAGCTAAAGGAAAAAGCCCACAACAGGGTGACAGCAAGGAGTATTGACATGAATCTGGTTTCCAATGTGATGATGGCGTAAGTTTACCGATTTCAGTGTATTAGGTAAATTAGTAAACTTATAATTTTTCTTGGTTTACTAATGTTGTTGTTTTTAAAACCGAAAAAGAGAGATAAGGTTCGGCAGAGTGATAATTAATCGATGTTTTCTGGATTATCAAGTTGCATTTTATTGATCTGAGTGGGTATTTCTCATCTATAAAAAAGCTGGGAAAGAGAAAAATTGATCTAGATTAATATTTTAATGCGAGATCCTTGTTACTTTTCTTGTCATTGAAACTTTGTTTGATCAAGAAAAAAAAGGAATCTATCATGAAAGCTTTACTACCTGTGGCTCTTGTTTCTGCTCTTTGTTCTACCGCTGCTTTGGCGCATCAAGCAGGCGATTTCTTCGTTCGTGGTGGTGTCGCTACCGTGATGCCAAACGAAAGCAGTGATGACGTTAATGCAAGTAATAACGAAGAGCTAAAAATCAGTAACGATACCCAATTGGCTGCCACATTGACTTATATGATAACCGATAATATTGGGGCTGAGTTGTTATTGGCGACGCCTTTTAAACACGATGTCTCCACTGCTAAACTTGGAAAAGTGGCAGAGGTTTCTGAGCTACCACCTTCTTTAATGGCACAGTATTATTTTGGTAAGTCAAGCAGTGGTATTCGCCCTTATGTCGGGGTGGGTTTAAACCACACAGTGTTTTTTGATGCGAAAGGCAAAGGGGCGCTTGCTGGCTCGGATGTGAGTGTGGATAATACTTGGGGGGTTGCTGCACAAGCGGGCGTCGATATGAAGATTAACGATAAACTGTTTGCTAACGCCTCTGTTTGGTACATGAATATTGATACCGATGTTCATATACCTAATCAGACAATCAGTACCAAAGTGAACCCTCTTGCTGTTATGGTTGGCGTTGGTTATACCTTCTAGTTGTTAAGACACCGTAAAGTTTGGAAACCCTGATGCTCGAAAGAGGTCAGGGTTTTTTGTTATCTGAGCTTTGTTGATTTTAACCTATTGCTAAATGGGATGTTGTGTTACGTATTGATATGTAACTTTCGCTACATCTCTTCACTAATTCTATAACGAGAAGATGCCGGTTCTGTCTCATACTTTCTATACCTTTTTTATGGGGATGGGAGTGTATTCTTGACCCGACTTAAACGAAATTTTATCTGTTATGGCGTCTTCTTCTCCCTGCTATGTGTTGGGATATTTTTTACCCATCAAACAGAAGATATTAAGCGTAAAGAACAGACAGCATTGGTCCAAGAGTTTGCGGTCTCACAGGCTCGTGCCATTGAACGTCGGCTCATTACCTCATTGTCTGCCACGTATTTTTTAGCATTGGAGTTGGGGAATTTAGACTCTCCTGAACGATTTGCTTTTTATGCTCATAATATTATCGAGTCCATTGGCGGAATTTCCAACTTACAGCTGGCTCCCGGCGGTATAGTGTCGATGATTTATCCATTAAAAGGTAATGAAGCCGCGATAGGGCACGACATTTTAAAAGATGATAAACGTCGAAAAGATGCGCTGGATGCTATTAAAGATAAAGCACTCACTTTAGCGGGACCGTTTAATTTGATTCAAGGAGGGGTGGCTGTGATCGGTCGTAATCCTGTTTTTATCAAGAATAATGGGGTTGAAGAATTTTGGGGATTCGTTTCTGCTCTGATTTATTTGGAGGATTTGATTAATGCAACCGACTTGCAGGCACTTGAAAAGAAGGGGTTTCGTTATCAGCTTAGCTATTTTGATCCAGACAAAGGACAGAATCATGTGTTCGCTAAGTCAGCGCAGCCACTAGATGATATTGTGACATCGACCCCAATAAATGTGCCTAATAATGTGTGGCGTTTGTTTTTGTCGCAAAAAGAACCGAATAGCTTAATCGTCTATGTGATTGGCTATGCCGTTACCTTGTTAGTCGCTCTATTCGCCGTGTTTAGTTTACGCTACATATTGCTAGAACCTGAAAGGCTTAAACTGATTATTCGCCTTAAAACCCGTGAGCTGGAAAAACTGGCTTTTTATGATCCACTAACGCAATTAGCCAATAGACGTCTTTTTCTTGAAAAGGTGTCCTTTGCCTGTTTAAACAGTGATAAGAGTCGTTGTGCGATTATGTACTTAGACTTGGACAGGTTTAAAGAAATCAATGATAGACTTGGGCACAATGCAGGCGATGTGTTGCTGTTGGCCGTTGCGGCACGTTTAGTGGGCATTATAGGGGGGAAAGGATTGGTTGCTCGTCTTGGCGGAGATGAGTTTGCTATTTTATTGTCCGATTATCGAGACCGTAAAGCGGTTAAGTTGTTAGCTCAAGATCTCTTGAAGTCCATCAATGAGCCTGTCGTCTTACAAGGGAAAAACTATTCTGTATCGGCTTCCATTGGTGTTACTTTGATTCCTGAAGATGGTGACTCATCGGAAGAAGTGCTTGGTCGAGCGGATATGGCCATGTACAAGGCGAAAGAGTTGGGGCGCAATAACGTTTACTTTTTCAAAGAGGGGCTGAAACCGAAAGAGTTCAAACAATATGGGCGACAACAAAATTGCGCGGATTGTTCGAAAAATATTGATGATGAATTGAGCTTAGCCATAGAAAACCAAGAGCTGATGCTTTGCTACCAGCCTTTAATAAACATGAAAAAGGGGGACGTGGTTGCATGCGAAGCGCTGATCTGTTGGCATCATCCTGAAAAAGGTGTACTCCATAATACAGCATTTTGGTCTTTGGCTCAGGAGTCAGAAAAGGCTGTCGATGTCGGTTTTTGGATGTTTGAGCAGGCCTGTTTAATGGTTCAATCTCAATTGGAAGAAGACGGCGTTGTTCAACCCATTTGTTTAAACATTGTCTTTAACCATTTCATCGAGCCTAATTTTATTGATGTCATTGCTTCTATGCTTGAGACCCATAATTTACCTGCTCATTACTTCATATTTGAGTTAGACCAGACCATTGTGATAAATGGTTCAAAATCGGTCATCTCGACATTGGAGGCGCTACGGGAAGTGGGCATATCGGTTTCGATAGATGGTTTTGGTGCCGACGATGCACTTTTATCGACGTTGACAAAGTTGCCAATCGATATGATAAAAATTGCGCCGCAATTCATAAGGCATTTAGAGAGCTCTTTAGTGCAGCAAAGTTTGGTGAGTAGCGTTATTTCTGCTGCTCATAGAGCGAACGTAAAAGTGGTTGTGGAAGGGGTTGAACGGGATACGCAAGTCGCACTATTAAATCGTTATGGGTGCGATATCGGACAAGGGTATTTGTACTCAAAGCCTATGAAAAAGGAGATGTTAGCCTTTTATAGGTTATCGAAAAAAGCGTCAGCTGGTTGATTGAACCTATTAATAGGGGCTCCACTTCAGGAAGCGCTATTAGCTAATAAACACACGTGATAGTCAAAAACGATGAACGAATAATTCATTTCATTGGTTTAGCACGGGCTATATTGCTCCAACGTTGCCAATTTATGGCTCGTTAATGTGACCTTGAATATTTTGTAGCATGCGTTGTCCTACTCTTAGAAATGTATCAAGCTCTTCCGGGCTGATGTTGGCTTTCATCAGGGAGATGGTTTCATTATCGACAGCCTTTAGTGCTTGGTGGCATGTCTGTCCTTGCTCTGTTAGGAAAATAAAGTGGCTACGTTTGTCGTGCTGATTTAATTGTTTAGTGACGAATCCCTTGGTAATCAGCTCTTTGATAATTCGCGTAATTTGTCCCTTATCACGATGCATTTTTTGGCTGATGTCCTGGGCGGTGCAGTTAGGAGTGTTTTGGATATGATCTAATACAAAAAAAAGCAGCGGTGAACCAGAGATATTTTGTTCTACCATGGCTTTTTTCATCGCGATTTTTAGGCTATCGATTGATCCAATAAAGAGGGAGCGAAGTGCTAATGCTTGATCTTCCATAGAATACTGTCTTTTTATTAATTTGTATCATTATCATTTTTTGTTTTAGGTTTGTCTCATCTAAAGAATACATAGAACTTATTAGTATTAACTATTTCCTTGAGACTTTTTTCACGACGACTGCGCTTGCCAATACTTTGTTAAAAACAGACTCAAAATGCTCATTTATCGGTATAAACTCCGCTTTCTCGTCTTTTTTTGCCGCGTCTTGGCGTCGCTCGTGACATCGAGCAAAGGTCTCACCTTAATACCGCGACGGATTTGATTTGTGCAATGACGTGTTGGCCAATGGTTAAATTCAGTTTTTGGGCCGAATAGGCGGTAATGCTTGCGAGAATCGGGGTTTGACCTGCCATCATTCTGACCAAAACCGTGTTTGGGGCCGCTTCATTGTGGCTTATCTCATCAATATAAACCGCTAGACGGTTGATGATACTGGAGTCTTCATTGGCAGAGAGCGCGATGCTGACATCCCGTGCTTGAATTTGCAGTTTTACTGTGTCGCCAATGACTTCATGTGTACGCGAAATCATTAAGCTGTGTTGACCAAAGGATAAGGTGGATAGTCCCCATTGTTCATTTTGTTCTGTGATCTGACCCGTTATCATAAAACGCGTGTTTTGATAGGTATATCGGGACGTTGATAATTTTCCGAGAAGGTATTGGGTTTCTCCCTGATCGACAATTCTCCCTTGATCTATAATGACGGTATATTGGGCCAGGCGAATGACCTCGTCTAAAGCATGGCTGACATAAATAATGGGAATGGACATGGTGGAACAAACGGCTTCCAAGTAAGGAAGAATGTCCTTTTTCAAGCCCTCATCCAGGGCGGATAATGGCTCGTCCATGAGAAGAAGCTTTGGTTGAATTAATAAGGCGCGCGCGATGGCAATACGTTGCCTTTCGCCACCTGACAGTTGGTGGGGAAATTGCTCCAGTAGTGAAGCAATATTTAATAGGTCAATCACGTCTTGATAGGCGATGACACTGTCTGCTTGGTTGGCCCTTTTCGTGGCAAAAGTCAAATTATCGCGAGCTGATAGGTGAGGGAATAGACTCGCTTCTTGGAAGACATAACCGATGGGGCGTTTATGAACGGGCAAGAAATCCCCCGCTTCACTCTGCCAAATAGCCTCGTTAAAGGCGATCTGCCCCTGGTGGTTTTTCTCTAAACCCGCTAAACAGCGTAATAGCGTTGTTTTACCCGATCCGGAGCGGCCAAATAATGCTGTGACGCCTTGATTAGGTAGAGTGAGGTCGACTTCTAAGGCGAAATTTGATGTGCTTTTTTTAGATCGGCTCAGGCGAATTTTGATTGCGTCCATCACCATGATCCTATATGCGCTTTTTGTTTGCTTACTTTTTGAGTCGCGTATAAAAAGGCTAATACTACAAAAGCAAACAACACCATGAATAAAGACAATGTATGGGCTTGAGCGTATTCAAGAGCTTCGACATGGTCGTATATCTGAACCGATAGCACGCGAGTTTCCCCTTCTATATTACCGCCAATCATCAGTACCACACCGAACTCACCGACGGTATGGGCAAAGCCTAATACTGCCGCACTAAGGTAACCAGGTTTTGCCATGGGGAGGGCAACATGAATAAAACGATCCCACGAAGATGCTCTTAACGTGGCAGCAACCTCCATAGGGCGGCTTCCCATGGCGACAAAGGCATTTTGTAAAGGCTGGATGACAAAGGGAAGAGAATAGATCATTGAAGCGAGGATTAAACCACTAAAACTAAAGGGCAGTGGGGATAGCCCCATGTTTGCTAAAAAGTGGCCCAGTGCTCCATTAGGGCTCAGGAATATTAATAAATAAAACCCCAGTACCGTAGGAGGGAGAATCAGAGGCATAGCAACAATGGCGCTAATTGGAGCCTTAAGCCAGGAGGATGTCCTAGCCAGCCACCAAGCTAATGGGGTGCCAAGAATAAGCAGCAGTATGGTGACACTGGTTGCTAATTTGAGCGTTAACCAAATAGCCGTCCAATCTCCTGAGCTTAATAACATGGGGTTGTCACCTTAAGGCAAGACTTTTAAAGAATATGGAGCGAGTCGCGTCACTGAGGTTTTCCTATGTTGACATGCCGACCAGAATCATAACCAAAGCTTTTAATGCGTTTTTGAATATCTGCACGGACTAAAAAGTTAAGAAATTCCTGGGCCTGAGTTTTGTGTTGGCTATGAGTTAACAGGACTGCCGCTTGTTTGATTGGGCTGTGATCGTCATTTGGGACTTGCCAGTAGTGGCCTTTTACAGGGCCTGCTAACACTTGGGACAGGGCAACGAACCCCAGCTCTGCATTTTGTGAATAAGCAAATTGATAGGTTTGTCCTATGTTTTCGCCTTGTACTAATTTGCTCTGTAGGGTGGTCCATAAGCCTAATTTAGTTAAGGTTTCTTGAGCGGCCAAGCCATAAGGTGCCAGTTTTGGGTTGGCAATGGCTATTTTTTTGGCTTGCTCTAAAGTGCTCTTAATTGGCTGGATATGTTGTTTTGTCGCGGACCATAAGACGAGTATTCCCTTTGCATAAATGACTTTACTGCTTTTTTGAGCTAAGCCTGCTTTGATTAATTTATCAGGCTTGGCTTGGTCGGCTGATAAAAAGACATCGTAAGGGGCACCGTTATGAATTTGCGCATAAAACTTCCCTGAGGAGCCGAAGGATAATTGCAGTTTTTCACCGGTTTCTCGTTCGAAAATGGGCGCGAGTATCTGCATTGGAGCGGTAAAATTAGAGGCTACAGCAACGCGCAGGGGGGAAGCAAACACATTACCGGTTAGCATGATGAGAACATTGCAGATCAATATGTTAGGAAGCTGCAAGCGAGCTTTCCATAAAAGGGTTTTCCAAGGCATTTCAACTAAATCTCGAAGTGGTAATAAGTATGAATAGAGGTGGCTTGCGCTACTTCATCGATATAACGGCGTAAATGATCGGGGAATTGTAGGTTTAATACCATGGTTAGGTTTCTAAGCTTCGGAAATAACATGACATCATCCCAGCTGATGGTGTGGTCATGGTTTGAGGGTAATACCTGTTCGGGGAGCTTTTGCAAAGCTGTTTCAACGATTTTTTTATGGTGCTGAGTTTCTTCGAGGGCTTTCTCAAAAGGCCGGCGTATCTCATTTTCTTTTTTGATACGGAACTCATCGCGAGACTGTCGTGATGAGAATTCAGGGAGTCCCAATAGAATATTACGGGGAAAGACAAGGCAATTGATGTGGAGTTCGGCTTCCTCAAGGATATTGTGAGCGGTGATATCTTTAGCTGAAGGTCGGATAGGTTTTTCTGAGCCACCTATCTTATCTAAATATCGGGCAATCTTTAATCCATCCGTGATGATGGTGTTATCATCACTTTTGAAAATGGGTAACTGTCTGTTTTTTAAAGAGGGTTGTTTTTTTAATAAAGCGTAACACTCATCATCGTCACCATGAAGAAGGTAGATTTTTTCATGGAAAAGTGCTTTGTAATTGGCCACCATATCGGCACGAACACAATTTGGGCAATGATCATACTGATATAACTGCATCGTACTCTCCGCAGGCATTATGCTGATTGGTCTAAGACATCCGACACAGTTAGGCTGTATTTAGGTGTCATTATGGTGGATACAAGCAAAATGGCTTTGCTTGTTATGCCACGGCAGGGCTGCCTTCCCCGATCAGTATATAAAAATCGCCCTTTTCTACACCAAGCGTTGCTTTTTTTAAGGTTTTGCCTTGGCATGGCCCAGCAATACACTGGCCATCATTTGGTGAAAAAAGAGCGCCGTGATGATGACACTTTATATAATCACCATCTTCATCAAAAATTTCTTCTGTATGACAGTTTAGCGCACGCTTTTGATGTGGGCAGCGGTTCTCATAGGCACGCAATTCACCCTTTTGTTTGATGATAACAAATTCACTTTGATTTACTTTGAAGTGTAGCGCTTTACCTTCAGATAATCGTTGTGCATTAGGAATTAGATGCTTATAAAACATACATTCACCACATTCTTCCAAATAAAAAGTACTATTTATGCCAGTTTTGGGCAGAGGCTTTGTTCGCTGAGCGTTTTTCTGTAGAGAACATTGCTCTTGTTATACTGATACTATCGGGCAGAACCAAGCCATTATACTGTGTGGTTATGGCATTAATGTATTGTTGTTTCGTGTCGCTCATTATGTCCTTACGCTCCATGACCGTTATTTTCCCTAGCCGTTGAAAATGTCAGATTACCCTATACCTTGTCAATATCAAGCTAACAAAGGTATCTTTTTTTACGTTTGCTATAAAGAGTTTATGTTTGTTGCTTTATCATGTTGCTTGCCTTTGCCAAGCTACTTATACTTGGCGCTATGGCTACTAAACCCCCTTCTAAATCTTCTCGTAAGTCTATGACTTCAAAAACGAAAAAGAAATCTTCCCCGAAAAAAACACGTGGATTTTTCGGGCGAGCGTGGCGTGCTGTTTTAAAGTGGGGGCTGATTCTTTGTTTGATCGGCAGTATTCCTTTTGCTGGCTGGGTATGGTGGCTTGATCAAAAGGTTGTGACACGCTTTGAAGGTCAGAAATGGCAAGTGCCCTCCGAAGTGCTCAGTGCACCCGTTTATTTGAAAAGTGGCGCCCCTTGGAAAAAGGCCGAGCTTGAAGCGTTGTTGAAAGAAACAGGTTATCGTTTTGGCCGTAACAGTCAAAAAGTTGGCTGGGCGGCAAGAAGTAAAACAAAAGTGAGCGCCCATCTAAGATCTTATGTTTACTACAACGGCTTTCACCCTAGTGAAAGGCGTATTTTCTCGTTTGTGGATGGTAAACTACAGATTCATGCTTTGAATGGGGATCCTGTGGCGGAAGCCAGTATTGAGCCTCAGCGTATCGGTTTTCTGTATGGCGGTAACACTGAGCGCCGACAAATCTTAACCTATCGTGATATTCCCAAGTCTTTGATTGATATTTTAACCACAGTGGAAGACCGAGATTTCTTTCACCACTGGGGGATTTCTTTAACGGGTATTGCTCGAGCGGCATGGGTCAACTTTACTCACGACTCTCGTAGTCAGGGGGGATCTACCTTGACTCAGCAGTTAGTGAAAAACATGTTTTTAAGTCCTGAGCGTACTTATACCCGAAAACTGACTGAGGTCGTCATGAGCTTATTGTTGGAGTATCACTATTCCAAACAAGAGATTATTACCGCCTATATGAATGAAGTGTACTTGGCGCAAGTTGGCAATGAAGGACTACATGGTTTTGCGGCGGCCAGTCAGCACTTTTTTGGGCGCCCTCTAAAGGAGCTGAATATTGATGAAATGGCGTTACTGGTCGGTATGGTTAAAGGACCTTCTTACTATAATCCTGAACGTCACCCCAAAAGAGCGCTATCAAGACGTAATACTGTTTTAGCGATTTTAAAAGATCAAGGACGGTTGACGCCCACAGACTATCAAATACTGGTGAAGCAGCCCATTCGTCTAGCGGACAAGCGTAGGACGCGTTCAATTTATGGTGATTATTTAGACCTTGTGTCTTTGCAGTTGTCTCGGGATTTTGACAAAGAGACCTTAGCAACGAAAAATTTGCGTATTTATACAGGGGTCGATATTCGTGCTCAGTTAGCCGCGACGCGAGCTATGCGGCGTCAGGTTGCGCTTCTTGAAAAGCATGATAAACGCTTAGCTGGCCTGCAAGGGGCCATGGTGGTGACAGATCGTCAAAATGGTCAGGTGCGTGCTGTGGTGGGGTCTAGCGATAAACAGTATTCAGGGTTCAATCGAGCGCTGGGTGCGGTGAGACCCATCGGCTCTTTGGTGAAACCACCTTTGTATATGGCTGCATTAGCGACGGGGAACTATACTTGGTGGAGTCGCATTGATGACAAGCGCATGCGTTTTAATGTTGATGGTAAGATTTGGGAACCTGAAAACTACTCGCGTAAGACTCATGGTGTGGTGCATCTTTATGAGGCCATGGCCCACTCTTATAACTTAGCGACGGTCAACTTGGCTCAACAAATTGGCTTTGATCGAGTTGGTGATACCCTTCGTCAACTGGGTGTGAAGCGTCCTTTTACGATGCATCCTGCTATGGCATTAGGAGCGCTTGAACTCTCGCCTTTTGAAGTGGCACGTATGTATCAGCCGATTGCCTCCCGCGGCAAAAGTAGTGAGCTTGGCGTGGTGTTGGCGGTCATGGATCAACACGATCATTTATTGAAGCGTTTTGACCGCTCAACCAAAGTGCCCTTTACGGATGCTTTGTTGGCGGTAACGTTAGATGGCATGACCAAAGTACCTGAAATTGGTACCGCTAGAGCGGCTCAACGTGCTTTTCCTAATTTAACATTTGCTGCAAAGACAGGGACGTCTAATGGTGAGCGGGACAGTTGGTTTGAGGGCATTACTGGTGATTATGCCAGTACTGTTTGGTTGGGAGACGATGATAATGCGCCCTTAGATATCACAGGTGCAACGGGCGCACAAAAGGTATGGATTGATTTTACTCGGCATATGAATCCTCGCTCCTTACCAGACACATTGCCTAATGGTGCAGTCAGGTATGATGTTCTGGATGATTCCTTTGAAATAGCCGCAAAGCGTTGTAAAAATCGTGAGTCTTTAGCCTTTATTGATGGGACTCAACCCACTAGTTCGAGTTCGTGCTTCTGGCCTTTTTAGAAAAAGATGTCATACAAAGTAATGCATAAATTCATTTTCATTGTATGCTTTATTTGTTGCTGATGAGTTTGCCACCGAATTGGTGTTTGTTTGAGGAGTGTTCTCAAGTTATGCGTCTACATAATAAACTGCTATTTCGCCTTGTGCCATTGATGGGACTCTTAGGAGTGTTGTTCAGTGCTCAAAGCGTTGTGGCTCAGACGTCGACAAGTAAAGGACAATGTCGCTCGTTGACAGCAACGGGTAACTCTGAGTACCCACCTTTTTTATGGCGTAATCCGAATAATTCTCACGGGTTATTAGGGGCGAATGCTTTCTTTATAAAGGCACTGAGTAAGCGTATTGGTGTGCCAATTAAGCTGGAACATGTTGGTCCTTGGTCAAGGGCGCAATCGGAAGTGAAAAGTGGACGTATTGATTTGATGGCAGGGGCTTTTTATACCAGCTCTCGTGCCGATTATATGGATTATTTTTCCCCTGTAATACTGCATACCACGAGCGTCGTTTGGCAGCGAAAAGGTAATCAATTTCCGTTTCATTCTAAAGAGGATTTGATTGGGAAATGGGGGGTGACGGTAATCAATAACAGTTTTGGTCAGGCGTTTGATGAATTTGCTCAGCGTCACCTCAATATTCTCAGCGTGGCCAGTTTGTCTCAAGCGTTTTTGATGCTCGCTGCGGATCGTGTCGATTATGTACTGTACGAAAAAAATCCCGGAGAGGCTTATGTCTTGATGCTTGGTTTGAGTGGTAAAATCGTGCCTGTCGAGCCCTCTATTAGCAGTGAAGGTTTGTATTTGACCATGTCTAAAGATTCGCCTTGTAATACAGATGAACTGAAACAAAAAATTGCTAAAGCATTGCGGGATATGCGTCAAGACGGCGTAGCAGAGGCATCTTTGATGAAAGGGTTAAAAGAATGGGATAAAACCCATGTAAAAGAGGCAAAAGAGCTTAAATCTCTTTCTCGAAATGATGAATGACGCAGAGAGCAGAGTTGGAAAAACGTAGAAGAGAAACCTGATATAGACTGTCTCTCTTCTACATAAAACACTTTGTTGTTCGAGCGATTATCACGTAAGTTGGTTGTAGAGTTCTATCCATTCATCGGTGACGGTTTCCCAGCTAAAATCATATTGCATGGCGTTGAACTGCCGTGTTCGCCACGCTTGCATGTCAACAAAGCACGTTAAACAGCGCTCAAGCGCTTTGCTCAAATCCAATGCGGTGGAGTTTTCAAAGACAAACCCGTTTGCTTGGTCTGTGTCCTCAAAGACGGTGTCTGCTAGTCCTCCTGTTTTTCGAACAACGGGAAGTGTGCCGTACTTTAACGCATACAGCTGTGTTAGGCCGCAAGGTTCAAATCGAGAGGGAATGAGTAGGGCGTCAACGCCTGCCTGAATACGATGAGAGTACGCTTCATCGTAGCCAATACGTATAGATACTTGCTCAGGGTAGGACGCTTGTAGCGCTTGATAGGCGGTCTCAAGAGCCCTATCACCGGAACCTAGGATGATTAAACGAGCACCTTTGTTGAGCACCTGTGGAATGGCCTCAAGAGTCAGATCCAGGCCTTTTTGTTCTGTGAGTCGACTTACCACCCCAAAGACCAGTTTAGTTGGGTCTTCTGAAAGGCCATTTTCTCTTAATAAGGCCAGTTTGTTGTCCAATTTTTTCTCAATGGTGTCTGGCGAATAGTGCGTGGTGATGTGATCGTCTTTTTCGGGGGACCATTGATCGTAGTCTACGCCATTTAGAATCCCCGTTAATTTATAACGCATAGCGCGCAGCGTGCCATCCATACCGTCACCGTATTCACTGGTGAGGATTTCTTTTGCATAAGTCGGGCTAACGGTGGTGATTCGGTCTGCATAGGCCAGTCCCGCTTTGAGTCCAGAAAAACGGCCATAAAACTCCATACCATGCAGGTCTAATAATTCATTAGAGAGACGCATGTCTCCGTATCTAGTCATATCAAAACTGCCATTGTAGCGTAGGTTGTGAATGGTGCTGACAATAGGAAGGTGGTTGAGTTTCCAGCTCGCTAGATAGGCTGCGGCAAATCCAGTTTGCCAGTCGTTAAGGTGAAGAATATCTGCTTGCCAGCCGAGCAGGCTGCCATGCTGAGCCAGCATGGCAATTGCCCAAGAAAAGGCACCAAAGCGCAGGTGATTATCGACATAGTCTAGACCATTGCTATCTAAGTAAGGACCGCCATCGCGCTCATAAAGTGCTTGACATTGTACAAGCCAAATAGGAGTGTCATTCTCACGGAGGCGAGTTTCTAAGAGAATAATATCGCCGACGCCAAACGGATTTCCCAAGTTAGTGCTATGATAAATAGGCTCGACTTTGTCGAGCATGCCTTGGTAAGCTGGCATTATGAGCCTGACATCGAGACCCTTTTCTCTAAGCGCTATGGGTAGTGCGCCTGCGACATCAGCAAGCCCACCAGTTTTTATTAAGGGATGTATTTCGGATGCGGCAAATAGAACTTTCTTCATCATCATATAGGTATCTTATTGATTTAGCACAGTCTCAAGAGTATACCTAAATAAAAATTAATGTAGAGTTAGCAGATAATATTTAAAGGGTGAAATATGGATTTAAACACTGCATGTATGAAAACCCTGGCAATTATTTTAGCGGGCGGGCGTGGCTCAAGGCTAAAACAATTAACTGACAATCGTGCGAAGCCTGCTGTGCCTATTGCTGGTAAGTACAAAATCATTGATTTTCCACTCTCTAATTGCATCAATTCGGGTATGCGTCGAATTGCCGTGCTGACTCAATATCGTTCTCATACTTTGAATCAACATGTACAGCGAGGCTGGAACTTTTTACGTTCAGACTTCAATGAGTTTATTGAGCTTTGGCCTGCTCAGCAACAAACGGGTGGGGATTGGTATCGTGGTACTGCCGATGCTGTGTATCAGAATTTAGCCATGATTAATGGTTTGGACAGTGAGTACATGCTCATTCTAGCGGGCGATCATGTGTATAAACAAGATTACAGCTTGATGCTAAAAGAGCACATTGAAAGCGGTGCTGATGTGAGCGTGGCGTGTATTGAAGTGCCCATCCAAGAGGCCGATCAATTTGGCATTATGCATGTGGATGAGGACGATAATATTATTGCTTTTGAGGAAAAACCGACCCATCCACCAACCATGCCGGGTAACCCCAATGTTGCTCTGGCGAGTATGGGGATCTACATTTTTAACACCAAGTTCTTATGTGAAAATTTACGCTCTGATGCAAAGGATGACGACTCCAGCCATGATTTTGGTAAAGACCTTATTCCGATCTTTGTTGGCCGCTCCAAAATAAAAGCCCACCACTTTTCCCATAGTGTTATTCCAAACGAAAGTTATCCACAAAAGCCTTATTGGCGAGATGTAGGGACGTTGACAGCTTATTGGGAGTCTAATATGGACTTGACTAAGCTCGTACCTGAGTTGGATTTATACGATGAAAGCTGGCCCATTCGCACCGCACAGTATCAGCGTCCTGCTGCGAAGTTTAACTATAACTATGAAGAACGCATCGGTACTGCGCTTAACTCGGTGGTGTCTGCTGGTTGTATTGTGTCGGGCTCAACGGTCGAACAGTCGATTCTTTTCAATAACGTTCGAGTGAATTCATACTCACATGTGAATAAATCTGTGATCCTGCCCCGTTGTGATATTGGTCGTCATAGTCGTTTACATCGTGTGGTAGTGGATTCGGACTGTCGCATTCCTGAAGGGACCATCATTGGGGAAGATCCTGCCGCAGATTCTGCACGTTTTTATCGTAATTCTGACGGTATTACTTTAGTGACTCAAGATATGATTGAGGCGTTGAATAACTAAGTCCTCTTAGTTTTATTAGCATATTAGATAGATTGAGCCGCTCGCCAAAGCGGCTTTTTCGTCACATGGTTGGGCTAAACACGAAAGCAAATGAGTCGTTCCTTATATTGCTTGCAGAATAAAGTTGCTTGAAAAGTGGGATTTTAGACACATAACTCAGGGCAATAAATGTTACGATTTGTTATCCCCGCATGCTGTGGATAACCCTATTAGTGAATCTATGATAACTCTTGCGAAGGTAGAGTTGGCGGTGCTTTGTGTGGAGGTGATTAATTCTTCTCCAGTTGAGCATAAGTTGCCCGTATTGTATAGGTTCTGATCAATGATAAAGGTAGTCAAAGGCTTCTTATGTTTACAGGAATTGTTCAAGGTGTTGCGGCTGTTAAATCTCTTAAAGCAGATGGCCGTAATAAAAAACTGGCAATAGAGTTTCCGATGGGCACTATGTTAGATCAGCAAATGGGCGCAAGTGTTGCGATCAATGGTGTCTGCTTAACGGTTTCTGAGATCAAACAAGATATATTATCTTTTGATGTTATTGATACCACTCTCAAATTAACCAATATCGGTTTGTTGAATGATGGCGATGAGGTCAACTTTGAACGTGCCGCCAAAATGGGAGACGAAGTGGGCGGGCATGTCATGTCTGGGCATATCATGACCACGGTGACCGTATCCCGAGTAGAGCAGATTAACGAAAGTGTTCATATTCGTTTTGCTATTGATCGTCAGGATGAAGTGGATGCGCGACGTTACTTGTTTGATAAAGGCTATGTTGGCCTCAATGGTGCTAGTTTGACCATCAGTGGTATCGGTGATGATTGGATTGAAGTGTCGCTGATTCCAGAAACACTACGCTTAACCACCTTTGGTAAGCTTGTTGCGGGCGATAAAGTGAATTTAGAAATTGATGCTCATACACAAGCCACAGTGGATACGGTTGAACGTGTCTTAAAACAACGGGGCATCGTTTTACCCTGATTTTTACTGTGTCGTTTGTGATGACTTTGTCTGTTTGTTCATTTAAATAAATGGAGTCCTTGGTTGATTTTCGGTAGAATGCTCGCCAATTTCCGATCCGAATGCAGAATGGTTCGTATTTTGTTGTGGTGATTTCCCATCACGTCGTTTTTTGTTATGACAATAAACGGCCAAAAAGACAGCAATCTCGAATAAAAGAACGTCGTATTCAACCAAATATCGCTTTTAAAGTGTGAGTAAATAGTGTCTTCAAAAAATCTTAAGCACATACGCAATTTCAGTATTATTGCCCATATTGATCATGGAAAGTCGACCTTAGCAGACCGTTTTATCCAAATCTGTGAAGGGTTGAGTGAGCGTGAAATGTCGGCGCAGGTTCTTGACTCTATGGACATTGAACGTGAGCGTGGCATTACCATCAAGGCGCAAAGTGTGACCTTGGATTACCATGCCAAAGATGGCCAAACCTATCAACTGAACTTCATCGATACACCAGGGCACGTGGATTTTTCTTACGAAGTATCTCGTTCTCTAGCCGCCTGTGAAGGTGCACTTTTGGTGGTGGATGCGGCTCAGGGTGTGGAAGCTCAATCCGTGGCAAACTGTTACACCGCGATTGATCAAGGCCTTGAGGTTATGCCTGTATTGAACAAAATCGATTTGCCTCAAGCTGAACCAGAGCGTGTGTGTGCCGAGATTGAAGAGATCATCGGTATCGATGCCATGAATGCCGTAACCTGTTCTGCCAAAACGGGAATGGGGGTTGAGGAAGTATTAGAGCGATTAGTCGCGACGGTTCCACCACCGGAAGGGGATGTGGATGCGCCATTGCAAGCGCTCATTATTGATTCTTGGTTCGATAATTACTTAGGTGTCGTGTCTTTAGTGCGAATTAAACAAGGTACTTTGCGCAAAAAAGATAAGATTTTTATTAAATCGACTAAGCAAGCGCATCTTGTGGATATGGCCGGTATTTTTACACCGAAGCGTAAAGAAACCGATATTCTAAAAGCGGGCGAAGTGGGTTTTGTTGTTGCTGGGATCAAAGACATTCACGGTGCACCAGTAGGGGATACTATTACCCATGCAGCGACACCAGATGTTGCCCAATTAGCAGGTTTCCAAAAGGTGAAACCTCAGGTCTATGCCGGCCTGTTCCCTGTCAGTGCTGACGATTATGAAGATTTTCGCGTGGCTTTGGATAAATTAACCCTCAACGATGCCTCGCTTTTCTTTGAGCCTGAAAGCTCCGATGCATTAGGTTTTGGTTTCCGCTGTGGCTTCTTGGGGATGCTACACATGGAAATTATCCAAGAACGTTTAGAGCGTGAATACGACCTTGATTTAATTACGACCGCACCGACGGTTATTTTTGAAGTCGAATTGGCAAATGGTGAGGTCATTAATGTTGATAGTCCTTCTAAAATGCCAGATCCAGGTTCCATCAAGGAAATGCGTGAACCGATTGTAGAAGCCAATATTTTAGTGCCACAAGAATACCTGGGTAGTGTGATTACCTTATGTGTGGAAAAGCGCGGTGTTCAAAAAGATATGCAGTTTGCTGGCAAGCAGGTGCAATTGCGTTATGAATTACCAATGAATGAGGTGGTGATGGATTTCTTTGATAAGCTGAAATCTTGTAGCCGTGGATTTGCGTCGCTGGATTACAGTTTTTCGCATTTTGCTCCCGCTCCATTGTGTCGTTTAGATATTTTGATCAATGGCGAACGAGTAGATGCCTTGGCGTTGATCATGCATAAAGACAATGTGCAATATAAAGGTCGTGCTTTGTGTGAAAAAATGAAAGATTTGATCCCGCGTCAGATGTTTGATGTGGCGATTCAAGGGGCCGTCGGTGCTAAAGTCATTTCTCGTACAACCGTAAAAGCTTTGCGTAAAAACGTGATTGCCAAGTGTTACGGTGGCGATGTAAGTCGTAAGAAGAAACTGTTACAGAAACAAAAAGAAGGTAAAAAACGCATGAAGCAGGTTGGCAATGTGGAAGTTCCACAATCCGCTTTCCTTGCTGCATTGCAAATAGATAGCTAAGCGCAGCATGAACCTAGATTTGGCCCACTTGACGTGTGCGCCGTAATGGAGACAGATGTATGAGTTTTAATTTTGAGTTGATACTGACCTTGGCTTTTTTAATTACCGGGGCGTTTTGGTTGTATGATCGACTGGTTTTTGCACCAAAACGCAAACGGTTATTGGCTGATATGCCAGAAGAGGCTCGCTCAGCACTGAGTAAAGCGGAAAAAGAGCGATTAGCGAATACACCAAAGTATGTATTAGAAGTGAAGTCGTATTTTGGCATCATTGCGGTCATTTTTTTCGTGCGATCTTTTGTGGTAGAGCCCTTTCAGATTCCGTCTGGTTCAATGTTGCCAACATTGAAAATAGGTGATTTTATACTGGTGAATAAGTTTGATTACGGTATTCGCTTGCCCATACTCAACACCACATTGATCAAAACAACGGAGCCAAAGCGTGGCGATGTGATTGTCTTTAAATACCCACGTGATCCGAGTATCAATTATATTAAACGGGTAGTGGGCTTACCTGGCGATCATATTAGCTATCACAATAAAATTCTTAAGATCAATGGCAAGCAGGTAAGCAAACAGTTTATTGCGAATTTACCGCCATCACCGGATCAAAACCAAGAGGCGGTGAGTTTGTATAAAGAAGATTTAGACGGTACGGTTCATTATATTTATAACAACCATTATCCGGACCCACTCCAAGGCAATTATGTTGTGCCAAAAGGCCACTATTTCGTGATGGGGGATAACCGTGATAACAGCTCTGATAGTCGAGTGTGGGGCTTTGTACCAGAGTCTGACCTAAAAGGTCGTGCTTTCTATGTATGGCTGTATTGGAATAAGTTTTTCAGTCTTCCAAGTTTTGAATATAACGGTTTTATTAAATAATGCTGGAGAGATTTTGAGTTCACTGTATCAGAAGTTGTGTCGGCGAATAGGGTATTTTTTCGCCGACCTTGGATTGCTTGAATTGGCGCTAACACACCGCAGTTTTGGTGGTAAAAACAATGAGCGCCTTGAATTTTTGGGTGACTCCATTTTAAATTATGTCATCGCTGAAGAGTTGTTCCATCGCTTTCCAAAGGCGAAGGAAGGCGAGTTAAGTCGACTAAGAGCCTCCTTGGTAAAAGGCGACACCTTAGCGGAGTTAGCTCGCGAATTTCAGCTTGGCGACTTTTTAAAGCTGGGAGCCGGGGAGCTGAAAAGCGGCGGGTTTCGTCGTGATTCTATCTTAGCCGATGCGGTAGAAGGGATTATCGGTGGTATGTATCTTGATGCGGGGATGGATGTTTCTCGCCAACATATACTAGCTTGGTACAAAGATAGACTGGATGCGACCTCTCTTAAAGTGGTCACTAAAGATGCCAAAACGCGTCTGCAGGAATTTTTACAAGCCCGCAAACATGCATTGCCGCACTATGAAGTCGTCGAGATTTTGGGAGAGCCCCACGATCAAACGTTTCATGTACATTGTCTTGTTGAGCTTTGCGATAAACCGATAGAAGGCGTAGGTAACAGTCGTCGTATTGCCGAACAAAATGCGGCGGCCGCTGCTCTTAAATTACTGGAGCAAAAATAATGTCTGACGTTGAGATCACCCACTGTGGTTATGTCGCGATTGTTGGTCGTCCGAATGTTGGTAAATCAACCTTACTGAATCACATTCTAGGGCAAAAATTATCGATTACTTCTCGTAAGCCTCAAACAACCCGTGACCAGATTTTGGGGGTAAAAACAGAAGGGCATATTCAGGCAATTTATGTGGATACGCCTGGGTTGCATCTTGGTGAGACCAAAGCGATCAACCGTTTTATGAACAAAACGGCTTCCGCTGCTTTGAAAGATGTGGATGTGATTTTGTTTGTGGTGGATGTTGATCGTTGGACCGAAGAAGACGAATCCGTGCTGCAAAAAGTCAAGTATGCTCGTTGTCCTGTGGTTCTCGTGGTCAATAAGGTGGATCAAGTTAAAGAAAAGGAAACGATTTTACCTCGCTTAGCAAACTTATCTGAACGCATGGAATTTGCGCAAGTGGTACCGATTTCCGCATTGCGCAACGATAATTTGGATCGCCTTGAGCGGTTGGTGGAAAGCTATATCCCAGAAGGTGTCGCGTTTTATCCAGAAGACCAAATTACCAACCGCAGCTCGCGTTTTTTGGCGGCCGAAATAGTGCGTGAGAAAATTACCCGCCAATTGGGACAGGAAGTGCCTTATGAAGTGGCGGTGCAGATTGAAGAGTTTGTCTATGAAGAAACGGCAATACACATCAGTGCATTAATTTTGGTCGAGAGAAACGGGCAAAAGCGCATCATTATTGGTGAGCGTGGTGAGAAAATTAAACTGATTGGTAAAGAAGCCCGTATTGACATGGAAAACTTATTTCAACATAAAGTGATGTTGAATCTATGGGTCAAAATTCGTTCTGGCTGGTCCGATGACGAGCGTGCTTTGGCGAGCTTGGGATACCAAGAAGAATAGTTTGGATGATTAAGAAGAGTAAATAGAATGCGCGCCAGTGCGTATGTTATTCATACACGTCCTTTTCAAGACAGTAAAATTCTGGTGGATTTGTTGAGTCTTGAGCAGGGATTAGTACGTGGCGTATGGCGTTTACCAAAAAAAGAGGCTCGGGTTATACCTGGGCCTTTTTTGTGCTTTGAAGTCGAGTTAACCGGACGAGGTGAGCTTAAGACCTTAAAAAGTATGGAAAGCTTGCAACGACAAAGGTCGTTAGAGGGCATGCCTTTGTATGCCGCTTTATATGTCCATGAGATTCTGGCCAAGCTACTGCCTTTGAACTTACCTTTGTCGGATGTGTATTACCTCTATCAGTGGCTGATTGAAAACTTGCATTCGGGGGTGGCGATAGCCCCTTTGCTGCGGCGTTTTGAAGTGGGTCTGTTTAGTGAGTTGGGGTCGGCGATTAACTTGTCGTCTACAGGCCGTGGGGAACGGCTTGACCCCAAGCAACTGTACCAGTTTCATGAAAAATTTGGTTTACGTCCCTATTTTGGAGAGATTCCAAAACTAACGCCACTGTTGTTTGTTGAGGGAAAAGTTGCGCTGGATTATCATGCCGGCCATTGGTCGGATAAGCAGGTACTGAGTTTAGCGAAAGAGCTGCACAGGGCTTGGTTGGACAGTTTATTAAACGGCAAACCTGTTACGGCTCGGCGTTTACTGCCAAAGCAGCCTTTTCAAGGTGAGCGCCTTTTAGGTGTGCCCATCTTTCGTGCCATATAGAGATTTTTATACAGATAGGGGTTGGAAGTGATTGTTGGAATAGGTACTGATTTAGTGGATATTGCGCGGATGGCAAAGTCAATTGAGCGCTTAGGAGAGCGGTTTATTGATCGTATTTTAACCTCCGAAGAAAAAGCGCAGTGGGCGTCGATTAGCAATGTAGACAATGGAAACGCCTTTGTTGCTAAGCGCTTTGCTGCAAAAGAGGCGGCAGTGAAAGCGCTTGGCACGGGGATTGGTCGTGGTGTGAGCTTCCAGCATTTTTCTGTACGCAATTTGCCATCAGGTCAGCCTACGTTGTGGGTTGATGATGAAATAGCGGCGCGTTTTGATCATCCTATAAGCTGGCATTTGAGTTTGACTGACGAAAAGGCCTATGCCCAAGCTTTTGTTATTCTTGAGGCCATTTGATCCAAGGTCTGGCATTAATGACTTGATCGATGGCATCAAGGAAGTCCTCTAGCACACCTTCAACTTCTTCAAATCCCAACTCTTTTAAGTGCGTTTCTAAATAGCCTGCGTGTCGTGTCATATTAATGGTGCCCGTATATTTGGATGCACCATGGATACGATGTACAACATGGATTAATTTTTCAAGATCCTGATGCTCGAAGTGATGCTTGATAAGGCGTTTCTCGTCTTCTAGGGTGTCTGCCAGCATATCAAACATTTCTTTAGCAACGTCGGCTTTATGATTCACAATATCTAACGCTTTGTTCACATCAAAGGCATTGGCTATCTCGCTATTGAGTTGTTCTTGGTAATTCCCTTTTTTAGAGCACCATTTTACGATGGTGTTTAATAAGATATTTTCATCGATGGGCTTTGTGAGATAGGCATTAATGCCACTAAGCAGCATTTTTTCTTGCTCTATACCGAGAGCGTGGGCCGTGACGGCAATGATGGGAATGTCTTGGTATGCCTCAAGAGTGCGTAGTTGTTTTGTTGTTTCAATCCCATCCATTTCTGGCATCTGAATGTCCATGAGAATCAGGTCAAACGTATTCTCTTTGGCAATATTGATGGCTTGTTGTCCACTGTATGCCAAGGTGACTTCGATGCCGTTAGGGGCTAGCCAATGTGACATAAGCTGCAAGTTAATGGGAGTGTCGTCTACAGCAAGCACTTTCAAACCATGTGTTTGCTGCTCTTGAGGGGCTATTGGTTGTTGTGACTCTATTTGTGCTTGATACGCCGCAACGTGGGATTGTTGTTTGGGCAACAAAGGTGTGGCCGTATCGATTTTCATTGGTAACGATATGGTTTTTAGCGCCTGGTATAAGTGCTTATGGCTGATTGGTTTGAGCAATGTGCTACTACAAATGGCTTTGAGAGCGGGGTAGTGGCTTGTTTGTCCAGGTGGTTGGATCATCAAAATACTGGGTATCTGGAATTGTAAACTGGCGTAGCTGATCAGCTCGTGAGCCTCGTTAGCGCTTTTGTCAGACGGGGTGATGCTGATTAAAAGGCCGTCAATGTCGGCGTCCTGTTGACCTAATTTGGCGATGACTTGTTCTAAGGTTGAGCAAGCGGTGCACTTCACACCGATACTTTTTAGGTAGTGGGTAAGATAAAGGCGATAGAGATGGCTTGGTTCAAGCAGAATAAACTGTTTATGCAGCTTTTCCGGTGTTTGGGCTGGCTTTTCAGAGGGTTGGAGATTTAATGTAAAGTAAAAAGTAGAGCCATTTTTTTGATCGCTGTAGACATCGATATTACCGTCCATTTGCTCAACGAGTTTTTTGGTGATCACAAGACCCAACCCTGTGCCACCAAATTGGCGTGTTGTGCTGTTATCGACTTGAGAGAAGGGCTTGAATAGGCGATTTAGTTTGTTTTCAGGGATGCCGATACCTGTGTCGATCACTTTAAAGGAGAGTAATAGTTGGTCGCTGGCTTGTTTAACCAGTGTGACTTTGGTTCGAATGGAGCCTTTGTGGGTGAATTTGATGGCATTACCGATTAAGTTGTTAAGGATTTGTCTGATGCGTACTGCGTCACCAGTGACCCATTGTGGCACGTCTTCTGAAAATTCCGGCACGAGGTCTATTTGTTTTTCACTGGTTAGCAGGCTGGCACTCAGAATTTGATACACATCATCGACTAATTCTCTTAGGTTGACATCACCATGATCTAAACTGAGTTTGCCTGCTTCAATTTTTGAAAAATCAAGAATGTCACCAATGATAGCTAGTAGACTATTCGTCGACTGCTCAATGGTGTCTATGTAGATCTTTTGCTGGTCGTCGACCAGATTCTTTTGCAGTATTTTGGTATAGCCCAAGATGGCGTTGAGAGGGGTGCGAACCTCGTGGCTAATATTGGCTAAAAATTGCGATTTAAGGCGATTGGACTCCATGGCCTCTTTATTGGCAATATGAAGTTGGGCGCTTTTTTCTTCGAGGCTATCCAAATTGCTACGCAGGTCCTCAGTAGATTGTTCTATGCCGGCATTAAGCTCTTCCTTGTGGCTTTCTAAGCGCTCGGCTAAATCTCTAATGCCTTTTTCCAGTAAGCTAAATTGAGGGGAGAGTTTAAGGGATTTGGCAGACGCGAATTGCCCTTTGACGAGGTTGTTGATTGCCCCAGTAATAATTTCCGATGGGCGAGCTAGGTAATGGGATGCTTGCCAAGCGATGTAAGCCGTGATGCCATTAAAAAACGCGAAGAATAGCGCCAAAAGACTAATGAGCTGATAGGTTTGTATAGCAAGCTTGTCTTTGCTTATTTCTACTTTGACCCAGCCAATTAAATGGTTCGGAGTACGCAAGTTGGTGAAATCTGGTTGGCCGCTGATGTCATCAACTTGCTTAGGGGGCATATGGTAAATAGGGGTGATGCGAATAATGGCATTGTCTTTCTGCTCATTGACCGTTTGTTCTGTTAAGGTGGGAGATGGCAAGTAGGGTTCCGCTCCCGTTTCAGCAACAACACGGTATTTGCTGTTAAAAATCTGAATATTGTGGACATCACCGTAGCTTAAGGCATTTTGTAATAGCTGAGGCGATAGAGGGGCGTGGTTAGAGGCCAACTGACTGGTAGAGACTAATAAATCTGAAATGATCAGGGCTTTGTTTTCCAGTTGTTGCTCTAAATCACTTGTTCGGGAAAAAAATAAAAAGCACGCGGCGGCCAGTGAGAGGATAAGTGGGGGCGTAAAAATAACCCAAAAGAGAGTCTTACTTGGCGAAAGTGTTTTGATCTTTCCCAGTGGCTTCATATTGTCATGATCCGTTTTTCCTTGCTATTTTTGTGGCTAGTAGTAAGCAAGCTGACTAGTAGCAAGCAAGTGTTCCTGCCTTTTTGCGTTTTTTGCACTGTTTCTCGTAGTTACTACAGGCTGTGGCTTTGAGTCGAGAGATGTCTTTGATGCTTTGACATTCTTTCCATTTGGCTCGGAGTGTGTCATCTGATAACTTATCCATGTCGCTCTCAAATAAATCGCAACCTGCTAGTAAGGTGATGGCCAGCATTAAAGCGCCTGATTTTAGGGCATTGTTCGTCATTAGTCGCTCCAGAAAAGAGAGTGTGAGCTAAGTTTATAACGCTTTCTTATTTTATTCTTTTAATGAAGTGTTTTTTAATGCGTTATAACGTTAAGTTTCTTTTCCCACATCATTAATGTCAATGAAGTTTTTATGATTGAATATCCTAGTATAGAGTCTATTGTTGGGCAAACGCCTTTAGTGCGATTGCAAAGAATCAACCCAAACCCAAGCAACACGGTGTTATTGAAGCTTGAAGGACAGAATCCAGCGGGGTCGGTTAAGGACCGTCCTGCGTTAAATATGATTTTACAAGCAGAATTACGTGGTGAGATCGCACCAGGTGATAGCTTGATTGAGGCGACCAGTGGCAATACGGGTATTGCCTTGGCAATGGCGGCGGCGATAAAAGGTTATAAAATGCACCTTATCATGCCAGACAATATGAGTCAGGAGCGTAAATCGGCCATGACTGCCTACGGCGCTGTCTTACATTTGGTGACCAAAGCAGAAGGTATGGAGCGGGCGCGGGATCTGGCGATGGAAATGCAAGCGAAAGGGCTTGGTAAAGTGCTCAATCAGTTTGGTAATCAAGATAACCCTAATGCGCACTATCTAACAACAGGACCTGAAATTTGGCAGCAAACACAAGGTACTGTCACCCATTTCGTTAGCTCAATGGGGACAACGGGTACCATTATGGGGGTCTCTCGCTATCTTAAAGAGCAAAACCCCAATATTGAAATTGTTGGCTTACAGCCTTCTGATGGGGACAGTATTCCTGGTATTCGCCGTTGGCCGAAAGAGTATTTGCCGACTATCTTTGATGAATCGCGAGTTGATCGTGTGGTGGATGTCGAGCAGAACCATGCGGAAGTAACCATGCGGCGCTTGGCGAAAGAAGAAGGTATCTTTGCCGGTGTGTCATCTGGCGGATCTGTTTATGCGGCGTTAGAGTTGTCTAGAGTTCTTAATAACGCGGTGATTGTCGCGATTGTGTGTGACCGTGGTGATCGTTATTTGTCCACTGGGGTATTCGATCAGTGAACCTATGCCTGCAAGAATAGGGTATTGGGGCAATATGCGTTAGAATAGGGCATACTTTTATTTATCCTGTTGAAGAGACGTACCCTTGAGAAGAAGAAATCCAACGCGACGCCCATCTAGTCCCCCGTCACTTGGTCCTATCC
Source organism: Marinomonas sp. 63XJN7_7_ISO-PGPR-S23-202 (assembly GCF_056173505.1). Lineage (NCBI taxonomy): Bacteria > Pseudomonadati > Pseudomonadota > Gammaproteobacteria > Oceanospirillales > Oceanospirillaceae > Marinomonas > Marinomonas sp. 63XJN7_7_ISO-PGPR-S23-202. The sequence continues at coordinate 3,806,462 of NZ_CM149677.1, read as the reverse complement.
AGGTCTTTGAAATTGAGGGACTGACACATGATGCAAAGGGGGTAGCTCGCCGACAGGGTAAAGTCACCTTTATTGCGGGTGCATTACCGGGTGAGACGGTAGAAGCGCAAGTCAGCAAGACGGGTCGTCGTTTTGATGAGGCATCTCTGAATCAAGTTATTCACCAGAGTCAGGATCGGGTAGCTCCAGCCTGCCCGCATTTTTTTCAATGCGGCGGATGCAGCTTTCAGCATTTAGCTCAAGAAAAGCAACTAGATGCGAAGTACGATTGGTTAAAGGGGCAGATTCGTAAAGTGATTGCCTCTGATGAGACCTTGTCCGTGCTAGCGGATCAGCCGATAGCGTATCGTCGACGTGCCCGTTTATCGGTTCAGGTCAAAAAACAAAGGGTACAGTTAGGTTTTCGTGGAAAATCCTCTAACGACATCGTATCAATTGATCGCTGCTTGGTGCTGACCACACCTTTGCAAGCGGTTTTCAAATCGCTCAAAACATCGCTTAGTGGTGACACTTTAGCCGAAAAGTTAGGGCATATTGAGTTATTAGAAGACAGTAAAGGTCTTGCGGTCACTTTTCGTTTGATTCAAGTTCTGGATAATTCCCTCAAAGCGCAGTGGGAGTCATGGGCTCAACAGCAGAAAGTGGCGCTCTACTGGCAACCACCTGAGATGAAAAGGGCTTTGGTTGATGGCTCAGCTCGACGTTTTTATCAGCTTGATGGTTTAAAGCTCCACTACCACCCCCAAGACTTTATTCAAGTCAATGCCGCCATGAATGAAAAAATGGTTGCGCAGGCCATGGCTTGGTTAGCACCTTGTGAGCAAGATACCGTATTGGACTTGTTTTGTGGTGTCGGCAACTTTTCTTTGCCTTTGGCTAAGCGCGCAAAACAGGTAGTAGGGGTTGAGCTTCAAGAAGAGATGGTGATGATGGCGAGGGAGAATGCGTCCGCTAATCATCTTGATAATGCATGCTTTATCGCCGCAGATTTAACCAAGCCAGCGAATCAAGAGCTTGCCAATATGTCATTTACGAAAGTATTGTTAGATCCGCCTCGTGCGGGGGCGTTTGAGTTTTTGGAGACAATAATTAATATGCATCCTAAGCAAATCTTGTACGTTTCTTGCAATGCTTCTACCTTGGCAAGAGATGCTGAATATTTAGTCACGAAAGGATATCGTGTTTTACGTACAGGCTTGATGGATATGTTTCCTCAAACCTCACATGTAGAGACTATGATGTTACTGCAAAAGAAGTAATTTTAAGGGTAAGGCAATGGTAACAGTAAGAAAAGATCACCCGATTTCAGCAGACGGAACGGTTGATATTGATCTATGGATGGCGCAGTTTGCCAATACGGTTGATGACGGTTCAAGAGTGCCGTTACGTATGGCGTGTGAGTTGGCTCGTAAAGCTGAGTTTCAGTCTCCTCGCCCTTCTTACTGGGGGCCGCAAGCGAGCACCTTTCGAGCAGGGCTTGAGATGGTTGAGATATTATCCAGCTTTCGTGCCGATCAGGACTCACTTGTTGCGGCGGCTTTGTACCGTGTGGTTCGAGAAGATCAGCTGCCTATTTCCCGCGTGGTCGATATGTTTGGGCGTAAAGTCGCCTCTATCATTGAAGGTGTGGTGCGCATGGGTGAGGTGTCGAAAAACCTAACCGCTGATACCGCAGCTGAAGTATTAGGAAGCAGTGAAAACCAGTTGGAGTCACTGCGTAAGATGCTGGTGTCGATCATTGATGACGTGCGTGTGGTGTTGATCAAGCTGGCAGAACGAGCCTGCGCCATCAAGGAAGCCAAGCACCAAGATGAAGCGCGTCGCGTTGCCGTTGCCCTAGAAGTACAAAGTGTTTATGCCCCGTTAGCTCACCGTCTGGGAATTGGGCATATTAAATGGGAGTTAGAAGATTTATCGTTTCGTTATCTTTATCCGCTGGAGTACAAGCGTATTGCAACTTGGTTGGATGAAAAGCGTCTTGATCGCCAACAATACATAGATGACGTGATCGCCATACTGCGCAAGCGTTTAGAAGGTATTAATATTCACGCGGATTTAATGGGCCGTGCGAAACATATTTACAGTATCTGGCGCAAAATGAAGCGCAAAAACATCGGCTTTGATGAGGTATACGATGTGCGGGCCGTCCGTATTTTGGTGGATGAAACCATGGAGTGTTACGGGGTTCTAGGGGTGGTGCATAATTTATGGAAGCCCATCCCTCAAGAGTTCGATGACTATATTAGTAATCCGAAAAGTAATGGTTATCAGTCTTTGCATACGGCGGTTATTGGTCCACAGGGCAGAGCATTAGAAATTCAGATTCGTACCAAAACCATGCATGAAGATGCCGAACTGGGCGTGTGTGCTCACTGGAAGTACAAGGGGACGGATTTAAGCTCCAACAGCACAAGCTATGAAGAAAAGCTTCAATGGTTAAGAACGATTTTGGACTTCCATGAAGTACAAGATGATTTTGAATCTTTATCAGAGCAAATTCGCAGTGAAATTGAGCAAGATCGTATTTATGTGTTCACCCCTGATGGGCACGTTGTGGATTTGCCAATTAATGCCACTCCGGTCGATTTTGCCTACCGTGTCCATACAGAAATTGGTCATCGGTGCCGTGGCGCCAAAATAAACGGCAAAATAGCCTCTTTGGTTACCCATCTTAAAACCGGCGATAAAGTTGAGATTCTTACCTCTAAAGAAGGTTCTCCTAGCCGAGATTGGTTGCATCCAACGTTTGGTTATGTAAAAACCAATCGTGCTAGAGCGAAAATCCAAAATTGGTTTCGAAAAGAAGATCGCGAGAAAAACTTAGAAGCAGGGAAACTGATTCTTGATAAACAGATTAAGCGACTCGGTGTGGATGAAAGTCGTCTTGACTTAATGAAGTTGTCTTCTCGCTTTAACTTTTCTAATGCCGATGAAATCTACGTGGCTTTAGGAGCTGGCGATATCCAGTTATCCCGAGTGCTTCATGCGATTGATGGCTTGATGAGTTTGGATGGTAATGCGTCGTCTACCGTGCGACCTGTGAGACTGAAGAAAAGCCGTCATAAAACCTCTGATAATGATGTGCATATTCTGGGTGTTGGTAAGTTGCTGACGCAGATGGCGAAGTGTTGTTCGCCTGTACCTGGGGATGAGATTGTCGGCTACATAACACAAGGTCGGGGCGTATCTATTCACAAACAAGATTGCACGAACATCATTCAGATGAGTGGTGAAGAGCCTGAGCGTATGGTGGAGGTTAGTTGGGGAGAAGAAGTGGATAACCTCTATCCTGTAAACATTCAGGTAGAAGCTTATGATCGAACTGGTTTGCTCAACGATATCACTGCTCTTTTGGCGAATGAAAAAGTCAATTTGTTATCCATGAACACATTGTCAACAAAAGAAAGTCATACGGCGGTTATTCGTTTCACCATTGAGGTGGGGGAGTTAGGCGTGTTGAGTAAGTTGCTGCATCGTATTGATCAGCTACCCAATGTGCTAAACGTATTTAGGGAAAAAGACTTTTGAGTGAGTTAGGACCCATTATGACGCCTATGGAGCGCTTATTAACACTCATGGCCTGTTTGCGGGATAAAGAACATGGCTGTGATTGGGATAAAAAGCAGACCTATCAGACGATTGCGCCTTATACATTGGAAGAAGCTTACGAAGTGTTGGACGCGATTGAGCGTCGTGATTACGAGCATTTGAAGGAGGAGCTAGGGGACTTGCTCTTCCAAGTGGTGTTTTATGCACAAATAGGCAAAGAAGAGCAGCGTTTTGACTTTGATGACGTGGTTAATGAAATCGTCAATAAGATGCTGCGCCGCCATCCTCATATTTTTCCTGATGGGGATTTAGCGCGTTTTGGAGAGGCTCCTCCGGTGTCGCAAGAAGCGTTACAAGGTCAGTGGGAGCGTATCAAAGCAGAAGAAAAACGGCTGAAAAATCAACGCTCTCAAGCTGAGGCCCTTGACGACCATGCCCACAAAGATCGTTCCTACGCAGAAGAGAGTCTATTAGATGGGGTTCCTGTCTCCATGCCTGCCTTGATGCAAGCTGAGAAACTGCAGAAAAAAGCCGCTAAAGTGGGCTTTGATTGGCCGGATACGGCACCTGTCTTTGCCAAGATACGGGAAGAGCTAGCTGAATTGGAAGAAGCCATTCAACAAGCAGAGCAAGCGCACATCGAAGCGGAAATGGGCGATGTTTTGTTTGCCATGAGTAATCTGGCTCGTCATCTGAAAGTGGCACCTGATGTGGCTTTAAATCGTACCAATGTAAAATTTCGCCGTCGCTTTGCTCGTATAGAAACGTTAGTATCAGAAAGTGGAAAACGCTTAACGGATTGTTCTCTTGGGGAATTAGATGTCTTATGGGAGCAATCGAAACGAGAAGGGTTGTAAGCTCTCGTTTAACAATAATGATAACTATTGAAGCCAAAAGACGCAGACATCTTGTTGCGTCTTTTGTTTGAAAGGAGGGGTGAAGTGAGTGACCGTCAAGCATCATTACGTGAAAATGTGAGATTACTAGGAGATTGTTTAGGGGAAACCATGAGCAATCACTTGGGAGAGGATTTTTTACAAACGGTCGAAAACGTCCGTCAGTTATCAAAAGATGGTCGTCACTCAGGGGACTCAGCTGCCCTGATTGAAGCGCTGGAGGCGTTGGATGAAAAAGACATAGTGCCAGTGGCCCGTGCTTTCAATCAGTTTTTGAATCTGTCGAATATTGCTGAGCAATATCATCGAGTTCATCGTCGTCGTACTAACGAAAGCCTTGGCATTTACCAAAATCCGGTAGGGGATTTACTGGGACGTTTGTCAAAGGAAGGGTTTTCATCAGAGCAAATGCTTAACGCCCTGCAAGGACAATCAATTGAGTTAGTACTCACTGCTCACCCAACAGAAGTCGTTCGTCGTTCTCTTATCCGGAAATACGACAATATTTCAACGGAACTTGAAGCATTAGATAAAGATAATATTCTTCCTTTAGAAGAAGCGAAACACATTCGCCGTCTTAAAGAAATCATTACCCAGGCATGGCATACCGATGAAATTCGGGAGCACCGTCCCACGCCAGTTGATGAGGCAAAATGGGGCTTTGCGGTCATAGAGCAATCCTTATGGGAAGCGGTACCTGGATTTTTCCGTCAATTAGACAAGCAGTACCGTCAGTATTCCGATATGGAGCATTTGCCTCTGAACTTAGCGCCCATTCGCTTTGCGACTTGGATGGGGGGAGATCGAGATGGCAACCCTAATGTCACCCACAAAATTACCGAAGAAGTCACACTGCTGGCTCGTTGGATGGCCGCTGACTTATATATTAAAGATTTGAATGTTTTGCGTTCTGAGTTTTCGATGACTCAGTGTAACGCGGCATTACGTGAGCGTGTGGGGGACAGTCCACAGCCTTACCGAGAAGTATTGCGCCGTTTAGAGCAAAGTATGATCGCGACTAAAGAGTGGGCTCAAGCACGCTTGGATGGTCGGCCGGAGAGCACTGAGAATATTATGCTGAACAGTCAGGCGTTGATGGACGGTCTGACTCTATGCTACCAGTCTCTTATCGATTGCGGCATGAAAGTCATCGCGAATGGTGCTCTGTTAGACTTGATTCGCTGTGCTGCCACGTTTGGCTTAACCCTAGTGAAGCTGGATGTGCGTCAAGATGCCTCGCGCCATATTGAAGCCTTATCAGCGATTACCCGCTTTTATGGGGTAGGAGATTATGCCGAGTGGGATGAAGCTTCCCGTCAGGCGTTTTTGTTAACAGAACTGAATTCTAAGCGTCCTTTGTTGCCTTTAGATTGGTCGCCGACGCCAGAGGTTAAAGAGGTATTGGATACCTTTGCCATGATAGCCAGAGGGGAGGCCAGTTCATTTGGTTCCTATGTGATCTCCATGGCCAGTGCGCCGTCGGATGTGTTGGCGGTGGCTTTAATGCTAAAAGAGTCGGGTGTGAGTTTCCCCATGCGCATTGTACCGTTGTTTGAAACCTTAGCGGATCTCGATAATGCTGAGCCAATCATTGAGCAACTCTTTAGCATTCCGTGGTACAAGGCTTATATCAACGGGCATCAAGAAGTCATGATTGGGTATTCTGACTCGGCCAAAGATGCGGGGCAAATTGCGGCAACATGGGGGCAATATCGGGCTCAAGAGGCCTTAACAGGGTTGTGCAAACGCCATGGCGTGCATTTAACCTTGTTTCATGGTCGTGGTGGTACCGTTGGTCGTGGTGGTGGTCCCGCTCACGTAGCCATTTTGTCCCAACCTCCTGGCTCAGTAAATGGTTCCATTCGTGTCACAGAACAAGGGGAGATGATTCGTTTTAAGTTCGGTATCCCTGATATCGCGGTACGCTCATTGGAGCTGTATTGCTCTGCTGTATTGGAGTCGACTTTGACGCCTTCTTCTGCACCAAAAGAAGAATGGCGGGCCATTATGGATGAGATGGCCGAAGTCGGTATGAACCAATATCGTTCTATTGTACGCGGCCATGAGGATTTTGTGGCGTATTTTAGAGCGACAACCCCTGAGCAAGAGTTGGCTAAGCTGCCTTTAGGGTCTCGGCCTGCGCGTCGTCGCTCTGATGGTGGAGTTGAGAGCTTGCGAGCTATTCCCTGGATTTTCGCGTGGATGCAAATTCGTCTCATGTTGCCAGCATGGCTAGGGGCTGAGAGTGCGTTAGAGCAAGCCATCGAGTCGGGTAACTTAGATAAACTACAGGAAATGCATAAAAAATGGCCATTCTTTGGTGCTTATTTGGATATGCTTGATATGGTATTGGCCAAGGCTGAGCCAGATATTGCTGAGTACTATGAGAAGCGTCTTGTGGACGAAGAGCTTAAAGGGCTAGGTCGTTTATTGCGTAGCAAGTTATTACAGGTGAGTGAGTTGGTCAAAGAATTGAAACAACAAGACCGACTGATTGAAGACAATAAAACCATTCGCCAGTCGGTTGATGTTCGCAATCCTTACATTGATCCTTTGCATTATTTACAGGCGGAGTTGCTGTATAGAAGCCGTAAAAACCCAGATAATCCAGAGGTGAATAAGGCGTTAATGATTACGATGGCTGGGATTGCTAGTGGTATGCAAAATACGGGCTAAATCAGTATTTGATTAAAAAACATTCGATATAGGCGCGAAAATAGCGAAAATAAGACAGTAAATTTGCATCTTGAAGGCTTGCTTGGGTATGCTAGGCGACCATTCAAATTTTTACAACGCAAGTCATCTGTTTTTTGTTGCTTTTTTTGCGCCTTTTTTGTGCGTGTTTTTTCATGTGGCAGATGGTTGCTTTCCAGTTTATAGAGTGACTTTTGGAGACGTGTTATGCGAGTAATATTATTAGGTGCCCCAGGCGCTGGTAAAGGGACTCAGGCTCAATTCATTACTGAAGAGTTTGGTATTCCACAAATTTCAACGGGTGATATGTTGCGTGCAGCGGTCAAGGCCGGAACAGAGTTGGGTTTAAAAGCGAAAGCGGTCATGGATGCAGGTCAATTGGTTTCCGATGATATTATTATTGGGCTTGTTAAAGAGCGCCTAACACAAGAAGACTGTGTTAACGGTGCCTTGTTTGATGGCTTTCCTCGTACGATTCCACAGGCTGATGCCCTAAAAGAGGCGGGTGTTCACATTGATTATGTGGTGGAAATTGACGTTGCCGATGAAGAAATTGTGAAACGTATGAGCGGTCGTCGAGTACATGAAAGCTCAGGTCGTACCTATCATGTGATTTACAACCCACCGAAAGTGGAAGGTAAAGATGACGTAACCGGTGAAGATCTCATTCAGCGTGTTGATGACACAGAGGAAACGGTGCGCAAACGCTTAGGGGTGTATCATGAGCAAACAGCACCACTGATTGGGTATTATCAACAATGGTTGAAAGAAGATCCTGAGAATGCACCACAATTTGTCAAAGTCAATGGTATTGGTGACTTGAACGACATTAAGCAAAGCTTGCTGAGCTCTTTAAAGGCATCATGATTCAATGGCGGCAATTTTAGCGTTAGATACATCAACCTCAGCTTGTTCTGTTGCATTGAATATAGATGGAGTGGTGCTGGAAGACTTTCGTATGGCACCACGTCAGCATAATGATTTGATTCTACCTATGGTAGAACAAATCTTGCAGCAAGCCGGTGTGGCGTTACAGAATTTGGATGCCATTGCTTTTGGGCGGGGGCCAGGATCTTTTACTGGGCTTCGTATCAGTGCCGGTATCGTGCAAGGGTTGGCTTATGGGGCGGATTTGCCTGTTATTCCTGTCTCGACGTTGGCGGCTCAAGCATTAGAAGGTTTTCAGAAAACCGGATTGCATTATTGGTTGTCAGCACTGGATGCTCGTATGGGCGAGATCTATGTTGCAGGATACTTTGTTGACAAAGTGACGGGGGGGAATAAGGCAACAGAGCAATACAGCGTGAAGACCTTGCTCGATGAGCGTGTGATTCAGCCACAAAGGCTAGAAACACTTTCGTTACCCTACCAAGGGGTCGGGTCGGGTTGGCGATACGATGAAATACTTACTGGGTTGTTGCCTGCTAAACCGGAACAGGTGTTAGTGGAGGTTGCACCACGAGCAGCCTGTATTGCCCAACTGGCCATTGCTGCTTTTGAAAAAGGGGAGACTGTGTCGGCTTACGATGCTATTCCCATTTATTTAAGAGATGAAATTACCTGGGAGAAGCAAGCGCCTCGAATAGGAAAACGCTAACAGGAGTTTTATTTTTCTTTGCTGCGTGTTTTGTAATGGTTTTGTTATCACCTCTTTAGAGGTGATTTTTTTTAAAGCGGATTTTATTGGGGTCGTAAAACCGATTTGTAGATATTGCTTTGGAATATCTGTTAAATCGCTATTTTAATGAGAACAGGCGACCTCGATTATTTATACGTCATTATTATTGATGTGAACAACAAATATTTTTCCATGGGAATTCGTTCTCAACTTCCTGCAACGATAACCAATAAGAGTATGCGGCTTCTGTAGAGCCTTTTGAAAAACTTATTCCCATGACTGTGCTTTCTGCTTTCGTGCATGGGGATCGACAAAAGTACAATCCGTTTTTCAGACATACCATAATACCAAGACGATGGCGTCGAATAACCCTCGAAATCAATTAATTGGAGTAGATGTTTTTGCTTAGCCATTTTGCTGTCGCCTCATTAGATGTTGGATTCGAGCACCCTGCTAAACAGCTGGCGGATGAATTAAGTGTATCGCTTTATCGACTGGATAAGCCGTTGAAGTATGTGGATGAATACAGTTATTTGTTGTTAGTGGGTGAAAACGGTGTGAGTTTGGCTAAAACGGGCAAGGGTGCCCCCAAACCTGTGCAGGTTGAGTTCACTTCTGGTGCGACGGATCACCGACGACGCTTTGGCGGTGGAAAAGGTCAGGATATAGCCAAAGCCGTTGGTTTGAATAAGCGTAATGGACTGCATGTGCTTGACGCCACGGCGGGACTGGGTCGTGATGCGTTTGTGTTAGCCAGTCTTGGTTGTCAGCTGTCCTTGTGCGAGCGTGTGGGCTTTGTTAGGGCAATGCTGAAAGATGGCTTAACTCGTGCTTTAAATCATCAGGAAGTGGGTGAGATTGCCGCTAGAATGACTTTATTAGATGCGAATATTCAATCTATCACCGGACAAAGGTTTGATGTGATCTATCTCGATCCTATGTACCCACATACGGACAAATCGTCTGCGGCGGCCAAAAAAGAAATGGCATTTTTCCGTGATTTAGTCGGTAAAGATGAGGACGCTGATGCACTTTTACCAACAGCGCTTGAGTTGGCGGAATATCGAGTCGTTGTAAAGCGACCTAAAGGCGCGCCTTTTTTGAATGGGGTGGTGCCAACTTATCAACTTGAGGGGAAAGCTGGGCGATTTGACATCCATGTTCTAAAATCATTAGAGGCCAGTTAATTCTTATTATCTGTGTTGATATAGTGAGTTTGCTATTATCACTAATAATGGGGTGGTTTGTCGTCGCCATGGATAGTTTGTTGTTGGCGATAGTTTTCTAATTGTTTGGCTAGAAAAGATACTTTTTCTTGTATCAATAAAAGATCTTTCTGTTGTAGAGCGATGGTTTTATTTAGGCTATCGATTGTGTCTTCTTGGAATTGCAGTTGGTATTCGAGTTCATCGACCCGTTGCTCGATATCTGAGGTGTTCATTGATGGCATCAGTATGGTAACCTTAATGAGCTAAGCTCTTAATTTGGGAGCCATTCTCTATGGATTACGCGCAATTGATTGCGTATAAAAATAGAAAAGGCGAAAAAATTGCTCTTTTAAACAAGATGGTTATCTTACTACGATCATCTTTCGCTTCACATGGCAATTTTGAAAGAGTGTAGTAAAATTTTTAATTTTCCACATTTGTATAAAATAAAACGGGGTGTCTTGTTATTGTAAATAATCGCCTCGTCTCAACAACTCAACACATTAATAAGAGATACAGTTATGAATGATCATCAGGATAATGTTGCAAGTACGAAAGGCTCTTCTGTTGGTTCAAGCTTGTTTTCAGTACGTGCATTTATTACAAGTCTAGTTATTGCGCTTATTGTTCCTTTGCTGATTGCCGGTGTATTAGGTGAAGTGCTTGGAACAAACTATTTAGTTTACTTTGCATTTACTTTGGTTTCTGTTTATGTCGGTGCCATTATCAGTCAGGGTAATGCCTCTGCTGATAAGCCGCAGTCCGATGAGGATGAAGACGATGACCGTGAGCAGGGAACAGTGAAATGGTTTAACTCTTCAAAAGGTTTTGGTTTTTTAACCATGGAAAATGGCGACGATGTCTTTGTTCACTACCGTGCCATTCGCGGCCGCGGCCGTCGTTTTCTTGTAGAAGGCCAGTTAGTTCGGTTTTATGTGACGGAAGGTGAAAAAGGAAAACAAGCTGAAAACGTGTCTATTGTGCGTGGCTAAAGTTTAGATATGTGGGCAGCGCTTGTTGGGTCTTTTGTCGTATAAGCTGCTCAATAAGTCATTTATTAATAGTCATTATATTGATTAATATCAAGGGGATAGTATGGCATTTGTTACATTGAAAGGTAGTTCAATCGAAACCGTTGGTTCACTGCCTGCCGTGGGATCCGTGGCGCCAGATTTTGAATTAGTGAAAACCGATCTATCGTTAGTATCTTTAAAAGATTATCAAGGTGCTAAGCTTGTGCTGAATATTTTTCCATCGGTTGATACGCCTACTTGTGCGACTTCTGTTCGTAAGTTTAATGAATCGGCGGCCTCGTTAAAGGGCGTGAATGTGCTTTGTGTGTCCGCGGATTTACCTTTTGCAGCAGCTCGTTTTTGTGGTGCCGAGGGGATTGATCATGTTGATATGGGGTCTAGCTTTCGTTCAACGTTCGGCGATGATTACGGGTTAACCTTTAAAACCGGACCACTGGTTGGGCTGTTGTCTCGTGCTGTTATTGTATTGGATGAGAGTGGGAAAGTGCTTTTTAGCGAGCAAGTTGCTGAAATTGCCGATGAGCCCAATTATGATGCCGCACTTGCGGTGCTATAAGCTCGTTAGTTAACTATTTTGCGTGTTTATCAAAAAACCAGCTATATCGACATAGCTGGTTTTTTTGTTCAGGGTCGTAGGCATTAATCTTTCTGAACCGCAATCGTATTGGTGGTACGCTCAACCGTATTGTCTTTATTTAAGTAGACTAGCTTAGGTTTAAAGCTGTCTGCTTCACTTTCGTCCATGGTGCCGTATGCTGCGATAATGACTCGGTCACCGACTTGTACTCTTCTAGCGGCGGCGCCATTCATTGAAATGGTACCTGAGCCTGCTTCAGCAAGAATGACATAGGTGTGAAAGCGTTCGCCATTATCAACATTGTAAATATCAATTTGTTCAAACTCTCGAAAGCCTGCCAATTCAACAAGGTCCTTATCTATTGCGCAAGAGCCGTCATACCAAAGTTCTGCTTGCGAGACGCTGGCCATATGGAGTTTGCCTTTTAAGAGTGTAATTTGCATGAATTGTTTCCCTTTAAATAATGGTTTGTTGTTTTGTGTTGTAAGCTGATTGGATGAGTCGTGCTGTCACTTCCAAATAAATGGGCCTTCTTCGTAGTCGTTGATTTTCCACCATTGATCAGGGTCTTGGCTGTCGTCTTCAGACCAGCTTTGAAGGTTGCAGCGAATTTCGCATTGTAGAGCGCGGTAGGCTTCTTTTGCACAGCTAATGTCATCATCCCAAGGGGTTTTGTCGGTATCAAATAGGATCGAGGTAAAGCGCTTTCCTGCGGCCTGTTCTATGATGGTGACGGGAATAATTTGGCTTTGGTGTGACATTACCAATTTTGTGCAAATCGCCGACGGCGTTTGCTTGTCTAACAAGGTAAACCTTTCGCTCAACCAGGTGATAATCTTCTCAGTTGGACAAGGTAAAAGGTAAATTTCGATGTCAGGTTGCATCGTTTAATCCTTTTTGTTGATCATATTGTAGAGTCGCAAAATACTCATGGATAAATAGCCTACTAATGTCCAAATGACGCCCGCGCCGGCAATAATCAGTCCGAGTAGGGCAATAAGCTCTGCTTGTATGGAGTCTTCCAATACGCGATTGGCGACCATAATCATTAATGAACCAAAAGCAAATAAAAGACCGCCTTGTATCATTTTGAGCAATGCGAGACGAGGGTTGTTGCCAAGTTTCATTGCAAGTTTATGGAGGCGGCTTTTTAGGGACATAATAGTTAAGTAAATAAATTATGTAGAATGCGCTCATAGATGATGCTGAGCTGGTTTAGGCTTTTGGCTTCGACGCATTCATTAATTTGATGAATGGTGGCGTTAATTGGGCCAAGCTCGACCACTTGAGTGCCCATTTTGGCGATAAAGCGCCCATCCGATGTGCCACCAGAGGTCGACAGTTCGGGTGTAATCTGTACAGTGGCTTCAATGGCATTTTTAATCGCATCGACCAATTCACCGGGACGAGTGAGAAAGGGTAGGCCGTTGTAAGTCCACTCCACATCGTAACGAAGTTGATGCTTGTCTAGAATGTCAATGACACGGGATTTTAATGTGTCAAAATCCAACTCAGATGAAAAGCGGAAGTTAAATAGCGCTTTTAATGTGCCAGGTACGACATTGGTTGCTCCTGTTCCGGCTTTTAAATTTGACATCTGAAAGCTGGTGGGAGGGAAAAAATCGTTACCGTCATCCCAATGGGTGCTCGCCAGTTCGGCAATGGCGGGCGCCGCTAAATGAATGGGGTTTTGTGCTAAATGGGGATAGGCCACATGGCCTTGTTTGCCATAAATCGTCAAGTCGCCACTGAATGAGCCTCGACGGCCATTTTTAATAATATCCCCCAGCGTATGGGTGCTAGATGGTTCGCCAACGATGCACCAATCAACCTTTTCTTCTCTTGCCATAAGAGCATCGACAACCCGTGTTGTGCCATCCACAAATGGGCCTTCTTCATCACTGGTAATCAAAAAGGAGATCTGTCCATTATGGTTCGGGTTGGCTTCAATAAAGTTCTCAACGGCTGTGACCATCGCCGCTAAGCTGCCTTTCATGTCTGCGGCACCGCGTCCATAGAGTATGCCGTTGATAATCTCGGGGGCAAATGGCGGAACTTTCCATTCGCTTTCAGGGCCAGTTGGCACCACATCAGTGTGACCAGCAAAGCAAAGGTTAGGGCCTGATGTACCGCGTTTGGCGTAAAAGTTTTTGACTTCACCGAACGGCATCGGTTCGATATGGAAGCCGATGCGTTTGAGTCGCTCTATCATCACATCCTGACAGCCTGCATCTTCAGGAGTGACAGAAGGGCGGGATATTAGATCCAGAGCAAGTTTTAACGTGGGTGACAAGTTAGACATTCTTTACCTTTGTGTTCGATTTAGCTACCTTATAATAACATTACTGTATTGGCTCGGGTGTTATCACAAGGTGGGTTATGAAATTTAGTATGGTTATTCTGTTAGGGCTGTTGGGTAGTGGTTGTAGCTGGCTTATGCCCCAGCCTGTTATTGAGCAATCTTATTATGTTCCCGTCATACGTTCTGATGACTCCATTAATGGATATACACCCAGTGTCACGCCCGTTATAAAACATCCACCATCATCCCCACAGATATATACACCAGTTCTCCGCTAACGCTGACCATTTGCTGAATGGATCAAACATCACGTCATTGGCACCTTACGTTAGCAAATGATGTCATTGGATAAACCGTAAGCCTTATTGAAAGATTGCTTGATAATCAGACGGCTTGAATCCTAAGATAATCTCATTGTTTTTAATTAGCAATGGGCGCTTAATGATGGACGGTTGTTCTTGAATGGTTTTCAGTGCCAGTTCATTATTCATGGTATCTTTGGTTTTATCATCTAGTTTTCGCCATGTGGTACCGCGTTTGTTGATGATGTTTTCCCAACCTAATTGCTCAAGCCACTGTTTTGCCTGTGTTTCATTCACACCTTCTTTTTTGTAATCGTGAAAGGTGTACTCGATGTTGTTCTCGTCTAACCAGTGAAATGCTTTTTTCATGGTGTCGCAGTTTTTGATGCCGTAAATATCGACCATGTTTTGTTTCCTTATCTCATGTCTGTTTAGTCGTTAGTCGAATATTAGTTTTCGTGCTGGCCGTCACTGACTGCTCAAGTTTGTTTCGTTGAGCAGTCAGATCGCGGTTTGGATTTAGTTATGAGCGTGTAGCTCTTCGTTTAGGGCGATGGCTGTTTTATTGGTACGGCATTCAACAGCACCGGTTTCTGAGTTACGAATAAAGAGCAAATCTGATTTGCCAGAGAGTTCGCGAGCTTTAACTGTCGCAACAGGTTCGCCATTGCTGTCGCGAACCAGTATTTTTTGGCCTGCTGTCACATACAGCCCTGCCTCAACAGTACAGCGATCTCCTAGGCCGATACCAATACCAGCGTTGGCACCAACAAGGCATTTTTCACCAATACCAATGATGATGTTGCCGCCACCAGAGAGGGTGCCCATTGTAGAGCAACCTGCGCCGAGATCAGAGCCCTCGCCAACAACGACACCAGCAGAAATACGTCCTTCAACCATGCTGTTGCCTAATGTACCTGCGTTAAAGTTGCAGAAGCCTTCGTGCATGACGGTTGTGCCTTCGCCAAGGTGAGCCCCCAAACGAATACGGGCGGCGTTGCCGATACGAATACCGCTTGGTACCACAAAGTTGGCCATTTTAGGGAATTTATCAACGCTGAATACTTCAATGGTGCGGCCTTGCATGCGAGCGGTTAGTTGGCGGTCAGCAAGTTCGCGTACATCGATAGGGCCCTCACTGGTCCATGCAGTGTTGATCAGTAGGCCAAACATACCATCAAGCACGGTGCCATGAGGTTTGACCAAACGATGAGAAATCAGTTGGAGTTTTAAGTACACTTCAGCAGGGTTGGTAGGGGCTTCGTCGGTTGCTAGGATACACAATACAATCGGTTGAGAAGACGCTTTTAGGCGTGAGGCAAGTTCAGCTTGCTCAATGTTGCCCGCTTTTAGTAGGCTCATGTGTAGGCGGTTTAGGTCGCTGTCATCTAGTACTAAAGTGCTGTTGCCACCTTCGTAATTTGTGCTTTCTAATAGCGCATCAAGGGTGCTTTTTTCTACATCAATGCTGGGCGCGGAGTAGAAGACTTCTAGCCAGTTGCCTTCTTTGTTTTGTGTTCCGATACCAAGACCGAATGCAAAAATTTGATCGCTCATTATGTTCTCCATTGAGTTTCTTTAAAGGGATAGGTTAACTTATTGATGTTTGGTCATAAGATGTTGATTATTAGTGATAAAGTCGCGGATTCGTTGTGCCGCTTCAACACACTGTGATTCCTCTGCAACAAGGGCCATGCGTACATGCTTGCTGCCAGGATTATAGTCATTGATTTGGCGCCCTAGGTAGCTGCCGGGCAGTACTAGTACGCTTTCTTGCTTGTAGAGTTCGGTACAGAATGTTTCATCATCCATGTCGAGTTCTGGCCACAAATAGAACCCCGCTTCTGGCTTACTGACCTTCATAATAGGGGTCAATATTTCTAACACACTAGTAAATTTGCGCGTGTAAATGTCGCGATTTTTTTCAACGTGCTCTTCATCCTGCCAAGCGACAATCGAGGCCTCTTGATGGTGAAGTGGCATGGAGCAGCCCTGATAGGTGCGATAGAGCAAGAAGGGTTTTAAAATGTTGGCGTCCCCCGCAACAAAACCAGAGCGTAAGCCAGGGAGGTTGGAACGTTTTGATAGCGATTGAAAAATCAAGCAATGGTCGTAGCTGGTATTGCCTAATTGTTGGCAAGCTTCAAGGAGACCAAGTGGTGGTTTATTATCAAAGTAGATTTCTGAATAACATTCATCGGCAACAATAGTGAAGTCAAATGCTCTGGCTTTTTCAAGTAGGTAAGCATAGTCATCGAGTGTTGTGACTGTGCCACTTGGGTTGCTTGGTGAACAGACAAATAGCACTTCGCAGCGTTGCCACACGTCATCGCTGATGTCTTGGTAATTAATTTGATAATTCGTTTCAGGGCCGCAAGGTAAGTAGTGCAGTTCTGCACCCGCTAAAATGCCTGCGCCTTCGTAGATTTGATAGAATGGATTGGGACTAACCACAAGGGCGTTGGGTTTTTCTCCTACTAAGGTTTGTGTGATGGCAAAAAGGGCTTCACGAGTGCCTGTTACGGGTAAAATTTGGGTCTCGGGATCAATTGAATCCAAGTGAAAACGCTGTGTTGTCCATTCAGCGATGGCTTTGCGTAAAGACAACTCGCCCTTTGTGTTGGGGTATTTGTTGACGCCGCTTTTTAGGCTGTCTGCTAACTTATCAAGTACGCACTGAGGTGACTCGTGTTGGGGTTCGCCAATGGTCAGCCGAATAAGCGGTTTCTCTGGATTGGGCGTTAATCCTTCCAAAAGTTCTGCTAGCTTTTGAAAAGGGTAAGGGTGTAAAGAACGAATAAATGGGTTCATTTTTTGTCTCAATCCATGGCTTGTGAAAAACGGTCAATTTTTTCTTTCAACAGAGTGCAGATGGTATCCATCCTTTCAGGATCAGTAATCAACCTGCCATCTTCTTCTGTGACATAAAAGGTATCTTCTACGCGTTCACCTAATGTAGCAATTTTCGCTTTATGTAGCATAATATTCTGATTCATAAAAAGCTGCCCAATTAAGGCAAGCAATCCTGGTCGATCTGGTGCGGTCACTTCTATTGCGGACCAGACCTCTTCTGGTTGACTGACAAAGTGTGCGGTGGCGGGCGAATTAAAGATTTTTAAAATGCGCGGTGTATAACGTTGAATCACACTTTCGTACAAAGAGGGGTTGTCCAGTTGCTCGGTTAGGGTTTCGCGGATAAAGGTAATGCGTTCTTTGTCTAGATGTAAGCTGGTTTCGTTGTCGTTAATGTCCATTACCACAAAACTATCGAGTGTATAGTTATCTGTTGTATTGCTGATTTTGGCATCTAGTATGGTGAATCCAAGTTGTTCGAACAGGGTGGCCGTCACCGCAAACAGGTGTTTGTTATTTTTCGTATAAATGAAGACTTTGCTCGCCCCTGAGAAATTTCTTCCGCCTAATGGGCTGATTGCAACGAGGGGTTTTTCGCTCGGACGGTGACGAAGTATGGCCTCTGTATTCCAGGCGATTTCTTCACCATTGGAGCGAATAAAATATTCTTCTTCTATTTTATTCCAAACGTTTTCCGCATCTATAATATCAACGTTGCGCTCGATAATGATTTCCAAAGCGCGCTGTTTGTGTTCGTCGCTTTGCATGTCGGCGTCAATAGGGTAATCAAGCCCACGACGCAAGGCGCGCTTGGTTTCTAAATACAGTTGGCGCATTAGGGAGGCTCGCCAACTGTTCCACATGGTTGGGTTAGTGGCATTGATGTCTGCGACCGTCAGGATGAAGAGGTAATCCAGGTGCTCTTGATCCTTCACGTAACTTGCAAACTCCCAAATGACCTCAGGGTCAGAGATGTCCTTACGTTGAGCAGTAACTGACATAAATAAGTGGTTACGAACAAGCCAAACCACGAGATCCGTGTCTCTTTTGGAGAGTCTGTGTCGTTCACAGAAGGCTTGTGCATCCACGCAGCCGAGTTCTGAGTGGTCTCCGCCGCGTCCTTTTGCAATGTCATGGTAGAGTCCTGCAATGTATAGCAGCTCAGGTTTCGGAATATGGCGCATGGCTTGAGTTGAGATGGGAAATTGCTGCTTGGATTCCGGTAGCCACAAGCGACGCAGGTTTTCCACTAATTGCAGGGTATGAGCATCGACCGTATAAATATGAAACAGATCATGCTGCATTTGCCCAATGATGGCGCCAAATTCAGGAAGGTAGCGACCTAGCAAACCAATATGTTTCATGGAGCGCAATGTGCTGGTCAGTCGGTATCGGCTTGATATAATGTCTAAAAAGAAATCGGTGTTTTGGGGATTGGTTCTAAATTCATCGTCTACTACATCCAAGCTGTCGCGTAATTGGCGCATGGTGTTGGCGCGAATGCTTCGTATTTTTTCGTTATTGCCTCTCAGCACATACATTTCAAGCATGGCGGAGGGTGTATCTTGAAAAAGGGTGGGGCTGGTGGCTTCAAGTTGACCGTTGCAAATCTGGAAGCGCTCATTGATGATCTCTATAGTGTCTTCTTCATCAATCAACAAAAATGACTCTTCGAAGTGTTGAAGCAGTAAATCGTTAAGTTGTTGAATAGCGGCCACGCTTTGGTAGTAGCCCTGCATAAAACGTTCTACATTGCGTTTGAGGTCATCATCCTCAAAGCCAAATACTTTTGATAGGGTGCGTTGATGATCAAATAAAAGGCGATCCTCTTTTCGACCTGCGATCATATGGAGTGCCCAGCGAATACGCCATAAATGACCAACTGCCCCTTTGAGCTGGATGTACTCATCTTCGGAGAGGAAGTTTTTATCAATCAGAGCGCTGAGTCGGTGAGTGTGTAAGTGCCGTTTGGCTACCCAGTCGATGACTTGCATATCGCGAAGACCGCCAGGGCATTCTTTCAGGTTAGGCTCAAGGTTGTAAGCGGTATTTTGGTATTTGGCGTGGCGCTGTTTTTGTTCTTCTATTTTGGCTTTGTAAAACGTGTGGCCATCCCACATGTGGTCTACATCAATATTGAGTTTTAAGTTTGCCAAGAGGTCAGCAGGGCCAATCAGTGTCCGAGATTCGATCAGATTAGTGATAATAGTAATGTCATGGGCTGCTATCTCGGTGCATTGACTCACCGTTCTGACGCTGTGGCCAACATCTAAGTTGATGTCCCACAAAAAAGTAATGAAGGATTCAATTTTCTCGCTGTCTGGTGAGGCATTATCATCCAGTAAAATAAGTAGGTCTATGTCGGATTTGGGATGAAGCTCACTGCGACCATAACCGCCAACTGCTAACAAGCTCATGTTGTTCTCTTGGGCTAATCCTTTGGCAGTCCAAGCGGCCTGTAAAGCTTCATCGTAAACTGCCGCTAGTCCTTTTACCAATTTTTCGATCGGGTAAAGGGCATGGAATAGATCATCATAAGCGGCCGTTTTTTCTTCCAGAATCGCTTTGTAACGAGAAATGGAGCAACTAGGTTGTGATAGCTCTTGTTTCTCTTCAGAAGTTAGTAGTGGCGGAGCATCAGGAAAAGCAGGAAAATCCATATAAGGCCTCAGAAAAGCGTTATCAAGATGATAGTTTAGCAAGGATGGTTACTACAGTACTCATACTTGTAAGGGGGCTCACGCTTCCCTTAAGAGAAGCGTGTTTCCTCAGGACGTCGTGTTAGTACTTCGACGCCCGTTTGTGTGACTAATAGTGTGTGTTCGTACTGTGCAGAAAGTCTTCCATCTTTGGTTTTCGCAATCCAGTTGTCTGGTCCTGTGTGCTTGACCTGTTTTTTTCCTGCATTAATCATAGGCTCAATGGTGAGTGTCATACCTTCTTCTAACACAACGCCAGTGCCTGGTTTTCCGTAATGAGCCACTTGTGGTTCGCCATGAAAAGTTGTTCCAACACCATGACCACAATATTCCTCTACCACGGAGTAGTGGTTTTTATGGGCGTGAGCAGCAATGGCGGCGCCGATGTCGCCAAGGCGCACACCAGGTTTGACCATGTCGATGGCAAGATAAAGACACTCTTGAGTGACCGTACACAGGCGTTCTGCATGGGGGGCAACTTGGCCGACAAAGAACATTCGGCTGGTGTCACCATAGTAACCGTCCTTAATAACGGTGATGTCAATATTAACTATGTCGCCCTTTTTTAGTGGCTTGTCATTAGGGATGCCGTGACAGATGACATCATTAACCGATGTGCAGCAAGATTTAGGGAAGCCGTGATAGTTTAGTGGGGCTGGAATGGCGCCTTGTACATCGACTGAGTAGTTGTGGGCAATAATGTCCAGTTGTTCAGTGGTGACACCAGGGACAACAAACTCTTCGAGCATCACTAGTACGTCTGCTGCCAGCTTGCCTGCCACACGCATCCCTTCGATATCGCTAATATCAGTGAATCGTGTGGAAGGGGCTTTGGGCGTCCGGCTGGGTACGTCACTACGACCGTTGCGGGTTAATTCTTCAATTTTGCTTAGTATTTCATTGCTCATAATTAAGTAATATATCTTTTTAAATGTAGGAGTGGTGTTCTGCTGCAGTCTAGTTGCGAGCAATAACACAACGTAAAATTGTCACATATAGGCCTTATTCTACATGACTTAATGTCTAGAATCGCCCCTGTTAGAGTGAAAAAAATACAAACTATTGAAGGATAAAAGCTCGCTTTTAGTCTTTAGGTTTGGGGTGAAATATGGTATAAATCGCCCGCTCGCTAGACTTGTGTCTCAGTGAAGCAAAAACTTAATGACGAAAACTAACGATCTTGCCACATTAAAGTGAGTGTGTCTGGGGTGCCAATGGTTGCTTGAAACCTTGTCTGGCTGACGTACTTGGTTGGTAAGCTTAAATAACCCAAATTTAAAGGATAGTAAAATGCCTACAGTTTCTATGCGCGACCTGTTACAGGTTGGTTCACACTTCGGTCACCAAACTCGTTACTGGAACCCAAAAATGAAGCCTTTCATCTTTGGTGCTCGTAACAAGATTCATATCATTAACCTTGAGCACACTGTTCCAGCTCTTAACGAAGCGTTAGAGCTTGTTAAGAAAATGGCTGAAAACAAAAACAAGGTTTTGTTTGTTGGTACAAAGCGTGCTGCGTCTAAAACGATCAAAGAACAAGCTGCTCGTTCTGGTATGCCATACGTTAACCATCGTTGGTTAGGTGGTATGTTAACAAACTACAAAACTATTCGTGCTTCTATCAAGCGTCTTCGTGACCTTGAAACTCAAATGTCTGATGGTACTTTCGACAAACTAACTAAGAAAGAAGCCTTGATGCGTACTCGTGAGCTTGAAAAACTGGAGCTTTCTATGGGTGGTATCAAAGATATGGGTGGTCTTCCTGATGTTATGTTTGTTGTGGATGTGGACCACGAGCGTATTGCAATCAAAGAAGCGAATAAGCTTGGTATTCCCGTTATCGGTATTGTAGATACCAATAGTGATCCAGACGGTATCGATTACGTTATTCCTGCAAACGATGATGCTATCCGTGCTGTTCAGTTGTACGTTGGCGCTTTCGCTGATGCAGTTTTAGAAGGTCGTGCTGCGACGGCTGGAAATGCAGATGAGTTTGTTGAAGTAAACGAAGCGGCTGAAGCATAAGCGAACCCTATAGTTTGCTCTGGTTTCTAAAGGGGGGCATCTCGCCCCCTTTTTTAAATTTGAAATAGTATTAAGAGGATTTGGACATGGCGGCAGTATCTGCAGCATTGGTAAAAGAGCTACGTGAACGCACTGGCTTAGGTATGATGGAGTGTAAAAAAGCACTTGTAGCGGCAAATGCTGACATCGAAGTGGCAATTGAAGAGCTACGTAAATCAAGTGGTATGAAAGCAGCTAAAAAAGCGGGTCGTACTGCTGCTGAAGGTACTATTATCATGCGCGTGGCTGACGATGCTTCTTACGGTGTATTGGTTGAAGTGAACTCTGAAACAGACTTTGCCTCTCGTGATGAAGGCTTTATTTCTTTTGCAAACAAAGTCGCTGACGTTGTATATGAAACAAAAGAAACAGACATGGCTAAAGTGATCTCAGGTGAAATGCTTGAAGCTCGCGAAGCACTGGTTCAAAAAATCGGTGAAAATATCACGCCTCGTCGTGCTGTGATCATTGAAGGTGGTCTGATCAATGGTTACCTACATGGTAATGGTCAAATCGCTGTGTTGACACAGTTAGAAGGTGGTGATGCTGAGTTGGCTAAAGATGTGTCTATGCACATTGCCGCTGTTTCGCCTCGTGTTGTCCGTGGGGATGACATGCCTGCTGATATTTTGGCTAAAGAAGAAGAAATTATCCGTGCTCAGCCTGATATGGCTGGTAAGCCTGCCGAAATCGTTGACAAAATGATTGTCGGTCGTATGAAGAAGTTTTTGGCAGAAAACAGCCTTGTTGAGCAGCCTTTCGTTAAGAACCCAGAAATTAAAGTGGGTCAACTTGTGAAAGACGCTGGTGCAACAGTCACTTCTTTCGTTCGCTTAGAAGTGGGTGAGGGTATTGAAGTAGCGGAAGTCGATTTCGCAGCTGAAGTGGCAGCTCAGCTTAAAGGTTAATTTTTGCTGTAATGTTTTTGTAAAAGGGGCAGTTTATCTGCCCCTTTTTATGAAGCAAGCGTTATAGATAGTCGTGAAAGTGGCTCACGTCTGTTATTTTAGACAACACCATTGCCGGAGATTGAGATGCCAAAAGAGAATAACCCAAACTACAAACGAATTTTGTTGAAACTAAGTGGTGAAGCCTTGATGGGTGAGGAACCGTTTGGTATTGATCCTAAAATATTAAATCGCATTGCCTTAGAAATTGGGCAATTGCGTGGTATTGGTGTCGAAGTTGGGATCGTCATTGGTGGTGGTAACTTGTTTCGTGGTCAAGCGTTGAGCCAAGCCGGTATGGACCGCGTTACTGGTGACCATATGGGGATGCTGGCAACAGTGATGAATGCCTTGGCGATGCGTGATGCCTTGGAACGTGCAAATATTCGAACCCGAGTGATGTCGGCTATTACCATGACAGGGATTGTTGAGCCTTATGACCGCCGCCGAGCAATGCGCTTGCTGAAAGAAGGTGAAGTGATGATTTTTTCTGCGGGCACAGGGAACCCTTTCTTTACAACAGACTCTGCTGCTTGTCTACGCGGCATTGAGATCGATGCTGATGTTGTACTGAAAGCAACAAAAGTCGATGGAGTTTACTCTTCTGATCCAATGAAAGATCCATCTGCCATGAAATATGATACATTAGGCTATGATGAAGTTTTGGAAAAACAGTTAGGTGTCATGGACTTAACAGCCATCTGTTTGACTCGTGACCATTCGATGCCAATTCGTGTATTCAATATGAGTAAGCCAGGTGCTTTGGTTAATATCATCGTGGGTGGCAATGAAGGCACGCTAATTAAGTGAGGAAATTATGATTAACGACATTCTTAAAGATGCAGAAGAGAGAATGGCAAAGGCTGTGACAGCGGTTGAGTCTTCTTTTAATAAAATTCGTACAGGCCGTGCGCATCCTAGTATTCTTGATTCTGTAAAGGTAAATTATTACGGTTCTGAAACACCATTAAATCAAGTAGCAAACATCACAGTAGAAGATGCTCGTACTTTGGGGGTTTCTCCTTGGGAGAGTAATTTGGTGCCTGAAATTGAAAAGGCCATTATGAAATCAGACCTTGGTTTGAATCCCGCAACTAATGGTAGTTTGATTCGTATTCCTATGCCTGCATTAACCGAAGAAACACGTCGTAACTATTTCAAACAAGCAAAGGCCGAAGCGGAAAATGGCCGTATTGCGATTCGTAATATTCGTCGTGATGCGAACGGCAGTTTGAAGGATTTGGTTAAAGAGAAAGAAATCTCTGAAGACGACGAACGTCGTGGTCAGGATCAAGTTCAAAAGGTCACAGATAAGTATGTTGCTTTAGTAGAAGAGCGTCTTGCTGCGAAAGAAAAAGACTTGATGGAAATCTAAATAAAAGGGGCAGGTATCGTCCTGCCCTTTTTATTGACTAAGGTAGAGTTATGTCAGATTTGGCTGAGTCAGAAGATCATTCTGGCGTCGTTCCTGCTCATATTGCCATTATAATGGATGGTAATAATCGTTGGGCAAAAAAGAAGCATCTTCCGAGTATCGCAGGTCACTCAGCAGGGGGTGGGGCGGTAAGGCGTGTCGTTGAAATAGCAGTCAGAGCTGGCGTGAAGGTATTAACTTTGTTTGCTTTTTCCAGTGAAAACTGGAAGCGTCCTAAGTCTGAAGTAGATGGTTTGATGAAACTGTTTGCTCGCTCACTAAGAAAGCAGATAAAGCGTATGAATCAGCATGGAATTCGCCTAAGAGTTATGGGGGATGTCTCTGGTTTTAGTTCTTCCTTGCAAGAAGAGATTACAAGGACTGAAGCCTTGACCGCTGATAACAATAAGATGGTGTTAGTTATTGCGGCCAACTACGGTGGTCGTTGGGATGTTGCTCAAGCGGCTAAAGAATTGGCCAGACAGGCCGTGCTTGGTCATATTAATGTGGACGATATTAACGAAACCATGCTAGGGAATCATGTTCAATTAGCGGATTTACCAGCACCTGATTTATTAATTCGTACTTCTGGAGAACAGCGAATAAGTAATTTTTTATTGTGGCAAACTGCGTATACTGAATTTGTTTTCTTGCCTGTCTTATGGCCGGACTTTGATAAAGCGCATTTTGATGATGCCATTTCGATTTATCAAAATCGCCAACGTCGTTATGGTGGTCGGTAAACCATGTTATTTCCTCGTATTCTAAGTGCCATTGTTATGGCTGCTCTCTTTATCTGTGCTGTATTTATTCTAGGGCCAACCAGTTTTATGTTGGCGATGGGAGCGGTTGTCTTGGTAGCTGGCTGGGAATGGGCGCGTTTATCTGGTGTACAATCATCGTTGGCTCGGTTTGCCTTCGCCATTGTGATCGCAGGGTTGTGCTTTGCTGTTCACATGTGGGGATGGCAAAAAAGTATTCTTTATGTTGCCCCCCTTGTCTGGCTAGTTGCCCTTTACTGGGTAGTCTGTTATCCATCTCTAAAGTTATGGCGATTTAGTTGGAGCCGGATTGTTCTAGGGGCCTTGGTGTTGACCACAACTTGGTCTGCCATGGTGGTGTTAAAAGAGTCCAATAATTTTGTTGTTTGGGTGCTGGTATTGATGGGGCTTATCTGGGGGGCGGATTCGGGTGCGTATTTCTCCGGTAAAGCATTTGGTAAACGCAAATTAGCGCCTAAAGTAAGCCCTGGAAAATCCTGGGAGGGGGTGCTTGGTGGTTTGGTCTTTACTCAGATCGGTGTGGCACTGTTTTCCTATCAAGTAGGGTTTGATGTTAGAGCATGGGGAATTTTGGTTTTCATCGGCTTGGTGACGGTCTTTGTTTCTGTATTGGGCGATTTAATGGAGAGTTTACTAAAGCGACATGAGTCCATGAAAGACTCCAGTCACCTTATTCCTGGTCATGGTGGTGTGATGGATAGGGTGGACAGTCTGACCGCTGCTGCTCCGATTTTTGTCTTGCTTTTAACAATCTTTGGGTGGCTATAATGCAGGGTATTTGTTTGTTAGGGGCGACTGGCTCTATTGGTCAAAGTACACTGGATATTATTGAGCAACACCCAGATAAATTTTTCTTAGCTTGTGCGTCGGCAAACGAAAGTGTTGATAAAATGGCGGATATTTGCCGTCGTTTTTTACCAAAGCGGATTGTCATGGGAACCCAGAAGGCAAGGGATCAAGTGGCGGCTATGTGCGACGGTTTGCCTATTTCTTTTGAGTGGGGTAGCGATGCGTTAGACAGTATTGCTGAAGACGCTCAAGTCGATCAAGTGATGGCAGCCATTATGGGGTTTGCAGGGCTTAAACCCACCCTAGCTGGTATTCGAGCTAAAAAACGCATTTTGTTAGCGAACAAAGAAGCTTTGGTGACCGCAGGCCAGTTGTTTATGGATGAGGTGGCTAAGCACGGTGTCAGCCTATTGCCGATTGATAGTGAACATAATGCTATTTTTCAGAGCCTACCCCAGGATGAACATGGGGCCCATAAGCGAGATTTTAGTAAGATTGTTTTAACCGCCTCTGGTGGACCATTTCGAAGCTGGTCATTAGAAGCGATGAAAGAAGTGACATTGGCGCAAGCGTGCGCTCATCCCAAGTGGTCTATGGGGCAAAAGATTTCCATTGATTCGGCTAGTTTGATGAATAAGGGACTTGAGTTAATCGAAGCGTGTTGGCTATTTAATGTCACGCCCAATGAAGTGGATGTGGTTGTCCATCCAGAAAGCATTATTCATTCCATGGTGTCTTACCGAGATGGCTCTGTGATTGCGCAAATGGGCAATCCTGATATGAGGGTGCCTATTGCTTATGGCATGACTTGGCCCAATCGAGTGGAGACTAATGTTGCACCATTGGATTTTGTGAAAGTGGCGTCATTGCATTTTGAAGCGCCTGATTTAGAGCGATTCCCTAATTTACAGCTCGCAGCGGAGGCTTGGTATCTTGGTGGAACGGCAATGGCGGTTCTTAATGCGGCAAATGAGGTGGCGGTTGATGCGTTTGCTAAGGGGCGGATCCGCTTTTTGGATATCGCAACGGTAAATCGTGCAGTTCTACATTCTGCTGACATTCAATCCGTTGATTCCCTTGATATTGTGTTTGCAGCGGATAAAGTAACACGGGTAATGACGAAACAGTATATTGCTGAGAGAAACTGGATATGATCGAGAGTATTTTATCGATTGTTGTTGCCTTAGGGGTATTGATCACTTTTCATGAGTTTGGACATTTTTTTGTCGCACGCTGCTGTGGCGTGAAGGTGCTACGCTTTTCGGTTGGTTTTGGTAAGCCAATTTTTCGTTATGTTGGAAAAACTGGAACGGAATATACATTAGCAATGATCCCACTAGGTGGGTATGTGCGCATGCTTGATGGACGTGAAGGGAATGTTCCCGAATCGCTAAAAGAGCAGGCCTTTGATAATAAATCTGTTTGGCAGCGAATTGCCATTGTCGCAGCGGGCCCTATTGCTAATTTTATTTTGGCGATCCTCATCTACGCCTTAGTGGCGTTAATGGGGATTCAGTATTTAGTACCAAAAGTCGGTAAAATACTGCCTGACTCACCTGTTTCGCAAACCCAACTTCGCCCTGGCGATGAGTTACTTGCGATCAATAATAAACCAGTCTCTTCATGGGAAGATGTAAATTTAGTGCTAGCGGACTTGATTGGTGATAGTGGAACCATTACCGTTCGCTACCAAGCTGATAAAAAATCAGCAAAGCAAGATAAAATTCTTTTAAATCGTTGGATGGCGGGTAAAGAGCCAAAAAACTTGATTGCCTCCTTTGGTTTACAACCTTGGCAGCCTAAAGTGGAACCCCTTATTGCTCAAGTATTGAAAGACGGAGCGGCGAAAAAAGCAGGTTTTCAAGTAAAAGATAAAGTTATAAAGGTTGATAATCAGCCTGTGACGGATTGGGAGCAATTCGTTCAATTGGTGCAGAACCACCCCGGCTCAAGCTTATCGGTAACGGTCGATAGAGCAGGTCATCGGGTGAATTTAACCTTGATACCTCAATCGGTTGCTCGAGGTAAGAGCGATGTTGGTTATGCTGGGTTGGCGGTTGTTCCTCCAAAATGGGATCAGGGGTTAATACGAGAACGTGAATTTGGTCTGCTTCAGTCACTTGTTTATGGTGCCGATCAAACGTGGAAGATGGTATCGTTAACGGTTTCTTCTATAGGAAAAATGTTGCATGGGCTAATTTCTATAGACAATTTGTCTGGCCCTATCACCATTGCAAAAGTAGCAAGTGCTTCTGCTGAGTCTGGTTTGCAATCATTTTTGACATTTATGGCGTACCTAAGCGTGAGTTTAGGTGTGCTTAATTTATTACCTATTCCCGTGTTAGATGGGGGGCATTTGGTATTTTTTGGCATTGAAGCGATTCGTCGTAAGCCTGTATCTGAAAGAGTTCAGGGACTGGCTTATCGCGTTGGGGCTTCTCTATTGTTTACTTTGATGGCGGTCGCCATTTTTAACGATATTGCCCGTTTGTAGAGAGGTATTTGTGAAGGTCGTTTCAGCTGTATTGTTGGCTTTAATAAGCGTGCAAAGTGTCGCGAAAAATGTGGAAGATGTTCGTATTGATGGCTTGGTTCAAATGCCATCGACTAGGGCTTTTGATCTTATCGGTTTTCATCAAGGGCAACCTTATAATTCCGATGAAGTCTACAAAGCGATTAATTCGCTTTTTGATACTGGATATTTCAGTAATATTGATGCTTATGAAAATAAAAAGGGCGTACTGATTTTTAAAGTGGTCGAGCGCCCTTCCATCGGTAATTTAACCATCAAAGGTAATGAGCTGATAAAAACCAAAGATTTAAAACGCGGTTTAAAACTGTCTGGCTTAGAAGTTGGAGAGATATACAAACCAGAAACGTTGAATAAAATTCAGCAAGAGCTTCAGCGTCAATACTATGCTCTAGGGCGCTATAGTGCAAAAGTTGACGTGACGACGACAAAAATGCCGCGTAATCGAGTCGATGTTGCCATTAAAATTGACGAGGGAAAAACGGCCAAAATTGTTCACCTCAATATTGTTGGTAATAAGCATTTTACGGATGAACAATTAACAAAAGATTTTAAGTCTGGTGTTGAGGGGGCCTCTTGGAATCCCTTTAGCTCAGCGGATGAATACACCAAGGCGAAACTGCAAGGAGATTTAGACAGTCTTAGAAGTTTCTACCTTGATCGTGGCTATTTGGATTTCCAGATCGTGTCGACTCAAGTGAGTGTGTCTCCAGATAAGCGTAATGTCTACATAGTCATTAATGTAAGTGAGGGCAAGCCTTATACAGTGAATAAGATTTCACTGAATGGTAGTTTGCCTATTTCGGAAGATTTGGTCTGGAAACAGATAAATCAGAAAAAAGGTGATGTATTCTCACGCAGTAAAGTAACCAAGACCATTGAAGACATTACCAATGAATTAGGGAATTTTGGCTATCTGTTTGCTAATGTGAATGTGATTCCGGAAAAGCTCCCTGATCATAAAGTGAATTTGACCTATCAAATTTCTCCAGGACCAAAAGTGTATGTTCGTCGTATTGTGTTCAGTGGTAACAGTGAGACACAGGATCATGTGTTACGCCGTGAAATGACACAGTTTGAAGGAGCATTAGCAACGCGTTCTGAAATTGAAGATTCGAAACGTCGAATTGAGCGTCTTGGTTTCTTTAGTAATGTGGATGTTAAAACACGTCGTGTACCAGGAACAACGGACGAAGTGGATTTGGATGTGTCGGTAGAAGAGCAAGCTTCTGGTAGTATTCAGGCAAGTATTGGTTTCTCTGATTCCGATGGGGTTGTGCTAGGTTTTGGTATTTCTAAGTCCAATTTCTTAGGCTCGGGTAATAAGCTTGCTTTTAATGCGCAGCGCTCGAATAAAACATCTAACTTTGCCATTAATTACACCAATCCGTATTTCACTGTGAACGGGGTTAGCCGCGGCGTGCAGCTTTTCTATCAAACCAGTGATTATGCAGCGGATGATGTAGAAGATTACCAATTAGATGAAGTTGGGCTGGGCTTAAGCTACGGTTATCCTATTTCTGATACTCAGCGCTTGACCTTTGGGACAACGGTAAAGAAAACCACTGTCAAACTTGGTTCTACTCCGTCTCTTGAGACCAGTTCTTATATCGATAAATACGGCAATACTTATAATGATGTATTAGGGTCCATTACTTGGTCAGATAGTGATTTGATCGGTGGTGTATTGCCGACGCATGGTTATTCGACGTCGGCGAGTTTGCAAGTGTCAACGCCGTTGGGTGACCAAGAATATTACAAAATAGGGCTGAATTCCCAGAAGTATTGGAATATTGACCATTCTAACCTTTGGTTGTTCCACGTAAAAGGACGTTTGGGATACGGTAGTGGCTATGGCTCAAGCGATGAGTTGCCATTCTTTGATAACTATTTTGCTGGTGGTAGTTACTCTGTTCGTGGTTATAGTGCCTCGTCACTTGGGCCTAAAAACTCTTATCCACCTGGATCAACGAGTACGCCTTCAGCATTAGGGGGAAATATCTTAACCACGGCAACAGCAGAGCTAATTTTCCCAATGCCTGGTGTTGAAGATCACAAATCGGTTCGGACGGCATTATTTTTAGATGCGGGTAACGTCTTTGCGTCCCATTGTTTGCCTTCAAATAATATGTGTAAAGAGGGATTTAATCCTTCAGAGTTGAGGTACAGTATGGGGTTAAGTTGGACTTGGATTACGCCTATTGCTCCACTTTCCTTTAATATTGCAAAAGCATTAAATGCGAAAGAAGGTGATAAAACCGACTTCTTCCAGTTCCAGTTAGGGACAACATTTTAATAATTAATAGTGGGTATGAGAGGAGATAGAGAATGAAAAAAATATTGGGTGCTCTTGTTGGTTTATTCATGGTTGGCTGTGTGCATGCAAACAATGTTGCGGTTGTGGACTTTAGAGCAGCGCTGTTACAGAGCAATATGGGGCAAAAAGCATCGGCTGAACCGAGAAAACAAGTTGCTGAAATGGATGCACGCTTAAAAAGTGAGCGAGAAAAAGTTCAGAAAAAAGCCGATGCATTAAAACGAGATGAACTAACGTTAAGTCCAGCGGATTTAAAAAAACGTCGTATGGAATTGATGCAAAGTGAAAATCAATTGCGCTCCATGGCGGCGGGTATGCAGCGTCAGGCTCAAGGCTTGGAACAAAGTGTGATTAATAAGTTGACTCCAAAAGGTGAAGCGGCGCTGAAGGCCATCATTAAAAAACGTAAGTTGGATTTAGTGATAAACCGTGATGTTGCTGTGTACGCTGCACCCGATTCCGATATTACAAAAGCACTAGTTGATCGTCTGAATAAAGGTAAGTAAATCATGGGCTATACTTTGGCGCAGTTAGCAGAAAAAGTTCAAGGAAAAGTAAAGGGGAATCCTAATCTTCAACTTTCTGGATTAGGGACGTTGGAAAAGGCGACGAGTCATGAACTGAGTTTTTTGGCGAGCCCTAAATATCAAAGTCAACTTTATGATACCTCGGCAGGTGCTGTATTAGTGAAAAGTGATGAAATTGCTGAGTTAGTCAGTAACGCCATTATTGTCGCCAATCCCTATTTAGCCTTTGCCAAACTTTCTCACTTATTTGCGCCCGCAACACAAGGCTGGTCAGGTATCGATTCAACCTGTGTTGTATCCAAAACAGCAATGGTAGCTGAAGATGTTGTATTGGCCCCCAATGTGGTACTTGATTATGATGTGGTGATTGAGCGTGGCTGCGTCATAGGGGCCGGTTGTGTGATCGGTCGAGGCTCTAAAATTGGTGCCAATTCCACGATTTATCCCAATGTGACCATTTATCATGATGTTACTATAGGCGCTAACGCTATCATACACAGTGGTGCTGTCATTGGGGCTGATGGGTTTGGTTTTGCGCCAAAAAAAGATGGTTGGGAAAAAATCAGCCAGATTGGTCGTGTTATTATTGGTGATGACGTAGAAGTTGGTGCCAGTACCACCATTGACCGAGGAGCTTTAGACAATACCACTATCGGCAATGGTGTCAAAATTGATAACCAAGTACAAATTGCCCATAACGTTGTAATTGGCGATAATAGCGCTATTGCAGGGTGTACAGTGGTGGCTGGTAGTACAAAAATTGGTTCTTTTTGTACTATTTCAGGAGGTGTTTGCATTGCTGGGCACCTTACGGTTGTAGACAAAGTACATATCACGGGTATGAGTATGATTACTCACTCTCTTTTAGAGTCAGGGTCTTACTCTTCTGGAATAGCGATGGAACCAACGAGTAAATGGCGTCGCACCGTGGCTCGGATTAGAAGAATTGATGACATGGCAAAGCAATTTGCACAACTGAAACAACAAGTTAATAAGTTATTAGAGAAGGTTGATAATAAATGATGGACGTGAATGAAATCCGCCAATACTTGCCTCATAAGTATCCGTTTTTACTGGTGGATCGTGTTGTAGAACTGCATTTGAATGAGTCCATTATAGCTTATAAAAATGTTACGATTAACGAACCGTTTTTTAATGGTCATTTCCCTAATCATCCTGTGATGCCAGGGGTATTGATTATTGAAGCAATGGCACAAGCTGCGGGTATCCTAGGCTTTAAAACGAGTGATAAAACACCCGCTGACGGTTCTATTTATTATTTCGTTGGATCAGACAAAGCACGATTTAAACGTCCTGTTGTGCCTGGAGATCGTCTACAATTAGAAGCTAAGATCCTCACGCAAAAGCGTGGTATTTGGAGATTTGAATGTAAAGCATCGGTTGATGGTGAGTTAGTTTGTGCCGCAACGATCATGTGTGCAGATAGGAAGATATAAGTGGCAATACACCCAACAGCTTTAGTTGACCCAAAAGCCGAAATTGACCCAAGTGTAGAAATTGGGCCTTTTTCCGTTATTGGGCCTGATGTAAAGATTGGTTCTAATAGCGTTGTTAAGTCTCATGTTGTGATCAATGGCCATACGACCATTGGCCAGCATAATGAAATTTATCAATTTGCCTCTGTTGGTGAAGCAAACCAGGATAAAAAGTACAAAGGTGAGCCGACTGAGCTCGTGATTGGTGACCATAACGTTATTCGGGAAAATGCGACGATTCATCGTGGTACTATCCAAGATAATGGTATAACTCAGATCGGTGACCATAATCTCTTTATGGCAAGCACTCATGTTGGACATGATTGTATTATTGGAAATAATAATATCTTTGCCAATTACGCCGCCTTAGCAGGCCATGTAAAGGTGGGGGATTTTGTGATTTTTGGTGGCTATACCGGGATCCACCAATTTTGTCAGGTTAATTCCTATAGCATGTGTGGCATGGGATCTCTGGTAGCAAAAGATATTCCTCAGTTTATGATGGTATCTGGTAGCCCAGCCAAGGCCCATGGCATGAACTTTGAGGGGATGCGCCGCCGTGGTGTGTCTCAAGATGTTATTAGGGCTTTAAGAAAAGCGTATAAAATCATTTATTTAAAAGGCTTAACCTTAGAGCAAGCTTTGCACAACATTGAGCAAGATGATATTTATCATATATCAGATGTCGCTGAATTTGTTTTATCAATTCGGCGCTCTAAACGGGGCATCATCCGATAGCCCAATAATAGCTCTATAAAAACCCCGGATTATTTCGGGGTTTTTTATTATAAAGATGGACGATATGAAATGGCGTCAGTAACACGTTATGTAATAGTGGCTGGTGAGGCATCAGGTGATATTCTAGGAGCGAGCCTTATTGATCACCTAAAGAGATTACAACCCGATGCGGTATTTGAAGGAATTGGTGGGCCGTTAATGGAGGCACAAGGCTTGAAAAGTCTTGTGCCTATGGATCGTCTTTCTGTGATGGGGTTGTTTGAAGTGTTGGGACGCCTAAGAGAATTGTTAGGTATCCGCAAACAGTTATTTCAGTTATGTACTGATGATCCGCCGACGGCTTTTATTGGAATAGATTCTCCTGATTTTAATTTACCATTAGAGCGCAAACTAAAAGCTCAAGGCATTAAAACCATTCATTACGTGAGCCCATCTGTCTGGGCGTGGCGTAAAAAGCGTATTTTCAAAATCAAAAAATCCGTTGATTTAATGTTAGCCTTGTTTCCTTTTGAAATGCCTATTTATCATGAGCATAACATTCCAGTTGTTTGTGTTGGGCATACGCTAGCAGATGAAATTCCCCTAGAAAGTGACGTCAAACAAGCGAGAGAGCAGCTTAACTTACCGACTCATCTTGAGGGGCCTGTATTTGGTATTTTACCCGGATCTCGTAGCGGCGAAGTCGGACGCTTGGCTCCTTTGTTTATTGAAACGATGAAGCTTGTTAAGCAACAGCAACCTAAGGCCGTTTTTTTGATACCTGCCGCCAATCATGATCGTCAAAAGCAAATTGAGGCACTTTTACACGAAGCGCATATGGAAGCCATTGTCATTGATGGTTCATCGCGAGTGGTGATGGCCGCTAGTGATGCCATTTTATTGGCGTCGGGAACGGCGGCCTTGGAAGCCATGCTGGTAAAAAGACCCATGGTCGTCGCTTATCGGTTTAATAAATTGACCTATGCGATTGTGTCTCGTATGGTGAAAGTACCTTATGTTTCTTTACCAAACTTGTTGGCAAATGAGGCTTTGGTACCGGAGTTGTTACAAGACGATGCAACGCCAACTAATTTAGCTCGACGTTTATTGCAGACTTGGCAAGCCTTTCTGAGTGATAAAAATATTCAGCATAAATACTATACTTTGCATGATATGTTGCGTAAGAATGCAGGTCAGACAGCCGCTAAAGCAATCGTAGATATGCTGCAAGGAAGAATACACTAATGGAACCTTTTGTTAGTAATGTGTATTTTGGCGATCTTGTTGCGGGTGTGGATGAAGCAGGACGTGGTCCCCTAGCTGGTGAAGTGGTTGCGGCGGCGGTGATATTAGATCCAAACAACAGAATTGATGGGTTGGCTGACTCTAAAAAACTCAGTGAAAAAAAACGCGAAGCTCTGTTTATTGAGATTCAAGAGAAAGCACTTGCTTATGCCATTGCTAGCGCTTCCACAGAAGAAATAGATGAGTTAAATATCCTCCATGCTAGTATGTTGGCAATGAAACGAGCCATTGATCAGCTGCCGATTCAAGCGGAGCATGCTTTGGTGGATGGCAACCGTATTCCAAAAGATTTGCCTTGCTCTGCGGAAGCGGTTGTTAAGGGTGATGCCCGTCATATGGCCATATCCGCTGCCTCTATTTTGGCAAAAGTTACACGTGATAGAGACATTGTTAAACTGGCTGAGCAGTACCCGCAATTTGGCTTTGAAAAACATAAAGGCTATCCTACGGCAGTGCATCTTGCTGCGCTAAAAGAACATGGCGTCACGCCCATTCATAGGCGATCATTTGGCCCTGTAAAGAAAATCTTAGAAGGATAATATTTTGTCGACATCGTTTATCCATTTACGTGTTCATACCGAGTTTTCTCTGGTAGACGGTTTGGTGAAAATTAAAGGTCTGCTGGGCACGACAGAGGCTCAGGCTATGCCCGCCGTAGCGATTACGGATGAGAATAACCTTTGTGGTTTTGTGCGCTTTTACAAAGGCGCGATGGACAAAGGTATTAAGCCAATATGTGGTGCTGATATTGTTCTTGAGGCTGACGATGTGGTTGAAGAACGATCTCGACTGACCTTGCTTGCCATGTCGAACAAAGGTTACAAAAACGTCATTAAGGTCATCTCCAAAGGGTATCAGATTGGTCAAGTAGAAGGTCGCCCTATTATCAAGCGCGAGTGGGTGGAAGAAAACAGTGAAGATGTTATTGCCTTATCTGGTGCGATGTTTGGTGACATTGGTTTATTGTTGCTAAAAGAACATACAGAGGAAGCCAAGGAGCGCTTGGCTTATTGGATGTCGGTATTTCCAGATCGTTTCTACGTTGAATTACAGCGTACCAGCCGTCCGGGGGAAGAGCGCTTTATTCATGCTGTGGTGCCGCTGGTGAATGAGTTGGGTTGTCCTGTTGTGGCAACCAATGATGTACGTTTTTTGAAACGTGAAGACTTTGAAGCCCATGAAGCGCGTGTCTGTATTCATGATGGTGTGACATTGGATGACCCGCGTCGTAAACGTCTTTATTCTGAAGAGCAATACTTTAAAACTGCCGACGAGATGCAGGCGTTGTTTGAAGATATTCCAGAGGCGCTAGAAAATACGGTGGAGATTGCCAAGCGCTGTAATGTGGATGTCTTACTCGGGAAATATTTCCTACCTGACTTCCCGGTGCCAGATGGCATGACCATGGAAGATTTCTTCAAAAAGCTCTCTTACGATGGCTTGCAAGAACGCTTTGATTTTTTGCTGAATAAATACGGTGAGCGAATCGAGAAGCGTCGCCAGGAGTATTGGGATCGTCTTGATTTTGAGCTCAATATCATCAATCAGATGGGGTTCCCTGGCTACTTTCTGATCGTAATGGATTTTATTCAATGGGCAAAAGATAACGACATTCCGGTGGGGCCTGGTCGTGGCTCTGGTGCGGGTTCCTTGGTCGCTTATGCCCTTAAAATTACCGATTTGGATCCCCTTGAATATGATTTGCTATTCGAACGATTCTTGAATCCAGAGCGTGTTTCCATGCCTGACTTCGATATCGACTTCTGTATGGATAACCGCGACCGAGTCATTGATTATGTGTCGCGTAAATATGGTCGTGATGCGGTGTCTCAGATCATTACTTTTGGTGCAATGGCGGCGAAAGCGGTGGTGCGAGATGTGGCGCGTGTACAAGGTAAGCCTTATAGTTTAGGTGACAAACTCTCTAAACTGATTCCGTTTGAAATAGGCATGACGCTGAAAAAAGCTCTGGAAGAGGAACCTGCTTTACCTGAGTTTCTCGCGGGTGATGAAGACGCAGCAGAAGTGATGGAAATGGCCTTCTCTCTAGAAGGGGTGGTGCGTAACTTTGGTAAGCACGCAGGTGGGGTGGTCATCGCACCGACCAAATTGACGGATTTCTCTCCGCTTTATTGTGAAGAGGATGGTTCTGGTCTCGTCACACAATACGATAAGAACGATGTGGAAGAAGCCGGGCTGGTTAAGTTCGATTTCTTAGGTCTGAAGACACTGACCGTGGTGGATTGGGCAGTAAAAAACATCAATACCATCCACGAGGTTGCTGGTAAGCCACCACTCGATATCGCACTAATTGACTTAGAAGATAAGTCGGTATACGACTTATTGCAGCGTGCGGAAACCACGGCGGTGTTCCAGCTTGAATCCCGTGGCATGAAAGAGTTGATTAAGAAGCTATTGCCATCTCGCTTTGAAGATATTATCGCCTTGGTGGCTTTGTTCCGTCCTGGACCTCTGGGGTCAGGCATGGTGGATGACTTTATTAACCGTAAACACGGCCGTGCAGAGCTTGCTTTCCCACACCCAGATTATCAGCATGAAGATTTGATTCCTGTGCTTGAGCCAACTTATGGCATCATTTTGTATCAAGAGCAGGTTATGCAAATTGCCCAGGTCTTGGCAAAATTCTCCCTAGGGGGCGCCGATTTATTACGCCGCGCCATGGGTAAGAAAAAGCCGGAAGTTATGGCAGAGCAGCGTCAGATCTTCATGGAGGGGGCACTCAAAAACAATATAGATAAAGACCTTTCCGGTAATATTTTCGATTTGATGGAGAAATTTGCCGGTTATGGTTTTAACAAATCCCACTCTGCCGCTTATGCCTTGGTCTCTTATCAAACGGCTTGGTTGAAAAAACACTATCCCGCGCCGTTTATGGCGGCGGTCTTATCGGCCGATATGCAAAACACCGATAAGATCGTGATCTTCGTGGAAGAGTGTCGATCCATGAATTTGCCACTTGAGCTTCCCACAGTCAATGCGTCCATGTATAAATTCACCGTCACCCCAGAGGGCGTGATTGTTTATGGATTAGGGGCGATTAAAGGCGTTGGGGAAGGCCCGATTGAAGCCATTGTTGAGGCACGTAAAGACGGTCCGTTTAAACATATTTTCGATTTTTGCCAGCGTGTCGGTCGGAAGGTGAATAAGCGTGTTATGGAAGCGTTGGTTCGTTCAGGTGCGTTTGATACGATAGGTCCGAATAGGGCAACTTTGTTTGCTTCTATCGATGAGGCCTTGAAACGAGCCGATCAAGCCGCCAAAGATAATGATGCAGGCATGATGGATTTATTTGGTATTACGGTGGAGGAAACCACCGAAAATGCCTACGATGAAATTGGTATTCGCCATGAGTGGTCCGGACGTCAACGTTTAGATGGCGAAAAAGATACATTAGGTCTATATGTAACAGGTCACCCAATAGATGAGTACGAAAAGGAAATTCGTCGCTTTGCTCGTGCCCGCATAGTGGATCTTCAACCGAAACGAGGCGATACCCAAGTCATGGCAGGCTTGATTGTCGATCTTCGTATTACGAAAAGCAAGAAAGGAGGCAATATTGCTTTTGTTACCTTGGATGACCGCTCCGCTCGAATTGAGGTAACGGTTTTCCCTGATAACTTTGAAACCTTTAAAAACGTCATTGTGAAAGATGAAGTGGTCGTGGTAGAAGGGGAAATTACAGTCGACGAGTTTCGTGGTGGACAGAAAGTCATTGCCCGAAACATCCTAGATATAGCGCAAGCGCGGGTGCGTTACGTGGAAGCATTGCGTATAACGTGGACAGCGCAAAGTGTTACCCAGACTGCCATTCAGAATTTGGCGACGTGTATGGAGCCTTTTCGCGGCGACGGCTGTGATGTGGTGATTGGCTTTGATACAGATCAGGCCTGTGGCGACATTCGGCTGGGCTCGAATTGGAAAATTCGCCCAGATGATGAATTAATTCACGAACTTCAGAAACAATACGGTAAACAAAATGTCCAGCTAGTGTATACTTAGCCCCATTTTATAATTTGTACAATAGAGCGCGGCAATGAGCGCGCCGACAGAGCAAATGGCGAAATGTCCTTTGCCTTTGTATTTGATGGCAACCAAACAGCAGTGTAATTAACTATGAATTTAGATTATCTCCCTTTCGAGCAGCCGATTGCTGAGCTTGAACAAAAAATTGAAGAGTTGCGTTTAGTCGGCAATGATAATGAACTGAACATCAGTGATGAGATCAGTCGTCTTGAAGAAAAAAAAGCGGCCCTGACACAAAGTTTATTCAGCAATCTTGGTGCTTGGGAAGTGTCACAATTAGCACGTCATCCTAAACGTCCTTACACTCTGGACTATATCAAACATGTGTTTACTGATTTTGAAGAGATGCATGGTGACCGCCATTACGCCGATGATCATGCCATTGTCGGTGGTATCGCTCGCTTAGATGGTCGTCCTGTGATGGTCATTGGTCATCAAAAAGGCCGGGAAGTGAAAGAGAAAGTGTTGCGTAACTTTGGGATGCCTCGTCCAGAAGGTTACCGGAAAGCGTTACGTCTGATGGAAACCGCAGAACGTTTTAATATGCCGATTATTACGCTGATTGATACACCTGGGGCCTATCCTGGTATCGGCGCGGAAGAGCGTGGTCAAAGTGAAGCGATTGCTTACAACCTGGCGGTGATGTCTCGCCTTAAAACGCCTATTATCTCAACCGTAATCGGTGAAGGGGGGTCAGGTGGCGCTCTGGCGATTGGGGTATGCGATGAGTTAATGATGCTGCAGTATGGTACGTATGCTGTTATTTCTCCAGAGGGTTGTGCCTCCATTCTCTGGAAAAGTGCTGAACGAGCTTCAGACGCGGCAAAAGCCATGGGAATCACAGCGCAGCGTCTGAAAGAGTTAGGTTTTGTGGATACCATCATTGAAGAGCCAATGGGGGGCGCCCATGTGGCTCATGAGCAAATTGCTCATAGCTTAAAAGAATGTGTATTAGCGGCGCTGGCACGTATGGACGCTCTGACAGAAGAAGAGCTATTGGCTCGTCGTTATAATCGTTTGATGTCTTACGGCTTATAACCCTTGTTTGACGTGAAAAGCCTCCTATTTCAGGGGGCTTTTTTGTTTGTCTTGTCCCGTCCTGAAATAGGTTTATATCTGGGAGAGAATGTTGAAGTGTGATTTACCCATGTCGCCAATGAGAGCATCTGATCCACTGACCTTTTGTGTGGATTGGGTAGACAGTGTATTTTCTTCTGCTGATACGGTATGGGTTGGGTTCAGCGGTGGAGTGGACTCTCATGTTTTATTACATGTCTTATATGAGTCGCTTGATGATAATCAACGCCAAAAACTGGCAGCGGTGCATGTTCATCATGGGTTAAGCGAGCATGCTGATGAGTGGTTGATGCATTGTCAAAGGGTTAGCCAAGACTTAGGGGTACGTTTTGTTGCCCACCATGTGCAGTTACAGACTCAGGCCTCAATTGAAGAAGCGGCCCGTAACGCCCGTTATGAGGCATTCCAACAAACCCTCGGTACAAACGATGTCTTATTGTTGGCACACCATCGGGGAGATCAAGTAGAAACCGTATTATTTCGATTATTGCGTGGTACAGGGGGCAAAGGCTTGTCGGGTATGCCGATGGAAAGGAAGCTCGGAAAATCACGATTGATCCGACCGTTTATTGACGTCTCAAAAGACGATATTTTGCGTTATGCCGAGCTACAAAAATTGTCTTGGGTTCAAGATGAATCTAACCTAGACACGCGTTTTACTCGGAACTTTTTACGCCATCAAGTATTGCCTAGATTGGAAGAGCATTTTCCTCATCTTGAGCAACGTATTGTTTCGAGCTCGCAGCGTATAGCGACAGACTATGCCATGTTAGAGGTGTTATCTGAGCAGC
Source organism: Marinomonas sp. 63XJN7_7_ISO-PGPR-S23-202 (assembly GCF_056173505.1). NCBI lineage: Bacteria > Pseudomonadati > Pseudomonadota > Gammaproteobacteria > Oceanospirillales > Oceanospirillaceae > Marinomonas > Marinomonas sp. 63XJN7_7_ISO-PGPR-S23-202. The sequence continues at coordinate 3,765,930 of NZ_CM149677.1, read as the reverse complement.
AGTTGCGTAGCTGGTGTGATCAATGGAATGGCCTAATGTTGTCGTTCTTAAAAGATAAGAACCAAGAAGAGCGCTTATTCTGGTTAAAGCATTTCTTGCAAACAAAGCATATCTCATTACCGTACCCCCAGTTAGAAAATATCGAAAGAATGATGATGGGGGAGCGGGATAAGCAACCAGAGTTTATTTTGCCCGATGCAAGGATTCGACGTCATCATGATGCGATGTATGTTCTTCCTGCCGATGAGCCGGTTATCCTGGCCCCTCTGTCAGAGGGGGAATGGTTACGTCGTGCCTTTGATCAAATACGTATAACAGGACTGGGTAAAAATCGATTTTGTAAATTGCAGGCGCGTCCCCAAGGAGCGGCGTTATTAATGGCCAACGGTCAGCACCGTAAACTTAAAAAATGGCTCAACGATTTGTCGATTCCAGATTGGTGGCGAGATCATCTTCCCTATATTTTTATTGAAGATGTTTCAGGAGAGCAGCTGGTGGCGATTGGGTCTTTATGGCGCCACCCTGCATATTCGGATCTTAATATTGAATGGCAAATGGATACTCGTTTGCCTTTCCCTAATGATGTAATGTGACTGGAGGTGGTATGAAAATTGCTATTATGGATGATTATCAAAATGTGATTAAAGACCTTAATTGTATGTCCTTATTGGCTGGACATGAGGTGATGGTCGTTAGTGATATATTGACGCAAGAAGAAAAAATTCAAACGCTAGGTTCAGTTGATGGGGTGGTGTTGATTCGTGAAAGAACGCAAATTAATGAAGCGTTTTTGTCCGCTTTACCCAATTTAAAGGTCATCAGTCAAACTGGAAAAATCAGTCACCACATTGATGTAGAAGCTTGCCAACGCCATGGTGTCACCATTCTTGAAGGAGTAGGGTCACCTGTTGCGCCTTCAGAATTATGTTGGGCATTGGTGATGGCAGCATCACGTCATATTGTGCCTTATGCAAGTGGCCTAAAAGAGGGGCAATGGCAATCATCAGGTTCTCTTGGCCTAGGACGAGTACTGGAAGGCTTAGTGTTCGGGATTTGGGGTTTTGGTAAAATTGGTCAGCGTGTTGCCCGCTATGCGACGGCATTTGGTATGAAGGTAATGGTATGGGGGAGTGAATCCTCTCGCCAAAAAGCAGAGGAGATGGGATATTTAGCGGCGGCGTCGAAACAGGCCTTCTTTGCTCAAGCCGATGTACTGTCTTTGCACCTAAGATTAAACGAAGAGACAACCGGGGTGGTAACACAGGCCGACCTCTCATTAATGAAGCCGGATTCGTTGTTTGTGAACATCAGTCGTGCTGAATTGGTTGAACAGGGTGCGTTATTTTCCTCACTAAGTTCTGGCCACCCGGGTTTTGCCGCAGTGGATGTGTTTGAGCAAGAGCCTATTTTAGGGGCGGCGGATCCATTGTTGTCGCTACAAAATGTCTTGGCAACGCCACATATCGGTTATGTTGAGAAACAGAGCTACGAGTTATATTGCCGAGTAGCATTTGAGAATATTGTGCGCTTTTTCACTCACTAATTGTTCTGCTTTACCATAACTATCTGTATTGTATGGCACAAACGAAGGTTGCTTTTTTCTATTGTCATTTGCTCGTGAGAAAGCGCTTATAATTGTTTTTTATTTCGTTGTTAGCTGCACAATTTTTTGGTTTTAGACCGATATAATTCTATGCTTAGAAAGGGGAGATTATTTTGCTTGTTTTGATAATGGCAGGCGACTCATTTCCTCGATCTTCCTCCCGAATTCTATAATGACAGGATATTCATTATGCTTCAGGCTGCTGTTTTAGGTGGATTAGAGTTTAGCCCGCTGGTCGTTTACTTTCCAATTGCTTTCTTAATGGCGGCTTGCACCCGTTTTGTTTTACATCGTTTAGATTGGCATGACCGTATTTGGAAAGTGGCTTGGTTTGAAGTGTCTTTGTTCGTTTGTTATTTGGCTCTAACCGTGTATTTATTAGGTGGAAGGTTTCCTCAATGACGAAGTCAATAAGAATATTTATCACGTTGTTAGTGATAGTGTGTGCAATATTATCAGGACGCTGGGTGTGGAATGATTATATGCATTCCCCATGGACGCGTGACGGGCGTGTACGGGCCAATATTATTACGGTCGCACCGGATGTATCTGGCTGGGTGACCAAGCTGAACATTGTTAATGATCAACCAGTGAAAAAAGGCGATTTACTTTTTTCTATTAATAAAAAGCGCTATCAGGCGGCACTAGATGAGAGTAAAGCTAGTACGGAAATTGCCTTGTATTCATGGCAATTGGCCAAGCATAAGTATGAGCGACGTTCTGAGTTGAGTCGTCAAAAGGCCATTAGTGTAGAAGATTTACAATCCTCTCGCATCAGTGCAGAAGTAGACAAAGCCAAGTATGACTTAGCGAAAGCCAAACAAGAATTGGCGCAAATAAATTTAAACCGTACAGAAGTCTATGCCCCGGTGTCAGGCTATATAATTAACTTGAACCTACATCAAGGTAATTATGTTGGCCAAGGTAAACCGGTGTTTGCCATTGTTAAGTCAGACTCTTTTTATATAACCGGTTATTTTGAAGAAACCAAAATACCGTTAGTTCATTTAAATCAGAAGGCGAAGATAACGTTATTAAGTGGTGGCAAGCCATTAACGGGTCATGTGATCAGCATTGGTAAAGCCATTGCCAATACGAATACACAAAGTAATGGCCAGCTTTTGCCGGAAATTCAGCAAACGTTCAACTGGGTTCGTTTATCCCAGCGCATTCCGGTTGATATCAAATTGGATCCATTACCAAAAGGTGTTCACCTTAGCGCGGGTATGACGGCAACGATTCATCTCGCACAGCAGTAAGGAGACGAATTTGAACCTCGTATTACGGAATCTGTTTTTTCCTGAAAAGCAGGCGGTTATTTTTGCGCTAAAAGGCGTCATTGCGATGTCCATGGCGCTCACCGTTTCTCTGTTTTTAAACCTTGATCGACCCTATTGGGCGTTGGTGTCAGCAATATTTTTGCAAATGCGTCCAGAAACAGGGCTGGTTGTTGAAAAGGCTATTTGTCAGATTGTCGGCACAATCGTTGGTGGTTTGTTTGGAATCTTGCTGTTGACTCAGCTAATGCCATACCCTTATTTAGGGTTGGGGGTCTTAGCACTATGGTTAGGCATTAATTCCGCTTTGTCTGTAATGGTACGTCAAGTCAACTTTATTTATGCGTTTGCCATGGCGGCGGTCACTGCAGAGATTGTTGTTATTTTAGTGATGGCTAATCCTGCTGCTGCCAGTAGTCAGGCGGTGTTTAATGTGGCGCAAGCTCGCATGAGTGAGATTATCATAGGCTCGATTTGTGCGGGTATTGTCAGTCATTTGTTTTGGCCGAGGAAAGTAAAAAATAGTCTGCAACGACAGTCTCGGTCAGTCATTAACCAGACATTAAGCTATCTCGTCACGGAGCTGGATAAAGAAGGCTCTCATGAGGGGCGACACCAGCAAATCGATGCCATTATGACCACGCTCGGGGTCGTTAGTGAGAACTCTAGTGCGGTAAATTTCGAAGGGCCAAATGGGCCGGGGCGCTCCCGAGCGGCTAACCAGATATGTCAGAAAGTACTGTCTTTACTGGCATTGATACAAATATTTGGTCGGCTACAACGGCGTCACTATGAATTGATGACGCCCACTCTGGCTCAGCTTATTGATCGGTTAAGAACGGCATTTGCTCAGATCGCAGAATCTGATAATTTTGATTATTGCTTAGATCAAGTAAAGACCTTGCGCCGAGAACTCACTGAGTTTCGAGACAATAATGATGCTGACCAACCTTTTGAGAGGCACGTGATCAGTATAGGTTCGGAAATTACCTCGAATTTGACCATATTATTACGAGCTTATAGAGCGCTAGAAGAGCGCGACAGTCGGTTGCTTAATGAACCGAGAATGCAAACTTATCGTGATCCATTAGCAGGACTCATTACTGGGTTTCGTACCAGTATGGTGTTTTTAATTGGCGCCACTATTTGGGTGAGCACAGGATCGAATGCGGCCTTGATGATTATGATCTTGCCTGTCATCTTTTCTATTATGTTGGCTCGTATCCCGCTTGTTATACTGCGTGTAGTGCTGAAGCGTTTGTTGATTGGTGTGGTGGTGGCTGCGTTCGTCACGCTTTTCTATGCTCTTAACCTTCTGTCGCAAAGCTCAGGGCAGTTGGAAATTCTTCTTCTTGTGTTGGCTGGCCCTTATTTTATTGGTTTATTACTGCTTGCTGATCGACAAACCTTGCCTTATGGATTGGGTTTTTGCATACCCTTTTCCATTTTAGTCAGTCCCGGTCGGGGGATGACTCGACCTTTTTCGATTGATTATACCTTAAGTGCTGCCATGGCTATTTTTACTGGGGTATGTATTCTGTTTTGGGTGTTTCACTTAATAAGAGGGCCGAGTGTTCATTTATTAGTACATCGAATTTTTAAGGCGACCTATCAAGACTTGTTGGATATTAATCAACAAACGACGCCTGTGGCCTGGTATAACCGACGCATGGCGGATCGACTTTTACGGTTAACCAATTATGACCAAGGGTCTAAATCTCGTGCCATTACGGATCTTGCTTTAAGTGCACTCAACCTTGGTCACGTTTCGATTCGTTTGCATTCCATCTGTGAAAAATTAGTAGGTAAACATCTAGCGTCCTTAGATAAATGGCAAAGTGCTTTGGCCGATGCCTTTTTATTAGCGACAAAAGGTAAGCATAATGATGAGTTTAACAAAACGAGTGCACTACTCTACGCTGAATTGATTGCCGCTGGAGGGGAGTCTGCGCAAGTTGAGGCAATCAAAGGCATGTTTATTCGTCTTAACCTCACTTTTGAGCGCAGTGCTGAAAACATTGCGGACCAGAATGCATGATAACTTATGCTGTATAAGGGGAGCAGGAGAGATAAGCTAACTGGTTTCAGTTAGCTTATGTTGGAAGAAGCAGGGGGATTAAATGGTTATTATCCAGTCAGCGCTTGATTTGCTTTTCGCGACAATGCTGGCATTTAAACCATCGTTGTTTTGGATCCTTGATATCGCTTGAGCGTGAGTGTATCCCCATGCTTGCATGTGTCGCTGGGCTAAGCGTTCTATGGCGATCTCAAGAGGAACGTCTAAAAACCAGTGTTGGTCAAAAAGCCCAGTAGAACCCTCCCAACCGTCTTCTTGGTGAAGTAAATACAAGCCTTCCACGAAGATTAATTTGATGTCTTTTGCAATAAGGCAATCATTTTCGACTGGGTCACCTACTTGATGATCGAAGCTTGGCCAAGGCACATCGTCTTTTTGGTAGCTGTGCTTTATTCTTTTTAGGCGCTCAATAAAAGCTGCGCTGTTAAATGTCCACGGGGCGCCTCGACGAGAAAAGGCTTCTTCTGGATTGGCTAGTAAACTGAGCTCTTTTTTTGAGTAGTGAAAGCCATCCATTGATAGACAAATCATTTGCCCCGGCTGAATGTCTTCCATGCGTGATGAAAGATAGTTTGCTAACGTGCTTTTCCCCGACCCTGGGCCTCCTGTTAATCCGACTAGCGTTCTCTCAGGCTTTTCAATTGCGCATAGCATGCGTTTGAGCGCGTGTTCGACATCGCTAGAGTAGGCATATAATTTATGCAGCTGCTCTTTATTCAATTGAAACCCTCCTCTTTTAGTGGATATAGTTTTTATTTTCTTGGTATTCCTACTTTAACCATAGCATGAGATGAAGGGTTATTCTTTGAAAAAAGCGGGTCTACATTGCATTAATATGACACAAAAAAAGTAAACCAGTGACATCATGACACCGTACTGTCTATTAGGAAGGTTTTGTTTTTCACTAGAAAGGTAGGACAACGTTATGACTCTAGAAGAGCTTAGTCAGGTTGCTGTATTGGATAAGGTCAAAATCCATTCCCTTGAGTCGAATTTGTATCAAGTGTCGGTGGTTTTGGATGGCGAAGAAGTGTTTGTGATGAATGATAAAGGGCGCTGTTTGACCAGCCATAATAAGCTGGATTTACAGTCTTTATTTAAAGACAAACAAGTCGCTAAGATGGTGTTAGTTCACCAAAGTGCCTATGACGAAATGGTTGGTCAACCCGTTCGGGAAGGCAGTAATGTTCTTGAGGTGTCATTAGGCAATCCTAACCTGTCCTAGATGGCCACGATGTCATGCAATGAATTGGATGGTTGAAAAAAGTCTACAGGCTAGTTCGACCAATCACTTGCATTTCGTTTTCATTGCCTTCTTGCTCACAGAAAACCTTGGCATAACCTAGGGTGGCATTGGCGTGTTCTCGCATGATGGCTTCCGCTCGACTTCCTTGTCCATGAATGATGGCGTCGACGGCGGCATGGTGTTGCATGTGAGCAAAGTTAAATCGTCGATATTCACGGGATAAGTTATTTTTATCAAACGCTAACGCACTGATGGAGGCAAAAGGCAGGTGTTCATTGCGGCTCAATGCTTCTTCTATGGCAGGGTTGTGGCTTGCTGTAATAATAATTTGATGAAAACGTTTGTTGATGTCGTGATATTTCTCAAGGTCCTGTTCGTCAATGCTGCCATTTAGGAAGAGTGCATCCCCTTGTTTTAACAAATAGATTAGCTCTTCCTTATGAGCGTCAGATAACCCAATTTCAGCGGCTTGTCGTGCCGCCAAGCCTTCTAATACCCCTCTCACCTCAATTGAACCTGTTATCTCTTCTTGAGTCATTTGCCTAACGATATAGCCTCGCCTTGGAAGCTTCGTTAATAGCCCTTCTTGTTCTAACGTCCGAAATGCGATGCGCACGGGCGTTCGAGAGACACCTAGCTCTTCCGATGTGGGGATTTCGGCAAGGCGTTGCCCTGCGGGAAGTTCACCAGAAAGAATCATTTGCCGTAGGCGGCTAATAACTTGTTGGCCGGGTTTGCTCATGGTTGTCCTTTATCTGTATTGATTGAGGTTAGCTTACTATTGTTCTGTGTCTGAGTGTTGCATGCAATGCCATGTAATGTACGCCCATTTTATCTTAAAAAAAGTGTAAAGATGAAAAATAAGAAAAATACAATAAATGCTTATCAATCAAACTGTTGTGATGCAAAACATTATTTTTGCCTATTAATTATTGGATCCATTTTACATTAATGTGTTTTATTTTTTCTGTATTTTGTCTATATTGGATCCAATGTTTGGTATTCTGATAAGACGCTTCAGTGCACTGCCGTCGTGTGAGGCGCTTTAAAAAGAAAAATAAAAAGGAGAGAAAACATGAAAGAACAAACTTATCCTAAGAATGCTTGGTATGTGGCTGCAATGTCCGATGAAGTAGCTGGCAGCAAACCGCTAGGGCGCAAGATCTGTGGTGAAAGTATCGCTTTTTATCGTTCACACGATAATGAGATTGCCGCTGTATTGGACTTTTGTCCTCATCGTGGGGCTGCTCTATCGTTGGGTTATGTGGAAGATGGACTGTTAGTCTGTGGTTACCATGGCTTGAAGATGGGCGCGGATGGCAAAACGAAAGAGATGCCACTCCAACGTGTGCAAGGCTTTCCTTGTATGAAATCTTACGCGGTTGAAGAGCGCTACGGATTCATCTGGGTGTGGCCAGGCGATCAAACCAAAGCAGATAAAGAGTTGATTCCGCACCTTGAATGGGCCGTTAGCCCAGAATGGGCTTACGGTGGAGGGTTATACCACATCAATTGCGATTATCGCTTAATGGTTGATAACCTGATGGATTTGACCCACGAAACCTATGTACACGCCACCAGTATCGGTCAAAAAGAAATCGATGAATCACCTGTATCAACTAAAGTAGAAGGCGATACTGTCATTACCAGTCGGTTTATGGAAAAAATTATGGCTCCGCCGTTCTGGAAAGCCGCTCTTCGAGCTAATGGCTTAGCCGATGATGTGCCTGTAGATCGTTGGCAAATCTGTCGATTTACTCCGCCTTCCCATGTGTTAATTGATGTTGGTGTTGCCCACGCTGGTCATGGTGGCTTTGACGCGCCAGAAAACAAAAAAGCCGGTAGTGTAGTGGTGGACTTCATTACCCCTGAAACCGAAACCTCTATCTGGTATTTTTGGGGAATGGCGCGCCACTTTAAGCCTGAAGATCAAGCCTTAACGGATTCAATTCGTGAAGGACAAGGCAAAATCTTTGCGGAAGATTTAGAGGTGTTGGAACGTCAACAAGAGAATTTACAGGCTTTTCCCGACTATCAGCTATTAAAACTTGATATTGATGCCGGAGGGGTACAATCTCGCCGTGTTATTAATCGTATTATCGATGAAGAAAGAGCTCAGCAAGAGCAAGCAAGTCCGTCTAAACGTTCGTCTGGTCCGCAGCAATCGGCCCCATTACAAGAGGTGTCTTTTTAAAGCACGTAATGTGAGCTAGATTAAATAGTGGGGTGGGGCTTTTGCGATATATTAGCCATGCGGCTTCTATCGTAAAAGCCTTAGACGAGTGGTGTAAAACTTATAGTCAGAGTGTGCAGGGGGGCGTATGGGGTTCCTTTGCTTGGTTTGGCTTTAAATGTAGGGGGATGGATGATTCCTGTTGTTGTTAGAAATTGTGTAGAAGAAGCGGAGAATGTAGTGCGTCTTGTTCTGGGTAGTCAAGACGGCTCTGCTTTACCACCATATGAAGCGGGTGCACACATTGATCTTCATTTGCCAAGCGGTTTGATTCGTCAATATTCCTTGTGCCGTATGCAGTCAGACCCTCAATATTATGAAGTCGCAGTGCTGAAAGATGCCCAATCCCGAGGCGGTTCCCGTGAGGTGCACACCTTAAAGGTTGGGGATGCGCTCAATATTAGTGCCCCGCGTAATCATTTTTCACTGGCGAAAACTAAGCGCAAAGCCTTATTAGTTGCGGGTGGTATTGGTGTGACACCATTGCTTCCAATGGCTCAGCAGTTGCACAAAATGGGCTTGCCGTTTGAGTTTCATTATTGTGCAAAGTCTCCTGAAACAGCGGCGTTTGCTAAGGCGCTTGAGTCCGGCTCGTTTGCCGATAAAATGCATTTTCATTACAGCCAAGTGCCGACATCCGGGCGTATGGATGTGGTTAATGTGCTGTCTCAAAATGCTATGAACGCTGAGTTGTATGTCTGTGGTCCCGCTGATTTTATCACTCATATTATCCAGCAGGCAGAGAATCTAGGTTGGCCTGATGAGCGGGTACATCGTGAATATTTCACAGCCCCCGATTTGGCAGAAGGTGATGCGACCAATACGGCGTTCAAAGTGAAAATTGCCAGCACGGGTGAATTGTTAGACGTGGCAGAAGATCAAACGATTTTTCAAGTACTGGAAAACAATGGAGTCTTTGTTCCCGTCTCTTGTGAGTCTGGTGTCTGTGGTACCTGTCAAACGGGTGTTATCAGTGGCACACCCGATCACCGTGATGTGTTTCTAACGGATAAAGAACACGCTGAAGGAAAGCTTATTATGCCGTGTTGTTCGCGCTCTAAAAGCCCGGTGATTGAGCTGGATTTATAGCGATAACTCGCGCTAGTTATCCTTATTGTCTTTGTTTGCACCGCATTTGGTTGGCTTGAGGTAAATCCGTTGTGTTTTACATTGAGCCAACTGGCTGGCAATGCTATTATACCCTCCCGTCCTGAAGGGGTAATTCCTTTCATCATTAAATGTCACTTTTTCATATTTTAAGGCGGGTTAAATACTCATGGCGACACGATATATTTTCGTCACCGGCGGCGTGGTTTCATCACTTGGTAAGGGCTTAGCGGCTGCCTCTTTGGCTGCTATCCTTGAATCACGTGGACTAAAGGTCACCATGCTTAAATTGGATCCATACATCAACGTGGATCCAGGCACCATGAGTCCTTTCCAGCACGGCGAAGTCTTCGTTACTGAAGATGGCGCAGAAACTGACCTTGATCTTGGTCACTACGAACGTTTTATTTCCACTAAAATGGGTAAACGTAACAACTTCACAACAGGCCGTGTTTATCAGCATGTTTTGAAGAAAGAACGCCGTGGTGAATATCTAGGGGGAACGGTTCAGGTTATCCCTCATATCACAGATGAAATCAAACGACGCGTTATCGCGGGCGCTCAAGGTGCGGATATTGCCTTGGTCGAAATCGGCGGAACAGTCGGTGACATCGAGTCTCAGCCTTTCTTAGAAGCGGTGCGTCAAATGAAAGTCGAAGTGGGCTCCCACCGCGCTTTGTTTATGCACCTGACCTTGGTGCCGTACATTCGTACTGCGGGCGAGACCAAAACGAAGCCAACACAACACTCTGTAAAAGAGCTGCGTTCTATTGGTATTCAGCCTGATATTTTGGTGTGTCGTTCTGAAGTGTCTATCGAAGCGCCTGAGCGTAAGAAGATTTCGTTGTTCACAAACGTAGAAGAACGCGCCGTTATTTCCCTTCCTGATGCTGATACCATTTACCGCATTCCTCAGATGCTTAATGATCAAGGTTTAGATAGTTTGATCGTTGAGCGTTTTAATCTTGATTGTGATATGCCAGATTTAAGTATCTGGAATAAAGTGACGCAAGCAAAATTGAACCCAGAGAAGCAGATCAACATCGCCATGGTGGGTAAATACATGGAGCTGTTGGATGCCTATAAATCTCTAATCGAGGCCATGGATCACGCTGGTATTCATGCTCGAACTAAGGTAAAACTGCACTACATCGATTCTGAGCAAATAGAAGAAAATGGTACGGATATCCTTAACGGTATGGATGCTATTCTGGTTCCTGGCGGCTTTGGTGAGCGTGGTGTAGAAGGCAAAATTACCACGGCGAAGTACGCTCGTGAGAACAAAGTCCCTTACTTGGGGATTTGTCTAGGAATGCAGGTTGCTGTTATCGAGTATGCTCGTAACGTAGCTAATTTTGCAGGTGCGCACAGTACAGAGTTTAATTTAAAAGCAGAGAACCCAGTTGTTGGTCTGATCACTGAATGGACTAATGCAGAGGGTTCCAAAGAAATCCGGTCAGAGGAATCCGATCTAGGTGGGACGATGCGTCTTGGCGCGCAGAATTGTAATCTTACTGAAGGCACAAAAGCATTTGAAGCTTATGGTCAAGCGGTGATTACTGAGCGTCATCGTCATCGTTATGAAGTAAACAACTTCTACGTTGAGGCGTTGGAAAAAGCAGGTTTGACGATCTCTGGTCGTTCAGAAGACAATTCTTTGGTTGAGATGGTGGAAATTGCCGATCATCCTTGGTTTGTTGCTTGTCAATTCCATCCAGAATTTACGTCTACTCCTAGGTACGGACACGGCCTGTTTAGTGCCTTTGTTCATGCAGCATTGAAACATGCAGGTAAAGAAAAATAAGTCGAGCAAACAGGCAGTTTGTGATTTTTCATTTATTTTAAGAGGTTTGTTATGAGTCAGATCGTTGATATCAAAGCCAGAGAAGTCTTAGACTCTCGTGGTAATCCTACTGTTGAAGCCGATGTGATTTTGGCAGATGGCTCAGTAGGTTCAGCGTGTGCACCTTCTGGTGCCTCTACCGGTTCTCGTGAAGCTTTAGAATTACGCGATGGCGATAAAAGCCGTTATTTGGGTAAAGGTGTCCTAAAAGCGGTTGCAGCCGTCAACGGTCCGATCCGTGATGCGTTAATCGGTAAGGACGCCGCAGCACAAAAAGAACTTGATCATATTATGATCGATCTTGATGGCACAGAAAACAAATCGACTTTTGGCGCAAATGCTATTTTAGCCGTGTCTTTAGCCGCTGCTAAAGCCGCTGCAATCTCGAAAAAAGTGCCTTTGTATGCACATATCGCTGATCTCAATGGCACACCTGGCGTGTTTTCTATGCCCGTTCCCATGATGAATATCATCAACGGCGGTGAGCATGCTGATAACAACGTTGATATTCAAGAGTTCATGATTCAGCCAGTCGGTGCGCCTAATTTTCGCGAAGCATTGCGCTATGGTGCAGAAGTTTTCCACGCTCTGAAAAAAGTACTCAGTGCCCGAGGTTTGAGCACGGCGGTGGGCGATGAAGGGGGCTTTGCTCCGAACCTTTCTTCCAATGCTGAAGCACTTGCTGTTATCAAAGAAGCGGTGGCTGCCGCAGGTTATGAGCTTGGTAAGGACATCACGTTGGCGATGGACTGTGCAGCGTCTGAGTTCTATGACAAAGAGGCCAACATCTACGACCTTAAAGGTGAAGGTAAGAAGTTCACTTCAGAAGAGTTTAACGTTTTCTTACAGGATCTTGCTAACCAGTACCCCATCGTTTCCATTGAAGATGGTCTTGATGAGTCTGACTGGGACGGCTTTGCACATCAAACAAAACTATTGGGTGATAAACTCCAACTAGTGGGTGATGATTTGTTTGTCACCAATACTAAGATTCTAAAGCGTGGTATCGACAATGGTATTGCCAACTCTATTTTGATCAAATTCAACCAAATCGGCTCTTTGACCGAAACATTGGAAGCGATCAAAATGGCGAAAGATGCAGGTTATACCGCTGTCATCTCTCACCGCTCAGGTGAAACAGAAGATGCCACAATTGCCGATCTGGCTGTCGGCACAGCAGCTGGTCAAATCAAGACGGGTTCTCTATGCCGTTCTGACCGTGTGGCTAAATACAATCAATTGCTGCGTATTGAAGAACAACTAGGCGGTAAAGCGCCATATAAAGGCTTGTCTGAGATTAAAGGTCAGGCATAATTTGTAAAAACTTAAAAAAGGGAGGACTCTGTTCTCCCTTTTTTATTTTGTTTTTAGCGAAATCCTTCGATAATAGGGACTAGTTTTGTTATCTGCTGAGGGCGTTATGCCACGTTTATTATTTGTTTTGTTTGCATTGGCTATTGGCTACCAGTCTTATCATTTGTACTACGGTGATCAGGGTGTGAAGCGCCAAGAAGAATTGGCGAAACAAATTGCCTATCAGGAGCGTGTGAATTTGCATCTTAAGCAGCGTAATGAAGCACTCAGAGCACAAGTAGATGATCTTCGCTCGGGAGAAGAGGCCGTAGAGGAGCATATCCGTACGGATCTTCAATATATTAAAAACGGCGAAGTGTTTTATCGGATAGTCGACAAATGATACAACCTCTTTGGGTTATTATTCCCGCAGCTGGCATTGGTCAGCGAATGAAGGCTGATTGCCCTAAGCAATATATCCCACTATTGGGCAAAACCATTCTGGATCGCACCGTGGCTATTTTTGTGAACCACCCGATGATTGCAGGCGTTGCGGTTGGTCTTGGTGAGCAGGATGGTTACTGGACAGATTCATCATGGGTCAGTCACCCACGTGTGTTTACTTATCACGGCGGTGTGGAGCGTTCGGATACCGTCTTAAAGGGACTAGAATATTTATTGCAAGCTCAACAGGTTACTGAGCAGGATGTGTTGGTACATGATGCCGCAAGGCCATTATTAAGCCAAGGTGCACTAGAGCGTATCATTCTGCATCAAGGTGCCCAAGGGGCTATTTTGGCGATGCCTGCGAGGGATACGATTAAGCAACAAAAAGCCAATGGTAGGATACAAGCTACACTCAACCGCGATGCCATCTGGCTGGCTCAAACACCACAAAAATTTCCTGCCAGTGATTTGCTACAGGCGTTACGAAATGTTCAAGCACAGGGGGTGGCGATTACCGATGAATGCTCTGCGATGGAATATACTGGGTGGCAGCCTGATCTTGTGTTGGGAGAAAGTACGAATATTAAAGTGACCTTTCCAGAAGATTTGCTTATTGCAGAAGCGCTTGTATCACATAATATTAACTCAGTTAGCAAATAGAGATAGGAGGAGTCGTCATGGTGCCTTTTCGAATAGGTCATGGTTTTGATGTACATAAATTTGGAGAAGGCGACCACATTATTTTGGGCGGAGAACGCATTGCTTACTCGCAAGGTTTGCTTGCCCATTCTGATGGTGACGTAGTGTTGCATGCCTTAACCGATGCCCTGCTAGGCGCTGCCGCGTTGGGTGACATAGGGAAACACTTTCCGGATACTGATGCGACTTTTGAAGGCGCGAATAGCCGATTGTTATTGAAAAAAGCGTATCAAGAAATTCAAAAGCTAGGTTTTTCCGTGGGTAATGTCGATGTGACCATTATTGCTCAAGCGCCCAAAATGCGTCCGCATATCGATGCGATGCGGGCGAATATCGCAGAGGATCTTTCAATCGATATCGGGGCAGTCAATGTGAAGGCAACGACGACAGAAAAGCTCGGTTTTACGGGACGCAAAGAAGGCATTGCAGTGGAAGCGGTAGCGCTGATTTACCAGGCCGCATAATCTGATAATAGCAAATAGCATCATCTTATGTTTTGCATGATGTGATGGATCCAACCAGAATAAAACCGCAAAGTAGGTAGTGAATGAATACCCAATGGGAGTACGCTTGGTCCACCCCCAAAGTGACGGGCGATTTAAAAACCACAGTACAAGACTTTTTTGTGGAAGAACAGTTGGGATTTGAACCTGATGGTCATGGTGAGTTTTGTTTTGTTTTTATTGAAAAACAGGGTATTAATACGGATTTCTTAGCTAAACGTTTAGCGCAAATGGCGGGTATCGCTGCGAATAAAGTCACTTATAGTGGCGTGAAAGATCGTCATGCGTGTACTCGTCAGTGGTTCTGTCTGCATATGATTAATAAAGAGCCGGATTTAACCAATATTCAAGAAGCATTCCGCGAACCTGAAAAAGTTCGAGTGATCACACAAGCTCGTCATTCTAAAAAACTGCGCACAGGTGCCCATGTTGGTAATCGTTTTGTGCTGCGCATTCGCGACATCAAAGGCGATTTGGAGGATCTGAAAAGCCGACTTGAGCTGATTAAAATGAGTGGTGTACCGAATTATTATGGCGCGCAACGCTTTGGCATTAACGGCAATAATTTGCATAATGGCAAACCCTTTGTGCTCAAAGGGCGGCAAAGCAAAAGAAAGCTTTCTAAAACAGAAGGTTTTTGGCTATCTGCCATTCGCTCTTGGTTCTTCAATGAAGCGCTGAGCGCTCAGGTTAGAAATGGCATGTGGTGTCGATTGTGTGATGGCGATATTGTCCAATATCAAGGCCGTGATGAGCAGTTTCGCTTGAAAGAAATGACGGCGTCGATGCATTTACAAGCGGTATTAGGTAACGTGCATCCCGTTCTGCCGTTGATTTGCGAAGGTTGGCAAGATGGCACCGGAGCACAGCGAGAAGCGGTTATCATTGAATCCGTTCGCCAAGAAGGGGAGTTAATGCAGGCCTTAATTGACTTTGGCTTAAGTCGAGAGAGTCGCTTGGCGCGACTGATGCCGACTGATATGGCCTGGGAATTGCTTGAGAAGTCCAACGAACAGACTCAACTCATTGTTGAGTTTTCCCTGTCTAAAGGATGTTTCGCCACCAGTATTTTACGCGAAATGATACATGTTACCGACAAATCAGCTGAGAAATACCATGAGAATATTGATCGCCAATGATGATGGAATTGATGCCGTCGGCATTAATACTTTAGCGCAAGCCTTACAGGAAAAGTACGATATTTTGGTGGTCGCTCCAGACCGTAATCGTAGTGGTGCGAGTAACTCGTTAACCCTAACGCGTCCCGTGCAACCGACTAAAGTGACTGATAAATACTACCGAGTGGATGGGACTCCGACCGATTGCGTGAATTTAGCCTTGTCGGGAGTGATTGATGGACAGGTGGATTTAGTGGTCTCTGGCATTAATCATGGTGCCAATCTGGGGGATGATGTGATTTATTCTGGTACCGTGGCGGCAGCAATGGAAGCTCGCCATCTCGGTCAACCAGCGCTGGCTGTCTCTTTAGTGGGAACTCGGTATTTTGAGACGGCGGCAGAAGTTGTCATGAAACTCTTAGACGATGCCAAGAGTCTAACCCTTGCCCCTGGTATTTTGCTGAACGTTAACGTGCCTGATGTGCCTTATAGTGAGTTGAAGGGGATAAAAGTGACACGCTTAGGGTATCGGCAACGAGCGCAAGAAGCGATTAGTGCACAACACCCAAGAGGTTTACCAAGTTTTTGGATTGGCGCTTTATCTGAGCCTCATGATGCTTCAGAAGGGACGGATTTCCACGCGGTGCAAGAAGGATATGTTTCCATTACCCCTATTCATACTGACATGACATGTTATGAAGCAAAACAGCCATTAGATACTTGGGTTCGTTCTTTTGATCTATGAGTCTACACAATCTCAATGGGCTGATTAAGCAGACTGAGTCTCGTGCCTCTCAGATGTTACAACAGCTGAAATCGCAGGGTATTCACCATCCGGCATTACTGGCTAAGATGGGGGATATCCCACGAGAAAAATTTGTTGAACCTGCTTTTTCCCATCTTGCCTACTCGGCTACGCCTTTACCTATTGGTCGTAATCAAACCATTAGCCAACCTTTGACGGTGGCAAGAATGTCGCAATGGTTACTGGAATACGCGCGTCTTGGTCGAGTATTGGAAGTCGGCACTGGGTCGGGCTATCAAACGGCAATATTGGCGCATTTTTTTAATAAAGTGCACACCATCGAGCGACAGGAAGCGCTTCATAAGCTTGCCAAACAACGGCTTGAGGAGATGGGGATTCGCAATGTGGAGTACTTGTTTGGTGATGGCCAGGCTGGTTGGCCACAAAAAGTCGACATGGATGCTGTCATTATTACGGCAATGGTGAGTAAAGTTCCGGTTGCGTTAACCAATTGTCTAAAGGAAAACGGTATATTAATTATGCCGATTAGTCAGCCAACACCGCAAATTGGTTGTTGGCGAAAAGAAGGAGACCGCTGGAAGCGTTTAGCGATTGAAGCGGCCCATTTTGTTCCCTTACTGGAAGGAAAAGTCTATGCCTAAATGGCTTAAAATTTATATAAGTGGTGTGATGATGGGGGCGGCAGATGTCATCCCTGGTGTATCGGGTGGAACCATTGCGTTTATTCTAGGTGTGTATGATCGCCTGATTGCGGCTCTTAGTGGTGTCAACAAACAAAGTCTTACTATGCTGGTAAAAGGCGATATTAAAGCATTATGGCGCCATTTTGATGGGGCGTTTCTGTTGCCTTTAGGGGCGGGTATCGCCACCAGTATTGTGGGCATTGCGGGACTGATAACGCATTTACTGGCGACGTATCCGGAATATGTGTGGAGCTTCTTCTTTGGTTTGATCCTAGCATCGGCTTATTTCTTGATTGGGCACCTAGAGCGCTTTTCCTTCCGTCATTTCCTGACGCTGGTTCTGGGCATAGCCATTGGTGCCTCTCTGTCATTGGTCGTGCCAATTCAAGTCAGTACCACTTACTCAATGGTGTTTTTTTCTGGTGTCATTGCTATCTGCGCGATGATCCTGCCAGGTATCTCTGGAAGTTTTTTACTGTTAATGATGGGAATGTACGGTTTTGTTCTTGGCGCAGTGAAAGATTTCAATTTTGCCGTGATTGGAGTATTTGCCGCGGGGGCGCTAGTTGGCTTACTGAGTTTTTCAAAGGTTCTGCAATATTTATTGGAACATGCTAAGTCGCTTACTCTGTCTGCCTTAATAGGTATTATGGTGGGGGCATTGGTTAAGGTATGGCCTTGGAAAGTGGTGGACTCTTGGGCCCATATAGGCAGTAAAACATTCCCTGTTGAAGAGCACTTAATTCTTCCTTGGCACACCAGTTCGTACCATTTTACAACGGATTTATTACTGCCTCTTGGCTTTATGTTTATCGGCTTTATGATTGTTTTTCTCATTTCTTACATTTTTTTACGAAACACGGACAAATAAAGTCAAATGTATCTGAGTGTTAGTGGTAGGACGGTTAAGATGGTAAGAGAGGGCATTGGTTATTAATAAGTTTGAGTCCAAAGGTAGTATTACCCGCATTGCAGCTTGGAGAATTAAGTGGGTAATACTATTGTGTTTTTCCTTATCTGGTTGTGCTTATCAAGTGATTAACTTCCCAGATGAAAACACAGGCTCTTACAGTGCTAATAACGCTTCAGTGTCTCCTGTGCCTCGTTCTGGTTACCACCGAGTAAGTCGCGGTGAGACCTTGTTTTCTATTGCTTTTCGATATGGCAAAGATTACCGAGAGGTGGCGGCTTTAAATCATATTCGTCCTCCCTATACGATTTACCCTCAGCAAAAAATATGGCTTGAGAAGAGAGCTTCAAGAACAGCCAGTCGCACCTCTTCTGATTCAGATCGATCCTCTTCAAGAACACGAGCTGTAGCGAAAACGGCCCGGGCGCCCAGTGTTTCACCTTCCGATATTACCCTGCAAAAAAAGGTGAATATCCCTGAAAAAAAATCCTCTTCTCATATACAAAACTCCGAAAAAGTGATCTCTTGGCAATGGCCCCTCGTCGGGAAAGTTGTAAAGGGCTTTTCAAGTAACGGCGTTAGTAGTAAAGGTATAGACATCAAAGGGCAAAAAGGTGAATTGGTCAGAGCAGTTGCCGACGGAACAGTTGTATATGCAGGCAGTGGTTTAATTGGTTATGGAAACCTTGTGATAGTGAAACATAACGATGTTTATCTCAGTGCCTATGCGTACAACAAACGGATTTTAGTGAAGGAAGAGCAGCATGTGAAGGCGGGCGACGCTTTGGCTATTATCGGTGGCAAGGGTAATGATAGACCTCTTTTGCACTTCGAAATTAGGCGTGATGGTCAACCAGTGGATCCACTAAAATTACTTCCCAGACAATAATAATTCACGCTGGGCGAGGAGGGGATAAAAATGAAAACAGTAAATGTAAACACAAATAAAACAGCTCAGACACTCGGCAATTTAGATTTCGATCTGGATTTGGTTGATGACGATATTGAAGGCATTGAGAACGATAACAGTGATGATGATTTTGATTCTGCAGTGAATGCACGATATGCCAACGATGAATCTAACAAAAGCTTAGACGTTACTCAGCTTTACTTGAGTGAGATTGGTTTTTCTCCCCTGTTGTCAGCGGAAGAAGAGGTGTATTTTGCACGCCTTTCCTTGAAAGGCGACGAAAGTGCTCGTAAACGTATGATCGTCAGTAACTTACGTTTAGTGGTAAAAATTTCAAGACGTTACTTGAATCGTGGTTTGTCTTTGTTGGACCTGATTGAAGAAGGGAATCTGGGCTTGATCAGGGCCGTTGAAAAATTTGATCCTGAACGCGGTTTTCGATTTTCGACCTACGCGACTTGGTGGATTCGTCAAACCATTGAGCGGGCGATCATGAACCAGACACGTACGATTCGCTTACCGATTCACGTGGTAAAAGAGTTGAATGTTTATTTGCGTGCGGCACGTGAATTGACGCAAAAACTGGATCATGAACCAAGCCCTGAAGAAATTGCCGAAATGCTGGATCGTCCCGTTGCAGATGTGCAAAAAATGTTGGGACTAAATGAGCGCATTAGTTCCATCGATTCTTATGTTGGCGGGGGCGACGATAACGATAAAAGTTTGATGGAAGTAATTGCCGACACCAACCACCAAGGGCCAGAAGAGGACCGCCAAGAAGGGGATGTCTTAAAGAGCATTGAAGGTTGGTTAAATGAACTGAATGACAAGCAATGTGAGGTTATTGCGCGACGTTTTGGTTTACGAGGTTATGAACCTAGTACACTGGAAGACGTTGGGGCCGAAATAGGTCTAACCCGTGAGCGCGTCAGACAGATTCAGGTTGAAGCGTTACGTAAGTTACGCTTGATGATGGACAAACAAGGTCTTTCTCTTGATGATGTTATTGGGTTTGGTAATTAACCTTTCAATAGACATCATTAAAATGAATCAATGATAAAATGCCCGATGATGTCTCGGGCATTTTTGTGTCTAGGGTTATAGTGTTAGGCTGCTAAATGTTGTTTAAAAAAGGCAATGGTACGAGACCAAGCCAGTTCAGCGTTGTCTTTTTGATAACGTGCCGTTGAGTCGTTATGAAACCCATGATTTGCGTTGGGGTAAGTGTAGGCCGTGTAATTCACCTTGTTTTCTTTTAAGCTTCTTTCGTAGTCAGGCCAAGTTGCATTGACGCGTTTATCGAGTGCGGCAAAATGCAGCATTAACGGTCCTCGAATCTGTTCAAGATGGGAGGTGGCTGGGGTACCATAGAAAGGCACACTTGCATTCAGTGTATCGGGCATAAAAGCGGCCAATGTATTGGTTAAATACCCGCCATAGCAAAACCCCACCATGCCAAGTTTTCCTGAGCTCAGTGGGTGTTGCTTTAGCATGACGGCTGCGCTCATAAAGTCTTTTTCTATTTTGCTACCATCTAAGCTTTTTTGCATAGCTCTCCCTTCGTCATCGTTACCTGGGTAGCCTCCAATGGGAAACAAAGCATCGGGCGCAAAGGCAACAAATCCTTCTTTTGCTAAGCGTCGAACGACGTCCTTGATATACGGATTGAGTCCACGGTTTTCATGGGCCACTAAGACGACAGGCGCGGGGGATTCCTGAGTAATGCCTTTAGGCACGACAAAGTAACCACGTCCTTTACCGTATCCGGCTGGACTGTCAAATTCCAAGTAGCTGGCCGTAATGTCTGGGTCATTAAAAGAGACTTGTTCAGCTAACGCATAGTTGGGTGTTAATGCCCCCGCGATAACAGATAAAGACAGCCCTGCAATGCCCAGTGTACCGAGTTTCGATAAGAAAGTACGTCGATCAATGTCGCCGTGAGCATATTCATCGTACCAATCAAATGCCTCTTGGGGGATGCCAGAAGAATTCAGGTGCTTTGACGGCTTATCCATTGTTCTTTTCCTTTCTATGGTGTTGATAGATAGAACTCATTCATTCGCGTATCATTTTTTTGCTATTCTGCTTGTCATGGTAGGTATCCATTACCTTCTCACTTTATTCTAGTTTAATTTTCAGACAACTAGACACATTTTAAGAGAACGGGTGATCTTTTTTTCATTATTATCCGTAGCATATTATTAAGAATACTATGATATTGGTAATATGGTTTTCTGTGGCTCACAAATATTACTCAATGGGAATGGACTTACATGATACATGACGTGCCAATTATTATTACAGGAGGCGCACAGAGATTGGGATTAGCCTGTGCAAAAGCCTTGGTCGAAGACGGTTATCAAGTGGTGATTACTTATCGCCGCCACAAACCAAGTATTGTAGAGCTGGAAGAGAGGGGGGTTCATTGTATTCGGGCTGACTTTTCCTCTCAATCTGGGGTGGATGAGTTCATCGTACAAATCCAACAACGCTATAATGAGCTACGGGGGATCATCCATAATGCGTCCGATTGGCAATCTGAGGCAGAGGATATTGATCCTAGCGTATTAATGGAAAGAATGTGGTATGTGCATGTATTTGCGCCATACCGTATGAATCTGGCATTTGAAGCTTTATTATCTGCAGGCTCTGTGCGTGAAGGAAAAGCCGATATAATTCATATGACAGATTATGTGGCTGAAAAAGGCAGTGGTAAGCATATTGCTTATGCGTCGAGTAAGGCGGGGCTTGCTAACTTAACTTGCTCTTTTGCTAAGCGTTATGCTCCATTGGTCAACGTGAATTCGATCGCGCCTTCTCTTTTGATGTTTAATCCAGAAGACGATGAAGAATATCGTCAGCAGGCTTTGAATAAGTCTCTTTTACATCAAGAGCCGGGTGAGCAAGAAGGCGTGTTGGCGGTAAGGTACATTTTAGAAAATCGCTATATGACAGGGAGAACCTTGTCGCTAGATGGAGGTAGGCACCTCGTTTAGCGACTGTAAAGAGTCGTCTAGCTGGGGTCGATCAACTCGCCTCCGTGTCATCTGACAAGATACAGCAACTTAGGACATCGATATGAAATCTGTTGTAGCAGAACAAGCAAAAGTGAGTGGTCTAGGACTTTCAGAAGAAGCACGTAAAGTGCGTGATGCTCTCATTAAGAGTGGTCTTGAGACCCCGATGATTGATAATGGTTTGACCTCTGAAGAGAAATATCAGCGTATAAAGTACGCCTTTGAGGATATTGTTGGCACGTTAGGTTTGGATCTAACCGACGACAGTCTGGCGGAAACGCCGCATCGAATCGCTAAAATGTATGTGCGTGAGATTTTTTCTGGTCTTGATTACTCGAATTTTCCAAAGATTACCGTTATAGAAAACAAGATGAAAGTCGATGAAATGGTAAAGGTGCGTAATATCAGCTTTACTAGTACTTGTGAACATCATTTTGTGACCATCGATGGTACGGCAACGGTGGCTTATTTGCCGAAAAATAAGATCATTGGGTTATCGAAAATTAACCGCATTGTGCGTTTCTTCGGGCAGCGTCCGCAAGTACAAGAACGTTTGACTCAGCAAATTTTGGTCACATTGCAAGCCTTGTTGGAAACCGACAATGTGGCTGTTAGCATTGATGCTGTGCATTACTGTGTTAAAGCTCGCGGTGTAATGGATGCCAGCTCTTCCACGCAAACAACGGCCTTAGGCGGTTTGTTTAAGAGCAGTGACAAAACACGTGGTGAGTTTTTATCGAGCCAATAGTGTAGTCTTTTGTGCGTAGGGAATGCTTAAGGAGTCTACCTAGTGTAGGCTCTTTTTCTATCTGCTCTATGTGTTTTGGTATAAGGTCTGGTTAAAGGTAAGTCTTGTGGGCTTTATCGTTTATAGAACCGTTGTCGTCTAATTGATGGGAAGGTAGCAGTGCAAAAGAAGAGTAAAAATACGTGGTTTCCCGCTAAGAAAAATGGCTGGGGATGGGGAAAGCCAACAGCATGGCAAGGCTGGGCTGTACTGGTGGTTTATTTTGCTGTGATTGGGGTTATTAGTGTCAGTTATGATCCCAAAGTCGCTTTGAAAGAGTGGGGCGTGGGGGTTGGTATCGCCACTGTGATCTTGTTATTGATTTATTGGTTGAAAGGCGAACCACCTAGTTGGACTTGGAAGCGAATCGATAAAAAGAAAAAACGCCTCTTTAAATAGAGTCGATGCTGGTTCAAGTGTTATCTTTTTCCAAACGGTTGCGATGTACAAGGGTAGGAAATAGATACATCCAGATACCCACAACGGCAATGGTACCTATACCACCAATCAAAATGGCTGGGACAACCCCAAACCAAGCGGCGGTTACTCCGGATTCAAATTCTCCTAATTGATTAGAGCTACCAATAAAGATTGAATTGGCTGCGCTGACGCGTCCACGCATATCGTCTGGGGTTTCTATTTGAATTAAGGTAGAGCGAATGACCACACTGATCATATCGGATGCACCCATCAGGGTGAGAGCCGCCAAAGAGAGGATGAGTGTGCTAGATAAGCCAAATAAAATGGTGGCCATACCAAAGGATGCGACGGCGGCAAACATAATCTTACCAACACTGTGCTCAAGCGGCCAACGCGAAAGATAAACTGACATTAATAATGCGCCGAGCGCAGGTGCGCAGCGTAATAACCCTAACCCCCAAGGCCCAGTATGCAAAATATCTTTTGCGACAATTGGAAGCAATGCGGTGGCCCCACCTAATAATACCGCAAACATATCCAGTGATACGGAGCCAAGAATAACTTTATTATTGCGAACAAAATGTAGCCCACCCAGTAGATGGGCCATGTTGATGGGGGTTTTTGCTTTGACAACAAAGTTATAGTGCAGAAAGAACATGATCAAGCTAGACAGCAAAAAGCAGAAACTGCTGGTGGAATATAAGGTGGTTGGTCCTAGTAGATACACTAAGCCGCCGAGAGCAGGCCCTGCAATAACTGAAATTTCGCGAGCCGAGGCGATAGCGCTCATGGCTCGAGATAACAGCGCTTCAGGAACTAGATTGGGAAGAATGGCTTGGTTAGCCGGCATTTCAAAGGCGCGAGCAGCCCCTAACATGGCCGCACAGCTGTAGATAATGGTGGCGGAAATATGATCCGTTAGATTACTGATGGCTAATACGGCAACGGTAATGGTCATGGTAAGTCGAGTACACACGCAAATAAGGCGCCGGTTATAGCGATCTGCCACATGGCCCACGACGAGTGTCAGGGCCAGTTGCGGGAGAAATTGGCATAACCCCACCAAACCCAGTGCCATCGGACTGTTTGTTAACTCGTACATTTGCCAGCCAATACCCACTGTGAGCATTTGAAAGGCAAACGATGAGGCAATTTGTCCAATCCAATAATTAACAAAGTTGGGGTGTTTGAATAAAGAAGGCATGTTGACCTTAACAGACAAGTGAATAGACCTAGGGGCGATTCTCCCCAACACTATTAACAATGCTTAGAGAAAATCGCTAATATACTAAAGAGTGGTATGAAATTGCCAGCAAATTGCTATTGAAAACAGGCAATAACGAACATTCCTGTGATGATTTGGATGATCATAGCTGTTTGCTTGTTAGTTCAGTCGTGTTTGAGCTATTTGGCTAGGGCAGAAGCCAAAATGTTGGTGGAAACGACGACTAAAGTGGCTCAAGCTTTGGTAACCTAATTCGAAGCTGACTTGTGTGACTGAGGCGCCTTTTTTGAGCCTTAAATGGGCTTGTGCCATGCGTCTTTGATGTTGGTATTCCAGTGGCGTGCAGCCCAGTTGTCGCTTAAATATATCGTAAAAACGGCTACGGCTCATGCAAGCCATTTTACTTAAAGCATCGATGTCTAAAGGGCTAGCAAGGTGTTCTTCGATCCAATTAATCACACAGGTTAACCCTGTTGCATCGGGGGCGGTTTGTGTGTAGCGCAATAGAGCCTCGCGGCCATGATGACGCAAAATTCTCATAATGAGTTCATTGACACCAAAGTCTACCAACAAATCGCGGTCAGGATCATTTTGTATAAAGTGACTGGTTAAGCGGTCAATCACTTGTTGAGTCGCTTGAGTATGTAGGGTGTGTAATGGCTGATTGGGATCGACGGCTATTTTATCGGCTAGATTGGGAAGGCTTGTGTCATTCATTCGGTCACTGATTTGCGCAACACGCTCTTTTGACAGTGCAATCGTCAAGCAGGTTGTGGGGCGGTTGATTTTTGCCTCTGGAAAATCAATAAACACTTCTTCATTGGGCGCTAAAATGAACGATTCATGGGGCAGGAAAGCAATGTCGCTTTTTCGTTTCGTATGCATGACTTTAGACCCTGTCACCATGCCGCAATACAGCAAAGAGTCGGCTTTTAAGCTGACTTTTTTCGCTTGCTCATACGTGTCATAGATACTGAGTTCTGAGTCTATTCCAGCAAAACACACTCGGTTTTCAACCAGTTGAGTAGGCGAACGTTTTTGCCATGTTAATGATTGATTAATCACTGCATTTGTCATGTGCACACCTCGGTTTATTTTTGTATGGCGTGATTTGTTTGAGACTAATAATCTACCCAATAGGCATTAGCGTCAACTAAGAGCTAGAATAAAAATTGGACACACAGACAAGCATCATGGACTCACAGGCAAGCTTTGTGTGTCGCTTATTTCTACAGTGTTATAAGAAAAGACATTGTTATAAAAACAACAAGAATGGAGACATCATCATGATTTATGCAAAACCAGGTAGCGAAGGTAGCGTCGTTTCTTTCCAAGCTGAGTATGGGAATTATATTGGCGGAGAATGGGTTTCTCCTGCAAAAGGGCAATACTTTGACAATATAAGTCCTGTGACTGGTGAGGTCTTTTGTCGTATTCCTCGCTCCACCGAAGAGGATATCAACTTGGCGTTAGATGCTGCCCACGCAGCAAGAGCCGCATGGGGGAAAACCTCTGTTATTAATCGTGCGAATATACTCCTGAAGATTGCTGACCGCATTGAACAAAATTTAGAACTGCTGGCCGTGGCTGAAACCTGGGATAACGGCAAAGCGGTACGTGAAACCTTAAATGCTGATATTCCGCTGGCTGCAGACCATTTTCGCTATTTTGCAGGCTGTTTGCGGGCTCAAGAAGGCAGTGCCGCAGAGTTGGATGAGAATACCGTGGCCTATCATTTCCATGAGCCATTAGGTGTGGTTGGTCAAATTATCCCGTGGAACTTTCCAATATTGATGGCAGCGTGGAAATTAGCGCCAGCGATTGCCGCAGGTAATTGCGTCGTCTTAAAACCCGCAGAACAAACTCCGGCGTCTATTTTAGAGCTGATGAAAATTATTGGCGATCTTTTACCCGCTGGCGTGATAAACATAGTTAATGGGTTTGGTGCTGAGGCGGGTCAAGCGCTAGCAACCAGTAAGCGTATTGCGAAGATTGCCTTTACAGGATCAACGCCTGTAGGTTCGCATATTCTGAAGTGTGCGGCTGAAAATATCATCCCATCTACCGTGGAGCTGGGCGGCAAGTCACCTAATATCTATTTTGCCGATATTATGCAACAAGAAGAAACCTTCATTAGCAAATGTGTGGAAGGAATGGTATTGGCCTTCTTTAACCAAGGAGAAGTGTGTACTTGTCCTTCCCGCGTCTTGATCCAAGAATCCATCTATGACGAGTTTATTGCCCTAGCAATTGAGCGTACCAAAACCATTAAACGTGGTAATCCGCTAGATACCGATACCCAAGTGGGCGCACAAGCGTCTCAAGAGCAGTTTGATAAAATTCTAAGCTACATTGATATCGGTAAAGAAGAAGGGGCAGAGCTTCTGATCGGCGGTGGTGTTGAGTCAATGGATGGCTTTGATAAAGGCTTCTATGTTCAGCCAACTATGTTTAAGGGCACAAATAACATGCGCGTGTTCCAAGAAGAAATTTTTGGTCCCGTGATTAGTATTACGACCTTTAAAGATGAAGCCGAAGCGCTAGCAATAGCTAATGATAGCGAGTTTGGTCTAGGGGCGGGTGTATGGACGCGAGACACCAATCTCGCTTATCGCATGGGGCGTAACCTTGAAGCGGGTCGTGTATGGATGAACTGTTATCACCAATATCCTGCTCATGCGGCGTTTGGTGGTTATAAAAAATCCGGTGTCGGTCGTGAAACCCATAAACTAGCACTAGAGCATTATCAACAAACGAAGAACATGTTGGTAAGCTACGACATTAATCCATTGGGCTTCTTCTAAGGCCTAGTTGTTCGCAATAAGGGGACGTCGCCTAGTAAGTAAAACGGCCAACGACCTAAATAAAAAAAGACCAAATGATACTGTCATTTGGTCTTTTTGTTGTCTTGTTAAGGGGCTGAGAAGCTAGGCTTTTTTCGCCTTTTCGCGGTCTTTATATTTAACAATTTCACCGGATTTTAGACGTTTTTGATAGGAGGTCAGCTCCTTCTTAACAACTGGCATTAAGAAGTACAAGCCGATGATGTTCGCAACTGCCATGGCAAAGATGGCCGCATCAGAAAAGTCAATCACTGGGCCAAGATTGGCGGCGGCACCGATGATAACAAACACACAAAACAGAGTTTTAAAGGTTAGCTCCGCTCGTTTGCCTTCGCCAAAGAGATAGGTCCAAGCTTTTAAACCGTAGTAAGACCAGCTGAGCATGGTCGAAAAAGCGAATAGAATCACCGCAATCGCCAGCAAAATAGGGAACCAGCTAAACGCAGAAGCAAAAGCCGCAGACGTTAGTGCCACACCAGAGGAACCGTCAGCGGTCTTAATAGCGGTACCCGCTTCGTTCAAAATGTACATGCCCGTTTCTGGGTTTTGTAGCAATTGACCTGTAATGATGATGACAAGGGCGGTCATGGTACAAATAACAACGGTATCAATGAACGGTTCCAACAAAGACACAAACCCTTCGGTAACTGGTTCGTTTGTCTGTACAGCGGAGTGAGCAATGGCCGCAGAACCAACCCCTGCTTCGTTAGAAAAGGCCGCGCGTTTAAAGCCTTGAATCAAGGCTCCGACCATACCACCCGCCACACCAAGACCAGTAAAAGCACCCGCAAAGATTTGGCCAAATGCCCAACCAATTTTATCGGCGTTAACGATTAAAATAACAATGGCTGAGCCAACATAGAGAATCCCCATAAAAGGAACAATCTTATCCGTTACACGTGCGATGGACTTGATCCCACCGACGATCACAATAAAGACAAGCGCGGCAAATACTACGCCAGTAATCCAACCTGGATAGTTACCAATAACTTGGGTTAATTGCGCATGGGCTTGGTTGGCTTGGAACATATTGCCGCCACCAAGTGCTCCTAAGATACAAAACACAGCAAATAGGCTAGCTAAGAATCGGCCGCCAGGAATACCACGCTCTTTAAAGCCTTTGGAAATATAGTACATAGGCCCACCAGAGACGCTGCCATCTTTGTACTCATTACGGTATTTAACCCCCAGTGTACACTCGGTAAATTTGGAGGCCATGCCCATAAGACCTGCGAGAATCATCCAAAAAGTGGCCCCAGGCCCCCCGATAGAAACGGCGACCGCCACACCGGCAATATTCCCTAGACCTACCGTTCCTGATAGGGCAGTGGCCAGTGCTTGGAAATGACTTACTTCTCCGGCGTCATTTGGGTCCGCATAGTCACCCTTTACCAAGGCAATAGAGTGGCCCACACCGCGGAATTGTAAAAAACCGAAGTAGAGTGTGAAGATGGAGGCTCCAGTGACTAACCAAAGCACAATCCAAGGGAAACTCGTTCCGGGAAACGGTGCAAAGATAAGGCTGACAAACCAGCCTGTGGCATGACCAAACATTTCATTGACCACGGCATCAATGCCACCAGAGTTTTCTTCTGCTTGTACGCTTGAGCTTAGTGTTAAAAGCAGTAGGCTGATGAGAGACGTAGAAAGAAAATAGGGACGTTTTAGCATAATCATGCTCCTTAGCTGACAACCGTTACGGGGACATTGGCGCTCATAACGAGGTTGGCGGTTACACTGCCAAAAACCCGTGCACTTAAACCTTGCTCTGTGGAGCGAGCAACAACAATTTGCTCAGCATTGTGTTCGACTGCAATGTTATTGAGAATTGAGGAGGCTTTACCAAATTTCACTACGCCAGAAGCGTCTATTCCCGCCTCTTTGAGGGCTGCTAAGGCAGGGTCGATAACGCGCTCTTGGGCGTTTTGGGTTTCAATCTGTTTTTGTTTTTTACGATGAGAGTTTTCTTCTGGTGTTTGGAATGTATAAGGAGACCATTCGACCACGCAAACGAGTTCTAGTTTGCATTCACTTCCGATTAACGTCGCGAGTCGTTTTGCGTAGGCTAAAGCACGATTACCAGCTTCACTTCCATCCACTCCGACAATGATTGTTGCTGACATGGTTCGTTCCCTCTTTGATTGGTTGGGGGGGGGATTAACTCTATTTCAATGGCATTATGTTTGTGTGGGTTGTTTTTTATGCATTATTTTTACATATTTATGACTAATTTTTAATAAAAAAGCAAATTTTAATAGATAATCCTTTAAATATTGCGGTTTTGCTGGACTGAATTTTGAAGCGCACCTTACACCATTGTATTGCCACCACAGGGATGAGGGATGGCTTAGTAGGAATGAGTCCAATAAAAGTTTTTTAGGGTTTTTATCTGAATTTCCTCGGTGTAGAATGGCGCGCGATTAACGTTTCATGAAGGAAATGTGACAGGATGAATAAAGCGTCAAACTCTCTGAAAGTGCTAGGATAAGCATTTTGCGATGAATGATGAGCCATAAGTTTGTCAAGTGAGCCGCAGTTTGGCATAGATAAATCTTTAAAGAAGAGCCTCTATGGATCTTACAAGCAAATTGAAAAACGAAAAGACCCAGTTGGGTGGCAGTGAACTGATACGTGTGCTGATTGCGCTTGGATTTGTATTGCTGGCAGGCTTTTACGCCGTGAGTCAAGGTGCCGCTGTTTCTAATGTTTCTATTTTAGCGATTGCGGCCAGTATCGGTGCTTATATGGCGTTGAACATAGGGGCAAATGACGTCGCGAATAACGTTGGGCCTGCCGTTGGCTCGAAAGCGCTTTCCATGACGGGCGCCATTCTGATTGCCGCAATCTTTGAAGCT
Organism: Marinomonas sp. 63XJN7_7_ISO-PGPR-S23-202; assembly: GCF_056173505.1. NCBI lineage: Bacteria > Pseudomonadati > Pseudomonadota > Gammaproteobacteria > Oceanospirillales > Oceanospirillaceae > Marinomonas > Marinomonas sp. 63XJN7_7_ISO-PGPR-S23-202. The sequence continues at coordinate 3,736,068 of NZ_CM149677.1, read as the reverse complement.
TCAGGGTCTCTGATTGCCGGTGGGACGGTTGTTGGAACGATTCAAAAAGGCATTATTAACCCCAGTTCTATTGCAGACTCTGCAACCTTTATCTGGATTATGATGGCCGCTCTATTAGCGGGCGCTATTTGGCTAAACCTAGCAACGTATCTTGGTGCACCCGTTTCTACCACGCACTCTATTGTTGGTGGAGTGCTCGGTTCGGGTATTGCCGCTGGCGGTTGGGGAATTGCAAATTGGAACCAGCTTGGGGCTATTGTGGCGAGCTGGGTAATCTCTCCGGTAATGGGGGGGCTTATTGCGGCGGCCTTTTTGATGTTTATTAAGCGCACGGTTACCTATCGTAGTGACATGATTCTCGCTGCGCGAAAAGTCGTCCCTCTGCTGGTGGCGATTATGGTTTGGGCGTTTTCAACTTATTTGATTCTCAAAGGCTTTAAGCACCTTTTAAAACTGGACGTGACAACCGCACTGTTAATTGGCTTTGCGGTCGCTATGACCGGGTACTTTTTAGTTCGCCCTATGGTTGATAGAGCGGCAATGAAGTTGAAAAACGATAAAGATGCTGTCAATAGTTTGTTCACCATCCCACTGATTGCCTCTGCTGCGTTATTAAGTTTTGCCCATGGGGCAAACGATGTTGCCAATGCAATTGGGCCATTAGCGGCTATCAATGATGCATTAATGACGGGGGCGGTGGCCAACTCTGCACCGATTCCAATTTGGGTGATGGCGATTGGCGGTTTTGGTATTTCGGTTGGTTTAGCTTTGTATGGACCAAAATTGATAAAAACCGTTGGTTCTGAAATTACTGAGTTGGATAAAACGCGTGCCTTTTGTGTGGCGATGGCAGCAGCCATTACGGTGATTATTGCTTCTCAATTTGGTCTTCCTGTTAGTTCTACTCATATTGCTGTTGGTGGTATTTTTGGTGTGGGTTTCTTACGGGAGTACCTAAAACAGTCTTATGAGAAGAAAATCGCCTCGATTATTAAGCATTCTCAAAGAGCGGGTCATGATGTTGAAGAGACACAGGCTTTTGTGAAACGCTTTACTCAGGCGGATGTGGATGAAAAACGCCAAATTCTAAAAGATTTAAAAAATGCCAGTTATATTTCGCCTATTTCTAAAGGCGAACGTAAAGGGTTGAAGAAAGCGACGAAAAAAGAACTGGTAAAACGTTCCGCTATTCTTCGTATTGCAGCCGCTTGGGTGATTACCGTACCCGTATCAGCGTTGATTTCTGCAATGATTTTTTATATGTTGGTAGGCTTCTCTGTAATGCATTAATATGTTGGTAGGCTTCTCTGTAATGCATTAATATGTTGGTAGGCTTCTCTGTAATGCATTAAGTTAATTACTGCCATTAATGAAGCTTCTACTGATTGCTTTAGTTGAAGAAGAGTGTTTTAGTCAAAAAGGTCAGTTTTGCTGGCCTTTTTGTATTTATACCTTCCCTGGTAAGACAGCGTCGTTGTTTTAAATAGGTCCCATTTTACTGTTCACTGGATTTGGTAATAAGGTCATGATGAATAATATCGCACTCATTGTCGTTATTTGTCTGTGTGTTTCTTTTGCTATTTTAACCATTTTTGGTGTATTGAAATGGTATGAAAAACAACGCGAATTAAAAAAGAAAGTAACTGAGCAGTTGGTGAATCGCTGTTATCGCATATTATCGATTTTGGATATAGTGATGGATCGCTATATGCCTCACCAGACAAAGGTGCTATTGGTTGACTATCTTTTGGCGACCGTTCCTAACCTGGTCTCCCATGACCGATATGGTCAGGAGCTAGCCGATAAGTTACCAGAGTTATTTAAAATACGTGATGAATTAAAGTCGAGCACCAAGTTAGCCGATAATGGTAGAGTGACGCAATCTGATCAATTGTCTAAGGTTCAAGCATCGCTTTCTAGTTTGCCAGCGTTGATCAAAGGTTTTGCATTAAATGGCATTGTGGATAAGCACACAGCGAAACAACAAGTGGAGTTGATTCGTTACGGGAATAGTCTTGCCTACCATGATTTGTTGGTTTATCAGGCAGATAATGATGTAGATATGGATAAAAGGGCAAGAGCATTGGAAAAGTATCGGACTGCCTTGGTTGAAATGGAAAAAGTCGCGGCTATAGGTGAGGCTCAAAGGGACATTGATCGTTTAAAGCGGATAATAGAGTCGGTTGAGCAGGCATTATTTACGAACCGGTCAACAGGAGTGTAGTTTGGGCTTGGTTTGTAATGTGTTTCGGCAATATAATGTAAAGAATGTATGAGCGTGTTTTCTTAACCTAGACAACATATTCACATCTTTCTTTCCTTTTAAATAGTGGTTTTTGTACCATTGAAGGCATTTTTTTAACATGACGGCAGTGACAGTTACGGTTTTATTGCTTGTGATAGGCGGGTTTATAGGGGTTGCAATTGTTTTGCAGCTCAAAGAACAGGCTCGCATTGAAAGGCTTCGTAAAATCGCCAGCATCAATAACCAGATTCGTCAGGTGCGTCGTTATCTTGATGATTTACCTCCTCAATATCAACCTAAAGATATGAGGCTTTGGTTGTTTTCTCGAATGATTACTCTCTATGATGAACTTATCCAATTTGAGTCCAATTCTGCACTTCAGCGGCGAAAAAGCCATTTAGAACAAGAAATGGCAGAGTTTCAGTCGAGTAAACAAAAGCGTCGAGCAAAACCCATTAATGATGAGTTATTAATCATTGAATTGAAGCGGCTATTGGAATCGTTCCACTTTTTTATCAAACAAAGTGTGAAAGATAAAACGCTAAATTCTGATACGGCGGCTCGTTACGAGGGGTTACTTTTATTTTATAAGTACAAACTCAATGCTGATTTTCATGCCTATCTAGGTCGACAAGCCTTTTTGACAGGTAAAATGGATGTCGCCTTGTCGTCATATAAAGAAGCCTTATCGCAATTATCCCCAGTAAAAGAGAAGCCTGAAACCTTGTCATCTATTAAGCAATTAGAAGGGATTATTGATGAAATAGAAAAAGAACTTGAGGCGAAGCGAGAAGCAGAAGACGTCACAGTTGAAGATGAGGAGAGCAGCATCAATGATGAATGGGATAAATTCATGGACGACGCCACGTTTAAAGAAAAGAAGCATTTCTAATCCAATTCACAGCTTGTGCTATCCAAAGTTCTTTCCTTCAGGTTATAGTCTGTTTTTTTGATATTCAAATGGTGACGTGGTGAATCTGGCTCTTTTAAGTGCGTTTATACCCACTTTTTTCTTTGTATCTATCACCCCTGGTATGTGTATGACCCTCGCAATGACATTGGGTATGACCATCGGTGTAAAGCGGGCGTTATGGATGATGCTCGGTGAACTGGCAGGGGTAGCGATGGTTGCTGTTTTATCTTCCATTGGTGTTGCTGCTCTATTACTGAATTACCCAACGGCGTTTACCGCATTAAAATTGCTTGGAGGGTTGTACCTTGCTTACATCGGTATTCAAATGTGGCTGTCGAAAGGAAAAATGGCCATAAAAATGGAGGCGTCGGATCGAGTCGCTTCCGTGTTTGAATTGCTGTCTCAAGGTTTTGTAACGGCCATTGCTAATCCCAAAGGGTGGGCGTTCTTCATAGCGCTGTTGCCGCCTTTTTTAAATCCCAATCAATCCTTGGCAAGTCAGCTGTTGATCCTCATCGCTATTATTCTTTGTCTCGAGTTTACTTGCTTATTAATCTATGCCACAGGTGGTCGCACTCTAAAATCCGTTTTGATGAAAAGTGGCAATGTGCGGATTATGAATCGTATCGCAGGGACGTTGATGATTGGTGTCGGAGGCTGGTTGGCGATAGGCTAACTTGCCACTCTACTGATTTAAGACGACGCTTTCGAGCGTCGTCTTGCGTTTGACGTCGCGGTTCTGCCCCCCGAGCTTTTATTTGTTGTGGCGGTTTTTCGGGTGCCTGTCGATTTTCTGTTGGTTGTGCCTTTTCGTTTGGTAAAAGGTTTTTTACTTGGGGCAGGAAGATTTTGTAGCGCAGAGGTCGGCATGTCTCGTGAGGCACTAAGTAGTTGGTTTAGATTTGTTTCTAAATTTTCCATAAAGGATTGATAGCTGGTTTCACCTAGGCTGATGTTATTGAGGGCGGACTCCCATTTTGCCGTCATATCTGGAGTGACCAATTGCTTCGGTAGGCAATTGATAAAGGCGCGGCCCGTTTGACTGGCGTGGATTTGTTTCCCCTGTCTGGTTAAAAAGCCTCGTTTAAAAAGCAATTCGATGATACTGGCTCGTGTTGCTTCGGTGCCTAGCCCATCCGTTTCTTTTAAGATGGCGCGAATGTCTTTATCGGTGACAAATCGGTTGATACCTGTCATGGCGGCGAGTAAGGTGGCGTCGGTGAAGGCCGCGGGGGGCGTGGTCACTTTTTCTTGCACTTGTCCCTGTGTACACCATAAGGCTTCCCCTTTGGACAATTTTGGCAGCTCGTGCTGGTTTTCGTCTTCAGGGTCTTTTGCTTTGCTTTTGGCCGGTAAAAGGCTTTTCCAACCCAGCGAAATGGGAGTGTTGCCTTTGGCTTCAAAAAGTCCGCCTTCTATTTCTAGCTTGATGTAAGAGGACAGATAATCATACTCAGGATAAAACTGCATAAGATATTGACGAGCGATTAAATTAAAAACCAAGGCTTCTGTTTTTGATAGTGAAGTAGCTTTGTGAGCTTGGGTCGTTGGGATGATCGCATGGTGGGCGGTGATTTGCTTATCATTCCAAGCTTTACTTTTAAGGGAGGTGTTTGCGTTTTCGGCTGCTGTCTGCCTGTCTCCACCAGAGCGCGCCAGTGCATTAATAATAGCGGGAGCGTCTTTGTGTTGTTGGACGGGTAAATAACGGCAATCGGAACGTGGATAAGTGATTATCTGATGGCGTTCATACAGTGCTTGGCAGGTGTCTAGTACTTGCTGGGCTGATAACGAAAAGGCCTTTGCTGCATCGATTTGCAATGCCGACAAGTTATATGGCAATGGTGCACTTTGTTTCTTTTGCTTGTATTGTGCATCGATGACTCTAGCTGGCTTGTTGGTGATTCTGCTGGCGACATTTTGGGCCAGTGGCAAACTCAGAACGCGGTTTTCGTCATCCATATAGGGTTGGCAGGCCTCACTAGGCAGCCATTTTGCTTGGAACAGGGCGCCTTGCGGTGTTTGAATGGTTGCCCAGACTTGATAAAAATCCTTGGGTACAAACGCTTCTCGTTCTTTATCTCTGGCGACCACTAAACCAAGCACAGGGGTCTGCACTCGGCCAATCGATAATACCCCTTGGTAGCCAGCCTGACGGCCTCTAATCGTATAAGCGCGTGTTAGGTTAAGGCCTAATAGCCAATCGGCGCGCGCACGACCTAATGCAGAACGTGATAAAGCGGCGAACTCACTATTTGATCGCAAATTATTTAGGGCTTTTTTAACCGCTGCAGGGGTTAAATCGCTAACGAGTAAACGCTGTGTGCTTTTCAGCTTTTGGGCAGGGACGTTAGTGTAGTGCAGTACTTCATCAACCAGTAACTGCCCTTCTCGGTCTGGATCGCCAGCGTGGACTAACAGACTGGCCTTCTTGATAAGTCTTTTCAGGATACTGAGTTGCTTTTTAGTACCGGGTTTTTCTTGCCATTGCCAATCGGAGGGGATAATGGGTAAGTGATCTAGACTCCATGATTTATAAGCTGGGTTATATTGATGAGGTTCTGCTTGCTCTAATAAGTGGCCGATACACCAGCTAATGCAATCGCCATTGGGTAACCAAATACAGCCTTCTTCTTTTTTTTGCGGGGAAGGGAGTGCAGCGGCGATAGCGCGGGCGAGACTGGGTTTTTCGGCAATATATAGAATCATAGATACACTTACTGTTTATATATACAGTAAGTGTATCTAAGATGGGGCATTCTGGCTAGTGTGTCTGTTTATTTATGTGCTTTGATAGGTACAACCAGTACCGGGATATTGCTGTGGTGAATCACTTTGTTCGCAGTAGAACCGATGATCATTTGGCCAAAACGGCTATGAGTACGGCTGTTCATGACAATAATATCGGCTTCCACTTTTTCAGCAACATGAATAATGGCTTCATAGGGAACGCCTTGCGCAATTTTGGTTTCAGGTGGGTGGGCTAAAGCAGATAGCGCTTCTTTGTTGTCGTTAATGTAGTCGCTGAGCAATTCTCTCATTTTTTCATTGATATTTTTGACGGCCTCATCGCGCATGGCTTTTGTGGTTTCTTCAGGCAGGTAGTTGGTAATCATATTAGTTGCTTGAGCGCCAAGTGGCTCAAGTACATGCATAACCACAACTTTGGCCTGATGGGCAAGGGCAAGGTTCATGACGTGCCCCAACGCGGATTGAGTTTGGCCTTCTAAGTCGCAGGCGTAAAGGATAGTGTTGACTTCAGGTAACATGGAGACTCTCCTTGGCATGTTGTTGATCTTCTATAAGAAGAGTTTATTCCTTTCACACTTTTATATGATGATCTAGATCATGTTTTGCCTGCGTGGTTTGTATAATGTTGGTACTGGCTTGAGTCTGTATATTTTCCTGGTATGTGTCGAACAGGAAGCAACTAAATGAGGCAATCAAGATGATACCAACGAAGAGTAGCCCCCAGTAATCAATGGGCTTTTTATCATGCTTTTTATGGCTGACTTGCGATACAAAAACCTTAGCTTTCATGGTGAAGTGCCCTAGTTCGTTGATAATGATAAATTGTAATTGATAATCAATATCATTTGCAAATACTATTTTTGTCGCAACGATAAAAAATAAGTGGATAGGTTTTTGGGGTGCCTGAAAGTCGGCTCTTTCCTGAGCTTATGGCTATGTTATGATAGCGCCTCAAATTTTTTACAAATAAAGAGAGTATTTCTATGTCAGAACTGTCGTTCGACTCTAACCAATCTAAAATCGCTTATGGCATCGGTCGTCAAATTGGTGATCAACTTCGTGGTAGTGATCTTGGTGAACTATCCTTACCCCATTTGTTCGCTGCCATTGAAGATGCCCTAAGTGGTGCTGAAATGCGTGTTCCAGGTGCGGAACTTGAAGCCGCTTTTGCTGAGCTTCAACAAAAAATGGAAGAGAAGAGTCGTGAGGCATCTCAAGCCAACATTCAGGCAGGTGCTGCTTTCCTAGAAGAGAACAAAGCAAAACCAGGTGTGACAGTGACAGAAAGTGGTCTTCAATACGAAGTAACACAAGAAGGAACTGGTGCAACCCCAGAACGCAGTTCTACGGTACGTGTTCACTATGAAGGTCGTTTGATCGATGGACAGGTTTTTGATAGCTCTATCGCTCGTGGCGAGCCAATTGAATTTCCTCTAACAGGTGTTATTGCCGGTTGGACAGAAGCATTACAGTTGATGAAAGAAGGCGCGAAATACCGTCTTACTATTCCTGCTGAGCTGGCGTATGGTGCTCAAGGCGCTGGTGCTATGATCCAGCCTCATTCTGTACTTCAGTTTGATGTTGAGCTAATTGCAGTTGTTTAATTAATCGTTTTTTAAAATTAAAAACGCACAATATAAAAAGCGAGCTTATCCAAAATGGAAGGCTCGCTTTTTTTGTTTAAGCTAGATATCCATAAGAAGACTAAATCTCACGTTCCATACGGATATGCATTTTCCCTGCTTCTAGAAAAATTTTGCCGTCGGTTTTAAAGCGCTGTTTTTCATAAAAGGTCTGTACGTCTACTTGGGCATGTAAAAAGACATGTCGAATGCCCATTTCTCTGGCAACTTTGATCGCTCGGTTGACTAACATTTCGCCATAGCCCTGATGACGATAAGCAGGCAAAACGGCCAGTCGGCTAATTTGACCATTTTCCGTTAAGCGGCAGGTGCCCGTCGGCACGGCGGTTGTGCCAAATGAGACAAAGTGAACGGCGTCTTCATCTTGATCATCCCATTCATCTTCTGGGGCAATGCCTTGTTCTATAATAAAGACTTGTTTACGCACAAATGTGAGTTGGTCTTTGCTACTGTTCCAATCGGATGTGAGTACCTTCAAGTAGGGTTCCTCTAGTCTTCTTCGTTAGCAACCAGTTCGATCACCCCTTGTTGACGAAGTAAAAAACGTAACAAGGGTTCTAGGTCTGGGTCTTGTGTTAAATCGAGTCCTGAAAAATCAAATTCGGTTTGGTCACAAATCGCTTGTATAAAAATTGCTAGGTCAGCATTCACCACCGAGCTTTCACCATTGCAAAAGATTTGTACGCTATTGTTTGATTCTAGATCTTCTAGTAAATAGTAGCAGATTCGAGCATCGCCAGGGCGAATAAAGGTTTTTCCTTGAAGAGCGTGCTCAAATGCGGTGTCTAACTCCTGTTGGTTAAACGGCACTAAATATTCAGGGTATTTACTTTCGCTCATGGTTTCGCCAAGCCACTGAGCAAGCATGTCTGGTTGATTGATCAAACGGGCGAGTTGGCTTTGTAAGTTGGCGATATCGTCTTTGCTAATATGAGCACTATGTTGTCGAGCCGCTGTTTCGGGTGGAGCAAAGCGGTCTTTTGGGTTGTCGACTTCGCATAGTTTGTCACGAACCCCCGTCAACGCCTCTTGTATGCTGGGGGCGCGAAAGCCGATGGAGTAAGTCATGCATTCACTGTCAAGAGCTCGGCCATTGTGAGCAAAGTTAGGGGGCAAATACAGGATGTCACCGGCTTCAAGTTCCCAATCCATATTTGGATCCACAGGGAAGTTGTCTAAAATATGCAGTTGAATATTAGGGATGGCGGAGTCTTGATATTGATCCGGGGATAAGACTTGCCAACGGCGTTTTCCAGCCACTTGAACCAAAAAGACGTCGTATTGATCATAATGAGGGCCAACACTACCGCCTTCGGTGGCGTAGCTGATCATTACGTCATCTAATCGCCAACTTGGCAAAAATTGAAATTGCTCTTTCAGCGACTGAACCTCAGGTACCCAGTGGTCGACTGCTTGAACCAGTAGTGTCCACTCTTTTTCGGGCAATGTCGCAAAGGTATCCTCGGTAAACGGACCTTGGCGCATTTCCCAAGGTGTGAGGCCATTTTCAATCACAATGCGTGATTCAACTTCTTCTTCCATTGCCATGCCCGCCAACTCGTCGGCGTCGAGTGGTACGGTAAAATCAACAAGACCTGCGCGAATGAGAAGGGGCTTTTTCTGCCAGTATTCCTCGAGAAAGGTTTGTGCTGTTATGCCGCCAAGAATGCTTAATGGAGTGTTTAAGTCGCTCATTATTTGCTCATTACAATAAAGAAAGTTGGATCACTAAAAGGCAAAAAGAGCCGTTTTAACGACTCTTTTTAATTGGCTTACTCTTATTAATTAGAGCGGGCCTTAGTTGCGAATGGCTTTTGCTTGTGCAACGGCGTTACCAATATAGGTCGCAGGGGTAAGCTCTTTAAGCTCGTTCTTCGCTTTTTCAGGCAATTCCAGGGTATCAACAAAGGCTTCGATGGTTGCTTGGTCGATAGTACGGCCACGAGTCAGTTCTTTTAATTTCTCGTAAGGGGATTCAATACCATAGCGACGCATGACGGTTTGAATGGGTTCAGCCAAGACTTCCCAAGCGGCATTCAGGTCTGCTTCAAGACGAGGGGCGTTGATTTCCAACTTGCTGATGCCTTTAAGAGTTGCTTGGTAGGCAATCAAACTGTGTGCCAAACCAACCCCTAGATTACGCAGCACAGTTGAGTCTGTGAGGTCGCGTTGCCAGCGAGAGATCGGCAGTTTCGCGCTAAGGTGACCCATGATCGCATTGGCAATACCTAAGTTACCTTCGGAATTTTCGAAGTCGATTGGGTTGACTTTATGGGGCATGGTGGAAGAGCCAATTTCGCCAGCAATGGTTTTTTGCTTGAAGAAGCCCATGGAAATGTAGCCCCATACATCACGGTCAAAATCGATCAATATGGTGTTGAAACGGCAGATCGCATCATACAATTCTGCGATGTAATCGTGTGGTTCGATTTGTGTGGTGTAAGGATTCCAAGTCAAACCTAGAGAAGTCACGAAGGTTTCCGCGTGAGCCTGCCAATCAACATCTGGGTACGCTGAAAGGTGGGCGTTGTAGTTACCCACCGCACCGTTGATTTTGCCTAAAAATTCAACGTTTTCGATTTGCTTAAGTTGACGCTTCAAGCGAGCCGCCACGTTGGCCATTTCTTTACCAACGGTTGAGGGGGAGGCGGTTTGACCGTGAGTACGAGACAACATAGATTGTTCTGCATGCTCAAGCGCTAGATCTTCAATTGCTGTGATTACCTTATTCAGCTCTGGGGTAATGCCTTCTTCCAGTGCTTCACGGAGCATCAGCGCGTGGGATAGGTTATTAATATCCTCAGAGGTACAAGCGAAGTGAACAAACTCAGAAATCGCCGCGAGTTCAGCATTGTCAGCCATTTTATTCTTGATAAAGTACTCAACCGCTTTGACATCGTGGTTCGTGGTTTTCTCAATGTCTTTAATCGCTTGGGCATCGGCTTCGCTAAAGTTCTCAGCGAGCTGATCTAGCAAAGCGCTTGCATCGCTGCTAAGTGCAGGTACTTCGGTGATTTGTGGGTGTTTGGCAAGAGCCTGTAGCCAGCGCACTTCCACTATAACACGCATACGTAGCAACCCGTATTCGCTTACTGAGCGACGCAATACGTTGGTTTTCGATCCGTAACGACCGTCTATGGGGGAAATCGCATTTAAGCTAGTTAATTCCATTGAGATAACGCCTCGAACATGGTTTTCAGGGAGCCGCTATTATAGGCAAAAGGGGGGCGTACTTCTATGGTAAGGGAGAATCTTTATAGGCAGTTACCCTATGAGGAGCCTATAAGATGTGGGCCATCTAAATCGGTCTGATAGAGCATCATGCTGTTTTTATAAAGCGTTTAATTAAGAAGTCTGTCGTGTTCGAGTGCTGTATGAGGACATGGATGCATCACAAAAATGTTTGGAATGATAGCCGTACAACTAGTTGTTTTATGAAGGTTATTTTATATTCAGGCTTTAGTACACCTCTAGAACTCACAAAAAATACTAGAGGTGCTGGATCACATGGTTATTCGTCAGCTGTTTTTGGTATTGCTATTCTTTTGTACAGTACAAAGCTTTTGTACTTAGCTATCATCAAGCGCTGTAGAACAAGAAAAAAAGTTAACTGAGTTAATATTTATCAGGAAGTATGGAAACCACCTATCGGTGAAGAAACTTTAAAGCGAGCAAGGGAGTTAGATAAAGAAAATCTAACATCTGGTGATAAGTAAACTCAAAACAAATCGCTGTGGGAGCCAATTCGAGCAAGTTGTAATTGGTTGTCAAAAACGCGGTAAATGAGTACTAGATCTGGTTTTATATGGCAATCTCTAAAACCAGCCCAATTGCCAGTCAGTGCATGATCAACATTTTTAGGGGCAAGAGCTTCGCCTCTCTGTAGCTGCGAAATAATATTGCCTATCTCAATAATGTCTGGGATGGGCATTTTAGTCATTTTCTTAAAGTCTTTTTTAAACTGAGTTGAATACTCAAGGCTATACATTGTTAACTTTGCCTTCGGTCAGCTCGTTCAGCATATCTTTAACTGAGTCTGCTTTATGGCCTTTGCCTTCGATTAACTCCTTCATGGCAGCAGCGGTGATTTCATTTGGGTGTGCAACACGAAGCTCAAAGGGAATGCCACCGTAGTTGATGACGGCTTTGGCGAATAGCTTTATCGCCTGTGAGGTGCTTAATCCCATTTCATCGCAAATGCTGGTAAAAGCCGCTTTGGTGTCATGGTCTATGCGAGTGCTCAACATTTCAGTTCTCATATTTATGCCCTTTTGCTATACATTGTTAAACATAGTAATACAAAATTATAGTTTTATATGACAATTGCTTCAAGTCAGCGATCGGTAATAGAGCTTTGTGGCACTCGAAAAACACCTCGATCCGTGGCCTTTAAAACAAAAAATCCCCAAGTCATTGTTGACTTGGGGATTTTTATAGCTAGCTTGTTATCTCTAACAACCTGTATGTATAAGCGAGTATTAAAGTGTTGCTAATGCATCGTTGAAGGTGGTGCTAGGACGCATGATCTTAGCCACTTCTTTAAGATCCATGTGGTAGTAGCCAGATAGACCAGAAGGTTTGCCTTGTACTGCGGCAAGTTCAGCAACGATTTTGTCTTCGTTGTCAGCAAGTTGCTTAGCAAGTGGCGCGAATTTCGCCGCAAGGCCTGCATCTTCTGTTTGCGCTGCCAATTCTTGAGACCAGTACAGTGCAAGGTAGAAGTGGCTACCACGGTTGTCGATTTCACCCGCTTTACGTGAAGGTGACTTGTTGTTGTCTAGCAATTTACCTGTTGCTGTATCTAGGCATTTCGCAAGAATTTTTGCTTTCGCATTGTTGTGCTTGATGCCAAGTTCTTCGAAAGACACTGCCACAGCTAGGAATTCACCTAGAGAGTCCCAACGAAGGTGGTTTTCGTTAACAAGCTGCTGAACGTGTTTAGGAGCAGAACCACCTGCACCCGTTTCGTACATGCCACCGCCGTTCAACATAGGAACAATGGACAGCATTTTCGCAGACGTACCAAGCTCCATGATTGGGAACAAGTCGGTTAGGTAATCACGTAGCACGTTACCTGTTACAGAGATGGTGTCTTTACCACGAATGATGCGTTCCATAGAGAAACGGATTGCTTCGTTGTAAGGCATAATGCGAATGTCTAGACCTTCTAGATCGTGATCTTTTAGGTAAAGTTCCACTTTTTTGCGTAGTTGAATATCGTGAGCACGATCTTCTTCTAACCAGAATACAGCGGGTGTGTTAGATTGACGAGCGCGAGTAACACCGAGTTTCACCCAGTCACGGATTGGCGCATCTTTGGTTTGACAAGCACGCCAGATATCACCTTTTTCAACGTTGTGTTGCATCAGAACGTTGCCATTGGCATCGACAACACGCATCACGCCGTCATCTGTCATTTCGAACGTTTTGTCGTGAGAACCGTATTCTTCTGCTTTCTGCGCCATTAATCCAACGTTCGGCACGGTGCCCATAGTCACAGGATCAAACGCACCGTTTGTTTTACAGAAGTTGATGGTTTCTTGGTAGATGCGGGCGTAAGTGCTCTCTGGCATAACGGCTTTTGCGTCATGTGCTTTGCCATCGCGGCCCCACATTTTACCTGAGTTACGAATCATCGCAGGCATAGAAGCGTCAACGATGACGTCGCTTGGTACGTGTAGGTTAGTGATGCCTTTATCAGAATCTACCATGGCAAGCTCAGGACGAGTGTTATAAACGTCTTGAATAGCTTGTTTGATTTCTTCTTGTTTGGCTTCAGGCAATGTTTGAATTTTGTCGTATACGCTGCCAAGACCGTTTTTAGGGTTAACACCGATTTCTTTGAAGAGTTCAGCGTACTTTTCAAAGACGTCTTTATAGAAAACCGTTACCGCGTGACCGAAAACGATTGGGTGCGACACTTTCATCATGGTTGCTTTAACGTGTAAAGACCACATGATGTTGTTTTCTTTGGCATCTTGAAGGGTTTCTTCAAAGAAAGCACGAAGTTTCTTGCAGCTCATGTTCATGCCGTCTAGCACTTCACCAGCCAGGAGCGGAAGAGACTTTTTCACTTCAACGGAACCGTCTTGACCGACGAATTCCAAACGAACAGTTTGATCCACATCTGTAGTGATGGATTGCTCAGAAGAGAAGAAATCACCGTCACGCATGTAGTCAGCATGGGAAGTTGATGCTTTGCTCCATTTGCCCATTGAGTGAGGGTGTTTGCGAGCATAGTTCTTAACGGCTGCTGGTGCGCGACGGTCTGAGTTACCTTGACGCAAAACAGGGTTAACCGCACTACCTAGTACTTTCGCGTAACGAGCTTGAACTTCTTTCTCTTCGTCTGTTTGTGGGTTTTCTGGGTATTCAGGAAGGCCGTAACCTTCGGCATTCAATTCTTTAATGGTGGCGTAAAGCTGTGGCAACGAGGCACTGATGTTAGGCAGCTTTACAATATTTGCTTCAGGATCCGCCGTTAGGTCGCCAAGGAATTTTAGACCATCTTCTGCTTGTTTATCCGCTGGAAGACGATCAGCAAACGCGGAAATAACGCGGCTTGCTAAAGAAATGTCAGTGAGTTTTAGCTCGATGTCCGCTTCTTTCGCGAAAGCGCCAAAAATAGGCAGTAGAGAAGCTGTCGCCAATGCTGGAGCTTCGTCCGTGAATGTGTAGTAGATGGTTTGTTTCGTTGACATGTAATTCCCCTAACGTTTTAGGCTGCTAATGAGCCAATAAAATAGAAGATGACGTAGGCCGTCATGGTAAATGTGTGTGAGGCAGTGCTTTACCAGATTAAGCAAAATACACTCTGATACTTTTGCACGACTACTGCGCTTGCCAATACTTTGTTAAAAACAGACTCAAAATGCTCATTTATAGCGATAAACTGCGCTTTCTCGTCTGTTTTTGCCGTGTCTTAGCGTCGCTCATGACATCGTGCAAAGGTCTCACTCTATATATTATTTTGCCCAACATACTACCTAAAAAAAAATGCCAGAGATATCGGATAAAAATATACTCATAATTGATGTGAGTTATTCTCATATCGCTAGGCAGGTGTTAGGCATGAATTTCTATCGCATCACTGTCCTGTTTATGTCACTGGCAACACACTATATGGCACTGTCTTTTTTGGCTAACGGGCGTCTAAGGCGTTTAGCAAAGCTTTTCGCTTGAAGATTAAATGCCAACGTTTGCCACCTAATTGGCGCCATAACATTGCGGCTCGAATGCCCGTTAGTAACGTGGCACGAACCTGATTAGAGATAGCCGATTGCTGAAGCAGACGGCTATCACCTTGCACCTGAATACGAAAAGCCATCGTGCTCAAGGTGTCCTGATAGATCCCAGAGATCGCAGCCATCATATTCTCGTGTAACACATCGTCGTAATGGGTTTTTTGGCGGTCCAATTGTTGAATGCCTTTACCCAGCCCAGAGAGAATAGCATCCTCTTTGGCCAGTTTGCTTTCTAAATGAATCAGGCTTAGAGCATAACGAAGCGTATCTGGATTAACACTGGCGCGTTCCTTACCCAGTGCTTGACGAGCAACACGTCGGCCTAATGCAAGGTTGCTTTTGCAATCCCACTGGCCACCGTAGATGTCTTCTGTCGAGTCTGGGTTGACCACTAAAATACTCTCAATCAGTGGTTTTAAATAATCTTTATCAAGTGTGCCCGTTTTAGCCAAGGTGGCGACGAGTTCCGCCGCTTGAAAAATAGCGGATAGGGCAATGGTTTGCTTTTTTTCTTGTTGGCTCAAAATACACCGTCTCTTAAAAATGCGTCTCTAAAAAATGAATACATACCCATGGCTGTTAGCCTGTGTTGCTGTTTGTTATTGCTTATTAAACGCGACATTGATAATGCCACCCCCTAAGCAAAGATCGTCAATATAGAACACGACGGATTGGCCGGGTGTAATGGCGCGCTGTGGTTCTTTAAATGAAACTTCCACTCGACCATCCGCCAATTCATGAATGGTGCAGTCTTGATCTGGCTGACGATAACGACATTTTGCCTTGCAAGTCAGCGGAAAGTTTGGCTTCTCACGAGCTACCCAGTCAAAGTTGTCAGCAATCAGGTGAGTTTTAAATAGGGACTCATGCTGACCGCCTTGGGTAACAATCAAAACATTACGCTTTAAATCCTTTTCGACCACATACCAAGGTTCATCTGGGTAATTAGATAAACCGCCAATACCTAAGCCTTGGCGCTGACCAATAGTGTGGTACATTAAGCCAAAGTGCTTACCGATTTTATCGCCTTCAAGGGTTTCTATATCGCCCGGTTGGGCAGGTAAGTATTGCTCAAGAAAATCTTTAAAGCGTCGTTCACCAATAAAACAGATCCCCGTGCTGTCCTTTTTATTATGCGTCACCAGACCAAATTCTTCTGCTAAACGTCGAACTTCCGGTTTTTCAAGCTCGCCAACAGGAAAGAGAGATTTACCGATTTCCTCTTTTCCGACCGCGTATAAAAAGTAGCTCTGATCTTTGTTGTTATCCAACCCTTTTAAGAGAACGGGAGCGCCCTCTTTTTCGCCACGGCGAACGTAATGGCCTGTGGCGATGTAATCGGCACCCAGCTCTAGGGCATATTCCAAGAAAGCTTTAAATTTGATTTCTTTATTGCATAGAATATCTGGGTTGGGGGTACGTCCGGCTTTGTATTCCGCTAAAAAATGCTCGAACACATTGTCCCAGTATTCCGCCGCAAAGTTAGCCGTATGCAGTTTGATGCCGAGTTTGTCACAAACGGCTTGGGCGTCGGCCAGATCTTCCTTAGCGGTGCAATATTCTGTGCCATCGTCTTCGTCCCAGTTTTTCATAAACAGGCCTTCAACCTGATAACCCTGCTGCATCAGAATCAGTGCTGATACGGAGGAGTCGACACCACCAGACATCCCGACGATGACTTTTTTGTCGTGGTTGGCTGGTTGATCTGTTAGGTAGTGGCTTTCTTTCATGACCGGTTTTTTTCTCATCGAACGAAGAGGCGTCGCCTCAGTGAATAGGATGGCATATTGTACTTCATTTTTGCGAGGTCGGCACAGGCGATAAGTGCTGATCAGACAAGAATGATAAGGAAATAATAGGGTTGTTTATGGAATCTTCAATGCATGTCTTAATTAATGGACTACGGTGGGGGAGCGCCATGATTTCCTCATAGGTGAGCCAATGGCTTGAATCAATATCCGCATCGAGGGGGTCGTTGGTTTCGTTTACCGGTTCACAGACAAAACAAAGACGATGGTAGGTGTCAGCCCCTTCGTATGGTGTAAAAGCATACAAGCCTAGTAAGCCGATTGGTTTAACGATCCAACCAGACTCCTCTTTTGTTTCACGAATGACCGCCTCGGTGACGCTTTCATTATTTTCGGCGTGTCCGGCGGGCTGATTGATGACCAGTTGTCCGTCCTGCCACTCTTTTACCATGAGGTACTGGTTGACTTCGAGGTGTGGGTGGCGTCTTGTTACTAGGGCGGCGACGGTTAGGTGTGGCAGTCTTCCTCTTTCTTCGTTTTTCAAAGTACTCTACCTCTTGGATAAGTTCACTGGTGGGGTCTGCAAATCGCCAAGCACCTGAATTGAGCCCCTCTAAGGTGTAGGGACCTATGGCATAGCGAATTAAGCGTAGCGTAGGAAAGCCGACTGCAGCGGTCATACGGCGTACCTGACGATTTTTTCCTTCACGGATTTGTAGTGCTATCCAGCTCGTCGGAATGGCTTCTCGATAACGAACTGGAGGGGTTCTTGGCCAAAGGTCTGGTGCGGCTAAACGCGAGGCCTGGGCGGGCTTGGTTAAGCCGTCTTTTAGTTCGACGCCTTGGCGAAGTTGTTCGAGTGCATGGTCTGTTATCTCGCCTTCTACCTGAACCCAATAGGTTTTTGGCCATTTAAAATCAGGGGAAGCGACAATGTGTTGGATGGCTCCCTGATTGGTTAACAGCATTAATCCCTCTGAGTCATAATCCAGACGACCTGCGGCATAAAAATCAGGCACATTGATAAACTCTGCTAATGTGGTTTTACCATCGTCAGTGGAGAATTGGCTGAGTACTCGAAAGGGCTTGTTAAAGGCAATAAGGGAGGAGCTCATGGGGTGATTGCAATCTTCAGATGAATGATTCAAGTAAAAAGAACGGGTAGGATGGACAATAAAAAGCCTACCTGCGTATATTTCCTATAACAGGTAAGATAGCAAAAAAAGCGCACGATGGCGACGTAATACGTCGCCTTGGCTTAAAGGTGTGACGTTAGGCGGTTTGTTTTTGCTGAGTAACCTCTCCTTTCTCTTCTTGTTGGGGAGCATCCGATTGGCTGGTCGTTACTGGGGTGATATCAATGGCATGAAGGCCACGCTTACCAGGTTCAACCTGAAAGGTCACCGCCTGTCCAGCTTTTAACGTTTTATAGCCTTCTACCTTGATGGCAGAATAGTGAATAAATAAATCTTCGTTAAATTCTTCACAAACGATAAAACCATAGCCTTTGGCATTGTTGAACCACTTAACGGATCCACTGTGCATGAGTCACTCCTTATTTACTCTAGTTACCATAGAGGGCTAATAATCCGCAGCGCTTTGAATTATCACGTAAAGTGTTCATTAAAAGCCTGCGTAACGTATTTAAAGCATGTAATGACTTACTTAATAGGTTCAAAATGTTAAGTTGTATTCGTGCTATGATTTTAATCATAAACATTGGTTGCACATTTTAACCTTTTCATAATTGAGGATAGAAGCCCTTTTGGGATTTGTAAAATCCAAGTGGTAATGTGTATACGTATAAGCTTGTAATGCACCTTTTTATGGTGAATTATGTGAAAAATTGTAGCCTCAGAGGCATGGGATGATTGCAAATCAACAAATTAGACTAATATCAGAAGATGAGGATCAGTTTGGGCATACTAATATTGCCCTTGCGCCAGACGAAACAGAGTTGAAACCGCCATCCATGTACCAAGTGGTGTTGTTCAATGATGATTTCACACCAATGGATTTTGTGGTATTTGTTCTTCAGCGCTTTTTTTCAATGGATGGGGAAAAAGCCAATCGGGTGATGTTGGAGGTTCACCAAAAAGGGAAAGGGGTTTGCGGTATTTATCCATTTGATATTGCAGAAACCAAAGTGGCAATGGTACAACAGTTTGTAGAGCAAAATGAGCACCCCTTAATGTGTGACTTAGAAAAAGTCGACTGACTCAGAGTGAGGGAATAGCAATGTTAGATAAAGAGCTAGAACAGACCCTAAATAATGCCTTCAAAGCGGCGCGTGACAAGCGCCATGAATTCATGACGGTAGAACATTTGTTGCTGGCATTGATCAGTAACGGTGCGGCATCTACTGTCCTAACTGCCTGTGGCGTTGGCTTAGAAACGCTCAGTAAGGAGCTTGAGGAGTTTGTCGATAGTACTACACCGCTGATTCCTGATGATGACACAGAACGCGAAGTTCAACCTACGTTAGGCTTCCAACGAGTGCTGCAGCGCGCGGTTTTCCATGTACAGTCTTCTGGTAAACGTGAAGTTACGGGTGCCAATGTGTTGGTCGCTATTTTTAGTGAGCAAGAAAGCCAAGCTGTTTATTTACTAAAACGACATGGTGTGGCCCGCATTGATGTGGTCAATTACGTGGCGCACGGCATCTCGAAATTAGGCAATGCCTCCTCTCAAGGGATGGAACAAGAAGAGGAAGAAGGCGAAGAAGGGGCAACAGCACCGTTGCAAAAATTCGCTACCAACCTGAACGAAGAAGCCAAAGCCGGTAAAATCGATAAATTGATTGGTCGTGAATACGAAGTTGAGCGGGTGATTCAAACCTTGTCTCGTCGTCGTAAAAACAACCCATTACTCGTCGGTGAATCGGGTGTGGGGAAAACCGCCATTGCCGAGGGGTTAGCTAAGCGTATTGTCGACGGTCAAGTGCCAGATGTGATTGCCGATGGCGTGGTTTACTCTTTAGATCTTGGGGCTTTGCTTGCTGGTACGAAATACCGTGGTGATTTCGAAAAACGTCTTAAACATCTTTTGGGCGAGTTGAAAAAACAGCCCAATGCGATTTTATTTATTGATGAAATTCATACCATAATTGGCGCGGGTGCCGCTTCTGGTGGTGTGATGGACGCTTCAAACTTGTTGAAACCTGTATTGAGTTCGGGCGGATTGCGTTGTATCGGATCTACCACGTTCCAAGAGTTCCGTGGTGTGTTTGAAAAAGATCACGCTTTGGCCCGTCGGTTCCAAAAAATTGATGTGAATGAACCTAGTGTCGATGATACTTATCAAATTCTCAAAGGCATCATCGGAGCGTTTGAAGAGCATCATAAAATCAAATATGAAGAGCCAGCGTTATTGGCGGCCGCGGAATTGGCTCAGCGCTATGTGACCGATCGTCATATGCCAGACAAAGCGATTGACGTGGTGGATGAAGCCGGTGCCTATCAACGTTTGCAACCGGAAGATAAGCGTAAGGAGATCATTACCGTATCTGATATTGAAGACATCGTGTCTAAGATTGCTCGTGTCCCTGTTAGAGCGGTTAACTCCGA
Source organism: Marinomonas sp. 63XJN7_7_ISO-PGPR-S23-202 (assembly GCF_056173505.1). NCBI lineage: Bacteria > Pseudomonadati > Pseudomonadota > Gammaproteobacteria > Oceanospirillales > Oceanospirillaceae > Marinomonas > Marinomonas sp. 63XJN7_7_ISO-PGPR-S23-202. The sequence continues at coordinate 3,715,958 of NZ_CM149677.1, read as the reverse complement.
TGATCGTCAGGTCTTGTCTAACTTAGAGCGCAATCTGAAAATGGTGGTGTTTGGGCAAGATGATGCAATTGACTCACTGTCTTCTGCGATTAAATTGTCTCGCGCTGGTTTGAAGGCAGAGCAAAAACCAATAGGTTCTTTCCTAATGGCAGGGCCAACGGGTGTGGGTAAAACAGAAGTCACCAAACAGCTTGCTAAGCAATTGGGGCTTGAGTTGATCCGCTTTGATATGTCTGAGTACATGGAACGTCATGCGGTGTCTCGTTTGATTGGTGCGCCACCAGGTTATGTTGGTTTTGACCAAGGCGGGCTGCTGACAGAAGCGGTTACCAAGAATCCACACAGTGTGGTGTTGCTGGATGAAATTGAAAAAGCCCATCCTGAAGTCTTTAATCTGCTATTGCAGGTAATGGATCACGGTACGCTGACGGATAACAATGGCCGCAAAGCCGATTTCCGGAACGTGATTCTGGTGATGACCTCAAATGCGGGGGCGGAAGAGTTAGCGAAACGCTCAATTGGTTTCTCTAGTCAAGATAACTCAACCGATGGCTTAGAGATTATCAACCGTACCTTTACACCAGAGTTCAGAAACCGTTTGGATGCGGTTATTCAGTTCAAACAACTGGATGAGCGTATTATCTTTAGCGTTGTAGATAAATTTTTGGTGGAATTGCAGGCTCAATTGGATCCTAAGGGCGTATTACTGGAAGTTTCCGATACCGCCCGTGGCTGGTTGGCGAGCAAAGGTTATGACCGTCAGATGGGCGCGCGTCCAATGGCTCGCGTCATTCAAGAGCACCTAAAGAAACCGCTGGCCGATCACATTCTATTTGGTGATTTGCATGAAGGGGGGAATGTGAAGGTGACATTGGATGAAAAACGTGATGAGCTTAAATTTGATGTTGTCAAAGAGGCTGTTGTTCATTAACGTGGCCTGATCTAATGTATTTTTCTATTCCATAGCGAATAGCAATAGATACAGAACAGAATAGAGAGGTAAGCCATAAAAAAACCGGACTCTGTCCGGTTTTTTTATGTTTCTATTGCTGTGCACCAAGGTTTGAAATCAAACGTTTTGGTGAGCAATGAATTAACGAGAACGGTAAACGATACGGCCTTTGGAAAGGTCGTAAGGGGTTAGTTCTACTTTCACTTTATCGCCAGTTAAAATACGGATGTAGTTTTTGCGCATTTTTCCAGAGATATGAGCAATTACAACGTGTCCATTTTCTAGTTCGACACGGAACATGGTATTAGGCAACGTATCAATGATCGTGCCCTCCATTTCTAAGCCTTCTTCTTTTGCCACAATATGTGTCCTATGGTATTAACTAAATTTATTAGTAGACGCGAACCAAACCGATGGGTGAATTCGCAGACGGCAAGGAGAGTCGAGTCTCTTCTTCGACCGATTTATCGCTAAACGACTAAAACCGGACCTTTATTAAAAGTCTCTTTACTAAGTTTAACGATGTCTGAAATTTGATCGAGGCATATTTTGCCTAAAAAGTCGGCGTAAGGCAAACTTAGATGCTGTTTAAGCGATGGTTATTTTTAGAAATTGGGCGTTTTGATGCCAAAAATGGCCTGATTATTCAATAAATCGTTTTTTTCTGGAGACGGGATCAGTGCTTCGAGAGCATGAACAAAATTTGTCCTCGCCATGAGCTTGGCTCCAAGAGTCAACAAATGATCGGATTCGACCTGACAATCAATTAGTTCAATATGATACTCTTCAGAACGGCGGCAAAACTCTCGGAGCGCGAGTTTTGATGCATTGGGGTAGAGTGAAAACATGGACTCGCCAAAAAACATTTTGCCCATCGCGACGCCATAAAATCCGCCAACCAGTTTGCCATTAATACGAGACTCGAAAGAATGGGCAAAGCCTAGCTTGTGTAAATTCTTATAAGCGTTTTTAATGTCGTCAGAAATCCAAGTGCCTTCTTGTTGGGCGCGCAATTCTGCACAGTGGTGGATGACACTATCAAAGTCTTGATTCAGGCTAAATGACCAGTTGTCTCTGTTGGCCGCTTTTCTTAAGGATCTTGATTCGTGAAAATCTCGGGGAGCCAGTGTGCAGCGCTCTTTTGGATGCCACCATAAAATCGGGTCTGGATCACTGTACCAAGGAAAAAAACCTTTGCTGTATAAATGGATTAGGCGCTCTGAGGAGAGATCACCGCCGACGGCGGAAAGCCCCTCAGGATCGTCTAGTGCTTTATGAGGGTTAGGAGTATCAAGTGCATCGTCACTTAGCAGTACTAATTCCTGTTGAATGGTTTCATTGGGATCATTTGGGTTTTGATCGGTTTGATAGTGCTGAGGCATACGGTTTGCGCCCTTAATGTGTATTTGGAAGTGTTGATTCAAGGCGGTCAATTGATTTAGTTGTGTGTTACTCAAAGGCCCTTATAAAACAATCTATTATAGAGTCATAGTGTTTTAAAGTAATAGTTAGTCTGTAGTGTTTCTACGACAAGCAAGAAGTTTGTAAAAGTAAATGGTCGATTCTTTGGCGACGCGTTTTTATGTTAAGCTTGGCGTACTTATTGCTCCGCTCTGGAGCCTGTATTTTACCTGATTTATTTTTATCTAACTTATAGTAACAGGATGGATGTGTTTTGGCTGAAGAAGTGAGTGAGTCTGGACGATCACCGGTTTGGAATGTGTTTGCCAAACAGGCGGCGTTCATTGCCGCTTTGTTGTTTTTGCTTTTCTTTGGTTTGGCAACGTACACATACAGTCCAGATGACCCCGGCTGGTTTTATTCTGGTAGCGGTGGGCCGATACATAATTCGATGGGGCCAATTGGTGCGCTTATCGCCGATTTGTTTTCAAGTTTTTTTGGCTCTTTGTTTTATTCATTACCGCCCTTGTTTTTGTGGGTAGTGATCATTTTATGGCGCAACCCTCATAAGTTGTTGGCGATTAATAATGCGCTGTTATGCACGATTGGCTCCATCCTGTATTTGTCTTTTGGTTCGATGCTTTGTTATTTACATACCGTGGGCAACACCTCGTTGCAGTATGGTACGGGAGGAATATTAGGGCGCGGACTGGGAAACCTGTTATATCGCTTTATTGGCTATGATGGGGCAACGCTAGTTGGGCTAGCTTTGGTTATTTTGGCGTTTACTCTGTTAACCCAGGTACATTGGATGGCAGTGATCGATGGCTTAGGGGCGAGAGTGTATAATCTGATCGTCAGGCTGAACGATTACCGACTGGCTAGAAAAGCGGCCAAAGCAGAGAGGCTCGCTCAAGAAGCACTGTTAACGCCAGATGAAACAGAGGTGAAAGCTTCCACCCCAAGTGCTTCCAAAGGGAAGAAGGCGACGCTGGATGTGCTTGATGATGAATTAGATGAGCCCGCTATTCTGCGCAAGCGAAGATTGGCCCGTGACAGCAAGGCGAAAGCTGGCGCTGAAAAGTCTTATGCGTCTCCTGTTGAGCCGGTTGAGGAAGAAGAGACGGAATCCACTGTTAAGAAGCGGTTTTCGTTGGCTAGGCTGTTCTCTCGTTCTAAATCATCAAAAGCCAAAGAAGAACATGATATATCCCATGAAGAGCCTGTTTTTGATGGCCTTGATGAACTATCTTGGGATGATGCAGATGTGCCTGTTGGCGACACCTTGTATATCGAAGATGACGAATCACAGGTGTTGCAAAGCGCTGAGCAGAAAAAGCGGGCAGATGAGGCGAAATACTCTCGAAATGATCAGGCTAAGAACTTGGCATTAGACGAGGAGATGGAAGAGCCACTTGATTTTACGTCTGCGCCCAAAGCCAGCCCGGGTGCTTCGGTGGCGATGACTCAAGAGAAAGCATCCAGTGTAGAGTCGGCTGCAGAAGAGCCTATATCACAGAAACGTGGTCAAGAGGCCGTTGTTGTCGAAGGGGCTAGTTCAACGCATCGTCCTGCGTTTCGCACTTTGTCTGAAGCCAAGCAGCTAGACAACATTAATGGGCCTTATTCGGAAGAAGAGTCCTCTCGTTCTCAACCAACCTACTCTTTGCCGGATCGTTCTGTATTGGCGAAACCCAGACCCAAACAGGGCGGATACACGGAAGATGAGCTGGTGGGCTTGTCTGAGTTGTTAGAACGTCGCTTGCAAGACTTTGGTGTAAAAGCTGAAGTGGTTGAAGTTAATCCCGGCCCTGTGGTTACGCGATTTGAAATACAGCCAGCTCCGGGGGTAAAAGTCTCACGGATTACGAATCTTGCTAAAGATTTAGCCCGTTCGATGAGTGTCATGAGTGTGCGGGTGGTTGAGGTCATTGCGGGTAAATCGACTATCGGCATCGAGATTCCTAACCAAGTGCGCGACACTGTGTATTTTTCTGAGGTGATTAATTGCGAGATGTACGATAAAGCCACCTCGCCTTTAACCTTGTCCCTTGGTCATGACATTTCTGGTGAGCCTGTGGTGGTGGATTTGGCAAAAATGCCCCATGTGCTGGTGGCAGGGACAACCGGCTCAGGTAAATCTGTTGGGGTAAACGCGATGATCCTGAGCATGCTACTGAAGTCTACCCCAGACGAAGTGCGCATGATCATGGTTGACCCTAAAATGTTGGAGCTATCGATCTATGAGGGGATTCCCCACCTGCTGACGCCCGTTATCACGGATATGAAAGATGCCGCTAATGGCTTGCGTTGGTCCGTTGATGAAATGGAGCGTCGCTATAAGCTGATGTCGAAATTGGGTGTACGAAATATCGCAGGTTATAACAAGAAAGTGCGTGAGGCCATTGAAGCGGGTAAACCGATTGAGGATCCGTTATGGCAGCCTGAGATGGCCATGTTCTCAGAGGATGGCGTGGCGAGAACCGTGCCGCACCTAGAGCCATTACCTTACATTGTCATCATAGTGGATGAGTTTGCCGACATGATGATGATCGTAGGTAAAAAAGTGGAAGAGCTAATCGCACGTATTGCACAAAAAGCACGAGCGGCTGGTATTCACTTGATTCTAGCGACTCAGCGACCTTCAGTGGACGTAATCACTGGATTGATCAAAGCGAACATTCCGACACGCATGGCGTTCCAAGTATCATCAAAAATTGACTCTAGAACCATTCTGGATCAAGGTGGGGCGGATCAACTGTTGGGGATGGGGGACATGCTCTATTTACCAGCAGGTTTGCCTACTCCGATTCGTGTGCATGGTGCATTTGTGTCTGACGAAGAAGTCCACGCCGTAGTGGAGGAGTGGAAAGAGCGCGGGGAGCCTGACTACATTAATGATGTGGTTGTAAACCCAGAAGATTTGATGTCCGGTGAGGGGACAGAAGACAAAGATGCTCTTTACGATGAGGCGGTGAAAATAGTCATTGAAACACGTAAAGCGTCCATTTCGTCCATACAACGGCGCTTAAAAATTGGTTATAACCGAGCTGCAAATCTCGTTGAAGCCATGGAGGCAGCAGGATTGGTGGGTCCAATGGGCACCAACGGACAACGTGATATTTTGATTCCTGAGTGACGGCTCAGGAAAAAATTCCAGGAGAGTATTTTGATTTATAGAATGATGCTAGTAATGGCAGTTGTGTTAACAGGATTCAGTAATCTTGCTTTCGCTGCCAGCAACAACGACAGTGCTGTGGCGCAATTGAGCCAACTTTTGGAGCATAACCGTAATTTAAAGGGCGCATTTCACCAAGAAACCTATGATGGGTCGGGTAAAAAAGTTCAGGAAAGTGAAGGTGTGTTTATCCTTGCCAAGCCTAATCGCTTTCTGTGGAAAAGTGTTGCACCTTATCCTCAGCGGATTATTTCTAACGGTAAAACCGTGATGATCTGGGATGTGGATTTACAACAAGCCACCAAAAAACCATTGTCTGGTGAAGTTGGGCGTTCTCCTGCTGCTTTGTTGGGAATGCCTGCGGCGAAAATTTTGCCAAATTACAAGGTGACGAAGCTCGATGCTAACCGTTTTCGTTTAGAGCCGAAAAACCAAGATGACAACATGTTTAAACAGCTCACCTTGTCGTTTAAAGATGGCAAAATTTCTGATATGAGTATTTTGGATGGCTTGGGGCAGACGACCATTATTCACTTTAAAGACGTGGAATTTCATACCGGTGAGCCTGCGAAGACATTTTCTTTAGCCGTTCCTGATGACGTGGACGTGATTCAAGAAGGGCAATAATGGAAGACCTCTTTGCCGATCAACAGGCGGGGTCTTATCAGCCTTTAGCCGCTCGAATGCGCCCCAGACAATTGAGTGATTATATTGGTCAATCTCATCTTGTGGGTGAGGGACGACCGTTGCGTCGCATGGTGGAAACAGGGCATTGCCACTCTTTTATTTTGTGGGGGCCGCCAGGCGTTGGTAAAACCACTTTTGCTCAGTTATTGTCCCATGCGTTAGATGCTCAGTTTATTGAACTATCGGCGGTGATGTCCGGCGTGAAAGATATTCGAGCCGCAGTAGATCAGGCGAAGCAAATGCGGATGATGCGTGATGTGCAAACGGTGCTGTTTGTTGACGAAGTGCATCGCTTTAATAAGTCCCAGCAAGATGCTTTTTTACCGTACATCGAAGATGGCACTTTCTTGTTTATTGGTGCTACAACGGAAAACCCTGCATTTGAACTAAACTCAGCGCTTTTGTCTCGTGCCCGTGTGTATCGGCTGAAAACCCCCTCTGTTGAAGATATCAAAGCGGTTTTGCTGCGAGCCTTGGCGGACTCAGAAAGAGGCATTGCACAAGCTGGTTTGCAACTGAGCGATAATGACTTGTCGATTCTGGCGCAAGCGGCGGATGGTGATATTCGTCGGGGACTGAATTTTCTGGAAATATTGTCGGATTTTGTTGAACCTGATGTGCCAGTCACCCATGAACATCTTGAGGATGTGTTGGGGGGCAGTGTGCGGCGCTTTGATCGTGGCGGCGATGCCTTTTATGATCAAATATCGGCGTTTCACAAGTCTGTCCGTGGCTCGTCACCAGATGGCGCATTATATTGGATGGCACGTATGCTAGATGGTGGCTGCGATCCTTTGTATATTGCACGTCGTCTATTGGCCATTGCCTCTGAAGATATCGGTAATGCCGATCCTAGAGCCTTGCAAATTGGTTTGAATGCTTGGGATGTTTTTGAGCGTGTTGGCCCCGGAGAGGGCAATCGAGCGATTGCTCAAGCCGCCGTATATATGGCATGCGCACCTAAAAGTAATGCTGTGTATAAAGCGTTTAACCAAGCCATGTCGGATGTTTCATCACAACCAAGTTATGAGGTGCCTGTTCACCTGCGTAATGCCCCAACGTCTCTAGCAAAAAGTATGGGGCATGGAGAGTCCTACCGTTATGCTCATAATGAAGAGCATGCCTATGCAGCAGGTGAAAATTATCTTCCTGAAGAAGTGTCTCAGGTCCGATATTATTACCCGACAGAACGTGGCCTTGAAAAGAAAATTGGGGATAAATTAGAATGGCTGTCGGATTTAGATGCGAGCAGTTTAATGAAACGTTATTCAGAAGATCATTAAGTGAGTGGCTTGGGTAGTACGCATTTTTAGACCCATTAACCACTTTTTTTTGTCTTTTCTTTAGAAATTGTCTCCTTGATTAATATGGACGCTTGGCTTAGTGCCGTAAGCTATTTATCATTGAGCTGCTTATTTAAAGATTGCCGCCATTGCTGGGGGATCTTTTTAGCGCATTGCTTTTGAATAGAGAGCTTTTCAATAGAGCATGTTTAAATAGAACGTTTTTAAGCAGGTTGAGATTGATCCCGTTATTTCGCTGATTGGTTTTCAATCAGGTTTTCGATCGTTATTGTTGATCATTTTTGTTAGAGGACGTAGTTGCACCGATGTTAGATATTAAAGCGCTTCGCGCTGATCCAGAAGCCATTGCGGCACAGCTTAAGAAAAAAGGTTATGAGCTGGATGTCGCTCATTTTTCTTCTTTAGAAGAGCGCCGTAAATCGATTCAGGTTGAAACAGAGCAACTGCAACAGTCCCGTAACTCCGTGTCTAAAGAAATCGGCCAAGCGATGAAAGCAGGCGATAAAGACAAAGCGGCAGAGTTAAAAGCACAGACGGCCAGTTTAGGCGATGATCTTGAAAGTGCGAAGGCACAGTTAAATCAAATTCAGGAAGAACTGGAGAGTCTGTTAGAGGGAATTCCAAATATTCCCCATGAGTCGGTTCCTGAAGGCACCTCTGAAGACGATAACGTTGAGATTCGCCGTTGGGGAGAGCCGACAACATTCGACTTTCAGCCTAAAGATCATGTGGATCTAGGGGCCGCTTTAGAGCAATTAGATCTTGAAACCGCCGTTAAAATAACGGGTTCCCGTTTTGTGGTTCTGTATCGCGAACTAGCGCGTCTTCATCGAGCCTTAACACAGTTTATGATCAATACTCATGCGGACCTTCACGGCTATTCAGAAGTATATGTGCCTTACTTGGTCAATGCCCATTCTTTAAAAGGAACGGGGCAGCTGCCTAAGTTTGAAGAAGATTTGTTCAAAGTGCCTGTGGATAAAGACAGTGGAAACAATGATTTGTACTTGATTCCAACTGCCGAAGTGCCAGTCACTAACCTAGTGCGTGATGAGATCCTCAACGATGTGGATCTGCATAGAAAGTTTGTTGCTCATACACCGTGCTTCCGGAGTGAAGCGGGCAGTTATGGCCGCGACACACGTGGTATGATTCGCCAGCACCAGTTTGAAAAAGTCGAATTAGTGCACGTCTGCCGCCCTGACCGTTCCGAGGCAGCACTTGAAGAACTTGTTGGTCATGCAGAAGTGATTTTGCAAAAGCTAGAGCTTCCTTATCGTACCGTCATTTTATGTGGTGGCGATTTAGGTTTCTCTGCTCATAAAACCTATGACATAGAAGTATGGTTACCGGGTCAAGATAAGTATCGTGAGATCTCTTCTTGTTCAAATATGTGGGACTTCCAAGCGCGTCGTATGCAGGCTCGCTGGCGTAACCCTGAAACAGGCCGTCCTGAGTTGGTTCATACCTTAAATGGATCTGCTTTGGCCGTGGGTCGTACTCTGGTAGCGGTTCTTGAAAACTACCAAAATGAAGATGGTTCAGTGCGTGTTCCTGATGTACTGGTGCCTTATATGGGCGGTAAAACAGTGATTGGCAAAGCATAAGCTTGATTTGCCAATATCGTACTCAGTGATCATGCATTGAGTGACATTGAATTGATAATGCAAAAAGCCTCTTTCTAAGGAGGCTTTTTTGTAAACGATAACAAGAGAAGAAATATGGCTGGTAAAGTCTATCTAGTCGGTGCAGGTCCAGGGGATCCCGATTTATTAACCATCAAGGCACATCGTTTGATTACCACTGCGGAAGTGGTGCTCTACGACCGTTTAGTGGGAGCGGATATTGTTGCGTTGATCCCAGACAGTGCTGAAAAAATGTATGTGGGTAAGGCGAAATCCTTGCATAGCCTCCCTCAAGAAGAGATTAATAGCCTGTTAGCGAAAAAGGCCAAAGAGGGTAAGGTGGTGGTTCGTCTTAAAGGCGGTGATCCTTTTATTTTCGGGCGTGGTGGCGAAGAGCTAGAAGAACTTGTAGAAGAGGGAGTGCCGTTTGAAGTGGTGCCTGGTGTAACAGCCGCAGCAGGTTGTGCGGCGTATGCGGGGGTTCCACTTACCCATCGAGACTACGCGCAATCAGTACGCTTTTTAACGGGGCATCTAAAAGACGGTACGACGGAGTTGCCTTGGGATGAATTGGTTCATCCAGCGCAAACCTTGGTCATTTATATGGGGCTAACAGGGCTTGAAGAAATCAGCCAATCGTTGATTCGATTTGGCATGAAACCTTCTATGCCGGTTGCGGTTGTTGAAAAAGGCACCACGTCAGAGCAACGGGTGTTTACCTCGACGATTCGCAGTATCCACCAAGTGGTAACCGATAATGGCGTGAAATCGCCAGCTTTGTTGATTATTGGAGAGGTGGTGACATTGCAAAGCAAGCTTGAGTGGCATGGAAAGTATTGATTAAGCAGGCTTTTTAAAAAGCCGTTTAACAAATAAGAAAAAGGCGCAAATAGCGCCTTTTTCTTATTGTTTTCTTGTTTTATAGACAGTTTGCTGGTTTGGGTAAACCTGCAATTTTAGCGGCTAGCTTGGGTGGGCTGCCAGGAAATAGCTTCATCAGATAAATGCTCTTGCCTTTTTCTGGGCCAAGCTCTTTTGTGACGGCTTTCACTAAGGGGCGCATGGCAGGAGAGACCTCAAATTGTTGATAAAAGTGTCGTAATAAATGGATGATCTCCCAATGCTCCGAGGACAGTGTTAGGTCTTCTTTGGCAGCGAGTTCTTTGGCGAGTTCGGGAGTCCAGTCGTCTAAATTAAGTAAATAGCCTTCTTCATCTAAGGCAAGATGATCAGAGTGATGTGTCATGTCTTTTACCAGCTAATGTTTGAATCAGCGCACAGTGTTATGTCCACCCATTGGGTATCGTCCAGAGCATTGCCAATATCGGGCGTGAGGCCATAAGCCTGAGCATCTGCTTGCAGATAATAAAGCGAGATACCTTGCTTTTCTATCAGTGACGTTAGCATTTTTTTCTGGTGGATGGTTCGCAAGATAGCTTCTTCGATGAGTACCAAGGCGTCGCCTTTTTGCAAACTATGTTGCCAAGTCTCTTCGATGGTTTCAGAGTAAATGTGCTGGTTAAGCTGATGCAGTTGCATGATTAAAACCTGAATACATGTTCATATTTGGAAAATAACGAGTGCCATTCTTCTTTGTTAAGTGCTTGAGTGTTTGGCCAAATCTCAGTTTTGTTGGTGAGTTTGTTATTTTCAATGAATACATTGTTGATGTCGTAGAATTCTAGGCCATCAAGTAGCTTATGGAGCTGTTTACCATGCTCGCTACTTGGATCCTGATTGACAAACAATAGGGCTGTAGCGGCATCGGAAAGACAAATATCGACCTGTTGCTCAAAGGTGCCTAGAACAAGAGCGAGATCTAACCCTTCCTTACAGGCGAGTCCTGTATAAGGTGAGGTGGTTAGGTGAATAAGTGTTTTTTTCATTGGATCACCGAAACTGAATCACTTTGTGGGTGGTGTTGATGAGCTCAACAAGTCTGCCAAGACCCTCTAGCTGAAAGCCGTCCGCTAGAGAGCTTTCAGTCAGCTCATAACGCTGGCTTTCTTTCTCATCAATAATGCCACGACGCACAGAAGCCGCTATACAGAGCGAAAGGGGGAGTTGGTGTTCTTTTGCGAGGCTTTGCCATGCTGCCGTTAAATTCAGCTCATCTCGGGGAGGTTGTGCCAGTTTATTGCCAATAAGCACTGCATCTTGATAGAAGAAAACACCTTCTAGAACATGATCTGAGTTGCTCAGTGCGGCTTTTAAAAACCGTAATGCGCTGTGGCAAGCCTTGCTTTGATAGGGCGAGCCAGTAATGAGGAGAGCATAACGCATGGTTGCGACCTTGGATAAATTTACTGGAATTTCGTCATAGGCAAGTTTAACAATAAAAAAGGCCGCATGCAGCGGCCTTTCCTAAAGTGTTTGACTAGCAAATTAATTAGTCGTCACTTGCCATGCCAAGCAATGATAGAACACTCAAGAACATGTTATACAAAGAGACGTAAAGGTTAACGGTTGCAATGATGTAGTTCGTTTCACCACCACGAATGATTTGACTTGTCTGTAACAAGATCACAGCAGCAGAGAACAGGGCAAAGCCTGCTGAAATAAAGATCTGCAGTGCGGGCATATGGATGAAAAAGCCAGCGATCATCGCGAATAACAAGACAAAGAAACCAACGGTTAAGAACCCGCCGAGGAAGCTAAAGTCTTTTTTCGATACAATGGCGTAGCCAGACAAGCCTAGAAAAGACAGGCCTGTGATGCCTAAGGCGCTCATGATTAAGCTTTCACCGTTTGCCATGCTTAGATAAGCGTTCAGAATAGGACCAAGGGTGATCCCCATAAAGCCCGTTAAGGCGAATACACACAAAAGACCAGCAGGGCTGTTCTTAAATTTATAGGTTAGGAAAAGCAAGCCGTAAAAGCCTACCAACGTGATAATAATGCCAGGATGCGGAAGGTTAAAAGCCAAGCTCATTCCCGCAGTAAAGGCGCTGAACAGTAAGGTTAACGATAGCAAACCATAAGTGTTGCGGAGCGTCTTATTGGCCGATTTTGACGAATGTGTCGAAAGGGCATCTGTGTAACGCATGAGTGGTACTCCTTCAAAGTTAATATACCTTACGACTCAATATGAGGCTGTTAGTTCCAAATTTCAAGTGGGGTTTTGTAGTGCATTCGTTAACGCATACAAAAAACACCGAGAAGTACCTCGGTGTTTTGATATGTCTTACTCTTAACAGAATGAGCTGCGAGAATGGAAGGCTAAGACGCTAAGAAACGACTGCCGCTTTGTGGGTGGCAGCGCTTTGTTTGGTTTTGTGCTTATCAATTTGTTTTGTTAGCTTGTCTATCATGGCATCTATTGCATGAAAGAGCCTATCTTCAGAGGAGGCGGCAGCGAATATCTCTTTGCCTGGAAGATGAAGAGTTGCTTCGGCTTTTTGCTTTTTATTGTCTTTTTGTAGCGTGACGTTCACCGTAGTGATTTGGTCTGTCAGCTTGGAGACTTTGCTAAATTTTTCAGTGATATGTTCTTTTATTGCAGGGGTGACATCAATGTGGTGCCCAGTAATGTTTATTGTATGCATACAACTTTTCTCCTCAGTAAAGTTGACTTTGGGGTGAAGACATTTGCTCTCCACATTTTCAGCATAGAAGTGGGTGAAGGGGCTGTCAATGGGAATTAATCTAATCGTCACACTCCTGTCATGATTCTATGTATGAAAGAAAAATCTATTGATTGCGGCCTGCCTTATGCGCAGGTTATCGTGCTTATATAATCAGCTTTTGCTAGACTGTCATGCTAAACGTATGAAGCGAGAATTATGTTAAATAACGATTATTCATTGCCGATTTCATTTTCTTTGGCTGCCCAGATCGGTCTGGAAGAAACGGTGTTGTTGACTTTTTTAAGGCAGCAAGCCTATATGTTCAATGCGCCTGCATTACGCATGGAGATTAGTCATCTTAATAAACAGCTGCCGTTCTGGACAGTGCCCATTTTGATGCGCTTGCTAAACAATTTACAAATGAGTCAGTTATTGCATTTTAGGCAGCAAGACCAAATCTTAGAGATTCAACTGACCCCTAAGAGTGCAGCAGGTTCTTCCAATACGAATTCTAGTGGGGTTGCCTTATCCGATTCGGTTAAACATGATGCTGCTCCTAGTTCTAATGCTCAGTCAGATGATAGATTAATGGAAAAAATGAATCGTCTGCATCAGGCATCCCGTGAAAAAGCCTCTTCTGGCTATTCCAATGGGACTTTAAGTCATCCGGCGGGGGGGAATTCTCCGCAGTCGCATTTTACGCCTAAACAGCAGACGACGTCTTATCCGGCTAGGAGTGCATCACGAGATCCTAACGCTCGATCACAACCACCTGTGGTGAATGATCGTCGTGGTGTAACCGATTTTGATTTGTATTTAGAGCAAAAAGAACGTGCTCGACAGCCAGATCAATGGCAACCTGAGGAGGCGACACTCGAACAGATTGCCCAATCGGGTATTTCGCGTGAGTTTGCTTTGTCTTTACAAGCAGAGTTTTTGTTGAGAATCAAAGAGCAGCGAAAGAATGTAAGAACCTGGAACAGTGAGTTTTTTAAATACGTAAAACGTCAGTGGCAATATAAACAATCGGATCGGTCTTCATATGAAGGAACCTCAAGCAGTTCAAAATTTAGTAAAACCTCTCGAGAACAAGTTAGCGACGCCCTCAGCAACATCCACGACACAGACTGGTGAGCAAGCGTCTTACCAATCTCAGCAGCAAGATGAGGCACAGCAACAAACGCGAGTCTTGGTGAATATGCTGTTTGCTCGGTTTAAAGCGATTTATACTCATAAATTCGCTTCGGCCTATAGCACCCCTGATGAAGTAAAGTTAGCAAAGCGTGAATGGGCGGTCGCATTAAAAGGTTTTCAAGAGCCGTTATTGGCGTATGCTGTAGAACGAACGAAAGAGGTTTATGCTTGGCCACCGACTATTTCTGAGTTTTTAAAGCTGATTCATACTGCCTATAAAGCATATGGCTTGCTGGAGCCTCGCTCAGCCTATTATGAGGCATGTCAATGTCGAAGCGATCCATTATCATATAAATGGACACATCCTGCCGTTTACTTTGCAGGTGCGCAAACAGGCTGGTATAAATTAAAAAATGAGGAAGAGCGCATTTCTTGGCCGCTTTTTGAGGCGAATTATCTTAAAATCGTAGACCGTGTTATATCTGGGGAGCGTTTAAGTATCCCTAAAGTATTTATGATAGAAGATAAACAGACACTAGACATCGACGATTTGATTCGCTCCATTTCGAAAGCGCTTTCATTAGCAGAGGAAGAAATTGCTCCGATGTTTTACTATATTCACAAGACGCCAGGGTCAGGTATCCGTAAACAATATCGCAAGATAAGCAAGGAAAAGCTTAAAGTCTTGGGATACACTGGTACATTGCCAGAATGAAAACGAGTGTTAAATGCTTGTTTTGAGGGAGTTTGGACGCGATAATGGAATGACACATAGTATTGAGTCTAGCTCTTTGATGACATCCATACTTCGCGGTCGCGGTAATGTAAAGAGAGTGGTGAGGTGATTTCTTGTTAAAAGTGCTGATTGTTGATGATCATGATATGGTTGGCTTGGGTATTAGTCGTGTACTACAAGACATCAAAGGCGTTGATGTGGTTGGTATCGTTCGCAGCGGTGAAGACGCGATTTCTCACTCAAGACAACTCTTACCAGACATCGTTTTGATGGATGTTCATATGCCCGGCATTGGTGGTTTAGGGGCCACCAAGGAAATTAAACGCATCCTGCCAAAAATTAAAGTGATTGCATTATCTGCTTTGGATGACAGCTTGTATCCCACTAAGTTGTTGGAGGCTGGAGCATCTGGCTATCTGACGAAGGGAACAAATACCGAAGAATTGCTAGAAGCCTTGGAAACGGTGCAAAAAGGTGGTCACTATATTTCAAAAAGCATCGCTCAGAAAATGGCGCTGTCAAAATTCTCCATTGATAGTAAAGGTTCTCCCTTAGAAGCTTTATCTGACCGTGAGCTGCAAGTGGCGCAAATGATAGTGGATTGTAAAAAGTCTACTGAGATTGCCGATCACTTAAATGTTAGTCCGAAAACGGTGAGTACTTATCGTACACGCATTTTTTCTAAGCTGAATATAGAAAGCGATGTAGAATTGATTCACTTGGCTGTACGCTACAACGTGCTAGGCATGGGGTAGTCAACGAGGTTTTTTTGAGTCCTATAGCGTTTGATCCAAAACATTTTGTCAGTAATCTAACGACTCGCCCAGGTGTTTACCGTATGTACGGTAAAGGGGAGTTGTTATATGTCGGTAAAGCAAAAAACCTTAAAAACCGTGTGTCGAGTTACTTTCGTGCCACGGGTCTAACCACTAAAACCATGGCGCTAGTGAGCCGCATTGACGCCATTGAAGTCGCCGTTACCCAAAGTGAAACCGAGGCGTTGCTGTTAGAGCAAACACTCATAAAACAACATCGGCCTCCTTATAACATCCTGCTTCGGGATGATAAATCTTATCCTTATATTCTTCTGTCTGATCATCGTCACCCAGCTCTATTATTTCGACGTGGCAATAAATCCGAAAAAGGCAAACTGTATGGTCCTTTCCCAAATGGAACCGCAGTGCGGGAGAGCCTGAGTACCATGCAAAAGGTGTTTAAAGTTCGTCAGTGTGAGGATGGAACCTACGCCAATCGTTCAAGGCCCTGTTTGCAATATCAGATTAAGCGCTGTTCTGGCCCATGTGTTGGCTTGATTGATGATGAGCAATATGCTGAAGATGTGCGTCATGCAAGAATGTTTTTGCAGGGAAAAAACCAAGAACTGACCAATGAGCTTTCTGATAAGATGAAAGCGGCTGCTATGGATATGGAATTTGAGCGAGCAGCTGAACTGCGTGACCAGATGATCCAATTGAAACATATTCAAGAACAGCAGCATGTGTACGGACAAACAGGTGATGCGGATGTGATCGCTGCATTAATTCAGCCAGGTGGTTTGTGTGTACATGTGATGATGGTTCGTCACGGTAAAGTGGTAGGCAGTAAGAGTTATTATCCAAAAATGCCGATAGAAATTACTGAGAGTGACTTGCTCTCGTCTTTTATTGCGCAATTTTATCTCAGTGGCATCCAAGAGTTGCCTAAAGTGCTGATCACCAGTCACGAGTTGGACGATGCACAAGTATTGGTGGACGGTATTTTTGCCACCACACAAAAACGTATTGAACTGTTGTTCCATGTACGTGGTCAGCGTGCTCGTTGGATGGACCTGGCTAAGCTCAATGCAGAGCAAGGCTTGCAGGCCCGTTTATCAGACAAGCGTAATCACTTTAGCCGCGTTACGGCATTACAAAAAATCTTGGGCTTTAAAGAGCCGCCAGCACACATGGAGTGCTTCGATATCAGCCATTCTAGTGGTGAGGCGACAGTGGCCTCTTGTGTTGTGTTTGGGCCAGATGGACCGGATAAAAAACGCTATCGATCCTTTAATATTGAAGGTGTTGAAGGGGGGGACGATTACGGCGCAATGAAACAGGCATTAACACGCCGTTACAAACGTGTTAAAAGTGGTGAGTTGGAAAAGCCAGATGTGGTTCTCATTGATGGTGGTAAAGGGCAATTAACGCAGGCGGAAAATGTACTTAAAGAGCTTGGTTTGGTGGATGTCTTTCTATTAGGCGTAGCGAAAGGCGACACGCGTAAGCCTGGCTTGGAAACCTTGTACATAGGTTCTAAAGAAGACGAGGTGGTATTGCCGCCCGATTCCGCGGCTTTGCACTTGATTCAACATATACGTGATGAGGCGCATCGCTTTGCAGTGAAGAGCCATCGTCGTCGCCGAGACAAAAAGCGCCGCCATTCTGTGTTGGAAGAGATTTCTGGGATTGGTCCTAATCGTCGTAAGGAGTTGCTTTCTGCCTTTGGTGGGTATCAAGGGTTACTGGCTGCGAGTCAAGAAGATATTTCAAAAGTGAAGGGGATTGGTGTCAAAAAAGCCGAAGAAATTTACCAGTACCTTCATAAAAACTAGCCAGGTTTTGTGTTGTACATCTTGTGTTTAAAATAGGAAGCAAATGAACATACCAAATATATTAACCTCTGTAAGGATCTTCATGATCCCTATTTTGGTCGGCATTTACTATTTGCCATGGGAAGGGCGCTACTACGCATGTGCAATTGTTTTTGCTGTTGCGGCTTTTACTGACTGGCTAGATGGTTTCTTGGCAAGACGCTTGAATCAAACCACTCCTTTTGGGGCCTTCTTTGATCCCGTGGCAGATAAGGTAATGGTTTCTGTGGCGCTGGTGATTCTCGTGGCGAATTATTCTGATCCGCTGATGACGCTCGCCAGTGCGGTGATTGTTGGTCGTGAGATTGTGATCTCCGCATTGCGCGAATGGATGGCCGAGATGGGCAAACGTGCCAGCGTGGCGGTCTCTTACATTGGTAAATTAAAAACAACGATGCAAATGCTGGCAATATTTATCCTATTGGGAACGCAGCCAGGTACAGAGTATGCCTTTATAGGCCAATCGGTATTGTTGATTGCTGCCTTGCTTACGCTTTGGTCTATGTATATTTATCTCAAAGCGGCTTGGTCAGACCTAATGCCGAAACATTCGGATAAAAAGTAATCAAAATGAAAAAAAGTGCCTAAGTAGGCTATTTATTTAGAATTTTTCCTTGACGTGAAAGCTCAAATACATAGAATAGGCACCGTCTTTTGAGACGCGGGAATAGCTCAGTGGTAGAGCACAACCTTGCCAAGGTTGGGGTCGCGAGTTCGAGCCTCGTTTCCCGCTCCATCTTAAAAGCGATCTGATAAAGGCCGGATGGCAGAGTGGTCATGCAGCGGACTGCAACTCCGTGAACGCCGGTTCGATTCCGACTCCGGCCTCCATATCAGACAATGCCCGGGTGGCGAAATTGGTAGACGCACAAGACTTAAAATCTTGCGATAGAAATATCGTACCGGTTCGATTCCGGTCCCGGGCACCACTTAGTGGTGCTTTTTTTTGCTTTAAATTTTCTTATCCCCTCCAAACCCCCGCCGTTTCTGGCTTGCATCGTTTTCTATATACTCCTTCAAATTATAAATTTTTCCGCTTATATGCTATGTTTTCTGAAATGAATTATTCAGGGATGACTAGCTACGCACCCCCGACTGGGTCAATAAAAACGTCGAATGCATCAAGGAATACGCCAACCGCACCTTCCTAGACGACTGGCCAATACCTTAGTACAAATAACAAGCACAAAAAGCCCACGAAAAGTGGGCTTAGTTGTTGTTTTTTATGGTGTTTGGGATAGGATGAAAAATAGATGAGCTTTTCATTCGACCCCAAATTGAAAATTTATGTACATATAGACAGTTTATTTTTGAAATGATCTCATTTTTGCGTGTTTAGCCATATTAAATAACTCAATTGTGCGCGATTTGTACTGGCAGTAAATAAGAAAGTCTTTTAGTATCAATGGATGTGTAAACTCGTACGCTCGTTTTTCCAGATTTATGATTTGTTAGTAATTTCATAAAGCTTTTTAAAATCAAATCGTTACGATAATTTTAAGAGCTTTTTAAAACTGCCTAAACACGCATGCGCACTATTAAAGAGTTATATTTTCGTTAGTTCATGGGAAGAATATGAAAGCGATATATAGAAAAGCCATCAGTTCAGATCTGGTTAAATGTTTTGAAATTAGAGGTGCTACCAATGACAACTCGTTTAGTCGGAACGAGCTTGCAGCAATCGGTATAACTGAAGAATCATGGTCACCTTTAATTGATAACGGTACTTATGTTGGAAATGTCGCAATAAAGCAAGATGAAGTTATTGGCTTCTGTTTCGGAAACACTGAAACTGGAGAAATATTGGTACTAGCAATTCTTGCTGGACACGAAGGCGAAGGGATTGGAAAACAATTGCTTAACCAAACAAGTGATGATTTATTTAGTGTTGGACACTCTGAATTATGGCTTGCTGCTACGGCGAAACCTGTAGTGAGAGCTTATGGTTTTTATAGAAGTGTTGGTTGGAACCCAACTCAAATATATGATGATAACGGCGATGAGATACTTCGGCACAGGAAAATATAGCAAGGCGCTCAAGAGGGACACAAACATGGCGCGCCTTCGGCATTATAGCGCCATATTTGTGCCCCTTAGCTAAGTGTTAAAAGTAAAACTATGTCATGGATTCAAGGTTACAACCCCGAATGGGTAGAGGACAAAGAAGCAGCGATAGAGCTGGTGAAATCCTATTCCAGAAAATGGATCGGTAATACCATAAGTTCGTCTTATGTTGGCTGGTTTTCGCCTGATAATGAGTGGGACGAGAATCTACCAATTGTATTGATAATTGGCGATGTTCAATATGAAATATGCTGGCAGAAATTTGATAGTCTAGCGATCACCAGCAAGCAAATAAACCTTTATCATTGTATTTGTAGTGGGGAGTTGACCCCATATAAAAGGAACTATCACGAGGCTATAAACAAATGTCTAGAAAAGGAAATTGTCTCGGTAGAGTTAGGCATGTCCTCTATGACTTTGGAAGGAAAGGTTTTGCCAATGATCAATAGTATAGATTTTCATTTGGTTGGTGGCTTTCTCACAATTTACAATGCGCTAGATGAAAATGGTCTAAGTAATGAGCCAGCCAACGTTTAACAAGGTTGTCAGAATTTGGGGGCAGATGAAAAATAGCGCCTAACTTTCATCGACCCCAAACAACTCAACGAGCAAAAACACCTTCCCGCCCCCTCAGACGACACCGCCGTACAAGAAGCCGAGAAGTACAAGTTGATCAACAACATCGTTACCTCCATGAAACTGGAAAGCAACCCCGTCGTCCTCCCCGCCAGCGACCTAAACGACATGGTACAAGCCATTAGAATGTACCAAACCCAAATCGCCCAGCTACACACCCCCGACTGGGTCAATAAAAACGTCGAATGCATCAAGGAATACGCCAACCGCACCTTCCTAGACGACTGGCCAATGCCTAAGTACAAATAACAAGCACAAAAAAGCCCACGAAAAGTGGGCTTTAGTTGTTACATCGACACTATCCTAAGAAACACATATAAAGCCATCAGTTATACCAAGCCGCCCCCAAGCCCCGTTACTACTATAAAAGCTAATGGTATAGAACTGGCCAGCACGACACACTGAACGAAGCAGCACTAACCTGAATTGTTACCAACACTCCAGTAAAAAGGGGTGTCGTTCTTACGTTTTAAAAGTTCTTTGTTTTCGCAATTTAACTTAGCTTATTAAGGAGTTTTGTAATGATGATAGAAATTATTTCTGCTGTATATGGAACAAAATCGGCAGGGCATGACGTAACGGCGATTGTGGCGAATATGGCGAATAATGGAGCTGTTAGAGTTTCTGTAAATAACAATACTATGGGAGGAGATCCAGATGTAGGTGTTCAAAAGAGATTTGGTCTTTTGTATATGTTAGAAGATGGAAGCATACAAGCTAGAGCTTGCCTTGAGGGCGAAACTATAAATTTTTAATCGTTTAGGTTTTAGGGGGCAATGAAAAGAGGGATTAAGCCGCTGAATTCCATACCCTCAATTTTGAGGTGATGGCAAAGCAGAGTACAGGTGTGTTGTTGTGGCGAGTGGAGTGGTTTAGGTATTTGTGGTGCCATAATGGCAACATATTGATTGTGTGTTTTTTTGGTGCCATAATGGCAACACTTAAGAGGCTTGTTGCCCAAAATGGTGGATGAAAGACTGTAAATACAAACAGTCTAGGAGATGGAGTATGCAGATTTCTCAAACGCACGAAAATGTGCGTCTCGTTGCGCGAGCACCAAAAGAGGTTCAAGAGATCATTATTAGCGCGGCGGAGCTGTCCGGTGCTTCAATGTCTCAGTTTATGATTGATGCCGCTTTAGAAAAAGCAAAAGAAGTGGTAGAGCGAAACAGGCTGCTGACGTTGTCTATGGAAGGGGCTAACCGATTTTTTGAAGCATTAGATAATCCGCCAGAGATTCAACATCTTGATGACGCTTATGATGCGCTAAAGGGTTATGAGAATGGCAGTGTCACCTTTAAAAGAAAGCCACAATCGTAAACGATTCGATTGTGGCAATGAACGAATTAACAAATTTCTAAAGGAGTCTGCGCACAGTGCAGCAAAGCGCAATCTGTCTAGGACGTTTGTTCTAGAAGGAAGCGATGAAACAGACATTGCGGGCTTCTACTCGCTCAGTAATATTGAGGTCAAAGTTCCTGTTCCTCATAAACTGTACAAGAAATACCCTAACCCATTGCCCGGCGTGGTACTAGCCAGAATGGGTGTGGATGAAGGTTACCAAGGGCAGGGCATCGCCAAAATCATGGTAATCGACGCAATGCGGCGGACTTTACTGATAAACGAACATATGGGCGTCGTTGGACTGTTTGTCGATGCCAAAGACGATGACCTCGTTACATTTTATCAGAATTGCGGCTTTATCTTCCTTCAGAAGGAAGAACACACCTCCAAACTTTGGATGCCGATCGACTCGATTGTGGTATTCTTTAAAGATCGAGAATAACTGAATTTGGGGAAGGCAATCGAGATGGGTTGTGGTCTATTACTGTGAACGGGAATTGGCGTATTACTTTCGAGTTTGTTGATGGTCATGCTTACATTGTTAAGTCGTGCCTTGAAAGTGTACCGCGTTGAGTTTTTTAAAAAACTGCACAAAAACAGCACCACTAATCGCCTAACTTATTGATACTAAATAATTAAATGATTCCTGTCTCGGGGCATCACTTAGTGGTTAGCGGTGTTTTTTTGCTTTAGACTTTATTATCTCCTTCAAACCAATTATGAAGAAACTACTATTAACTCATTGCGAGTTTGGTGGCGGGTGAAAGATTGCTTGTTTTGTCGGCCTCAAGCTTCCTAGAAAGCTGGTGTGGCGTTTTGTCAAATTCAATGCCTATGCTTACCTTTTACTCCATAGAAGCGTTACTGCTGTGCTGTGATGTTCGATGGCAAAGCTTGCGTGTCTTTGAGGTACGCGCTTTTGTAACAGGTAAGTTATCCATCTATTTTGGTTTGCCACCTGTGCAGGGCTTTTAGTTGTTCCAGTAGCAAAAATTTGTTGTTTGGCGTGAGTTCGCTGAACAGTTTTAGAACGGTTTGAGCATCGTTGTTAAGTAGTAACTGGTTGATGTTTTTTGCCGTCTTCTCCTCACTATCTTCTGTTTCTAAAAAGAAAAAATTGTCGTCTATTGGTTGTTCGCATGCGGCGTACAGCATAGATGGTGTGGTATTTAATGCTTTGGCAAGTTTGAGTAGTGCTTTTTGTGAGGGTTGCCTTTGCCCTTTTTCAATTCGTGAAATATTGCTGGTAGCCATATCAGCCTCCAGAGCAACTTGTTCTTGTGTCATATTGCGTTGAATTCGCAGTATTTTTATAACATGGCCAATCGTCATGGCAAGATTATCCATTTTGTTTTGCCTTTAAGGCAAAACCTATGGGGCAATTTGCTTGACTCTATTTGCCTATTAGGCAATATTGGTGAATCTTTATGTCTTAAAGACAAATGATCGGTAATGTCTTGTGGCTTCTGAAGCATGTTATAGAAGGGTTGGGTTGTGAAAAAGGATGATTTAAATGCTGAGCTTAATTCGCCAGAACTACAAGAATCGAATGATAGCTTAATTGTGTTAGATAGTAATGATTTGATTGTTTCTTGTAATGATAAAGCGAGGAAACTGCTTCTGCTATCACACTTAAGCGTTGATCAACCCTTACTTCTGGAGTGCTTTTGGTTTGAGCTCGGCATGCAAGTGTTTCACTTAAGTGAATTCAAACGTTTCACTGGAAAGACAATCAAGTTAATGCTGGTGTCGAATGGTTGTGAGGCTTATCATGTGAGGGTCTCAGTTGAAATATTCTATCTACTTGGTCAGCAGTACTACAGCCTACGAATTATTAAAGAGAGCTCTGGTAAGTTAGGGCGTGATAGGGAACTGTCGTCTTACTTAATGGCTAAAGCATTAAGGGCTGATTTGCAAAGTGATCAGTTAGAGCTCTACTACCAACCGCAAATCAATACATTGGATGGTCGGCTATATGGCTTGGAGGTGTTGGTAAGGTGGCATAGTAGGGAGTTTGGTCAGATTTCACCTGACGAGTTTATTGCACTTGCTGAAAATTTTGGATTCATCGCTGAGTTGGATTTGTGGGTTCTCCGCCATGCCTGCCAGCAGCTAGCAAGGTGGCGTAAACAAAAAATAAATATTCCTAGAATAGCGGTTAACTTTTCTCCTTTTAGTTTTGATTATTTTAATCTAATAAACATTATTCGTTTTGTTTTAAGTGATAATAATATTTCGTCTAATAACTTAGTCATTGAGTTGACGGAAAATAAGAAAATAGAATCAATGGATGCCTTTGTTAATACCATTAGAGCGATTCATCTTATGGGGGTGGGAATATCGATTGATGATTTTGGTGTTGGGTATTCCAATATAAAAAGGTTGCTTAGACTCCCTGTTTCGCAATTAAAGCTGGATCGAGTTTTTGTAAAAAATCTGCCAGGGAAAGTATCAAGGGATTTAAGTGAGTCAATTTTTTCTATCAGTCATAAAATAGGTGCTGTTTCAATTGCTGAAGGTGTTGAGACCCAAGAGCAATTTGACTGCTTAAAAGGAATAGGCTATGAAGTTATTCAAGGTTATTTCTTTTGTCCGCCATTATCGAAAATGAAGTTAGAAAAATGGCTTAGTCAATAAGTCAGTTAGTGATTATAAAAAAACTGCTTTTACACCTTACCTAATGTTCTTTCGATATAAGTTATCTTTTAAAATTTTCAGATGCAAAATTTGAATTAAATCGCCAGTCTATTTTATTTTTGAATGTATACAGTCTTATGAAGTAAAAGGAATTGATATGTTAAGAAATTTAGGTATAAGGTTACGTTTAATGATCTCCTTTTCATTGATGATCTTTCTGTTGGTGTTTTTAGGTATTCTTGCCATTTCATCTATGAAGGGGATACGCACTAATTCAAAAATTATTGAGGAGAAAGTTGTTCCCGCCATCATTAGCTTGGGAAATATGGATAGCGAGTTAATGAGAGTAAGAATATTTACCTTTCGGTTACTAAATGGTGGAGATAAAAAAGACAAAGAAAACACCTTAGAGAGTATTGAAAAGATAAAACGAAATGTCGCTGGCTTTGAAGGAACCTATGAAAAAACTCTTGATACGGAGAGTGAAAGACATTTATTTGAGCAATTTAAAAAGCAAAAAAATCATTATTATGCAATACAACATCAGATAGTAGCACTGGCAATGCAGGGCCAAAAAGCTGCCATTGCAGACTTATTGCCGAGTATGAATCGCTCTGCCGATGATATGGTTCGTTTATTGAAGCGACTGGTGTCTACGAGTCACAAAGGCGCGGATCAAGCCAGACTTGAATCTGTCAAAGAATACAATAATAGTTTTCTATTGATTGTTATTATTATTGCCGCTGCGGCCGCCATAGCCGCCACCATTGCCTTGGCGATCTCTAAGAGTATAAATAGGCCATTACAAGAAGCGGTTGATTCTGCTGAAAGTATTGCTGAAGGGGATTTAACGCATCTTGTCACAGTGCAAGGCAATGATGAGTTAACTCGATTGAGTCGTGCTGTAAAAACGATGCAGGAAAGTTTGCGAGAAGCTATTGTGCATATTGGGGATTCCTCTGGTCAACTTTCTTCTGCAGCGGAAGAATTGAGCAGTGTAACGGAAAACTCATCGAATAGTTTGATGTTGCAGAATAATGAGATCCAACAAGCGGCGGCCGCTATTACAGAAATGAGTGCTGCTGTAGATGATGTGGCGAGAACAGCACAGCAGGCGTCAGAGACATCGGCTGAATCGGCCAAGCTGGCCGCAGAGGGAAAAGAGCGTGTAGCACAGACGACGTCGGTTATTCTTGAGATGAACGACGAAATGCTCACCAGTTCTCAAGTGATTAATCAATTGGCCGAACAGATATCTTCGATTGGTAAAATTTTAGACGTGATACGTGCTATCGCGGAGCAGACCAATTTATTAGCCCTGAATGCAGCGATTGAAGCAGCCCGTGCTGGAGAAGCTGGCCGTGGTTTCGCTGTGGTGGCGGATGAGGTTAGAAATCTTGCTCATCGTACTCAAGAGTCGACGGAGGAAATTGAAACCATGGTGCATCAAGTGCAAATGTCGGCGAGTGAGGCGGTTGCTTCAATGGAAAGTACGGGGCAAAAAAGTAGTCAAGCTCAGACAGTAGCAGCCGAAGCAGTAGAGGTATTGGAACAGATTACCGCCCATATTATGTCGATTACCGACAATAGTCATGTGGTTGCTAGCGCCACCGAAGAACAGTCGCATGTTGCTAAAGAGATAGACAGTAAT
The DNA here is from genome assembly GCF_056173505.1 of Marinomonas sp. 63XJN7_7_ISO-PGPR-S23-202. Taxonomy (NCBI): domain Bacteria; kingdom Pseudomonadati; phylum Pseudomonadota; class Gammaproteobacteria; order Oceanospirillales; family Oceanospirillaceae; genus Marinomonas; species Marinomonas sp. 63XJN7_7_ISO-PGPR-S23-202. The sequence continues at coordinate 3,690,414 of NZ_CM149677.1, read as the reverse complement.
CTCACTACGATTAGCGATTTAGCGTCACAAACAGTGGTGGGGGCAAATCAGACGAGCGCAAGTGCGGCTGAGTTAACGCGTTTGGCAATCGAGTTAAACACTCTGGTATTGAAATTTAAAGTGTGAGGCATTTGCGATAGCGCAGCATTGCGAAGGCGACAACGTGATGAAGAACCACCAGAATAGGTGGTTTTTTGCATTCTAGGAGGGAGATTTTGTTTGTGATGCTTTCTTATGTCTGCCGCTTGTAAATTTTATTTGTTGTTTGGCATCCTTGAGCGATAATCTTGTCAAACTATACTCAGAGAGTCATAGCCGGGTACTGCTGTACTTACTGGTTACCATCAGGATAATTAAGAGAGACGTTAGATATGATAATGTGGATGAGATGCTTGTGGATATTGGTCTTTTCTTTCGTGTTGCAAGGTTGTGCTTCGGGCTCTTATCAACTGACAGGGGAGAAGCGTCCTGCTATCGAGGCAGATCAAGTCACCGTGTTTAAAGAAAAGCCCAGTTTCGATTATGAGGTGCTTGGTACGGTACGGTCGAGCAGTGAAAATGGCTTTTCAGCGGATTCAAGAAAAGAAAAAGCGATCAATGAATTAAAAGAGCAGGCTGCGAAAATAGGAGCCAATGGTGTCATTATCACAAGCGTCACGCAATCCTCCTTCAGAGGGACGGGCGTTGGCTTGGGGTTATCTGTGGGCAGTGGTGGTTTTGGTACAGGAATAGGGTCTGGCTTTGCGTTACCTGAGGCGGCGTTAACCGGACAAGCGATTTATTTTCCTGTTGAGAAGGGGGGCAGTAAAGAGTGATTCAGTGAAGAAGGATACAGCCACTAACCACCCAGCAACCAGTGGTTCTGCTTCTGGTAATAATGAGTAAAAATTGATGGGATGTCGCTGTTTTTTTCAATTGGGTATTCATTGTGTTTGATTAGTCGTTATATTTCCTTTGGATATTCGATAAATAGACTGGGCCTTTTGTGGTCTTGTGTTAACCTATAAGAAAATCAAATAGGCCTGTCGAGAGGGTGTTATGTCGGAAAAAGAAGAGAAAGCTAAAGGGCGTTTAACAACGCGAACGGTAGCCATGCCTGGGGACACAAACCCGGCAGGTGATATTTTTGGTGGTTGGGTTGTTTCGCAAATGGACACCGCGGCAGGTATCTGTGCTGGCCAGCGTGCTCAGGCGCGAGTGGTGACGGTAGCGTTAGATCAGATGAGCTTTATTCGTCCTGTCAAAGTAGGGGATGTGCTTGGCGTATATACCCGAGTCGAGTCAGTCGGTCGAACTTCCATGAATATCCATGTGGAATCTTGGGTACGTCGTTCGCGCATTGGGGTCCGTGAAAAAGTCACAGAAGGTATGTTTAAATTTGTGGCCATTGATGATCATGGTAATCCAACACCAATACCGGATCGTGCAGACTTGCCCGACTATGTGATTGAGCATCTAGGAGAAGAAGGGCTGGGTGTTATTATTTAGCGTGCTGCTCGCTTTGAAATTGAGCTAAAGAGTGAGTATCAGGAACCATGAAATGAAAAAAAAGCGCTTACCGAAGTAAGCGCTTTTTTTATGTTGGTACCAGTAGGCGGACTCGAACCGCCACACCCGAAGGCAACGGATTTTGAATCCGTCGTGTCTACCAATTCCACCACACTGGCCTTGAAAAGGTGTTGCGTATTCTATGGTTTTTTATAACCCTGTCAACACTTTAGATGGAAAAAAGTTTAACTAATTGCTCTTAGAACATCGTTTGACCAAATCATCGCATCTAAAAAGGCTCGATTGTATTTTGCTCTGTTCTCTTTGCTGACTGTATCTGGTACAGATGCCTGATTATTTTCTATTCCCAAGGTGATTTTTAGATACTCACCTAGCTTGCCTTTATAGTCGAAAATCGCATCGATGATATCTTGACCAAGTGATACCTGCTCTAAAATTAAATGTTTTTCTATGCCATATAACACATCAATGCCAGACATGGTGCCAGTGATAAACGCCGTATCGCTTAGGCTTTTCTCATCTTGCTCAGCAATTAGCTGACAGCAACGGCCCCGTGTTAATAACATCTTCATTAATGCTTCTGAGCTTGATGACGATGAAGCAAGTGTGATGAGCAAAGCCCAGCGTTTGATTTGCACTAAACCAAGAAAAATCACCGCATCCTTAATGGATTCAACCCGTTTGCTAATACCGCAAAGTGGGCTATTTAAAATACGCAGTAATTGAAAAGACAATTTGGGACTTTGGGCGACCAGCTCGGTTACTTTATTGATGCTAATGTCTTTATCTTGCAGCGCTGTCACTAGGCGTAAAGCGCTTTGTGTTGTTGAATCAATCTTCTTACCTTTGATAGGGGAAGGGGATTGTAAAAAACAGCCTTGGAAGAGATCAAAGCCAATGTCTTTGCAAAGCTCAAACATGCTTTGGTCTTCTATCTTTTCGGCCAATAAAATAAGTCCTCTTACCTTGAGCTGGTTAATCTGCTCGCTAAACAGATGAGGAGATGTCAGTTTCACATCAATTTTAATGACGGAGATAAAGGGAAGCAGTGCTTCGTACTCCTCACTGAATTGATAATGATCCAGAGCGAAACGGTAACCTGCCTGCCGCCAGCGTGAGACGGCCTCAATAAAGTCCTCGGAGATCGCTTGATTCTCAACAATTTCAATATAAAGCGTGTTGGGATCAATGGGAATAAAGGCATCTGATAGAATCAGTTCCGTTGTCATATTGACAAAAAAAGGCATGCGAATCTGGCTTTCAAGCTGATTGATGCCGATGCATAAATTGACCAACACTTGGCTGGTGGCACTGTTACCATCCGTTGGCTGTAGACCATCACTGGCTTGGGTCGTGTGATTATCATCGCGAAACAATAGCTCATAGCCAAACATCTCTCTATTTCTTTTGAAAATAGGCTGTTGGGCCATCATAAGCTCGTCTAGTGTGCTCGAAAATTCGCTCATAGGTTCTCTAAAACTACATCATTTGAAGAGAGGCTGTTGCACCATTTAATTAAATGGTGCAGGCCAATACTTTGTTAAAAATCGACTCTAGATGCTTTTATGGGCTTGGAAAAGTTGGCTCTAGCATCCTGCGTCGCCCTAAGACATACCTATATCCTTACCGATGTCTGATGTTTATTTTTCTACAGATAGTATAAAACCACGATAAATACTATGCAGCAATCAAGAAAGTTGTTGTTGCACGATTTATTCTTTTATGCGCCACGAAGAGAAAAAAGACAAGATCTTGTTTATTAAGGTATTAAAATGATTGACAGGGCGGTAAGTCATCAATAGAATCTTTCGCAGTTTTTTGGGGGTATAGCTCAGCTGGGAGAGCGCTTGCATGGCATGCAAGAGGTCTGCGGTTCGATCCCGCATATCTCCACCAACTTTTCTTCATAGAACATCTCAGGATACCTTATCCGATTTATTCGGGGCTATAGCTCAGCTGGGAGAGCGCTTGCATGGCATGCAAGAGGTCAGCGGTTCGATCCCGCTTAGCTCCACCATATCTTGTTATGAGGTGCTACCTCGCCTTGTCTTTAATGTCAGCACATTAATAGCTGTGTGTTTGTTCATTATAAGTAGACTTCAAATGAATGGGTTTTTAGCCAAACGTCAACCTCTAAATATACAAAGTGGTTTTTAGTCTGGTTTAGTAGGTAGGTTGCGTCCTTGCATGTAATTGGTTTCGCGGAGGTTAGTTCAGCCGTTTAAATATTAGTGATGTGTTAATTCCACCAAAGGCGAAGTTATTGCTCATGACGTAGTCGGTTTGGATTTCGCGGGGTTGGTGCATGATGTAGTCTAAGTCGCCGCATTCAGGGTCAACGCTATTCAGGTTGACGGTCGGGCAGAACCAACCCTCGCGCATCATTTCAATGCTCCACCAAGCTTCTAATGCGCCGCAGGCTCCTAGTGTGTGCCCTGTGTAGCTTTTGGTTGAGCTTATGGGAGTGTTTGCACCCATAATACGAGCAGTAGCGTTTGATTCGGCGATGTCGCCACGATCGGTTGCTGTGCCATGGGCGTTGATATAGCCAATTTTTTCCGGGTTAAGCTGAGCATCGTCGAGGGCCAATTGAATGGCTGCTGCCATGGTGTCTGTGTTTGGTTGCGTTACATGGCTACCGTCTGAGTTAGTGCCGAAACCGACAATTTCTGCATAAATTTTCGCACCACGAGCCTTGGCATGTTCGTATTCTTCGAGAATTAAAGTGCCACTACCTTCACCAATCACGAGCCCATCACGACCTTTATCAAAGGGGCGTGGTGTTAAGTGGGGGGTATCATTCACGGTGCTTGTTGCGTAGAGGGTATCAAAGACGGCTGCTTGAGTGGCGCATAAGCCTTCACAGCCCCCCGCAATCATTGCGGTTTGCATGCCGTATTTGATGGCTTCGTAGGCGAGACCAATGCCTTGGCTGCCGGATGTACAAGCGCTGGATGTGGTAAGAATGCGTCCTTTTACACCAAAGTAAACGCCAATATTGACGGGCGAGGTATGTGACATCATTTTGATGTAGGAATTCGCATTTAGTCCGTCTGCAGAGTTGTTTGTCAACATATTGCCAAAATCTATAAATGCTTTGGTGTCACCGGATGAAGAGCCAAAGGCAATACCCATTTGGCCGCTGCCAAGCAGTTCAGAGTTGTGCAATTCCGCATCTATTAAAGCTTGTTCGGTGCTGTAAACCGCCATTTTTGCCACTCGTCCCATGCTGCGTAAATGCTTGCGTGAAAAGTGCTTAGGCATAACAAAATCATTAACGGGTGCGGCGAGGCGAGTGATGAGTCCATCATATTTTTCCCAGTCATCCATGTGCACTATGCCAGTGTTACCTGAACGTAAATTGTTGCGAATGGTTTCCCAATTGCCTCCAATTGGAGATAGGCCAGCCGCCCCTGTGATAACTACTCGTTTCATTAAAACATTCCGCCATTTACTGAAATTACTTGGCGCGTAATATACGCTGAATCTTCGGACATTAAAAAGCTTACGGTTCCCGCCACTTCTTCTGGTAGCCCAGCCCGTTGCATAGGGATCATTTTCAAGGCTTCTTCAACCATAAGGTCATGGGTCATATCGGTTTCGATAAAGCCCGGTGCTACGCAGTTAACGGTAATTTTACGTTTTGCTAATTCGACGGCTAGGGCTTTTGTCGCACCAATAATACCTGCTTTAGCAGCACTGTAATTGACTTGTCCACGGTTACCCATTTCACCAGATATGGAAGATAATGTAACAATACGACCGGGTTTTCTGCGTCTGATCATCGGCATGCTGATGGGGTGGAGAACATTATAAAAGCTGTCTAGGTTAGTTCGCAGCACCATATCCCATTCTTCGCCAGGAATGGCCGGAAAAGCATTGTCACGGGCAATACCTGCATTACATACCACACCATAGTAAGCTTCATACTGTTCCATATCTTCTTCTAAGATCTGGCATGTTTGTGCCCTATCACTGATATCAAATTGTAAAATGCGCGCTTGCTGGCCCATTTCCCGAATTTGTTCGGCAACTTGTTCTGCATCATTAAGGCCATTACGACAGTGTAAAACTATGTCAAAGCCATCTTTTGCCAAGCGCAGAGCGATGGCTTTTCCAATGCCGCGGCTTGAGCCTGTGACTAATACACTTTTACTCATAGTGGTTTTCCTGTAAAAAGTCTGCGGCATTATCGGGCTGGAAGACATTGAGGCGTGCTTCAGCGTTGATGTTGCTGCCTGATAGGGTGCAATCGAAGGCACTTAATCCATTTTCTGCTTGGATATTACAGACGACCTCAAGGGTTAATGTGCTGCCAAGGGCGAAGTATTCGCAGTTACATTGGTACTTTCGGGTGCCAAGTAGAAAGCCTAATTTGGGGGCGCCACCTAGCACTCTTTCTTGATAACCCGCGTAAGCCCCAATTGCTTGGGCTAAGTACTCGACTCCTACCCAAGCGGGTACACCAAGTGCTTCATAGAAGGTGGAGTCTTCATTAATGTCTACTTGTGCGATAAGGCCATTTTCTTTTATTTGAAGAATGCGGGTCAGCAAGCTCATACGTCCCGAATGAGGAACAAGATCTTCAACCTGGTAAGTGTTCATTAGGATACTCGTGCTAAAATAATTGAAATATTGTTACCACCAAAGGCAAATGAATTACTTAATGCATATTTAATTGGGCTGGTGGTTTGCGCCTTGATAAAGGATAACGTCGGCAGTTCTGGATCGGGCTGTTGATCCCAGACGTGTTGAGGTAGCTTGTTAGAGACTAAAGCCCATGCACAAAAAGCGGCTTCTAAGGCCCCGGCGGCACCTAAAGTATGCCCAGTAAAAGGTTTAGTCGAGCTACAGGAAACACCCTCAGGGAATAGGCTATTCACCGCAATGGATTCCATTTGATCATTAAGCTGTGTCGCTGTGCCATGTAAATTAAGGTAGTCGATGGCAGAGACATCCAGTTGCGCATCTTGGAGTGCTTTTGACATGCATAAAATGGCACCTTTACCTTGTGGGTCTGGGGCTGAAATATGGTGTGCATCTGAGCTTTCACCTACCCCGACCAATGCCACTTGGCTAGGCGTTTTCGATAGCAAAAACAAGGCTCCACCTTCGCCAATATTAATGCCTTTACGATTGACGCTAAATGGGTTGCATATTTCATCACTAACCGCTTCTAAAGAGGAAAAGCCTTGAACGGTAAGACGACATAAGGTATCTACGCCGCCAGCAATCACCGCATCACACACGCCTGTACGAATGAGACGTCGTGCAGAAGCTAACGCTTTAGCCCCTGATGAGCAGGCCGTAGAAATACCAAAAGCAGGGCCGCCAAGGCCAAGTGCGGTGCTGATAAATTGTGCGGTTGAGCCCATTTCCTGAACATTGTAATGAAATGTTTCTGGTAGTTGGCCAGTACGAGCAAGGGCTTGTAGATGCTCTTCACTGTCGCTGATGCCTGAGGTCGATGTGCCAACAATAACGCCAATGCGGTGGGCGCCAAATTGGTTAATGGCGGCCTCTATTTGTGACTGAATTTGTTGCACTATTGTCCAAGTGACTTCGTTGTTACGGCTTTGCCATTTTATATCTGTTAGAGGCAGAGGGCTTAGTGGCTCGTGTATTTGCCCCATAAGCAAAGGTGTGCCACGGTGAAAGTCGTTTACAGGTGTTAGGGAAGGTATTCCCTGGTGTAGCTGATTGAGAGCAGTCTCAGGATTGCTTCCTAAACTACTAAGAGTGCCAATGGCATTTAAATAACAGCTTGTCATGGGCTTAATGGCTCTTTTTCGAAAGTTTTAATAATAACGCTATAGTGCCCCAGAACATGTTTTACTTTAATGGTGTTTTGGTCAATATCGACAGTCATATATAACCGACCATTAAAGTAAACTTGGCGTTTTTTGGGCGTTAAATGTACTTCCCAGTGTGGTTTTTGGTAAGCATGTTCTATTGCTTGGTCGGGCCATAGAGAGAATTGCATCATGGCAAAAATTTCTCGCTCCGGTAAGGGATGACCTGATAGATTCTTACTGTGCCAAGTTTTTCCATCATAAGACTGGGTTAAAAAGATCTGTCCTGTAGGGGCTAGGGCAATCAAAGTGGTATTGTCGGACGCTATTTTAACCAGTGTTATAAAGGTTTGTGTCTGTTCTTTTGTCTCTAATGTCAGCGCTTGTTTTAGCAGCTCCTTCGGCATAGCAGAGGAGGGAGCGATTAAGGCCAGTTCTGGTACAGTATCAGGCTGCAATTTAAAGAGAGAACAGCCAGATAATAGTATTAGGCTAAGTAATCCTATTGTTAGGTGAGAGGTTAGTCTTTGCATAATTGTGCTAACACTCCAAGGCGTTTGGGGTTGCTGACATAGGGGTTGTCTAAATCCCATGCATAACCTGCCAAAATAGAACAAATCATACCTTTTACATGATCTGGCTTTTCTTTGGCAAAAATAACATCTTGTAAGCCGCCATCGTACCAGCTTTCCACAAAAGCACGGAAGGTATTAATACCAAGTTGTAAAGGCTCGGCATATTCTATTTGCCAATTAGTCTGTTGCCCCTTGAGTTGTTTGTCTAACGTCTGTGCCGCAAGGATAGCGGATTTTAGAGCAATAGTGACGCCCGAGGAGAAAACGGGGTCGAGGAATTCTCCTGCATTGCCTAAAAGTGCGAAGTGCTTTCCGTACATTTGTTTTACATCGGAAGAATAGCCTGCCAAACGGCCAACTTGAGTGTCAAAGTTGGCATCGACTAAGCTATCCTGCATTTTTCCTGTACTGGCTATGTAGTGTTTTAGGGTGTCTAAGTCATCAGCCTCTTGATGGCTGTCATAAATCTCTCTTGGCAGAACCACGCCAACAGAAGCACGACTATTGCTAAATGGGATAAGCCAGTACCAGATTTGATTATTGTCTGGATGTACGCTAATTAAAATCTTATTGCGGTCAAAGTCTTTTAAGCCAATGCGGTCTTCAACGTGTGTAAATAGCGAAACCCGTTTTGCCAGAGTTGAGTCTTTTTCAAGATCTAGGAGCTTGGGCAATACGCGACCAAAGCCACTGGCATCTAAAACGAATGTTGCATTAGCATGATAGGTAACGCCATCACCAGAAACTTCTAAGGTGACTTTCCCATCATCGCGTTCATGGTATGTGTTTACTGTATGTTCATAGCGTATTAACGCGCCATTTTTTTCGGCACAATCGGCAAGAACCTTATCAAACTGTGCTCGTTGTACTTGAAAGGTGGTGCCCCACCCCGGAGTAAATTTTTGCCGAAAATCAAAATCGTCATATTGTTCTTGATGAGCGAATGCTGCACCATTTTTATATTGAAAACCCGCTTCAACAACCGCTTGCAACATACCTGCTTGTTCTAAAAAGGCCATGCTTTGAGGGAGCAAGCTTTCACCAATGGAAAAGCGTGGAAAGCGTTGCTTTTCTAGCACCAGAACCTTGTGCCCGCTTTGTGCAAGCAAAGACGCTGCAACAGCACCAGCAGGGCCTGCTCCAATAACAATGACATCAAACTGTTCATTTGCACTATTCATGTCACTTTTCTCCAGATGAAATAGGCTGAATAAGGGGAGTAAGCAACCAAACCATTAAAAGACCTGGTAAGACGACAACGCCAAAATCATAGAGGACAGGGGTATTGCTTAAAATCAGCAAACCAAAAGCAAGTAAGCTGGTAAGTGATGAGAGCGAAACCGCTAGCCAAGTATAAGAGTCCCCATCTGCTTCTTTAATAAAAATTCCCATATCTAACCCAATGCCAAATACCAGCATTAGTGCCATAAGGTTAAATAGGTTATAGCCGCCGTTGATGGCAATAGCTAAAGCAAAAGCAAGCGCGGAAGCGGACACCGGAGCGAGCATAATGCGCCATACCTGCCAACGATAACGTGCAAATAGGATCAGTGTGACAACAAGGTAAGCCAGTAGCAGCCATTGTGTCATTTGTACTCTGTAGTGTTTAAGCGTGTCACTTAATTGTCCTATTGGGTTGACAAGAGTGACGTGCTCTTTTTCGTCGCTGAGTTGTTGTAACTTCTGCCAGCCTGTTGTTGAAACAGCACCGACTAAATGAATAACTGATGAATATTGACCGTCGTCTTGATGGATTAACTGATTTCCTAAGGCTTGCCCGATAGATGTCTGACGCCATACAGCAGCCGTAAGATAGCGATGTTGTGTGGCTAAATAGAGAGATGCCTTGTCTGCCAAACTACTGGGGGCGCCAATGGTTCGAAAAAGGGAAGTAAGAGAGTGCTTATAGAGGTTCTCGACAAGCGCTAAATTTTGTTGTTGTCGAGCATGCGATGGTAGCGTTTGGCTAATGGCTTGATAATTATCAATTTTGCCTTCACTGCGCCATTGATCAAGTTTTTGTCTGAGCTTTTCTTCGCGTTCGAGTAGTGCTTCTAATGTTGGCTCCGTGACGACTAAAAAGGCACTTTGGTAGGGGTGACCAACAACTGATTGAACATATTTGTCTTCATCGAGCAGCGATTTAGGAGATGTTTGCAATTGTGCTAGACCATCGTTCGAAGCGCTTAGGCTAATATATAGCAGGCTTATGGCAACCAGAATAAGCAAAGTAGGCGTCACAAATCGGCTTGAAGATCTGGTTCGCACTTTGGTAATGAAACTTGCGCTCAGCAAGGCGTTTGGTTGAATGTCTAGTCTCTTATGTATAGGAAACAAAGGTAGCCATGTAAGTACTGTTATCCACGAGGCAATAAGTCCCAGAGCGGAAAATATTGCCATTTGACGCAAGCCCGGAAATGGCGTTAGCGCCAATGCTCCATAGGCGAGCACGCTGGATACTACTCCAAGGGTTAAGCTCACGACCAATGCCTTAGGGAGTCGATTGTTGTCGGCACTTTTAGGGCGGCAGACGTAGTGCATGGAATAATCCACGGCTATGCCTACAAGCCCTGCGCCAAACGCAAAGGTGATTAAATTGACAGAAGGGAAGAGCAATATGGTGCCAGTTAAAGCGACCAAAGAACCAATGGCAACAGGTAGGAGAATATAAACAAGGGGAAGAATACGGCGAAACACCCAGAAGATTAACAGTATAATGCCGACTAGTGATCCAATGCCAATTGTCGAGATTTCTGTTTTTGCCTGCTTTGTACCATGAGCTGCGTGTATTATTAAGCCCGAGTAATTAATTTTCACCTGTTGTTTTTTAGCCTCGACACTAAGCTTTTCAAGCACAGGCATCAACCGATTTTGTATGGGGACAGAATAAGCATTTTGTTGCAAGGTATAAAATAGAAGAAAGGTTGGCTTTTTAGGTTGGGTTGCACGTAATAAACCCTTTTGTGGCACGATATAACCACTTAAATTGGTGTCTTGTAGTAGACCTGCATAAAGTGAAAATGGGTCTGCTAACAGGTCCATTGGTACACTAGATATAGGGTTAAAAATTTGATTGAGCGCTTGAGATAACTGAGCAGAATAATTATGGTGTAACAGACGCTGACGAATAGTGTCACTCAGCACGGTGTAACGATAGGGTTTGGGTAAAAAATCTACCATTTGGTTAGGTGTGTTTTCTACTAATAAGTTACTGTGCTTAGCTAACGTTGAACGAACATTTTCAGCGCTTTGTCTTGCCGTTGCTTCTGTATTACTTTGGACTAAGATAATTAAGCGCCGAGCGAAGGCATCGGATTGCTGCTTTAATGCATTTTGTATATCTGGGTTTTGTTCTTCCAGGGGAAGCAGAGCCATAATGCTGGATTCAAACCTTGGTCCTTTCCACCAAGCACTGAAACAAAGAGCCACAATAACAATTAACCATATACCAGCAACAATTTTGCGCATTAAGGTGTCTCTACGTTGGAGGTTAGGTTGAAGAAGGTAATAGTGATTTGATTGCCGTTGGGCTCAAGCATCAATACCTTTTTAAGCTGTGGGTCACCTGTCAAGACGACTTTGCTGACGGCATGGGTAATCTGTGCATCATTTGGGGTAAGAGTGGCTTGCCACTTTTCTCCATTTACTTGAGGGGCAATGTCAAAGTATTGTCCAAGTAGTTGCCAATTAGCCGTCATTACGCCAAAGAAAATATCCGAGAAAATAGCAACCACAGGACTTTGAGAGGCACTCATTGAGTTAACAGTATGGCCATTTTGTTGACTGACAATTTTCCCTGGAGTGAGCGTGAGCGTGCTGTCGATAGGGGACATGGTATGCCAAACAATGGTCTGCTTATCAGCCTGATAAGAAAAATCGCCCCGAGAGTTGAGATGCGTTTCTAATTGAGCTATGTATTTGCTTTGCTCAAATTGCCCTGATAAGTGCTTGGCACTTGCTGCAATATGTTTTAAATCGTCCAGAGGCGCTGCCATTACTGGCAAACAGGTCATTGTGTAGAGCAATAATAGTGACAATAAATATTTCATGGGTGGACTCCGAGTTTATCGAAGAGTATTTGTGGTGAGAAAAATTGCATCTCACCATTGCTACTGTTGACAGCTACTTGCACCGTATGCGCTTTGGTTAAGCGCTTACCTGTTTCTAGATCGAAAATGGTGTAGACGATTTTGAGGCGATTTTCCCATTCAATAATCTTGGCTTTGATACGGATTTTTTGCTTAAAACGTAGTGGGTGGGCATAGCGGATATTCAACTCGATCACTGGCCAAACATAACCAGATGTCTCCATATCATCCACATTGTATTGAATGGTTTCTAGCAAAGCACAACGGGCAATTTCTAGATATTTTACATAGTGCCCATGCCACGCAATACGCATGACATCGACATCATGAAATGGAATTTCTAGCTCGATCTCGTGTTCTAACATAAGCAGTCTCTATAGAGAATAATAAAGTGGACACTATGAGTCTTTAAGGTGCCCAGTATCTTGCCAGAAGTGATAAAAATTAAACCACTGTAAGGGATGCTTTAGGCAGTAACTTTGTAATCTTTGGGCGTAATCGCAAACGGCTTGATCCAGCAATTTGCTACGTTGTTTGCGTGGAGCGGCTAGTATTGTCGCAAATAACTCAATGTAAATATGATATTGGTCTTGCTGTTTTAAGCAAAACATAAGATACACAGGGCACTTCAGTAAGTTGGCTAAGATAAAAGCCCCTTGCGGGAAATTTGCTAAGCTACCTAAAAAATTGACTTGGGTGGTGCGCCCATTGTTTTGTACAGGAGTACGATCACCAGCAATGACAATAAACTCCCCAGCTTCGACTTTTTCGGATAGATCCATGGCAGTAGCGGGAGACATATCGGTTACTTGCATCATGCTGATATGCTGGCAGTCTTTGCTCTTCTTTAGCATGCGATTAAATTTTTCCGCATGTTGGGTATAAACCAACATGGTGACTTTAACATCCGGCATTTTGTGTGCAATGGCGCTACAAATTTCAGTATTCCCTAGATGGGAAACCACAATAATACCGCCTTGTGCACGTCCTTTCATATGTTCAATGGTGTTGGGGGTTTCAAACACAATGTCTTGTTGCTTGATATGCCCCATCCACACTAGAAACTTATCTAAGAGTAACTCACCAAAGCACCATAAATGGCGAAAGGGCGTTAGAGTTGTACGCTCATTTACGCTCACAAAAGGGCTGATGCGGGAGAGATAATCTTTTGATGCACTTCGAGCACGAGAATTGAAAAGGTAAAAATAGCCAATGACGGGAAATAGAAAGACGCGAAAAATGGTTCGCCCAAACAATTGATAACACAGTAAAAGCAAGCGTATTCCTAAGCTAGACCCCGCTTCGCCTATTTTTGACCAATGTGTATTTGTGCGAGCTTTAGACACGTTTTCTACCTCTTGCATGGCAGATTTTTTTCTTGTAGCACTTGCGGTTTAACAGTTTGGGCAGACGATACAGCATGCCAAAAAACAAACGTGTATGCATCGCTGAAATCAAGATATTGTCGCGTACACTGTCGAAATGAGAGACGCCATCGATCGGGTAATGCACTTGAGTGGGGAGGTTTAAAATAGAACTCTCCTCGCCATACCCAGCGCACCAGTATTTCAGTATCAAAATCCATGCGATCACCACAGCTGTGTTCTTGTATCAAGGTACAACTTGCCTGAACAGGGTATACTCGAAAGCCACACATAGAGTCTTTGATGCTTAAAGACAGTGTATTAATCCATACCCAAACATGCGTTAGGTAACGGGCGTAAAAGCGGTGCTTAGGCACACTCCTGTCATAGATTGGGTAGCCAGTAATTAAATGCTTTGGAAGCTGTTCTGCGTTAGCGAACATATTCGGTATGTCGTCTAGGTTATGCTGGCCGTCCGCATCCACCTGTAATGCATGGCTATAACCATAGCTATTGAGGTGTCTAAGTCCAGCCTTCACCGCCCCGCCTTTACCACGGTTTTCGGGTAAACGAAGCAAGGAAACCTGAGCCGCTTTATACTGCTCAGTTAACTGTTCTAAGACTGTTTTACACGCCTCGAAGCTGCCATCATCAACGAGCAAAACGGGGTAACCATAAGCCAGTACCGCTTCTAACGTTATACCAATCGCATGCTCATGGTTATAAACGGGAATTAAAATGGCGGGATTAAAGTCCAGATTAGACATAGCAAATTCGACCACTAGAGTGGGTTCCCTTATCTGACGTATATTGAAAGGTCAGTTTTTTGGATTCGGATTGGTAAGCGAGAGTTAACGTCACTTCGCTATCAGGGAAAATAATTTTTTGAAATTTTAACGCTTCAATACGTGTGAAGCGGCCTTCGATGGCAAAGTTCCTGCGGCCATAAAACTGTGCCCAATGAGTTTGGGCAATACCCGGTAATATGGGTTGTTGGTCAAAATGGCCTTCGAAATAAATAAGTTCTTTGGGAATGTATAGGGTTAACTCAAGCTGCTTTTCTTGAGGGGATTTAAGTAGAATGACTGGCCACTTTACTTCGTTTTTATCAAAAAGAATGTTTAGGTTTTCCATGGAAACCTTACCTCTTGCGTCATAAGGAAAAGAGGATAGAAAGCGCCATCGTCTGGGCAGTAGCACGCTATCAAAAGATGATCTCAGTATCTGTTTAAGTTGCTGTATAAGCCACTTATTACCCTGTTTACATAGTACTTGTTTGCCTCTTTGGGAAAGCTCTGCGACCACCACTACCTCATCTCTTTTGCGTATTAAAAGCAGTGTCTTTGCGCTTTGGATCCATTCACTACGCTCAATGGTTTGCTCTAGCTTAGTCAGAGATAAGCGTTTGCCTTCTACCTTCACAATACGGTCTTGGCGCCCTAATAAACGAAATCTATGGTCGTCGATTTGCTCAATACAGTCTCCGATTTGCTCATACATTGGGGCGATATGAGCACCTTTGATTAACGTTTGATTGGGGAATACTTTTAAACTCAGGGTCGGTAAAAGCTGCCATAGATTGTTAACTTGTTGACAACGCCAAGCTACGGCGCCGGTCTCAGAGCTACCATAAATTTCCCAAATGGGCGTTGCTAATAAGCGGTTGGCGTATTGACTGTCTTCTAATGTAAGCGGAGCAGCAGAAGAGATAACAACTTGGCAGCGCGGACTCACACTATCCCAATCCAATTGATCGTTCAGGCGTTTTAGGTGGGAAGGTGTTGAAATTAAAGCGAAGGCGCTGCAATTTTGCGCGTAACGAAACACATCTTCCGTAAAAGTGCAGGAGTTTGTGAATAAAATTCGCCTAGTTAGTAGGGGCCAGAAAACTCGAAAAGTTAAGCCGAATAAATGCTGATGAGGAGTTGTTGCCAAAATGTGGGTGTGTTTTGGTAACTGCCACAATTGATTGATAACGCTGATTTCGTCTTCAATCATAGCTATTGTCTTTATAATGCTTTTGGGCGTGCCTGTAGAGCCAGATGTATAGATTTCGAACGCTGGTTGATCACGTTTTAGTGTTTTAAATTCAGTCTTTTGTGCTTGGTCTGTGGTGCAGGATTTTTGTGCATGGATACAGGAAATGTTGTCGAATTCACCAATAAAGCCGGCTACATTAGGAGCCAGTCGAGTCACGGTTTCATCACACACATCTGCAGGTAAGCAGGCGACACAGTCAGATTGCCATAGGGCAAACATAATGGCTAAAAACTCCAGTGTATCTTGATGGAATACCGCCCAGTGTTGCCCCGGTTCAAGCGTTAGGCTGGCTTGCCAAACGCGTACTCGATGACAAAAATCGCTGTGAGTATAGGAGTGTTGCAGTGAAGCGGCGACGACTCCTGATACGTCGTGTCGTAACCAATCTGATAGAGATATCACAAAGAGCTATCCTTTTTTTTCACATTCAAGCGAATGACCCATTCAACTGCGGCAAAAAATGCGATAAGAATATAAGCAATGAAACCGTTATACAGAGCCCATATTTCATCGCTCCCCCAAAATGTTGTCGCAAGGGCGATTGCGCCATTGCACAGGAAGAATATGGCCCAAGCTATGGTGACTTTGCGGGTGTAGCGTACGCCCGAAGCGGGTAACTGCGGTTCTTTAAGGCGTGCTAAACGCTCAACCGCACTTTGCCGGGTGAATAAAGAGGCGCTAAAGACGCACAACAAACTGGCGTTTACTAATACGGGGTAAAGTTTAACACCAATATCGCTACCACAGTAGACAACACAAATAACCAAGGCAATTGCGATACCCACCGTCACGGCAAGTGTACTGATAGTGCGGCTTTTCCATACTTTGAGTAAGAGCATGAGGGCGATAAGAGCCAGCACATACTTCATACCTACAATGCCGCTACCAAAATACACTAAAATGGGGTAGCACAGAGTCAGTAATGCTAGGCAAATTTTTATGCTCATTTGTCCTAAGCCATCAGTTTTTCAACTTCAATCACGACATCTTGTACAGTACGTACGGCTTTAAAGTCTTCCGGTCGTAACTTTTTGCCTGTTATCTTCTTCAATTCCACCACTAAATCGACGGCATCTATACTGTCTATATCTAAGTCTTGATAGAGGTTGGCATCGGGGGTGATGTCTTCGGCTGATAACTCAAATAGTTCCTGAAGCATGGCGGATACACGGTTAAAAATTTCTTCTTGGTTCATAATTCTTACACGTCAGTTGATTGGTGCTGTTGAACAAGTTTTGCTAGGGCATTGATGCTGGCGAAATGTGCTTTGGTTTCTTCCGAATCTGCTTTGAGCTTAATGCCGTAACGCTTTTGTAAAGCGAAGCCAATTTCCAAAGCATCAATGGAATCCAGCCCTAAACCTTCGACAAAAAGTGGCGCATCGTCCTCGATGTCATCGACTTCGATGTCTTCCAAATCTAAGACATCTATAATCATTTGTTTAAGTTCATTATTCAGTGCTGACATTAAGGTTGAGCTCCTGGTTGAAATAGCGGGTTAAGTTGGTTGATAGACGTCTAGCTGCCACAGATAAAGGTATTTCTTCCAAATAGGGATGAACTGGAATCACAGGGTTAATTGTAAGAGAAAAATGTACTCGTTTATGGGGAATCTGATACCAACGATCTTGCTTAGTCAGTGTTGATGGATAAGACTGAATGATTACTGGTGTAATGGCTGCTGGTACCCGTAGTGCTACTTGAGCCGCACCACGCTTAAGGGATAAGGGGGTGTTTGGAACGGATCTCGTGCCTTCAGGAAAGACGATTAAGGTATCCTTTTGTTGTAATGCATTACGCGCTAAATCCACCACGTTTTTATTTTCTTCATTAATAATGTAGCCTGCCATTTTGATGGGGCCACGGGTAAAAATATTACGTGTTAGCTTACCTTTAACGACGCAGTTAGCATTAGGTATAAAGGCGATTAAGAACACCACATCTATTAATGACGGGTGGTTCGCCAGTACTAGTTGTGCATCTTTTAAGCGCTCTAAATGTTGTATTTCATAGGTAAGTACGCCCAATAGGCGCATTATTTCAATATAAAAACGAAACGTCTTGTGAATCACTAGTTTGGCTATTTGCGAGCGTTGAGCGTCACTCACAGGTAAAAGCAATAAAGTAGGGTATACGATCAAACCTAGTAATACGCCGCCAACACCAAAGATAAAAAAGCTAAATACCGTAGCAAACCAGCGCCAGCTGAACTCAATATGTTTAAGCATAATTTAAACTCGGCTAAGCAGCCAACTGCCGCATGATGGAGAGGTAAAGAGGGTTTGCTTTGTATCTTGTGTTAGAAAGTCAATGATTTGATGCAACTCACTGGCAAAGTTTTCCGAAGACGCTTCTGTTTTATTATCAGCGGTTTCATGAGTCAGCGACAACTCAGCTCCTTCACTACGGCTTAACACCATGGCAATCGAATAAGAGAGCTCGCTCGATGTGGCGTAAAGGCGGTACAAATCAGGGAGCGGAGTATTACAGAGCAGGCATAAAACCTGCTCACTTTCTTGTAACTGTGTCGCTGCTTCAAGTAATGCCATTGGCAACATTTGCTCTGTGGCAGCGATTGCTGTGACTGCAGAAGTGTCTTTACGTGCAATGGAGAGCAGACCAACCGTGGCATTGTGTACCGCTAAACTAAAACCTGCAGGAGATAAAACTTCATCTTTTGCTATGTTTTGTAGCAGCGACAGGGTCAGGTCAATATCTCCATGACGCGATGCAAAAACAATAGGCATGGATCGATTTTCAGTTAAAGCCGATTGGGCTGCTGCGGCGATGATACGTCCCATTGGCGTGAAACGCCTACGTAGCATAGCGGGAATACTACTTAGGGCAGCTTTAATGTTATCGTCTTCTTTTTGCGGAAGGTTTTCGTTTCTAAGCCAAGTATTCCAGTCTTCACTGGAGGATAACCCAGGAGCGCAAGCGACCCATTTTTCCAGCTTAAAAATTAACACATTGATCCCTATATGTAAGATTTCTGACAGCAGACAACCTAATGCTCTGAAGAATAAGAGGTCCTTTTTACGCATTACTTGCGAATAAGGCAAAATTTTACCTGTTGATGAGATCAATGCAAGAGGAATTACATTTACTTCACGTTGTTGTTTCCCTTTATAATGTGCTTATTCATATTTAAACACAGGTTGTTATGAAAAGAACTTTGATTTTCCTAGGTATTGCTTTATGTCCATTGGCATCACAGGCACGTGATACCAGATATATGTTGACCATTAACCGTGCCATGCAATCAGACAGCTTTAAAGATAAGCTTGATCCTAGCATCGCGTTCTATTTTGGCGACCAAAGTCACCCTAAAATTACTAAAGAGCTTGGTAACTATACTGCTAATAAGAAAACTAATGCCTTTGCGAAAACGATGAAGGTGCTTGTAATTGGAAGTTCTTATTCGCTCTTTTATCTCTACAAAAACGAGTTAAGTTAGAAGGTGGTAACGCGGTTGTGAACATTGAGAGTTATTACAAAAAAGATAAGGTATCCAGTAATAGCGAGTTCGAATGTCATGTGGGTGCTACTATGGTAGTTGTTGCAATCAATGGTGATGTAGTTTCTATTAACTACCCCAATTTCCTTGCTTAATTAAATAACCGTGCTGTCTATCTATCTGCTCGATACAAATTCTTCTGTAATAAGTCTTCCTGATTACTGGCAGAAAGGGTTATTGCCAGAACAGCAAGAAAGGCTGTCTCAATTTGCATCCACAAAGCGTAGAAGAGAATATATTCATAGTCGTTTACTAATTAATCATGTTCTATCATATTACTATCCAGAGATTGAGCTCAGCTTCTATCGAGAAGGTCATACAGGCCCTATCCTACCAAATGCCCGCATTGTGCTTTCTCTGTCCCACAGTCATGGATTAATAGCCTTAGCTATAATGTCTAAGACAGGAATAAAAGAGGACTCTATTGGTGTAGATATTGAACGTTGCCAAATTCGGAATAATCTTAATGAACTGGCGCAATATTTTATGCTGGAAGAGGAACTAGAAGGTTTCTTAGCCTCTTCAGAGAAAGAAGCTTTGCCGACCTTTTATCGGATTTGGACTAGCAAAGAAGCCCTTTATAAATCCTTTCCCTTGCAGCAACAGCAAGCATGCTCCATCAGTACAATTAGCACCTTGTACCCAGAAAAGTATCAACGCCTTATACAGTCGCAAGCGCTGGTAGGGCAACAGTATTATCTGTCCTTAAGTACTTCCAAACCAATGGGGAAGGAGATCGTATACTTTGCTCTTAATTCTATAGATGGCTCTCTAATAGAGCTGGATGAAGCAAGTTTTATTAGATCAAGAAAACACACCTCCTAAGAAAATAAAATCAGTTTAAGCGCTGCCAACATAGACATTATCCTCTTATGAACACATACTTTTCGCTTTATACTTTGATACGGTAGATTACCCAAAGAAGCGTCCTTCAACATCCCTTCCCCCTGTGTCAAAATCCGGAATAATTGGTGTTCGCCATTTCTGTCTGTTTCTTCAATCCATATAGACACTCAATTTTCTGCTTTAAAACGCGCAAGGTTGGGCGATTTTTTCTATACTGTTTGCTTCGTTGTTTGTGTTAAATGACTGTTATTTCCTGAAAAAAGGGTTTGTGCATGTTCCAGCTTTACACCGGAAACCGTCTTGAAGATTTAGCGGTGCTTCTGGCGAAGATTCTCGCGCTGTCTCCCCCGGACAATCCGTTTGAGGATGAGCGTATTCTTGTGCAAAACCCTGGCATGGCCCAGTGGTTGAAGATGTTTTTAGCCGAGCAGCATAGTATCGCGGCGGGCATTGCCTTTCCTTTACCCTCTACCTTTGTTTGGCAAAGTTTTGCGCAAACTTTGTCTGATATCCCCGAGCAAAGTGAGTTTAATAAGCCTTTTTTGGTTTGGCGTTTGATGCGTTTGTTAGATCGACGCCTTGCTGAGGAGGAATTTCAGGCTCTTAGTTGGTATCTCGAAGAGGACGACAGTCAAGTACGTCGTTTTCAGTTGTGCAGTAGCATTGCGGATATTTACGACCAATATTTGGTGTATCGTCCAGATTGGATCAAATCTTGGGAAGGCGGGGAAGCGCAAGATCCGAAGCTAAAAGCCATCTTTGAGCAGCAACCTTGGCAAGCGATTTTATGGCGGGATCTGGTGGCGGATGTAGCGGAACGCGGAACGTCCTTATATCACCGTGGTAATTTGATTGAAGCCTTGGCGGAGGCGGCCAGTTCTCGCCCACGACCAGAAGAGATGCCGTCGCGTATTTTTATCTTTGGTGTGTCTTCGTTGCCGCCGAATACGTTGGAGTCGCTTCGTGTGCTCGCGTCATCCGGTTGGATCGATATTCATCTCTTTCTGCAAAACCCTTGTCGTTTTTACTGGGGCGACGTGGTGGATAAACATTACATAGGTCGGGTGATTAAGCGCCAGACCCTGAAGCCTGGGTTGAGTATCGATACATTGCATTTGGAGGCCAATCCACTGCTCGCTAGTTGGGGGCGCCTTGGCCGTGATTACATCGCGCAGTTACAAGACATCGCCGATGGTGAGGTGGAAGTCTTCGAGGATTATCAATCCTCTCAAGCGGATGAATCTGCCGAAACAAGTGGCTTATTACAATGGGTACAGCAAGATGTGTTGACCCTAGAAAACCATGGATCGAAGGAGGAGAGACAGCACGACATAACAACCGCAGATTATCGCCATATGATTGCGTCTGACGATAAGAGTGTGCGAGTTCAGGTTTGTCATAGTCCGCTGCGTGAAGTGGAAGTGCTGCATGATCAGCTATTGGATATGTTCGAAAGCGATCCGACGCTGACACCGAAAGACATTATCGTCATGTTGCCTGACGTGAATACCTATAGCCCGTTTGTGAAGGCCGTCTTTGGGAGCGAAAAAAAGAGTGGTCATAGAAAAGGGCATGCTCAGCATATTCCTTTCGCCTTGATTGACCAGGCGGGCGGCATGGAAAACCCCATTGTCGATGCCTATTTGTATCTGCTTGGCTTAGGCGAAAGCCGCTTTACACTTTCTGAATTAATCAGCGTGTTAGAAGTACCAGCGGTTCTGGCACGGTTTGAATTAGAAGCCCATGAGCTGGAGCGTATACGCCAATGGGCAACAGAAGTGGGCATTCGCTGGGGCTTGGATAAGCATACGGCAGAGCGTCATGATTTGCCTCGTCAGGAGTCGCATACGTGGCTGAATGGAGTACGGCGGATGCTACTCGGCTACGCCATGGGACACGATCATATTTGGGAAAATACCTTAAGTTATGGCGATATCGAAGGGTTAGAAGCGTCTGTTGCGGGTAAGTTGGCGGAGTTTTTAGCGGCCATCAATGAGGCGCAAAGTCGATTAATGGACTCACTCACCCCCAAAGAATGGATAGAGACCTTATATCATTTGTGCGAACGCTTCTTCTTGGTGGAAGAGGATGATGCGTTTCCTACTTTGCTCAGTAAACAATTAGATACACTGACATTGCAGTGGCAGCATGCCTATTTTACCGAGCGATTAGAGCAGCAAGTGGTCCGTCAGGTCTTGTCCCCCATGTTGCAAGAAGCACAAGGCGGACAACGCTTTTTGGCGGGGCGGGTGAATTTTTGTACCTTGATGCCCATGCGCTCTGTGCCATTTAAAGTCATTTGTGTATTAGGCTTGAACGAGGGAGATTACCCCCGCAGTGTGGCGCCTATGGGGTTCGATTTGATGGTAGGGGATTATCGCAGTGGTGACCGAAGTCGTCGTGAGGACGACAAATATCTGTTTCTTGAGGCGCTGATGTCGGCCCGTGAATGTTTTTATCTAAGTTATGTTGGGAGAAGCATTCGTGACAACAGCGAGAAAAATCCTTCTATTCTCGTGAGTGAATTATTGGAATATATGACACAAAGCTGCGTGTTTGCTGGGGATGAATTATTGCCCCCCGATGAGGCACAAACGGCCTTTTTAGAAAAACTCGTGACTGAGCATCCGTTGCAGCCGTTTAATGCTCTTTATTACCATGATGGGAGCCAGCACGCACGATTTTACAGCTTTAACGAGCAGTGGCTGCCCGCGTTGTTGCATCGTGCCCAAGAGAGTCAGCCTTTGTCCTTAGCGCCGTTGGCGGCACAGGAGCAACCTCGTCTTGAATTACCATTGGAGGAGTTATCACGTTTTATTGCCAATCCTGCTCGATATTTTACCCAAAGAAGGCTCAAGGCTTTTTTGACTCTTAAGGAAGAAAAGGAGTTTGAAGACGAGCCGTTTGCGCTAGAAGGCTATCAACTGCAATCCGAGATGTTAGAAGCGATGTTAAAAGGCGAAGAAGAGAGCTTTTTTGAGCGTTTGCCACTAACTGGCGTATTGCCTTATGGGGCGTTTGGACGCTTGTCCTTGGCTCATTATCGCCAACAGTGCCAGCAATTGGTTGATGTATTACGGGGTTACGTTTTAGAAGAAAGCATTGACCAAGAGGCCATTTCGCCACTTGAGGTGAGTGTGAAAATAGGATCGTTTGAGCTACAAGGTTGGCTGAAGTTGGCGACACCGACAACACGTTTATCTTATCGAATAGGCGATCTAACCGCGAATCAGAAAATGCAGACGTGGATCGAGCATCTGGCTTTGTGCGCACAGGGCACACCAAAACAGCATCATCTGATTAACTTATCAAAAACGGGCAAAATGACGCAATATGGCTTTATGATGCTGTCTCCCGCTGAAGCGACAGCGCACCTGAATTCGCTATTGGAACTATTGCAGCTGGGCTTGTGCGAGCCCATACCTTTGCCCGCCAAAACAGCGGATGCTTGGTGCAAAAGTTATTGTGCCCCGAAAACGGCGGAGGACGAACAAATCGCCTGGGAGCAAGCGGTGAAGCTTTATCAAGAAAGCAGCAGTGCGTTTACCAAGAGTGAAGTAGAGGATGCTTACTGGCAGCGTTATTTCCCTTCTTTGCTGGAGCAAAAAGAACGCTTTACGCATTTGTGCGAACAGGTCTGGTTGCCCATGCACCGACATTTGGAGGTGCTGGAATGAGCGATATGCCGTCTGTACAAGCGTTAGATGCGTTGGCCTTTCCTTTGTATGGCAAGCGTTTGATCGAGGCCAGCGCAGGGACGGGGAAAACCTACACCATTGCCAATTTGTATTTACGCTTGTTGGTGCCCACTGGGCTGGAAGGGGACTTGGTTAAGCCTCTGACAGTGGATCAAATTCTGGTGGTGACCTTTACCGAAGCGGCCACAGCCGAGTTAAAAGCGCGTATTCGTGGGCGGATTCGAACGGCCCGTAAGGCTCTGATGCAAAACGAGACAAACGATGGCTTTTTAAAAGACTGGATCGAGCAAATGAGCCCTACGTTGCAAGCCGATGCCATCGAAAAGCTGCTATATGCTGAAAAACAAATGGATGAGGCGGCGGTATTTACCATTCATGGTTTTTGTCAGCGTATGTTGAGCCAGAATGCTTTTGAAAGTCGCATGCTGTTTCAGCAAACCATCGAGACAGACGAGCAAGCGCCTCTTTCTATGGCGGTCAAAGATGTATGGCGCAGTGAGTTTTACCCACTGGATGATGACAAGGCGGCATTAATTAAACCCATTTGGTCATCGCCGGACGCGTTACAAAAAGATTTATCACTATTGCAGAACCAGCCTGACGCCAAACTGGTGTCCCCTGATTACGACTGGCAAGGGGCTTTAGTGGCGGCTCAAGAGGCCATCGAAATAGTACGGGGAATGTGGCGCGAACAGTCCCAAGATATTATTAATGCGCTTGAAAACAGTGGTATTAAACGGACGTTTTGGCGCAAAGACCCTTCTAAAGACATCCAGGCCATGACGCAATGGGCTCATTCATCCCGTTTTGAGTTGGATAAATGTCTAGAAAAGTTTGATACCCATGAACACGCGACGCGGTTAAGTAAAAATGGCTCATTGCCAGCCCATCCTTTTTTCAGCGATGTTGCGCGGTTGCGAGAAATCTTCCCAGAGTCTGGGCGGCTGAAAGCCGTGTTGCTTGCCCAGTTGTGGGAGAAAACCAAAGAGCGCATGCAGCAATGGAAGCGCAGTACTCAATCGCTGACGTTTACCGACTTGCTGACTTCGTTGGATGTGGCGTTAGCGCAAGATACTACGGGCAAGCTGGCCGAGCGAATTCGCCACTTGTATCCGATTGCTCTGATTGATGAGTTTCAAGATACCGACGCCGTGCAATATCGAATTTTCTCAAATGTTTATAAAGATGCTTCGCCAGAGGATAACCGACTTGGCTTGATTATGATTGGTGATCCCAAACAGGCCATTTATGCGTTTCGGGGAGCGGATATCTATACCTATTTGGCGGCCAAAAGAAGGGTCGACAATGTGTATTCTTTGGCGACCAATTACCGCTCGTCGGCGGCGATGATTCAAGCGGTGAATGCCTTGTTTTCCACGCAGGACGAGCCGTTTCGAGTAAACGGCATTCCGTTTGTGCAAGTTCAGGATCGGGGTATTAAGGGAACCTTTATTCGCCAAGGCCAATCTCAAGCGGCGTTGCAATTTTTATATCAGCCAAGCGACGAACCGGTATCCAGCGCGCAATATCGTGCCATTATGGCGGAATCTTGTGCGGCCCATTTGCATGGGTTGTTGCTTGAAGGGCAAAGACAGCAAACACGGATTGGTGACCAAGGGCTACGGCCAAAAGATGTGGCGCTTTTGGTGACGAATTTTAATCAAGCCAATGCCTTGAAAGAAGCATTGCGCCGTCGGGGCATCCCCAGTGTTTATTTAAGTGATAAAGGCTCGGTGTTTGATACCGTGGAAGCGCGGGAGCTATTGATCGTGCTAACGGCGATACTTTCCAATGGACAAGAAATGAAAATGCGCTCGGCTTTGGCGACGGGCTTGGTTCGTTGGAGTTTAGAGGCGTTGGATACCCTTAATCACGACGATGTGGTGTACGAAAAGTGGGTGCAATCTTTTCAAGCGTATTTAGAGATTTGGGATAAGCAAGGGTTACTGCCAATGTTGCGAGAGTTTATGCAAGACGTGGATCTCGCGCCGACCATGCTGGAGCAAGTGGGAGGCGAGCGACGTTTAACGGACTTTTTGCATCTGACGGAAAAACTGCAACAAAAATCCCTCGAACTGGATTCCAAAGAAGGGGTGTTGCGTTATTTACGTCTGTCGATTCAAAACCCGAACGGGGACAGCGATGAGCAGAAAATTCGCCTTGAAACTGATGCGGAGCTGGTGCGTATTGTCACCATTCATAAGAGTAAGGGCTTGGAATACCCGATTGTCTATTTACCCTTTGCATTAACGCCGTTTCAAGACAGAGGCAAGTCAGCGCTTTACCACGATGATCAACAACAATTGTGGATTTCGATTGATCCCGATGAAGAAGAAAGCGAGCGTCATAAAGCCGAGTTGTATGCGGCAGAGATTCGTTTGGCCTATGTGGCGCTTACGCGATCTAAAGAAGCGTGTTTTATTGGGGCAATGGAGGTCGGTAAGGGGGCGACGCAGAAACGAGAAGCGATTTGCGATGTGCATTTGAGCGGTGTCGGAGCCTTATTGTGTGAGGGAGAGCCGTTGGCGGCGGGGGATTTGCGATTGACCCTAGAGCGCTTATGCACGAGCTTCTCTCAAGAATCCCAAGAACATCAAGGGAGCCAAGCAGATCAAGCGCAAATGGCCCTAGTGACTTTACCAGATGACGCGCCAGAGTTGCCGCGCTTTGAAATGCTTCAAGCGGAGGTTAGTGGCCCCCATGCCCGTGAGTTTCGTGGTCGCATTGAGCGTGATTGGTGGGTGGGCAGTTATTCTTCCTTGGTGGTGGAGGCAAAAGAGCAGCACGATGAAAGCTTACCCGGTTTGGATGAAATGGCTCGCTTAAGCGATGTGTTTGAAGAGGATTTACTCATTGCCGATGAGCCAGTTGAACCTGTGCAAAACCGCTTTAGTTTTCCCCGTGGTGCCCAACCAGGGACCTTTTTACACGATACGCTAGAAGGCAAAGCCCTTCATGAGGTGATCTCCGCCCCGAGTTTTAAAGACCTGCTGAAAGTGACCCACCAAGGTTTGATGGAGGGCTATTTTCAGCGGCAAGGTTTCGGAGAGTGGCAAGCGGTGTTGATGGACTGGCTATCCGACATGGTTAACACTGAGCTAATGCCAGGCGTGAGCCTTGGCCATTTAACGCCAAAGCAGTGTCGTAAAGAGATGGAATTTTTTATGCCCGTCAGTGGTATGAATGCTTTGCAATTGGATCGGATTGCGCGACGTTATGATCGAGTTTCTCAGTCGGCACCGAGCATTCAGGATCGACCCCTAAAAGGCATGCTAAAAGGCTTTATTGACCTGTTATTCGAATGGCAGGGGCGTTACTACGTGCTGGACTATAAATCGAATCATCTTGGTGATGCCTTCACCGATTACGAGGCAGATGCCTTGGAGCATGCCATTGCCGAGCACCGTTACGACTTACAGTATCAGCTTTATACCTTGGCTTTGCATCGTTTACTAAAACAGCGTTTGCCCAATTACGATTATGACACTCACATTGGTGGGGTGGTCTATCTGTTTTTACGAGGCATGACGCTTGGCTCGAATACCGGCATTTTTACAACGCGGTTAACGCGAGAGCATGTTGACGAACTGGATGTGTTATTCAGTAAACCGGCGACAAAAGAGGAGGGGCAGCTTGGACTCTTTTAACCAGTTAGACCTATTGGTGTCATTGGATGAGACGACAAATGCTGAGCAAGATGTGCCGCAAACGCTTGGTTTGGCTCTGTGGCAAGAGCGTGGCGTCTTGCGGCCCATCGATCGTCAATGGATAGAACAGCTGGCACGACATGCGGGGGAAGATCACTATCCGTTACTGGTTGCTGGGGCTTTATGCAGTGCGTTTTTAGGGGCAGGACATATTTGTATTGATCTGGCGAAGGTTTGGAAAAAACCACCAGAAGGCATCACCGCAGGACAGCTGCAGGCTGAATTGGCGCAAAGTAACGTTCTGTCACTCGCGTCTTGGTGTCAGGTCTTATCGTCGAGCGCGTTAATCGCGACATCAACCGACGGTTCTGTGCCTGAGGGGGCCGAATGCCCCATGGTGCTCGCGGGTACTCGTTTGTACTTGTACCGTTACTTTCATTATGAACAGCAGGTATTAGCGTATTTACAACGACAGTCCAATGCGGAGCCGTTTGAGCCCGATGCCATGCTGATTGAGCAATTGTTTCCCGAGAAAAGCGCTGAGGTGAACTGGCAAAAGGTCGCCGTTGCGAACGCCGCCAGTTTGCCCTTTTCTGTGATCAGTGGTGGACCAGGGACGGGGAAAACAACTACGGTCACAAAATTATTGGCCCTGTTGGTGGCTCAGTCGGCGGCGCAAGGTAAGCCGCTACGAATTGAATTGGCCGCACCTACCGGGAAAGCCGCAGCACGCTTGACGGAGTCCATTTCTAACGCTAAAGCGGACTTGCCATTAAGCCATGAGATAAAACAGGCGATTCCTGAGCAAGCCAGTACCTTGCATCGTTTGTTAGGCAGCGATTTTGGCCGCAGTCGCTTTAAGCACCATAAAGAGAACCCTCTGCATTTGGATGTGTTGCTGGTGGACGAAGTTTCTATGGTGGATTTGCCTATGATGGCAAAGTTGATCGATGCCATGCCACCCCATGCCAGATTAATTCTACTAGGTGATAAAGATCAGTTGGCATCGGTCGAAGCGGGGAGCATTTTGGGGGATGTGTCCCTGGGAATCGAGACCGCTTATTTCCAGCCAGATTGGGCGGCGCGTTTAACGCAACTCACCGCAGAGAATGTCAGTCAATTTGCAAACCCCGCCGCACCCCCAATCAGTCGGGCATTGACCTTGTTGCGAAAAAGCTACCGATTTGATGCGAATAGCGGCATTGGCAAGTTGGCGAAGTCGATGAACTCGGGGGATGTCAAAGGAGTGTTGTCGTGCTTACAGGCCAATTATCACGATGTGCATTGGCATGTGCCAGAAGAAGGACAAACCAAGCCGAATATCGCCGCCTTAGCGAAAGGTTATGATGCCTACTGGGAGGCGGTACGACAAAAATTGGATATCGCGAGCTTGTATAAGGTGTTTTCCTCTTATCAGGTACTCACTGCCGTACGCCAAGGGGAGTTTGGTGTAGAACTGGTGAACAAACACATTGAGCAATATTTCTATCAACGAGGTCGTGTCCCGGATCCCCATGTTTGGTACCCGGGAAAAGCGGTGATGATCACGCGTAACGATGCGGGATTAGGATTGTTTAATGGGGACATTGGATTGTGTATGCCGGATGAGTCCCAGCGATTACGGGTCTGGTTTATGCAGCCGGACGGCTCCTTTACAGGGTTACTGCCGAGTCGTTTGAGTGAATTTGAAGTGGTGTTTGCCATGACGGTTCATAAATCGCAAGGGTCTGAATTTGAACGGGTTTCACTTTTATTGCCGATGACACCTTCTCCCGTTTTAACACGAGAATTAATTTACACTGGTATCACACGGGCGCGACAAGAATTTTCTTTGTGGGGCGGTGCTAACTTAGTGATGGCGGCGGCTCAGACGCGTATTGAACGAAACTCTGGACTGCCTGAAGAACTTTGGTCGCATGCTTGATATTGGAAAAAACAACTCCATTATCTGATTAATGCCCTTGGATTGAGGCAGGTATAAACGAATTTGAAATTGGGCGTTAACGTTCTTGATATAGCCTTTTTATGGTAGGGTTAGCGCAGTTTTTATTATGATTGAGTAGGAATAATGGCAAAAGAAATCGTTTTAACAGGTATTACAACTTCCGGCACTCCACACCTAGGTAACTATGTTGGTGCGATTCGACCTGCGATTGAAGCAAGCCGTCAAGAAGACAACGATGCTTACTTTTTTTTGGCTGACTATCACGCTTTGATTAAGTGTCAGGATCCCGCACGTGTTCAGCAATCTCGTCAAGAAATTGCCGCTACTTGGCTAGCATGCGGTTTGGACCCAGAGAAAGTAACGTTTTACCGTCAATCCGATGTGCCAGAAATTGCCGAATTGAATTGGCTACTCACTTGTGTCACGGCGAAAGGCTTGATGAATCGTGCCCATGCTTATAAAGGCGCGGTGGATGCGAACACGGCAGACAATCAAGATCCTGACTTTGGTATCACAATGGGATTGTTCTGCTATCCTATACTCATGGCGGCCGATATTTTGGCCTTTAATGCCAATAAAGTGCCTGTGGGGCGTGACCAAATCCAACATATTGAAATGGCTCGTGATATTGCTGGGCGTTTTAATCATTTATTTGGTGAGCATTTTGTGTTGCCTGAAGCGGTGGTGGGTGAAGAAGGATCCATACTAAAAGGTTTGGATGGCCGCAAAATGAGTAAGAGTTATAACAATACGATTCCATTGTTTGAAACAGAGAAAAAATTACAAAAAGGCATTAATAAAATCAAAACGAATTTATTAGAGCCCGGTGAGCCGAAAGATCCAAATGACTCGACGGTGTTTGATATTTACAAGGCTTTCGCGACCCCTGAACAAACAGAGCAAATGCGTAAGCATTTTGCGGAAGGAATTGCATGGGGCGAAGTGAAGAAAGAGTTGTTCAAGCTTGTGAATGATCAATTGGCTGAACCGCGTGAAAAATATTTAGAGCTGATGGCAAACCCTGCTCATGTGGAGCAGGTGTTGCAAGCAGGTGGAGAGAAGGCGCGTGTCCATGCACGCAAGCGTATCGCCGATTTGCGAAATGCCGTTGGTTTAGTGAATTTTAAATAACCGGAGAAGTTCCATGAAAACATCTGTATATGCCTTATTGATGGCATTTGTTCTGGCATTAGGCGTCGGTGGCTTTAGCGCCGACGCATATGCTAAAAAATTTGGTGGCGGGGGAAGTTTTGGTAAAAGCTTTTCCAGTTCTAAATTCAAAAGTAGTAAAAACTCAGACGGGGCTTTCAGCAGTAATAAATCAACCAGCAATAATACCCAACAAGGTAAACGAGGTGGCTTTTTAGGCGGCCTTGGTGGTGGCTTGTTAGGTGGGTTATTAATGGGTGGTTTGTTTGCGTCTATTTTTGGCGGTGCCTTTAACGGTATCTCTTTTGGCGATATCCTGTTGTTTGCCTTGATTGGCTTCTTGATTTACAAGCTTTTTATTGCACCAAAACGTCGTGCTGCACAAGAAGCGGCGGGTAACAACATGTACCGTGATAGCTATAATGGCTCACCAGGTGGTGTTCAATCTGGCCCTGGTGCCATGGGTGCAGGGTTTTCTGGTGGACCAGAGATCCAATTGCCACCAGGTTTTAATGAACAGGCGTTTGTCGCAGAAGCTAAAAATCACTACGTAGTGTTGCAAAAAGCATGGGATGATAATAACTTCAATACGATTCTTGATTACGTCAGCCCTGAAATTTACAACATGCTGGTTAAAGAAAGGGCTAAATACGGCGATAACAAACCTCGTACTGAGGTTGTGTCTTTGATGGTAGAATTGGTTCGTGGTGAAATAATCGGCCCTGTGGCTTCTATTTCCTTGAGGTTTACCGGCTGGATTAAAGAAGGCGATGAAACTTCTGATACCAATGAAATTTGGCACTTAGAAAAAAATATGTCAGACGCAAGAAGCAATTGGACGATTGTTGGTATCCAACAAGATCACTAAACAAGATAACCAATTGTTACATGAATCTGCACGAAAATCTCAGCCGATGTGTCTAAACTAGACATATCGGTTGTTTCGTTTACTACCTTAATTTAATTGTATATGGATGTGAGCCATGTCTGAATTAGCGCCTATTAAAGAGTCCGGCAAAAACATTGCAGTGGAAGGAAAAAAAGGGGAATTACTACAGTACCTTACCTTTAAGCTTATTGACGAGACCTATGGTATTAACGTCATGCAGATTAAAGAAGTACTTCGTTACAGTGAGATTGCACCGGTACCAGGCGCACCTTCCTATGTACTTGGTATTGTGAATCTACGCGGTAACGTTGTAACGGTGGTGGATACCCGTGTTCGTTTCAGTTTGCCAGAATGTACCATTACAGATGACACGCGTATTATTATCGTTGAACACGATGGTGAGCAGATTGGTCTTCTGGTGGATGCTGTTCAAGAAGTCTTTTATTTATACCAAGGGGAAATCGAGCAAAGCCCAAGTGTGGGTAACGATGAAGCCTTAATGTTTATTCAGGGTGTTTACCAAAAAGATGAAGAATTGGTAATCTTGCTGGAATTGGACCGTATGTTTGAACGCAATGATGCCCTTGGCATCGAAGCCATGTAATAACACAGCGATTAGACAGAGAGTTCACGTCATATTAGGTGACATAGATAGAAACCATGCCGACCAAGCATGGTTTTTTTATGCCCGATGTTTATAGGTAGGCGCCATAGCGGGATGACTAGAGATTGCTTCAATCTAAAATCGTTTATTCGATGCAACGAAGTTGCACGACGGTACGGCGCTGTATAGCTGTATCCGCTAACCTTTATCTAACTGACAAAACAGCTCAACACCTTACGATATCGAGCATCTAGCGAAACATATTGTTAAAAAAGAAAATGAGATGTTTGGGCTTTAGCCCGATAAAAGCTCTTTTGCTTTCCCCTTCAAGATAAGTTTTGCAGCGTTTGGCAAAAGTTACCCGCTCAGCAGAGCGGAAGAACGCTCATAAATACAAGGCGATTGAGAGACAACAAACAGAACAAACCCATCCTAGACCCCTTGAATAAGGGGATGGAACCTCGTTCATATCGATTCAATAGGGAACGACTTAACGTTCCCAATAAGCTTCTTCTAAGCTGTCTTCTCTTTCTGGTAAACCACGTGATAAGCGCGGCGCGTTTTGCGCCAAAATTTCATAGCTGACTCGGTTGGAATATTTACAAATTTGCGCAAAGGATGAATACGCTAAGAAGGGCGCGGTGTGTTTGCTGGAATTGGGCAAGGTTTCTCGATGGAAATGATTGGCTGAGATATCGTGCAATAAGGCAGATAACGCGCCGTCACCTGCGCCGTTAGTGTTACGTATTTTTTCGGGCCCTCCCATGTATGGGTCAATGTGTGAAAACACCTTAACAGGGTTCTTACAGGCTTTTAACGGCATCGGACGACTGAACTCCCAGCGATTAAAATCCGCTATGCTGCCCGATTTAATGGGGTTAGTGGTTTCGCGCTTCAAATCGCTTTCTGTGTGGCCACATAGATACAAACCTTCCGGCCCCGCCGTGAGCAAGACAATATCGACGTAATCCAGAATCGCATCAGCGGCTTTGAGCGGATCAGAAAAGCCAGTGAGAGCTTCTGCTTCTAACTCATTCATGGCAAGAACGTTCACGTACTTTTTGATGATCTCAAGCAGTTCATCGTGATGCTCGACCACCACATGCTTCGTCCCTAGGGTCAACACGGTTGGTGTATCATGGCGATGGGCGTACTCTAAGGCGGTTAACATGGCTTGCTTAATGGGTTTGCCTTCATGGCGAAGTGGGTAAGCACAGCTCACAAAAGCGGCTGCCCCTGCAATGATTTGCTCGGGAATATGGTCTACGTCTAGCTCATCCATATCGCCAGGGGCTATCGCGAAGGTGCGTTCCCCATCCGGGGTAATCAAGGTAATACCGCCACCAATGTTGCCAGATACGCCTTGCAGATGGTTCATGTCTACTTTGCTGCTGGTATGACAAATGTAGTGATAGGCTGGGGAGCCAAGTTTGATATTGGATGACATCACGCCTAATAAGACAGACTTATCATCCGCCAGAACCGAATAGTTGTGAATGGTGTTGCCAATGGTGCCGCCAGCAAAATGATCTGAAATGCACTGCTTTTCAGTTAGCTCATGGTAGATAGCCGTTGCCGTTTTTTCGTCCACAAGGTTGGATAATCCCTTATGGATATTAAATTTGTCCAGGAATTCGTCAGGAACACTGGCAATAACATCGACAATGGTTTCATCTAGCCCGACAATATAGGTATCTTTGTCGGGACGCACCTCGGAAGTAGGCAAGACGGGTTTGGTTTCAGAAACGGGAAAGTAGTGTTTGATCTTGCGTCTGCCAGGAAATTTCATTTAGGTGTCCGATGGTTAAATAAGCCCATAATTTTAGCAAAGTGTAAGGGAAAAATGAACGAATCTCAGCTTGAACGCTACAGTCGACAGCTACTATTAAGCAATTTTGATGTGGAAGGGCAGATGGCCCTTTTTGAATCGACCATTTTAGTGATTGGTCTTGGCGGGTTAGGAAATATTGCGGCCACCTATTTGGCCAGTGCTGGGGTCAAAGAATTGATATTAGCGGATGGCGATACGCTTGAGTCCAGCAATTTGCCTCGTCAGGTACTCTATGCTGATACGCAACTAGGGTTAAATAAGGCGGCGGCCGCCAAGGCTCAGTTGGCGGCGAAAAACGCTGATGTGACGCTTACCGTTTTACCCGATCGATTAGAAGGTGAACCATTACATCAAGCCATTGAGCGTGCCAATGTGGTGTTGGATTGTACGGATAATTACACTGCGAGACAGGCCATTCATCGTGCTTGTTTAGCGGCTAAAAAGCCACTGGTGAGCGCTGCGGCGATTCGCTGGGAAGGGCAGTTAGTGAGTTTTTTATACGATCAGAAAACGTTTCCCTGCTACGAGTGTTTGTATCCAGACATGTCAGACGCTCAGCTCAATTGTAGTCAAAGTGGGGTAATTGGCCCTGTGGTTGGTTCCCTTGGGGTGCTGCAAGCCTTAGATGCGTTAAAAATAGCCAGCGGATGCGGCAAAGTCGAGCATGGTTTATTGAAGGTATTTGATGGTTTTGCAGGGCACTGGCGTGAAATGCGATTGACAAAAGACCCTCAATGCCAGACATGCCAATCTTGAAAACACATAGAATGCCCCTATGTTAGTTATTAACAATTTTTGCTAATAGTTTTGTTCTATATTGGTTAGAATTCGTCACATGAAAAGATGCTGGTTCAATAACTAGCAGGATGTCCGTTTACAGGAGCAATGAAATGAGCGATGTAAAACACGCTAAGTTAATGATTTTGGGTTCCGGCCCAGCAGGCTATACGGCCGCAGTATACGCAGCACGTGCGAATTTAAACCCTGTAATGGTTACCGGTATGCAAATGGGTGGGCAACTAACCACCACAACGGAAGTCGACAATTGGCCAGGTGATGATCAAGGTGTTCAAGGCCCTGAACTAATGGAGCGTATGCGCAAACACGCAGAACGTTTTGAAACAGAAATTATTTTTGATCATGTGAATAAAGTCGATCTGAAAAACCGCCCTTTCCGTTTAGAAGGTGACAGCGGCGTTTATACATGCGATGCGCTGATCATTGCCACCGGGGCCAGTGCTCAGTATCTGGGTATGGAAAGCGAAACGAAATTTATGGGGCAAGGTGTATCGGCCTGTGCAACATGTGACGGCTTTTTCTATCGTAATCAAGACGTTGCTGTTATCGGTGGTGGTAATACCGCCGTTGAAGAAGCGCTATATTTAGCCAATATCGCGAAGACAGTGACGGTGATTCACCGTCGTGACAAGTTCCGCTCTGAGAAAATTTTGTCTGATAAATTATTGGAAAAAGCCAAGAACGGTAACGTGAAAATTGAATGGTACTCTGAACTGGATGAAGTACTAGGTGATGATGCCGGTGTCACTGGGGTTCGCATTAAGAACAACCAAACGGGCGAAAAGAAAGAGTTGAATGTTGCCGGTTTGTTTGTTGCCATTGGTCACAAACCCAATACAGACATCTTTGAAGGCCAGCTGGACATGAAAGACGGCTACATCACGGTACAAACGGGTTCTCACGGTAACGCCACTCAGACAAGCGTAGAGGGCGTTTTCGCAGCGGGCGATGTGTCTGATCATATTTACCGTCAAGCCATTACATCCGCTGGTACAGGCTGTATGGCAGCGTTAGATGCCGAACGTTTCTTAGACTCGCAAGTCTAATATAAGACTCATACATTCTGATGGGCTGATACCCTAAGGGTGTACTGAGCCCTAATGAAGCGTAAGCACTGAGCATAAAAAAACCGATCTTGAGATCGGTTTTTTTGTTTTGCGCGTTGTAAAAGCGAATTATTTAGCGTTAAACGCTTCGATGCCTTCAACAATGGCTTTTTTCGCTTCTTCGATGCCAGCCCAGCCTTCAACTTTTACCCACTTGCCTTTTTCAAGGGTTTTGTAGTTTTCGAAGAAATGTTCGATTTGGTCGCGAAGAAGTTGAGGAATGTCTTGTACGTCTTGGATATGACCGTACTCTTTGCTTAGTTTCTCGTGAGGAACGGCAACCAGTTTAGCATCCATACCCGCTTCGTCAGACATGTTTAGTACACCAACTGGACGGCAGCGAATAACAGAACCTGCTACCACTGGGTAAGGAGTGATAACCAACACGTCAACTGGGTCGCCATCATCTGACAAGGTGTTGTTGATGTAGCCATAGTTGGCTGGGTAAAACATGGGAGCCGTCATAAAGCGGTCTACCACCAAAGCGTCCATTTCGTGGTCCACTTCGTATTTTACGGGTGTGCTTTGAGCGGGAATTTCGACGATAACATTGATGTCATTTGGGGCATCTTTACCCGCAGGAATTGTATTGTAGCTCATTGTTTTATCTTCCAATGGTTGTAAAAATTGTTGTAACTATGTCCGGCATTATAAAAGCTCAGTATGTAGGATGCCAGTTATCAAATCCCCAGACTCGATAAATATTTGCCCAATATTGCAAAAAAAGCGCATTAATTGCCCTTTGATCTCTTTAAGTGATTGCTTTCTTTCTAAATTTAGCTAGTCTTACTATGTGATCAAAATATAGTCGCGGAGACGAGAATGACGAAATCTGAGCTGATAGAGTTGTTAATCGATCAGCAATCACATTTGCCAGTGAAGGATGTAGAGCAAGCCATTAAAACTATGCTTGATCATATGTCCGATTCTTTGGCGAATGGTGAGCGCATCGAGATCAGAGGTTTTGGTAGTTTTTCCTTGCACTACCGTGCGCCTCGAATAGGTCGTAACCCGAAGACTGGAGAGTCTGTTGAGTTATCTGCTAAGTACGTCCCTCACTTTAAACCGGGAAAAGAATTGCGAGAGTTGGTAAACTCTCCGGATGATGGTATTAACGAACTCAACTAAATTTACATCTTTATACCTCGAATTTTCTTAGCTATGACGGCATAATGTCGCCATTCTAATTTAGTAGGTTGCTTTATGCTTAAATGGCTGAAAAGGGTTGTATTAATCATCCTGATTGTCTTCTTCTTGGCTGTCGGTGTGTTTTTTGCCATCCGAAATCCACAGCTTATTCGTCTTGACCTTGTTTTTTGGCAAGGGCCAGAGTTGAGTGTTGCTCTTTATTCGATATTATCTTTCTCTTTTGGGGCTTTCGTTGCCTTGTTGGTAAGTTCGATTAGTTATTTACGTTCAGAGCGTCAGGTTCGTTTGCTGAACAAGCGCCTTGATAAGGCAACTAAGGAATTGGATCAATTACGCAAAGCGTCCATTACCCAAGAATTGTCTTCAGGGAAGGAGTAGCGGCGTTGACCGAAGTTGGGTTATTTATTGTTCTATTTGTCGCGCTTTTTATCGGCTGGGCAATGGGGCGAAAGAATCCGGCGAAAAAGCCAAAACGTGAAAAGAAAAACGTACCACCTGATTATTTCCGAGGTTTAAATCACCTTTTAAATGACCAACAGTCCGAAGCCATCGATGCGTTTGTTGAGTCGTTAGAAATTAATTCTGATACGTTTGATATTCATTTAACGTTGGGCAGCTTGTTTCGCAAAAAAGGCGAGATACAAAAAGCCATTAACGTTCACCAAAGCTTGTTAGCGCGTCCTGAAATATCGTCTCGAGAAATGCGTATGGTGCAATTAGAGCTCGCCAGTGACTTTATGTCGGCGGGTTTATTGGATCGTGCCAGTCGGTTGTTGCTCAACATGGCAACGGCGTCTCGTAAAAGTGAGTTTCATCCCAAAATTTTAACCCTGCTGGTGGATCTATACGAATTCGAGCAAAGTTGGGACAAGGCCATTCAAATTGGCACTGAACTGGTCAAAGACTCGCCGAATAAAAAAGAAATCAAACGCTTGGCGCACTTTCATTGTGAGATGGCGCAAACGCTGTTTAAAAAAGATCAGCCAAAAGAGGCCTATCAACATTATAAACAAGCCTTGGGAGTCGATCCCAGTTGTGTTCGAGCAAGCATTGGAGCCGCAGATGTACTGAGCAGCCAGCGTCGTTACCGAGATGCCATTAAAGAGCTAAAGCAAGTGGCTGAACAGGATGTGGAATATATATCCGTCGTAATCCCTAAGCTAAAAGATTGTTATCAACGGGTGTGGGGCAGTAGTGGTTTTGTGAAGTTTCTACAAGAGCAAAACCAGAAAAAGCCTTCCGCGGCGCTTATCTTGGCATTGGCTGAACATTACATGGTAGACGACAAAGAATATGCCGAAATGTTTATGGTTGAGCAAATGCGCTCTCATCCCACGGTGAAAGGCTTTAAAGCGCTTATCAGCTTGCAAATGGATTTATCTCGTGGGCAGAATCAACAGCACCTTGAAGTATTGTATGAGCTGATTGATCAACTTGCTAACTCCAAACCTCAATACCAATGTCGTCAGTGCGGTTTTTCCGGTTATCAGTTGCATTGGCAATGTCCTAGTTGTAAAAACTGGGGGACGGTGAAACCCATACACGGTTTGGAAGGCGAATGATGTTACTGAAAACTGTCGACCGCATTGTTAGTGACCAATCAATTAACAGACATTGAACGAATAATAGTTGTAAAAAAGAGGACGATAAATGAACTGCCAATCCCCAATAGTGGTTGCCCTAGACTACCCAACCATGGCGCAATCTCTTGAGATGGCGAAACGCCTCGACCCAAGTCAATGTCGAGTGAAAGTGGGTAAGGAACTGTTTACCACAGCAGGTCCTGCCATTTTAGACGAACTCCATACACTGGGTTTTGAGATTTTTTTAGATCTTAAATTTCATGATATTCCAAATACCGTGGCCAATGCCGTGTGTGTGGCGGCCAAAGCGGGAGTTTGGATGGTCAACGTCCATGCTTCTGGTGGCCGTCGTATGATGGAAACCTCCGCCAATGCTTTACAAAAACTGGATCATAAAACCTTGCTGATTGCAGTGACCGTCCTGACTAGTATGGATCAGTCTGATTTAATCGAAGTGGGGATTGATCTAACGCCTGAGGAACATGTGAAACGTCTTGCAAGGCTGGCTCAGTCGTCCGGTATGGATGGTGTGGTTTGCTCAGCGCAGGAGTCTTCTATCTTATCATCAGAGCTTGGTAAGGACTTTGTGTTAGTGACACCAGGCATTCGTCCCGCGGGTTCCGAGCAGTTAGACCAAAAGCGCATTATGACCCCCACGCAAGCCATGGCAGCGGGAAGTCATTATTTAGTAATGGGACGACCTATCACTCAAGCGGCGGATCCGATTGCAGTATTAACACAAGTCAACCGTGAGCTTGGTGTTTGTTAATATAGACTATGAACAATACATAACGCCTGTCTTGTCATCTTAGTGGTAAGACGGGTGTTGTAGAAAAGGGGTGGCACATTGCCCCTTGAATTGATCAAAAAAAGCTTTTACCCTAAAAACGATCCTGACGTATTCATAATACTCAGGGTCGTTTTTTTATTGGCTGGATGCCGAATATTAACCAAAAAAAGGATGTTATTATGACCACGTTGTCTTTTTTGCGCACGTTACTTTTCCGTTCTCTTCTTCTACTCGCTTTGTCTCCAATGGCTTTGTTTGCCGCAACCCCTTTGAATATTAATGTGGCAACGGCCGATCAATTGGCAGCCGTTATGTCCGGTGTGGGTGAGAAAAAAGCACAGGCGATTATTGATTATCGTAAAGAACACGGTGCGTTTAAATCGGTTGATCAGCTTGTGAAGGTAAAAGGTATTGGTGAGGTATTGCTAGAGCGCAATAAAGCATTGCTGCAAGTGGCGAGCCCTGCTAATGCGAAAAGTGCGTCCTCTAAGCAGTAACCCATGATATCTAGTCGATCATTCTAGTATATCGACATCGCTAAAAAACAAGCCCAGCACGGTTTTAAAATAACCGGATGGGCTTATTTTTTATTATCGGCTAGGGTAATTGAAGTCTGGGGTTTTATTTATCCCCTTGTTCATCTCCACAGCACTTTTCCAACTTTTGTATGGCTTGGTGTTGTGTTAAAAATACCTCGCCGGTGAGGGTGTTGAGCAGCTGAGAGCCTTTTAATTTGTCCATCACCGGGCCTTTTACTTCCGATAGATGCAGCTTCACTCCTGAGTCAGATAAGCGGATGACGATTTTCTCTAAGCTTTGCATCGCACTGGCATCGATCATGTTCACAGCGTTACACATTAAGATTAAGTGTTTAACGTCGGTATTTTGGGAAACGATGGTTTGTAGTCGGTCTTCTAATACGCGAGCGTTAGCAAAAAATAGATTCTCGTCGATGCGAATAGTGAGAATATGAGGGTGCTTTTCGACCGCAAAACGCTGCTCATTACGGAAGTGCTCTGTTCCCGGCACTCGGCCGACAATGGCAATATGAGGATGGCTTGTGTGCCAAAGAAAGAACAAGAGTGATAACACCACACCCGCAATTAAGCCCGTTTCCATACCACCAAACAGCACAACGAAAAACGTCACCAATAAAAGAATGGCTTCTTTTTTAGAAAATCGCCAAAGGTGTTTTGCATCCTCTAAGCTAATCAGCTTTAACATCGAGATGGAGATGATGGCGGACAAAATCGCCGTCGGTAAGTAATAAAACAGCGGTGTTAAGAAGAGTAAGGTTAGCAGAATCAATAACGCTGAAATAATCCCTGTCATCGGGCTTTTTGCCCCAGATTCCGCATTCAATACCGTGCGTGAAAAACCGCCTGTAACGGGAAAAGCACCGCACAAGGCCGAGCCAATATTCGCCATTCCAAGTCCCATTAACTCTTGATTCGGATCGATGTCTTGACGGTATTTCGCGGCGTAGGTTTGGGCGACTGATACTGAGCCGACAAAGCCGACAATACTAATCAAAAACGCGCTGGGGAGCAGCTCTTTAAGTACGCCGAGATTCACCGCACTGATCTTGAGAGTGGGAATAGAGCTTGGTACCGCACCAATAATGCTAACGCCTAATCGATCTAAAGAAAAAACACCAACGGCAATCGTTGTGCAAGCCACTACCAATATGGCCCCTGATTTGCCAAAAAGCTGGACCGTTTTGGGAGAACAACCAAGGGTATTCAACAAGGAAGGGAAATACCGCTTCATCAGCACCAGAGCCGTCATAGATGCAATACTTAGCACGAGCGTAGGAATATTTGTGTTATGAATATGCTTGGCTAGGCTGCTCACTAGCGGAATGAGAGTATCGCCATAGGCATGAATGCCGAGGAGGTGCTTTACTTGCCCTAGAATGATTAACAGCGCAGAGGCACTAATAAAACCAGAGATCACAGGATGGCTCAGTAGATTGGTTAAAAAGCCTAGGCGCAAAACGCTCAATATCAATAACATCGTGCCTGATAGCAACGCCAGTAAAATGGCTATCGTGGCGTATTGACCTGTTCCCACGGTTGCAAAAGGCAATACGGCGGATGCCGTCATGACCGAGGTGATGGCAACGGGCCCAACCGCTAAGATGCGACTCGTGCCAAAAAGGGAATACAAAATAGAGGGCAAGATGCTGGCATACAATCCGGTGATCGCTGGTAGACCAGCTAGCATGGCGTAAGCCAAGCTTTGTGGAATGACCATGATAGTAAAGACGATACTGGCGATCGTATCAGCCTGCATATCCGCCGCTTTATAAGTCTTTAACCATTGCCAAGCGGGAAGTAATCGAACAAGCGTATTATTTTTCACAAAAATATCCTTTATGGCAACGAGTGCTCTTTTTTCACACTGCCTTTTTCATAAGTATTCCCACTACTTTTGGGTGATGTCTTTAGGCAGATTGATTGGGATTTTTAAATAACCTATACCATTGCTTTCTTGGGGAGGCATATTACCCGCACGCATATTGACTTGCACACTCGGCCAGATCAGTTTGGGCATATTGAGAGTGGCATCTTTTTGTTGGCGCATCGAGCAAAACTCTTCTTCGGTAATCCCTGAATGGATATGCAGATTATGATTTTTTTGTTCAGCGACGCTGGTTTCCCAAACATACTCATGGCGGTTAGGGGCTTTATAGTCATGGCATAAAAAGAGTCGTGTTGTATCAGGAAGGCTGAAAATCTTTTGAATAGACTGATACAAAACACGAGCATCGCCACCTGGAAAATCACATCGTGCTGTGCCGTAATCGGGCATAAAGAGTGTATCGCCAATAAAGGCAGCATCGCCAATTAAATAGCTCACACAAGCCGGTGTGTGACCAGGCGTGTGTAGTACACGAATAGAATCTTGACCAAATGGAAGCATGCTGGACTCGTTAACGAGAAGGTCAAACTGAGAGCCATCATGGGCAAAGCTATCATCGGTATTTAATAGCTTAGAGAAAGTGTTCTGCACTTGGGATATGTGCTCGCCAATAACCGTTTTACCCCCCAGTTGTTCTTTTAAATAAGAGGCGGCAGAAAAGTGATCCGCATGGACATGGGTTTCTAAAATGTATGCTAGCGTAAGGTTTTTGCCTTTTATGAACGCAATGATTTTATCCGCATTGAGTGTGCTGGTATGGCCTGATGCTGGGTCAAAATCCAAGACGGAATCGATGATGACGCAGGTTTGCTGATGACGGTCTTCAACGACATAAGAAGCGGTAAAAGTGGTCTCATCAAAAAAAGCCGTAATGGTATGAGTGGAA
Source organism: Marinomonas sp. 63XJN7_7_ISO-PGPR-S23-202 (assembly GCF_056173505.1). NCBI lineage: Bacteria > Pseudomonadati > Pseudomonadota > Gammaproteobacteria > Oceanospirillales > Oceanospirillaceae > Marinomonas > Marinomonas sp. 63XJN7_7_ISO-PGPR-S23-202. The sequence continues at coordinate 3,648,185 of NZ_CM149677.1, read as the reverse complement.
GAGGGCATGCCTGTTTGCCTTTTTAAATATAAAGTTATTCTATAATGTTATATAAGGATTGATAGTTAGTAAAGAGGCCGTTTGTTTGAGTGTTGCCGTTGAAATAAGTCGTTGGAATAAATGGCACGATTTCTCGGACGACAAGGGGAAAATTTGTTAATCTAATGAGTCGTTCCCATCACGAAGGAAGTAAGGTTGTGTCGCAAGAATTTGAAGTCGTTTCCTCTTATGCCCCCGCTGGTGATCAGCCAAAAGCCATTGAAAAATTAGTACAGGGAGTTGAGGCTGGCCTTGCCCACCAAACATTGTTGGGGGTGACAGGATCGGGTAAAACTTACACCGTTGCCAATGTGATTTCGCAAGTCAAGCGACCAACCATTGTCATGGCACACAACAAAACCTTAGCGGCGCAACTGTATGGCGAATTTAAAGAGTTCTTCCCGAATAATGCCGTCGAGTACTTTGTTTCTTATTATGACTATTATCAGCCAGAAGCCTATGTGGCTGCGTCTGATACCTTTATTGAGAAAGACGCCTCAGTCAACGAGCACATCGAACAGATGCGCTTATCGGCCACCAAAGCCCTATTAGAACGGGAAGACGTTATCATTGTGGCAACCGTCTCAGCGATATACGGTTTGGGGGACCCACAATCTTATTTAAAAATGATGCTGCACCTTGATCGTGGTGATCGTATCGACCAACGGGCTGTACTACGCCGTTTGGCAGAATTGCAATATAGTCGCAACGATATGGTGTTTGAGCGCGGTAACTTTCGTGTGCGAGGTGATGTGATCGATGTGTTTCCAGCCGACTCCGAAGACACCGCCATACGCATCGAATTATTTGATGACGAAGTGGATAACTTATCTATGTTTGATCCACTCACGAACAAAACGATTCGCAAAGTACCACGGGTGACAATTTACCCGAAAACCCACTATGTGACACCGCGCGAAACAGTAGAAAGTGCCATTGCACGCATTAAAGTAGAGCTCGACCAACGATTGGAACAACTTAAGTCCATGAACAAACTGGTCGAATTACAGCGCTTAGAGCAGCGCACTCGATACGACTTGGAGATGATGCAAGAGCTAGGCTACTGTTCTGGCATTGAGAACTACTCACGCTATTTATCTGGCCGAGAAGAAGGCTCGCCACCACCAACCTTATTCGATTACCTCCCTGCGAATGCGTTATTGGTCATTGATGAATCCCATGTGACCGTACCGCAGATCGGCGCCATGTATAAAGGTGACCGATCACGGAAAGAAAACTTAGTGGAATATGGATTCCGCTTGCCCTCAGCTCTCGATAATCGCCCCATGCGTTTTGAAGAGTGGGAACAAATTAAACCACAAACGATCTTTGTCTCCGCCACACCTGGTAAATACGAAGAGGAGCATCAGGATTGGGTCGTTGAACAAATTGTTCGCCCAACCGGTTTGATTGACCCGATTTTAGAAGTGCGTCCTGTGGCCACACAAGTGGATGATTTGCTCTCGGAAATCAACAAGCGTGCCCCCATTGGCGAGCGCGTGTTAGTCACCACCTTGACCAAACGCATGGCCGAGGATTTAACCGATTACCTCAACGACCATGGTGTACGCGTTCGCTATTTGCATTCGGATATCGATACCGTAGAGCGTGTTGAAATCATTCGAGATCTACGTCTAGGAGAATTCGATGTATTGGTGGGGATCAACCTATTGCGAGAAGGGCTTGATATTCCAGAGGTCAGTCTGGTTGCCATTTTGGATGCCGATAAAGAAGGTTTTCTGCGCTCAGAACGCTCCTTAATTCAGACCATTGGTCGAGCCGCCCGTAACGTGAAAGGGATGGCGATTTTGTATGCGGATCGTATTACCGGTTCCATGGAACGTGCTATCAGCGAAACCAACCGCCGTCGAGCCACCCAAGAAGCCTTTAATACAGAACATGGCATTGTACCAAAAGGGATTACCAAGTCCGTAGAAGATATTCTCGAAGGCGCTTACAACCCCGGTGCAGGGAAAGGCCGTGGTAAACAAACCAAGAAAGTGGCAGAAACCGCTAAAGATTATCAAGTTGAAAGCATGGAAGATGTGGCGCAAGTTCGTAAAGCCATAGTACAACTGCAAAAAGAAATGATCGTCGCCTCAGAAGAGCTTAAATTTGAATTGGCGGCGGGTTATCGCGATCAAATCCGTCAACTACAGAAAAAGCTGAAAGACGTGGGTGAAGGCTAAAGCTAAGGCTAAGGGAGAACCTGCTTGTCGCCTCTATTTATCTGAGTAAAATAGCATCAATCTGATGGCGCAAATAACAGTAACAACAAAAGAGGAAGTGGGGTATGGCGATAACATTAAGAAACTACAATATCGTTCGTGTGATCGACAACGGCGTTATCGTCAATTGCACAGTTATCAACATGTTCTACGACTACGTTACGGTTAAATTTAAAGGCCAAGAATACAAAGTGCCTTACCATTTGATTGACGAAGTGATCGGCCACGAACTACTGATCCCAGCCTAGTTTGTGTGTAAAAACAAAGATTTAAAAAAAATGAAACAAACCCTTGTCAAACCAAAAAGGCTGGGTATAATAGCCAACACTTTTTAGGACTATAGCTCAGTTGGTTAGAGCGCTACCTTGACATGGTAGAGGTCGGCGATTCGAATTCGCCTAGTCCTACCAAAATTTATACTTACTACTCAGTAAGTTACGAAAGCCGAACCTAGTGTTCGGCTTTTTTGTATCTGAATTGGGACCAAAAAGGGACCAGATTGATACCACTTTGATCCCATCTTTGTATTTTTGCTGCTTTTTAGTGACCTCTACCCTTTAAGCTAGTTTAATTTTTTGCGTTCTTAATCTTGTAATATTTTTAATATTTTGAATTGATTCGCAAGTTTTTCAATAAATCCATCTACGTGTAGAACTCCCCAATTTCGTGCTACAAAGTAGCCTTCGTTGTTGAAGATAATTTCGGGCTGTTTTTTATAGCGGTACTTAGAATATTTTTTTTCATTGTCTGTTATTTCATCTAAAGTTTTAAGCAACTGAAAACTACAGGACTTATCAGCTCTTAAAAATTCGAAAGCAGCTTGATCAAGCAAGCCATATTCGTTTAATGCCGTAACAGCTATGTAACCTAGATCAGATTTTTTAAACCCTTCTTCATACACTTCATTATTCATAAGCAGTGTATAAGTGGATCTGTCTTTATTTGATTCTTTGGCGGCTTGTATTTCTCTACGTTTCTCTCTAACTGCTATTTGATAGCTTTCAGTTTCGGGTAACGGAATGATCTGTTGAGAGTTGATGATGAGCTCATTATTTAGCTTAAAAAGTTCAAGTCGTATGCAGGTGATATCAAGGTCCATTTGATTCAGCCATAGAACTGATGTTGTAATCTCTTTTGAAAAATCCGCAGAGGTTAAAATAATACGAATACGGTTCGCGAATTCATCCCTTTTAGGCTCATCCCACTTTAGAAAGTCGAGTAACTTCGTTTCTGCATCTTCTATAGAGTCCAAATATTGGTCGTACGCATCAATGGCATTCTCCCACGTCATATTTGCAATCATTGCAGCGTAACGAATAGCTTGAAGCTCCATATGACCGCCATCAGAAGTGCGTTTGATTTCTATTACAACTAGGTTGGCATCGCTATCAACTGCTAGAAGATCTATGCGTCGGCGCGATTCTTCGAATTCTCCATACTCTTCTGAAATGACTAGTAAGTCACCTTCTAACACTTCAATATTCTCTTTAAGAAGTCGCTGTATATCTTGACGCTCTCTTAATGCTTCCTGTTCGAAAGCTGTTTTTCTGATTGGAGTAAGTGTGTTTTCTCCAATGTGGTAAAGTGCCATACAGCTACTCCTTTTTCTGTAATAGATATGTTTTATATGGTGATGCTTCTAAAAGGGCGATTTTTTAGCTACACCCGTAACATTCATTAATGGTGACAATGTCTGTAGCACATGATTTATCTGCACTGTAATCGCTTCCCAAGTTGTCCATAGTGGATATCCTTTAGTGGTGACAAATAGGTAATTATGTCACCACTAATTTAGCCAATAGTATTTTCCATTTGTTCAATTTAAGCAGCAGTTGGTTTGCCAACTGCTGTCATTAGTTGGTCGAAATTCGTCACAACATCGTATTTCACTTTATCGCCCGCACCAGCTTCTTCTAGTTTCTTGAAGAATTTTCTAGCGCAGTCTATCTTCCTGCCTTCGATGCCTCGTAAATCAAGTGACGACATAGAGCCTTTGGTTTCGGCAATAAAATAAACATGCTTTACCGAGCCTTCTTTAAAAGAGATCGCCCAGTCTGGGTTGTAATCACCAACAGGCGTCGGAATAAAGAAACCGCCCGGTAGTTTGGCATAAACGACAACCTCTTCACTCACATCCAGTCTTTCAGCAAAGTCTTTTTCAACTTTCGAGTCGGTTATCACATAATCATAGATATGGCGTTTTAGCGGCTCTGTGGCTTTACTGAAGTCTTGCTTGCTTTGTGATGCCGTGAAGATATTGGAGTCAAAGGTTTGATCTGTTTCATCATAGCTAAGCTTATTGATAATAATGCTCGCCTTTTGCTCTTTGATAAGACGCGATACTTCAGAAATAAATTGTTCGGGGTTCTTCTTAAACAAACCAAATTTATAGTCTTCAATTCCTGTTAAAATATCCGCTGCCGTTTTACGGGTTAAAACCGTGGCCTCGCCTATTTTACCCAGCAGGTCATATTCCACCCTTGAATGAACACTGCCGCTGGTTTTATCATCATAACTTTCTTTAATGGCAAAACCCTTGCCATCCCTTAAGGCACCATCAGTAATGCCGCTATTCATTTCACCTGATTCAACACGATACGTTAGCTCAGTGACTTTAAGCTCTTTATTGATCGCAAAAATAGCGTTATCAATCAGCTCTTGAGAATCAAAGTCTACTTTATAGACCGCTTTCTTGTTAATTCGATTCCAAAGCTCTTTAAATTCTTTCTTATTAAAGTTGTCATTCAACGGGTTGGTTTTGGGCTTGCGGCCATCACCAAAATCAGGCATTTGATTAACATCGAATACGCCATCAACCAGTTTTAAAATGGCTTCGGTATAAGGTTGTAACTCAGTCGGTAAATCAGGCAACTTTCCTTCGGATTTGGCAGAATGATATTCTGGGGTTATTTCATCGGCATCGTTAGTAAAGTCGTTTTTCATTAAATAGCGATAGATTTGATTCGCCATTATCTCCGTGACAACTATCTCACCCGAATCCGTTTTTAAGGTCTTGCCATTAAAGTATTCTTTATCTGCCTTACGCGGTCTTGCGGCTAGGGTATCTGCAATCTCAGTTTGCAGATTAGTCACGAAGTCTTGATAGCTTTCGCTGGCAACCACTGTCAGTACGTTTATATCGTGAACCGTTGACGGTTGATCTTGTCGATCACCACTTTGATTAACAGAAATACGCAAACCACGGCCGACCTCTTGGCGGCGTGAGATGGTGTTGTCACTGTTTTTAAGCATGCACAGGGTAAATACGTTAGGGTTATCCCAACCTTCACGTAGTGCCGAGTGAGAGAATATAAAGCGCAGGCTTTTCTTAGCAAACGCTTCTTCACCATCGGTAGGCTTTGGTAACGACAGTAAAGCCTCTTTATCTCTCAGGATTAAATCATAAGCATCAATATCGGTGCTTTGTGTCTTTTCTGACTTGGCCGATTTAACGCTATCAACCATCTTGCCTTTTTTATCGATAGAGAAGTAACCCTGATGCGTAGCCTCAACTTGAATGTTTTTTAGGTAAGTGTGATAGTCAGGGTTAAGTTCCAATTGATCTAGTTTATAGGCAATTTGCTCGGTGTATTCTTCCTCAAATATCGTCGCATATTGGCCTTTATTATCTGGAACATCGTAATCACGATATTTGGCCACTTCATCAATAAAGAACAGAGATAACACCTTAATGCCTTGCTTAAACAACTGCTCTTCTTTTTCTAGGTGGGCCTTAATGGTTTCACGAATCTGAATACGGCGGCGCACAGCTTCATCTACGTCACCAAAAGCATCGCCAGCCGTTAATATCACGCCATTGGTAAATTCAACGGTATCGGTATTGGCGTTTATATCAACGACGACATAGTGCTTATATTGATCAAGCTCACCACTTTTAATATAGAGATCATCGCCTTTGCCAATGAGTTTTCGTTTCTTTTTAATCACACCCGTCTTTAATTTTTCTTCAATCTCTACCCAGGCTTTAGGTGCCTGTTTTGAAATTTCGATATTCTCTAAATACAAATAAGATGCCGTGCCACCTTGACCCTTTACACTGATACCGCGCACCGCAATTTTCTTAACCAGCTTTTGGTTGTAGGCATCCAGCGCATCCAATCGGTGAATCTTTAAATGATTGGTTTTATGGGTAGCCGAATAGCGAATCACCATTAGTGGCTTGAATTTAGCTAACGATTCAAGGGTTTTGTCACCCTCCATCTTTTGTGGTTCATCTAAGAATAAGATGGGACGGTTGGCGCTGATCACATCGATGGGGCGGCGCGACTGAAAGTCATCTAGCTCTTCATAAATACGCCGATTATCTTGGCCCGTCGCATTAAATGCCTGAATATTGATTATCATCACATTAATGCCACTGTCTGACGAGAAGCTCTCTAGCTCGTGCAGCTGCTTGGAGTTATAGGTGAAGAAGCGAACCTTCTTACCATAACTGTCAGTAAAGTGGTCAGCAGTAATTTGCAGCGATTTTGTCACGCCTTCACGAATCGCAATACTGGGCACCACAATGATGAACTTACTCCAACCGTATTTTTGATTCATTTCGAACATGGTTTTGATGTAACAGTAAGTTTTCCCCGTTCCAGTTTCCATTTCGACATCTAAGTGCACAGGTGCGATGGCGCGTGCATTTTTCAAATAGGCTGCTTTGACTGGCTCAATCGTTTTTTTCTTATCGTTCTTTAGCGTAAATTCAGTCAGCGATGAACTTACCGGCAAGTTTTGACGACTTTGTACTTGCTGTATATTGCGCAGCAACTCAGCCTCATCGAGCTTGATATCCGGGTTACGAAAACCTTCATCACTGTCGATAGCTAGATTTACTTGCTGGCCAGCGCTATTAGAAACACCTTTATCTAAACGATAATTGAGTGGATTGATTTTCGGCTGACCTTGAAAGCAATCGACCACTGCTTCAACCGCTGCGGTTTGGTAAGTTTGGCTTTTAAATTTAATCTTCATCGCTTATAGCCCCTTATATCGCTTTGATATCGGTGGCCGGAGCCAGCTGTTTGAAGATTTGCTCAACATTGATTTTCACACTATCAGAAACAAAACCATCATCACGGAAAACCACGCGTAATGGCGCTTTTGCAGCAAGGGCTTTAATCAAAACCTCATCAATGCCTTTATCGAAACAGGCGACTAAGTCATCGTCGTTAACAAAATACACAGCTTTGCCTTCGATAGATTCCTTGCGAATGGGAAGAGATAAATCCACGCCCCAATCGAGCATAACTTGGAATAATAAATCCTCGCTGCTGCGGTCGGTTTTAATGTGTTCCACTTGATTGAATAGGTCGTCTTTGGATATTGAATCAGGCGTGTAATGCACTTCGTTCATGTTACTGGAATCGATTTTTAGAACGCGAAAGCCTATGTCTAAATCAGTGGCTTCTGGGTTTTCTTCTTTGATTTTTTTACCTGCACGGCGGATGCGTTCTTTGCTTATATCGGATATATTCAAATAACCTTCTTTCGATGCCTGGCTTTTTTCAGAACAATGCTCTGGTAGTTGCACCAAAATAAATTTAGTTTTCAAAGAATCTGTTATGTTTGTGGCCAAAACAGCATGTGCCGTAGTTGCTGAACCGGCAAAAAAATCCAAAGCTATATCTCCAGCTTCCATATTTGCAATACGAAGCATTTGTGAAATCAATCTAACTGGCTTAGGACTATCAAAAACCCCTTTGTCATCAAATAATTTTTTGACTTCTTGGCGACCTTCTTGGTTGTGGCCAACTTCCTTATGAAACCATATTGAATTTGGTCTAAGTCCATCCTGAACTTCACTCAGAAAGGTCTTAAGTCTAGGTATTCCATCACCATTCTTTCCGAACCATATGCGATTATCTTTTACTAAATCATCAAATCGATCTTTATTAACACTCCAATACCTCCCATCAGGCGGCACACACTCTCTACCGGAGGGAGTCGTAATAGTATATAAAAGTTTTTCAGTACCCGATTTTGCAGAAAGAACTACTGACGTCCATAAGTCTCTAGGATCGTTGTCTGGGTTTGAATAGCCACTCGGAATTTCACTACCTCTTGGAAGAAGCTTCAATTCCCAAGAATCTTTATTGCCACCAAGTTTTGAGTTCTTTGCATAACAAAAAATATGGTCATGCATAGTTGAAAAATAAGATGCATCATTTGATCGTGAGAATTTCTTTTGCCAAACTATATTCGCTATGAAGTTATTTGCACCAAAAATTTCGTCGCATAACTTTCTTACACTACTAGACTCGACATCATCAATACTTATGAATATAACCCCATCATCTTTAAGTAAGTTTTTCGCTAGCCGTAATCTTGAGTACATTAAATTCAGCCAATCGGAATGAAATCTCCCATTAGACTCTGTATTAGCCACAAGTCTATTTCCTTCATCATCTTTCTGGTTAGACCTTATTAGAAAGTTATCAGTACTCTCAGAAAAATCATCTTCATAAACAAAATCGTTCCCTGTATTATAAGGCGGATCGATATAAATCATCTTCACCTTAGACAAATAGGTCTCTTGTAGCAACTTTAAAGCATCAAGATTATCGCCTTCAATAAATAAATTTTCTGTAGTATCAAAATGTACCGATTCTTCACGACAAGGGCGTAATGTTTTGGCTATGGGTGCATTAGCAGTTAAAAGTGCTTCTTTTTTACCTGGCCAATTAAGCTGATAGCGCTCTTGAGGCCCTTCAACAATATTTTTAGAAAGCTCTTGCTTGAGCAGGTCAAAATCTATCCCAATGCTCAGCTGGCCGTTATCATCTTGCTTTTCAGTTTTGCAATTGGGGAAGAGTTCTAGCAACTTATCAATATTCTGTTGCGCGATGTCGGGGCTGTGCATTTTTAGCTTATCCATATTAGTCTCTAATCTTTTAAGTTTTGTATGCTGTAAGGTTTATGGCTTAAGTTTTAAGTAATCACTTAAATTGTTGTATCATCTTATTAACCCAGCGGCAATAATTATCTGATATAATCACTGAATGAACGAAAAAATAGACCCCCGAAAACTGCCCACTTCAGAGCTTGCTAGACTACGAAAACAAGTTGTCAAACTGCGTGATAAAGGTTTCTTGTTTAAAGACATTTCAGAAGTGACTGGAGTCCATGCTGACACCGTTGGTCGTTGGTATAGAGACTACTTAAAACGTGGAAAAGACAGCTTTAAGTATAAGAAGCGTGGCCGCGAAGAAGGCCTATTTCGCAGCTTAACCAAAGCACAAGAAGCTCGCATCCAGCAAGAAATCACAGACAAAATGCCGGATCAGTGTAAGTTGAATTTTGCTTTATGGACGCGGCGGGCGATCCAACAACTCATCAAACAATTGTGGGGAAAGGATATGCCTATTAGAACGATAGGAGACTATCTAAAACGCTGGGGTTTTACACCACAAAAGCCATTGAAAAAGGCTTACGAGCAGAATCCGCAAAAAGTGTCTAAATGGCTTGAAGAAGAATATCCCTTAATCAAAGAAAGAGCGGCAAATGAAGGCGGGGAGATACATTGGGGTGATGAAACAGGCATTCGTAATGACAGTCAACATGGACGCAGTTTCGCTCCCAGAGGCAAAACACCAGTTCAAGTGATTCCAGCGAAGCACTGCCGCCTCAATATGATCTCTTCTGTCACAAACCAAGGAACAGTTCGCTTTATGACCTATTCCGATACAATGACCGCTAAAGTATTGATGCGCTTCATGAAAAGACTCATTTCCTCGTCGAAGAAAAAGATTTTTCTGATACTCGATAACCTTCGAGTCCATCATGCCAAGTTAGTAAAAAACTGGTTGGCTAAGCCAAAAATCAAAGAGCAAATAGAAGTCTTTTATTTGCCAGCATACTCACCTGAACTTAACCCAGATGAATACCTAAATTGTGATCTAAAAGCAGGTATCCACACTGATGATGCACCAAAGAATGAACAAGCTTTAAAAGGAAGAGTGATCTCACATATGAGAATGTTACAGAAGCACCCAGATCGAGTTAAAAAGTACTTTAAGCATAGGTTAATTTGCTATGCCGCTTAGAAGATATAAAATCCCGCCGGGTTAATAATCACCATGAAGCGCCGCCAACTGTTTTTTTAAGGCTTTAAACTGGTCATTCAGTTCACGCTTACGGTTAAACTGTTTTTCTTTATCACGCTTGGCTTTGGTCTGTTCAATTTGTTTGTTCAGTGCTTCTATGGCGGCTAGGTCGACGAGCTTATCCTCTAGGCTACGCTTTTTTTGTTGTGACTTAGTATGCTCATTGGCACTTTTCGATTCTTGAACATTGTGTTCACCTTGAAAACCTAAAGGTATTAGCGCTTCCAGCAACTGGTTATATAGGCTCTCTAAACTGGTTGCTGCCGGTAATGGTGCTGCATGTAGGCAGCTTGGCACTAACCACTGGCTTTTTAGGTACGCGCTTTGCTGCCATTTCTCTTTATTGCTTTGCGTGATTGTTTTAAGTTTATGGGCTGCTTGATAGGCAATTTCTTGCTCTACTGGTTCTTCCTCGTTTTCACCCCTTACCTTATCACCCTGTTTTGAATCACGGGTCAGCATAAATATGGTGGGGTGCGGTATGGCTTTGTCGATGGCGGTTAATATTTTTTCATCAAGGGTTTGCGCTTTAAGTTTTATATGAATAACTTCTAGTTCATGTACTTGCTCGGTTTTAGCTAGGTTGATGGTGCTTTCGGCCAGCTTATACGCCCACTTAATTTGGGCGACTTGCTCAACAAATAATTGTTTTAACTCGGCGTTAGCACCCGCTTGGCTGTAGATCTTTTCTTTGGGGATAACACGGCCAAACTTGGCAGCTTCTGGAAACTTCCAATGGATACGTGGTTGGTTTTGTTTGTTTGCATCATCCATCATTATTATTCATCACAGTTAGCCATATCCGCTACTAACGGCTCGCCTTGTATGACTATAAAGGCCAATAGCTCGAAGTCGCCTAGACCTCGAATACTATTCACTAGCGCGGTGGTTTCGCCACTGCTGAATAAGCTGTCTAGGTCTTTCTCTTCTTTAACGTCGACCATGCTGCGTATGGCATCGCTAAGTAGGTTTGAGTAAGGTTCCATATTGCGGCCATCTTGAGTGACTGAGTTAAACAGGGCACAGACATTGGCAATAGGGCTAGTTTGGTTTTTACAGCAGCTTCTTGTCAAATCCAGTAGACGCTTCACTTCGGTATGGTCAGCAACAATCTCGCCGTCATTACTAATGTAAACGAGGTAATAAGGGTGCAGCCAGTTTTGCTGGTCGGTATTTACTGTGTCATTAATATTCTTAAGCGCAAAGATCACCCCTGGGTTTAAGGCCTTTTCTGGATTGGCTGGCACAACGGCATGCATGCCATTGGGGGCGGTTGTAGGCTCGCCATATTTTTCGACCATACCCATTAAGTCCATCCGAAAGTCGTTAAGGCCGAGGTCGGTTATGGATACACCGGTTTTCAAGTCCTCTAGTTCAACCACTTCTTCTTGTAAGCGTTTAAGCTGTTCTTTTCGATAACTTAGATCGTTAGCTTTAGCGCTTAGTACATTGTCATCACCGGTTGCGGTGACATCGACAATGGTCATGCGACTTTCAACACGATCTTTTAGATTGATATATTCATCGAGCGAAATATCAGGCCAGTAGTTAACCAGCTGTATGGATTCGTTCGGTGAGCCAATACGGTCAACACGACCAAAACGTTGAATGATACGAACGGGGTTCCAATGGATATCGTAGTTAATGAGGTAGTCACAATCTTGTAGGTTTTGACCTTCTGAAATACAGTCTGTGGCAATCAGCACATCTATCTCCGACGGTTCTTGCGGAAGAATGGCCGCCTTAGACTTTGATATGGGCGAGAAGAGCGTGAGTATTTCTTGTATATCATAGCCACGTTTTGCACTTTTAAGGGTGCTTTTAGGTGGACTAGAGCCTGTTACCATCGCTGTGTGTAGTTGCTGTGTTGACCATAATTGGGGCGCTAATTGCTCGTAAAGGTATTGGGCCGTGTCGGCAAAGGCGGTGAAGATAATAACTTTTTTATTCCCTTTGCCCTCTATGGTATTGATTGGCTGTTCAATCTTGCTGTCAACATGCTTTATTAGATGCTGTAGCTTGGCATCGTCCGCTGGTTCAATTTTTGAAACTGACGTTAGTAAGTCGTCAATTAATTCAAGATCAACCCTTAAATCCTGCTGCCAAGAAGGCAAGTCAATGTCCATAAGTTGGATTTGTACTTTTTTACCTATGCTCATTTCTTGAAAGGCTTCGCCATCATCGTCATCCAGCAGACCCATTGCTTCTTCAAGATCGCTTATTTCTGTTACTCCGCCCTTGATATAGAATTTATCAATTATTAACCCGGCGGCAAGAATTATCTGATATAATCACTGAATGAACGAAAAAATAGACCCCCGAAAACTGCCCACTTCAGAGCTTGCTAGACTACGAAAACAAGTTGTCAAACTGCGTGATAAAGGTTTCTTGTTTAAAGACATTTCAGAAGTGACTGGAGTCCATGCTGACACCGTTGGTCGTTGGTATAGAGACTACTTAAAACGTGGAAAAGACAGCTTTAAGTATAAGAAGCGTGGCCGCGAAGAAGGCCTATTTCGCAGCTTAACCAAAGCACAAGAAGCTCGCATCCAGCAAGAAATCACAGACAAAATGCCGGATCAGTGTAAGTTGAATTTTGCTTTATGGACGCGGCGGGCGATCCAACAACTCATCAAACAATTGTGGGGAAAGGATATGCCTATTAGAACGATAGGAGACTATCTAAAACGCTGGGGTTTTACACCACAAAAGCCATTGAAAAAGGCTTACGAGCAGAATCCGCAAAAAGTGTCTAAATGGCTTGAAGAAGAATATCCCTTAATCAAAGAAAGAGCGGCAAATGAAGGCGGGGAGATACATTGGGGTGATGAAACAGGCATTCGTAATGACAGTCAACATGGACGCAGTTTCGCTCCCAGAGGCAAAACACCAGTTCAAGTGATTCCAGCGAAGCACTGCCGCCTCAATATGATCTCTTCTGTCACAAACCAAGGAACAGTTCGCTTTATGACCTATTCCGATACAATGACCGCTAAAGTATTGATGCGCTTCATGAAAAGACTCATTTCCTCGTCGAAGAAAAAGATTTTTCTGATACTCGATAACCTTCGAGTCCATCATGCCAAGTTAGTAAGAAACTGGTTGGCTAAGCCAAAAATTAAAGAGCAAATAGAAGTCTTTTATTTGCCAGCATACTCACCTGAACTTAACCCAGATGAATACCTAAATTGTGATCTAAAAGCAGGTATCCACACTGGTGATGCACCAAAGAATGAACAAGCTTTAAAAGGAAGAGTGATCTCACATATGAGAATGTTACAGAAGCACCCAGATCGAGTTAAAAAGTACTTTAAGCATAGGTCAATTTGCTATGCCGCTTAGAAGATATAAAATCCCGCCGGGTTAATAGTACCAAGCTCATAGGGCTTACGTCCTTTTCCCTGCCACTTTGGGTAATGAGGCGAGATCAACTCTTCTAAGCGCTTCCAAGGAATCACCTTATCCATTTCTAAAAGAAAGCGTTCGCGTTTTGTTTGTTTACGCTTGCTGTTATGTTCGGCATCAGAAAAGCTGAGTTGATCCATGGTATTGCCCCAAGTCGAAAGAAATAAAGAGAGTCATGCCATAAGTTCGTCTTTTTTCAGAGATTCCTTAGGTTTTGTACGGCTGCGCCAGACGCACCTTTACCGATGTTATCCAATTTGGCGATGTAAGAAACATAACTAAGTGATAATATAAATCAAATTCTACAGGTATTTAATAATGAGCAAGCCTTTTTATACGTCTGAAGCTCGAAAGATAGGAATCACCAATAGAAGTGTTTCTGGAGTCGTACCAGATATTGGCTCTTATGAATCAACTCTAGAGCGTGATTTCATGGAAAGACTGCGATTTGAGTCTAACTTTGAAAAAATCATTCCTCAGCCAGTTACTATCCAGTATGAAAATAGTAAACAAGAGCCAAGATCCTATACGCCAGATGGCTTACTACATTTCCAGCAAGATTGTTACATCAGCCCAATTCTATATGAAATTAAATACCGAGAAGACCTTAAGAATTTATGGAAAGAGTTACTTCCGAAATTCCGAGCAGCTAAGCGGTTCGCCACATCGCGAGGGTGGACGTTCAAGGTGTTTACTGAAATAGAAATTAGAACGCCATTTTTAGACAATGCAAAATTTCTTTGGCCGTATAAAAACACCATTATCGAAACAGAAATGGAAAACCATATTCTGTCAATACTGAGTGACCTGCAGGAGGCTGACCCGGATTTGCTACTAACAGCTCTATGCAGTTCACCTTACAACAGAGCAAAAATGATTCCTATGATCTGGACTCTCATTGCGAACCGAAAAATTGACTGTGATTTAGATCAGCCACTAACCATGAACAGGGGCCCCGTCAGCAAAGTGCTAAACTACTTGCCTAACACTTTTATTTAATACATTCCTCCACCAAGCTAGCAACGACATGCTAGTCGTTTCTCTTCGTCTTAAACTGGGCTAAAAGCGCATTTACTTACTGTCTTTTCTGTTTTTTTTGATGGCAACTCGTGAAAAGTGGAGTTGAATTTATTTTTTGTGCTTGGAAAGCAATCGAACTTATTGATGTACTAGTTTTTTGGAATACATGAAAGTGGGTGTTTTTCAGGTGTGTATCTTATCTCCTGATCGAACCGTTATTCAGAATAAACAAGTCTCACGAACTAAGTTAACCCGCCTTTTAGCCAATCAAGAAGCCTCGATTGTGACGATGGAAGCTTGTTATTCCAGTCATTACTGGGCACGTGTGTTTTCTGCTATGGGGCATGAGGTTCGTCTTATTCCCGCCCAACACGTGAAGCCTTTTGTACGAGGTAATAAGAATGATCGTAACGATGCATTAGCCATTGCTGAAGCCTCATGGCGGCCTAACCTTAAATGCGTTCCCCTTAAAACGGTCGAACAGCAAGACATTCAAGCGTTACATCGCATTCGCGATAAATTAATTGCCCGTCGTACTAGTGTTGTTAATCAGATACGCGGTTTATTAAGTGAATACGGCGTCATCATTCCCATGGGGTTAGCAGGATTTAAGCAGCATGTTTCCCTTTTACTTGACCCAGCTGAATCACGTTTAACGTCTCGTATGAAATTGCAGTTAGCGGAGGCCAAAGAAGAGTTTGATAGCCTGAGCCGACGGAGCTTGTCGATAGAAAAAGAGCTAAAAGTCTACGTGCAAGACAACCCTCTGTGCCAACGGCTAATGACCTTACCCGGTATTGGTGTTCTTAATGCTACCGCCTTGTTTGCCTCCATTGGTAACGGCAGCCAGTTTGGTAAGCCAAGAGACCTGTCTGTTTGGCTTGGCGTCACACCTAGCCAATATGCTAGTGGAGAAAAGTCGAGAAATGGGGGAATTACGAAACGAGGGAATCGATATCTGCGAAAACAACTGATTCACGGTGCTCGTACCTTGCTGCACAGAACAAAAGGCAAAACAGACAAACTGTCGATATGGATCCAACAGATTGTTGAGCGTCGAGGGAAAAATAAAGCCGTTGTCGCCATTGCCAATCGCCTTGCTCGATTAGCATGGATACTACTTCAACGAAACGAAGATTATCGAGCTACCACGGCTTAATGATCATAAATAAAAAAAGAAATAGATAAACTGAAAACGATTTACCTATGTCGATGAAAGCATGATGTAAAAGCGGGTTTTCCGCACTTAGCAATAGTCTGTACGAGACAAGGTTTTTAAAACCGAGTGGGTGTTTGAGACAGCTAAGTACGGATCTCATTAGGGCCAGAAACATACTAAAAAGTGTTTCATAAATAGGCCGGATATATGTCAGTACGACCCTTCATCAACGATGATCGACTAGAAAAGATCAAGATCAGTTAATAAGAAAACAAAAAATCACCCTAAGAAAGAGTGATTCGATTCAGTACGGCCTTGACCTAGCCGGAGCGTCCATATATGTCTCGCAAAATAAGAAATGGTCAATCACATTAAAAAGGCGGTACTTACGACCGTCCGCTAGCTGATCATGCATGAAGTCCATTGACCAAACCTGATCTGATTTGGTCGGTTCTTTCAGAGGCTCCGGTACATTTAGTTTCAGCTGTTTTCTTGGGCGAATACGCAGGTTCAAAGCCAGCTCACAGTAAATGCGGTACACGCGTTTATGGTTCCAAAGATAACTCTTTGTATTGCACAGGTAATGGAAGCACTGACCAAAGCCCCAATCCGTTTGCTCTACTGTGAGATCAACCAACAGCTCTGCAATCTGTGTATTTTCATCGCTGTTTTGACTCTGATAACGATAGCAGGTTTCACTGATTGAAAACGCCGAGCAAGCCAAACGAATACTAACTTTTTTATTCGCTACTGTATCCCAAGCCATGATTCTCCGCTCAGACGGCTTTACCACTTTTTTCCATGGCTTCCTGCTTTAACCGTTCCTCAGCATACATCTTTTTAAGACGACGATTTTCTTCTTCAAGCTCTTTCATTCGTGCCATTAAGGATGCATCCATACCGCCATATTTGGTACGCCATTTATAAAATGATGCAGCACTCATACCATGTTCACGGCAAAGCTCGTGGACCGGTGTTCCGGCTTCGGCTTGTTTCAAAATCGCCATGATCTGGCTGTCTGTATAACGTGACTTTTTCATGCAGAACCTCCTGCGTTTAGATTACGAGAAAGTTCTACTTTTGACTGCTATTAATTTTCGGGGGGATTACCACCTCAGGTGGGCCAATTTTAAATTGTTGTTAGTGGGTCAGTTTTGCATTGCCAGTGAAAATATATGTCCTGCTTAAATTCTACAGTCCACTACTTAAGTGCTATTTTTTTGCATTTTTTTAAATGAAAAAGCAAAGAAAGTTCAAAAAAAAAGAACTTGTATATAATTTATGTTCTTTCCTGTGTATTTTTTGAACACTACCTGCGATACCAAGTTATATGGGGGAATGGTAGCTTTGGATTTTATTTGATTAAACTTTAAGGAGTAATTATGAATAAGAATGCAGCTATTGAAGTAAAAGATAATGGAACTGTTATTTTGGTAGATGACTCATTTGAACCGATTACCGATCAGGAGCTTTTAGATGAGATTGGAGGAGGCTTAATACATGAAGCAGCTCATAACTTTGGCTGTCAATCCAACGATGGATGCACTCATAACGTATCATGTCTTTGACAAAAACAAGCGAGCCTAGTGCTCGCTTTATTTTTTAAATATTCATTTGAAAACAAAAAATATTAATTGATATTGGATTCTATTTGCTATTAGAAACGCACAAATATTATAAAATTAAAATTTAAGGACAAATATATTATGTATACAAATGAAAAGAAAATTGCTCTCGCATCTACTAATAAAATATTAGAATTAACAATATTACCAACAACTCAATGTAATTTTAGGTGCAAATATTGCTATATTGATTTTAATAATTATAAAATGAAACTGGAAGAAAGAAAAGCAATAAAAGAAATGATAAAATTAAAACATGAACAAAATGGCTTGTTACTTTTGAATTTAAAATGGTTTGGAGGAGAACCCCTATTAGGAATGGATGTAATTAGAGATATAAGCGATTTCGCGTTAGGATATACACAAGAAAATGAAATTCAACTAAGAGGTGATATTACTACAAATGCAAGTCTTTTGACACCCTCTGTCATTGATGAGCTTTTATCTTATAATGTGAGATCTTATCAAATAACAGTTGATGGAGATGATACTTATCATAATATACTCAGACCATATAAAGGAGGAAAAAAGTCTTATGAAAAAGTAATAGCAGGCTTGAAAAATCTAAAGGATAATAAATCATATTTTTCATGTATTATTAGACTTAATGTTTCAAAAGAAAATATAAAATCAGTAAAAAATGCAATAAATACATCCCTAAAAACATTTCTAAGTGATAGTCGGTTTTCTTTTTCAGTGCATAAAATTGGAAATTATTCCGGAAACTTAGAAATGGATTTATTTGGCAATGAGTCTGACCCAATTTTTGGTGGATCTGTAAAGTCTGACTATATATGTTATGCTGCCAAATTAAACGCATATGTAATATCCCCTCATTTAGACTTGTTAAAATGTACTGTCAAATTAGACAGTCCATCAAATAAAGTGGGAAAAATAAATCCTGATGGAAGTATTAGTTTAAATATAGAAAAAATAAGAAAATGGAGTAGAGGGATTATTACAAGAGAAGATAGAGCTCTACATTGTCCTGCATCCAAGGATTAAGGAATCTCTGAAAAAAGACGAACTTATGGCATGATTCTCTTTATTTCTTTCGACTTGGGGCAATACCATGGATCAACTCAGCTTTTCTGATGCCGAACATAACAGCAAGCGTAAACAAACAAAACGCGAACGCTTTCTTTTAGAAATGGATAAGGTGATTCCTTGGAAGCGCTTAGAAGAGTTGATCTCGCCTCATTACCCAAAGTGGCAGGGAAAAGGACGTAAGCCCTATGAGCTTGGTACTATGCTGAGAATCTACTGTTTGCAGCAATGGTACAACCTAAGTGATCCTGGGATGGAAGAATCACTTTACGAAATCCACTCGATGCGTCAGTTTACCAAACTTTCCCTTAGCAGAGGGGCTATTCCAGATGAAACGACGATTCTCCATTTTCGTCATTTGCTTGAGAAACATCAACTGACGCAGGCGATTTTGTCTGATGTTGTCGAGTATCTAAACGAAAGAGGTTTGATGCTACGCACAGGCACCATCGTGGATGCCACGATTATTAACGCTCCCCCTTCGACTAAAAACAAGCAAAAAGCAAGGGATCCAGAAATGCACCAAACGAAAAAAGGCAATCAATGGTACTTTGGTATGAAAGCGCATATCGGAGTCGATGCTCGTAATGGTTTGGTTCACAGCGTCCACACCACCGCCGCCAATGTCCATGATATTGTGGTGGCAGAACACATATTACACGGAGAGGAAGCGTTTGCTATAGGGGACTCAGGGTATCAGGGAATCCAAAAACGAGACGAATTTAAATACAGTGAGACGCAATGGCAAACGGTGCCACGCCCAAGCCGTTACCAGTCCGATAAGCTGAGCGATAAGGAAAAAGAGGTAGGGCAAAAAACCGCCAAACTCTTGTCGAGTATCCGAGCCAAAGTAGAGCACCCTTTTCGTATCATCAAACGTCAATTTGGCTACACGAAAACACGCTATAAGGGATTGTATAAAAATGGCGTTCAGCTACATATGCTGTTTGCCTTAGCGAATTTATATCAAGCGCGTAAGGCGTTGTGATGGGAGTTAGGGGGTGGAGTGCGCCTAAAAATAGGCAAAGAGCAATAAACTGAGCGAAAATATGACGATCGATCCGAAAAATGCACCTTCTTAACACAAAATGAGCAATAAGTTATACACAAGGGAGGGATGTTTAATTAGAGCAGAGGTTCCTTAAATATATGTCTTCAGAAAATATACAGTATCCAAAGTTAATAGACATTGATAGTTCGACTAAAAAAAAAGATATATACTTTATAATATTAATTATTTTTTTTCTTTTTTTGTTTTCTTTTGGTGCTTTTAGTTCTTCTGAATTAATAGTGAATGCTAAATTTATACGCTCTGAAAATATAAGAGAATTTTTCGCCCCTTTTAATGGTTATATTAAAATTCTATCTTCTGTAAATGGAGTAGTGAATGTGGTATTTTTAGGGGATAATATTAAAGAAAAAAAAGTAGAGGTAAGGCAATATCAAAAAAAACTTTCTCTACTTTTATTGAAAAAAAATATTTTTTATGAAGAGAGAATAGAAAGGATTAACAATAATAAATATAAAATTTCAAATATGGAAAAAAATAAAAACTTACTGAGAGAAAAGATAAGCATCCTTAATTCTTTATTGAAATCTTCTAACAACTCAATAAAAAAGTATAAAAAAGTCTTAGGTGTTGCTATATCTGAATCTGATTTTCAGTCACGCAACACAAAAAAAGAAAAAATGGAAGTTGATTTACTAACTTATAAGCAAAACTTAGATAACATTGAAAACAATATAAAAGAAATTAAAAATGATCACCTTAGTGATTTAAGAGAGAAAATTTCCAATGTGAATTTGGATATACAAGATATAAAATCCAAGATAGAGTTTTTAAATATTCAAATCAATGGAATTAAAATAACCATTAAAAATAACATTTATAATTTTGGAAGAAAAAGAATTAGAGATAATACATACTTTGAAAAAGGAGAGAAAATATTTTACTCAAAAGAAAACGCCAAAAAATCGAGAATCGTCGCTGAAATAAATAAAGATAATTTTTATCAAATAGATAATGCTACTTGTGCTGAGATTATATTTCCAATAGGCTATCACTTGAAAAATAAAAATAACAGTATTATATGTTCTTTTAGAAAAATCAGTCAAATTATCTACAATGATAAAAAAAAGGAATATTATTCTGAATTTTATTTAGAATCTTTATTACCAGAAAAGAGTTTTAGAGGACTTTTAGATGGAACTAAAATAAAACTAAAATTCAGATCCAAAAACTTTATTAAAGGAAAGCTTCTTGAAAATATTTAATATTTTTTTGGGGAAAAATAAGATTGTCCCTATAAGACAAAGTGAACAAAACGAATGTGGTCTTAGCTGTATCGCAATGATATTTGGTTATTTTAATCATTATATATCACTTGATTCAATTAGAGAAATAACAGGTCCATACACCTATGGCATGTCAATACTTAATGTGATTGATACATTTGAAAAGCTTAAAATGAAAGCAAAAGCCATTAAGTTTAACAAAGAAAACTTTAGCAAACTTTCTCTACCATGTATAATACATTGGGATAACTCACATTATGTTATTCTCGAAAGGATTAGCAAGAAAAAAATATATATAATTGATCCAATCATAGGGAGGAGAATAATAGAAAAAGAAGAGTTTTTTGATAGCACATCATTCATAGCAATACTTATATCAAATTATCAAAAAGTGACAATTGATATTGAAAATGATTTCATCAAAAAAAAAGCAGAAAGATTTAAAATTTTTGACGTTGAAAAAAATATTCTTTTAGTTGTTTTTTTAGTGTTCATTATCCTCGAATTACTTAACTCAATATTGCCTATAGCTTTTGCCAAAACGTCTATGGATATAAACATGGCTGAAAGTGATTTAAATTATTTGTTTTCTTCGCCATTTCTATCAGTCATATCTTTGTTTTTTTTGCAAATTATTATTTCTCATTACTCTAAAAAAACAATATTAATATATGAAAAACAATTGCAATTAAACTGGAGTGAAAAATTTATTTCAAAGCTTTTAACAAGAAAAATTTCTTTTTTTGAGAATAGAGGTAGTGGAAATATAATAACCAGATTACAGTCCATAGAAGTTGTAAAAAATTTCCTTAGAAGTTCATTTTTAATAATTATTATAAAAGGAATAACCTCCTTATTTATAATATTGTT
This sequence comes from Marinomonas sp. 63XJN7_7_ISO-PGPR-S23-202, assembly GCF_056173505.1. NCBI lineage: Bacteria > Pseudomonadati > Pseudomonadota > Gammaproteobacteria > Oceanospirillales > Oceanospirillaceae > Marinomonas > Marinomonas sp. 63XJN7_7_ISO-PGPR-S23-202. The sequence goes on along the minus strand of NZ_CM149677.1, from coordinate 3,626,383 downwards.
TATTTTTTATATTAATATATATATTTCATTTTCTACTTTTTTTTCAATTGTTTTAATGTTTTTAGTTAGATATTATTTTTCCGAAAAAATAATATCTTTGGAAAATGACTTTGTCATTCATCAGTCAAAGCATATGAGTTCGATAATTGAATCAATCAGATCCATCTCTGCTATTTTTGTAAACAATTGTTCTCAAGATCGAATCATAAACTGGGCTTTTCATTTTTCTAATCATATGAATTCATCTATTAAATTAGATAAAATAATAAATAAAGAAAACTTTTTTTTGTCTTTTATAAATTTTTCTAATAGGGTTTTTGTAATAGTTTATTCACTGCATCTTTTTAAATCAAAAACTATGTCTTTGGATGATTTTGCAATAATTATATTATACAGGGAGGCTCTTTTTTATAGAATTCTTGATACAATAACGCAGTCATTGATTTTTTTGAGAATAAATGGTCATTTAGAACGGATCGAGGAAGTTATAAACTATCCAGAGGTTATATATAGTAAAAATAAAATTGAAGAAAAATCAGTTGGATTATCAATTAAAGATCTATCTTATAAGTATCCAGGTTCTAAAGACTTTATTTTTAAAAATGTGTTTTTAAGAGTAGAGCCGGGACAATCAATTGCAATAACAGGACGTTCAGGGATAGGAAAAACAACATTTTTTAAGACCATTTTAGGTTTTTATGATGACTATGAAGGAGAATTTTTTCTTGTGAATGAATACGGTAAGGAAACCAAGGTTAGTTCACATACAATACGTGAGATATCAGGAATTGTACAACAAGATGATCATTTGTTTACTGGCAGTATATATCAAAATGTATCTCTTTTTTCAGAAAATATAGATTTTGATAAAGTGAGAAGGTGTTTGGAGATTGCCTGTGTTAAAAGTGAAGTAGAATCGATGAAGCTAAGCTACAATACGATAATCACTGAAGGAGCTAAAAACATATCTATTGGACAAAAGCAAAGAATATTATTAGCAAGGGCTTTATATAAAGATCCTTTGATTATTTTTCTTGATGAATCGACAAGTAATCTTGATATTAATTTGGAAAGAAAAATTTCTTTAAAATTAAGGAACCTAAAAATAACAAAGATATTTATTGCTCACAGGCCTGAGACTATTCAATCTGCAGATATTGTGCTTACTTTAGAAAATAGTAATTTAAAAACCACAAATCATAAGGTGAACTCTAATGAGTGATTTGCAAAGTGTATTTTTATTCTGGAAGAACATTCATAAATTTTATAGTAACTTCATTGACAACAATCATATTAAAATATTCGATGAGATATTTTTTGATAGTATATTAAAATTTGAATCTTATAAAGCAGATTGTCTTTTCAAAAAAATGTGTCATTGCTTGAATGATGCTCATACTAATGTGTATAATAAGCGCAGAATTAGACCTAAGAATTATGGAATTAATGTGAAATGCCATGAGTCAAATTTTTTAGTAATAGGTACATCTTATAGTTTAAGCGAAAAAATACCATTGGGTTCAAAGGTATTAAAAATAAATAACAAGATTCTATCAGAAGTGATTGATGATAACTTAAAAAACTTCTCCTACTCACGCTTAGATCATGGCATATCAAGGACTTTGAAGTTTATTTTTAGTGATCAGTACTCCAAAACCCCTACTATTACATTTACTGATAAAAATAATAATGAAAAAAGTATACAAGTTAATGAATTATATAATGCAAGCGAGTTTTCTTTAGATGGTAGCATTCCATCTTTTACATCTAAGGAAAATGTATTTAACAAACATGTTTCTTATATTTATCTTTCATCCTTTTCTAATGAAAATGAAATCTATAATATTTTAAAAGAATTTAAAAAACTTCGAAGTGTTTCGAAATTGATTATAGATATAAGAGGTAATTGTGGTGGAAATGGTCTCTTAGCAATAAAGTTACTAGCATCTTTTTCTAATAAAAAATTAGATGGCCCGTACTGGAGGACATTATCCTTTAATGCATTTCATACTGCTTGGTTTCATAATATGGATCCTAAGCAAAATTTAGCTAATAATTCTGATTGGTATATGGGAAAATCAGAGTCAGTCTTTCCAGATATGTCAGTATCTGTTAACAAAATCTGCATATTGATAGACTGCGAAACTATTTCAGCAGCAGAAGATTTCCTATTATATGCTAGGCAACTGGATAATTGTACTTTAATTGGGGAAACTACGGCTGGAAGTTCTGGCTTACCTATAAATTTAGATTTGGGAGCTAACTATTGGTGCCAAATCACCGTTAAGCATGATTTTATTAATCAACCAAACGATTTTATCCGTGTCGGAATAGCACCTGATTATATTGTGCACCATACGACAGATCTCCTTAGTCAAGGAATTGATTCCCCTTTACAGTTTGCTTTTGACTTTCCTTAGCTTGTGAGTTGAAAAAATGATAACGAAGAACTAATCAAGACGTATATAATACTCCCGCTAGGTCAAGTCTAAATTTGATCCAATCATTTTTTCAGGGTGATTTTCTCTTAGCTAAACTTGATCTTTTGTAAGCGTGTGGCAAACCACACATTTTAACCTTCTTCAAACTCTCTAAAGTCTGTTGTTTTCTTGAATAGGAACAACAGGCTTATGTTTACAGCATCTTCCCAACTTAACGTCACGCTCATTTGTGGCCCAACCGACATGCGTAAAGCCATTGATGGATTATGCAATATTGTCGCTTACGATTTGGAAAAAGAACCTTGTACAGAACAGTTGTTTGGTAGTAAGCGTTCATTCTAGGGAGTCATTGACAATCATAGCAATGTAAGCGTTCATTCTACGCCGTTATTTCATCCCATCTTTTCGTACTCTAAACTAGACTCCGTTTTCATATCATAACCGATAACGGAGTCCAACCCATGACCAAACCCTATGCCCGTCGTTCTTCTTCTGAATGGCAACAAATCATTAATGATCAAGCTCAATCTGACTTATCTGCTCCTCAATATTGCCAGCAACACGGCGTCAGTTACGCCAGTTTTAGTAAATGGCGTCAGCATTTCTCCAGTCTTCGCACACCGTCAGAGGCTCCCCACTCAGACTTCATCGATCTCAGTCAGGTTCCTACTCTATCAGGTTCTGGGCGCTGGAACATTACTCTGTGCCTAGGTGATGGTGTTGAACTTCGGCTGAGTCGTGACTGATGTTCCTGCCCGATCCCAACGCTAAAATTTGGTTGCATACCCAACCCACTGATATGCGCAAGTCCTATCGTGGTTTGTTAGGACTGATTAAACAACACCTCAAAGAGAACCCTCTCATCGGGTATTTTGTGTTCATTAACCGGCGCAAAACGCAGATGAAAATCCTCTATTTCGACACTTCGGGTTACTGCATTTGGTGCAAGCGACTGTCTCAAGGGCAGTTCAATTATGCGCCATCAGTAAATGCCAAACACGCCCTAAGTGTGATTGAATTACAGCATCTGTTGGCGGGCATAAAAGTCGAAAAATATCGTCAATTTAAGCGCTACAAACACGCATCTTAAAGGGTTGGATGGTATAATCCAACCCCATGAACGACGCCACTTATCGACCTATTTTACCTTTTAAAAACACTGATTTGCTTCACACGAATGAGGTCGAAAAACTGCGCACTGAAAACGAGGCGATGTCTTCAAGAATCCGACAATACGAAGCCGAAGTGTGGGCACTAAAACGCGAGCTGTTCGGGCCGAAAAGCGAACGTCGAGGCTTACTCACTCCTGAACAACGAGCCCTCGCTGATATCGTGGGCCCCATGCCAGCCGAGCCAACGCCAGCAGAAAAAGCGTCTACGGTTGAGAATAACAAGCCTGAGTCTGCCAGCGTTCGGGGCAAAGCCCCCAAGTCCCGCAAAGGCAATGAAATCAACATCACCGGACTGCGTTTTGACGAGTCCGTACCGGTTCGTGAAAAGGTGATTCTAGCGGATGAACTACAAGGCCCAGAGGCCGATCATTACGAAGCAGTGGGCTTCAAAGAAGTCAGCCGCATCGTACAAAAAACCAGTGCTTACGAGGTGGTGATTACCAAGCGCCAAGTGGTCAAACACAAAGCCAGCAAACAGCTTATTACCGCGCCACAGCCCGATGTGATTTTTGACAGCTCTGTCGCGGATGTCAGCTTTATCGTTGGCTTACTGGTCAACAAGTTCCTTTATCATTTACCCCTCTATCGTCAACACCAACAACTTAGTGCCGCTGGCATCACCCTCAGCCGAGCGACGCTGACGAACCTCACTAAACGCGGAATCGAACTGCTGCGGCCTATCGTGATAGAGCAACTTATCAGTGTACTGGACAGCAACACACTGGCCATGGACGAAACGCCCATTAAAGTCACCCGGCAGCCTGGGGTAGGCAACCAACCCGGCAAAATGAAACAAGCGTATTTTTGGCCGGTGTATGGTGACAAAGACGAAGTGGTGTTTACCTTCTCCCAAAGTCGTGGCATGAAACACATCCAAGACTTGTTGGATCATGTTTGGCAAGGCACCTTGCTGACCGATGGCTATGCCGCTTACAGCCGCTACGAAGCCAAATCGCCAGACATCACCCATGCCCAGTGCTGGGTGCACATGCGTCGTCAGCTATTGAAAGCCGAAAGGGAAGAAACCGACGCTGTCACACATGCCCTAAACCTGATTGCCGCCTTGTATAAACAGGAAAGTTATATCCAACAGAAAAGCTGGACGGGAGAGAAAAAACAAGATTATCGAGCACGACACAGCAAACCCTTAGTGGACCAGTTTTTTGCCTTCTGCGAAGAACAAAGCCAACGAGCCGACCTACTGCCAGACGATAGCTGGATGAAAGCGTTGAACTACACCTTAAAGCGCAAGCGCCAACTGATGGTCTTCTTAGAAAATCCCGATGTCGCCATGGACACTAACCACCTAGAGCGAGAGATAAGACCTATCCCAATGGGTAAGAAAAACTGGCTCTGTGTGTCACGAAGGAGGCATTATGAAGTAGAACATCTTGCAGCATAATGACGCCATGTTCTAAGTTGGATGGAGGTAGGCCCTCCGGTCAGGGTTTTCAGGAACACTGATCAAACTGCCTGATGCTGCTATTGACTAAGGTCTTTGGTGGTGAGCGATTCAGGAAAAGGCGGAGACACTACCGTCAAGTGAGGTTAAAAGAGTCGAACGAAAGTGAACGGTTCGAAGACGCATCGAAATCTTAGGTGATGTCAAAAAGGGGTTGTATGGCCACCCCCTGATTAGTGTAGCAGCAACCTGATTACTGGCTACATGGCATCCGGTGTTAAGGCTGCGAGACTTTTAACTAGGCCAGCTTAGGAAACGTGAGAACCTACTGTTAGCACGTATCGGGCAGTAGGGACGGACAGACTCGTAGTAGTGTTGAACGCGCTGTAATGGCGCTGGAGCGAAGGGGTCTGGGTCGCCGAATTGATTAGAACACAACTTTTTTTTAAGAGGATGACGTTTTAATGCAAGGCAAAGCATTTGAGATTCCCAAATCTCTCGTGTGGCAATCGTATAAATCGGTCAAGCGCAATAAAGGTGCACCGGGCTGCGATGGCCAAACAATGACGCAATTTGATAACAACAGAGATCGTAATCTTTACAAAATATGGAACCGTATGTGTTCTGGTAGTTACCTGCCGCCACCAGTTCGTGAAAAGCGAATTCCGAAAGCGGATGGTTCAGACAGAATACTGGGTATTCCAACAATCAGTGATCGTATCGCGCAAGGGGCAGTCAAGATCTATTTGGAAACGCGATTGGATAAGCTATTTCATCATAGCTCATTTGGTTATCGTCCTAATCGATCAGCGCATATGGCGTTAACGCAATGTGAGCGTAACTGTCGCTTTAAAAGCTGGGTATTAGAGGTGGACATTAAGGCCTTCTTTGATCATGTCCGTCATGATCTGGTGGTGAAAGCGTTAGAGCACCATGATCTGCCGCGCTGGGTTGTATTGTACTGCCGTAGGTGGATGCAAGCGCCCATGACAGATCCAAGCAAGCCAGACACCCTAACTCAAAGAACGCGCGGCACACCGCAAGGTGGGGTTATCTCACCCATCTTGGCGAACTTATTTCTTCATTACGCTTTTGACCGATGGATGGCTAAACATTGGCGCTATGTACCCTTTGAACGGTATGCAGACGACATTGTATGTCATTGCAGTCGAATGTCAGAGGCAGTGAAGTTAAAAGAAGCGATCCAACGACGAATGGAGGAAGTGGGGTTGAGTATCAATGAGGCCAAATCGAATGTGGTGTACATAGATACGTTTCCACGCCATAACGTAAAGAAAGTGTTCACGTTCCTAGGCTATGACTTTAAGGTTAGAACGCTTAGGCGAAAAGACGGTTGTTTGTTCAGAAAATGTGCTGCGGGTGCCTCAATGAGCGCCATGAAACGAATCACTAAAACGATTACGTCGTGGCGAATACATCGATCATCTAGAGCCACATTGAAAGAACTTGCACAGAGGTACAATGCCTCGCTAAGAGGTTGGATACAATACTATGGCAAGTTCTGGTATCGACATTTTAGCTATCGTCTCTGGTCTGTCTTTCAATCAAGGTTGATTAAATGGACAAGATGCAAGCTAAAAATCGGTACGCGAGAAGCGGAGCGAAAGCTTGATCAAGTACGTAAACGCATGCCAACGCTTTTTGCTCATTGGGAATTACTTCGTGCATCAAATGTGCGACCAAGAGCCGTATGACGGGAGACTGTCACGTACGGTTCTGTGAGCAGCTTGGGGGCGAAATTCCCCCTTGCTGACTCGACTCTGTTGGACAGAACTGGGGGCCGAGCACGTTGGCCTCATCCAAAGCCTAATCAGCACGTGTAAACTGCATGACATCACTGCTGTCCGGTTAAAAATCGGAAGAAGATTTGAAGGGCCTGAATTCAATGAGATACGATAGAATGTAGACAACGACGACTTCAATTTACCCCCAAGGAATTCAGGCATGTCACATTCTAATACGATCTTTCATCAACTGCTAAAATTTTTACCTCATTCTTGCTTTCAAAAAACGGTTGATCGTTATAACGGTGACTACCGACGACGCACATTAAGTTGTTGGGATCAGTTGTTAGCCATGCTGTTTTGCCAGCTTTGCGGGCGACAATCGTTACGCGATATTGTTGAAGGGTTTAACAGCCAGCATCGTCATCTTTATCATCTTGGTTCTCGAAAAGTTCATCGTTCAACCTTGGCGGATGCGAATAACAAAACGCCTACTGGGATATTTAAAGAAGCGTTTTTTTATCTCTTGGGGCAAGTTCGAACTGGCCTTCCGTCGAAGACATCAAAAGAAATGATTCGTCTTATTGATTCCACAATGATTGATTTGAATCTCAACCAATTCGAATGGGCAAAATTTCGTTCAAGTAAGTCTGGTATAAAACTTCATACAGTCTATGATCCAGAATCTGAGTTGCTCGTTTATTTTGAAATGACGTCCGCTAAAACCAGTGATAGCAAAGCGGTAAAAAATCTGCCCATACTCCCTAAAGCCACGTATGTCGTGGACCGAGCTTATAATACTTATAGCTGGTACTACTCGCTGACACAGCAAAAAATCATTCTTTGTTGGTCGGATGAAATGCAATGCTCGCTACGAAGTAAAAGAAACGCGAGAGACTGATTCTCCCCAAGTCATATCGGATGAAGTGATTTCTTTTTGTGCACCAAAGGCCCAAAAAGACTGTCCGATCTCGCTCAGACGAATCGTATTTTTAAGGGAAGAAGACAAGAAAACCCTGGTATTTATTAGCAACGATTTTGGGCGTTCTGCCCAAAAGATGGCCGATCTCTATAAGCAGCGCTGGCAGATTGAACTCTTTTTTAAATGGATAAAGCAGAACTTAAAAATTAAGCGTTTTGTTGGTCGAAGCGAGAATGCCGTCATGATCCAAGTACTCGTGGCGCTGATCTCGTATGTGCTTTTAAAGCTTGCTCAAACGAGCTATCCGAGTTCATTTTCGTTGCAGCAAATTGCTCGACTTATGGCCGTCAACCTGATGAATAAGAAGACAATGGAAGAGCTTCTAAAACCAGATCGAGGAAAAGAAAATGATGAGAAAACCTGTCCTCAGATGGAAATCAAGCTAGGATATTTTTAACCGGACAGTAGTGATCCGAGTTCATTTTCGTTGCAGCAAATTGCTCGACTTATGGCCGTCAACCTGATGAATAGGAAGACAATGGAAGAGCTTCTAAAACCAGATCGAGGGAAAGAAAATAATGATGAGAAAACCTGTCCTCAGATGGAAATCAAGCTAGGATATGTTTAACCGGACAGTAGTGGCATGACATTGATCCCAACGTCTACCTGACGGATATACTACAACGAGTCAGCGAGCATCCAGCCAAAGACGTCGCCGATTTAACACCAAGACGATGGAAACACCTGTTCGCAGACAATCCGTTGAAATCGCCATTGCTCTGAGTGTCAATAACGGCGTAGAATGAACGCTTACAATCCAGTGACTCAGATTACCTTCTTTATTTTGTGTGTGCCGAACCACAGAACGGGCACCATGGACCAATAACTTTCTCAGGTAACTATCTCCCCGTTTAGATATTCCCAACAAACGGTCTTTACCCCCTGTACTATGCTGGCGGGGCGTCAACCCCAACGAAGCGGCAAAATCACGACCACGACGAAATTGTTTTCCGTCTCCTATTATTCCGGCTAATGCGCTCGCAGAAAGTGGTCCGATTCCTCTTAACGCTAAAAGTTTATTAGCCACAGGATCACTCGCCGCATGTTGCTCTATTTCGGCCGTGATCGATGTGACTCTTTGATCAATGAAGATCAAATCCTCTTGAAGGCCTGCTAGCAATAGACGGAATCGATCAGTAAGACCGTTCGTAGCATCCTCTAACCAGCAAGGTATTGCTTTTCTTAATGTGTGAATCCCCATGGGTGCAACAAATCCGTATTCTCCCACTAATCCTCGAATCTGATTGGCTTTTGCGGTTCTCTGTTTAACCAGCTCTTCACGGACACGATGAAGCGCTTGTATATCTTGTTGATCTACGCTTTTAACAGCCACATACCGCATATGAGGGCGGCTCATTGCTTCCGCGATAGCGGCCGCATCCGCTGCGTCGTTTTTATTACTTTTAACATAAGGTTTGACAAATTGAGGCGCAATCAATTTGACTATGTACCCGTGTCTCATAAGGACTCTTGACCAATAATGAGCAGACGCGCAAGCTTCCATTGCTATCTCAGCCTCTTGAGGGACTTTTTTCTTAATCTGATCGACCCATTTAGCACGAGAGTATTTGCCAGACCAGCAACATTTCCTCTGACGATCAACGCCATGTACGTGAAAAACAGATTTTTCGATATCAACACCAACACGAATAATAGTCATCACTCAAGCCTCTTTAAATACAATGTTTTTACCCGTGGTGCATTTAGGAAATGACCACCTTCAAATTGTTGATTTTGTTTCCCTGACGCTGATTAAACCATTGTATCAAGGTCAGGGAAGTGACTTTTGTAACAATTCGCCGACTCATCCCACTAAACGACTTAGCGTAATTTCGACGGATCATAAATTGATCGCATAATTGAGAAAAAAGCGTTTCTATCCGTTTTCTTTGTTTACGATAAGCTGGACAAAATGCCTGAAAATTATGCTAATTTTTTCTCATAGGCGTTTGTAAATCTATCTTGTTTGAATCAAATAAGTCCTGTTGCCACGCTCTGCTTAAATATCCCTTATCTCCGACCAAAACACAGCGCTCTAGGTGATCTTTTACATCGTTTAGGTAATGAATATCATGCACAGAAGCCTTTGATATATCGTACATTTTTATGATTCCGTTTGAACTGCATACCGCGTGAAGCTTATAGCCATAATACCGTTGCTTTTGTGCCGCGCAGTAGCCAAAACTAGGGGCACTTTCTTCATATTCCTGACAAATTTTCGTTCGCCCACTGCGACTAAGTTTACACACTTCAAGTGGCATACTATCGACAAGATGGATGTCACTAGGATCATCAATCAGTGTGACAATGACTTGCCTGATTTCTTCTAACTTTGATCTTAATCTTCGCAATCGTCTGTTATAAACCGAGCGTTCAATCTTCCCCTCAACACTTTTAGGTAGCTGTTTGAATAAAAAGTGTTCTGAATCAATTCCTAGCATTTCCGCTACGAGACTCAACGCGAGTAACCTTTTATCTGAGAGTTTTGGCTGCCGGATCTGATTAAGAAGGTTCTCTTTCGGCTCGATATCGTGCAAAAGTTCTAGTATTTTGTTATAAACAGTTTGTAAGTCGCTCATATTGTTACCGTTTTTTTGATAACTAATGATAACTAATGATAACTAATGATAACTAATGATAACTAATGATAACTAATGATAACTAATGATAACTAATGATAACTCATATATGAGCGGCTTATTTTTTTAGTTCTCCAAATGCACCACGGGTATGTTTTTAACTCTATTTAGAGTAGTGCATCGGAGGTGAGGATGAGTCCATCCCATTGCTTACCTTTGCCTTTGGATATGCAGTCCATATTAGGTTCATGCAAGCTATACAGCTTGTTTTTGCTCTGGCGAGTTTGTTTTAGTAATCGATAGGCTTGGTTGAGTGTGTCTTCTTGCTTTTGAGTGAGCGTTAATCCTTGTCGTTTTACTTGCCGATCAACATCTCGCAGGACTCGCCCTAAAAAGCCTTTGACTTGCTTGATCGCTTTTTTCATCCGCTTATATTGTTTGGCATGTAAGCGTGTGGCAAACCACACATTTTAACCCTCTTCAAACTCTCTAAAGTCTGTTGTTTTCTTGAATAGGAACAACAGGCTTATGTTTACAGCATCTTCCCAACTTAATGTCACGCTCATTTGTGGCCCAACCGACATGCGGAAAGCCATTGATGGCGGAATAAATCCTTTTGCGGTATGGTCTCTGTCTGACGAGGCTTCATAAAACTCACCTGTTCTGCAACTTTTTGGGCCTTATGGCGTATTTATAGCAAAATTTAGGTAGTCGTCCCTGAATAATGGCGTTTCAGGCAAGAAGCGCCATGCTATTTTTAGGTCTTTCCAGTGGAAAAATTATTTTCAGCCATAATCGCCTTAAAAATGACTCCAAATATGGAGTACAATAAAGCCACTTGAGTAGCTTACGCAGGTTCTGACCACAGGCGCTTAAGATCACGTTAATCACATCGCCTAGTATGCCTTTTAAGAAGCATCGTTTGAGTTTTCCATCTGATTTAAGATACCCTATGATGGGCTCCACGCTATTTCGTCTCCCCATCCATGGCTTCTCCTTCTTTGGTACGCCGCGCTTTTGACCAGCAATCAACACCTTAATATCTTCTACGCCCGATCCTTTATACCCTCGGTCAACAAAACAGGTTTCCGGTTTTTTTCCTGTCAGGGTTTCAACTTGTTGAAGTTGATCTTTTAACGTATGACCATCATAAGGATTATCTGGATAGCTTCTTGCTCCCACAATGAAGGATTCTTTAGCCGTCACGGCGATGCTTGCTTTCACACCAAACTCATAGTGTTTATGCGCTTTGCCTTTAGAGATACAATCCACATTGGGTTCATGCAAGCTATACAGTTTGTTTTTGCTCTGGCGAGTTTGTTTTTAGTAATCGATAGGCTTGGTTGAGTGTGTCTTCCTGTTTTTGAGTGAGCGTCAACCCTTGTCGTTTTACTTGTCTATCAATATCTCGCAGGACTCGCCCTAAAAAGCCTTTGACTTGCTTAATCGCTTTTCTCATCCGCTTGTATTGTTTGGCGTGACCATAGCGTCCAATTTTTGGCATTAACTCATGACAAGCTTTGTCATAGGTTTGTCTTAACGTGATGTTGTGTTCTTTGGCGACCTGAGTGAGCTGCTGTCGAGCCTTGTTGTAGAGCTTGGCATCCGTTGGGAAGGTGATGTTTTTTTCTTGTACCGTGGTGTCTACCACGACACGTTTTAGGCTCGCTGGCTTGATAACTTTTAGCTTTAGTCCTGCTTGTATCGTCTGGGTAAGCAGCCATTCGCAACCTTCTTCTCCTAACCGTTTTCGCCATTTAACAAGACTCGTTGGATGGCACGGGAAGTCGTGTTGGAAAAAGGTTTCGCCGCAAAAGTATTGGTAATAAGGCGATTCAAGCCATTGCTCTAGCACCCTCTCATCAGACAAATTATGCAAGTGCTGCAAATACAGCAATCCTCCCATAAGACGCGTTGGCAATGCGGCCGCACCAACGCTTGAAAAATGGGTGCTAAGCATTGAGTCCAATTGCTTCCAATCAATGATTTTAGCCAGTCGTACTAAAGGATGATAGGGGTTAATGATGTCAACGAGCTGGGGTTGGAATAAATCCTTTTGCGGTATGGTCTCTGTCTGACGAGGCTTCATAAAACTCACCTGTTCTGCAACTTTTTGGGCCTTATGGCGTATTTATAGCAAGATTTAGGTATTAACTATCTTATAAAAACACATTAGATTCAATAGGTTGAGAGTTTTTCAGGGGTGACTAATTGTCTTGAGAGAATTAGCCACATAACAAGAGAGTAACGTATTCCCCAGAAGTCTGCGAATGTGTAGTTTGTATGGTTTTGATATCAGATCATGAGCATCCTTCGAGGTGGACAGCCTTGGTTTCTGTTTTATCTAAAGTCGGTTGTACTAGTAGTGGCAGAGTCTTGATCATTTAGTAAAAAGTATCCTGTTGTTAGTTTTCATTTGATATCGCTATATTTTTTATATGCAGGATGTAGAAAATTATCCATATGAATGACAGACGCTTGTGTCGCTTTCACAAACTCAGCATCATGAGATGTAAATAGTATTGTGCTATTTTTCGATGTTTCTTGAATAAGGCTGATGAGCTCTGTTTTTGCTGATACATCAATGGCGTTACTAGGTTCATCTATCAGTAATACTTTTGATTCTCCTATCCATGCAGCACAAAGCATAAACTTTTTTTGTGTTCCAATAGACATGATAGAAAATCGGCTTTCAAGGTGTGATGTTAGCCCAAAATTTTCAACTATCTTCATTACCTTATTATCGAGTGTTGTTTTTTTAGCCAAGGCAATAAATTCCAGAAAGTCTTTGCCAGTTATAAATGGGTAGACTGGGCTTTCATCGGGAACATAAGACAGGTAGCTTCGAGCATTTTTGGGAGACTCAGTTAAATTAATATTATTGATCCAAATCCTGCCACTGTCGGCAGGAATAGCGCCGGCAAGTATTTTCAGTAACGTTGATTTCCCTACGCCATTTTGTCCCTGTAGAGTATATGTACCGCGGTCAAAACTATGGCTTATACCATTAAAAATCGTATGGCTAGTAAAGGATTTATAAATATCTTCGAATTTCAGCATAGATGAACTCATATTAAAGAATAGCGAAAAAGACCGAAGCTGCCCAGCTGGCGGTCAGCACAACACTTAATAATATCGTATGACGACCACCATATAATAAAGGTAAACGAAGGGTTGCCAACAGTAAACCATATGTGAAAAAAAGAAATAGAGTTTTATAAAGATCTATTTGAGACTGCCATAAAAAAGGTGAAAGTATCAGAGCTAGATACGTAATCCCTATGCTAGTAACGAAAATAATATCTCGAATCACCCAAAAATATTGGCTCAAGGGTAAGGTGTTGCTGTAGTTAAGCATTTGAATATGAGACGAACAAAGTGCCCTATAAAATCCGCTGAGCATAAAAGCGATGCCCCCTATAATCATTACCAATGTTGGTAATGAGGGAGGATAGAAAAATGTTGCTATCGTTAAGCTGAGTGTTGAGACTATGAGCATAACGCTATGGTTTGCTCGACTAGTCAGTGCTTTAAGTTGAATGGTTAATGTGACTGGAAAAAATGCTTTTTGTTTGTATTTAGATGAATTAGGGCGAGGCTGTCTATTGAATCTTTTTCTGATTCTCTTGGGAAGTGGTGGTAAGAAAACGCCAATAATAGACAAAATGATAGCGCATCCAGTGATTAACCCAAAAATGATAGCGTTATCGATAGTTAAGCTGAAGGCGAATAACCAGTCAGCAACAAAAGTTAAAGGCAAAATAGTCAGTGTTTTTTCTAGCGTGGCTAGTTGAGCAACTAGTGTCAATACAAGCAAAGTGACAACCGATAATATCTCCAAATTGTTTTTTAACATCATGCTAAAAGAGGATATTAGGACAGCACAAATCATGATGATTGACAAAATGCTATTAGCCATGAGCAATAGTGTTAAGTTTACTTTTGTGCGAGTTATAGGAGACATAGGAAGCGTAGAGATAAACTCCATGAATTGCCCTCCCTGAATAAACCTTTTTTGTAGAAGCACCCAGGTGATAGCAATTGCCTGTAAAATCAGGATGTAGCTAAAATACCAGACGATACTTTGGTTGGGCGAGAAAAGTGCTAACAGGGGAAATGCTGCTGCTTGTAACAATCTGCTTAGTGTCATTCCCATAGGAATGAATAACATGGAAAGTATCACCCAGTGCCAATGTCTCATAATAAGGCGGGCGGTTGAGAGTGAATACCAGCGAATACGTATAGATAACAGTGTGCTGTATGTTGTGCGCATAAACGGTTCTCCCTCCTTAGGCTGGTTTATGCAAGTCAGTTATTGTTATTTCTTTTTACTTTAATGTCCAGATAAATTGAAACCTAGGGAGCCTCTGAAAAAAGACGAACTTATGGCATGATTCTCTTTATTTCTTTCGATTTGGGACAATACCATGGATCAACTCAGCTTTTCCGATGCCGAACAGAACAGCAAGCGTAAACAAACAAAACGCGAACGCTTTCTTTTAGAAATGGATAAGGTGATTCCTTGGAAGCGCTTAGAAAAATTGATCTCGCCTCATTACCCAAAGTGGCAGGGAAAAGGACGTAAACCCTATGAGCTTAGTACTATGTTGAGAATCTACTGTTTGCAGCAATGGTACAACCTTAGTGATCCTAGGATGGAATAGTCACTTTACGAGATCCATTCGATGCGTCAGTTTGCCAAACTTTCCCTTAGCAGAGGGTCTATTCCAGACGAAAAGACGATTCTCCATTTTCGTCATTTGCTTGAGAAACATCAACTGACGCAGGCGATTTTGTCTGATGTTGTCGAGTATCTAAACGAAAGAGGTTTGATGCTACGCACAGGCACCACCGTGGATGCCTCGATTATTAACGCTCCCCCTTCGACTAAAAACAAGCCTGTTGGATAGGTTGCTGCATCATGCCCATATTGCTCAAATATCAGGAAACAGTTACCGATTAAAAGATAAAAAAATGGCAGGGATAGCACCTCATAGGGATGATGGCGCTACCAAATAAATAGTATTAATCGCTAAAGGTGGGTCAATTTTCAATTGCCGTTTAAAAGCAATAAGTGGGTCAGTTTTCGATTACCGTTGACATTTGATCGCTCTAGTAATTGTTCCACCGTTGGTGGTTCATAACCGATTTACTGACGACCCAAGTAATCCGGTAAATTATTTTCTCAAGAAAGTCTCGGCCAGCAGCAATGAACTTGTTTCGTACGCGATTCGCTGGACTCTAGATGTGCAGCCCTTTTTGCATCCTCTTGGTTTGGTATTTGAAAAGCACACGCACCTATACGCAAACTTCGCACCAATGGCAGATAAGCTTGATAAGTATGATAAGTATGATAAGTATGATATTGATGCAAATAAATTGGGGACTGAAGATGAATCGCTAAAGGTGCTCAAAGCTAAGTTAACCGTCCAAAGTAATGTGAAGAATGCTACAGTCCGAATAATGAATATAGGGCCTCATTTCGAGCAAGGCATGAGGCTTGATCCGGGTAGATACGATATAGAAGTGTCTGCTCCTGGCTATCAGTCGCAAAGAGGTTGGTATTCTCTTAAAGCTGGAAGCCAAACACTCAAATTTGAATTACATTAAAGCAAATCTTCTTAAGGATAGTACGAACAAGTCGACCCTGTAACAGATTCTGTGTAACTGCCATTTAGTTAAGGTGTTTGTCGGGTAGCCGGACGCGGTTGCCCGCGTCCAGCCCCCTAAGAACCGTGCATGCGCCTTTCAACGCACACGGCTCAAGCCTCCACTAAGGCATCTTTTGACACCCGGTTACCCAACTTCATTTTTGGCGTGTTGCTGACTTCTACGGCAATTGAGATGGTGCATTTGCAGATTGCTTGCTGCATCTGATCCACCGTCAGTCCGTTTTACAATACCGCGAACACCCCAAGGGGTGTTCTTTGTGATTGGATTCTGACAGGTAGAGCACATGCCATCTTGCCTCCGCCAGACACGGTAAAGCTTCCCGCGACCTTTCGACGAGTTCAGCATTTTCTTGCCCCATCGGGACTCGAAATACTGCTCCCATTGTGGGTCGTGTGGGTTCGCGTCGGCTTTGATCTTGATGTGCCGTTGTATCGGAGTATCCGATTCTGCAAGCAAGATACGCTCCCTTTTTGCTCCATCTCCTTTTTCTTCTGTTGCGGCAAATACCCAAGTTCGGGTGCCTCTGGTCTTGAAGTAGCGCTCCTTGACCCAGCGGGCTCCTTTGTTCGGGTGCCTTCTTACCGCCCATCGCCATAGCATTGACCAGACGTTGGAGTCGATTCGAGTAAAGGTTTTCTTGGCGACTACATGGCTGTGATAATTCGCCCATCCTCGTAGAACAGGATTGAGCTGTTTTATCAGGTCAGTCTGTTTAGCCGGTCTGTTGGCCTTTATGACTTCGCGGATTTTGCTAATATGCGCTTTGGCGTTCGCTTTCGACGGTTTCATCAACAGCTTACCGCTGTACTTGCGAATGTTCCATCCGAGGAAGTCAAACCCATCCTTGATATGCGTTACTCTGGTTTTTTCAGGTGACAGGACTAGTCCACGTTCCGCCAGAAATTCAACCACTGCGGGCTTGACCTCTTGTTCCAGCCACTCCTTCGAATTACCAGTAATAATAAAGTCGTCCGCGTAACGCACCATGTTCATTTTACGGCCCGTTCTCTTCGCTTTCGGGAACTTCTCCGGGAGCATCAATTCGAGGCCATCCAACGTCATGTTTGCCAACACTGGCGATATTATGCCCCCTTGCGGGGTGCCAGAGTCGGTGGGGAAGAGTTTGTTTTGATATACGAATCCCGCCTTGAGCCACTTCTTTAAAACCACCTTGTCCGTTGGGATATTGGCGATCATCCAGTCGTGACTGATTCTGTCGAAACAGCCTTGAATGTCAGCCTCCAGCACCCACTGCGCGCTCGCTTTTCGCGCCAAACAAGTGAAGCATTGTTCACCGGCATCGGCAGTTGAGCGTTCCGGCCTGAACCCATAGGAGTTCAGGTCGGCGGTGGTTTCCGCAATCGGTTCCAGGGCCAGCAGATGCAACGCTTGCATAGCCCTGCACTTCATCACGGGGATGCCGAGTGGCCTCGTCTTGCCATTTTTCTTCGGAATCATCACTCTCCGAAGCGGAAGAGGCGAGTAATTTCGCCGCTTCAACGACGCAATCGCGTTGGTCTTTGTCCTCGGCGTTTTCCATGTCACCTTGTCCACGCCGGGGGTATTCTTGCCTTTGTTTTCAGTCACTCGCTTAACGGCTAATGCCTTGCCGCAAAACGAGTGGGTCAGCAGCCATTGCAAAGCTTTCGCCTTGTTATGCCTGCCGGCCTGGGTGGCCTTCACAATACGCGTTTGCAGCTGTCTTACATGGCGCTGGACATCGGCCCAATTAATGCCGTCCCATGCCACGCCGGAAGGTGCACACGCCCGTGTTGCAGCATTCATTTGCTCTCCTCCCGTTCAGATGGTTCTAAAAACTCTCTTGTGAAGAGAGACCAAGAGGAAGTCTGCCCGCTTTCGCGTGGAGTGATGTTGCAATCCCTATCCGTCCCATTACAGGGCGGCGTTCGCTTTGTCCTCGATCCTGTTCCCGCACCGCCATTGGCAAGCCTTGCGGCCCGCTGTCCCCGAAAGGAGCGATACGGGGTTCCCACGTTCCACTTGCAGAAGTATGTCGGGTTAGGTGCCTGCTATGAGCCGGGAGGCGTGCGGGTCACGAAGGCGCACTTGAAAAACGCTCTTCCCACCTCCGTTACCATTTGGTTCAAGCGCAATAGCCATTTCCGCTTGTTCAACTTAACGACCTTTATCGCAGATTCACATGTGTTCACCATACCAACTATCTAGCACTACACCGGCGTATGGCTGCCAGAAGAGTACGCCTCTCGCGATTTGTACCCCGCACCTTACAGTGCCTCGTTGCATTGTCAGAGTCGCTCTTTATTCAGACTCCTAGATTCACCAAGTGACATTGGTGGTTCCCTCAGTTGAAGCGGGAACAACTTCTACAAGCGACTTCGTGTCGCACTTCAAGACAGTTGTCGCCTAAATTGTTAAGCAGCTTCTTTGTGTTGCTCTGGATTTAACTCCACAGCGCCTATGGGCTGCCATTTTCGCTCTTCTTTTGACGATCGCTTTGGATGCTCGTTGTTGTACCAATAAACAAATACATTTACCCATTTATGCGCTTCCATCTAATGATCTAAAACCTTCACTCTGCAACGCAGCAATGTAAAAAATGCCATGCATGGGACGTATCATGCGATCAACCTTAAACATTTGCCGCGTTATCTTGGTGAGTTTTGTTTCAAGTTCAATAGGCGCTTCAACCTTAAAAATATGCTGAACAACTTATTTTTCCAGTATCAAAACGGTACCGATGCCGGAGCGATTGCTAAGCTAGCGGAAGCTCGGTGGCAATCAGTTAAGCTTTTATAAAACTTTTCATTCACTTCTATGTACTCACTCGGTTTATATCGGAGTTGTATAATAATATGTTAGCTATATAGCGAATTTATTTTTTTTTTGCTAATATGTTAGCTATATAGCTAACATTCATGGAGTTGTGTTGTATGGCCACTAGAGAACAGATAGGAAAATCAATTCAAGAAAAAAGAAAGTCCCTTCATCTTACTCAAGAGGTTGTGTCGAAAAAAGCTTGTGTTCATAAAACAACAATATCTGAAATTGAAAATGGTCGGTTTACTGGATCATTCGACATATTTGAGAGGGTTATTGACGTGATAGGCTTGCAATTCGTTGTCGCAGAGAAAGATCATAAACTACCAAAATGGAACGAAATCGACGCTCTTTTTTCTGAGGATCAATAATGACTTCACTTACAAAGCTACCAAAGAGCATTAATTCCATAGAGGTGTTTGTAGGAGATTCTAACGTAGGCCTATTAACACATGGCACTAGACATCACTTTCAACCTATTCAGACAGTCCAAAATGTGTCTCTTACCATGACACAAGAAGGATTAGATGGTTTTTATTCTGGCTCTCTTCACCCCATTTTTGCACAGAACCTTCCTGAGGGTTTCAACCGCCATTATATCGCTGAAAAACTAGCCAGATACGCAAAAGTGAATGACATGTACCTCTTAGCTCTTCAGGCTAATCATGGCATTGGCATGTTAACGTATCAAAGCGAATTGAACTTGCCCGAGCCTGAATCCGTATCGTTATCTGATATTCTGACTTACACTGGCTCTGATGCCCTATTTCCCCAATTGCTAGAAAAATACTATCTACGGAATGCATTAGCAGGAGTTCAGCCCAAAGTTAGTATTCCAACTCAATTAGAAACAGAGAGGACCATCGAACAAAAAAATCTCATTGTTAAGTCTTACAATCAAGAATTTCCGTTACTCACAGTTAATGAGTTTGTATGTATGGAAGCGGCCCGATTTTGTGGTCTAGAACCACCTAAAACGTACCTCTCAAATAACCAAGAGACGTTTGTTATTGAAAGGTTCGATATAAGTGTAGATGGATCTAAATTAGGTTATGAGGACTTTACAACACTCTTGAAAAAGCCAAACGAGCCTGACGCGAAATATTCTGGTAGCTATGAGACGTTGCTTAATGCAACTCAGGTTTATACTAACTCACAAGAAGAAGTTGAAAAAGTTTACTGCTTTATTGTGTTCAATTGCCTCATAGGCAACGGAGACGCACATCTCAAAAATTTTGCATTACAGTACACACCTGACATGTCCACCGTATTCGTCTCTCCACCATTTGATATTACTCATACGCTCATATATGACACCATAGATAACAAAATGGCGTTAAAAATGGCTGGTTCTAAAGACTTCCCTGATAAAAACATCTTATTGAAATTAGCCGAAGGTCGGACATATAAAATACGAAATGCAAAGTACATCATAGAGCGTTTAGCCCAGGGCATACTTGACTATTTGGAACGATCTAATGAGGTATCATTATTTGAAGGCCTTCGAGTTTCAATCGAGTCAAATGTAGCAAGCGTGATGGCCGTAACCCCAATAAACAAAAAATATCGCCATACCCCGCGACGAAAGTACGACTAAATGCCCCGTCTCGTTTGTTGCCATAGGTTAAATTCGTCGTTACAAATACCTTCCGTCGCCTGAGTACGTTCACTATCACTATTCGTGTATCACTAGTGGTCAATCCATTATATAAACGATAAAGGTAGGCCTAAAATGATCATTGTTGATATTAGTGGATACTTTATAAATTCAAACCATCTATTATCCCTAACTTTCTTCAGAGGTTACAGGAATAAGTTATAAGCTCAATTCCTTCAAAAAGTAGGCTGAAATCTAATCCACAGAAAATAAAAATGTCCAAAAAATAGCTTTGAATCAAAGCTTAATAATTGGGGTTTGAGAGCAGATTTGCTTAATCGATTATTGATTCGTGCAAAATACTTTGATTCATAGGTAAAGGTCATTCACATATTTGGTCTCAAAATGGGACAAAATGCTTCGAAGTGCAGCTTTATTGCCAAATCTTGCTTTGATTCAAAGCTTGTTCACTTGATAAGATGTTGAAATGCTTATATAAAGTCCGGATAGGGTAGATAAGGCAATATTCTTTATAACCTTGACATGGTAGAGGTCAGCAGTTCGAATCTGCTTAGTCCTACCACTGAATTAAGTAATAAAATCAATGGCTTACATTTATTTGTAAACCCTTTTTTATGCCTGTTTATCCTTACTTTATCCATTCCTTATCCTTATCCTTATCCTTATCCTTATCTATCTATTTTTTGGTAGTGTTTAGCATTAATTTGGCTGTATTTGTATGTTTCTAAAATTGCCTTTTTTAATGTCATTTTCGTTCAAGCATATAAAAAAGAGAGCGGCTAGCTTTCTTCTTCGTCGATAAGTTTAGCTAGTCCGCCTCATTTTTGGTCAAAAATCGGAAATCCTTCTTCTTACAAAAAATTCACTTGGCGATTGCTAGAGCTTAAATCTATATTGTATGTATATGCAGTATTTTAGCGTTTGGTAAGCAACTAAAGGCGAAGGTCGACAAGTGGACGGGTATTACGGTGGACGTGGGAATTGCGCCTTGGTTTTAACCCTTTTTTTCGACCTAATGCCAAGCCCTTATAAATAGGGGCTTGGCATTTCTTGTTTAAAAAAGGGTATTTTTGCTAAAAATACACAAAGCTCTTTAATAATCAAATAGTTAATGCTAATTTTGTCTACTTCACCGCCGAACAGGCGGCTTAGAAAGCCGTGGCGGCAAGACCAATGTATTTGGTTGGCTTCACCGCCGAACAGGCGGCTTAGAAACATTACCGCCGCAGACCTTGACGACTTTGTAACTTCACCGCCGAACAGGCGGCTTAGAAATGGTATTGCAAGCACACGTCTTGGGCTAAACACTTCACCGCCGAACAGGCGGCTTAGAAATCTGTCGTATCTGGGGGTTAAGCCATGCGATTCTTCACCGCCGAACAGGCGGCTTAGAAAGGGCGGTCCAGAAATGTTCTCGGCGGAATGGTCTTCACCGCCGAACAGGCGGCTTAGAAATGTAGTTGTCAAATGTCTAGCCACTGGTTTGGCTTCACCGCCGAACAGGCGGCTTAGAAACCTATCGCTATGCAACAGAAGACGCAGTATTACTTCACCGCCGAACAGGCGGCTTAGAAACACGGCCATAGCCGCTTTAATTTCGGCATCGTCTTCACCGCCGAACAGGCGGCTTAGAAATGGTATTGCAAGCACACGTCTTGGGCTAAACACTTCACCGCCGAACAGGCGGCTTAGAAATCAACCATTGCCTGAGGCCAATAATATCAAGGCTTCACCGCCGAACAGGCGGCTTAGAAATAGATCAATTACGTGAGTATGTTGTCGTGCCACTTCACCGCCGAACAGGCGGCTTAGAAAATTCAATGTGAGGGTTGACTGACTATTTGGATCTTCACCGCCGAACAGGCGGCTTAGAAATGTGTTGTTTTGCGCTGTTTGTCGCTGTGGCACTTCACCGCCGAACAGGCGGCTTAGAAAATAAAGACCAAAGATAACAGAGACGCCCAAAACTTCACCGCCGAACAGGCGGCTTAGAAATCCAATAATAATTTTACCCAGCGCCGACAAAGCTTCACCGCCGAACAGGCGGCTTAGAAAAAACTGGTTTCAACATAATCACATCCTCCGAACTTCACCGCCGAACAGGCGGCTTAGAAAATTCCGGCAACAAAGCCCCGTACTTGATCAAGCTTCACCGCCGAACAGGCGGCTTAGAAACATTTGCCTCCGCCAAACTCAGTATCATCTACCTTCACCGCCGAACAGGCGGCTTAGAAAATGTGGCTGGCTCGCACCGCGTTACTTGCGTTCTTCACCGCCGAACAGGCGGCTTAGAAATCTAACGGTTCGCAGTTTATCAATTCGTTGAGCTTCACCGCCGAACAGGCGGCTTAGAAAGCTAATGAGCGGTCTCTGTGTTCTTGTTCTAGCTTCACCGCCGAAAAGGCGGCTTAGAAAAGCGGCCTCAGTTGACTGGGGGCATAGCATCACTTCACCGCCGAACAGGCGGCTTAGAAAAGAGTTAGAAAAGTTACCCAAAGACCTACGCCCTTCACCGCCGAACAGGCGGCTTAGAAAGCTAATGAGCGGTCTCTGTGTTCTTGTTCTAGCTTCACCGCCGAACAGGCGGCTTAGAAATCACATAATTCAGGGATAATTCCTTCCCCGCCCTTCACCGCCGAACAGGCGGCTTAGAAAGTTAATCCGAACGGCGGTGCCATTGCATTAGGCTTCACCGCCGAACAGGCGGCTTAGAAACCTGATACACCGAGGCGCGTTAAATTTATTATACTTCACCGCCGAACAGGCGGCTTAGAAACAGCAATAACTGTCCCGTCGGACTCGATACCTCTTCACCGCCGAACAGGCGGCTTAGAAAAATAACCAAAGGACTAAAAATGGATCGTTTAACTTCACCGCCGAACAGGCGGCTTAGAAAGAGGCGGCGCAATTCACGCCAAACCGTCACAGCTTCACCGCCGAACAGGCGGCTTAGAAAAACCGTAAGGCTCTTGCATCTGTAATACGCGACTTCACCGCCGAACAGGCGGCTTAGAAATCACTAAAAGAAGACTTCAAAGAAAGTCGTCACTTCACCGCCGAACAGGCGGCTTAGAAACACATGGGCTACATCCTCGTCACCAACGACGCCTTCACCGCCGAACAGGCGGCTTAGAAAAACCACTACATAGACGGCCACGAACAAAAAGACTTCACCGCCGAACAGGCGGCTTAGAAAAAACATGGCCGAAACGTCTCAACGCTGGCAACCTTCACCGCCGAACAGGCGGCTTAGAAAATTTCACGTTGCTGCCACTGCCCTTTAATTCTTTTCACCGCCGAACAGGCGGCTTAGAAACGACCCCATCAACATGCTGAAAGCAGCCCACTCTTCACCGCCGAACAGGCGGCTTAGAAATCTGAAAATTTGATTGTTAATTACGAAAATGACTTCACCGCCGAACAGGCGGCTTAGAAATAAAACTAAAAAGCCCACTAGAAATGAATCAGCCTCAAGTTTCACTTGCAAGTGATCCGCGCCTTTGACGACGACCAACTCCAAAGCTCCCCGCATGGGTAGATGAAACCATCGAACGTGTCAAAAACGCCATAGGCCGAAACTTTGGAGAAGGTTAAATAAACGTCTGAGCTAGTCTATTTTGATAGTAGGAATCACCTTGCCACTTTAATAGGATTAAAATGAGTAAATCAATTTTGCAATATATGACGAGCCGGTGAATTTCATAACATTCCCATTATCATTTAAGTAAGGTGTGTTGTCATAAGAGCGGCGGAATGACTGGTTTGGTCCACCTGCTAAAGTGATACTTAGTCCCTTCACAGCTTGTGGTGAGTAAATCCCAACGGCAATAAGTTCATATTCAGAAATATTTGCCCCTTTATATTTGAATCCAAAACCGTATTGAGTCATGAAGCCCATTTTTAACTCATCAGTAACATCATGAAAGTACATTGCTGCAATGCTAGTTTCTCCGTTATTCGTGAAGTCTTTGGTGAAACCATGAGCCATGTAGGTGTTATTGCCAACAGAGTTTCCGGACAAATCATTTTCAAACTTACCGAGGCTGTATGAGCGTTTTGCTTGCACATGATCGATTCCAATCGCTAAATAATTCGATCTTGAGAAAGACTCAAACTTAATTTCACCTAAGTAAGCATGGTCTTCAAATAAACGGTTATAAGGAGACATATCTTTATATTTTGATAATGCCGTCGCAGATACAATTTTTGCGGTGATGGCTTTATTCTCAAAGCCGTATCTAAAAGACAGCATCTGAGAGCGCATGTAGTCTTTACCTTCGCCAATGTAATAGCGAAGTGACTTATTATCTTTGCTATACGTGGTATCGACAGTGTAGATATAGTCGATTTTTTTATTATCTTTTGTTTCTAGGTCTACTTTGTGTGGGGAGTTAGCTTCAGAGTATTGAGTTATATAGCCCGATTTGATATCCCATTTTTTAGATTTAGCTTCTCCTGTGAGACCGTAGTAGGCGCTCTCAGTAAACTCATCGGTCCTATTCAATCCGCCAAAATCGTGTAAGACTCTTTGTCCTTCATAAAGGTTGACATTAAAGTCTGACATTTTAAATTTCTGCTTTAGTACAGCAGTTTGAACTTTCGCAAACCCTTTTGGATGAGAGTTGCCATTACTGTCGATGGTGTAATTTAATACTTTTATATACTGAAATTTGTTACCAGTCTCAATTGGGTCAATAGCATACAGACCTAAATCGAACCCAAAAGTATCATTGATATAGCCAGATTTAAAATCCATTGAGGCAGTTTGAGCCCAGTTTAAAAGACTGTCTTTTCCAGTTTTGTTATATCTACTGCTTAAGATTCCATTGTATTTATTCTGTAACTCGAAATTTAATTGGCTATCAGAAAATAATGAGTTGGTATTCGCATATGTAAAAGGCGAAATAAGGGATGTGATAATTAAAAGTTTCTTCATTTTTATCTCTCTTGTTGTTTTTGTCGAGATTTGTTTTTTATTATTCGAAGATTGCTACTGCCCTTATGAATCCGGCAGAAGCGTGTTTGATTTTGTAAGGGAAGCAAGAGACTAAGAATCCTTTGCTTGGAAGTTGTTCTAGATTGGAAAGTTTTTCCATCTGCCCATAACCAATATCTCTACCCGCTTTATGCCCTTCCCAAATAATTGATGGGTCACCTGTTTGAGCAAATTTCTCACGAGTAAATTTAAATGGAGCATCCCAACTCCAAGCATCGGTTCCAACAATTCTGACCCCTTGGTTTAATAGGAATAGAGTGGCCTCTCTTCCTATCCCTACACCGGCCTCTAAATAACCATCTTGCCCATAAATGCTGCCAGCTCGGGTATTTACTAGAACGATGTCTAGAGGTTTGATCTCGTGGTTTATGCGTTTTAATTCAGCTTTGATCTCATCCGCTGTGATGACATGTCCATCCGGGAAATGTCTGAAATCAAGCTTTATACCGGGTTGTAAACACCAATCTAGCGGGATCTCATCAATGCCGTAAGCAGGTTTTCCTCCATCGGTGGTAGAAGCGTAATGCCATGGAGAATCCATATGAGTACCGTTGTGGGGGCTCAATTGCATTTTCTCTACTGCCCAAGCCTCATTGCCTGGAAGGTCTTCTTTTTTAAGGCCTGGAAACATAGTTTCCATTTCGGGCCAACCCTGTTGGTGATCTATATAATCAATTTTAGGGAGCAATGGTGGTGGATCTGTATAAGGATTGTTGTCGAGTGTCACAGACAAATCGACAATTCTTCTATTTTGAGAAGGTTTCATCTATTAATTCTCCTGCTTTTGAATAGCGACAACTTGATCGATGCCGCCGAAAATGGATTGCCCAGACTCGTCATACATATCCATTTGGACTCGATCACCGTTGGACAAAAAGTGTGTTTTAGCCGTACCTGTCTCAATCATCTCGATCGCCCTTCTTTCTGATATACAGGCGGAGCCAGCGGATCTGTCTGAGTTCGAGATGGTTCCAGAGCCAATGATGGTTCCAGCTGAGAGGCGTCTTGTTTTCGTAGCATGAGCGATAAGGTCATGAAAACCAAAATGCATCTCCTTTGCATTTGGGTTGCCGAACCATTCGCTGTTCCATGAAACATTAAGAGGGAGGTTTACCCGACCGTTAAACCATTCTTGACCGAGTTCGTCAGGTGTGACAGCGATTGGCGCAAAACTGGTTGAGGGTTTAGCGTGGATAAAGCCAAAGCCCGTGGATATCTCTCTTGGCGCGAAAGCTCGTAAACTGATATCGTTTAAGAGAACAATGAGCTTGATATGATCAAGGGCTTTGCTGGATTCACAATTCTGAGGTGTATCATCAACAATGACCGCAATCTCACCTTCGAAATCAATCCCTTGGTTTTCGTCGATGGCATGAATTGGCTCAAAACCGCTAAAGAAATCATCACTGGCTCCCTGGTACATAAGAGGTGTGTTATCTATCCCAGGTATTGGATCTAAATTAAAAGCCTTCTGCATTAGCGCCGAATGGCTTAAAAAAGCGGACCCATCAAGAAATTGAAATGTGCGCGGTAATGGGGCTGAACACTTAGTTGGGTCAAATTGGAAACTGCTAGAAACTTCTCCCAAATTGAGTGAGTTATACAATTGAGCAAGTTCGTGCTGAACTTCATTCCAATTCTCTATTGCGGCCAACATAGTTGGCGCTATGTCTGTGGCCAGTGTAGCGAGCGTTAGATCTTTTGAGACAATAATCAAAATGCCATCTTTTCCATCTGACTTTAAGCTTGCAAGTTTCATGTATGTACCTAATTAATTCTTATAATTTAATGTCGAACTACTAATGTAAATTCGCTCCTCGGAGAGACAAAAATGTATCTTCTGGAGTCTCTGTCCTATACAGGGGCCATGGGTGCAGAGGCCGCTTTGAATCTCAAAACGTGCGCCATGAGCGAAACAAATAATTTGATCTTTTTTCTTATTCAAAAATTGGTTTTTTCTAAACTCCAAAGACACAGGCTCATGTGGACATCGATTTTGAAAGACATGGACTTCCCCTTGAAAATAGGTAGCGAAAACCGTGTCTTTTCCTTCATTCGTTGGGTCAAAACCCAAGCTCCTGCTTTGTTTCAAAGCAGCAAGCTTGCAAAGAAAGACGTATCCCTTCATCGATGCTGAGGAGTGTTAGTTTTTAGCTGAAGGAGGGCCGCCAGGAGCCCATTTTTCTTTTTGAGAAAACAGAAAAAGCTGTGATGCGTCAGCGGACATGGGGGCGTTTCTGGCAACCCATTCATCATCATGTTGATCCATATCTGCGTCATATTCGATGTGACAGCCCAATGGGCTGTTGAAATACCAAAACCAATTTGATCCAAACAGATGGCGCCCTGGCCCCCAAAAGCTTTGGTAACCTTTTTTCTGAAAACGAGTTCCGGCTAAAAGGACTTCTGTTCCACTCCCAAGGTGGAAGGTGAAGTGCTCACATCCTTGTACGAACGGAGGCGTTTCGATCATAAAAAGGCAATGGTGATCGTTGCTACCAGCTGGTCGCATAAATGGTCCTGTGCCTTGAAAGCGATCAGTCGTTTTGAAACCTAAACGTTGGTAAAACGCCTCCGCTTTGATGGCGTCATTTACGAAGTAAACAACATGAGAAAGGGTCCTTGGCTTTGCATCCATACTAGGATTAACGGCAACCTGGTTTAATTGTCTTTGAGGTTCATGACCAGGTGAGTTTGTTAAATCATTTGGAGCAGAGAATTCTTTTCTCGCGGTGATTTGAAAAGCTAAATTAAAGCCTTCATCATCTTGTGAGTGTAGCGTGCCATCTTTATCTACAATGACTTCTCTATCAGATTGAAGCTCTCGTTTAATTTGATCGAGAGTTAATTGGTCTTTAACACCATATACAGTTTCATGAATGCGTGACCCAAGCGCATCAGATTCTTCATTTTCAATAAGAATAACAGCGGTTCCATCAAGCGCTTCATAACGCAATTGGCCATCATTAGCCTTCACAACATTTAAGCCGTAATCTACTAAAAAATCATGACTAGCTTCAATATCGTCGACGCAAAATGAAAGGGCTTCTAAGCCTATAATGTTCATTTAGTTTCTCCAGAATAAGGCGATTGGAATTAGATTGCTTGAGCCAATTGAGCGAATGAATTCATCATGAGTTGACCATGCTCTTGTTTATCACCATGGTTAACTTCGATTTCGCTCAATCTTGCTGAGTTTTCAACAACCATTCGACAGCGTTCCCAGCGACGTTCGTGGAATGCATTCAAGGCGAGTTGAAGGTCATTCTTTTTAGCCAATTCATCAGCTAACACCATGCCACTTTCAATGCCGATACAGGCACCAGAGGCTAAATGAGGAGTGGTGGCAGCAACGGCATCGCCTATGAGAATGATGCGACCTTTGTTCCATGGCGTAGGAACAAGAAGGTTAAACAAGGGGCGATAGTCAATGTTTGCTCGCTCCTCATACAAATGAGGAATAAGTGCCTGAATAAATGGATCTGGGAACTGCTTTAAAAGCCCTGCCATGATGCTCGGCCAATTATTAGGCTCAATGAAATCAAGTGTCGGTCTGATCTCGGTAATAAACATGTACATCTCAGAATCCGAGCACGGGTTTACACCGACTTTGGTGTTATCTGATAACCATAAACGTGTGTTAGATAATTCATGAGGCTTTGGTAGTACTGCTCGCCATACGCCTTGGCCAACATATTTAGGTTCAGCTTGATGAGGGAACAGTTTTTTTCGTAGTTGTGAATGAAGTCCTTCTGCACCTATCACCAAATCATAAAACTTTTCATTACCGCTTTGGAAAACGGCTTTAACGTGTTCGTCTGAGTCAATCAACTCTTCAACGGTTGTTCCTAGAAAAACATTGGTGCCGAGATCAATGACTTTTTTAGACAGGATTTTTCCTAACTCTGGACGAAGAATGCCGCCTTCTCCTCCAATATCTGAGCCGACTGTATTTCCCCCAGAAATATGGGAAATCAGCCTGCCAGTTGGAGTCAAAAGGTCTGCTCCAGTAGAGTTATGTCCTACCTCTTTAAAATCTTCATAAACGCCCAGTTGCTCCAGAGCTCGCAGTGTTGCTGCACCTAGGGAAATACCAGCACCTTCAGGGCGCCATGAAGCGTCTTGTTCTACTAAATCAACTTCAATGTTTCTTTTGCGAAGTTCGATTGCGGTTGCCATTCCAGAGAATCCACCCCCAATCACGAGAACGCGTTTAACTGCGGACATTTTCCACCTCAATTCTTATATTTATGATCTGTGATAAAAAGTATTTGATTGATTAGCTATGAGTTCGGCCGCCAAGGTTTTCAGCCACCCAATCTGCTATGAAAGCGCCAGCATTGGCTGAATTATCAAAACTTGAATGCTGAACCCCACCTTCGCGTTCAGTGAATATTTTTAGTTCGCGCTTTGGCGAATTGATTAATTGATCAAATGTACGTTGGGCCCAATGAAGAGGAATTTGTGAATCCTGACTTCCGTGGGTAACAAGAAATGGCACTTTGATATTTTCGACGACGCCATCAAGGTGAACGTTTTCCACAATTTGGAAAAATTCATCACGATCTTTTGCTCCCCAAACCCATTGAACATGCTCCCAGTAATGTGGGACAGGGAAACTGCCTTCACGCTCAAGACGTTTTTTCTGTACATCTCGCCAATCATGATTCGCTCCCCATACCACGCCACAGGCAAAACGAGGCTCGAATGCAACGGCTCTAGGGCAGTAATACCCCCCAAGAGAAACACCTTCACATCCAATTTTCTTTGGATCGACATCGCTTCTGGTTTCAAGGTAGTCAACGATCTTACTGGCCCAGATCTCAGTGTTGTATACAGCGTGTAGGCCTTGAAGTCTTAGTGCTTCCCCTGTGCCAGGTTGATCAACAATGAGAGAGGCAATGCCTCTTTTGGCTAACCACTTAGGTAGGCCAACTCGGTACTTCATCTCTTTGGTCGAGTCCAATCCATTTAATTGAACCAATACTGGCATTGGGCCATCCACGTTTTCTGCAGGTACAAATAAAGCGGTTAGGAATGAGTCTTGGAAAGGAATTTTTACTTTTTCGCAAGGCTCATTCGTGAGCTCGACTCCCTTTGAAAAAGTCTCTAAGAATTGTTTATAGAGTTCTGTTCTATCTTCAGAATGTACACCTTGTAGCCGCTCAGCTGTTAGATAGTAAATGGCTGCACGGTTGTACTTATCTCCAGCAGAAAACATACGCTTGAGTGATTCATCTTCCTGAGCCAAGTCGCAAAGCTTGTCGGCCATCTCGACCCATGTTTTGCGAAATGCAAGAGAGGCTGCTTTGTCTGGTTGCTCGGCGGATTCTTTCAGAGGACCGCACATTTCTTGGACCTCACCAATTTTTGCTCCCATTTCAAGAGCTAAATTGACAGACAAATCCCAAACATAATTGGTGGGGAAAAAGCGAAACATATAAACCTCAATATCTTATTTTTATATAAATTTATGCTGTGATCGGGCAAAACTTCTTTTATCCGTTTTGGTGGTTTCGCTTCTATTTAAGAGACTCAGGAGAAATGATTTACTTCCATCTCTGCTGAATTCACCTAATTGCTCTAATGGCTGTAGAGTGAAAATTTAAGAGCAAAAAGTTAAATAGAACGCGATTCCATTTTTCGAATATAGATCTATAAAAATAGAATTAGAATATGGTTCTATTTTAATTTTCACTAAATCAAGGTTTTGAATACCATTTGTAATGAAAAGAATTCATCTAACATTCTGATATAAATAGAAAAATAATATTATTCTGGCTGAATATTTTTCTATTAAAAAATTATGCTAGTGATCCTAAGTAGAAAAAACGAGTGAATATATTTACTTTGATGATCATTTCAGAAGATACTATTAGAGAATGGCTGTAGAGGGTCATCTGCGAGTATTGGGCAACTTTGTCTAATGCTCTAAGGAGTTTATGTATGCAAACGATTAAAGGGCCTGCCATTTTCTTGGCCCAGTTTGTGAGCGATGAAGCCCCATTTAACCAATTTGATACTATCTGTGAATGGGCATCCTCTCTTGGATTCAAAGGCGTTCAGGTTCCAACATGGGACAAGCGTCTGATTGATCTTGAACAGGCCGCTGAAAGTCAACGTTATTGTGATGAACTGCTTGCAAGCGCTGCAAAGTTCAATATTGAAATCACGGAATTATCAACTCATTTGCAAGGGCAGCTTGTCGCTGTTAATCCGATCTATGATGAAGCCTTTGATGGTTTCGCTCCTGAACACGTCCGTAATAATCCTGACTTAAGGCAGCATTGGGCTGTTGAGCAATTACTTTTAGCTGCAAAAGCTTCCAAGCGGCTAGGTTTGAAATCGCATGCAACGTTTTCAGGCGCCTTAGCTTGGCCATTTTTTTACCCTTGGCCGCAACGTCCTGCAGGGTTGATTGAAGAAGCTTTTGCCGAATTGGGTAATAGATGGTTACCAATTCTAGATGCATTTGAAGAGTCAGATGTGGATGTGTGTTTTGAAATTCACCCTGGGGAAGACTTGCATGATGGTGCTACATTTGATCGCTTTCTTCAGTCAGTAAACTATCACTCAAGGGCAAACATTCTGTTTGATCCTAGTCATTTTGTTCTTCAGTGTATGGATTATTTGTCTTTCATTGATCACTACCATGATCGTATCAAGATGTTTCATGTCAAAGATGCTGAGTTTTTGATGAATGGAAAATCAGGTGTTTATGGCGGCTACCAGAATTGGATTGATCGGGCTGGACGTTTTCGATCCATTGGTGATGGCCAAGTCGATTTTCGAGCTATTTTCTCAAAGCTATCTGCTTTCAATTTTTCCGGTTGGGCTGTTTTGGAATGGGAATGTTGTTTGAAAAATTCCTCGGATGGTGCTCGCGAAGGGGCTCAACACATTAATAGCTTCATAATTGAAGTCACAAAAAAGGCATTTGATGATTTTGCAAGTAGTGGTGTGGATAAAGCCGCTAATAGAAGAATGTTAGGGCTTAACCATAAGGGGAGCGAATAATGGGATCAGCTATTAAACCAAAACTGAGACTCGGGATGGTCGGTGGAGGAGAAGGCGCCTTCATTGGTAATGTTCATCGTTTTGCTGCTCGATTAGATGATAGGTATGAGCTCGTTGCTGGGGCACTATCAAGTCAAGAAGAGAGAGCGAGGCACTCGGCAGATGTTTTAGGGATCGAACGTTCCTATAAAAACTACAAAGAAATGGCCTTACAAGAAAGTCTTCGCTCAGATGGCATACAGGTTGTATCTATAGTAACTCCAAATCATCTGCATGCAGAGGTGGCTTTGGCGTTCTTGGAAAAAGGTATTCATGTGATATGTGATAAGCCTTTAACTGCAACATTAGATCAGGCTGGGGAGTTGCTTGAGAAAAGCCAACTTAGTAACGCTAAATTTATGCTGACACATAATTACTCTGCTTACCCTATGGTGCGAGAGGCTAGGGAAATGGTGGCTCAGGGAAAATTAGGAAAAATCCGATCAATTCAAGTTGAGTACGCACAAGACTGGTTGACTGAGCCCTTGGAGCAATGGGGTAACAAACAGGCAAACTGGCGATCAGATCCCAGCAAAGCGGGGATTGCCGGTTGCATGGGAGATATAGGATCTCATGCCTATCAACTTGCATGCTTCATTATTGGTTCAGTCGCAAATAAGGTTTTAGCGGATTTATCGAGTTGGGGAGAGGGACGGGAGCTTGATGATGAAGCCAATATATTGATTCATTTCAAAAACGGCTCGAAAGGGCATTTATGGGCTAGTCAGGTGGCGCCAGGAAATGAGAACTCTCTTAAGATTCGTGTCTTCGGGGATAGGGCAGGAATAGAATGGGAGCAAGAAACACCAAATAGCCTTTATTTTACGGAACTAGGACATCCACGAAAAACACTTACACGTGGTCAAGCTTACCTAAGCTCTATCTCCCTTGAATCGGCTCGGATTCCTCCTGGCCATCCAGAGGGTTATCTCGAAGCCTTTGGAAATTTGTATCGTGAATTTGCTGACATGCTTCTCGGTGAAACGTCATTTCACTGTCTACCTACCATAGAAGATGGTGTTCATGGAATGTGGTTCATAAACGCGTGCGTTGAATCACACCAAAATGGATCTGTGTGGCGTTTAGTCTAGTTTTTTTGAAAATTAAAATAGAACTATATTCTAATTTTATTTTATGTGAATTATATTTTAAAAAATAGAATTTGATTCTAATTTTGGTGTGGGTGAACTCTTACTGCTTCATCTTCTTTATACAAGAATAAATATAAATACATCAGACAGATAAAAATCCTGGTGTTAAGGATTCATATGCTTCAAAGAACAATAATACAATCTCGAGGCTGTAAAGCCGTTATTTTAGAAAATGGTCAATCTGCGGTGCAGTTCCAACTTCGCAACCCAAACTATCGTGGAGTACAAGCTAGTCTTATTGATGGGATTGAAATTACTTTAGATGGCCAGAGTTACTCTCATGAAAAAGCACTTTGGACTCTTCAAGGTGAAACTCATGACCTTGATAACCTACGTAAAACAACCGATTTGCGTTGGCAGTTGGATGAAGTTGCCATTATCACTTTACCTCTTGAAACGCCTTTTACGGCCGGAGTTCATGATTTAGAAGTAGTGATTTTTATTCGCCGTCCATATATTCCTGCTCAATTTGCAAGATCTCCTTTTAAAACGGCTTCTAAAGTGGTTGCCGTTCCAGAAATTGAAAGTGACACGGGAATAAAACTAGGAGTATCAACTTATAGTTACAGTGGGGATATGAATACGCTGGTTACTCTTGAAGATATGATGGCTGATTTAGATGATATTGGTGCTCAGGGAATTGAACTGCTGAGTGAGGGAGATATTTCTGGTTACCCAGCGCCTTCCAATCAGTGGGTAGATCAGTGGTTCAATCTTTTGGATAAATACCATCTGCAACCTACTAACTTGGGAACGTGGGTTGATACTAATATGTGGCAGGATCGAGATCTCACTGCTGACGAAGGAGCTAACCAAATCAAAAAAGATTTAGAGTTAGCTGCAAAACTTGGCTTCACATCGATTCGCCCAAAGTTTGGTGTTACCTCACTGGATTTACATCCTCACCCTATTTGGAAAGAGTCAGTTGAAAGATCGTTAGATCTAGCCCATAAGCTGAACATCGTCATTTGTCCTGAAATTCATAGCCCCACCCCCATTCAGCATGTAGTGACTCAAGGCTACATTGACTTTATTGAAACGACTAAAACGGATCATTTTAAATTGATCATCGACACAGGCATTTTTCAAACTGCTCCCTGTGATGATGGCCATGAAGGGATTGAATTGAAACCAGGGCAGAAACGTCCGCCATTCTTAGAGCCATTAAAAGTTCCTATGAGTGATTTGAAAGACATTTTGAAGCATGTCTATTTCATTCAATCAAAGTTTTTTGAAATCGATGACAACTTAAATGATCTTCATATTCCGTGGAAAGAAATCATAACCACTCTCCAAGAAAATAGCTGGAAAGGTTGGCTTTCAAGTGAGTATGAAGGAAGAAGAGAGCCATATAGAGGAAGAGACCAGATTCGCCGTCAGCATGCTTTGCTGAAGTCACTCATTAATCAGTGATGTTAAACGTAAGTGAATAAAGCTTAACGCTTCAAAAATGAAGCAAATTAATAACTCATAAAACAAAAAACGGAGATAAAACTATGTCTGGAATGAGTAGCACTTCCACGACAGCAGGTCGAGGCACATTCATAAAGGGGATTACGCTTTTATACGCGCAAATTCTACCTGTAATGGCGATTGTTTGTTTGTTACCGGCAATACCAAAATTGTTTCAGCATTTTGGTGGTATAGAGAATGCAAAAACACTTATACCAATGATTGTGACGATACCGTCGTTATTTTTGGCGATAACAGCGCCATTCGCGGGGATGATTTCTGATCGTTATGGCCGTCGTGTTTGTTTCATCGGGGGAATGGCGCTGTATTCGATTACGGGCATCATTCCTGTTTTGACAAATAATATTGAAATCATAGTGGCAAGTCGCGCTGTACTGGGAATTGCAGAAGCATTTGTAGTGACAGTTTCCAGTACTTTAATTGCAGACTACTTTGGTGAAAAAAGACATGGTTGGGTGTCTTGGGTAGGTATATCTACGTCAACCGCTGGCACACTTCTAGTTCTTGCTGGTGGGGTTCTAGCTGATGTGAGTTGGAAAGGTCCCTTTTTCATCTATTTGCTAGCTATTCCTGGCTTCATCATGGCTCTGCTGTTTATTGATGAGCCAATTAAGGATTCTTCTAAATATAATAGTTCAACAAATAAATCACTTGGGTTTCCT
The DNA here is from genome assembly GCF_056173505.1 of Marinomonas sp. 63XJN7_7_ISO-PGPR-S23-202. Lineage (NCBI taxonomy): Bacteria > Pseudomonadati > Pseudomonadota > Gammaproteobacteria > Oceanospirillales > Oceanospirillaceae > Marinomonas > Marinomonas sp. 63XJN7_7_ISO-PGPR-S23-202. The sequence continues at coordinate 3,590,634 of NZ_CM149677.1, read as the reverse complement.
TTTAAAGCGGCAATGCTGATTGGTAGTGTAACACTGACTTCATCCATAATTTACTATGTAGAGCCTCTTAATGTTGCCAATATTTTAGCTGCAACTGGAATAAAATCGTTCTCAAATATTGGTCTGATTCAAGCTGCGACAACGTTGCCTTATATATTAGGAGCCCTTTTATATCGCTGCTTATCCCATTGGAAAATTGGTAGCTTACTTTGTTTAGCGGCGGTTTTTATTGCTATTGGGCAAGTCGTTATTGGCTTAGCGCCAACCTATATCGAAGTGTCACTTGGTGCCGTTATCCAGCAATTAGGTGCTGGCATGGTTATCCCTGCGTTATTAGCTTGGGGACAATCTGTTCTTCCGTTCGAGCAAAGAAGCCGTGGTATGGGAATCTGGGCGACAGCCTTTTTTACTGGCACTTTCCTTTGTCCGATGTTGTTCAACATCATTTCATCCGAATTTGGTGGCGCTCAGCCAGCAATGGTCGTTGTGGGTGTCATTGCGGTGCTTCTTGCTCTGCTTAGTTTTTCTCTTTCAAGAATGTTTCACAGTAAAAATGAGCGCAGTGAAGTATCTGCTGCCCAATAGGTAACTTATGTCAAAACATACAAAAAACTTTGATTACATCATCATCGGCGCAGGCTCTTCAGGAAGTGTTTTAGCTGATCGCTTAAGTGCTGATGGGAAAAGCACCGTTCTTCTAATTGAAGCTGGTGGGCGCAATCATTCAGAACTTGTAAACATGCCTAGGGCATTCTTGAAAATGTGGGGAACGCCTGGATACTTCTCCTATTTTCCCATTAAGGAACAGAAAGATAGACCACCAGGTGAAACATGGGTGTATGGACGTGGGCTAGGAGGTTCTAGTTCAACCAACGGAACTTGGTTTCTTCGTGGAATGCAGGCTGATTATGATTCATGGGCGGATATGGGGTTAAAAGAGTGGTCTTGGGATCATGTATCTCGCTGCTTCAATGAGATGGAAAATTATAAGCATCCCGATGCTCACCCATCAAGAGGAAAAAATGGTCCATTACAGGTAACCGAATTGCCCTATCGAGGCCGAATCCTAGACGCTACTCTGAAAGCCGGTATGGAACTAGGGTTACCAATATTAAAAGATATTAATACCCCAAATACAGAAGGTATTGGCTATACGCAAGCAACGGTTGATAGGAGAGGGCGTCGAGCCTCTTCGTATAGAGCATTTTTAAAACGAGCACTTGGTAGAAGTAACTTGACTGTTATGACAGATACCACAGTTGAGCGTATTAATTTTGACGGTCTTCGTGCAGTGGGGGTTTCATGTAAAGCACAAGAGTCATCCTTTGATGTAGATGCTAACTGTGAAGTGATTGTTTCTGCTGGGGTGATGCAAAGCCCTAAATTGCTTCAGGTTTCAGGACTTGGGCCTGAATCGGTACTTAGAAATGCTGGAGTCGACGTTGTAAAAGATTTACCTAATGTCGGTCAAAATTTAGTTGATCATGCCATGCTTTCATTGTCATTTAGATTGCAAAACGAACAGGGCGCGAATAGAGAGTTTCGTGGCTGGAGATTAGCAAAACACGTTATCCAATATTATTTAACTCGTAAAGGTCAAATGGCTTATACGTCTCCAGAGATAACCGCTTTGATTGCATTAAATTCTGAAAAACATTGGCCCGATGTTCAATTTGGAATCGGACCTTTTTCAATGAGGTCGTCTGAGGAAATGAAGGCGAACCCAGGTCAAGGGGCTTTAGAAGATAAGCCAGGTCTGACAATCAATGCCATGTTTCTAAGACCAAAGAGCCGCGGAAGTATTGAAATTCAATCTTCGGATATCAAAACTCCAGTGCTTGTGGACGCAAACTGGTGGGGGCATCCAGATGATAGAAATGATCTGATTAAGGTTGTTAAGCTAATGAGAGAGTTCGTTTCTCAGCCAGCATTATCTCCTTATATTGTTCATGAAGTTTCGCCAGGCGATGAATGCAAAACCGATGATGAAATATCTGAGGCTTTAAACTGGCTAGTGAGTCCGGGTCTTCACGGTACAGGGACTTGTAAAATGGGGAGCCCAGAAGATTCAGTATTAGACTCTAGGTTGAGGGTTCATGGAGTAGAGGGCCTTCGAGTCGTAGATTGTTCCTCCATGCCTACACCTCCATCAGGGAATACAAATGGCCCAGCAATGATGTTAGGGTACAGAGCGAGTGAGTTAATTCTCGAGGATAGAGACCGTTAAAATGTCATAATAATTCCCACCTTTGTATGAAAAATCACAAAGGCGGGATAAGATGTTTTATCTTATTAACTTTCTTGACCATTAAGCCATGATAGGTAATCAAAAGAATCAAATAATGTTGGACTCTAAATCATTTTCTTCAAGAAAACCTAAGCAAGATAGGAGTGTTGCCTCTCTTAATAGAATGTTCAATGCCACAATGAAGCTTTTATTCGAGCGTCAGTGTGAGGATTTTACTTTACAAGAGGTAAGTGCTGAAGGTGGAGTGTCAATTGGTTCTATCTACTACCGATTTAAAAGCAAAGATGATTTGGTTAGAGAAGTCATTGCACATGGTTTGGCTAACATGGCGTCTAAAGAAGAAGATTCAATTAATCGTCTTTTGGAAGAATGCACCACCCTCAAAGACTATGTCCCTCGTTACATATCTGAATATGCTGAAATTCTAAAACAGAATGAACTGCTTCTTCGTCTATCGATGACCAAAGCGAGTTCGGACAATATCGCAAGTCAAAGAGGCAACTCGCAGATGCAGAATGCCACTAAGATTAGTACAAATGCTTTACTTCAATTTCGTGATGAAATAAATGGAAATCCAGATCTAAAAGCCCGAATAGTGTTCCAAACAGCATTTGCCACCTTAGCAAGGAATTTAAGTTTGGATACAAAAGATGATCAACAACTGATGGTTGAGTGGAATAGTTTAGTTTCTGAATTAGGGATGATGTCGTTGGCATACCTTGTGAAAGAGTAGTTGAATAGTCGCGTGAATCGACAGTTTTTAGTATCTTTACGAACGGTTGCTGATGTCAAAGACGATGATTTTGTTACGTTCTAACAGAATTATGGCTTTACCTTCCTTCAGAAAGAGGAACACAGTGTCAAACTTTGTGGGCCGATCGAATCCATTGTGACGTTTTTCAAAGATTGAGAATAACCAATTAAGGCTGCAATCCATTGCGGATTGCTGCCTTAACGGCTAACTCTTAGGGTTGGTTACGTTGTTTCCTGAGAGGGTACAGCATCGTTTCGTCTGAAACTTGGCTGGCCAAACAGTATCTAAATTTAACGTTCATCCCGTTAATTGAGCAGTATTTGACCCAATTTCCTGTAATATCCACTGTCGGAAGACTTCGGCATTGGGATGCGGAATTTGTTTGATGGGCCTTGCAAGATAAAAGGCTTCTGAGGTTTCTACACTATGCTCAAAAGGAGAGATGAGTTTCCCGTTGGCCAGCATTCCTTCGATAAGAGACGAACGTCCCAGAGCAACGCCTTCACCTTGAGCGGCGGTTTCCAGTGCGGAGATCAAGGTATCAAATTGGATATTGGAAGCGGCTTCCACGTGCCCGTATCCGGTTTTGTTAAGCCAATGTCCCCAACCTTCCTCGTATCCGAGTACATGCAGCAGTGTACATTGTGATAACTCCTCAATCGAAACAGGAGGGCGTTGTAAGCTACTGAGTTTTGGAGCGCAAACGGGGATCAAACGATCCCAAGTTAGGCGCTCACAGATCATACCTTGCCAGTCACCATGGCCATAACGAATTTCCATGTCTGCATCCTTTCGATCCACTTCATTCACCCAAATATTACTGGTGAAACGTAGAGAGATATTGGGATGAGCTTCACGAAAGCGTGCGAGCCTAGGAATCAACCAGCAAGTGTAGAAGACTAAACTGACTTTTAAGGTTAACGGGCGAAGTCGAACTTGGCCAAATATTTCATCTGTTGCAGCCTCCATGCGTGCTATGGAATCACGAATCACCGGAAGATAAGCAAGACCAGAATCTGTCAATTCAAGCCCTCTTGGTAAGCGCTTAAATAATGTACAGCCAAGCTGTGATTCCAGCCCTCTTATTTGCTGACTTACGGCCGCTTGAGTAAGGTTTAACTCTGTGGCTGCTAGAGTAAAGTTTAAATGACGAGCAGCAACATCAAAAGAGTGCAACCAATTTAAAGGTGGGAGACGCTTTTTCATATTTGTTAGGGGTCTCAGTACAAAGTTTAAAGCGGAGCTTAGAGTCGTTTACTTTTATGGAATACTCCCAAAAAATATCCATCAACTAAGCTCATTTTTTTGTAATTGGCGGCTTTTAAAAAGCCGCCAGTCAAGGTTACTTCATAGTCGGCATTGAGAACTCTATACCCTCTCGGACTCCAGCGGAAGGCCAGCGTTGAGTAATTGTTTTACGCTTGGTGTAAAAGCGAACGGCATCCGGTCCATAGGCATGTAAGTCACCAAATAAAGAGCGCTTCCAGCCACCAAAACTATGGTAAGCCACAGGCACTGGCAGAGGAACGTTGATGCCCACCATACCAACCTGAATATGATCACTGAAATAGCGGGCCGCTTCTCCGTCACGAGTGAAAATACACGTACCGTTACCGTATTCATGGGCGTCAATCAGATCCATTGCTTCCTGCATCGTCTTCACTCGAACTACCTGCAATACTGGGCCAAAGATCTCTTCTTTATAGCTCAACATGTCAGGTGTTACACGGTCAATCAGTGTACCGCCAACAAAGAAACCGTTCTCATATCCTGCTACTTGAGGGTTGCGTCCATCAACGACCACTTCTGCGCCATTTTCTTCTGCGCTATCAATATAACCAACCACTTTATCCTTGTGAGCGCAGGTAATCACTGGGCCAAAATCGTTGCTTTTATCACTATGGTTGCCAACTTTTAGGCTGACCATGGCTTCTTTCATTTTACTAACGAGTTGGTCAGCAGCGGCATCGCCGACGGCGACGGCAACTGACAATGCCATGCAACGTTCACCAGAGGAGCCAAAGGCGGCGCCGAGTAGTTGATTGACCGCATTGTCCATATCTGCGTCGGGCATGACAATGGCATGGTTTTTGGCACCACCTAGGGCTTGGCAACGTTTACCGTGGGCGTTAGCGGTGCTGTAAATGTACTCAGCGATGGGGGTAGAGCCGACAAAGCTGACGGCTTTTACGCGTTCGTCAGTCAGTAGCGTATCCACCGCTTCTTTGCCGCCATTAACGACATTGAATACACCCGCTGGTAGTCCTGCTTCCTGCAACAACTGTGCGACAAGCAAAGTTGAACTTGGGTCGCGTTCCGATGGCTTCAGTACAAAGGTGTTGCCGCAAGCGATTGCCATGGGGTACATCCAAAGCGGTACCATGACAGGGAAGTTGAATGGCGTGATGCCAGCCACCACACCTAGAGGTTGGAATTCGCTCCAGGAATCAATATTGGGACCCACATTTTTACTGTATTCGCCCTTTAGTAGTTCTGGTATGCCACAGGCATACTCAACATTTTCAATACCACGCTGGAGTTCGCCAGCCGCGTCATGAACAATTTTGCCATGCTCTTCACCTACCAGTTCACAGATCTTGTCAGCATGTTCTTCCAGAAGCTGCTTGAACTTGAACATAATTCGTGCGCGCTTCATCGGTGGCGTGTTGCGCCAAGCAGGGTAAGCCGCCTGAGCCGAGGCAATCGCTTCCTCGACGGTTCTTTTAGAGGCTAAATCAACCTTTTTGGTCGCTTCTCCTGTCGCAGGGTTAAATACGTCCTGGTTTTGGCTGCCTTCAACAACCATTTTGCCGTTGATCAAATGTCCGATAGTGTTCATGTTATTTCCTATTTAATAATAAATTAACGTTTGATATTTCAAGCCCAAAGAGTGCGATATATTTCTACAATCTCGTTGTCACTAGGAATTCTAGGGTTGTTACCAGGAGAGCCTGATGCCAGTGCCTGCTGAGCCATTGTCGGCATCAGTTCTAGAAAATGTTCACGGTCGATACCGAATTGCTCAGGTGTGGGGACTTGTAACTCACTATTCAAGTCTCGGAGTTCCTGAAGCAATTTTTGGTTTGCTTGATCCACACTGTCTGTTTCTTTTGCAATTCCCATCGCTTTAGCGCAATCCGCATAACGATCTGGTGCGGCAGGAATGGAAAACTCAGTAACACTTGGTAATAGCATGGCGTTGGAGAGTCCATGTGGGACATGGAAAGCCGCTCCAATAGGGCGACTCATGCCATGTACTAAGGCAACGGAAGCATTCGAAAAGGCGATCCCCGCCATGGTTGCGCCGAGCATCATGGCTTCACGTGCTTGTGCATCTTTACCATTGTGGTAAGCCTTGCGAAGGTTTGGTGCCAGTAATCTCATGGCGGCGAGCGCTTGACTATCACTGTAAGGGCTCGCTTTACGGCTGACATAAGCTTCTATTGCATGGGTAAGGGCATCTATGCCGGTATCAGCGGTAATTCGTGGGGGCAAACTGAGGGTGAGTTTGTAATCCACGAGGGCGGCGATGGGCATGAATCCAATGCCGACACATAACATTTTCTCGTCATTGGTTTCATCGGTAATAATGGTAAAGCGAGTCACCTCGGATCCTGTGCCAGCCGTTGTTGGCACGGCAATAACTGGCAAGCCTGCTTCGTTTACAACGCAAGGAAATTTATAATCTCGCATGGTTCCCCCAAAGTGGGCGAGAATACCGATTGCCTTAGCGCTATCAATTGGACTACCACCGCCCAGAGCAATGATGCAGTCGTAATTGCCATCACGTGCTTTTTCGACACCTGCCTGAATAGAGGCAACTGTTGGCTCAGGGATGGTGTCATCGAAGACATCGGCATTTAACTCATTATCATTGAGTAGGGTTTGTAAGGTTTTGGCATAGCCAAGCTGTACCATCATCTTGTCGGTAATGATCAGTGGTCTTGTGCAACCGAGCCCTGCAAGGATATTGGGGATCTCTTTAGTTGCATCTGCTCCGACCTGCATAACTCTTGGCAGTATAATTTGAGTAGACATATCAACTCCTTGATTTTTAGAGTACAGAGACGGCCATTTTCTTTGGGTGATATTGCTAGCCAAAATCCACTTAGGTCTCTGAGTTAAGTTCCATCTCTTAGTTAACTAAGAGATGGTGTTAAAATTTTGTTGTTAAAGGTTTCTGGTGACTACTTGCATACTTTCATCCTCTTTTGTGTATAGATGAGATCGCTCACGCAGAGTATTTTCCGATAACTCTGGCTGTTCAGAAAACTCTGCCCTTAGTGACTTATACAGTCCGATGACGGCAAGGATGATAATGATGGAGAAGGGAAGCGCGGCCACAATGGAGGCCGTTTGCAGCGCCTTGAGTCCCCCCGCAATCAACAATGCAGCGGCTACTGCACCGACAGCAATCCCCCAGAAAATGCGGTAGCGTGCACGTGGATGTTCAGCCCCCATGGACAGCAGTGTACAAATAACCAAGGTGGCGGAGTCAGCAGAGGTGACGAAATAGGTAATCAGCATCAAAGTACAGAGGCCAGCCATCAGAAGCGTTATTGTTTGACCGTTACCCAGTAGCTCGATTGTCTTGAAAAGCGCAGTGGTGGTGTCTTGATTCACCGCTTGCACAATGCCGCCGCCACCGAATAATTGTATGTACATAGCGGAATCACCAAAGATTGTGATCCAAAGTGCAGCAAGAAGTGTTGGCGCAAGCAGAACGCCGAGAACAAATTCTCGGATAGTACGGCCCTTGGAGATACGGGCGATGAATATGCCACAGAAAGGAGACCAAGCAATCCACCAGCCCCAGTAAAAGATTGTCCACCAGCCTTGCCACTGGCTTTTAGGTGTCGTGTCGACCCAAAGTCCTAGCTGTACGACGTGGGACATATAGTCGCCAAGATTGTTAAAAATTGAACCTAGAATATAAGTAGTTGGTCCAAAAATAACAAACAATCCAAGCATCACTACGGTCATTTGCATATTCAGTTCACTGAGAATTCGGATGCCTTTTTTTAGACCACTAAGTACTGATAGCGTTGCGCAAACAGACAGTAGGGCAATCAGTACGACTTGTGTTCCGATCGACATTTTGATGCCAAATAAATAGTTCAACCCCGAGTTCATTTGTTGGGCCCCTAACCCAAGTGACGTTGCTATTCCGAACACCGTACCAAACACAGCGAGAAGGTCAGCAGCGTGTCCAATTGGGCCATATATGCGCTCTCCGAACAGTGGGTATAAGCAGGAGCGGATTGAAAGGGGGAGACCTTTGCGATACGAGAAGTAAGCTAGGGACATGCCTATTACCGAGAACAGTGCCCATCCATGCAATCCCCAGTGGAAGATCGTGATGCGCATCGCGACCTGAGCGGCTTCGGGGGTTTGCTGTTGAGCGGCCGTAATAAAGGGGTTGTGTTGGAAGTGGTCGATAGGCTCCGCAATACTCCAAAACAATATGCCGATACCGATACCCGCACCGAATAACATGGAGAACCAAGAGAAAAAACCAAATTCAGGACGATCTGAGTCTTTACCAAGACGGATATTGCCATAACGGCTGAATATGAGCCAAACCGAGAAAAACAACATAAAACTCATTAGGCCGATGTAGTACCAGCTGAGCTTAGAGGTAATAAAACTCTGAGCTGAGTTATATACGGAACTGGCATATTTTGGATTGGCAATTGTAAATACGACGAAGGCAAGTACAAGAACCGCTGAACCGATTGCCATAACTGGATTTACACCCGCCAATAAACCTGATTCCGGTATTTTATATTTTTTATTATTCATGATGTTTTTTTCTCCATTTTTTACACATTACCATCAAAGAATATTGGATATGGCGCATTACTTTCTTTGTATTTACTCTGATTAAGTAATTAGAAACGCCAAAAGTGTATATGGCTGTAATGATTAGGCCAGTAATTAATTTCGACACAATAGGCAAGGTTTTAGAATAGATTCGTCCCCGTCCCTCTTGGGACTGAACGCTAATGTTTTTATAAATATATCCGGCAATAAACTGATTAAGTTGATTTATCCCTTCTTTACAGAGGCGACTATTCATCACGTTAGAAAAATAGTTTTTGATGGTGGAAACGCCCGTTTTTTGGGCGATAGCGGCGATCTCCAGCTGGGCGTGATAACGCTGGGCAAGGTCGGTTGTGGCCGATAATAAACTTTGCCACGAACGTTCGTGGTCCCTGTCTATCGGCACGAGGATGCATTTATGCATTGTATTCATTGGTGCTGCTCCTAACGGTTTGTATTTTTTTTTATTGAATTAATCCCGTGGCAGTGATGATCGAGATGGGCGGTTAGATCCTATAACGATATCGAGGGTCATTATTTAAAAAGAGTTAGAAGCAGAAAAGAAATAAAAAGACACTCTAAGACTAAAAATTATTTATGGCTAAGTTTACTTTTACTGAGATAAACCGGATTAGGAAGTTAAAACACGCATTACTCATAAAAAAAATTAGCCCTAAGGCGGATTATTTATTGCTGGTAGACAACCCAAACCATTCCTAGACTCAGCTCCTATCCAGAGTGTGACAGCTTTAATCGGTTGTTGGTTAAGCGAAATCAGAAAGTCAGTAGTCATTTTGGTTATTGCGATATTAAAGCAACCTCACTTTTTGTTAAAAAACGCTTTACATAGATAGGAAAGGTGAAAATGAATAATAACAATGAATTGCCTTTGAAAGGTGTCCGTGTTGTAGATTTTGGTCAACAGATTGCCGGCCCAGCCGCCGCTATGGCATTGGCCGACTTTGGCGCTACCGTTATCCATATTGATCCACCGGGTGGGCCAACTTGGAAAAATCCTGCCAATGAAATTCTCAACCGAAATAAGCTGAGTCTAGAGCTGGATTTGAAGTCTGAACAAGGTCTTTCTAAGGCATTAGCCTTGATCGACAAAGCGGATATCGTGATAGAAAACTTCCGTCCAGGCGTTATGAAAAAGTTAGGGGTTGATTTAGAGGCTCTACGTTTGGCTAGACCAGAACTGATTACATTGTCGATACCTGGCTTTGCAAGTAACGATACACTGCGTCGAGAATGGAAAGCGACGGAAGCCGTCGTTGCCGCTACCTGTGGCGGCTATACCGATATGGGGTTCAATCGCGTCTTGATGGGGTTGAACCCAAGTTTTTCACCGCTTCCATTGGGCTCATCGTATGCGACGGCATTGTCGGCGGCTTCCGCTGTTCTTGCCCTATACGAGCGAGAAAAAACGGGGCGAGGTGATCATATTGAGGTGCCTATCGCAGCAGCCATGATGGAAGGACTGTCCTATAACTCCTATGTTATTGATGGATTGCCTGAACGCTACAAAACCATGCGTGAGCATGAGATTGAATACCGCCGCAACAACAACATTCCCTTGGATCTTTCGTACGAGGATCTACAAGAGTATCTAGACCCCTTTTATCGTACTTATGAATGTGCCGACGGCCGTAAATTTTATTGTGTCTGTCCTTCTCATCGTAACCATGCCAAACGAGCGTTAACCGTCTTAGGCATCTATGATGAACTGGTTGCCGAAGGGCTACCAGAAGTCGCTGATTTACATCTCCCTATCAGTGAATGGGATGGTGAGACATCCATTGGTGTTTACCCATTACCGAAAAGGTGGGCGGATATTATCGCAGCGAAAATGAAAGCCGCTTTTCTTACCAAAACCTCCGAGGAATGGGGACGCATTTTTGGCAAAGCATCGATTCCAGGCGCGCCTCACCGTACAACGGAAGAATGGGTGCAGGACGAGCATGTTAACCTTGCAGGCCTGATTGTTGAGGTAGACACTCCTGATTACGGCATCATGAAGCAACCCGGTCCTATCGCTTGGTTAGAAAATGAAGCCGATGCCATGCTAACGCCGCGAGCTTGTCGCCATGTCAGTTTCGATGAAGCATTGGCTGAACTGAATGAGGTCGCTGCCCAAGAAAAAGTCACTCGACCCACTGGAACCGATATACAGCCTGCATCGGGTAAAGGTTGGCTAGAGGATTTGCGCATACTAGATTTGACGAATGTTATCGCGGGGCCTCACTCCGCTGCATTCTTATCTCGCTTTGGTGCTGAAGTCATCAAGTTAGATCCTGTCAAGCCACTTTATGATCCATTGATCGGGACCATGTATACCTTCCAGTCAGGGGTTAATAAGCGCAGTGCCGTCGTCAATATCTCCACCGAAGAAGGTCGTGAGATCTTCAATAGGCTGGTACGGTCAGTGGATATGGTCGTCATGAACGCACCTCAGCGGCAGATCGTCCAATTAGGGCTGGATGAAGAGACATTGAAGAGCATCAAACCCGATTTACTGTTTTGTCGTCTGGACTGCTTGGGTGGACCGCGAGTTGGGCCAATGTCGGAGTACATTGGTTACGACGATATTATTCAAGCCATCAGTGGCATTATGAGTCGCTTTGGGGGGATTGAAACACCTGAAGAACATGCACACATTGGAACTCTTGATGTTAATTGCGGTTTTGCTGCTGGCTTGGCAACGGCTGTGGCTTTGTACCAGAAATTGAAAACAGGCAAGTGCTCCCGTGCCCGTACATCACTTTCGTCAGTGACTAACTTGTTGCAGATTCCCTATTGTTACGACTATGCGGGACGTCCACCATTTAATGAACCTTCTGGTAGAGAGGGGATGGGTTTTGGACCGTTGGCACACTTTTATCAAACCAATAATGGTTGGATCTATCTAGATTCCGATAGTGTAGAGCTGGAAAAAATAGCAGCCATTGAAGGGTTTGAAGAAATGGTCAAGGTGGATGATATCAAATCCTTCCTGACCAAGCAGTTTGCTAAGGCACCATCTGAATACTGGGCCGATCAGCTGCGGGAAAAAGATATCGCTGCTGCTATTCCTGAGTCGATCGAACATCTACGTACGGAAAACAGTCGCCTTAGTGATGGAACCACTGGTATTGACCGAGGTAGCTTTGCGTTTACGATCTTCCCTGATCACCCGTGCGGCCATCAAGTGACTCAAATTGATCATTATGCGATTCGCCCCACAGAGGCCGCTATTCGCCCATTGAAACCAACAGAGCGCACAGGTCATTCGACGCGGGAGATTTTGGCAGAAGTTGGGTATGACGTGGCCGAGATCGACTCCATGCTCAAACGCAACATTGTAGGGTTAGGGTGGGGGAAAGAATTCTTACCAAGCTAATGTTTATGGCGGGCTTGTGCCCGCCAATGCTTTTTTGTTAAGAGTCGATGAAAAAGTACCTTGTCTTCATCGACCCCAAGTGACTCTATGAGCCAAAATAACGGTCTGGCCTCATTATAAGCGACCTGTTAGATATTGAGACTCACCAAATCCAAAGCTCCAGTCGACATCTGTATTGGTGATGACTGAGATGAGAATGTCCTTAGGCGATAGTCCAATGGCGTTGCCAAGCTGTTCAGTGACATGTTTATAGAACTGAGTCTTCATAACCGTTGCACGGGGACTGGTGAAAACTTGGATGACGATGGCGTCTTCGCTGCGTTCGAACCCTAATCCTGTATCAAGCAGCACCATGCGTCCCGGTTTGTGTTCGGTCACTATCTGGTAGCGATCGTTTTTGGGCACGTTAAAGGCGTCAACAACGCAATCTTGAATGGTATCCATGATAGTTTTTATCTCATCATCCGAACGTCCTTCGTTTAAATCAATTCTTACTAGTGGCATGTTACCTCCATCAGTTGGTTACTATTTGTTTATTAGCATACAGACTTTCCTTTGCGATTGATGGGTAAGGCCGAGGCTTCCCTAATTGAATCATGTTACTTGGAAATTTGAAGTTTGTGATATTTGGAGTCAGGTGAAAAACATCCTTTAATCTTTATCGACCCCAAAGCGACGACAACCCAGTTTCCGCCCGCAAGAGGCGACAGCAAAGTAGGGTACAAATGTTTTGCGATATTAAGAGATGTCCATAAATTCGCTATCAACTTTGTCGTGCTCGCAGTTATTTTGTTTGAAATATTTAACTAATTGATTTATATGAAATATATTTGACATTGAAAATGTATTTTTTTATATGCGTTTTCTTGTTATCCTTTTTGTCTATCCATTTTGATGGGGATTTTGTGAATCGCCAGTCAAATTAAATAAAGCTAAGATAGCTTGGTAGAAAAATAAACAATCATATTCATTTAGGATGGGTTTTAATGACGTCGTTAACTTCATTAGAGATATATAGAACAGAGCACGTTCGCATTGCTGGTAACAAGTACAAAATCAAGTTGGCTTCAACGGAAGATGGACATGAACATGCCTTGATAGTAGAAAATGAAAAGACTAAGCAGAATGCTTCCTATCATTTAAGTGCAAAAGAAGCACACTATATCAATCTCCATAGAAATGAAGAGCTTGAAGCAAAGTTGCTCGAAATCATTAAAGATGACATAGACAGTCAGCATTTATAAGCTGGCTTTCGCTCTCATGATTTCATTCTTATTAGTAGCCTGTGTGGGCTGATGAAAATCTTCATCAGCCCACAAGAATTCAACGAACAAAACTTACTCCCCACTTAGACCGACTCCGCCGTACTGGCAAGAGAAGGCCACCCTATCTCGATCTAAACGCCACTCCATGAACGCTCTTGTTTAATCATTTCTTGATATTTATCGACTAGTTTGTTGGTTTCCTACTCAGACCATTAAAGATGAGTTTAAAATGATTGAGAAGCGGTTGTTTTTTCTGTGTTATTAATCGTTTCTTCGTAAAGAGCTTCTAGGTTCATCCCCATTCACTCGATGGCTTTGGTTGTCACAGTCCATGTTTAGCGGAAATACAATGGTTTTTGATGATGGGGGATAAGAACAGAATTTGAAGTGAGGTTGATCTCATCTTTTGAGCCAACATTGTGTGGTAACGGTTCCATTTGACTACATTTATTTAGAAAATAAAACATGGCTCAATTGTTGTTAAAAAGTGGTTTTAATGCTGTTATCGCAATAAGTTATACCTTTTATTAAGCTCTTTTTTTGCTGGTTTTCGTCTTCTAATGAGGTTTTCGAAATGATGTCTTTTCGCTTAGGTCAGGGATTGCAGAGGTCTTTTACATCAATTTTTGGAAAAACTGTTGTGCTGTCATTTTGTGTGGCGCTGTCTGGCTGCAGTGAGCAAAAGAAAATCGAACCTGCGCCGCCTAGACCGGTGAAAACCGTGTTGTTGTCTGCAGACTCATCGTCCGATCAGGTGAGCTTGATTGGGGATATTGAGCCAGAACATGAAACTATTTTAGGGTTTCGCATAGGCGGTCGTATTATTGAGCGCAAAGTGGATGTGGGGAATAAGGTGTCTAAGGGTGAACTGCTGGCGGCATTGGATACCAGTGACGCCAAAAATCAGTTAGCCAATGCTCAGGCGAAGTTAGTAAGTGCGCAATCCAGTTTGCGTTTGGCAAAAATCACCTACAAGCGCTATAAAAAACTGCTGTCAACACATGTTATTTCCCAATCGCAATTTGACATGAAAAAGTCTGATTACGATACCGCCATGTCGCAATATGAAAGTGCGAAATCGGCCGTTAAAGAAGCGTCCGATAATTTGGGTTATACCAAGTTGCTGGCACCGGAAAGTGGGGTGATTACTCAGGTCAGTGGTAATGTTGGGCAAGTGGTTTCTGCTGGACAGGAGGTGGTGAAACTGGCTTCTCTGACTCAGCGCAATGCGGTGTTTGATGTACCGGAGGAGATGATTACCAATACACCACCTCACAGCAAAATCACAGTGGCATTATTGTCTGATCCGAGTATTAAAACCACCGGAACGGTTAGAGATGTCAGTCCTCAGGCGAATACGAATACAAGAACCTATCGAGTTCGTATTAAGTTAATGACCTTTCCAAAAGAAATGGTGTTGGGCGCTATTGTGAAAGGCTCGATTCGTCTTCGTGAAGCCAATATTATTCAATTACCAGCATTAGCGCTAACGCGCCAAGGCAAGCAGCCTGCTGTGTATATTTATGATCCGTCAACCCAGTCCGTTCACTTGCAGCCGGTAACCATTGCGCGCTACAGCAATAACAGTATTTTTGTGTCCAAAGGCTTGTCGACTGGAATGCGTGTTGTGGTGGCGGGCGTATCGACATTGCGTCCTGGCATGAAAGTCACCCTGTTTAAGGATGAGAACTGATGTCTGACCCACGCAAGCGTTTTAACTTATCCGAATGGGCTTTAAATAATCAACAAATGGTCAGTTTTTTGATGATGGTTGTGGTCGTCATGGGCGTGCTCAGCTATATCAATCTGCCCCGTAATGAGGACCCTTCTTTCACGATCAAAAAAGCTGTGGTGTCGACCGTATGGCCGGGTGCGTCAGTGAAAGATACCACGCAATTTGTTACTGATGTGGTGGAAAAGAAACTGCAAGAAGTTCCATATTTGGATTATTTAAAAAGCTACACTCGGGAAGGTGAGTCCGTTGTCTTTGTGAATCTTCGGGATAATACACCGCCTAAAATGGTGCCAGAGATTTGGTATCAGGTTCGTAAAAAAATGAAGGATTTATCCCCTAGTTTGCCAGCGGGGGCCAGTGAACCTGCCGTGGATGATGAGTTTGATGATACCTATGGAACCATCTATGGGTTTACCGGAAAAGGTTTTACTGAGCGCGAACTGCGGGATGTGGTGGACCGTATTCGGGATCGGCTGTTGAGTGTGGCAGACGTGAGTAAAATAAAGGTGCTGGGGGCGCAAGATGAGCAAATTAATATTGCCTTTTCGCCTGAAAAATTAGCGGGTTTAGGGTTAAGTCTTAAGCAAGTGACGACCATGCTACAACAGCAAAATGCCATTGTTCCTGCTGGGGTGATTCGTACAGGAAGTGAGCGTATTGATTTGCAAGTGTCGGGGGCCTTTAAGTCCGAAAAAAGTTTGCAAAATATTGTGTTGCATATCGATGGGCATTTTGTGCCGTTAACGCAAATTGCCACCATTCATCGAGTGTTAAAAACACCGCCGGAACCCGAGTTTCGAGTGAATGGGCAGCCTGCCATAGGGCTGGCCATTTCCATGTCGAAAACAGGCAACATGTTGGATTTTGGTCAGCGGCTCGACCAAGAAATGGATAAGGTCAAGTGGCTTTTACCCCATGGTATGCATGTCTTTACAGTGGCTAATCAATCTAAGGTGGTAAAAGGGGCGGTGAACGGTTTCGTCAAAGTGCTGGTGGAAGCCATTGTGATTGTGTTGGCGGTCTCGTTTATTTCTCTAGGTATGAGAGCAGGCTTAGTGGTCGCCTTTTCTATTCCCATCGTGTTGGCGATGACCTTTGTTGGCATGGAAATCGTTGGTATTGGACTGCAACGTATTTCCTTGGGGGCTTTGATTATTGCATTAGGTTTATTAGTCGATGATGCGATGATTACTGTTGAGACCATGGTTTCCCGGTTGGAACAAGGTTGGCAACGCAAAGAGGCCGCAGTGTACGCGTTTAAGAGTACGGCTTTTCCAATGTTAACGGGTACGCTGGTGATGGTGTCAGGCTTTATTCCAGTGGGTTTTGCCGCCTCCAGTGCGGGTGAGTACTGTTATTCCTTGTTTGTCGTGGTGTTGATTTCTTTGTCGAGTTCTTGGATCGTGGCGATTTTATTCTCACCTTTGTTAGGCGTTTGGCTCTTGCCACGAACACTGGTTTCTCACAAAGATAAGGTCAGCTTCCACTCAAGGATGTTTAGTCGTTTGTTATCTTATTCACTCTCTAAGCCTAAGAGTGTGATTATGCTTGCCTGTGTTTTGCTTGGTCTGTCCATTGTCGGGATGGGCCAGTTGAAGTCGGTTTTTTTTCCATCATCAGATCGTCCCGAATTGCTGGTGGATTTGACTTTGCCGCAAAACGCCACGCAAAGTGCCACCCGAGAAAAAGTCATAGCGCTTGAAAAATGGCTTAAGACACAGCCAAACGTGGCGCATTTTTCCTCCTATGTTGGCTCCGGAGCGGTACGCTTTTATTTGCCGATGGATGTCTTGCTCAGTCATGAGAATGTGGCCGAACTGGTGGTTGTGGCGAAGTCTACTGACGTTCGAGATAGGCTAAGTGCTGATATCAAGCGTTATTTGAATCAGCATGATTCGGATATTGTCAGTCGTGTAGCGCCCTTAGAGCTTGGTCCACCAGTGGGTTGGCCTGTGCGTTATCGTATTATGGGCCCAGATTTGGATAAGGTGCGTTCATTGGCAACGGATTTAGCCGTGTTAATAGGAAAAGATCCGCAGACGCGTGATATTAATTTGACCAGCGGTGAGCCAGAACGTCGCATCGCCATTGATATTAATCAAACTCAAGCTCGGGCGGTGGGGCTAAGTTCTGAACAAGTGGCCAATACACTGGCTAATATCTTCTCTGGCCATGTGATTACTTCGCTTCGTGATCATAACCGTATGGTAAATGTGGTGGTGCAAGGCAATAAAGAAGCTAAGGAAAATGTATCCACCATCAGTAACTTGCAAATACCCATAAGCAATGGACAAACGGTGCCACTAAGACAGATTGCCACCATTCAATATGGCATAACCGATCCCATTGTGTGGCGCTGGAATCGAGAGCCGTATATTAGCGTGCAATTAGATGCGGCGTCGGGCGAGTTGCCGCAAGCCTTGTCCAATGAGTTGGCTCCCATCGTTCAGCAGTTTACGGATAAATTGCCACCGGGCTATCAGTTAAAAGAAGCGGGAGCCGTTGCTGAGTCAAGTAAGGGAAACCGGTCAGTCTATGACGTATTGCCAGTGACCATTTTATGCATGCTGACATTATTAATGATTCAGTTACGTCGCTTTTCACGGATGTTATTGGCTTTATTTATCGCGCCTTTTGGCTTAATCGGGGTCGTGATCGCCATGTTGCCAACAGGCACCCCCATGGGATTCGTCGCTTTACTGGGGATTATCGCTCTGTTTGGTATGATCATTCGCAATGCGATTATTTTAATTTCTGAGGTGGATCGCAATGTTCAAGAAGGTGTATCCATTCACGAGGCCATTACGCGAGGGGCGATACATCGCTCCCGTCCTATTTTATTGACGGCTTGTGCGGCGATTTTAGGGATGGTGCCGATTTCCCGAGAAGTCTTTTGGCAGCCAATGGCGTATGCCATTATCGGTGGATTATTGATTGCGACCCTCATTACCTTATTGGTGCTGCCTGCGGCGTTAAAACTTGTTATGCAGTGGGAAAGTGCACGCCGGGGCGACAATGCGCTTTAGTAAATAATAAAACGCTCTCTTAAGGGGGACTCTTTAGTGGCAGTGGCACGGCTTCTGCCACTAAAGATTTGTTTTTATCTTTATGCATGATAAAGGAGCGTCGCTTAATTTTGTAATAGGTTTGCGTCTTGCCTGTATAGCCGTCTTCCTCAAGCTTTTATTTTGGTGAAACCTCTCTTGTTTGAATCATTCCGCCCTTATTTAGGGCATTGTCGTGTCTAGATGGTGCGCTTTTCTCATCGCTGTTGGCCTTCCTACCTCTTACTAATGGGTCTCTTTACTCTTTATGTGATTTTTAGATCATAAAAATCATTACCTTACACTGATAAGAAAAAAAATTCCTAAAAATCAAATTTTGGCAAACATGTTGCTTTCCCATAAGGAAATAAAAATTCCCTTTGAGAATATTATGGGTTTTTTTATTCGGTGTTATCTACTCTAGCAAGATTGATAAAGGTTATTACTAACAGCATTAGTGAGACTTTTGGATAGTTTGCTTTGGTTGTTTGATTCACCAATGAGAACACACATTACGTTCACCATAAGTTAGGAGATCAGCAATGCAATCAGATGCAGTAGAAGACTTTCTTAAAGACAATAATATTAAATATATTTTAGCGCAGTTTGTGGATATTCATGGTGTGGCAAAAACAAAATCTGTGCCGGCAAAGAATATTTTTGATGTCGTTGAGAAGGGGGCTGGCTTTGCGGGTTTTGCCGTTAGTGGTCTTGCTATGGCGCCTCATGGGCCTGATTTTATGGCGCGTGGCGACCTATCTACTTTGAGTATCGTTCCATGGCAGCCTGGCTATGCAAGATTAGTCTGTGACGGTTATGTTAATAATGAGCCACATTTATATTGTTCACGAGTCGCTTTAAAAAACCATCTTAAACGCTTAGAAGACAAGGGCTGGACCTTGAATACCGGGCTTGAACCAGAGTTTTATTTGTTCAAGAAAGGGGAGCAAGGAGAGCTGCTTCCCGTTGATCAATCCGATACGCTTGCTAAGCCCTGTTATGACTATAAAGGACTTTCTCGTTCTCGTGAGTTCTTAGAACGTTTGGTGGAGACCTTACAAGCCGTTAATTTTGATGTTTATCAAATTGATCATGAGGATGCCAATGGCCAGTTTGAAATCAATTACACCTATGGCGATGCATTAGAGTCTGCTGACCGATTTACTTTCGTTCGTATGGCGGCCGGTGAAATAGCGAATGATATGGGGATGATTTGTTCCTTTATGCCGAAACCTGCTCCAGATAAAACAGGTAATGGTATGCATTTCCATTTATCTATCACTGATGAGTCGGGTAAGAATTTATTCAACGATGACAGTGATACTAATGGCATGGGCCTTTCAAAATTAGCTTATCACTTTACAGCAGGCATTCTGGCACACGCTAAAGCGATTTGTGCTTTTGCCGCCCCGACAGCTAACTCCTATAAGCGTTTAGTGGTTGGCGGTAATAGTTCAGGTGCCACTTGGGCGCCAGCCTATGTTTGCTACGGCGACAATAACCGTTCAGCGCTAGTTCGTGTGCCCTATGGCCGCTTAGAATTCCGTCTACCTGACTCAGGTTGTAATCCTTACCTTGTTCA
Source organism: Marinomonas sp. 63XJN7_7_ISO-PGPR-S23-202 (assembly GCF_056173505.1). NCBI lineage: Bacteria > Pseudomonadati > Pseudomonadota > Gammaproteobacteria > Oceanospirillales > Oceanospirillaceae > Marinomonas > Marinomonas sp. 63XJN7_7_ISO-PGPR-S23-202. Next base: position 3,570,804 of record NZ_CM149677.1, on the reverse strand, counting down.
TTCTGCCTTAATTGCTGCGGGCCTCGATGGAGTTGAGCGTGAACTGGATCCTGGTGAGCCCATGAACATCAACCTTTATGACCTATCTTTGGAAGAAATCCTCGCTAAAAATATTTCTATTCTTCCTCAATCTCTTGGTGATGCGCTGGATGAGTTAGAAAAAGACACCGTTTTCGTTGACGCCATGGGCAAAGATCTTGTCGCGGAATTCCTTAAAGTGAAGCGTGCTGAGTGGAATGAGTATTCGCGCCAAGTTTCCTCTTGGGAAGTCGAAAAATATGCCGAGTTCTTTTAATTATCCAGTGCTAAGTTTTAAAAATATATTGAGGTTTCTACTATGTGTGGAATTGTTGGGCTTTATTTAAAAAACGATAAATTTGAAAAAAAATTGGGTGAGTTATTTGAGCCAATGCTGATTTCAATGACAGATCGTGGTCCAGATAGTGCGGGTTTTGCCATTTATGGTGATGAGGTTGGCGAGAATTGGGTCAAGTTAACATTAAGACACCCTGATGAGGCCTTTAGCTGGGAAACGCTGAGTGACAAGCTATCAGTGTCATTAGGTTGCGAAGTCAAATGGATGCAAAACGCGAATGTCGCTGTGTTAAAAATTAACTCGGATGAAAGGTCTGCCCGTAGCACCTTGAATGAACTGTATCCCGATGTATTGATTTTGAGCGCGGGCTCCTCTATCGAAATTCTAAAAGAAGTTGGGTTGCCTGAAAACATCGCGTCGAAATTTAACCTAAGTGGAATGCAGGGCAGTCATATCATTGGTCATACGCGTATGGCAACAGAGTCTGCAGTCACCATGGAAGGTAGCCATCCTTTTTCGACAGGTTCTGATTTATGTCTTGTCCATAATGGTTCGTTATCAAACCACAATCGACTGCGCGATAAACTCAAACGAGAAGGCATTACGTTTGAAACGGAAAACGATTCCGAAGTGGCAGCTGGTTATTTGACGTGGCGTCTTAAGCAAGGCGATACACTGAAAGAAGCCTTGGAAAATGCGCTGAAAGATCTTGATGGCTTTTTTACGTTTACGATTGGCACTAAAGACGGTTTTGCTGTTATGCGTGATCCTATTGCTTGTAAGCCAGCAGTACTTGCTGAAACCGATGATTACGTTGCAATGGCATCAGAGTATCAAGCTTTGGTTACTTTACCAGGTATCGAAAACGCGAAAGTTTGGGAACCGGAGCCTGCGACTTTCTACATTTGGGAACGTAAATAGTTTTGGGAGAATTGGGAAATGATGACTGTTGATTTAGCGGCTCAATCTGTACGAGATTTAAATAAAGCCTTACATGAGTGCAAAGATAATTTAACGGAAAAAGAATGGATAGTGACAAACCCTAAAGGCAATCACAACATTGCGGTTGGGTTGGATGCGGATATCTCGGTCGATGTTCACGGGCATGCAGGTTACTTCTGCGCGGGTATGAATAAAACGGCCAACATTACGGTTCATGGCAATGCTGGCCAAGGTGTTGCCGAGAATATGATGTCCGGTGTTGTGCGTATCAAGGGCGATGCATCTCAAGCCGCTGGGGCAACGGCCCACGGTGGACTGTTGGTTATTGAAGGTAATGCGGGGGCTCGTTGTGGTATTTCGATGAAAGGTGTCGATATTGTGGTGAAAGGCAATATTGGTCATATGAGCTGCTTTATGGGGCAGTCTGGATCACTTGTGGTGTGTGGCGATGCCGGTGAAGCGCTCGGTGATTCCTTGTATGAAGTCCATATTTATGTGAAAGGGACAGTGAAGTCTCTTGGGGCAGACTGCATCGAAAAAGAAATGCGTAGCGAACATATTGCGGAGTTGAAAGGCTTATTGGAGAAAGCGGGCGTTGATGAAAATCCGCTTGATTTCAAACGTTATGGATCGGCTCGTCAGCTTTACACCTTCAAAGTTGACAATGCATCGGCTTACTAATTTTTGAGAGATTTTTATTATGAGCAATGACACAAATAACAACCCTAGCTTAAAAGAGTCCGCCACCTTTGATCGCGCCACAATGGCTGAAATTCGCCGTGCGGCCAATACAGGCATTTACGATATTCGTGGTTTTGGGGCAAAACGTAAGGTGCCTCATTTTGATGATCTTTTGTTTTTGGGAGCGAGTATGTCTCGCTACCCTTTAGAGGGGTATCGTGAGACCTGTAACACCTCGGTTATTTTGGGTGATCGCTTTGCAAAGAAACCCATTACGTTAGATATACCCGTGACCATCGCGGGGATGAGCTTTGGTGCTTTATCGGCGAATGCAAAAGAGGCATTAGGACGAGGGGCTTCGATAGTTGGTACATCGACAACCACGGGCGATGGCGGTATGACACCGGAAGAGCGTGGTCAATCCAGTAAATTGGTTTATCAGTATCTGCCTTCTCGTTATGGCATGAACCCAGACGATCTACGCAAAGCGGATGCGATTGAAGTGGTTTTAGGACAAGGCGCTAAACCGGGTGGTGGCGGTATGCTACTTGGACAAAAAATTACTGATCGGGTGGCAAGCATGCGCAACCTCCCCAAGGGGATTGATCAGCGCTCGGCTTGCCGTCATCCCGATTGGACTGGTCCTGATGACCTTGCTATTAAGATCCAAGAATTACGAGAAATTACCGACTGGGAAGTCCCTATTTACATTAAAGTGGGGGCTACACGCACTTATTATGATGTGAAATTAGCGGTTAAGGCGGGTGCGGACGTGATTGTTGTGGATGGCATGCAAGGGGGGACTGCTGCTACGCAAGACGTTTTTATCGAACATGTTGGTATTCCAACCATGGCGGCCATTCCTCAAGCGGTTCAAGCGTTACAAGAAATGGGCATGCATCGTAAAGTGCAGCTTATTGTTTCTGGTGGTATCCGAAATGGTGCCGATGTGGCTAAGTGTATGGCGCTGGGTGCCGATGCGGTAGCCATTGGTACGGCGGCGTTGGTGGCTTTAGGGTGTAATGATCCTAAATGGGATGAAGAGTATAAAGCGATTGGTTCTGCTGCGGGTTTTTATGATGACTACCAAGAAGGTAAAGATCCAGCGGGTATCTCCACTCAGGATCCTGAACTCATGAAACGTCTAGACCCTGTGGATGCGGGTCGTCGTTTAGCGAATTACCTTCGTGTATTGACGCTTGAGGCTCAGACATTGGCGCGTGCTTGCGGCAAGAATGATTTACGTAATTTGGAGCCAGAAGACCTGGTGGCTTTGACCGTTGAATCGGCAGCCATGGCACGTGTTCCTTTGGCGGGAACAAACTGGATTCCTGGTCAAAAATTCTAAATTAATTGAATGTCCCCAGTTTTGGCCACGTTTCTGACGTGGCTTTTTTTTGTGCAAAATTTATTTTTGTGATGCTTTCTAGTGCCTGACTGATGTTGTTCTTTTGCTTATATAAATTTTCATTCCGTATATCAAACATTAATAAATTATTTCTTATTTTTCAATGTCTTAAATAATGTTGGCCTAGAATTTGATATTGTCTTGTTAGGAAATTTATTTTCTCTTTAGTGAATTTTGTGTTTCTCAACTTGGAGCTTATATCTATGGGCAATATGGTAATGGAAGTTAGTTATGCATTGGATACATTTTATTTTCTGATGTGTGCTGCACTAGTCATGTGGATGGCCGCTGGTTTTGCAATGTTAGAAGCTGGGCTTGTTCGTGGTAAAAATACAGTAGAGATATTAAATAAAAACGCACTGCTTTACGGTATTGCGTGCTTTGTTTATCTATGTGTTGGTTACAACATCATGTATCCAGCGGATCCTATTAGTGCCTACATTCCTGGCATTAACTTTTTCTTGGGGAGCGATAATACTGTTGATGCTGTCATAGGGGGAGGTGATGGCGCTCCGTATTATTCGTCTATGGCTGACTTTATTTTTCAAGCTGTTTTTGCCGCTGCAACCATGTCAATTGTTTCTGGAGCTGTAGCAGAAAGGATGCGCTTATGGCCTTTTCTGGTTTTTGCTGTGGTAATGGTTGCCGTTATTTATCCTGTAGAAGGGTATTGGAAATGGGGCGGTGGCTTTTTAGATCAATTGGGCTTTCAGGATTTTGCTGGATCGGTTGTTGTACATATGGCGGGTGCCTCTGCCGCACTGGCTGCTGTGATTATGGTCGGCCCGCGTAAAGGTCGTTATGGGAAGAACGGAGAAATTCGTGCTATTCCAGGTGCGAACTTGCCACTTGCAACATTAGGTATGTTTATTCTTTGGATGGGATGGTTTGGTTTCAATGGTGGCTCGGAACTCAAAATATCCAATGTTGAAGAGGCTAACGCGGTGGCCAAAATTTTTGTTAATACCAATGCGGCAGCGGCAACAGGAATGATAGTAGCGGCTCTTTTTGCGCGCTTCTTATTTGGTAAGACGGATTTAACCATGACAATTAATGGTGCGTTAGCGGGTCTAGTGGCTATTACCGCTGAACCTCTTGCACCTTCAGCGGCTACGTCGTCACTGATTGGTGCCGTTGGCGGTATTGTTGTTGTGCTGTCTGTTTTAGCAATGGATAAATTGAAAATTGATGATCCAGTGGGGGCGATTTCTGTTCATGGTTCAGCTGGTATTTGGGGCATCTTTGCTGTTTTGATATCGAATGAGGAGGCGACCTTTTTTGGTCAATTTACTGGCACGATTTGTACCTTTATTTGGATGTTTGTGATGACCATTATTTCTTTGTGGGTTATTAAGAAAATTATGGGACTTCGTGCTAGCGAAGAGGAAGAATTAGAGGGAATGGATATGCATGAGTGTGGTATGCATGCTTACCCAGAGTTTGGTGTAGAAGCCAATAAGTAGTGTTTTACACTACTGCATGTCGCGCCCCCCGATAGCGTGACCTAAAGGCTCCGAAAGGGGCCTTTTATTATCTATTCCCCTCAAATTCCTTTTAATTCCCCAGCCTTTATAAAGCATCAGTAATGTATTGATTGAAAGACGTTTAGTATAAAAAGGGGAATGGATATCCCATTCCCCTAAGGTAGCTATTTATCCTTTTGAGGATTATTGGGGGGCATTCTTATTAATATCACCTTGCTCCCATTTTGAGTACAGAGAACTATGCTTGCTATTCCATCGAATGAAAACTGTCGATCCCGGTTCTAAATCTGGCTGTTCCGTTGCGATATTTTTACTGATTAGCTGATGACCAGATGGCGTTGTGATGCTACAAGTTAGACTTTCACCAAGAAAAACTGATTCATTGACAGTGCCTGATATTTGATTAAACCCGTCTAATAATATCTCGTTTTCAGCTTGTTGATGAGTGAGCACTTGTAGGTTTTCTGGTCGTATCATTAATAATGCTTGCTGGTTTATTGGCATCTCATGTAAATCGTCCAATATAATGTGATGTTTATCGAGTTGTGCAGAAGTTGGTCCTGTCACATTTACTTTTAAGAAATTTGAATTTCCTAAAAACGAAGCAACGAAAGCATTGGGTGGTTTGCGATATAAATCTTTCCCCGTTCCTAAGCCAACGATTCCACCTTCTTTGAAAATGGCTATTCGCTCAGACAAACGCATTGCTTCATCTTGGTCATGGGTGACATATACTATGGTTATGCCAAGCCTTTTATGTAATAAGCGAAGCTCGTCCTGCAAATCCTCTCTTAGTTTTTTATCCAATGCTCCTAAGGGTTCATCCATTAATAGTATTTCAGGCTCGTAAACCAAGGCTCTAGCAATGGCAACACGTTGTTTTTGTCCTCCAGATAACATTGATGGGCGGCGATCTGCAAATGCTCCCAGTTGCACTAAATTTAATATTTCGTCTACTTTTTTATCGCGCTTTCCTTTTTCGACCTTACGAATATCAAGAGGAAAGCCAATGTTGTCTCTCACGCTCATATGCGGGAATAAAGAGTAGTGTTGAAAGACCATGCCAATACCTCGCTTATGGGAGGGAATATTAATAAGAGACGTGTCATTCAATAATATTTCGCCTGATGTCGGTGTTTCAAAACCGGCAATCATGGACAGAGTTGTACTTTTACCCGAGCCACTGGAACCTAAAAAGGTTAAAAACTCGCCTTTTCTAATGTCTAGATTGATGTGATCTACCGCCGTAAAGTTACCGTATTCTTTATTCAATTCTCGTAAACAAACTAAAGGGGATTGAGTCATCGTGTTTGTCTGTAAGCGCATAATATGTCTCCTAGTGTCGATTACTTTGTTTACGAACAAAGCTGGCAATAATCATAATGAACAACGAAAGTATAATAAGCGCGGTCGATGCGACGGCTATCACCGGGGTCAGGTCCTGTCGAAGGGTTGACCACATCTTGACGGGAAGTGTTTGTAGGTCGGGGCTGGCCATCATGACACTGATAACGACTTCATCCCAGGATGCCAAAAAGGCAAACAATGCGCCTGATACAATCCCAGGTTTAATTAAAGGGAAAGTCACTTTAAATATCGCTTGTAAACGGCTTGCTCCGCATATTACTGCAGCGTCTTCAATGGATTTATCGAATAACCTTAATGAGTTAATAATGGAAATGATGGCAAAAGGAAGCGCTACGATAATGTGGCTGACCACAAAGGCGAACATGGTTCCAGTCAATCCTAACGTTAAAAATACGCTATACAATGCAACGGCAATAATGACGACTGGAATCATCATTGGTAGAGTGAAAAAACTATATAAATAATCTCTTCCCTTAAACCGTCCTCTAACCAAAGCAAACGACGCAGGCATAGCAATCAAAGTGGCAATGATAGAGGTCAGACAAGCCACTTCAAGACTGGTGATGGCTGCGTCTATCCATTCTGAGTTATTAAAAAACTGAATATACCACTTTAAAGTCCAAGCTGGTGGTGGAAATATTAGCCATTGAGATGACCCAAACGATAAAAAAACGATAAAAATTATGGGCAGTACCAAGAAGGCTGCAATTGCACCACTGGTAACATAAAGCGAATATTTTAATTTCCAACCCAAAGAGTTATGAGAAAGTAACATAATTAAGCGCCTGTATTGGAAGAAACGGGGGAGTCGGTTTGTACTTTTAAGTAGACATAAAACATCGCCATAGTAATAATGACTAACACAACCGCTGATGCACTTGCCATTCCCCAATTCAAGAAGTTTTGTACTTGCTCGATAATGAACTCGGGTAGCATCATATCATTCACACCGCCTAGGAGTGCTGGTGTGATGTAATAACCTAACGACATGACAAATACCATCAATCCACCTGAGAATAGTCCTGGTTTGCACAGGGGTAAAAACACCCGGAAGAAAATGGTTTTTGCGGATGCACCGCAAATAGATGCCGCCTGTAATACCATAGGATCAATAGCAGACATACAGGCTTGTAACGGTAAGACAATAAATGGAATCATGATATAACTCATACCAATGATGACCCCTGTCATGTTATGTACCATTTCAATTGGCTGATCGATAATCCCTAATGCCATGAGTATCTTATTAATAATTCCTGAGGATTGAAGTAACACGAGCCAAGAGTAGGTTCGAGCTAATAAACTTGTCCACATGGATAGCAATATTATATTTAATAAAATTCTTCCCCACCCTTTTGGTACTAAGGTAATGCACCAAGCTAAAGGGAAGCCTAATAAAAGAGAAATACTTGTTACAAGGATCGAGACGAGAAAGGTATTGTATAAAACTTTAGCATAAGTTGTGGTTGCTAAGAGCTGATCAAAGTTTTGCATGCCAAATTTTGGGTCCGTAATACTATGAAGTAATAAACCGACCAGTGGAATAATAAAAAAACTGCACAAAAAAACTAATATAGGCAGTAAAAGCATACCAACACGCCATTTTTTTATTGAAAAAGCCATAAACATGGTTGGGGCACCTCAATTTTGTCTGGATGGTGTGAATACACCATCCAGACCAATGGTAAAAATGAAATATCCGAAGATATTATTTTAGTAACCAAGCATTCCAGCGTTTTGCAATTTCTTCTCCATGTTTCGCCCAATACTTGTAATTGAGTGAGACTTGCTCTTTCGAGTAATGGGTAGGCAGATAGGTTGTTAGGCCTTTTTCCATCAATGCTGGGCTGTCTTTATTGATCGGGGCGTAGGCTGTCAATGAGGCAAAGTCTGCTTGTCCTTGAGGGCTAGAGGAGTAGGCAAGAAACTTCATCGCAGCTTTTTTGTTCTTAGCGCCTTTTGGAATAACAAGAAAATCAGCCATGACTAAATTTTGCTTCCAACTGATTCCAACTGGCATACCATCTGATTGGAGGGCAAATACACGTCCATTCCAGAACTGACCAAGTGACACTTCACCTGAGGCAAGAAGTTGTTGAGATTGGGCACCACTGCCCCACCACACAATGTCTTTTTTTATTGTGTCGAGTTTTTTAAATGCTCGATCTAGATCAAGAGGGTAAAGGTTTTTAGGTTTGACACCATCAGCCAGTAAAGCAAGCTCTAAGACCCCTGGACTTGGCCACTTATAAAGGGCGCGTTTTCCGGGATAGTCTTTCGTATCAAACAGTGCATTCCAACTTTTGGGTTGGGCACCATGAATTTTGTTTTTGTTGTACGCTAACACAAAAGAAAAGTAGAAAGAGCCTATGCCGTATTTAGAGACAAAGCGAGGATCGATTTCGGATTTATTGATCACCGAGAAATTAAGAGGTTCAAGAAGTCCTTCCGCTGCTGCACGATAAGCAAAGTCGGCTTCAACATCGACTACGTCCCATTGTACATTGCCACTTTCAACCATGGCTTTTAGTTTACCGTAATTCGTAGGGCCATCCTGAATCACTTTAATCCCGGTTTTGTTGCTGAAAGGTATTGCCCATGCCTGCTTTTGAGCATCTTGAGTGGATCCCCCCCAACTTACAAAAGTTATGCTGTCTTGAGCATAGCATTGCATAGCGCCGACACTGCAGATGGAGGCGATAAGTGCGCCTTTTAGTAGTTTTCTCATCGTCTGTTCCTTTTGCTTTTTTATGTACGTGAGTGTTTGCTGCTAAGGCCTTTTTTGCCTCCATAGTGAGAGTTGAGCAAAAAACAACCTTAGAAGTCCATAATATGGTATACCATATTATATGCAAGCATATGTTTACGTTTTTTTATGAGTGCAGTTTTTTTTGACAGAAGTAACAAATGCATTGGCGTGAGCGAATGGAGGAAGGTTGAGAAATTTCGTTAGCCATGCTGCTGCCGTCATTAACGGGTAGATCCAGAGGGGGATTTTTGCTTGTGTTCAGCGGTAATTGATCGCTGGGAAGTGTTTTTTGGTGGCGGTGGAAAGTTTTCTTTTGTTGATGTGAGGACGTATAGAAACGTCCTGTTACATACAGAATGGGATTAACTTAGACCATGCATAATTAAAATATTGGCCTGGGCACAGTTAACTCTGTGCTTTCTGGCTGCTTGATATTCCTCTGAGTGATAGCAGTTTAAGGCACTCTCGTAGCTATCAAACTCAAATACGACGGCTCTATCTGGTGGCGATTCAAACCCCTCGATAGCGGTCACGCCTTCGCCTCTAGAAAGGAGTTTCGCTCCATATTTTTTGAGTGCCGCAGGAGCAAGATCCAAATAATCTTGATACGCCACTTTATCATTAACGTTAACAAATGCGACCCAGTAGCCTTTCATAGTAACAGCTCCTCATGGTTGGTTTAGGACTTTAGTAAGCCCTTATCGGTTAAAACAACACGTGCTATTCGAAAGCATTCCACGCCTTGTGGAACGCCACAATAGATGGCAATGGCATGAATAACCGCGCGTACTTCTTCTACGGTTACACCATTGTTTAGAGCACCTTTAAGGTGTAATTCCCATTCTTCCATTTTCCCTAACGCGGCAATCATAGTAAGGTTCATCATCGAGCGGGTTTTGGCGTTTATGGTCTCATCTCCCCATCCAAATCCCCAGCACCATTCCGTCATCGCCTCTTGAAAAGGGCGATTAAACTCATCGGCTTTCGCTAAGTTCTTCTCAACGTATTCAGCGCCTAGGGTTTCTTTACGTTTGCTGATTCCTAATTCAAATAATTCTTTATTCATTGCTTGAGTCCTTAGTCAGTTTGCATGGCGATTTCATAGGCTTCTTTTAAATGGCGAGCACAAATTTCTACCGCTTTCTCAGAATCTTTCTCTTCCATTGCCTTGATGATGCCGTATAAATCTTTTGGTCCAGATGTTTTTCGTCCTGTTGAGCTCAAGGTTAGGGCTCTTAACCGAGAAATACGAGAGTTGAGCTGCTCAACTAGATCCCAAGAGACGTGTTTTTCGGCCGTTTTAAAAATGATCTCATAGTAGTCTTTTGTTATTTTCAAGGCTGTACTGACATCATCATTAAGCAGGTGAGTGGCTATTTCATCATGTAGTTCATAGAGTTGTTGAATGACTTCTGGTGTCGCTTTTTGACTGCATTCTCTTACCGCAGAGCATTCAAGCAAGGTGCGAATATCGTAAATTTCTTTGACTTCTGCATCACTGATGGAAGCGACAATAAAACCAGAATTTGGTATCCCTACAACAAGTCTTTCGCTTTCTAAGTGTCGAATGCATTCTCTAACAACCGTTCGGCTCACTCCCATGCTTTCGCACAGGGTTCTTTCTACTAGCCTGTCCCCTGGTTTTAATAGGTTGCTTGTTATGGCATTTCTTAAGGATTCAAGAGCACTTTCTTTTAGTGTTTTAGGGCGCTCAACTTTTTGCATCCGGTTTTCCTCTAATAAAGTATCGATCAATTACTTTGAGATCATAGCATATTTATTGTTGCACCTTGTAAGATTGTATGTTTAATATTATGTAATATGGTATACCATATTACAAATAATTTTCCATATTAGGTGCCAACATGACTATAGAGATTCGCAAAATCGTTAGTTTTGAAGAAGAAACATTGATCGAAGGCTATAAAGAAACGGATAAGCCTCTACGGATGTTTGCTGTTGCCGCTGTTGTGAAAAACCCATGGGCAGGAAGGTATGTTGAAGATTTAAAGCCTATTGTGTTGGAATACGGGCCGCAGCTCGGAAAGCTATTAACCGATAGAATCTGCGCGTTAGCAGGCGGCGCTGACAAGATAGAAGCCTTCGGTAAAGCCGCGCTTGTTGGCTTGAACGGAGAGATAGAGCATGCCTCAGCTCTGATTCATACCTTACATTTTGGCAATTTCTATAGAGAAGCCGTAGACGCGAAATCCTTCCTATCTTTCACCAATACTCGCGGCACTGCCAATGCTTCTATCTGTGTTCCCATGATGGACAAGAACGATGGCGGCAAACGCTCCCACTATTTGACACTGCAATTCAATATTAATGATGCGCCAAACGCTGATGAAGTCGTGGTGGTATTAGGTGGCGCAACAGGCGGTCGACCACATCACCGTATTGGCGATCGTTATCAGGAATTGAAGGAGCTAGGGCATGATATTGACAACCCTGCAGCGGTTTAAATCTTCGACGGGGCTTTCCTATGTGAAACTAGGGCAAGGGCCTTCTCTTGTACTAGTTCATGGGGTAGGGCTTAGATTAGAAGCGTGGGGTAACCAATTCGAAGCCTTGTCTAAAAACTATACCGTCTATGCTGTTGATATGCCTGGTCATGGCGAGAGTCGTCTGATGAAAGAATGTACTGATATTTCCAAATACACAGATGTGATTGCTCGCTGGATAAAAACAGAGTTGAAGTCATCTGTTGTGATGGCTGGTCATTCGATGGGCTCGATGATCGCGCTTAACTTTGCCATTCGGTATTCAGAGCTTTGTTCTGGAGTGATAGCGCTTAACTCTGTTTATCGCCGATCTGTAGAGGCCAAAAAAGCTGTTTTGGCAAGAGTTCAACAAATTAAAAATGACATTAATCCCCAAAATGTGACTGCCCCAGTAACACGTTGGTTTGATTATCCAGTACAAGGTGATGATGCTCTTTACGCGGATTTGTGTTGTCAGTGGTTAAGCCAAGCACCGTTAGATGGTTATCGACAAGCCTATGAAGTTTTTTGTTTAAATGATGGCCCAGCCGAAAGTGACCTCAAGGCCCTTGGAGTGCCTGCCATATTCATTACGAGTCGTAATGATCCCAACTCTCAGCCTTCGATGTCTGAGAGTATGGCAACCATCTGCCCACAAGGTCAGTCATATATCATTGAAAATGCTAAACATATGGCGCCATTGACCCATTCAAATGAAATAAACCCTATCATGATTGATTTTGCCTCTCGCTGCTTTAGTCAATCAGAGGAGATGTCTTATGAGTGATTTTGATGTACGCGAACTACGCAATGCGTTTGGCTCCTTTATGACTGGCGTCACCATTGTTACCGCAGTGAGTAAAACAGGAGAAAAAGTTGGCTTTACGGCGAACTCGTTTACATCGGTATCAATGGATCCACCTTTATTACTGGTTTGCCCAGCGATGCGTTTGTCGAGTTATGACATTTTTGAATCTTGTGATCATTTTGCCGTTAGTGTTCTTGCAGAGGACCAACAGCATGCATCAAATACATTCGCGGGCTCCAAAGGCGATCGTTTTGCTGAGGTGGAATGGCATGCGGACGAGTTTGGGACGCCTCTTATTGCGGGGGCGGTAGCACATTTTTCGTGCTCCTCTTTCCAAAAAGTTGAGGCGGGCGATCATTTATTGTTGATGGGGAAAGTTGAGTGCTTTTCAAGCAATGAAAAGTTTGGACTCGGTTACGCTAAAGGTGGTTATTTTAGTTTAGGCATGGAGCATAAAGCGGAAGAAATCGCTTACGAACAATACGCACAAGTTGGTGCTTTAGTAGAATGTAATGGCAAGCTGTTGTTGAAAAAAACTGACAAAGGTTTCAGCTTACCACAAGGAAAAATGCAGACAGATATCTCTTCTCTGCAAACTCTAAAGAACATGCTTGTTTCTTTAGGTATAGAAGCGGAAGTTGGGCAGGTGTTTTCTGTTTATGAAAGGTCTACTGCTGGAAACTTTGTCGCGTTTTATCGTGCAGAGAGCGCGACAGAGAAAGAAATCGAAGGCTATGAGTACGTTGCAATAGATGAATTGTCTGGTGTGGCGTTTGCCTCTTCAGATATAACGTCTATGGTCACTCGATTTGTTCATGAAAAGAGTAATGGTGTTTTCCGTTTATATGTCGGTAATGAATTGGAAGGAGATGTGCGATGAAATTTTCACTTTTTGCCCATATGGAACGAGTAGATGAACAGCAACGTCAAAAAGACCTTTACGATGAGTTTATGTCACTTTGTAAAATGGCTGACGAAGGGAGTATGACAACGGTTTGGACAGGAGAGCATCATGGTATGGACTTTACCATCGCGCCTAATCCCTTTTTGAATTTAATTGATCTCTCCCATCAAACTCAGCATGTACGCTTGGGGACGGGGACGGTTGTTGCCCCATACTGGCATCCCATAAAGTTGGCTGGCGAAGCGGCGATGACAGACATCATCACCAAGGGTCGTCTGGAGTTGGGCATTGCCCGTGGCGCTTATGCTTTTGAATATGAGCGTATGGTTCCTGGCGGAATGGATGCTTGGAGTGCTGGTGAGTGCTTACGAGAAATGGTGCCCGCTATTAAAGGTCTATGGAAGGGAGATCATACTCAAGAAAGCAAACATTATAATTTTCCTAAAACGACGTCATCACCTAAACCTCTAACAGAAGATGGTCCGCCAATCTGGATTGCCGCACGGGATATTAATAGTCATGAGTTTGCCATTAGTCATGATTGTAATGTGCAAGTTACGCCTTTATGGCAAGGTTTAGAAGAAGTCGAAGGGCTCATTGAAAAGTATAATGAAGCCTGCGCTAAGTTTGATCGCCGTACTAAAATCATGATTTTGCAGCATGCTTTTGTCGCAAAGGATGACATAGAGGCAGACAAAGCGGCGAGTAAATTACATGAATTTTATTGTTATTTTGGTGCCTGGTTTAAGAATGAACGCCCAATCAGTCAAGGTTTAATCCAACCTCTTACTCAAGAAGAAATTGATAACCATCCGTTCTACAAAAAAGAAGCGATTAAAAACGATCTTATGATAGGCACATCAAAGCAGATCATTGAACGCCTTAAGCACTATGAAGCGCTTGGTTATGATGAGTTTGCCTATTGGTCTGATTCCGGTATGAGTCGTGAAGAGAAAGAAACGTCTCTACGTCGCTTTATTGATGAAGTCATGCCCGCTTTTAATTAAGGAGTTACCCCATGATGTCTAATAACAAGTTACCGCATTATAAGTTGCTCATTGATGGTGACTGGGTCGATGGTACAAAGGCTCGCTCTATGACAACAACCAATCCAGCGACTGGTGAACCCTGGGCAACCTTTGCTATGGCAGAAGCGGAAGATGTTGATCGCGCCGTTAAAGCCGCTCGTCAAACTCTTGCTAAGAAAGAGTGGCGGGGATTAAATCCAACACAGCGGGGGGCTTTACTGCATAAATTGGCCGATTTGTTAGAGCAGCATTCGGAAGTGTTAGGTGAAATAGAAACGACGGATAGCGGTAAATTGGCGGCGGAAACCAAAAGCCAGGCGAAGTACGTAGCCAGTTATTATCGTTATTACGCAGGTTTAGCGGACAAAATAGAAGGTCACACCTTACCTATCGATAAGCCTGATATGCATGTCTTTACCAAGCCTGAACCGATTGGTGTCGTGGCAGCCGTTGTGCCTTGGAATGCGCAAATGTTTTTAACCGCCACCAAGCTTGCTCCCGCTTTAGCGGCGGGTTGTACCGTGGTTATCAAGGCTTCTGAAATGGCGCCAATTGCCATTTTAGAGTTTGCCAAATTGATCGAGAAAGCTGGATTTCCAAGTGGTGTTGTCTCTGTTATTACGGGTGATGCTGAAGGTTGCGCGATACCACTGACCTCTCATCCAGACATTGATCGTCTCGCCTTTACTGGTGGTCCAGAGACGGCAAAACATGTGGTCAGGAATACTGCTAATAACTTCGCCGTGACTTCACTTGAGTTGGGAGGGAAATCACCGATTTTAGTCTTTGATGATGCCAATATTGAAAGTGCGGCTAACGGCATTATCGCAGGTAATTTTGGCGCTTCGGGTCAGTCCTGTGTTGCGGGGTCGCGAGTCTATGTGCAGCGAGCTATTTACCCCAAAATTTTAGCTCGATTGTTAGAAAAAACCGCGGCTATTGTGGTGGGGAATCCATTGGATGCGACAAGTCATATCGGGCCCTTATGTACATTAGCGCAAATTGATGGCATTGAGCGAGTGTTAGAAAAAGCCAAAAAGCAAGGTGGCAAAATTCTAACAGGAGGAACACGCTTAACAGACTTAGGGTCTGCATATTACTTTGCTCCAACGATTGTTGAGTGCCCGACGAACGATATTGAAACCTTGCATGTTGAGCTGTTTGGCCCGGTTTTATCCATAGCATGCTTTGACACGGAAGAAGAGGCCATTGCATTAGCAAATGACTCTGAGTTTGGTCTTGGATCCGGTGTCTTTACTGAGAATTTAGCTCGTGCTATGCGTGTTTCTCAGCAAATTCAGTCTGGCATATGCTGGGTTAATACTTATCGAGCGGTGTCTCCTATAGCCCCTTTTGGTGGTGTTAATCAATCCGGTTATGGGCGTGAAGCGGGCATTCAGGCGATTCAAGATTACATAAGAGTCCGCACCACTTGGATCAGCACCTCAAGCGAACCTATGGGCAATCCCTTTGTAATGCGGTAAATATTGGTTATCTGTGTCTTTAAGCAAACTCAGACATCGCCTTTTTCAAATGAAGTGATTGCTTCATACCGAGAAATAGACTGAAAAGAATGCGTCTAAGATCTTATCTTGAATGTGTTAGCGATGTCCTTTTTTAGGGGGTTAACTGTGAAATGGCTTTTGCCGTATTGAGTAACTCCTCTTTTGCGGCTTCAAATTGTTCTTGATTATTCATGACTTGGTCTGCCCCCGATATATTAATGGCGGCGACTATCTTGCCTAAATAATTCGTGATTGGTACGGCAATGGCGGTGGCGTTGTCAGAGCGATTACTTGAGTAGCCTTGTTGCCATTCTTTTTTCAAAAGTGCTTTTAACTCAGGGAATGATTGAGGGTAGGGGCCAGGGTAGGTGTCTAATTGTTGGGTTTGATACATGGCATTGAGTTCAATATCACTGAGTTGCTGTAAGAGTACTCTCCCCATAGCGTTGGTATGGCAAGGCAAGCGTGAACCGAGAGGGATGTTAACGGATAAGCGTTGAGAGGCTTGAGATCGGTAAATGTAGACCGTTTCTAATCCGTCGCGTATGCCTAGATGACAGGAGATAGACGTTCTGTCTCTTAGCTCATTTAGATGAGGGGCGGCGATATCAACTAAGTCTTTGCCCGCTAAAAAGGCAAAGCCGCGAGACACTATTTGGGGGCCTAGCTCGTAAGCATTTCTAGTGACTTTCTTCAGATACCCCATATCCAATAAAGTTTGAACAATGCGATAGGTGGAGGAGGCACTCACTCCCAAATTGTCAGCAAAATCTTGCGTGTTTAATACCCTTTTTTCTTTATCAAACATCTCAATTATTTGTAGCCCTCTCGATAACGCGGGAACGTGGTAGTCAGTGTTTTTTGTCATATTTTATTCCATATATGATTAATTTTTTTGTATAAGTATTAGTTTTTGGTTTTTTAAAAGTTTTTACGCTTTTTACTTTCAAAAATATTTAGATTTAATATATTTGAAAACAACTGATTTTTGAAGTGAAAAAATCAAGACTTTTTATTCATATATAAAGAAATTTTTCATATTTGAGGTTTTGTTGATATGTCTAAAGATTTTATTTTAAAGGCTTCTTGTGATGCGACCAGTGGCATTGTCGCGACGGTGTCTTCTTATCTTGCCGAGCATGATTGCTATATCTCTGAAATGCATCAATTTGATGACGAAGAGAGTTGTCGCTTTTTTATGCGCGCTGAGTGTCGAATAGAAGGCCATGTTCAGTCTATTGAGTCAATTCGAAATGGCTTTGACGAACAGGTTGCCCGCTTCAATATGGACTGGGAAATTTTAGATAAAGAGCAGCCTGTAAAAGCACTGCTTATGGTCAGTAAATTTGACCATTGTCTGGATGACCTGCTCTACCGTCACCGCAAAGGTGAATTGCCAATGACCATCACTGCCGTGGTGTCAAATCATAAAGATCTAAGACCGATGGTGGAGCGAGAAGGCATTCGTTTCGTTCATTTACCCGTTAATAAAGAGAATAAAACGGAACAAGAAGCCGCTTTGCTGGACATCATCACGGAAACCAAAACGGATCTAGTGGTTCTAGCTCGCTATATGCAGATCTTATCGGACGCGCTTTGTAAAAAGCTACATGGCCGAGCCATCAATATCCATCATTCCTTTTTGCCAGGGTTTAAAGGGGCTAAGCCATATCATCAGGCTCATCAGCGGGGCGTTAAGCTCATTGGTGCGACGGCACATTACGTCACATCGGATCTGGATGAAGGGCCAATCATAGCGCAGTCCGTCCAGCCTGTAGATCACACTTATTCACCCGAACGGTTAGTTGCTGTGGGTCGCGATACAGAAACCGTGGCATTGGCGACGGCGGTTAGGATGCATCTTGAGCATCGTGTGTTTATGTACGGTAATAAAACGGTTGTCTTTAAATAGACCAGTGGAGAGCACCATGACAGTTATGATTGATGGCAAAGCGCTTGCAGATGAAATCGTCCAACACGTGGCGCAAGAAGTCTCTGCTTTTAAACTAAAACATAAGGTAACGCCTGGATTAGCCGTTGTTTTAGTGGGCGACGATCCGGCAAGCGCTGTGTATGTGCGCAATAAAATCAAACGTACAGAGCAGGCTGGGCTGCAATCCATCGCACATTATTTGCCAGCAGAAACGACTCAACAACAGTTGGATGAACTAATTGATCAGTTGAATCGAGATGACTCTGTCCATGGCATCTTGGTGCAACTTCCTTTACCAGCACACTTGTCTGAAAGCCGAGTAATCGAAGCCATTTCACCGGAAAAAGACGTTGATGGTTTTCATCCTGAGAATGTTGGCAAGCTAGTAACCGGTCAGCAAGTCCTTGTGCCATGTACACCATTGGGTTGCATGATCATGCTGAAACGACATATTGATGATTTATCAGGTAAGCACGCTGTGGTGATTGGTCGTTCCAATATAGTCGGGAAGCCGATTGCCAATTTGCTGCTGCAATCCCATTGTACCGTGACGATTGTTCATTCTCGGACGCAACATATTGAAGAAATCTGCCGTGCTGCAGACATTGTGGTGGCGGCTGTGGGTCAACCTCTGATGGTTAAAGAAGACTGGCTGAAGCCTAATGCCGTTGTCATCGATGTTGGTATCAATCAAATCTCATCCAATGGTAAAAGAAAATTAGTGGGGGATGTCGACTATCACAACGTGTTTTCAAAAGTGTCCGCAATAACACCTGTTCCTGGTGGCGTCGGTCCAATGACCATTGCTTGCCTTATGCAGAACACGTTAACCGCTGCCCAACACCAACTCAACTAGGTGTTTAGTCGAATACCCATTTAGATTTTCTAAGGAGCTGCTAAATGCCTTTTTCATTACTGAAATACGGTTTACAAAACGACTATCCATTTGAAAATGATGCTGACTTACCATTACCGACTGAGCTCAAGCAGCATTACGATGTGGTTATTATTGGTGGGGGTGGGCACTGTGTCGCAACGGCTTACTATCTTGCCAAGTACCATGGCATAACTAACATTGCCATTTTAGAAAAAGGGTATCTTGGAGGAGGCAATACAGCGCGAAATACGGCGGTTATTCGTTCTAATTACCTAACCTCCGAAGGGGTTAAGTTTTATAAAGAGTCCGTTGATATGTTTAAAGGGCTGTCAAATGAGTTCGACTTTAACATCATGTATTCCTCTCGCGGCCAATTAACTTTAGCTCACACGGATTCGACGGTTCGCTCATTTCGACAGCGTACAGAAGTGAATACCCACTTTGGTGGTAATACTGAGCTTATTGACCCTCAGCAAATTAAAGAACTGGTGCCAACCTTAAATATGAACCCGGCTGACATGCCTATTCTAGCTGGCTTGTGGCATATCGATGGGGCTACAGCACGGCATGATGCTGTGGCTTGGGGGTACGCCAAAGGGGCCACGCAACGTGGCGTTGAGCTTCATCAATTAACGGAAGTCACGGATGTTATTGTCGAAAATGGTAAGGCGAAAGGCGTAAAAACCAACCGAGGGACGGTTACTTGCGGTTGTATTGTTCAAGCCGTAGCGGGTCATAGCTCCATTGTTGCGGCCATGGCGGGCATTAAAATGCCGATCACCACTTATCCGCTGCAAGCCATGGTGACCCAGCCAGTTAAACCTTTCCTTGATCCATTGGTGAGTTCGTCCGCACTGCATTGTTATGTGCAGCAAACAGGCCGAGGTGAAATCGTATTTGGCGGCGGATCTGACCCTTATCCACTTTATAACACACGCTCGACGCTTGATTTAAAAGAAAGCTTAATGGCAAGCGCGGTGGAAATGTTTCCGTTTATGGCGAATTTGAAATTGATGCGTCAATGGGCGGGGATTACAGACATGACCTCAGATTACAGTCCAATCATGGGCTTAAGCCCTGTTGAGAATTATTACCTTGACGCTGGGTGGGGGACATGGGGATTCAAATCAACCCCTATTTGCGGGAAATCAATGGCCGAGCTCGTGGCGAGTGGCGGCAAAGTGCCAGAGTTAATTGCGCCATTTTCTATGGATCGTTTCGATGTGTTTCGTCAAGTGAATGAAATGGGTGCCACAGCGGCCAGTCACTAAGTGATTTCCTAGAATAGGAGGCATTATGAAAATTATGAACTGCCCGTTAAATGGGCCAAGAAATATCAGTGAATTTGTTTATGGTGGCGAAGTGAAAACCATGCCCAATGCTTTAACCTGTTCAGATAAAGAGTGGGCTGAGTATGTGTTTTATTCTGAAAATACCGTTCGTGTGGTAACCGAGTGGTGGTTTCATTCACCTTCTGGCTATTGGTTTATTGCAGAGCGTCATACGGCCAGTGATGAGATTCTTAAAACCTATGATCCATCTGAGCTGTTTAATAAACGCGTAGAGTTTGAAAGCGCCCCAGCAAGCGTTGAGGAGAAGCCAGTATGAGCATGAATCGACTACCTGCCCCTTTAGGTTTATACATCAAGCGAGACAAGGTGATCAATTTCATGTTCGAGGGGCGGCCTTATCAAGGGCTTGAAGGTGATACGATTGCCAGTGCCTTGATCGCGAATGATCAGTGGCTAATGTCGCGCTCCTTTAAATACCATCGACCACGCGGCCCATTAACCATGGCGGGTCAAGATGCGAATACGTTAGTGCAGCTCAAAAGCGAGCCGAATGTCTTAGCCGATAAGCAGCTTATTTGTGCTGATTTGGATGTGGTTGGGCAAAATTATAACGGCTCTCTGGAAAAGGATAAGGATGCAAGATTGTCCTATGCAGGACGGTTTATGCCAGTCGGGTTTTATTACCGTGCATTTTATAAACCTAAGGGGGTATGGGATAAATGGGAACCCTTTATACGCAAAAAAGCAGGTTTAGGCTTTGCTGATCTTACCTTTAAGCCTGTTTATCATGATAAAGCCTATCTATTTCATGATATTGCAGTGATCGGTGCCGGCCCAGCGGGTCTTGCTGCGGCATTAAAAGCCGCTGATGCTGGAGCAACGGTGTTATTGGTTGATGAAAACCCTATTTTAGGGGGGGCTTTGACCTATCATCATTTTGATGTTGAAGGTTTACGGGCCAACGAGTTAAGAACTCAGCTTACAGAGCAGGTTTTAAATCACTCCAATATCACAGTATTGAATAACGCGACCTGTAATGGCTGGTTTACCGATAACTATTTGCCCATTATTCAGGGCAATCGCATGTATAAAGCACGAGCCAAGCAATGCATCGTCGCGTCAGGGGCGTTTGAACAGCATGTTGTCTTTCGTAATAACGATGTGCCAGGTGTGGTGATGTCGAGTGCTGCCATGCGCCTTATGTCCCATTATGCGATTAAACCCGCAAACAGAGCCGTCGTTTTAACCGGCAATGATGATGGTTATTTGTGCGCACTGGCGTTAGTTCGAAATGGTGTGCAAGTTCCTCTTATTGTGGATATGCGTACCAATGGAGCGGATGACCGCTTGCAAAAAGCAGTGGCGCAACAAGGTATCAATGTGCGCTTAAATGCCACCGTGTATGAAGCTTTGCCAAGCTCGGATAAGACGCATTTGTCTGCCGTTCAAGTCCATGACATCACAGGAAAAGGACAGGTGTCTGCTGGTGGCGTAACGATTCCTTGTGACATGTTATGTATGTCCGCAGGCTATATGCCCGTTTACCAACTGCTTTGTCAGGCTGGCGCGAAGCTGAGTTATAACGATGACAGTGCGCGTTTTTCATTGACTAACTTGCCGACAAACCTCTATGTGGCAGGGTCTGCAAATGGTGTTCATGAATTAGACGCCGTCATCCGCGATGGTCAGTTAGCCGCATACAAAAGTTTGACATCATTGGGTATCCCAAGTAGCGAGCCAGAAGCGGTGTCTTGTGTTAAGCAGACGAACTTTCCTTGGCCTATCTTCAAACATCCGAAGGGCAAAGATTTTGTCGATTTTGATGAAGACCTACAAGCTAAAGACATCGTCAATGCGACTCGTCTAGGTTATCGGGATATTCAATTAGTCAAAAGATTTTCCACTGTTGGGATGGGGCCATCTCAAGGTCGTCATTCTGCATTACCGACCGCTCGATTAGTCGCCGAGGCAACGAACCGAACCGTGACCGAAACCGGCGTGACAACCGCTAGACCGCCTTTTGTTCCCGAAAAATTAGCCAACATTGCCGGTCGTATATTCAGTCCTCATAAACATACGCCAATGCATAGACGTCATCTCGAACTGGGGGCTCATATGATTCCTGCGGGTATTTGGCGTCGCCCAGCCTATTACGGTCATCCTGAGAATCGCGATCAGTTGATTCAGCAGGAAGCACAAATGGTTCGTAATAGGGTTGGCATGATTGATGTCAGCACATTGGGTGGTCTAGAAGTTCGAGGCCCAGATGCTGCTGAGTTTGTGAACCGTATTTATACGTTTGGCTTCTTGAAACAGCCCATTGGCAAAACACGCTATGCTGTTTTGACGAATGAGCAGGGCGTTGTGGTGGATGATGGCGTTGCTTGTCGCCTTGCTGAAGATCATTTTTACATTACGGCAACCACCAGTGGTGTCGATGCCGTGTATCGTGAAATGACCAAATGGAACGCTCAATGGCGCTTAAGCGTTGATATAGCCAATGTCACATCGGCTTTTTCTGCTGTTAATGTCGCAGGCCCTCTAGCGAGAAAAGTGTTGAGTAAGGTGTGTTTTGATGTGGATTTCTCCAATGAAGCCTTTCCCTATCTTGCTTACAAAGAAGGCACCATAGACGGTGTGCCCGTGCGTTTATTAAGGGTCGGATTCGTCGGCGAATTAGGGTATGAAATTCATATGCCTAGCTTGTTTGGCGAAGGTATCTGGGATCGCTTAATGGAGGCCGGTCAAGAGTTTGATATGAAGCCATTTGGCGTTGAAACTCAGCGATTATTGCGCCTAGAAAAAGGCCATATCATTGTAAGCCAAGATACCGATGGCATGTCTCACCCCGGTGAGCTTTCTTTGCATTGGGCGATTAACCGCAAGAAGCCTTTCTTTGTTGGCAGTCGATCGGTTGATATTGTTATGGCGCGACAACAGACACGAAAATTGGTTGGTTTTAAATTAGATGCCCAGGCAACACGACCTAAAGAGGGTCATCTCGTCTTGGCCAACGCCAGTCAAGCAGATTGCGCCATTACGGGCAATGTTACCTCTTCAGAGTATTCCAGTACGATTGGCGCAAACATTGGCATGGCCTTTGTCGGGGTTGATCAGCAGGAGGTCGGTTCAACATTCCCAATTCGAGTGGATAAGGGGGAAATCGTGATGGCAGAAGTCGTGAAATTACCTTTTTATGATGCAAATAATGCGCGTCAGGAGGTGTTGTAATGGAATTTTTTAACTTAAGTGCGGTCCCCAACTCACGCAAAAGTCTGCTGGATGTAACTAAAACTGAGTCACTTACCTCTAGTATCCAACGTCAGGATTGCACCCTGTATTCGAGAGTGGGTTTTCGGGGAATGGGGGCAGAAAGTTTTCTGATGTCGCACGGCCTGCCGATTCCCAGTAAGCCAAATCAATCCCTTCTCTTTGAGCATGGTTTGGTCGTATTACGGCTAAGTAAATCCGAGTTTTGGTTGGTGGATATTGACAATACCTACCATGAACTGATTGAAACGCTGGAGTTTGACGCGAAAGGGTTAGAGGATGTGTATCGCTTATTTTGTCAACATAGCCATGCTTGCTTCTTGTTTAAAGGCGAGCAAACGGCAACCATGTTTTCCAAAGTGTGCGGTGTTGATTTAAGAAGCGATGCCTTCCCATTGGGGAGTATTGCTCAAACGTCTGTTGCTCGTACCAATGGGATAGTGACGAAACAAGACAGCGACAGCCATGGGGAATTTTTTCTCTTACTGTCTGACTTGGCTAGCTCGCACTATTTATGGGAAGCACTAGCGGATGCCGCGTCCGAGTTTGTTTGAGTCTTTTCTGTCTACTGGCTGTTTAATTGGCGGTTTCAGTAGGGAGTAAATAATGAGGGCGCTTAATGATTTAAGCGCCCTCATTGAATGTATGGAAAATCAATGTCTTGGGCTGTTAAGCGATGACAAATAAATCCATAAAGCGGTTAACTGGCGTGCTTTCTAGCGTGGCTTGATCTTTACACAGAGTAAAGATGGTTTGGCATTGGCGGTTCGGAAAGCGCGTTGCCAAGTTGTTTTTGAATTTCTTCTCCAAAAGCGGAATGCCTTCTTCGCGACGACGACGGTGCCCAACCGGGTATTCCACCACCACTTCTTCTGTGCTGCTTCCGTCTTTAAAGAACACTTGAATGGCGTTGGCAATGGAGCGTTTGTCGGCTTCTAGGTATTCGGCAGAGAAGCGTTTGTCTTCGACGATTTCCATTTTATCACGCAGCTCATCGATGATGGGGTTGGCGTCATGGAAGTCATCTTCATAGTGTTCGGCAATTAAATGACCAAAGGCTAATGGAACGGCAGCCATGTACTGCAAGCAGTGATCGCGGTCGGCAGCGTTTGCCAATGGGCCGGATTTAGAAATAATACGAATGGCCGATTCATGGGTGCGAATGACGATTTTATCAATGTCTGCCAAGCGGTCTTTCACTTGGGGATGCAGTATCACAGCGGCTTCCGCTGCCGTTTGTGCATGGAACTCCGCCGGGAAAGAGATTTTAAACAAGACATTTTCCATCACGTAAGTGCCGTAGTCTTGTGAAAAAGCAAACTGACGTTGCGCTTCTGGTTTGATGGCTTGGTCTTTGTTGGTTTTCGAGAAAGACACATCATAAAACCCCCACTGTGGCGCCGTTAATACACCGGGAATGCCCATTTCACCACGCATGGACATATCGGCTAAGCGAACGGCTCGTGAAGTGGCATCCCCCGCCGCCCACGATTTCCGAGAGCCTGCGTTAGGTGCATGGCGATAGGTACGCAGGGCGGAACCATCTACCCATGCTTGGGAAATCGCGGCCATGATTTGCTCTCTGTCACCTCCCATCATTTTGGTTACTACGGCAACCGAGGCAACCCGTACCAATAAAACGTGACACAAGCCCACACGGTTGAATGAGTTTTCGAGGGCGATGACGCCTTGAATCTCATGGGCCATGATCATGCCTTCTAAGACATCTCGCATGGTCAGCGGCTGTTCGCCTTTTGACAAGCGTACTTGGGAAAGGTGATCCGCCACCGCCAAAATGCCCCCTAAGTTATCGGAAGGGTGTCCCCACTCGGCGGCTAGCCAAGTGTCGTTGTAATCCAACCAACGAATGATGCAGCCTATGTCCCACGCGGCTTTGACTGGATCGAGGGACAAAGACGTGCCGGGGACGCGGGCACCATTGGGGACAACCGTGCCTTGCACAATGGGGCCAAGATGCTTGGTACATTCAGGAAAGCGCAGGGCGAGCAAACCGCAGCCGAGGGTATCCATTAAACAGTTACGAGCGGTATCCAGGGCTTCTTGGCTTTCTATTTTATAGTTCAGTACATAATCGGCGATGTCCTGGATGACTTGGTCGTAATCCGGACGGTTGTTTTGGTCTACGTTGGCACTCATTTTTGATCCTTACTTAGTATTTCTCTTGTCTATTTTTCGCTTAAGGACGGTCGTCAATATCCACCCAATCCGCATGGTCCGGTCCAATGTAATCGGCACTGGGGCGAATAATGCGATTGTTGGCGCGCTGTTCCATGACGTGGGCGGTCCAGCCTGTCACTCGGGCGCAAACGAAAATCGGCGTGAATAGCTTAGTGGGAATGCCCATAAAGCGGTAAGCGCTGGCATGGAAAAAATCCGCATTACAAAAGAGCTTCTTCTCACGCCACATAACCGCTTCGCAGCGTTCAGACACCGCGTATAAATGGTCGTCGCCGACGTCTTCACTGAGTTTTTTCGCCCATTTTTTAATAATGTCATTACGTGGATCTCGATCACTGTAAATAGCATGACCAAAGCCCATGACTTTTTCTTTATTAGCCAGTTTTTGCAATAGCGCAGCTTCGGCTTCGTCTGGGGTTTGCCAAGGTTCGATCATGTCCATTGCCGCTTCATTTGCACCGCCGTGAAGCGGGCCGCGTAAGCTGCCAATACCACCTGTGACACAAGAATACATGTCAGATAAAGTGGAAGCGCATACCCGAGCCGTGAAGGTCGAAGCATTAAATTCGTGCTCTGCGTACAAGATCAGCGAGGTGTTCATGACCTTTGCATGAAGTGCGCTAGGGGCTTTGTCGTGCAACATGGTGAGGAAATGCCCCGCCAAGGAAGGAACATGGTCATTGAGGGTATCAATGCGCACACCATCATGACTAAAGCGATACCAATACAGCACGATAGCGGGCAGGGCGGCGATCAAACGATTCGCTGTATGGTGCGTTTCTTCGTTGTCCTGCTCTGGTTCTAGATTGCCTAAAAAGGAACAGCCCGTGCGCATGACATCCATTGGATGAGCTTCTGCGGGAATCAGTTCTAAGGCTTTTTTGAGGGTTTCAGGTAAGGCTCGCAAGCCCATAAGTTTTGCTTCATAGTCTCGCAGCTGAGTACGGTTCGGCAGTGCACCGTATAATAAAAGATAGGCGACTTCTTCAAAGCTCGCTTTATCGGCTAATACATCAATATCGTAGCCACGATAGGTTAATCCTGCGGCGGCTTTGCCGACGGTACAGAGTGCGGTTTGGCCTGCGCTTTGGCCGCGTAGGCCGGCGCCGGAAAGAACTTTAGCCATGTTTCTACTCCTTACTTTAATTGTTATTGTTTAGAGAGAGGTTATTTTTTAGAGAAAAGCTCGTCTAATTTGTCTTCGTATTCATGATAGTTGAGAAAGTCATAAAGCTCGTTACGTGTTTGCATACTGTCGACCACGTTACGTTGGTGGCCATCGTTCAATAGGTGTTGATAAACGTTAAGAGCAGCCTTATTCATGGCGCGAAATGCGCTCAATGGGTAGAGCACCAAACCTACCCCAACGCTGGCTAATTCTTCTTTGCTGAACAGCGGAGTGGCGCCAAATTCGGTGATATTTGCCAAGACAGGCACTTTGACGGCCTCGACAAATTCTTTGTATTGCTCCAAGGTAATCATGGCTTCTGGGAAAATCATGTCGGCACCCGCTTCTACACAGGCAATTGCCCGTTCAATGGCCGATTCCATACCTTCTACGGCGAGGGCATCCGTGCGGGCCATAATGACAAAACTTTCATCATGACGAGCATCGACACAAGCTTTAATGCGATCGACCATTTCGTCTTGGCTAACGATGGCTTTATTCGGGCGATGACCACAGCGTTTTTGCTGGACTTGGTCTTCAATGTGTACCGCTGCAACACCGGCTCTTTCCATTTGCTGTATGGTTCTGGTGATATTAAAAGCCCCACCAAAGCCCGTATCGATATCAACTAATAAGGGCAAGTCGGAAGCGGAAGTAATGCGCCGTACATCCTCTAGAACATCGTGTAAATCCGTCATGCCCAGATCTGGTAAACCATAGGAGGCATTGGAGACACCGCCGCCGGACAAGTAAATGGCATGGTGCCCTGTTTGCTCTGCCATCATGGCACAGTAGGCGTTCACCGCGCCCACCACTTGCAAAGGGGCGTGCTCCTGTACTGCTTGTCTAAAACGTAATCCTGCTGAGTGTTTTGTCATTATTTTTCTCCCTTTCTCTTTATCTTTTGGGTTAAGGCTTAACGAGGCATTGCTCCATGGCTTGTTTCAGCAATTGACTGGCACGGCTGATATGCCGACGCATCAGTAATTCAGCAAGGTCGCCTTCGTGATTGGCTATGGCGTCTAAAATGGCCCTGTGCTCACGCAACGCTTGGCGCGGGTCGCGTCTTTGATCTGCCGTGTGGTGTCGATACATGCGGATAACGGCATACAGCTCTTCTGTTAATAGACGAATAAGCTTGGTGTTGCCGCTAGCGTGAATGATGCGGAGATGAAAATCGTCGTTACCTCCTTGTTGCACATAATGCTCATCGTGGTTCGCATCAAGATAGGCTTGGTGCTCGTCTAGCAGATGATATAACCGAGTGACTTCCTCTTCGGGCATTTTTTCCGACGCCAACCTAGCGGCCATGCCTTCTAATGCTTCTCGCATTGCAAAGGTTTCTAACATGTCATCAATATTGAGCTCTATCACCCGTGCCCCCACGTTTGCCGTGCGAGTGACCAAGCCAAGACCTTCTAATTTAACAATGGCCTCCCTAAGCGGCCCTCTTGATACACCGTATTGTTTGGCTAATTCCGCTTCAGAAATTTTGCTGCCTTGAGGAATATGACCTTGAACGATGGCACGACTTAGCTGCTGGGCAATGTCTTCCGATAAGGTGGCAAATTTGACAGAAACAAGGTTACTCATAATGGCTACGTGTTCTATTTATTGTTGACAATATATGCAGTTTTAATCTTATTTTTAGTGTTTATCAAGTTATATTGTCGACAATTTTTATTTTTTAAACAAATTTTGAACATTTTTTAGTCGAGTAGAGGGCGCTGAACGGGCATTGCCGTGTACGGCGCGACTGATCACCAAGTCCCTTCCCCTTTTTTAAGGGGAAGGCTAGGATGGGGTTGTTCTTTGGGGCTTCCGGTGTAATTGTTTCCACTCAATTACTTTGAGTTGCTCGTTTATTCCGCTTTTTAATTCAGGAACGGCTGAGCGGGTAACTTTTTGCAAACGCCCAAAAAGTAACCAAAAATTCGCTTTTAAGGGCAGCGCCTCGTTTCCTCATAGAGGCATCATGTTGTCAATGCAGAGCCCGATCAAGGCATAGATTGGTTTTGAGTATAGGAGACAAGGTATTTTTAACTGACTTTGAAACACCATAAAGTCGCGCAACTTCGTTGCGTCGAAGCGGCTCTTTCAGTCTAATTGCTTTCATCCTCGTATAGGCTTTAACTCCGACAGAAGGCGAGGGCGACTAATCACCAAGTCCCTTCTCCTTTTTTTAAGGGGAAGGCTAGGATGGGGTTGTTCTGTTTGTTGTCTCTCAATCGCTTTGTATTTATGAGCTTTATTCCGCTCTGCTGAGCGGGTAACTTTTTGCAAGCGCCCAAAAAGTAACCAAAAATTCGCTTTTAAGGGCAGCGCCTCGTTTCCTCATGGAGGCATCATGTTGTCAATGCAGAGCCCCATCAAGGCATAGATTGGTTTTGAGGATAAGGGACAGGGCATTTTTAACTGACTTTGAAACACCATAAAGTCGCGCAACTTCGTTGCGTCGAAGACGATTTGTAGGTTGGACTTCAGTCCAACAATAGTTACCTCATTGGATTAAGGGGTCGAACACCTTTTCGACCTGATCAAACCTAATTATTTTGATGTGCTTTCACGAAAAGGGCTTTGATCCTGCTGGTCAATTCCAATCAGATATCAACATGTTCTAATTGGCACTTATTTGAAAATAGATTAGAGTGTAAACATGGCGTCTAGGAAGACGAAAGCCACATATTTTTCCTCTCCTGATGCACGGTTATTAGACAAAGCAAGCATGCTTGTTTAAGCCGAAGCCTGAACGCTTACCATGTTGAATAAATTTATATAAATCATGGTATTAGCTAAATTTATCTAAATGGCTAAGACTAGAATAACACGCACGCCGGTTTATTGGATAAATGCGCATGCGCACTATTAAAATGTTAGTTGTAAGGAGAAATATGAAATATCCAGTTCCATTAGGTAAAGGTAGTAGAATTGCTGTTACAGCATTCTCCGCAGGTGTTCCAAGCTCGCTTCACAAGCGTTTGAACATTGTAATCGAAAACTTAAAAAAACAAGATTTTGAAGTAATTGAAGGAGAGTGCTTACGTGAAAATACGAAACATGTGAGTGCTTGTGCGAAGCATCGGGCAGCGGAATTTATGCGATTTCTGTGTGATGATAGCATTAATGCAGTTGTACCTCCTTGGGGAGGTGAGTTTGCAATGGATATACTCCCGCTACTTGACTACGAGAAACTGCAAACCGTTAAGCCCAAATGGATTCTGGGATATTCAGATGTAAGTACGGTTTCTACGGCTTTAATGACAAAACTCGGTTGGATAACGGTTCATTGCTCGAACCTAATGGATCTCCATCCTAATGAGCCTGATTGGCTCACATCTAGTACCTTGAATTGGTTAACAAAGGCTGAAGGTTCTTCTTTTGAACAACATTCATCGAAGTACTATCAAATAGATGGTAGTTCATTTTCAGATGATCCTAACTTTACTTTAAATACAACAGAGCCGACAGTCTGGAAGGTATCAGGAAATCAAGAGGCTGTATTCAGTGGTCGCCTTGTTGGGGGCTGTTTTGATACCATGATGCATTTAATTGGCACTGAATATTTTGATATTCATCTTTTGCACAAAAGATTCAAAATCGATGGTCTCATTCTCTATTTAGAAAACGTAGAAATGTCTCCAACAGTTTTTAAGCGAGCACTTCAAAGCTTAAAATATAAAGGTGTATTTGAACTCTGCAATGGACTACTCATTGGCAGGAGTTCGGTACTAGATAAATGCGGCAAAGATATTACCATTGAAGAAGCGTTAACTGAAGTAACTAAGGACTTGGAAATTCCTGTTGTCTATGATGTAGATATTGGTCATTTACCGCCAAATATGACAATACTAAATGGCTCATATGCTGAGGTCGTTATGAATGGTAACGCAGGTAAAATACGTCAAACGCTGAAATAAACAACTAACAAAGCATTTAAGAGTGATTCGCAACGCTTGGCAGTTTCGCTTCGCTCAAGTATAGCCAATCGTCGCTCACACCTTAATGCGGCGTTAAATGCTCAAGGCGGAAATGAAAGAACTGCACGAAATCCTAGATGAAGTCAAAGATGAAAAAAGTTTCTTGGACTTTGCGAAAGCGCTGATGAAAGACCGTGAGGTTCATGAAGAAAAGCCTGTCTATGAGGTTGGTTGTGCTGGCGATTGGGCAAACAACGATATCGCTGGTTTCTTGGAGTCAGCTATTGCTTGGGCGGAAGATTCTGATTTTGGTATTAGGCAAGATTCAGATCTTCAGTCTAATAAATGGAAGCAATTCGCAGTGTTTTTGTATTGCGGAAAAATATATGAGTAATTCCGCATTTAACAAACAGCTCAAGCCGACCTCCACTGCGTTGTTTGTTTTGTGCTTTTCCGCTACGCTCGCACAAAACAAACAACTTCGTTCCGGCGGTTTAGCTGGGCGTTAATGCCCCAATCAGGAATTAATATGCTAGAAATATTACCTGCAAAAATCGAAGATTCAGAGTTATTACTAACATTTATAAAAGAGTTAGCCGAATTTGAAAATTTTCCGTATGAAATATCAGTTACTAAATCGGATATTGAAAATAATTTATTTAAACCTAATCCTGATGCAGAAGCTATCATTTGTTACGTAAATAAAATAGCATGTGGCTTTGCTGTTTTTTATTATACATTTTCTACTACTACAGGAAGGCGTGGACTGCATCTTGATGACTTATACATTCAACCTGAATTACAAGGTCAAGGTATTGGAAAAGAAGTGCTTAGCTATTTATCAAAGTTAGCAATCAAACAAAAATGTTCACGTTTTGAATGGTGGGATTTAAAAACTAATGACCCAGCAATACAGTTTTATAAAAAAATTGAGGCAACAAAACTGGATGAAATCTGTATATTTAGAATGGAGGAAGTTGAAATCTCCAGACTTGCGTCAAAAGACATATAACAAATTCATTAAATCGGACATAAAGCAGCTGGTTTTTCTTCTTGCCTCACAAAGAATATGGATATTATGACTAAAAAAACCATTATTTTTCTACATGGTGGACCTGGCTTCGATGATTATCTAAAGCCATATTTTTCAATCTTAAATGATACATTCAATTGTATCTTTTATAGTCAAAAAAAAGGACCTAATATAACTATTGATGAATTAATAGAAGAAATAGATATTCTAGTAAATAGGTGCGAACATAAGCCAATAATATTAGGGCACTCATGGGGTGGCGTTCTCGCATTAAAATATATATCTTTATTTAAAAATAAAATTTGTGGATTGATCCTGATGAATACAGGGTTGAATACTGAACAATGGTTAAAATATAGAGAAACGCTTAAATTATTTAATTTAGAAGATGCTGAGCCTGAAGATGTTTTTATGACAGAAAAAGAAAAGTTAGTGGGGTTAACTTTTTTTGAAAATATGTCTAGAACATTATCTGAGGATACATTTGATTCAATATTCAAAATTTTTTTATCAAACTTTGATCTAATCGATGAGTTATCAGAAATTACTTTTCCTATTTTGAATATTTTTGGAGAAAAGGATTATCGTTTTCCAGTTGAAATTCCAAGATCTTTTAAAAAATTTAATCGATATATAATTGAATTGGAGTTGAAGGGTTCTGGTCATTTTCCTTTTATCTTAGAAGATAAATTAGATAGAATTTGTTTGGCAATAAATAAAACATTTAACTGAGCAAATACTTTAGGTTTGGTGGTTGGCGTTGTTCACCACTTAACGCGGCGTTGGTCACAATACCGAGTTTCAGCTAATAGAAGAGCTTTACTTTAATTATTCCGCAACACTAAGAATATTCTCGGAATCTTGCATAGGTTTTGAGGGAATTAAAAGTGAGTTAGGAATTCAACCATCATTACCACATAATAAACCGAGTCCAAATCTCTCTTACCCCAAATCCCTCTGTTGTTGAATTCTCTGTTGGTAAAAGTGTGTTGATGCCACAGATTTAGGGCTTGCTGTTGAAAGCGAAATTATTTCAATAATGAGGCTTATTTAAATTTGTTGGTAGCCTTTTCTAAATCCGTCTTACGAGCATTCTGCAACATGTCAGCGGTTAACAATGAAGAGTCAATTTTAGTGTAACAGAGTGTAATACCTATCTATTTTTTTTCATGTTACCGTTTTCTTAGTCTTTGTTAGGCGATGTTGGCATGGCTGTCGTCACGCTAAGACTGGAGACGCAACTGTAATTCTCTAGCGGCTTGTTTAAAGCAACTTATTATTAACCCAACAAAAAAGAACAACTTATTATGGCTTCTAGCAGTTTTGCCTGTGATGTATCACAGGGATTTAATTTTCAAAAAGACGCCCAATGCTTGATTGGGCATATCACGTCACTAAAAATAGGTGATAAAGAATTTAACAAAGACTTGGCGGTTACCGTGCCGACCAATACCACAGGAGACAAAGTCAAGGTTGTTGGGGTAATTTCCAATATCTTCTGGGAAGGCGGTCATTCCGATCCGATCATGTTTGATTGCCGAGTGTCTACCGACAATAAACAGTCGAGTGTTTTATTACAACATCAAGAGTTGAGCGACACCAGCGTCGTGTACTCTTTTGTGGTTTACGATTATGACCCGAAAGAGAAAAAATTCTATCCTAACTTTCATACCAACGAAACCGACCTCAACGGGCTGGTGGCGAAAAGTGGTGGTGAACTGGATTTGGGCATTGATATGGATCAGGCCACGGATGTGGTATCGCCGGAAAACTACAGTTTTATACTCGGAGTCATGCCTACTGAAGAAGAACAGGAAATACATTTTGCAGTGAGTGTCAGCGGAAAATTCGTGAAAAAATGGGGCGTCACTGTCGCAGAATAGTTTTTGCCCGTATCGGAGCATCATTCTGATAATACAAACCGGTGTGAAACTGGGGGATTCGTGTCGCCAGCCTCGTCCCCCGCGATGATATGACTCGGTGGAAATAGGCTTGAGGCTAAAAAAATAAATTAATCAGTAAGTTAAGGGCTCCTTCTCTCCCAGTGAGAACAGGGCACCCTAAAGAGAATAATGTAAAGCTGGACTTGAATAAAAAGGACTTAAACATGACCAACATCACTCCTCAGCAGTACCTTGAACTAAATGACGACGAGCAATTAAAATACATTTGGGCTTTTACCCAACGAGGGTTGGTTTACCCCGCACCCCATGCCATTTTTGCGACGTTTTGGCTTCGTGACGAGTCAACTTATAAACGAAATCAGTTAGCTCAGTTGATGCTAGAAGTCAGAAATTATATTCATTGTACGGAAAGCCTTCGCTCACATAACTCAACGGCGGTGGTGGGGACTAGTTTCTCGCTTTGGCGCAAGTTTTGTCAGGATGACGGACTCAGTGTGCCTAAAAGTATTGAGCTGCACTTTCCAGAAAGTGACGATAAAAATACGTCTGAGGTTTTTGCTAAATCCGATGGCGTTTTTCAGCATTCTAAAGGCAGTTTATGGTTTCATATTAAGTCCGATAAAGTTGCCGATTGTAGTGCTATATTTGAATTTATTAAAAATAAATTGGAAAGCATTGCTGATAAGCATATTGAACAGCCTGCGTCTTCTCGAACAGAGCGTGAAGATGGCAAAAAAGGCAAGGTACTAGGATGTCGTTTCTCTGAAAACTTGAATAACCCATCGAGCCCCATTTCTCTTTCTAAGCACTCGGTTTGTGGTACCGAGGATCTGGAGCATATTGGCGCGTCGGTGGCTCTGGCACAACGATTCAATATTAATTGGGAGCATCTTCATTCAATGAGTGAAGAGGCCATTGAAGATATCATTGGTCGTCGCACGAACGACGCAATTATTCCTAATCGCGATCAGCGATCACATATTAAGTCGGCACGAATGCAAGATTCTAACGGCAATACCACGCCTGTTTTACGTTTGGGTTTGCCGTTTGGTCAATCAACCAATGCTAATAAAGGTCGAGGTTCGGTGTTATCGGAAGAGCAGGGTATTTATTTTGCTGGCTTTGCTAAAAATGTTCAGATCTTAGAAAACATCATGAGCCAGCAAATTGGTAGTCAATCTGGATTTATGAATGACAGGTTACTCAATCACATAAAATCCGACCTTGGTGATTTTTACTATATTCCTAGTCGCATTGATCTTGGCCTTCACAAACGTGATAACAGCAATAACTTCGACCGCCTGTTAAAACAAAAGCGTTGGGATAAATTTCCTGGTGTGGATTGGGAGCGACTCGACCGTCACTTCGAACAAGCTTCCGATAACGGTTTGATGTACTACAACCATAAAAACTACTTGTATCGCATGGCAACCATGTCCGATAAGCAAAGAGAAGCCGTTTGCGCATTCGACGCGCCAACAGCGCGAATTCTGAGCTTAATGGAGAACATGTTCTCGCTGTGGCAGGACAACTGGTACATAGATCGTGCTCAGCTTGAAATGAAAGGCTACATCAATGGCAGCCTAACCGGGAAGGTTGAACAAGGGTATGGGGATATCCGAGATTACATCGACCATTACAATAAACAGGGTAATATCGATGCGCCAGCGGACATCATGAAAGAAAGTGTGATGATCAGAAAAGGGTGGGCGACGCGTTTGCAACTTCACCAAGTGACTTCCGAAGAATATGGTTTCCGTGGTCGTAAAGTGCGTTACAACAATCACCTAGTACCTTTTTGCGAACACATTCAAGCCGATAAAAAAGACATTGTAAATGGGGCCGATACGTTTCGAATTTCCCCAGGGGAAATCATTGTTGGCGCAATGCCAAATTTGTCTTTAGGTCAGGGGCGACACTACATTAAGTACCTAACGGAACAAGAATATAAAAACGGCTTTTTGGATAGCCTGAGTGAGGCTTCGGGTGTGGGTCATAACGTGCCGGGGTTAGATAAGGTGTTGGATAAAGGCTTAGGCGGTCTCATTTCCATGTTAGAAGCTAAACGCGATGCTGCTAGCGACAAAGTATTTGGTGCTGCGAAATACAGTACAAAAGATTTTTATACGGCGAGCATATTATCACTACAAGGTGTGAGTGAAGTGTGTGAGCGTTTTGCCGCGCTGGCTACAAAGCAGGCTTCGCAATTGAATGCGGATCAACTCCGTGAGAAACAAAATCTTGAAGCTATCGCAAAGCGAATGAATAAGCTTTCAACGGAAAAGCCCGATACGTTGGTTGAAGCGGTACAGCTTATTTTCACCGTACATAGTTGCTTACATTTAACTGGTGAGCCAACCGCGCTTGGTCGCTTGGATCAGTTATTGGCCCCTTTCATGAAACAATCGCTTACGCCGGAGCAAATCCAATCAGGTGAAGTAGAGCCGGATCGTGATGAACAAGAAATCATTGATGCGTTCTACATTAAGCTTAGCGAAAAAGTGCAGTCAAATCGCCTTAATATTGAAGATCACCAACCATTAGGAAATCTTGCTATGGCAGGTGCAAGTGGGCCTTATCCACAGCATACCTCGGTGAACCAATGGGTGCAGCAAGTGACGGTGGGAGGCACAGAAGCCAACGATGATCCAGCAATTGATAACCCCGCATACAATCAAATGACGCGTATGTTCATTCGAGCGAGTGCTCGTTTACCATTAAATGCACCTTGTTTATCGCTACGTACAAGAAAGGATATGCCTAAATATATCTTGGAAGAAGCGAGTAAAGCCATACTTTCAGGGGGGGCTCACCCTATTTTGCTTAACGATGAGAAACTCATTCCGAGTTTGCATCAAAGTGGCAATGGTGTCGGCGGAAATGAACTCAAGAATGAGTTCTTTGATTCCAAAGTAAGTCTGAAGAGTGCGCGAAACTACGCTTGTGACGGCTGCTATGAACCTCAGTTTCCGGGCGAAAACTGGTTCACCTTGGGCGGATTCTCGGCGTTACAACCGTTAGAATGCGCTATGAATCAGGGTAAAACATGGTCTAGCGCTGGGGCGGGATACTTCTATGGTTCGGTGGTATCCTTCGGGTCAAAACCCGCCGCTCAAATTGAATCATTTGATGAATTGTTAGATTTGTACTTCGAACACTTCCAATATATTGATATGAAAAATCAGTCGGGCCGCCTAGCCTTGTTTGATTCGGTGTCGACCTATTGTCCTTCTCCTTTGTTGAATGTATTCATTGATGATTGCGTTGAAAAAGCACTGGATTTATATCAAGGCGGAGCCAAATATCATATTTTTGGACCTTGTTATATTGCGATAGCTTCCACTATTAACTCTCTTTTTGCCATTAAGAAAATGGTGTTCGATAAAAACTCTGCAGTGACTAACTTGGCGGAGCTGACGCGAGCACTGAGTTGTGATTGGGGCCATAAAATGGTGGAGCCGTTTGTCAGTGCGATGGCGGGAGAATTGCGAGCTAATGCGGAAGGTGAAAGATACAAGCGCTTACGTGATATCGCCCTTGCTCAACCGCGGTATGGTCGTGCGCAAGGCAAAGGACTACTGGAAGAAGCAAATGCGACGCTGGCTTCAACCAATAACATTGATGTATTTGGTGACTTATTCTTGAGCCGCTTGGCAGAAGCTTCGCGAAACACCTTCCTTGAGCCTGTAGATAGAATCAAAAATCAGTTAGAAGAGTTGGCTGGTAAATACGGGAGTCATACTGACGAGCAGGGCGATAAACTTCCCTTTGGTATTCAAATTCAGCCGGGTGTGGGTACCTTTGAAAATCATGTTGCAATGGGGTCTTGGAATGGTGCTAGTGCCGATGGCAGAAGGCTAGGCCAAACCGTTGCTTCTGATTTAAGTGCAGAGTCCAGTCCAGCGGACCAAACTGTTCAGCATCAAGAAGCTTCGTTATTTGATGTGGTTGAGCAACTTACAGGCCAAAGTAGGGAGCAAAAAGGCGCCGCTTATTATGCTAATGGGGCACCGACCGACATGAATATTCGTGAGTGTTTTAGTGCAGAAGAGCTGGTTGACGTAATGGCTGCTTTTGCCAGTGGAGAAGGTTCAAATGTACTCACTATTACAGCAGGCGATCCGAATAGCTTAACGCAAGCGATGTCCCAGCCAGAGAAGTACGACCTTCTGCGTAATCGCACTGGTGGATGGACAGAGTTCTTCACTGTTATGCCGCCAATCGTGCAAGAGCAGCACCGTCGTCGGCCGCTTTCAGTGGAGCGCAGGAAAGATAATTAACAAAAGTCGTAGATTATGAGCGCAGCACGTTAAAGCCTTGTTGCGTTTCATTATAGAAATATGATGTTGTCAATGCAGAGCCCCCTCAAGGCATGGATTGGTTTTGAGGATAGGAGCCAGGGCAGCTAATCACCAAGTTCCTTCCCCTTTTTTAAGGGGAAGGCTAGGATGGGGTTGTTCTGTTTGTTGTCTCTCAATCGCTTTGTATTTATGAGCTTTATTCCGCTCTGCTGAGCGGGTAACTTTTTGCAAGCGCCCAAAAAGTAACCAAAAATTCGCTTTTTTAACGAGAAGCGTGTGATCGACGTTTTATACAACTTACTTTCTCGGTACGCTTTAGGCTGTAAGGCATAGACTGGTTTTGAGGATAGGAGACAAGGTATTTTTAACTGACTTTGAAACACCATAAAGTCGCGCAACTTCGTTGCGTCGAAGCGGCTCTTTCAGTCTAATTACGTTCATCCTCGTATAGGCTTTAACTCCGACAGAAGGTGAGGGTGACTAATCACCAAGTCCCTTCACCTTTTTTAAGGGGAAGGCTAGGATGGGGTTGTTCTGTTTGTTGTCTCTCAATCGCTTTGTATTTATGAGCTTTATTCCGCTCTGCTGAGCGGGTAACTTTTTGCAAGCGCCCAAAAAGTAACCAAAAATTCGCTTTTTTAACGAGAAGCGTGTGATCGACGTTTTATACAACTTACTTTCTCGGTACGCTTTAGGCTGTAAGGCATAGACTGGTTTTGAAGATAGGAGACAAGGTATTTTTAACTGACTTTGAAACACCATAAAGTCGCGCAACTTCGTTGCGTCGAAGCGGCTCTTTCAGTCTAATTACGTTCATCCTCGTATAGGCTTTAACTCCGACAGAAGGTGAGGGTGACTAATCACCAAGTCCCTTCACCTTTTTTAAGGGGAAGGCTAGGATGGGGTTGTTCTTTGGGTCTTCCGGTGTATTTGTTTCCACTCAATTACTTTGAGCTGCTCGTTTATTCCGCTCTGCTGAGCGGGTAACTTTTTGCAAGCGCCCAAAAAGTAACCAAAAATTCGCTTTTAAGGGCAGCGCCTCGTTTCCTCATAGAGATATGATGTTGTCAATGCAGAGCCCCATCAAGGCATAGATTGGTTTTGAGGATAGGGGACAAGGTATTTTTAACTGACTTTGAAACACCATAAAGTCGCGCAACTTTGTTGCGTCGAAGTCGCTTCTACGGTTTGCTTGTCGCTAGTCAGCACAGAAGGTGAGGGCAGCTAATCACCAAGTTCCTTCCCCTTTTTTAAGGGGAAGGCTAGGATGGGATTATTTGGGCTCGGAAAATAGTCGGCTTTACCTCATTAACTCATCGCCACGAACACTTGGTTTCCTTCCGTTTTCGTCGCGTAGGTTTTGATGTCTTCAGTTAGTGGTTCGCTCATGGCTTTACCACTCTTAATACAGAAACGACCTTGATGAAGAGGGCACTCGATTTCACCATCTTCCAAAAAACCATCGCTCAATAATGCGTGGCCGTGGGTACAAATATTGTCTGTGGCAAACACTTCGCCTTCTACCTTATACAGAGCAATATTGTAGCCGCTGACGTTCACGCCAATAACATCCTCCTCTGGGATATCATCGATATTAATGATCTCAATCCAGTTGTTGTTCATAATGTGTCTCACTTTCTTTTTTATTAATCGCAAATTTTTTATTAATCGCAGAAAATGCCGATTTATTGTGTTTGCTTAAATGGGGTAAATCATTGAATTGAGCACCATATCGTTGTCGAAAATACAGTGTCTTGATTCAATTTTTAGTCCTTGATCCGTGATGCGAATACGGTCTTGATATCGACCGACGTTGTACACTTCCGCGATGCCATTACTCTTGGTACGAAACACCGTGTAATTTGCCTGAGCGACGATGAGAGTGTCGGATTCGTCAATAATTAAGGGTGAGGACACCATATGAAGCTGGTGGTAAGGATCGTGGTAAATGGTTTCCGTCACGCCATAAACACGGTCTTTTAGCATCCCTTTGCTGCTTAGCGATATGACCGCCATGGGTAAATTGCGATCGTAGTTCTCCCGTGTTTGCACCATGTACCGACAGTCTTCGGTGAATAAGTCGATCCAGGCATCCCAATCACCTCGATCCACAATGGCTGCGTAATTTTGGTAAAACTGAGTTAGCGTTAAATAGTTATCTGCTTTCATGATTACACTCCCATTGTCTTACGCCAGTAATCGTACATACCTCGAATGCAAGTTTCAGAAACCATATGATCGGCTTCTTCCACATTACGACCGCCTAATTCCGCGACGGCTTTTTTCGCTGCGTTTTGCTCAATACCTTGTTGTGAAAATTCGATGACTTCACCGTCATCAGCCGAGACGAATCCTGCTGGGCCAAAAAGGTTGGCTTGGCGTAAGCGGCGCTGTGTCATTTCTGGTGTGTCATCTTCATAGCCAAAATGCGTCCAGACAAAGTCGAAGGAATCGATTCCATTGGGTTGAATATGACGAGTGGTTACACTGTTGACGTTCTGCTGAAATACCACGCTTGGAAATAGCGTCATCATGACCGCCGTTGGGCCGCCCCACCAAGCTTCGTCTTCGATATCCAAGAAACTTGGGTCATGCAGTTGCATGGACTCTTTGAAGCTTGAGAAGTTGGTCGTTTGATCATTTTTACCGCCATCGCCACGAGTAGAGACCATAGCGGCATGGCGGAAATGTTTGTCCATTTTCAGTTCAGAGCGATTATCAGCACGCCATAGACCAAAGGTCACAAACCAAGTGTGAAGAAGGCCCGCGTGATAAGGGTCTTTGATGTTTTCTTGCATCAATTTCCAGTTGCCCGGAATGCGCTGTTTGTTGTAACCCAGAATGGTTAACTTGCGACCGTTAAACATGCGGTCGAAGTATTGCAAAATTGTGGGACCTAAGAAGTCTTCAAGAGATTCAACGTCATGGTCAAAGCTGGCGAACACCACACCGTTACGTTCAGCAACGCGTAGCTTGTTAAGACCATGGTCAGCGGGTTTAAAATCTTTCGGCATACCGCCTTTAACTTGGCCGTCTTGTTTGACACCACGGCGGAAGGGGACACCTTGAAGATTGCCTTCTAAGTCGTAATTCCATTGGTGATAAGGACAAGTGAAGCTTTTCGTTTTGCCGTGTTTTTCGCGGCAAAATTGCATGCCACGGTGGGCACAGCGGTTTTCGACGACGTAAATACTACGGTCTTCGTCGCGTACCATAATGACCGAGCGCTCACCGATGGCCGTGCGTTTGAAATCGCCGGGTTCTGGGATTTCGGCTTCAAGGCCAACGTAGCACCAGTGCTTGGTGTAGAAGAATTTTTCTAATTCTTGTTGGTAAACATCTTGATTAGTGTAAGCCCAATAGGGAATACGGCTGGTGTCTTCATGATCCCAAGTGGGCGTCAAAGGAATACGATTTTCCTGATTCATTTTATTCACCTTTTTTTGTATTTATTGTGGTTTTTATCTGGTTCTTTCCGCGAAGCTGGCTCACGAAAAGCGCGTTTTTAGCGGCGGCTAAACACCGCTGGGGTAAAATGCGTCGGCGTAAATTTGCTCAATGTCAGCGCCACGCTTGGTACAGGCGAGCGATGCGGCTTCGACCATGGCGGGTGCGCCAGCGAGATAGATGCGCCAGTTTTTCAGATCGGGGAAGTACTCGGCGATGGCTTCTGTCACCAAACCTTGAAAGTAAGCTGAAGCTTTTGGTGCGTGATCCAAGGTGATGGCATATCTGAAGTTGTCGTACTCGTTAGCAAGGGCGTCCAAAACATCGATACCGTACACGTCAATTTCTGTGCGCGCTCCGTAAATCAAATGAATGTCATTTG
This sequence comes from Marinomonas sp. 63XJN7_7_ISO-PGPR-S23-202, assembly GCF_056173505.1. Classification (NCBI taxonomy): domain Bacteria; kingdom Pseudomonadati; phylum Pseudomonadota; class Gammaproteobacteria; order Oceanospirillales; family Oceanospirillaceae; genus Marinomonas; species Marinomonas sp. 63XJN7_7_ISO-PGPR-S23-202. The sequence goes on along the minus strand of NZ_CM149677.1, from coordinate 3,529,405 downwards.
ACATCCCAGACTCTAAGGCGCCTCGAATAATGGAAAGGATCGGCGCTAAGCCTGTTCCTGTGGCAACGCAAAGCATAGGGTCGCTGTTTTTGCGACGAAGATAAGATGCGCCAAGGGGACCGTTTAGCTTGATGGCGTTACCCACTTTGATTTCGCTGTCCAATTTCGAGGTCACGCGACCATTCGACACGATGCGGATATGGAATTCCAAAATGTCATCTTCAGCCACGCCCGCCATGGAGTAAGAACGAGTGCCATCTTCGTGCCAGAAGGTTAAGTTGGAAAATTGACCCGGAGAATAGTCGTAGGTTTTGGTCGTTTTTAAGCGTAAGCGACGCACATCATGGGCTAATTCATCATAACCAACGATTTCAGCTTTGAGTGTTTTGGTTGGGTGGGTGATGATTTCATCCACTTCTGGGATTTCGATCACACTGTCCGAATCGACTTTACTTTGACAAGCTAAAACGTATTGGCCGTGTTGTGCGAGTCGGCCTTCTGCGGCAGATGGGCCGCTCACCGAGCCTTCAATAACCTTGCAGCGGCAGGTGCCACAACGACCTGACAAACAGCTGTAAGAGATGGGAATCTGATTCTCCAAGAAGGCATCCAATAAGGTGCTGCCTGCTGAAGCCAAAATAGTTTGGTTAGTTGGTTTGATTAAAATTTCCACGGTTGCTCTCACTTATTCTTAGATTTATGTGCGATGCTTTGCATGAAAATCACTATAGAATGGTGTGAGCTATTCAGATATAAAATAACTCTAATAATAGATATTCACACTGGTGAGATCTCTGCCATGATTCGACTTAAAGATATCGACCTCAATTTGCTGGTTGTTTTTCAGCTAATGTACCGTGAACGCAAGACGGGCGTAGTGGCTGAGCAGCTTGGCTTAACCCAACCGGCGGTGAGTAACGCCTTAGCCCGCCTGCGATTAGCGTTACACGATGAATTATTTGAACGAACTGCGCGCGGTATGCGACCTACGCCGTTTGCCGATAGCATTGCTGAGTCTGTAGGTTATGCACTTACCACCTTGCACGACGGTTTGAATTACCAGGAGCGGTTTGATCCCGTAACCAGCGACCGAACCTTTTGCATCGGTATGACGGACTTGGGGGAGATTTATATTCTGCCAAAATTGATGGCCTATCTTGCGAAACACGCACCGAACCTTTCGATTACCACGGTGCGAGATCAAGATCATACGTTAAAAGAAAACTTAGAAGTGGGCATGGCCGACTTGGCGATTGGGCTCTTGCCGCAATTGGAAGCGGGCTTTTATCAGCGTCGGTTATTTGACCAAGATTATGTGTGTTTGATGCGCAAAAATCACCCATTGGCAGTGAAAAAGTTGGAACTTGCAGACTTCGAACACTTTGAACATGTCATTATTGAGGCGCAAGGAACCGGTCATTGTAATGTGGAAAAAGAGCTGGCTAGAAACGGTATGACGAAGCTTTGTAAGCTTAGGTTGGCGCATTTTACCTCTGCGCCTTATATCGTAGCTGAGACAGATTTGGTGGCTACCGTGATTGAAAAGCTCGCGCTTCAAACCGCAGAACGTTTTGATTTAATCGTAAAGCCTCATCCGGCCGATATGCCTTCATTGCAGATCAATATGTTTTGGCACCGTCGTTACCATCAAGACTCTGGCAATGTTTGGATGCGAAACGTCATCTTTGATTTATTCTCGGAATAGAGAAACGATAATGGCGTTTTTTGCTACTTGAGATTTTGTCCTCCCATTTGCAGCTTGATTATCGTCATCCTTGCGCTGGCGTGGGGTCTATGGGGTCTTTCGACCTGATCACCGACGGTTAAACGCAGAAGGCGAGGGCGACTAATCACCAAGTCCCTTCCCCTTTTTTAAGGGGAAGCTAGGATGAGGTTGTTCTGTTTGTTGTCTCTCAATCGCTTTGTATTTATGAGCTTTATTCCGCTCTGCTGAGCGGGTAACTTTTTGCAAGCGCCCAAAAAGTAACCAAAAATTCGCTTTTAAGGACAGCGCCTCGTTTCCTCATAGAGATATTATGTTGTCAATGCAGAGCCCCATCAAGGCATAGATTAGTTTTTCTGTTCGAGAGATCCTTTCTGCTAATGACCCTGAAAATCCATAGGGTCGCGCAACTTCGTTGCGTCGAAGCGGCTTTTTCAGTCTAATTGCTTTCATCCTCGTATAGGCTTTAACTCCGCCAGAAGGTGAGGGTAACTAATCACCAAGTCCCTTCCCCTTTTTTAAGGGGAAGGCTAGGATAGGGTTGTTCTTTGGGTCTTCCGGTGTAATTGTTTCCACTCAATTACTTTGAGCTGCTCGTTTATTCCGCTCTGCTGAGCGGGTAACTTTTGCCAAACGCTGCAAAAGTAACCAAAAGAGCTTTTATCGGGCTAAAGCCCAAACATCTCATTTTCTTTTTTAACAATATGATTCGCTAGATGCTCGATATCGTAAGGTGTTGAGCTGTTTTGTCAGTTAGATAAAGGTTAGCGGATACTGTTATGCAGCGCCGTACCGTCGTGCAACTTCGTTGCATCGAATAAACGATTTTAGATTGAAGCAATCTCTAGTTATCCCGCTATGGCGCCTAATAAGTCATCCCTGCAAAGGCGTGGGATCCATGGGGTCGAACACCTTTTCGACCTGATTAAAGCTAATTATTCTGATGTGCTTTCACGAAAAGGGCTTTGACCCTGCGCTGAATCAGATATCAACATGTTCTAGTTGGCGCTTATTTGAAAATAGATTAGAGTGTAAGGATAGCGTCTAGGAAGACGAAAGCCACATATTTTTCCCTCCTGATGCTCGGTTATTAGACAAAACAAGCATGCTTGTTTCATCTGAAGCCTGAAGACTCATTATGATAAATAACTTTATATAAATCATGGTGTTAGATAAATTTATCTAAATGGCTAAGACCAGAATAACGCGCACGCCGATTTATTGGATAAATGCGCATGCACACTATTAAAGTGTTAGCCCCGATTAGAATCAGCATAGTATGCAGACAAAGAAATCGTTTCTGTTTATATTTGTGGTACTGATGATCGTCTCATCGGTGGGCTGCATGGCCATCCGAAAAAAGGAGTCAATTCATATGACGGGGAATATGTTTGAACACGTGTCCGGTCGGTATATCTCTTGTGGCAACGCCAAAATATACGTGGAAGAAAAAGGGAATCCGGAGTTGCCAGTGTTGATTATGCTGCATGGCGGTTTTGGCAACATGGAAGACTTCAATACTATTGTTCCAATTTTGAGCCGCAAATTTAGGCTTATTGGTATAGACAGTCGCGGACACGGAAAATCGAGTATTGGGACGCGAAAGCTTTCCTACAAGCTGTTGACAGATGATCTGGCGCAGATAATCGATTCCCTTGAACTTAAGGAATTCAACATTCTCGGATTTAGTGATGGCGGCATCACCGCTTATTGTTATGCCGTTAGACAAGACCCAAGGCTTCGCAAAATAGTTACAATTGGGGCAAGGTGGGAAATGAGTCAGAATGATCCTGCATGGGGAATGCTTTCCGGTATGACCGGAGACATCTGGAAAAAAATGTTTCCCTCAAGCTATGAAAGTTATATGCGCCTCAATCCGGAGCCTGACTTCGACGATTTTTCCAAGGCCGTTGTGGCTATGTGGACGGATTTGAGTATTGATGGGCATCCCGGAACACTGATGGGGCAGATTGACAATGAGATGCTGGTTATCCGAGGAGACAAAGATCCGCTGACTTCACTCGAAAGTATGGTGAGACTTCGTGGAACTGTAAAAAATATAAGTTTCCTGAATATCCCGTTCGCAGAGCATGTTGCATTTAATGATGCGCAGGGAATCTTCCTTCAAGAGGTTGGTAGATTTTTTGGCGTCACGATAGATACACAAATGAATTGAAATGATGGGCTAACAAATCACTGCACTGGATTTTACTCCGCTGCGCTCCGTAAAAACCAGTGAGTTCAAACGTTACAAGCATTAGGGAGCTACTTTGAGTTTAAGAAAAGGAAAGACTAAATCAATTCTTGACGCTTCCATCGATTCGGCGCTTCTAGCAGTTGAAATCTATAATAAACCACGGACCACGTTTCGAAGTGAAGGTTTTATTACAATGATGATTATGGCATGGACTAGATTGTTTCATGCTCATTTTAACAACACTATTGGCGACAAATACTATTACAAGAAGAAAAACAATCGATATGAAATGGTTGATGGAGAAAGGAAGGCTTGGGAATTATCAACGTGCATCAAGAAGCATGGGAGCCTTGAGCCTAGTATCGAGTCAAATCTTAACTTTTTCATAAAGCTAAGAAATAAAATTGAGCACCGTCATATAGAAAAACGAGAGATCGATACTTTAATCTTCGGAGAATGTCAATCTTTGCTGTTCAACTATGAAAGTAAGTTAATTGAGTTTTTTGGTAGTTCATATTCTATCAACGAGTCATTGGTATATAGCCTTCAGTTCTCCCAAATACGTACACAAAAACAAGAACAGGCCAATCGTTCTGCGTTGTCTAAAGATCTTTCTGAGATAGTTTCTTTTGTTGAAAAATACCGGAATACGTTAGATGAACAAACGTATAATTCTCAAGAATACAGCATAAAACTCATTCAAATCCCTAAGATTTCAAATACTAATCGAGCTGATGCCGCTGTTGAATTTGTCAAATGGGATGCGTTAAGCGAAGAAGATAAAGCAGCCTACGAACAGCTAACCGTAATAATTAAGGATAAAACAGTAAAGATTGAAGCCGCGAATGTTGGTCGGCTAAAGCCTTCTGAAGTAGTTAAAAAAGTAAATGAAACTCTAAATAGGAAGGCATTAACCCAGAATCTGCATGTTAGCCTCTATAAGCTATTTGAAATACGGCCACCAAATGGAGAAAGTGATCCATTCGAAACTAATGCTGAGTTTTGCCTTTATGATGAGCCCCACAACGATTATGTTTATCAAGAGTCCTGGGTCTCATTTTTGGTACACTTTCTACAATCTACTGACCTAGAAGCTAAAGACATAAGAGAGAAAGAGCGAGATGGCGAGCGTTTGGCTATCGACCAGTATCGCATGTAACAAAAACAGGCACTGCGACTCGTAAACTCGCGCGTGCTGTAACCGTTAGTGCTAAAAAGAGTTTTTTCGTAACAATCGAATATATTTCGGCTTTTAAAGAAGTATGCTTGGCCGTAGCAGCAATTACGACAGCTTTTGTTGCAATCAGTAGCTTAAAAGTTGGCGAAAGGAACTTCGAGGAAAAGCCGCCTTCAAAATTTTCTCGGTGAGTTGGGCATTCTAATTCATATCAACTCAGACGATATTTTTCACATCACGATAAGTATTTTCATGAGAACCTAGAGCCATAAGTTCGAGAGTAACGGTATCATCTTCGTAGGTATAAACAAGTAATGTAAGTTGTTTTAGCATCTTAAATTTGTATACGCGGAGGAAGTATAAATCACCTTTCTTCTGTTACCCTAGAAGCGGATCTTCAATCAATTCTCTGATTGCCTTATCTAGATCCACCTTTTGGTTTTTATATAGCTTCTTGACTGCTTTTTTAAAGGTAGGAGTTTGAAGAATCTGAGTGATTTTAGCCATAATGATATTCCTCAAGTTTTCCGGCTTCTTTTTCTGCTTTGGCAATGATCGCTTGTTTAACGAACTCGTAAGGTAAATCAGGGCTATCTTCCATGATTTCACCAATTTTAGCCCAGTGTTCAATTTGTTTTGGTGTTGTACGGTTTAGAGCTTTAGCCATAATAGCGGCTTTATCAACTAGCTCTTGGTCGAGACGAATACTTGCAGTAGACATAATACAATCTCCTTAATGCGCTATAAGAAATGTAGCGTTCTGCTACATTGGTGGCAATATGAATCATAAAAAGGCTCTGCATTAGCCAAAAAAGACGATAAAAGTTTGCTCAAAAATAGAATAGAGCGGTTGCTAACGCGAGTTACTGTGTATTAGGTTTGAGTTTTCTAGCTCCCTCTGGGCGTACTTATGCTAGTTTGGCGATAGGAGGTTTGGCAGCCATAAAGCGATATCGGGCACTAGGCATAGAATAAGGGCCGCGGTGCACATGAGGATAAAGAAAGGGAAGGCGGCTTTTGCTACTTGGCCTATTTTTTCCCCCGTTAACCCTTGTAGGACGAAGAGGTTAAAGCCAACGGGTGGGGTGATTTGCCCGAGTTCTATCAATATCACTAGAAATACGCCAAACCAAAGCGGGTCGAACCCTGCTTGCACGACGATGGGCAAGGTAATGGGGAGGCTCATGACGGTGATGGAAATACCATCTAAAAAAAGACCTAATACAATATAAAAAATAGCTAAGGCGAATAATAGCCATGCTGGTGACAGGTGTAGGTTGGCAATATAGCGAGCTAACTCCGATGGTAAGTGCAAAAAACCCATGGCGGTTGATAATAGCGCGGCGGTGATGAGGATGCTGCAGACCATGGTGGAGCTGAGGAGTGTGGCGATCAAGGCTTCTTGAATCATTGCAAAAGAGAGTTGTCTTTCTTTTAGTAAGATTAACAAGGTAGCAAAAACACCCACCGCCGCCGCTTCAGAGGGAGTGGCAATGCCTGTATAGATGGCACCCATGACGATCACAATCAATGAGATCACAGGGAGAAGCAGCACAATGCTCTTGAGCTTACTGATTTGGCTAACGTTTTCTGGTGGACACAAGGACGGGTTTATTAAAGCGCGAATGATAAGATAGCCAGAGTATAGCAAGGCGATCAAAATACCAGGCAAAATCCCCGCCATAAAGAGTTTGCTGATGGAGACTTCGGATTGAATTCCATAGACGATCATGACTAAAGAGGGCGGAATGAGTAACCCTAAGCTGCCAGCTCCTGCTAAGGAGCCAATGGACAAGCTACGATTATAGCCACGTTTTTTTAATTCCGTTGTGGTGATCTTGCCAACGGTCGCCGTGGTGGCGGCACTAGAACCACTAACGGCAGCGAATAAGGCGCATCCGAACACATTGGTGTGCAGTATTCCCCCTGGTAGTTTTTTGGTCCAAGGTTCTAGGCCCTTAAATAATCGATCTGAAATATCGGAACGGAAAATCAATTCCCCCATTAAGATAAACAGTGGAATGGCGGATAACTCCCAAGAATTTCCCGCACTGAAAATAATACGACTGAGAATGGCGCCAGCCCGATGAAAACTAACGTCGCCAATCAGCACCAAAGACAAAAGGGCAACAATGGCCAAGCCTGAAAACACCCAGACGCCTAAACCAAGCACCACAAAAATAAGTGTCATCACGGCAACAGCGGTTAATACAATGTCCATGTTTACATCCTATTCATGGGATTGGGCTAACTCGATATGGGGCACATGTCGTGTTGATATCAATAACAACATTCTCACCAGCAGTGTAAAACAGAGTAATACTAAGCCGATTAGTACCATGCCTTCGGGTATCCACAGCGGGGTTTCGGCAATCGACGAGCTGGTTGTGCCGCGCTGAAAGCTTCTCAGGGTATTGATATACCAGTAGTAGGAAATCCACGTGAAAATAGCGAAGGACATAGCTGAAACAAGCAGATCTAGCAGCCAATGAAAACGTTCTGGTAAGCGATCCATGAGAATATTCACTCTAATCAGGCTATTTCTTTCTAGGCTGTAACCTAAGCCTAGAAAGGTAATGGCCGCCACCGCGTAGCCGACAAATTCATCCAGAACATAGGTCGATGTTCCAAATAACCGCAGTACAATTTCCAGCAGGATATGGCATAGCACATAGACGATTAATAGCATGGCTAAGGCACCAGATAACCGATTAAGTTTTCTTGATAGCGTGGCTAAGAATCGAATCAGCATTATTTGCTTTTCTCAAATTCAGCAATGATGGTTTGGCCCGGTTGCCCGGTATCTTTTAACCATTCTTTAAGGGATGGTTTAGCGGACTCTTGTAACCAATGGATAAAGGGCTTTGGCAGATTTTTGTGAATAGTGACCTTGTGTGCGGTCAATTCTTTATAATTTTCTGCTACCCGAGTTTTTACGGCTTGCCAATTGTGTTTGTCCGTGAGTGCGGCGGCTTTTAAAATGGCTTGCTGATCCTTTTTAGGCAGATCATCAAACTCATCTTTATTCATATGCACCATGTTGAGTGGAATGGCGTATTGAATGGCGCTGTAGTTGTCGAGATGCTCCCAAAACTTGCCACTGGCGCCCGCATCCGCAGAGGTGAGCACGGCTTGAATGCCTCCTGTCGACAGTTGAGGCACCACATCCGCCCAAGATAGTTTAATGGGATCAGCGCCAGCGTCACGTAGTGTTAACGTGCCATTTTTGTCATAGGTGCGGATTTTTAAATTCGCCAGCTCTTGTTTGTTGGTAACGGTTTTTTTTGACCAAATACCACTCGCCGGCCAAGGGGAAGCGTAAAGCAATATTTGCCCATTTTTAGCAAAGATTTTTTGGTAATAGGGTTTTGCTATTTTATAAAGGTCTTCGGCTTGTTTTTCGTTTTTTACTAAAAAGGGCAAAGAGGAGACTAAAAAAATAGGATCGATTCCCGCCATACTGCCCGCGAGGGTATCGGCTATTTGCACGGCATCATCGGAAACCGCATAAAAATTATCGGCGGATTTAAACCCCAACGAACCACCCGTATGCAGGGTGATTTGCACATCACCTTTCGTTAATTTGGATACTTGATCGATAAAATACTGATCGCCTTGAGCATGGATCGAAGTGGCATTGTATTCATTGGTAAAATCGAATTTCGTTACGGCAAATACCATAGGAGCTTGGCACAGAGTAGCGGAAAGTAATAACAAGCCGGAATAGCGCATAATGATTCTGTCCTACCAGTAAGAAGTGAAGTTTTACTGTAAGCGGCTATGTATTTTTAGATGAGTCGTATCACGACGAGTAGTTTACTCATCACGACAACGTGGTTGTTTAGAAAGGTATATAACAAGCTTTATTCGTAATAATAGCTAATCGAGATATTTACTCATAAACACGCTAAGAGGATGGTCAGGATAGTCGCCAAATGGGCCGCAAGTCTCATAGCCTTGTTTACGATAGAAGGCGATGGCGTCTGGCTGATAGGGGCCAGTCTCCAGCATAAGTGTTCGACAACCTGATTGATAAGCGCTGGTTTCCAAAGTGGCAATCAATTGTTGGGCCACGCCTTGGCCTCTGGCTTCAGGGCTGACAAATAGACGTTTTACCTCACCGTATGAATCATTCAAAACGATAGCCCCGCAACCTAGAGCTTTGTTCTGTTGATCTCGGGCGACAGCGAAAAGTACATTAGGTTGGGACAGAGAGGCTAAGTCCAATGCGTAACGGGCTTCAGGCGGGTACAAAGATGCTTGATAGGCATCGAGATCGCTAATCAGTGCCATGACATCGGGCTGGTTGGGGGGCTCTTGTTTAATATGTAATGCTTCTTCCATGTTTTTTGATCGTCTTATAAATGTATTACTTTGATATTGCCCGAACTTTTTTACTCACACAACCTAAACCTTGTCCACCTTGGTTTAGGGGAGTAAATTGACCCTCTAGGGTGTTCGTTTGCCGCTTTCCATTTAACAATAAGTATCGATTTATGCATTTAGTTCCGTCTTTGTTGCAGCAAATGTGTGTGTATCTTGTGTTGGCTTATATGCTGAGTAAGACGCCAATATTTCTGCCTTTGTTGAATATTTCCTCTCAGCGTTCCCATAAATTTAGTTGTTATGTGCTTTTTTCTCTGTTTTGTATTTTGGGAACGTATTTTGGCCTGAATATTAACGATGCGATTGCTAATACCCGCGCGATTGGGGCGGTCATTGGTGGCTTACTGGGGGGGCCGGTTGTTGGTTTTGCAGTGGGGTTAACGGGGGGGATTCATCGCTATACTTTGGGTGGTTTTACCGATGTGGCCTGCGCGATTTCCACGACCACGGAGGGTTTGATCGGTGGTTTATTGCACTTGTATTTAGTCAGAAAGGATAAATCCTACCTGCTATTTAATCCTTTGATTGTATTGGCGATTACTTTCGTGGCGGAAGTCAGTCAAATGCTGATTATTCTTGCGGTTGCCAAACCCTTTGATCGTGCCTATACCTTGGTGTCTGAGATTGCGGCGCCGATGATCATTGCCAATTGTGTGGGGGCCGCGTTATTTGTCAGTATTCTGCAAGATAAGAAAACCATTTTTGAGCGATATTCTGCGGTGTTTTCAAGGCGAGCACTGACCATCGCCGAGCGCAGTGTGGGAATTTGGAGTACGGGGTTTGATGGGAGCAGTGCGGAAAAAGTCGCTCGGATTATCTACGAAGAGACCAATGTGGGAGCGGTGGCCATTACGGATACGGAAAATACGTTGGCCTTTATTGGTATTGGTGAAGATCACCATAAGCCCAATACGCCGATTTCCTCCAAGTATACGCGACAGGCAATGGAGCAAAACCGCATTATTTATTTAGGCGCTCGTGAATCACCTTATCATTGCTCTATTTCAGATACCTGTAAGCTCGGGACGGTATTGGTTATTCCGTTGCGAGCGGGTAAAAAAGTGGTGGGTACCATTAAGCTTTATGAGCCCAAACGGAAACTTTTGTCGAATATCAATCGTTCCATGGGAGAGGGGATCGGGCAGTTATTGTCGAGCCAAATTTTATATGGCGATTTCCAACAGCAGCAAACATTGTTAACTCAAGCAGAAATTAAGCTGCTGCACGCGCAAGTGAACCCTCACTTTTTATTTAATGCGCTCAATACCATCAGTGCGGTGATTCGTCGGGATCCGAATAAAGCACGAGAGCTTATTCAGCATCTTTCGCATTTTTTTAGGAGTAATCTCAAGCAGAATATTGAAACGGTGGCGTTTAAAGATGAGCTTGCCCATGTGAATGCTTATTTGACGATTGAGAAGGCGCGTTTTACTGATCGTCTAACCGTGGAGATTGATATTCATGAAGCGTTACAGGAGAGGTTATTGCCCAGTTTTACCCTACAGCCACTGGTTGAGAACGCTATCAAGCATGGCATCAGTACGATGTTAGAAGGTGGGCGGGTGCGCATCTATAGTGAACGTAATGAGGTGGGGTATAATATTGTTGTGGAAGACAATGCAGGGCAGTTTGTGCCAGCGTCGGATGACAATCAGGGTCTAGGGATGGAGATTGTCGCAAAGCGTCTTGTGCATTTTTTTGGTGATAAAGCCGCGCTGCAAACGGAGTGTGAAGCAGGCAAAGCAACACGAATGCGTTTTCTCGTCCCTGATCCGGTCTCTTCTTAAGGTGTGGGGTTGGCTGCGCAATCATTCAATAACAATAATCGTCGAGAAAAGTGGTTATGCTAACGGCAATAGTAATAGATGATGAGTTCTTGGCCCGTGAAGAGCTGACAGAGTTGCTTCAAGAGTCCGCAAAAGTGAACGTCGTCGCGCAGGCCAATAATGCCATAGAAGGGCTCAAGTTGATTAATACGTTAAAGCCCGATGCTGTTTTTTTGGACATTCAAATGCCACAACTCAGTGGTATTGAGCTGATTGGTATGTTGGACCCTGAGACGATGCCGTGTGTGGTGTTTGTCACGGCCTTTGATCAGTATGCCGTTCGCGCGTTTGAAGACAACGCCCTTGATTACTTGCTGAAACCGGTAGACCCGAAACGTTTGGATAAGACTCTACAGCGCCTGTTAAAGGTGAAGCATAATCAAGAGGTGCCCCATACACAGGCGCAAATTGATGCGCTCACGCCAAAAATACTGCAGCAAGTGCCTTGTCTTGGACACAATCGCATTATGATCATTCCACTTCAGGAGATTGAAATGGTTTACAGTGATCTATCGGGGGTTCATGTGCAAACGGCTCATCAGACGGCAAGTAGCCAACTCACGTTAAAAACCTTGGAAGAAAAAACGGATTTACTGCGTTGTCATCGCCAATATCTTATTAATACGAAGAGCATTAAAGAGATTCAGTTACTGGATAATGGCTTGGCGGAAGTGGTGACACTCAGTGGGAAGCAGGTGCCGGTGAGTCGTCGTTACTTAAAGACTTTGAAGCATATGTTGGGGATTATTTAACGATGGTGACACCTTTGGAAGGAATGTGTACCCCTCGTCATCTTCATGGCATTTTACTGACCTTTTAAGTTTGTCCCGCTCCGCTCAATTTTTTCTATGACCGCTTAGCTTAGTATCTTGCCACTAAGCAAAAGCTCTGGTGATTCTTTAGAAAAGCCGATTTATCTTTGCTGTCGCAACTATAAAAACAATTATGCAATAGGAAGATAATAAAATGATGATGTTTCTATTCTGTGTAGCCGCGCTGATCGCGGGTTACTTCATTTACGGGGCTTTTGTCGAAAAAGTCTTCGGTATCAAAGAGAATCGTACGACACCTGCGTTTTCTAAGCGTGATGGTGTGGATTACGTTCCCATGTCGAACAAGAAAGTGTACCTCGTACAGTTATTAAACATTGCTGGTGTTGGCCCCATTTTCGGTCCCATTATGGGGGCGTTATATGGTCCTGCTGCCATGCTCTGGATTGTCTTTGGGTGTATTTTCGCTGGTGCCGTTCACGATTACTTTTCTGGGATGCTGTCTATTCGTAATGGTGGGGCATCGGTTCCCTCTATCACGGGACGCTATCTTGGCAAAGGCGCAAAACACTTTATGAATGTGTTTGCTGTGGTGTTGCTGTTATTGGTTGGTGTGGTGTTTGTGTCTGCCCCTGCGAGCATGATTACCAATTTGGTGAATCATCAAACCAGCGCAACATTGTCCATGGGAACCATGGTCGCCATTATTTTTGCTTACTATATTTTGGCAACCATTGTCCCCATCGATAAAATCATCGGGCGCTTTTATCCATTGTTTGGTGCGTTGCTGATCTTTATGTCTGTTGGGTTGGTCGGTGCGATTGGCTTTTCATCCCATCATGCGCTGTTAGCGAACTATTCGTTTAGCGATATGTTCACCAATATGAACCCAAATCATTTACCTCTATGGCCCGCTCTATTTATCACCATTGCATGTGGTGCCGTATCGGGCTTTCATGCCACGCAATCACCTTTGATGGCGCGCTGTTTGGAAAATGAGAAAAATGGTCGCTTTGTCTTCTTTGGCGCCATGATAGGTGAAGGGGTGATCGCTTTGATCTGGTGTGCGATTGCACTGTCCTTCTTTGGCACAATGGGTTCATTGGGGGCCGCCGTTGCCCATGGCGGACCGGGTAATGTGGTTTATACTGCGTCCTTTGGTTTGCTTGGTACGTTCGGTGGCATCATTGCCTTCTTGGGTGTGGTTATTTTGCCGATTACCTCTGGCGATACGGCATTCCGTTCTAGCCGTCTGATCTTGGCGGAATACTTTAGCATGGAGCAAAAGACAATGAAAAACCGCTTATTTATGTCTGTTCCTCTGTTCATTATTGGTGGCATTCTGACGCAGGTGGATTTTGCTGTGATTTGGCGCTACTTCGGTTTTGCCAACCAAATGACCGCAGTAATGATGTTATGGACCGCCTCTGCCTACTTGCTTCGTTTCAATAAGTTACATTGGATCTCTACGATTCCAGCGATGTTTATGACGGCGGTTTGTACGACCTTTATACTCAATAACAGTACATTAGGCTTTGGCTTATCTATGTCTGTATCCACTGCGGTTGGTATCGCTGTGACCTTATTTGTGACTGGCTATGTGATCAAAATCTCCAAAGGGAAAGGGGATCCAGCCCTTGATCATGTTGAAGAAGATAAGTTAAACACGGTGCCAAAAACTGTGTGAGTAGTGAGTAAAAAGAACAAGCGTTTCGATTTATATTGATAAAAAAGCCGATTGAGAAAGACCTCAATCGGCTTTTTTTTATAGGAAAATTTGGCGCGCTAAAAAGACTAAGAGTGCGCCATCTTGGGGCTTTTTTAGGCAGAAGGAACATCATTGCACGGGAATGGTTCAGTAATAACGGATTCTTTGTTGATAGGTGCCGCGTGAAATACGATTCAAATAATCCAATGGTGTAGTACTGACAAGTTTTTTGAACTCGCTGAGAAAGTGCGATTGATCATAAAACCCTAAGTCGCAGGCCAAATCAGAGAAAACCAATTCATTGTTGTTATGGATATCACACACGGCTGATTGGCAACGAATAATGCGACTGAATGTTTTGGGAGACACGCCGAGATCGTCGCGAAACTGTCTTTGTATGGTTCGCGTCGTGTAGCCTGTTAGGGCTTCCAAGTCTTGAATCCGAATATTGCCTTTTTTCTTGTAGATATCCTGAACCACTTGAAGGGTGAGTGGGGAAGGCTGTCTTATCTGCTTGCCCAATAAAAATTCGTTAAAAATGGCCACCTGTTTGGCAAAGCTAGATTGGCTAACAATCTTCTCGAAAGCCTCGTAACTGTTGGGGATCGTCTCTAAGAAGTCAAACTCTTGATCGATTAAATCCCCTGTGGCGACATTAACAAAATCCGGTATGACGCCTCTTGCAAACCGCACTCCGAAATAACGATGTTGACTGATAAGTTGGGTGTTACGAGCTTCCAGTGGCGTACCGCAAATCATGCCCCGTGGCTGATGTTCATCACAGTCAAATACCACATCGACACAACCATCAGGAATGGCAAAGTTAAGTTTGCATTCCCGTTTCAGTTCAAAACTGTAATAGTGGGATATGGCCGGATTTGACGACGGGTAAAGAGAGAATTGTTGAGCAGAATTAAGAACAAACCAAGGTTGTTCTGAGCGAATATCGAACATCGGAATAGCGCTGGATGATATTGACATGGCATGGCTCTGCTTGGATGAAGGACGAATAAAAAATCAGCATATAAGCTGCTTTCACTTTCTCTTAGGTGCTTAGGTATCTAAATAATCATGCAAAAATTATACCGTAACCTTTGGTTTGTTGGGTCAGCCTCGTTCATGTCGGAAAATTCCAATACGCAGCCATTCGACGGGACTAGGATCAAAGGCAAGCGTTGCTAATCCATTTGCATCAAGAGTCAGTGAGTCATTGGCGTTGAATCAAAATAAAGAGATTTATTTTGTCCGGTTTAGGAGCGAAAAAACAAAAACTATTCATTTCTATTATTAGGTATTGCTATGTCTGAGAACACAACTATCGATTTTATTTATCTATCAGAGCAGGACATGATTCGTGCTGGTGTTACCGATATGCCCAAATGTGTCGACACCATGGAAGAAATGTTTGCGCTTTTGCATAAAGGCGATTATCGCATGGCAGGTCCTAATAGTGATTCCCATGGCGCTTTGATTACGTTTCCTGAAGAGTCTCCTTTTCCAACGATGCCAAAACCCACGGCAGATCGACGCTTAATGGCCATGCCTGCTTATTTAGGCGGGGATTTTCAGACCTGTGGCGTGAAGTGGTATGGCTCTAACATCGCCAACCGTGAGAAAGGATTGCCTCGTTCTATTTTGATGTTAACGCTAAGCGACATTGAGACCGCTGCGCCTTTGGCTTATATGTCGGCCAATTTATTGTCTGCTTACCGCACAGGAGCGATCCCAGGCGTGGGCGCGCGTCATTTAGCTCGTAAAGATGCAAAAGTGATTGGGCTGCTTGGCCCGGGTGTGATGGGGAAAACTACCGTCTCTGCTTTTATGGCGGCGTGTCATCATATTGATACCATCAAGATTAAAGGCCGTGGTCAAAAGAGTTTGGATGATTTCATTGGGTGGGTGAAGGAAGCCTTTCCACAAATTACCAATATCCAAGTAGTGGATACTATTGAAGACGTGGTTAGAGGTTCAGATCTCGTCACTTATTGTAACTCTGGAGAGACTGGTGATCCAACGACTTACCCAATGGTAAAACGTGAGTGGGTGAAACCGGGGGCATTTTTAGCCATGCCAGCCAGTTGTTCGTTAGATGAGGGAATGGAAGGTCCTAGTGTTCGTAAGGTATTGGATAATACGCGCTTATACGAGGCATGGTATGAGGAATTACCGAAACCGGCCCATAACCATGTTCCACTAGTCGGTGTGCGCTTTATGGACATGATCGCCTCCGGTCAACTTGATAAAGCGGAGCTAGAAGACATTGGTAAAATCGTGGCAAACGAAGCGCCAGGTCGCCAAAACGACGAAGAGATCATCATTATGTCTGTTGGTGGTATGCCAGTAGAAGACATTGCTTGGGCAACCGTGATTTACCGCAATGCAATAGAGAAAGGTATTGGTGTCAAATTGAACCTTTGGGAAACCCCAGTACTGAAATAACAGCATAAATACTGAAGTAGCAGCATAAATACTGAAGTAGCAGCATAAATACTGAAGTAGCAGCATAAATACTGAAGTAGCAGCATAAATACTGAAGTAGCAGCATAAATACTGAAATAACAACAATCACAGAGCGAATCTGATGACATCCTCAATCAGGTTCGCTGCCATTGAGCGATTAATAAAACGACTTTTAAACATTATTATTTTATAGGGTGAATACCATGACGACTATTATCAAGGCAAAAACGGGTTCCATTTTTGAAGAGAAAGGCAGCTATTCTCGTGTGGTTTCTATCGATAATTGGATTTATGTTTCTAATACGGCAGGCCGTAATCCAGAGACAAAAGAAATTCCAGAGGATGTGATTGAACAAGCTAAACAAGTTTTCAGTAACATTGAGAAGGCTCTTAAGGCGGTCGATTCTGGTTTAGAAGATGTCGTTGTGTCACGAGTGTTTATTCAAGACCCAGCAGACACTCCCGCGGTGATGGAGTTTATTGGTACTAAGTTTAAAGGGGTTAACCCAGCGACGACGGTGACTTGTCCTCCTTTAGGCTCCACTGTTTATAAAGTGGAATTAGAAGTCACGGCTTATCGTGGCGCTTCGAAAGCCAATGTTCAAGAGATCACAATTGCTTAATTATCCGGTTTTTTAAAACACTAAGAGGATGTTTTCGTCATAAGAAAGCATCCTTTCATGCCTAGGGAATTTGTTATGACAAAAACACTCGATGCGGTACAAACGCAAGATCAGTTACCAGAGTCAACGACGGTTGTGGTGATTGGCGGTGGTATTGTTGGCGTGACGGCTGCGCTAACCTTAGCTGAGCGCAATATTCCTGTTGTTTTGTTAGAAAAAGGCCATATCGGCGGAGAGCAGTCTTCACGAAATTTGGGCTGGATTCGGAAAACCAACCGTCACTCAGAGGATGTGCCTCTGGCGGCCGCGGCTGATCGACTCTGGGCGCAAATGCCGGAGAGAATTGGTCATGATGCTGGCTATAAACAAGCTGGCATTATGTTTTTAGCAAAAACAGAAGAAGAGCTAGCAGCAAGTGAAGGCTGGCTGAAGTCCGTTCAAGCTCTGGATTTGGACTCACATTTATTGAGCAAACAAGAAATTGATCAAAAAGTGCCCGGTGGAAAGGGCGATTGGGTAGGGGGAATCTATACACCTTCTGACGGTCGCGCGGAGCCTGCCGTTGCAACCGCAGCCATGGCGAAAAAAGCCATTGAGCTGGGGGCTATAATGGTGCAAAACTGTGCCGTTCGCACTTTATCCATGTCGGGAGGCAAGGTCTCTGGCGTGGTAACAGAACAAGGAGAAATTCGTTGTGAACAAGTGCTACTGGCGGGGGGCGCGTGGTCAAGACGCTTCTTAGGCAACTTGGGGGTGTCTTTATATACCTTGCCATTAATATGTTCAGTGATGCGAACCAAGCCAATGGAAGGGCCGACTGATATTGCCGTTGGCGGTCCAGATTTCTCTTTTAGGAAACATCAAGGCGGTGGTTTTATTGTCACCCAGCGTGGGGCGTTAGATGCCAAACTCACTTTAGATCATTTATTGATTGGCCGACGCTACCTATCCCAACTACGCACTCAAGGTGGTTTTTTGCGTGTGTCGATGGGCCGTGAGTTTTTTAAAGATTTAGCCTTGGCACGGCGCTGGAACGGTAAGCAAGTGACGCCTTTTGAAAAAATCCGCACTATGGACCCACAAGCCAATCCAGCTTTGAACAATGAGGCCATAACTAACTTGAGAAAGGCTTGGCCAGCGTTTGAAGCGGCTGAGCTAGAAGAGGCTTGGGCTGGGGTGATCGACGTCACGCCTGATTCAAGTCCGGTGATTGATCATGTGAAAAGCATCCCTGGTTTAACGGTTGCGACGGGTTTCTCGGGTCACGGTTTTGGAACGGGACCTGCCGCGGGGCAGTTAGCGGCGGATCTTGTCTCCAACCACGAGCCTATAGTCAATCCTGCTCCTTATCGATTTGATCGTTTCTAAGGGCTTGTCTCCCAAAAAATACCGATACATTTTTGTGTCGGTATTTTTTTTCGCTAGATTCCAGTGTATAAGGAGAAACTCGGAGATCAATTATTATCATATGGACCGTGAGTATGAATCATTTAAGAATTATCAAAGTTATTTTAGTGGCCTGTGTTGCCTTGTTTGCAGGATTGGTTGCTTTTAATAATATCGTGGATTATGGATCCAATTATGCGTTTGTGCAGCATGTCTTAACCATGGATTCGATTTTCAATAATAATCCGCTGATCTATCGCTCTATTCAGACACCGTTTCTACACCACGCTTTTTATTGGCTGATTATCTTTACCGAAGCCATGGTAGGAATATTGTGTGTGCTGGGTGTGTGGCAAATGTGGCATAGCCGACTGGCTGACAACAGAACCTTTGATCGTGCCAAAAAATGGGCCAATATTGGCTTAGTGCTTGGGGTGTTACTTTGGTTTACTGGATTTATGACCATTGGTGCAGAGTGGTTTTTAATGTGGCAGTCTAAAATTTGGAATGGGCAATCCTCAGCATTTCGTTTTATCGTGGTGCTCTTTCTAGTATTGATCTTTATTAATCAAGAGGAAAAAGCGTATTAGAAGCGCTCTATTCGTTCTACTTCGTTTTTCTCGCGTTTTATATTGAGTACACGATGCTTATATTTGTGTGCTCAATATCTTGTATTTCTTTTATCTTCTTATCTTATTCAGGCAAGAGGGTGTTTGATTACCATCATCTCAAGCATTTGTTCTGCCATTTCGGTAACGTTTTCTTCATCAATATAGATACCATCGATTAAGAATCTGGCAAGGCCGTGTAGGCTCGCCCAGGTGGCTTGTCCGACCCTGAGTGGTGTATTGCTGCTGGTCAAAACGCCATTTTTTTGCAGGGCTTCTACCCAGTCTATCCAGCATTTAAAAGCCTGGCGTGATGCTAGCTTTAGGCTGTCATTAGGTGTGCCTGTTTGCCACAAGGTGCGGCCATACATGAGATCGTAGAGTTCACTTTGTTGTTGGGCAAAGTGTATGTATAAAAAGACGTATTTTTTAAAGGTTTCTTCGCTATGGTCTTGCTGGTTAATCAGCTGTCTAAGCTGTTCTGTTTGCTGCTCAAAGCCATTGGCTGCGATGGCGCAGAGTAAAGCATTTTTATCTTTGAAATGGTGATAGGGGGCGGTGCGAGATACGCCAACAATGTCTGCTAGCTTACGCATCGATAAGGCATTGGCCCCTTCTTTATGAAGCAGGTCGCTAGCGGCTTGGATTAAGGTGATTTTCAAATCACCATGATGATAGGTTTTTTTCGTTGTGGTCATGCTCGGATTAAAACGGTTTATCTTGACAGTGTCAAAATTAAATTCTATCTTGACAGTGTCTAGATTGTTTTCGGCTTGTTAAGAGACCTCTATAAGCGAACCCAGTACGAGGTATCGAGCACAGCAGTCGTGTCGTGGTTTGTATAACAATAACATCCTTAAAAGGGCATCATTATGAGTCAGTCAGTTTATCCGCATCTTTTTCAACCATTGGATCTCGGTTTTACGCAATTAAAAAACCGCATTATTATGGGATCCATGCATTTGGGATTAGAAGAAGCCAAAGATGGCTTTCCTCGTATGGCTGCGTTTTACGCAGAGCGAGCCAGGGGCGGCGTGGCTTTGATTGTAACAGGTGGTATCGGTCCAAATGAGGAAGGAGGGGTTTACGCTGGTGCGGCTTTGATGGCAAGCGAAAAGGATGTAGACAATCATCGTCAAGTGACGTCTGCGGTCCATGCCGAAGGCGGAAAGATTTGTATGCAAATTTTGCATTCAGGCCGTTATGCTTTTACCCCAAAATTGGTTGCTCCTTCCGCATTGCAAGCTCCGATTAACCCTTTCCCTCCCCATGAATTAACCCAGGATGAAATTGCTAAGCAAATTGATGACTTTGTGAGTGCTGCCTTATTAGCGCAAAAAGCCGGTTACGACGGAGTGGAAGTGATGGGCTCCGAAGGGTATTTACTCAATCAGTTTATTGCTGCTCGTACGAATCATCGCGAGGATGATTGGGGCGGAGAATACGAGAATCGGATGCGTCTTCCGGTAGAGGTTGTACGCCGCATTCGTGATGCGGTGGGTGAACATTTTATCATTATCTACCGTTTGTCTATGCTGGATTTGGTGGAGCAGGGAAGTACATTAGACGAAGTCACTTCTCTGGGTTTAGCGATCGAAAAAGCAGGCGCAACGATTATCAATACGGGCATTGGCTGGCATGAGGCCAGAGTACCGACGATTGCTACGAAAGTTCCAAGAGCGGCTTTTACTTGGGTGACAGCGAAGCTTAAAGAGTCGTTAACTCTCCCTTTGGTTACCTCTAACCGGATCAATATGCCAGAGGTTGCTGAGGGCGTTCTGGCTCGGGGCGATGCGGATTTGGTGTCTATGGCTCGGCCGTTTCTTGCCGATCCCGAGTTTGTGGTGAAAGCGCGGCAAAATCGAGCTGATGAAATCAACACCTGCATCGGGTGTAACCAAGCTTGTTTGGATCATGTTTTTTATCAGAAAGTCACATCTTGCTTGGTTAACCCAAGAGCCTGCCATGAAACGAAGCTCATTATTGCGCCCGCTGAAACGCCAAAGCGTATTGGTGTTATAGGGGCTGGCCCTGCTGGTTTAGCGTTTGCGACAACGGCGGCAAAACGAGGACATAAGGTCACTTTATTTGATATGGCCAGTGAGATTGGCGGGCAATTTAATATTGCTAAGCGTATTCCTGGTAAAGAAGAGTTTTATGAAACACTGCGCTATTTTAAGCGTCAAATTGCACTGACAGGTGTCACGTTACAACTCAATACATGCGTTGATGAATCGCTATTGAATCAATACGATTTTGACGATGTGGTTATGGCAACGGGTATCTTACCAAGGGAACCGGCGATTGAGGGAATCGATCATCCAAAAGTGTTGAGCTATTTGGATGTCATGAATGGTCATGCCGTTGGTAAGCGTGTGGCGGTGATCGGTGCGGGTGGTATTGGGTTTGATATCAGCGAATACCTGATCCATGACCTATCCCACGGGGCCAAAACCATTGGTGAGTTTATGAATCAGTGGGGGGTGGATATGACCTTTCAAACCCGAGGTGGCGTGGAAGGAATGAAGCCAAACTTTCAACCAGCCGTGAGGGAAGTCTTCTTGCTACAGCGAAAAGCCTCCAAGGTCGGTGCGAATTTAGGAAAAACCACAGGCTGGATTCACCGAACTGAGCTGTTGAAAAAAGGCGTGACCATGCTTGCCAATTGTGAGTACCAAAAAATCGATGATCAAGGTTTGCACCTCACTGTAGCTGGGGAGCCGCAATGCTTGGCGGTCGACAACGTCGTGATTTGTGCGGGTCAATTACCCAATAAAACCTTAGGTGAGAGCATAAATAGACCTGTGCACTTTATTGGCGGAGCGGATGTTGCATCAGAGCTTGATGCGAAACGTGCGATAAAACAAGGCACGTTATTGGCGTGTGAATTGTAAACATCTAGAGTATAGCAGAGACTTTACTCATGTTTGTTTTATGTGATTATCTGCTATTTGAGGGATAGAATTGTTTTCGTAAGTCTTATTCCCCGGCTCAGAGCTAACCTACTATAGCCATAATAGATCATGTCTTTTATGGCTATAGCATTGCTTACTGGGTAAAGTTTTCTGAATGCCTTTGTTAGCCTGATTTGTTTGAAAGCTGAGTGTTATTTCGATATGTCGAATGGTTTATATTTATTCTTCTTTTTGGGATGAAATCACCATTGCATACTCAATATATTTTCTATTTATTTTCTTATTCTCCTCTTTTTTTAGGAATGGTGTTTTTCCTTAAGAATTTTTTAAGTTATTCCTTTTTCTTATTTCAATAATGAGTAAAGTTAATTTGTTTTTGAATGGTGGTTAAAATAGCATAGCTTGGATTAGCCTCATTATTGAGGTGTTTTCAATACCTTGGGGGATGTATGTATGGGGGTTGCTGTTTTTCTATTGTTCGTGATATGCGCTTTTTATGTTCAGAACCGTGGTGTGGTTAAGCATAGTAAGTTATCTCGTCGAATTACCGATCATTCCAATTTCTTAGGCCCAATTAATTGTCTATTCTACCTGTTTTCTCGCGTTAAAAAGAGCCCTTTTGTTGATGTTAAAGCATTCCCTGAGCTGAAGGTTGTAGAAGACAACTGGGAAATGATTCGTGATGAGGCACTCGTCTTGAATAATTCAGCACAAATCAAGGCGTCTGATGATTTGGATGATCTTGGCTTTAATTCGTTCTTTCGTACTGGCTGGAAGCGCTTTTACTTAAAGTGGTACGGCGCTGATCTAAAGTCCGCTAAGCGGTTATGTCCTAATACAGTGGCGCTGCTATCCAGTGTGCCTGGTGTGAAAGGGGCCATGTTTGCCATGTTGCCTCCAGGAGCTCGCCTGGTGAAGCATAGAGATCCTTATGCGGGGTCGTTGCGCTACCACTTAGGCTTGGTAACCCCCAATTCTGATGACTGTCATATTGTCGTTGACGGTATACAGTATTCTTGGCGGGATGGCGAGCCTGTTATGTTTGATGAGACTTTTATTCATTATGCCGAAAATAAAACAGAGCAAAATAGAATTGTGCTATTTCTAGATGTTAAGCGGCCCGTTAATTTATTTTTAGTGGATTGGTTTAATGAATTTTTGTCTTACACATTACTGGCAGCCTCGGCGACAAAGAATGTAAAAGGTGACAAGGTCGGATTTCTAAATAAAATTTTTGCTTATTTGTATAAAGTAAGAGTGGTCGGTAAAAAACTTAAGGCCTTCAATAAACCTTTATATTACTTTGTACAATACGCATTATATATTTACCTTATTTATATTATTTTCTTTAAATAATATAAAACCGAATATTCACATTCGGTACTTGTCGCGAATAAAAAACCATAGATAACCTTGTCTAGGAGATGACTTCTGTCTCTAAAGAGAAGTGTTACTTCAATCTTGGATTTGTTTAAATAGGTAATTCTGGATCTGTTGCATATGTTGGTAGATGTTTATGATGTGTTGCACTATGTTCTCTTGCCGTTGCGCTAAGTATTCAGAGCTATGGGTTGCAGTTTGTGTCAGCTCCTTTGCTATCTCGTTTAAAGTAAACAATTCATTGTCAATCTTAAGAAAGTCGGAGAGTGAACGGAAGTTAAACTCATTGTCTGTACCTTGGTAATACCAACTACCAAAATCCGTCTCCTTGATGTCTCTAAAGGCGCTTGGTGTTTGGTTGCTTAAGGCGGCGATAAGGTAGGATGATTGCCATTGGTTAAGCTCTAGCAGACTGGCAGACCCATGGGCAAAGGCCATGGAATGGTAGCCCGCAGACATCATCTTTTCAGCATCTTGTGCGGTGAGTCGGAAGGATTGATCAAGCTGTTCGCAACTCTGACTGGCATCTGATACTGAGCGATACAGTATGTCGATTTGCCCGCTGACCGTGTTGGTACGGCCATCAATTTTTTGCACCAAGGTCGAAATTTGCTCGCTGGAGTCTCGAGCTTTGTTAGCCAGAGTGCGAACTTCGTCTGCCACAACCGCAAAGCCTCGTCCGTATTCGCCGGCGCGAGCGGCTTCAATGGCAGCATTGAGTGCTAATAAATTGGTCTGTTCAGAGATGCTTTGGATAATGTCGGTGAAGCTTTTAATGTCATTGGTAATGTTTTTGAGATTGTTAACATCGTCAAGAGTGGATTGGGTTTTGTTGGCAATGTCCGTTAAAGAGAGGGTGAGTTTAGCAATGTCGGATTTGTTGTCAGCAATTTTTTGGTTGCTGCCTTCCGATGCGCTCATGGGCTCAAATAGATATTCAGAAACTTGTGTGATCGCATTGAGAGCTTGGTTAAGAAGAGGTTGCTGGGCGAGTAGTAAACGCTCATCAAGCGTTTGTTGTGGTGAAGTGTTTTGATGTTTCTCTTTCTGCTGGAGTAATTCTTCCTTAAGATGATGAATCTCCTGTTCTAAAGCGATTTTTTCAGTGTTCACTTCCGCTAACTTGTTTTGCAAAGCCTCAAGGTTTTTCTTTTTACTAAACAGCATAGGCAGGTCCCGTTAATTTAACAGCGATAACAATATATTGAAAAAGCAAAACGCCAGTGACTAGAAAAGTCAGCTGACGTTTTGAAGTGGGAGTATTAATCCATATCAGGCTCGAATAGCCCTCGCTTCATATATAACTTCACCCAGAGAGCAGCGATCACACAAATCACCACCAACATGCCCCCAGCAATGCTATACACCATCTTGGTCATATCTGGTGACGGAGAGTTATTCAGCGCTACGTACACCATGGCCACGATTCCCAGAATTTGTGGTATTGGGAAGAAAGGTGTGCGATAAGGGCGCTTGTGATTTGGCATACGGCGACGCAAGACGATGACATCAATGTGTGCAATGATGTAAGCCAACAAATAACTTGTGGTGGCCGCTATTACAAAGACAATCAAAGAGTCTATAGTCATCAATAAAAAAGGAATGACGCTTAGAACGGCCATCATCACAATGCCCACCCAAGGTGAACCAAAGCGGTTGGTCGCTTTTAGAATAGGAAAAGCTTGTTTGTCGTGTGCCATACCGTGAAGCATACGTGGGAGTGCTGCAAAAATGGTATTTACGGTACTACAGGTCGCTGTCAACGCCATAACGGTGGCAATGATTAACCCCGCTTTACCAAATACGGCATTCGCATAATTTAGATAAGGAATAGGGGATTTCAGCAGCTCGTCCGTATTTAAGTATAAGCTCGCGCCGTAAACAAACAGGGCGAAGATACAGAAGATAGCGAACAAAGAAAGACGCATGGCTAGAGGAATGTTTTTCTCTGGGTTCTTCACTTCATTGATCATAGGACAGATGTATTCAGAGCCCACGAACAGCCACATAGCCAAGGCAATTAAACCAATAAAACTGCCGTTGGTTACCCCAGAGAAGCCCCAATCGACTGTCGCACCCGTTAATACAGGATGCGGTTCTGGGCTGCCTGAAACGGCCGCTAAACCAACAAGAATTAAGGCGCTGACCATAACAAAAGCCAAAACGTTCTGAACTTTGGAAAAAACATCGGTACCGATAATGTTGGTAATGGCCAAAATTGCTACGATCAGAATTGGGATCAGCTTTTCAGGAAACATGCCAGGCAGCAGCTGACCAACCATGGCATCCACTAGGAATAATTCGACGGGCAAGGCCAGGGTGGCGACGACGACATAGCCTGCAAACACCGAAACGATGGCAGGAAAATGACCAATGGCTTTTTGCGTGTAAGTCGCCAGTGTTCCTTCTTGTGGAAACATCAAGGACAACTCAGAAAAGCTCATGGCATTAAATTGTGCGATGATCAACGCCGCCAGCATAGCAAAGATAAAGCCCATGCCACCTAGACCAATACCTTGCATCGCAGAAATCATTGCCCCTTGCACAATAACCATACCAATACAAGTTGCCATCATGGTGAGCAGACCGATCTTTCTGCTCGACGACATGCCTTGACTTGTCGGTATTGAATTTATGGTTGATGTATCACTCATTGTTCCGTTCCTCTTATGATTAAAATCTTAGGTCGATTTTAGAGACGATCAAAGCGATAAGGGCTTGGATCGATTAATGGTGTTGCGTTGGATACTAAGTCCGCAGCTAACTCCCCTGCAGCGGGTCCTGTTCCAAAACCGTGGCCAGAAAAACCTGTCGCAACGGTTAATCCGGGGATTTTTTGAACATGATCAATCACAGGGTTTGAGTCAGGGGTGACGTCAATCACACCTGCCCAAGCTTCTTCTGGCTCGGCTTTTTCAAAAGCGGGCCAAGCATTACAAAGGTTGTTGAACGCATCTTGGTTAAGGTTGGCATTGAAATCTGGATCTAAGGTGCGGATCTTTTCGAATGGTGACACCTTGTTGCCTCCCCAGCGTCGAGCAAGGGCAAGGTCCTTAATAAAATGACGACCAAAAGAAATATTCAAAAAGCCGCGTTGAGTGCGAAGTTGATCCATATAACGGCGACCAATCAGCAAGTGATCCAGCGTAATGGGCGCATCAAGCTTGCCGCGCTGGGTGATAATAAACCCACCGTCTTTATGTTTTCTAAAAGAGAAATCAGGACCGCCCACGGCGATATCAGTCGGGCCTTCCATCGGTTTGGTTCTAAATACAGAACAAATCAACGGTAGTGTCGGCAGCGACACACCCAAATTGCCGAGGAAGCGACGTGACCAAGCACCACCCGCAAGCAGTACGCGATCACAGCGGATTTCCCCTTTTTCAGTGACGACACCAGAGACTTTGCCTGCGCTCATGGAGAGGGTGCGAACGGCACAGTGCTGAATCAAAATAGCCCCTTTTTTCTGGGCTGCTTTCGCCATGGCAGGCACCGCTATCGAAGGTTCAGCACGACCATCTGAAGGGGTGAAAATTCCGCCTTCCCAGTGGCCTTGACCACCCGGTACTTTTTGGCTGATTTCTTTAGCGCTTAATATTTTGGAACCGAGCTCTAATGACTCAACGGATTTTAGCCAGCTTTCATGCATCGCAAGCTGTGCTTGGGTTTTAGCAAGGAACATGATGCCCGCTTGTTTGTAGCCAACTTCTTGGCCTATGCGGTTTGGCATCTCTGCCCATAGTCGATCCGCTTGCATGGCCAAAGGCACATCATCAAAATGGCGATTGGTTTTACGCACCCAGCCAAGATTACGGGAAGATTGCTCGCCGGCTATGTGACCTTTCTCCAACAGCACCACTGGGATATTGCGTTCAGCAAGGGTGAGTGCAGCTGTGACCCCCACAATGCCGCCACCAATGATCACCACACTGGTGCTTTTGGGGAGCTGATCTTGTGTTTCAATTGCGTCGAGTGTTTTTGTCATAGCACATTTCCAGATGATGAAAGAGAGTATTTGCAGAGAATAAGCAATGCAAAACTCCGGTTAAGCCAATTTGATTTCCTGAACGTCTGCTTTGGCTGCACCACGATACGCGGTGACTTCCAGCTCCACTTTGTAGACAGTGGAACCCAGCGGCGGGCAAGTCACGGTTGTGGCTGGATTAACGCCTTTAAACTGAGTGCCGATGAATTCCATGACGGCGTTTGTGTCTTCTGGGTTTTGGATAAATACACGGGACATCACTACGTCCCCAAGAGATGCATCTACGGTCGATAATGCACGCTCGATATTGGCGAAGACTTGTTTTGTCTGCTCAATCACGTCTTCTGGTATTTCTTGCGTGACTGGGTTTCGGCCCGCTGTATTGGAGACAAAAATCCAGTTATCCACTTCGACTAAACGGGAGTAGCTGGCGATTTCTTCAAACTTAGAACCGGTTTTTACTTTTACAATGGTGCTCATTTTTCTTCTCAAATCTCTTATAAGTTGGTAACGAGATACGCTGTAAGCAAGCCCCTATTTAGACATAGGCGCTTGCTTAGCCGCTATTAGCGAGTCGTTGCTGTTAGCGAAGCGCTGGTGTATCCCAAAGATTGAGTTTTACACCGATATTTTTCTCGATGGCATTACGGTAAACCACAGTAGCCCATGCCACATCTTCCACTGGCATACCGCCCACTGACATGATGATGATTTCTTCATCGTTTAGACGGCCAGGAGCCTCTCCAGCGGTGATTTTGCCGATGTCTTCCAACTCTTCTAGCGTTAGCTTGCCTTCCTCAATCATGTCCATGAAGCGAACACCAGGGAGTGGAATATAGTTGTGGGCAGGTTTTGGTACTTCGTGATACCAAGCTTGGTACAAGCCAGTATTGTCCAAGACTTTACGTACATCTTTTTGCTCCATGGCATCGTCTAAGCTGCAGTAAGCTGGCATCGCAAGAAAGGTGCCTGGTTTCACCCACTCACGTTTGACGATTGGATAAGTAGATGGGTCACCTGTTTCGCCTGAATTACAATAAGTGACGATGTCGGAATCACGTACCACTTCTTCTAGGGTATCGACCACTTGAATATTCGTGACTTGTGGGTAATTCTCGTTTGTCCATTTCACAAATTCGTCCAAGCTTTTTTGACCGCGACCTTTTACTTTAATGGTGTCGATCCCTGGGCAAGCGGCGATAAAGGCTGCAACTGCTGTTCTGCCCATGACGCCAGGGCCAAGTAAGCCAATGACTTTGGAGTCTTTACGTGCAAGGTGGCGAGCGCCAACACCTGGAACTGCGCCTGTACGATAAGCCGATAGTAGGTTAGCTGACATATAAGCCATCGGTGCACCCGTATCGATGTCATTCAAAATAAACATCAGGATAGAGCGTGGAAGGCCTTTTTCACGGTTGGCAATGTTGGAGCCATACCATTTTACTCCGCAGGTTTGGAAGCTACCGCCAAGGTAAGCGGGCATGGCCATTAAACGGCGGTCCGCAGTGGGTTTTGGCATCGTTGGAAAAGGGGATTCGTCAGGGAAAGTGATCATAGCACCATGAGAGTCGCTATTGGGGCCCGCCATACGGTAGTCGCCTTTGTAGAGCAGGGTGAACATCTCTTCCATGGTATCGACACAACTTGGCATGTCCGTGACACCAGCTTTAATCATGTCTTGTTCTGACAGGTAAATAAAATCAATCTTAGTATCTTCTGACATAGCAACACCTATTTTTTGTAGCGTGGTTTTTGAAACGATTTATTTGATCCTAGTCAGGTCTTTGTTTGGCGTATTGAATTTTTGCGACATGGATAAAAATAGTTTTCCCGCAATTTTTTGGCATTGGGTTTGCTATATAACAACAAAGTGTTCTCATTAATGGGTGGGGTTATGTCAAAACATGCGCTGGTAAATCGTCTTGCGGAAATCCGCTCTAAGCAACCTTGGCTGGTAATGAGTGCAGCGAAAAATTTCTATCTGTCTAGATCGGATAATCCGGCCATTTCCCATTATTATAGTTTTGAAGCGAATGACTCTAACGAACAGACATTCGCTATTCCTGACGGCTGTGTGGACATCTTATTTGACTGCGATAGCAGCCATCCTACAGCGGAAGTGTTTGGGACGCCGATGGCGGCGATTGATATCGAATTGAAGAGCCTTCATCGCTATTTCGGTGTGCGTTTTGCATCGGGGGTCGTGCCTGATTTTTTGCAGGTATCTGCGGAAGAATTAATAGAGCATCACTATCATTTTATTGAAGTGATTCCTGAATCAAATCAAGTATTTGAGAGTATTGTTAAGCAGGAAAATTTCACCGATCAAGTGGCGCTTTTTAAACAGTTTTACAATGGTCAAAAAACGCGTCAATACTCTTCTTTGACGGTACAGGCGGTGAAGACGATTTGTGAAACCAAAGGCAGTGTTCGAGTGGAAGAATTGGAAGATTTAACGGGCTTCTCGACACGCACGATACAACGCCAATTTAAAGCGGATTTAGGCATGTCACCAAAGGCCTTTAGTCGTATTATTCGCTGCCAATCCGCCGTCTATAATATCAATCACAATGACCAACTCACCTTCTCAGACCTTGCCTGTGATCTTGGTTTTAGTGATCAACCACACTTCCTTAGAGAGTTCAAAAAGCTGGTTAATAGCACACCAATGGCTTACCAAAGCCGTGTCAAAGAGCAAAGCTATCTTGACCGTATTCGATACGTTTGATTTAAAACAGTGCTTACCAAGATGAAACTTGCTCTTTTATAGTGCGTTAATTGTCCTTTTTAGGGGAAAAATCGCTTAATCCGCCATAATGGCCTCGCGTCGAAGGGAGAAAAACGCTTTGCTTGTTAGTTCTCCGATAGATCGCTGCCAGGACGTTTTAGTACTTTAAAGGCTAGAAACTGATTGGTTTCATGTTTATTAAAGTTATTATCTGCCTCAATAATCAACACTTCCTGACCTGTTTTCGTTTTGCCAATGGTAATGCCTTCTAGATTATCTGGCTTAATCCCTAGAGCACGAATGTTGAGAACTAGGGTTTTGCGAACCGGGACGATACGTTGTTTGCTGTGGATTAAGGAGGCGATGTTAGATACATCGGTGGCGCCACGAATGTCCACCAAAAACAGCTTAGCATAATTGCCGACGCCCTCAGCCCAACCACGCTCTAGTGCTAGGTAGTGGGTGTTATCTAGAGCATAAATTTCCGATACTCCATTATCATTTCCCCCCTTGGCTGTTGCTGCCGCTTGAGGAATAGGGCTGACAGGATAAACATACTCTGCTTTAGGTTTACCTGTTTGAGCATCGTAGCGAATAATTCGAGCGAGACTACCATGCAATAGACTGGAAATAGGACCATCTTGGTAGAGAGCGGTTTCCATGCCAATCAAAATGTCACCGTCGGGCAAGATGGTGGAACCTTCAAAAGCGAGATTATCCCGAATACCAGAGTGATGATCCTTGGTCGGTGCAAAGCCTTTAGGCAGAGTAAACTCCCTTATAAAGCGGCCATTCATATCGGCGATGCGAACAAAAGGTGGCATGCCATGGCTACCCCAGCCTTCACTTGTCCAAAGGACTTTACCATGGAATACTCGGATAGATTCAGAGTCTGCCATCATTTTGCCAAATGGTTTGCCCTGTTTATTGAGGAGTGTGGTGGATTTGAGGATATGAACCGCTTTAAGACCCTCTTTGGCAAAATCCAGACTCAGAGTATAAAAACGAGTAGGTCCCTTTTCTGATCGGTCATCGGAAATGGCAATATAATGGCCCGTTTTGGGGTCATAGTCGATCCCAGAGAGTCCACCGACTTCTACATTCTGAAAAAACGTGTCAGTTGGTACATCCACTTCACCAAAATAAGACAGTTCAAACCCATTTGAGCATTCTCCAAAGGGGCAAGGCGTGTTGATTTTAGTGCCTATTTCAAGTGCTTGGGCCGTCATAGCGGAGCTAAGCAGTAGACCGAAAAACACGGTGTGGAACAATTGTTTTTTCATCATTAAATCTCGACTCATGCCAGTGAAAGAGGGAGGAAATCAAGAACACCCTAATACAGTGTAGTCATTTGTCTTGTCAGATTTATGACTCGCATTTTATTGTATGAGGAGAATGAAAGATTTTCGCCTCAAAAAGACAGTAATAAACCGACACCCCATTCGGTCGAGTTATTATCCGGCTCAACATATACTTTTCCACCGCTTATTCCCGTGTTTGATTGCTTTACATCCCAATGTTTGTAAAAAGGTTGGATCGTTACGGCGGTTATATTGGAGAGGGCTCTCGTAAAATCGAGGCTCATCCTGTAGCCAGATCCACTATTTTGTTTGAAGTGAAGGTCATTTTTGCCTGGAATATAGCCTAAATAGGTATGATTTCTACCAGCGATAAAATAATCGTATTCCAATCTAGCGCCAAGACGCCAATTTCCACTTAGGACACCATTTTGAATCTCAATACCTATTGGGCTGTACCAGTACACCTGTTCTCGTTCATAGCCAATATGATTGGTTGTTGTGATCATGCCTTTGGAGTTATCGTTTAAATTACGATAGCCCAAACCAATGTAAGGGGTGACTCTGTAACCAGACTGAAGATATAAGTCACGGCCCAACATGCCTCGCACTTCTAATATGCTGTCTGGTATGTTGTTCAACTTTCCGCTACCGTCGTAATCCACATCGCCTTCTGAATACATTAGGTCTAGCAAGATAGCCCGGTCATTGTTGCGCAGAGAAATTTGCCCCTTCAAACCTGTCATCAGGCCTTTTTCTGTCATAACACTAGGTTCTTTATAAGTAATAGACGAGGCATAAATACCGAGTTTTACGTCGTGGCTAGCACTCGCAGCAAATGTATAAGAACTCATTCCCAACAACATCAAAGCAACAACTTTTGTACCCATAGCGCACTCTACTTTTGTGATAGACAACTCATCATATAACAAACAGTTAGAGTATACATTTCGTTTTGAATTGTCATAAGACTAATTTATATACGATAGGGTATCGCTCACTGGGTGAGTGGAGACATCCGAATGAGGTTTGACCAAGACGGCATAATGAATCAGTTACTCGTGACTAAGACGGGAGCGTTTTCTAGGAATAAGATAGATGAACTGTGTGCGCTTTTCGATACGCAACCTGAAGCCAGGGAGTTAGACGAATCGTTGGGCATGATTCAAGCGGTATTAGCCTGATAATGAGTCAAATCATCCTTTGAAATAAGGAGCATTTGGGATGATAATCATCCGGTTACTGATTCAGCTATTCGTAATGATCTAATGTTTAAGAAACACTTGGAAGCGCCTTTGGTCATTTATTCTCTATTGTGCTAATTCGTGCTTTGTGCATTTAACTCTTTGGATTCCTAGGAGAATTCAAAATGGCCGTTTTTTCACTTGTCTTTATCTTTTTGGGTGAGTTGTTGGTGATTTATTCAGAACTTGCTGTTTCCCATAAGTTTCAGACTGAAAATAGTCAACACAGATTACTGTTCCTGCTCGCCATGATATTGCTAATGGCCGCTGCTGGGAGCTTATTGCTGTTGGGGTTTATGGTTGGCATTGAAGAATACAAATCCATCTGGGTGGTTAATGTTATATCCACATCCTTGGTTATCATTATTGAGCCCATTATTGCCTACGGTATATATCGCTATGCACCAGATTCCGCCACCAAAAAATCCTTGGTGTTTGCTGTACTCGGCCTTTTAAGTGCCATGCTGCTTTAATATAAGGATATTTCCAATGTTTGGAAAAATAGTTGCTTCTTTGATTTTGATCGTGGGCGAAAGCGCTTTTGTGTTTGCCGAAATGAATGCCGCACACCAGCTTGCCATACATCAAGATACTTTTTTCGATATCTTTTTTGATAACTTACCCATCATTTTGGTGGGAGGTATTCTAGTACTATTGGGATATTCCTATGGCATCAAAGCGTTTGAGTCTATCTGGCTCGTTGTGGTTGTCTCCATCTTTGGCATGCTGCTCGTTGAGCCAATTATTGCCTATTCTTTATTCAGAACACTGCCTGAGCTTGGTGCCATTATCGGGATGATTTTTTCTTTTATTGGCTGTATTTATACTTTTAAAAGTGAACACTGAAAGGTTACACCAGTACTTGTCGTGTATTCGCTATATAGTGGTGGACCTGAGCTTCAATGTCAGGGTCGATCATGGTGTCAGGGCGACAGTGGTTTGGACAAGCCAGATGTGGCGTTGTGCCGAAAAGTCGACAAATCAGTGGGCGTTCGTCGTAAACTTCGCAGCCATTGGGCCCCAGGTGTACGCAGTTAAAATCGGCTAAGGCAGCGTTGTGTTCGGCTTCTGTTTTGACGGGAAGGCGCGACATTTCTTCCGAGGACGCGGTGATGGGGCCACAGCAGTCATGACAGCCCGGTTTGCATGCAAACGAAGGGATGTTCTCGCGTAGTTTGGCTATAATATTGCGGTTATTTGTCATCGTATTATCATCCGTTTTGCCGTTCTTTATGGGTCTAATTTCGGGCCTAACCCCGTGCTTTGTGATTGTTTTATAAAGTGCTTTATCCATTTGACTAATCGTGTAACTTATCACTATAAAGGATATGATAGAAGTCGCTGATGTTCGCGATATGGATGGTTTAGCTGGATACTATTTGAGTTGAGGTTTATGCATATATTTGAGGTGTTGTTTAGTTGGGTTGGTTTACATTTAGTCACAATCATTGTTGTTTTGCATGTCGGTTTATCGATTATAACATCACTGCATGTTCTTTTGTTTAAGGAGAACGAACGCACATCACTGGCTTGGATTGGCCTTGTTATATTATCACCCGTTGTGGGCAGCTTGTTCTATTGGCTGTTTGGGATCAATCGTATCAAGCGTTTGGCGCGAAAGGAGCACCCGCAAACCCTTAAACAAGATTTTCGTCCAGAAGAAAAGACGGTGGATTTTCACCAACTCCCGAAAAATTGGCATTCCGCCATTATTGCTGGATATGCCATTCACTCTGTTAATTATGTCGCGGGTAACAGGGTGGTGCCACTCATCAATGGGGATATGGCTTATCCGGCGATGATTGAGTCCATTGATCGTGCACAGCGTCATATTGTTTTATCCAGTTATATTTTTGATTATGACTCTCTTGGTCATCAATTTGTCGATGCATTAGCCAAAGCCCATGAACGAGGTGTCATCGTCAATGTGCTGTTGGATGGTGTGGGCATTGGTTACAGTTGGCATAAGTCTGATAGAGCCCTAAAAAAACGCGGGGTTAAAACCGCTCGTTTTTTGCCGGCCATTTCACTCACCAGTACGCGATTTATTAACTTAAGGAATCACCGAAAAATATTGTGTGTCGATGGGGAGGAGGCTTACATTGGCGGCATGAATGTCAGTAAAGACAACTTGGTTTCGTCGTCTAAGCACCCCATTGATGACATCCATTTTAAAGTGACAGGCCCTGTTATCGATCAAATTAGCCAAGTGTTCATCGAAGATTGGTTCTTTGCGACGGGTAAGTTAATTGAATTTCCTTCGTATCGTTCAGACGCGCAGACGTCCATGGTCGATAAATCTGTTTTTGCCCGAGTGGTTCAAGATGGGCCAGATGAATACCATGATAGAATACATTGGACGTTAATCAGCGCACTCGGTTGTGCGCAAAAAAGCGTTAAGATTATGACACCCTATTTTATTCCAGACCAAACGCTGATGACGTCTCTTCATGCGGTCGCATTACGTGGTGTCTCAGTCGAAATTATTGTGCCTGAACACAGTAATATTCCGTTTATTGATTGGGTAATGGAAGCGAATTTTTCTCGAATCATGGAGCATGGAATACAAATTTATAAAAATAAGCGGCCTTTTGATCATAGTAAAATTGTGATGATTGACGATATATGGTCGTTTATAGGTTCGACAAACTGGGATGCCAGAAGTTTAGAGTTTAACTTCGAAATTAATTTAGAGTGTTTTGATGCAGGGCTAAATAAGCAGTTAACGGAGTTCTTTCTGGAAAAGAAACAGAACGCGTCTCTGGTTACTGAGAGCGATGTTAGGGCTGTGCCGAATTATAAAAAAGTTCGAAATAATTTGGTTCGTTTGTTCTCGCCTTACCTGTGAGACATGGCTAGCACGATTCTTAATAAGGGCGAATATTCCATGATGAAAAGTCGTTATCGAAAAATAGAATCCCTAAAGATAATGGGGAGCGCATCGAAAGCAGTAATGGGGCCAAACGTTGATGTGTTGTTATGGAATATTTTTAAGTGCCGCAAAGAGGGGTGGCAGGAAGACTTCCAGACACTCATTCATGACAAAGATTTGGTACTCTTGCAAGAAGCCGTTTTTAATTCTCCATTCGATGTGATATTTAGTCAGTCAACTCAGCATCAATGGATTATGGCGCGCAGTTTTAAAAATCTGCAAACCAGTGTTGAAACAGGTATTAAAACCGGATCATCCGTCACCGCCAATAAATATTTTTGTTCTGCTTCTCCCTACAGTGAGCCCATAACAAGAACCAAAAAGATGTTATTGGCGACTGAGTATCCGATTGCCAGCGTCGATAAGTCTTGTAATGAGCTTCCATTGCTGGTGGTGAATACTCACATTATCAACTTTGTGTCTTTGAAAAAATTTAAAACCCATTTGGATCAAGTTTTTCAAGTTTTGAGAAATCATAATGGTCCGATTATATTGGCTGGCGATTTTAATACTTGGAATAGAAAGAGGTTGGCATATTTTAATGAGCTTGCGATCTCGCTTTTTTTAGAAGAAGTCAAGTTGGTTCGTCATCCACGACTAAGCCATTTTTTTAAACATCTTGATCATGTTTATTGCCGTGGCTTAGAGGTGGTGGATGTGCATGTGCATAGCGATATTCACTCATCGGATCATTTTCCCATTAGCCTGTCGCTAAAAACGGTATCGTCCAGATAAAACCAGAAAACGGTAATTAACCGAGAGGCGGCGATAACGTAAATGAGAATAGCAATTTAATACGGCAGATTGTCAAGAAGACTATTGGTATGGCAATGAGCAATAAGCATTATCGTTTTTTTCAAGGTGTATTACCGCTCAAGTGGGCTCAGTTTCCTCAAAATGTTATGGCGGGTTTAACGCTAGCCGCCCTTGCTATCCCTGAAGTGATGGGGTACACGCAAATTGCAGGCGTGCCTGTGGTGACAGGGCTCTACACTATGTTATTGCCGATGTTTTTGTTCGCTCTGTTTGGCTCGTCTCGTCAACTGGTGGTCGGGGCGGATTCCGCAACCGCTGCGATGTTGGCGACGGCGTTAGCTGGGTTAGCCGTGGTGGGGTCACCAGAGTATTTGGCGTTGGCTGGAGTATTGGCCTTAATGGTTGGCGTTATGTTGCTGGTTGCTCGTGTGTTTAATTTGGGAATGTTGGCTAATTTTTTGTCGAGAACGGTACTCATTGGTTTTCTAACCGGGGTAGGCATCCAGGTCTCTTTAGGTCAAATTGCGGGAATGCTAGGCGTGCCATCAGGCGGGATGGGGAACTTGTTCCACACTCTAGTTCACTGGCAGGAACTGGAAATCGCTAACATTGATAACATGGTTATTGCTATCGCGACCTTGGTGGTGATCATCAGCTTACGACAACTGTCTAGACGTGTCCCTGGAGCTTTGATTGCCGTTATCACTGCTATACTGGTCAGTTGGTTGTTTAATTTACAGCAATACGGGATTCAATCTCTTGGAGCGGTTCCCAGTGGTTTGCCACGCTTGACATGGCCTGATGTCGGTCTTAGTTGGCAGACATTTGAGACACTTATTCCACCTGCTTTTGCTATGTTCATTGTCATTATCGCGCAGAGTGCGGCGACATCTAGAGCTTATGCTGCTCGGCATGGAGAAACGGTCAACGATAATGATGATTTAATCGGGCTGGGAGCTGCCAATATCGGTGCGGCTCTTTCTGGATCGTTTGTGGTCAATGGTAGTCCTACCAAAACCCAAATGGTAGATAGTGCAGGAGGGCGTAGCCAGCTGGCCCATTTAATTACGGCGGCGATCGTGACCCTCGTATTATTACTACTCACTGCTCCCTTAACTTATTTACCCCAAGCGACTTTGTCTGCGGTGGTGTTTCTAATCGGCATTGAGTTGATCGATATAAAGGGAATGCGCAGTATCTTATCTGAACGCCCTTGGGAGTTTTGGGTTGCCTTGATTACCACATTGGTTGTTGTTTTATGGGGAGTTGAGCAGGGGATTTTACTCGCCATTGTTCTCTCTTTATTGGTTCATACTCGTCATGGCTATCAGCCACACAATAGTATAATTGTCCCCTCTAATGGCGGCCGTTGGCGTGCGGTGACATTGGATAAAAACGCACAATTAACGCCAGGATTGCTTGTTTATCGTTTTACCCACAGCATGTATTACGCTAATGCGTCATATATGCGTCACCAGGTCATGTATTTGGTCAGTCAGGCGAAGCCATCACTGCAATGGTTTTGTATTGATGCCGGAGCAGTGGATGATGTCGATTTTACGTCAGCAAAAACATTGTTATCCTTGCATGAAGCGTTGCAAGCGCAAGCAATACATTTGGTATTTGCTGATGTTGCAGACAATGTACGGAGGGAGTTGGATCGTTCTGGTATCACTCAGTTAGTTGGTGCTGAGGCCTACTACGAGACGGTGGCCGATGTTGTTGATGCATTTCAAAAACACGTCAAGTAATCCCTCCCTTCTCACCTTCCCATTTTGGTATGAACGAGCGACGAGAGACAACTTTGTAACAAATAAGCTTTTCTTTGCTTATTTTGATCAGAAGGGCATTATTCTGAGAATAACAGCGAGTTTTGCCTAAAAGGTCATCTTGTCACTTTCTATTTTTCATTTTTTTTTCTTTTTTCTATCTGGCTTTGATTTCGATCTGTCCTCAAACTACGCCGACAAGTATTGATTTTAAAAAAGAAGTATTAAAAAATATAATTTTTGATATGAATTTATTTAATATCTTTTCCTCTTAAGTTAAGTTTTTCGCTTATTTATCGTATTGAAGGATGATGTCATGGGATTGGCCGTTTTACTGATTTTCATATTATGTGGAGTCTATGTACAAAATCGTGGGGTTGTGCAGCATCAGAGATTGAAACGGAAAATTACTGACCATTCAAATCTGTTAGCCCCCATTAATTGCTTGTTTTACTTGTTTTCACGAGTAAAAAAAACACCTTATATTAGTGTTAATGAGTTCCCAGAGCTTAAGGTTGTCGATGAAAACTGGCAGATGATCCGTGATGAAGCATTAAAGCTCAATGAGGCAGCGCAAATCAAAGCTTCTGATGATTTGGATGACCTAGGTTTTAACTCCTTCTTTCGCACCGGGTGGAAGCGTTTTTATTTGAAGTGGTATGGTACCGACCTGAAGTCCGCTATGGAGCTTTGTCCTAAAACGGTTGAGCTTTTGTCGGGTATTCCAAGTGTGAAAGGGGGCATGTTTGCCATGTTGCCACCTGGGGCAAGATTGGGTGAGCATAGAGATCCGTATGCTGGGTCTTTTCGTTATCATCTCGGGTTGGTAACCCCTAACTCCGACGATTGTTACATTGTGGTGGATGGTGAAAAATATTCATGGCGAGATGGTGAATCCGTTATGTTTGATGAAACCTATATTCATCATGCTGAGAATAAAACAGACCATAATAGAATCGTGCTTTTTCTCGATGTCAAACGTCCGGTGACTTTCTTTTTAGTGGATTGGTTCAACCAATTTTTGTCTTATACATTATTGGCAGCCTCCGCCACTAAAAACGTCAAAGGGGATAAAGTCGGTGTTTTAAATAAAGCGTTCCACTATTTATTCAAAGCACGTAATTGGGTGAGAAAGTTAAAAGGCGTTAACAAACCTCTATACTATTTTGTTCAATACGGTTTGTATATTGGCTTAATTTATCTGTTGTTTTTTTAATGGCTTGTCAGTGGAGGCCTAATCATCACCTAGGCCTCTTGTTTCTCTTTGGGTTGCTAATAGCCTATCTAGGTGTTGCAGCCGATGAGTGACTTCTTTTTTATCTAAATCGATTAGCGATCGCTGTTTTAGTCCGTGCTCAATCATGTGCTTTTGGTGGTCGATAAAAAACCAATGGCTTGAATGGTTTGCTTGCTCTGCAATATGAATCAACCCTTCTAATTGGCGTAAACTGATGGCCAGACAAGTTTGCGAGTATTGGCGTATCTGATCAAAGGCAATGCTGGCCAGGTTATGGAATGAGGTGACTTTATAGTGTACGCGTTCAAGGTTATCTTCGTCACAGGCATAGCCTTTTGGAAAGGTTTTTTGTGTCATATCACATAAGGTGGCGGTGAGCTTATCCACACAGGCGATGGCTGAATAAGGGTCATTAATACCCGGGGAAAGGGCTCTTAGGGCAATCTCGACAAGCTGGTGAATGGCGAATTCGGGGTCTTGGATTGGGGTTCGTTTCGCACCAAAAGTAAAGCAGCGGTGAAGGGCTTGTTCGTCTTCTTTTGATAGATAGGGCAGATAACATTTCATGGTTACCATGCGCTTGACCACAAAATCACCCTGTTTCACAACGATCTCGATATAACCATCAAGCTCTTTCATTATTTTGCACAGACAAGCATAATTAATGGTTTGAATATAGCCGCACTTATCGCTTTTTAGCTGAATGGCGTCAGCTAGATTAACTATCGCTTTTTGATCGTCTGTTTTGGCTTGTTCTCTTGTTGGTTGGTGTTGCTTGCTCTCAGTGTTTTCATCTTCTTTTTGTTGGTCAAATATTTTCTCAAGTGTGCGCTGTAACTCTAAATGAACGTTATCAATGACATTGTCTGATTGCAGGTTTTGCGACACATGATGAATAAAATAAATCAGTAGCAGTATGCCGTATAGTGTCATAAGCATGGCACCTGCGATGGTGAGCCCCGGGAGATAATCGCCATTGGCAAAGTGGTCAGTCATGCGTACCAGAACAAGGCAGTAGACAAAGAGTGCGATAAATGTTCCCAGTACCAGTTGGGTGCTGGTGTCGTCCATGAAGTTACGAATAAGTCTTGGCCCAAACTGGGATGACGCGGTGGTAAGTGCCACAATGGTGATGGAGAACGTGATGCTGACGACGGTCATGATGCTACCAGCTATGCTGGTTAGTAGACTGCGAGTAATGTCGGCGTCAGCATGGTATAAAAAATGTAGCCAGCGGATCGAATGGAGCCCTGAATAGAGGTCAATGCATAGCAATATCACGCAACAGGACATCGTTAATAGTAAAATCAGACAAGGTGTAAACCAGAAGCTGGTTTTAACGGTGTCGTAGCTTTTTAGCGAGACTGTAACTAATTTTGTGTAACTGCCTACCACAACATATTCTATTAAGAATTAAGGATAGGTAGATGCAAATGAACAAAAAAGAACTTGAAGCGTTCGCAAAAGAAGCCGCCAAGGGAATTAAAACGCCTGAGGATCTCAACGAATTTAGCCAAATGCTGAAGAAGATTACCGTTGAAGCGGCATTGAATGCAGAAATGGATGACCATCTGGGTTACGAGAGACATCAAAAGTCCACCTCAACCAATAGTCGTAATGGCAAGAATAGCAAGCGTATTAAG
Source organism: Marinomonas sp. 63XJN7_7_ISO-PGPR-S23-202 (assembly GCF_056173505.1). Lineage (NCBI taxonomy): Bacteria > Pseudomonadati > Pseudomonadota > Gammaproteobacteria > Oceanospirillales > Oceanospirillaceae > Marinomonas > Marinomonas sp. 63XJN7_7_ISO-PGPR-S23-202. The sequence goes on along the minus strand of NZ_CM149677.1, from coordinate 3,488,654 downwards.
ACGGAAGATGGTGAGTTTGAACTGGATACGCCTCGTGACCGAGAAGGCTCTTTTGAACCCAAGCTGGTCAAAAAACACCAATCCCGATTCACTTCTATGGACGATAAAATCCTGTGGCTCTATGCGCAAGGCATGAGTACCCGAGACATCGTCAATGCCTTCGATGAATGGTATGGTGCCGAGATATCTCCAACACTGGTATCACGCGTTACCAATGCGGTCATTGAGCAAGTGACTGAATGGCAAGCACGCCCTTTGGATGCCATCTACCCCATTGTGTATCTTGATTGTATTGTGTTGAAAATCCGCCAAGATAAACGCGTCATCAATAAATCGATCTTCTTGGCACTCGGTATCAACACTGAAGGTCATAAAGAACTCATGGGCATGTGGATTGCGGAGAACGAAGGTGCGAAGTTCTGGCTCAACGTCCTCACTGAGCTTCAGCAGCGCGGCGTAGAAGATATTCTCATCGCTTGTGTTGATGGTCTAAAAGGCTTCCCAGAAGCCATCAATGCTGTTTTCCCACAAACTAACATCCAACTGTGCATCGTACACATGGTACGCAACTCATTGAAATATGTATCATGGAAAGACTATAAAGCAGTGACGGCGGATTTAAAGCAAGTTTACCGCTCCGCAACGGAAGAAGAAGCCTTGCTAGAGTTAGATCGTTTCGGCGACATCTGGGACGATCAATACCCGCAAATTACCAAATCATGGCGCAATCACTGGCATCACCTCAATACGTTGTTTAATTACCCTGACGATATCCGAAAAGCGATCTACACAACGAATGCGATTGAGTCCCTGAACAGTGTTATCCGTAGAGCCATTAAAAAACGTAAAGTCTTCCCAAGCGATGATTCTGCGAGGAAAATGGTATACCTTGCCATTAAAGAAGCCAGTAAGAAATGGACGATGCCAATTCAGAACTGGCGCCAAGCAATGAGTCGATTTATTATTGAGTTCGAGGAGCGTCTCGAAAAGCACCTTAACTAAATGGCAGTTACACAGAATCTGTTACAGGGTCCTTTTTAGCAGTTGCGTATCTTTTATAAAGAATGTCAAATGGCACGACCTTGTCTCAAGTTTGAATGTATTTTAGCGAATTTGCATGTATTAATGCGCTACTGGCTTTTTTCGTTGGGTTCACCTGTTTTTAGTAGTTTCAATAAGTCCTCTCGCTCAAGGCTGCCTTTTAGCGCGAGGTCCAGTTGGTACTGGTACTGCTCGTTCCATTTTTTTAGTTCAGGGGTGTTGTCTTGGAGTTGCTTGGTTAAATCACTCATCGAGGCTTTTAGTACTTTTAAGAAGGCTTGAATGTTATCTTCTTGATTGATTAGGATATTCTTTAATGCCGTGGCACTGCTGTGCCTTAGGTACAGTTTCAGAATGTCGTTCTCAGCCTTCATAGCTTTTAGCTTTTCATTTTGACTGTCGATGGTTTGCTGAAACGTCGCTAATTCTTTAGCTACATCTTTATCTTCCGTTGCGCTGCTTTGCTTTGCTTCCTTGGGAGCAAGAAAGAAAGTGATGCCTGCTGAAGTGCCAACGCTAACAAGAAAGCAGAGCAAGAAGCCAAAGATGAGCTTTTTACTCTTTTTTTTAGTGGGTTCCTCTGGGGCGGTTGTATCTTTATCTTTGTCTTTTGCTTTGTTAGTGGATGTTGCCATCTTAACTCCTACGACTTCTGTATTAGGTGCAAAGTCATTTTATCTGACATTTATTTCTTATTATGCTGTTTTCATACCTTGTATATCGGTACTTTGCGCAATTTCTTAAAGTCTAGCTTTATTCTTGCTCATTTTTATGAACTTTTGGCGATATAAATAGTGAAATGATGAGTATTCCTTGAGTGAAGGTTTTGTTTTTTTGGCGTGCAACGTAAAATATGCCCGTTTTAATTATTAGAATGAATTCGTTTTTTGTCGTTGAAAAATAACCAAGTAAAATAGTCAGGTAAATACTTGATCAAAACAGTAGGTTTTGTGTACTATCTGTTGTGAATACACAGTCTTAATTGGATAGCTTATGCGCTTGACAACAAAAGGTCGTTACGCTGTAACCGCCATGCTCGATCTGGCGTTACATTCAGATCATGGTCCCGTGTCGTTATCAGATATTTCAAATCGGCAAGGCATTTCACTGTCATACTTAGAGCAGCTTTTTGCCAAGCTTCGAAAGCAATCTTTGGTGTCCAGCGTTAGGGGGCCAGGTGGCGGCTACCGCTTAAGCCGTTCCTTAGGGGAAATTTTTGTCGCACAAATTGTTGATGCGGTAAATGAGTCCGTTGACGCGACAGGTTGCAAAGGCAAAAGTGATTGTCAGGGTGGAAATACCTGTTTAACGCATCATCTTTGGTGTGATTTAAGCGATCAAATACACGATTTCTTAAGCCAAATTAGCTTAGAACAATTGGTTTTGCGCAATGATGTTCGAGAGGTTGCTCGACGTCAGAATGCCGAAAGCATTAAAAATTGTTCTGAGAATGACAAAATTAGTGCCGCTCTTGTTGGCTAGGGTAGCGTAGACATTAGTGAATGATGTGGTAACTCATATCTATTCCGATAAATAGTGAGTGTTAATATGACTGAGCAGATAGATAAGGCGCTGGCGCGAGAATACGAAGCCGGGTTTGTGTCTGATGTAGAATCAGAAACCTTTATGCCTGGTTTGGATGAAGACGTTATCCGCCGTATTTCAGCAATGAAAAATGAGCCTGAATGGATGCTCGAATGGCGTCTCAGCGCATTTCGTGAGTGGTTAGCAATGGAAGAGCCCGATTGGGCGTTGGTGGATTATCCTAAGATCAATTTTCAATCCATCTCTTACTATTCCGCTCCAAAGAGCATGCAGGACAAGCCTAAATCTCTAGACGAAGTAGACCCAGAGTTGCTGCGGACTTATGAAAAACTTGGTATTCCTCTGGTTGAGCAACAGATGTTAGCGGGCGTCGCGGTAGATGCCGTGTTTGACTCTGTGTCTGTGGTTACCACGTTTCGTGAAAAGCTAGAAGAAGCGGGCGTGATTTTTTGTTCCATTTCTGAAGCACTGCACAAGTACCCTGATCTTGTTAGAAAATACATCGGTAGTGTGGTACCGAAAAAAGACAACTACTACGCGGCATTGAATTGTGCTGTTTTTACCGATGGCTCGTTTGTCTATATTCCTAAGGGCACTCGTTGTCCAATGGAGTTGTCTACTTATTTCCGTATCAATGAGCAGAATACGGGGCAATTTGAGCGTACCTTGATTGTTGCGGATGAAGGCAGCCATGTAAGTTACCTTGAAGGCTGTACTGCACCACAGCGTGATGAAAACCAGTTGCATGCCGCCGTGGTTGAGTTAGTGGCTCTGGATAATGCGGAGATTAAATATTCCACGGTTCAGAACTGGTATCCAGGGGATGAGAACGGCAAAGGCGGCATTTATAACTTTGTCACCAAACGTGGTATTTGTCATACCAACGCGAAAATTTCCTGGACTCAGGTTGAGACAGGATCATCGGTTACTTGGAAGTACCCAAGCTGTATTCTCAAAGGGGATAACAGTGTAGGGGAGTTTTACTCGGTCGCTTTAACGCGTGGTCGCCAACAGGCGGACACCGGTACCAAGATGATTCACCTTGGTAAAAACACGAGATCCACCATCATTTCCAAAGGCATCTCAGCGGGTAGAAGTAATAATAGCTACCGTGGTCTTGTGCGAATGAACCCTGGGGCTCAAGGGGCACGTAATTATACTCAATGTGACTCTTTATTGATTGGTGATCAGTGTGGTGCGCACACTTTTCCTTACGTAGAAAGTCGAAATCCATCCGCTATTGTTGAGCATGAAGCCACTACCTCTAAAGTGAGTGACGAGCAGTTATTCTTGTGCCGTCAGCGTGGTCTGGATCCTGAAAAAGCTGTGTCCATGATTGTGAACGGTTTCTGTAAGGAAGTATTTAAAGAATTACCCATGGAATTTGCCGTTGAAGCGGGCAAGTTACTAGAAATAAGCCTCGAAGGCTCTGTAGGTTAAGGAATTATTAGTGATGTCAAACACAAAGAGTTTGTTGACGATAAAAGATTTGCACGCCAGCGTAGAAGAAAAGCAGATTATTAAAGGCTTGAGCTTAGATATTAAGCCCGGTGAAGTACATGCCATTATGGGCCCGAACGGTGCGGGTAAAAGTACCTTAGGTTATGTATTGTCTGGCCGTGATGGTTACCATGTTGAAAGCGGCAGTGTGGCCCTTGATGGTGATGATTTACTGGCAATGGAAACCGAAGAGCGTGCTCGTGCCGGTTTATTCTTAGCCTTCCAATACCCAGTGGAAATCCCAGGCGTCAGCAACTTGGAATTCTTGAAGGCGGCGGTTGATGCGCAACGACAGGCTCGCGGAGAGGACCCCGTTACCTCAGCAGATTTTCTGAAAGAAGCCAAAGCCGCTTGTAAACAGGTAAACCTGCCTGTGGCCTTCTTGAAGCGTGGCGTGAACGAAGGATTTTCCGGCGGCGAGAAAAAGCGTAACGAACTCATGCAAATGTTGCTGTTGAAACCAAAGCTTTGCATCTTGGATGAAACCGATTCGGGTTTGGATATCGATGCCCTTCAAGTGGTAGCAGAAGGGGTAAACAGCCAGCGTTCTGATGACCGTAGCTTTATTGTCGTAACTCACTATCAGCGTCTTTTGGATTATATCAAACCTGACTTCGTGCATGTTTTGTCAGGTGGCAAAATTGTCAAGAGTGGCGATGCTTCTTTAGCGCTTGAGTTAGAGGCGCAAGGTTATGCTTGGCTACAGAATGAGCCAGCTGAAGACGAACTTGAGGGGTAATGCATGAGTGAATGGTTAGAAAGTGCCATTGCTCGAGCGCAAGGTATTAATGACTGGCTTGCTCCAAAACGAGCTAATGCACTGGATCTTCTTGCCAATAGCCAATGGCCAACACGTAAAACAGAAGCATGGCGTTATACACCGCTTCGTCCGGTTGAGCGTACGCAAGCCAAAGCGTTAACTGAATATGTCGATTTAGCGCCGATAGCCATTGCGGATTTGTCTGCCATTGAATTGGTCTTTGTGAACGGTCAATTTGATCCGTCCCAATTAGCCAAAACGCTGCCTGATGGCGTGTCCATTGCCTTAGGTCGTGATTTGGACTCAACAAAACAAACGGATGCCCTGAATGCTTTTTCAACCATTAAGCCACAGCGACATCTTTTTGGTTTGGTTAACGATGCTTTAGCACAAGATGTGGTGATTGTGACGGTTGCAGAAGGTGTTGAGGTTGCCGAGCCCATTCGTATTAGCTCTTTACTGAGCCAAGGTGCGGAATCTCATACGCGAGTTCAGGTATCAGTGGGCGCTGGTGCTCGATTAACGGTGATTGAAGATGTGCAGGCCCAAGGTGACAGCTTAAATACCGCATTTGTTGAGTACAATGTCGCTGCAAAGGCTCACTTAGAACATTATCGCTTTGCTTTGCAGACAGGAACCAATGTTGCCATCGGTGGGAGTCATTTTAACCTGCATGACCATGCCAAAATGCGCAGCTCGATTGTTGCTTTTGGTAGTGATTTATCGCGTTTAGACACGGATATTATTCATGCGGGCGAGTATGCGGACGCTAAGCTCAATGCCATGTATTTACTCGACAATAAAGAGCTTTTTGATCTGCATGCTACTGTCGAACATGCCATGGCGAACGGTACGACACAAGAAAACGTCCGTGGCATTGTCGCAGATCGTGCTCGCGCGGTATTTAATGGCCGTATCCATATTCACCGAGATGCGCAGAAAACGTCGGCGGAGCTGAATAACCGTAACTTGTTGATGTCGGATAAAGCAGAAATTAACACCAAACCAGAGTTGGAAATTTACGCAGACGACGTGAAGTGTGCCCACGGGGCCACGGTTGCTGAGATCGACAAGCAAGCACTTTATTACTTGGAAACTCGTGGTATAAGTCGCTCAAAAGCGCAAGTGATGCTGAACTTTGGTTTTATTAATGAGTTGATAGATTTAATGCCCAATGCGGCGTTAGCGGAGTGGGTTCGCCCGATTATTCGTGAACGTTTTGCGCAAATGGACGTGGAATAAGCGAGAAAATGATGAGTTTTGATGTAGCAGCTATTCGTGAGCAGTTTCCCATATTAAAACGTGAAATTGACGGTAATCCACTCATTTATCTCGATAACGCGGCCACGACACAAAAGCCGCAGTGCGTGATCGACGCTTTGGTGGAGTATTACACGACTTGTAACTCCAATGTGCATCGTGGTGCCCATCGACTTGCGGATGAAGCAACGCGCCATTTTGAAGCGGCGCGAGACATCGTAAAAGACTTTATCAATGCGCCAAAACGCGAAGAAGTGGTTTGGACAACGGGCACTACTGAGGGTATTAACATCATTGCCAACGGTTTGGGGGCTTTGTTGTCGCCTGGTGATGAAGTGATTGCAACAGGAATGGATCACCATGCTAACCTAGTGACGTGGCAGCAGGCATGTAAAGCCTCTGGTGCGACGCTGAAAACGGTGCCAGTGCTTGATTCAGGTGAATTAGATTTAGTCGCTTACCAGGCGTTGCTAAACGACCATACTAAGTTCGTCGCTTTCCCCCATGTGTCGAATGCATTAGGTACGGTAAACCCTATCAAAGAAATGACCGCTAAAGCCAAGCAGGTCGGTGCGCTGGTTTTGGTGGATGGGGCGCAAGGTGCTGCTCATCGTAAGGTCGATGTACAAGATATTGGTTGTGATTTTTATGTCTTTTCAGGGCATAAAATTTATGGGCCAATGGGCATTGGTGCTTTGTGGGGGAAAGAGTCTGTTCTCGCTGAGTGGCCTGTTTGGCGCACTGGTGGTGAGATGATTTCTACTGTGACGTTGCAAGACGCGACGTGGAATGTGTTGCCTTATCGTTTTGAAGCGGGTACGCCAAATGTGGGGGATGCTATTGCCATGGGCGAAGCCATTCGTTGGTTAAGTGCGCTGGACAGGGATGCAGTAGAGGCTCATGAAAAAGCCTTGTTAGATCACGCGACGGCACTTGCTGAACAGTTTGAAGGTCTGACCATTATAGGCAAAGCGAAAGACAAAGTGGGCGTGCTGAGCTTTGTGATGAATCACGGGCATCCTGCGGATATCGGCTTTTTGCTGGATCGACAAGGTATCGCTGTGCGAACGGGTGATCATTGTGCTCAGCCTTTAATGGCGCGTTTTAATGTGCCTGGTACGGCAAGAGTGTCGTTCTCGATTTATAATACATTAGAAGAAGTTGATGCCTTATTTGCAGCGCTGAAAAAAGTGCGCAGCATGTTGGCTTAGGAGGTTTTGATGACAGCAACTACCTTTGATCCTGTCTCTAGCGTGTCTTTAACCGCTTCTGCGCAGAAATATTTTGCCTCTAAATTAGCTAAGCAACCTGGCAAGTTGATTCGATTGAGCACGAAAGAAAGTGGCTGTACTGGCTTTTCTTATGTGTTGGATATTGTCGAAGGAGCGTCTGATAGTGATGACGTGCTGACCTTTGGTGATGTGATTTTTGCCGTCGATTCAGAATCCGCTCAAATGCTTAGGGGTACAGAAATTGACTTGGTTCGTGAAGGTGTGAACGAAGTTGTTAAATTTAATAATCCAAACGTTGTGGCTGAATGCGGCTGTGGCGAAAGCTTCAGTGTGAGCTAATAGATGCAGAAAATGGTAGTAACCCAGCGTGCTTGTCCAGCACGTAGAGTACCCAGCGGTGAGTCGGTTAGTATTCCAGAAGGGCAATTTATTACGATTAACCAAAGTCTTGGTGGTAACTATACCGTCACTTGGCAGGGTAATATGTTGCGCATTGATGGAACCGATGCGGAGGCCATTGGGCAACAGCCAGAAGTGCTTGAGTTTGATGATCTAGGCACGGATCAGATTAATGAAGATCAGGTTTGGCAAGCCTTGGATACCATATACGATCCTGAGATACCTATCAGTTTGGTATCACTGGGTTTGGTGTATAAGGTTGAATTGGATCAACAGAACAAAACGGTTTTGATTGATATGACGCTAACGGCACCGGGTTGTGGAATGGGACCCGTATTGGTGGGTGATGTGAAATATCGTGTTGCCAAAGTGCCGAATGTCGAAGCAGTTAAAGTGGATTTAGTGTTCGATCCGCCTTGGTCGCGAGAGATGATGAGTGAAGAAGCGCAACTAGAAGCGGGTCTTTTCTTCTAGTTAGTGGCTTTTTGATAGCTTCGGTCGAGAATCAAAATCTAATACAATAAGAAACGGCCTTGGATGTTACTAAGCGCCGTTTTTGTTTTTGTGGCCTTGATAAAAAAGAGGGGAGTCATGTCCTTACCTAGTACAGAAGATATTGTGGACGATCTGTCGTTTTTTGACGATTGGGAAGATAAGTACAAGTATATTATTGATTTAGGTAAGTCTTTGCCTGCGTTTGATGCGGCGTGGCATACCTCTGAGCGCTTGGTGAAAGGTTGTCAAAGCAACGTATGGATTCAGCCAGGTACCGAGCAAGATCCACACCAGGGTGAAGTGCTCACCTTTGCTGTCGACAGTGATGCTATTATTGTGCGTGGTTTACTTGGCGTGGTCTTAGCGGCATTCAACCGTAAAACGCCGCAAGATATTTTGGATTTTAATATTGATGAGTATTTTGCTCAGCTGGATCTTGAGCGTCATTTGAGTCCTACTCGCGGTAATGGTTTGCGTTCTATTGTGGGTCGTATAAAAAGTATCGCGCAAGCGGCGGCTTAGTGTTGTTTTGATCGACTCTTGTTTGCTAAAAGAAATCGATTTTATTTTTATTGGAGAGCTTTAAATGAACACCCCAGTCTATCTAGATAATTCAGCGACCACGCCTGTTGATCCAAGAGTGGCTGAAAAAATGATGGCGTGTTTAACTCAGGATGGCAATTTTGGGAACCCAGCTTCTCGCTCTCATCTCTTTGGTTGGCGTGCAGAAGAAGCGGTAGAGGAAGCAAGGCAGCAAGTATCCAGCTTGATTGGTGCGGACGCTCGGGAAATTGTTTGGACATCCGGTGCAACGGAAGCGAATAACTTGGCTTTGAAAGGTGTGGCTCATGCGTATCGCCAAAAAGGCCGCCATATTATTACCTCCATGATTGAACATAAAGCGGTACTGGACCCTTGTAAGCAGCTTGAAAAAGAAGGGTTCGAGGTGACCTATTTAAAACCCGATGTACATGGCGTTATTTCGTCGGATCAAGTTGCGGGCGCTCTCAGAGAAGATACTATTCTCGTGTCTCTGATGCATGGTAATAACGAGTTGGGTGTATTAACAGACATCGCGGCTATCGGTGAATTGACTCGTAAAAATGGTGTGTTTTTGCATGTGGATGCGGCTCAAACCACGGGGAAGGTGGCGATTGATGTGAACGCGATGAAGGTTGATCTAATGTCTCTTACGGCCCATAAAACCTATGGTCCAAAGGGGATTGGTGCTTTATTCGTACGTCGCTCACCAAAAGTGAAACTAGAGGCGCAAATCCATGGCGGTGGTCATGAGCGAGGCATGCGTTCTGGAACCTTGGCAACCCATCAAATTGTTGGAATGGGGGAGGCATTTCGTCTGGCGAATGAAGAGATGGCGCAAGACTGTGCTCGAATCCAAGCTTTGCGGGAGCGTTTATGGTCGTCCCTAAGTGAAATCTCTGGTGTGCATCTTAATGGCGATTCAGCTAACCGTGTCGCTGGAGTGCTCAATGTGGGGTTTTCTGGGGTAGATGGAGAAGTGTTGTTGATGTCATTAACGGACATCGCCGTGTCATCTGGGTCTGCCTGCACCTCTGCGAGCTTAGAGCCCTCATATGTGTTACGAGCCATTGGTTTGCCAGATGCTTTGGCTCACAGTTCATTACGTTTGTCTGTGGGGCGCTTTACCACGGAAGAAGAAGTGGACTTTGCGGCGGAGACAATTAAAAAGGCCGTTACAGCGCTTAGATAGGGCTTTTTTGCTGTAAAAGTGTATTTTTTGTTGAGAATTGCAAAAGAATCGTGTGTTGAGCATACAATTTTAACAAAGAGATGCGTATAATCCACGCGCTGAAACTTTTATGTCTTGGGCCATGGCTGTTATGGCTTTTGTCAAATTAGCCATCGTCCTTTTGAATTTATTTTGGAGTTATATCATGGCGTTAGAACGCACTCTATCTATCATCAAGCCAGATGCGGTTGCGAAAAACGTAATCGGTGAAATCTACACTCGTTTTGAGCGTGCTGGTCTTAAAATTGTTGAAGCGAAAATGGTTCAACTAGACGACGAATTGGCTGGCGGTTTCTACGCTGAGCACAAAGAGCGTCCTTTCTATAAAGATTTGGTTGCGTTCATGACATCTGGTCCTGTTGTTGTATCCGTTCTTGAAGGTGAAAATGCCGTACTTCGTCACCGTGAACTAATGGGAGCGACGAATCCTAAAGAAGCTGCCGCGGGTACTCTGCGTGCAGATTACGCAGAATCTATCGATGCAAACGCGGTTCACGGTTCTGACTCTGTAGAATCAGCGGCTCGTGAAGTTGCTTACTTCTTTGGTAAGTAATTGATCGCTTGCCCGATCTGATTGCTTAAAGCGGGCATTAGCCCGCTTTTTTACAGATATACAGAGGCTTCTGAAAAGCGTTTTCTTTTCAGAAGCTTTTTTCGTTTACACTAAATGCTATTCGTAGCAAGCGATATTTATTATGACTGACAGCAAAAAAGTAAACCTATTAGGTTTATCCCCTGAAAAACTGATTGCCTTCTTTGAGTCCATTGGCGAGAAGAAGTTTCGTGCGACTCAAGTGATGAAATGGATTCATCAAAAAGGGGCGGAAAGCTTCGAAGAGATGACGGATGTCAGCAAAGCATTACGAGCGAAACTGGAAACGATTTGCGAGATTCGGGCGCCAGAAGTCGTTACGCAAAATATTTCTAGCGATGGTACCCGTAAATGGATCATTCGTACCGAAGGCGGCAAGAACGATTGTGTAGAGACAGTGCTTATTCCTGATGGAGATCGAGCGACGTTATGTGTGTCTTCTCAGGTGGGCTGTTCTTTGGATTGCAGTTTTTGCTCGACTGGCAAACAAGGTTTTAATCGTAATTTGACGCCAGCTGAGATCATTGGTCAGGTTTGGATTGCGATAAAATCTTTTGGCCCGATGGATCCTAATGGCCCTCGTCGTGTAACCAACGTGGTCATGATGGGGATGGGGGAACCTCTGATGAACTTTGAGCCTGTTGTAGATGCGATGATCTTGATGATGCACGATAACGCTTATGGGCTATCGAAGCGCCGTGTGACCTTGAGTACTTCCGGTGTGGTACCTAAAATCTACGAGTTAGTTAAACGTACCGATGTGTCGTTGGCGATTTCTCTACACGCACCGAATGATACGTTGCGTAATGAGTTGGTGCCGATCAACAAAAAGTATCCCATTGCGCAATTGCTGGAAGCATGTCAGCATTATTTAGCCAATCTGCCAGATAAACGTCATATCACCATCGAATACACTTTGATGTCTGGGGTGAACGATAATGAAGAGCAAGCGTATGAGTTAGTCGCGTTACTGGAAGAGCTGGAATGTAAGGTTAACTTGATTCCGTTTAACCCATTCCCTCACTCTGGTTATGAAAAACCCTCTAACAATCGTACCCGTCGTTTTCAGAAAATTCTGGCAGATGCCGGCTACACGGTAACGGTTCGAACCACCCGTGGCGATGATATTGATGCGGCTTGTGGTCAATTGGTTGGGGATTTTCAGGATAAAACGCGCCGTAGTCAAAAATACATTGAGTTACGTGAAGTGAAGTAATGGGCTAAGGTGCTAGGTTGTTTCTTTTGAGAGACAACGGGTAAATAAATATCATTGTAGACAAGGATGTCTTAATGAAGATAATACGAATGATCTGTCTTTTCGTGGTGTGTTGGGTGATGATTGGCTGTGCTTATCAGCGTACCGATAATGTATTGTCAGATATCTCTGATGAACGCCGATTGGATCTTGCTCAAGCGCATATATTGTTAGGGCAGTTTGCGTTGAGCAAAGCTCAGCTCGATCAGGTGTCAAAAGCACATCAAGGTAGGAATTACTGGCGTTTAAGAAGTCTTTACTGGTTTAATGCTGGAAAAGAAAGTAAGGCGTTAGCTGAGCATGAGAAGGCCTTGTCTTTGTATCCAGACGATGACTTTATCTTAAATAATTATGGTGTTTTATTAGGTAAAGAAAATCACTGGAAAAAAGCATGCCACGAGTTCAAAAAGGCCAGTTTAGGCGGCTATTCCGCTCGACAATCCGTGTGGATTAATTTGTCTCGGTGTGAGCTAAGTCAGTTTGACGTAAAATTATCTGAAAAGGACTTAAATAGAGCAAAAGAAATTGATGATTTGCCTCTGATAGGTTTGATGACAGAGCTTAATCTTGTTTTAATACGGGGTAACCTTAGTAAGGCTCGCCTAATCTTAAATAATATCCAGGCTGACACAAAACACGCCACCAATAGCGTGTATTTTGATGAATATAACTGTCTGTCGCGGCAAGTGATCGCACGCGAGACTGACCCTACAATTTATTCATCTGCGAGCACTTTGACCTGCCTGGATCGCTCAAGGTATTGATATGACAACTGAATTCCAAGCTGACGTTCCAAATGTAGAAAAGAGTCAAATTGAAAAGCCCACTGTTGATATCAACATAGGTAATCGATTAAAAGCAAGACGTGCTGAGCGTGGCTTTGATGAAAGAGAAGTGGCGACCGAACTTAAGATACCAATTGATCAAGTACGGGCACTTGAGTCCAATAACTTTGCTTACTTCCGTTCTAAAACATTTGCGCGTGGCTATTTGAAAGCTTATTGCCGTTTTCTTGAAATGGATCAAACTGAGATATTGATCGCATTCGATGCGATGCAGCCTGGTGTTGAAACGACGATTAGACCCGTTGATAAGGTCATTAACAAACAGACCAAGTTTGGTGATCCTATTGTTATGTTGGTTTCCGCCGTTATTATTGCAGTATTGATATTCTTGGCGGTCTGGTGGCCAAGTTTCTCCAGTAAACATTCTGCTGCGATAGATAAAAACCCTCCAGTGGCAGACTCTTCTCAAGCGAACACTCCTTCTCAAGGAAAGGCCTCTTCTCCTTTGGTGAGTGGCCCCCCACCAGCTCTTGATCCTCTTAATGAACAAGATGTGGACAGTGATACGGCTTCCAAGACGGGAGACACCGATATCTCGCAATCAAAAGCGGCAGCAGCAAGCGCTGCGGATGAGTCTGTCGATGCAAAGGTTCACACTCAAAAGGACGATGGTGTGACGACAGGAATGTCTGCTGAAACCATTGCTTTGCTTGAAAATTCAGGCGTGAATGCGAAAAAGGTTGAGCAAGAAACAAAAGCCGTAGCGACTGCGGATCTATCACAACCCTCTGCTAATGGCGAACTTGCGAAGCCTGCACCGACCTATACCAATGATATTGAAGCGACCTTTGATGCCGATTGCTGGGTAGAGGTACGCGATAGCACGGGTAAGATTTTATACTCTGGCGTGAAAAACGCAGGGGATAAGTTGGATCTAACTGGCACGCCTCCTTACCACGTTGTGTTGGGGTATGCTAGGGGCGTTACCTCTTTTGATTATAGAGGTAAGCCTTTCGACTTTTCTTCTTATACACATAAAGACCTGGCTCGTTTTGAGCTCAAGTAGAGAATATTATGCATTTTGAATCACCTATTAAGCGCCGTCAGTCTCGTCAGATTATGGTGGGTAATGTACCTGTTGGAGGTGGTGCTCCAATTAGTGTACAAAGTATGACGAATACAGAAACCTGTGATGTAGCGGCGACCGTTGCACAGATTCGTGCGATTACCGAGGCTGGCGCAGACATTGTTCGTGTCTCCATTCCCTCTATGGATGCGGCTGAAGCGTTTAAAAACATTCGTGAACAGGTATCGATTCCTTTAGTTGCTGACATTCATTTTGATTACAAAATTGCCTTGAAAGTCGCCGAATACGGTGTGGACTGTTTGCGTATTAACCCAGGTAATATTGGCAATAAAGATCGTATTCGCGCTGTGGTGGATTGTGCCCGTGATAAAAACATCCCTATTCGTATTGGTGTGAATGCTGGCTCATTAGAAAAAGATCTACAGAAAAAATACGGTGAACCAACAGCCGATGCCTTAGTTGAATCGGCTTTTCGTCAACTGCAATATTTTGATGAGCTGGATTTTCATGAGTACAAGCTCAGCTTAAAAGCGTCTGATGTCTTTATGACGGTTGCGGCTTACCGTAAGATTGCCGCACAAATCGATAACCCGTTACATTTAGGGATTACCGAAGCCGGTGGGTTACGCTCAGGCACGGTAAAATCCTCCATCGGTCTTGGTCTGCTGTTAATGGACGGTATTGGTGATACGCTGCGTGTTTCGTTAGCGGCTGATCCAGTGCAGGAAATTAAAGTCGGTTGGGATATGTTGCGCAGTCTTAAATTGCGTAATCGTGGCATTAACTTTATTGCCTGCCCAAGCTGCTCTCGGCAAAACTTTGATGTCATCAAAACGATGAATCAATTAGAGGAGCGCTTAGACGACATTACTATTCCCATGGATGTGGCCGTGATTGGTTGTGTTGTTAACGGCCCAGGAGAGGCCAAAGAGGCGGATCTAGGTTTGGCTGGTGGCACACCCAATAATTTGGTTTATACCGATGGTAAGCCCAGTGGTAAAGTAAAAAATGAGACACTTGTTGATGAACTGGAAAGAATGATTCGTCAGAAAGCTGTCGCAAAAGAACGTGAACTTGCAAATATTATCGCAAAAGATTAAGGAACCACCGTGGCTCGTAAAATTCAAGCGCTCAGGGGAATGAATGATATTTTACCTGGTCAATCCTCTGTTTGGCAGTATTTAGAAAATGTTGTTGCCGACGTTGCTAAATCCTATGGTTATCAGCAAATCCGTTTTCCTATCGTAGAAAATACCGACCTCTTTAAACGTGGTGTAGGAGAAGCGACGGATATTGTTGAAAAAGAAATGTACACATTCGAAGACCGTAACGGTGAGTCATTAACGTTGCGGCCAGAAGGGACGGCTAGCTGTGTACGTGCAGCGGATCAGGCTGGTCTCTTATTCAATCAAGTTCAGCGTCTGTGGTACACGGGCCCGATGTTCCGCTATGAACGACCACAGAAAGGTCGTTATCGCCAGTTTTATCAAATAGGACTGGAGTGTTTTGGCATGAGCAGTGCCGATATCGACGCGGAATTGATTGTCTTATTAGCCTGTTTATGGAAAAAACTGGGGCTGTTGGAGCATGTGGAATTACAGCTCAATACCATTGGCGAGTCATCGGAGCGTGAAGCGTATAAAACGGCGCTTGTGGAATATTTGACGGGCTTTAAAGATCAGTTGGATGAAGATAGTCAGCGTCGCTTATTCACTAACCCAATGCGTATCCTTGATTCGAAAGATGCCAATACGCAAGCCATATTAGATAAGGCTCCAAGCCTTGAAGAGTTCATTGGTGAAGAGTCGAGAGCGCACTTTGATCGTTTGCAGAGTTTGTTGACGGCCAATGGTGTGTCTTTTGTGATCAATCGCCGCTTGGTTCGAGGGTTAGACTACTACAGCAAAACGGTATTTGAGTGGGTGACGACGCATCTAGGGGCGCAAGCAACGGTCTGTGGTGGAGGCCGTTATGATGGTTTGGTTGAGCTCTTGGGCGGCAAGCCGACACCTGCAGTAGGTTTCGCTATGGGGATAGAGCGTTTGGTTTTATTGCTGGAAACGCTTGATTTGGTTCCAGAGGAAGCGAAACCATCGGTCGATCTATTTATTGTGAGCTTTGGAGAGGATGCCGAGGTGCGTTCCTTTGTGCTAGCGGAAGAGATTCGCTCACATACCAATGATCTTGTCGTGCTGCGTCATTGTGGCGGTGGTAATTTTAAAAACCAAATGAAAAAGGCCAATAATTCTGGTGCACGCTTTACTGTCATCTTAGGACAAGATGAAGTGGATCAAGGTATTTGCCAAATAAAAGATATGCAAACGGGTGAGCAGGAGACTTGTTCATTCGATTCAGTCGTTGCTTATATTAATACAAAATTCTAATCGATAACCGTACCGCGCCTATTTTCGGCGTGTTGAATGAGGGATAGAAAGTGTCTGAGTTAAAGACTGAAGAAGAACAAATTGAAGCGTTTAAACAGTGGTGGAAAAAGTACGGCACGATTCTTCTGATTGCTGTTGTTGTTGTCGTTGGTGGGTATTTTGGTTGGCAAGCATGGCAGCGTAGCCAAGCAGTGCATATTAGTGAAGCATCTGCTCTATACCAAAATTTGCTTCAAGCATCTGGGGATTTATCGAATAAGGATAACCAAAAAACCGTTGCCTACATTTCTAATCAGCTTAAGAAAGACTACAGCGATACCGGATATGCCATGCTTGGCCAGCTTATTGCGGCACGCTTAGAGGTTCATAATAAGGATTATGATAAAGCGATTAGTGATCTTGAAGCAGCGGCGAAAGCAACAGATGACGCTTCTTTTAAAGCCATTGCTTATGTGCGTATTGCTCGAGTATTGGCTCAAAAGGCCGATTATGCCAAAGCGTTGGCGACCCTTGATCAGGTGACTGAACCGCAATTTTTGGCGCAACGAGAAGAAACTGCGGGCGATATTTATTTATTACAAGGTAAGCGTGATGAAGCGCGCATGGCTTATGAAAAAGCTAGCAAGGCTCTGGGTGATAAAGTACAACATCCTTTGCTTGATATTAAACTTAGAGACTTGGTGAAAGGTTAATTATGAGTAAGTCACTTCTCGCGGGCGTTGTATTGGCGGCCTTGATGTTACAAGGGTGTTCTAGCTCGCTTCCTGCATTACCTGATCCCAAGCCCATTAAAAGTGAAGTGGATCTGCATAGTACCTGGCGGACTGGCGTGGATGGTAACTTTGGGGAATCCAGCGAACGTTATAACATCGTAGCAAAAGACGGTTCGCTGTTTTTTGTGACCGATGAGGGGACGGTTTATCAACTATCGCAGAAAAATGGCGATAAAATAGAGCGTATCGACACCAAATACAAACCAAGTGCAGGCGTGACAAAAGTTGGCGATAATATCTATTTTGGTACCTATAAAGCTCAGCTTGTGTCGGTCTCTCTAAAAGATAAGAAAGTAAACTGGGTGAAAACATTAAGCTCAGAAGTCTTATCAAGTCCGGGTTATGCTGATGGTAAATTGGCTGTGCAAACAGGTGATGGCTGGTTAACCGTAATGGATGCGAAAACCGGGGATGTGTTGTGGCGCGCGAAAGAGGATTTGCCTCCGTTGACTGTGCGTGGTACAAGTGCCCCTATTATTGCTGATGGCAAAGTCATTGCCGGTTTTGCTGATGGTCATGTGAAAGCTTATGACTTGAAAACAGGCAAAACGGATTGGGAATACGCCGTTGGTATCCCCAAAGGTCGCTACGAAATAGAGCGATTATCCGATGTGGATGGTCGTCTGGTAGTCAAAGATGGTGTGGTTTATGCCATTGCTTATAATGGCACGCTTGCCGCCCTGTCATTGCAAACAGGACGCCCTATTTGGCAGCGTAATATTTCAAGTGATGTTGGGGTAGCACTTCGAGACAAGTTGTTGGTTGTGGTGAGTCAAGATAGTACGGTCTATGGCTTAAATGCTAGCAATGGTTCGAAAATTTGGGTCAATAAGAATCTGAAAAATCGAGCTTTGATTACGCCTGAGTTTTTTAGAAATTATGTCGCTGTCATGGGCAGAGGCGGTTACGTGTTCTTGCTTGATCTGAAAACAGGTAAAGTGATTGCACAAGAGGTCGCTCATGATGATGTGCCTTCGGGCAGTCGTATGGTGTCGGCTGATAAGCAATTGTTTATACTGACGCCTGACGCTGATGTGACCGCATTAAGTTATTGAAGTCGGCTTCGACTTTTCTAACCAACGCATTTAAAGAGGCCGCCATGCCAATATAGGGATGGTGGCCGTTTTGTATTTTTATAGGTAATAAAATGATTCCAGTTATTGCATTGGTAGGTAGACCCAATGTTGGTAAGTCAACACTGTTTAATCGTCTGACGAAAACACGTGATGCTTTGGTAGCCGATTATCCAGGCTTAACGCGTGACCGTAAATACGGTGATGGTAAAGTGGGTGAGCATGAGTTTATCATCATTGACACGGGTGGTATTAGCGGCGATGAGCAGGGTATTGATGAGAAAATGGCTCGTCAGTCATTGTTGGCCATTGAGGAAGCCGATGTGGTGCTGTTTCTTGTTGATGGTCGCCATGGTTTGAATCCGGCTGACGAAATGATTGCCAATCATTTACGTCGTGCGAATAAACCGGTTTATTTGGTGGTCAATAAAACGGATGGGGTGAATGAAGATATTGCGTTAGCCGATTTTTATTCAATTGGTTTAGGAGAATTGCATCCCATTGCCGCGGCACATGGTAAAGGGGTTCACGTCTTAATTGATAAGGTCATGTTGCCTTTTGCTGAGCAAGTTGCCGAGGCAAAAAATGATATCCAATTGTCTGCGCGAGGTATTCGTATCGGGGTAGTGGGTCGACCAAACGTAGGTAAATCGACATTGGTTAACCGCATGCTGGGCGAGGACCGTGTGGTGGTTTTCGACATGCCAGGTACAACACGGGACAGTGTGTATATCCCTTATGTTCGTAATGACAAAGAATATACCTTGATTGATACCGCAGGTGTGCGCCGTCGTAAACATGTGAAAGAAGCCGTAGAGAAATTCTCCATTGTGAAGACCTTGCAAGCGATCCAAGATGCGAATGTGGTCATTGTAGTGATCGATTCCCATGAGGATCTGGTTGAACAAGATCTTCATATGATTGGCTATGTGTTGGATGCAGGGCGTGGTGTGGTGATCGCTGTGAATAAGTGGGATGGCCTAACGAAAGATGAGCGTGAGCACATTAAAAATGAAATTGAGCGTCGTTTGGGGTTTGTTCCTTATGCGAAAGTGCATTACATTTCTGCTTTGCATGGGACCGATGTTGGTAACCTATATGACACAATAGAAGCGACTTATGATTCTTGTTACGCAAAATGGTCTACTAATCGTTTAACACGAATTTTGGAAGATGCTGTCGCAGAGCATCAGCCTCCATTGGTGAACAGTCGTCGTATCAAGTTGCGCTATGCTCACCAAGGGGGATCCAATCCACCGCGTATTATAGTTCATGGCAATCAGACCGATGCGTTGCCTGGTAGCTATAAGCGTTATTTAGAAAATAAGTTTCGAACGGTGTTGAATATTACAGGTACCCCTATCTCGTTTGAGTTCAAGTCGGGCGACAATCCATACGCGACGAAAAAGTAACGCTGAGAGGAAGAGCTGTGAATGATGAGCTTATTTACTGTCTCTTACTTTTGATTTACGAAAAAACCCCTTGTGTTTATCAAGGGGTTTTTTTATGTTTAGAGCGTAGCCTTGTTATAGTTAGATCCGAACATGGTGTCGCCACCGACACTACGAGTAACCATATAAAATAAACAGCTGGCCGTAGACAACAAGGTTGTTTATAGCATGTAAATGAGCATTTTGAGACTGGTTTAACAAAGCATTGTAAGGCGTTGTCGTCAAAATAGATCTTGCTGTGACAAAATGGTGAGCAAGGATGATAGCAAGCCATTCATAACAATAAGAAAGGAGAAGGTAATGGCTAATCGATTAAGTGTTGTAGAGGCCACTACGAATAGTAATAGCGTTATATTTGATGTCCTGCCGTTTGCAAAACAGTATAAAATGGGCTTGGTTCAATTAAACAGCCCTGAGTCTTTAAATTCCCTTACATTACCCATGATTCAAGCAATATACACTCAACTGGAAGAGTGGGCGATGGATCAAACCATTGTCGCTATCTGGTTGGAAGGGGCGGGAAATAAGGCGTTTTGCGCGGGCGGCAATGTGGTTGACGTCTATCGTAGTTTAGAGAAAGAAAGGGATACCTCATATTGTGAACAGTTTTTTCGTGAGGAATATGCGCTTGATTATTTGTTACATCGTTTTTCAAAGCCTGTAATCTGTTGGGGAAGCGGCTATGTGATGGGCGGCGGTATGGGGTTAATGATGGCTTCTAACTATCGCATTGTCACGGAAAAGAGCCGCTTATCTATGCCGGAAATTAGTATTGGTTTGTACCCTGATGTTGGTGCAAGCTACTTTTTGAATCAGTTGGAAGATGATGCCATTGCACGTTTTTTGGCCTTAACGGCTTATCAAGTTAATGCCACGGATGCCTGTGAGATTGGGCTAGCAACACATTATTTAATGGAGCAGGATTGTGCCGAGTTGAAGCAACGATTAATGATGGCTCAAATGACAGATTTGAACCCTGAAAAAGTCACGCTGATTATTGAGCAGGCATTGTTTACTTTGTCTCAGTCTGATGACTTGCCTTTGCTAAAACCCGAGTTGACTGCGCTATCTCCCACTGTTGTCAGTTTGATGACAGGAGATATCCATAATATTTATGCTTCCATGTTATCCTATTCTCCAGAGTGTCCTGCCATGACAAAAGCTAAAAATACCTTTTTGACAGGCAGTCCTTTGTCGGCCCATATCATTGTGCAGCAGCTTGAATGGGCAAAACAAAAAACCTTAGAGTCGGTTTTTGCGCGAGAATTAGAGTTATCTGTATCTTGCTGTCAGCAGGGCGATTTTGTCGAAGGCGTGAGAGCCTTGTTAGTGGACAAAGATAAGCGCCCTAAATGGCAGTATGGACGAATCTCAGAGGTTCTTGAAGAAAAGGTACAGATCCTCTTAGGTAATCAAAAGTTAATCGACACGATGGATGCAGGAGGGTAATCCTTTAGCCTGGCAGCGCATTTTGTATCTGGTCTATTGCTCTTCTTGCTTTTGCTTGGCTTTGAAGTCATTAAGGGTAATGGTCAAGGCATCGATGATGGTTTGGTTGTCGATGTTGCTTTCTTCTAACATCTCGATAAGATCGACAGCGAGCTTGATATGGGTGGGAGCATTGTCTAGAGACATTTTTTTTCCTGTCTATTAATTGTCGTATTTGACCTGTAAAAACAAAGAAGCGAACTTATAATAGTATGTGTCGCAAAGGTGTGTCCTGTCTTTATTCAGATATTGTCTAAGAATACAGGGGACAAGACAATGAAATCTGTGAGTACTCCGTGAGGTTGTTGTGATTACGAATGAGTTTTGGCTAGATCGTTGGCTAAATGGCCGGATAGGATTTCATCAGGAAGGAGTCAATGCTTGGTTGGTAGAGTACTGGCCAAGCTTGCCGAAAGGCAGTCATGTATTAGTGCCTTTATGTGGTAAGTCCAATGATATGATTTGGCTTGCTGAGCAAGGCTATCAAGTAACAGGGGTGGAATTATCACCTTTAGCCGTTGTGCAGTTCTTGGGGGATAATGACTTAGCCTATGAAACGCAACAGGTAGGGGATTTAAAAATCCATACCGTTGCTGGACTACCGCTGCGTATTGTTGAAGGGGATTATTTTCTTTTTAACGAGGAGCATTTTGATGCTTGTTATGATCGGGCCGCCATGATTGCGATACCTGAAGAAATACGAGCGGACTATGTGGCGCATACAAAAGCACGCTTGTCTCCTAACGCCACGTTATTGTTAGTCTCCACCAAACATGGCGGTGAGGAAGAGGGGCCTCCATTTTCCGTAGAAGATGACAGTATTGTCGCCATGTGGGGCGATGCGATTCAGAAAGTGGCCTCAGAAGATTTGGTGCAAGCTAACCCACAGTATAAAGAGCGTGGCTACACTTTTTTTGAAGAGAGTGTTTGGCATATAGTGCCGCAACAAAGCTAACGACAAATAGCGTGAGTAGTTAATAAATATTCTTTATATGGCTTTGGGGATTGGCGCTGTTTACCTGAGTCGTTTTCTGGGATAATGCCGGAAAATTCACTTGATAAACGATGTCTTCATAATATGACAACGCCATTATGTTGAATATTGATTAAGACTAAGAGCCGCTAATGACCAAACGACATAAAACTGCCAAAGAGCTTTTCTCTTACCCTCTATATTGGGCAGAGTGCTATGGCATCTCGCCTTTTTTGCCAACCACACGAGAAGAAATGGATGCGCTTGGCTGGGACAGCTGTGATGTGATCATTGTCACAGGGGACGCTTATGTGGATCATCCTAGCTTTGGTATGGCAGTTTTAGGTCGTTTATTGGAGTCAAAAGGTTATCGGGTGGGGATTATCGACCAACCAGACTGGCGCAATACGGAGGATTTTATGCGCCTTGGTCGACCGAATTTATACTTCGGTATTACCGCTGGTAACATGGACTCTATGATCAACCGTTATACGGCGGACCTTAAAGTTCGTAATGATGATGCTTATACGCCTTATGGAATAGGCGGCAAACGCCCGGATCGGGCTGTCATTGTCTATTCACAGCGTTGTAAACAGGCTTTCCATGATGTGCCTGTGATGATTGGTGGTATTGAAGCCAGCCTGCGTCGCATAGCCCAATACGATTATTGGAGCAACGAGGTACGCCGCTCTGTGTTGATTGACTCTACGGCAGATATTCTGCTTTATGGTAACGCGGAGCGAGCCATGCTTGAGGTGACTCATCAAATGGCGATGGGGAAAACGCTCGATGAACTCACGGATATCCGAGGCACGACCATTGTGCGTAATGCCCCTCCAGGTGGCTATACTGAGATTGATTCCACCCGAGTGGATTGGCCTGGTAAGGTAGAGAAAATCTACAGTCCTTATGAGTACATTCCAGAGGGAAAGTGTCAGTCTACAGGAGAAGCTGACAACGATGTAATGCCGATTCGCGTGATTCCTGCTCCGCTCCGTCGAGGAGAAAAATTAGAAATGGAGAAGACCTATATTCGTCTTCCTTCGTTCGAAAAAGTGTCTAAAGACCCCGTGTTGTATGCGCATACATCACGTATTTTGCATTTGGAATCGAACCCTCACAATGCTCGGGCTTTGGTACAAAAACACGGCAAAAAAGAGATATGGGTGAATCCACCACCGATTCCATTAGAAACCTCTGAAATGGACGGGGTATTTGATTTGCCCTATGCACGCGTCCCGCATCCTAAGTATAAAAAAGCGCGTATTCCCGCTTATGATATGATTAAAACGTCGATCAATATCATGCGTGGCTGTTTCGGCGGCTGTACTTTTTGTTCGATTACGGAACATGAAGGTCGAGTGATTCAGTCCCGTTCACACGAGTCTATTTTAAAAGAAATTGACGACATCAAAGACAAGGTGCCGGGCTTCACGGGACATATTTCTGATTTAGGTGGACCCACGTCAAATATGTATACCTTGAATTGTAAGGATGACGAGATTCAAGCCTCCTGCCGTAAGCTGTCTTGTGTGTACCCAACGATTTGTTCTAATTTGAATACGGATCACAGTCCAACGACTCAGTTATATCGTAAAGCTCGAGCCGTTGAAGGGATTCATACCGTATCGATTGCCTCAGGGTTACGCTATGACCTCGCCGTAGAAGACCC
Organism: Marinomonas sp. 63XJN7_7_ISO-PGPR-S23-202; assembly: GCF_056173505.1. NCBI lineage: Bacteria > Pseudomonadati > Pseudomonadota > Gammaproteobacteria > Oceanospirillales > Oceanospirillaceae > Marinomonas > Marinomonas sp. 63XJN7_7_ISO-PGPR-S23-202. The sequence goes on along the minus strand of NZ_CM149677.1, from coordinate 3,465,118 downwards.
TGAGTATGTTCGAGAGCTTGTGACATATCATGTGGGCGGGTTATTAAAAATTGCCCCTGAGCATTCTGAGCAAGGTACGCTGTCTAAGATGATGAAACCAGGGATGGGGACCTATGATCGCTTTAAGAAAATGTTTGATAAGTTCTCCAAAGAGGCCGGCAAGAAGCAGCATTTGATTCCCTACTTTATTGCGGCTCATCCCGGAAGTTCGGACGAGGATATGATGAATCTGGCGGTTTGGTTGAAAACCAATGACTTCAAGCCTAATCAAGTACAAACCTTTTACCCTTCGCCCATGTCATTGGCCACTGCAATGTACCACTCTGGGAAAAACCCATTGAAGCCTGTGACCTACAAAAGTGAAGAGGTTTATACGCCGAAAGACTATAAGCAGCGGACGGTACAGAAAGGCTTTTTGCGATACCATGATCCCAGTAATTGGCAAGATTTACGTAATACCTTGATCAAAATGGGACGTGCGGATTTGATCGGCCACGGTGCGAATAAGTTGGTGCCCGCTGAAGACAAGGATAAGCAAATACACCGCCGGCCGAAGAAAACAAAAGCTGGTCAGGCGACAGGAGCCTCCCATAGCTCTAATCGCCCCACCATGGAAAAGAATACCGCTACAGAAAAAGCTCGTCGTAAAAATGCCCATGGTGGAAAGCCGTCTGGTCATCAAGCAGCGGGGGGCGTGGCTCAGTCAGCGAAGCGTCGTAAACCCAAGGTGAAGTCTCGATAGCTAACCATATTGCTAATATGATCATAGAGCAGACATAAGTGCTATGCCTGTCGAGTTGATTAGTCGACATGGCTTTCTAGGGCAATGACGTCACTTAACAGAAGGCTTAATTCCTTGAGCTTATCTTCACCTAATTTGCGAATCAAACGCTGGTAAGCGGCATTGACTTCGGGACGGAACTCCGCAACCACTGAGATGGCTTTAGGTGTCAATGATAATAAGGAAATGCGCTGATCTTGGGGGGATTTTTTCCGAGTAATATACCCTTCTTCTTCAAAGCGTGTGACGATACGAGTTAGGCTTGGGCTAAGAATACAGCTAAGATGCGCCAGCTGCCTAACCTCTAACTCTTCATGATCGTTCAAAACCCTTAATACTCGCCATTGTTGTTCCGTAAATCCCACTTTTTGTAGCACGGGCCGAAAGAAATTCATTGATGATTCACGTGCCCTTAACAACTGTAAGGGTAAAGAGTCTTCTAATTTTTTCATGAGAGAATAGGGAATCCTAAGACCATTTGAGTGATTTGCAGTCGAAAATGAAAAGCAACTGCCTTCCTGAGTTTTGCCATAAAATCAAAGTTTTACATGTTAAGTAATGAATGGCAACAAGCAATATATAACGGTTTAAGTGACAAGTACCTGTCAGAGTATAGAGTGAAGATAGGCTTTTTTATAATTACGAAGTTTAATAAGCAGCCCAGTAAAATGAGTTTACCAAGCTGCTGGACTAAATTGTTGTTATCTACGAAAGGAGCAAAGGGTCAGGAAAGCTGTTTGATTAAATGTTGGAGGCTTTGTTTGAATGTGGTTAATTCTTTATGGTCAAAGTCAGCAAACAGTGTACTCTGTTGTTGATCTGAAATCGCCCACAGGTGCTCTGCAGCATCGAAACCTTTTGTTGTCAATTCAAAGCGTTCATTGATTAGTCCAAAGGATTTAAGGCTTTCAAGGGCATTTGTGACATCCCTGGATGGAATAGTAACGAGGTTATCTAGATCCTCTCTGGTAATGTTTTTAGCATCACTCAGTACCAATAAAATACGCGCTTCACCTGTGCTTAATCCCGTAGAGGACTGTTTGGGCAAATAGTTCATTTGGACTTTTTGCAGCACTTTATGCATGAGATAAATCGCGCTGTCATGGAGTCTTGCTAGAGTCTCTCCTGATGCCACATTATTGGCAGCTGTTTTTGCTCCAGTAAATGACACCGCACCAGCATAGCTTCCTTGCACATAAAGTAGGGGGGCACGGCCGTGATTTTCAAAAGCGACGACTTTGCCAATCATTATCCAATGATCTCCACCATCGACAACTTGGTATTTTTCACACTGAAAATTCGCCGCAGTGTTTGGCAATATAGGAGCGCCGCCAACGCCCGAAGTGTATTCAATGTTGGCAAATTTATCGTCACTGGGTTTTGCAAAGTTATTGGATAAGTCTATTTGATCGGCCGCTAGTATGTTGACGGCAAAGTGCTCTGATTGTTCAAAGATTCTGTAGCTACTGGAAGTTTTAACAATACTCCACAGAATAAGTGGCGGATCAAGTGACACCGAGTTAAAGCTGTTCGCAGTGACGCCGACTTGTTTTCCATTGGATGATTTAGCCGTCATAACAGTAACGCCAGTCGCGAAATTGCCCAGACAGCGTCGGAATTCTTTAGGGTCAAAGCTCATAGTATTCTCTCTTATTATTATGTATGTATTTTTTTAAAGGGGGCAGATCTCTTAAAAATAATGCCAGTATCAGTTACAACCCGGTCTGGTGTTTAAGGAATCTGACCCCTTTAAGGTGCCTTGAAAGTGAGATTATAGTAATGATGGATCCGGCTCTAACCCCATGACTTCACGGCCGAGGATTTGAGCGCAAACGTCATAATCTGTGTAAGCATGTGAACCAGTCATGTGAGCATCGCGGAATAAACGTTGTGCTTCTTTATCCAATAACCAGTTTGATGCACCAATGGCATCAAACAATCTATCAACGGCTTCAATACACATTTTTGTCACGTAGGCTTGGTTTGTACGCCAATGAGCGAGAGTGTAACGATCAGGGTAGCGATGGGCTTTAGCGTATTCAGCGTGCTCTTCCCATGTTTTTTCTAGGAAAGCACGAGCGGCAAGAATTTGGTGGGTCGATTCACCGGTACGAAGAATCGCTGGAATAGCGGCATGCACTTTTGCACCAGTGTAGGCTCGCACACGGTTGCTGGTCACTTCCTTGTAAACTTCGAGCATACGTTCGGCAATACCAAGAGAAATGGCCGAAAAGCCAGAAGCAAAATAAGGGCGGTAGGGTGAATAAAATAAATCACTGTCCGGATACAGGCCGTAACCAGCGGATTTGCCTTCCATCATATCTTTGGCTTTTTGAATGCGGTGTTCTGGAACATAGGCATCTCTAATTTGCAGCGTCTTTGTGCCTGAGCCTTTCATCGCCATCGCATTCCAATCGTCGTCGATGGTGTAATCGGTCGCGGGAATCACCGCAAAACAGTAATCTTTAGCCCCTTCTTGATTATCACGTAAGAAGCCAACAATGGCCCATTGGGCATGATCACAGCCACTGCTCCACTTCATATCGCCATTGAATAGGATACCGCCTTCCGTTTCTTCATAGCGGCCAAAGGGTGCAATACTACTGCTTGCTAGTGCATTTGGATCATTTCCCCAAATCTCATCTTGTAGTTGCTTTGGAAACAAGGCAAGTTGATGGTTATGGGTACATAAAAGACTGAACGCCCAAGCCGTACTGGCACAAGCGCCCGCTAATGCAGCAATACAATCGCCAAATTCAGGAAGCGATATTTCATAACCACCATAGGCTTTTGGTAAAAAGGCTTTATGTAAGCCAACTTTTTTAAGAAGGTCGATATTCTCAGATGGTACTTTTCTGAGCTCTTCGGTATTGGTCGCATTTTTAGCGATGTCTGGTAGAACAGCTTGAAGGTCTTTTAATAAAGGATTAGCACGTTTCATTATTTTTCTCTCTATTTTATTTTTGTTTTGATTGGAACAGTATTAGACGGGAGCAAGATTTAATGAATGTGCTTTTTTCACAAAAGTTAGGACTTTTCTAGAATGTGGTGCTTGCCTGTTTAGAAAAACACCAAGACGGATGTCTCTTGAAATGGCAGGGATTTCTTGACAATACCCTAAGTGAAATAGATAGACTCACAAAATTAAGACACACTTTTCGATAGTCAAAATGCTTGGTGTGATCATCGGGCGGTTTTACGTTCAATATATCAAACCTGCTTAGTTCGCGTTATCAATGTGCTAATAAAACAGCTACTGCATAGTATGCCGCAACTTCCCATCATAATAAGTAAAATTTGCGGGGAGCCATCGAAAAGCAAGCTGGCGATGTAGCTGATCAGGCTCCCCATGGCAAATTGAACAGCAACCAATAACCCTGACGTGGTGCCGGCTTTATCAGGTAATTGGGAGAACAGAATAGCCAAGCTGTTAGCACCAATAGCGCCGGTAACCGATATATAAATCATGGTTGCAGCAATAAATAGCGTCATAGGCACCTGAGTGAAAAAGTACGCATACCAGATCATTAGTGTTGCAGAGAAAGAAACAAATATCATGCAATAAAGAGCCGCTTTCACCGTGAAGCGTTTACTTAAATATGAATTCAGTAACGTGATCAGGATGATGGCGAATATATTGGCCGAAAAGAGCATAGCGTAGTGCTGCTTTGAAATATGGTAATGCTCTATGTAAATAAAAGAGGAGGTCGCAATAAAAGCAAACATACCAGCAAACGAGAACGCATTAGTTAGTGCGTATTGAACCACGAGAGGTGCCCGTAAGCAGATGAGATAGTTTTCCACATAGTGAGTAATGTGAAAGGATTGCTTTTTCTTACTCTGTTCAGAAGGCAGAATCCAAATGCTGCTAAGTAGCGTGATAAGAGAGAATAAGGCTAGAACGTAAAAAATCCAACGCCAATCAAAATGGTCAACAATGGCGGCACCTAAAATGGGAGAAACGAGCATCACCATCATCGAAATGACGTGCATATAAGAAAGAATAGATGCGGCTCTTTTTAGTTCAAATAGGTCTCTTACCAGCGCTCTACCTAAGATAGAGGCTGCCGCACCGCCTAGGGATTGTAAAAAACGATAGGCAATAAGACTCTCACCTGAGGCCGCAATAGAACAGCCAAAACTGCTTAAAAGATAGCAGATAATGCCCACGATCAAGAGGCTTTTCCTACCTAATAAATCTGATAGAGGGCCAAAAAGCAACATGCCTAATGCCATCCCTAATAGAAAAACGGTAATGGTTGTTTGAATGATTTGATTGCTGGTTCCTAAATCATTAGCGATGGTTGGCAAACTTGGTAGGTACATATCGATGGATAAAGGACCAAATGCCACAAGGCAGCCAAGCAAGGGAATTAACAGTCTACTTTTTAACGAATTCATAAGGCTCGTTCTTCGATAACATGATTAATAGCAGTGGTCGCACAATCGAGATCTTAGTGTTCACTGCCTCTTTAAATACTAGTGGCTCTGAGTATCTTGAATTGCCAAGAGGCGAGTGTTTATCAATCCACTTCAATTGGTTGAATTCAAGGTTAAGTTGGCTCTGTTCTGTGGTGTTTCCGAAACTCTGATGGGCTGATATTTGCGTGTTTAATAAAGAATCGAGAAAAATAAGAAGGATCTATATAGCCCAGAGTGTAGGATATTTCAGTTAAGTTTTTGTTGGTGTGGGTAAGTAGGCGTTTAGCTTCCAAAAGAATCCGACTATTGATCATTTTCTTTGGACTGACGCCGGTGATTTTTTTACACAGATAATTTAATCGGCTTTCATTGATGTTCAATTGCTGGCAATAGAATTGAATTTGTTTTTCTTTGAGGAAGTATTTCTCAATAAGAGTACTGAACTCTCTAAAACAAAGAATCTCATTTTGACTGTGTTGCTTTTTGGGGTGTTCTTCACCAGACAGTCTTAACATATTGATAAAAATAAGTTTTACAACAGATTCGATAGTGTTTTGTTGATAGAGCGAAGAATGCCCCCATTCTGCTTTGAGCATCTTAAAAAGGTTTAATAGTTGTTCCCAATACACTTTATCTGTTTCTGATGCCTTTTGTTTATCAATACAGAAGGGCATCAGCAAGGATTCTTGATTGCTGTATTTGTTCAACTCAACCATAATTTTTTGCAGGTGGCTACTATGGATGGTAATCACGTAACCAGGAGCAGTTGGTTCCGTTAAAAACGCATGAGGCGTTGCGGGTGGGGTGTAAAAAGCGGCACAATCTTCAGCCTTGAACACGTTTTGATCGATATTAAAAAGCGTTTTACCGGATAGAATAAGGTGGATTTGACAATACTCGGCATGCAAATGCATGGGCATATCGCGGCCAAAAAAGTCCGCCATCCTGCCTAGCACATCAAAGTGAATGGTCGCGTCTTGATAGGCTTTATCGTAGTCTTGACCAATATTAATATTCGGTATCCATTCTTTGTTCATGGTAAAGTATTCTTATTTTTATTAATGAATGATTGCTGTTAAAAAAGGCCAGCCTATGAATCGTCATAGTGCTGGCAAAAGTAAGGGTGATCAAGTATAGATCAGAAAACTGAATGCCGTAGGGAGGAGGCCGACATCCAGATTACAAGCAGCAGACGTCTAATAGACGGATACTGTTGCCTCTTCTAGCGAGTTGGGCTCACCTTTGAACTCACTCACTAAAGCCTTGGTGCTATTCATCAGTAAGCCAGTATCACTACCAACGGCGACAAATAACGCTCCTAAAGATAAATAATGTTTTGCTTGTTTCTTGTCTGCCATCAAGATACCGGGGGCTTTGCCAGCGGCTACAATCTTAGCAATACTTTCTTCAATGACCTTAACCACATCAGGGTGGTTAGGCTGACCAATATAACCAAGGGACGCACTGAGATCCGCCGGACCAATAAATACGCCATCGACCCCTTCAACCGCCAGAATGTTGTCCAACTCTGCAACAGCTTGAACGGATTCAATTTGCACCAATACACAGATTTCGTCATTGGCGGTTTTTAGATAATCAGGCGTTCTATTGAACTGTGAAGCCCGTGCTAGAGCACTGCCAACGCCACGAATGCCTTCTGGAGGGTAGCGAGTGGCTTTGACAATTTGTTTGGCCTGTTCAGCACTGTCCACCATGGGAGCCAAAATGGTTTGCACACCAATGTCTAAGATTTGCTTAATAGCCACATGATCTGCCCATGCAGGGCGAACAATAGGATGGCTGGCAAAAGGGGCAATGGCTTGCATTTGGCCAACCATTGTTTGCAATGTGTTGGGGGCATGCTCGCCATCGATCAACAGCCAATCAAATCCAGCTGACGCAATCAGTTCTGCGGTGTAGTTATTAGCGAGCCCTAACCAGAGACCAATCTGTGCTTGACGTTCTTTTAGCGCGGCTTTAAAGGTATTTTTTGGGGCAGACATTCATAACCTCCTAGGCAAAATGGCAAGAAACAGAACCCAATGGACCGTAGTCAACATTAAAGGTATCGCCTTTTCTTGCGGCAATGGGGCGTGTGAAAGAGCCGCCCAGAATAATCTGACCTGCTTCTAATTCCACATCAAATGGGGCCAGTTTATTGGCAAGCCAAGCGACACCATTAGCAGGGTGATTGAGCACGCCAGCCGCCACACCGGTTTCTTCTATGATGCCATTTCGTTGCATGATGGCGGCAGCCCAGCGTAAATCCATTTCATCCACTCTGATGGGACGGCCACCTAGAATGATGGCGGCGTTAGCAGCATTATCTGAAATCGTATCGAAAACTTTTCTTGGGCGTTTAGTCTCAGGATCGATAGATTGGCTGCGTGCGTCAATCAGCTCTAACGCTGGAACAACGTAGCCTGTGGCATCGTACACATCAAAAATCGTGCAGTTAGGCCCTTTCAGCGGTTTATCGAGAATGAAAGCCAATTCGACCTCGATACGAGGAACAATGAATTTGTCCGTGTCAATCTCACAGCCATCGTGATAGAGCATATCGTCCAATAGAGTGCCGTAATCCGGCTCATCAATTTGGGAGCTCATTTGCATGGCGCGAGAGGTTAAGCCAATTTTATGACCAATAATTTTACGGCCTTCACTCAGTTTGATCTGCACCCATTCGCGCTGGATGGCGTAGGCATCTTCAAAGGTGATGTCTGGGTAATCAAGGGAGATTTGACGAATCTGCTTGCGCTCTTTTTCCGCTTGGTTAAGGCGTTGTGCGCAGGAGGTAATAATATCTTTAGAAAGCATGTCTCTCCCCTTATTGTTTATTAATCGTTTTTAGGTATTCCGTTTCTGAAATGATGGTATTTTTAAGAACACCAACGCCTTCTACTTCAGTTGTCACCACGTCTCCGGGTTGCACATCGGCTAGACCTTCTGGTGTGCCAGTAAAAATCATATCCCCAGGCGACAAGGTCATGATGTCACTCAGGTAAGCGATTAACTGAGGGATATTAAAGACTAGGTCTTTCGTATTGCCTTCTTGCTTGAGCTCGCCGTTGATATAAGTACGAAGAACCAAGTTGTGAGGGTCTTTGACATCTTTCGCATCGACAAGGTAAGGACCGATTGGTGTACATGTGTCACGGCTCTTAACGCGTAAGTTTGGACGGTAGTAGTTTTCCAAATAGTCACGAATGGCGTAATCGTTACCCACTGTGTATCCACCCACGTAATCCATCGCGTCGTCGACAGAAACGTTTTTGGCTTGTTTGCCAATGACGACAACCAGTTCACACTCATAGTGCATGTAATCCACATTGTCTGGTCGATAGGTGTGTTGGTTATGACCGATCAAGGAGTTGTTGTTTTTTAAAAACACAAGCGGTTCATCGGGTGCTTTGAATGACAGCTCGGCCGCATGATCAGCGTAGTTAATGGCTAAAACGAAAATCTTTCCGTCACAAGGGGGTAGCCAAGTGAAGGAGCCTTCTTCAAGCACCTTGCCTGCTTGCGTAACGACTTGGTCTTTCTCGTTCACCGTGACATGCAAAGTTTCATGGTTAAATAGTATACGAGCACTCTTCATGTCTTTTCCTACTCCATTTCCACTGGGTTACTAAGTTGACCAATGCCGTCGATATCGATCGTCACGCTATCGCCAGGCTTGATTTCAAGCTCTGCAGAACGCAGTGGCGTTCCTGCAATGAGGATGTCACCCGCTTCAAGGGTCATGAATCCACTGATATAACTCACGATCTCTTCAACAGAGTGGATGAGCTGATTTGTGTTGGTTTCATGAACCATCTGGTCATTAATGACAGTTCGAATGGTTAGGTTGTTAGGGTTTTGGATAGATTCTTTATCAATAACCCAAGGGCCAATAGGGCAAAAAGTGTCACGACATTTGGCCTTGACGGCGGGGCGGTAAAACGACGTTTCCGCCAGGCTGACTTCGTTCACTACCGTAAACCCTTGAACCACATCAAGTGCGTTTTCAGCACTCACTCGTGTGGCGGTTTTTCCAATGACAATGCCTAATGCCGGGCCTGCATAAACAGGGCCTTTGTCAGCTGGCACCTTGATCGGAGCGCCATAGCCTAGGTGCGTGTTGTCTGTTTTGATATACAAAACAGGTGTTTTGGGTGGTTGCACATGGGGCTTCTCGTGAAAGCTTTTTTCGAGCGTCTTAACGAGGGCTTTATCGTTCAGCGCCACGCCGATGACGTTGCCTGATGTCGGAGGAAGGATAGTGTCGTCTAAGGGAATCTCAACACTGGCTTGGGCCGTTTTTGCAATGGCGGTATTTGATTCTTTTTGCCTAAAGTAAAACATTATTATTTTTGCCAAATGTAGTTAACATGTTAATCATATTTGCGTAAAAGAAAATCCTTGTCAACATCAATATGCGCTTTATTTGATGAATCGTTGACGATCTATGCTACGGATGCCATCAAGATTCTGCATCAAGTCCATTGGATACGTCTAACAATGCTGTTGGCCAATGCACCTGTACTGCTTAGTTGTGTCATTCGTTCTCGCAAATTAATTTGCTTTCTTTAAGGGTGTGGGCTTGACACCTTATTGCTGTTAAGTTTAATTTATTTAACATGTTAACTAAATTTGGGTGTAAAAAGAAAATACCTAATTTCTAGCTTGGAGAATGAAGACGATGATTAAGAACTTAATAAATGGGAAATGGGTTGAAAGTAAGGAGACGTTTCAAACCTTTAACCCTGCGACGGGAGAAGTGCTTGCCGAAGTGGCCCATGCGTCCGATACACAAGTCGCAGAAGCGGTCGCCGCTGCGAAAGCTGCGTTTCCTGCTTGGGCCAACATGCCCGTTGCTAAGCGTTCTAAAATCATTGAAAAAATGGGCGATTTAATTGCTCAGAATGTCGATGAATTGTCCGCATTAGAAACCGCTGATACGGGGTTGCCTCTCTATCAAACTCGCAATGCACTTGTGCCTCGAGCGTCTAACAATTTCTATTTCTTTGCCGAGAAGTCTCGTCAAATGAACGGCCATACTTATCCAATGGATGACCAAATGTTGAACTACAGTTTGTACCAGCCAACTGGTGTGTGTGCTTTGATTTCTCCGTGGAACGTTCCTTTTATGACCGGAACCTGGAAAACAGCACCTTGTCTTGCATTGGGGAATACAGCGGTTATAAAGCAGTCTGAATTGTCTCCTTTGACAACGGATTTCTTAGGCAAAATTGCCCTTGAAGCTGGGGTTCCTGCGGGCGTATTTAATGTGGTTCATGGTTTTGGTGGGACAACAGGGAACGCTTTGATTACGGACCCAAGCGTCAATGCTATTTCTTTTACCGGCGGCACGGCAACGGGTAAACACATCATTGCGAATGCCGGTCTGAAGAAATTCTCCATGGAGCTGGGTGGTAAATCTCCTGTGATGATTTTTGATGATTGCGATTATGAGCGAGCCCTAGATGCCGCCGTATTCGGTATTTTTTCCATCAACGGTGAACGTTGTACAGCCGGTTCTCGCTTGTTTGTTCAAGAAACTATTTACGACAAGTTCTGTGATGATTTCGCTGCTCGTGCCGCCAAAATCAAAGTTGGCGATCCAAACGATATGCAAACCCAAGTGGGCTCATTGATCTCTAAAGCGCATTGGGAAAAGGTCACTGGCTATATCAAGTTGGGCATTGAAGAGGGCGCGAAGCTCATTGCAGGGGGGGCAGATAAACCCCTTGATGAGCTTCCAGAACACCTAAAAGGCGGCCACTTTGTACGTCCAACCGCTTTCCGTGATGTTACCAATACCATGCGAATTGCCCGAGAAGAAATCTTTGGCCCTGTTGCTGTGATCATCCCATTCAAAGATGAAGCAGACGTTGTGAAGATGGCCAATGACAATGATTACGGACTTGCTTCCTACTTATGGACTCAAGATGTCAGCAAAGTACACCGCATTGCGCGTCAAGTAGAAGCGGGCATGATGTTTGTCAACAGCCAAAACGTGCGAGATCTTCGAACCCCATTTGGTGGTATGAAAGCGTCTGGCACAGGGCGAGAAGGGGGAGATTACAGTTTCGAAGTCTTCTGTGAACCTAAAAACGTCTGTATCAGTATGGGCAGTCACCACATTCCAAAATGGGGTGTCTAGGAAATGATTACCATGCAGAGAGGCGAGGTTCTCTCTGCATTTTATTATTGAATACTCAGTCAACCTTGAAGAGAACGTTGACTTTCAACCCATTTCTAAAGCGCTTCACGATTATGTGATCAATATAAAAGCGGAGAAAACGTATGGGTAAATTAGCCCTTGCTGCAAAAATAACGCATGTTCCCTCTATGTATCTTTCAGAGCTTGATGGTCCTCAAAAAGGATTTCGTCAAGCCGCTATTGACGGGCATTACGAGATATCGAAACGTTGTCGAGAATTGGGTGTCGATACCATTGTCGTGTTTGATACGCACTGGTTGGTTAATGCCAATTATCACATTAATTGTGCTCCGCACTGGGAAGGTGTGTACACGAGCAACGAGTTACCCCACTTTATCAATAATATGCCGTATGAGTTAGATGGTAACCCTGAGTTGGGTCGTATTATTGCTCAAGTATGTAATGAGCAAGGGGTGGAAACCTTAGCCCATGATGCAACCACCTTGGCACCTGAGTACGGAACGTTAGTGCCAATGCGATACATGAATGAAGACCGTCACTTTAAAGCCGTCTCTGTATCGGCGTTGCTAACGGTACATTATCTCAATGACTCGGCTCGTTTGGGGTGGGCGATTCGTGAAGCGATCGAAAAGCACTACGATGGTACGGTGGCCATACTTGCCAGTGGTTCGCTTTCTCACCGTTTTGCGCAAAATGGCCAAGCCCCAGATTTTTCCACCAAAGTGTGGAGTCCATTTTTGGAAACTTTGGATCATCGCGTCGTTGAAATGTGGGAAAACGCAGAGTGGAAAACATTCTGCGAGATGCTGCCTGAATACGCCGCAAAAGGTCACGGTGAAGGATTTATGCATGATACCGCCATGTTATTGGGCGCATTAGGTTGGTCGGATTATGATCAAAAAGTAGAAGTGGTGACGCCCTACTTTGGTAGCTCTGGAACGGGGCAGATCAATGCAATTTTTCCTATCTCACCACAAACGGGGGAGGCGGTTCCTGGCCCGCAAGCTTCTGTTGAAAATGGCTCGTTTGTTTATGGTAAAAGTCGCTTGTGATGTTGGCAATTGGTAATCTGTTACCAGTTGATCAGAGGAGACCATTTTCGGGATAATCCGGATAATTATCCCGAAGTGTTTTTATAAATAAAAAATGATTCACTCACACAGTAATTCTTAATCATGACGTTTGGGTTTCATTGCAACAGCTGTCAGTGATGCGACTTTTCATTTTCCTAACCAAAGATAGGATAATTAATAAGGCGAGTAATACGCCAGCTGATAGTGTCGCCCACGCGGGAAGTAGCGCCTCGTCTTGACCCAGTTGTGGCATCACCTGAATGTTAAATTGTGTAACCGCTAGGTCAACCAAGTAACCGAAGAAGAGAGCACCACCTAATACGCCAGTTAAATACCCCATTAGGGCTCGTTTACCGAGCTCTTTGCTGACAACACCAAGTGTTGCGATGTTTGTTGCTGGCCCTGCCATCATGAAAACCAACACGGCCCCGGGTGAAACGCCTGCTAATAGAAGGCCCGCCGCGATGGGGGTGGAAGCGGTCGCACAGATATACATTGGTATAGATACGATTACCATCACCAGCATTGCAAGCAGTCCGTTCCCCCATTGTGCTAAAAAAACATCTGGTAAGTAGGCTTGCACTAACGCTGCGAAGCCAAGGCCAATCAATAACCAAAGGGCGGTGTCATCGAGTAACTCTGTCGTCGAGTAAACAAGCCCCGAGCGTATTTTACTGGCAATGCTGCTGGGTTCTTGTTTCTCATCATGGTTTTGACCGCAACAAGAGGAAGTTGTTTTCGTATTCGATGAGCAACAGTTTGTACTGGTCTCTTGTTGTTGACTGGAACAACAGGTTTTAGGCATTGATGTGGTTTGATTGTCTTTGACTTCGTCTTTACCAACCAAGATTCCTGCAATAATGGCACTGCAAACTGCAGCAATAGGGCGCACAATGGCCATAAAAGGCCCAAGTAATACATAAGACACCGAAATGGAGTCCACTCCCGTTTCAGGCGTCGACACGAGAAAGGAGGTGGTGGCCGCTTTTGATGCCCCCGCACGACGTAAGCCAACCGCCGCAGGAATAACCCCACAAGAACAGAGAGGGAGTGGGGCGCCGAATAAGGCGGCTTTTATGGTGGTTTTTAAGTCATGTCCCCCAAGTTGAGTCGTCATCCAAGACATGGAAACAAACATTTTTAACATGCCAGCAAGGACAAGACCGATGAGTAGCCAAGGAGCAGACTCTAAAAAAAGCACGTAGAAATGTTCTAAAAAAATCATCTTAGTGCGCCTCATGATGGTGATGTTCATGGCGAATTTGGCTGGTATCAGACTCCAGAGCCTCTAAAATCGTACAGTGCTCGGCGCTTTTTTCGCCGCCACAACAAGCGTCTGATAAATGTTTTAGGGAAGTTTGAAAGCGTGTTAATTCGGCGAGTTTCTGCTCCACATCAAGCAGCTTTGCATCCACTAATTCTTTAACATCCGCGCAGGCGTTATTGGCTTTATCAACTTCAATGGACAATAACTCACGTATCTCCGCTAAACTAAATCCCACCCCTTTTGCGCGGAGAATGAACTGCAGTATTTCCTTGTCTTTTTCCGAATAAAGACGATAGCCTGAATCGGAACGATTAGACGGGCTCAGTAGGCCGTTCTTTTCGTAAAAACGCAGTGTGTCATTATTGATTTTGCAGGCCTTTGCCAATTCGCCAATTCGATACATAGTAATGACCCTCTCCATGAGCGATGACATTAAGTAGTGGATGAGTAGTCAGTATAAACCTTTGAGTTAAGTCACAGGTCAAGGCGTTTTTTTATCGTATGAGGTTTTTTTCACGACATCTGTCCATGCGCAACAAAATAAGACAAACAAATAGAGCAGAATCGACTAGATTTATAGAACGATCTATCAAATGTAACTGTCTGCAGTAATTGTGATGAGTTTATAGGGATGGAATTAGGGTGTCTGTATGAAAAAGATGTCGACTGTTTTAATTGTAGACGATGTTCCTGAGAATTTGCGTGTACTGAGCGACGTTATCGCCAGCGAAGAATGTCAGGTCATGGTTGCCAATTCCGGTGAGCGAGCATTAGAGCTTTTAGAGCGAAACAAACCGAATTTGGTGCTGTTGGATGTCATGATGAGCGGGATTGATGGCTTTGAAACTTGTCGTCGAATTCGTGCGAATCCCGCACTAGTGGATTTGCCTATCATTTTTGTCACGGCTTTAGTTGATGACATTACTAAGGGGTTTGCGGCCGGTGGAAATGATTACATCACCAAGCCTATTCGAGTCGATGAAGTACGGACCCGTGTTGAACATCAATTGGAACGCTTCTATTTACTACAACAGCTTAAAGAGTTAAATAACACGCTTGAAGAACGAGTGCGTGAACGAACTCACGATCTCAATGCCGTTAACCGAAGTTTACAAAAAGAGGTCAGCGAGCGGCGCTATATGCAAGATCGTTTAAACTATCTTGCCCAGCATGATTTTGTCACCAAACTCTATAATCGAGATGCCTTAGAAGAACATGTGACCCACCTTATTTCAGGTGTTCAGCATAAATCGAATGTGAGTGTACCTTACTTTGTCCTGATTGATATTAATGAATTCCGTTTGATTAACGATGCTTGCGGTTGTGTGGCTGGCGATAGTCTATTATTTCAAATCGCACAGATTATCAATCGTGTAGCCGATCCCAAAAAATATTATTGCGCGCGTCTTACGGGCGATAAGTTTGCCATCGCGGTAGGCCGAAGCCGCGCACAAGATATTGAAGCTTTTTTTGAACAGCTCAATACGGAAATAGGGCATTTTGTTTTTACTTGGGATGGTCGAAATTTTCCGACATCCATTACTCAAATCGCCATTCCCATTACCATAGAAATGGTGACCTTTGAACAGGTCATTATGATTGCGGATGAGGTGAGTTACGCTTCGAAACAATCTGGTTCTTATCAACGGGTAGTGGTTGATGAAAAAGAACTGGCCCTTGATGAACGTCGTAGTAATTTAAATTGGGGGCTAATCATTATCGATGGTCTGGAAAAAGACTTATTTGAAGTGCACTTTCAACAGGTCTTTTCTCTTGATAGCGACAATGAGGATAAGAAAAAGCGTATTGAGATATTGGTACGGCTACGAGATGACAAAACAGGTGAACTCATTTATCCGAATGATTTTATCCGCTCTGCTGAGCGCTTTGGTATTGTCTCCAAAATTGATCGCTGGGTCATTCAGCACACTATGATGCAATTGGCTGAACGTCCTGAGCTTTGGAACAGCATTGACCAAGTGGCTCTGAATGTGTCAGCTTTATCGGTGAGAGAGCCGGATTTTGCTCCCTTTATACTGGATACTTTACAGAAGTATCAGTTGGAAGGGGATAAATTTTGCTTTGAAATTACCGAAACAGAGGCACTCAATAATTTCACTGAAACGCGCTATTTTATGTCTTTGCTGCATGAGTCTGGCTGCAGCATTGCCTTGGATGATTTTGGAGCGGGATTCTCGTCTTTCTCATACTTAACAGACTTACCATTTGATGTGATCAAGATAGATGGCGAGTTTGTTCGGGATATGCATGTGAATAGCATTCATCACGGTATGGTCGATTCCATTGTTAAATTGGCTAAGATGCTGAAAAAACCCGTAGTGGCTGAGTTTATTGAACATCAAGAAATTGTGGTGGCTCTACGGGAGTTGGGGGTGGAATGGGGGCAAGGGTATCACTTTCATCGACCTGAAAAACTATAGCGGAGGCGCTTGGAATGCCTGATTTTGAGTTGTTTGATTGGGTGCTGTTTTTGTTTGTTGTGGTCTTTTTTGTCGGTTCGTTGCTGTTGGCTAGACAGTGGCGAGCTTTGTCATTAGAAAAAGAGCGGCATTTTAGAGCCATTCATAATGCTCAGTTTGGGTTATGGCAATGGTTTATTAAGCCTGATCGCTTTGAGTTGTCTTTGGATTTTATTGAAGGCTTTGATGAATACCACTTGCAAGTGCAAACAAAAGACGATTGGCTTGAGCATTTGAGTGAAGTCGATAAAGAAGCCTTTATTGACTGGCTAATGGCAATAAAAGAAGGGAGTTCAGAGCCCGGTTTGCGTTTGAGTATGAGTTCTGAACATGGTGTTGCTCATTGGATAGAGATGCGTGGCAGTGTGGTCGAAAGCGATGGAAATAATCAGCCGACCTGTATTGCTGGTACGGTTCATTGTATTTATCACCTTGTGGCGCTGCAAGAGTCATTCTTAAAAGAGACAACACATAAAAATAAGATAATGACCACCGAAGAAGCGCTTTATTACTTGGGAGAAAGTAAAGACGCGTTGGACGATGAAGAAATATTTGGGGATGATCTCTCTAAAGAGGAATCTTCTCATCATACTCTCTCTGCTGAGGCTTCCCGAGAGCATAATCCACGCACGTTAGGCACTAATGAGCTACATATTGATCCCGCTTTACAAAAAGAAGCTCAGCAACAACAAAGCCAAAGCTATTTTCTGGCCAATATGAGCCATGAAATCCGCACGCCGCTAAACGCCATCATTGGCTACGCGCAATTACTGAGTGAAGACACACACTTTGAGGGCGTTGCCCATACAAGGTTCCAAGCGATTATTGCCGCAGGCGAGCGCTTGTTAAATATGCTCAATGATATTATTGATATTGCGCGTATTGAGGCGGGTCGTTTGGATCTGCAGGGCCACAAAATCAAACTTCATAAAGAAATTAACCAAGCGATTGATGTGATTCGCCAAAGGGTTGAAGACAAAGGCCTTGATCTCAAGGTAAACAATCAAGTTAGTGAAGGTCTGTGTGTTTGGGGGGATTCTGTTAAGTTACAACGTATCTTCCATAATATTCTAACCAATGCCGCGAAGTTTACGCATCAGGGTGATATCTCTGTCAGTGCCTCATATGAAAATGAAATCTTACGCCTTACCGTTCAGGATACGGGCGTAGGTATAGATGAACAGTTACTCGAACACTTGTTTACGCCATTTGTTCAAGAGCGAAATAGCGGTGTTGAAAAGAGCTCAGGGCTAGGGCTAGCGCTAACGAATACGTTAGTGAAGTTGATGGAAGGACAGTTAAACATTGACAGTGTATTAGACGAGGGCACAAAAGCGACCATCCTGTTGCCTCTTAAAGAGGAGGTTGAAGATATTATGCCGATATTATCCGGTGAAGATATGAGCCATTTACATTTGAATCGAAGCATTCAAGTGCTGGTGGCAGATGATGACGATTGGTCTCGAGATATTCTTATTACGTTACTCGAAAAAGCAGGGAGTCAGGTTTGGGAAGCAGAGCACGGAGAAGAGGCTTTAGCCTTGTTTAAGAAGCATTCCCCTGATCTGGTGTTGACTGATATTCGCATGCCCAAGATGGATGGCCGTGAGTTGCTGCAAGCCATTAGGGCGCTTCCTCAAGCTGAGCCTATTCCCGTCATTGCCGTAACGGCCTCAACACTGATTCAAGAGCATCAAGCCTTGATTGATGCAGGCTTTTGGGAAGTGGTGTCTAAACCCTATAAAGTGGCGGAGCTTTATCAGAGTTTAGTTAACCACATTGAGGATTTATCTTTTGTTTATGATAAGGAACCTCAAGAGACAGATGAAGGGAAGGAAAGTCATCATCCTAAGGCGGCTGACGGCCTAAAAGCCGCCCCATTGGTGACGAGTTTAACCCCTGAAAATTGGCGCCCACTCCTACTGGCCGCCAAGGAAGGTGATATGCAGCGAGCAGAAAAGTGTTTCCATGCCATCTATCACAACATGCCAAGTCAGCAGCGTCATGCAATCAAACAGGCATTAGAACAGTTTGATTTAGGATTGGTCGAGCAGCACGTTAAACAGTATTGTCCAGAAGCGATTAAGCATGATTTAGGGGATGTGTGAGCAAATAGACAGCTATCTCCACAAGACAAACTGGATGAAAACCGCCTACAATAGGGCGGTTTTTTGCATGTTACCCATCGAGTGTTTGATTGGGTTTATGCCACTCTTTTTGATCATATGAAACAGGTAACGCCAACATGAGCAGTTTAGCCCATTGTAATTTTCCCTTTACCGCCGTTGCCGGGCAAGAGTCTTTGAAGCTTGCTCTTATTCTGGTAGCGGTTAATCCGAAAATTGGGGGAGTGCTCATTAGTGGGCCGCGTGGCTCGGCGAAATCAACCCTAGCGCGTGGTTTATCCGGTGTTATGCCAACGCTGAATAATGAGGCGTTTGTGCCGTTTACGACGTTACCTTTAGGTGCCAGCGAAGATCGTCTGTTAGGGGCATTAGATTTAGAACAGGTTTTGCAAGACAAAGAGGTGGTGTTCAAACCTGGGTTGTTAAGCCGTGCCCATGGTGGCGTGTTGTATGTGGATGAAGTCAATTTGTTGGCGGATCATTTGGTTGATCAATTGTTGGATGTGTCTGCCAGTGGCGTGAACCGTGTAGAACGTGATGGTATTAGCCATGAACACGAGGCGAAGTTTTTGCTGATCGGTACGATGAATCCAGATGAAGGGGAGCTGCGTCCGCAGCTACAAGACCGTTTTGGTTTGATGGTGTCTTTGAGTAACCAATACAGTTTAGAAGAACGAATACAAATTGTGCGATTGCGTGATGAGTACGATCAAGATCCCAAAGGGTTTTGTGACGCGTTCAAATACAAGCAACGTAATCTTAGGCACAGTGTGAAGGCGGCCCGCGAGTTGCTAACAAAAGTACGCTGTGCTGATGCCCTACGTATGGACATTGCCACCCGTTGCTATGAAGCCAATGTGGATGGTGTGCGAGCCGATATCGTGTGGGTACGAGCGGCCATGGCGCATGCCGCCTGGCGTGGCGCACAGACGGTCTCGATTGATGATATTCAAGCGGTTGAGGCGTTTGTGTTGGACCACCGTCGACAACCTCATCAGCAAGTCCCTCCTTCTAGTGTGCCGCCGTCGCGCCGTCCTGCTGATTCTTTTAAAGATCCAAAAATGCCGCCTTCACAAGCCCCAGACAACACCCGTAGCGAGCAGAAAGAGGACCAAACCTCACAAGGTGAATGGGGCAGTATGACACCAGAAAGTGCAGACCATCATGTTCGAATACCGCTTCCCGCAAGTGATATTCCCTCTCGCTCCCCATCGTCTAGTTCATCGATCAGTGAGGTGACGCCGGGAAAGCACCGAGGTAAGCATCAAGGTGGCTATCGTCCTGATGCTTCAACAAATAGTACGAGTGTGGATTGGTTTCGAAGTCTGACGAAAAATCCGCAAACCTGGCCACCAGAAAACCTAACATCCAAAATGGCCAATACTGGCCAGCCCGTTTTGCACCTTGTTTTGTTGGATTCGTCTGCCTCTACGTTGGGTCAAGGGAGTTTTGCAAAAGCCAAAGGGGTGATTATTGACATTGCGAAGCGCGCCTATCTTGCTCGAGAACACATGGCTATTTTAGGCTTTGGTCAGGACGGGGTCTCATCGGTTTTGCCCAGAGTACGTGCGCCAAAAGAGATCACCGAGTTATTAGATCAGTTAAGCGCGGGTGGCGGCACACCGTTTCGCCTGGTTATTGATAAAGCTCGACAATACTTAAACCAGCAACGTAAGCGCCAAGCGGGTTTATTAAGTCGTACCTATATTTTGACCGATGGCCGTACCCAAGCGGATTTGTCAGACTTTTCAGAGTCTTCTGACAAAGGGGATTTATTGGGTGATTGCGTGCTGATCGATACCGAAAACGCGGCCATTAAACGTGGTCGTGGACAAGACATCGCCCAACAATTAGGGGCACAATACATATTATTGAATTCGATTTTAGGGACACCATCATGACCAGGTCAATTGCCGCGCTGTGTCCGGCACTTTTTTTAACCGCACCGGCTTCTAATCAGGGGAAAACGACCATTACAGCGGCCTTGGCGCGGTATTTTACGAAGCAGGGTAAGGTGGTACGTGTGTTTAAAACCGGGCCTGATTATCTGGATCCACAAATTTTGGCCCAGGCATCTCAGCAACCTGTAGAACAGTTAGATATTTGGATGGCCGGAGATGATTACTGTCAAGATAGACTCTATCTTGCTGCCCAAGAAGCGGACTTGATTCTTGTTGAAGGGGCGATGGGCATGTTTGACGGCGAACCCTCCAGTGCCGATTTAGCCGCGCGTTTTGATATCCCCATGGCGATTGTGATGGATGTAAAGGGCATGGCACAAACCGCAGCGGCGATTGCCTCTGGCTTGGCGAATTTTCGTCATGATGTTGCCATTGCTGGCTTGATCGCAAATCGCTGTGGCAGTGAGCGCCATGCTCAACTGATTCGTGATGCACTGCCCGACAATTTGCCCTTACTTGCAACACTCAAGCGTGATGAAGAGGTGACGTTGCCAGAGCGCCATCTTGGGTTAGTGCAAGCCGAGGAAGTCAAAGATGAATTAGAATTGCGTTTTGAAGCCGCTGTCGATTGGTTGCAACAAAGCGCGGATAAAGGCTTATTGGCTTTGCCTAAAGTCGTGTCTTTTCAACCCGCGAAAAACCCCGTAAATACTCTGAAGACTGAGCCATTACTGCAGGGAAAAACCATAGCCGTTGCCAACGACGCAGCCTTTAGCTTTATCTACGACGCCAATGTAAATGTATTAAGAGACTTAGGGGCGAAAGTGATCTTTTTCTCGCCATTAAATGATGCAAGGTTGCCCGATGCTGATGCTTTATGGTTGCCAGGTGGTTACCCAGAATTGCATGCCAAGGCGTTGTCAGAAAACATTAGTATGCGCACGTCCATTCAGGCATTTTACCAATCCGGTCAGCCGATTTTAGCCGAGTGTGGTGGCATGCTTTATAGTTTAGAAACCTTGACGGATTTAGAGGAAAGAGAGTACCGCATGTTAGGTATTCTGGAGGGGCAAGGCGCGATGCGGGGGAAGCGTGGCTGCCAAGGCATGCAAACGGCTGTTATGCCAGAAGGTGACATTCGTGGACATGCCCATCATCGATCCCGTAGCGCCAATACCCCCACTCCTGTGGGTTATGGTCGCCGTCAGCGTCATCCTGCCCCGGGGGAGCCAATTTATCAGCAAAAAGCGTTAACGGCGAGCTATCTA
The DNA here is from genome assembly GCF_056173505.1 of Marinomonas sp. 63XJN7_7_ISO-PGPR-S23-202. Taxonomy (NCBI): domain Bacteria; kingdom Pseudomonadati; phylum Pseudomonadota; class Gammaproteobacteria; order Oceanospirillales; family Oceanospirillaceae; genus Marinomonas; species Marinomonas sp. 63XJN7_7_ISO-PGPR-S23-202. The sequence goes on along the minus strand of NZ_CM149677.1, from coordinate 3,443,634 downwards.
CATTTGTTCTTTCCCTCTAATGTGGAAGCGACTGCAAAGTTATTTTTAAAGCAAGCTTCGTCCTTAGCGAGCGAGTAAGGCTAGGTAATTATGTGGCCAGAAAGTGCTGACGAGCCTGCTCCCCTTCGAACAGGGTTGACCACAGGAACCTGTGCAACAGCCTGTTGTGTGGCCGCGGCACAAGCACTTTTAGGTGGTCATCAAACCTCACAGGTGAGTGTGACCTTACCCAAGGGGCAAACGGTTGAACTGACCATTGAGTCCTATCAGGCGTTAGACTTAACCTTGGAAAAGGGTATTAGAACGTCAACGGTTAAGGATGCAGGAGATGATCCAGACGCGACCCATGGCGCAACGGTGTTCGTTGAGCTGCGTTTGACAGCCGAGCAAGGGGTTCAGTTTTTTGCGGCTCAAGGGGTCGGTATGGTAACCCGAACGGGCCTTGTATTAGCCGTTGGTGAGCCTGCCATTAATCCCGTACCCCGAAACATGATGGTGAGTCATTTGACCGAGTTCGCCAAACGTTATGATTATAACGGCGGCTTTGCCGTTTCTGTCGGTGTGATCAATGGTGAGCAAATTGCCTTGAAAACCATGAACCCTCGTTTGGGCATTGTGGGAGGGCTATCTATTCTTGGCACCACGGGAATTGTGCGGCCTTTTTCTTGCGCTGCTTACATCGCCTCGATCCATCAAGGGATTGATGTGGCCCGAGCCAATGGTCTGACACATATTGCGGCCACGACGGGCAACGCCAGTGAAGTGGCAATAAAACAGCATTATGGCTTAACAGACATGGCTTTGATTGAAATGGGTGACTTTGTCGGCGCCGTGCTAAAGCATATTCGAAAAGTGGAGCACGCTGCCTCGATTCAATTAAGCAAACTCAGTATTTGTGGCGGCTTTGGTAAAATCAGTAAACTGGCCCAACAGCATATGGATTTAAACAGTCGAGTCTCTAGTATTAATTTAGAGGTCTTGGCGGATCTTGCGGCCACTCTGGGTGCCGATGAATCACTACAAATGCGTATGCGAGGGGCCAATACCAGTGTGGAAGCCTTGGCGTTGTTTAATCAACATGGCAATGGCAACCAAGAAAATTTGGCGGATGCCGTGTGCCAGCAGGCGCTGTTGTTTGCTCGCCGCTATATTCCTGATCATATGGCATTGGAAGTGTGGTCGATTGATCGCAAAGGCCAGTTTGTGGGCTTTGCCACCGATACAAAGATTGAATAGAGGGGATGATGGCGTTGGATGCAAAAGAGCGAACAAAAAAGCTACTGCTACTTGGTGGAACGGCGGATGCCAGACGGCTGGCGGATGCGCTGCATCAAGCGGGCATCCGCGTGATATACAGTTTGGCTGGCTTGGTGCGCGTTCCTAAAGTGGATTGTGAATTAGTGGTCGGTGGCTTTACGCAATTTGGTGGGTTAGCCAACTATCTAACCGAACAGAATGTTGCTGCTATTTTGGATGTCACCCACCCTTATGCGCAAACCATGAGCAGCAAAGCGGTCGAGGCCGCTAGAGAGGTTGGCATCCCTTGTTGGCGTTTTCATCGCCCCGCGTGGCAAGCTGTCGCGGGAGATCAATGGCGTTATTATGACGACGATGAAGTACTTATTTTGCAATTAGCCCATTTTAAGCGTCCATTACTGAGTGCGGGTCAAGTGAACGAAGACTCGTTGCAGCGCATTTTACAGTTGCCAAGTATTGAATATGTGGTGTGGCGAACGGCAGTGGCGCCTGCATTTGATCTGCCTAGGGCTGTACATTGGGTAAAGGCCATTGGGCCTTTTCACCTGGAAGAAGAACAGCATTTATTGCAGGCTCAACAAGTGGATGTCATTGTCAGCAAAAACAGTGGAGGCAGCGCCACCTATGCTAAGTTGGAAGCGGCCCGAGCGTTATCTATTCCTGTTTTGCTACACACAAGGCCACGCTTGCCGGAAGCGGATCAAGAATTCAGCGATACAGATAAGTGCCTGCAAGCGTGTTTAGCGGCTTGGGGGAACATCATTCCGACTTTTAAAAATCAACAAAAAGACAACCAACAGTGACTCAAGATACTTTTTCTCAACAGGTTTCCGACAACGTTTATCAATATGAGAACAACCCTCAGGCGATTGAGCAGGAGAGCTTTCGGCAAATTCGCGAATTGACCGATTTATCGGCTTTTACTCAAGATCAACAACAAGTGGTGATGCGAGTGGTGCATAGTTTAGGCTTTCCTGATGTGTCGACCCAAATGCGTTTTAGCCAACATGCCACCCAAGCAGGGCGAGAGGCGTTAGCAAAAAATTGTGCCATTTTGTGTGATGTGGAGATGGTCAAGCAAGGTGTGACCAAACGCATGATAGAACGTGACCCCTTGTGTTTTCTAAACGATCCTCGTACTGCTGAACTGGCAAAAAACAAAGGGGAAACTCGCTCTATGGCGGCCTTGAGTTTATGGCAAGACACTCTAGCGGGCAGTGTGGTGCTTATTGGTAATGCACCGACGGCGCTGTTTCGTTTATTGGAGATGATCGCTCAAGGGGCGCCCAAGCCCGCTTTAATTATAGGAATGCCGGTGGGGTTTGTGGGGGCGGCTGAGTCGAAAGAGGCGTTGTGGCAAGCCCATGAAAGGCTTGGCATCGAATGCATAACGTTGCTTGGTCGCATGGGGGGCAGTGCAGTGACTTCCGCCAGTTGTAACGCTTTATTGCGTTGTAATATTCAAGAGTATTATTAGTAGTGGAAGTGGGCAGTAGATATAATTGATGGAAAAAATACCGATGAAAATACACGTTGTTGGCCTTGGAGTTTCGGAACAGGCAATACTCTCGGAAGAAGCGCAATCACTGCTTGCGAATTTATCTGCCAAGGACATTGTCTTAGGGGCCTCTCGCCAACATGACACCATTGCTCACTATTCTCATCAAGCCCAGAGACAGACGTTACCTAAGCTAACACAATTGGCAGAGTTGTTTGGTCAGTGGCAAACCCAAGGGGCTGAGCAGGTGGTGGTCTTAGCGTCGGGGGATCCTCTTTATTACGGTATTGGGGCTTGGTTAGTACGTACTTTTCCGTTTGAATCCTTGTGTTTTTACCCCAATGTGTCCAGTGTGCAAGTGGCTTGTCATCGCCTTGGTTTGTCTTTGCAAAACGTTCAGGTCGTGAGTTTGCATGGCCGTCCACTTGCCAGTTTGCGTCGCCATTTGCAGTCAAACAAAACTTTGGTGTTACTGACCGACCAATACAGTCAACCGAAACAGATCGCTCAAGAATGTAGCATGGCTGGGATGGATCACAGTGAAATAACGGTGTGTGAGGCGCTAGGTTATGCCCATGAAAAAGTACGAACCTTTGTTGCCAAAGAGGGGCTTGAGAATGACGCTGTGTTTGATCCATTGAATGTGATCGTGGTGAAAACCAGTCAACAAACGTCAATTTACCCAAGTGCCCCAGGTATTCCAGATGTGTCTTTTATTACCGATAAAGGTGAAGGGAAAGGCATGATAACCAAGCGGGAAGTGCGTCTGGCGGTTTTGTCTTACATGAATATCAATCAGGATGACACTGTTTGGGATATTGGTGCAGGTTGTGGTGGCGTCAGTGTGGAGTTGGCCTATTGGCATCCTCATAGTCGGATCATTGCCATTGAGCATCATGCCGAGCGTTTGGCATGTTTAAGGGCCAATCAAGAGTGCTTTGGTGTTGTTCAGAATTTGTCTATTGTGGCGGGGCGGGCTCCTGATGCGCTGGTGGATTTGCCTTTACCGAGTAAAGTCTTTATTGGCGGCAGTGATGGTGAGCTCTGCGTTTTACTTGAGAGTGTTTGGTCGATTTTACCGCTTGGTGGCACGTTGACAGTGAGTGCTGTGACCGAAGAGACTAAATACCAAGTAATGCAATTTGTTCAGCAACGTGATCTAAAGCAAGACGCAAACGAACAGAGTGTGCAATTGTCTATCAGTAAGGGGGAGCGACTAGCAGGGCAACGGGTGTTTCGCCCAAATTTGCCCGTGAGCCTTTTTCATTTTTCTAAGCTTAGTGGTAAAGTCGCGCCCCATTATCATTATGTTCTCAAAAAAAGCACGAATGCCTTTAAGGAAAACGCCTAATGAATGGCATGGACACAGAAGAAAAACAGGGTCGATTTATTGGTGTCGGTGTCGGACCCGGCGACCCAGAGTTAATTACCCTAAAAGCCTTACGTTTAATTCAATCCGCCGATGTGATCAGTTATCTTGCGAATGCCGAAGGAGGCTCTCAAGCGAAAAGCATTGCCTGTGAAGCGTTTGTTGGTGTGGCCCATAAACAGCATGAAATAGCCATCGTGATGCCCATGTCCACCGACCGTCAGTTGGCTAACGACGCTTATGATAGCGGTGCTAAGGCTATTGCCCATGAATTATCACAAGGTAAGGATGTGGTATTTTTATGCGAGGGGGATCCCTTGTTTTTTGGTTCCTTTGCCTATTTGCTAGAGCGCTTAGAAGGACGCTTTGCATGCCAGGTGGTACCTGGAGTGTCGTCCATCAATGCGGCATCGTCAGCCCTGAATCACCCGTTAACGGTCTTAAAAGAATCGTTAGCTGTAGTGAGTGGGCGTCATTCGCCAGAGCAAATTGATAGTGCACTTGAGCAACATGATAGTGTCGTCATTATGAAAGCAGGGCGAGCGCGTCCGCGTATTTTAATGGCCTTGCGTAAGACCAATCGAATACAGGATGCGAAATATCTAGAATATATCGGTCGCGACAATGAACGTATTGTTCATGATGTATCGACCTTGGAAAATGGTGCTGGACCGTACTTTTCACTTTTTGTCGTGACCAAATCGGAGCGAGGCACCCGATGATTCGAGTGATTGCGTTAACGCCAGCAGGAAAAGAATTGGCCCAGCGCTTACAGACTTTTTGGCCCAACAGTATTCTAGACTATAAACCAAAGCCGTTCGCTGAGCAGGTGCAAAGGGCATTTGAACAGGGGGACTCGCTGATTTTTATCTGTGCCACTGGCATTGTTATGAGAACGCTTGCTCCCGTGATTCAAAACAAACGCCAAGATCCTCCGGTGTTGGTATTGGATGAAGAAGGCAAGTTCGTTATCCCGCTCTTGTCTGGTCACGAGGGGGGAGCCAATGAGTGGGGAGCACAAGTGGCACAAGCGCTTGGTGCCCAATTGGTAGTGACGACGGCAAAACCTTACCTGAATCCGGTTTACACTCTTGGTATGGGGTGTGAGCGTGGGTGTCCGTTGGCGTTTCTTGAAAGCTTAATGCTCGATGCGTTAGATCAAAAAGACTTAACCCCAAGTGATATTAATTCACTCAGTAGCATTGATATTAAAGCGGATGAGGTGAATCTTATCGCGTTAGCGGAAAAATACGGTTGGGCCTTTCATACTTTTTCGGCCGACCAACTCTCTACTATGGAGACTTTCCTTAGTTCTCGCTCTGAATACGTTTATAACACCGTTGGCGTCTACGGTGTAGCGGAATCCGCCGCTTTGTTTGCTGCCCACAATGTGACGGGCTCAGAACCCGAGCTAATGCTTAATAAAATCAAAAATGCCAAAGCGACTTGTGCTATAGGGCGTTCCTTTCCATAAAGCTGATGACGTTTAATCATCAACAATCGTTGGCATTTTTCTGAAGAATGGCGGTGTGTTATCGGCGTGCTTTTGTGTTGATTTTTCATTGTAAAGACTGGATGAGTACAAGGTGATGCTTGATAAAAGCGACATGCCATTGATGTCGTGACGGCAAAGTTGTGAGAATGTGTTCTTTTGTCAATAAAAAGTAAAAAAATTAAGACGGGGGGATAGGAAGAATGCCATCATTAAGGTACTCTTCTAGCAAATTAGCTATGGAAGCGTCTTCTAAACGGATTTTTATTGTGAGTGTTTTATCACTCACTCTTTGTGAAAATAATTTATAAATCATAAGGTTGAATTCTCTTATAAATATATTTTATCAGTGTGCCGTCTTTTACTTCTATTTTATAGGTAGTTAACTGATTTTATTATTTTTTGAGTGGTTCGAATAGAAAGTATGTCTTCTATGTTTTTTTGGTATTGGTCATCTTAAGTGGTGTGACTAATAACGACCTCATTGATAAGGGACATAACTATGCAGATCTCCTTAAAAAATAGAATTCTATTTTTTACTCTTTTTCTCATTTTGATTATTTCATGTATTTTAACTTGGAACGGCTATTATCGGTTCAGTTCATTTAATACAAAGTCTGCTCTAGACAATCAAAAGGTTGAAACCAGTCTTGTTGCAGAGGCCCTTGATGAAAAAATAAATGGCTACTTCAAGTCTTTAAATAGTTTTTCGGTGAGTTTTAACGACGATTTAAACTTTTCCGATCAACAGCAGGTGATAAAGGCCCTAGATAAATTAAAAAAAACAGACCCTCATATTCTGGCGGCGTTTGTTGGGCTGAAAAATGGTAAGTCATTTGAGGATGATCGATTTTACCCTGGTTTTAATGCCAAAGAGCTAAATAAAGAATGGTATGTTCGTGCCTTTTCAGGTGAGAAAAATATCATTACCAAAGCGTATTTTGGCGAGGGAGAGCAAGCTGATGTGTTCGCATTGGCCTCACCTATTTATCATGATGGTAACGTGGTTGCTGTGGTCTGTATTACATTAAAAGTGGCTGAACTCACGGACTATATTAAAACCTTAGTGCCTAAAAATAATGTGTTTGTATATGATGACTCTGGGTATGTCGTCTCAGCCCCTAATAAAAAATGGTTGGGTAAAAATATTTACGATATTCGACCAGACTACAAAAGATTTTCTTCAAGTCATCCTGTTCTTGATTATTCGATTGATGGTCGTGGTGTGACAGCCTTTGCAGGAAAGTTAAAAGATCGTAATTGGACGGTGGTTTCTTTTACTTGGGATGATGTGGTTTCCAAGCCAAGTCAAGACATGTTGATTGGTTCCATCATTATTTTTGCTGTTTTGATTATTCTATCCCTATGTATTGTTTATATAGGTGTAGTGAATTTGGTTTATAAACCAATTGGCGGGGAACCAAAAGAAATCTCACAGATCATTTCTCGAATTGCCAAAGGGGATTTATCCCAACCCTTAAAACAGAACGGTGATGAAACAGGAATTTATGCCTCGATTATTGCTTTGAATAATAAATTATCAGAGATTATCAAAGGTAGTTTATCGATTTCTGACAGTGTGTCATCGGCTTCCGAAGAACTAACCTTAGTGATGAAGAGTACGGCGGAGAACGCGCAAGAAGAACTGAAAGAGGTTGAGTCGATTGCCAATGCGGTGAATGAGTTGTCTAACGCGTCAGAAGAAGTCAGCGCAAACGCTGTTCAGGCAGAAGACCAAGCGAATAAGGCCATAGAGAGTGTAACGAAAGGACACCAAGGGCTAGAAAAGTCGATTAACTTAACCCGCTCTATTAATACGACGTTTAATCAAACCGCCGAGATGATTGCCAAGTTACGTGAAGAAACGCTCAATATTGGTGAAGTCACTAATGTCATCAGCTCCATTTCTGAGCAGACAAATTTATTGGCACTCAATGCCGCCATTGAGGCCGCGCGTGCAGGCGAGCAAGGCAGAGGCTTTGCAGTGGTCGCCGATGAAGTTCGAAGTCTTGCTGCGAAGACCCAAGAATCAACATCAACCATTCAAGCAATTATTAATACATTGCAGGATCAGTCCAAAAAAGCCAATGACAATATGATCGAGAATGTGAGGTCAATCGAGGAGTCCGTAGAGCTGGCTGAAAATGTAAAAGTGTCTTTTGATGAATTAACAACGTACGTTCGCACACTTTCTGACATAAATACTCTCGTCGCTGCAGCGTCTCAAGAGCAGTTTAATGTCACGGCAGACATTAATAAAAATACCGCGACAACGGTGGATCTAGTGAATCAAAATGTGTCAGCGGTTGAACAGACTCAGCAGGCGGCAAAAGAGTTGGCACAGTTAGCGTTGAAGCAAAAGAACACACTGGATTTCTTTAAGCATTAGGAGCCACGCCAAGATCTAGAAAGATTGGCTCTATCATTAAAAAGGAGTTGTTGTATATGAAAAGGGACAAACAGGCCTGTTCGGCTGTATCTGAGATGTCTTATTCTCGTCGTGATATATTAAAAAAGACTTTAGCTTGGTCTGGTGTGGCGCTAGGCGGTGCTGTTTTATCGGGTAAGTTATTAGCGCAGCCTTTAAGCCTCAACTACCCTGATGAGCATGTCAAAATATTGGATGAGAGCTTTGCCAAGTATCGTTTGTTTAATGCCAGCGTTGAACGCCTCGCGACCGGAATGCGCTGGGTAGAAGGTCCTGTTTGGAGTGGTGATGGACGTTATTTATTGGTCAGCGACATTGCAAATAATCGCATTATGCGCTGGGACGAACTTACGGATGAGTTGAGTGTTTACCGTTATAAATCGAACCATTCTAATGGTCTTTGTCGCGATCTTGAAGGACGTCTTATTGCCTGTGAGGGCTCAACGACGGATGTGGAAGGACGTCGCGTAACAAGAACCGAGCACAATGGTACGATTACGGTATTGGCCGATAATTTTGAAGGTAAACGCTTTAACTCTCCTAATGACGTTATTGTAAAACGTGATGGCTCAATTTGGTTTACAGATCCGCCGTTCCAAGCTGGCAGCATGTATGAAGGTAATATTGTGAAAACTGAATTGCCGGATGCTGTCTATCGTATAGATGGACAAACCGGTAAGTTAACGCAAGTGATCACAGAGATTGCCGGCCCTAATGGTTTGTGCTTTTCGCCAGATGAATCCATTTTATATGTTGTTGATTGTTTGACAGGGCCGAATCGCAAAGTGTGGGCCTACGATGTGGCATCCGACGGTACGCTAGGGACTCGTAAAGCGTTTATTTCCAACATTAAGCATGCAGCTTTTGATGGGATTAAATGTGACCAAGATGGCAACCTTTGGTGTGGTTGGGGCAGTGACGGTTCTAAGGGGCAAGATTCTAAGGCGTTAAATGGAGTGATGGTCTTTAACAAACATGGAAAAGCAATAGGTCACATCTCATTGCCCGAATACTGTGCCAATATTTGTTTTGGAGGCACCAAGGGGAATCGACTCTTTATGGCGGCTTCCCACTCTATCTATTCGCTCTATGTGAACACTCGAGGGGCAACCTTCGTTTAGTGCGAGTATCTTGATCGACGATAAGAGCAGCTATTTCAGGCTGTTCGCTTTCTATCAGCATAGCAAGATAAATGAGCGTCCATTGTCGGGCGCTTTTTTAACTCGAAAAGTTTCCATCGATTACAGCGGATGGGTGGCTTAATACTCAATTGAACTGACGGTTGAGGATGTCATGATCATGTAACTTTCTTAGTTTATACAGTTGTTATGGTTGCTAAATCGGGCTCTTTCCCCCATCCTTTTAATACGATTGATTTTTATTTATCAGTGATTGGTTACGTATTTTGGGGTTACATCATGAAGAAAGGGAGCTTATGCGAAAGTAGCCATGTGATCAGTCGCTCAGGTAAGTGAGTGCACTTACGCAATGAGAAAAAGATTATGGAGAGAGCAAGTTATGTCGATAGCAATGTCGAATTCTAATCGAGGGCAATCTTTAGGTGAAGAGATTGCCAACAGTATCAGTCATGGTTTAGGGCTGGTCGCGGCGATTGTCGGTACGCCGTTTTTAATTATTAGCGCGGTAAAATACGCTGATGTGAGCTTTGTGGTTGGCGTAAGTATTTTTTCTGCCACCATGATTATTTTGTATTTAGCATCGACCTTATATCATGCCATGCCTGCTGGCTGGCAGCGAGTCAAAGAAGTTTTTCGGGTGATTGACCATGCGGCGGTCTATTTGTTGATCGCAGGAACCTATACGCCCTTTATGCTGGGTGTATTAAAGGGGGCGTGGGGGTGGTCTCTACTCGGTGCGGTTTGGGGGCTAGCATTGACAGGAGTGGCCTTAAAGGCCTTTGGTCGAGTGTCTCACCCAGCGATTTCAACTGGCTTGTATGTCTTATTGGGCTGGTTGATTTTGGTTGCTATCAACCCATTGATTGAGCGAATGCAAACCGAAGGCTTGTACTTATTGGTGCTGGGTGGCGTACTTTACACCATTGGCGTGCTGTTTTTTGTGTTTGATTCACGAATTAAATACAGCCACTTGATCTGGCATTTGTTTGTTCTATCTGGCACGATAAGTCACTTTTTTGCCATTATGTGGTACGGCGCTTAGCCTCTGATTGGCCTGCATTTTTAGTCAATTTTTAAAAGCTCTAGCATGTAAATGTTAGGGCTTTTTTAATGCTAAAGACGCAAGTGTGTTGTTGCGTTATATTGTCTCCGTCCACTGGATTGCCTGTTCCTCAAGGAGGTTACTAGGCTGCTGGTTTTGATATGAGTGTGTTGAGTTAACGTTTGCTTAGAAATGTACTGAACTGGTAGCGGCTAGGCATCGGAGACTTTGTCTTACGGCCAGTTTCTAGCCAAACTGCAAGCCAGTCAAAATAGGACGATAGGTAATACAATAAGTGCAGTAATCGCGGGAATTATACTTTAATATCGATCAATGAACCAATGGTCTTATTCGACGCATCGATGACTTTGGCATTGGCTTTAGATTCTAGCTCGCTTTGTTTGGCTTCAACTAATCCATCCTGAATCTGCGAACCATATCGAGCATTGTTCGTCGTTGCTTCATTTTGATTCACATTTCTCTGATTGACGGTTTGAGTCGACGCTTGGGCGACTTTTTGGCTTGCTTGGTCCAGTCTGTTTTGACTACCTTGCAGACCATTTTGACCGTATAAGAATGAAGATCCTTGTATATTCATGCTGCTGACCTTGGCTTTTCGACGCTAGTGTAATACTAAATATCGTTACAGTGTAATGCAAATTACAGCACTTGTCTGTGACATGGTTGGGTTATTTTGTAACCAAGGTGGTAGAGAATGTGCTTATTGTTTGATCATTGGTGAAGAGAAGGTGCGCATCAAACGGCCTTTTTTGTCAAATTTCGGTAAAATCTTGTCCGTATCTAGTGGTTATCTTTTCGACTTTGCACTATAAGAAAGTATTGGCATCAAGATTGCGTGTTTTGTTGACGAATTCACAATTTGTTGCGAATTTGTTTACAAATAGATTATCTTAGCGAATTAGGATTGTTACTTGACTGGAACAACGCTTCAAAAAGGTGCTTCACCAGATGGTTAAGTTGTTCTTTTTTGGTGCGATTTCTGATCTTTTAGCAATACAGAGTAATTAAGTCGAATTTTCTTTTATCAGCCATTTTGTATTTACAGTAAATTGGCAATAACAGCACTCAAGCAGAGAGAGACAAGCATGAAGAAACTAGTTGCAGCGGTTATAATGTTATTTTATGTGGGTATCGCATCCGCATCCGATAACGCTCTATGGGAAAAGTCCACTCTTAATCAAATCGTTAAGCGTGGCTCACTAGAGGTGTGTTTGGAAGCAGGCTATATGCCGTTCGAAATGCGTGATAAAGCTGGTCGTATTGTCGGTTTTGACGTCGACATGGCGAAAACAATGGCGCACGCCATGGGCGTTAAATTGTCTCTTCGTAACACAGCTTGGGATGGTATCATTCCGGCGCTATTAACATCTAAATGTGACATCATCATGTCTGGTATGACCATCACGGCTCAGCGTAACCTGAAAGTGAATTTTGCACATCCTTATATTGTTATTGGTCAGACGATCCTGATTAATCCTAAGCTAAAAGGCATCGTGAAGAGCTATAAAGATTTGAATAATCCTAAATACACCATCGCGACAAAATTAGGTGTAACGGGTGAAATCGCAACCAAGAAACTGATGAGCAAAGCAAAACTGCAATTATTTGAAACAGAGTCTGAGGCAGCGCTACAAGTTGTTAATGGTAAAGCCGACGCGTTTGTTTACGATTTACCATACAACGCGATCTATGCGGCTCAAAATAAAGGGAAAGTGGATCTTCTTGATAAGCCATTTACCTACGAGCCATTGGCGTGGGCGATCCGCAAAGGCGACCCAGATTTTCTAAACTTCCTTAATAATTATTTGGATCAAGTGAAAGGTGATGGTACCTACGATAAAATCTATCACAAATGGTTCAAAACCAAAGGCTGGTTAAGCACCGTTCAATAATTTCAATCACGTCTTATAGGCGGGGCAAGGTTGCCTCGCCTCTTATTCGCAAGATAGCGCTTCTATTCTTTATTTTGTTGGTCTCATTGTTATTAACACTCTTTTATAACGGGCACGACAAAGTAAAATGAAACATACGGGGAATGCTTCACCGATGAAAAAGCAAAACAATCTGCTTTTATGGAAAATGTTATATGTCCTTATCATGATTGGAATTGGATATGGAGTATATGCATCGAGTAAAAGTCTTAGTTACAACTGGCGTTGGGAGCGTATCCCCCAGTATCTTATTAGCTTCCAACCTACTGATATTAAAGCACCTTTTGATGGTTCTATCGAATCAGTCAATCCCAAAACACATAAGATAGTGGTGCAATCGGATTCGGGTCAAACTTTTGTTGTCACAAAATACGATAAGGCCGTTGCTCATACGGGTGATCTGGTTTTTGAAGGTGATACGGTCGCGACAATAAAAGGCTGGCACCTGGGCTCCCTTTCTTGGGGCTTGATCATGACGCTGAAAATTTCTGCCGTGTCATTGATCTTTGCGATGATCATAGGGTTATTTACAGGGCTTGCACGTATTTCCCATAATCCCGTGCTGCGTTATTTGTCGGTGACTTACATTGAAGTGATTCGCGGGACACCGCTATTGGTCCAGATCTTTATCTTCTATTTCTTTATTGGCACCGTGCTGAATTTGGATAGGTTTACGGCAGGTGTGGCCGCGCTTTCTGTTTTTACAGGCGCCTACATTGCTGAAATTATTCGAGCGGGGATTCAGTCTATCCATCCAGGTCAAATGGAAGCGGCCCGCAGTTTAGGAATGAATTATATTAAGGCAATGATCTATGTTATTTTGCCACAGGCTTTTAAACGTACTTTGCCTCCTTTAGCAGGGCAGTTTATTAACTTGATTAAAGATTCTTCCTTGGTGTCGGTCATTTCGATTACGGATTTAACAAAAGCAGGTCGTGAGGTCGTGAGCTCAACGTTTGCTCCGTTTGAGGTGTGGTTTACAGTGGCGATCTTGTATTTGGTACTTACTGGAAGCCTATCTTGGGTCATTCAAAAGTTAGAGAAGAGGTTATCAGCCAGTGACTAATCCCATTTTGAAAGACAGTATTATTGTCGCTGACAGCGTGGAAAAAATTTACCCAAATGGGTGCCACGCCCTTAAAAAAGTATCGCTTAATATCAAAAAAGGCGAGGTTGTGGTGATTATTGGGCCAAGTGGTTCGGGTAAATCGACATTTTTGCGGACCTTGAATCAGCTAGAGACCATATCCGATGGAACGATTCATATTGATGATATCAACTTGACCCATAAAGAGACCAATATCAACAAAGTGCGAGAAGAAGTGGGGATGGTGTTTCAGTCCTTTAATCTGTTTCCACACAAAACTGCATTGGGTAACGTGATGTTGTCACCCATGAAGGTGCTTAAAAAGTCTGCCAAAGAAGCAGAAGCAGAAGCAAAAGACTTAATGGCTAAGGTGGGGCTGGCGGATCGGATGAGTAACTATCCGTCACACCTTTCTGGAGGACAACAACAGCGTGTCGCCATTGCTAGAGCTTTGGCGATGAGCCCCAAAATTATGCTGTTTGATGAGCCAACCAGTGCGCTTGACCCAGAAATGGTGGGGGAAGTGTTGGATGTCATGAAGAGTCTTGCAGGTGGTGGTATGACCATGGTGGTCGTCACACATGAAATGGGGTTTGCTAGAGAAGTGGCTGATCGAGTGGTGTTCATGGAGGATGGTGAATTGGTGTTTGAAGAAACGCCAGATCGATTCTTTGAATCCGATAACCCGCGCTTACAGCGTTTTCTTGGTCAAGTACTTTAAGCTTTTTAGATGTGGTATAAAAAAGTCTTGGTAGGGTGTTACCTGCCAAGGCTTTTTTTTGAGCATTTTTCGTCCCCATGACTGTGTGGTTACACGAGCACATGGTATGGAACGAGTGGTTGGGATGAATAGTTGGCTCTCAGAATATGATGTGTCCATAGATATCTAACTTCTATCATACAGATTTTATTCACGCAAAGAGTGGTGTGGGTAGGGTCATACATCCTTTGCTGTTAGCAGGAATAAATACAACCAATGTTGACCTCAATATTACGTATATGGTGTGTAGTCAGTGTATTGTGTGCGGCTTCGTTCACGATGGTAACCTCCGAGTTCGCACCAATTGGTTTAATGTCCCAGATATCATCCGATCTAGGACAATCCCCGTCGACTATCGGCCTGACAGTTACGTTGTACGCATGGATAGGCGCTGCAAGTGGCTTGATGTCCAACTGGTTAAACCATTGGATACCTCGTAAGTCGCTGTTAATTACACTCATGTTAATATTGGCTGTTTCAAACGGCTTAGCCGCATTCGCACATGAATTTTTAGCTCTACTCAGTGCTCGAGCCTTAGGTGCATTAGCACATGGTGTATTCTGGGCTATCGTTGCGGCTACAGCTGCACATATTGTCCCAGCACAGCGAGTAGGAGTCGCTACGTCTATAGTGTTGGGAGGCATCACTATTGCCACAGTCATGGGCGTTCCACTGATAAATTTGGTGGGGCAACACTATAGCTGGCGCACTGCATTTGTCTGTCTTTCTTTTATGTGTATCGCCAGTGCTGGAGCGATCGCCCTAGTAATGCCCTCAATACACATTCGGTCATTCAATAAAGGGATAGGTTTTATCGCTGTATTAAAGCGCAAAGACCTTTTGATTACTTATGTGATTACTGGACTGACAGCTGCCGCCCACTTTAGTGCTTACACATTTGTTGAACCCTTTATTGAGAAGGTCCCTGGCATTACGTCTTACCTGATTGCTGTTTTATTATTTACCTTCGGTGCAGCCGGTTTCTTAGGCAACTTACTAAGCGCGTTTTTTATTGATCGTTACTTAAAAAGGTTCATTTTATTAGCATTGATATCGATGGCGCTGGCATTAACTGCTTTAGGGATCTACGGGCCACAGATAGGTATAATACTAGTCGTCGCCTTTCTAATGGTCTGGGGGACTGCTATTTCGTGCTTATTTACCGGACTACAGACTTGGGTGTTACGTATTGCGGGTGATGACACTGTACCAGCAACAGCGGTGCATACTGCAGTATTGAATAGCGCAATTGGTTTAGGTGTGATTATTGGTGGGAATGTTTTAGATGTTATGGGGCTTAAGGGAACCATGATATCGGCAGGCATGATGATTGTCCCTGCCATTATACTGTTAACGATTCTAATAATTCGCGCTAAGAAATGTACTGCAACAGAATAGAGAGAATTTGGGTGCATTTAAATCCATATGTGTTATGACATAAAAAGAGTAAGCCGCAATGAGTTCACAGGATATTTTGTTGATTTATGATAAGGACTGTCCCGCTTGCCATTACTACTGTCAAATTGTGCGTATTCGTGACAGTGTGGGAAACCTAGTCCTGATCGATGCTCGCGAAAACAATGCCGTAATGAAAGAGAGTACTGACCGTGGTTTGGATATCGACCAAGGCATGGTGTTGAAAATGCATGGGCAGTTTTATTATGGTGCAGACGCCATTCATGCTTTATCCTTGCTGAGTAGTCGGTCAGGACTGTTTAACCGTTTTAACTTTTGGTTGTTTCGTTCGAAAAAGTTGGCTTCAGTGTTGTATCCTGCATTACGTTCTTGCCGTAACCTATTGCTGAAAATGCTGGGAAAAACAAAAATCAATAATTTGGATTTACCTAACAATGACCATTTTTAGCGAGATGAGTGTTGTGTAATCCCTGTTTTGATGGCTGCAATCGATCATATTGTATTTCCCATGATTTACATTAGCGCATGAAGATGATTAGAGATCATGTGCTCCCCATAAATAGTATGCTGTATTTTTCTTGAGCAAATTACCATGAAAACATTAAAAGACATGACGTTCTTTGAGCGCTTTGAAGCCGATATTCTTCGTGATAAAAAAGTCATCACGATTCGCGATGAATCCGAGAGTCATTATCACGTTGGCTCAGTGGTGAATGTGTCGACTTTTGAAACGGGTCGTTATTTTTGTCAGTTACGTATCCTATCGGTAGAGCCTATTGCTTTCTCGTCGCTTGATGAGGACCATGCAAAACAAGAAAACATGACACTACCAGAGTTAAAAGGTGTTATTCGAGAGATTTATCCAGGCGTTGAAACACTTTTTGTTATTACCTATGAGCGATTAGCAGAGTCATAATCGTTGACTAAGTGTTATTAAATAGCATTAAACAGCTGCTCGTCACGAGAGTGAAATCCTAACTGTGCCGATCTGAGTCTTTTCTGACTATTACGTTATAACAAAATTCTAAAAAGCTATTAAAAGTTTTTTTTCAAAAAAAATAAACTATAACTGTGTAACTATTGTGCCAATCAAACCTGTTTACTTTTCCTCATTTTCACTCTCGCATAAAATAAGCGTAATTAATTCACTAGGAATATGAAATCATGAAAAAATTACTAGCAACCAGTCTGTTGCTATGTCTGAGTAGTTTCTCTGTGTTGGCAGCCACCCCACCTAATGCGCTAGTGGTTGCTCAGTCCTTAGATGATGTGACCAGTTTGGATCCTGCTCAAGGTTTTGAATTAACCTCAGTGCAAACCTTTACTAATGTGTATCAACGTTTGGTTCAGGCAAACCCAAAGAAACCAACTGAGCTAGAGCCAACCTTGGCGGCAAGTTGGGTATCTACGCCAAAAAGTTTGACCATTACCTTACGTAAAGGGGCTGAGTTTGCCAGTGGTAACCCAGTACGCCCTGAAGATGTGGCTTTTTCCCTTGCCCGTGTGGTGAAGTTGAACTTGGCGCCGTCTTTTATTTTGACGCAATTGGGGTGGAATAAAGACAATGTGGACAGTCACATTCAAAAAGTGGCTGATAACAAAGTAAAAATTACTTGGAATGTTAATGTTGGCCCATCGTTCGTTTTGAGTCTTTTATCTGCGCCAGTGTCTTCGATTGTAGATGAAAAAACCGTAATGGCTCATGCGAAAAATGGTGACTTTGGCCATGCTTGGTTGAATGATCATTCGGCAGGCAGTGGACCATTCCAAATCAGACAATACACACCTCATGAAGCCTTGGTGTTAACGGCGAATAAAACCTCCCCAGGCGGCGCGCCAAAATTGGGCATGATTTTGATGAAAAACGTGCCAGATGCGGCAACCCGTCAGTTATTGATTGAACAAGGCGATGCGGATATTGCGCGTAACTTAGGGGCGGATCAGTTTCAATCTTTAAAAGATAAGCCCGGTGTGAAAACGCTGGCATTGCCTTATGCGTCTTTGTACTACATTTTGTTTAATACCAAAGCGAAAAACAATCCCGATTTAGCAAACCCCGCGTTCTGGAAAGCGGCACATTGGGCATTTGACTATAAAGGCATTGCTGTGGACTTGATGCGTGGCCAATTCCAAGTTCAACAGTCTTTTTTACCGCAAGGTTTTAAAGGCGCTTTAAAGGATCAGCCGTACCATTATGATCCAGAGAAAGCCAAAGCCATCTTGAAAAAGGCGGGCATTAAGAACCCACACTTTAAGTTGATCGTGAGTAATCAGCCGCCGTATTTGGATGTCGCGCAAGCGCTGCAAGCCAGTTTTGCCCGTGCAGGGATTAAAGTCGAGCTCATCCCTGGTGTGAGCAGTCAAGTATCAAGCGAAGTGAATACTCACCATTTTGAAGCAACCGTATCAGCTTGGGGGCCAGATTATTTTGATCCAAATACCAACGCGTCAGCGTTTGCTTATAACCCAGAAAATGGCTCAAAAACCCTTGCATGGCGTGCAAACTGGCAGATACCAGAATTGAGTAAAATGACGCTTGCGGCTCGTGCTGAGACGAATGAAGCGAAACGGACTCAAATGTATGAAACGCTACAGCGTAAAGTACGAGAAAACTCGCCGATTGTGGTGGGTTTGCAAAACAAAAAACTGGTTGCCATTCGTAGCGATCTAAAAGGTTATGTGCAAGGCATCATGCCTGATATGGTTTATTACAAGAACGTTTCTAAATAATGAGCACTTCAACCTACTCAGTCGGCGCTAAGCGCCGACTTTGGATAGGCCGCAGCCGACAGTTGGTGAGCGGCCTTATTTCATTGGCACTGACCTTGTTTGGTTTGCTGATATTTACTTTTATTTTGTCACGAGCGGCACCGGTTGATCCTGTGTTACAGCTAGTGGGAGACCATGCCAGCCAAGCGACATACGATCAAGCACGTCATGAATTAGGTCTAGACCAACCCTTGCCGATGCAGTTTTTGCATTATCTGGGGCGTTTGAGCCATGGGGATTTAGGCGTCTCTCAACTGACGCAGCAGCCAGTTATTAATGACTTGATGCGTACTTTTCCTGCAACCATTGAGCTGGCAACTTGCGCAATGATCTTTGGAGCCTTGTTTGGCATCTTGCTCGCGGCCATGGCGGTTTTTAAGCCGGGTAGTTGGATGGATCACCTCGCGCGTTTCATCTCCTTATTAGGGTATTCGGTGCCTGTGTTTTGGTTAGGCTTATTAGGTCTTTTATTGTTTTATGCCACCTTGCATTGGTCAGCAGGGCCAGGGCGATTAGACGACATTTATACCTATACCATGACGCAACATAGTGGTTTTGTCTTGTTAGACGCCCTTCGCAGTGGTGATCCAGCAATATTGAAAAATGCCATTGCCCATTTATGGTTGCCTGTTGCCGTGCTGGCATTACTTTCTATGGCGTCGATCACTCGCTTATTACGCGCTGTGATGTTGGAAGAAAGTAATAAAGAATATGTGATCTTGGCGCAAGCCAAAGGAGCGAGTCGGCTGCGTATTATCCTTGTTCATATATTTCCGAATGTTTTAGGTACCTTAATTACCATCCTCGCGCTTTCCTACGCCAGCTTACTGGAAGGGGCTGTATTGACCGAAACGGTATTTGCTTGGCCAGGGCTGGGGCGGTATTTGACCAGTGCGTTGTTTGCATCGGACATTTCTGCTGTATTAGGGGCAACCTTGTTAATAGGTACCTGTTTTATTCTGCTGAACGCGTTTGCAGACGCACTGACAAAATGGGTGGACCCGAGAACACGATGATAAATTCTAGTCTTCAAAAAGACCCTTTAGAAAAGAGTACGAAGAGAATCGCCAGCGGACTTCATTTACCACATTGGTTAAATACCTTTAATGTGGGGTTGGTGATGGTGGTGATCCTGCTTGGACTGGCGTTATTGGCGCCGCTTCTTTCCCCCTTTGACCCAAACCTTCAGAACATTCAAGATCGATTGTTAGCGCCTGATGCACAGCATTGGTTTGGTACAGACCGTTTTGGTCGAGATTTATTCTCACGCGTATTGTACGGGGCACGTCCAACACTCATTCTGGTCAGTTTAGTGGTTATTCTAACCGTGCCTATTGGTTTAATCGTGGGGATTTGCGCTGGCTATTTTGGTGGCTGGACTGAGCGTGTATTAATGCGTATGACGGACATTGTTATGTCGTTGCCAAGCTTGGTCATTGCACTGGCGTTGGTGTCGATTTTAGGTCCGGGTTTGATGAATGGCGCTTTGGCGCTCGCCTTTACCAGTTGGCCGTCTTTTGCTCGCCAAGCGCGCACGGAAACCTTATCCATTCGTCGTAGTGATTATCTGTCTGCGGCAAAAATGCAGGGCGTAACTGGCTGGCGTTTGATTGTTGGTCATATTTTGCCTTTGGTGTTGCCTAGCGCGATTGTTCGGGCCGCTTTAAACCTAGGAGGAATTATTCTTGCGGCGGCAGGTTTGGGGTTTTTAGGTATGGGGATTCAGCCGCCAACGGCAGAGTGGGGGTCGATGGTGTCTAGTGGTAGCCGAGTGATCTTTGATCAATGGTGGGTGGCCGCTGTACCAGGCTTTGCTATTTTGTTTGCAAGCCTTGCATTTAATCTGCTTGGTGATGGCTTAAGAGATAAAATGGACCCTCGTCATGACAAATAACAGCAGTTTGATACAGGTCGAGAACCTACATATTGGTCTAGAAGACGGCACCGAATTGATTAAAGGTATCGACTTTGCCATGGGGCGTGAGCGCGTTGCTTTGGTGGGGGAATCCGGCTCAGGTAAGTCACTGACTGCGCGCTCTTTAATGGGCTTGTTGCCAGCATCATTGCATGTTCAGGCTAACCGTTTTGAGTTGCTTGGTGAGGCGGTGTTGTCATACAGCCAGCGTCAGTGGCTTCAATTGCGTGGTAAACAGGTGTCTATGGTATTACAAGACCCAAAATACGCTTTGAACCCATCGCAAAACATTGGCAGGCAAGTAGAAGAACCTTTGGTGCTTCATCAATCTCTGACCAAAAAAACACGAGTTGAAAAAGTCGAACATATGTTGGATGCAGTCGGCTTGCCTAACCCTGCTAAACTTCGCAAGCTTTATCCTCACCAATTATCCGGCGGTATGGGACAGCGTGTCATGCTTGCCATCGCGTTGATTAATGATCCGCAATTTTTGATTGCTGATGAACCCACTTCCGCCCTGGATCATGCCGTGCGCGACCAAGTGCTAGAGCTGATTGCGTCTTTAGTTGAGGAACGGAATATGGGGCTGCTGCTGATCAGTCATGACTTACAACAGGTAGCCGATTATTGCGAACGTGTATTGGTGATGTATCAAGGTCAACTGATCGATCAGTTACCTGCTTCCCAGCTGTCTAATGCGACACATCCCTATACGCAGACCTTGTGGTCTTGTCGGCCCAATATTGATAAGCGAGGGCAAGCGCTTCCGGTGCTGGATCGTGGAGCATTAGCGACCTTAACCGAAGGAGCAGCCAAATGAGTGTGCTTGAATTAAAAGACGTGAGCATCAGTCATGTACAAGGCTTGGAAAAAAACACGGTCGTTCATGATGTGAATGTATCGATAAAAGCAGGTGAATGTTTTGGTTTGGTGGGTCCTTCGGGTTGTGGCAAATCCACCTTGCTTTGGGTATTGGCGGGGTTGAACCCACATTGGAGTGGCCGTATAAAGCTACTTGATCAGCCATTAACACCAGGCAAAGTCTTTAGCGGTGAATTACGCCGTCGTGTACAAATGGTGTTTCAAGACCCGTATGCCTCGTTGCATCCTAAACACCGTTTACGTCGGGCCTTATCTGAACCACTAAAGTTGCTTGGCTATCAAGACATCGACGATCGACTCAGCGAAGGTTTCAAACTTGTGGGGCTGTCAGATAATATGATTGACCGCTATCCCCATCAATTGTCAGGCGGGCAACGTCAACGTGTCGCGATTATCCGAGCCTTGCTGCTGGAGCCCAAGCTTCTTCTACTGGACGAACCAACGTCAGCATTGGATATGTCAGTTCAGGCGGAAATACTTAACTTGCTAAACGAGTTAAAAGCCAAGCGTGATTTGACGATGGTCATGGTCAGTCATGATCCTGAAGTGGTGGATTACATGTGTGATCATGCTGTTACCATGAAAGCTGGGCGGATTGATAAGGAAACTTTCTACGATTAGGCTCAAAGCCTATTGAATGCGAGACATCAAGTTTGCCATGCTGCTTACTAAAATATGCTGCATGGCAAACAGTGAGCTCCTTCTAAATGACAACGATACCGTGGCTTGCTGCCAAACATACTTTGTTCTCTACTGAGAAGAGTGTATTTGTTGCGTTACGGTTTGTACTCTTGCCCCTGTGGCGTTATTCCCCATAAGGTAGCCTAAAATAGCCACAATGACGCAGGCTATTAAGGCAAAGAACATATTAATCATGGGGAAATACGATAGCATTAATCCACAAACCAGTGGGCTAAACGAACCTCCTAAACTTGAGAGATTATGAATTGCAAAATAGGCTCCTTCTCGGCTAGGCAATGCAATATCCTTGATTAGAGAATATTGCGCAGGCGCAATAATCATCTCTGCCAAGCTGAAGACGGCCATTGATAAACACCAAAATGGTAAAGAAGTCGCATACATAAATCCTACCAATCCCAGTGTTAGTAATAGCAATCCACATATTGATCTTGTTATCAGCGGTAGTTTTTCCAATAAGTTCGTGACGTGGACTTGGAAAACGACCACCATACCTGTATTGATTATGATTAGGGTGCTAATGATCTTGGAGATGTCCTCCATGCCATTAGAAAGAAGAAAGAGAGAGAGATAGCTTGGAAATTGGCGTAAAGCAATAGAGGTTAGAAAACCAGCTAGTACATAGTAAAAGAGCTTTTTATCTATCAACAATAATTTAAGTGAGTGAGAGTGCTTCTTTACTTGCTGATCATTGCTAGTCTGCATATGGCTCTTCTGCAATGAGAAAGCGACTAATGCCATTAACATTGCTGTGGCAGCAAACCAAAAGATCATACCATCGTTTCGTTTTAGCAGCACCGCCCCAAGCAATGGGAAAATACCAAATGCCAGGTTTGTAAGTACATATCTCAAACCGAAGACTTTCGTGCTTATTTTGGAAGACGTTACTTTTGCTACTGCTGAATTAATTGTCACCGATATGGTCGAATAGCCAAGGACCAAGACCGTCATGAGCATAAAAATAAGCCATATATTTTGAGTATTATAAATAAGTAGATAAGCAATGATAGAGAAAATGCATATACTATTTAAAATGATCTTAGTATTAAGTCGATCAATTAAGTTTCCAAAAAAAACGCACATAAAACCACCAGCAAAGACTGCGCTGGTAACAACAAAGCCTATTTCACTTAGATTAATATCCATAGACTTATGCAGTATTAATACAATATAGGTTAGTCCTAGCCCCCGCGCTGCTGTAACAAAAAAAGAGCCCGTTAAATAGCCAGAAAATTTTATATATTTTAGTAATGATTTCGACTTCATAAAAATTTAATCCTTTTCAGAAATAAGCTCATAATATTGGCTTTCAATTTTTCTAATGGTTTCCAGGTCTTTAAAAAGGAATTTTTTATTGTCTGATACTAAGTAAATATGACCAGGGCTGCTGGTTAAACAATGTGTAATGGATATCTGGTCGGAATCTCGGATCATTATGCTATGTAGCGACGTTAGATGTTTTTCCCAAAATGCAATGTGTTTATCACTTTTGATTTTTCCAGTTGTGTTGGAAATTAAAAATACACATAAACAATGTCTTAGATTTTTCTTTCTCTCTGAGAGAATCAGTTTATTATAGTTATCATAGTAAAAAAGCGCTGAAATGAGGGTGGCTATTTGCGTGCTCTCTAGGCATCTGGTGTAGGCAGATGGGTCTGATCCACCAGGACATCTCCCCGCTATTTCTATTAATTTGGGTATGCCTTTATCTATGATGATTTCGCTATGTGAAAAACCTGCTTGAAAGCCGATTGCTCTGAGTACAGAGATAGAATAGTTCTCAATTTTTTCAAAAATGGATTGGTCTTCAATAGGACATAATAATTCCATCCGGTTATGAATGAATACACCATTAACGATTCTTTTATACACTCTGATGATTTCAGTAACATAATGCTGCCCATTCAATGAAACGGAGTTTGCATTATAGGCAATGGTATCACTCCCTTCATTGTGGCTATCAAGCAGATATTCTTGAGTAAGAACACTGGTATTTAATGTCTCCATCTTTGTCTGGCTACCCATAATTTTCTGATGAGCAATTCTAATTTCCTCATCACTATGACAAATATAGACATCTTCTGAACCGGAGCTATCGACTGGCTTAAGAACCAATGTGGTCAGTTGAGAGTCGTGCTTCCACTGTATTGCTTCCTCTGCTGAGTACGTTAACGTTTGCTTTAAGTGTGCTATGCCAGCGGCTGATAACGACTCTTGCATCACAAATTTATTTCGGCAACGTTCTGCTGTACCGGGTTTATTCTGGTGGGGAGTATCAAGTATTTTGGCAACGACTTCAGCCATTTCAACACCAGACTCTGCCCCTGGGATGACTAATAGAGGGGAGTATTGAGATAATATATCAGGGCTTTCTTTAAACTCTTTGAATGTTATTTCAAAAATAAAGTCTTCTTTTCGATAGTTATTACCATATCGAGGTGGGATCTTATCTGAACTTCTTATATGAATGCAGTCAAAGCCTCGAGATATAAAACCTGGAGCAATATATTGTCCTGTACCATATGCATCGACAATAATAATAATATTTTTCTTAAAAAACATAGCATAAGATCCTTCTTATAGAGTTTTTATAAACTGATAGAGTCTATCGACTCCTTTAGAAAATTCGGCAGTGCTCATAGCAATAGAAAGACGAATGAGGAAGTTAGAACGCTCGGATGTTGAGATTGAAAAGCATCGTTCCGTTAGAATAAATACATTATAGGTATAAGCTAAAATTCGTTGAACATCTCTCTCATTCATAAATTTAAATTTTTCTATTTTGATAAAAAAATTCATGCCAGCATGATGCTCAGAAACGAAAGATATTTCATCCTTTAAAATATCTAGTCGCCCCTGAAAAACTCTCAACCTATTGAATCTAATGTGTTTTTATAAGATAGTTAATATCTAAATCTTGCTATAAATACGCCATAAGGCCCAAAAAGTTGCAGAACAGGTGAGTTTTATGAAGCCTCGTCAGACACAGACCATACCGCAAAAGGATTTATTCCAACCTCAGCTCGTTGACATCATTAACCCCAATCATCCTTTAGTTCGACTGGCTAAGATCATTGATTGGAAGCAATTGGACTCAACGCTTAGTGCCCATTTTTCAAGCGTTGGTGCGGCCGCGTTGCCAACGCGTCTTATGGCGGGATTGCTGTATTTGCAGCACTTGCATAATTTGTCTGATGAGCTGGTGCTAGAGCAATGGCTTGAATCGCCTTATTACCAATACTTTTGCGGCGAAACCTTTTTCCAGCACGACTTCCCGTGCCATCCAACCAGTCTTGTTAAATGGCGAAAACGGTTAGGAGAAGAAGGCTGTGAATGGCTGCTTACCCAGACGATACAAGCAGGATTGAAACTAAAAGTCATCAAACCAGCGAGCCTAAAACGAGTCGTGGTAGACACCACGGTACAAGAAAAAAACATCACCTTCCCAACCGATGCCAAGCTCTACAACAAGGCTAGAGAGCAGCTCACTCAGGTCGCCAAAGAACAAAACATCACGTTAAGACAAACCTACGACAAAGCCTGTCATGAGTTAATGCCAAAAATTGGACGCTATGGCCACGCCAAACAATATAAGCGGATGAGAAAAGCGATTAAGCAAGTCAAAGGCTTTTTAGGGCGAGTCCTGCGAGATGTTGATCGGCAAGTAAAACGACAAGGATTAACGCTCACTCAAAAGCAAGAAGACACACTCAACCAAGCCTATCGATTACTAAAACAAACTCGCCAGAGCAAAAACAAACTGTATAGCTTGCATGAACCTAATGTGGACTGCATATCCAAAGGCAAAGCGCATAAACGCTACGAATTTGGTGTAAAAGCGAGCATAGCCGTAACAGCAAAAGAATCCTTCATTGTGGGAGCCAGAAGCTATCCAGGTAATCCTTATGATGGCCATACCTTGAAAGATCAACTTCAACAAGTTGAAACCCTAACAGGAAAAAAACCGGAAACCTGTTTTGTTGATAGAGGGTATAAAGGATCGGGCGTAGACGATATTAAGGTGTTGGTTGCAGGTCAAAAACGTGGTGTACCAAAGAAAGAGAAGCCATGGATGGGAAGACGAAATAGCGTAGAACCCATCATAGGACACCTCAAATCAGATGGAAAACTCAGACGATGCTTCTTAAAAGGCGTACTAGGCGATGCGATTAACGTGATCTTAAGTGCCTGTGGTCAGAACCTACGTAAGCTACTGAAGTGGCTTTATTGTGCCCCATATTTTGGGCAATTTTTAAGGCGATTATGGCTGAAAATAACTTTTCTACTGGAAAGACCCAAAAATTGCATGGCGTTTCTTGCTTGAAACGCCATTATTCAGGGACGACTATCTAATGCATAATGCTTATTGGCCAGCATCGTAGCTTCATTTTGTTGATGATTTATTATATATTGATCAGAAAACTGACTGATAAAATCTGAATTTATTTTCTCTAGAATAATGTCTCTAGAATCGTCATCAATCATTTTTAATGATTTTTTGAAAAACAAAGAGGCGCTTTTCTTATAAGACAGCTTTTTTTCTGGTGTCTCTTGAAGCATGATGATTCTACTTAGAAAAATAAGGGGGATAGTGAGTCCAAGTACCGTAGGAGGGTTCATTATCATATTTTGTTGTTCTGTTATAAAGTCATTTATCAAGACTGTGCTGCCAAAGATGTGGCCAAGACGATAACCAGCTAGGCTTTCTGACTTTGAGAGAGAGTCAATTACAGCAACACGACCATTTTCAATATAGTGTTTGACCACGCTAGAAATGTCTTTCATATAGTGTTGGTTAGACACTAGCATGCCCACTCGGTCGATCAAAACATGAGCACCGATGTGATCTGCTACTGTTAGAATGGCGTCTAAATCAGCAGAAGAGTAACATGTTCCTGAGGGGTTATTTGGTAATGATAAGATAATAATAGTCGGTTTTTCTTTATTGGTTATATGCATAACTCTTTCAGCAGAAGGAACACTGGAATCGTCAGATTGGCACTGTATCATCTCACATTGATATATATCGGCTTGATTATAAAAGATTGGATAGCTACTACCCACAATAAGGATGCGGTTTTTTTTGTAGTAGGAGGTCGCTACTTTCATATAAGTGGCTATGCCCTGTGCGCTGCCATTGCACTGTGCTACTTTTATAGATGTCGTATTGTAATGGGTATTAGCTAGGCAGCATTCATATAATTTAATGACTTGACAGGTCGGTAGAATACCATATGGCGCTGTATAGTTTCTGTATAAAAGACCTAGGTTTATTTCAGCATGTATCATCTCTATGATACTGTTAGATAATGGAAGCCAATTAACACCAGAAGAAATTTGAGGGATTTGTATTAGCTTGTTTTGAGCTATAGAGCCTTTGTAGATTTCGAACGATGAAAATAAATTCGTCCATGGCTTTTCCACACTTTCCATGCCTATTTCCTCCTGAAATATTTTGGCGCTTTACATTTTTGATTATTGGTGACTATTTTATTTTTTGTGTTACTGCATCATATGAGATTTGTATGAAGGATTAGTACACTTTTATAGTATTAAGCCTATCTCACAAAAATAGTCGCCTTGCTCTATACCTAGCTAATCCTTTAGTGGTATGCGCATTATTAACGCATAGAATCACTAAATTAAAATAATGTCAATAATAGTTGGAGAGGGGAGGAGCGTTTTATCTAATCACTCCCCCGTCGCATGGCTAATGAGCTAAAGGTAGCAATAGGCAAGTTCGAAGAATCATTAGATTATAAAGTGTGGTTTTCTATGCTATTGATTATATTGAAATTATCTTCTTTATAGAGTGTTTTTATATGATTAATATGAAAGGGAAGGGATTTTACTGTTTTCTGTGGGGAGTGAGAATAAAAAGATTGTTTTATGTATGTTTATCGAAAATAAATTGTAAAACTTTTCGTTTTAAGGTTTTTCTAGTTTAACTGAAAATTGCTTGTTGATATAAGTGCGATGTTATATGGAAGAATGTTGTGTTCATCTGAAGCTCCAACACTCTAAGGAATAGAGAAATAAGGATATAAAATATGGAAATTAGACAAAGTGTTATCATTCCTGTCACTGAAAAACGCATTCCAGCAACTTTTTATTCATTTGATGAATTTGGAGTAGGCCATGAACATCTACTGATCAAGATTCATAGTCCGTCTGGCTCTATGCCAACTGTTCCTACTCTGCGTATTCATTCTGAATGTCTAACAGGGGATGTGTTTCAATCAAGTCGTTGTGATTGTGGGCCGCAACTGCAAGAAGCCTTAAGGATTATGGCTAAGAATGGTGGCTATATCGCTTATTTAAGGCAAGAGGGTAGAGGTATTGGTTTATATAATAAGCTTGATGCCTATAAATTGCAGGATAGCGGTATGGATACTTATGCAGCAAATCGGCATTTAGGCTTTAATAACGATGCTCGCACTTTTGATATGGTCGCGAAGATGCTAAAAGCTGTTAATGTTACGACGATTAAACTCCTTTCTAATAATCCCAAAAAAGAACAAGCATTAGTTAAAAATGGTATTAATGTTATTCAACGTTTGTCTACATCTTGCTTTCTTAGTCCAGATAATAAGAACTATTTACAAGCTAAAATAGATCTTGAAAATCATATTTTTGGTCCTAGGGTCGATGATGAGACGGTCTCTGTATAGTGACTTCTTGAACAATCATTTTGTTGGTTATTATTTTATTTATTGAAGATAAGGAAATCTTATATGTATCATACTTCTCCAATTAGCGGTATTTGTGCAACTGAACATGGCTATATTGCAAGTGCTGGTTATGACAATCAAGTAATTCTATGGAATGCACAAACCCATACACCAATTGCGATTGGTACTCATGATCATTTAGCGAATCAGGTTGTGTTTTCACATGATGCTAAATTATTGGCCTCTTCAAGCAGTGATTATTCTGTAAGGATTTGGTCTGTTCCAGATATGTCTTTATTGTCTGTGATGACCCATGAGGATGATGTAGAAGGCATTAGTTTTAGTCCAGACAATCGTTTAATTGCAACCGCATCACGCGATAATAAAGTCCGTGTTTTTAGTGTGGATGGCCATTTAATACGTGAGTTTATAGGGCATGAAAATGATGTATTAACCGTTGAGTGGCTGACAGAAACGATGCTGGTTTCTTGTGGTGATGATAGTACATTGCGCTATTGGGATATCAATACCGGATTAAGTCAAAAAGTTATTGATCTAGGAGGTATGGAGACAGATACACTTTGTGTAACACCTAATGGAGAAATTGTTTCTGGGAATGATGATGGAGAGTTAATCTACTTTAATAATAAAGGCGAAGAAATCTGCCGTACACATGGTCATAAGGCTGGTATTAAACGTTTGGTTTTAAACCAGAATAAAGTCATTAGTTTGAGTTATGATCGTTCTTTTAAAATTTGGTCTATTCAAGGTAATAGTCTTATTTGCCAAGTAGAGAGCGAGATTCCTAATATTGTTTGGCCAAGATCTTGTGCATTTATTGATGATGCCTTTGTCGCATTTGTTACCTTTGGGGATCGTTATGCAACCTACAGTATAGAGACTAATACATGGGATATTGACTCTATTCAGGATACTCATGGTGTGAATGCTATTTACCCTGTTAGCAATGGGTATTACGATGTTGGCGATGCTGGAATTGTTCGTTTTAATGGTGAAAAAATAAATCAGGTACCATCCTTATGTAACTTTATTATTGCTGAAAATGGCAGAATATTGTGCGGTGGTCAAGACGGTGCAGTCTATGATGCAACAACATCAAAGATTATATACCAGCATCACTCTCCTCTGAACTGTTGCCAAGCATTGGATCATCAAGGTAATAAATACATTGCCATTGGAGCTTATACTGGTGAGTTGATTTTATTGAAATTCTCTTCATATCAAGACATTACCTTTGTTTCCAGTATTTCTGTTCATAACAATGCGATTAAAGATGTCTGTATTATTAATAATAGGGTCTTTACTGTTTGTGCAGATAATAGTGTCGCAGTGACAGAGTTAAACGATTTAATGAGCGTAACCCCTGCTCTTAGAGGAAGTCACGATAAGATAGTCAATGGCTGTGCTGCTTTCAAAGGGAGTTTCATTTCAGTAAGTCGAGATTTGACGCTGCGAATTTGGGGAGATGAAGAGAAGGTTTTAACAACACCGCATAAAAACTCGATCAAGTGTGTTGCAACAGATAGTGATAGTTGGATTGTGAGTGGAGATTACCGAGGTACTGTCTCTTTTTACCATGTTCCAAGCCAAACTTGGCAAAAAAAGAAAGCGAGTAAAACGGGTATCTCGGCCCTTGCCTATGATCAAGGTGAAGGTGTCTTTTTAGCCTCTTCTTACGATGGCCGTGTGCATAAATTATCAGCTCCTGTGCTAAATGGGGTAGAGCAATGAGTAAAATGATCAGGGGAGAAGATATAAACTCATTGAGCAATCGTGAAGCTATGGGGCTGCCTAATTCGTTTACTGACTCGTCCATTGAGGATATTCAAGATGATATAGGGTCTCTTTCTGCTCTGTCTGAGAATGATTTATGTCGCTTGATAGAAAGTACTCATCATGACAAAAAGCGCCGTTATGCCGCGGGTATTCTCCTCTCTTTAAGAGGAGATCCCCGTATCAATACGCTTTTTCCCACTATGGTGACAGTTTCAGGAGGTAAGGTTCTATTGGGCCTTAACCCTGATAAAGTGGACGATATTGTTGAGCAATACCAATCCTATGGTGTGCTTCGTGAGTGGATATTAAAGGAGTGTCCGCAATATGAAGTGGATATTTCGCCTTTTAAAATGGGTAAATATTGCGTGACAAATCAAGAATATCGGGATTTTCTGCGCGATACAGCCCACTCAAGTCTACCGACTTCATGGATCTTTGGCTCTTTCCCCACGTATCATGCAAATCATCCCGTGAATACTGTATCGCCGGAGGATGCTGAATTGTATTGCAAATGGTTGAGTCAAAAAACAGGCCGTTCTTTTCGCTTGCCTACCGAGCAAGAGTGGGAATATGCCGCTGGTGGGGACAAGGGTTTTGAATTCCCTTGGGGGGAGGCATATAAACCCGATCATGCCAATACGATAGAGGAAGGGATTCTGAGTACTACCCCAATCGGTATGTACCCTCTTGGCCTTTCTCCATTTGGTGTGATGGATATGGCAGGCAATGTAGAAGAATATACGTCTAGTGACTACAGGGCGTATGCTGACGGTGAAACCATTGCTGATGATTTACTCACATCAGAAGGAAGTTATCGAATTGCTCGAGGAGGGAGCTTTACTCGATTTCGGGACCTAGCTAGAACAAAGAGACGACATGGTTGGTATAAAAAAGACATATACATAATGGGCTTTCGACTAGTCGAGGATTTTAAATGACGCTCAGCGCACTCCGCTTTGTTCTGTTTCGTCAGAAAATATGTGGTAAATCTTAATATCAGTAGAATAGAGAATATCTCATTTTTTCACCTGCCCTAATACACTGAACGAAAGACATGTATTAGGGCTACCACTCTGTTTAGCTCGTGAATTCTGTCCAACTAGTGAATTTTTTACCCGCGTTTTTCAGGTTTACGTAGGATGTCTTCAAAGCGCAGTAAGCGACCAGTATTCACCAATACTAATAAGGTACTTAAATTATGGAGAACGGCGGCAATAAGGGCTCCAGCCACACCCAGCATGCCAAATGCTGCCGCAGCCATGATGGCAATGGTCCAGCTTAATCCGATAATGACATTCATATGTAAGGTGCGGCGGCAGCGTCGACTCAAGCGTACGCATGTGGCTAGACGGCGCAGGTCGCTGCCAATTAAGACGATGTCGGCAGAGGCTAGGGCAATATCTGCTCCCCCTGCACCCATAGCGACGCCCACCACACCCGCTTTTAGGGCCAGCGAGTCGTTGATGCCATCGCCCACCACAAGGGGTTTAAAGCCTGTTTGAATCTCATGACTGACTCGATGCAGTTTGTCTTCAGGTAAGGCCTGAGCGACGACATCATGAATACCGACTTCTTTGGCGAGTTTGTCCGCCACGGATTGACGGTCGCCGGTGAGTAACACTTGGCGACCTAGGCCAAGCTCTCGTAAATCGGCCAACGCTTGGGCGGCTTCAGGGCGAACTTGATCGGCTAATAACATCCAACTTAAGAATTGACCATTGAGTGATAGTCCCGCAATAGGGCCGTCGTGCTGTGGTATATCTGGAAGCTTGATGCCTAATTGAGTGAACAGCTCAGGTCTGCCCAGCGCCGCTTCTCCTTGTTCGGTTTGCGCTACGACACCTAATCCTTGTCGTTCGCGAATATCTTGTAGAGGCAGGTAAGCATCGGTAGAAGCGAGGCTAGACATGGCACGACTGACCGGGTGGCTGCTAGAGGCACCCAAACTGGCAGCTAAAATACGTATCGCTTGCTCGCTTATGTCGATACCTTCAGCTGTTTTCAGCTCTTGTAGACTTAATGAGCCAAAGGTTAGTGTGCCTGTTTTATCGACCACTAAAGAACTGAGTTCCGTGAATTCTTCTAAAAACGCCGAGCTGCGGATCAGTATGCCATGCCGTGCTGCCACGGCAATGCCTGCAATGGCGGCAGCGGGAGCTGATAGAACCAAAGCACATGGACAAGCGGCCACCAATACTGCCAGCATTGCTTGAGCATCGTAGGTGACGAACCAAGTGATGGCGGCCACCATGAGCACTAATAGCATGTACTGTCCTGCATAGCGTTCCAATAAACGAGTAATGGGCGGCTTAGCTTGTTCTGCTTGCTGCATTAGGGCAATCACTTTGCCTAATGTGGAATCATCACCAGTGCGAGTCACTTGAATGCGTAAGAGACCATCGAGGTTAATGGCGCCGCCAAATACTTCATCGCCTATTTTGGCATCTTGTGGAACGGACTCCCCCGTAATAGGTGCTGTATCAAGGCTTGCCATACCACTGACAACAATGCCATCAGCAGGGATTCTATCACCAGCGCGTACCTCAACCTGATCGTCTTTGGTCAGTTGTTGATTATCTATCTCGCTGATGTTGCCACCATGATCGATTTTTCTGGCTTTGCTTTGAGTGAGGTGACTTAAGGCTTCGATGGCCTCTTGTGAGCCAATCATGCTTCGTTCTTCTAGAATATGACCAAAAATCATAATAATAGGGAGCAACGCGGCGGTCATTAAGTCGCCTGTGGCCCAAGCGCCCAGCATCGCTAATGCGATAAGCTGATCGGTGATGCCATGCAAACTGGGGTGTTTTAAGCTATGCCAAGAGGATTTGATAACAGGAAAGGCGACTAGTATCGAAGCGATTCCTAGCAACATTTGACTCACACTTTGTTGCAAGGGGAATAGCCAATGCCAAGCTAACCCAAGGGCTAATAAGCCTAATGACACCATGGCCAATGTCAGCTGCTTCGCGGCGGCTTTTTGCTCGCTTCTGCTTAGTGAACCTGAACTAAAATGAATATGGCCGTGATCATGTCCATGATGGTCGTGCCCATGATGATGACTGGTGTGGGAATGAGAAGGCTGTGTCATGGTTGTTGGCCTTGTAAAATCAATTTGGCATCGTCTTTAGGATTGACTGTCATGACAGAACCCGCTCGGGACAATAAAGTGGTAATGCGCTGGCGATAAAGGCGCCACAATAAGCCGGGGTCTGCGTTAACCTGCTGCACTTTGGCAAGTTTGAGTATGCTTGCTGTATTGGCTTGCGCATTAGCGATGCGTTCACTGGCGTTTGCATTGGCTTCTTGTAAAATACGATCGGCTTCTTGATTGGCTGCTTGTAAGGTGGATGCCGCTTTATTATTCGCTTTTGCAATGGCTTGTTTGGCAAGCTGACTGGCGGTTAATACCGCATTGAAGGCATCAACCGTTTCTACAGGAAGCTTGGGTTGAATGTCTACACGAGCCACTTTTATGCCCAGACTGGCATGTTCTTGTGTCAGTTGAGCAAGGCGAAGATTGATTTGTTTCACCAAGTCTTCACGCAGTTTTTCCCTTTCTTCTGCCGCTTTGGTGCTGGAACCCACCAGTTCAGGGCGTGCTACCAATATAGTGTCTAAATCCCGTGACGCTGAAATCACCACAGCACTGCGTTCGACCAACCGATCTAACGCGAAATTCACATGTTTGCCTTGCAGCACATAGGCATATGGGTCGGTCACTTTATAATAAAGGTGGACACCGAGTTGCACGATGCCAGAGTCGCCTGTTAGTAAGTAACCCTCCCCAGCGGTTGCATCGGTAAGTATGCCGGAATCCAAGCCATTATAATCTATGGATTTTGGTCGAATAAGCGCTTTTACTGTGCGATCTACGACGCGATCGGCCGAGGGAATAATAATCACTTTTTCAAAAGGTTGAGGCCAAGCGAGCAGTAATCCAGAGTTCTGTTCACGATCAATGGCTCCAAAGCGTAAGACAACTGCACGGCTTTCTGGACCAATTTCCCGAATATTGCTGACTAACCAACTGATGGCGGTGACAGTGGTTAATATGTACAGAGCAATAAAGGCCAAACGCCCAGCTTGAAACCAATGTCCTTGAGGTTTACCTGGTGAGGTGCCAGGTTGCCCATTTCTTTTACTGGCGGACAAGAGACTCATGGCTGGACTGTTCCTTGTTTCTTAATAGAGCGGTTCTGTAACATAACAGGACCGTCTTTGATATTAGCAGGACCGTCGATGAGGGCTTTAAAGGGCGCGGCGTCAGTACGAAGAACCAAATGAGTATTACCATTAATAATGCTACTTAACGTATCCAAAGAGCGAAGTAAATCATACAGTTGGGGGGCTTCTTTATGGGCTTGTCCGTAAATATCCGCGGCCTGTACGATCGACTTCGCTTCAATATCCGCTGCTTTTACTTTCGCATTTGCGGTAATGATACGGGCCTCTTTTTGTGCTGTGGAGACGATTTGTGCGGCTTGTCGTTTTCCTTCTGCCGTGCGTTGTGTGGCGATGGTTTCTCGTTCTGCTCGCATACGATCTACTGTGGCGGTGAGGGTGACAACCGGAAGGGTTAGGCGCTCTATGCCGACTTGCACAACCCGTACGCCGTAGGTGTTGAGTAAGGAACCTTCTATTTGAGCGCGGAGTTTGTTTTCAAAATCGTTAATTTGCACTTTGCTGCCATCCGTATTAACCAAGCTGGATAAGTTATAACTACTGGCGGTAGCTTCGAGTGCTGAACCAACAAAAGTGCGCAGTTGACGGGCCGCTTCAGAGGGCTTGTTTTGTACGGCGCGCATAAAGCGTTTGACGTCTTCTTTATCGGATTTCACCTGCCAAACCACATAGGCTTGCACGATAATACGTAAGCCGTCTTTGGTGCCCACATCTTGTAAGCCACTTGATGTGGTACGAAGTCGTAAATCAACGGGAGTGGAGAGTTCAATAGGAGTGGGTAAATGCCAGGCCAAGCCAGGAGTTAATATCACTCGAACTGGGTCACCAAAGCGGGTGATCACCTCTGCTTCCCCAGATCGCACTTGTACTAAGCAGGCCGCTGCAAGCGCGAACAAAACCAGCAAAAGAGCAAAGGTCATGCGTCGCCAAGTGGCGCTCTTTTTTTCATGATGAGTTCCATTGTCCAGTTGGTCATGCTCATGGTTATGGTCATGATGGTGGTGATGTGGCTGGCTCAATGTGTCTCTCCTGATTGAGTACTAGTGTTGGTCTTAGGGTCAACAGGGGGAACGAAACTTCTAAAGTCAATCGTCGGTGCGCCTGTTCCTTGAATGCGGCTGTCTATAATAAGACTATTGGCATTTTTCATGCCCTTGGCGAGTTGTTGGTAATATTGTTCTCGAATAAAGGTTTTACCAGCGGAGTCATAAGCATGCTTGTCAGCGGTAAATAGTGTTTTAGCGATGTTTGCTTGGCTAATATTTTGATGGGCCTTCGCACTGGCATCGTCTTCGAGTAGGCTTGCTTTTTGCTCAGCTTGGTTTAGATCCACTGCCGCTTTGCCTTTTTCTCTGGCTATTAAAGCTTGAACTTCGATTTGTGCGGATTGTACTTTGTGATAGGCGTTGGCTGCTTTCGCTGGTGGATGAATGGCTTCAATTGCCGTTGCAAGCAAGGTGACGCCTGAATTCAGGCGGTTTAATTCACTTTGTACGGCTTTATCTACGTCAGCCGCAAGTTGATTGCGCTGTTCGCTAAGAAGGTCATCTAAGGTGCGTCCAGCAAAATCATGAACTAATACGCGGCTTGCGGTACGACGAATCAACATAGGCAGATTATCTGTATTGTAGGTGGCTTTGAGTGCGTCTTCGTCGGTTAGGCCGATGCGGTAAATAAAGCGCACATCCATATCGACAATCTGAAAACTTTGCTTGCCATCGCTACTGCTGGCGATGATCTGAGACTTTTCACTGCGATGAGTCACATCCCACAAGCGGTTCGCTGTGTATGGCGCTGGGCCTTCGGTTGGATCTGCTTGGTTGGGTATGGCTGGGGCCGTGGAGTTGTCATCGGTGCTGGCCGCCAATTCGTGTACGACACCATATTCGACATTAATAATGCGCCCAAAAGGCCATGGCAAGCTAACGTGGAGACCTGGCTTGAGTACGGCAACAGGCTTACCAAAACGCTCATAAATGCCTCGACCATTCATAGGGATTTCATGTAATCCAGACAAGAGCCAACCCGCCAATAGAATGAACAGAAGGATCGGTAGAAAAGCGCGACGGATAAAGCCAAAGGCCCAAACTTGGCGTAAATCAATGCCAAAGCGTTGATGAAGGCTTGCTTGAAAAAGTTGCATTGGCTTAGGGGGCCAACGCATCATTTCCGCAAAAAAGCTGGTGGTAAAAAGTGCGGGTTCCAACGAGTCTCGGCGTGGTGTAAAAATGACCAGAATCGCTCGAATAATCAATTCCAACCCAAGAAGGCAAGGTAATAAGCCAACCAATACTGCCAAGCGAAGTGGCCAAATACGCTCCGCGTTAGCATAAAAAAGGCAGATCGCGGATAGTACAAACACAACAATGGCCACTCGAAGTTGTACTGCCAAGGGCAATGCTTCAGGCCATTCTTGTTTGTGTGCAGCAAGGTAGCGTTCAACGACCAGTAACGCAAAGGCTACTAATAACGCTAAACCGCCAAATAGGTAGGCATTGGCTCCCAGTGCTTTTGGTGTGGCGGATAGGTTCCAACCACTGTCAATTAAAAGAAAGGCAAAAAGTATCAGCAAGACGACCCAGGTCACGTCGATACCAATAGCGGATAATATCGGCTTAATTCGGCTTTCTTTGATTCTGTCTGATAGCTGTTTGATGGGGTTGATTGTTTTTAAAACAGTTTTTCCCGTTTGCTCGGTATCGGGCTGAGGGTGAGTTGCTTCTGTCTCTTTTTCTGTTGAAGGTTCTTTTGGTGCAAGTTCCTCTGGAGCAATAATACGGGCGCGCCAAACTGCAATGCGCCATGCAGACTGAAAGGAGGCAAGTAGTATCAGCAAGGTTGCGGCGGCGTTGAGTTGTATCGGAATCCAGATAGAGGTTGGGGCAAACATATCGACGATAAGCCACATCAACAAAATGGCAAAAGCCAAACTTGCAAAGGCTATACAAGTACTAAAGAGTTGACGGGCGTGGGTAGTGGCGAGCTGGAAGCGAGGGATAGCGGCTAATTCTTCGTCATCTGTTTTTAAGTCAACTCTCATTAACGCTCCAAGGGTGAGTTGTTTGGCATCAGGCAGGGCAAAATTACTCCTCATTCTATAATAAAATAATAATATTGCACCCAACTCTTACGGTTATGTCTACTTTATGGATAAGTTTCCCTTTTTGCTTGGTGATTGTAAAAATTTCGTATGGTTTATTGCAAAAAAAATGGCTATCGGAGCCGATAGTCATCTATGCTATTGTTAACTTATTGTATTAAATGATTATTTTAGAGACGTTTCTGCTATGACCGAGACAAAAACTCCTCGTTACCAATGGGTGCTATTGGTTGGGTTGCTGCTGTGTTTTATTTTCTTGGCTGTCATCGCCAATACGGGTCATGTTCCTGATTTTGATCGACGCATATTGTTAGCGCTGCGTGACCCTATGGACAGTACAAAAGAATGGGGGCCGACTTGGCTAGCCGAATTGATGAGGGATATTACTGCCTTGGGGAGCAATTGGATTTTGTTATTTTTCTGCTTTGTTTATGCTGTCTTTTTATGCTTGATTCAAAGGCCGTATTTAGCAAAGTATTTGTTGCTGACGGTGATCATGGGAATGTTCCTAAGCTTTTTGTTGAAATTAGGGTTCGAG
The DNA here is from genome assembly GCF_056173505.1 of Marinomonas sp. 63XJN7_7_ISO-PGPR-S23-202. NCBI lineage: Bacteria > Pseudomonadati > Pseudomonadota > Gammaproteobacteria > Oceanospirillales > Oceanospirillaceae > Marinomonas > Marinomonas sp. 63XJN7_7_ISO-PGPR-S23-202. Next base: position 3,405,638 of record NZ_CM149677.1, on the reverse strand, counting down.
CGGCCTCGTCCTTCTATCGTCCCCCATGGGGTTCGGGTTTACACCAGCAGTTTTCCTTCTGGTCATGGCATGTCATCGTCCTTTGTCTGGTTAACCTTGGCATTGGTGGCGACTTGGCATATAGATCACATTAAGGCTAAGCGATTTTTAGTAGGAGTGGCTTTATTGACGACTCTTATGGTGTCGTTTAGTCGTGTCTATCTTGGTGTTCATTGGCCAACCGATGTGTTGGCTGGAATGGCGATTGGGTTATTTTGGGCGTTGCTTTGTTATCGTGTGGCACGTCATTGTCAGACTCATTACTGTCAAGATAAGTCGCAGTTTTAGTGCGAGCGATGCATATTTAGTTGATAGTTGCATCGGTCTTGGCTTTTCCTCTCTCTATGAGGGTAAGTTGTCAAGATCTCAGACTATCTCATGGCTAATGGGGAAAGAGACTTTCTTTAGCTTTGACTGACATATCCTTGCAGTTTTCAGTGCTAGCATGAAATCTCTTAATTCATTATAGCAACAAGGAAAATTGTGATGGCTCGTTTAATTAGAAAATTAGTAAATGCACATTTTTTTAACCGTCATTCTAATGAAAACCCAGCAGAATCTGTCGTGGTTTTTGATATGGATGAATATGAATGGAAAGGCTGGGATGCTTGGGTTGAAGTCAAAGAATAGCGCTCAATGGCTGAAAACATTGCCTCTTGGAGGCATGATATTAACAATATGTGCGTCATATCGACTTTGCTACGCATCATGTATGGTGAGGCTCTCAGGAGTGGTTGTTCTTTCAGGAATAGAGAGATAGTAGGAGTAGATATGATATTATGTTAAAAAGGCGAAAACAGAGGTATCCGTGTTTTCGCCTTTTTTTTTGTTTCTTATTTTTTCCTGTCTCTTTTTTCTAATTCATATGGTTAGCGCTTTACGATACGACTTTCTTGAGTCGATAAGCCAATTGCGCCCTTGTTAAGCCCAGCGATCTCGCCGCAGCGGCCATATTGCCATGCGCGGTATCCATTGCTTCATGTAGCAGTCGTTCTTCCAGTTTATTAATGGAAAACTGCTCATCTTCATTGCTTTGTTTTAATTGTTCTAGAAGTGATGGAGAGGTATCTGAGGTCTGTTGTTTTACCTTAGAGGTTAGTTCTCCTTGTTGATTAATCCAAAACGTTGATTGCTTGGAGCGGTTTTCAGTTCTAAAGAAATGGTGTGTTTCAATCTTTTCATGATCATTCGCAGCAATAACACCACGTTCAACCAAGTTTTGCAGCTCTCGAATATTACCTGGAAAGTCATAATTATAGAGTGCTTGCAATGCTTTTATACTGATGCCTTGTAGTTCTCGTCCATGTAACTGGCAATAGTGTTCGTAATAGTGGTTGACCAGTAATGGGATATCATCGCGACGTTCGCGCAGTGGTGGCAAGGGGATGGGGTAGACATTTAGGCGGTAATAAAGGTCTTCACGAAACTCTCCTTTGGCAACTTTGTCTTTTAGATTATCGTTGGTTGCGGCCACGATTCTCACATCAACCTTGATGGCTTTGGTGCCACCTACACGCTCGATTTCTTTTTCCTGTAGTGCCCGCAACAGTTTACTTTGTCCGACAAGGCTGAGGGTACCTATTTCATCTAGGAAAATAGTGCCACCTTGGGCGCGTTCAAATCGACCCGGGCGACTGTGAGATGCCCCAGTATAGGCCCCACGTTCGACACCAAATAACTCTGATTCCAATAGGTTTTCAGGAATAGCCGCACAGTTAAAGGCAATAAAGGGACCATTTTCTCGTGGGCTTAACTGGTGAAGAAGTGAGGCGAATAGCTCTTTACCTACACCAGATTCCCCAGTTAATAACACCGTAGCAGACGTTTTTGCGACTCTGGTAATGGCTTGAGTGGCTGCTTTAAATGCAGAAGAGGCGCCAATGGTAACAGGGCGGTCAGTTTGGTCGGTTTGTTTCTTTGGGGCGGTATTTTGATTTTTGTGATGGGTGGCTGGTAAAGGACATACCTTTTTCGCAAGGTAATAGAGATCTTCTGAGGCGTCAGGCCAGAGATCCGCTGTTTTCGCAACGACTTTGCATGCTGCATGGCCCATGGATCGACATTCTACTTCGCGAAAAATGACCATATTACCAACAAGAGTGCTGACGTAGCCCATGGCATACCCCAACTCTAGCCAACAAGCAGGATCGGCGCCTACGCCATAGGCATGGATATGGGCATCATCTTCGCTGCTGTGGTGCCAAAGAAACTCGCCTTCATAACGACCTGTTTCTATATCAAATTCAAAATAAATGGTTTCGACTTTAACAATGCCTTCTAGAGCATGAAGCTGAATACCTGCTCCAAAAATAGAGGTGATTTCAGCATCTGGCCAGCGTGATTTCACTAGATTCGCGTCGCGCTTTCCTGATTCAAAGCCTGTTCGAGTCAACACGCCTCTAGCCCCCTCTAGGCCGAGAGAATCGATAAGCTCTCTACGTAATGTGGCAAGCGAAGCATTATGGATAAGCAGCATGCGCTCATCGTTTAGCCAGATTCGACCATCCCCAGGGGAAAAACAAAGACACTCGGTTAGTTCTTCCAATGTAGGAGACTCTTGCGTGTTGAGCTTAGACGAATCGCCTTTGAGTAATACGTTAGCGTTGATGCGTGACATGTCTGCTAGGGAAATACGGTGAGGCATTGTCATTATTATGTTCCTCATTGGTCGTTTAGTTAACTGCTATATTGTTATACATCCAAACTATTTATTTGATCAACTGATCTATTATCTTTTTTTATAAAATTGATCATTTGAGCAATCTAATCGGTTGGTTTTCTCTCTCCTGAGCCATTAAGAAAAAAATCATAAAGATAAAAAATCAATATAAATCAAATAATTATAAGAAAATTTTATATTTTAAAGGATTGTGAAAGAAAAGTGGTACGTTCCATGCAATTTTATGGATAGTTGATGATAGGAGACGAATAATGATAAGAACCCCTCGCTCTCTTGGCTTTCTTTGCCTGTTGTTTGGTCAAATTATCTCTATTTCAGGGCGCTCTAACGAGACGCTGGAAGAAAGGGGAGCTGAACGAAAAGGGCGGATGCTTTTCTTATGTCATTTCATGTTTCTTCTTGTCTGGTTGGTTAATTCGCATCTAAAGCGTTTTTCAAGTTTACGTCCATTATCGTTTTTTAGTTGTTTTTTTCCGGGCCTTTCCCTCCCTGAGAACAGGGTCTAAAAGGCTATTTTGGACGTATTTTGTTTTTTCCTATAACAACAATAACAGAAATGAGAATTAGTTCGATTTGTTCTTATTTCTAATAATTTTGCATCAAAAATAACAATAAAAGGTGGTAATAAAATGGCACTTAAAAAAACAGTACTTGCCTGTGGTATCGCGTTGGCTTCTTTTTCTGCAATGGCTTACGATCTGCCTGGGGGGAATATGGGGGACTCTAGCTTTTACGATGGTGCACCCGCGCCAAATGGCCCAGGTTGGTATTTTTTAGAGTACTTACAATCGATTCGTGCAGATACCTTAAAAGGTAATAATGGGAAAGATTTGCCCGTAGCGAATCCAAAAACCGATATGTTTGTTCCTCTTTCTCAGATTATTTATGTATCTCATAAAAAGTGGGGGAATATTACTCCAGGTTGGACAGCTTTACTGCCATGGATTGCTAAAGCTGACAATGGATCATCCCCATCACAAACAGGTATTGGTGATCTGACGTTGGGCGGTTTCTTACAATTTGATCCTATTATGGGAGAAAATGGGCCTAAGTTCTCGCAACGTGTTGAATTGGATATTACCGGACCGACCGGTCAATATGATAAAGATAAAATTGTCAATCCAGGTAGCCATGCTTGGAGTGTTGAACCTTATTACGCTTTTACTTATTGGGTCACCCCAAAATGGACCACTTCTGCTCGTTTTATGTATTTGTGGAATAGCAAAAATAATGATCCAAATTTTTCTACTGGTGCCAGTAGTAGCATTCAGGCAGGTCAGGCGTTTCACATGAACTTTGCGACGGCTTATGCCGTTAGTAAAACGGTGAGCATCGGGATTAATGGCTATATGTTAAAGCAGGTAACAAATACCAAAATAGATGGTCGTAGCGTGTCGGGACGTAAAGAAAAAGTCTGGGCTATTGGTCCTGGCGCTTTGTTCTCGATAGGTAAAGATGACTCCATTACAGCCAACGTTTACTTTGAACAAGATGCCCATAACCGTGCGGAGGGAAATCGCTATATATTGCGCTACGCCCATTACTTCTAATCGCTGCTAAGCCCAATAGGCAAGGGCTTTGTTAAAGCATCACTCAAAATAAAAAACGGTTCTATACTAGTAGGGCCGTTTTTTATGCGCGCAATTTGAGGGGGGAGGACTCAGAAAATGACAATAAGATTGTCAACAAAAAGAAAAAATGATTAGAGAACAAAGTATATTCGCATCTTCTTAAAATATGCGCTAGTCTGTAAGCACGATTTACCTCTATCGCTATGACATGGTATTGAATCGTTAGTGGCGTTGAATATTAGTATCATTTCTGAATCCAAAGGAGAGTATAGAATGGCTACAACAACCAAAAGTACGACCCAATCCAAAGCACATGAGAAAGTGGATGAAGCAGCAGAGGCAGCGCATAAAGGGGTAGACAGTGCTGCGCAAGCGAAAGAACAGAGCCAAGAGCGTATTGAAGAGGTTGCTCAGCAAATTAGTGAGCAAGCCCATAAAATTGCGGATACCGCGAAAAATCAATCCGAAAAAGTCACTTCTGCCATTGGTGAATACGCCAAAGAGCATCCCGTTAAGACCATAGGCATTGCTTTTTTAGCGGGTGCCTTAGCCGCAAGCTTCTTATGTAAGCGTAAATAGCACCAGAGTTTATCACAAGGGCGACGACTATAAATGGAGACATCATCGCACTCAGATTCAGACAAAGAGACTGCGGACTTATCCGTCGTCCTGAATGATCACAAACATTGGTTCAAGAGTGTGTTAGGGCTGGGAGCCTTGGAGGCCAAGTTGTGGGTGGCTTCCGGTGCTCAGCTCCTTGCTCTAATGTGTGGTGTGATTTTCTTATTATTGACAACCTGGTTGTTAATCATCGCGACGAGCGCCGTGATTGCTTGGAGTTATGGTTTTTCTTTGGTTGGCATTTTGGCAACCGCTACATTAGTAACTTTTGTCAGTGCGATGGTTTTGTTGTATTTGGTAAGACGTACGTTAAAAAACATGGGTTTTACACGTACTTTAGATGCCATTATTCCATCTCAAGAGGAGTAAATCATGTTTGGTCTTAAGAAAATGCAACGTGAGCGTGATCGTCTCTTCGAGAAAACTCAGCAGTTGGAAAAGCAGGCGACGACCTCTCGCAACAAAGCCAAAGACAGTATCTTAGCCATGGCTGTGAGCCCTGCCGGGTTGATTGCGAGCTTTGTGCTCGGTGCGACAACGCAATGCGACATTAGTAAAAAAGCCAGACAAAATCTTCTCAATGGGACAACGAAAGAGGTGTTGGGCTTTTTGTCGAGTCAAGTCATGGCGTATATGTCGGCTGATTCACAAAAAACACCTGCCTCAGAAGAAGAGGTAACGCCGTCACAAACGGATCAGTTTTCTCAAGATTCCCCAGCAAGTCCTTCTAAAAGCGCTTCTACGACGGTCTAATTGTCTTGATCAAGGAGTAGGATCAAGCACTGAGTTTGTCGTTAGCGATATTTGTGCAAAAAACGATACTTAAGCCTCGACTTTAATGGCTTAAATCTCTATATTCGCCCCTCTTTCTGTTTGTCTTTTGATCCTATTGTGGTCGGTATAAACGTTTTTCTTTTCTCTTTGTTTAGGGCTTTTTCCTTTGATCTCCACGGCTAATATCACCATGCAATTCGGCGCAACGCCATTGTTTGAAAACATCTCGGCAAAATTCGGTAATGGCAATCGTTATGGTTTAATCGGCGCCAACGGATGTGGCAAATCCACCTTCATGAAAATTCTCAGTGGTGCGTTAACGCCAACCTCCGGCAATGTGTCCATCACTCCAGGGGAAAAAGTCGGCACCCTAAGCCAAGATCAGTTTGCGTTTGAAGAATACTCAGTGGTTGATGCGGTGATCATGGGCGATGTGACGCTTTGGAAAGTGAAGCAAGAGCGTGATGCCATTTATGCTAAGCCAGAAATGAGCGAAGAAGATGGCATGCGTGCTGGTGAGCTAGAAGCCGAATTTGCTGAAATGGATGGCTACAGTGCGGAAAGTCGTGCTGGCGATATTTTATTGGAAGCGGGCATTGATGAATCCTATCATTTTGGTCTTATGAGCCAGGTGGCACCCGGTTGGAAATTACGTGTCTTATTAGCCCAAGCACTATTTGCAGATCCTGATATTTTGCTGCTTGATGAGCCGACCAACAACTTGGACATTCACACTATCAACTGGTTAGCTGGCATATTAAACCAACGTAAATGCACTATGATTATTATTTCCCATGATCGTCACTTTCTGAATTCTGTGTGTACGCACATGGCAGACATTGATTTTGGTGAGTTACGTATTTATCCCGGCAACTACGAATATTTTATGGAAGCTTCATCTTTGATTCGTGAGCAACTGTTGACGGAAAATGCGAAGAAAAGTGCTGAAATGGACGACTTACAAGCGTTTGTAAATCGCTTCTCTGCTAACGCTTCAAAAGCAAAGCAGGCGAGTTCCCGAGCGAAAAAGCTGGAAAAAATTGAACTGGCGGAAGTGAAACAGTCTAGCCGAATGACGCCGTCGCTGTCTTTCAAGCAGGACAAGAAACTGCACCGACATGCTTTGATTCTAGAAGACCTTGGTCACGGCTACGATGAGTTGCTGTTTACGGGGGGCAATATCATTTTAGAAGCGGGCTCAAGGCTAGCGGTTATTGGAGAAAATGGAGTGGGGAAAACCACCTTTTTGCGCTGCTTGATGAAAGAGTTAGAGGCGCAGCAAGGTAAAATCAAATGGGCGGAAAACGCTGTAGTTGGCTACTGTCCACAAGACACTACCGACGATTTTGATTGTGACCTGACCTTGTTCGATTGGATGTCTAAATGGCGTACGGTTAAGCATGATGATCTAAAAGTTCGCGCGATGCTGGGTCGTTTGCTGTTTACGGCGGATGATTTCAATAAGAAAGTGCGAGTGTGTTCTGGTGGTGAGAAAAACCGCCTCATGTTTGGTAAGTTAATGATGATGGACTTAAATGTCTTAGTCATGGACGAGCCAACCAACCATATGGACATGGAAGCCATCGAAGCGCTCAACAATGCCTTGTTAGACTTTGACGGCACACTGATTTTTGTCAGCCACGATAGGGCGTTTGTTTCTTCCTTGGCGAACCGTGTTATCGAACTCAAAGGGAAAAAAGTCGTAGATTTCCAAGGTACTTATGACGAGTATCTTGCAAACCAGTTGATGTGATAATGGGTTGATTGTTTTGTTTGCTATGTAATTGTCAAAGGATGTCTGATGAAAGGCTTGCGTTTGGATATTTCCTCACTCAGGCTTTTAGCAGATGACTGTGCTGGAGCGATTTGTGGAGGACGTTGTGAATTTTGATACCATAAAAGAGTATTTGTTGTCCAAACCAGAGGCGCAAGAGACGTATCCTTTTGATGAGAAAACTGCAGTTTTTAAGGTGCAGAATAAAATGTTTGCTTTGTTGATCTCAAGGCAGGGGCAACCTTTACTGAACCTCAAATGCGATCCTCTTGACGCCAGAGAATTACGGGATATTTTTGAGGAGGTCATTCCAGCGTACCATATGAACAAACAGCATTGGAACTCTATTGTTTTGGGTGGTAATCTACCAATCGGTGAAGTGCAACGACAGATCGATCATTCCTATGCTTTGGTGGTGAAAGGCATGAAGAAATCGGTGCGTGAAGGGTTAGAAGTGCGTTATGGATCGGACGTGATTTATCAGGCATGATGTCAGATAAATCACTCAATATGAGATAAGCGGCAAGATTAAAGAGGAGTCGTTGTTATGTTGAAAGGCAGTTGTCTTTGTAATGGAATTCAATATGAAATTCAGGGAGATTTGGGCGAAATTGTCCAATGTCATTGCCAAAAATGCCGTAAGGCTAATGGATCGGCATTTGCCACCAATACGGCCATCGCCAGCGAAAGTTTTCGTTTCCTTAAGGGCGAAGAGTTAACCGCAGAGTTTGAATCCACTCCAGGTGTCTTTCGTGTATTCTGTAAGCAGTGCGCATCGCCACTTTATAGCCGCCGCCCTAGTCAACCTGAAGTATTGCGTTTACGTCTTGGCACGCTTGATACGCCAATCAACACCAAATCGTCTATGCATATCTTTGTGAATTCCAAAGCCGAATGGGATGAGATCAACGACGACAAGCCCCAATATGCTGAGAGACCTGTGAACTGATAATGCTGGTATTTTTGGCTGGAAAATCATGGGCTAGCATCTATACTGTAAAAGCTCCCTCCACAATACATAGGTAGTATTTTAGGCGGTTGTTGGCGTGTCCCCTTCGTTGGTACGCCAGCCTGTTTTCTCTTTAGGCTCACTAATCTTCTCTTAATATTTCCCTATTTCAAGGTTATCCAGAGCGCTATTCTGTTTCATTTTATTACCTAGATGGCGTTATGATAGTTATTTATCCATATCACACTGCGAGGTTGTTATGCCCGTTAGTCTTCCTCACCAGTTGGATCAATTTGGTGGTGTCATCATAGAGAGTTCTGCCTTATCCAATTCTGCTTCGGATTTTGAGAAAGGTCTACAAGATCTATTGATGGTCGCCCGCGACGCTGAGAAAAATTTAATCTGGCTAACCTTGTCGAGTGAACAGGGGGAATGGGTTCCTGTTGCGCTGAAACTTGGCTTTGAATTTCACAATTGTCATGCTCAAGAGGTTACTTTAATCTGTCGTTTGTCAGATCAGAGCTTTGCTCCTTTTGCTCCCACACATACCATTGGAACGGGGGCGATTGTGATCAATAAGAAAAATGAGTTGCTGGTGATGCGTGATACTTGGTCGAGCTATCGAGGGTTTAAATTGCCTGGTGGCTATCTTGAGCAGGGGGAAAGAATTGAGACGGCGGTGACTCGTGAGGTGCTCGAAGAAACGGGTATTGAGACACAATTTGAAGGTGTGTTGGGTATTCGCACGCGTCACCCTGTGCAGTTTGGCAAATCCAATATGTATATTGTTTGCCGCTTAACGCCCTTGAGTGAGAAGATTGTCATTACGGATACTGACGAAGTCGCTGAAGCGCGTTGGATGCCAATGGATGAGTATTTGCATGATGCCAATATACATCCATTTAACCGACAAATGGTGGCTGAGTTAAAAGATTGTGCTGGTCTACAACCTTATGAGGCCAATGATGCCTTTGCCCCTCATACCATGCAAGAAGTGTTTTTTGCTAAGGGTTAAAATGTATGTATTGATTTGCTCATTTTTCAAGTTCAGGTCTACAGTGTAAAAAGAAGCTTTTAATAAAGTTGTTTCCTTGTAGAAGGGTGATCATTAATGGCGAGTTTATTTAGTCATTTCTTTTCTCGACATCTTCCTAGGATCGCCCGCCGATCTGTGGGACAAGTCTCGCAGCCTGTTATGTATTCTGAGCGATTAGTATTACGGCCTTTTTTATTAAGTGATGCGGATGTGGTGACTTATTTGGTCAACACTTCCTTGGTGGCCGATATGACAGCCAGTATTCCTCATCCATATCCTGAGGGCTTGTCGGCGCATTGGATAGCAAGTCATTTAGAAGCGTGGCAGGCACGTCGCTTTATTTGTTTCGCCGTTGAGTTAAAACAAACCAAGCAGCTGATTGGTTCGATCTCATTAATGAATATTCATGACGATCAGGCAGAACTGGGGTATTGGTATGGAGTGGATTTTTGGCGACAAGGCTTCGCAACAGAAGCGGCTAAACGTCTGGTTTGTGGCGCTTGTAGCGATTTTGGCCTAAAGCGCTTAACGGCTCGCCATCTTGACAGAAACCCCGCCTCTGGCAATGTCTTGAAGAAGGTGGGTTTTCTCTATCAAAGTAGTGAAATGCAGCAACTTGGCTTAATGACATGCGAAGAATTGATGCATCTATACGTTTATCAGCCACCATTCGCGACAACATAAAAACGACCAATAGGTAAAATTCTAACTTTCATCGCCATTCTTCTTTACCTAGTTGCTGCATATGAAGATGAATATTTCCCTCCCTGAGAAGCGCTTGTTCGTTGATTCTTGACCGAGTTATTATGCCGCCTGAAGACATGCCTATTGGTATTTTAACGGGGTTAGTGGGCGGTCTCGGTTTTATCTCTTTGATGTGAGGTATCGCAGAGGCGTGGTGCTGTCATGTCACTGAATAAGAGCACGAGAAAGGAATATTAATGGGTGAGTGACATAAAAAACGGATCATATGGATCCGTTTTTTTGAGCTTTTCTATTAGGGAAGTGGACGTTTATAGATCGGCTTCGATGGCTTTCACAAGGGCTTCGTTGTCCGGTGTGACATCTGGAGAGAAGCGTATCACCTTGCCTTCTTTAGTGATGAGGAACTTTTCAAAGTTCCATACTACCTCAGGCGCTTTGGTTGCCTCAATATTATGGCCTGCTAACATAGTTACCATCGCGTCACGATTCGGTGTCTCAGGGGCTGCTTCGATTAAGCCTTTGTACAGTGGGTGCTTCTCGTCACCAGTGACAACGATTTTGCTAAACATCGGAAAAGACACATCATAAGTAAGGCTGCAGAACTGTTGAATTTCTTCGTCTGTACCGGGTTCTTGTCCTGCGAAATCGTTTGCAGGAAAGCCGAGTATTTCAAAGCCTTGGTCTTGGTATTTTTTGTAGAGGGCTTCTAGACCTTCGTATTGTGGCGTTAAGCCGCATTTCGATGCCGTGTTAACGATTAATAGCGTTTTGCCACGGTAAGCCGATAAATCCGTATCTTCACCTTGAATGTTTTTAACCGTTAAATCTAGTATGTGACTCATATTATTCCTCTCGAATCGTTGGCATTTTTATAAGATGAAAGTTTTCATCCTGTTTATCCAATACCAAGCCTACCTGTATTCATCACAAAAGAATGCGCAAATAAAGGCTATTTTGTGGCTTCGTCTGGATCAGCTGCGAAAAATAAGCGCCAAACCAAAGAGGAATAGGCTGACACCACAGATTTGATTAAGGCGAGTTTTCATTGACTCAAGACGATTTTGCAAGTGAGGTGAGGTAATGATGCAAGCGACTAAGGCAAACCAAAGGGCGTGCAATAGAATCATATAAGCACCATAAAGATAAGCTGCTAAATTGGGGTCACCTTCTGGGGCCACGACCTGACTAAAAATGCTCAGGAAAAATAACATGGTTTTGGGGTTGAGAGCATTGCAAAGAAAGCCTTGAAGAACATGACGAAAAGAAGACATGGAAACTGCTCTAATGGTCCCTTGTACCTCAGAAGGCCTTTTCTTGGAGAAGAACATCTCTTTTATGCCAAGATAGATTAAGTAGGCTGCACCAGCGTATTGGATAATAGGATATAGCCATGCATTGTGTGAGATCAAGTAACGTATTCCCATTAATGAATAAGTAATGGGAATACTGATGGCGAGGCCGATGCCAATGGCAGTCCAAACACCGGCACGTCGTCCATGGGATAGGCTATTTTTAACAACTAATACAAAGTCTGCCCCTGGACTAATAACAATGATTATGCCTAACAGCCCTAAACTCAACCAAGTGATGTTTTCCTCAAACATGATTTTCTCCTAATGAATTGCTGTGATACTTGACATGGTATGTCATGCTGTCACTCTTTATAATCGATATTTCCTCCTTCAATTTGTGAGAAAAAATCACTAATGCGACACTTAAAAGCGTTCCATATTTTTCACGTTGCTGCCTCGTCGTCGAGTTACACTGAGGCGGCGAACAAGCTTTGTATTACACATGGAGCAGTGAGCAAACAGATTAAGGTGTTAGAAGCCTATTTAGGTCAGGCTTTGTTTTATAAACAGGGGCGTCATGTTCGCTTGACCGAGCAAGGGCGGGTGTTAAAAGGCTTTACCCAACAAGCGTTTCATGCGTTGGAACAGGGAGCGGTAGCCTTAATGCCCAAAATAGACAATGTGCTAACGGTATCGTGTGAGCCAACTTTGACCATGCGTTGGTTGATGCCTCGTCTTGCTCAGTTTCACGAATTGCATCCAGATATTGAGGTGCGTTTATCCACGGCAGGTGGGCCTGTTGATTTTGTCGCCCAAGGCATTGATCTGGCCATTCGCCGAGAAGATTTTGTGATGTCAGCACCCAATCTCAAGTTGCCTTTGCTGGAGGAATGTGTCGGCCCCGTTTTTTCTCCTGCCTATTGGTCGAGTGTACAAGAGACGATGAGCCAAGTTGTTTACTTACACAGTAAAACCCGCCCTGGTGCTTGGCAGGATTGGTTGGCCTGCAACGGATCAGACAAGGTGATGTTTGCGAATTTTTCAAGCAGTCCGCAACACACTTATGAGCATTTTTATTTTTGCTTGCAAGCCGCGGCAGATGGTTTGGGGGCGGCGATGGGCTCTTACCCATTGGTTATGGATGATTTAAAAAGAGGCCGCCTGGTTGCGCCATTTGGCTTTGTCCCATCAGGACATTGCTATCTTGCCTTAGCCTCACAACAGCTAACGCAACAAGCGCAGGCTTTCTATGATTGGCTAAAGACTTTAACGGAGGGCGCTAATGAACATTGAATATCGTTTTATCGATGTGGAAACAGACTATGAGACGTGTTGCGAGTTTCGTAAAGAGGCTTATTTCTGTAGTTTTGCCACTTATCAAGGCTTCGAGACGTTTATAGAAGGCTATAAAGAGCGCTTGCTAGAACGAATCCATCACCCTGACTGGTTTTATTTTCATCTATGGTATGGCGGTAGAATCATTGGTCAGCTTGAGTTTCGTTGTTTTTCAACTCGTAAAAAAACGGGTTATCTTCACCTGATCTATTTAGCTGCTGAATATCGTGGACTGGGCTTGGCTGGCGAATTAGAGCGTTTTATTGCTCGTCGCTTGATGGAGAAAGGATGCCAATATTGTTTGTTGTCTGTTAGTCGCTCCAATCAACGGGCGTTGCTTCATTATGCGAAGTTTGGCTGGTACTACGATTCTCCCAATCCAAAACATGATACGACCGATTTTTACCTCAGAACTCTATCAGAGTGACCATGGCGGCATGATGACTCTATATGTACGGTAATCGTCAATATTTTGCCTGAAAAAAGTGAATACATCCTTTATATGAGGATAATCTGAGAACAGTTATTGAATGAGAATGTTTTTTGTTTACATTTTTCTTCACTAAACAATACAATGTTTATTTACTTTTGTTTCGTTCTTAGGCTTTTTTAACAGGGGTTGTTTATGCGTTATTTGGCGTCACGCTTTGTTTTTCTTTTAATGGGGTTATTTTCGTTGGGCGCTTATGCGGCGACGTATCCGATGACCGTCACTGATATGGCGGGTCGTCATGTGACCATTAAATCAGAGCCAAAACATATTGTGTTACAAGACGGTAGAGATGTGTTGATGCTGGCGGTATTGGATAAAAAGAATCCATTTAAACGCGTTGTTGCTTGGAATAATATTATCAAGAAAAGTGATTCGGGGCTTTGGGATCGACTAGCCACACAGTGGCCAAGCGCTAAAAAAATCTTGGATATGAATTTTGGTGACAGTGGCCAGTTAAATTTAGAAGAAGTCTTAACCCATCAGCCTGATTTGTTAGTCGCAGAGTTGCGTTCTAAACCAGCTTTAGAGCAAGGTGGGGTGATTAAAACCTTGGCTAAATTAAACATTCCTGTTTTGTTCGTCGATACTGCCGAGAACCCGATTAAGGACGCTCCTGCCAGTGTCAAGCTCTTGGGTAAAGTGTTGAATAAAGAACAGAATGGTGACGCGTATTTCAACTTTTACCAGCAGCAGCTTAAAATCGTAGACGATGGGGTGAAAGCTGCTGTAGCCAAACAAGGAGGCAAACGTCCTAATGTGTTTATAGAAGCCCATGCGGGCGTCAAAGGGCCAAATGATTGTTGTTTTACCCATAATAACTTTGGTTGGGCGGATTTAGTGGAAGCCGCTGGCGGTAATAACTTAGGTTCTGAAGTGTTAAAGGGGCCAACAGGCGTGGTAGCAATGGAAAAAGTGCTAGAAATGAAGCCTGATGTGTATGTGATGACAGGTTCTCAATGGTCAGGACGTAGTAAATCCATTGCCCTTCCTTTGGGGTATGATGTGACGCCAAAACAAGTTCAGGAAGCCTTCGATCGTTTATTATCTCGCCCAGGTTTTAAACAATTATCGGCTTATAAAAACCATCGAATTTATGGTGCCTACCACCAATTTTATAACCATCCTTACAATATTGTTGGGATTCAAGGGTTAGCGAAAGATTTTTATCCAAAAGAGTTTAAAAATCTCCATCCGACACAGACCTATCAGACGATTTTAGCGCGTTTTACCGATATTAAGAGTGATAAAAACTTAACGCTATTTGCTCATGCTAAGGAATAATTTTTCCTTATGAATACTGTTTCACAAACGCTGGGCCAAGCGCCCAGCGCGCATGTCTACAAAAATGATGTGCGTCGTAAATTGTTGCTGATAGTGGGTTTTCTTATCTTAACGGTTCTAGCCGTCATAACCGATTTATTATGCGGTTCAGGGACATTGCCTTGGCATGTTGCGCTTAATGGGGTGTTTCATCCCGATCAAGTGTCTCCCATGGTGCATGTGGTGATATGGGATTTACGTATGCCTGTTACCATCACGGCGGTATTGTCTGGTATTGGTTTGGCGATTGCGGGCTCGTTAATGCAAACCGTACTGGATAACCCATTAGCAGAACCCTTTACCTTAGGTATTTCTTCTGCGGCAGGTTTTGGTGCAGCATTGGTTATTGTCTTCCAAACGTCTTTAGTAAGTTTTCTTCCTGTTGATTATTTACTCACGGCGAATGCTTTTATTTTCTCCCTAGCGACTGTGTTGTTTATTGGTATTTTTGCCGCTCGTAAGGGGTTATCAGTGGAAATGATCGTGATGCTAGGGATTGCCGTGCATTTCGTTTTTTCGGCGCTACTGGGTTTGGCGCAATACGTTGCGAATGTGGATCAACTCCAGTCCCTAGTTTTTTGGATGATGGGATCACTACAGAAAAGTACCTGGACACAAGTGGGGATCAATACGGTGATTATTGTGCTGATTGTTCCCATCTTGCTTTTATTATCTTGGCAAATTTCGGCATTACGTGGTTTTGGTGAACAAGCTCAAGTATTAGGGATTTCAGTGGCACGACTTCGTATGCTGTTATTGACTTTTTCCGCGTTGTTGGCAAGTGCTATTACAGCGACGATTGGTGTCGTTGGCTTTATTGGGCTGGTGGCACCACATGTGGCCCGTATGTTGGTTGGTGAGGATCAACGTTTTACGCAATTGATGACGATGATTGTCGGCGCTTTGATTATGACCTTATCTTCCATTGTCAGTAAAATGTTAATACCTGGTATTATTCTACCAATTGGTATGGTGACTTCTTTGCTAGGCGTACCGTTTTTTGTTTGGTTGGTATTCGGCCGTAGTATGGGGAGACGATAATGCTTAATGTTAATGAGTTGTCTGTACGGATTGGTCGAGTTGATATTTTAAACCCCCTGAGTTTTGAATTAGTCGCAGGACAATCTTTGGCTTTGCTGGGTCGTAATGGGGCCGGAAAATCGACGTTGGTAAAAGGGTTAGCGGGCTTAGTAAAAGCCAAAGGGGATATTCAATTAGGAGGAGTAAGTCTTAATAGCATGACGCAAAAGGAGCGCAGCCAGATTATTGGTTATGTGGCTCAAGACTTTTCTAGTAGCAATGTGCGTTTGAGTGTATTTGAGCTGCTGCTGTTGGCCCAAAACAGTCAAAACATGCAGTTACGTGCCTCACCTGAAAGTCTTGTTCTAGCGCAGGAAATGCTTAATATGCTTGGGCTAGCGCATTTAAGCGAGCGTATGCTGAATGAAATGTCAGGGGGGCAGAGGCAAATGGTCGCTTTAGCTTTAGCCCTGATTCGTAAACCAAAACTGCTGTTGCTGGATGAGCCGACATCGGCGCTGGACTTAGCTAACCAGTTACAGCTTTTACAAACGGTTCGTGATTACACTCAAGAGCAAAATATCACCACCCTGATGGTGTTGCATGATTTGAATTTGGCCCATCGTTTTGCTGATCAAACGATGATTCTTGAGTCTGGTAAAGTTTCGGCATTTGGTGATACCCATGAAGTGCTGACGGCAGAACAAATTGCTAACAGTTACGGTGTGCATTGTGAGGTCTTTATTGGTTCAGATGGCTCAAGGAGTATTCATCCTTTGTCTGCCATTTGACGTTTATTTCACCAACAGCTCGACTTTATAAAAAAGGGTGACTATCTATGATTGGATATCACCCTTTTTTGTGGTCTTGATTATTTTGTTAAGACCAATCAGAAGTTGTAAGTAGCGCTTAGATAAACGCGACGGCGTTCACCGACGAACGAACCGATGGTTTTGGTAAAACCACTCACCGCGTATTTTTTATCAAACAGGTTTTTGATGTTTAACTGGAATTTCCATTTTTCCCAATGGGTCTGCCATGAGGCATCGTATACCGTGTAGGGTTTGACTTTTTGCCCTTGGCGATTGATTTGTTGGCTGACATAATCCGCCCCCAATCCAATGGATGAGCGAATATGTGGAAAATCATAACGAGTCCAAACGCCTAGCTGGTTGTGTGGTGTATTGGCAAAGCGTTTTCCGTCCGCATATTTGATCCCATTAAACGCTTTTTCCACAATGGTGTCGTTATAGGCATAGTTGATATTCGCGACCCAGCGAGAGGTGATGTCCGCCATAATGTCCAGTTCCACCCCTTGGCTTCTCACTTTGCCAAAGGCAACTTTTTTATCAGTGTCGTTTGGGTCTTCTTGAAGTATGTTCCTACGGACAATATGGTAAGTCGCCAGATTCACATTCAGTCGATTATTCAGCCAATAGCTGCGCATTCCCACTTCTATTTGTCGACTCTCTTCTGGGTCGAAAGGTCCGCCTACACTGGTTTGTTGGTTCTCTGCATCCTGTGGAACAAAGCCTGTTGAGAAGGATGTATAGGGTTTGAGGTGTTTATTGATTTCGTAGGTGGCGCCAATGCGCGTGGAATAGCCTGTGTCGTAATAGTCGGTTGAAGAGTCCTTTAGGTGATTGTGATAATCTTGTTTGATCCTGTCAATACGCGCCCCTGATGTGAGCTCCAGTTTGTTGGTGATCGCCCATTGATCTTGTGCGTAGAGGCCAAGCTGGTCAGATGTGGTGTCTTCGTTGGTATGCTCGTGCATGATGTAATTGTTGGGGTTGTCTTTTCCATAAATGGGGTGGATAAGACTTAGATTAGAAACACCGTCAGCTGGGCCTGTTGCCCTTGAATAAGTAAAGCGGTTTTTCTCGTGAAAATACTCACTCCCTACTAGCACGGTATGCTTGCCAAGCTCCGCGATTAAATTACCTGCTAAGGTGATGCCTTTGCGTTTACGGACTTGGTCACGGTATTGGCGTTTACTGGTATCGGGAATGCCGTCACCATTCGTATCAAGCAGTTTGTTTATTTCGTGATATTTCTGAGTCTCGGTGTTTTCGAAGTAGCGCACGGCCAGATTACTATCCAACCATGAATTAATAGTGTGGTCGAGCTTAGTCTGAAAGACTTGTGCATTGAGCTCTTGATAGTCTGTTTTTTCGTTGTCGTTCCAAGAAATTGGTGCTAGGAAGTTGCCATCATTATCGGTTGGAATCCCGCGTAAGCGAGCGCCGTTTATTTTCTGATGGATATTAGTATATTGAGTGGTTAGTGTGTCGCTATCGCTAATATCCCACGCATAGCCAAGATCGATGATGCGGTTTTGTTCTTTCACATTATTGCGGTATGAATGTTGTCCATCCGAATAAATTCCCACTCGATAGCGTTTTGAAGCCTCTTTGTTAAGTGGACCAGAGGATTCTACGCTGCCGCTTAGAAAGTCTTTGTTGCCCATGCTAGCTTGAACTGTGTTGTGTGGATCATAGGTTGGTTTCTTGGTGACATAGTTAATCACGCCGCCTGGTTCTCCTGCGCCATACAGGGCACCAGATGGCCCTTTTAAGACCTGAACCTGATCAATTGTGAAAAGCTGAGGAATTGAAAATTCTCCATAAGGGTCGCCTTTCAAGCCATCGTAAAGAATCTCGTCTTGACTGAAGCCGCGTAGGGTAACCGTTGAAACATTGTTTTGTGATAACCCTGATATTGAGCGATACAAATCGGTAATTTGCCGTGCCGCCTGATCTTCTATCATGGTGTGGGTTACCACTTGTACGGACTGTGGTGTTTTATCTATAGGGGTTTCAGTACGTGTGGCGAAGCTTGTTTCATCGTCTTTATAGTAAGACAAGGCACGTCCTTTCACAGCCATTGTGTCCAATTTTATGTTTGCGTCTGTCGTTGTATCAGCAAAGGTATTGGTGGAAAGAGCAAGTGCACTACAAGCTTGCATTGCAACCAGAAGGGGATTAAGTTTCATAACAAACCAAGGGTTAATAAAAGGAAGAAGTATGATATTGATTATGATAATCATTTGCAATATTGTGTTGTTTTAATATGGAAAAAGTCTTTGGTGATTAGCTGCTATTGGGTGGAATAGAGAGGATTAAAGAGACAAAGTTCGTAACGCATTATTTAATAGAAAGTATGTACAGAAAGGTGTCAGAAGAAAAAGTTAAAACGGTAAAGGCGCAACGATCAGCGTTGAACTGGCCTGTGCTTGTTCAACGCTGATCGTTGCGCCTTTGCTGATAAAGGAAGGCGACTCATTCGTCCCTTCTTTAAGCTTGTGCTTGGTATGTCTGCTGAGTATTTTGAGACTGTTTTAAATAATCAACCAGCGTGTCTTTAAGCTGCAGACGACGCTTTTTAAAGGTCTCTTCTTCTTCTGTTGAAACGAGCAGAATTTCTTGCTCCATTTTTTTGATTTCGTTTGTCAGGTAGTGGTACTCATCTGACAGTTTTTTAAAGCGGTCATCCGTCATTTTAAGAGCATGAATGTCGTCTTTAAATTCTGGTAACTCAAGGGCTAAATTATGATTTTCAATTGGCATATTATTTTCCTTTTTCAACTCTCTAATTATTAGACTAGGTGATTTGTGGGGTTGATGTTTTGACACTAATCACGTTTCTTAAATAACACATTAATAAAGTTATGGCGCATTGAGCCCTGCATCACAAGGTAATGCGCATTTATTACGTGATTTTTAGGTATTTTGGAGAAGCTTTTACTGATCTCTGACGGCAAAAGTATGGTTGGTGTTAGCTGAGCGTAAATAAAATGCCTCCGTCAGCTATGCTAAAAAGAGTCTTCTAAATGTTAGCGAGCTCATATTGGGTAAGGCATAATGAAGAGCTAAGCGGCTTGTTGCCGCTTAGCTTAGCAATGAACGAATGCAAATGAATTAGAAATTTAAATCGATACGTGGCGTGCTGCCACGGGTAAGATCAACTTCAGGCGCGCAGATAAAAATACGAGAGGAGCTGATTTTTTGGCTCACTAGGTAATTTTTTAGGCTCTGTGCTCTTTTTATTGCTATCGCGTTGGCCGTTTGACGGGCCGCATTACTTATGGCGACAGGCGGCTTTTCTAAGCCTAAATCCTGATAGCTTGCTACACCACAGGCTCTCAGCTCACTGTCTTCTTTGTTTTTCATAAGATCTGTTAATTGTTTTAAAAAGGTCTCCTGATTTGCCGAAAGGTCGGTTTGTTTCGGCTTGAACTGTAAAGGCTCCACGCGAATTTTTAACAACTGTTCACCCGCAAACTGTGCAATTGAAATGACATTCGCATAAGGCACAAAGGTTTGTAGTAAATAACTAGTAGACGCTTTAAATAAAGCCTTCTTGATCGGTAAAACGAGGAGGTCTCCCCATCCGAACTGAGGATTATCTATGTTACCGGAGAGAGGAATATCGAGATTAATATTGCCGTTTCCGTCTTTTAATGCACTGACCGCAATGTTGAGCGGTATAACCCCTGTTTTGATCACTGAGCTGCTTTTGTAGGTTCCTCCCAGATCAAATTGTTTTAATACAATATGGCTTGTGCCGTTGATGACGCCCTCTTTTGAGTTTAACGTCAGGTTTAGATTCAATTGGCCAGAATCAATTTGGTAGCCCAAAACATTCGCAATATAAGGAGAGTAAGGCGGTAACTCAGCTTGGCTCACAACGAGGTGTGACGACATAGTGAGCTTTTTCGCGAGAGGAAGTATCGTCAGCTCACCAGAAATAGTGGAGTATTTGTCATTTCTGGCTTTGAAATCTAACGTTGCTTTTTGTTTTTTGTCCTTGGTGTTGAGGTTGCGAATTGCAAACTTTTCAATGGTTAGCGTGCGCTTTAGAGCGGGATCAATGCTCTTGTCTTGAATGTATAAGCTAGACTTGCCTGTCATGTTGTAGGCATCCAAGATCACATAATAAGGGGCTTTAAATGCTGAGTTTGCAGGCGCCTTGTTTGATCCTTGTTGTGTGGCGATGTCTTGTTGTCTAGGCACATCGATTGGTTTAGCTTTCTCTGAGGGGGCTTTCTGTTCGCTGGTGTCGACAAACACTAGGTTTTCAATGCGTTTTTTACTGTCTAATAGCAAGTTACCTTTCACTCCTTTGGTATCGATCTGTTTGATGCGAACGCCATCTTGGTTAGCATGAATTTGATCAATGGCAACCTTATCAATAGTGACAAGGGCTGGAGAGGCTGGCTGACTTGTTTTAGCCACAAGAGGTTCGGAAACGATAAGTTTTTGAATGTTTAACTTATTAAGAGAAACATCGAAGTCGTTACCTTGTTGGTTAAGGTTAACATGAGAAAGCGAAGCGTGTTGCCACGATGCTGCTCGCTTTGTGTCGGATAACTTCGCATCAAAAGCTTGAGTCATCAGGTTTAGGTCTGTGCCTATCACATGAGGTTTCTGTTGCTTATTAAGGTCTACATTAAGGGTATTTGCCGTAATATGCAGTTGTCCTAGTGAGACATCCGCTTTATTTTTTTGTTGAGCTGTGAGGCCGGCTAAGGTCAGGTTAATGTCGTTGTTATTGACTTTTATACCCTTGTTGGGTGTTTGTGAGAACGAACTGTTATTCGTCAGGCTGAGTGTGTCGTAGTGGGTTTTGATATCCGCTTGTTCTGCGTTTAGGTTGTGACTGTCTAGCTGACTTTTTACTGAGAGCTGAAGTGAATCCGTGGGGGATTTGCTTAACTTTAATTGACTAAGAGCCAAGGTGCTTTGATCATTCGTCAAGGCAAGAGAAGAGAGCGCCAATGTTAATTGATGAAGGCTGATGTTGGCCTGTGGTGTATTGGCGGTGAGTGCTTGGTCGTGCTGTACTACGTCGAAAGGCGTGTTAACGGATAGCTTGGCGACACTGGCACTTTGCTTATCTTTTAGTTTGGTTGTTAATCCGCTTAATTGTATATCCACATTGCCTTTTGCACTGAGATTGTTTTGTGAGTCATAAGAGGTGGATAGATTTGATAGCGCTAAGGTACTGGAAGCCAGAGAAAGATGATTTTGCTCTGGCAGGGGTAAGTTCAATGCCTTAAGGTTGGCGGTGAGTGAAGAATCGTTAAGCTGGTACGATGTTGTGCCATTGTTTTTGTGCAGGTTGGCAGTCAGTGTGCCTTTCAGAGATAAATCCCCCTTACCCGTTTGATAAGGGGCTGGAATAAAATGGGCGAAGGCTTGAAGAGGCAGTAAGGTGTCTTGAATCGTCAGACTTGCTTGGCCCTTTATTGGTGTGTAATGAAACTGACTAGCAAGGTCGATTTTTGCGGTATTAATGTTTGTGTTTAATTGGACGGAGCCTTGCCAGTCCATACCTTTCCCTATTAGATCGTTAATCGACAACTTATTGATTGATATGGTGTCTTTCTGTATGGGAGCTGTGGTGTCAACTTGCCGGCTTAAGTTGATATGACTATTAACGAACGAAAATTGTGGGACTTTGATTCTCCAAGGAGCGCTGTTTTTTTCTGTTTTGGGCGTATTGCTGGCTTGCTCTTTTGCAGCCTTTGATTGGTATTGAGCAAGGTTAATACCAGCAATGATCCAGTCGTTCTTTTGCTGTTTAACCGACAGTGTCAGTCCATTAATTTTGGCGTGAGAAACCTGGATGGTGCCAGAAAGTAATGGAGAAATATTGATCCCCAAATCCAGTTCTTTAAGGGTTAAGGTATCCTGTTTTTCTTTGGTGATGGTTAAGTCTTTTATGGTCACTCTTGGCGGAAAAAAATGGACACGAAGGTGCTGTAGTGAAGCGTTTTCGCCTTGTGACTGAAAGTATTCTTGTAAATAATGTCTTGCTACAAACGGCGTAATTAGCCAGACAATAAAAATTATCCCAATAAGGGTTAGGCTGGGAATAATAAACAGATTGCGTAACGGTCTTTTGGTGATGTTGCTAAGCGCCATATTCTCTACCTTGGGAGTTAAATCGATGTGTCATCTGGTTGTTCTGGTCGTACTGGCAGGCGTAATAGGTAAGTGCATACCGCGACGCCAATACAAATAAGAGAAATGGTCGCCCAAAGACGACCAATAATGATCATAGAAATCCCCATTCCCATCCACATCAGAATAATGGCTCTATTACGTGCTTTTTTAGGGATGCCTTTACCGGATTGCCAATCATGAACCATCGGGCCGAAATATTTATGGTTCATCAGCCAATGATGAAAGCGCTCGGATGATTTAGAAAAACACCATGCCGCGAGGAGAACCAAAGGGGTGGTGGGCAATAAAGGCAAAAATATGCCGATTATGCCTGTAATCAATGACAGCCAACCCAAGATAAGTAAACCAATTCGTTTCCCCTGCATAGACTGACCCGTGACATTGAGTGGTAATGAATGTGTTATTTTAACCTTGCCGGTGAAGATAGTCAGCCCAAAAAATTCTGCGAAATAAAGAGGTGAACAGATAACCATTTTCATGACCACTGATTGCTTCTGTTAAGCCAATTTTTTGAGACGATACTATTCTTTGAATGACTGTGTTTTCGTATTGTTATTTTCCTGCATTAAAGATGTCTTCCATTGAGCTGTTATCTTCTGATGCTTTTAGTGGCCAGCCTCCTAGACGCTTCAAACGGTTTACCATTTCACAAAACAGTTCCGCGGTTTTTTCTGTATCGTATTTTGCAGAGTGCGCTTCAGCATTGCTGAAGGGGATGGAAGCGACTTCACAGGCTTTTGCTAGCACCGTCTGTCCAAAAATCAATCCAGCTAAGCTGGCAGTATCAAAGCTGGAAAATGGATGGAATGGGTTACGTTTAATTTGCGCCCGTTCAATGGCGGCGTTTAAAAAGCCATGGTCAAAGGCGGCGTTGTGTCCGACAAGAATGGCACGTTTGCAGCCAGCTGATTTTAACTCTTTACGTACCTTGGAGAAAATTTGCGTTAGCGCGTCACTTTCTTCAATATGCGCTCTGTTAGGGTCATATGGGTCAATGCCAGTGAAATCCAGTGCCGCTTTTTCTAGATTCGCCCCTTCGAAAGGTTTGACTAAAAATGACAGAGTTTCATGGGTATATAGCTCACCATTTTCATCCATACGAAGGATGCAGGCAGCAATTTCTAGTAATGCATCGGTTTTTTGATTAAAGCCTGCGGTTTCAACGTCGATAACAATCGGTAGGAAGCCACGGAATCGATCTTTAATTTCATGGTTTGACAAAAGAAGTTCCTTAATTCTGCCACTTTCTCAATAATGATGGGGTAGATAGATCGGATCATAACACAATTGATAATGCTTGAACGAGATCTCTAAATGGGAATTACCCAACGATTTATAACACGCACTTGTTTTCTGTTCGCAAGCAGTATGTTTGTGGCCTGTTCTCAGGCGTCCATACTGTATCAGTCTGGCATCACGGACTCGAAATGGCTGTTATCGGGTGATATTTTTTCATGTAGCTTGAGTCATCCCGTGCCACATTATGGCGTTGGACATTTTATAAAAGAAGCGGGTGAGCCTATGAAGTTTGTGCTTAAACCCAATAACGAAAAATTAGGACCAGGACAAGTTTATATCATTTCTCAGGCTCCGGAATGGTCTCCTGGCATCAAACCCGAAACGCTCGATATTTTGCCTTACCCAGGTTACGGACTGACGGTTGAGGTCGGGGGCAAAGTGGCGGAACGAATGTTAACCAGTCTGGATCATGGTCGACAGCCTATGGTCGCTGGTACGGCTTGGGAGGATCGTCGTGAAGTGGTGGAAGTGAGTTTGTCGAATATTAATTTTGAACCTGCTTATAACCAATTTCGCCAATGTTTGTCGTCTCTATTACCGGTTAATTACGATCAGATTGCTCGTACAGCGGCCTTATTTCCGTCTGGAAAAGCACGACTAACGGACAGCATTAAGCAGCGTTTGAAGTTGGTGGCGTTGTATGTGAAGCACGATCCGACAGTTGAATACATTTACATTGATGGTCACTCAGATAATGTTGGCTCACGACGAGATAACCGAGAATTGTCTAAAGAGCGCGCTGAAAAAGTGACCGCGTATTTGTTAAAACAAGGTGTGGCAGTCGATAAAATCATTTCTCGTTATCATGGCGATCGCTACCCAGTGGTCAGTAATCGTACGGCAGCTGGCCGTGAACGTAACCGTCGTGTGACTATTCGTTTAGAAAAAATCGGCAAGTAATACTGAGTTATCTTGCATAGTCTTTATAAAAGTCCAACTATTCCATTAATTTCAATGGCGTGTTGGGCTTTTTACTTGCTAAGAAAGTAGCGAAATCTTACACTAGATAACCCCTTTTTTTAATTTTTGCGCCGCTGTTTTACTGTGGTTGCGTGACATCGTTGAGGAGAACAGAAAGAATGTCTGACGTGAAGAAGGTAGTGCTGGCTTATTCAGGCGGCCTAGACACTTCGGTAATTGTGAAGTGGCTTCAAGAAGAGTATCAGTGTGAAGTAGTGACCTTTACCGCTGACTTAGGTCAAGGTGAGGAGGTGGAACCTGCTCGCGCGAAAGCTCAAGCGTTGGGTGTTAAGGAAATCTTCATTGAAGATTTGCGTGAGGAATTTGTTCGAGACTTTGTTTTCCCTATGTTCCGTGCGAACACGATTTATGAAGGTGAGTACCTTTTAGGTACCTCTATTGCTCGTCCTCTGATTGCTAAGCGTTTGATTGAGATTGCTAATGAAACCGGAGCCGATGCCATTGCTCACGGTGCGACGGGTAAAGGTAATGACCAAGTACGTTTCGAACTTGGTGCTTACGCTCTTAAGCCTGGTGTAAAAGTGATTGCACCTTGGCGTGAGTGGAGCCTAACGTCTCGCGAAACCTTAATGAACTACTGTGAAGAGCACCAGATTCCAGTCGATTTTTCAACGAAGAAGAAAAAATCGCCTTACTCTATGGATGCTAACTTGTTGCATATCTCTTATGAAGGCGATCAGTTAGAAGATCCGTGGCTAGAGTCGGAAGAAGATATGTGGCGTTGGTCGGTGTCTCCTGAGCAAGCACCGGAAACGCCAACTTATATTGAAATTGAATACGAACATGGTGATCCCATTGCTATCAATGGTGAAAAAATGTCGCCAGCCACTATTTTGGAAACTTTGAACAAAATCGGTGGTGAAAACGGTATTGGCCGTATCGATATAGTAGAAAACCGTTTTGTTGGTATGAAAGCGCGTGGTTGTTATGAAACCCCGGGAGGCACCATTATGTTGCGTGCCCACCGTGCGATAGAGTCTATCACACTGGATCGTGAAGCTATGCATCTTAAAGACGAGCTAATGCCTCGTTACGCAAAAGTGATCTACAATGGTTTCTGGTGGTCTGAAGAGCGCCGCATGCTGCAGGCGATGATCGATACATCTCAGAAATACGTTTCTGGTACCGTACGTTTGAAATTGTATAAAGGAAACGTTAGCGTTGTTGGTCGTCAATCGCCCAATAGTTTGTTTGATAGCTCTATTGCGACTTTTGAAGACGATGCTGGTGCTTACGATCAAAAAGATGCGGCTGGCTTTATTAAACTTAATGCATTGCGTATGCGAATCGCAGCGCAGAAGGGACGTGGTTTTTTAGACTCTGATAAGTAATCCACAGTAAAGTCTGGGTTTTACTCGTCGGCTATGTCCATAAACGCTCTATTCAGGTTGAATAGGGCGTTTTTTATTTTTGTACAGATGGTCAATAATTTTTTAAGCTTGCGTATAATGACTGAATGGTTATTTCTAGACCACTGAACGCTATTCATCCAGAAGGAAAGATTACATGGCAATTTATAATTTTGGTTCGATTAACCTCGACCACCTTTATCAACTGGATCACTTTGTGCGACCAGGTGAAACCATGGCATCGGACAGTTATCAATGTTTGCTTGGTGGCAAAGGGGCGAATCAGTCTGTTGCCTTGGCGAAAGCAGGGGCTGATGTCAAACACGTTGGTGCGGTTCATCAAAATGATGCGCAAATTTTGGATCAATTGTCTGACCTTGGGGTGAATACGGGGTTGATTGCTAAGCTGGATGTACCAACAGGTCACGCGATTATTCAACTGAATAAAGAGGCAGAAAATGCCATTATTTTATTTCAAGGCGCGAACCATGCATTGACAGAAGAACAGGTTGATCAAGTCTTAGCTCAGGCCTCATCTGAGGATTGGGTGTTGCTACAAAATGAGACAAACCTAATCCAATATATTATGCGTCAAGCACAAGCAAAAGGGCTGAAAGTTGCCTTTAATCCTGCGCCAATGGACGCTCAATTGGCGAAGGAAGTGCTGCCTTTTGTTGATCTTCTGATTGTTAATGAAGTAGAAGCAATGGACTTAATTGGCGTTAGTGATGTGGATGCGGCAATCGACGGTCTGCCGAAAGCTTACCCTGAGTTAGCAGTACTGATGACACTAGGGAAAGCCGGAGTACGCTATTTTAATCAGGATGAAAATCTATTTGTTGAAGCATTTTCTGTGAAAGCGGTGGATACAACCGCTGCGGGAGATACCTTTATCGGTTTTTGTCTATCGGCCCTAATGGATCAGTTGGGCATGAAAGAAGCGCTCACGCGCGCTTGTGCGGCGTCTGCTATTTGCGTCACAAGAATGGGGGCTTCAAGTGCCATTCCAAGTATTTCAGAAGTCGATGAGTTTTTAGCCGAACAAGCTTAGTTTGTCATGTCGATATGTTGGCAGACTAAATTCATATAAAAAAGAGGAAGTCGAATATGGCTCGTAAAATTATTATTGATACAGATCCTGGCATTGATGATGCTATGGCGATCTTTTTTGCATTCCAAGCGAAAGAATTGGATGTACTGGGGCTTACCACCACATTTGGTAATGTGCCTGTTGAGCTAGCAACGCAAAATGCCATCACTTTAACGGAAATTGCGAAAGTAGACATTCCCGTCGCTCAAGGGGTTGCAGTGCCATCCGTGATTGAGCCGCGTCCACACCCCGATTTTGTTCATGGTAAAGATGGTTTTGGTAACATTAATTGGCCTGCTCCCAAAGGTACTGCAGTTAAAGAAAGTGCTGCTCAGTTTATTATCGATACGGTTCGTCAGTACCCAGGTGAGGTAACCATTATTGCATTGGGGCCATTGGGTAATTTGGCCGCAGCGCTTAAGTTAGATCCAGAAGTTGCAGAGTTGGTGGACGAAGTCATTTTGATGGGGGGAGCCGCCATTGAATATGGTAACGTCTCGCCTGTTGCAGAAGCCAATATAATGAATGATCCCCATGCAGCAGATGTTGTATTTACCGCACCTTGGCAAGTGACAATGATTGGGTTAGATGTAACTCATCAAGTGTTGCTGGATAATACTATTCTTGAGCGTATAAAAGCAGCCAATCCTGAAGAGGGTGGATTCTTGTACGACTGTGCGCAACATTACATCAATTTCTACAGTAGTCGTTTTGGTGTGAATGGCTGTTATTTCCATGATGCCTCTACGATTGCTTATGCCATGGACCCCAGTATCTTTGGTGTGGAATTAGGGGCGGTACGCGTTGCTTGTGAAGGAATTGGCATTGGTCAGACGATTTTTGCACCACAAGGTATGGATTTTCCTGAACCCCATTGGAATGATGTGCCGATGACGCAAGTTTGTATGGAAGTTGACAGTGAGAAGTTGTTGAAACTGTTTGAGACAACCTTGTCCTAAGTTGTCAAATCTTGTTATATGAAAGTACTAGGCATGATGCTCGCCCCATGCCTAGTCTTTGATTGCTTTTATAATCGTTGTAGCAAAGAGCTAGAAGAAAAAGTATTAGGATAAGATGCGAGCGTTTCATGTCTTATCGAGATTATGAATGTAGAGTAGATGCGATGTGATAACGATTGGACTAAGAGTTATCTTCAATAAAGGTTTTTATATACGCTAGGTCTTTGGGAGCTATTTTGTGAAAACTGAGCCGGATGTAGTGCTTATTATGTTCATTTAACACATCCACCAAGGGCACACAAAGTGCTTTTATGAGAGCTGTTTTGCCTTCATGGATGGCGTTTAGCTCCAGCTTTACCAGTTTCGAACCTTGAGAACCATAGGGAGCCTCCACCTCTATTTGTTGAGAGGAAATGTGAGTACAGTGAACGGACATCACCATGCCATTGGTTAAATAGAGTCTTCCAGCCCAAAAACATCTTATGTATGGTGCTTTCATTTTTTTTCTCTTGTGCTTTTACGAAAGTTTACGCTGATAGCGTATTATAGGGAAAACACATCCTACGACCAGTGTTCAATCTAGGTATTTTTATGAAATAAAAAAATCCGAACGGTTATCCCGCTCGGATTGTTTGATTTCGTTTTATTATTAAGAGTAAATTGATTAATGTTGTTCCTTTAGGGTGTCTCCTAACGCATTGATCAAACTATCAATTTCCGATTTTTCTGTGGTAAACGGCGGTGCTAGCTGGATAGTATCGGCCCCATAGCGCACATAATAGCCTTTCTCCCACATGCGCATAGCAATTTGAAACGGTCGCTTAGCGGGTTCGCCATCGATATGGGCAATGCTCATTCCTGCAGCAAAGCCATAGTTTCGAATATCGGTAATAAGTGGGCTAGCCGCTTTTAATTGATGGACACATTCCTCCAAAACAGGGCTCATTTCTTTCACCCGATCAATCAGGTTTTGTTGTGTGATTGCTTCGAGAGAAGCCAAACCAGCGGCACACGCAATAGGGTGGGCTGAGTAAGTATAGCCATGGGGGACTTCTAACATATAATCAGCGCCACCCGTCTCCATAAAGGTGTCATAAATTTCCTGCTTGAACGCCACGGCCCCCATCGGAATGGCACCGTTAGTGACTTGCTTGGCTAGAGTAATAACATCGGGTGTGACCCCAAAAGCTTCTGCCCCCGTTTTTGCGCCCATGCGGCCAAAACCAGTAATGACCTCGTCGAAAATTAATAGAATATCGTGTTCATCACAAATTTGACGAAGACGTTGGAGATAACCAACTGGAGGAATAATCACACCACCGGAGCCTGACATAGGCTCAACGATCACGGCGGCAATATTGGAGGCATCGTGCATATTAATCAAGTTAAGCAACTCTTCGGCGCGCTCTTTGCCTTTCTCAGGCATGCCTTTTGAGAATTCCGTACCAGGTACTTGCGTATGGGGTAAATGATAAGACTCAAGACCTTGCCCATATAAAGTACGATTGGCAGGAATACCTCCCACACTAAAGCCTGAAACCCCTGCGCCATGGTAGCCCTTAGCACGACCAATAAATTTGGTTTTTGTGCCTTTGCCTTTTTTTCGCCAATAAGCGCGAGCAATTTTCAATGCCGTATCCACAGACTCAGAACCAGAGCCAGTAAAAAAGATACGGTTGAGTGGTGCAGGCATAAACTGCGTTATTTTCTCAGCCAATAAAAAGGACTTTTCATGGCCAAATTGAAAGGCAGGGGAGTAATCCAGTGTTTTTATCTGTTTCGCGACGGCTTCGTTAATAGAAGGGACGCTGTGCCCTAAACCACATGTCCATAAACCAGAGAGCCCATCAAAGATTTTTCGGCCGTCGATATCCGTGTAATAACGACCTTCGGCTGAGGCGATGATGCGAGGATCTTGTTTGAATTGTCTGTTGCCCGTGTAGGCCATCCAGTGGGCATCTAACTGAGCTTGGGTAAGTTTGGTTTTTGCGATCTGGCTCATAAAGGTGGGTCTCTCTCATCATGAATGTGTATAAGAGAAGCATGATCCGAGAATAATGTTTAATAAATTCAATCTTAATTAATTATAGTTTAGTAATTATTAAACAATGAGCCGCTTTTCTCTTGGTATGTCTTTCAGCTTTGTCAGGTTTCATTACTTTTCGTTACTAGATAACGGATTACAATGAATTGTTGTCCCTATTGTATGGGGATGGCAATGGCTCTCAAAAAATTGAAAAGCTGCATGCGAGGAGCATTGGTCAGTTTTAGCAAATTTTTATTGTGGCCTGTCACCAATAAGGACCAAGGAGGAGGGTTAAGCTTATGTTCTATTTGTGTATGGTGATAACACTTTTTCCTTATCTTACTAAGACGCGCTGACAAAGGTTTGATGGCTGGTCTTCCTGTTCGTTGGCTCTTTTCTCTTTTTTGAGTTTTTCAAGTATGCCGCTTTTGGCATGAGGAGAAAAGTAATGACAAACAATATCAAAAACTACCCTAATTATTTAGCTGAAAAAATAAATGCTCATTTGAAAAGACGTGATCATTTGGGAGGGAGAAATCTTTTACATGGTCTTAACCCAACAGTAAGCTCGATTAAATTGATTAGTAATGATTATCTCGCTTTAGCTAATCATCCTGAGATTATCGCAGCGCAAAGAAGTGTACTGGATATGGATATTCCCGAGAATCTAATTCTTATGTCTTCTGCCTTTATGTTTGGAGATAGCCCACAGCTCCAATTTGAGCAGCGTATGGCCGATTTTATGGGGGCTGAAGAAACGGTGTTGTGTCAATCTGGATATAACGCTAACGTAGGCTTGATTCAGGCTGCTGTTGAAGATACTCACACCCCTATCTATATCGATATGATGGCGCATATGTCTCTATGGGATGGTGCGAAATTTAGTAAATCTCCTGTCTATCCATTTCGTCATAATAATATAGATCATCTTATATCATTGATTGATCGCCATGGATCCGGTTTGGTCATTGTCGATTCGGTATACAGTACTAATGGTAGCGTTTGCCCTTTAAAAAAATTAGTGGAGGCGGCTTACGACAAGGGCTGTATATTGCTGGTTGATGAGTCTCATTCCTTAGGGAGTCATGGGCCTCAGGGGCGAGGTATGGTTGTTGATTATGGCTTGCAAGATAAGGTGATGTTCCGAACTGCCAGTTTGGCTAAAGCCTTTGCAGGCCGCGCAGGTATTGTTACCTGTCCAAAAGGTTTTGCTGATTACTTTAAATGTACGGCTAATCCATCCATTTTTAGTTCTGCCCTCATGCCTTATGAGATTGCAGGATTGAACACTACCTTGAATTTGATTATCAAGGCTGATAAACGACGTGAGAAACTGCACCGTAATGCGGAGTATTTGAGAGAGGGTCTAAATCGGTTAGGCTACAATGTAATGGATTCACAATCGCAAATTATTGCGCTTGAATCTGGAACAGAAAGGCAAACTATGGTGCTAAAGGATGCATTAGAGTCGAGGGATGTGTTTGGATCGGTGTTTTGTGCGCCAGCAACGGCTAAAAACCGAGCCTTAATACGTTTATCCGTCAATGCGAGTCTGACAGAGAGCCAATTAGGCTATGTTGTTAAGGTGTTTGGAGACATTAGGGGGGAGGTTGAGTTTACCAAGTGGCGTTCAACCCAAAAATTATCGTTGCATTCTCAACAGGCCTCAGTTGCTTGATCCTAAATTCTGAGCTTTGATGCTCTATATAGGATTGAGTCTGGCTCAAGCCTTTTCTTCGAGGGTTATAACTTTAACCCTCGAAGAACTTCCTAACTGAAGGAGTTTGTCGTTGCACCGTTTTGTTGATGTTGCAGGGAAGGCTCGGATTGAGTGTTTTTTGTATGAGGTGTATATGGTGTTTGGATAAAAGCAGCTAGGTAGAGTTTCTCTCCATGAATCTTGGTACTCGGATAGAAGTACTTCTGCCAGTTTGTTTCTAGGCTGGGATGATAAAAACCGTCTAAACTAGGGAAGAAGGGAAGGCTAGATTGTTTGTCAAGTGCTTCCAATAAAGCTACTGGCGCTCCGGCATCTGCGGCTACATCCTTATGGGCTTTAATATCATCTTGGTTTAGTAACAATAGTCTGTGGCTTTTCCCATTATTATCCAGCATTAAAAAGTCTAATGACGCTGGGCTGAATTCGGTTCTTAAATGATATTCTGCTATCTTTTGCTGTTCAATAAGAGCAAAGAAGTATCCTACTATGGCTGGGTCATCAATTAAAGGGCTAGTGAGTTTTAAGCCTTCTCTGACTACTCGTGTCATGTCGCTAAAATAGGTTTGTTGGTAACGCTGAATCAGTTCATTGATTTGAGGCAGGATATCTTGAGTACTTTTTTTAATGTAGTAATCAATAACCTTGTTATTTAACGCTTCAATGGCGATGTGTTCATCCGCAACACCTGTGAGGAGTATTTTTTTGACATAGGGGTTATCAATCGCGTTGCAGACATCCAAACCATTGTAATCAGAGCCCGGCATGGCATAGTCAGTGATTAGCACAGAAGGTTCCGAAAAACGCTGATGGTCAAGTCTCATATCTAGAAAGGATTTGGTATCAAACTTGTAATGGTAAGATGAGTCGTTATTAGCCCAAAGGCTATCTTGCTTAAGTAGGGAATGGTACTGAGTATGATCGTTAATATAGTCAATCGCTTTTCGAGGATCAGAAAAGGTTTGATAAGCGATGTTTGATTCTAGCGCCAAAGGGATACTGTCTAAAAACGGCTGGTGATCATCCAGAAACACCACAGTAGTTGGATGGTAGTAGGCGTTAAGAGACTGTAACTAATTTTGTGTAACTGCCTACCACAACATATTCTATTAAGAATTAAGGATAGGTAGATGCAAATGAACAAAAAAGAACTTGAAGCGTTCGCAAAAGAAGCCGCCAAGGGAATTAAAACGCCTGAGGATCTCAACGAATTTAGCCAAATGCTGAAGAAGATTACCGTTGAAGCGGCATTGAATGCAGAAATGGATGACCATCTGGGTTACGAGAGACATCAAAAGTCCACCTCAACCAATAGTCGTAATGGCAAGAATAGCAAGCGTATTAAGACGGAAGATGGTGAGTTTGAACTGGATACGCCTCGTGACCGAGAAGGCTCTTTTGAACCCAAGCTGGTCAAAAAACACCAATCCCGATTCACTTCTATGGACGATAAAATCCTGTGGCTCTATGCGCAAGGCATGAGTACCCGAGACATCGTCAATGCCTTCGATGAATGGTATGGTGCCGAGATATCTCCAACACTGGTATCACGCGTTACCAATGCGGTCATTGAGCAAGTGACTGAATGGCAAGCACGCCCTTTGGATGCCATCTACCCCATTGTGTATCTTGATTGTATTGTGTTGAAAATCCGCCAAGATAAACGCGTCATCAATAAATCGATCTTCTTGGCACTCGGTATCAACACTGAAGGTCATAAAGAACTCATGGGCATGTGGATTGCGGAGAACGAAGGTGCGAAGTTCTGGCTCAACGTCCTCACTGAGCTTCAGCAGCGCGGCGTAGAAGATATTCTCATCGCTTGTGTTGATGGTCTAAAAGGCTTCCCAGAAGCCATCAATGCTGTTTTCCCACAAACTAACATCCAACTGTGCATCGTACACATGGTACGCAACTCATTGAAATATGTATCATGGAAAGACTATAAAGCAGTGACGGCGGATTTAAAGCAAGTTTACCGCTCCGCAACGGAAGAAGAAGCCTTGCTAGAGTTAGATCGTTTCGGCGACATCTGGGACGATCAATACCCGCAAATTACCAAATCATGGCGCAATCACTGGCATCACCTCAATACGTTGTTTAATTACCCTGACGATATCCGAAAAGCGATCTACACAACGAATGCGATTGAGTCCCTGAACAGTGTTATCCGTAGAGCCATTAAAAAACGTAAAGTCTTCCCAAGCGATGATTCTGCGAGGAAAATGGTATACCTTGCCATTAAAGAAGCCAGTAAGAAATGGACGATGCCAATTCAGAACTGGCGCCAAGCAATGAGTCGATTTATTATTGAGTTCGAGGAGCGTCTCGAAAAGCACCTTAACTAAATGGCAGTTACACAGAATCTGTTACAGGGTCGGCGTTAATCATTTTTAGTTTAGGTATAAGCATCATCAAAATTCCATCTTTTCAGTCACTGTTGTTTTATTGTTTGAGGAAAACTAAGCACGAACTCCGTGTACTCCCCAAACTCAGAATTACACTTTATATCGGCATTAAAGCTTGCTAATACTTTTTTGCAAAATGCTAGACCTATACCTGTCCCTGCTCCCTTATCCATATTACCGGATGAATAAAAGTTCTCAAAAATAGACGCTCTATCTTGCAATGGGATTCCCCTGCCATTGTCTCTAAAATAAACGTTGTTTACGTTACCAATTTTGTCCAAGGCTATCTCAATTCTGGCCTCTTGAGTGCTATTTGTAAATACTAAAGCATTTTTGATTAGGTTAAAAATAACATGCATCATAAGTATGTCTGAGCCCAAAAACTGAAAATCCTCATTCAGACTTACCTTTACTATCTCACGTTCTCTATTGGAATCAAAAGGATAACGAGTAATTGCTTGCCTGATGATGTCTGCCATAGAAAAATAGTTGAATTCTTTGGTGTTTATTTTAGGCTTCCCCAAATTCATCAAGAGCATGTCAATTACAGTATTGGAATGTCTGACTTCATTTTCGATTTGTGTGATTGAACGTTCTAGTGTTCTAAATATGTCAGGTCTGATTGGGGTAGCGATTAGGTTATTTGCCTTTGCTAGCTCATAGGCGTGCAATAAGGTTGGTAGGTTTTTATTGAGGCCATAAGCATGGTTTTGAATGGTTATCAATGGTGTTCTCAGCTCATGAGAAATTTCCGCACCTATTGAGGCTAGAACTTTAAGTTTTTCTTGCTTCAAGCGATAGGGATAATAGAACATGATGCTAGTCGCAACGATCGAAAAAATGTAAATGGGCAGTTGGGCAGGATAATGACTAAATATCGTATTGTCTACGGTTAATGCATAGGTCAATAAGGCGAAAAATAGACCGATAATGAACATAGTTGTGAACAGTATCCAGTTGTAGGATGCTAACACTAGTAAAGTTAACCCACCTACTGTAGACATCCCCCAGACCGTGTTACCGTTATTCATAAGGAGCATATAGATAAAGAAGAAGGGTAAGGCATACGTCATCCCGACTAGCCAATAAAGGTTAATATATGGTCTCAACCAGCTTGGCCAAAATTTTAGTAGTGCTAGCCCCAGAAACAGAAGACTACCGATGAGACGTAAAGTTAGATTTTCATAGGGTTGTGGGAAGATATACGTCCACACCAAATAGTAAAATGGGAAGCCAACGAGTCCAATTATGCCAATATTAAAGGCGTAGGGCAGAAAGTATTCGGTACTCTCGGAAAGAGATCGACTGATATGACCACATACATAATCAAGCCACATTTTCATGGACTGCACTCTTACTCCTCCTTGAAAACTAGCCAGTAAATCACTTCGAGGCTGCATGCGTTATTGCATCGTATTTCGGGTATACACAATTATTCTTCGACTATAATACTCATAGTGTACCTTTTATGCTATTACAGTCGAGAGACTAAAACAATGACCTGATTGTGTGCGTTGTATCTAAAGATATTTGGTATGATGGGACTGCTAAAAAGTACTCGAATTAATGGCTAGTTTTCTCTTTGAACTCACATAAGTCTTCAATGATGCAGGCGGTGCATTTAGGCTTGCGTGCCACGCAGATGTAGCGTCCATGAAGGATCATCCAGTGGTGGGCATCCAATAAAAACTCTTTTGGGACAAACTTCAGGAGTTTTTGTTCTACTTCAAGCACGTTTTTCCCAGGGGCGACCTTGGTGCGGTTGGCAAAACGGAAGATATGAGTATCCACTGCCATAGCAATTTGTCGGAAGGCAGTATTAAGGACCACATTCGCGGTCTTTCGGCCCACGCCTGGTAAGGCTTCTAGTTCTTCGCGTGTGTCTGGAACTACGCTATTGTGCTTTTCGACAAGTATTTGGCAGGTTTTGATGGCATTTTCTGCTTTGGCGTTAAATAAGCCAATGGTTTTAATATAGCTTTTTAAACCATCAACCCCCAGTGCAAGCATGCTTTCAGGGGTGTTAGCGACGGGAAATAGCTTTCTGGTCGCTTTGTTGACGCTTACATCGGTGGCTTGCGCGGAAAACAACACTGCAATCAGTAACTCGAATGGCGAATTGTATTCTAGTTCTGTCGCTGGGTTTGGGTTCTCCGCACGAAGGCGATCGAAAATTTCATAACGTTTTTCTTTATTCACGGTTTGTCTCTTAAATTGGCATCAAAGCTGTTTTTATGACTACTGATCTTATCATTAATGCTGTTTTTGCCAATGATATTGTATTGATTCCCTTGCTATTTATATGAGGTTAAGACGCAGCTTGACCGGTCACTCGAACGCGCTTAGTGGTAACAGGAGTTTGTGTTGACTTTTGTTCGGCAAGGCGCTTTTTCTGACGTTCATCCAAGTAATTTTTCATGGCAATTAAAATGCCTAGGCCAATAAAGGCCCCAGGAGGTAACAGGGCAAAGAGCACATTAGGGTAGTCATGAAAGACAACGATTTTCCAATGAGCGGCGCTGCTACCGAAGAGTAGTTGCATATTGGAGAATAGGGTACCTTGACCAATTAACTCACGCATCCCACCAAGGACGATCAATATTGAGGTAAAACCGAGCCCCATCATCATGCCGTCTAGAATGGAGGGGAGCACAGGGTTTCGGCTGGCAAATGAGTCGGCACGGCCAAGAATAACGCAGTTGGTTACAATCAAAGGGATAAAGATACCGAGAATCTGATACAGCTCGTAGGTATAAGCTTGCATGATCATCTGAATACAAGTGGTGAAAGAGGCAATGATCATCACGAAAGCGGGTAGTCGAACCGCATCAGTGACATAATTGCGAATCAATGACACGGCCATATTCGAACCCATTAATACGGCGGTTGTCGCAAGGCCAAGACCAAGGGCATTCACTACAGTGCTGGTGACCGCTAGCATTGGACACAACCCTAGAAGTTGGACCAAGGCGGGGTTATTTTTCCACAGGCCGTTGTAGATGATCTCAGTGTAATTTGCGCTTGGTTTATTGTCTGGTGTGGCGTCACTGGTTAAGATTTGCTCGTCTGCACTCATGCCTTTTCCTAACGCGCTAATAGCGAGTCTTTGTGTTGTTTAAAATAGATCAAAGTGTTTTTAATGCCGCGAACCACTGCTCGTGGTGTGATAGTGGCGCCAGTAAACTGATCAAAATCACCGCCGTCTTTCTTGACTTTCCAGCCAGCTAACCCCGGATTACCCAAAGAGTGGCCATTAAAGCTCAAGATCCAGTTAGACTTTTTAATATCCACTTTGTCGCCAAGGCCAGGGGTTTCGTTTTGGCTAATGACTCGAGCTCCGGTCACAATACCGTTTCTGTCTACTGATACTAACAATCCAAGAGGGCCATTATAGCCACCAGGGGCGACGGTTTCGAATATAATGGCGCTGACTTGGCCATTTTTTCGAGCAATATGAATTTTGACTGGGGCCCCACCTAACAGTTTGCTCGCTGGCAGTATAGCGGTGTCCTTGGTGAGATCGTTGTCATAGCGGTTAGCGGGTAAAATATCGTTAAATGCGGCAATCTGCGCTTTTAACACATTATTGGCGATGGTGTCTTTGGTCACCACGTGAATGGTGGCGATCAAGCCTGCAGTGAGAATGGCAAAAATGCCCAAACCAATACTGTTACGACGTATAGAGGCAATTAAGTCCACTTAGTTATCCTCTTTAATGGTTAGGCCCTTTTTGGCTTTCTTATGGCCATAGGTGCGAGGTTGCGTGTAGTAGTCAATCAAAGGGGCAGCGAAGTTCATCAGCAATACACCAAAGGCTACACCATCTGGATAACCGCCCCATGTACGGATAATATAGATTAAAATGCCGATTCCGGTCCCATAGACCAATTTTCCTCGGTTACTGGTGCAGGACGTCACGGGATCGGTGGCGATGAAGAAAGCACCAAACATGGTGGCCCCCGTGGTTAGGTGAAACCAAGGCGTCGCCGCATGATTGGGGTCAATCAAGTAAAAAATCCCTGCGATGATAGCTAAAGAGGAAAGCACCGCCACTGGTGTATGCCAAGTAATGATGCGTAATGCCAAAAGTATTACACCGCCCAATAGATAGGCGCCGTTAATGAATAACCAGCTGTGCAGGTTGGCACTTTTCAATGAGGTGATGCTGTTAAACGCAGCGGCGCTAGAGAGGCTATCTTTATGTTTGAACCCATCCAATGGTGTTGCCATAGTGTAAGAATCAATGCTGGGTAAATGGTGGAAGATAGCTTGCAGGCTCTGTGACAGGGACATCATCGAACCGGATGATACCATATCGGAAGCACCCACCCATTGGGTCATAGGAACAGGAAACGATACCAGGACAATGGCATAACCTACCATCGCAGGATTAAATGGGTTATTCCCTAAACCGCCATAGAGCTGTTTCGCAAAAATCACCGCAAAGGCCACGGCTGTAACCGTCACCCACCAAGGCACACTAGGGGGTAAGGCAATGCCAAGCAGGACAGCAGTCAGTAGGGCACTATAGTCTTTTAAATAGAATGCAACAGAGCGACGACGCATCGATAAAACCGCCGCCTCAGAAAGCAGTGCGGTGATGGCAGCGATAGTAAGGTTGATTAGGGTGCCCCAGCCAAATAGCCAGGATTGCACGGCGATACCGGGTATCGTTGCCAAAATAACCATGAGCATCACCCAAGAAGTGCGACGCCCAGCCCGTTGTGTGTGTGGAGAGGTAATCCTCAATAGTGCCATTTAACCATTCTCTTACATAGTGTCTTGCGATTGCGAGAGTTGTGCCAACAGTGCATCGGCTTCTTGCTGCCTTTTTTCGGCTGCGGCAATCTCTTGTTGGATACTCTCCGCTTGATCTGGCTCGGCGGCGAGGCGTTTTTTCAGTTTGTTAATAGCCGCTTTGGCCATAGCAGAGGCAATTTTTTGCTTTTTAATTTGCTCTTTTTTGGCGGCACTCTCATCCGTTGACGCGCTTGATTTTGTCGCCTCTGTTGCTGGGGACTGAGTCTGTGGATTTGATAAAGCCTTTTCTAAACTGTCCGCTCTTTGCTGTGCTTCCAATAATTGCTGACGTAAGGTGTCTGCCTCCGGTGCTTTCAGCTCTTCTGCTTTTTTGAGAGCTTTTTCGACTTTTTTTACGGCCGCCTTGGCAATGGCTAAGTCGATTTTTGCTTTTTTGAGGTCATCATTGACTGTGGGTTTAGATGACGCTTTTTGTGGTGTGTCTGTCTTCTGGGCAGCTGTCGACGGAGTCTGTCTATCAAGCTGTGATTGTGCTTGCACGAGGCCTTTTTCGAGTTCGCTAACGTTTGCTTTTAGTTCGTTATCGTCGGGAGATTCCGCTAGCTGCTTTTGCGCCTTTTTCAGTTTAGCACCGATCAACGCGACGTCGATCTTCGCTTTTTTCAGTTCCTCATTAACAGGAGCTGGTGCGGCCTTAGTAGACTTTTCCGCAGGTGTCGTTGCCATTTTCTCAAGCTGTTGTTCAAGCAAGCTAAGGGTCTTTTCTTGTTCAGTGACTTGTAACTGTAAATGATTAATTTCTTCTACATGTTCATTTTCTTGAGCTTCAACTAATTGTTTCTGAAGCTTTTTCAGTTTGTTCTTCGCAAGCGCGATATCCACCTTAAGTTTCTTGCTTTCATCTGGGATGGCCGTTTTTGTCTCTGCTGCTGGTGGCGTTGCTTTCTTGGTTTCTGTCGCCTTACCTTCTGTCTTCTGGGCGGAGGCTTTTTGGCGTGCTAGACGTTTCGCTTCTTTTTCTGCCGCTTCGGCTTCTTGACGTGCTTTTCTCGCTTCAAAACGTTGTTTAGCGAGATCCGATTTCACGGCGGCTTCCCGTGCTTCGCGAATGCTGCTTTTGGTATGTCGGTAATACTGTACAAGTGGAATGCTACTTGGGCAGACGTAAGAACAAGCGCCACATTCGATGCAATCAAACAAATTATAATGTTCGGCCTTTTCAAACTCTTGGCTCTTGCTGAACCATAAAAGCTGCTGAGGTAACAGGCTGGCAGGACAGGCTTGTTCACACATGCCGCAGCGAATACAGGCTTGCTCTGGTGCGGGGGCGGGCAGCTCTTTTTTGCTTGCCGCTAAAATACAGTTGCTGGTTTTGACGATGGGGGCATCGATAGAGTTTAGTGTGAAGCCCATCATCGGGCCGCCCATGACCAAGCGACTGATTTTTTTGTGGGTTGCCTGAGCATAATCCAGTAGATGCTTAACTGGTGTGCCAAGCAATACCTCGACATTTTGTGGAGCCTTGAGTGCATCCCCAGTCAAGGTAGTAAAGCGAGTGATTAAGGGTTGGCCTAAATAAATAGCGTCATGTACCGCTACGCAGGTACCGACGTTTTGGCATAAAATACCAATATCAGCTGGGTGTTGACCACTGGGCACTTCCTTGCCTGTGAGCAACTGGATCAATTGCTTTTCGCCACCGGATGGGTATTTGGTCGGCACAACGGCAACTTGGATCGTGCTATTGTGTTGCGCTAGAGCATTGTTAAGTGCGGCAATCGCTTGTGGTTTATTGTCTTCGATGCCGATGATGACTTGGTCTGCTTCAACGAGATGTTGTAGTACTTCGATACCAAGCACTAACTGTTCGGCTTTTTCACGAATTAGCATGTCGTCAGCGGTGATGTAGGGCTCACACTCTGCTGCATTGATAATAAAGTGGGTTAGCGGGTGCTTGTGTGCCCCCTGTAGTTTCACTTGTGTTGGAAAACCAGCGCCTCCCATACCAACGATGCCCATTTCAGCAAGGTAGGACAAGACATCTGTCTTGCTTATCCTACGCCAGTCGTTAAGAGGTTTGCGCTCTGTCCAGCTATCGTCCCCGTCAGGCTCAATCACGATGCAAAGGTCGCTTAATCCCGAAGGGTGCGCAATGACGCGCTCTTCAATGGCGGTAATGGTACCTGAGGTGGGAGCGTGTAAAAAACTGCTTAAAAAACCGTTGTTAATGGCAATGGCTTGGCCTTTTAGAACCTGCTCGCCTTGGCTGACTAGCGGACGAGAACTTTGGCCAATGTGTTGACTCAGAGGGAGTATCAACTCCTTCGGCAAGCTTGGGTGGCCAAGAGGTAATGTCAGTGATTGAGCTTTGTTTTCTGGCGGATGAATACCACCATGAAAAGAGAAGATGTTGGTCGTTTGCATTAGTGTGCCACCTCCGCTTTGCGATCCGTGGCAATGATGTTCATTGAGGTTGCTGCGATACCTTGAGGTTTGTCCCAAGACCAGGTTTTTGATGTCACGCCGACTTCTACCATATCAATACAATCTACAGGGCAAGGATCAACACATAAGTCGCACCCTGTACATTCATCAGAAATGACGGTGTGCATTTGTTTTGCAGCACCAAGAATGGCATCTACTGGGCAGGCTTGAATACACTTAGTGCAGCCAATACATTCGTCTTCACGAATAACCGCTACGCGCTTGGCGGTTTCTGTGCCGTGGTCACCATCGAGGGGAATTGCTTCTACGTCGAGTAAATCGGCGAGGGCTTGAATCGTCGCCTGTCCACCGGGCGGGCAGTGGTTTATTGCTTCTCCGTTGGCGATGGCTTCCGCGTATGGGCGGCAACCAGGATGACCACATTGGCCACATTGTGTTTGTGGCAAGATGGCATCAATTTGATCGACAATAGGGTCGCCTTCTACATGAAAGCGAACGCTAGCATAGCCAAGAATGGCGCCAAATACTAAGGAAAGGGCCAGTAGAATTCCCACGGCAAGCAGAATGGTCAACATAATGGCTCCTAGATTTGCACCAGACCGGTGAATCCCATAAAAGCAAGGGCCATCAGTCCTGCTGTGATCATACCGATGGCTGAGCCTTTAAAGACGCTGGGAACATCGGCGACATTAATCCGCTCACGCATGGCTGAAAACAGAATAAGGACGAAAGAAAAGCCAACCGCCGCCCCGAAACCATATAAGATGGATTCGACAAAGTTGTTTTGCTTGCTGGTATTTTGCAGAGCGACACCTAATACCGCGCAGTTTGTTGTAATCAGCGGTAAGAAGATCCCTAATACGCGATATAGTAATGGACTGGTTTTGTGTACGACCATCTCGGTAAACTGGACAACAACAGCAATCACTAAAATAAAGGCAATGGTTTTAAGGTACTCTAGCCCAAACGGCTGAAGTATGTATTCGAACGTGAGATAGCTGCAAAGACTGGAAAGAGTCAAGACAAACGTAGTGGCCATCGCCATACCAATGGATGTTTCCAGTTTGCCAGAAACCCCCATAAATGGGCAAAGTCCCAAAAATTGAACCAATACAAAGTTGTTAACTAGTATGGTACTGACCAGTATCAACAGATAATCAGTCATCTCATGTCCAAATAAATATGCTGTGAGTATGTTAAATATCGAGGAGTACGCATACGCTGCGTAAGAGCGTAACTATACCAAGCTGCTTATAACTAACAAGTTAAAATTCGCCGAAAAATAGATTAATTTAGAATATATTTAATAGGTAAAACTTATATAATATTATTTTATTGTTAATCTTTTTTATGTTCTTAGTATCACGAAATACGCCGATTAAATGAGACATTTAATCGGCGTAGGTTTGTCTCTACTATTTATTTATACTAAAGAGTGGGTTACATCACTCGTTGGCCGGGTTTCGCGCCAGCATGTGGTTCCAATAAATAAATTTCATCTTTACCTGGTCCAGCGGCAAGCACCATGCCTTCTGATAGGCCAAACTTCATTTGACGTGGTGCAAGGTTGGCTACCATGACGGTTAATTTGCCTTCTAGATCTTCTGGCTTATACGCAGATTTAATCCCAGAGAAGACGGTACGTGTTTCACCGCCGAGGTCGAGTGTCAGCTTTAGCAATTTGTTGGCTTTTTCCACATGCTCTGCTTTGGCAATCAGAGCGATACGCAGATCGACTTTTGCAAAATCATCAAAAGAAATTTCTGCTGCAATCGGGTCTTTGCTGAGTTCCGTTTCTGTCGTCGCTTGTGACGTTTCGGCCGCTTCTGCAGCAGCGACGGCGGCTTCTTTTCCTTCTTCTATCATGGCATC
Organism: Marinomonas sp. 63XJN7_7_ISO-PGPR-S23-202; assembly: GCF_056173505.1. NCBI lineage: Bacteria > Pseudomonadati > Pseudomonadota > Gammaproteobacteria > Oceanospirillales > Oceanospirillaceae > Marinomonas > Marinomonas sp. 63XJN7_7_ISO-PGPR-S23-202. The sequence continues at coordinate 3,362,151 of NZ_CM149677.1, read as the reverse complement.
GATTTGTTTTTGATCAATGCGAGCCATTAATGGTTTAAAGGCGTTCACTGTTTTGCCAAACAATAACTCACTGCGATTGTCCCAAGTGAGTACTTTGCCAAGGAAGGCTTCTGCATCGGCAACCATTTGCGGCATCACTGGTTTCAAATAGGTAGCTAAAATACTAAAGAGATTCAGGGCCACGGTACAAACGTCTTGTACTTTAGGTAGGGTGGCCTCGTCTTTTGCCAAAACCCACGGTGCTTGATCTGCAATGTATTCATTGGCTTGATCGGCTAGATGCATAATCTCACGAATCGCTTTGCCATATTCGCGGCTTTCGAAATGTTGTGCGATGACATCGCCTGCATCAATGAAGGATTGAATCATAGCGTTTTCGCTAACATCGCTTGCTAGCTGACCATCAAACTTTTTATTGATGAAGCTGGCGGTACGGCTGGCGATATTAACCACTTTACCCACTACATCGGAATTCACTCGCTGTACAAAGTCTGACAAGCTTAAATCAATGTCATCGACACTGGCATTTAACTTAGCAGCAAAGTAGTAGCGTAAGTATTGCGGGTCCAAGTGGTTCAAATAAGTGCGCGCCATGATAAAGGTGCCACGCGATTTTGACATTTTTGTACCGTCTACAGTGACGTAGCCATGGGCGTTAACCCCTGTTGGTGTGCGATAACCCGCGCAGTCCAGCATGGCGGGCCAAAATAATGCATGGAAGTTGATGATGTCTTTACCTATAAAATGGTAAAGCTCAGCATCGGAATCTTTAGCCCAGTAATCGTCAAAGGTTAACCCTTCAGTGCGATCACACAAGTTTTTGAAACTAGCCATATAGCCGATAGGGGCATCTAGCCAGACGTAAAAGTACTTGCCAGGCGCGTCAGGGATTTCAAAGCCAAAATAAGGTGCGTCGCGGCTGATGTCCCATTCTTTTAGACCCGCGTCTAGCCACTCAGAGAGCTTGTTTGCTACCTGGTCTTGTAAGGTGCCACTGCGTGTCCATTTTGCTAAAAAGTCTTGAAATTCTGGTAGTTTAAAGAAGTAATGTTCCGATTCTTTTTCTACTGGCGTGGCACCCGAGTAAACCGAGCGAGGATTAATCATCTCCATCGGCGTATAAGTGGCAGAACAGACTTCACAGTTATCGCCATATTGGTCCTCAGCTTTACATTTAGGACAGGTGCCTTTAATGAATCGATCTGCTAAGAACATCTCTTTTTCTGGATCATAGGCTTGTGTGATTGAACGGACAGCTATTTTATTGTTATCACGCAAGCGCTTATAAATATAATTAGAGAATTCGCGGTTTTCATCTGAGTGTGTTGAATAATAGTTATCGTAGCCGATTAAGAAGTCTTTAAAGTCGGCCATATGTTCCTGACGAACACGATCGATTAGTTGCTCAGAAGTAATGCCTTGCTGATCGGCTTTTATCATAATGGCGGTGCCGTGTGCATCGTCAGCGCACACAGCTGTACAAAGATGGCCGCGAAGTTTCTGAAAACGCACCCAAATATCGGTTTGGATGTGTTCCAGCATATGCCCTAAATGGATGGGGCCATTTGCATAGGGAAGGGCGCTGGTAACTAAAATTTTGCGTTGCGTTTGTGCCATTATTGATCAGCCTGCTGGATTAAAAAGGGTCAAGTATTTTATCAATAGTAGCGGGCGCTGAATAGGAAGTGAGGTGCCTTTCCAGATAGACAAGCTGCATAGGTTTTTCTGAAAAAGCGAGCGTCGTACTATTGGTAATCATAAGTCGGCTAATTATAAGTGCCCATCCTTTGTGTGCAAGGGGTAGGCTTGCTTTTCTGCAAATTGCCCCCAAATTGGCTTCTATTCTGGTTATTAATTCACATGACAAGGGCCGTTTCGCACAAACGTGTCGATGAATGGTCTGTTGGAGATACTCCTTTGACAACTCAAACACATACTGATGATCATCAACCTAAGCAGCGACTGTTAGACAGCCAAATACAGTCTCGTTTAGAAAGCCTGATTGATGAAAATAATGGTCATGCTTATGGTGCCATTTGGACAATCAAGACGGACGCAGAGCGTATCATGCTAACCTTGCATCTAGGGTATCCTGCTGAGCAAGAGAAAGCCTCTCTTGAAACTCGGATCAAGCGTGAATTAAATGATAGTCGTGATGTGGTACTAGAGATTGATTTTCAAGTAGAGCGCCATGCAACCCAAGGTAATCTCTCCGGGTTGCAGGGTGTGAAGAACATTATTGCGGTTGCCTCAGGTAAAGGTGGGGTTGGTAAATCCACAACGACGGTGAATTTGGCGTTGGCGATGGCCCGAGAGGGGGCGCGTGTTGGGATTCTTGATGCCGATATCTATGGGCCCAGCCAAGGTATGATGATGGGCTTTGCGGATGGTACTCGTCCTCAGGTGCGAGATGAAAAGATGTTTATTCCGCCTATTGCCCATGGTGTTCAAGTGATGTCCATGGCATTTTTGACGACTAAAGATACGCCAGTTGCCTGGCGAGGGCCAATGGTGACAGGGGCGTTGATGCAAATACTGACACAAACGGATTGGAGTAATCTCGATTACTTGTTTGTGGATATGCCCCCTGGTACTGGTGACATCCAGTTAACCTTGTCACAAAAAATTCCGGTGGCAGGTTCTGTTATCGTGACGACTCCACAAGACATTGCTTTATTAGATGCACGTCGCGGTATTGAGATGTTTAATAAAGTGAATATTCCTGTATTAGGGCTAGTAGAAAATATGTCAGTGCATATTTGCTCGAATTGCGGTCATCATGAAGCCATCTTTGGTAATGAAGGTGGCATCGCCTTGGCGAAAGAATATAATGTGGGCGTTTTGGGTAAATTACCCTTGAGTCTTGCCATCCGAGAGCAGAGTGATGCTGGTTCCCCTGTAGTGGTCAGTGCGCCAGAAGGTGATATCGCCGCTATTTATCAGTCGATTGCTCGCAAGCTTGGTGCTACTCTAGCGTCCCCACAGAATGAACAGTTTACCATGCCAATCATTGGCATGAGTGATGATTGAGGAAAAGTAATGCGTTTGTGTGATCGAGATATAATTATCGCTCTAGATGAAGGTTCTATAGTGATTGATCCGCGCCCTGATAACAGTGTGATCAGTGGTGTGTCTGTTGACTTACGATTAGGTAACTCGTTTCGAGTATTTCAAGGTCACCCTGCGCCATATTTGGATTTGAGTAGCTCAAAAGCAGATCTTAATAAAGTGATTGAGTCTGTAATGAGCGATGAAATTCTCGTTGACGATGGTCACCCGTTTTTTATTCATCCTGGTGAATTAGTGCTGGGGGTGACGAAAGAATCGGTCACCTTGCCTGACAATTTAGTTGGTTGGCTGGATGGTCGCTCTTCTTTGGCTCGTCTTGGTTTAATGGTGCATGTGACTGCGCACCGTATTGATCCGGGTTGGAGCGGCGGTATTGTCTTAGAATTTCTTAATGGCGGTAAGTTACCGATTGCTTTGAGCCCAGGTATGACCATTGGTGCCATTAATTTTGAAACCATGTCGGGGGCGGCAGATCGACCCTATAACAAACGAGATAATGCAAAATATAAAGACCAAAACTCTGCCATTGGCAGTCGAATTTCAGGTGATAAAAACTGATTATTAGCTGACTCGTTTTTGTTACTTTTCCACTAAGAGGCTCCGGCCTCTTTTTTCTTTTGTCTAGACAGCAATCCTTGTTTAAGAAATGTTGTCTATATTGTTAGAGCATGTTGATCTTTGCGGTATGAAAAATAAGTAGCAAGAGGAGCAGTTATAATAGTTTTGCCAACAACCAAAATCACCACTCCAAATGCCAACAGATGATAGCAGGGTACTGCTATCAAGAATTATGTCCCTAACGGGACGTGTTTATAACAAACCTGAACATAGAATGACCCTGGAAGGTATTTTATATCGCATGAGAACAGGTAGCGATTTTTCAGCTTCTTAACCGCTTAAATAATCCTGAATGGCTGTTTATTGACGCAAGTATTGTTAAAACTGATCAAGATGGAGCAGGTGTTAAAGCTCTGTTTGGGCAAGCGATAGGAAAAAGTCGAGGCGGTAACTTGACCAAAATACATTTAGCGGTAGATAGTGGCGGCCTTCCTGTCTGTTTTGAGTTATCTGGTGCCAAGTAAACGATGTATGTCGGGGTGAATCCTTGATATTAGCGTCACTGGAAGCAAAGGTCATGGTGGCTGACAAAGGGTACGATAGCCAAACATTAAGAGCGAGTATTCAACACAGAGGTGTTCAACATGTCATACCAAGAAAACGTAATAGCAAGCAAGGAAATGAGTATGTGGACTGGCGTTTATATCGTTATTGTCACTTGGTTGAAAATGCGTTTCTAAAAATCAAAAAGTACCGTGCCATTGCGACACGGTACGATAAATTAGCTGGAATTACCAAAATGTCGTTGCACTCGCCTGTACGCTAATGTGGCTACCCATGTGGGCTGATTGAAATATGTACACAAAAGATCAACACGGTCTAGTCATTAGCTCTTTTCAGAAGGGGGGACTGAAAAGGCTATAAAAACACGTAATACTTACTAGTTCGGCTTAACTATATCCTTTTAGTTAAGCGAATAGCCTAAATTAAAACGTGTAGTTTAATCCGCCGTAATAAGAGTTTGAACCATTTGTGTTATGTGTGACCTGAGCAATAGTTGTAACGTTGCTGAATACATGGTAAGCCACACCTAGTTTAAAGGCTTTAGCATAGGCGATGTCATCATTTTGAGTTGGTTTTCCACCATCAGGATCTGGTGTTGTTGCTACATCACTGTCTTGTGTGCCGTATGCATAACCTGTGGTGAAGGTGTATTTATCCATATTATAAGATGCGGCCACTTCGTAGCCATTGCGAGAAGCTGTGTTTTTTCCATCGTCTTCTTTGTTGTGTGTGTACACACCAGCAAAGTAAAGGTTGCCCACTGTATAGTCTGCGGCTAAACCATAATTTGATTTGGTTGCATTATCGGTAAAGGTTTGATAGGCGTAACCAGCGCGTAGGTTTAGAGCATCCGTCAGGGCGTAAGCGGCAGCAGCACTATAGGCGTTGTTTTGTGTTTTGAAATTCGCTGAAGTTAAGCCAGCATCAAAAACATCCAAAATATCGCCATTGTCTGACTTGCCACCTTCTGTTGTCTTAAACTGGTAAGAAACTTCAACAGACAGTTTGCCGATAGTATTAGAGTATAGAGCTTCGTTAGGAGCCCAGTCGTAGCCATAAGTGCCAGCTGAAGCCTCAAGACCATCATAGTTAAAAATATCAGTCGCGCTGGTGACTAAGGTGTAGAATGGGGTGTCATTTTGGCCAAAAGTAAATTTACCAATACCCTCAAACCCAAGTCCAACGAACTGGTAGCGAGCTTTAAGGTTGTCTCCGCCATTTCTTAGGTTCGAACTTCTTTTGTCTGAAGCGGATTGCATGTCCCAGCCAGTACGAAAGAATGCACTAGTGCCATTTTCATCTTTAATTTGTCCTTTAACGCCTAAGCGGGGACTAAAACTGGACGAGCTACCTTTTACAGAGTTATTTGTAGCAGTGAACTTTGCACGACCATAGATATCCAAGCTGGAATTATCCGTTTTTATGATACTAGCGGCGTTTGCTGCTGTTGCTGCTAGCAGTAAGGGAGTAGCTAGGGTGAATATCGCTTTTTTCATGAAATGCATTCCTTCATTGTTTATTGTATCAAGTGTGCTTTCTATTAAATTGATAAGTGCACATACTAGGTAAAGTTAAACTTATTTTGGTGTTTCTATTTTTTCTGCTGTTCCTCTCCTCTTGTTCCTTGCCTTCACTCTTGTTTCTCTGCTTTCGTTGAGTAGGGACTTTTCAACTGCTTTGTGTCCTTAGGTATTTTTTATATGTTGCTTGCATATAAAGCGAACCAATATTTACCCTGACAAAGAGCGACTCCTCCCTGAAATCGGACAAATTTGTCTTTTTATGCATCATATTGGTGCGAAAAATACCTTCATGACGTCGAAAAGTGATCAAAAAAGCACGTAGAACAATCGTTAGGCTGACTTTACGGCCTGTATTGATGGTTACTCTTTCGCTCTCTAACAAAGCATAAGAGTCTTCAATACACTAAATTACATAACATCATCATTGTTCACCCTACATGATTTTTATAGCACAATATATGCCAAGATGTAAAAAAAGGATAAATTACACAACTTAATGTCTCAAATAAGTATTTTAATGACTATTATTTACTCAATTTTAAGTGTTTTTATTTTTGATGAAATTTTCATAAATTCACTATGGGTGTCATATAAGCACCACATTGAGGCATAAGCGTTACTTTCTGTTACAGGATAAGGCGTTCAGACAATGAATATGTGGGTGTTTTTTGAACAGTTGGTTATACTTTTCTTCTGGACTGGACTGGACTGGACTGGACTGGACTGATTTGGTTTGATCTATTTTGTTGTTCTCCTTATATGTGTGTTGTTCGTTTGATGGGTGAATAGAGAATATTTGTTTTGAGTGAGAGGCGATTCGATTAAATGAAAGAGGGTGAGTTGATTGGTCTTTCTGATGTGTTGGGGTTAATGCTCGATGCGGTTTGTGTTGTCGATCGTTTTGGGCGATTTGTTTTTGTCAGCGCAGCGTTTGAGAATATGTTTGGTTATTCACCTAGTGAGGTAATTGGTCAGTCTATGGAAAGTATGGTGTTTCCAGAAGACAGGCACAAAACCTCTAGTGTAGTGGAAACGCTGTTAAATGGAGAGATTCAGCCTCGTTTTGAAAATCGCTGGGTTCACAAGAGTGGGCGTATTGTCCATGTTTTGTGGTCGGCTCGTTGGTCTGAAGAGCACCAAGTACGAATTGCTGTGGCCCATGATATTACAGAGCGTAAGGTTATGGAGGCTCGCTTAGTCTATATGGCGGCACATGACCAATTAACAGGCTTGCCTAATCGCGCTTTTTTTCTTGAGCGTTTAGAAGAGATATTGTTACGAGCCTGTCAAAATGAAAACGCTCTTTCTCCCGTGGTGATGTTTGTGGACATTGATGGCTTTAAACAGGTTAATGATAACTATGGTCATGGCGTAGGAGATAAGTTATTACAGGCAATCGCTCAAAGGTTACACCATTGTGTTGGTGAGTCAGGGTGTGTGGCGCGTCAGGGAGGAGATGAGTTTCTTGTCTTATTAGACGATAATTATTCAAGAGGTGATGAGCAGGCTATTGCGCAAAATGTCGTGTTAGAGGTTGGTAAGCCTTTTGATATTGAAGGGTCATTACTTCATGTCTCTGCCAGCGTTGGTCTATCTAATAGTAAAAATCATGCAACGACCGTATTGGAGCTTATTCAACAGGCTGACCTTGCCATGTATCAATCGAAAAAATTAGGTGGAAATCAAGTGACGGTGTTCGATACAGAGAATTAGAAAGGTCACCAATCTATCAATGCAGTCCATCCCGTTCTTTATCAATTACGCAAAAATACGATAAATAATCGTTTGCTCTATTGGTAGGTACGAAACAGTCTTTCTTGCTGGTGCTTTCTGCTTTAATATCATGAAAAGAATCGGTCAAGGCGGGTCGAAGAAGTTTTTGATGGATTTAGTGGCGGTTGATGATCGCAATCATTTATTTGTATAGGAAATAGTAATGGCGGCTTTTGGTAGCATTTTTATGCCTCGCATGGCATTAGCAACATTTGAGAATAACCAATGGGGTGAATCTAAGATTGTCCCATCAGATAGTATCCCAATGCACCCAGGTGCGCATGTATTGCACTACTCTAGTACTTGCTTTGAAGGCTTAAAAGCATTTCGTCACGCTGATGGTAGTGTTCATGTGTTCCGTATGGATCAAAATATCAAACGTTTTTCACAAAGTAGCCGTTTATTAGCCTTGCCAGATGTAAATGAAGAGCAAGTTGCTCAAATGATCAAAGATATTGTGGCTGAATTTGCCAGTGATGTGCCTGCGCCGCCGGGTTCTATGTATATTCGTCCAACACATATTGGTACAGAAGCTATTATAGGCAAGGCGGCAGCGCCTAGTTTGACCTCTATGATGTATGTTTTGTTGTCTCCAGTTGGGGATTATTTTTCAGGTGGTGCGCATGCCTTACGCATTCTCCTAGATGAAAATGGACAGCGTTGCGCACCTCATATGGGAATGATTAAAAGTGGTGGTAACTATGCTAGTGCGCTTGGACCGATCATGAAAGCCAAAGAAGAGGTTCAGGCGGATCAAATTTTGTTCTGTCCTAATGGGGATGTGCAAGAGACGGGAGCGGCGAACTTCTTATTGATTGATGGTGATGAAATTATTACCAAAGCGTTGGATTCGAGCTTTTTGCATGGCGTGACACGTTCTTCTATTTTGACGATTGCAAAAGACCTTGGCATGACCGTCAGTGAGCGTGACTTGACCGTTAGCGAATTACTAGAGCGTGCTGCTAAGCCTGGTGTTGAAGCGGTTCTGTCAGGTACGGCAGCAGTACTGACCTCTGTGGGGACTTTTATCCATAATGATAAAGAGTTCAAGGTGGGATCGGGTGAGCCTGGGCCAATCGCAGAAAAATTACGTAAAACGCTAAATGATATACAGTGGGGAAATGCGCAAGATACACACAATTGGCTAACCAAGATTGTTTAATGTGCCTTCCTTAATGGGCTAGGGAGCGTCCCTAGTTTTTTGAAAAGCCAGAGTTTATGCTCTGGCTTTTTGCTTTCTGATGAGGGGGAGTCTTGCTACAGTGATGTACTATTAAGGTGTTTTTTATTGTGGCTTAAGCTTGTTTTACTATGGCTTTGACTGGCTGAGCTGTGAAGGTTTGAAAGTCACCATTAAAACCATTCTCTATGGCTTTTTCGAAGGCTAAATTCAATGTTTTTTTATAGGTGATAAGCTCTATGACTTTATTTTTAAACTGTGTATTTTGAAAGCCAAGTCCATCCATATGAAGTCGCTGCAAGGTTTCCTGATAAGCTTGATCAAAAATATTACCAACATTGGGTGCATGGCACATAGACTGTTTGTGCACTCGGTATTCGTGTAGAGCTTCTGGATGAAATGTGGCATAGTCGGCTGTTTCTAATGCCCTTAGGTTAAATAGAGTGTCACCACCTCTGGCAATGGGCTCCCAATTGTGTTGCGCCAAACTATGATGAAATAAAAACAGTAGAGGGGTATTCGTAGTATAAAAGTCGTCAATCGAAAGTTGGGTGGGCGTCTGCTTGACTCCCATGGCAATGGTTTGTTGAGAGTCCTCATTAACCACACAGACATTATCAAGTGAGAGACCAGATGCCTGAGCAAGGGGAATAAGTTGTGCTAAGCGAGTGGGGTAGTAGAGATCATCCACATCCAGCGGGGCAATCCATTCGCCTCTAGCGTATTTTTTGCCGACGTTGCGGGCAATATTAGGGCCACTGCGTGTTTGCTCTGTTTGGGTAAAGCGCAGTCTTATATCTTGTATACCTTGTTGCTTCAACCACCATTTATAATCGAAGCCATCATCTGCGATGAGGATGCATTCCCAGTTTGAATAAGTTTGTTGAAAGAGAGAGTCAAGTGCTCTTATAAGAGTCATCTGTCCTTGATAAACGGGCATAATGATAGAAACCAAATTGGCAATTGCCATACTATAACTTCCTTAACGTCCTGTTAACGATATGCAGTCTCTTATGTGCTTTAGAACAATAATGCTTTTTATAACATGGTCGATGCCGGTATGGTATTGTTTTAATGCTCGCTCGTAAGGTCTTTGTTATTTTTTTAAAGAGAGTTTTGGAACGGCAGGGATGTTGTTCATTATTGACTGATGGCTGCAAAAGCATTGGACTATTGATGAGGAAAAAGGACGGAAGCTTGTTTGTTTCGTAGATTTTTTTAAAAACATTATCTAATTGTGGCGTTTCAGAGTAGAGTAGAAGAAGGTTATATTTTCTACTCCCTCTAAGACGCTCATATCACATCCGCTCTTGTCATTTTTCTTTGGCAGATACTGATCAAGCTGTGTTTTCACACGTCTAATTTGGATACAACATAAAGGTATATTATGGTTACTAGTAACAAAGATTTTTTCTTAAAACGAATCTGTATTTTTGCGGGACAAATTATTGACCCTAACTCCGACTCTCAAGTGATTGCGATATTGAAAAGTAAATTTAATATCCGCCTTCCTCAAAGGCGGTCTGTGACAGAGTCTTTATCCTCCACCGTAAGTGATCATGAGATCATCAGTTTGATTTTGAAATATCGCTCGATGGCATAAGTCGCAGGTCTGTTTACCGTTCGCCGTTTGTATTCGCTAAGCCTTTACACACACAAAGATCGCATTTCCTGATTGCCTTTGCCACGGTATGATTTTTCCATAGTCGTGCTCAAAAATATGCACTTCAAAATATGGTGATAGCATGTCTTGTAGTTCATCAAAGTCTAACGCCACCATTGGATGCGCATCTTGCCAAGTTTGTTGAGAGTCGTTCGAGACTTTGTTAATGCTTAAGTTTAATGTTTGCTTTTCTCCATGGCCAATATAGTGCCAAGCTGATCGAAATGTGAAACGACTGTCTTCATGATTAATACTGTGCTGAATAAATAAATCATTATTTATCTGACGCCTATCCACCACATTAAAAAAGAAAACACCGCCTTTTTCTAATGCGTTGTGGGCGCTTTCGATGCATCCTGCCAGATTTTTAAGAACGCCGCTGTAATGAATGGAATACAAAAAGCAGGTAATTAAATCAAAGCGCTTTTCGTAATCAAATGCGCACATATTACCTTGTGAAAATTGTGCCTGAGGGCAGCGCTCTTGGGCGATATCAAGCATGGGGTGGTTGATATCTAAGCCAGAACAGTCGTAGTTTGTGGCAGAAAAATACTGAATATGTGGCCCTGTTCCACAGGCCAAATCTAAGTGGCGCTTTCCACCATTGCCGAAAATTTGATGCATACGATGGGCACTATCACTTTGTGTTTTATAGTCAATGTCGGCGCACATGAGATCATAGTAACAAGAAAGGTCTGTGTATAAGGCGTTGTGAGGCATGAATACTCTTTTTTAAAAATAACGCACATTAGGATGAGGCCGAATCGCCCCATAAAGGAAAAACGAGCATCAGATTGCCTGATACTCGTTTGGTGCTTTCGATTTAATAAGCTTGATGTGTTTTGTCTTAGGCAAATACGACAAACTTACAGATAAACAAGATGGCGAGCACGTAAGTGGCGATGTTCACTTGCTTATATTGACCAGATAGGACTTTGATGACGGCATAGCTGACAAAAGATAAAGCAATACCATCGGCAATTGAGTGGGTCAATGGCATGGAGAAAGCGGCAATAAGTACGGGAGCAGCATCGGTAATATCGTCCCAGTTTACTTTTGCTAAGCTGCTTGTCATTAATACCGCAACGTACAACAGGGCACCTGCTGTGGCGTAACTTGGAATAGAGTCCGCCAAGGGTGAAAAGAACAAACTGATTAAGAATAAGACGGCGACGACAACGGCTGTTAAGCCTGTTCGCCCACCAGCAGCCACGCCTGATGCGCTTTCAATATAGCTGGTTGTCGAAGAAGTACCGAGTGCAGCGCCGATGGCTGTGGCGCTGGAGTCGGCTAAAAGGGCTTTTTTCAAGCGAGGTAGTTTGCCTTCTTTATCGAGTAATCCCCCGCGTTGACCTACGCCAAGAAGCGTGCCTGAGGTATCGAATAGATCCACGAATAAGAACGCAAAAACCACACTGATCATGCTGAGTTGAAAGGCGCCTTCAACATCCATGGCCATAAAAGTGGGGGCAATAGACGGTGGAGCAGATACGATCCCAGTAAAGTGGTTTTGTCCAAAGATCATTGAAAGAACAGCAATAAATAAAATGCCGATCATCACCGCCCCTGTCACATTCAAATACGACAAAGCGCAAATAACAAAGAAGCCAAGTAATCCGTAGAGAGCGGAAGGGGATGATAGATCGCCAAGGCCAACGTCTGTGGCGGGATTTTTAACAATAATGCCTGTATTTTGCAGTGCAATCATAGCCAAAAACAGGCCAATACCCGCTGCAATGCCTAATTTTAATGAGTTGGGGATAGCGTTGATGATCCACTCGCGAATCTTAAAAATACTGATGAGAATAAAGATGATACCGGATAGAAACACCGCGCCTAATGCTTGTTCCCATGTGTAATGCATGCCTAATACGACACTGTAAGTAAAAAAAGCATTGAGTCCCATTCCTGGAGCGAGCGCAATGGGGTAGTTGGCGTATAGCCCCATGATCAAACAGCCCACAGCAGAGGCAAGACAGGTGGCAACAAAGACCGCCCCTTGATCCATGCCCGCTTGTGCAAGAATGGATGGATTGACGAAGATGATGTAAGCCATGGTTAAGAATGTGGTGACTCCACCAATGACTTCTTTGCGCACCGTGGTGTTATGCGCCTTGAGTTGAAAATAACGTTCAAACATAGAGAAACCTTATTGCTAATGGGTTGGCGCGATGTGAAGCCTAAATGTTAGGTAGTGGTTGTTATTGTTCATCATCAACATGCCAAAATAAGAGAGTAAAACTGATTTTTTGGTCAGTTTTATGCCAAGGGGCGGCTAGTATAAAAAAAGACGGAAGGTTTGGGGAGAAAAATCGTAAAAAATGTATATGAATCCTGCCGAAATCGGAGGAGGTCAGTGCATCAGCATGGGTGGGCAGAGGGGTGTGATTTGATATAATTGCCCTTTTAGAGGAGCGTGTTTTACTGATCGTATATATAGGTCATCTTGTGACGCTTCTTAGAGTAACCGTTTTAATTGATTTGAATAGTAAGAGGGCTGCTGGATGCTTGAGTATTATGAACAACGACAACCTGAATATGAACAAATCTACTCTATTATTGAAAGACAGGACGATTTGGCGTGGTTGCAGCGTAGGCTTGAAGCATCGGTTCTTGGTCGACGAGTGTTAGAAGCGGCCTGCGGTACCGGGTATTGGACACGACGAATAGCCAACGCGGCGCTTTATGTACTGGCGACAGATGCATCCGAAAAACTGGCTAAAAGTGCGTTAGACAGTTGTGAAGGCGGGCATGTTGACTACCGGGTGATGGATGCATTTCAGATTCCCGATAGCAGTGAGTTTGATGTTTTTTTAGCAGGATTTTTCTTCTCCCACATAAAAATGCAACAGCGTCGAACCTTTATGAAAGGCATTGACCGAGCTATGAAACCTGGTTCTAGGGTGATTTTATTTGATAATCGCTATGTTGAAGGCAGTAGCACGCCCATATCGTCTCGTAGCGAGTATGGGGATACTTTTCAGATGAGAACACTCTCGGACGGCAGTGGCTATGAGGTACTAAAAAACTTCCCTGACCAAGAAGAATTAGAGGTTTTGATGGAGGAGTTTTGTCATGATGTCAGTATTGAAGAGAGTGACTATTTTTGGTTAGCCATGGGAACCTTGAAATAGGCATTTTTTCAATAGGATGGGCGTTCGGTTGTTTGTTTGCTTGCTTGCTTGCTTGCTTGTACTTTCCTTTGAGACGGAGAATGTGGCTAAGCCACTAAGCGTTGTCATGCCTACTAAAAATAAAGAGTACATTGAGAAAAACAGCCCAGTTTGTTTATGCCGGGCTGTTTCTTGTGTTTTAAGTTAAGTGTGTATTGGCGCAAACGTTCTAAATGTGGCAATCCAGTGCGCCAGCCTGAGCCACTTTCGGGCCATTAAACTCTACGATTGCAACGTGATCTGGATGTCTTTGGTAGGTGCGCAAATCTTCAAGTGAGTCAAACTGCATATTCAAGACAACATCCCAGCTTCGCTCTTCGTGAAGCTCATCAATGCTTACCTCAATACGTCTGATTTCTTTAATGGTGTTTTTGAGTGCGAGCATTTTGTCTTTAAAAGCTTGGATATGTTCATCCGATGTGCCTTCTTGATATTTGATAAAAACGTAATGTTGCAGCATGTGCGATCTCCCAATTTATAAAGCTAAGCCACTTTTTTCTTCATTTTAATGGTTGGTGGGGCGGTATTGAGAGCATCAATTGCATAACCAGCCGCTGCTTTATAGTTGGCCATTAACTCTTGGCGATCCGTCTCAGGAAAAACGTCTTCAATATCCTCAAACACTCCGCCACAGCGTTTATCCAGCTCATTTAGAATAACAAATGGGCCTGCTCCTCGATTACGTAATACGACGTTAGAAATAGGCTCACAAAGTTGCTTGTTAAATGCGCTAAGGGCTGAACTATTGATACCATGTTCCACTAGTGCAGCGCCAAGAATACGGGCGTCTACAATGGCCTGACTGGCACCGTTCGAGCCTGTTGGGTACATAATATGAGCGGCATCGCCCATTAGTGCGACGTTATTATCAACCCAAGTGGGGATAGGGTCTCTGTCAATCATGGGGTATTCAAAGACTTCCGTTGCTCCGCGAAGCAGGCCCTGAATGTCGACCCAATCATAGTTCCAATCTTCGAAGTGATGGATGAAATCTTCCAAAGCGACTTGTTTATTCCAATCGCCACTCGTCCAGCCTTGCGAATTGTCCATGGTTACTTCAGCAATCCAGTTAATGGTTGCTAGTCCTGTAACGGGGTCGGCTGGTGTGATCGGATAAAACACAATGCGGTGATGATGTGTCCCCAAACCGATAAAAGATGCGCCAGTGCGAATCGGCTTAGCTTGGGTGGTGCCGCGCCACATGACCGCGCCACCCCAGTGAATAGGTGGTTGGGAGGGATGCATTTGCGCACGAACGGCAGAGTGTAAACCGTCGGCCGCAATCAGTAGGGCACCTTGGACTTCCAGCGCTACACCTTCTTTGTTGGTAATATGAACGGTCACTCCCTGATCCGTATTTTGATAGCCCGTCACTTTATGACCTGTTTGAATGGCCTCTTCGCCAAGTCGCTCTAAAACCGTATGGTATAAGAGCATTTGCAGTTTGCCGCGATGGACAGAGTATTGAGGCCAATGATAGCCCGCATCTGTGCCACGAGGTTCGCAATAGACCTCCTTGCCATTGAGCCCCACCAGTGCCCATTCTTTTGTTTGTAGGCCAATTGTGTCGAGTTGTGTTGCGTCTAACCCTAAATCATACAGCTCACGTACTGCGTTGGGCTGAATATTGATGCCAACACCCAGTGGTTTTAGCTCGGCGACACTTTCATAGACTACGCAGTGAATGCCTATTTGTTCGAGTGTTAAGGCCAGTGTTAAGCCACCGATACCGCCACCTGCAATAATTACTGGAAGGTTATTCTTATTAGGAGTATTCGACATCATAAGTTTTCGTTATCCACAATTGCTGATCAAAACAGTCATTATCACCGACTGAATAAGTGCTGACAACTGAATTGAGCCATTTACCTCATTTTGTATTAACCGTGTCCTGACAGGAGTTTATGTTAGAGGGTAGGTTGCGCTTATCAGCTTGGCGTTCAAGTGTTAAGTCGGTAGGCTATTGGTTGTCTATATAGCGTGTTAGGAGTTCTTGTATGAATGATTTACTCACCACCGATATCTCATGCCCTTATTGTGGAGAGGCGATTGAGGTGATGATTGAAGTGTTAGAAGAGAGCCAAGAGTATATTGAAGACTGCCAAGTTTGTTGTCGCCCAATTATTTTTAATGTTGAGGTGGCATTTGATGGCTCACCGTCCATTCATGTTCGCGCCGAGAACGAGACTTATTGAACGGATTTTTCAAGTATTTATTGGTTTTTATCCGTGTTAATCGTTAAGATGCGCGCTTTCAAATCTGTTCTAAAGTGAGTGACCTCATGTCCGATATCGCCGCATTAAAGAAAGACGTAAACATGAAAACATGGCAGTTGCTGTTACTGACTCTCGTGACGATTGGGATTTACAATTTGGTTTGGATATTCACGACAACCCATAAGATCCAAAGACATACAGGAATCAAGGTAGTAGGTCAGCCATTTTTACTGGTTATGTCGGTTTGTTTTGCGTGGGCTGGCGTCTTTTCAGAAAGTTCCTATCCTTTAGTGGCCTTACTGAGTTTGGTTATTTCACTTGCCTTATTGACCCTGTATGAAGTGTGGGCATTTAAGGCAAGAAAGGCGCTGCAGCAGTTTGCCTTAATAGAGCATCAGCAGGTGTTCAAAATGAATAGGATTTACACCTTTTTGTTCACCTTGTATTACATTAACTATTGCATTAATGATTTACCCAAACAGCTTGAAAAACGCAAAGCAGATATAAGCACGCCACTTTGATTTGGTTTATTGATTAGATCTTTTCAACTTGATAGCCGTTGTCTTTAAGTTTGGCCAATATGCTATCTGGTCCCGCCAAATGTAAGGTCCCAACCATAATGAATTCTACTGGTTTGTCAGTGAGCATTTTTTGGATTTTAGGCATCCAAGTCTCGTTACGTTTAACAAGAAGCTCTTGATAAACCTCCGGATACTCTTGTCTGAATTCCGTTAACTCTTGTGCTTCCATGGCCTCTACATTACCTTCGCGCCAGCTTTTTCTAATCTGGCCCATGCTTTTTGTCATGTCTTTTATGTCATCTAAGGCGTATTGAATCATGCTGTTACTGTCTTCCTTATTCAAATCCGATAACATTTGGATTTGTGCATCAGGTGTTTCTAACCACGACTGTGGCTTATGGTCTTGTAAGGCCTTATTGGCATAAAATTGATCTACTCCTTCACTGACAAAGCCCATATGTTTGAGTTCAAGGGTGGTTAATGTCATGGCGATGGAACTGGGCTTTAGGTGCTGAATGGCTTCAATGGGCACATGGCGTGTGGCTAAGTAGTCTTTTAATGCATCATAAGTGCTGGGTTTGATGACGTCACCAATGGTTGTGCCGTCAGTAAAAGAGAGCTGCTCTTGCATTTGCTGGCGAAATTCGGGTTTGCTGATAGTATTCATATCAGTTTCAAATACTACTTTGTCGGCGGCTTGATAGGCTTGCTCATAAGCGAGAGGCAATGGGTAATCATCTGGGGTGAGCATGTGTACCGTGCCGCCGATATACAGGGTGTGATCACCAGAGGACACCTTCCAGACAGAGGCAGCTTGGGTTTGAAAGGTAGCAGCAGTGAGTAATGTAAGACCACATTTTTTAATAAAGCTCATAAACAACATCCGAATCCAAAGGCTGTAGGGAAGGTGCGAAGACAAGAGGACTTGTTCGTACCTTTCAAGAATAGCGCCGTTTTTATGAGGACTTCAATGAGGGTCGAAGGGCAAAATTGATTATCAGCGTAATATGCTGAAAGGGTGCTATTATTCTGCTCTTTTTATACTTTACCCTGTCAAGAGGGTCTGTTTTTAGGTAGGTAAGACTGTCTTGAAAACTGTTTTTTTTATCAATTTAAATGAGAAAGTTGAATGAGTAAAAGTCATTACCGTTATCAAGGTATTAAAGTAACGCTAATCACTGGTTTTTTAGGCGCTGGAAAAACCACTATGATTCAGCATTTGCTATCTCATGTACCGGATGGCGAACGTTGGGCAGTGCTAATTAATGAGTTTGGTGATGTCGGCATTGATGGCGCTTTAATTGAAGGCAAAGGGATTAAAGTCAAGCAGGTGCCAGGAGGCTGCTTATGCTGTACTACATCGGCTGCGTTTGGAACGGGGCTGAACGAGCTGATTACCATAGCAAACCCTGACCGGATTATTATTGAACCCACAGGGATAGGTCATCCAGATCAAATTGTGAAGCAACTGAACGTATCCCATAACCATGGCGTGTTGGAGGTTGGGGCGAGTGTGTGTTTGCTGGATGCGCGAAACTTATCGGATCCCCGATATTTAGGGCATCCGGCTTTTTTTGATCAAATCAATATGGCCGATGTGTTGATTGCCAGCAAACGAGATACCTATGATGAGTTTGAAGAAGCGCGCTTTATCGAGTTTGCTAAGCAGTTTGAACCCGCAAAAGCCGTCATTGGCTTTTCGAGCGATGGTATTGTAGATTTGGATTGGTTAAACGTTGAGCCAATCCGCCAGTCTTGTAAGCTTGATCACCACGATCACCACGATCACCACGATCACCACGATCACCACGCGTCCTCTACCAGTCAGCCCCATAAGGGAGTGACGGTTTTTCATAAGCGCGATCGTGAGCTAAGCAGTTTGGGGTGGGTGATGGAGGATCGTTATGCTTTTTCCCGCGAGGCTTTAATTAACATGTTGTCGAATTTGCAAAGCCAATCTGGTTTTTGGCGTGCCAAAGGCGTTATCAATACGCTGGATGGGCAGGCTATTCAAATCAATGTGAGTGTGGCTGAGCAATCTATCGTGACCGCTGAGGTACTAAAAGAGAGTCGTTTTGAATGCCTGTTTGATACAGGACGTAATGTAAAAAAATTCATAAATATCATCGACAATGCTTTGTTCTAAAAGGTTTTTTATTCATTTTCATATATAAAAAAGTCATTCCCTCTATTCTCTTGATGAATTTTGTCATTGATTTTGGCTCGTTTTGTTATTGAGAGAATGCAACTTATAGACGACTCTTTATGTTATGTTAATCGCTCTATTTGAGTGTGATGTGACTAAAAACAATAAGAGGTCATAGGTTATGCCAGAATATAAAGCACCCTTGCGAGATATTAAATTTGTTACCGATGAGGTTTTGGACTTTCAGAGCCACTATGCAAAATTGCCAGGAGCAGAAGAAGCGACACCCGATATGGTGTCGGCGATTCTTGAAGAAGGCGCTAAATTTGCCGAGCGTGTTCTTTCTCCATTAAATCGTGTTGGTGATCAGCAAGGTTGTCAATTCAAAGACGGTGTCGTGACGACACCTGATGGCTTCAAAGAAGCTTATCAGCAGTATGTTGAAGGTGGCTGGCCCTCTTTGTCTCACCCAGAAAGTATGGGGGGGCAAGGCTTACCTGATTCTCTGGGGATGTTGGTAACAGAGATGATTGCTACCTCAAATTGGGCGTGGGGGATGTATCCAGGCTTAAGTCATGGGGCCATGAACACAATTGAACAGCATGGTACCGATGAGCAAAAACAAACCTACCTAACGAAACTTGTCTCTGGACAGTGGACAGGCACCATGTGTCTGACTGAGCCCCATTGTGGTACCGATTTGGGGATGTTGAAAACCAAAGCAGAACCCCAGAGTGACGGTAGCTACGCTATCTCGGGTACCAAAATATTTATCTCCGCAGGTGAGCACGATATGGCAGAAAATATTGTTCATATCGTTTTAGCCCGTCTTCCTGACGCCCCCGCAGGTACCAAAGGAATTTCTCTCTTTATCGTGCCGAAATATACCGTCGATGATGCGGGAGATAAGGGCGAACGGAATCAAGTTTCCTGTGGCTCTATTGAGCATAAAATGGGCATCCATGGTAATGCGACTTGTGTGATGAATTTTGATGGTGCTAAGGGCTTTTTGATTGGTCCACCAAACCGTGGTCTTAACTGCATGTTTACCTTTATGAATGTCGCTCGATTAGGAACGGCTGTTCAAGGGTTAGCCCATGCCGAGTGGGCATTGCAAAATTCGGTGGCTTATGCAAAAGATCGCTTGCAAATGCGAGCCTTATCCGGTGCCAAAATGCCAGACAAGGCAGCTGATCCGATTATCTTTCATCCTGATGTTCGCCGGATGCTGTTAACACAAAAAGCCTTCGCAGAGGGAGGGCGAGCGCTTATTCACTATTGCTCTATGCTGGTGGATACGACGAAGCATGGGAATGAAGATGATAAAGCCGAGGCGGATGAGCTGATGTCGTTGCTGACACCGATCGCTAAGGCTTTTTTAACCGAAACTGGCTTCGAAGCAGCGAACCACGGCTTACAGGTATATGGCGGCCATGGGTATATCGCGGAATGGGGAATGGAACAAAACGTACGTGACTGTCGTATTGCGATGCTTTACGAAGGCACAACAGGGATTCAAGCACTGGACTTATTAGGTCGAAAAGTTTTAATGACTCAAGGGGCAACACTGCGTCGCTTCACCAAAATCATTCATAAATTCTGTAAGGAACACAAGGGCGATAAACGCTTTAAATCTTACATCTCTGCGCTGGATAAACTGAACAGTGAGTGGGGCGATGTGACGATGAAAGTGGGTATGAAGGCTATGAAAAATAAAGAGGAAGTCGGCGCGGCCTCTGTCGATTACTTGATGTTCTCTGGTTACGTTACATTGGCTTATTTCTGGGCTCGGATGGCCGTTGTTGCGCAAACGAAACTCGATGAAGGAACGGATGAGGAGGGTTTCTACAAGGCGAAGCTGCAAACGGCGACATTTTATTATGAGCGCTTATTACCACGGACAAAAATGCATGCAGAAGCGATGTTGTCTGGGGTTGATAACCTATTAGCCATGGAAGAAGACAATTTTCTTTTTCTCAATGCTTAGTGGAAGTGACTGTGCCATGTAAAGTCGCTTATAAAGTGAGTTGGCGCAATAGAATAATGGTATTTTTGGACTAGACTGGAGGGTAGGAAATGAGTGAAGTAAAAGCAGTGTTTGATGCTATGCTTGAGCGTTTTGATGCAGATGAAGCAGATGATATGAGCGCTGTCTTCCAATTCGATATGGATGAAGGCGAGCATTATCATCTTTCTATAGACGATGGTAAGTGTGCTCTTGCTGAAGGCGAACATGATGATCCAACGGTTACCCTTGAAATGGACTTACAGACGTTAAAAGACGTGATGAGTGGTGAGTTGGATGGAATGGCGGCCTTTATGCAAGGGAAAATACGGGCGGATGGGGATATCATGCTGGCAACTAAGTTGACGCAGATTTTTCCCCATTAGTCTTTAGTTTTGCTGGTCATAGCATACATGAGCGCCAAATAGTCACTATTTGGCGCGAGTTCCAAGCAATGCACATTCTCCTGACAAAAACAATAATTGGAGTTAAGAATGCAGATGGACAATTCGATCTCTACACAAAATGAGGGTGGTCAGTCTTCAGCTGGCTCTGTTCTCAGGGAGAGTGAAACCATGAAAAATGTATCCGGTAGTCGTGTTCCTGATGGTAACGCATTGAGCACCAAAACGCCTGGTAGTTATATTCCGGATTCACTGAACCCACATCATTACCAATCGTTATTGGATGTGTTCAATGCATCTTGCCAACGATTTGCTGATCTATCTGCTTTTAGCAGTGTTGGCCATACGATTACCTATCGTCAATTGGAAGAGAAAGCAAATCAATTTGCCGCCTATCTTCAGCAATTACCTGGCGTCAAAAAAGGGGATCGAATAGCGATTCAGCTTCCGAACATTATTCAATATCCAGTGGTCTTTTTTGGTGCGCTAAAAGCTGGGTTGATTGTGGTGAACACGAATCCCTTGTATACCCCTCATGAACTGGAGCATCAATTTAATGATGCGGGGGCAAAGGTTCTCGTTGTGTTTGCAAATATGGCGCATAACATCGAGAAAATTCTTCATAATACCGAGCTTAAACACGTCGTTATCACACAGATTGCTGATTTTCACAGCGCCCCTAAGCGCTTGCTGATTAACGGTGTGGTGAAGTACATCAAAAAATTAGTACCGAGCTACCAGTTGCCTCAAGCAATCTCTTTAAATGAGGCCCTGGCGAAAGGCCGGCATCACACAGTAACTCCCGTGACCATTACCCCAGAAGACATTGCTGTCTTGCAATACACCGGAGGTACCACAGGCATTGCCAAAGGAGCAATGCTGACTCATGCCAATTTGATTTCGAATATGTATCAGCTGAACTTTCGTTTAGAGAGTGTTCTGCATGAGGGTAAAGAGATTTTTATTGCGCCGCTTCCTCTCTACCATATTTATGCTTTTTTAATTCATGGACTCAGTTTGCTGTCGCGTGGCGGCCATTCTATTTTGATTCCGAATCCGAGGGATTTAACCGCCTTTATTAAGGAATTGAAAAATTGGAAGTTTACCGGCTTTGCGGGGTTGAATACGTTATTTGTTGGTCTGTGCAATCGCCCTGAATTTTCTGAGGTGGATTTTAGCGAACTCAAATTAACCTGCTCTGGTGGTATGCCGTTAACGAGTGCGGCGGCGACTAAATGGTTCGATGTTACTGGCTGTAAAATTGTTGAAGGCTACGGATTAACAGAGACCTCCCCCGTCGTGTCCTTTAACCCTTATGGTAAAGAGCGAATTGGTACCATCGGTTTGCCCGTTAGTGAAACGGAAATCAGTATCCTTGATGACAGTGGTAACCCAGTGGCAAAAGGAGAAGCTGGGATGTTATGCGTGCGAGGCCCGCAAGTGATGAAGGGCTATTGGCAACGTGAAGACGCCACACGAGAGGCCATGACAGAGAATGGTTTTTTCATTACTGGCGATATTGCTATGGAGCATCCAGACGGCTATTTACAAATCGTTGATCGGGCCAAGGATATGATTATCGTGTCGGGATTTAATGTGTACCCGACTGAAGTCGAAGAATGTTTATCTGCACATCCTGATATTTTGGAAGCCGCTGTTATTGGTGTGGCTGATGAAAAAGCAGGTGAGGCCATTAAAGCCTTTATTGTATTAAAAGACCCTAATGTTTCCATCGATTTAAAAGCGGTGCGGGCTTATTGCAAAGAAAACTTAACCGCTTACAAAGTACCGAAATACGTCGAGGTACGCAAAGAGCTTCCTAAGAGCAATGTTGGTAAGGTGTTGCGCCGATCTTTGCGCGATGAAAAGGCCTAAGAAGCGCAAGATTTGCAGTCCGAGCAATTGGAAATGAGAGAGGTCTTAGTTTTATGTCATCAAATAAAAAAATACAGACAGAACAAGATGATGCGAATAGCGGTCATGATATTGATAAGGCGACTGGAAGTGAAGCAAAACGCGAGTTAATGCATCGGCGGCGAGTCGAGTCAAATGGCTATCGTCGTGATGATGGCTTATGGGATATAGAAGCCCATATGAAAGACCTTAAGACTTATGACGTTTATCGGGATTTTGATGGAAGCAAGGTGCCAGAAGGGAGCCCTTTTCACGATATAGGCCTCACCATGACATTAGATGATTCATTTAAAGTGATTGATATTCATGTTCATATGGATGCGTTTCCGTTTCCAAACTGTAGTGGTGCGATACCAAGCTTTGAAGTGATTAAAGGAACGCGAATTGGTCCTGGTTGGAGCCGTTGGCTAAAACAAGAGTTTAAAGGCAAGGTCGGTTGTACTCATGTACTTGAATTGCTGCCAGTGGCTGCGACAACGGCGTATCAAATGATGTGGGGACCATTAAGTGATAAGTATCCAGAGCAGGTTCCTAAAACGTTACAGGGACTTGTGAATTCCTGTCAAGGTTGGTCTGATGACGGCCCAATGGTGCGTAAATTAGTGACAGAGGATGTGATTCGCCTACCTGAAGAGGAGGTGTAAATGAGCGAGTTGATTACTGAGATGGTTGTTGAAACCTGTTTGTCGGGTGTGCAGATTTTACAAATGAATCGTCCTGATAAAAAAAATGCCATTACCTTAGAAATGTATGACAACTTGGCTCTTGCTTTACAACGAGCTGAGAAGGATGATTCGATCAAAGTCACTTTAATTCATGGGGCCAATGGTGAATTTTCCGCTGGGAACGATATTAATGAGTTTTTAAAAATTACCCAAAACCCAGACAAAATGTCCTCTGCGCTCACATTTTTACAAACATTAAGTGGTTATAAAAAGCCACTGGTCGCGGGAGTCGAAGGGAGGGCTGTTGGTGTGGGAGCGACCATGTTGCTCCACTGTGATTTGGTATTAAGTGCTCGAGAAGCGACCTTTCAGTTCCCTTTTGTTCCTTTGGGGTTAGTACCAGAGGCGGCGTCTAGTTATTTATTACCCAAACTAGTGGGCTATCAAAAAGCCTTTGAGGTGCTTATTTTAGGGGAAGCTTTTGATGGCGAAGAGGCGCAGACGATGGGCTTAGTGAATCACCTTTGTGAATCAGGAGAGGCATATGAGATGGCATTGCAGTATGCTCAAAAGCTGACAAATTTGCCAACAGAAGCCGTCATGTTAAGTAAAGATTTACTGAAATATCGGTGTCAAGATGATGTGCAAATGGCGCTGATGCGTGAGGGTCGCATTTTTAAGGATCGGCTGAAATCCAAAGAAGCTCGTGAGGCGTTTGCCGCTTTTTTATCGCGAACGCGTTCTATGGCTTAAAACTGGGCTCTGTTTCGTCCTTATCTTTTCATTGTTTAGTCAACAAAGGTTTATCCACACCGACTATAATAGACTTTCTAAATCACATGCTTTCTGACTTTGTTTGATTGAGTGATTTTTTTTGTTAGTTAACTGGGGCTTTTTTGTCATTGATGGAAAAAGTTTGTAAC
Source organism: Marinomonas sp. 63XJN7_7_ISO-PGPR-S23-202 (assembly GCF_056173505.1). Lineage (NCBI taxonomy): Bacteria > Pseudomonadati > Pseudomonadota > Gammaproteobacteria > Oceanospirillales > Oceanospirillaceae > Marinomonas > Marinomonas sp. 63XJN7_7_ISO-PGPR-S23-202. The sequence goes on along the minus strand of NZ_CM149677.1, from coordinate 3,337,854 downwards.
TTATTATTAGTAGTACAAATTCTACTTATTTAAGCGCACTATTGACAAGCAGGTGTCACGGTTTGGCTGAGTCTGGCATGGTTGTTACTGGACTCTACAGGCTACAAACCGTTGAATTGACCTTAATAAAGTAAAAAGAATATTAAAAGAGGGCTTATGAAAGTACTAGTATCCGTAAAACGGGTGATCGATTACAACGTGAAAGTACGTGTGAAAGCAGATCATTCCGCCGTTGATCTTACCAACGTTAAAATGTCGATGAACCCTTTTTGTGAAATCGCAGTAGAAGAAGCGATTCGTTTAAAAGAAAAAGGCGTCGCTGATGAAGTGGTCGTGGTGTCTGTGGGATCAAAATCTTGCCAAGAGACCTTGCGTACCGCTTTGGCGTTGGGCGCTGATCGTGCGATTCAAGTAGAGACAGAGGATGGGTTGGACTCTTTGTCTGTGGCGAAACTGCTCGCGGGTGTTGCTAAGGACGAGGCGGCAGACCTTATTATTATGGGTAAACAATCCATTGACTCTGATAACAACCAAACAGGTCAGATGGTCGCAGCCCTTTTGGATTACCCTCAGGCTACTTTTGCGTCAGAAGTGGTCGTAGAAAATGGTGAAGCTCAGGTCACTCGTGAAATCGATGGTGGCTTGCAAACGTTATCGATTACTTTGCCTGCCGTGGTGACAACCGATTTACGACTAAACGAACCGCGTTTCGCCTCTTTACCTAATATTATGAAAGCTAAGAAAAAACCTCTGGATGTGAAAGCACCAGCGGATTTTGGTGTGGAAGTGGGGTCGAATGTCAGCATCGTCTCTGTTACACCGCCACCAGAGCGTTCTGCTGGGATTAAAGTCGGATCGGTGAGTGAATTAGTTGATAAATTGAAAAACGAAGCGAAGGTGGTGTCATGAGTATTTTAGTTTTAGCAGAACACGATAATCAGTCACTAAAACCAGCAACGCTCAATACCATTACTGCTGCTTCACAGATTGGCGGAGACGTTCACTTACTTGTGGCAGGTTTTGAATGCCAGACAGTTATTGCACAAGCATCTAAAGTGGCCGGTGTCAGTAAAGTATTGTCTGCGGACAATGCTGTTTATGAGCATCAATTAGCTGAAAATATCGCTAAGTTGGTGGTAGACGTAGCAGACGGTTACAGCCATATCTTGGCACCTGCGACCACCACAGGCAAAAACACCTTACCTCGTGTTGCCGCCTTGCTTGATGTCGCGCAATTGTCTGATGTTATCAAAGTGGAGTCGGCTGATACGTTTGTGCGTCCAATATACGCTGGCAATGCCATCGCCACAGTCAAATCCAGTGATTCAGTAAAAGTCATTACGGTGCGTGCAACGGGGTTTGATGCGGCGGCCGAAGAAGGTGGTGAGGCGCAAACAGAGGTCTTGTCACAGGTGATTGCCTCAGAGAAAAGCCGTTTTGTGAGTGAGCAACTGGCCGAGTCCGATCGTCCTGAATTAACCGCCGCGAGTGTGGTTATTTCCGGTGGTCGTGGCATGGGAAGTGGCGACAACTTTAAGTTATTGGATGGCATTGCAGATAAGCTGGGCGCGGCGATAGGGGCTTCACGAGCAGCGGTAGACGCGGGTTTCGTGCCGAACGATCTGCAAGTGGGTCAAACGGGTAAGACCGTTGCGCCGGATTTATACATTGCTGTAGGGATTTCTGGTGCGATCCAGCATTTGGCAGGTATGAAAGATTCTAAGGTGATTGTCGCGATCAATAAGGATGAAGATGCGCCAATTTTTCAAGTAGCAGACTACGGGTTAGTGGCGGATTTATTTGATGCGGTACCTGAGTTAGAAAAAAGTCTATAGACCGCATTGATTAGTATAACGTCATAATTATCAGCATCCGACTGCAGGCGATGGGCATGATGTTCGTCGTCTGCACAATAAAAATAATGGGAGAGCAGCATGATGTTCCAAGGAAAAGCAATAAAGGTCTCGATGGACGATACGAATATCGCGACCGTTACACTCGATCTTGAAGGTGAATCCGTCAATAAATTTAATGGATTGGCGCTCAAAGAATTGTCTGAAGTCGTTGCAATGTTAAAGACCACCGATGATTTACACGGGGTGATTTTTGCCAGTGCAAAAAATGTCTTTGTTGTTGGAGCAGATATCACAGAGTTTACGTCTTGGTTTAAGTTAGAAGACGAAGATCTAGCCGATAAACTTCGTGAAGCTCACCATATTTTTAAGGAAATTTCGAATCTTTGTTGTCCAACTGTGGCGGCAATTAATGGTATCGCGCTTGGTGGTGGTTTTGAGTTGTGCCTTGCTTGTGATTATCGTGTCATGGCCGATTCCGCTAAAGTGGGGTTGCCAGAAACTCAGCTAGGCATTTACCCAGGCTGGGGTGGAACGGTGCGCTTACCTCGTTTGATCGGAGCGGATAATGCCTGTGAATGGATCTGTGGTGGTGCCCAAAAACGCAGTGAAGATGCATTAAAAGATGGGGCGGTTGATGCCGTTGTACCTGTTGAGAAAGTACAAGAGTCTGCTCGACATCTTATCAAGCAGGTACAGGATGGCAAGCTTGGTTATCGTTCCCGCCGAGATGCACTACGGGCACCAATGCAGTTCTCGCCAATTGAAAAAATGATGGTGTTTGAATCCGTTCGTGGGGTAGTCGGGGCGAAAGCAGGTAAACATTATCCTGCGCCAATGGCGGCCATTAAAACCATGGAAAAAGGCATTAGCCAAGACATGGATAAAGCGGCTGAAACAGAAATCAAAGGTTTTGTTAAACTCGCTAAAGGGACAGTCGCAAAATCCTTGGTAACCCTGTTCTTAAGTGATCAAGTCATCAAGAAAACGGCGGGTAAGTACGCAAAAGATGCGACTCCTGTCAAACAAGCCGCTGTGTTAGGTGCTGGCATAATGGGTGGCGGTGTGGCTTATCAGTCTGCTTCCAAAGGCACGCCAATTATTATGAAAGACATTCGACCAGAAGCCCTTGAGCTTGGGTTGAGTGAGGCGAATAAGCTGTTTAATGGACAGATTGAAAGAGGTCGTTTAACGGCTGACAAAGCGTTGAAAGCCATGAATGGCATCACCCCAGCACTGAGTTACGGTGAATTTGGGCATGTTGACTTGGTTGTGGAAGCTGTGGTTGAAAACGTTAAAGTCAAAAAAGCCGTGTTGGCTGAAACCGAGCAATATATAACAGATACCACTATTTTAGCTTCCAATACGTCGACTATCTCGATTACTGAATTGGCGAAAGACTTAAAACGCCCAGAAAACTTTTGCGGTATGCACTTTTTCAACCCCGTACATCGCATGCCATTAGTCGAAGTCATTCGTGGTGCGAAAACCAGTGATGCAGCGGTTGCCAAAACGGTTTCCTATGCTCAGGCGATGGGAAAAACGCCTATTGTAGTGAATGACTGTCCGGGATTTTTAGTTAACCGAGTCCTATTCCCTTATTTCGCTGGTTTCTCCTTGATGATGAAAGAAGGAGCGGATTTTCAGCAAGTTGATAAGACGATGGAAAAATTTGGTTGGCCAATGGGACCTGCATATCTTCTTGATGTGGTGGGTATAGACACTGCGTATCATGCTGATCGGGTGATGGCAGAAGGCTACCCAGATCGTATGAAGCATGAAGGCGTCAATGCGGTTGATCGTCTTTATGAATTAGAGCGCTTTGGCCAGAAAAATAGTAAAGGCTTTTATATATATGAGCCGGATCGTAAAGGCAAACCGAAGAAACTCTTTGACCCAGAAATTAATGATATTTTGGCGCCCACAGTGGATGCTAAAACAGAATTGTCCGATGACGATATCATCGCTCGTATGATGATTCCGTTGTGTATCGAAACCGCTCGTTGTTTAGAAGAAAACATTGTATCAAGTGCTGCGGAAGCGGACATGGGGTTAATTTACGGGATTGGTTTCCCTCCTTATCTGGGTGGTGCTCTGCATTATCTAGACCAAATGGGGCTGCAAGCGTTTTGTCAGCTAGCAGATAACTACAGCCACTTAGGTAAGTTGTACGAGCCCACCGCAAGAATGCGTGAAATGGCGACCAACAACGAAACTTATTACGGCGAATAATGCCCTACGGTTGAACGATTTAAGGAGAATTTTATGAAACTCAATCCAAACGATGTTGTCATTATTGACGCTGTTCGATCCCCTATGGGTAAGACGAAAAATGGTGTTTTTCGTCATGTCCGTGCAGAGAACCTGTCAGCGGCTTTGGTAAAGGCATTATTTAAACGCAATCCGAAGGCAGACCCAAAAGACGTTGAAGACCTGATTTGGGGTTGTGTCAATCAAACTTTAGAGCAGGGTTTTAATGTTGCTCGTGCGATTTCATTATTGGCGGGGTTGCCTATAACAACGGCAGCTCAAACGGTGAATCGTTTGTGTGGCTCGTCAATGTCAGCCATTCATACCGCGTCGCAAGCCATTATGACAGGGCAAGGTGATGTTTTCGTTGTGGGTGGTGTTGAGCATATGGGTCACGTTGGCATGATGCATGGTGTTGATGTTAACCCTGCATTATCTAAGCATATGGCGAAAGCGTCCATGATGATGGGGGTAACCGCCGAAATGCTGGGTAAAATGCATGGTGTGAGCCGTGAGTCACAAGATGCATTTGCTGTGCGCTCTCATCGATTGGCCTATGAAGCGACCCAGCAAGGCCGTTTTAAAAACGAAATTGTGCCTATTGAGGGCCATGATGCTGATGGCAATAAAATACTGGTTGAAGTGGATGAAGTCATCCGTCCTGATACCTCGATGGAGTCGTTGGCATCGCTTCCTCCAGTCTTTATGCCTAAAGTTGGTACGGTGACAGCGGGAACATCATCGGCCTTATCGGATGGGGCGTCGGCCATGTTAATGATGTCGGCCAAGAAAGCTCAAGAACTTGGGCTCGTACCGATTGCCCGTGTCCGCAGTATGGGCGTGGCGGGATGTGATCCAGCCATCATGGGGTATGGTCCTGTTCCTGCTACGAAAAAAGCACTAAAACGAGCGGGATTAACCATAGATGATATTGAGATTGTAGAGCTGAACGAGGCATTTGCTGCTCAATCCATTCCCGTTCTAAAGGACTTGAAATTGCTGGACATAGTGGATGAAAAAGTGAACCTTAATGGTGGTGCCATTGCGCTTGGGCATCCATTGGGCTGCTCTGGTACGCGTATTTCGACCACTTTGCTCAATGTTATGACAGAAAAAGATGCAACCATTGGTCTTGCGACCATGTGTATCGGAATGGGTCAGGGGATCGCGACGGTCTTTGAAAGAATTTAATGATTTTCTGGTTTTTAAACCTTAAACCTCGCTTCGGCGAGGTTTTTTTTGCCTCCATTTCAACAAAAGGGGCTATTGTAGCGTGTTATAGAGTTGATAGTGCGCATGGAGTAGGCATCGTGCTCTTACTTTTTTACATCGAATTGACGCTTGCTCGACTATCCTTAGAGTCTATTTGTCACCTATGGTAGGTAGACTATTAACTTATTAGGCTAAATTTATTAGATGTATTTTTTTTGAAAGGCTATAACTATTATACAAGATGCAACGTAAGCAGAGTTGTTTAGTAACGAGTCGAGCGATATACAAGCGAAAACAAAAAAACAGGAGAGTAACCAATGTCTAATGAGAGCAAATGTCCTTTTAATCATACTGCAGTTGGCAACAATGGCTCAACAGGTCGTGGTACGTCTAACAAGGAGTGGTGGCCTAACCAATTAAACCTTCGTATCCTTCATCAACATTCTAATAAATCTAACCCAATGGGAACAGATTTTAATTACGCTGAAGCGTTCAAAACTTTAGACCTTGAGGCGCTTCGTAAAGATCTAATGGATCTAATGACAGATTCTCAAGAGTGGTGGCCAGCCGATTATGGTCACTATGGTCCTTTCTTTATTCGTATGGCGTGGCACAGTGCGGGGACTTACCGTACTGCTGATGGCCGTGGTGGTTCTGCTACTGGCTCACAACGTTTCGCGCCATTAAACAGCTGGCCAGATAACGTTAACTTGGATAAAGCGCGTCGTTTGCTTTGGCCGATTAAACAAAAATACGGTAGCAAAATCTCTTGGGCAGATCTGATGATTTTGACTGGTAACTGTGCATTAGAATCCATGGGCTTTAAAACCTTTGGTTTTGGTGGCGGTCGTGCTGATATTTGGGAACCAGAAGAAGACATCTACTGGGGAGCAGAGCAAGAATGGTTAGAACTGAGTGGTGGTGAAAAAAGTCGCTATTCTGGTGAGCGTGATCTGGAAAATCCTCTTGCAGCGGTACAAATGGGGTTAATTTATGTGAACCCTGAAGGACCTGATGGAAAACCAGATCCATTAGCGTCTGCTGTTGATATTCGTGATACCTTTGCCCGTATGGCAATGAATGACGAAGAAACCGTTGCTCTCATTGCTGGTGGTCATACATTTGGTAAAACGCATGGTGCGGGTGATGCCGCTCAGGTTGGTCCAGAGCCAGAAGCGGCCGGTATTACTCAGCAAGGCCTAGGCTGGAGCAACAGCATGGGCTCTGGTAAAGGCGTTGATACCATTTCTAGTGGTCTAGAAGGGGCGTGGACTCCAGACCCAATTAAATGGGATAACGGTTATTTCGATACATTGCTTGGTTACGATTGGGAATTGACTAAGAGCCCAGCTGGCGCTTACCAATGGACACCAAAAGATGGTGCTTTAGCGAATTCTGTGCCTGATGCCCATGATCCCGCTCGTCGCCATGCACCAATGATGGCGACATCGGATATCGCCTTGAAAGAAGATCCTGCTTACAAAGTGATTTCTGAGCGTTTCCATAAAGACCCTGAGTACTTTGCTGATGTATTCGCACGTGCTTGGTTTAAATTGACTCACCGTGATATGGGGCCAACCAGTCGTTACCTTGGTCACTTGGTGCCAAAAGAAGAGTTGATTTGGCAAGATCCGATTCCAGCGGTGACTCATGAGTTGGTGGGTGATAAAGAAGTTGCCGATCTTAAAACTAAGATTGCGGACTCTGGTTTGAGTGTGGCTCAGCTCGTCTCCACTGCGTGGGCATCGGCTTCGACTTACCGTGGTTCCGATATGCGTGGTGGTGCCAATGGTGCTCGTATTCGTTTAGCACCTCAAAAAGATTGGGCGGTTAACCAACCTGCTCAATTAGCAACAGTATTGAGCAAGCTAGAAGGCATTCAACAAGCCTTTAACAGCGCGAATACAAGCAAACAAATCTCGTTGGCGGATTTGATTGTGCTTGCAGGTAATGTTGGGGTTGAGCAAGCGGCGAAAAAAGCAGGTAAAACGGTGTCTGTACCATTTACGCCAGGTCGTGCTGATGCCACTCAAGAGCAAACAGATGTCGAATCGTTTGACGTGCTTGAGCCAATTGCTGATGGATTCCGTAATTACCAAAAAGGACGTTTTACGGTCACAACAGAAGAATTATTGGTCGATCGCGCTCAACTGCTAACATTGACCGCACCAGAAATGACCGTATTGGTGGGTGGTTTGCGAGTGTTGAACGCAAACACAGATCAATCTCAACACGGTGTTTTCACAGATCGCGTTGAAACCTTGACCAATGACTTCTTTGTTAACTTGTTGGACATGGGCACAACGTGGAAATCGCTTTCCGATGATGAAATGGAATTTGAAGGGCGTGATCGCCAGTCAGGTTCGGTTAAGTGGACCGCAACGCGTGCGGACTTAATCTTCGGTTCCAATTCGCAGTTGCGTGCCTTGGCAGAGGTCTATGCGTCTTCTGATGCAGAAGATCGTTTCGTCAATGACTTTGTTGCCGCATGGACAAAAGTTATGGAGTTGGATCGCTTCGATCTAGCTTAATTGAGTTCGTCTAAAAAGGTTTTTACTCTTTACAATGAGAATAGGGTAAAAGCTAACTATTTAAAAACCCACTAGGTTTCGACTTGGTGGGTTTTTTTATGACGGCCACACTGACAGAGTTGTTGTTAACTATATGATTCTTTTTGTTTGCACATTTTTGGTGCTCCATTCATCTTATGTAATAACTGGGCTTGTATAGTCCTGCCTCTAAATATCCTAGGGCAGCAAAATAACGTGTGGCCATAGGTAAACGAATAAATAGCCTAAGTGTTAGTGATGTTACCTGTATTAGAGAAGGTGATGTGATCGCCTCTTGCTTTCTAATGATGAGCTGAATACCGCAACAAGCTAGCGAATAAGAACCTCGAGAAGATGTTTATTACAATATGAATAATCTACAAACTGACACCTCAAAAACCCCTTTTGTGTATTCCAATATGAAACTGGCCTTCATTTTATTGATTACCTGTTTCACTGCTTGGGGGGTCGCTGCAAACATGACAGACCCTCTGGTAAAAGTATTTAGCCAAATCTTTACCATGAGTAATCTTGAGTCAGCACTTGTTCAATTTGCTTATTATGGCGCCTATTTTTGTTTAGCATTACCCGCAGCATTTATTAACGTGCGTTTTTCTTATAAAACGGGTGTATTAACCGGTCTTGGTCTAGCGACATTGGGAGCGTTATCGTTTTACCCTGCTAGCGTGTCAATGACGTATGGCGCTTTTCTGGCGGCCTTGTTTATTTTAGCCGCTGGCTTGTCTATTCTTGAGACGTCTGCGAATCCATTTGTGATGGCGATGGGGCCAAAGCTGACGGCCACTCGACGTCTAAATCTCGCCCAAGCGTTTAATCCAGTGGGAACCAATATTGGTGTTTTGTTAGCATCGACTTTGATCCTTCCAAACTTAAACCCTGCTACTGCTGAGCAGCGTGCTGCCATGGCGCCTCAGGCTCTAGCGGCCATTCAACATTCTGAATTGGATGCGGTGATGACGCCCTATGTCGGCATGGCATTCTTTCTTATCATTATCTGGATTATGATTGCACTGGTTAAGCTGCCTAAGTCTGAAAAGGTGGCTGAAAAAGTCGACCTCACAGATAAAGAGCACTATGGTTTTATTGCTACGTTGGGGCGTTTGATTAAGCTTCCGAACTATCGTTGGGGGGTGATTGCTCAGTTCTTTAATGTTGCGGGCCAAACCTGCACTTGGACTTTTACGATTCAGTACGTTCAGTCTGCAATGGGGGGAAGTGCTACCCATGCTAGCGATTACCTTCAGTACAGTTTGCTGGTGTTTCTTGTTTCTCGCTTTGTCATGACATGGTTGATCGGTATTTTCCGTCCGACGCTATTGTTGGGCGTTATGGCACTATTAGGTACCGCTTTGTGTGTGTACGCAGCAATTAACCCTGGCATGTCAGGTGTGTGGGCGATTGTTATGATTTCTGCCAGTTTGTCTTTGATGTTTCCAACGATTTATGGCGTGGCATTAAATGGCTTAGGTAAAGATGCCAAATTTGGTTCGGCGGGTCTTGTTATGGCGATCCTTGGTGGGGCAATTATGCCAGTGGTTCAAGGTGGAGTGATTGATTCTTATGGTGCTGCCATGTCTTATATTGTGCCGGGTATTTGCTTCCTCGTTGTGTCTTTTTATGGTTTCTCTTCAATGAAGCGCGTAAAAGACTGATTAATAATATTTCTTTCACGTCATTCGTGGTTAGATTAGAGCCCAAACTCATGCCAGTGAGTTTGGGCTTTTTTGATTCCATTTCCTTAAGGGGGTTTGTTGTTAAAATGTCATGATTGATTGTGTTTTATGTAAAACCGTGGTTTTTTCTTTTTGACGATAAGTGTCTCTTTATAGAATGAGCGCCTATATTTTTCTGCCTTTGAGCATTCTTTTTGATAGTAAGAGTTGTGTATGAAATTTTCGGGTCTTAAGACCATTGCTTTTCTTGAGGCATTAAAAGGAGTAGCAGCCTTGCTGCTCGCAATTGGTATCCATATATTGGAAGGCGTTAATTTACATGCCGAGGTGTTAAAGTTATTAAGCCGTTTGCACTGGAGTGCGGATGGTCATTATGCGCAGATGCTGTTGCACGCGGTGGATAGTTTAACTCATTCCAGTTTTACTCTTGTGACTGTGATTGCTGTTTTTTATGCCTTGGTGCGTTTTGTGGAAGCTTATGGATTGTGGCATGAAATGCGGTGGACTGAATGGTTTGCCTTTTTAAGCGGTGCGGTGTACTTGCCTTTTGAGTTTTACGAAATCATTAAAGACCCGAATCTAGTGACCGGAGCGGTATTGAGTATTAACTTGATTGTCGTTGCTTATATGTACACCATTTTGAAAAAGCACCCAGATGGTAAAAAGCACCCAGATGATAAAAGCAATCGGTTAGTTGAGGAGTGATGAGAGACTTTCGTCTCATGAGCTGGGCTCGCTATTTAATATACTGCAACAGGCTAGAGGCTCAGCCTGTCAATTGATTGAAAACAACGCTCACAGTCGCTTAAATAGCTAGCACCAAATAGATTGTAGTGGTTTAAATAGTGGTAAAGATTGTAGATATCACGTTTTACTGCATAGTGCTCAGAGCGAGGGAGTATGGCGTGATATGAGTGATAAAACGCCTCGCTAAAGCCGCCAAACAGTTCCGTCATGGCAATGTCGACCTCTCTATCACCTTGGTAAATCGCGGGGTCTATTAGCCACACATTTTGTTCATCAAACAGCACATTACCAGACCACAAATCACCATGGAGCATCGTTGGTTGATGGCAATGTTGATTTAAAAAATTAGTCAAACACGCTTTTTGCTTATCTAATTGGTTCTGAAATTGCTCAGCCACACTGGTGTTTTTGATCATTTGAATTTGAGCTTCAAGACGATAAGAAACATAAAAAGCGCCCCAATTGTCGGACCAATTATTATATTGTGGGTTAAGTCCAATATAATTGTCGTGATCGAGTCCGTAGCGTTTTAGTGGATGAGAATGGAGCATAGCAAGACCTCTGCCTAGTTGAGCCATTTGTTGTTCGCTCGCATGGGTTTGCTTAATCGCCTGCATACTAATGGTGTCTTTATCTGCAGAGTAGACTTGTGGAATGCGAAGTAGTTTATTGCTCGTGTTGTCGAGCAAAGTCCGCAACCGTTCAAGACCTACTTTCTCTTTGATTAACTGATCTCGATAAAGACTCCGATTTTTCTTTTCATGGACTGTCATTGTTATTTTTGCCCTCTATTACAGTGAACGCTTCGAAGTTTAAATTGACATGACTTGATGAAACTAGCAAGTGGGTTTATGGAAAAAATCAATTCGATAGTTTTTATTTATAAAAAATGATATTAGTCTAAGTTTGCTTGATGTAAGGCACTTATATCTTCCTTGAATTTGCGTTATCGTCAGACTATAGAAACAAATGTTTCGGAGTTCTAATTATTGAAAATAAGTATCTTTTTCATGCGGATGCGCTGAATCAACGGGGTTGGAACGCATTGTGCTTTGTGGGGATATCGATCATAAGAGGATAGAAAGCATGAAAGCATTGATTATTGGAGCGGGCATCGGTGGCATGTCGGCCGCAGCAGCCTTAAAACAGCAAGGTGTTGATTGTGATGTTTTTGAAGCAGTAAAAGAGATCAAGCCTGTTGGGGCGGCCATTTCAGTCTGGTCTAACGGGGTGAAGTGTATGAATCATTTAGGGATGGGGCATATTATGGATGACCTTGGTGGGCCTATGCGGGCAATGGCATACCAAGATGGCAAGTCTGGCGCGACCATGACTCAGTTTAGCCTCGTGCCCTTGATTGAGGCAGTGGGAGAGCGGCCTTGCCCTGTTGCACGAGCTGGATTGCAAGCGCAGATGATTGATCACTGGGGAAGAGACAAGGTCCAGTTTGCGAAACGACTAGAGCGTGTCGAACAAACCAATACGGGTGTGGTTGCTCATTTTACCGATGGTAGTATTGCTCAAGGGGACTTTATGATTGCTGCTGATGGCGCGCATTCCGTCGCACGCTCCCATGTCCTTGGCTATCAAGCTCAGCGACGTTACGCGGGATATGTTAATTGGAATGGTTTGGTGACGGCAGATGAAGAAATAGCACCATTAGAGCAATGGACGACCTTCGTTGGAGATGGAAAGCGCGTGTCAGTGATGCCTATTGCTGGCGGTCAGTTTTACTTTTTCTTTGATGTGCCGTTACCTCTTGGCTTACCAGAAGACCGTGCGACAGTGAAAGAGAATCTAAAGACCTACTTTGAAGGCTGGGCGGATCCAGTCCAACTCTTGATTGAACGGATTGATCCTGAAACGACAAACCGTATTGAAATCCACGATATTGAACCTTTTAGTAGTTTTGTTAAAGGTCGTGTTGCTTTGTTGGGGGATTCTGCTCATTCCACTACGCCAGACATTGGGCAAGGTGGTTGTTCTGCAATGGAAGATGCCGTCGTCCTAGGGCAGTGTTTTGCCAAAACAAAAGAAGTCAAAGAGGCGTTGTTACAGTATCAAAGCTTGCGCCATGAAAGAGCCAAAGACTTGGTATTAAAGGCGCGTAAGCGTTGTGATGTGACCCATGGAAAAGACATGTTGGTGACACAAGCTTGGTATGATGAATTAAGACAAGAGACAGGTGAAAACATTATAGCCGGTCTTAAGGACACTATTTTAGGTGGCCCTCTAGGTTAAATTCACTTTTTAGAAATCACTGAGTAGCTGAGTCAAAAGAAAAAGGGCGCTTTTGTAAGCGCCCTTGATGTATTTAAGACAGTGATTATTCGTATAGTTGTTCGCCATGTAAAGACGTATCAAGGCCTTCGGTTTCTTCTTCTTCGGAGACGCGGATGCCCATAACCATATCAATCGCTTTAATGATGATAAAGGTCATAATTGCATCGTAAACAATGGTAAAGCCGACCCCTTTTGCTTGAATAATGAATTGGCTAAGGATACTGCCGTGCGCATTATCATTAAGGCCAGCACCGCCGAATATAGCCGCTGAGAACACCCCTGTTAACAGTGCACCAATAATGCCACCTACCGCATGAACACCAAAAGCGTCCAATGAGTCATCATAACCAAGCATTTTTTTCAGGTAGACAGAAGCCCAGAACGTGCCAAGACCAGCTGCGATACCGATTGCGAACGCACCGATTGGTCCAACAAAGCCAGATGCAGGGGTAATGGCAACGAGACCAGCAACCGCTCCTGAACTCATACCAAGAAGAGTTGGTTTGCCGCGAGCTGCCCATTCAACAAACATCCAAGCCATTGCAGCAACCCCTGTTGCAATTTGCGTCACGGCCATCGCCATGCCCGCTGTACCATCTGCCGCTAACTCAGAACCGGCGTTGAAACCAAACCAGCCTACCCAAAGAAGAGATGCCCCAACCATGGTATAGACAAGGTTAACGGGAGGCATTGCTGTTTTTCCATAGCCTTTACGTTTACCAAGTACTAGCGCGGCCACTAAGCCTGCAACCCCTGCATTAATGTGTACAACGGTGCCGCCAGCAAAATCTTGCACGCCGTCGCCACCGAGCCAACCGCCACCCCAAACCATATGGGCAATAGGTGAGTAAACTAACAAAGACCACAGTCCCATAAACCATAGCATGGCAGAGAACTTCATCCGTTCCACAACGGCACCAATAATCAATGCTGGTGTAATGATTGCGAAAGTCATTTGAAAGGTCATGAATACTGATTCAGGAATAGAGCCGCTCAGTGATTTATAGCTCATGCCATTTAGAAACAGTGCACTTAGGTTACCAATAAATGCGCCGTCACCTTTAAAAGCAAGTGAGTAACCTGCAACGGACCAAATAATGGTAATTAAGCATGTGATCGCAAAAGTCGCGGCGGCAACAGATAATAGGTTTTTACGGCGTACCATACCGCCATAGAAAAGGGCAACACCGGGAATGGTCATCAGTAGCACCAGCGCTGTCGATGCCATCATCCATGAGGTATTTCCGCTATCCAGGCTAGGTGTATCGGCCATTGCTTGGGAGGGAATCATCCATAGAGTGAGTAGAGGTAAAGCTCCACCTATGGTTGTTATTAATCTTTTAATATTCATCAATATTGCCTCTGTTTTAGCTATATTTATGGTAGGGAGTAATATGGGGGCTCTTTATTAAAGAGCATCTGAGTCGGTTTCTCCGGTACGAATCCGAATAGCCTGCTCAAGTGTCAGTACAAAAATTTTGCCGTCGCCAATTTTGCCTGTATTGGCTGATTGACAGATAACATCCATAGCCTTTTCAACTAATGCATCATCTAAGGCGACCTCAATTTTTACTTTTGGCAGAAAATCGACGACATATTCGGCACCACGATATAATTCTGTGTGTCCTTTTTGTCGTCCAAAACCTTTGACTTCTGTTACGGTAATACCGCGAACGCCTATTTCGGAGAGTCCCTCACGAACTTCATCAAGTTTAAATGGCTTGATGATAGCGATAAGCAATTTCATATGTGCCTCCTGAGATTTCTTTTTCTAAACGCAACAAAGAAATGTTTTTTTATGTGACTAATAATCCCTATAGCAGACACCGTGCCATATGTGCTTTTTGCATGAAAATTAAAGCAAATATTGATGTTTTCTAGTGAGAAGAAAGATGAAACGTTTCAAAATAGAGCTGTTTTCTTTGTTTGTGCTCACATAAAGAGCATTTTAAAGATGGCTAATGCTCTTTATTGGTGCGAATATTTTGATCTATTGTCATTATTTTGTCTATTTTAAGTAAAATATAAGAAAATATGAATATTCGTTCATTTTCGCTTTGTCGGTTTTTCTAGACCGTTGATTGACGTAAGGATTGGTGTTTAAGAGAGGCTGTCTTTTTCGTTCATTTGTTCTTTTTAAATATTACTGCGCAGTGAGACCAATCTTATCGGCATAAAATTGATGTTATCGACAATAGCGCTGACGCCTGTAGCTGCTTTTTCTGATTAGACTAAATGCCAGATGGAGGTATCTTTTGTAAGAATGGTTTGGTTATGAAGAGAAGTTGAGTAAATTCGCTTACTCAACTTCTTATTGTGACGCAGGGTTATTTGTCGAATTTGACGCGTTTACTAGAAGATAAGGCTTCGCTCTCGGAGTTTACAAATTTGCCATGTTTATGTTCGATAAAGAATACTTCGAGATGTTGTTGCTTGGCTATTTTAGCCCCTTTGACAGGACCAAGACATAGCATCGTGGTTGCCCAAGCATCGCTGATTCTTGGATCTGTACCGAAAACAGAGGCAGAAACCAAATCGTGAGTAACAGGGCGGCCAGTGCTTGGATTCAGAATATGAGAGTACTCTACCCCTTTATCGTCAAAATAGTGGTTGTATGTTCCGGATGTATCTAGTGTGACGCCTTTTTCATCTTCAATGGTGACGATCTTATACACTTTTTGTGAACCATCTTTTTCTTTGATGGGGCGCTGAATAGCGATGCGCCATTTTTTACCATCTGGTTTGTGTCCTTTGATTTTCATGTCCCCACCAAACTCAACGAGATAGTTATTGATTCCTTTGGATTCAAGTATCTTACTCAGTTTTCCTATGGTGTAGCCTTCGCCCATGGAGGAGAAGTCCAATTGGACTAACGGGTTTGTCTTGCGAATAAGTTTATCTTTTTCATCCACTTGGATTTTATCCATTCCCATATCCGCTTTTGTTGCCGCTATTTCTGCGTCCGTTGGTACATGAAGGGTGTCTTTTTTAAAGCCCCATAAATCAAATAGAGGGCCGATGGTTGGGTCATAACAACCTTCTGACTTTTTATTGATGTCTTTGGCGATATTAATCAAATCAATAAAATCTTGGGAAGCTGGCTGCCACTTTGTCGATGTACTGGAGTTGAATTTGGAAATGTAGGAGTCTGGTCGATAAGTCGATAATTCTTTATCGATTTGTGCCAAGGTAGTATTGAAAGAAGATTCCACCTCATCAGTTGGTACCTTCTTCTTCGACCAAAAGGTGATATGGTAAGTGGTACCTTGGGCATAGCCCTCAATGTGTTGTTCTTGTGGTGGTTTGCTGCAGCCAGTTAGCAAACTGGCGGCGAAAATAATGGCGGTTAACCCAATAATAGAGGGGCACTTTGAACGATGTAGAGTTGAAGTTTGCATGAAGTTCTGTCCACAGAAAATTGGAACAGGCAGTTTACCAGTCAGCGCAATGTAACTCTAGGGATATTGGGGAGTGATCATAAAGATACAAATCAGTCCCCCCTTGTAGCCTAATGCTTGGTGCTGCTGGTATTTTTAGCTAATGTGGATTGCTACGTTTATTCCTGTGACGAGCATTTGCACCCCGATAACGGCAAGAATCAGCCCCATTAAGCGAGTGATCATAGTCAGTCCGCTTTGACTGACTAAAGAGAGTATTTTTGAGCTGAAAATAAAGCAGAAAAAGGTAATAAAACACAGAGCAAGAAAGACTGACACGGTAATAACGATTTCTTGCCAGCCACCAGCGGCAGAATAATTCATGGCGGTTGCGATGGTGCCCGGGCCTGCAAGCAGAGGCACCGCTAAAGGGGAAACTGCCTCGTCTGATTCGTTCGAGTCGTCATTATCTTCCGGGCTGTGGAGTTTTGAACTTTCCCCATGAAGCATTTGATAGCCCACCAAAAAGATCAAACACCCACCTGTTATTCTCAAGGCGGGTAAGGTAATGCCAAACAAATGAAAAAGGGCTTTTCCTAAAACAGAAAAGACTAAAATGATTAAGAACGTCAACAGTATTGCTTTTTTGGCGACTTTGAGTTGCTCAGACTTGCTTTTATGGCCTGTTAAGCCTGCAAAAACAACCGTATTAGCAACCGGATTCATAATGGCAAAAAAAGCCATAAACACAGTCAAGGCATGTTCTAACAAAGGGTTCATTTGGGCTCGCTTTTAGATCCGTGTTATAAGGTTCAATTCGCTATGGCGTCGAATATAGCAAGTATTTTCTAGTAATTTGACGGTCAGGTCTACTTTTAATGATGGTTAGTTAAGGTTCTTTTTATTCCCCTTGGCGCATTTATTTCTTTATGGTGTGGGCATTAGTGCTACTCTTGGTTTGCGAACGGCATTTTTATCATGTTGTTAAGGTCTGGGTTGATAAAAAGGGAAGCTAAAAATGAATGTAGAGAAAGCAAAAAAGCGCATCGCCAAACGAGTAAAAATGGGCTTTAAAGGTTACCCAAAACTCACCTTAGCGTACTTTGGCACATCGGCAGATCAGGCGAATGAGGTTGTTGCTATGTTGATTTTAGAGGATGGTGAGCCTGCTCAAGAACAGCGCTTTTCTAGCAAAGGAAATGTGCGTGAAGATGAATTTATTCAGTCTGCGTTAGTAAAAATCATTGAACGCACAGAGGCTAAAAGTGTGCTAGAAGTACAGGGGACATCTATTTTGCCACATTAAGCAAAGATTCAGGCAATGTTTAAGATTACCTGAATCGCAGTATTAAGTGGATTGCCTATTTTTGGCTAGAGTTAAGAGCGTCCTAACATGCGAAGAAGGAGCCCGTCCTTTAATACATATTGATGAAATAGAGCAGCCAGTGCATGGAGGAGAATTAAGCTCATCATGATGTTCATGGTAATTTCATGTATATCCCCCAAAAAATGAATTTTTAGGTACCAAGAGGCAGCACCAAACGCGGGTACTAAGAACATCAGCCAGTATAGAGCGATGTGTACCCAGTGGGATATCTTGTCTAAGGTTTCACTACCTGTACTTTTTTGTTCTGGCATTTTGCTGAACAACCTCACGAAAACGCGTATAACCATTAATCCGAGTATGGCTAAGCCCACGTATATATGAAAATCTCCCACCCAGTTTGGAGTGCTGGCTGCGTCTTCGATATGCTGGCGCAGCATATGCCCCATCCCATCACTAACAAAATAATTCGCGACGATCAAAACCGCTATGGCCCAATGCAGAAAAATTTGTGCCATGTTGTAGGTGGGGGGATGTGGTAATGGGGTCTTAGACGACATACGATTTTCCTCTTAATCTAATAATAGCTGAATATTAGCAATCAAAGTGTGAAAAAAAAATTGGGAACGTCGTCCGCCTTAACGTCGTTCGGCCTTCTACTAAGTCGCGCGTGCTTATTGTATTTCCTATATACTGTTCGTGTATGTTTACTAAGAATATAGATCGGTTTTTATCTATTTGCGACTGGTTAATGGTTCTGATCATTTCTTAGTATTTTTAATCACAAGACACTAAGATATTTTTATGCTGAACACGTCAACAACTCGTTTGAATAAGTACATTAGCGAAAGTGGTATCTGCTCCAGACGTGATGCAGACCGCTTTATTGAGCAGGGGAATGTGTTTATCAATGGCAAGCGGGCGAAAGTGGGAGATCAAGTTGCTCCTGGTGATACCGTCAGAGTCAATGGGCAATTGATAGAACCAAAAGATGCCGAAGATTTTGTGCTTATCGCATTAAATAAGCCGGTTGGTATCGTCAGCACGACGGAAAGTACAGAGCGCGATAATATTGTCGATTTTGTTGGCCATGGCGTGCGAATTTTTCCTATTGGTCGCTTGGATAAAGAGTCGCAAGGTCTGATTTTTTTGACCAATAATGGGGACTTGGTTAACAAGGTGCTTCGCGCTGGAAATAATCACGAAAAAGAGTATTTAGTGACGGTCAATAAGCCGATTACGGAGTCCTTTATTAGCGGTATGGCCAATGGTGTCCCAATATTGGGGACGATGACGAAAAAGTGTCAGGTATCTAAGGAAGCGAATAACGTTTTTCGTATTACGTTAGTGCAAGGACTGAATCGTCAAATTCGTCGTATGGCCGAGCATTTTGGTTATGAGGTGATCAAGCTTGAGCGTATCCGCATTATGCATATTGATCTAAAAGGCTTACCTGTTGGCGAATGGCGAGATTTTACCGCAAAAGAAATAGACCGTTTGTTTAAGGCCATTGAGGGATCTTCATCCGAGTCCAATACGACATCTAAAAAAGCCCACAAAGCTAAACTCTCCTCGGGAGAGCGTCCATCGGTTAAGAAAAAGCCGAACGCCGCATCGGGTAAAAACACGCCGGGAAATCGTCATAAGCCCGCAGGAAAGGGGTCGTCTAAAGGGGCAGGACGAACACCTATTGATAAACCTAACAAACCAGGAAAGGGGGCACCGAATAGCGGGAAGCCAGCAAAAGGAGGTAGATCCCCTGTCGCTGGAAAGTCTCGGCCAGCAAAGCGCTC
Organism: Marinomonas sp. 63XJN7_7_ISO-PGPR-S23-202; assembly: GCF_056173505.1. NCBI lineage: Bacteria > Pseudomonadati > Pseudomonadota > Gammaproteobacteria > Oceanospirillales > Oceanospirillaceae > Marinomonas > Marinomonas sp. 63XJN7_7_ISO-PGPR-S23-202. The sequence continues at coordinate 3,318,772 of NZ_CM149677.1, read as the reverse complement.
ACCGAGACCGACGAAAGCCAACAAAGGGAGTAGATAGATGGTGGTCGAACATGATGAAAAGACACTTTTGATTCGTTTGGCTCGCCTAAATGAGGCAATTAGTCTGGCTGATTGTGCGCACCTTTCCTATAAGAAATATGTTGAGCAACTTGGTCAGCGGCCAGCCCCCATGCTGGAAGACTATATTCAGATTATCCAACAGCATCAGGTTTGGGTGGCTGAATATCATCATGAGGTAGTGGGTTTTGTTGTACTCAAACAAACGGAAGAGGGATTTCTGTTAGACAATCTAGCCATTTATCCTAACTATCAAAAACTAGGAGTTGGTGGGACATTATTGCGTCATGCAGAAGAACAGGCGCGACAGCTAGGTTATGATGCCATTTATCTCTATACCCATGAAAAGATGTTGGAGAATCAGGCCCTATACACTCGCAAAGGGTACCACGAGTATAAGCGTCGGCAAGAGGAAGGCTATGCTCGGGTATATATGCGTAAAATGCTGTAGCGAAACAGGCGAGCTCATGCTCGCCCTGTTCGTTTTCATGCTATGCGCCTCTAAGCCGCTTTTTCGGGAAGATATTTCCCCATGGCTTCCATTAAGGAACGGCTTTTCAGAATGGCTAGGCACTCTTCTTCTTTGATGTTTTTAACCAAGTCATCTAGGTTATCATTCATTTTTATCTGCCACTCTGCACAAATACGAGGACGACTTAAGGTCGCTAAGTCTTCTTGGGGCATTTGTGCCAAGTGCCAACGATAGAAATGCTCATCTTGGGTCATTCTATGCAAAGCAGATAAATCATCGTGCGTATAGACGTGGTTAAGCCGCTGTTGCGCATCATGTAGTCGCTTCACGATAGGCGTTGGCCTTTTTTCCTGTGAGGATTTTAAAAAGCCCATAGTAGACAGTAGATTCCCGCGTTTGGCCCCACCACTTAGCCAAGACAAAGGAATAGAGAAGGTGAGACCAAAGCTGATTGGTAACGACCAATAAAATAACTGAGGGCTAAGGTACAATGTAGAGGAGGCCAGCCCTGCCCCTAATAGGGTGTGCGATAAATGAGCACGACAGACAGTCTTTAACGGTGTCGCGCCATCGTCGCGGGATTGGGCAGACCAACCACTGTCTCGACCTTTTAAAACATCAAATACCACCAGAAATTGTGAAAACATCAAAATCGGTGCATACATCGCCGATAAAACGACTTCTAGTAGACTATTAATGGTTAGAAAAATAGGCCCACCAAATTCTCGACAACGACGTAGATTTACCATGGCACTTAACCAGCCAAATACTTTGGGGGCGAGTATTAGAGCCATCGATATTTCAAACAGCAAGCGGGCTTTTTCAAAATCGAATACTGGCCAAGTTGGAAACAGTGAGGGGTTGGCAAAGTATTCAGGGCGCACAAAGTGAGCCTGTAAAGCAAGGGCAAACCCCACGGCGATCAGTAAGAACCAGAATACGGCGCTTAAATACGCGAAAATGCCAGAGATAATATGAAGGCGTGTGGCAAAGTGAAACCCTTTTGCGAATAAGAAAGCTTTATGCTGTAAGTTACCCTGACACCAACGACGGTCACGAACCATCACATCAACCAGCGATGGCGGCGCTTCCTCATGACTGGCTTGCAGGTCATTATCAAAGCGGACACCCCATCCCGCACGACGTAGCATAGCTGCTTCCATAAAGTCATGGCTCATTACGTGGCCACCAAAAGGGGCCTTCCCCGACAAAATAGGTAAACCACAAGCAGAGGCAAATGCTTTTGTGCGTATGATGGCATTGTGGCCCCAAAAGTTGGAGGCACTCCCATGCCATGCTGATAAGCCTGCCGCGTATATGGGACCGAAGCATTGGTTCGCAAACTGCTGTAATCGGCTATACAGAGTATTGGCCTCAATGATGGTCGGGAGGGTTTGGATTAAGCCCATTCCAGGTTCAGCGGCCATCCGACGAGATAAGGTAATCAAACAGTCCGCGCTCATTAAACTGTCGGCGTCAAGCACAATCATGCTTTCGTAGGCGCCACCAAAGCGGGTCACCCAATCGGCAATATTGCCCGCTTTTCTTTCGGCATTATTGTAGCGGCGGCGATAATACACCGGACACTTGTCAGTATCATTGTTTAGAATCGGGTAAAAGGTTTGTTTTTCCTTCACGGCCGAATTGGCTTTGTTACTGTCGCTAAGAATGAAAAAGGCGAACTTCCCCGGGGCTTTTTCAACTAGATCACTATGCATTGCTTCCATGCTGGCGCGTATGCGAACAGGGTCTTCATTATAAACCGGTAGCAATATCGCGGTGACCGTTTCTGGTTCTGCCTCTTTGATTTTGCGTCGAAAGGGATTTATTTGACTGAAAAAGCCCAATGTTGCTTGTGAAAATGCAAAGGAAATCCATGTGAAGTTAATACAAAACAACACAAGGAAAGCCCACTGCATTCCAGCAATGGAGTTGGTGTTTAGAACGGCGAACATTTCGGTTGCGCCGTACCATGATAAATAGACCGTGACACAAAACACAAAAAGGCGTGCCAGAAAGATGCTTATAAGGGGCTGATCGGACAGCTTTTTTGCGGGTTGTCGCTCTTCTTGAACCTTGTGTCTTGGCATCTCTAGCGGCGACTCTTTGGGTAAAGAGGTGCCGATGTCTGCCTTTTGAACATTACTCATCATTGTTGTTTCAACCATCGGTAAAGCCATGTAGAGGCGATTTCTTTGTGATTTTCTGATAATGCGACTCGTAGCTCTGCTACATCGGCATTGTCTGTATCGAACGTCACATAGACGCGAATGCCATTAATGTGGGGATTTTTTACGAGATGCGTTTCTAGAATCTTCCCTGCACTGGTAGACGCATTAATGTGTAGTTTCTTAATATCATCAACATTTATATCGCTGTAGTCGATAACAACTTCGGGTTTTCCTTTATATTTGCCAAACAGTTTAGTACCCTTTGCACTTCTTACAATATGTGGTTTATTGGCTAATATAGGGGTGTCATTAGGCCAAGTTAATTGGTATGAAAAGCGATAAGGCTGACCTTTTTTTAGGCCCCCTTTTGGTTGCCAATAGGCGACGATATTATCGTTGCTTTCTGAGTTTGACGGAATCTCAACAAGTTCAACATGGCCTGGCCCCCAGTTATTGAGTGGTTTTACCCAAGCAGAAGGACGTGTTTGGTAGTTAGCTTCTAAGTCCTGATAGTCTCTGTAGTGGCGATGGCGCTGTATCAAACCAAAGCCTTTAAGCGACTTGTCATAGAAAGAACTGATTTGTAAAGTTTTTGGGTTATTTAAAGGGCGCCATAGTATTTCACCATGTCCTGTTTGTATTTGTAGTCCTTCAGAATCATGAACACGGCGTCTATAATCTGGCTCGTCTGAACGATCCATGGTACCAAACATGAACATAGACGTCAGTGGAGCAAGACCAACATGCGGTACGTCCTGTCGGGGGAAGAGCGTTGCTTTTACGACAATGCGTGTAGGCGACCCTGGGTAAATACCAAATCGATAGGCGCCAGTGACACTTTTACTGTCCAATAATGCATGTACCACGATGGCTTTTTGTGTGACCGATGGACGTTCTATCCAGAAATGTTTGAACATGGGGAATTCCTCCCCCGTTGGTTGAGCCACATCGATTGCAAGGCCGCGAGCCGATAAACCATAGGTTTGACCTTTAGAAATAGCGCGGAAATAAGTGGCTCCTTGGAACACAATAAACTCATCACTATGGTCTTTCGTATTGATTGGGTAGTGTAAGCGTAACCCTGCGAACTTTCCGACCTTATCAATTAATTCAGCCAATTTTTTATTGGGGGTAGAAAAAGAAGAGGGTGATACTTCTAAAGGGAAGGCTTTACCGTTTTCAACGACATCGATGTCGACGAGGTCTTTATAAAGGTAGCCAGGCGCAAAAAGCTGGATGGAGAAAGGTGTCGGTGTATTACCCCATACCGCTTGGTTTTGTTGGAAATTTATTTTCCGGTACGTCGCATAGTCTAGATCAGAGAGCGCTTTTGGTGCTTTAAGAGGTGGTACCATAGGGGATTTAGCCAACTTTTTGGCAATATCAATTACGGTTTGATCCGTGAATTGATAACCAGATTTGGGATCCTGTAGTGCTTTTTTGACGGACTCATCGACAACCTGCTGCTCTTTGTCTTGTGCTGGGACTTTTGATTGTTTTTCTGTTTTGTTTGTCTGCAGCGTAGTTTGTTGTGATGGCTCAGCTTCTTTTTGAGCTGGATTGGTGTTGTCTGCATGGACGACAGAGCAAAAAAACATGGGAGCCATTAGGCATAAGAGATATAAGTATCTAAACGTTGTCAAATTTTTCATAGTAATATAAAACTTTCGTTAGAGGATGATGGTTACGCCATATATTAAGCAAAGCAAGATGTGAACCGTTTTTTGTCTCAGTGATATCTTTTATAACTTACCTTTATGTTTAAGTGACTTCATGAAGGTAAAAGATTTAGGGCCGAGAGGAACAGGCTCGAATCTTTTTAATTTTGGTTTTATTATTTTTGAGGCGATTCAAGTAATTATCTATATATAATAATGATTTACAGCCCATAAAGTTAGTTTTTGATGTATGTTTTTTGAAAAGAATTTGCTTGCGTCTTGATGTTCTTTTCTTTAGGCAAATAAAGGACTCATTTATATAAAACAATATTGACTAACGGTCCGTGAGTGTATTCTTTTCTTACATTTGGGATCTTAGTCACCGTAGTATTTTTTAACTTTTGGTTGAATAGAAATGATGTTTATAGCTGGTAGCCTTTTTATATGAAACCCTCATTTTTAAGTCATCATGCGACGGTTTGTCAGGAGTGTGATTGGGTGACGCCTATCCCAGAGTTACAAGAGGGGCAACAATTATGCTGTGCTCGATGTCGAAGTCCTTTGTTTTATCAACCCAAGCAAAGGTTGAATAATCTTTTGGCTTTTGGCGGATCTGGGCTATTGATGTTGGTACTCTCACTAAGTTTCCCTTTTTTGAGCTTTTCCGTAGCGGGAGTCGGTAGAACGGTCAGCCTTTGGCAAGAGATATCGACCTTATTGCTGAATTCTTTCACATTTTTAGGGGTGTTAATTTTAATTGCCTTATTAATATTGCCGGCGCTGTATCTGCTTTGTGTCATAGTGTTGGTTTGGTATTTAAAAAGAAATCGTTATCAAAGGTTGCAGACTTATTTGATTCGTATATTAGTTGGCATTCAGCCTTGGCTAATGATTGATGTGTTTTTGGTGGGAGTCATTGTTGCTTTGATTAAAATGCAAGGGAGTGTTTCGATTGGTCTTGGGCTGTCGTTTTGGGCGCTTTGTGGGTTTGTTATTTGTTTGGTAAAGACGGTGTCGATGGTGGATATTCGATGGTTCTGGCATCAGGTCGCGACGCCTTCTCTAAGTGTTACGTTACGCTCGCAAACGGCGCGCTCTCAAGGTGTAAAAGGCTGTCAAACCTGTGGCGCTATTCTCCTTATCGATGACAAGTACTGCAGCCGTTGTGGTCATGAGGCTCACAGTAGGAAGCCGCAAAGTATTAAAGTCACAATTGCCCTGTTAATCGCCTCTTTGATCATGTATGTGCCTGCTAATGTTTTTCCTATGATGGAGACTACATATTTTGGCTCTACTACACCTACGACGATAATTGGCGGCGTACTGCTGTTATGGTCGGAGGGCTCTTACCCTGTTGCGGTCATTATTTTGATTGCGAGTGTGTTTATTCCGATCGCGAAAATGTTAGCGCTGAGTTGGTTGTGTTGGCAATCTTACCGCCCAAGTCCCTATGGCATTATGAAAAAGCTCACCTTGTATCGTTTGACTGAATTTGTCGGTCGCTGGTCCATGATCGATATTTTTGTTGTGGCTATTTTAACGGGACTGATTCAGTTGGGAGGGCTGCTTAATATCTACCCTGGAAAAGCGGCTTTATGTTTTGCCAGTGTGGTGATACTGACCATGTTAGCGGCGCAGTCATTTGACCCTAGATTGCTTTGGGATAAAGAAGAGCATACCCATGACGAGTGATAGCAAAAAGCACCATACGAGATTAACAGAGGAATTTTGGTTTGAGTACTGAGAATGACAACCTCCAAGAGGTACGTAAAATCCGCTTTAATACTATTTGGTTTGTTCCTCTAATCGCTTTACTCATTGCGGGATGGATGGTGTACCAAAATTGGTCTAATCAAGGGCCAGAAGTGACCTTGATTGCACAAAACGCGGATGGTATTGAGGCTGGAAAAACCAAGGTCAAAGCCCGTAATGTAGATGTGGGCACGGTGACGGCGGTTCGCTTGAGTGATGACTTTAATCAAGCCATTATTACCGTCCGAATGAATAAAAATGCCAGTAAAATGTTGCATGCGGATGCACAATTTTGGGTTGTTAAGCCACGTATTGGTAAAGCCGGAGTTAGTGGCTTAGGAACACTGCTCTCAGGCGCTTATATTGAAATGGAACCGAGTCTAAAAGGGGAACGGACGACGCATTTTACCATCCTCCCCAACCCTCCTGTTTCGACTAATAAAAGCCAAGGTATTCATCTAAAATTATTCAGTAGAGACAGTTCAAAAATGGATGTTGGTACGGCAGTACATTTTCGTGGCTATGATGTAGGTTACATTGAAAAAGTGGGTTTCGATATTAAGAAAAATGCCATTACCTATCAGATATTCATTCGTGCGCCTTATGATTCTTTAGTCAATAGTGCTGTCCATTTCTGGATTACGCCAGGGTTTTCGTTGCAAAGCTCTGCGCGAGGCTTTGAAGTAAGATTGGACTCTCTTGAAACCTTGCTTTCTGGTGGGATCAGCTTTGGCATGCTGAAAGATCAACAAATAGGGCATCCGGTAAAAAATTTATCGCAGTTCGAGCTTTATTCCTCCAAACAAGTTGCGCAAAACCATGTGTATAACGAGTTTATTAATTATTTATTTTTGTTCAAAGAAAATATCAGTGGTTTAGAAGTTGGGGCCCCCGTTGAGTATCGCGGATTACGCATCGGTACCGTGATGCAAGTGCCTTATGATGGATTAGATATACGTGCTCTTACCTCGATGACCGACCCTGTAGTTCCGGTACTTGCTCGAATAGAACCACAACGGCTGGACCATCAACTCAATGGTATGAGTCGGCAAGAGTTTAAAAGTATGCTTGAGAAGAGCATTCATGAAGGCCTTAGGGCTTCATTAAAAACCAGCAACTTATTAACGGGGGCGAAGATCATTGATTTGAATATTGTGGCAAATGCTCAACCGATCAAGAATAAAACATTGAACGGGATTGATGTGTTTCCAACAACGCCAAATAGTTTGGCGAATATTGAAACAAAAGTCTCGATTATCCTAGATAAGTTATCAGAAGCGCCTATTGAAGACAGTTTTTCACATCTAAATCATGCGATGGTCGAAGCGAATAACACGTTGCAAAGTATCAATAAGCTAACAAATGACCTCAATGCATTGCTACAGAAAAAAGACACCCAAGCACTGCCGAAACAAGTGTTAGAGGCAGTTCAAGAGCTAAAGAAAACGCTTGTTACCTATCAAAGTGACGGTCAAATAGGCGGGCCAGCTCGGCAGAGTATTGAGTCATTACAACGATCTCTTAATGAGCTACAACCCTTATTAAGAGAATTAAGAAAAGATCCTAATGTCCTGATTTTTGATAAGAAAAAGCAGCCAGACATTCAACCCAGAGCGGGAACACAATAATAGGAAAATCAACATATGCTCAGTCGATATTATCTCTGTGTAGCGGTGGCACTATCTTGTTTGTTAACGGGTTGTGCGACAGCTGTTGTGCCAAGTAATGAATATCTCTTGATGGATCATGATGCCGAAGCTACGACATCGATATCGTCGGACTCATTCAGTAAAAAGCATCCCGATAAAAAACAACAGGTAGCGCACATTCAACTGTTGCCCATTAGAGTGGCTGACTACCTTGCCGGCAATGAAATAGTGCTAGTGTCTAAACAAGGCGAAGTCTTTCGGTCTCAACAAAACTTGTGGGCAGAGCCATTAGCACCCCAATTGAGTCGACTTACCCTGCAAGCCTTGATTAAGCGTATGCCAAATATTGAGTGGTTTGGACCACAGGATTTGGTCTCTTCATCAGAGCATTTAAGCATAGATGTTGATTCCTTCTATGGCGACCTTAATGGGGAGGTTCATGTTGCGGGGCGCTGGAGATTAATTTCTTCTTCGGGGCAGGTACTGATTTCAAAAGAGTTTGTTGCCCAAGGGCGTTTACCAAAAAGCGGCTATCCAGCCCTTGTGCAAACCCTTGGTAAGGTGTGGTTTCACAAAGTAATCGACCCCATGGTGAAGACCCTTGAGGTTGCTGATAAAGGGGGCGTTGTTGAGAAAAATAATGCAGAGCAATAATCAAGTGTTTGCTCTTAATTTTTCTTTTTTTATCTTACTCTGATAAGAAAGACTATGGTTACAAAATCTGTCTTTTCTCTAGTTCTGTGATCATCATGGTATGAAACTCTTTAGCGATGCCAGATAAGGGGAGCACGTTAGAGGTGATGATTTCCAAAGGTTCTAAGATTTTTGGCTCGAAGGGCACTATTTTTACATTGGGCATATGAAATACCTCCTCAAAATAATTGTAATTTAGTGCATCTATCAATGTCGCGCCCATGCCTAGGTTCACAAAAGATAGAGCTTGTACGGTTGTGTGAACGTCTATGGTGCGATTAAATAGCTCTCCTGCTTCTCGGTAAGCCTGTTTTAATGCCTTGGTCGTAGCATTTTCATAGTCTAAGGTGATCCACGGAATATCTTTTAATATCTCCGGTGTCAGTATGCTGTAGCGAGCAGCAGGATGCTGTTTAGGAATGGCACAATGGCATAGTAAATCCATTGCAAGTGAGCCATGGCGATAAGAGCTTTCAGCTTTGTCGACTAAACCTATTTGGTATTGTCCAGTCGCTACGCCTTGTCTGATGGCAGTACAGCCGGATAAATGCAAACTGACTTTCACATCTGGGTTGATTTGCATATAACGAGCAATCAGCTCCGGTAAAAAACGATAGGATGGCCCCAAAATGCTGCATATCCTCAAACGTCCTTTTTTATTGTTCTTCGCTCCTTTTATGCTGTCTTCAAGATGATTGACACTCTGTAAAAGCCCATAGACCTCTTCATGTAAGTAATGAGCTTCGTCCGTTGGAATCAGCTTTCCGTTGTTCCGTTCGAAAAGTTTATAACCGATTTCCTCCTCAAAGTTAGACAGCATTTTACTTGCCGCTGGTTGGCTTACATGACTGCGCTCGGCTGCCCTCGTAATGCTTCCTGTGACAAAAATTTCATGAAAAATTCTGAGTTTATTGATATTCATAGAGATAACCTAAAGTTATGAGGTCATTTAAATTATTCAGTGTGATTATGATGAATCTTCCCATAAGATGCTAGTAGCGTCAGGTCAGATAAGACGATAGCGGGCCCACTAAGTGGCGCAGAGCTCTAATAATTACAAATGCCAGTCATCATAAAAGGAACTCACATGAAAATGATTACCAAAAGTTTGTTGGTCGTTACCTCATTCGTTACGTTGCAAAGCTATGCCTATGCCGATACGAATGTATTTCAGGAGGTAAAAGACAGAGGGTATGTTAATTGTGTAATAGGTAACTCTTTCCCAGGCTTTTACAGTCTATCCAAAGATGGTAAGTGGAGTGGTATGGATATTGACATGTGCCACGCTGTCGCGGCGGCTATGTTTGGGGATGCAAGTAAGGTGAAGTTTTTGCCAGTGGAATGGGCGCAGAGTTTTACGTCCATCAAAAGTGGCAAAGGCGATTTACTGTCTAAAGGAATGACCTGGACAGAATCTCGCGATACGACTCAAGGGGTCGACTTTTTAGAGACGTACTTCTATGACGGTCAGGGTTTTATGGTTCGCAAAGATCTTGGTGTGAACTCGGTGAAAGATCTAAAAGGCGCGACGGTGTGCGTTTTGACGGGGACATCCAGTGAATTAAATGTCGCCGACTACAGTCGTAGTCATCATTTGGATTTAAAAACCGTTGTATTTGATAACTCTGCCGTGCGTAATACCGCGTTTTTTAATAATAACTGTGATGCATTGACGAACGATAAGTCGGGTTTGGCCGCTCAGCGTTCCGCGGCTCCGAATCCGAACGATTATAAAATCCTGCCAGAAACGATTTCAAAAGAAGCCTTATCTTTTGCCGTGAGACAAAATCAAAGTGAATGGGCGAACGTCGTGAAATGGACGTTTGAAGCCATGGTGGCGGCAGAAGAGTATGGCATCACCTCTAAAAATGTTGATGAAATGAAAGCTCATTCTACGAGTCCTGTTGTGAAGCGAATTTTAGGCACAGAGGGTAATTTGAATGAAGGGTTGGGTCTGTCAAAAGACTGGGCTTATAACGTCATCAAACAAGTAGGCAATTACGGTGAAGTTTATGACCGAAATGTGGGGCCTGGCACTGTCTTGAATATTCCGCGTGAAGGTACGTTGAATGAACTTTGGACGAAAGGCGGTTTGATGTACGCCAAGTCGTTTCGCTAGAACTTTTCTTTGGAGCTATCTGGACTCATATGGATCGGATAGCTCGCTTCTATTGTTTTAACGAGGGCATAGAAATGCGAAATAGGTCTATGGTGAACAGACTGGGGTTATCCGCGTCAAAGTTTTTGTCATCATTTCGGAGTTTTTTGCAGTCAGGTATTTTTGGACGAGATGGTCTGCGAGGCTATTTAATACAGGCAATGGTTTTGCTGTCCGTTCTCGCTTTCTTGTCTTATCTTTTTTTTAATGCAGACCATAACCTAAAACAAATGGGGTTAAGTCTTGGTTTTGGGTTTTTGCATTCAACGGCAGGCTTCAATATCAGTTGGAGCATTATTCCTTATGATCCAACGATGACCTATTGGCGAGTCTTTTGGGTTGGTGTGCTTAATACGTTGGTGTTATCTGCCAGTGTTATTATTTGTGGGACCATTACTGGCACCATTATTGGCATTATGCGTTTATCTGCTAATCCTATGGTGTCTCAATTAGCGCGCTGGTATGTCGAGCTGGTTCGTAATATTCCGCTGCTGATTCAGATTATCTTCTGGTTCACGGTTGTTTTTTCCAAATTGCCTTCGCCTCGCCAAAGTTATCATTTGGGTGATGGTTTTATTCTTAATAATCGTGGCTTGTATGTGCCGTCGCCAACAGTGCAGAGTGGTGCATTATGGTCGGTTATTCTGCTTGTTGTTGCTCTTATGAGTTTCCTCTTTTTAGTGAAATGGTCTTATAAACAACGTCGCATTACAGGGAAACATTCCATTTGGTTATTGGCCGGTAGCGTGGCGATGCTGGTGGTGACGTATTTCTTTATCGTAAAAAGCACGTCTATTCTCGTTTGGAGCATACCAACATTGCATGGCTTTAATTTTGAGGGTGGGCTCTTTTTACCTGCTGCTTTTGGGGCGGCGTTTATGGCCATGACAATTTACCGCTCAGCTAGTATTGCTGAAACCGTTCGAGCTGGTATGCAATCAATTGACCATGGTCAAGGTGAAGCGGCTTCAACTATTGGCTTTTCTCGCCTTCAAACGCTACGCCTTATTCTTCTTCCGCAAGCAGCAAGAGCCATTGTTCCACCAATCACTAATGCATGGTTGGCAACGACAAAAGACTCGTCGTTGGCTGTGGCGATTGGCTTTCCTGAATTGGTGTCTTTATTTATGCAAACTTCCATTAATCAAACTGGACGTGCCATTGAGATTATCTCCATGGTGATGGGGTTTTATGTGGTGATCAGTTTGCTTATGTCTTATGCGCGGAATGTCTACAACGACCGCGTCCAGTTGAAGGTGAGATAGATGAAAGAGAATGATCTAGTAAATGCAAATAGTGAGTCATCGCCTCTACGCCAATTTATAGCCACGCCAAGCCGACCACCAATAAATGCCTCTCGGGGGCTGGCTGGCTGGGTAAGAGCTAAATTATTTAATAACGTTTGGAATGCCATACTGACCTTATGTGTGTTCGTCTTATTGTATTTGGTGCTTAAACCCGCTCTAAATTGGGCGATATTTGATGCCGTATGGAGTGCCGCTAATCGCCGTCAGTGTCTAGCAATCAGCCCAGATGGGGCCTGTTGGGCAGGGGTGATCGATTGGTTCAATAATTTGATTTATGGACGTTATCCAGAGCCACAGCAATGGCGTGTCAATATTGGCTTTTTACTTGGTGTGGCCTGGTTGGCTTCCTTAGCGTTTAAGAAGACACCTTATAAAGTGTGGGTCGGTATATGCACTATTGTGTTGTACCCCTTTTTAGCATCTTACCTTTTTTTAGGTGGTTCTATTGGTCATGATATTAGCGTCTTTCATAGCGTCATGAGTGCGGCGGCTCTAGGTTTTTTTGTGTTGTTATATATGAATCTCGTTATGAGGTTATTCGGTAAGAAGTGCCTGCATGAGTATGTTGTTAGTCGTTTTACTACGTTGTCATTAAGAAACGCTAAGCCGATGGCTTTTGTGACAAGTTGGCTCATCATATCTGTTGTTATGGCAATCGTATTGTCCCGCGTCAGTCTTGTTTTAGTTCCCATTGATCACTGGGGTGGCTTATTTTTGACCTTTATTATCGCTGGCTTTTCTATTTCCATGGCGATTCCTGTTGGGGTGGTATTGGCATTAGGTCGACGCTCCAAGCTGCCTGTCATCCATTGGTTGTCGCTTGGTGTGATTGAGCTGTTGCGCTCAGTTCCTTTGATCACGGTCTTGTTTATGGCGGTCACGTTACTGCCTATCTTTTTGCCTGCGGATGTGCAAATCAATAAATTGTCTCAAGTGTTAGTGGCTGTGTGTTTGTTTGCTGGTGCCTATATGGCGGAAAACATTCGTGGTGGTTTGCAGGCCATTCCTGTAGGGCAATATGAAGCAGCACAAACGCTAGGCTTGGGTTACTGGAAAACCATGGTTTTGGTTATTCTGCCTCAAGCATTGCGTATGATGATTCCCAATATTATGACCTCTTTTATCAGCTTATTAAAGGATACCACCTTGGTGTCCATTATTGGTTTGTTCGACATCATGTTGATGGCGCGCAATATTGCGAATGATAAAAATTGGTTTGGCTTGGATACCGAGCCTTTAGTGCTGATCTCTATTATTTTCTTTGTCCTTTGTTATGGCATGTCCCAATACAGTTTGAATTTAGAAAAACGTCTTAAGGTAGATCGATAATGTCTGTGATGCAATCTAATGAAATAGCACCTAACCCATTGAGTAGACAGCAAAATCGCCCATACAAAGAAGCCATTTGTATTCACAAACTGAATAAATGGTATGGAGATCATCATGTGTTGAAAGATGTGTCATTGACCATCAATGAAGGGGAAATCATGGTGGTGTGTGGGCCATCAGGTTCAGGTAAGTCAACATTGATCCGTAGCCTAAACCAACTTGAAGAATACCAAGAGGGGAATGTTGAAGTCTTCGGACATCGGCTGGCGAGGGATAAGCAAAGCGCCCAAGTGATTCATAACACTATGGGCATGGTGTTCCAGAACTTTAACTTATTTCCTCATCTTACGGTGTTGGAAAATTGTACGTTGGGATTAATGTGGATTCGTAAGGTGCCGGAAGCTCAGTCTAATAAAATTGCGATGGACTTGTTGGATCGGGTTGGTATTGCGAATTTATCCCATCGTTACCCTGGACAAATCTCTGGTGGACAGCAGCAGCGTGTGGCGATTTCTCGTTCGTTGGCAATGGAACCCAAAATCATGTTGTTTGATGAGCCAACTTCGGCACTGGATCCGGAAATGGTAAAAGAAGTTCTAGATGTGATGATGGATCTTGCAAAGTCGGGAATGACCATGGTGTGTGTGACTCATGAGATGCAATTTGCTCGTCAAGTAGCCGATCGAGTTGTGTTTATGGCGGATGGTGAAATTGTTGAAGTTGGGCCGCCAGAGCAAGTGCTAATGAAGCCACAATGGGATCGCACGCGGGAGTTTTTACAGCATGTTTTGTAACGTAAGTTAAGAAGAGTAATGCATTCTTTGGCCTTAATATTTCTTTAATAAATGGATTCTTTAAATCATGAAAAGCAATCAACAACCAACCTACACCAATGTTCCTTATTGGTTGGCCGATCAATCTTTTAATTTGGCAGGGTTAACAAGGACGGATAAAAGTATGCCCAATCGTGCCGATGTGGTGGTCGTCGGCGGTGGCTTTACGGGAATGTCAGCGGCGATTACCCTAGCACGTGCTGGCCGCCAAGTGGTGGTGTTGGAAGCGGCCAAGTTCGGTAGCGGCGCCTCATCGCGAAACGGCGGCATGTTAGGGCCAAGCTTTAGTAAGTTAGGTGTGGAAGGGCTTGAGCGGCACTATGGCAAAGAACAGGTATATGAAACCATTCGGGAAAGTTTGCTTGGTTTTCAGTGGCTGGTGGACTTTATTCGTGAAGAGAACATCGATTGCGATCTACAAATGTGTGGGCGTTTTCGTGGCGCGAGTCATCCGAGTCATTATGCCGGGTTAGTGACGCAAGCAGAAGCCTTGGCTAAAGTGGTGGACTTTCCCGCGATTGAAGTTAGTCGTCAGGATCAGTTGGCTGAAGTCGGTAGCCATGCCTATCATGGCGGTTTGATTTATCCGACCGATGGCACATTACAACCGGCGAAATTGTTTTTAGGTTTGTTTGAGATCGCCAAACGAGAAGGGGTTATTTTGCTTGATCATGCGCCAGTGGAGCAGATAGAGCGCCAAGGTAAGGGGTTCGATGTCCGCTATCAGGGAGGGCGTTTATCAGCAGATGACGTAATTATTGCCACCAACGGCTATACCGGTGAACAATTTGGTAAATTTCGTCGTCGTGTGATTCCAATTCGTTCTGCTATGATAGCCACACAGGAACTGCCAGAAGAGGTGATTCGGTCAGTGTCACCCAAGTTGCGCTGTCATGGCGGTACGGAACGTCTGGTTGCCTATTACCGACCATCGCCCGATGGTAAACGAATTTTATTTGGTGGAAGAGGGCAAGGTCGAGGGGACCGGCCAGAGATTTATAGCCGTTATTTGCAAGGCTTTATGCTACGTCTTTTTCCTCAATTAGCCAGCGCGAGAATCGATTATGCTTGGTCTGGTTATGTGGCATATACCTTCGATCATGTGCCGCATATTGGTGTAATGGATGGGTTGCATTATGCCATGGGGTATTGTGGTTCGGGTGTTGGCCGGTCAAACTATTTCGGGCGTAAAGTAGCTCAAAAGGTAATGAATTTGACGGATGGTAAAACCGCTTTTGATCACTTTCCCTTTAAAACTCGCCCTTTGTACACTGGCCATCCTTGGTTCTTACCGATGATCATGAAGTGGCATGATTTTGCAGATCGAAAGGGTTGGTAGTCTTTCTCTATGAAGATAGTTGTGAGGTGTCATGGTAATGGTTAGCGAATGTGTTTCGTTTCTCTTGATTCGAGATGAGCAGATACTATTAGAAAAAAGAGCGGATGATAAAGCCTCTGACCCTGGTTTAATCGCTGTTCCTGGTGGCCATATAGAATCAGGGGAAAGCCAGCTTGAGGCACTGGTTCGTGAATTAAAAGAAGAATTGGATGTGGTACCTGATTCCCATCGCTATTTGTGCAGTCTGTATCATCCTACGGACGAGCTTCAATTGATTCATTATTATGTGATACCCAGTTGGACAGGTGAAATCAAGTCATTAGAAGCAGCGGCGGTGTTTTGGCATGATATGCAGAATGCGCCGATCGATGTAGCAGCCGATGGCATTGCTGTCTCGGAATATTTGCGGGTGTATTCTTCACTTTGACATATCAATAATAAAAAGGATCATTAGCCAACGCTAATGATCCTTTTGAAAGGTGAAAAGAGTACCAAGTATTAGTACTTAGATAATACAAAAGGTGAGGTGTAATATTTCACGTTATCTTTGGTAATCAAGTAGCAATCAAACAGTTGTTTTTCAGTCGCTGCGCCTGTTTTTCCTGTACGGATATAGTTATCCGCTTCGTCAACGGCTTTCGCCGAGAAGATCGCCACAGGTTGAAGAACCGTGTATGCCATTTCACCATCGAGAATCGCATTTACCGCATCAGGTGAACCATCAAAACCGCCAACGGTGACTTGTTTTAGTTTGCCCGCTTCTTTTAGTGCAGCAATAGCACCTAACGCCATTTCATCGTTACCACTGATGACACCGTTGATATTTGGATGCGCTTGCAAGATGGACTGCATTTTGTTGTAGCCTTGTGTGCGGTTCCAGTTAGCCACTTCTTCAGCCACTTTTTTCAGGTCAGGGTATTGTGACAATACGGTTTTATAACCATTAGAGCGAGTGGCGGCATTGTTATCGGATGGCGCACCAAACAACTCAACATAGTTGCCCGTGTCGCCGATACTGTCAACAAATTGCGCCGCACCAAGGGCAGCCCCTTGTGCGTTGTTTGATACTAGTTGCGCTTTGGCCAACCCTTTTTGGTTGATCTCGGCATTGATTAAAAACACGGGGATACCCGCTTTTACCGCTTTACGAACAGATCCGATAGACCCGTCTGCGTTAGCCGGATCAAGAATAATAGCCACCGCTTTGTTGGTGATGGCGGTATCGATTAGGTTGCTTTCTGTATTGGTGTCGCCTTTATGGGCGGAAACCGTTGCCGTGTAACCGAGCTTTTCTGCTTCCGCTTTGGCAGTTTGTCCTTCGGTATACCAGTATGGGTTAGATGGGTCATTGACGATGATAGACATCAACCCACCTGCCCATACATGGCTTGCCATTAAACCTAAGCCTGCTACAGAAGCTAGCAGTAAACTTTTCGTCGTCTTTAACATGATAGTGCTCCAGTTATTGTTATTGTCGTTGCCGAGTGCCGAGTAACGGCAGGTTCTTTACAGCAAGTTGTGTTTCGTTTGAGACAAATTTGCTATAAAAATTTAAGTATCATCGAACTATTTTCCCTTTTTACCGTATTGCAAACTGTTTAGGAGTACGGCCAAAACGATCACGGATCCTGTAAACACCGTTTGCCAGTAGGAAGATACGCCGATGATGACTAAGCCATCTGATAAATAGCCGATGACGAGTGCGCCCAGCAAGGTGCCTTGGACATTACCTCGTCCTCCTGTTAGAGCTGCCCCACCAATGACAACAGCAGCAATGGCTGTTAACTCGTAGGTGGTGCCTGCTGTTGGTCCTGCTGAGGTCAATTGTGATGACAGAACGAGCCCTGCAATCGCTGCACATATACCAGACAGTACATAAACGGTTATTTTGACGCGCTTAATCGGGACACCAGATAAGTCTGCTGCTTGTTCGTTACCACCGGATGCATACAGCCAACGACCAAAGGCGGTTCGACTAAGCATGATCCCGCAGAGCAGGGTAATGACGATGAAAATGATGACACTAATTGGAATGTTGGCAATTCGATTAAATCCTAGCCAGTCGAAACCAGTATTACCCAAAGACGGATCGCCTTCTAACTTGTTGAACGTCAACCCATTCGTCATTAATAGCGCTGCACCACGAGCCACATAGAGAGTACCTAACGTGGCAACAAAGGCGGGCACATTGAATCGGGCAATCAGTATGCCGTTCACCAGCCCAACGAATGCGCCGAGGGCACAGGTTAAAACAACGACGACCCATAAAGAGGGATATAATGTGATGCCCAGTGCTTGGATGTTCACCCCTTGCATCAAGAAACCAGCAAACACACCACTTAGCCCCAAAGTAGAGCCAACCGATAAATCGATTCCACCATTCAATATGACTAATAACATGCCCATCGCCAGTAAGCCATAAATCGCCACATGTGAGGACATGATTAAAAAGTTATTCACCGTAAAATAGTTCGGTGACATAAACGAAAAAAAGATGATGATAGCGATCAAGGCAAAAAAGGCACGGCCTTCTAATAATAACCGACCAATGTCGACTTTCTTGGCAGGGGGAGTTGCCTTATTTAAGGTTTGTTCGTGTTGTGCTGACATGATCACACTCCAGAATATTGTTATTTTTTTAATCTTTTACGGCTTCGCCTGAGGCGGCCATGATTTTTTCTTTACTGACGTTGGCGTCAAACTCTGCTGCAATTTTGCCCTTGTTCATGACGATAATACGATGGGCGATACTTAGGCATTCTGCAACTTCCGAGGTGGAGTAAATGACGGCAAGCCCTTGTTTTGCGCGTTCCGCAAGTAATTTAAAGACTTCTGCTTTCGCACCAATATCAATGCCTCTGCTGGGCTCATCTAACAATAAAACGTTTGGATGAGTCGCTAACATTTTGCCAATGACGACTTTTTGTTGGTTGCCACCAGACAGTGAGCCAATGGGGGCTTCACCACTGTCTGTTTTAACCGTTACATCCTTAATGGATCGATTGATCAGATGGGTTTCATCTTTATTGGAGGTAAAAAATCGACGGGTAAACTCACCAATGCTAGCAAGAGACAAGTTTTGACCCACGCTCATGGTTTGTACCAGACCATCTTTTTGCCGATCTTCTGGCACCAAGGCCAATCCCGCTGCGATGCGATCCGCAATAGAGAGTGAGGAAATTTCTTCATCTTTGAGTAGAATTCGTCCTGAATCGGCCTTTAGACGTCCGGCAGCGCACTCCATAAATTCTGAGCGTCCGGCCCCCATAAGACCATAGATGCAAACGATTTCCCCTTCCCGTACTTTGATAGAAAGGTGATCGACCACGTTAAACGGCCCTCCCTTGGGATCATGAATGACTAAATCATCGATTTCCAAGGCGGTATCGCCCATGTCATAGCCTGTTGGTGGCGAGCCAAGGTCAAAGTTCTCGCCCACCATATGGCGGACAATCCACTCTAGATCGATGTCTTTTCTGGGAGCGTAAGCGGTCATGGTGCCGTCTCTTAAAACCACAGCATGATCGGTAATTTGCAGCGCTTCTTCGAGGTGGTGGGAAATATAGACGATCGAGACACCACGCTTTTTCAAATCATTGATGACTTTAAAAAGGACTTCCACTTCGGTGGCACTGAGTGCCGAAGTGGGTTCGTCCATGATCAGGATGCGAGATTTCTGAGATATAGCTCTGGCAATTTCAATGATTTGTTGTTGTCCCAAGCGTAACTCCTCAAGGGGAGTCAGTGGGTCAATATTCTCCTGCAACTCTTCCATTAACGCTTTGGCTTGGCGTTCTTCTTCCGCGTAATCAACCCCTTTAGAATTCGTGATTTCCCGTCCCATAAAAATATTGTCACGAACATTTAAGTTGGGGGCGAGACTTAATTCTTGGTGAATGATGGAGATACCTTGTGCACGGGCTTCTGCTGCACTATTAAAATGAATGGCTTCGCCATCCAGTAAAATATCGCCAGAAGTCGGTGATATGACACCAGAAAGAACCTTCATTAAGGTGGATTTTCCCGCACCATTTTCTCCGAACAACGTGGTGACCTGACCTTTATAAATGTCGAAGTTAACTGCTTTTAATGCTTGCGTGTTGCCAAAGGTCTTGGTGATATGGCGAGCCGCTAAGACGACATCGTTTGGTGCGGTCTCTGCTGTGACGTGATGATTGTCGTTGTTTTGCATCATGGATACTGTCATTTTACATCAAACCTTACTGGTGTTATCAGCCAGTTCTTTGGGTTGATCAGTCTAAAAACACCCACAATAAAGACTTGCTTACCCACCAGCGTCTTCTGATCGATGTGTTGGAGCGTGTCGGCTTTCATGACGCGGTTAATGGCCGCCCCCACATTTTGATATTGAATTTGATTGGTAAACTGTTCGAATGAGATTTTACCTGTCGCATCGCGCAGAGCCGTACCATTAATGGCGGGCCCAACTTGTACACGAATCGTTTGCTTCTGCGGTGTATTGGCGATCTTAAGGGTATAAATACCAGAGCGACCACTTTCTACGACAGCGTCAAATTTGACTGGAATGATGGCACCGATACCGCTTTTTACTCCATATTTTTCAATGGCACTTTTTTTGTTTTCCTGAAGGGCTGCCAGGAGTGTTTGGGCATCCACCGCTTTATTAACAACAAAATCACGGATAGATGGGTATTCTTTTTGAGCGAATTTGTCAGGAGAAAAGCTTTGCTGGCGTAAGTCTTCGCTTGAACCGTTTACAATTACTTTTGTGCAAAGCGCCATTGCCACTACTAATATGATGGTAAAGAGTGCTGTTCCAAGTATCCATTTGCGTTTTCTGGATACCATTTGATTTGAGAGATTAGTGCGCATAGAAACGCCCCTTCATAGCTGAACGAATAGAAGATGGTTGCGTATGCTTGATAGAGAAAGTGTTTGTATCAGAATGAAAAAGAGAGGTAGGTCGTCTCTCATCAGCAAGATAGACGGTAGTCTGATACGGTATTCGCTGATGGTCGGCTTGCTTGTGCAATGTGTTTATCATTGTTTTTCTCCGGCTTTTCTTTTTATTCGTGATCGCATCGAAGAGTAATGTGGCGATCTAGCCATAGTTGTTTTTGTTATGTAGGTAGAGAGCTTAAGTAGTCAAACAATGGTTTAAAAATTACTTTCTGTCAATGAAATTTATTTCTTTTACCGACAAAAAAATCATCATTTTTCATCTCAATACTTTATTTCATCGTTAAAAATCGTCTTGTTGTTTTCTTTTTTCTTCATGAAATGTTTATTTTCTTATTGATTTTCAATACTTTTTTTGAATTTGTTTTACTTTTACCCTATCAAATATGCCTCTTTTTCTATCCCTTTTGAGAAAAATCTATGTTGACAGAGTGGCGTTTGATAGAAATAATTAACAGATAAAGAAAAAAATTACAAAAAAGGATGGTCGATTTTAAGATGCGGTGACGCCCTTAACAAAAGACTTACCTTCATGGGGAATCAGTATGCTAAGTGTTTGCCTGCGTCATGCTAAAACGTTGATACGACTTTGCTGTTCACTTGATTCAGTAAGAGGTGGCCTGTGAGAACCGATCTGATTGTTGGTATCGACGCAGGAACGTCGGTGATTAAAGCGGTTGCCTTTACCATGGAAGGAGAGCAAGTGGCGGTTTCCAGTGTTAGAAATCGCTACCAAACAGGCTTAGATGGATCGGCAACACAATCTATGATGCAGACATGGTCTGACTGTGCTCAAGCGGTACGCGATCTAGGTTTACAAATTCCTAATTTTTCTCAACGTGTCTGTGCCCTATCAGTGACTGGTCAAGGGGACGGCACTTGGTTGATGGATCAGCAGGGAGACCCCGTTTGCGATGCGTGGCTATGGTTAGATGGCCGCTCCGCTCCCATCATCGATACATTTAGGTACTCTCATACCGATCGTTTGCGTTTCGAATTGACGGGGACTGGACTGAATACCTGTCAGCAGGGGGCTCAATTAGCCTTCATGAAGGATAAGCATTCGTCTCTTTTAGCCGCCGCGACAACGGCGTTTCATTGCAAAGATTGGCTGTATTTTAAATTGACTGGTGTGAGAGCGACCGATCCTTCAGAGGCTTGCTTTACGTTTGGCGATTTTCGAACAAGAGAATACGACGAGCGGGTGATTGCCAGCCTGGGATTATCTGATTATGACCACTTATTACCACCGATTATAGATGGCTCACAACAGACCTTTCCTTTAACGAACGAAGCAGCAAAACAGACGGGGTTGCGTGTTGGGATTCCGGTATCACTTGCTTATGTTGATATGGTGATGACGGCATTAGGTGCGGGGGTTCATACCGGAGACGAGGAAGTGGCCTGTTCTGTGGTTGGGTCCACGGGAGTGCATATGAAGTCCGTTAATTCAGAGGATGTGTACCTGAACGATGTGGGGACGGGCTATGTAATTGTATTGCCCATTCAAAACCGTGTGACTCAGGTTCAAACCAACATGGCATCGGCGTTGAATTTGGATTGGTTGTTGAATGTTGCTGCGGACTTATTGTGCGACTTTGGCTGCTCGCAATCCAGCCATGAACTGGTGTCTAAGGTCGATGGATGGCTTAAAACAACCATGCCAGGACAACTTTTGTACCATCCCTATATTTCCGATGCAGGTGAGCGTGGTCCTTTTATTAATGCTTCAGCACGCGCCGGTTTTACTGGCTTAACCTCAAGACATCGCTTTCCTGATTTGGTGAGAGCCGTGGTAGAAGGGATGGGAATGGCCATGCGTGACTGTTATAGCGAAATGGGGGCCTTACCTAAGGAAGTGCGTCTAAGTGGTGGAGCGGTGCGGTCACCTATCTTGCGTCAGATCCTTGGCGCTTCCGTGAATGCTAACGTCAGAATGTCTTTACGGGATGAAGCGGGTGCTGCTGGGGCTGCGATGATGTCGGCTGTCGCTATGGGGGCTTATGCCAATATGGAGAGTTGTATCAACACATGGGTTTCACCTCTTCTCGCAGAGCAAGAAGCCCCAAGTTTATCGTTAGCCAATCACTACAATGATGTTTTTGATGCTTTCAGTGAAGAGCGTTATCGACTATCGACTACTTGGAACAAGATTGACGCCTTACGTAAGGCATCAAATGCGAGTTTTGAAGCGATAAAAGCGGACCAAGTGGTAGCAACATCTGCTTTAAACAAGTCGGAGTTTTAATATGAATAATGAGCAGACATTAGATCTTTTTGTCATTGGTGGCGGTATTAATGGTGCGGGCATTGCGCGCGATGCCGCAGGACGCGGCTTGTCAGTTGCTTTGTGTGAAAAAGACGATTTAGGTCAAGGCACTTCATCCCGTTCAGGTAAATTGGTACACGGTGGTTTGCGCTACTTAGAATATTATGAATTTCGCTTAGTGCGGGAAGCACTCATTGAGCGAGAAGTCTTGTTGAATTCTGCCAGTCATATTATTTGGCCGATGCGCTTTGTGTTGCCCCACAGTAAAGAAGATCGTCCTGCTTGGTTAGTGCGTTTAGGCTTGTTTTTGTATGACCATCTTGGTGGACGTAAGCGTTTGCCTGGTACGCGTACTTTAGATCTACAGCGAGATCCAGAAGGCGCAGCCATTAAAGATAAATACAAAAAAGGCTTTGAGTATTCAGACTGCTGGGTGGATGACTCTCGGTTGGTGGTGCTAAATGCCATGGATGCGGCGGAAAAAGGGGCGCAAGTGTTAACTCGAACGCGCTGTGTCTCAGCAAAACGCGAGAAAGACCATTGGCTGATTACCGTGTGCAATGAGTTAACGCACGAAGAGACGGTTTTTAAAGCCAAAGTTCTGGTGAACGCCGCAGGCCCTTGGGTTCGTAATATTATTGATGGTGTGGCCTCTTCAAAAAGTGCTCGTAATGTGAAGTTGGTTAAGGGCTCACATATTATTGTTCCCAAATTCTGGGAAGGTCAGCAGGCTTATCTGGTACAAAATCATGATAAGCGCGTGATTTTTATTAACCCATATGAGGGAAACAAAGCGCTGATTGGAACCACTGATATCCCTTATGAAGGTCGTGTAGAAGACGTGACTGCTGACGAAAGTGAAATCGAATACTTGTTGGCTGCTGTTAATCGCTACTTTAAAGAACAGTTAAAGCGTGATGACGTGATTGAAACCTTTTCAGGGGTAAGGCCTTTATTTGACGATGGGCAAGGCAACCCATCAGCTGTCACCCGTGATTATACGTTTGATTTGGATGAAACCAGTAAGGTGCCATTGCTTAATGTTTTTGGCGGCAAGCTAACAACGTTTCGCAAGTTATCAGAACACGCTATTCAAAAAATCGATAAGTTTTTTCCAAATATTGGGCCAGATTGGACGAGTCACGCCTCGTTGCCTGGGGGCGATATTGCTAATGCAGACTTCTCAACCTTTATTCAATCCATGAAAGATCAATACGCTTGGCTACCCAGAGAGTTGGTTATGCATTGGGGACGTCATTACGGTACCAGAATGAGCCAGATTATTGGTTCTGCGGCGTCGCTTGAGGGATTGGGGCAGCATTTTGGGGCGAATTTGTATGAAGCGGAAGTACGCTATTTGGTGAGCCATGAGTGGGCGATGACGCCGGATGATATTTTAACGCGCCGTACGAAAGAAGGACTGCGCTTTAATGCCTCACAAAAAGAAGCTTTTTCTCAATGGTTTAACGAGCATATCACGTCGCATAACCAGGCTCACATTACGGCGGACCATTCCAGCACAACGTCAGAAGAGGTGAACAATGTCGCTAACCTTAGCGCTTAATACTAATCCTTTGGTGAACCGTTTTGCCGAGCCAAATGACTTGATTGATACCGTCGCGCATCAAATTAAAATACGTGACTTGCAATTGACTCACGAATTTATTAATCCCAGCTGGCCTGCGTCTGTCATCCGTCGTCTCACCCGAGAGATGAAACACGCCTTAGAGCGAACAGGGGTAAGAGTCACGTCAGGTATGACGGGGCCTTATGGCCGTCTTAATCACTTTGGCCATCCTGATGCGGACGTACGGCGTTATTATGTGGAATGGTTTAAAACCTTTGCCGAGATTATCGCCGATTTAGGAGGAAATTCGGTAGGAACACAGTTTGCGATTATGACCTATCAAGATTTTGATGATGCAACACGTCGTGAAGAGTTAATCTCGATTGCGATGGATTGTTGGGCAGACGTTGCTGAACACGCTAAGGCGGCTGGGTTGGAATATGTCTACTGGGAGCCAATGAGTATCGGCCGTGAGTTTGGCGAGACGATTCAGTCTGCGCTTGACCTTCAGCAACGCTTGATAGACGCCAAGATGGCCATTCCTATGTGGATGATGGCGGATATCGATCATGGGGATGTGATGTCTAAGAACCCTGATGATTACGATCCCTATGCATGGGCAAAAGCGGTTCCGAGTGTGTCCCCCATCATTCATATTAAGCAAAGTTTGATGGACAAAGGCGGACATCGGCCTTTTGCTTCACCCTACAACGAAAAAGGTCGTATTCAACCCGAGCCTTTATTAGCGGCTCTGCAAGCGGGTGGCGCACGAGATAATCAGATTTGTCTTGAGCTCAGTTTTAAAGAGCGTGAGCCGACGGATCGCGAAGTAGTGCCACAAATAGCGGAAAGCGTTGCCTTTTGGGCCCCCTACATTAATACCGGGGTTGAAGATCTACATATTTAATGTTTTGGGCTTTCTGAGCGGTTTTCATATGCTAGCTCGGATGGTCGTAAATGAATCAGTTAAAGGAAACACCATGGCAGTACGAGAAAAGATTAATTGGGTCAATGGAGTGAATAAAAATGCAGCATGACAATGAGAGCTCTTTGGCAATTAAGGCCGCGTGGCTGCATTACGTGGGTGGTTTAACTCAAGCCGCGGTGGCAAAGCGTTTGGGGCTGACGTCGGTCAAAACCCATCGTTTAATTGCCAAAGCCGTTGCCGATGGGGCAGTCAAAGTGACCATTGATGGCCGTATCACAGAATGTGCTGAGTTAGAAAACGAACTCATTGAAAAATACGGACTGAAACATTGCATCGTTGCACCAGATCTGGGGGAAGAAGGTATTCCGCTGAAAGCGCTTGGTCAAGCGGGTGGCTCCTTTCTGCGTTCTATCTTATCGAACCGAAAAAATATCACCATTGGTTTGGCGTTAGGGCGTGCGTTATCGGCGGTGGTTGATCAATTACCGACTATGGATACACCAGATGTGCGCTTTGTGTCTTTGCTTGGTGGTCTAACACGGGATTACTCGATTAACCGTGATGATGTATTGCATTGGATTGCTGCCAAAACAGGCGCTCCGTCTTACACCATGCCAGTGCCTTTATTGGCAAATTCGGAAGAAGATAAAGTGGTTTTGATGGCACAAAAAGGGGTTCAAGACGTGTTTGCTATGGCCAATCATGCGGAGATCAAGTTGATCGGTATTGGCACGGTTGCGCAGACGGCACAACTCGTCGTATCGGGTCCAATTAAGCCAGAAGAAATTGTCGAAATCGCCCGAGCTGGGGCTGTTGGAGAGGCCATGGGGCACTTCTTTGATGATAAAGGCAACATCATTAAAACCGCATTGAGCGAGCGCATGTTGTCGGTATCCATTGATGGTAATCCCAATGGCGATGTGGTTGCCATTGCGGGCGGAGACGAGAAAATAGAAGCCATTAAAGCGGTATTAGAAGGGCAGCTATTAACAGGATTGATCACTGATGAAAGGTCAGCGAGAGCCATTTTAACGGCGCAGATTAATGAAAAGGCAACGGTCTAGGGCGCTTGTTTTAAAGCGCATTATGTCTACTAACGCGCGGGGTAGAGTATGGATAAAAATAAAACATTCTGGGTTGGCACAAGCTGGAAAATGAACAAAACCTTGTCAGAATCCCTTGAGTTTGCAACGGCGCTGAAGCAGGACGACGTCAATACGAATGAGCGGATACAGCGTTTTGTTATCCCGCCTTTTACCTCGGTCAGGCAAGTGAAAGCGTTGCTTGAGGAGACATCGGTCAAAGTGGGCGCCCAGAATATGCATTGGTGTGACCGTGGTGCATGGACCGGGGAAGTCTCGCCGTTGATGTTAACGGACTGCTGTTTAGACATGGTGGAGTTAGGGCACTCTGAAAGGCGTGAGTATTTTGGTGAAACCAATGAAACCGTAGGCCGAAAAGTTGAGGCTGCTGTTCGTCATCATTTGATTCCGCTGGTTTGTATCGGCGAAACCTTAGCCGATAAAGAGAGTGGTCATGCCACGAGTGTTTTGGCGGAACAAGTCAAAGGGGCATTACAGTACTTAAGTGAGGAGCAAAAAAACGCGCCCCTTTTGTTTGCTTATGAGCCTGTTTGGGCAATTGGTGAAAAAGGGGTCCCAGCCTCTGCAGATTATGCGGACTTGCGTCAATCAGAGATCATCAAAACGGCAGAAGCTGTGTTAGGTCGAAGAGTACCTTGCCTTTATGGTGGCTCGGTAAACCCAGAGAATTGTCAAGAGTTGATCGGCTGTGAACACGTTGATGGTTTGTTCATCGGTCGCTCGGCGTGGAATGTTGAAGGCTATATCAACATTCTGAAATTGTGTTCAAGTGCTCAACAATAATAACAGGAGATCATCATGAGAATTGCAATTGCGGGTGACAGTGCAGGCGAAGGGTTGGCAAAAGTATTGGCAGACTATCTTAGTGATCGTTACGACGTGGAAGAAGTCTCCAAAACAGAAAAAGGAGCCGAACCGTTTTACGCCAATATGTCCGAAAGAGTGGCTAAGGCGGTATTAGATGGCAAATACGATCGTGCTATTTTGGTCTGTGGGACAGGAATTGGTGTGAGTATTTCTGCCAATAAAATTCCCGGTATTCGAGCCGCTCTAACACACGATACCTATTCGGCGCAGCGCGCAGCGTTGTCAAATAATGCCCATATTATCACTATGGGAGCGCGAGTCATTGGTCAAGAGTTGGCAAAATCCATTGCGGATGCTTTTTTGAAAGAAGTCTTTGACGAAAATGGCCGCTCAGCTGGAAATGTTCAGGCGATTAATAGTGTTGATGAAGCTTATCGCGTGAGGTAATTCTCGTGAGTTGGTTTCGTTAGTACTTTCTTGGTTATAACCATTCGATTTTATCGGCTTTAAGGTTAAGGCTACTCACTGATTGTCTTCGAGTTCTTCCTATAATAAAAACAACTCAAGGAGAGGCTAATGCCTAGCTTTCTTGGTATTGATAGTGGTTTAACGGTAACAAAAGCGGTGTTATTTGATGTCGATGGCACGCAGATTGCCGTTGCGAGACGGCGTGTGCCACAACATATTCCCAAAGCAAAGTGGGTTGAGAGAGATATGTTGGGTCTGTGGTTCGCGACAGCGGAAGCCATCCATGAAGCGATACAGAAAAGTCATCGTTCTGCTCAGGATATTTTAGGCGTATCAGTAACGGCCCACGGCGATGGTATCTATCTTTTAGATCGCGATGGCAAGCCTGTTCGAGCAGGTATTTTGTCTTTAGACAGTCGTGCTGGCGAGCAAGTTCGAGCGTGGCAATCTGATGGCAGAGCGCAATCTGCTTTAGTGTTGACAGGACAAGAGCCCCATGTGTCAGCCCCTTCTGCCTTATTGGCGTGGATCAAAACGAATGAACCGGATAATTATCAGCGTATAGCACATGTTCTTAGTTGCAAGGACTGGCTAAGGTATTGTTTGTGCGCTCAACTAGGAACGGATAGAACGGAAGCCAGTACGTCGTTTACGGATGTTCATTCTCAACAGTATTCTTCGGCGGCTATGTCTTTGTACGGTCTTGAGTACATTGAAACGGCGTTACCGGATATTCATGATTCTTCAGAAATTGTGGGAGAGGTGACTCAAGCATCCGCCCAGTTAACAGGATTGTGTCCAGGCACCCCCGTGGTTGCTGGATTGCATGATGTAACGGCCTCGGCATTAGGAATGGGGGGCCAAAAGAGTAATATGGTGGATATTGTCGCAGGGACCTATTCCATCAATGAAATTGTTTCCGAATCCCCCATTGTCGATGGGCAGTGGTTTTGTCGTAATGGACTTGTTGAGGGGCAGTGGAACAATATGGCCATTTCACCCGCTTCATCGGCGAATTATGATTGGTTTTTAGATACGCTATGTGGGGCGGATAAATCGCTTGCCGCGACCAGAGGCACGGATATTCACAATAGCATAGCGGAAGAAATGCAGCCTGCTTTGCTCAATCCATCGTCACTTTTGTTTCATCCTTATCTATTTGGTTCACCTTATGGTGATGAGGCGAGTGGTAGTTTTTTGGGCTTGCGTGCCTGGCATGGTCGAGGTCACATGCTTGCCGCCGTTCTCGAAGGCATTGCTTTTAATCACCGAGTCCATGTGGAAGCACTAAATACCGCCTTTTCATTTCATGAAGCAAGATTGACTGGTGGGGTGTCACGTCATCCTGTCTTTGCTCAATTGTTCGCTGATATTTTAGGCTTGCCCGTTCATGTCCTTAATACCGATGAGTCTGCTGCGTTTGGTGCTGTGTTGTGTGCAGGTGTGGGGGCGGGTGTTTACAAACATCCCCACGATGATCCTCGAGATTTGTCAGCCTTAACCACCAGTTATTATCCTGATGCTCAAAAAAAACTGATTTATGAAGAAAAATTTCAATTGTTTCATCAGCTAACCACCAGGTTAAACGACGCTTGGTTAGATATTGAGTGCTTTGCTAAACAGCAGGATAGGGCCTAGATGGAAACTCGATATATGGAAGATGAACATAATGTTAGCGCTGAAGTGGTACACGGTATGGGCTCTGTAGAGAAGGTAGATCATTACGATGTGGTGATCATCGGTGCTGGCATTAATGGTGTGGGCTTGTTTCGGGATCTTTGTGAGCAAGGTGTATCTTGTTTACTGGTAGAAAAAAAGGATTACGGTGCGGGAACGAGTGCTGCCCCCTCTCGTCTCATTCATGGTGGCCTTAAGTATATAGAAACGGCGGAACTTGGGCTGGTGGCGCAATCCACGTTGGAACGTAATTTATTGCTGCGAAATGCGCCCCATTATGTGACACCGCTCTCGACATTTATTCCGACCTTTTCTTGGACAAAAGGGGTTTTTGCGGCCCTGCGAACCCTATGTGGATCAACGACAGCCCCCCGCAGCCGAGGCGCTCTTTTGATTAAAGTGGGCTTGGCGATTTACGATTTTTATGGTGCTCGTAAACGCATTATGCCGAAGCATCGATTTTTATTCCGTCGTCGAGCTTTGGCGCTGTTGCCAATTCTTAACCGAAACATTGTGGCGTTGGGGAATTATTACGATGCCAAGATTGCTCAACCAGAACGCCTAGTATGGGAGTTAGTCAAAGATGGTTTGGCGGCGAATGATCAATCTCGGGCACTCAATGGGACGGCGTTACGACAAGTTGAGCAGGGTGTGTTGTTGTTCCAGCAGGATAATGAACAAGTCACTCGTGTTAACACCAATATTGTGATCAATGCAGCGGGGCCTTGGATAGACAAAGTGAATCAATCGTTAGGGATTGATTCTAGAATGATTGGTGGCACCAAAGGCTCGCACATTTTATTGGATCATGCTCCTTTGCTTAAGGCGCTGGATGGTGCCATGATTTATTTTGAAGCGGACGATGGGCGTATTTGTTTGGTGTTTGAATATTTAGGTCGAGCGTTAGTGGGGTCGACAGACAGTAAAGCGGATGATCCAGATACGGTGAAATGCGAAGAGGAAGAGATTGATTATTTTCTTCAGAGCTTAAGCTCCCTTATGCCCAGCTTGTCTTTTACGAGAGATCAAATTGTGTATGCTTACAGCGGTATTCGTCCATTGCCATTCAGTGAGGCGGCTATTCCAGGTTTAATTAGCCGAGATCATTCGGCACCTGTGTTTGAGCCAACTCACGAGCGGCCTTTTGCGATTATTTCCCTCATCGGTGGGAAATGGACAACTTTTCGAGGTTTTGCAGAAGAGGTGGCGGATGATGTGCTGAAACGGCTGCATAAATCCCGTCGTGTTTCCACACAAGATTTACCCATAGGGGGAGGGCGAGATTTCCCCTTATCTGTCGCGGAAAGAAAACAGTGGGTAACACAGGTGAGTGAGCGTTCAGGATTGCAGATTGACCGAGTCGATCAGTTATTAGAACGATACGGCAGTCATGCCCAAAACGTGGCCCTGCATCAAGGCGAATGGCATGATGATCAGCGTTTACCCGATTCGAATGATGTGAGTTTGGCGGAAATTGATTGGATCGTAAAAAACGAGCAGGTTAATCATTTAGACGATATTGTCATGCGCCGTACTACGCTGGCGGTCACCGGTGGGGTCACTCTAAAAGATATAGAGGCCATTAGCCAAGTGGCGGCCAAGCAGCTTGCATGGGATGAGCAGAGACAACGTTTAGAGAAGGAGACCTTAGTAACGCAGCTTATCAGTAAACACCACTATCGTTTTTCTCCAGATAAATAATATGTTCTAGGCAAAGAGTACGTCAAATACAGCCTTATGTATCAGATAAGGCTGTGTTCGTCTTAGTGATCGTTTAAGCGGTCAGTTCATTGGCTAAGACCTGGATATGTTCTGGTCCGATTCCACAGCAGCCACCAATCAGAGTTGCGCCGTCTTGTTGCCATTGCTGTGCCCAGCTTAGGTAGGCTGGTGGTGTTAGTTCTTGGCGCAATTCGTTTAAATTGTCATTTGCCATGGCATTTTTCGGTTGTGGAGGAAAGGCATTGGCATAAGCACCTATCTGGATAGCTTTATTCTGCAACGTGGTTTTGGTTAATTTTATAGCTTCACCAATGATTTCAGGTTGACTGCAATTGAACAATATGGCGTTTACGCCGATGGCTTCCATAGCCTTCACTGCCTCTTCAACACGTTCGCCTGAACGTAGAATCGGTTCATCCGTTGGCTCCAAATCTTCTAATGTAAATGCCACCCAGAATGGTTTATGTTCGGTGTCGATTGTGTCGACGATGGCTTTAATTCTTGTGGGTTCATCTATCATGCTTTGTGTTTCGCATAACCAAATATCCACGTAATCGTTTTGTGCTTTAATTAATGGTGTGGCGAGTTCTTCGACCCGTTCAGGCTGATATAAATCCGCACGGTAAGAACCGAACAGAGGGGCGATAGAGGCAGCGACTTTGGTCGTCGTGCCACTTTCATCTGCTGCTTCACGTGCTTTTTTTCCCGCCAGTTCAGCTAGTTCATAAGCTCGTGCTTTGAATGTCTCTTCGCCAATGTGGAATGGCACCAAAGCGTAGCTGTTAGTGGTGATGACTCGGGCACCACTGGTTATGTAGGTCTTGTGAATGTCCTTAACGATGTCAGGCGTTTCTATCATGGCTAAAGCAGACCATTCAGGTTGTTTAAAGCGGGCGCCACGGCGCCTAAGTTCACGGCCCATGCCGCCATCTAGAATGGTTATGTCTGTCATTTTTCTCACCTAGTTTGCAAAGTAGGCAGGATTCTAACGACATTTTTTAACTATTCAATTGATTACATCAAGAAAAATAGATTGGCTGGAAGAATATGATGAATTTGCATAAAAGCGTCGTTATTAGAGAATAAAATGTCTGTCTTGCTCAATTATATGAGCGTTATTATGGTCACACTAGCCAACAACTTTAGAGCCTTTTATTGAAGAGATCATTATGAAGCCAGTCGGTGTATTTGATATTTTAAAAATTGGCGTTGGGCCATCCAGTTCGCATACCTTAGGGCCTTGGCAAATATGCCGAGTATTTGCTCAAGGGCTGGAAGATGAGGGACTGTTGGATAACGTTTATAGTGTTCGAGTTTTTCTATATGGTTCTTTGGCATTGACGGGGCAAGGTCACTGCACCGATATTGCCATTATGATGGGGCTATCTGGCGCAAATCCTGTGACGGTTCCCCTAGAAGATGTAGATAATCTTCCTCGACAGATTACTTCGACAGGGCGACTGTTATTGTCCGCCAAACAAGATGTTCATTTCCCCCCGGCGTCCGCTATTGTCTATCGTATGAGCGAGCGATTACCGATGCATGCTAACGGCATGACGTTGATTGCCTACGATGAACAAGAGCAAGAAGTGGCGCAGAAGACGGCTTATTCCATTGGCGGAGGCGCCATTCTTTGGGAGGAGGGAGAGGATGTTATTCATGAGCCGAGTTTCGGTTTTCCTGAAACCGGTAAGGATTTACTGGCTTTGTGTGACCATGGTGAGGCGTCATTGAGTATCTCGCAAGCCATGTTAAAGCTAGAAGAACAATTGCGACCAGAAGCAGAGACAAAAGAGGGATTACTAGCGATTTGGCGGGTGATGGAAAGTGCCGTTTTTCGAGGCTGTCATACGATAGGAGTATTACCAGGTGGACTAGAGGTAGGGCGCCGAGCTGCTCATCTAGCGACTAAACTGATGCCCAGTTCCTATGAGTTAGATGAAAAAACGTGGTTTGAGGCTATCGGGGCTTGTCATAAAGATTTCTCACATACATTGAAGTGGGTGGGATGCTTTGCGTTGGCGGTGAATGAAGAGAATGCGGCTTTAGGACGTATTGTGACTTCACCAACTAATGGTTCGGCTGGCGTGATTCCTGCAGTGATGATGTATTACCTGTATTTTACCGATCAAAAAGTGACTCAGGACGATCTCATTCACTTCTTATTGGTCGCGGGGGCCATTGGCAGTATTTTCAAAAGCGGTGCGACTATTTCTGCTGCGATGGGAGGGTGTCAGGCCGAAATTGGCGTGTCGTCTGCGATGGCCGCAGCGGCTTTAACCGAAGGCTTAGGTGGCTCCCCTGCACAAGCCTTGATGGCGGCTGAAATCGCCATGGAACATCACTTGGGGATGACATGTGATCCGGTTGGTGGCCTAGTGCAAATCCCTTGTATTGAGCGCAATAGCATGGGGGCGATCAAGGCCATTACGGCGGCACATATTGCTTTAAATACGGAAGCGGCCAATGCCAAAGTCTCGCTAGACGATGTGGTGCGTACTATGTGGCAAACAGCGCAAGACATGAATAGCCGTTACAAAGAAACCTCCCAAGGAGGTCTTGCGGTGAATATTTCTGTGCGCTTGCCCGAGTGTTAATTGTTGGCTGTACTTGTTTAGGAATGTTTTGGTTTAGGAATGTTTTGGGCGCTATAGCAGTGGCTGATAGCGCTTGAGCATTGCTTCTTGGCTCTCTGGTTCTTCGCTCAGTTGCAACTGATCTTTGATCATTTGCCCCATGGTTGGCAGCTTGGAGCGCTCTATCTTAGTAGATTCTGACCAGAGCTTGGCGCGCATCAGGGATTTAGCACAGTGTAAAAATACTTCTTCAATGGTGATGTCGATACACGCTTTAGGAGGGTTTTTCTCTTTTGCAAAGTGAGCAAGGTGTTCTGGGCAAGTGCTGATGCTTGCTGTGCCATTGATTCGTAGCGTCTCATCGACCCCCGGAATTAAAAACAGGCAGCCAATCTTGCCTGTTTCTATAATGTTGACTAAAGAGTCCAATCGGTTATTGCCTTTTGCTTCGGGGATGAGAAGACGATTGGTATCCAGAATTTTAACGAAACCTGCGGCGCCTCCTCTAGGAGAGCAATCTAGCTTGCCAGACTGATTGAATGTTGAGATGGTCATAAAAGGAGACAGTTCAATAAATCGCATGCTATGGGGTTCTAGCTGAGAAAGTTGTTTTTGTGCAGCACGACCCTTAGCATGACCAAAGATTTCTCTTAACTCGACTTCAGATTGAATAGGCATTGTATTATTTCCTTGACTGGTTGTTATCTCTTATCCAGTAACAAACTCTCTTTGAATAGACGTGTTTGGTTACGCCCTCTTTCTTTGGCATCATACAAGGCTTCGTCTGCCTGCCAAATGATTTCATCAAGATTTAAGGCTTGCTTATCGATTGGGTAACCTGTCATGCCAATGCTGACATGTAAGGTGTCGCGACCTATTGCGATTTGATTGATCCTGTCATGAAGTCGTTGGCAAAAGGTGTTGGCCTTGTCTATGGGCGTGTTATAAAGGACAATTAAAAATTCCTCCCCACCCCAGCGAGCCACAATGTCACAGGAACGAACTGTGTTTACCAAGACTTTCGACATCTCAATGAGTATTTTATCCCCTTTTTGATGACCAAATGTGTCATTGACTCTTTTGAAATAATCGATATCTAACAGAATAAAAGACAACATTAAGTCGGCACGTTTTGTCTGCTGGATCATTTCATTTGCTCGTTTTGTGGCCTCTCTTCTATTGAGTAATCCTGTCAGTTCATCAGTGGCAGAGGTGATGGTTAGAGCTTTGGTTTTGTCTTCGAGCTTATCCCTCGTATTGATAAGCTCTTGATAGAGTTGGTCTCGATTAATGGCGCTGAATAACGCCCAATGGATTTTACCTTGCTGGGATAGGGTCGCGTTGATGGTGACAGGAACAGGCTCTTTCTTCGCCGAGAGCAGCATGACTTGTAGCTCGGATACTTTGCCATCTTGTAACAGCATTGGGTAAAAATAATGTTCTAAAAAGAGAATACTGGCTTTGGTAAAAAGAGCCGTAATGGGTTGGCCTATTAAGCTTTCTTTGGCAAAGCCAAACTCGTTCTCAATGTATGCATTGAGTTGCAGAATTTTCTGTTCCTGAAAATCACTGACCATAAGGCCACATGGAAATATATGGGGGTCCATCTCCATCTGCTTACTGGTCTCCTTATTGAGTTTGATCAATAAAATCTTGAATGCAGTTGAGTACTTGTAATGGGTACGTCATATGCAAACAATGTCCTTTGCCATTAATAATATCCAGCTTAGCATTAGGTAGCTGTTTTTGCGTATATTTACCTACTTCAACGGGCACTAAAGTATCCTGTTTACTTTGTATGACTAAGCAGGGCTGGTGGACTTTCGGCAGTAAGTGGCGGTAGTCAGAAAAGAAGGTTGCTATGGCGAACGGTTTAGAATAGGTTGGGTCTGTTGAGCAAAAGCTAGTGAGTAATTCTTGTACCAGTGCATCGTCCGTTTCTTGTTCTGTATCCGTTTCCGAAGGGGTGCTGTTCATGACCAAAGGGGCGAGATAGTTGCCCCATCCTATGTAATTTTTGTCCATTAAGTTGACGAGTTCTTCTAAATCACTTTTTTCAAAGCCACCAGAATAACCATCATTTAAATTTAAAAAGCAGGGGGAGGGGCACACCATAACCAGTTTGTCGATCAAATCAGGCCTTTTCTGTGCCGTAATTAAGCCGATGGTTGCACCGACTGAATGTCCGACAAAGAGTACGTTGGAAAAATCCAATGAATCACAAATTTCGATCACATCCAGCGCGTAACCTTCTAGCTGGCTATAGCGGTTTTTTTGATAGGCCCGAACGTCTGAATTGCCGCTGCCGACATAATCAAACAAAACGACTTTGTACTGTTTTTCTAGGTAGGGTGTTAAAAAGCGCCACATGTTTTGGCTACAACCAAAACCATGGGCTAACAGGATGACATCCTCGCCTTCGCCCAGGATGTTGATATGATTACGGCGTTT
The DNA here is from genome assembly GCF_056173505.1 of Marinomonas sp. 63XJN7_7_ISO-PGPR-S23-202. NCBI lineage: Bacteria > Pseudomonadati > Pseudomonadota > Gammaproteobacteria > Oceanospirillales > Oceanospirillaceae > Marinomonas > Marinomonas sp. 63XJN7_7_ISO-PGPR-S23-202. The sequence continues at coordinate 3,282,845 of NZ_CM149677.1, read as the reverse complement.
GATATCTAAAGCATTAAACTGAGTGTTGCTGATGGATGTTTCCATGTTTTCTCCCTGTTATCTAGTTAAAAGGGGATAAGACCACCTTTTCCTTGGCGTTTTAATAACCTTGGATAAATTTGAAATCTTTTTGGGACGAAGGCCTATGGCCACTGTCGTTAAATGCTTAAATTATTAAAGCACAATGCTGTTAGGCTTGCTGGTGCCTTTGAGTCTGGTCGAAGATAGCAATAGTGTCTCAGAGACCACAATGGCCTGATAGGAGTGTCTATCAGGCCATGTTCGAGCCATGATTGGGTAGCAAGTATCGTCCTACATGGCTTTGTATCTTTAAGTGCGTCTGACTTTTTATAAAATACGTTTTAATAAGCGGTCGGCTCGCGTGCGCAACACCCGTCGTATGAGCTTTTGTATTTTGTCAGGGTAGTGCCTTACTGTTTCTAGCTGTTTATAGCTGCGTATTTGCTCGGTATGTTTGAATATGTTGTCAAATTCGGCCGTGAACTTGGCTTCAAGCAATTGTTGCGGATCTTGAATGAGCAACCCATTTTCTAAATCCAGCGCCCATGCTCTTGGGTTTACATTATTGCCCGTTAGTAGCATGGTTTTGCGATCCACCCAAAGCCCTTTTAAATGGTAGCTGTTAGCATCGTGCTTCCATAGATGGATAGCAAGGCGACCAGATGCCGTATGTGCTTTATTGGTGCGAGCGAATTTACGCAAGTTCAACTCATACAGATAAGGTAATCCGCCAATGGCCTTGAACGGCTGATCTGGGGCAATATAAAAGTCACTTGCGGTCTTATCACCGACGATGATGTGAACCTGGACCCCTCGTTTTATTGCTCGAGTGATTTCACGAATCACGGCTCTTGGTAAGTTAAAGTACGGTGTGCATAGATAAATTTCTTGTGTTGCATTACTTAGAAGAGCAATGATCTTATTATTAAGTTGGTTGCGACGTTTGCCAATACCGACTAAAGGTGTGATGGCGACTTGACTCTCACTAACCGACTCGTTTTGTATGTGGTAGCGAGCTTTAGACAAGGTAGCACGGAATTGTCGAATTAACGGTTTAATGTCCTTGGTGCTTGGCAGGTTTGTGTCATTAAGGTTATGAACCGCAGGGTCCGCGATCATGTTGTTACGAATAAAATGTACCATGCTATCGGCTAGAGGTTTGTGCTCGATAATGTGGTAACGATCAAAGCGATAGCGCTCTTGGTAATGCAGGTAGATGTTGTTTAAGCTGGCACCACTGTAGATCACAGTGTTATCAATAATGAGCCCTTTCAAGTGGAGTACGCCAAAGACTTCGCGATTACGGACTGGGATGCCATAAACAGGAATTGAAAGATCGTATTGCTCGGCAAATTCTTGATAGAGTCTGGCATTTCCTGTGCTCTTTTCTGCACCGATTAAACCACGCTGCGCACGATGCCAATCAACACAGATGGCAATATCCAAGTCAGGGTTGTCTTGCTTTGCTTGATAGAGAGTGGCGAGTACTTCCCTGCCTGCTTCATCATTTTCAAGGTACAGGGCAACAATATAGATACGTTTGGTTGCCTGTTTTATCGCGTTTAGCAAAAGTTCTCGATATTCTCGAGCAGAATGCAAAATCGTAATACGCTCTGGATGGACTGCGAAATGAGGGATAGGATCGAGTAAGTGTCTATTGGGCATAATACCGAAGTGCTACCTATGTTTTGACTAGCGGCTAACTTTAGCAAATTCGTTGTTTTATTCCTATAAAATAACGCTTTAGTTTTTGCCTTTACGCTATTATTTACGCGTTTCTGTCTTTTACATTGGTCTGTTTTCTTGTTTGTGACGTAGGTTTAGGAGAGATATTGTTTTGAGGTGGAGCTTTTATCCTAATGAAGAAAGTATTCGTGACATTGAGTTCTTTGTTGTTGGTGGCCTGTACCAAGGCGGGTCTTGAGCTAGCCAATCTGCCGAATAAGTTTAGTGGCACGAAAACCATTAAGAATATTGCTTATGGAGCGCAGTCTTTGCAAACGTTAGACCTCTATATCCCGCCTAACCCATCCCACGAGCCGCTTCCTGTGGTGGTGTTCTTTTATGGTGGCAGTTGGAAAGAGGGTTCGAAAAGTATGTATCCTTTTGTTGGTGAGGCGTTTGCCAAGAAAGGCTATATCACGGTCATTGCTGATTACAGTAAGTATCCTCAAGTGACGTTTCCGACCTTTGTTGAAGATGGTGCTAAAGCGGTGGCTTGGACCTATCGTCATGTCGCGCAGTATGGCGGGAACCCAAGTGAGTTGTTTATTGTGGGTCATTCAGCAGGGGCTCATATTGGAGCCTTAATTACGGCAGATTCACATTATTTATCGGCAGAAGAGGAGAATAGCAGCATTATCAAAGCCTTTGCCGGGTTATCCGGCCCCTATGATTTTGTGCCTTATGAGAAAGACTATATTGCTATTTTTGGTCCCCCAGAAAATTACCCCAAGATGCAGGTGCCGACCTTTATCAATGGTAAAGAACCTCCCATGTTGCTGCTTTGGGGAGCAGATGATGATGTGGTAGGAAAAAGTAACATGGATAAGCTGGTGGCGAAGATTCACGAAAAAGGGGGCATAGAAGAGCATAAAACCTATGCAGGCGTTGATCATGTCGGTATGGTCTCAACCTTTATTTGGTTTCTAAACAGTAAGGCGCCGATTTTGGATGATATTACCGCGTTTTTTAGCCAATATAAGTGAACAGTAACAGTAAAGCGTTTTTTCGTGTTGTTTCATTCTTCCTTTTAGAGTCTTGATCTATTTTTATGACCATTCCGCTGACCGATTTATTATCTTCCTCATCGAACTCTGTGGTGTCCGATGTGACTTGTTCCACATGCCATGCCTGTTGCTGTCGCTTAGAAGTGATGATTATTTCGGAGACGGGGGTGCCAGAAAGACACATCGCTGTAGATGAATGGGGTGGCGAGACCATGTTGAGACTAGAGGATGGTTGGTGTTCCGCTGTCGATCGTAATACGCACATGTGTACCATCTATGAACATCGACCATGGATCTGCCGAGAATTTTCTATGGGGTCCTACCAATGTTTGGATGAGCGCAAAATGATGGATTGAGACGTTGACCTCGTTGGCTTCTTTTTGCTTCAACCTCACGTTTACTTTTCGCTAAAAGAGCGTTATCAAACAAGAGTATGTTAATGACAATACTGCTATTTTATCTTTAAATTGAAATCGCCTGGGTTATCAGTTTGCTTGTGTCGCTGGGAAAGGGGCTAGGATGAATAAATCAATGAAAATAAGACAAGCCAATGTTGCGGATATTGATGCGTTAGTTGAATTAAGTCGACAAATTGGGGAAATACATTATGAAAAAGCTCCCCATACATTTATGCCGCCATCACCGGAGGAGAAAGCTTTTTTGTTGAAGGCGTTGGAGGGTGGGGAGTATCACTTTTGGGTAGCAGAGCAAGAAGGAAGTGTTATTGGTTTTATCAATGCGCGGATCACGATTAATGAGTCTATTCCTTTTATTGTAAAAACTCCTGTTTGTCGTATTGGTACGATTGTTGTTGATGAAAGCCACCGTTCTTGTGGTGTTGGGGAAGCGCTTATGGATGCATGTTACTTATGGGCTATTGAGTCTGGCGCAACCTCTATTCGTTTAGAGGTGATGGCATTTAATGAACGGGCTAAAGCCTTCTACCAAAAATTAGGTTATGTTGAGGATTTTTATATCATGTCTCGACAAATTGCCTAAACTTAATGTAACCCGTTGTTGAGGAAGAAATCGATGGATATTCAGGCGCTTGTTATAGTGTTGTTAATTGGTGGTATTGCCGGTTGGTTAGCTGGAAAAATTATCAAAGGCGGAGGCTTTGGCATTGTTGGCAATATTATCGTTGGTATTGTCGGATCCGTTGTTGGTAACTTTGTCTTTGCGGCATTAGGGCTGTTTGCTCACGGTATCTTGGGTTCTATCATTACGGCCACCTGTGGGGCCATTATTTTGCTCTTTATTGTACGTTTGATTAAGCGAATGTAATTAGGCTTTAAAAAGCCAGTGGAGGTGCTATGCTGATTCGATCTGTTTCAACCAAAGATGTTCCCTCGCTCACGGATATTTATAATAGCTATATTGAAAATACCATTATTACTTTTGAAGAAGACCCTATTACCTCTGATGAGATGGCGGCTCGTATCGATAAGATTTCCCAAGCCCATTTACCATGGTTGGTTCTGGAAGAGGATGGCGACGTGTTAGGTTATGCGTATGCGGGGAATTGGCATGGACGCAGTGCGTATCGTTTTACGGCAGAGCCAACCATCTATTTGGCGCAAGAGGCAAAAGGAAAAGGCCAAGGAAAAATTCTCTATTCTTCTTTGATCGAAGAGCTTAGAAAAAAGGGAATAAAACAGCTAATAGGCCTGATAGCGTTACCGAATGACGCCAGTGTGGGGTTGCATGAATCATTGGGTTTTAAAAAAGCGGGCGAGTTTAAAGACGTTGGTTTTAAATTTGATCAGTGGATATCCGTTGGTTATTGGCAACTTACCTTGTAATCTTTTGTGTGTTCGTTCTTGTTGCGTGTTAAATGCGTGTCTAAACTAAAAGAGCACCATGGTGAATACCATGATGCTCTTGTTATATCCGTTTTTTATCTTGACCTAGGGTGCTGTATTTAAGGCTTAGTAAATATTCGCGGTCAAAACAAAAATATCCATATAGCCTAACTCCCCATCAATCGGTTTAATTGGGTTGGCACTATGGAAAAATTTCCGATCATTTAGAATGACAAATTCTCCATGGTCAAAGGCGTGGCTGATGATGGCTGGGCTGTTTTCTTCTAAATGAACATTAATTTTGCCGCCTTTTATGTTATGGCGCTGCATGACATAAATACCAATGCGATCAAAGCCATCTTGATGAACCCCTTCCGGTGCGACTTCTGCTAGCTGATGATCCGCAAAAATACGCAACTGGTGCACTTCAATAAGCGTACCGTCTTTTACATCAGCCATTTGGCGAAAATGCTTAAAGAGCTCAACGAAACCTGGATCCTGAAAGGTCTGCTCTTCAATTTCTGGATAACGTCTAACCACATTACCCTGAAAGTGGTTAATGCTGTCATCTTGCATAAATTCTTTAGTGGGTAAGCGTGACAATTTCTCTTGATGTAGTGTAAAGCAGGAATATCTGCGCAATCGAAATTGACCATCCGCATAGGGATTGGTTGGTAAATCATTAAAGGTGGGGGCCAGATGTTCCACACTGTCTGGAGAGAGTTGACCAAGTTCTAAATAAAATGGGGTGGGTGTGATGTTATTCGCTAGCATAAAAGACTACCTCTTTTCGCTTTGTTGGCAGATCATGCGCAACATTGTTTTTATTATTAGTGCACGTTTTTAAACGTGCCTTTAAAAAGGTGAATCGGCTTTGTGAGCCTATCCTTAGTGTAGTGATTTATTGAGGAATATGCTCGCATTATTGGGTATCTAGAGTGTAAAAAAATGCGTTTTTAGAGACGGACTCCATCCTTTAGTGTGATGGTATGGGGTTTATGATTTTGAGGTTTTGTCTGATGGGCGTTTTTTTTCATGGCAAGAACAAGGTGGGACAGGGTCTATGCCGCCTTCGTGCCAAGGGTGACATTTTGCTAGACGTTTGAGACCAAGGTAAACGCCTTTGATGACACCAAAGCGCTCAATGGCTTCGATCATATAATGGGAACAGCTAGGGTAGAAGCGGCAGTTGTTTCCCAATAACGGGCTAATGGCGTATTGGTAGCTCTTCACCAGTATTAAAAAAAAACGCTTAATCATAGAGGGTACTCTTTGCTATCGTTATGCTCATATCCAATGTTTTGCTATTTATTCATCTTGATTGGGTGCTGTCATTGTTTTTGTTCACATGTCCCCCATTCAAGCTTTCTCATAATACTATTACTTTTAAAAAGACGATTTTATGACGGGTCAAATTCAGTTAGAAGCATCACAAATTGTTGCCTATCAAGGGGAACCTGGGGCTTATTCTCATCTCGCCTGTAAACATACCTTTCCAGATCTTAAAACCATTCACTGCGCTACCTTTGGTGAGGCACTGCAAAAGGTTGAACATGGTGAGGCCTATTATGCGATGATTCCGCTAGAAAACTCCACCGCTGGTCGCGTTGAGGAAATTTATCGTGAACTCAAGCGAACTCAGTTACATGTCGTCAAAGAACATTTTGAGGCCGTCAATCATTGCCTTATCGCTCGACATGGTGTTGCCATTGAGCAGATTACCCGCATTGGTAGTCATCCTCAAGCATTGGCTCAGTGCGATGATAATATTAAGGCATTGGGCGCCAAAAACGTTGCGATGTATGATACCGCAGGCGCAGCGAAGTTCATTGCAGAAAATGATGAACCAGGCTTCGCTGTTATTTCTTCTGAATTGGCAGCTGAGTTGTATGGTTTAAATATTCTCAAAACGCATTTTAACGATCGAGAAGGTAATACGACGCGGTTCTTAGTGTTTTCAAAGCAACAAAAAATGCCCGAATACGAGCCAGGAAAGGTCTATATTACGACTTTTATGTTTCGAGTGCGAAATCTTCCCTCAGCTTTATACAAAGCCATGGGCGGTTTTGCTACCAATGGCATCAATATGTTGAAACTGGAAAGCTATATGGTGAATGGACACTTTACGGCAACGCAGTTTTATATAGACGTTGAAGCACATTTTCAAGACCCTGCCATGCAAAGAGCCCTTGAGGAGCTACGATTTTTTTCCGAAGATCTCCGTATTCTGGGGACGTATTATGCGGATGCGTTCCGTTCTCAACAGTCTAAATAATACTAAATTGTCTGTGAAAGCGATAAGTGTAATAAATGTGTAAATGAGCTCTGTTACCTTGGTGCTATATTCTATTTGGTTGGCACTAGGGGTATTTCAGATGAACAGTTTCTTTAAAGCTATTTTTAATCGATGTATTCGTTTAGCTGGCAATCTGATAAAAGGCGTATCGTACCTGTTCCATTTTCTTTTTCCACATTGGCGTTTCACTATTCCTGCTAACTCGCCAGCAAAAATAGCGAGCCATTGTGATACGCCGATTCCAAAGATTATTTGGCAGACGAACTACTCTAATCGCTGTGCTTTGCCTATTTATGTGAACTATTTGTTCAATCGTTTGATGTCACTTGATTATGAATATCGTTACGTTAGCACACAAGAACGTGAAGTGTTTATGCGCGATCATGCGCCGCAAGAGGTGTACAAAGCCTATTTAAGGTTAAATGATGGCGCTGCTCAAGCGGACTTGTGGCGAGTCACTTGTCTTTATCTTCGTGGTGGCGTGTACATGGATATTGATGCGGCTCTAGTGTGGCCTCTAAGAAAAACCCTTAAGCATGATGATGAGGCGCTGTATATCAAATTCAAAAAAGATTACAGCGAATTTACCAATTATTTCTTGGCAACGGCACCGAAAAACCCCGATTATCACGCCATCTTAAGCAAAATAGTTTACAACATTAACCATCACTCAGAGCTGGTGAGTAAACGGGTGTACGACACTACGGGGCCATCTGCGTTTAATGAGGTACTTCAAGGTAAAAGTGTTAATGCGAAGAAGCGAGGACATGTTTGTATTCAGGGTGCTTTCACGAATGAATACTTCCAATATCTGGATAAGCCAAAAGGAAAATGGACATATCTAAGGGATGATGAAGTGGTTAAGAAAATTAGCTGATAAAGGCTATTTACTATAAAGACGCCCTGTTTTACCAGGGCGTTTTTATTGCTACCCATAGATGGATTATTTATTGAGAAAGCGTTTGACTAGGCTGCTAAAGGGAATAGGTTTTTCTGCATGGAGCCAATGTCCGGTGTCTGGAATCATTTTGAATTCCGCATTGGGGAAAAGACCTATAATGTCTTGTTGGTAATCCGCAACAATATAGTCTGATTTTTCTCCTTTGATAAACAGTGTTGGGGTTTGAATAGGGCTGTCTATTTCTGGTTTTTTTAAAATCGTAGTATAACTTTGTGCGATATTGTCGAGTGAAATAGCGAGTTTGAAGCCATTATCAGTGCGTTCTAGGTTTTTAAGCAGAAATTGACGGACGGGTAGAGATGGTTCGTATTCACTAAGTAGGCTATCCGCTTGTTTACGGGATGTGATGTCCGCTTCATCAATGGCTTTTAGTCCTTTGATGATTTGTGTGTGGCTTGGTGGATAGTCAACTGGAGCAATGTCTGCGACCACCAATTTGATGATGCGGTCTGGTGCAAGGGCAGCCATTTGCATGGCAACTTTCCCGCCCATGGAGTGACCAAGTAAGTAGAACTTGTCTAAGCCTGTTTCTTGAGTCCATTGCAATATCGCTTGGGCCATATTGGGATAGGATGCATGACTCAGGGCGCTGGATTGGCCATGATTCGGCAAATCGATACAATAGACACGAAATGTTTCGGACCAGTTTTTCGCGATGGAATGCCAGTTGTCTGCGTTGCCAAAAAGCCCATGAAGAACGACGAGCGCTGGGCCGGATTCACCGTATTGTTTTGCGTGTATCATAGTCACCTTGTGTTTTAATATGGCACGAGTTAATACACTCTATTGTATCAAGTCTTTTCGCCTCCCAATAGAATTAAGGTCGCTTGAGTATGTTAGATACCTTTTTTGTCAAAGTTTTAAAGCATCCATTGCATCTGATAGCCCTAGTAGTCGATAAATGCGGTGTCAAAGCGAACTGGATTACCGTGATCGGTTTTGTGGTTGGTATGCTGGCATTGCCTGCTTTGTATTTTGGCAATACCTCTCTGGCATTAGTGTTTGTACTGATCAATCGAGCGATGGATGGGCTAGATGGGGCGGTGGCAAGGGTAAAAGGTCCATCAGATCTAGGTGGGTATTTAGATATTACCCTAGATTTTATTTTTTATTCGGCGGTGGTGTTTGGTTTTGCTCTGATGAATCCTGACGCCAATGCTTTGGCGGCAAGCTTTTTGATTTTTTCTTTTATGGGAACCAGCAGTAGCTTTTTGGCGTTTGCCATTATGGCCGAAAAGCGTCAAATCGAGCGCTTGGATTATGGGAAAAAGTCTTTGTACTTTTTAGGTGGGCTAACAGAGGGGGCGGAGACGATTACGTTTTTGGTGTTGATTTGTCTCTATCCTTTGCACTTTTCCATATTCGCCTATGTCTTTGGGGGGATGTGCTGGGTAACGACGGCAACCCGTTTATATGTAGGTTACCGAACGTTGAAATGAGCGCCTCTAAAAGAGCGGCGTGTCTTACGTGATAGAGAAGTGCTTAGAGACTTAGGCGGCTAGTCGCTAAAAAACGCGATTTCAATATCGCTTTTAACGATCGCGCAGCAAGCGAGCATATAGCCACTTTGCACCCAAGCGAGGGGCTCAAAAGGGTATTCAACCTGCCCCCACAACAGTTTGATGGAGCAGGAAGAACAGTAACCTTCACGACACTGGTATTCGACGTGGATACCCTCTCTTTCCAGTTGCACAAGCAAGGGTTCATCTTCGGTCACCAGAATTTGTTTTTTCCCCAGTAGAACGCGATGAACCTTATCTCGTATTTTGTCCGGTTTATTAGAGGTCAAAGTCGTCAAAGTCAGACTCGCTTAGATCGTTGTCGATTTGTCCAACAAGATAAGAGCTGATTTCTGCTTCTTGGGGGGCAACTTGGACATTGTCACTGACTAGCCACGCGTTAATCCAAGGGATTGGGTTGTGCTTGGTTTCGAAGGCGGTATCCAGTCCGACGGCTTGCATGCGAACGTTGGTGATGTATTCCACATATTGGCCAAGAATTTGTGCATTGAGACCGATCATGGAGCCATCTTTGAATAAGTAAGATGCCCAGTCCTTTTCTTGTTCTGCAGCTTCAACAAAGATATCGCGCATTTCATTTTTGCATTCTTGCGCAATGATGGCCATTTCTGGATCGTCTTTACCGGATGCCATCAGATTAAGCATGTGCTGGGTACCGGTTAAATGCAGTGCTTCATCTCGGGCGATCAGCTTGATGATTTTAGCATTGCCTTCCATCAAGGTGCGCTCAGCAAAGGCAAAACTACAGGCAAAGCTGACGTAGAAACGAATTGCTTCGAGCACATTTACAGAGGCCACTGTCAGGTAGAGGGCCTTTTTGAGAGTACGCATGGATATTTCAATTTCACCATGGCCTGGCACGTGGTGCGTTCCTAGACCTAGGGTATTGTATAGGCTTACCATTTCGATCAAGCGGTCATAGTAAATAGAAACACTGTCCGCTCGTTTGGTGATTTCTTTGTTAACGGTGATGTCATCAAAAATTTTCGTTGGGTCGTTCACAATGTTACGAATAATGTGCGTATAAGAGCGGCTATGAATCGTTTCACTGAATGACCACGTTTCGATCCAAGTTTCTAATTCTGGCAAAGAAACAATAGGCAACAAAGCAACATTGGGAGAACGGCCTTGCACACTGTCGAGCAGTGTTTGGTATTTTAAATTGCTCAAAAAGATGTGCTGTTCGTGCTCTTCCAGTTTTTGAAAGTCTTTGCGGTCAGAGGATAGGTCGACTTCTTCAGGGCGCCAAAAGAAAGACAATTGCTTTTCGATTAATTTCTCGAAAATAGGGTGCTTTTGTTGGTCATAGCGTGCAACGTTGACGTTTTCACCAAAGAACATCGGTTCTTTGAGGCTATCGAACTGTTTGCGGTTGAAAGTCGAATAACTCATTACTTGGCGGTTTCCTTAAATAGGTAGCGTTAAAAAAACGGATGCCAGCAACTGTCTGTGGCGCTTGTTTTTTTAATATCGTTTTAAGTTTGTATATCTGGCGCTATTCTACTGCTAACACGGCCTTGCGAAAAGCAAGTTGGCAGATCATGGAACGAAATAAGACCTCATGTCTATGAGGTCTTATTGGGCATTTTATGGCTTAGATTTTACATGCACCACTGGCACAATCGTCCATATCATCTTGCTGGTCGTCTGCCCCATCGCGTGTGTTATGGTAGTAAAGAGTCTTCACACCCAGTTTGTAGGCCGTGAGCAGGTCTTTTAAGATGACTTTCATGGGTACTTTTTGCGATTCGAACTTCTGTGGGTCGTAGTTAGTGTTCGCCGAGATGGATTGGTCAACAAACTTCTGCATGATACCCACAAGCTGTAAGTAACCATCGTTCGATGGAATGCTCCACAGCAATTCATATTGTTCTTTAAGGCGTTCGAACTCAGGAACAACCTGTTTTAGGATGCCATCTTTACTGGCTTTGACAGAGACGAAGCCCCGTGGAGGCTCAATGCCATTTGTCGCGTTACTAATTTGAGAAGAGGTTTCAGATGGCATCAAAGCACTCAGGGTCGAGTTGCGAAGGCCATGTTCTACAATGTCTTTACGCAACGTTTCCCAATCATAAACCAACTCATTTGATACGATGTTGTCGATTTCTTTTTTGTAGGTATCGATTGGTAAAATGCCTTTTGCATAAGTTGTTTCGTCAAATGCTAAGCATGGGCCAAACTCTTTAGACAATTTGTTAGACGCTTTCAGCAAGTAATATTGTATCGCCTCAAAAGTTTTATGAGTCAAATCGTTCGCGCTACCATCTGAATATTTGACGCCGTTTTTCGCTAAATAGTAGGCATAGTTGATCACACCTATGCCCAGTGTGCGGCGCATTTCGGTGGCCCGTTGCGCAGCAGGGATGGGGTAGTTTTGGTAATCTAACAAAGCATCCAGTGCGCGAACAACCAATTCAGACAGCTCTTCCAGTTCATCTAGGTTCTCAAGCGCACCTAAATTGAAAGCCGACAAAGTACATAGGGCAATTTCTCCTTCTGTATCGTCAACGCGGTTTAGCGGCTTGGTTGGTAGAGCGACCTCAAGACACAGGTTACTTTGTTTAACAGGCGCAACAGCTGGGTCAAATGGGCTGTGAGTATTACAATGATCTACGTTTTGTAGATAAATACGACCTGTGCTGGCGCGTTCAGAAGCAAACAGGGTAAACAAATCCGATGCTTTAACGGTCTGTTTGCGGATGGAAGGATCTTGTTCATACAAAGTGTATAGACGGTCAAACTCTTCTTGGTCTGCAAAGAAGGCGTCGTACAAACCAGGTACGTCTGATGGGCTGAATAGAGTGATGTTGCCACCCTTGATTAAACGTTGGTACATCAAACGGTTAAACTGAACACCATAGTCCAGATGACGAACGCGGTTTTCTTCCACACCACGGTTATTTTTAAGCACCAGTAGGCTTTCTACTTCTAAATGCCAGATCGGGTAATATACTGTTGCGGCACCACCACGGACACCGCCTTGAGAACAGCTCTTAACGGCGGTTTGGAAGTGTTTGTAGAACGGAATACAGCCTGTATGGAATGCTTCACCTCCACGAATAGGGCTACCTAGAGCGCGAATGGCCCCTGCATTGATGCCAATACCTGCCCGTTGACTGACGTATTTTACAATCGCACTGGACGTTGCATTGATAGAATCCAGAGAGTCACCACACTCGACCAATACGCAGCTGCTGAACTGGCGTGTTGGAGTACGAATGCCAGACATGATTGGTGTGGGGAGAGAGATTTTGAATTTAGACACGGCGTCATAGAAACGACGAATCAGATCCAAACGTTTGGCTTTATCATAATTTGCAAACAGACTCGCCGCGATCAAAATGTAGATGAACTGCGGGCTTTCATAGATCGCGCCTGTCACACGGTTTTGAACTAAATACTTACCTTCTAATTGCTTAACGGCCGCATAGGAAAAGTTCATGTCGCGGGAATGATCAATAATATCGTTTAGCTCATCAAACTCGTCTTTTGTATAATTTTCAAGCAAGCTTTCATCATAGCGATTTTGCTCAACTAAGTTTCTGACATGGTCATAAAGATGAGGTGGCTCAAAGTTGCCATAGGCTTTTTTGCGTAAATGAAAGATAGCCAGACGCGCCGCTAAATACTGATAGTCTGGTGTATTCTCAGAAATTAAGTCTGCTGCGGACTTAATCAAGGTCTCGTGAATATCGGTAGTGCGGATGCCATTAAAAAACTGTATTTGTGCTTTTAGCTCAACTTGCGACACAGAAACATTATCCAGGTCTTCCGCCGCCCATGTGATGACTTTGTGAATTTTCTCAAGATTGATGTTTTCTGTCTTACCGTTACGCTTAGTAACTGTGAGGGTGCTCATGGCTTAACTTCCCATTCGTGCAATGTGTAAAAAAAGAGGTGGCAACTGTATCTAGTATGTGTTTGGTATCTTACATACTAGATGTAGTGTGTCTTAATGCTTATGACGAGAACAATAGTGCGCATTGACTTGAAAATCAAGGCTTGAAAATTGCGCTAAAATAGGAGTGAAACCTATCTGTAAGTAGCTACTTACTCTGTTGCCCTTGGTTAGTGGAAACTCGGTGATAGGCAAGATGTAGTGCGCTTTTTTTTAGGTTTTTTTATAAGTTAAAAAGCGATTTTTTCTTGCCCAAACATTGATCTGAATTAGTGACTAAGCACCATTTTGGCGCTCGCGACTAAGGAGAACAAAATTAATTGATGTAGTAAGTAAATAGGTAGAGCATGGCGCCCCATCCAAGCGAGTAAACGGGTAATAACATGCTCAGGGATGGAGTATTGATGAATCTTAAAGTATCCGAGTGTTATACCGATCAAAGCAACGCCAATCCAAGGGAACGGAAAGGCAATATCCAATGTGCTAGTGGGAAGGTGCAACGTATGAACGATATAAGGTAATACATTGGGGAAAGACAGCCAGTTAGTGGTATTGTAAATCAGTACAATGATCACGCCGATAATAAACGATACCATTGGCCATTTCGCCATGGGGCGGACGAGAAATGTCAGCAGGAAGATAAAGTGCAAAATGCCAAAATAAATCCAGTCATTGGGGAAGGCCAGATAAGTCCCCAGAGAAATTATGATAATGGCGAGCAAAAGTTTAAGGTCACGCTTCCATAGGATGATCGAATGATGCTTTTGCATCGTAAGGTAAGCAGACCAACCAACGGCAGAAATAAAAATGGTGACAATAATGTCGCGAAAATGATTCCAGAAAGGGTTAGCGAGGGAAAACTCAATAAAGCCGAAATTACCCAGGTCCCAGCTAAAGTGAAAGATCATCATGAGTAATACCCCAAGACCACGATAGGTGTCTAACAAGGAGCTACGTAGGGCTTTCGGAGAAACAGGATTTTCGGGCATTATCGACCATTATGTAAAGGTGAATGAAGTGGAGCCATCATACCGATACTCTTTGGCCTGCTCAAGCAGTGAGCTAACTCCGTTAGTGCAGGTACGTCTTTTTGAGCAGCTGAAATCAGCGTTAGTTTGGGAGCAGGAATCATTATTAATGTTTGGGCGTGATGTGTTCGTGCCAAGGCGAGTGGCTTTTATTGCCGATCAAGGGTTGTGTTATCGCTACACGGGTAAAGATCATTATGGAAAGGGTTGGCCAAATTGGTTAGCAGAGGTCAGAAAGCAGGCTGAATGTCTCGCGGGTCAGTCTTTCAACTCTGTGTTGTTGAATTGGTATGAAAATGGAGAGGATTATATGGGGTGGCACGCCGATGATGAGAAAATATTAGGTCCAGCCCCTGTTATTGCTATGTTGAGTTTGGGGGCAACCCGAGACTTTCTCTTTCGGTTAAAAGGTGATCATAGTGTCAAACATCGTATTACATTGGAAGGTGGCAGTTGGTTGGTGATGTCGGCATCAACACAAGTACTTTGGCAACACTGTTTACCAAAAAGAAAACGGGTTCAAGAAGAGCGTATTAGTTTAACCTTTCGCACTCTGTTGAACCCATAGGATGGTCTTTCATTTGAAGTGTCTAGTTTTAATGCTCCGATTATTATGGCGCTTTACGTTCGCGTAACCAGCTTTCTGTTTGCTTGGTAAAACACAAGCGGTCATGCAAGCGGCTCGGGCGACCTTGCCAGAATTCGATGTAGCTTGGGGTTAACACATACCCTCCCCAGTTGTCAGGACAAGGGACTTTTTGGTTGGCAAAATTGTCTTCTGCTTCTTTATAAGCGCCTTTCAGTGTTTCTCTATTATTGATCGTGGCACTTTGTTTCGAAATATAGGCCGCTAATTGACTGCCTTTAGGACGACTCGAAAAGTAGTGCTCAGAGTCTTCGCGGCTGACTTTTTTGATCTCTCCCTCGACCCGAACTTGCCGAGACAGTGCTGGCCAGAAAAAAGTCAGACAGGCTTTGTTGTTTTTCGCTAACTGTTGTCCTTTGTCACTGTCGTAATTAGTGAAAAAGCAAAACCCTGCATCGTCCCGCTGCT
This sequence comes from Marinomonas sp. 63XJN7_7_ISO-PGPR-S23-202, assembly GCF_056173505.1. Lineage (NCBI taxonomy): Bacteria > Pseudomonadati > Pseudomonadota > Gammaproteobacteria > Oceanospirillales > Oceanospirillaceae > Marinomonas > Marinomonas sp. 63XJN7_7_ISO-PGPR-S23-202. Next base: position 3,267,536 of record NZ_CM149677.1, on the reverse strand, counting down.
TAAGTAAAACGACACGAGCGTGGGGCTGGCCAGAGTCATCAACCGTGCTGATCGTCATAGCGGTTGGGTCTTCTTGGTTAGAGGCAATGGCTTGTTCTAACCAACCATCAAAAAACGCTAACGGATCATTACCGACGCTGTCTTCTAATAGATCTTCAAACTGATAGTCACGCCGAATAGAGTGTAGATCGCGATTCATAATTAAATCCTATAGGTTGACATGGTCATAATTTTCGACACCTGTGTCATGAGCGCCATGATGGGCTTGGGAAACACATAACCGCCTGACTGGAGTGCCATTTGTTTGTGTTTGGCTTCATCAATATGCATTTGTGTGAGGACAGCTTGGCTTTTTTTATCTTGATGAGGCAGTTCCAACATGTGTTTATCAAGGTGAACACAGACTTGATCTTCTGTTGCCGCTACAAAGCCAAGACTCAGTTTGTCACTAATAAGTCCAGCGCTTGCACCAATAGCAAAAGAGGCTCCGTAGAAAAATGGATTCAGAAGGCTAGGACGGCTGTTTAGGTCATACAAACGCTTTTCACACCAGACGAGGTGGTCGATTTCCTCTTCTGCTGCGTGCTCCATCTCTTCTCGAACTGTCTCTAGCTTTGCTGTGGTCGCTTGGCCTGCATACAGCGCCTGTGCACAGACTTCACCCGTATGGTTGATGCGCATTAAGCCTGCCGCGTGTTTACGTTCCTGTTCACTCAATGTCGCTTCAGAGTATTGATTCGCCGGTGAAGGGCGATGTTCTTTTGCGACGTGAGGAATCAGTGTTTGTAATGCTCGATCAAATTGCATTACCGCTCTATCCAAAAAAGAATACATCTTATTTCCTTGTTTAACCTGGGGGCCAGGTCATTTGACGTCCACCAAGTACATGCATATGAATATGGTAAACTGTTTGACCCCCCATTTGATTGCAATTCATGACAACCCGATAACCCTCGTCACTGATACCAAGTTGTTTGGCGACTTTGGCGGCGACAATGGGCAGTTTACCAACAATGCTTGCATCGTCATCGGTTAAGTCATTGAGCGTGCTAATATGTCTTTTGGGTATCACTAAAAAGTGGCTGGGTGCTTGAGGCATGATGTCTTCAAAGGCAATGACGTCATCATCCTGATACAAAATGGTAGCGGGGATATCGCCATTAACTAACTTACAGAATAAACAGTCCATACAGTCCTCTTATCTCTATTATTGATATTACGTTCATTCTATCAAGGCACTTCTTAAGAACGTTTGACTCTTGACAAAGAAGCGTCTCTTAAGCGCTCGCCCTTACGAATTAGGCGCGATAATTGCGTTTCAAGGTGGCTGTCCAAGTTGCTTGCGGGCAACAGGTCATCGAAACCGATTGTCTTAGCATATTCGCGCGACATTTTAACATTATCTGAAATCAGTAAACATTGATCTTCCAGTTTCATCAAGGGGCGTATTTTTTTGTGAATGATGTGAGGGATTTGTCCTTCATTATCAAACGCTAAGATGATGCTAATGGTTTTGCGCTGATCTGGCTTATCGAGATAGTCCAGCAAGTCGTCAAGGTCATCAAAATGCTCAATAGTACTAAGGTTGGAATGAAGAATCCCTAGTGCTTGGCTCAGGTCATTACTGTGTTCACCAAAAACAATAATGGAGTAGGTGTCATTATCCAGTGTATGTAGGTTGGTATGACGTATCTGCCAGGTAATGGGAAGTTCAATGATGAGACGATGAAAGCCATTCTCCTCGGATATCACACAGGAACCATTTAAAGAGTCGACGAGAATGTGAATATAGTTCATACCCATATCAAACAGATGATTATTCAGGGTGAGGTGGGTCGGTAATGGGAAACTGTTTATTTCCAGTATAGTGTTTCCTTCATGGCTCAGATCACGACGGCTGATGTTGACCGTCAGCGTTTGATCCGTGAAGTGTTTACACTCTTGTAAAATGGTTTCAATAAGATGCTCTATCACCTCTGTATTATGTAAGATTTCTAAGTGATCAGTGTTGTCACTGGTAATCTCAATAACGGCATTATCTTGATCCAGTTGCTGAAAATTGTTGTAAGCATTATCGATTAATTTAGACAAAAACAGAGGCGAGGAGTCCTGTTGGAGAAAAGTGTTTTTGTCCCTCGTGTAGTACATATTATCTAACCGCACGAGCAGGTTTTTTAAGTTATTGCTCGCCGCTAGACTGTTGAAAATGAAGTTTTTAGCGAGGTTTCGATGGGGTGTTTTTTGAACATTTCTCAATCCGTTATCAATGATGTTGACTTGGCGACGAAGACGACTAGAGATATCCGCGATCAGTTCAAATAGGGCATTTTGCGAATGGTTCACGACATTAGCGTGACGTTTAAGTAACGGACTGAGCTGCGCAATCATACCGATAAAGTAGACCATGGCTTCCAAGACAGTGGTGATCGTCATCCCCCATTCATAAATGACAGCACTGGATATAATGCCATAAGCGGACAGGAACCAAGTGGAATAGCCAAGCAAAAGCATGATTCGAGCAATTAGATAGTAACCAGAAAAAGGGACCTTTGTGGCAAAGGCGCAGATGGCTAATACGGTTAAAGCACAGATAGTAATAAGTGATAACAGGGATAGATAGAGAATGCCTAGCGAATTTGGGTAGGCGCTATAGATAATGGCAAACAGAAGATTCATACAGGCCAAGGCAATTAAGTATTTATCTACCTTGGGAAAATGCGTTCGTGTATCTAGGTAAAACTTGGAAAACAATACAATGGCAGCTATACCAGCAAGGGCGGTGAAATTGTAGATACGCTCTTGAATGCCAATGTCATTTGGAAAAAACTGGTAAAGCTGCCCGTGAAGAGACAAGTGAAACAGTGCAATACAGAGCAACAATACACTGTATGTCAAGTACATGGGGTGAGTGCTTTTGATATAGAAAAACACATTACTAATAAACAGGATAACCAAAAAACCTAGCAATAGTCCGGTAAGAGAGAAGTCTTTCTGTGAGTCGAGGGTGGCCTTAGATAAAGTTTTTAAATTCAATTGAACATTGATTGGCAAATGGGACGACATTTTGAGGTAGACGGTGAAAACGGGTGGAGCATTCGTCGGTAGCGGATAAAAGTAATCGGGATGTTCAATGAGTCGGTTGTTGTAGGGACGTGCTTCACCAAGCAAGGCCTGAACTTGGTCGCCAAACATGGTCGGTAAGTAAAGATCCAAATATTCAAGGCGAGGCGCATTGATATCCAAAAGTGATGGTACGTTTTGAGTTGTGCGAATGGCGATGTTAATGCGCACCCAGACATTTCCTTTGACCAGTCCTAGCTGCAAAAAGTCCGAGTTGATTGGCAAAAAACGTTTGGAATAGCCTTCTGATGCGATATCTTGGATGGATAAGCGGCCACTTTCGTCGATTAAGTATTGAGCTGACTTGGCAATATTTAAGTCTTGATGGCTATCATCAAGTAACGCGATATCGTTAGCTGCCCATAGAGTGCTGCTAGTCAGTAATAAAAATAGTAGAATCAGTTTCGAAAACAAAACGCTAGCTCAGTTGTCTTAAGTATAAGACCATCATTATTAACTAGATAGGGGATGAAATGCTATATCCAATTTTAGAGCAGTACTATGTTGTATTCGCTTTACTACTCTTGGTCATTACTTGGTTTACGCGACAGAAAACCCCTGAAGCAAGAAGAAACTATTTATATGGTTATGCTTTGATTAGCGTCGTTGGTTTTTTGCTCGGTTTTAAGTGGATATCTGGTGTGATTTTTGGGCTTATTATTCTTGAAGTAGGGCGTTGCTTTAAAGGATGGTTAGATAAAAAAGAGCAACAGTTGAAAAAATAGCCTCCATTCAGACATAGTGCCACTTATACAATGTTGTCATGCTAAACGATATTCAAAAAAGGAATAGGCTTTCTTAAGGGCAGACCTTTTTTACTATTTTCGTTTGTTTTTTCTGTTGTTAGCACTGTCATCTGTGTGAGAAAAATCAATCGTCTTGCTTGATCGCCTTGGCTCAGTCATTGGAATATTTTTATTCATCTATATCTATTTTTCGCAAACTCAATTCCGACTTTAATAGTAGGTTTTTATGTAATTTACAAAATATTTACAAAATATTGTTTAATATTGATAAATAAAAAGGACAGAATATCCTCTATCTAGGAAAAATTGTGGTGCTTTGTTGTCTGACTGTCATGGCGCTATACGAGATCTAGATAATGCGAGTAGGATAACTACTGTCTGCTGTGGATGTTCTTATGACACCTGATTTCCAGCAAAGTGACGCACAGAGTTTTTGAATCATGGATTGAATCTTTGCAATTTCTTAAATGATAATGATTATCATCAATATTGCAAGCTTTTTGTTGCGCCGCAAATAATGAATTAGGCAAGGCAATATTTCATGCCTCTGCCTGAATCGAACCTCCAAGAAAGAGTATGGCGTTGACTTATCCAAACGAGTCAATGTTTTTGTCTAACAATTTATTAAGTGTTGTTTTCTATGTCTACACCTGTTGATGTAATCGCCCATCATTGGGCATTTGCTGTGTTTATAGTGGTCTCTATAGGCTTGGGTGCTGCCATGTTGGTAGGAGGGACTTTCTTAGGTGGTAGAGCGCAAGCTCGTGCTAAGAATACCCCTTTCGAATCAGGTATCGCATCGGTTGGTTCAGCTCGTCTTAGACTGTCTGCCAAGTTTTATTTGGTGGCGATGTTTTTTGTCATTTTCGATGTTGAAGCTTTGTATTTGTACGCTTGGGCCGTCTCTATACGCGAGAGTGGCTGGGTGGGGTTTGTCGAAGCCACCACTTTTGTCGTCGTATTGCTTGCTGGTTTGATTTATTTGATTCGAACAAAAGCACTGGACTGGGCTCCTACCCGATCGAAAGAACTTATTAAGCAATCTGAAATCATCAAAATCGTTGACGGTTCACACAAATAATCACGAGGTCAAAACATGGATTATACGCTTACACGCATTGATTTGGATGGCGAAGATGATCGCTACCCATTAGAAACCAAAGAAACTGTCGGGGATCCGCTGGAGCAACATGTTCACCGTAGTGTTTACTTAGGCAAACTTGAGCATGCGATGCATGATATGGTCAACTGGGGCCGTAAGCACTCTCTTTGGCCATATAACTTCGGCCTATCCTGTTGTTATGTTGAAATGACCACTTCCTTCACAGCTGCTCACGACGTGGCACGATTTGGTTCTGAGGTATTGCGAGCGTCACCAAGGCAGGCCGACTTTATGGTGGTCGCAGGGACGTGCTTTACCAAAATGGCCCCCGTTATTCAGCGTCTATATGATCAGATGTTAGAGCCTAAATGGGTGATCTCCATGGGGGCTTGTGCCAATTCAGGTGGTATGTATGATATTTATTCCGTTGTACAAGGCGTAGATAAATTCTTACCCGTGGATGTTTATATTCCCGGTTGTCCTCCTCGTCCAGAAGCCTATATTCAAGCCTTGAATCTACTGCAAGACGCAGTGGGCAAAGAACGCCGCCCATTGTCTTGGGTTGTTGGCGATCAAGGCGTTTATAAGGCAAATATGACGCCAGAACGCGAACGCAAACACGATGACCGTATTGCCATCACCAACCTAAGAACGCCGGACGAAATTTAATCTGGCTGGATTTGTTTTAGGCTTATCAAGATAGTGAGCAAAAATGACAAAAGCAACAAGTAAACTCGTACCTGAGTCTTGGCAGACCAGTGACCATCGCAATGATCCCGTGGTTGGTGAGCTTATCGAAAAGTTTGGTGAATCCGTGTTTCGATTACAGCCATCTCGAACTGGAATGCCCATTGCGTGGGTTGCTCGTGAACGGATCAAAGACGTTTTATTGTTTTTAAAAAACGTCTCCAAACCCTACTCAATGCTATATGACCTTCATGGAGTGGATGAGCGCCTTCGTACTCATCGAAAAGAGATACCAGATGGAGTCGATTACACGGTTTTCTACCATCTTATTTCGATGGAGCGTAACCATGACATTATGCTCAAAGTAGGGTTAGGCGAAAATGATCTAGAGCTAGCCAGTATTGTTAGTCTGTTTCCTAATGCCAATTGGTATGAACGTGAAACATGGGAAATGTTTGGTATTGTCTTTTCTGGACACCCTAATTTACGTCGCATTATGATGCCTGACACATGGGAAGGTCATCCATTGCGTAAAGATTATCCAGCTCGTGCCACAGAGTTTGATCCGTTTGAGCTAACACGGCAAAAAGAAGCGATCGAAATGGAAGCGCTGACATTTAAACCCGAAGATTGGGGTATGGCACGCAGTAAAGAAAATGAAGACTTTATGTTCCTTAACTTGGGGCCGAACCACCCTTCTGCGCACGGTGCGTTTCGTATCGTTTTGCAACTCGATGGTGAAGACATCGTCGATTGTGTGCCAGATATCGGTTACCACCATCGTGGTGCTGAAAAGATGGGCGAACGTCAGTCTTGGCACAGTTATATCCCTTATACCGACCGGATTGAATATTTAGGCGGTTGTGTCAATGAAATGCCTTATGTTTTGGCCGTTGAGAAACTGGCGGGTATTAAAGTACCTGAGCGAGTGGAAGTCATTCGTGTCATGTTATCCGAATTATTCCGTATCAACAGTCACTTACTTTACATCTCAACCTTTATCCAAGACGTAGGCGCCATGACGCCAGTATTCTTTGCCTTCACGGATCGTCAGAAAATATACGATTTGGTTGAAGCCATTACTGGCTTTCGTATGCATCCAGCTTGGTTCCGTATCGGTGGTGTGGCCCATGATTTACCAAGAGGGTGGGAGCGATTATTAAAAGCCTTCTTGGATTGGATGCCAAAACGCTTGGAAGAATACGTGACAGCGGCGCTTAAAAACACCGTACTGAAAGCCCGTTCTCAAGGGGTGGCAACTTACAATGCCAAAGAAGCCTTGGAGTGGGGGGTGACTGGCGCTGGGTTGCGAGCCACTGGCGTAGAGTTTGACGTACGCAAATGGCGCCCCTACTCAGGTTATGAAAACTTTGATTTTGAGATTCCTGTCGGCGGCGGTGTGAGCGATTGTTACAACCGCGTTATGCTCAAAGTGGAAGAAATTCGCCAAAGTTTGAAAATTTTGACTCAGTGCTATCACAATATGCCGTCTGGTCCGTTTAAAGCGGATCATCCATTGACCACGCCACCACCCAAAGAGCGTGCCTTGCAACACATAGAAACCTTGATTACGCACTTTTTACAAGTGTCTTGGGGCCCTGTGATGCCAGCTAACGAATCTTTCCAAATGATTGAAGCGACAAAAGGGATCAATAGTTACTACCTCACCAGTGATGGTAGTACTACCAGTTATCGTACTCGTGTTCGTACGCCGAGCTTCCCTCACTTACAGCAAATTCCATCGGTGATTAGTGGCAGCTTGGTATCCGATCTTATTGTGTACTTGGGCAGTATTGATTTTGTTATGTCAGATGTGGACCGTTAATCATGAATCAACCGATTAAAATAGTCACTGTAAGTGATGACAGCGATGATTTTGTTTTGAGTGATGCCGATGCCCAGGCCATCGAGCATGAAAAACATCATTACGAAGACCCACGAGCTGCTTCCATCGAAGCTTTAAAGATCGTTCAGAAAAGTCATGGTTGGGTACCTGATGGCGCCATCAAAGCGATTTCTGACCTTCTCGGAATACCTGCCAGTGATGTTGAAGGCGTGGCGACCTTTTATAGTCAAATTTATCGCCAGCCAGTTGGGAAACACATCATTCGCTATTGCGATAGTGTGGTGTGCCATATCACTGGGTTTGAAGACATTGTCACTGAGTTAGAAAAGCAACTCAAGATCAAACCGGGTCAGACGACGCCGGATGGCCGCTTTACCTTGCTCCCAACCTGTTGTTTGGGGAATTGTGATAAAGGGCCAACTATGATGGTGAACGATGATACTCATGTGCGTTTGGTTCCTTCTAATCTGGCAAACATTTTGGAGCAGTATCAATGAGCCTATCGATCAATAAGACGGCAGAAAGTCATCCGCTAACGTGGTGTCTTCGCGAGGATGAACAACCCGTTTGGCTGGATGAATATCGTCTCAAAGAAGGGTATGTTGGCGTTGAAAAAGCGTTAGCTATGCACCCTGATGAAGTGGTTGGCTTGGTAAAAGACGCAGGCTTACGTGGTCGTGGTGGGGCGGGTTTCCCAACGGGACTAAAGTGGAGTCTGATGCCGAAAGACGAGTCAATGAATATCCGCTATATGATCTGTAACGCGGATGAAATGGAACCGGGTACCTACAAAGATCGTTTGTTGATGGAACAAATGCCACACCTTTTGGTGGAAGGCATGATCATCGCTGCACACGCTATCAAAGCTTACCGTGGCTACATTTTCTTGCGCGGAGAATACGTTGAAGCGGCAGAAAACCTTCGTAAGGCCATTGAAGAGGCTAAATCAGCTGGGTTACTTGGTAAGGACATCTTGGGCAGTGGCAAAGATTTTGAGCTGTTTGTTCATACTGGTGCAGGGCGTTATATCTGTGGCGAAGAAACCGCATTGATCAACTCCCTTGAAGGCCGCCGTGCTAACCCAAGGTCCAAACCGCCATTTCCTGCTGTATCGGGCGCTTGGGGGAAACCCACTTGCGTTAATAATGTGGAATCCATTTGTAACGTACCAAGCATTCTTAATCGTGGTGTGGATTGGTACAAGGGGTTGACTACCAACGGCAGTAGCGATTGTGGCACCAAATTAATGGGCTTCTCAGGACGTGTAAATAATCCAGGGTTATGGGAATTGCCAATGGGCACAACGGCGCGTGAGATATTGGAAAATTACGCGGGCGGTATGCAAGAAGGCTTAGATTTAAAAACTTGGCAACCAGGTGGGGCAGGCACAGATTTCTTGTTGCCAGAACATTTGGATTTGCCAATGGATTTTGATCATATCCAAAAAGCAGGCAGTCGTCTTGGAACAGCGCTTGCTATGGCTGTGGATCATAAAATCAATATGGTCTCTTTGGTGCGCAACATGGAAGAGTTTTTTGCTCGTGAATCCTGTGGCTGGTGTACACCTTGCCGTGATGGTTTGCCATGGAGTGTGAAAGTTCTAAGAGCAATCGAACATGGCGAGGGACAACCAGGCGATATTGAAACACTTGAGCAGTTATGTCGTTCATTAGCACCTGGTCATACCTTCTGTGCCCATGCACCTGGGGCAGTTGAGCCGTTACAAAGTGCAATAAAGTATTTCCGCGAAGAATTTGAAGCGGGTATTTCAGGTCAAGCTAATAATTTGCGTGAGATTCGCGGTATTCAACCGAATCAACAGTAATTTATTCAGTTTTATTTTGTGTGTTTACGCCTATCGAATGTCGATGGGCCTGTGGGAAGCATAAGACTTATGGCAACCATTCATGTAGATGGCAAAGAATATGAAGTTGATGGAGCAGATAACCTATTACAGGCTTGTTTGTCTCTAGGGCTTGATGTTCCCTATTTTTGCTGGCATCCGGCACTGGGTAGTGTCGGCGCATGCCGCCAGTGTGCAGTAAAACAATATAAAGATGCCGATGATACACGTGGTCGTTTGGTGATGTCGTGTATGGCACCTGCGAGTGATGGCGCTTATATTTCGATTGAAGATGAAGAAGCGAAGGCATTTCGAGAAAACGTTGTGGAATGGTTGATGTCGAATCACCCCCATGACTGTCCAGTGTGTGAAGAGGGTGGTAACTGCCATCTACAAGACATGACGGTGATGACAGGTCACAACTCTCGACGCTATCGCTTTGCTAAGCGAACTCATGAAAACCAAGAGCTTGGGCCTTTTGTTTCCCATGAAATGAACCGCTGTATTGCTTGTTATCGCTGTACTCGTTACTACAAAGATTACGCCGATGGTACAGACTTTGGAGTCTATGGGGCGAATAATAACGTGTACTTTGGTCGTCCAGAGTCGGGAACCTTAGAAAGTGAGTTCGCCGGCAACCTGGTTGAAGTTTGTCCGACGGGTGTGTTTACTGATAAGACGCATACCGAGCGTTATAACCGTAAATGGGACATGCAATTTGCCCCGAGTATCTGTCAGCAGTGTAGTGTGGGTTGTAACATTAGCCCCGGTGAACGTTATGGTGAAGTCCGCCGTATTGAGAACCGCTACAATGGGGATGTGAACCACTATTTCCTTTGTGACCGAGGTCGTTTTGGTTATGGCTACACCAATTTAGAAACACGTCCTAAACAGCCGTTTACTAACCAAGGTGAAGAGCAAGTCTCTCTTAATACTGAGCAAGCCGTACAAACCGCCAGTGAGATTATCAAGGGTTCTACACGCGTGATTGGTATTGGGTCGCCACGGGCCAGCTTAGAAAGTAATTTTGCCTTGCGTCAATTAGTAGGGGCGGACAACTTCTTTACGGGTATTGAGGCGGGTGAGCAGCAACGTCTAGAGAAAATGTTGCAGATCTTGAAAACCTCTGGTGTGTATACCCCAACGCTGCGTGAAATTGAAAAATACGATGCGGTGGTTATTCTGGGTGAAGACATTACGCAAACCGCTGCTCGCGTCGCGTTATCTGTAAGACAAGCGGTTAAAGGAAAAGCGCGGGAAATGGCGGCTGTACAAAGTGTGGCTGAGTGGCAAATCGCGGCGATTCAAAATATTGGCCAGCACGCCAAGTATCCGATTTTTACCACACACACAGATCGAACTCGACTGGATGATGTAACGGCTTGGCATTATAGTGCACCCGCCGCAGATCAAGCGCGTTTAGGTTTTGCCATTGCTCACGCTATTGATCCAAGTGCTCCTGCCGTAAAAGACCTTAATGATGAGTTACAGAAAAAAGCCGACTTTATTGCCTCTGCCTTAAAAGAATCTCGTAAGCCTTTGATTATCTCTGGTAGTCAAGCGGGCGAAATGGCGTTGATTGATGCCGCCGCAAATATCGCCAAAGCACTCAAATCACAGGGCGTTGATGAGGTTGGTATGACACTGGTTGCCCGTGAAGTGAACAGTATGGGCTTGACCATGTTGGGTGGGAAATCACTGGATGAGGCCTTGTCTGCTATATCAGAAGGGGCTGACACAGCCATCGTACTAGAAAATGATTTGTATCAACGGGTGTCGGCGCAACGGGTAGATCAAGCCTTGGATCAATTGAAACACCTAATCGTCGTCGATCATCAATATTCTGATACATCGAAAAAAGCAGAGTTGGTGTTGTCTGCGGGAAGCTTTGCTGAAGCTGACGGAACGGTTGTCAATTTAGAAGGGCGTGCTCAACGTTTCTTCCAAGTATATGACCCAAGCTATTACAAGCCGGATACGATTGTTCTTGCCGCATGGCGTTGGTTACATTTGGTGAGTTCTGCGAACAACGGCCAGTCTTCTGATGCTGCTAGCCTTGACCAGTTGATTGCTGATATCGCAAGCGACATGCCGCAATTAGCCGGTATTGTTGAGGCGGCGCCAAATGCTGATTTTAGAATTCATGGTCAGAAAATGGCTCGCTCTCCTCACCGCTACAGTGGTCGTACCGCCATGCGTGCCAATATTAGCGTTCATGAGCCACGTCAACCGCAAGACCAAGACTCGCCATTTGCCTTCTCAATGGAAGGCAACAATAATCCGCAAGCAGATCGTAATGAAGTGGCGTTTGCTTGGGCGCCAGGTTGGAACTCACCACAAGCTTGGAACAAATTCCAAGATGAAGTGGGTGGACATTTGCGCAATGGTGATCCTGGTGTACGTTTGATTGAAACCTCTAATCAAGGGGAATACTTCTCTGAGATTCCAGCGTCTTTTGTGGCGACAGAAGGTCAGTGGCAAGTTGCTGCAAATTACCGCTTGTTTGGTAGTGATGAATTATCACAACGCAGTGCGGTAATACAAGAGCGAGCGGGACAGCAAACGGTGACGATACATCCCGCTGATGCCAAACTATTGGGCGTGAATGAACATGCCACAGTGAGCTTCGCTTGGGGTGGTCAACAATGGCAATTACCTTTGTCATTCAGTGAACACATCCGCTCTGGCACAATTGGTTTGCCGCTGGGTTCGAATGGGTTACCAGCCAGCCTTGCTGGTCAAATGATCGATAATTTGCAGGAGGGACACGCATGAGCATTTTTACTCCCGAAGTTATCGCTGCCTTGATTGCCATTGGTAAAGCGTTTGCCATTTTGATGGTTGTGGTGGCGTGTGGTGCCTTTATGAGTTTTGGTGAACGTCGTTTGCTCGGCTTGTTTCAGAATCGCTATGGCCCGAACCGAGTGGGTTGGGGCGGTTCTTTGCAGCTTGTTGCCGATATGATCAAGATGTTTTTTAAAGAGGACTGGATTCCACCTTTTTCAGACCGCTTTATTTTCACCTTGGCTCCTTTGATCGCCTTTACCTCTTTGTTATTGGCGTTTGCCATCGTGCCAGTCAGCCCTGGTTGGATTGTTTCCGATTTAAATATCGGACTGTTATTTTTTCTGATGATGGCAGGGCTAGGGGTTTACGCTGTGCTTTTTGCTGGTTGGGCCAGTAATAACAAATACTCTCTTTTAGGGGCGGTACGTGCGTCAGCGCAAACATTGAGCTACGAGGTCTTTTTGGGGTTATCTCTAATGGGCGTTGTGGCGAAAGCCGGTTCGTTCCAGCTAACGGATATCGTCAATAACCAAGCGCATATGTGGAATATTATTCCGCAGTTCTTTGGCTTTGTGACCTTTGTGATTGCAGGCATCGCGGTTTGTCACCGTCATCCTTTCGATCAGCCAGAAGCGGAGCAAGAATTGGCTGATGGTTATCACATTGAATACGCTGGTATGAAGTTTGGTTTGTTCTTTGTCGGTGAATACATCGGTATTGTGACGGTTTCTGCATTGATTGTGACCTTGTTCTTTGGTGGTTGGCAGGGGCCATGGTTGCCGCCAATTATCTGGTTTGCTTTGAAAACAGGCTTTTTCATGGTGATGTTTATCTTGGTTCGGGCCGCGTTGCCGCGTCCTCGTTACGACCAAGTCATGTCGTTTGGTTGGAAAATATGTCTGCCGATTACGCTGATCAATTTACTGGTAACCGCAGCCATCGTGCTGATTCAAAACAATTAATTTAGGGGACAACCATGACACTGAAAGAATTACTGGTTGGTTTCGGCACGCAAGTGCGCAGCCTTTGGATGATCGGGATGCACTCGTTCGCAAAACGCGAAACGCAGATGTACCCAGATGAGCCTGTGTATGTTCCGCCTCGTTACCGTGGTCGTATCGTTTTGACTCGTGATCCCGATGGCGAAGAGCGTTGTGTGGCCTGTAACTTATGTGCAGTCGCTTGTCCTGTCGGCTGTATTTCATTGCAAAAAGCAGAAGATGAAGAGGGACGTTGGTACCCTGACTTTTTCCGAATCAACTTTTCACGCTGCATCTTTTGCGGTATGTGTGAGGAAGCGTGTCCAACGACGGCGATACAGTTAACGCCTGATTTTGAATTGGGTGAATACAACCGCCAGGACTTGGTTTATGAAAAAGAAGATCTGTTGATCTCAGGTCCAGGTAAGTATCCAGATTATAACTTCTATCGGATGGCGGGTATGTCTATTGCGGGCAGACCAAAAGGCTCTTCCGAGAACGAAGCGGAACCGATTAATGTGAAAGGTTTGTTGCCGTAAGGAGCGCTGTTGTGGATATTGTTTTTTATATTGCGGCGGCCATTGCCGTACTGACCACCATTCGAGTCATCAGCCACACAAATCCTGTGCATGCTCTGTTGTATTTGATTGTGTCGTTGCTGGCGGTAGCCGTTGTGTTTTTTTCTATGGGTGCAAACTTTGCCGGAGCGTTGGAGATCATCGTCTATGCGGGCGCCATTATGGTGTTGTTTGTGTTTGTGGTGATGATGTTAAACCTTGGTGGCGAAGAAATTAGACAGGAGCGCCAATGGTTGAGTCCCTCCTTATGGATCGGGCCTGGGATTATTTCCGCTCTGCTGCTGATCGCCTTGGTGTATGGTATCAATAGCCTTCAACATGGTGCGATTCATTACTACATGCTGGGGGGGAAAGGTGTCGGTGTTAGCTTATTTGGCCCTTATGTTCTGGCAGTTGAGTTGGCGTCATTGTTACTTTTGGCTGGGCTTGTCGTGGCATTTCATGTGGGTCGAGATAAAACCAAGCTGGATTCTATGGAGGAGGAAGCATGATTCCGTTATCCCATGCGTTGATTCTGGCCTCAATACTATTTGTATTGGGTCTTAGCGGTTTATTAGTTCGTCGAAACTTATTGTTTATGCTGATTTCTCTTGAAGTGATGATTAATGCGGCAGCGCTCGCATTTGTTGCAACGGGGAGTTACTGGCAGCAAGCTGATGGTCAGATTATGTACATTTTGGCCATCAGTCTGGCTGCGGCTGAAGCCAGTATTGGCTTGGCCTTGTTGCTGCAATTGCATCGACGTAACCAGTCTTTGAATGTTGATACTGTCAGTGAGATGCGCGGATGAATTTACTTTACTTAACTATTCTGTTGCCGTTAATCGGCTTCCTATTGCTGGCGTTTTCTCGTGGTCGTTGGTCGGAGAATTTTTCCGCTGTCATTGGTGTCGGTTCGGTAATGCTGGCGGCATTGACGACCATTTACATTGGCATCGACTATTTGCCGAAGCTTTATGATGGTCAGATTACCTCCTTTAACCAGCCTTTGTGGACCTGGATTCACCAAGGAAATTTCGATATTCAGGCTACGCTGCATTTGGACGGTTTGTCTTTCACTATGATGTGTGTGATAACCGGGGTGGGATCGCTTATTCACCTGTTCGCTTCTTGGTACATGCGTGGTGATAAAGGCTATTCTCGCTTTTTCACTTATACCAACTTGTTTATTGCCAGCATGTTGATATTGGTGTTAGCCGATAACTTATTACTGCTTTACCTTGGTTGGGAAGGCGTCGGGTTGTGTAGTTATTTGCTGATCGGTTTCTACTATGAAGGGCGTGATAATCTCGCTGCGGCATTAAAAGCTTTCATAGTGACACGTGTCGGTGATGTATTTTTAGCCTTTGCGCTCTTTATTCTATACACCCAGTTTGGCACGTTAAATATTGAAAAATTAGCAGCCATTGCGCCTGGTCAAGTTGCGGTAGGCTCATCGGTTATGTTTTGGGCGACCTTAATGTTGCTTGGCGGAGCGGTGGGTAAATCGGCTCAGTTACCATTGCAAACTTGGTTGGCTGATGCGATGGCAGGCCCAACGCCAGTGTCTGCATTGATCCACGCGGCGACCATGGTGACCGCTGGTGTGTACTTGATTGCGCGTACTCATACTTTGTTTTTATTGTCGCCTGAAGTGTTGCACTTAGTCGGTATTATCGGCGCAATTACCTTAGTCATTGCTGGTTTTGCGGCGTTGGTTCAGACCGATATTAAACGTGTACTTGCATACTCTACCATGAGTCAAATTGGCTATATGTTCTTGGCTTTGGGCGTACAAGCATGGGATGCAGCGATTTTCCATTTGATGATTCACGCCTTCTTTAAAGCGTTATTGTTCTTGTCTGCAGGGTCGGTCATTATCGCCTGTCATCACGAGCAAAATATTTTCAAAATGGGCGGGTTGCGCAAGCATATCCCATTTGTGTACACCTGCTTCTTGGTGGGTGGTGGCGCTTTGGCGGCGCTACCGATTGTCACCGCAGGTTTCTACAGTAAAGATGAAATTCTTTCTGGTGCACTGGCCACAGGTCATATCAATTTATTGACTGGTGGTTTGGTAGGGGCCTTTTTAACGGGTATGTATACCTTCCGTATGATCTTCATTGCTTTCCATGGTAAAGATCAGATCAAAGCTAAACCGGGGCGTGGTATTTCTCACCATCTACCACTGCTTGTTTTGATGGTTTTGTCTACTTTTGTTGGTGCTCTTATTAAGCAACCTCTAGAAAAAGCATTACCCGCGATGCCAGGGCATGAGTCTATGATGGTGCAGTTGATTTCTGGTGCCTGTGCTGTTTCTGGTCTCTTGATTGCGGCCTTCTTGTGGCTAGGTGATAGAAGTTTGGTGAGTAAAATTGCCAATACTGGTCTGGGTCGATTGTTGAGCCAATACTGGTTCCATGCATGGGGATTCGATTGGTTGTACGACCAGTTGTTTGTGCGTCCTTACTTAGGCATTGCACGTCTGCTTCGTCGAGACCCTATTAACGCAACGATAGACAGTCTTCGTTTTCTTGTGATCGGCTCTAATAAAGGGCTAGCTCTAAGTGAAAATGGCCAAGTTCGTTGGTATATCGCATCGATTGGTTTGGGTGCGGTGGTCGTGTTAGGCCTGTTGCTTTGGAGCTAATCCAGATGGGCTTTAGTGAGAGTTATCAATTGAAGAGGATCATATAACGCCATGCTATTACCTTGGCTCATTCTCCTGCCTTTTATTGGCGGTTTGTTGTGTTGGCAGAGCGAACGCTTTAGTCGAGCGTTACCTCGTTGGATAGCTGTGCTCTCCATGGTGCTAACTTTATTATTATCACTGATGATGTGGGGGCAGGGGCATTTTTCGTTAGCCATGCCTCATGGTATCCCGCAATGGCAATCTGAGTTCATTTTGCCGTGGATTCCTCGATTCGGTATTTCGTTTCATTTCGCGTTGGATGGCTTATCACTGCTGATGGTGGTGTTAACGGCTTTTCTCGGCTTGCTTTCTATCGTGTGCTCTTGGAACGAAGTGGATAAGCGAGAAGGTCTTTTCCATCTCAATCTGTTATGGATTGTTGGTGGTGTAATGGGGGTCTTCCTAGCGATCGATATGTTCCTGTTCTTCTTCTTCTGGGAGATGATGCTAATCCCTATGTTCTTCTTGATCGCACTTTGGGGTCATAAAGGGTCGGATGAGCGTACACGTATTGCGACCGCGATTAAGTTTTTCATCTACACCCAGGTCAGCGGCTTGGTTATGTTGGTGGCAATCATTGGTCTGGTGTTTGTACATTATCGTGCAACAGGCGTTTGGACCTTTGATTATAACCATCTAATTGGCACTAAGATGAGCAGTCCAGTAGCTTACCTGTTGATGCTTGGCTTCTTTGTTGCTTTCGCGGTGAAAATGCCTTTGATCCCATTGCACGGTTGGTTGGCGGATGCTCATGCTCAGTCGCCTACTGCTGGTTCAGTGGATCTTGCCGGTTTGCTCCTGAAAACAGCGGCTTATGGCCTGTTGCGCTTTGTGTTGCCATTTTTTCCTCATGCTTCCGCCGAGTTTGCGCCGATTGCAATGTGGTTAGGGGTGATTAGTATTTTCTACGGAGCTTGGCTGGCCTTCTCTCAAACCGACATTAAGCGTTTGATTGCTTACAGTAGTGTGTCCCATATGGGCTTCGTTATGGTGGCCATTTACACTGGCAGCCAGCTTGCATATCAAGGTGCGATTGTGATGATGATCGCCCATGGTCTGTCTGCTGCTGGCTTATTCATTCTTTGTGGTCAGTTATACGAGCGCATCGGAACGCGAGACATGAGAGAGATGGGTGGCCTGTGGGGGCGTTTACGTTATATGCCTGGCTTATCGCTGTTTTTTGCTGTCGCCTCTCTGGGTATGCCGGGAACAGGTAACTTTGTTGGTGAGTTTATGATGCTGTTTGGTAGTTATAAGGTTGTGCCTTTAATTACCATTATTTCGACGTTTGGCGTAGTGTTTGCGTCGGTTTACTCTCTCGTCATGATTCATCGTGCATACTATGGTGAAGCAAAATCGGACGCACCATTGGCAGTTATGTCAATAAGAGAGTTCTCAATGATTCTTTCTTTAGTGGTGTTGTTAGTGTTGCTGGGTATCTTTCCGCAAGGTGTGCTTGAGACGTCTCATGCTGCGATTGCTAATATTCAGCATTATTTTATGACGGCTTCATCTCTATCAATCACAGGTACATCAACCACAGGGCTGTAATTTTCCATGAGCATTAGTATTCAACAGCTGGCCGCTTTCTCGCCACTTTTGATCGTTGATCTATCGGTCATTGTGGTTATGCTTGCCATTGCTTGGCGACGTTGTCATAAAATGACGGCTGGTCTTAGTATAATTGGGCTTATTGCCGCGATATTGTCATTGTTCTTTGTTTCCGGTGACATTCCGGCTCATCTGACATCACTGCTACAAGTGGATGGCTTTACCCTGTTCTATTCAGGTTTAGTGCTAATAGCGGGGCTCGCTACTTGCATCTTTGGCTATTCATGGTTGAAAGAGCATCAAGATAATAAAGACGAATTTTATTTATTGGTACTGATTTCAACTGGCGGGGCTATTTTGTTGGCTTGCGCAAACCATATTGCCACACTGTTCTTAGGTATTGAGCTAGTCTCTTTACCACTGTTTGGTTTGGTTGGTTATGTTTTTCAGCAGAAGCCTTCGTTAGAAGCGTCAATAAAATATATGCTGCTATCCGCTGGGGCCTCGGCTTTTATGCTGTTTGGTATGGCGCTTTTGTATGCAGACACAGGCTCTTTGTCTTTTTCTGGTATTGCAAGCGGCTTAAGCCATAGTCTGGCTCAACAGCCTTTGCTGTTGGTGGGGATAGGTATGTTGCTAGTAGGAATCTGCTTTAAGCTGTCCTTGGCACCATTCCATTTATGGACACCTGATGTCTATCAAGGTGCACCAGCCCCCGTTGCGACCTTCTTAGCAACCAGCAGTAAGATTGCGATTTTTGCTGTGCTGGTGCGCATCTTCATTGAAGCGCCTTTGATCGATTTGCCATCAGTGAAATTAGTCTTGAGTGTGATAGCAATTGCCTCGATTCTGTTTGGTAACTTTATGGCGGTTTCGCAAACGAATATTAAGCGTTTGTTGGGGTATTCTTCCATTGCACACATAGGCTATTTGCTCATTGTGCTGGTGGCTATTAAAGACCGTCAATTGGCGCTTGAAACAACGGGTGTGTATCTGGTTGGCTATCTATTCGCGAGCTTGGGTAGCTTTGGGGCAGTGAGTTTGCTATCCAGTCCTAACAGAGGTCAGGATGTTGAGGAAATCTCTGATTACCGAGGTCTCTTTAAGCGTCGTCCACTTATTGCCGTGGTTATGAGCGTTATGATGTTGTCCTTAGCGGGTATTCCCATGACGCTTGGCTTCATTGGTAAGTTTTATGTTCTTGCTGTCGCAATGCAAGGCTCATTGTGGTGGTTAAGTGCCGCTGTTGTGGTGGGTAGTGCGATTGGTCTTTACTACTATCTGAGAGTGGCCGTCAGTGTTTTCTTACCTTCTCTTAATGGCCAAGTTGCAGAGGTGGTTGAGACAAGCTGTTTTTCTATAAAAGCGGGTGCTTTGGTGTTGCTTATCTCTGCCGCTGTTGTGGTTATCTTAGGGGTATACCCTCAACCATTGATTGACTGGGTTCAATTCGCTAAACCTTGGTAGTCTTGTTATTGGCTAGTGTACATATTTTGTCGTTGCCAATACTCCAATAAAAATGGAACCAGTAAAAAAGGCTCGTCGGATGACGAGCCTTTTTGGTTTACATGCGAATATTATTTCTGTTCGCGAGCAATGGCGCGATGACCAATGTCGGTGCGGAAGTAGACATTCTTCCAGGACAATGTATTCACCACTTCATAAGCCCCTGCTTGAGCATCTGCAACGGTATCGCCTAGAGAGACGGCACATAGTACACGGCCGCCGTTGGTAACGGTTTTGCCTTCTTGTATTGCTGTACCCGCTTGAAATACTTTCTGATGTACAGGAATAGGGGTATTCAAACCTGAGATAGCATCGCCTTTTGCATAATCAGCCGGGTAGCCGCCAGCCGCTAATACCACACCTAGACTGGCTCGAGGATCCCAATCGGCGTCAACGGTGTCCAGCTCACCATTAATGGCCGCTAAACACATTTTCGCTAAATCAGAGCGCAAGCGCATCATGATTGGTTGTGTTTCAGGGTCACCAAAACGGCAGTTATATTCTAGTGTTTTGGGGGTACCATCAGGGGCAATCATCACACCCGCATATAAGAAACCACGGTAGCGATTGCCTTCTGCATTCATGCCTTTTACGGTTGGCATGATGACTTCGTTCATGATGCGATCATGGATCTCAGGTGTGACCACTGGGGCTGGAGAATAGGCACCCATACCACCTGTGTTAGGACCCTTATCGCCGTTGTCGCGCGCTTTATGGTCTTGGCTGCTGGCCATAGGGAGGACGCTTTCGCCATCCACCATACAGATAAAGCTGGCTTCTTCACCAACTAAGAACTCTTCGATGACAACGCGGCTGCCAGCATCACCAAAGGAATTACCTTGTAACATATCTTCCACAGCGGCAATGGCTTCGGCTTCGGTTTGTGCCAAAATTACCCCTTTACCAGCGGCTAGGCCATCTGCTTTGACAACGATTGGTGCACCCTGTTCTTTGATGTACGCGACAGCAGGCTCAATTTCTGTGAAGTTACCATAGGCTGCGGTTGGTATATTGTGACGAGCTAAAAAGTCTTTAGTAAAGGCCTTAGAGCCTTCTAGTTGTGCAGCCGCTGCCGTTGGTCCGAAAATAGCCAGACCTTCTTTTTCGAAGGCGTCAACCACTCCAATAACTAGAGGGGCTTCAGGGCCAACAATGGTCAGGTCGATGCTTTCTTTTTTCGCAAACGCAACCAGTTCGGGGATGTCTGTCACACCAATATTAACATTTTCGACTTTGTCTTCTGTTGATGTGCCCGCATTGCCCGGCGCCACAAACACGGTGGTGACGTCGTCTGATTGAGCGGTTTTCCATGCTAAAGCATGTTCGCGGCCACCGTTACCAATAATAAGAACCTTCATTATCTTATCCTTTATATTGTCAGCCAGAGGCGAATATCAGCCTCTGACCGTCGTTCAATTGGGTTTCTTTAAGGCAGCTCTTTAGTGACGGAAGTGACGCATACTAGTAAAGACCATTGCCATGCCAGCTTCATCTGCCGCCGCAATGACTTCAGCATCACGCATTGAACCGCCTGGCTGAATGACAGCGGTAATGCCTGCCTGAGCCGCTGCATCAATACCATCACGGAATGGGAAAAAGGCATCAGAGGCCATCACAGAGCCGGCCACTTCTAAGTTTTCATCCGCTGCTTTAATGCCGGCAATTTTGGCACTGTAAACTCGGCTCATTTGTCCTGCGCCGACGCCGATGGTTTGTTCCACTTTGGCATACACAATAGCATTGGATTTAACGAATTTTGCAACTTTCCAAGCAAACAATAAATCGTTTAATTCTGCTTCGCTAGGCTGGCGCTTAGAGACAATTTTAAGGTCATCAAGTGTGATGGTACCATCGTCACGATCTTGAACCAACAAACCGCCGTTGACGCGCTTGTAATCAAGTGCGGCGGGTTTGTCATTCGACCATTGGCCACATTCAAGCAAACGTACATTTTGTTTCGCCGCCACGACTTCTGCTGCTTCTTTGCTTACGCTTGGAGCGATGATCACTTCAACAAACTGACGATCGACAATGGCTTGGGCTGTTTGCGCATCCAACTCTTGGTTGAAAGCGATGATGCCACCGAATGCGGAGGTTGGATCTGTCTGGAAAGCTAATTCATAAGCGTCCAACTGGTTGCTAGCGGTTGCTACGCCGCATGGATTGGCGTGTTTAACAATCACACAAGCGGGCTTGTCAAAGGTCTTAACACACTCAAGGGCCGCATCGGTGTCGGCGATATTGTTGTAAGATAAGGCCTTGCCTTGAAGTTGCTTCGCGGTGCTGATAGAGGCTTCTTTGGGGTTTGCTTCAACATAAAACGCGGCTTTTTGATGTGGATTTTCGCCGTAACGCATTTCTTCTTGCTTGTTGAATTGTAAGTTGAAGGTGCGTGCGAAATCTTCACTGCCACCACTGACTTTTTTGCCAAGGAAATTAGCAATCGCTCCATCGTAGTGAGCGGTATGTTCGAACGCTTTTACCGCAAGATCAAAACGTTGCTCGTAAGTTAGGCCACCCGCTTCTTTCAATGAGGTCAGAATCTCCTCGTAGTGAGTAGGAGAGACGACAATGGCAACGTCTTTATGGTTTTTTGCTGCGGAACGAACCATAGTAGGTCCACCGATATCGATGTTTTCGATGGCCATTGGCAAATCGCAATCAGGTCGCTCAATAGTGGCTTCAAATGGGTAAAGATTCACCACCACCATATCGATTTCGTCGATACCATGTTCTTTCATGATGGCGCTGTCCATATCGCGACGACCAAGAATGCCACCATGCACTTTTGGATGTAGCGTCTTGACTCGGCCATCCATCATTTCAGGGAAGCCTGTGTAATCGGATACTTCAGTCGCTTTGACATCATTATCAAGTAGTAGGCGGTAAGTACCACCTGTTGATAAAATCTCAACGCCTTGGGCGGTTAATTCACGAGCGAAATCGACAATGCCTGTTTTGTCGGAAACACTGATTAACGCGCGCTTGATTGGAGTAACTGTGTTGTGATTTGCCATCATGGTTCTCGCAATTGGTTTTTACTAATTAAACAAGTGAGGGGGTCTATATAAACAAAAAAAGGGCGAAAATCGCCCTTTTAAAATATTACTATAACATGCCGTATTGCTTCAGTTTCTTGCGCAACGTGCCTCGGTTTAACCCTAGGATGGTTGACGCTTTTGTCTGATTGTCTTTTGTGTAGCTCATGACAGACTCGAGCAAAGGTGCCTCAACCTCGGCTAAGACTAACTGATATAAGTCAGTCACTGGCTGCCCATCAAGATGAGCGAAGTAGTTTTGCAGGGCTTTTTCAACATTATCACGCAGTGTTTGTGATTGTTCCGAAGAAGCGGCTTGAAACGTTTGAGTATGAGTTTGTTCTACCACAGAATGACCTTCTAGTTTAAAGCTAACCGTTTATTAATGCATTGTTATGATAGATCAGCAAGCCTATGGCTGCTGATTGTCGTAACGCCACATCAAGTACAAGGTTCGTTTGTCATATGACAAACAAAGAATTCGTTCAATTGATCGAGCTGTTCGCGCATATTATCTATACGGTTAAATTGGCTACGAAATTGTGTTTTGTCCGCTAACGTTTGTAAATACCAACCAACATGCTTGCGAGCAATGCGCACACCAAGGTAATCACCATAAAACTGGTGCAAGGCTTTCACATGGTCGGTAACAAGTTGTTGCACATCATTAAGAGAAGGAGGTGCTAACAACTCATTGGTCTGTAAATAGTGATTTATCTCGTTGAAAATCCATGGTCTTCCTTGAGCTGCACGACCTATCATGATGCCATCTGCTTGAGTGTAATCCTTCACAAATTTAGCAGATTTTGCATCAATAATATCGCCATTGGCAAATACGGGGATAGACAGATGTTGCTTGATTTCAGCTATCGTATCGTATTCGGCATGACCCTGAAATTTGCATTCTCGGGTACGTCCGTGAATGGCGAGGGCTTGGATGCCAATGTCTTGCGCCATTTTTGCCACGGCTAGACCATTCTTCTGATCTTTGCTCCAGCCTGTTCTAATTTTTAATGTAACAGGAACGTGAACACTATTTACAACCGATTCTAGTATCTCTCGAACAAGTGATTCGTCTTTGAGTAATGCAGAGCCAGCGGCTTTATTGCATACTTTTTTGGCGGGGCAGCCCATATTGATATCAATGATCTGCGCGCCTAGCTCAACATTTTGCCGAGCTGCTTGGGCCATCATTTCTGGGTCGCCACCCGCTATTTGAATAGATCTCGGAGAGACTTCATCATCATGAATGAGACGATGACGACTCTTGCTTGAGTTCCATAAACGAACATCGGAAGTGACCATTTCTGACACGACCAATCCGGCACCCTGTTGGCGGCATAGACGGCGAAATGGCAAATCTGTTACGCCTGCCATAGGGGCAAGAATAACGGGCTTGTCAACGCGATATGGGCCAATAGCAAATGCCATATTGTTCCTGAATACTAAATCGAATGTTAAAGATCGGCGACACTGTCGAGCGGGCGTGAATAATACCTAGTCGATAGAGATTTTTGAAGTCTTGACAGAGAAAAAATTGACTAAATTTTGTGCTTATTTTGCATCTGAAGCAAAATAAGCACAAAACTAATAGGAGCGAGTGTCTGCTGGGAAAATTCTCAGTTGATGAGTCACCGCGCGGTCACCTGGATCTTGTATGGGAATGACAATGTGAATAGGCGTCTTAGGCGGCATATAGGTAATGTCTAGGAAATCTTTATCAAGGTAATTATGGGGGGCAAAGAGTCGCGCTGCGACTGGGGCACCATTGAGGTCAAAAAACTCTAAAGCAAGTTTTGGCATGGGTTGTGCGTATCGACTGTTATTGGTCATGATCGCATTAACAAGCAAGGCATCAGGTTGACTTGGGTGGCTTTGTATACGAACGTGCTCAATGTTGATGGCTTTGATGTTTTCAAATGGTGGAAGTGTGCAGCCTGAATAGGCGCAAAGGGTGCGATAAAAGCCTCGGAAGGTTTCAGAGCGACTACCTTGTTCAAAAAAAGTAGATGTCATTTGTGCAATCAATAATATCAACCCAAGGAAACAGCCCAGCGTCCAAATCCAGGTCTTGGTTGTTTTTTTCTTATCTTCCTGCTCAGTATAATAATCGCCCATTAGTGGGTCTGTAGCGTCGTAAGCAGCGATGGCATTAAGGGTGTAATTAGGTGTTGACTCTCCTGCGGATGCGCTTTCAGCGACGTTTTGCGCCAATGAATGCAGGGCTTGCATATAATCTGGTTCTGGTTGATTGGGTTGTGAGCTAAGGCGACTGTCTATTTTGTCTATGAGGTCACTTTGCTGTAGATTCTTTAGTGTCCCTTCCTTTTTTGGGGGAAGTGTACTCATACCAGAAGGTTTGGTGCGAATGGCTTGTTCGACTTCTGCCAGCTCCCTTTCCCAGGGGGCTAGGTCTTTTTCCGCGCTTTCTGATGGCTCCGGTGACGTCTGTTTTTGCTCCGATACAGTCTTTTGTTCCGATACAGTCGCCTGAATATCGGGATTGTCTCGCTTTTGCTTTACTTGTGTTTGTTTTTTAGTTGGCGTGGCTGGCTTTGTGTCGGCCGGTCTTAGAGTGTCTGGTGTCGGCGGTGGTGATTCGTGCAAAAAGCGAAAGTCTTCGGATGAGCCAGGAGCCAGGTCATCTTCTGTAAACAAGGTCTGCAGCCATTCAGGGTTAACGGGTTCCTCGTCTGCTGAAGTAAAGAGCATTGTGCTGCTTTTGGGTGTTTCAGGAGTATTTTTAGGGGCTGGTTTTTGTGGGGCTGATGCGGCTGTCTCAGAAGGCCCACTTTCTGGAGGTGTTTGGGGAGGCGTTTTTTTGGCCGCGTCAATATGTTGTTTGGCATCGAAAATATGGAAGCACTGACCACAGCGTACTTTGCCTTTAGCCATGCTCAATACGTCATTGTTCACACGAAACGCAGTGGAACACTTTGGACAACGAGTGATGAAGCTTTCGGTCATTAGGGTGCAGCCTTCCAGTAATCGATTTCTAGAGTAAATGTCAATATTCGCTTAAAAAGTCAAATTTTACAATGTGATAGACATGGTGAGCGAATTTTTATTCGGGGTTTTTGGTGCCCACGATGCGAACCCACTCATCTTGTTCGACAACCGACTCAATGGTAAACCAATCTTGATACGCCAGAATGACTTCTTCGGCTTGATTGATCAAAATACCGGAGAGGGCGAGTTGTCCGCCGGTTTTAACTAACGCCGAAATGGTGGTTGCCAATTGAGCCAACGGTCCGGCAAGAATGTTAGCGACCACAATATCGGCTTGTAGGTCTGACTCATATGGCGGCAATTTTACCTCGATCCGATTTGGATCGATATGATTACGCTCAGCATTTGCTTGTGTTGCTTGTACTGCTTGAGGGTCGATGTCGATGCCAACCATTTTATTGGCACCAAGTAGTAAGCCAGCAATACCAAGAATGCCAGAACCGCATCCGTAATCGATAATGGTTTTGTCTTGGCAATCAATTGAGTCTAGCCATTGTAAGCACAGTGCGGTAGTTGGATGAGTGCCAGTGCCAAAGGCCAAGCCGGGATCCAGCATTAATGTCACGGCATTGTCATCCGGTACGTCTCGCCAGCTTGGGCAAACCCAAAGACGTTTGCCAAATTGGATAGGGTGATAGCTGTCCATCCATTCTCGTTCCCAATCTTTGTCTTCGACTATCTCAATTTTTATATCGATGTCGGTTTCGCCAAGGGCTTCGGCTTTGTGCTCAATGACAGGACGAATGTGTTCAATGTCTGCATCGGCTTCAAAAAGGCCTGTGACTTTGGTGTGTTTCCAAAGGGGAGTGGTATTGAGATCTGGTTCGTATACCGGGTCGTCATGGACATCTTCGAATGTGACAACCATGGCACCACAATCAAGAAGAGTATCTTCAAAGCTAGGAACATGATCAGGGGTAGTGTGTAGACGTATTTGAAGCCAAGGCATAAAAAAGCAATCCGAATAAAACAAATCAGTGAATAGAATAACGAAGCACGAAGGGGGACGCGAGAAGAAAATGACGGCCCTTAATGATTTTACTCACCAAGGGCCGATAAAAAGAGAGCCTCTTTGCCTTTTACAGGCCGAGTTTTTTCTCTAGGTAATGAATATTAACGCCACCAGCAATAAAATTGAGGTCTTCCGTTAATTCTTTTTGCATGGAGATATTGCTCTTAATGCCATCGATGAAGGTTTCATCAAGAGCACCAGAAAGACGCTTAAGCGCTTCTGTACGAGTAGGACCATGGCAGATGATTTTCGCGATCATAGAATCGTAAGTCGGTGGCACAGAATAGCCACTGTACAAGTGCGAGTCGACGCGAACGCCCATACCGCCAGGTGCATGGAAGTAATTGACTTTACCGGGGCTTGGCATAAAGGTTTTTGGGTCTTCTGCATTGATTCGAGCCTCGACAGCATGGCCATTAAGCTTGATGTCTTCTTGTTTCATCGACAAAGGCATACCGCTTGCTATGCGCAGTTGCTCTTTTACGATGTCGACACCCGTCACCATTTCCGTAACAGGGTGTTCTACCTGGACACGAGTGTTCATTTCGATGAAGTAGAAATTGCCGTCTTCGTACAAAAACTCAAAGGTGCCTGCACCGCGATAATTGATCTTAATACAAGCATCAACACAGGCTTTTAAACATGCCTGACGAGAGGCTTCGTCGAGCATGGGAGCTGGAGCTTCTTCAATAACTTTTTGGTGGCGACGTTGCAAAGAGCAGTCACGATCAAATAAATGCACCGCATTACCTTGCCCGTCTGCGAGCACTTGAACTTCAACGTGGCGAGGGTTAGTTAGGAATTTTTCCATATAAACCGTGCTGTCACCGAAGTAAGAGCCTGCTTCAGACTGTGTGACACCAACAGACTTAAGTAGGCTGCCTTCATTATGAACAACGCGCATACCTCGACCACCACCACCCGCAGCGGCTTTAATTATAACGGGGAAGCCTATTTCGCGAGCAATGCGAAGACATTCATCTGGATCGTGAGGAACGGGGCCGTTCGATCCTGGGACCGTGGGGACACCTGCTTCTTTCATCGCTTTAATCGCAGATACTTTATCGCCCATCAGACGAATGGTTTCTGCTCTTGGGCCGATGAAAGCAAATCCAGAACGTTCTACCTGTTCTGCGAAGTCTGCATTCTCAGCAAGGAAGCCGTATCCGGGGTGAATGCCTGAAGTGTCTGTTAATTCCGCAGCACTAATAATCGCAGGCACATTCAAGTAACTGTCTGTGGAAGGGTTGGGTCCGATACAGACAGACTCGTCTGCTAAGCGAACATGAAGTAAGTCGCGGTCAATTTTAGAGTGAACCGCAACGGTTTTGATGCCGAGTTCTTTACACGCACGTAAAATACGCAACGCGATTTCGCCTCGGTTTGCAATCAATACCTTATCTAGCATGATGAAACCTATTGCTGTGGATTAAATGATGGTAACAAGTGGTTGATCAAATTCAACAGGCTCGCCATCTTCAACAAGAATGGCGCCAATGGTGCCGGATTTGTCGGCTTCGATCTGGTTCATCATTTTCATTGCTTCTACGATACAGATGGTATCACCAACATTGACATGTTGACCTACTTCAATGAAAGGTTTTGCGCCTGGCGCGGAAGATTTGTAGTAAGTACCAACCATTGGAGAGTTAACAGTGTGGCCTGAAATGGTGGACGCTGCCTCAGGCGCAGCAGAAGAGGTCGCTGGAGCCGATGCTGGGGCGTGTTGAACGGGGGCACTGGCCATCATTTGTGGAGCCATTTGAACTGGAGCACCGCCGCGACTGATACGAACTGCTTCTTCGCCTTCTTTGATTTCGATCTCATAGACATTTGATTCTTCTAAAAGCTCGATTAGTTTTTTAATTTTGCGAATATCCATTGTTACTCTCTTCTGTCGGTGTTTATTGTTTAGCGTTTTTGGTAAAGGCTAATCATTAAGAATCTGGCATGCTCTGAATATAAAGAGCCCTCGTAAAAATAGGAGCAAAATCTTGTTCGATCCGTATTATAACGCAAGGCTCATGCGTGAAGGGCAGAGCTATGTGACGGGAAATTATCGTTAAAAAACGCGATATTGTCCAGTTATGCAGTAAAAAAACCCATAAAATAGAGGTGTGGTTTATTTTTGAACAGAAGTAAACCTTATTTTAGGGGCTTTATTTCTTATTTTCTTTTCAATTTGTTACAAACTTAAGTCGTGTTAATACGTCCTGTTTGCTGGGCTCACCAATCAATGAGAGGGACTTTTGTTCTTGTCCCTGAGCATTGATGAAGAGTAAGGCGGGTGGGCCAAAGAGATGAAAGTGTTTCATAAATGCTTTGTTCCCCTTGGTATTATCGGTGACATCTACTCGGACCAGTTGAACTTGGTTGAGTAGAGGTTGTATCTCTTTCGCTTGAAAAATCTCATGTTCGAGTATTTGGCAGCTAATGCACCAGTCAGCATAGACATCCAGCACAATAGGGCGCGTGTCGCCATTATTTATCACAGATTGCAAGTCTGATAGATTGTGGATAGTGGTTTTAAAGGGGACGGTTTGAGTCTGATTGTTCGTCACGCTTTTTATTGGGGTTAACGGAGAGTTGGTACCTGTTGTGGCGCCATAAAATTCTACCGCCCCAATTAATGTAAAGACAAGGGCAAAAAACCAACGAACAGGATGTGAGTTGTTGGTTTTTATGTGGTGCCAAAAGTAACTGGCGATCCCTAACGCTAACGCGCCCCATAAAAACAATTCAATGTTGCCTGGTAGCCAACGAACTAACAGCCAAATGGCAATGGATAACAGGCCAAATCCCATTATGACTTTTATATCATTTAACCAAGGGCCATTTTTAGGCAGTATTTTGGCACCAAATAAGCCGACTAATAAAAGAGGGATGCCCATGCCAAGGCCCATTACGAACAACATGAATGCGCCGTACCAAACATCACCTTGGCTTGAAATATACAATAATACCCCTGCAACTGGAGCCGATAAACAAGGGGAAACAATTAATGTGGCAAGAATGCCCGCCAAAAATGTATTGAGCGTTGAGCTAACACTGGTGTGATTGTTATTCGTTTGCTGCAAGCGTGTTTGCCAAGCGGCAGGCAAGCGTAACTCAAAGACTCCAAACATAGACAAGGCTAAGAAAACAAATAAGGCGGCACTAATACTCAATATAATAGGGTTTTGTAACTGAGCTTGTAGATTTAGCCCTACGCCAAAGGATCCTGCTAATGCGCCAATGGCACCATAGGTTAGGGCCATAGCAAGTACGTAAACGGCACTGTAATAAAAGGCTCCCAGTTTGGAGCGGCGGGCCCCCACAACAATGGCGCTAACAATAGGTACCATAGGCAAAACACAAGGTGTAAAAGAGAGTAATAGCCCAAAAACAAATAGGGCGAGCAGAGCGACGCCAAAAGAGCTTTTTGCTATGGTTTGGCTAATCGAATTGGCTGCTGATAATGTTACTTGGTTCGCATCTCTCTTGCTGGCAGGCGGGGGTTGTATTGCCTGCGATTGTAAGGGGGTCTGATCGTTTGCGGACTTGGGAACGGTGAAGTCAACAGGAACCGCTTGTGGTGCGTAGCAAAGCCCTTTTTCTGAACAGCCTTGGTAGTGCAGTGTGGCATGGATTATCGTGCCTGGGGCCAATGTCGTGTCATAATCGATAGGCAAAGAGAGAGAGTGTTTATAAATAATAACCTTGCCAAAATAAGGGTCGGTTTTGTGCTCGCCATCTGGAAATTGGGTGATTTTTAGTTTGTCCGCTTGAGGGCCAGAAAGTGAAATTCGGCTCTGGTATAAATAATAACCGTTCGCAATGTTCCAGTGGGCAACTAATTTGCCATCTTGAGGGGCATCGAAGGACAGTTGAAAAGCGTCTTGCGCCTTTAAAAAAGAAGGTCCTAAACTGCTGTGAGGGGAGTTGAAATTGAAGGCGTAGGCAGTGCCTTGAAGAAAGAGTAAAACAAACAGACAAATTAAGCGCATAATAATCTACATAAAATGAGTTGAACGCGTGACCCTATTCCTTCACGCTGACAGTCTATATAGACTATCAATCCTTGCAAAAGTTCCTAGCTAAAAGGGGTTAAATTGAAAATAAAAGCATTATTTTTATTGTTTTCAGTGGTTTATCTTGTTGGTTGCCAAGAAAATATTAAACAAACAGAACAAAGTAATCCGGTTTCAGAATCCAGTAAATCGGTCAACTCAAGTGGAAAAAAGCGGCATCTTGAGGCGACAACACACCAACATACGAAGGCGAAGCTTAATTCGAATAAAACGGTGACGGCACGCTTGGTTTGGAAAGGGGAGCAAGCGCTAGCCAAAAAACGCCTGCTTACGCCTGCGAATGATAATGCCAATTTATATTTTCAAGCGGCGCTTGCTCGTGACCCAGGAAATTACCGGGCGATTATGGGGATTAAGAAGATTGTCGATACCTATGTTGACTGGGCTTGGCGGGCGGCGATTCGAGGGGGTTATAAACAGGCTACGACCTATCTTCATTCTGCTCACACGGTTAATCCTAAAGATCCAGTGATTAACGAGGTGAAAGATCGCATTGAGGCCCTTAAAAAGCGTCGACAACAAGCGACATACCATCAGGCAGAACCTTTACGACATCAGGCCGATACTCAGCATAAAAAAGTGGATACGGCTGAAAGGACGGCAAAAAGAGCGCAAGAAGCCAAAGAAGGTCAATACTTTTTACCAAAAAACCTATTTAGTTTGAGCGATAACGAAATACTTGCGAAAATACAGCCGATCATTGACAAAGTGGCAAAAGATAAAAGTGAAGTAATCATTTATTGGCCAAATGATAAGCAAGCGCGTTTGCTATATCAGATTATTAACAGTCGAATCAGTGAGTTTAGAGTGCGTGCTATGATCTATCATCGCAGCGACTATTTAATAGAATTACAAAAGGATTAAGGTGAGATAATGGCGAGTATGATGCATAAACTGGGCTCGATGTTTAGAGGAAAAGAGCGCTCTCCGTGGTTGTGGAAGACCGTGTTAGGACTAATCCTATTATTGGTGGTTGTGCTGACTGTGGTTGGTATGTATTGGAGTAATGAGCCAGCTCAGTTTGATGTCAATAAAGTGGCTAGAGAAACGGCGACTGAGCATGGTTATGATCCCAACAAACCTTTGGTGGTTGGCTACACACTTGGCAGTACATTGCATGAGCTAGTGAGTACCTTATTAAATAAGCCAGGTGGCTATATTTCAAATGATGTCATGCCACCGGGTGTTTTTATGGACAATATGCCTTCTTGGGAGTTTGGTGTATTGGTTCAGGTTCGAGATTTGTCCCGCGCGATGCGCAAAGAGTTTAGCCGCTCACAGTCGCAATCAACTGAGGATGTAAACCTGAAAATTGCTGAGCCTCAGTTTAATTTTGATAACAAAAGCTGGGCATTACCTTCCAGTGAAAGTGAATATCGCCGTGGCAATAAAGAATTGATGGAGTATTTAAATCGTCTGTCTAGCACTGCGAATTCTGGTAATCCAGCGAAGTTTTATGCGCGTGCGGATAACTTGGTGGATTGGCTGTCTGATGTGAATACTCGTCTTGGTAGCTTGGCGCAACGTTTATCTGCAAGTGTTGTTGATGAGAACATGACGCCTGCTGGGCTATCGGACGAAGGAGGGCATCAACGGGCGTATCAGCGGACGCCTTGGATGCAGATAGATAATGTGTTCTATGAAGCTCGTGGTACAACTTGGGCGTTACTTGAGATTTTACGGGCCGTTGAAGTCGACTTTGCACCGACTTTAAAAGATAAAAATGCTTTGGTTAGTCTAAAACAGATTATTCATGAATTGGATGCGACCCAAGATACGGTATGGTCGCCGATGATTCTCAATGGCAGCGGTTTTGGTTTGTTAGCAAACCACTCCTTGGTGATGGCGTCTTATATTTCTCGTGCCAATGCAGCTTTGATTGATTTACGCCGATTGCTACAACAGGGCTAGCGGCTGTCTTTAGCACTTAAGGAGCCCATGGTGTTTAGCCTGCGCGTTGCAACCATTGATGATGTGCCTGATATTTTAACCATCTATCAGCAAGGTGATGATTTTGCTTTGTCTGGTGATCGCAATAAAGACATTAATTTAATAGACGTGATGGAGTGGGTTGAAAGTACCACACCAGAGCGTCCCATGTTTGTAGTGAGTGTTGAGGATAGGGTGATTGGTTGGGGGGCATTAGAGCCCTTTTACGGTTTGCCATCGTTTGATATGGCCGCAGAAGTGAGTGTCTATGTGTTGCCTCAATGGCGAGGAAAAGGCGCGGCAGCGGCGTTTATACAATACTTGGCTGATCATAAAGACGCACTGCACTTTTCTCATCTGGTGGCGTATATCTACGCGAGAAATACGCTCAGTCTACGATTTTTCAAAAAGCAGGGCTTTGAGTCTTGGGGGGTGCTTCCCAAGATAGCTTCATGCCAAGAGTTCCAAGAAGATGTGTTCCTGCTAGGGAGAGTGTTTTGCTAAACGCTCTCCCTTCGTTTTAGTCTATTCTTGTTCTTCTTAAGCCTATTTTTGACACTATATTGGCGTTGTCATCTATCACATAGGTTCAAAAACGGATCCAAAGCTTGGTACAAACAGCTTGTTATACATGCGGCTGGCGTAGTCGTCTGTCATGGATGACATATAGTCACAGATAATTCTCATACCATCATGCCCTTTTTCATGGGTTGTCTGATGCCACTCTTTGGCGATTTCTTTCGGTAATAATCGAATTGGGTCAGCAGCTAATGCTTCAAACATTTCTAAGAGCATTTGCTGGCCTTTATACACCAACATTTGCACTTCTGGCTTTTGAATAATGTGTCGCATTTCAAACGCTTTTAATAACGCCAGTGCTTGACGTTGACCTTCGGGTAAAGTGACCTGGTAACGCAATAAAGGATGCTCGAAGGAAGGATTTTCTTTGACTTGGCAAGAGGTGATGAACCAGCTAACCAAGCTGCCAATGGCCTCTTTTCTGAGATGACTTTCTCGACTAAATAATTGTCCGCGCAGTGTGGTGAGATTGCTATGAAAAAAAGAGGTTCCTAGATCCGCTAGTTTTGGCTCCAAATGCTCTAGCCACATTTCTTTTGTGACCATGCCAAGCACGATGGCATCTTCTAGATCATGAACTCCGTAAGCAATGTCATCGGCAAGATCCATTATACTGGTGTCAAAACTGGCATGATTGGATTTAGCATGGGCATGAGGGGCGGGGCGGTATATCTCTTGAAATCGTGCTTTGTCGCTTGCGCTAAAAGGAGCAATAATCCAATCAAGCAAGTCTTGTTCTTCTTTATAGACGCATTTGGGTGGTGTCCATTGTGAGGCTTTGAATTGGCGGAGTCGTTCAGGTTTAGAGGGATAGTGCCCCACCACATCCTGATAGAGTACAGGGTATTTTAAGATACCGAGCAAGGACCTTCTGGTGACATCCATGCCATATGTTGGCGAGTAAGAGCCGCGCTTACCTAAAATTCTCAGGGATTGTGCATTACCCTCAAAACCGCCGTTATTTTGCATCATAAAATTCAGCGCGACTTCCCCACCGTGACCAAAAGGTGGATGGCCAATGTCATGGCTTAAACAAACGGTTTCTATTAAGGCATCCTCTGCAAGCCAAGTCTGAAAATCAGCATTTGCCGGGGAGCTGTGCCTTAGTTGATGGACGATACCATTACCAATTTGTGCAACTTCGAGCGAGTGAGTTAAGCGTGTTCGACTGTAGTCATTTTGGCGAATGGCTAGAATTTGTGTTTTAGATTGCAAGCGACGAAAAGCAGCACTGTGAATGATCCGAGCGCGATCGCGTTGGTAAGGGGTTCGATAATCGTTTTCTCGGGCGGGTTTGGGGCCTGATTGTCTCTCTTGCCAAGGTAACTGTGAATAGTGCTCTTTCATCATGCTCATAATTTATTATCTAAGGAATGATCAGTCTTTCATTAAAACACGACTTAGGTCAATGCTCTGAATGATGGGCTTCGTATAATAACCTTACTATAAGGAATCGTTATGCTTAATACACATCATTTAGAAACATTTAAAACATTGGTTGAAACGGGCAGCTTTACGCAAACAGCACAGCGTTTGGGGTTAACACAGCCCGCGGTGAGTCAACATATTAAGAAGCTTGAGCAAGGGCTTGGGGCGACTTTGTTAGTACGTCATGGACGAACGACTGAGTTGACAGCGGCAGGAAAGGTTCTGGTTCAACATATTAGTGAGCTGGAAAACTGCTATGCACGTTTTATTAGTCAGTGGGACAAGCGCATATCAGGCTCGGAAAAAGAAGCCGATCAGTTGGCCGTCAGTTTATAGATAAGTATAACGGATGTCGTTTTACCCTATTGCCTTGTTAAACGACATCCGTATTTAGGCTTCTATTGCTGCGCGGTCGGAATTAGGTTGCCAATATGTAATCCGCATTCTTTATGTTCAGATTCTTCCCACCACCAGCGGCCTTCGCGTTCGTGCTGGTTCGGTAATATTGGGCGAGTGCATGGCTCGCAACCGATACTGGTAAAGCCTTTGGCGTGAAGCTCGTTATAAGGAACATCAAACATTTTGATGTAGTTCCATACGTCTTCAGAGGACCAATTGGCCAATGGGTTGAATTTATATAGTGGCTTGTCCTCTTTGCTAAAGGCGCTGTCCAGCTCAGCGAAGGCTAGCACGTTACGAGTGCCTGGGCTTTGGTCTTTGCGTTGGCCCGTCACCCATGCATCAACTTGTGCGAGCTTGCGCTTTAATGGCTCGACTTTGCGTATACTGCAACATTCCTTGTGACCATCCTCGAAAAAGCTAAATAGCCCTTTCTCTTTGGTAAAGTGTTCTAACGCCTCACGATCTGGAGACATAATATCAATGTTAATCTGATAATGCTTACGGACTTGCTCAATAAAACGATACGTTTCTGGGTGTAGTCGCCCTGTGTCCAAAGAGAACACTTGAACATTTTTCTTAGCCTTTACCGCCATATCAATGAGTACGACATCTTCTGCGCCACTAAACGAAATGGCAATGTTGTCGAATGCTTTTAAGGCGTTGTGGAGGATTTTTTGCGCTTGGTCTTCATCATGGTTGGCAATAAAAGACGCTAAATCAAAAGTAGACATAGGATTGTTAACCGTCGTCAAATGTATGTTGGGTCTACCATATCAAGTTGTGTGTGGTATGCAAAATACGAAAGAACACTAACCTTATTCTTTGTGTACGTTTTTTTAAGTCAGTTATCACGATCGGTTTTTATACTGGGCCAAGGTTTCGTAAAGGCCGTACAAAATACCTGCAGTCACCCCCCATATGCGAATATCTTGGTAATCTATTTCAAAGTAGCCACGCGAAACATTGCCGAGTTTCTTTTTACGAAAGCGATAATTGCTTGGCGTAAGGAGATGGCTGAGTGGTACCCAATGAACCGATTTGACTTCGTCTTCGCATAAGCTCATTTTACTGAGTCGAGTCATTTCGGCGATAATGGGCTTGATGCAAAAACCCGAAATAGTACAGTACTCACCCAGCTCGCCAATCAAATCAAAACAATCTGGGGCAAGGCCGATTTCTTCAAAGGTTTCACGCAATGCCGTGTATTGAATGCTGGCATCTGTCGGGTCATGCTTACCACCGGGGAAAGCTATTTGTCCTGGATGATTGCGCATATGAAGGGCGCGCTTGGTGAGTAATACATACAATTGTTCATCGTCTGGATTTTGCCAAATGGGAATCAGTACGGCGGCAGAACGGTATTTTAATTTGTATGCACTGGGTGATAGGTCTTTGTCAGGATTGTAAATAGGATGAACGTCTTGGGTATGGTCTAATGCTGTACGTATCTCATCCATAGAGGGTTGAAGGGGTAAGGCGTCTAAAAACTGCGATATATGGGGCATAATACGGCCTACTTCAAAAAAACATGTTCAAGAGTATGGGTCAACTTACCTACCTTGGTAAAGGTTTCTTGGTATTCCGATTCACAGATTGAATCCGCGACAAGTCCACCACCGGCCCAACAGTAGATGTTTCCCTTATCGGCCACGAGAGTTCGGATGGTAATGCTTGAGTCCATTTGGCCATTGGCACTGAAATACACAATGGAACCACAATAAGCGGAACGTTCATCCGGTTCAAGTTCATCAATAATTTGCATGGCTCTTATTTTAGGGGCACCTGTGATCGAGCCGCCAGGGAAGCTTTCGTGAAAAACATGAATGGCTTGGTCTCGCGAGCCTATGCTGCCCTCAACAGTTGATACCAAATGGTGAACATTAGCGTAACTTTCAAGAGCAAATAGCGACGGCACTTTAATACTGCCTGTTAGACACGTTCGTCCAAGGTCATTCCGTAATAGATCAACAATCATAAGGTTTTCGGCGCGATCTTTCTTTGACCCCAGTAAGGTATCGGCATTTTTTTTATCGGCTTGAGGGGTTTCGCCTCGGGCAATGGTGCCTTTTATCGGCTTGGATTCTATCCGACCTTTATCACAGAGTAAAAAACGTTCTGGGGAGTGGCTCAATATTGCCTGATCAGGTGATAACGCGAGATAAGCTGAAAAAGGAGTGGGGCATACGGCTCTTAATTGTTGGTAAGCAATGAATGGGTCCCCATGGTAGGTGCTCGAAAAACGTTGCGCCAAATTGACTTGATAGCAATCACCCGCTTGAATATAGGCTTTTACTCGATCAAACTTCGCGGCGTAAGAGGCGGCACTCATATTCGATGTGAATCGACTATGCAGCCTAAACTCTGAGGTTGCCGCTTGGCAGCTATCTTTTTTTTGCTGTTGTGGTTCTTGTAATAGAAAAAGGATCGAGTTGGATTCTTCAAGAGAACACCAAGGGGTGATGACCAACTGAGTGCTACGACGAGCGTGGTTTGTCACGACGGCCCAGCCATATAGACCGACGCTGAGAGGATCAAGTTGTATGTCGTGATTGACTGAATCGGGCAGTCTCTCAACATAGTGACCGCTTTCATAGCCATAATAGCCTAGTAATCCGCCAATAAATGGCAGGTTTGCGGGGGCATTTTTCGCCCAATCTTCCTGTACAATGTGGGTATAAAGTTCATTGAGAAGAGCCATCGGATTGTCTGTGTCACTGAGCTCGTATAGCACCTTACCACGCCAATCGATCGGCACGTCATGGCACTTGGGGTGAATGCGAGCAAGTGGATTGGCGACGAGTATGTCGAATTGCGTGTCTGGAAAGTGTTCATGGTTGCTGTCCAGTATGGCTGGGTAAGGTAAGTGTCTTATTGCTTGGAAGAAGGGCAATAACGAACTCTGATATGGTAGGTCTATCAGTGTTATTTCTGGCATAATAAAGGCAACCGCTCGTGTAAAATAAAATATTGTAGTCTTTAATAGGGGCTCCTACAGGGTTATTACAAGTGTCTGATGTTTTTTTTCTTTCTTTAAAGAATGGTCGTATAGCTTATCGTCTCTATGAAAATCCTGATGCGGATACAGATCGAGCCTGTTTAATGTTGCATGGCGCTGGAGTCGATGGGGATATTACGTATTCACCTATGTTGCCATTTTTAAAGAAATGGCGGCGTATTCTTATACCTGATTTAAAAGGCATGGGAGCGTCTTACCACCATGGTGGTAAAGAAGCGCCCGTGACCATTGCTGAGTTGACGAGCGAAGTTGAGGCGCTTTTACTGTCCTTGGATTGGCGGGAATTTGATGTGGTAGGGTACTCTTTAGGCGGCCTGATTGCGCTAAACCTTAATCATCACCGAGTGATGGCAGGGTTAACGCCATTAAAAATGGCTTTGCTTGAACCCGCATCGCTTGATCGGGAGGATCTACAGGCGCTCATTGAGGTGCGTAAAAAATATCGGCAAGCTTCTCAGACCATTCGTGAAACGGGTGATGTTGAACTGGGGGTCGCGAGTTTTATGGACACTGTTTCGCCCAATCGCCGTAAGAACCCCGCCGCTGAATCAACAACGCAATCTCGTTTGGCCCATCGCCCATTGGGTTTTGCTTTTGCTTTGGATGCCGTAACAAATCATGTGGAAGTCATTGCGGCAGCCCCTGAGTATAGACAGGCCATGATTGAAGCGGCGAAAGAGGTGTATTTGCTCTCCGGGGAGTTAAGCAGCGACTCTCTCAAAGACCATTATCAACTGTTGAGTGAGCGCTACGAGGGGTGGCGTCATAAGGTGTTCAGTGGTTGTGATCATTCTTTGCCTTTCCAAAAACCACGACAAATTGCCAAACTTATTGATAAATGGTTTTTCCCCTCCTAGCATGTTGTGAGGGCGATTTGTAAACAAGAGTATTACTGAGTTGGAGACAAGGAGGTTTCCACATGTATCAACCCCATCTGCATGGTTTCACTTTCATTGAAGTGTTGTGTGTTCTTGCCATTCTGTCCATTTTGTCTTTTTTCGGTGCCACTCATTTTTTTGTCTACCAAAAGGAACATCAAGACAGGCAAATGTTGCAAGAAGACATGGATAGTTTGTCTGAAGCACTGCTTGAAGCTCGCCAAATGGCGATTAAATCCGGCTCAATGAGTTTTGTTTGCGGAGGAGAGAATTGTAGCGGGATATGGTCGTCAGGTTTTGAAGTCCGGCAGCAAGAAGGTTATGCCAAAGAATACCGTCGGGTTCAATTCGATCATGATGTAACCGTTCATTGGCAGGGATTTCCATCGAATAAGTCGCGTATTGAGTTTCTCCCTAATGGTTTGTCCAGCTACCAAAATGGTACTTTTGTATTTTGTTTTGGCCGTTGGACGGCCGACATTATTTTGAATCAAAGTGGGCGCTTTTACCGTTCTAAGGTTCGTCGAGCAGGTGAGTCATGTGTGTAATATTTGCGATGAGCCGGGTTCGATCTATTGTTTCTAAATCCGCCTCTTTAAACAAAGGGGCACAAGGTCAATCTATGCTATGTCAGCGCCGATGTTCTCGAAGTCGGCAATCGGGTTGGATGATCTTCGAAATCTTGATAAGTCTCGCTTTATTAGGGTTGGTATTGACATTAGCTCAGCGCCAAACCGTCGTGCAGTGGCAAACCATTGAGCGCTCTGAAGCTCATCGGATAACGCGAGAAAATCGTTCCAGAGCCGATGCAATGGTAAGCCTGACTGGTCAGGATACTTGGCGTGAGCATGTTGGTTTCACTTCTTCACATAGACAGACCTACCCACTTTGCCAGCATTGTTCTGGCGAAGGGTTACGGCAGTGGTTTGATGCCGCACAAAGTGCTTCGTTGAATACTTTCGCGGGTGGTAAGGAAGAACAAGGTGGGCGGCATGAATAGTCGATATAGGTTGCGTGGTGGTTTGTTGCTTGAGGTGATGGTTGCCTGTGCTTTGATCGCCATTATTGTCCCTTTGATCGGCCGAGCTATCTGGCAACTTCAAGCTCGTGATGCACTAGCGAGTACGTATGCAGAGCAAGAAACTTTTTCCTCTGCATTAGCGTCTCAGTTTACCGCGCAATGGTCACGCCTTCGTCCTGCAGGTTGTTCTCCGAATGAGCAGAGTCAGTTACGGATTGGTAAAGGTGGGGAGGTGCCTAAGCGTTTGCAGAGGCGAGATGTGGATGATCATTCCGATTGGCTACAAGCGACAGACAGTGGGGCTTGTCGCCTGTCGATTCGATCATTGAGTAATCCTTTAACGTTAGCCAATGAATGTGGCTTTTCGCCCGGTGAAAGGGCGAATGTATCGACATGCTTGGGGAATGTTAATGCTCGCGTCACTCGAGTATCTGCACAGAGTACAACCTTTCAATTGTCTTCATTAACGGTGATGCCCACAGACTCAAATAAGGCTGTTTCTTTAGTAGGGCAGACGGGAGTACTGGAAAGTCGAGCCCCTTTTTATTGGTACGTGGGGCAGGGTAAAAACCATCAGCCCGCATTTTGGCGTACGCCGGTTTTTAGTGGGCGTTCGCTGGCACTTTGGTTGGGTCTAAAGAGGCTCGCTGTGTTTCCTTTGCTGGATGACAATCAGGACGGTAACGTCGATGCGATTGATAAAGCTTATGGTACCTATGATATGGGGAAAGTATTAGGACTGTGGGTGGAATATCTTTATCAGTTAAATGATTGTGAGGTAGCAAAGACAGCACAAATTCAACAAACTTACCATTCGATGCGCGGAGAACAGTGGCACTATAACGCTCCCTGCGAAGGCGTTGCCAATACCATTGTGGTGTTTACTGGCTAGAGGTTAGATAGGGTAGAAAAGCAAAGGAGGTAGTGTGCAACGTCGGCTCATCAGTCATCAAGGAGGCTGGATTTCATTGCCCATTATTGTGTTTTTGGTTGTGGTGGCAGGATTATCCTTTGCCTACCAGCAACGCTTGCAAACCCACTTAGCGTGGCGTGGAAAGCGGCAAGAAGTCGATCAGAATCAGCGACTTTGGCAGGTTTTCTCTGAACAAGTGGTGCGGCATATCGCCTTGTCATCAGCGCAAAAAAGCCCCTGTTCAGGATTTTGTACGTTAGCAAATAACGACTCTGTTTCTCATTACCGCTTGTGGCGTTATAAAAGGGCACGGCTCCGCTATCAATTTGATCAGATAGCATTAGGTGCGAACAAACATTTTTATCGATTGTGTGCTCATAAGATTAACACCATGCATCAAACGGCGTATTTGATTCACCTTCGATTTCATTGTTGGTGGTGGCAAAACCATCACATCGTCAGTCATGGTTTTGTCACCGTGACAAAATGATTTGTATGAGTGTTTAACTCTTTTGTTTATGGAACAGTTGCAAGTGCTCTTTTGTGCAAAAAGCATGAGCATCTTGGTCGTGAACGGCATGTGAGCGAGGCACATAGGTTCGACATTGCTCGCAACGAACCATGGGTTCTTCATCGTTTGTGGTAGGGCCTTTCTTAGGCTGATTCACCTTTGAGGTGGCTTTTGCTCGATTAAAAGCAATGAATTGGCGATATATCCACCAGCCAATAAGGAAAATTGCAATAAAAACGATCAAACGTACGATCATATACTTTACCTAGGTTGGGTAATTCCAGACAATAAGATGCATATTCTAACAGAGTTTACGAGATAGCAACTGTATGACATTACGAATCGCAATGGCACAGCTAGATATGCTAGTTGGTGACATCACAAAAAACACTCAAGCTGTGATTGATGCGGCCAACCAAGCCCGCGATATAGAACAAGCTGATGTGATCGTTTTTCCAGAATTAACGCTCACAGGTTATCCCCCTGAAGACTTACTATTGCGCCCAAGTTTGGATGGCCGTGTCGAATCTGCTTTATTTAGGATTCTTGAGGAGGTTCAGGGAATTTATGTGGTGGTTGGTTACCCACGTCGTATTGATGGCGACCTGTTTAACTGTACCGGTGTTATCTATCAAGGAAAGTTGCTGGGGGAATACGCTAAGCAAAAGTTGCCAAACTTTTTAGTATTTGATGAAAAACGCTATTTTAGCGAAGGTCAGGACGCCTGCATTGTGGATATTAAAGGGGTTAAATTTGGCTTAACCATTTGCGAAGACATCTGGCATCCAGGCCCTATCGCACAGGCTAAAGAGGCCGGTGCCGAAATCATTTTAAACCTAAATGCATCGCCGTTTCATATTGAAAAAATGGGCCAGCGTGAAGCCTTGCTTCATCAACGAGCGACAGAAGCCAGCCTGCCTATTGTCTATGTTAACTATATGGGAGCCCAAGACGAATTAGTCTATGAAGGCGGCTCTTTTGTGGTGAATGCTCGTGGTGAGAAAATATCGCAAGCCCCTTGGTTTGAAGCAGGCTTGTACTGTGTTGATGTAATCGTTGATGAAAGTCAACCGAATAAAATTATGCCTGTTGCTGGAGACATTGCGCCGGCGCTGGATGTTGAAGCCAGTGTTTATCAAGCGATGGTTCTGGGGCTGCGTGACTATATTAATAAAAATCGCTTTAAAGGCATTGTGCTCGGCTTGAGTGGTGGTGTTGATTCCGCCTTATCTTTAGCG
The DNA here is from genome assembly GCF_056173505.1 of Marinomonas sp. 63XJN7_7_ISO-PGPR-S23-202. Taxonomy (NCBI): domain Bacteria; kingdom Pseudomonadati; phylum Pseudomonadota; class Gammaproteobacteria; order Oceanospirillales; family Oceanospirillaceae; genus Marinomonas; species Marinomonas sp. 63XJN7_7_ISO-PGPR-S23-202. The sequence goes on along the minus strand of NZ_CM149677.1, from coordinate 3,225,076 downwards.
GTGGCGGTGGATGCCATAGGGGCGGATCGTGTTCAGGCGGTGATGATGCCCTACACCTATACTTCTTCTATGAGTTTAGAAGATGCTGAAGAAGAAGCGAATCTATTGGGGGTGAAATACAGCGTGTTGCCTATTGAGCCTATGGTCTCCGCATTTAGTGATGCCCTAGCACCTGAGTTTGATGGGTTTTCTAAAGATACGACAGAAGAAAACTTACAAGCGCGTACTCGTGGCGTGGTCTTAATGGCTATTTCCAACAAAAAAGGTTTGATGGTGCTGACAACGGGCAATAAAAGTGAAATGGCGGTTGGTTATGCAACGCTTTATGGGGATATGGTTGGCGGTTACTCCGTTTTAAAAGATGTCTTTAAAACGCTTGTCTTTAAGCTGTGTCATTACCGCAACTCATTGGGGCATGTGATTCCTGAGCGTGTTATAAGCCGTCCCCCCTCAGCTGAGTTGGCGCCTGATCAAGTCGATGAAGATTCTTTGCCAAGCTACGATGTGCTTGATGACATTTTGCACATGTACATCGAACAAGATTTGAGTGCTGAAGCCATTTTGGCGACGAAGCAGTTTGATCGTGACACCGTTTATCGCGTTTTACGTCTTGTGGATGTGAACGAATACAAGCGTCGTCAAGCACCAACGGGGGTGCGCATCACGGCGCGAGGTTTCGGACGAGATCGTCGTTATCCGATAACGAATGGCTGGCACATAGGGGATTAACTAGTACAGTCCGTTGAGTTAATCGCTCTTCATCGTTTTCCCTACAGGGGAAGGGTTATTCGGCCTTTTGCTCGTTTTGTTCATTCAAGTCGAAGCTAAAGGCTAATGCCTCGTTCAACGGGACTGGGTGGCAAAGGTGGTAACCCTGTATCTTTTCTACTCCCAAGTATTTTAGAGTATCTGATTCTTCTTGGGTTTCAACACCTTCTCCAAGTACTTTACTATTGGTTTCTTTGGCAAAGCTGGTTAAGGCGGTGATCAAAGCGCGACGGCCATTATCGGCATTGACATTGTTAATTAAACTTCGGTCTAGTTTAATGATGTCTGCTTGTAATTCTAGGATATGATGAAAGCTGGCGAAGCCGGCGCCAGCATCATCAACGGCAAGTCGCATGCCTTGTTTTCGAAAAGGTTTCAGTACTTCCTGAAAGGCTTGATAGTCATCGATAACTTCTCGCTCTGTGACTTCTAATATGATGCGATGAAGTGGTGCTGTGTCAAATAACTCACGGAAGCGTTCAGAATATAGGTATTTAGGTGAGATATTCAGGGTGATGTAAAAGCAATCAGGGATATATTCAAGATGCTTAAGAGCGGTCTCAATGGCAAACATCTCAAGTTCTTCGCCAAGCCCTGCCTGATCCGCTAGGTCAAACCAATAGTCCGGTGTTTGAACAGGCTCAATGTTGAAACGTGATAAACATTCAAACCCCAGAACACGCTTTTTAACAATATCGTATATGGGTTGAAACACAATCGACAGTAATTGGTTTTGAAGGATGATAGTAATCTGATTGCATAATGCCTGTTTGATTGTATTTTGTCTTATTCTTTCTTCTAAATTGCGGGCAGCGACTTTAGCAAAGAGCTTCATCAAAGATAAGTCTTTTTGAGATAACGTAGGGTCAGGTTTTTTGCTAAAACAGCACAGTGTGCCATACACCGACTCATCAGAGAAAACAATCGGTACGCCAATATAACTACCGATATTGAGCTGATGGGTGATACTGAGGTGTTTAGTAATGGTATTGAGTGACGTGTCTGGAATGATTTCTGGTAAAATATTGTCAACAATTAATTGACAGTAAGTCTGTTCGCACAGGTCAATATGGCCGTTTTTAAGGGGCGTTTCATTATCATGGTTGATATCGATCAGGCATACTTCACGTTGACCATTATGAAAGCGTGAAAGAAAGGCAATATCCATCCCTAAATGAACACGTACCGCATTGATGAGGTAATTGAGATCATAGTTTGGATCATTGAAGCTTGTTGTGTCAGACGATTGTTCTGAGAGGATACTAAGCATCGCTTGTTTTTTGGGATCGACTAAATCGCTTTTATAATGTGGTCCCATACGGTTGCCTTATGTTGAAGTGCTGGTGTGTTCCTTGCTGATGTGTTCCTTTATGAGCGCATTGATTCTTGATTAGAATGATATAAGGATATTCCCTATTTTACTGTAAGAGTCTGTATTGATATGTAGGAAAATTATGAAGTAAGTAGTTCTTACTGAAAAGACCATAAGGAGCTGTGTTTAACTCGTGTATAATGGAGCGAATTTGCTCAATTATGTTAAAAATGTAAAAAAAGTGTTTGCATGTACTTGTCACGTTTAATTTGTGTCGTTTTTTTGTATCCTATGCAAAGCTTTTAATTTGTAGGAAGAAAATGTTTCGCTTTATCCTGATGGGGTTGTTGTTTGTATCAAGCGCCACCTTTGCTTCGCTATCTTCATGTGACATACATGACATGAACAGTTTGATTGCCTGTTTGAGCCATTCTGAACGGTTGAAGATTGTGCCTAAAACAATCAATAACGGACATTGGGTGTATACCATTCAAGCGACGAAAGACAGCGACACGCCGAATGTGTTTATCGCGACTTTATTATCTTCATCGAAAGTGCACTATATTGATAGTCCTGTTGAAATGACCATTCGCTGTAAAGACAAGAAAGTCAATTTCCAGATTCACTGGAAGGGAGTGAAATTAAAGGAGGGTTCTCCTTCTGTTATCTACCATTTTGATAATGGGCCAAATCAATCTGCGAAGTGGGATACCGCTGTCGGACGCCAATCTCTGGAAGTCTCTAAACCGATGGATTTTATTCGCGAGCTGGCTAAGTCAAAACAGTTTATGGTTCAGGCGAAAATGGGCCATTCGCCGTCGGTCGATGCTGTTTTTAATACGACAGGACTTGCCAATTTAATGCCTGTTATGAAAGGGCTTTGCTATTAATACCATGGCTTCCCTATAAACTAAAACACCAGAAACTAATGCTATAAGCACTGACTACATTCAATTTTGATAGGGCAGGGAAGTCTTTTAATTTGACCTGTCCGCCCTTAAACTTCGGGCGAATGCCATTGATTCTGATTTTTCTTGATGTCAGTGAATCCGCCGTTATTTCATAACGTCTTTTCTTTGTTCCGAATCCTTGGCATTGGATGATTTTGTGGCGTGCCGACATATTAAGAATCATGAGAGTACACTTGCCTTCTTTTCGTGCGCTGTGACAGTAGACTAATACATCTGGATCACTGCTTCGAACATCATAAACCTCTTTTCCCATCAACTTCTTCCAGAGCCAACTGAGCCAATAATCAGGATTGAGTTTAAGAGATTGACGATTAATCAGTGCATAATCTCCACCGATCAAGCTCTGTCTGATCATCACTTTTTGACCAAGGCGTGCCCCTCTTCCTAATTGATCAGCCCACCAAAAAGAAGAGGCGAAGCGGTCAGACAGTTTGACCTCCCCGCCACATTGTGCTGAACCTGTTTCCCCCGTCCATATATCCGCTTGTGGTTGATACCTGTTTCGGTAGGTTGTGAGTTGTGTTAAATAGCGTTGGAAGTCCAGTAAAGAACGTGGAGACATTATGTTTCTTAGCGTTGCGGCGCGAGTGCGAATAGGGGAGCGACTGCTTTGAAAAGGATAGTAGTGCCAATCAACAATATCGAGTTTTTCATTTAAAGAGGATAAAAAGCTTGGTGTGATGTTGCTAAAGGGTTTAATGGTTTCGCCTAATCTAGGCCAAAAAGCACTGCCAGGACCCGCTATTTTACTCTTTGGGCTATGTTGTCGAATGGTGCGAATAAAGGTGTCATAATCTTTAGCAAGAAGGCGGGCTCTGGGCTGGGAGGTAATACCGTGGAAAGCCCAATAGGCATTGAGTTCATTGCCGAGCTCACAAATAGCGATGTGTTGATGGTTGTCCTGGCTGTATTTGAGTAACTTGATAACCTCGTCGGCTTGCCAATGGCCATGCTGTTGGCGGTTAAAAAGGCCATATTTAAATGTGAACATAAGGGAGAGTTCTAAGCGCTCACAGAATCTATGTAAGTTATCCCACATGGTTTTGCGTAATACCAAAGTATCGCTGGTGGTATCTGTTGTGTCGAAGTATTGGATGTTGTCAGCTTCAGAACCTCCAACCCTTAAATAGGCAGGTCCTAGGGCTTGTACTAATCTGTCCAGCTTTCCAGGCTGCAGGTTCAATGGGGGGATTTTTTTTGTCCCTAATCCCTGTTGGCTGCTAGTGCTTCCTTCCCACCAAAAACCACCTGCTAGAACCGAAATATCGATTGAAAAAGAAAGATACTTATCATCTATCTGAGCAATAGCGTCCGTCTGATTTAGGCTAATGATGACGTTATTATTTTGAAGTTTTGTGGTTTGACGTATCACACCACGTCGATGAGGCCAATGTATCAGCCGATTTCGTTTAAACAAAGAACAAGCCTCCTATTAGCCTTTTTCTAATGTCTTAGTATGCAAAGTGAATGTGACACTTAGAAGAAAAAGTAGTATTACCTCCTTTTCCAAGGAAATGAAAAGGTAGGGCGATTAATAAAGAGGGGATAATAGCCAGAAAGTAGAGCGTGAATGTGGACTGCAGCAGATCTCAATACGTCATTGACTCGAACATCACTGTAAGCAATTCAATTAGTTAGGCACTGGTTATGTTAATTTGTGAATGAGCAGGTGATAGATTGCTTCGCCTTCGCCGAGCCACAAACGGTTTGGTAGGCATGTGGGTTGTTGATTAAGGCATAGTGCGCGTCACTGTCTCGACATAGGTCTTCAAAACGCTCTTTTTTTTGTATAAATAATTCGCGCTCATAAAGGGAGTCAGTATTGGCTACCGTGTCACTGTTTAATTCGGTAAAGTTGTCTTCCCTGGCTTTTTCCGCACGATATTTTAGTTCGTTGTATTGCAAGCGTACTTGATGACAATAACCACTATTTGGTTCGTTTTCTGTACAATCGTCGAGCGTTTTTTTTAAATCCGCCAGGGCCTGAGCGTATTCGTTATCAGGCACAACGCTTTGACGTTGTTCTTCTGCAAGTCTCTTTAATTCCCGAGCTTCTATTGCCTTTCGGTCAGCGTTTAACACTTGTTCTTGTTTGAGGCAAGAGCGGCCAAAGGCGACCAGGTCAAGGGCGTAAGCTGGGCTGCTAATCGAGACCAGAGAACAAATAAAAGTGGTAGCAAAGACATTTACTGACCAAGATAGCGTATGGCATTTCATAATCGTCTATACTCAAAAAAACATAGTGTTAAGTCTATCTTAATTCCATCTGTATGTAACAAGGAGTAGATAGGGGAAAAGAGTATTCAGTCTTTTTCGGTTTAGCATAAAGTCTATATTATGCTTATTATCAGCATGCCAGAAAAAATCAATGGCGAAGTGTCACTCATTTTACTCACGAATAACTGTCATTTTGTTGACATAACTCTTAGTGTCAAATCAAATACAACTTATGTCGTTTTTTTGCTCCTCTGGGCACGTTTCCACTTCAGGTTTGTTTAGAAGGTAAGTAAGCATCCGTTCATTATTCTCTATATTGGCCTAATCGGGTAGCTGTTATGGCAGTAGTGGCGATAAAAAGTAATGCAATAAACTAAAGAGAAGTGATTTAGTGCCAATATAATGGTTATTAGAAGAAGCCTGCTTTTGGGTGAGCTTCCTATTGGTGAAAGGGGTCTTGAATCACTCCGTCATACAATGGTGTTGAGCGAGCAGGCTGGTGCGATCATAAATTTCGAAATGATGTAAACGAAAATAGATATGAAAAGGCCGCAAACAGGGTTCGTTAGCTGCTTTAAAAATTTTTTAGGTGGCTCTTAAATGACTGAACGACAAAAAGTTCTCGTAATTGATGATGAGATTATTAATTTAAAAATCATTAGTAGTATATTACGTGATGATGTGGATGTGATATTGGCGAAAAGTGGTGAGCAAGGTATTAGAAAAGCCATTGAGCTGACACCTGACTTAATTTTGTTGGATGTGATGATGCCTGGTATGGATGGTTTTGAGACCATGACGCAGTTACGTCATGATGTTCGTACCTGCGCTATCCCAATTATTTTCATCACGGCACTGGGCAATGAAATTCACGAGGAAAAGGGATTGTTGTTAGGTGCGAGTGATTACATACAAAAGCCCCTCCATACAAATATTGTCCGGGCTCGTATCCAGTTGCATCTGAAGCTCGTTAAGCAGCAACGCATGCTGGAGCGTTTAGCGAATATTGATCCTTTAACGTCACTTGCCAACCGTCGTAAATACCAAGACGTTATTTCAATGGAGTGGGATGTCGCAATAACCAAGCAAAGCCTCATTTCCATGGCCATCATAGATATTGATAATTTTAAGCAATACAATGATTGCCATGGACATGCCGCTGGTGATCGTGTACTCCAACAAGTGGCGAATGTATTTACTAAACAATTTACCCATGAAGAATACTTAGTGGCGCGTTATGGCGGAGAAGAGTTTGTTGTCCTTTTGCCTGGCTCGTCAGAAGAAGAGTCTTTGGTCATGGTGCGCAATTGTCTTAAAGCCGTAGAACAGTTAGATTTGCCTTACCATACTGATGATAAGGGGGATGGGATTGTTACCATCAGTGTTGGGGGAGCGACTTGTCGCCCATCAAGCTCCCATGACATTGACGAGTTTTTCAGTTCAGCGGATAAAATGTTGTATCTTGCAAAAAAGGAAGGGAAAAATCGAGTAGTTTGGATCACGGACGATGACGGTCAGAACCAGCTAGGTCTCTTGGAAGATCAAAAAAATTAACCTTTTGACCAAGGACGGTTATTTATCATTTTCGTTCCTATTTTTCCGCTTTAGTGGCAATAACCGTTTATTCATTTAATGATCCTTTGTTAAAGTAGGGTGTCATTCTCTAACTTGGGGCGTTTTGTGAATTCTTCGAATAATGCTTATGGCTTAACCTTACATCCCTCTCGTGAAACGCTTTATGCTGAAATGCATTCACGACCCTTTCAAGTGTTGCCAAGTCCTGCACAGGTAAGTTATCTGGCCATTTTGCTTAGCCCCGAGCAGAAGCAAAAAGAGTTTGATGTATTCTGCGCTCTGTACGAGGATTTTGGTCAAGTGCCCCCTTTGGAAGATAGTGTCTGCTTCGATGTTGATTTTGGCGAATTCCGTATTCGCCGTGATAAACACTTGGAGTTTACGTCTTATATGGTGATCGCCGAAAAAGACGCTCCCGATGGGCATTTTGTTGACACCCCCTTGAACTTGCTACCAAAAGACTGGCTGGCGGCCATACCTGGCACGGTTATCGCTGCGTTCCATGTGGAGATTGCCGATGCTCGTACTCAACCTGAGCCAGACCTGTTCGAGGTGAAGGGGTATTTCGAAGAGATGAGATTAGTGGGAAGTCGTCCACAAAATGGTGACGCGCAAGTCTGGACCACTTTCCGGCTTCATAGTGATGGTTGTGGTCGTTTTTTGATATATAACAAAAACATGAGTGACAGCCAATTGGGCCGGATGGTACAGCGAGTGGTTGAAATAGAAACCTATCGGTTGTTTGCTTTATTGGCGCTACCTATTGCACGCAAATACAACCCCCAGTTGGCGCAAATGGACCAACAGTTGGCGATGATGACAGCACGGCTGGCAGACGCCAAAGAGGAATTAGATGAGCAGGCTTTGTTGACTGAACTCATTAATATGGCAGCTTGGGTGGAAGCAGCCCGAGCACAAACAACGTTTCGTTTCAGTGCGACCAATGCTTACCATGATTTGGTGATTAAAAATTTAAACGAGCTCAAAGAAGATGAAGTGTCGGGACATTTAACCATTACCGAGTTTATGACCCGCCGACTTACACCCGCTGTGCGAACCTGTAAAGCCACGGGCGAACATTTAGAAAACCTGTCAAGGCGCATTGATCGGGTCTCTGACATGATGCGAACTCAAGTGGAAATGTCGATTCAATCACAAAACCAATCACTATTGGCGTCAATGGATCGTCGCTCAAAAATCCAATTGGCGATGCAGCACACAGTGGAAGGGTTATCAGTTGCAGCGATCAGTTATTACAGCATTGGGTTGTTAAAGTTTCTTATGCAAGCGCTTTACGATAGAGGCGTCCATTTTGATAAAAGTCTTGCTATGGGTATTGCCGTTCCCGTTGTTGTGGGTGGGGTTTGGTTGGCAACACACCAAATTCATAAGCGTTTTTTAAAGTTGGCGAAAGAGAAGGTGAATGAAAGTGATGGCAGCTAAGCTTCTTGTGATAAGAGGCTGACACATCATGCTGCTGCCGGATAATATGGGCATTTAGTGGGACTGTTTTCTGGATGATAGATTTTATTGCGGTATTTATAACCTTTTTTGCTGTAATTGACCCGATTGGAACCATTCCCGTTTTTATCGCGGTGACGGATCAATATGATCAAAAAACGAAGCGGCATATCGCGTTGCTAGCAACGTTGGTTTCTGCTGGTGTCTTAATCTTTTTTGTCGTGATGGGGGAATTAATACTAAAAGCTTTATCCATTCCTTTGCCCGCGTTTCAGATATCGGGTGGCATTGTACTTTTCTTGTTTGCGTTAAATATGATTTTTGGGGATAGCAAGCCAGAAGAAGAGATTAAGTTGCTACAAGGGGATCATAAAGAAACGGCTATTTTTCCGCTTGCAGTGCCTTCTATTGCTAGTCCAGGGGCAATGCTTGCGGCAGTATTGTTGACAGAGAATAATCTATTTAGTCTCTGGGAACAGACGCAAACCGCTTTAGTGATGTTGGTTGTACTGTTTGTAGCGTATATTTTTATGTTGCTTGCAGGTGTTATTCACCGACTGATCGGTAGCAGTGGTGCGAGCGTGGTGAGTCGCGTGATGGGGTTGATTTTGTCTGCTATTGCGACAACCAATATATTGGCTGGGCTTGGTGAATATTTTAAGTGGTTACCTGCTTAAGGCTATATAAAGCTAAAGCATCGCGCTGGATCAAGCCCAATATCAGGTTGTCGAACATAACAAGTCAACAACCTGATGGTTAAGCATATTCACTAAATGGTGTTGTGGATTTCGGCGACAAAGTCGTATGAGTCTCCTGGGAACCAAGAGCGAGTAAATTCAATTGGTGTGCCATCTTGGGTGACAGCGGTACGTTCAATATAGAGTACCGCGCTAAGGGCTGGGATATCGAGTAAGCTCGCTCTTTGCTCATCAATACTAATGGCGCGAAGGCGTTGAAAAGCACGAACCGGGCGACAACCTTGTTTTTCCAATAGAGCATAGAGAGACCCTTCCATGGCAAACGGATTCACTATGTAGCGGCTGGGAATGGTCGCCATCTCCAGCGCCATGGGTTTGCCATCAGCATAGCGTAAGCGATAAAAACGAACCACTTCCTGATCTGGTGAGAGCTGTAAAGCGTTGCGTTCATCTTCATGGGGCATGCCGAGGGACCGGTCAAGCCATTTAGAGGTGATTTCTTTACCTCGAGCCATCATAACTTCAGTAAAGCTACGAAGGTGGTTGAGTGGTTGTTCAACCCGTTCACTGACAAATGTTCCCGCACCTTGGCGTTGAGTCAAAACTTCCTCTTTTACTAACTCATCAATGGCACGTCGAATGGTGACGCGGGAAACATCTAAATATTTCGCAAGATCTCGCTCTGGTGGAAGAGCATCGCCGCTGCCGACACGTCCGGCGTTTATTGCCGCGAGAATGGCTTTTTTCACCTGCATGTAGAGAGGGATGCCTTTTTTTCTTAGGGCATCGGCGGCGGCAAATAGTTCGTTAACCCGATTTTGGCTCATGGTTACTTCCTAAACGGATGGAATTCCGTATTAAAACTGGGTTGCTGCATTTGTCTCTCTACAAGGGAATAGAGGGAGACTGATGAGCATTGATTCTCGTTAATGCTTTGCCTTCATGGTCGAAAAGATACAAATAATTTGGTTTAATACCAAATTGAATTCGATCACCAGCTTGATGTTGGTTATCACCATTGACCTTTAGGACCAGTTCACCCTCTTGACCAACGTCGACATATAAATAAGACAATTCACCTAGGTGTTCGATCAAGGTCACTGTGCCTTCAAAGGTATTATCACTGCAGTTCAAAGCAATGTGTTCTGGACGCAGCCCCAAGTGGACAGTATCACCTTCATTAAGCGATGATGTGTCAATTGACGCTCGAATAACGCGGCCAGATTCTAACACAACTTGAGAATTCTCTGAGTCAGCTTGTTGGACTTTGCCCTGTAAAAAGTTCATTTTCGGTGAACCAATAAAGGCCGCCACAAATTGGGTTTTGGGATGGTGATAAAGATCCAATGGTGCACCCACTTGTTCTACGCGACCTTTGTTCATCACGACGATTTTATCACCTAATGTCATGGCTTCCACTTGATCGTGGGTTACGTAAATGACAGTGGCTTTTAATTCCTGATGCAGTTTGCCCAGTTCTACACGAGTTTGAACACGAAGGGAGGCATCTAGGTTGGATAATGGTTCATCAAAAAGAAATACCTTAGGATCACGTACGATAGCGCGGCCAATGGCAACACGTTGGCGTTGGCCGCCAGAAAGTTCCCGTGGTAAACGATCCAGAAGGTGATCAATTTTCAGCTTTTTCGCCGCTTCAATGACCTTTTCGTTCACATGGCTTTTGTCCTTGCCTGAAATTTTCAAGCCAAACGCCATGTTTTTAAACACATTCATATGCGGATACAAGGCGTAAGACTGGAAGACCATGGCAATGCCGCGTTTTGCGGGCGAACGGCCATTCACTCGTTCGTCATCTATGTAAAGGTCGCCTTCTGAAATGTCCTCAAGGCCAGATAAAAGACGCAGTAGCGTGGATTTACCACACCCCGATTCACCGATGAGAACAACGAATTCACCGTCTTTAATATCTAAGTCGATGCCGTGCAGCACGTCGACATTGCCAAATCGTTTTTTAATATTATTCAGTTTTACACTAGCCATAAATTGGGTCTCCGGCGGTCAGTTTCAGTAGACTATTTGACCGCACCGCTGGTTAAGCCGCGGATTAATTGTCTTGAAAAAATGGTGTATAGGATAAGTACTGGAACAATTGCCATGGTTAAAGCTGATAAAACCGAGTTCCAGTCAGTCACGTATTGGCCGACAAATTGTTGTACGCCCAAGGTGATAGTGCGAGTCGATTCGCCTGGTGCAAGAATCAATGGGAACCATAAATCATTCCAAATGGGTATCATGGTAAAGACAGCAACGGTTGCCATCGCGGGTTTAAGCAGTGGCAAAATGATGCAGAAGAAAATTTTGTATTCGCTTACCGAATCACAGCGTGCCGCTTCGGTCAGCTCTTTGGGAATAGTGCGTACAAACTCAGATAAGATATAGACGGCGAGCGGTAAACCTTGGGCAATATAGACCAAGACCAAAGCAGTCAATGTATTCACTAAATGTAAATTCACCATCAAACTCAAAATACTCACGGTACCCAAACGAATAGGGATCATGATGCCCATAGCAAACAAAAAGGCGATGAGTAAATTGCCTTTGAATTTGTATTCTGTTAATGCCCAAGCCGCCATGGCGCCGAACAATAAAACCAAGCCTACGGCGAGAATCGTGACGACTAGACTGTTCCATGAATACAGACCAAAGTCTGAGCGTAATAATACCTGTTGGAAACCAACAAGAGTGAACGAATCATGAGTGGGTAAACCTAATGGGTCTCGGAAAATAGCACGGCGGTCTTTAAAAGAGTTAATCACCACCACCAAAATGGGGAATAGGGCGATGATGGTATAGGCTAATAACACCGCATGAACCGACACGCTTTTAGGTAATTGACGTAATCCGTTAGAAGGCATAAGGCGATGAATCAGTTTCATAATGACTTCCTTAGAACTGGAATCGCTGAATGCGACGTTGGATAAAGAATAGGAACAACATAACGCCGACCAAGATGATTAAGAACATGAGCGTCGCCACTGCAGCCCCCATCGAGGCACTACCTTGCTGTAATTGGAAGCCAAAGAAGGTTCGGTAGAAGAAGGTTCCCATTAAGTCGGTGGAGAAGTTGGGGCCAGCGAGGGCTCCCTTCACCGCATAGATGAGTTCGAAAGCGTTAAAGTTCGCGACGAAAGTAAGAATTGACACCATGGCAATGGTTGGCAAAATCAAAGGTAGTTTGATATGCCAGAAGGTTTGGAATGAATTCGCTCCATCGACCACGCTTGCATCGATGATATCGTCTGGAATATTCAGTAAGGTGGCGTAGATTAGCATCATAGGAATGCCCACAAACTGCCAGACTGAAATAAAGCCCAAGGTAATTAGGGCACTGCTTTCTTTGCCTAGCCAAGCATCGAAGTATTGACCCAGACCAATGTCGTAAAGGAAATTCTCTGCAATTCCCCAAATTGGACTGAGCAGTAATTGCCAAACAAAGCCGATAATGACCACGGACAACATGGTTGGCATAAAAATAAGGGTTCGATAGGTGCCGGATAAACGTAACTTAGGTGAGCTCAGCAAAACCGCTAAAATCAAGCCGATTGGGTTTTGCAGTAGCATATGAATCGCAAAGAATTCAAAATTGTTGGCCAAGGCATTCCAAAAGGCATGGGACCAAGTGTCATCGGTGATAAGCGTAATAAAGTTTTGTAGACCAACAAAGCTGCTATGGCCGTCTTGCTCCTTATATAGGCTTAAGACAAGTGTATCCAGTAGAGGATACACACTGAAAACGACGTAGATGAGCAAACCTGGCCCAAGGAAAAACACCAGGTGCCAAGGAAACGGTTTTTTCTCATCATGTTGATTGGATGAAGTCATAACGTATCTCGGTAAAAGTACATTCTCGAAAAGCGACAAAATATAGGAGACCGTCTCTGGGGGAGAACGGTCTCCTATCAGGTTTAGCTCCCTGTTATTTCTGCTGAGGTTTGTACCATTGTTCTAGGCCATCTTGTGTTTCTTTGGCGGCTTGTTCTGGTGTCATGGTGCCGTTAATAACCTGCGCACTCACGTTCCATAACTGGTTCTCAAGGTTAGGCGTTCCGCGAGAAAGGATTTGGTACGAATTACGTATGGTTGACTTACACTTGTTACGCCAACTCATGAACTCTTGAGCAACAGGGTCCTTAATATCCACTTTGAATTTAGACAGTGGGAAGAAACCTGGTACTGCGTTTGCGTAAAGCGTTGCGAACTCTTTGCTCGACATCCAATTGAGAAAAACTTTTGCCGCAGCTTGGTTTTTAGAGTGGGCGTTGATGCCAATACCCATGTCAGTGTGATCACTGATGTAACAGGTGTCGCCGGCTTTAGCGACGGGTGGTGGGAAGGCGCCAAATTTAAAATCAGCTTGATTGTTAAAGGTTTGAATATCCCAAGAGCCTGCCGGGTAAATGGCTGCACGACCAAGCGTGAAGAGGTTTTGTGAATCAGAATATTTCTGAGCCTCAAAACCACGACCTAGGTATGGCCGCCATTCCGCAAGCTCTTTCCAAGTATCCACATAAGGCTTGTCTGTCAGCTTTGCTTTGCCGCTTAATAGAGCTTTGCGGCCTTTTTCACCCTTCCAATAGTTCGGTCCAATATTCTGAAAGCCCATTGTCGCCGCTTCCCATTGATCCGCTGTGCCCATTGCCATTGGAATGTAACGACTTTTATTTTTAATTGTCTTTAGTACTTTAAAGAACTCAGCGCGTGTTTTGGGTGGTGTTAGGTGGAGTTGTTTAAAGATCTCCTTGTTGTAGATAAAACCATGAATAACCGAAGCAACGGGTAAACAGAATTGATCTTTGCCGTCATCTGTTTGCCAAGCGCTTTTCGCCACCTCTGGGAAGTTTTTCAGGCCCGCTAAACCGTCTAAATTGGTTAGGTAGCCTTGTTTGTATAGTTCAAGGGAGGTATCGAAAGGACGGCAAGTGATCAAATCACCTGCGGAGCCTGCTTTCAATTTCGCTTGCAGTGCTGAGTTGTACTCAGTTGGCGGTGTCGGTGCGAAGATCACCTTAATATCAGGGTGGCTCTTATTAAAGGCTGGGATGATGACATCATTCCAGATATTGGCATCGTCGCTACGCCAACTTTCGATGGATAGTGTACTGGTAGCTTGCGCTAAACCTATGCTGCCAAGCAGTAAAGCAGTGGCGCATGTGAATTGGCTCATGAGCTTAACGGAACGAACATTTAACATGGTTACTCTCCGATTGTTTGCAGTTCTCTTGTGATTGTTTGTGGTTCTCTTGGTTTTGTTTTATTAAAAAATACCAATATTGGTATTTTTTAGGTATCTTTATTTTGTAAAAATTAGCACCAATTTTTCTGTCAAGCAAATGTTTATGGCATATTAATGAATATTTTTTGACCTTTTTCTTTATTTGGTATTATATTGGTATCTATTAAGAGGAAGCTTTCTATGCGAATTATCATTCTCCCAACCGCTCAGCACGTAGCGAACTATGCCGCTGATCGTGTAGTGGATATCTTGAATACCCGTTCAAACCCTGTATTGGGGCTTGCGACAGGGTCGACGCCTATTGCTTTGTATCAGGAGCTTATCGCGCGTTATCTGTCTAATCAGGTGTCTTTTCAGCAAAGTGTGACCTTTAATCTAGATGAATACATTGGTATTCCTGATACTCACGCACAGAGTTATCGAACCTTTATGAATCATCATTTGTTTGAGCAGATTGATATTGAACTGGCGAATACCTATGTTCCCTTAGCGGAAACCACGAATGTCAGTGAGTTACAGAGAAATGCCCACGACTATGAAACGGCAATCCAAAACGCGGGAGGCATTGATCTACAAATTCTTGGGATAGGTGTAAATGGTCATATTGGTTTTAATGAGCCGACATCTAGCTTTGCATCGCGTACACGTATTAAAACTTTGTCAGAGTCCACTGTAGAAGCGAATAAACGCTTTTTTTCTGACGATGAGTTTCAGCCTCATTTGGCGCTAACCATGGGGATTGGTACGATTTTGGAAAGCAAAGCCATCTTGCTGATGGCTACAGGACAAAGCAAAGCCAATTCAGTAAAAGCCATGATTGAAGGGCCATTGAGTGCTATGTGTCCTGCATCTGCTTTGCAACTGCATGCAGCAGCAACCATTGTGTTGGATGAAGAGGCGGCGAGTGAGCTTAGATTAAAAGACTATTACCAATGGAGTGAACAAAAACGTCAACAATTGCACGAGGGAAGTTGGGTATGAGCAGCTTATACATTGGTGTGGATGGCGGAGGCACGTTTTGTCGAGCACGTTTGGTGGATAGTGATGACAATATATTGGGTGAAGCCGTTGGAGGCTCTGGTAATCCACGAATCGGAATCGAGGCGGCGTGGCAAAATATAATTAATGCCTGTCTTGAAGCGTGTCGCCAAGGCAATATTCCTTCTGAAGCCTACGCAAAAATTACGTTAGGTTTGGGGTTGGCGGGTGCGAATCAACCATTGGAGCAGGAGTTGGTGATTACTCAAGCATCCCCTTTCGGTCAGCGCTATTTATTAACCGATGCGCACGCAGCGTGTTTGGGGGCGTTTAACGGTGGGGATGGCGCTTTATTGATATTGGGCACTGGCAGCTGCGGTGTGGTGTATCAAAACGAAATATTCAGCATTGTTGGCGGTTGGGGGTTTCCTTTGTCAGATCAAGGCAGTGGGGCGCGCATTGGTCTTGCTGCCCTGGAGTATTCATTAGCGGCTTTGGATGGCATTTCACCTTCCACACCATTGACTGACAGTATTAATGCTGAGTTCGCTTTATCAGCAGAAGAGTATGTGTTGTATCAAAACCGTGCGCCATTGCCGAAAGAATATGGCGCCTTTGCCGTTCAAGTGTTTCAGTTTGCTAAACAAAAAGACCCTATTGCCCTAAAAATCATTCATCAACAAGTGGAATGGGTTAGCCAGTATTTAGATGCGTTAATCACCAAAGGTGCGCAGAAGATCGCCTTGGTTGGTGGTGTGTCAGAGGCTATTTTAGCGTATTTGCCCGAGCGTTTTTCACCTTACTTTTATCAGCCACAAGGTGATGCCATGGCAGGGGCTATTTTAATGGCCAAAGCTCAGATAGGAAGGAAAGCAATATGATGGAGCAGAAGATAACAGCTCTATTTGCCAAGCGTTTGTTTGATGGTGAAAACTGGCTGACGAATCAACAAGTCATCCTGAAAGGCGATGTGATTGAATCCATTATGGCAACGGAAGCACCTTTATCAGACGAGGTGTTGCAAGTGGAGATGCTGGCTCCTGGTTTTATTGATGTGCATGTCAATGGTGGTGGTGGAAGTCTTTTTAATCATACACCGACTCTAGAAGCATTGGGGCGCATGGTGGCCGTGCATGCTCAATTTGGTACCGTTGCCATGATGCCGACATTAATATCGGATGATTACGAGATTATGTCGCAAGCCCATCAAACAGTTTGCCAAGCACTTAAACAGAATATGGCAGGGATTTTAGGAATGCATTATGAAGGCCCTTATCTCAATCCTATCCGCAAAGGGGTGCATAATGAGTCTAAACTGCGTAAGCCGACAGAGGGTAAGCTCGCGGAGTTATTAAAGGTCAGTCATAGCGGAAAGCTCATGTTGACATTAGCGCCAGAGCAGGTACCAGAAGGTTTTATTGAATGGCTCGTATCCGCAGGTGCTATTGTTTGTATTGGGCATTCAGCGGCGACATATGATCAAGCAAGACAAGCCGTGATGAGTGGCGCACGTGGTTTTACCCATTTGTTTAATGCTATGACACCATTAGTGAGTAGAGCACCCGGAGTGGTGGGTGCTGCATTACAAACCGATCTGGTGACTTGGTGTGGGTTAATAGCTGATGGTCATCATGTTCACCCTGCTACTATGCGTGTAGCGATGGCCGCGAAAGGATGTGAGCACATGCTTTTGGTAACCGATGCTATTCAAAGCGTGGGATCTCATGAAAAAGAAATGGCCTTTCTAGGGAAGAAAGTATTACGTAGCGGTGGACGGGTAACGACAGAAGATGGCACGTTAGCGGGCTCGGATTTAGATATGGCCACAGCGGTTCGCAATACGATTTCTCTGATTGGTCGTACTCCAACAGAAGCATTACAGATGGCGTCTTTAAGACCTGCAGAGTTTTTAGGCATTGACGACCAATTTGGGCGTATCAAACCAGGGTATCGTGCCAGTTTGGTGGCATTGAGTGGTGATTTCTTTGTTCAGGCCACTTGGATTGATGGTGTGCAGGTGTGGCGTAATAAATAATGGTGATGCCCAAATTCAAGTGTGAATTGTCGTAGAGATCAGCATTGGATTTAGAATCGTCACGGGTAATCTAGTATTATCTTTTGTTATAATCATTTTTTAGACATGTTTTTGATCTGTAATAATCATTTATATTTTTCAGATATATTAAATTTGGTTATGTTTAAAATAAAAAAATATCATATCTCGTCAAAGGTTTTTTTGATCTTGTTTGTGCATAGTTTGTTAAGTTGGATGGTGATTTTATATAATGCTCAATATGCAAACAGTATGTAATTAAAAAGTAAATTTTTAGTTTTTTATTAGGTTAAAACAGAACGTTCCTATTTGTGAGAAGCCATAGATTAAGGAAAATATTTGATCTTCTGCCAGGCTTTGTGCTTTTTCATTGTATTCATGGGATCATTAGCCAGTTTTTATATTAATAAGTATAGCTTTAGGGATTTTGTGCGAGCCCCTAGGCTCATTAAGACTGAATGATGAGGTTGGTATGGTACCGTTTTTGTCCGTTGTATTGCCCGCTAAAAATGAGCAGGGGAATATCGGATTATTGATTAGAGAAATATATGCAAGCCTCTCCACAGAGTATCCGTTTGAAATTGTACTAACGGATGATGGTAGTGACGATAACACCGCACAGGTTGCTATTGATACCGCGAAAGAGATTGGCTGTCACTTACAAGTGATTTATCACGCCAGAAGTTGCGGCCAGAGTACAGCCGTATTATCAGCGGTCAAACACGCAAAAGGCGAATGGATTATCACTTCCGATGCGGATGGTCAAAATGATCCAAGTGACTATCCAAAACTTATTCATCAAGCGGCTCAATTAAACAGCGAGCACTTCTGTGTAGCGGGCTACCGCAAAAAGCGTTTAGATACGGCTTGGGTTCGCTTTCAATCACGAGTTGCTAATAACATTCGCCAAAAATTGCTCAATGATGGTGTACCAGATTCAGGTTGCGGGCTTAAGTTATTCCCTAAGAAGACGTTTCTAATGTTGCCTTACTTTGATCATATGCATCGTTTCCTGCCTGCCTTGATTAAACGGATAGACGGTGAAGTGGTGGTGTGTCAAGTGAACCATCGGGATCGTAATGCAGGGGTTTCTAACTACAACGCATGGAACCGTGCTTGGGTTGGGATTGTCGATATTATGGGGGTTATTTGGTTGAATAAACGTGCCAAACACCCTGTTATTGCTAAGACCTTTTCAAATCAGGACTAATCCATGAAATGGCTAAAGTGGGTACTTGTCGCTCTGCTAGTGGCTTTGTTATTGACTGGAGGCCTTAACCCCATCTTGGACCATTTATCCGATAAAAACTGGCTGTCTCAGTATTTACAGCATCATGGTTGGACTGGTTATGCCCTAGTGGCGATTGCGGCGATACTGTTTGTTGGTTTAGGTGGTCCAAGGCAAGCCGTCGCTTTTATGTTTGGTTACCTCTATGGGGTAACGGTAGGTAGTGCGGTTGCTATCGGTGTTTGTCTGTTTGCGGCTTTAGGAAATTATTTAGCGGCCAGAATGGTTTTCGCCCACATGCTTGCACGCCGTTTCCCCCTTCGCATGCATAAGTTTAATCAATTTGCGAGCCGTGCTCCTTTCATGAAAATTCTAACACTTCGCTTGTTGCCTGTTGGCAGTAATCTGGTCACCAATCTACTATCTGGCAGTGTTGGTGTACCATTGCCGGCGTTTTTAGGGGCTAGTTTGTTGGGGTATTTTCCGCAAACATTGGTGTTTACTCTGGTTGGTGGTGGTATTAACGCCGCCAATCACAGCATGATTTATCTTAGTGTTGGATTGTCCTTATTAAGTTTTGTATTAACAGGCTTAATTTACAGAGATCATTTGAAACATAAACTCTCAAAACTGAATGTGGAAAGTAACATATGATGCCGAATCACTCGATTCATAACACGGATTATGATTATAAGCGAACCTTTTGGTTGTTATTTTTAGTGGCTGCCGTGGTTATTTTAGCTGGAATCGGGTTACGTGATCCCTGGCCAGCCGATGAGCCTCGGTTTGTGGAAGTGGCAAAGGAAATGGTGAACTCTGGCCATTGGTTTTTTCCCATGCGAGGCGGAGAGTTGTATCCTGATAAGCCGCCTGTTTTTATGTGGTTGCTGGCATTTTTGTATTGGTTGACTGGGAGCTTGAAAGCAACGTTCTTGATTCCAGATGCGTTGGCGAGTTTGGTTTCTTTATTTTGTGTTTTTGATATTGCGGCGAAACTTTGGAATGTTAGGACCGCCCGCAATGCTTGTTTGCTGTTGCTAATTACACCGCAATTCATTATTCAATCAAAGTCTGCTCAGATTGATGCCACCGTTGCTTGTTGGATTATGATTGCCATGTATGGCCTGTTACGGCACTTTTTTTATCAAGCCAGTTTAAAATGGTATCTAACAAGCTGGGCCTTTATGGGGCTCGGCATCATCACCAAAGGCGTTGGTTTTTTACCGGTATTCTTTCTTGTTCCTGTGTTGTTTTTACACTTCACTGGTAAACATCGCTTCGAAAAAACGCAGATAAATTGGTCGTTATTATTCGGGCCATTTATGATGATATTGGTCGTTTCAGCATGGTTATTGCCCATGTTGTATATGACAAGTCACAGTCATAACCCTGATTTTATTGCCTATCGCGATAATATTTTATTTAAACAGACAGGTCAGCGCTATGCAGACTCTTGGGGCCATATTCATCCTTGGTATTACTTTTTAGTCGATGTGATTCCTATGCTTTGGTTTCCGCTCTATACTTTTTTATTTACTAAGTCTTTTTGGCGTGAGGTGAAGGTTTCTCCTATTGTCTTCAGTATGCTGTTATGGGTTGTTCTGGTGATTGTTTTCTTCAGTATCAGTCCCGGTAAGCGTAATTTATATATTTTGCCAGCGCTGCCTGTGATGGCCTTAGTCGTGGGAGTCCATTTTACTAAGACTGGATTACAAACTTGGTTTAAGCGTGTTTTGCAAGTGGGTTTTGTGCTGCTTGGTTCGCTTTTTATGGTTGCAGCAGTGATGTGCTTTACTAAGTCTCATGTGGTGACTAAGCAAGTGGGAGATCATACTCTCCCATTTGGTATGCTGTTTTTAGCGGCATCCTTATGCTGGTTTATTATTTTGTTGTGGAAGCGTAATAAAGTCGACCTGAGTGCTTATTGGGCAGCGTTTGCGATTACTTGGATATTGTACAGTACGGCAGGATACGTGTTATTTAACCCGATCAGAATCCATGCGAAAGGCATTATGGCTACGGTTGCCCATGATATCGGTCCTAATGGTCAGCTTGGTATGACGCGCTTTAAAGAACAGTTCTTGCTCTTCTCACCGATACCGCTTACTCAATTTAGTTATTTAGCGAGCACCCAAGAGCAAGATAGGAATGCTTGGCTATGGATGAGTGAGAAGGCCGATCGTTATGTGATGACGGCAAGAGACAAAAATATTCAATGTTTTGATTTAAGCAAAGCGAAAGACTTAGGTCGAGCGTACGGTAAGGATTGGGTCTTATTGAGCGAAAAAGCAATGACGCCAACCTGTCCAAGGCCTAAGACGATAAAACGCTATTATTTGCCGATGAAAACACTTTATTAAGGGCTTTTTGAGTGATCTATTGCCAATGATTTGACCTTATCCAATGGCAAACAAAATGAAAAAGTCCCAGTATGATGAAAGTCTTGCTGGGACTTTTTTTTGCTTAAACGGTATTTATTTTCTTAGAGTCGCCATGATTGTCGCCGCTAAAATACAAACAGCCCCTAACATTTGTATCCCCCCCAACGACTCACCTAACCAGTAGTAGGCAAATAAAGCGCCAAAGGCTGGTTCTGACCCAGTGAGCAATGCAACCCGTGATGGTGAGGTATGTCTCACGCCAAAGTTTTGCGCAAACAAGGCAAAAAAGGTGCAGCACAACGCGAGATAAAAGGCGGCTAACCAAAAAGCCAGATGAGCTGGAAATAGCTGTTCTATCGGATGGCCTTCGCTAACAAAAATCAATAAAGCCCCTAGGGTAACCACATTGGCTTGGATGCTTGTTGTACTGAGGGCAGATAGGTTTTTCCCTTTTAAGAGCGTCTTGGTGGCGACTACCATGCAGGCACGTAAAAACGCGGCAAGTAGAATAAAACAGTCTCCCTTATTAAGCTCTAAAGAAAGTACATCAAAAGAATGAAAAATAAGTGCTTCTTGGGATGTGTTGGGTGTGGTGAGCAAGAAGACGCCGAATAACGACAGCAGGGCAAATAAGACAATATTAACGCTGGGTAGCCTTCGCTCGATGATGGCTTCTACAAATGGTGTCATGAGCACGCATAGACTGATTAAAAACGCCGCTTTTGAGGCGCTGGTATGAAACACGCCATAGGTTTCCGCTAGGAATATACACAGTAGAATGCCTCCTGTGGGTAGGGCGAATTGCCAATCTTTTGCTAACCCTGTACGTAACTCCTTGATAAAAATAGGGGCGAGTAAGATCGAGGTGACGCCAAAGCGGATCACAATAAATGCGAGCACGCCAGTATAGACTAAGGCGTCTTTTGTGATGCCATAACTGGTTCCCCAAAAGAAGGCGGTTAATAGAAGCGATAATTCAGCCATAGGAAGTTTTGAAAAAACGGATGAGTTAGTTAACGTTTGTGATGACATGCTTTTTCTCTATAAAAGGGTGAGTGATTCGATAAAGCATGCTAACTTGTGTTTATATGAAAGATAATTAGCCAAATAATCACAATACTTATGACTCATGGACATAAATAGACTCATTAGCTTACTGCCAGATATGGCAGCGTTTGTTGCGGTTGTGGAAACGGGAAGCTTTACTAAAGCAGCTGAAAAGCTTGGTATTACCCCTTCAGGGGTCAGTCGTCAGGTGTCCCGAATGGAAACGGCATTGTCATCGGTACTTATTGAACGTACCACCCGGAGGCAAACCACGACCTTGGTCGGGCTTGCTGTCTATGAACAATGTCGAAATATGCTCGACAGTGCCAAAGAAGCCGTGCTGGCCTCGGAGCAGAATGCTAATGAAGCGAAGGGGCGATTACGCATTGCTGCGCCCAAAGCCTTTGCACGGCAAGTATTAGAGCCTTTTTTATTGGCGTTTACCGAATGCTATCCGTATATTTCGTTGCATGTTCAAGTCACTGATTTACGACTTGATCCAGCTTATCATGAGGTGGATATTGTATTTCGAGTCGCAGAACAGCCTTATGAGCATCTTGTTAGTAAGCAAGTTGGCACCATACGTTCTGTATTGTGCGCCAGCCCTGGCTATCTTAAAGTGCGCGGCTTGCCGGAATCTCCTGAACAATTGGTAGAGCATGATTGCTTACCGTTAGGGCTTTTTGACGGCGACAATCAATGGGTTTTGAGTCAGGGTGATAGAAAAGTTTCTATTACGGTGGACGGTCGTTATATCAATAATCACTCTGAGATGCGCTTAGCGGGGGTAAAACGTGGTTTAGGCATTGGTATCTTTCCCGAATTTGTTGTGCAATCCGCTCTAAAGAAGGGCGAAGTGATTGAAGTGTTGCCCAATTGGCAAGTACACAGTGAATTTCAGGGGGGCATTTATATGCAATTTAATGCCATGCGCTTTATGCCAAATAAAATGCGTGTATTTCTTGATTTTATTGCCAACCGTTTTGCCACGTCCAATATAGGCAACTAAAGATGCTATGAGAGTTCAGTTAGGGACTCTGCAAGTACCTTGATATGTTCTGTGCCTATGCCACAGCATCCCCCGATTAAATCTGCCCCCAAATCTTGCCACTCTTTTGCCCATGTTAAGTAACTGTCAGGTGTTAAATCTTTACGAACTTCATCAAGTCCTTCGTTTGCCGTAGCATTTTTAGGTTGAGGGGCAAAGGCGTTAGCGTATGCACCGATTTGAATGGGGTGATCGGCTGATTGAATGAGTTTGCTGGCAATTCGAATGGCTTCTGAAATAACTTCTGGTTGGCAGCAATTAAAGAGAATCGCATCAACCTTTTGTGCCATCATGGTGTTAACCGCTTCAACAACGGTTTCTCCGGAACGTAGGCGAGGTTGCTCGCATGCTTCAGAATCTTCCAAGGTGAAGGATACCCAATATGGCTTGTTCTGAAGGTCTATTTTATCTACTAACGCCTTAATGGCCAGAGACTCTGCCAGCAAACTTTGTGTCTCGTTTAGCCAAATATCAATGTGAGGCGCTAGGGCGCTGATGATGGGGCTTGCTAGCGCTTCAATCTGGTCGGCTTGATAAAGATCGGCTCGGTAGGAGCCAAAAATAGGTGGAATAGATCCCGCTACCTTCGCGTCTTTTTCACTTTCTTTGACTGCCTCTTTCGCCATAAGAGCGCTTCGTGTTACCAGCTCGCTACCTTTTTGCTGAAAACGCTCTTCACCAATATGAAAAGGCACCAGGGCGTAGCTGTTGGTTGTGATGACTTGGGATCCAGCTTCAATAAAGGCTTTATGAACTGTTTTAACAATCTCTGGTGTTTCAATCATTGCTAAGGCGGACCATTCGGGTTGCTTAAAAGGGGCACCATGGCGTTCCAATTCGCGGCTCATACCGCCATCTAAAATGGTTGTAGTCTGCATCGTCTTTAATCCAAGTCATATTTTTGATGGGGGGTATTCTAGCCATACTTCATGTTTGAGTGAATACTATCCATTACAAAATCGCTGTCAATTTTATTAAAACATCTTAAAGTGAGAAATAAATGACACCATCAATTAAAAAAATAGGGTCTTAGACCATAATTGCATCGATTCTAGAGTGGTGTTCTTTTGGCTATATTGGGTCTTAATAAAAAATGACTCTCTAGCGATAAAGGCAACATATGAAACAAAGTGGACAAGATAAGGCGTTACATCAAGCACAACTTGCAACCTTAACCGTTTGGGGTGGAGAAGAATTGGGTCACCCATATAGAGCAACACAGACGCCGATTGTGGCCAGTGCCGCTCATGCGTACAGCGACATTGATGAATGGTATGACGTGGCGTTAGGCCGCCAACCAGGACACATTTATGGCCGCATGAGCAACCCAACGGTGGAAGTGTTGGAAGCGAAATTATGTGTTCTTGAAAAGGCGGAGGCGGCGGTCGCTTTTAGCAGTGGGATGGGGGTGATCAGCAGTGTGCTCTATACCTTCTTATGCCAAGGGCAACGTGTGGTGTCGACAAAAGACAGCTATGGTGGTACCAACAAAATATTTGAAGAGTTTCTACCTCGAATGGGAGTTGAGGTTGTGCTGTGCGATACCCTGGATCATGATGAAATCGAGCGTCAAATTGGCTTAGGGTGTGATCTTTTATATCTAGAAACGCCTACCAATCCCACGCTAAAAATTTTAGATATCCAGCGTTTAGTAAACGCAGCGAAAAAAGCTGGTGCCCTGGTTGTTGCCGATAACACCTTCGCTACACCAATTAATCAAAACCCATTATCTATGGGGGTTGATGTGGTGTTGCACAGTGCCACGAAGTATTTGAGCGGTCATGGTGATGTAATGGGGGGGATTGCCTGTGGTGCAAAAAGCTTAATGGATCAGGTGCGTCATTATCGTGAGATCAATGGCGCAGCACTCGACCCGTTTGCGGCGTATTTGATCATTCGTGGCATAAAAACCTTGGCGCTGCGTTTTCGTCAACAACAGCACAGTGCAGGAGTGTTAGCCGAATTTCTACTGACTCAACCATTAGTGGAAAGTGTGAATTATCCCGGGTTGGCAACACACCCGAACCACGCCATTGCCCAGCAGCAAATGCGGGGCTTTGGTGCCATTGTGAGTTTTGTTCTAAAAGGCGGTATGGAGACAGTGAAAGTCTTGTTACCTAAGCTGCAATACGCCCATTGTGCGGGAAATCTTGGGGCGGTTGAGACTATTTACGGCCCCGCTCGCACCACAAGTCATGTAGAAAATACCTTAGAAGAGCGCTTGGCGTTGGGAATATCAGAAGGTTTGGTGCGTATTTCGGTTGGCATAGAAGAAACCGAGGATCTTATTAGCGACCTTAAACAAGCCTTTGAGGCGACTCAAACTAGCTTGACTCAAACGTGGTAACAATAACCTCTGGTCAAAAGTGGGGAGGGCAAGTGATGAAGCGTTAGCAGGGATTATTAACAGAGATAGCGCCAGCAGAGATAGCACTAGTCGGTATATTATCAAGTCTCGCAGCAATGGCCCTGTTGATCCGTGTTGCCGACTTTTTCTTGCAACCCATTTGGGGTGAGGTAACCTAATAGAAAACGTATTTCGATACGGTCTTGAACCTTAAAGAGTCCTCTTATGAGTCGCAAAACCTTACCACCATTGAATTGGCTACGCACGTTTGAAGTATCGGCACGAAGTTTAAATTTTACTCGTGCCGCCCAAGAATTGAATCTAACTCAAGGAGCGGTTAGTCAGCAAATTCGCCTGCTAGAAAGTCATTTAGGGGTGGACTTGTTTAAACGTTTGCCTAGGGGGTTGAGCTTGACCGAGGAAGGTCAATCATATCTTCCGGTGGTACAGGATTCCGTGTCACGTCTTGCAGCGGCAACCAGTGAATTATTTAGCAAAGAAGATCGATCTTTGGTGAAAATTCGCGGTAGCTTGTCTTTTTTGACACTTTGGCTTGCCCCTAAACTCAATGATTTTAAGGTTATGCATCCTAATATTGATTTGCGATATTTGAGCAATCTTTGGGTGCGTGATATGGGGGATGAAGACGAATTGGAAATCCGTTGGGGAAATGGTCATTGGCCAGGACTATTGTCTCAGCGCTTAACTTGGGACACCTTGTTTCCTGTGTGCTCCCCAAGCCTGATAGAGAAACAGCCCATTGAGTCCATTGCCGATCTAGCGGAGCAAACCTTGCTTCACGTAATGGGCTATGAAGAAGGTTGGGGGTATTGGCTTTCTATGGTGAATGAAGTCTCTGTGGATCCTTCGCGAGGTATGCAACTGGATACACTGCTTGCCGCCATCAAAATGGCTGAGGTTGGACTAGGTGTTGGTCTAGCGCGTTCCTCTATGGTCGAAGATGCGTTAGCTGATGGTCGTCTAGTTGAATTGTTTGATCAACGAGTGCCTGCCAGTGAGTCGTTTTATTTGGTGTGTCGCTCGGGTATTAAGCTTTCCCATGAAGCTTCAGTTTTCTTTAATTGGTTAGGTAATCAGGCTCGGCCCTATTGATAGGTGTCGCAAAACTAAACTCAACTGCCCCAAGCGAGTTATTTCCTTGCTTGGGGCATCATTTTACGAAGATGATTAATCAAGAGACTGTAGATCTAGCGCAAAAGTTCATCTGAGTATCCATAAGATGACATTCTTCTAACGCCGGTTTCGGTCACCAGAACTTGCTCTTCTAACTTCACACCTTCTTCACCAGATTCACGGCCAATGTAGGATTCAACACAGAGTGTCATACCAGGTTGAATGATGCCGTCATAACCGACTTCATCCCAATCCATGTTGTGGGAAATGATTGGCCATTCTCCCGTCATTCCGCAGCCATGTACCACTGCTAGATAACGGTTTTTTTGATATTCTTCAGGGATTTTCCACGCTTTTTGAGAATATTCTCTAAAACTCATTCCGGGTTTAATGAGTGCAATATTGGTTTCTATTTCTTCGCTAGATAGCTGATACAAAGCCTTTTGAGTTGGTGTGGCTTCTTTGCCTGGAATGATGAACGTTCGCGAAAAGTCAGTGTAGTAGCCAAAAATACCAACCGTATCGGTATCAAAAGCAACCAGTTCTCCCGCGTTCATGACTTTATCGGAACACTCTTGGAACCATGGGTTGGTGCGATTACCAGAGGTAAATAAGCGAGTTTCTGCATACTCGCCACCTGTTGCGAGTACTTCTTTGTTAAAAACGGCCCATGCTTCGTTTTCTGTAATGCCGGGTTTAAGGTAGTCTTCGAGAACGGACATCGCTCTCTCGGTTAAAGTGACAGAGCGAGCGATAAGGGTGAGTTCATCTAAGCTTTTGATAGACTTCGCCACGTCAATAGGACGAGAAGCGTCTATTACCTCAAATCCCGCTTTCATTGTATCGGCTAATAATTCCGTTGGTGCTGATTCAATACCAATGCGACCGAAGTGTTGAGCCGATCGACTAAGAATGTCTTTTAATGAGGTAATGAAGCTTTGTACATGCCGATGAGAGTGATCTCCACTGTGTAGGGGCATTATAGGGCTGGCTGGGTGTACTTCATCCAGTGTCACAATACCTTCTGTTAAATGGGCGCATGAGCGATACTCAAAAAGAGCAACGGGCCCTTCCGCAGGGACAATTAAGTAACGAGCAGGGTTTCGCTGAGAGTACACCTGCATGTTACGAACACCACAAGCATAGCGAATATTCACCGGCTCAAATAACACCACAGCATCAAGTTTGAAGTGAGTAATTTGTTCTTTTAGTCGATTTAGTCGATACATGGCAACACGATCTTCTAAGTCTTTGTCGATGACTTGATTGAAAAAATCGAAAGTTGAATAGCGCATTTTTAGGCATGCCTTTTGAATTTCAGTAGTTTAAAGTATTAAAAATTGTTTTTAGACTGATCCTAGAAGGCTGAATTTAGCCTGCTAAACCGTCTTCTCTTGTTTCTTGTTCAGCCTTGATGTGAGCCTCAGTTACTCGTCCATACACGTCTTTTGTTCGTTTGATTTTTCCGATCATTCCTGGTCTTTCGGCATAGCCAAAAAGCGCACATAGTCTGGTTCCTTTGCATGATGCGACACGGTGCATAGAGAAGCGGCCTTTAAACATTTGTAGGTCACCTGTATTCAGCGTAAGTGATTTCACTTTAGTCAGATCACCATCGAGAATGTTTTGTACTTCTTCGTAGTTTTCGTTACCAGGTTGACGCAGCCCAGGAGAATATTGAAATTCGCCACCTTCTTCTGGTCGACGCGTCATCAAACTGACAATGAATTCATTCGTATCATAGTGCCAAGGCAATGACGTATTCTCCGGCATTGTATTAATCACTAAGCCTGCAATGGGGTCTGCATATTCATAAATTTTGTCTTTCCCCAAACACTCAGCAATGAAAGCTTGGAAAACCGTATTCTTATAAAGTTGTTTAATGATCATGTTTTCTGGCAATAGGTCTTTCGCAACAAAGCCATTGCTAAACTGTTGATATCGATTAACAGGGTGGCTTTCGCCTAATTCAGGGTTGCCTTCGGTGGCATAAGGCGTCACTTTATTTTCGTGAAAGTGGGCCAAGTGGGAGACATTTTCGCTCTGCTCTCTAATTAACTCGATTTTATCTTCGCGAATGAAGTTGGGTAAGTGAGCGCAACCATCATTTTCAAGCTGTTGCTGACAAGTAAGTACGGCCTGTTTATAGGCCGCCGAATCTTTGTCATTTAGAGGGTAGTCAGACATATTAATCATCTGAACAAGGCTGTCTAATTCAGAGCGTGTATTTTGATCTTGATTGTTTGTAGATTTCATAATGAAAAGTCCTTTAATTTCAAATGGATGCTGTTTGAAAATGGTATATTCTTCATATGCTGTTAGTGGAAACGTTGTGAAGATATTTAACTGTTTTTTTGTTTTTCATCGACTTGGAGAAGCACAAACGT
Organism: Marinomonas sp. 63XJN7_7_ISO-PGPR-S23-202; assembly: GCF_056173505.1. Lineage (NCBI taxonomy): Bacteria > Pseudomonadati > Pseudomonadota > Gammaproteobacteria > Oceanospirillales > Oceanospirillaceae > Marinomonas > Marinomonas sp. 63XJN7_7_ISO-PGPR-S23-202. The sequence goes on along the minus strand of NZ_CM149677.1, from coordinate 3,196,217 downwards.
AATAAGAATATTTGAGCGCACACCGCAATAATCATTCCCAAGAAGCCACAAAACACGTGATGACTAATGAAAACGCGGAGAGGAGGTACATCCAGCCAAAGTTATCTAACAACCAATGATGTATCAGAGACGTTATTGCTAGAAAGTTTGCATTGTCAAAAAGTGCTAAGTAGCTCAGCGTTCCTAAAATAGTAAGTGAGGGGTAAAAGGTATAGGGCCTAATTCTTAGATTTCTATTCATCTCGATCATCTCTTCTATTTTTTTGTGTTCTATTACCCTAAAGAATAATTAAAGAGAAAAAAAATAAAGTTGTGATCGAGTAAGTCATTATTTTTTTATATATAAAACTATTTTTCTTTATAGGTTTTAGAAAAAAGCATTTTATTTCATTAATTTATGGTTTTATTAATATTTTTTATGTAGGATTTTCTTATGAGAAATTTTTGATTTTTATGTCGTTATTAGATTATATATTGTCTTATAAAGGTTATTTATGGGTGAAAAAGAGTGCTACATGCTAGAAATAAGCTTCATAAAAAGGTCTGGTGCACTGTTTTATTTCCATCATTTTAGTGAGATTTCCTATGCTAGATATGAAACACTATGAGCTGATATGTGCGATTGATGAACACAGCTCGTTAAAAGACGCAGCTTCAGCGCTTGGATTGACTCAGCCAGCAGCGAGCTATCGTTTACAAGAAATAGAGAAGCGATTAACGGTAAATATTTATGATAAAAGAGGGCGTAAGTTAGTGCTTTTGCCCTCAGGTGAGAGGCTGTTAAAAGCAGGTAAGTTGTTACTACCTTTTGTCCGCAAAGTAGAAACAGAAGCGGTAATGTTAGGGCGATCAGATAGCTATATCAGATGGGGCGTTAGTGCCTACGATACCTTTGATACCATCTTACAATACCTTCCAGAGGCCTCTTTTAATAAGTTGGATATTAACCGGTACAACACATCCAATCTTGTGAATGCGCTTTTCGAGAGAGAAGTGGATTTTATTATTGATACGACTCCGGTCAATACGAAGGACTTCCATTGCGAAAAAATCTTTGACGATGAGTTGTTACTGACGCTGAATCATAAGCATCCGCTGAATACCGCCAAACATTTCAGTATCGAAAAAATTGCCCAATACCCATACCTTACCTACAGTCGAACGCATCAACCTGATATGGAATTCGATACAATTTTCAGACCCAATAATTGCAGCCCTAACACCATCAGAGAGGCAGACTCTGTTTCATTAATATTAAAAATTCTATCCATGAATCAACAATATGTAACCTTTCTATCGGCTTGGGCTGCCAAAAATTCACCTTTCGACAATATCACAACCCTAAAAACAACAGCGTACTCAGCCCCTTGTACTTGGTACATCATTTATCATCAATCAGTAGAGAGTCGACCTGAAATAAGAGAGGTTATCAGCGCATTACAAACGATCGCTGAGATTAAATAGACAAGTGGTTGAGAGTACAAAAGCGCGCCCCCTCGTGGAAGGTAATAGAGGCACGCTTTTGGTATTTCAAACACTTGCTTCTAATTTTGAAACAAGTCTTTTATCAGCTTAATGCCAGCTTCTTGTCCACCTTGGTTGTAGGCGTCTAGAAGAGCGGAGCCTAAAATAGCAATGTCCGCTTTGCCAAGCAAAGCCTCGATGTGGCTACGTTCACGAAGACCAAATCCAACGCCCATTGGAGCGCTGGCGTGGGCTTTGATATGGGCTAGATACTCATCCATTGCCGTTTGTTTACTTTTAGCTTCATGGCTTGAATGTCCGGTTACGCCAGATCGCGCCACACAGTAAAGGAAGCCAGATGCCTGGCTGGCTAACATTTCTAGGCGCGCTTTTGGTGTCACAGGTGTTACTAGCCAAATTGGGTCGACTTGGTTTTCTTTACAAGCGGCAACGTAATCGGCGGATGCTTCGACCGGTAGATCGGGCAGGATCAAGCCCAGTATATTAATCTCAGCGGCACGCTTAGCCAGTTTTTGCAAACCATAACGATACATTGGGTTTAAATAACTCATCAGTACGATACGACTGTCTGGAAAGTCCCGGCTGAGTTTGCCCATATCATTTAAGAAGGTGTCCACATCTAGGTCTTGCTCTAACGCCACATGGCAAGCTTCGACAATACTGGGGCCGTCTGCCACGGGGTCAGAGAAAGGGAACTGTACTTCAATAAAATCAACGCCTTCTTCTAAGAGACGTGTCATCCAAGATAGGCTTTCTTGAACCGTCGGATAGCCATACACCACATGAGTCATGGATAAAATCGGCTTCTGCTGGCGTTTTTGGGTGATATAATTCGCTAACTGACTCATGATTTAGGCCTCCTCGTCGTTATTCAAATGTTCTTTGTAATCGGCTAGATAATCTTCCAAAAACTCAGGGAAGGTTTGATCGTTCATGGCTTTTGCCACGTTAAAGATATCTTTATCGCCACGTCCCGATAGGTTGATCACAATGCGAGACTCTTTTGGCAAGTTCGCCGCGTCTTTGAATGCGCCAGCCAAAGCGTGTGAGGACTCCAGTGCCGGGATGATGCCTTCTTTTTTCAGTAGTAAAGAACAAGCATCGATCACTTCATCGTCCATGGCATAAGTCATTTGAATACGGCCAATTTGTGCTAGATGCGCAATGATGGGTGACACGCCCACATAATCTAAGCCTGCGGCAATTGAATGAGTGTCTTGCAACTGACCATTCTTGTCCTGTAAGAACATGGTGGCAAAACCTTGTGCAATGCCTTTTTCACCTAATCCGTTAGAAAGGCGAATGGAGTGTTGCCCCAACTCTAGCCCTTTACCGCCCGCTTCAACGCCAATCATTTCAACGTTCTCTTCTTCCAAGAAAGGAAGGAAAAGTCCACAAGCATTAGAGCCACCGCCGACACATGCGTAAAGACGATCTGGATATTGCCCAAACTGCGCTTTGCTCTGTTCTTTTACTTCTTCGCCGATAACAGACTGGAAGAAGGCTACCATCTCAGGGAAAGGAGCACAGCCACAGGTAGTACCAATCAAGTAGTGGCTGTCTTCATGGCTGGAAGACCAGTCGCGAAGAGCTTCGTCCAAGGCATCACGAAGGGTTTGCGAACCTTCCGCGACGGGCACGACGGTGGCGCCAAGTTGTTTCATCCAAAACACATTAGGATATTGGCGTTTCACGTCTTTGGCACCCATATAAATGGTGCATTCGAGGCCTAAGCGCGCAGCAATTAGCGCCGTTGCAACACCGTGTTGTCCAGCGCCAGTTTCGGCAATCACGCGCTTTTTGCCCATACGTTTAACCAGCAAGGCTTGGCCAATGACGTTGTTCATTTTGTGCGCGCCACTTTGGTTTAAGTCTTCGCGCTTTAAGTAAATCTGGGCGCCACCAAAATGCTCTGTTAAGTTTTTGCAAAAGGTTAATGGCGTGGGGCGACCAGAGTAGTTCTGCCAAGTCTCTTTTAGTTCAGCGATAAATTCAGGATCGGTTTTGATCTCTTCAAATGCATGAAGGATTTGTTGCTGACTGGCGTAGAGAATCTCTGGAATGTAACTTCCACCGAACTCACCATAGAAACCATTATTGCTTTGCATTGTGGCGTGCTCCAAATTAATTATTTAACTATACCGTTTAGTTAATTTAATGGTTGCGTAGACTGACGTCAAGTGCCTTTTTTAGCGATTATTTGCTAGAAAGGATTGCAATTTTTTGAAAGCATCGTTTAATCAATGCTTTAGACTAATGTGCTGAGTAATTTAGGAGAAATTAAATGGCTCGAGGTAGACCAACAAAAAAGAGCGTTATTGTGGAGGCTGCTTGTCAATTGTTCACTCAGCAAGGCTATCAAGGCACGAGTATTGATCAAGTGGTGATAGAAGCCAATGTTTCTAAACCAACGGTATACAGTAACTTTCCAACCAAATTAATATTGTGGGAGACGGTGTTAGAAACGTTAACAGAACAAACTAAAGCTGAAATGATGTCTGTGCTCTCTACCATAGAGGAAACCAGTCAAGATATGATTACAGGCTGGATCGCCCTTTGGCGCCAATGGATAGCGTTGCCAGAGCGTTTAGCTGCTTATCGCATTCTGCTAGGAGAGCAACATAAAATGGAGGCCTCAACGGTGTCCTTGTTTGCTAATTTAGAGTTAGTGTTAGAAATGGTGTTATTGGATTGGCTGGCCAGTTTTTCGGTCTCTAATGAACGCTTGTTTGCGCTGAAAGCCATCACAAAAGAGGCGCTATTAATGCCCTCTTTGATGAATCAAAAATTGGTGACAGATGATGCGCTAAAAGCGCATTTGAGCTGGATTCTATAAAAAAACGTGGCCAATTAGGGAGGATTTGGTCACGTTTTTACTCTGATTTTCGCTTTCTTGATGATCTTTCTAGTGAAGCCTACTAGGTCGGGGCGACCTCTATCGATGCATCTTGTCCTTTTTCAGCCCACAATATAATGCCTAGTGCTAGCGTTCCCACGATAATAAAGCCAACCGTAATCGGAATTAAGGTATTGTTATAAAGTTGCCCGATCAGTGTGCCTATCAACATCGACATAATTGATGACAAAGAGCCAATCACGGCTGATGCAATCCCTGCCACATGTCCCATAGGCTCCATTGCCAGAGCGTTGATGTTGCCGAACAGTAATCCAAAGCAAAAGAAAAAGACAACAGCATAGGCCATAAACATCCACAGTGTAATGTCGACAAAAGCATGTAGCGCTAGAAAGACTATAGAGGCAAGAACAACCGTCACAATGGCTCGGAAGGCGATAGTCTTAGTGCCGTGTTTCTCAACAATCCGTGAATTAATCAAAGATGAGACACCGAGTACTAAAGCTAAGACACCAAAGTAAACACTAAAGAGTGTGCCTGTATGGAACTGTACTTGGAAAATTTGCTGTGAGGAGTTTAGGTAGCCAATAAAACCACCAAAGAATAATCCCATGCAAATGGTATAGCTTGCCGTGGCTCGATGAGTCAGTACTTCCTTAAAGCCATCGTAAAAACTGCGAGCTGTTAATGTGATGCGTTTCTCTCTTGGCAAGGTTTCTTTTAAGCGCAAGCTAACCCAAACCAGTAATATTAAGGCGTAACAAAGATACATCTCAAAAATGCCGCGCCAGTGGCTGAATAGCATCACCGCTTGCCCTAAAGTAGGCGCTATCGCTGGCACGAGCACAAAAATCATCATAACCAAAGACATGGTGCGCGCCATTTGCGCCCCTTTAAACATATCTCTGACTAAGGACATGGCGGCAATTTGTGGCCCTGCGACCCCTAAACCTTGTAAAAGGCGCCCCAACATCAGCCCTTCAAGGGAGGAGGAGAAGTAGCAAACCAGTGTGCCTGTCAAATAGATGGCAAACCCAGCAAAGAGTATAGGCTTACGACCCAAGGCATCGGAAAAAGGACCAGCGATGAGTAAACCAATGGCCTCGCCCAAAAATAACATACTGATTAGGTATTGAGGTTGGTTAGGATCCGTAATCGCTAGATCTTTGCCAATCATACCGAGTGCAGGCAGGAGGGCATCAATGGAGATGGCTACGATGGACATCAATGCTGCAACCAAAACAGTAAACTCTTTTGCAGACATGCCGGATTTTGTTGTGTCTTGGGTGTGTTTCATAAGTATCTAACATCGTCTTCTATAAAGTGTTTATCGTGTCACCCGTGGATGATTCGCTGCACGGCTCAACCATTGGCTTATTCTCGCCACTATGATGGAAAAGTCCGAGTATTATAATCAGGTATCATTACAATGGCTTGATTGTTTGTGTATAAAAAAAGGAAGTGGCGGGGTTGCGCCTATGATGACATAAAAAGTTATGTTCTTAACATGAAAAGGATAATGATTATATATAATTATAAAAGCTTACTAGGATATGTGGCGGTGTGTCGATAATAGTTTTGTGTAATAGCGTGTAATTGACTGCTTTCGTTGTTTTTAATAAATTTTAACTTAGTTATTTTTATACTAATTTTTTATGAAAAGTCTATTAAAGGTTTCTGTTCTATGGGTGATATGGATTTTCAGTTATTAGCTTTGCGTAAGGAGAATAAAGCCGATATGCTTTTTATAAAAAATCTCTATTATATGTCTAGAGAAGCAGAAATGGCGACTGTTCCTTGGTCATTTTCCGATAAGAAGTTTTTTTTAAAAAAGCAATTCACTCTTCAAAAGAAACATTTTGATAAGGTCTACCCTCAAGCCATTAAGCAGTTGGTACTGTATCAAGGACAACCTATTGGGCGTTTATATACGGCTGTTAACGAGAAGAGTAAGGATTGGCATTTGATTGATATTACTTTGTTACCAGAACATTGTGGGCTGGGAATAGGGCGGTATTTAATTACGCAGCTTATAAATAAAGTGTCCTCTAAAAAAGCTAAGCTGACTTTATATGTACACAGTAGAAACCCTGCATATCAACTTTATGTTGATATGGGATTTGAGAAAATAGGAGATAAGGAGGGCTATTACCATATGCAGAATAACTGTCTTGAAAGTAGAGCTTTGCCTTAGCACATACGTTAATTATGTTAGCTTTTTGGATGAGATGTGTCTATTTTTAGTTATATGGACATCATTTGGTTTTTTGTAAAATAAGGAAGGTTTTATTGTGCAAACTAGAAATTCAACCTCAGCGGTTTATGAGGTAGAGCAGGATGGCCGCGAAGCGTTAGACAGTGTGATGCAAGTGGGGGTTTTGAACGAACTGCTTAGGGCGCAACTTAACCCTGCTGCGGTGACAAAAATCAACAAAAGCACAGAACAAGACTCTTCTAATGAGACGGCTTCCTTATTGTCCTCGGTGGTTGATGCTGTAGAGGAAGTTTTATCCCCTGAAGGGCTTAATCGTACTCAATTACACCAGAAATTAAGCCAACTCTATTATCAGCAAAAAGCGATATATGATCAGGCAAATATTCCGGCCCAACTTAGAAAACGTCAGTATATTTCCCATTGCGGATTGATCATGTCTCCGGACAATTGCATTACCACTCAATTGGATGATTTAAGGGTACGATCGTTTCTTCGAGGCATTGATTTAGCGATCAGTGACTTGTTGAACAGGCGTCAAGCATCAGTGCATATCGTATATCCTGCCTGTGGTCCATTTGCGCCATTGCTTATGCCCCTGATTGCCTATTACAAGTCTGCTGGCAAGTTGCTATCAACACAGCTTGAAATAACCTTAGTGGATGTTCAGCCTGGTGCAGTGCAATCTTTGCAGGCGTTGATCGATGCAATGGGTATTCAAGATTATATTTACCAAGTTAATTGTATGGATGCACTTGAATATGATCCTGGTGATAAAAAGATTGACCTAGTTGTGCTTGAAGCGATGCAGCATGGTTTTAGTCGGGAAGGCCATTTTAAATTGGCACGTCATTTTGCAACTATGCTGGAGCCCGATGGGTATCTTATTCCACAACAAATAAAGCTATCTGCTGCCTTGAATATAGCGCAGCGCGAATATGTTGATCAATGGAAGGGCGCTCAAACCGTATCAGAAAAACACATGAGTACGCAGATATACTCTGAACGTACGATACTAGGGGAAATATTTAGGGTAACAAAAGAGTCTCTATTGAACCTTAAAGAGCATGTGTTAGATGAAAATACCACACTAATTGAATGTGGTAAGGTTGATATTCCGTTGTTATTAAACCGCAATGATGAACAAACCCTGTTGATTCTTACGCAAATTCAAGTCTTTGCAGATGAATTCATTGGTGAATATGATTCTGGCATTACTCACCCCTTGCCTGACCAGCATGTTTGTATCAATTTCAAACCCAGAGATGAAAGGCCAGGTGATTTATTGCTGGAAAGTGGAGACGCTATTCGCTTTTACTACCGCCAAAATGGGCTTCCTGGTTTTATGGCGACTTGGGCTCAAGGAGCCATAAATAATGGTTAAGTCAAAGCCTGTTCATGAGGTAACAAAAGTGGTTGTATTGGCAGCAAGCCCTATGGCAGTGCCAACGATTGCTATGTTGTTACAGGAGCATCGTCTTGCAGGTGTACTTTTGCCTGAACGACTAGATGCCTTTAGTGGTCAATTACAGGCGCAGTTGCAACAGTGTGAGATACCTTATTGCAAGATGGGCGAGCAGAGCGAAGCAGTTGTTGTGGCTCAATTGCTAGATTGGCATGCGGATCTGGCGATTAGTTTTGGCTTTGCACCTAGTTTGAAAAACAGCTTTAGTCAAGCTACGACCTATGGTTTGTATTATATGTTGGGGGCTGCCCCTGACGATTATTACGGCCCAATGCCAAGTTATTGGCAAATTCGTGATGGCCGTCGTTGTACTCATCTCACATTAATCAAAGCCATTGCCAGCGAGCAGGGAGATATTGCCTTATCTTTGCCCATCGCCATTGAAGAGCTTGATACCTTGCAGAGTCTTGAAAACAAGTTGGCGCATTATGCACCTAAACTGGTGCAATCCTTTATGAATAAGTTGGTTGAGCATAATGGGCAAATACCCTTGGTTAAATCGCAACAGCAAGGCCTGCAAGCGCCGTTAGTAAAAGAAAAAGATTTGCATGTCGATTGGGCAACAATGACGGCGTCACAGATTGCCGCGTTGGCTCGTGCGGGTAATCCTACTTTAGTGGGTTGTGTGGTAACGCTGGGTAATACATCACTGAATTTGTTGCAAGCGACCGAAGTGAAGCACCCGACTTATGGAGTGAGCCCCGGCACTTTGTGTCATGTGGGGGAGCCTGAGGGGGTTATTGTGACAACCCTAGATGGAGCGATTCGACTGGATATTTTGTCCAATATTGATGGAGTATTTGGTGCCATGAGCTTTACAGAACGATTTGGTATTTCAGCGGGAATGGTGTTTGTTTGACCATAGGACATAAACTGGTAATGAGTTGAATGAGGAGAAAAAAATGGAAGAGCCATTTATAGGAGAGGTGGACATTTACGGTTTTAACTATGCTCCAGACAATTGGACGGCATGCAATGGTGCGATGTTAGCGGTTGTGGATTTTCAGGCACTATTTGCATTGATTGGAACGTATTATGGAGGAGATGGTCGTTCTACTTTCGGGGTGCCCGATCTGAGGGGGAGAATGGCGATCAGTCAGGGTGAGCATCCAGGCAGTAGATATGATTGGAAGATCGGGGAATTCTATGGCGAAGAAGTCCATACTATGTCCTCTGCTGAGTTACCAAAGCATAGTCATCTAGCGGCTTTTACTCCATCAGGGATGGAATTGCAGGTTTCCACGGATATTGCTACATCAGATGTGGCAAGTGATGGTGACTTTCTTGCTCAGGCAGACATTGCCATATACAGAGCGGATGCAGGGTCAGGTACCGTGCCTTTAGGTGGCGTTTACGGCGAGGGCGGGGCGGCTAGTGTCGCCGTCGACACGGTTGGAGCGGGGAAGCAATTCGGTATTATGCAAACAGTGCTTGTGCTGAACTACTGCATGGCAAAGGAGGGCTTGTTTCCTTCCCGATCTTAATATTTGCGCGAAACAATTTATCGTCATGCATAACGATTACGACTGAAAAAATGGACACAGTTAAGAGGAATTTATTATGGCAGACCCATTTATTGGTGAGATTCGATTATTTGGTTTTAGTTTTAATCCTAGAGGTTGGTATCGGTGTGAGGGGGCATTATTGCCAATTGCTACGAATTCAACATTATTTTCTTTACTGGGAACTTTTTATGGCGGTGATGGCCGCACAACCTTCGCCTTGCCTGATTTACGTGGTCGTAGTGCGATCTCGCAAGGGCGACATCCGGGTAGTTATTATGACTGGCGACAAGGAGAATATGCGGGGGCAGAAATCCATCAATTGAGTGTAGATGAGCTTGCTTATCATACTCACAGTGCAGAGTTTACCTCGGCGGGGGGAGGAGGCGCCTCGGTGGAGGTATCAACTGATGCGGCAACTTCTGATACACCCGCAGCGGGGAGTTATTTAGCCAGCACCAAGGTTGGGAGAGGTGCTGGGCCAGCTTTGTACCGTGCAGATGCTGGTAGTGGAACTGTGGCCCTAGGTGGTGTTAGTGGTAACGGTTCACAAGGTGTTGTGACAGTTCAGGCGACTGGTGGAAGCCAAGCATTTTCACTGATGCAGCCAGTATTAGTGTTGAACTATTGTCTGTCAATGCAAGGAATTTATCCACCTCGCTCATGATTTTTGCGAAACAGGTTCGTTTTTTGAAATGAACCTGTTTTTTTTGGCAGATTTCGGAAAGCCCTTCTTTGTATTATTGAATTGCGTACAAAAATCCCCTCGTTTTTAGATGTAATTATTTTTGACTGCTATCAATGTGTTTGAGTGTAAAGTCATTTAGGATAAGGATAAATAGTTGGCAAGAAAAAAGAATTTTATGTATATTGTGTGCAGATTACATTCTGTATTCGTCCTTTATTAGGATTCAGAAAAGGATTGCTTAGTTTTAACAAGGGAAGGTTAAAAATCCTATGTCTATTACATGTGCTCTTCCTCTTCATAAATGTGCTTTTCAATTTCTGGTTTTATTCTCTTCTAAGGAGTTTTTATGTCCTCTCGATTAACGTTGGGTCGTACCACATTGGCTGTGTTTGTATCTTTGGCTGTAGCAGGGTGTTCGGTGGTACCAAAGCAACTTTCTAACCAAGAAGTGATGGCTAATGCAGCGGAAAATGCGGATATATTAGCGAAAGAGGTGGCGCCTATTACAGGCCCGATTGACTTAAACGAAGCCTTTGCAAGAACGATCAAATACAACCGAGATGCTCAACTAAAAGCCTTTGAAGCGGTAGTGTCCGAGGGACAACTGTCCGTAGATAAATTTGATATGTTGCCTAAGCTGGCGGCGGCTGCAGGTTATAGCTATCGCAATAATTATGCTGCCTCAGCGTCGGTGTCGTTTGTTGGTGACCAGCCAGCAGCGCTTGGCAGCAACCCCAGTTACTCGGTGTCATCAGATAAAAGTACGGTCAATGCGAGCATCGGCGCAACATGGGATATTTTAGACTTTGGGCTGTCTTATTACCGTGCTAAACAGCAAGCGGATCGGTTTCTGATTGCCAAAGAGCGTGAGCGCAAAGTGGTGCATAATATCATGGAGCAAGCGCGTAGTGCTTATTACCGGGCAGTATCCGCTGAGCGTTTGTTGTCTAAAATTAATCCTTTAATTGTCAAGGCTCGCATGGCTTTATCGGATTCAAACCGACTGGAAAAACTGCGTGCTCAATCACCAATGGAAGCGTTGACTTATCAGCGATCTTTATTGGAAACCTTGCGAACACTTCAAGATATCCGTAAAGACTTAATGCCAGCGAAAGCGGAATTAGCCACCTTAATGGGACTCAACCCATCGACCGATTTTCAATTAGCGGATGTAAATAATCCGAATTTCACGACACCTAAGCTCAATATTGATATGAATACTATGGAGCGTACCGCACTTGTGTTACGTCCAGAGCTGCGTGAAGCGCAATACCAAGAGCGTATTACTCAGCAGGAGGTGCATTCCGCTTTCCTTTCGTTGTTTCCTAGCTTGAACCTCAGTACGGCAGTTAATTATAACGATTCGGATTACTTGCGTAACAATAACTGGACGTCTGCAGGGGTAGGGGTGAACTGGAACCTAATGAACGTTTTCCGTTACGGAAAAATTGAGAAGCTAAATAAATTGAAAATAGCAGCGAGTAAGCAGCAAGCCTTAGCGACGTCCATGGCGGTGATCTCGCAAGTTCATATTGCCGATATCCAATACCAAGAAGCGGGTGATAGCTACCAGCTAGCACAGCAGTATTTTGATGTGGCACAACGTATTAAAAAACAAGTGGAATCTAGCCGGTCTGCACAGAGTATTGGCGATTTAACGGTCATTCGTGAAGAGTTGAATGCGGTATTAGCGGAGTTACGCCGCGACGTCGCTTACGCAGACCTACAAAATGACTACGGCAAAATTTTAGTCTCCATGGGATTAGATCCGTTGCCAGCAGGATTTGGCAATATGAATTTAGCCGAGCTATCAAACGCTTTTAAAACGTTGCAAGCGAAATGGCAGCAAGGGGATATTCAAGTGGTGAGCAAAGAAGCCATGCAGTCAGCGCTTATGGCAAAGAATAAAGTGGAATCATAAGGCTAGTGCAGGATGAAGAAGTACCTGAGTTTGTTTTTATTGGTTATTTTTTTTATGCCGGGGGCTGTTTGTGCTGCTGTTCAGGAAAATGCCCGAGGAATTTTAGTGGCGGTTCATCAAGCGACCTTATCCAGTGAGCTGGCTGCAAAAGTGATCGCTGTGCCGAAGCAAATGGGCGAGACTTTTAAAAAAGGTGACACCTTAATTCAACTAGATTGTCGCTTGTTTAATGCTCAGCTGGAAAAAGTCGATGCCGAGGCAAAAGCGGCTCGGGCGAAATTAGATAATGTGCAACAGCTGAACCGATTAAACTCCATTGGTACATTGGACGTCGCTATTGCGGAGGCTGACTTGCAAAAAGTCCAAGCCGAACGACTTATGGCGCAACTTAATGTGGCGCGTTGTGACATTAAAGCGCCCTTTAGCGGCAGTGTAGAACAACTGGATATTCATCCTTTTGAGATAGTGCAACAGCGCCAAGCCTTGATGAAAATAGTGGGCCATGAGCGCCTAGAAGCCGACATTATTGTTCCCGCTCAATGGATGACTTGGTTAGCTATAAATAAGACTATTGTTTTGCAAGTAGAAGAAACCAAGCAGCGTTTACAAGCAGTGATCAGTCATATTGGGCCCAGTGTCGACCCGACCAGCCAGACCATCCAAATTCGCGCCACCATCAAAAAAGTACCGGCCAAGGTGCTACCAGGCATGAGTGTGGTGGCTGAGTTTCGGTGAATATTTTGGATTAAAAAGCACATTAAGCGTGCAGCTGAAATCAATAAATTGACTATATTTAAATAAAGCAGAGCGAACCTGCTTATTAAGAATTACCCATCGAGGTGACGAGTATGAAAAAGGACTATTCCAACAAATTAGGCAAAAAAATGTCAGGTTATCATTCTGTAGGTAGGAAAAATCATGCGCGTAAGCCACTGATTACTGTTCTAGAACCTCGCCTGTTGTTGGATGGTGCGGCCGTTGCCACGGCAGTAGATGTGATCAGTGACGCTCAATTACATCATGATGCGACACAAACGGATTCTAATCATACCGTTACTGCTGATCGTCATAAAGACATCAGTAAATCTGTTGTCATTGCGCCCACCGAAGTCCGAGCCGTTGATCCTGCACAAAATAACGGCCGCAAAGAAGTGGTTTTTATTGAAACCAATGTTGCGGATTACCAAAGCTTGGTAAATGGCACAAAAGCGGGTGTGGAAGTCGTGCTGCTCGATTCTAGCCAAGATGGTTTGTCGCAAATGACAGAGTGGTCAAAAACTCATAGTGATTATGATGCCATTCATATTATTAGTCACGGTTCGGAAGGCAGTGTTAATCTTGGCGCACTGAATCTGGATCGTTCTGATATTAGCGGTCGAGCTTCAGATCTAGCGCAACTGGGCTCGGCATTGAATGAACAGGGGGATTTGCTGCTCTATGGTTGTGATGTGGCAAGTGGCGAAGGGCAAGCATTTATTGACTCCATCGCGCAGCTAACCCAAGCCGATGTGGCCGCGTCTAATGATCTTACCGGAGCGGCTGATTTACATGGAGACTGGGATTTAGAGTACCATCAAGGTCATATAAAAGAGGGGGCTGTTTGGGATAAAGCGATCTTAGATCACTATCACTCTGTGCTAACAACTGCAAGTTTTAAAGGCTTAGGTAACACAGACTCTGGTGGCACAGGGTTTAAATCATTAACAGACGTTAATTTAGTAGTGAATAATGCGGTATCAGTGGAAAATGGAGGGATGTACCTTTCCGATAGCGCTGATAATGATGCAACCATCACAATAAAGGCAGATGGTATAGATGCTGCCTCATTTGATGTGAGTAAAGTGATGGTATATAACTATGCTGATCCCACTGCACTAATCTTAGATTCTAGTTCCACAATTGTCTTTACAGATAAAGATGGTGCTGTTTTGCGCACCATGACGTTAAATAGCGACATATCAATAACTGGAGGTTCAGGTTCCCCCTCAAATCTTTTTACCTTATTTGATAATAATACAACCTCTGTGGAAGGGGTTGCGCAAATAGACTTCAATTTTATATGTAGTAATCCATCTCAAGTTCATCTGGCTGACCTAACATTCACCAGTATTACTTATGATAATGTGGTTGCCCCTTCCTCTGGACCGAGTGCTCCATCAACACCGGATTTGTCAGCAGCATCCGATACTGGTATATCCAGTACTGACAACATCACCAACGATACCACGCCGACCTTTACCGTTACTGGTGTCACCAGCGGAGCGACGGTTACGCTGTTCAACGACGCCAACAATAATGGGGTGGTCGATGCGGGAGAGACTCTTAAGACCGGAACTGCCAGCGGCACCAGCATCCAGTTGACCACCAGCTCGGCCCTGACCTCTGGCACCTACAACATCAAGGCTATCCAGACCGTCGGTGGGACCAACAGCGATGCTACTTCCGCCCAGTCTATAACGATTGATACAGCAGCGCCAACAGAGACAATTGCCTCAGCGACCTTTTCGGCTGATACAACGGCTAACGGCGGTACTAACAGCGATTTTATCACCAAGACGGCTGAGCAGACGGTCAGTGGCACCTTATCAGAGAACTTGTCATCGGGAGAGAGCGTTTACGTGTCCCTTGATAATGGGGCGAGCTGGACAGTGGCGACGGCGTCCGTGGGATCGAATACTTGGTCTTTAGCAGGACAAACGTTAACGGAATCAAGCACCTTAAAAGTTAAGGTGACTGATAAGGCTGGTAACGACGGAGAAGTTTATAGCCAAGCATATGTGCTGGATACAAGTGCACCAACAAAGACAATTACCTCAGCGGCCTTTTCGGCTGATACAGCGGCTAACGGCGGTACTAACAGTGACTGGATCACCAAGACGGCGAGTCAGATCGTCAGCGGTACTCTGTCGGCCAATCTTGCCTCAGGCGAAACTGTTTACGTGTCACTTGACGGCGGAACCAACTGGAGTGCTGCTACTGCCATAGTTGGGCAGAACACATGGACGCTAGCCGGACAAACGCTAACGGGATCTAACACATTGAAGGTGAAAGTCACCGACACTGCTGGTAACGACGGAGAAGTTTATAACCAAGCGTATGTGCTGGATACAAGTGCACCAACAAAGACAATTGTCTCAGCGACCTTTTCGGCTGATACAGCGGCTAACGGCGGTACTAACAGTGACTGGATCACCAAGACGGCGAGTCAGACCGTCAGCGGTACTCTGTCGGCCAATCTTGCCTCAGGCGAAACTGTTTACGTGTCACTTGACGGCGGAACCAACTGGAGTGCTGCTACTGCCACAGTTGGGCAGAACACATGGACGCTGGCCGGACAAACGCTAACGGGATCTAACACATTGAAGGTGAAAGTCACCGACACTGCTGGTAACGACGGAGAAGTTTATAACCAAGCGTATGTGCTGGATACAAGTGCACCAACAAAGACAATTGCCTCTGCGGCGTTTTCCGCTGACAGTGCGGTTAACGGTGGCTCCATTATCACCAAGACGGCTGAGCAGACGGTCAGTGGCACCTTATCAGCGAACTTGTCATCGGGAGAGAGCGTTTACGTGTCCCTTGATAATGGGGCGAGCTGGACAGTGGCGACGGCGTCCGTGGGATCGAATACGTGGTCTTTAGCTGGACAAACGTTAACGGAATCAAGCACCTTAAAAGTCAAGGTGACTGATAAGGCTGGTAACGACGGAGAAGTTTATAGCCAAAATTACGTACTTGATACGACAGCACCGACCATTACTTCGATTACTCGCCAAACTCCAAGTGGCTCCTCTACTGATGCGGACTCGCTGGTTTATCAAGTGACCTTTTCAGAAGCGGTTTCTAACTTAGATGCTAGTGATTTTTCCGTAGCAGGGACAACAGCAAGTGTGACGAGTGTTTCTCAAGTGAGTAGCAGCAATGTCTATAATATTACGGTATCGGGCGGGGATTTAGCGGATCTCAATGGCACAGTCTCTCTTGGTTTTTCTGGCAGTCAAAATATTCAAGATATTGCTGGTAATGCGATAACCAATACCACGCCCACAGGTAGTAATGATGCAAAATATGATGTTATTAATTCTCTGACGGTGACGACAGGCGATAACAAGAATGATAATGCCACTTTTTCTGATTATGCGACTGACCTTACTGATGGCGGTGGGTTGTCGCTGACAGAGGCCATGCATTATGCGTCGGCGAATCAGACTGTGGCGTTTAATCTAGCCTCTGACTTTGTGGATATGAATGGTCAAACTATCAACCTGGTATCTGGTGTGACACTCGATACTGACTCGATGAATGCTTTGACAATATCCAACGGTACATTGAATCTTCAGGGCAGCGCGACTGTGACTAATGGCGTTGGTGATTCGTTAACTATTGCAAGCATCATAACAGGTGATGGTCAAACTCTTACCAAAATGGGGGACGGCCGTCTTACCTTATCTAGCGCTATAAATAGTAACTCTTCTTTTAGTACCAATGTGACGGGCGGGAGTCTTTCCATTTCAGAAAATGGCAACCTCGGCTCGGGGGAGCTGACCTTAGATGGCAGCTCGTTAATTCTGCAAAATTCGTCCGATATCTCACATGACATCACTCTAGGTGCAAATGGGGGAACCATTACGGTTACTAACAGTGATGTGACTGTCAGTGGTGCTATTTCTGGTTCAGGCGCAATGACTCATACTGGAGGGCGTGCGTTAACACTTTCTGGAAACAATACGTTTTCTGGGGGCTTAACGCTCTCCGGAAGTGGTGGTGTGGTGGTGGCCGATGGTGGCAATCTTGGTAGTGGCGCTGTCACTCTGTCACAAGGATTAACGGTCACAGGCTCATCCATTGCTTTAGCCAATAATTTTGTATTCAACGGAGGTTCGATTACGAATGCGAATAATGTCACGATTTCTGGTGACATTTCTGGTTCTGGTTCGGTGGAAAAGGCAGGGGCGGGGACTTTACTCTTGTCTGGTGCTGGCAATTCTTGGTTTGGTGCCGCTACCGTATCGGCGGGGACGTTAAGTGGTACGACAGCAAGCTTAACAGGCGATATTGTCAATAATACGGCTGTCGTATTCAACCAAAACTCATCGGGTACTTACAGTAAGATAATCAGTGGAACCGGAACGTTTACTAAGTCTGGTTCGGGTGCTGTTACATTGACCGGAGAGAATACCTACACCGGTAATACAATCGTTTCTGCGGGGGAATTGGTACTCAATAATAGTAATGGCATGGCGTTGGCTGATACTAGTGCAGTGGCATTAACGGGTACAGGCAAATTAAGCCTTTCCAGCAACGAGACGATTGGTAACTTGAGTGGTGTTAGCGGAACCAGTGTTGATTTAGGTGATAATACGTTGACCGTTAATCAGACCAATAGTAGTTCGTTTGCAGGGGTAATGAGTGGTACGGGAGGGCTGATTAAGGCAGGAGCTGGTACACTAGCCTTGTCGGGGGGGAATACCTATACGGGAGACACGACGATTTCTTCAGGTGAAGTGTTTGTCTCTGGCGGTAGTGCTATTGCCGATAACAGTGCAGTAACGGTTGCTGCAGGTGCAACATTTGAATTATCTACTTCTACCTCTGAAACTATAGGATCCATTGCTGGTGCAGGCAGTATTGTGGCCAATGGCGGAACGTTAACGGTTGGTAGCAATAATACGTCAACGACTTTTGGTGGCGTTTTTAGTGCTGGTTCTTTGGGGGCTGCATTAGCGAAGGTTGGGTCGGGCACTTTAACGTTATCAGGCAATAATATTTATTCAGGGAACACAACAGTCTCGGGCGGCACCTTGTCATTGACTGGGTCACTGACTAATACATCAGAGGTTATTGTCAACTCAGGCGCAATGCTATCGGGGTCCGGCTCTATCTTTGCAGCAAACTCAACGAATACCTTAACTGTGAACAGTGGTGGCTTTCTTGCGCCGGGTGTCTCTGGCGTTAACAGTGGGTCAGGGGGGCTGACTGTTAATGGCAATCTCGTATTAAATGGCACTTTAAAAGCGGATATTACGGGGTCGACAGCTAAAACAGAATATGACCAAGTGACAGTTAAAGGTAATGTTACCTTGGGGGCGAACAGTGCTTTTGATATCGCTTATTCGGTGACCAGTAGTGGTAACACGTTTGAACTGATTGATAATCAAGGTTCGAGTGCGATTACAGGAACGCTAAATGGTGTCGCGGAGGGTGGGTCGTTAACCTCTAATAGCCATAGCTTTCAGACGAGCTATGTGGGTGGGACAGGAAATGATATCACGCTAAAAGATAATGCTGTCCCAGTGATTAGCGCTGTTGATGTAACCGGCAACCTAACAGAGGGTGGAGCGTTAACGAAAAATGGTAGTGTGACGTTTAGCGATGCCGATACGACCAATCGTCCTACGGCGACAAAAGCGGATAAATCCATTACAGCCAAAGCGCAAGATGGGACAACTGCCCTAACTCTAACGGCTGATCAAATTGCTGCTCTAAAAGCTGCTTTCAGCATTAGCTCACCCAGTAGTAATACCAATACTGGTACGGTCAATTGGAGCTTTAATATAGCAGAAAGTAGTATCGACTTTTTGAAACAAGGGGAAACCGTAACAGCGGTCTTTAGTATTATTGTTACAGACGACTTTAACGCAAAAGCCACGCAAGATGTGACAGTGACTATCACAGGAACTAATGATGCTCCCGTCATCACCTCAGGGGCAACAGGAAGTGTCAATGAAAATGCGCCGACCAGCACCGTGATCTACATGGCGACGGCGACGGATGCTGAAAATGATACCTTAACTTACAGTCTAACTGGTGCGGATGCCGCATTATTAAATATCAACCCCAGTACGGGCGCAGTCACTCTGAAAAGCTCTGCGGATTATGAGACGAAAAATACCTACAGCTTCAATGTTGTTGTTACCGATAACGGTACTGGCAATCTAACGGACAGCAAAGCGGTGACCGTTAGTGTGAACGATCTAAACGACAATGCCCCTGTGATTACCTCCAGCACGACGGGCAGTGTCAATGAAAATGCACCGACCAGTACGGTGATCTATCAGGTCACCGCGACGGATGCTGATGGTACGGTAGCAAATAATACTCTGCGCTACAGTTTGTCCGGTGCAGATGCGAATTTATTAGATATCAACGCCGTGACGGGAGCAGTAACCCTCAAAGCGTCGGCAGATTTTGAAACCAAGGCCAGCTATAGCTTTAATGTGATTGCGACAGATAACGGTACTGAAAATCTAAAGGACACCAAAGCGGTGACCGTTAGTGTGAACGATCTAAACGACAATGCCCCAAAGGTCAGCGCAAGCACCGCGACAGCAACTCTAGTGGAAGCCGGAGGTATCAATAACGCGACGCTAGGAACAAGTAAGGCTTCCATTACCTTAACTAAAGCAGATGTTGATACTGTTGGGACAGTCCATTACGACGCCGATTATCTTCTGAGTAATGGGTGGGGTACCACGAATGGTGGCTTGAGTTACTCAAAAGTAGGTACCTATGGTACGGCAACGTTAACACTGGCAACGGATACTATCAGTTATGAATTGTCTAATAGTAATAGTGACACACAAGCCTTGACTGTCGGGCAGTCAGTGAGTGATAGCTTTACTATTGAAGTGACCGATGGCAATGCGACGCAAACGACCAAGGCTGTATTTAACATTCTTGGTTCAAATGATGACCCTATTGCTTCTAGTGTGGTTGCCCCTTTAACGGTGATAAGCGGTCAGGCTTTTTCTCCAGTCACCTTGCCCGCCAATTTATTTAGAGATTTGGACAGCGGCGAAACGAGTAAGCTGGTCTGGCGTGTTGAGAATCTACCGACAGGGATGGTGTTTAACTCAGAAACACATACCATTTCAGGTAAGCCTGTAGGTGGATTTGAAGGAGTAATCACATTACAAATTATTGCAACGGATCCTCATGGCGCAGAAGTAAAAGTTCCCGTTACTCTAACAATTTCCCCTGCGCCAGTGATTGCGCCTGTTGTGCCGACAATTATTCCCACACCTCAAGCTGAACCGCAGGATACAACGGTAACTTCGTTTGATGCGCCAACAACGACTGTTACGCCATTACCTACAGGAACTATTTCATCAGATCAAGGCGCGAGTGGTTTTGCGGGAGTGCCGGTCATTCCTAATGCCAATATAAACACGATAGACAGTGGCAATATAAATGTGGGTAACACCGTACCAAACGCTATTGGTATTGGTCAGCCTGCGGCTGTTATATCGACATCCCGAGTTGCTGTGAATGTGGGGGCAGATGGACAGGTTCAAGTAACACCCGCATCTGGTGTAGCGGCAAATACGACAGGCTTAAGCATTGCCAATTTATCCACTCAACCAGATCGAGTCTCTATTGCCATAGCGGATTCAGGGTCGGCGAGTAACTACAGTGCCACATTATCAGATGGCTCGACTCTACCAAGTTGGGTGCAAGTCGATCCTGTCACGGGGGAAGTCTCTATGACGCCTCCACCAGGACAAGGAAAGATCTCTCTGAAAATTAATGCGGTGGATGCAAATGGTAATGCTCGTGTACTTGAAGTGGATCTGGATCTGGATAAATTGCCAACTGCTCCGCAAGGTCAGCAATCGACAGAGCCTGCACCAGCCAGTGCAGCAGGTAATGGGGTGACTTTTATGTCATTGGATGAGCAGTTAAACAAAGCGGCCGGTCAACTTGATGACTATGGTCGTGACTTAATAAAATTATTGGTGTCTTAAGTAAATTATGTCGGATCACGTTGTAGCGCAGCTGTTGCAAATAGAGCAACAGGTTAGGCGTTGTGAAACATTAACGGAATTGAGTTTTGTGATGGTCAATATGACCAAAACCCTCGTCCCTTATGAGCAAGCGGCCTATTTAATAGGCAGCGAGATTGAACGGCTAACGGTCAATGCTTTGAGTGATCTGTCATTGGTGGATCGAACCACGCCGTTTTGTGCTTGGTTGGAGCAAATTGCTAAGCGGGAGGACAGTCTTGAGTCAGCGGCCAATACGCATACAATAGATAGTGCGTCTTGGCCTGCCGAGTTAGCAAATGACCTGAGTGAGTTCTCACCCAATTATATGCTTTGGTTGCCGCTTTTTATCCCCTCTAAACCCAATCAACGAGTGGGTGTGCTTTGGCTGGCAAAATCTCAACCATGGTCGGAGAAAGAAATAGGTTTGCTGCAGCATTTAGCATCCAGTTATGCTCATGCATTGCAATTTTTTGTTTCTCGTACTGGTTGGCGTTATTGGACTAAGCGTTTTTTTTCTAAACGTGTGCAATGGATAATATTGACGGCATTGGTTGTCTTGAGTTTTGTGCCTGTTCGTTTAACCGTATTGGCGCCAGCTGACATTGCGGCCAAGGATCCTCTTTTAATCACCTCTCCTTTGGCGGGCGCTGTTAGTCAGGTTTTAGTGAAACCAGGGGAGCATGTGGTCAAAGGACAATTGGTCGTAGAGATGGATAAAACGGAATTTAAAGGGCGCTTTGATGTGGCTCAGCGAGAGTTGGAGCGAGCTCAAGCGGAATTAAGAACCGCTGAGCAAGCGGGTTATGTTGATCGTAAGAAAAAATCTGAACTGTCGCAGTTGGAGTCGCAAGTTGAATTAAAAACCATTGAGCGTAATTATCTGAAAACGAAACTCGCTCAAACGGATATCCTAGCGGATAAGGCTGGGGTGGCGGTGTTGGATGACCCAGATAAGTGGAAAGGTCGTCCTGTGGTGGTCGGTGAACGCATTTTATCCATTGCTGACCCAAATCATGTGCAATTAAATATTATGTTGCCAGTGAAAGATGCCATTTCACTGAGTCATGGTAATAAAGTAACCTTTTACTTGGATACGGACCCACTCAATCCGATCCCATTTAGTGTGGATTATTCGTCTTTTGAGCCAAGTTTAACACCTGATCAAGTGATGGCGTACCGGATTGTGGCGAATATTGAGGATCATCATCTTCCCCCAAGGATTGGCTTGCGGGGTACTGCTAAGTTGTATGGAAAAAAGGTATCGTTGGCTTACTACTTGTTGCGTCGTCCCATTACGTTTGTCCGACAACGCTTGGGGTTGTAGATGCTAGCCGATACGACGCATGGAGCTAAAGAGCTTCCACTGCTACGTCAAAATTTACGTTTAATGACGGCGTCTCCTGATGAAGATGGTGAACCTCGTTGGCAAATTTTTGACCCCCTTTCTAATAAGTTTTTTTTCTTATCTCGGACTGGTTTTTATTTATTTCGGGAATGGCGTCACGCGAAGACGGATGAAGAATTATTAGCGTCAGTGGAAGGTCGCGGGCTTGATATTGACCCGCATGAGCTGGACTTTTTTATTCGCTTTTTAGAACTTAACCATCTTATCGAGGTTCATACTAAAAATGATTTAGCACGCCTTCAGCAAGAGGTTGTTAAGCGTCAACAGCACGCTTTAATGTGGCTGTTGCATAACTATTTGTTTATCAAAATTCCTCTAGTAAGACCGGACTTGATTTTGAGTCGGTGTTTCTCAAAAATAAAATTTCTATTTCGACTGCGCTTGCATTGGATCGCTTTTCTATTAGGTGTATTGGGCCTCGTGATGGTGCTACGCCAATGGGATACCTATACCCATACTTTGCAAAACTTCTTTGATGTCTCCTCGATCATTTATTATGTGGGGGCCTTGGTTGTGGTCAAAACGGCCCATGAATTAGGGCATGCATTTGTCGCTAAACGTTATGGTTGCCGTGTGAGCTCCATGGGGCTGGCATTTTTACTGATGACGCCGATTTTATACACAGATACGACGGATGCTTGGCGCTTGCGTTCGCGATTTCAGCGGCTAAGTATTGTTACCGCTGGTGTACGAGTGGAGATCTATATCGCCTGCGTGGCGACCTTTCTATGGGGCATCGTACCGGATAGTGGCATTCGAAGTGTGTTGTTTTTTGTGGCGACGACCAGTTGGGTTTCATCATTGCTGATTAATACCAGTCCCTTTATGCGTTTTGATGGTTACTATGCCCTGTCAGATTTTTTGGGCATGGAAAACCTCCAGCCTCGCTCTTTTTTGGTGGGTAAGTGGTTTTTGAGAGAACGTCTGTTTGGTTTTGGTTTTGCCCCACCTGAGCCTTTAAATCGAAAGAAATGTTTGTTGATGGTCTCCTATGCTTGGGCGACTTGGGTGTATCGTTTTTTCCTCTTTATTGGTATCGCCGTTCTCGTTTATTACTTCGCGTTTAAGTTGTTGGGGATTGTGCTGTTTTTAGTGGAGATCTTGTGGTTTTTAGTGCTGCCTATTATCAAAGAAATAGGTATTTGGCTGAAGTTGAGAAAAGACATGACGATAAATAGAACCAGTATTGTGACCTTATGCTTCAGCCTGCTTATCCTAGGAGCTTTGCTGATACCTTGGCAGGGTCAGATAAGTGCGCCAGCGGTGGTTACTTTTGAACGCCATCAAACCTTTTATCCCAGTGAGCCAGCGAAAGTAGTGAACTGGCAAGTAACGCCGGATCAAAAAGTGAAACAAGGACAATTGCTTATCTTGTTAGAATCTGCCGCAGTTGAGCAAGATATTCATTTAACGCAAGTTAAATTAGATGCTTTGCAAACACAATGGCAGCGCGCTAGTTCAGGTGCCTCATCCAGTGATGAGCAATTAACCTTACAAACTCAACTATCTCGGGAGCAATCCCGTCTACAGTCGTTATTAGAGCGCCGGGAGAGATTAGTGATCCAGGCTCCTTTTAATGGTTATATTGGTGAAGCCTTATCGTTAAAAAAAGGCGACTATGTTAATGAAAAAATGCCCTTAGCGACCTTGTACGATGAGCAAAGTGGTATTGTGAAAGCCTATATTGATAGCCGCTCAGTGAGTCGCTTGAAAATAGGCAGTGAGGCGAGTTTTATTGGTAATGGTGGCACGCCGTTAGCCACTAAATTGGTGGTGGAAAAAGTGCTTCCTACAGCCATTACGCACCTTAATTATCCTGGTCTGTCCTCGGTTTACGGCGGCCCTATTGCTGCGCAGAAAATGCAGGACCAAATTATTCCAGATGCGTCCATTTATGAAGTTATTTTATCCTTCAAAGGTAAGTCGCCCATAACCCGGCAACAATATGGTCGAGTGGATTTGTCTGTTGAGCCAACCAGTTTCTTGGTGAATGGGTTGCGCTATCTTTATGGGATTTTTATAAGAGAGTCAGGTTTTTAGCGGATGGTGAAAAAGATGAGTGATTCCATTCAATGGGATGAAAAACAGGTCGATGCCATTGCGAGAGATTTGGCTCATTTACGCTTGAAAGTGGATGTAGAGTTAGTTCCTCGTTATCCGATGTTTTTAGATAAGGCCTATCCTTTAGGGCGTTGTAAAGAAATCCGTGATGAAATGTTTGCTCTTTTGCAGGAAGTATTACCGAAGGCGACTGAACATGGACTGGTGTTGATTCGCGAGGTGTTAACAAAAGGCGCAACATTGAAGAAAGTTTGGGGCTCCCTTCGCGATGAATATTTTCAGAATGCGATGGTGTTAGGTGATTGGTATATTGATGTCTCGAACGATACCGTTAACCCGAATAAACCTAGGGTTGAAATTCTTCCATTGGCCCAGTCTCGCTTCTCTAGCATTACTAGCTTTGAGCAATTTATTAAGATCGCACGATCTTATTGGGAGGTTGAGGTCTATCGTAATGATATTTGTCCGGCCTTATCGCCGTTTTTGCCACTGATGTATGTCGATGCAAAGGGTGGGTGCTGGATGGGGGAGGCGAATGACGACATGCTCTGTCTGGCAATGGATAGCCAGTTTCTTCTCTCTGAGCGTATTTTGACGGAGTTACCCGCCTTGCCAACTGTGTTTAGAAAACAATGGAAAAACAGCTTGGACTCAATAAATAATAACGAGTTTATCCATGGAGAAGGCCAGCCATTAGATTTTTGTCGAGCGTATCGTGAAAAGAAAAGGTATCTTGATATGTCTTTTCGAGACGGCGCTGTGATGGCGTATTTGTCTTTGCCTAAGCGTGTTAGTTAACTCTCTTAGGACTAAGCTCTCCAATAAAATGCATGTGATGGATTAGCGCTCTTGTGATAAGTTGATGTTATAGTGAGACCAGTGAGGGGGCGTTGGTAGGAAGGCTTATGCATCAAAGTGAAGAAGAGAAAATCGAGCTTGAGCATCAAGCGGCAAAGATTTTCATGCGCTGGTATGAGAAGAATACCGGTAAGCCTATTCGTCATATTTGGCACAATGAACCGATTCGACCAGATGTGTCCTGCATGCTGGAAGGCGAGCGCTTGGATCTTGAAATTGCCCATTTATATGGTTCGGAAGAAGAAGCAATGGCGATTCTTGGGCGGGAACTCACTGATAAAACTCGGCAGGCTATCAGAGATCTCGCCCACGATGAGGTCAATTCTCGATTATTAAAAGCGTTAAACCGTATATTAGAAAACAAATCCGGTAAGCGTTATGACTCAAAAAGAGTATGGCTGGTGATTCGTAATGCGCATCCAGCATGGAGTAAAAGTGAGATTAAAGCGCTTGAGCACCTCATTACTATTCCGGAACCCCATGCGTTTGAGAAAGTCTGGATTGTTGGGGATATGGAAGGCAAGACGGGGATTGTCAGGCTATACCCTTAAACCTCTTTGTGAAAAGAAGACGTTGTTAAGAGAAGACGCTTGGAAAGTGAAGCGTCTTTGCTATGTTTCAAAACGACCTAGCGGCGCTTTTCAATAAAGCGTAAAAAGTCTGAGGTATGTCTTTCTAGTCGTGCAAGTGTTTTTCCATCTGTTACCACTCCATCTGTAATGACTTGACTGACCGGTGAGATCATCATCTCATGGGACACGTGAATGTCCGATAAAATCGCATCCATAATCAATTTTATGTGAGCCTGAGCACGAGCGCCGCCCACAGGGCTATCCGCTTGCGTAATGATGGTGACAGGTTTGTCTTTTAGACAGGAATTAAACGCGGGACGAGAGGCCCAATCTAAGGCATTTTTCAATACCGCTGGAATACTGTGATTGTACTCTGGTGTACAAATGATAATGCCATCGGCATGTTCAATACTGTCCATTAATCCCACGACGCTTGCTGGTTTGTTTTTGTTTAGATCTTCATTAAAGAAAGGCAAGGTATCGAGTTTGGGGGTTTCAGTTGTATGGCCAGACAGTAAATTCTCAACAGATTTTAGTATCGCTAAGCTTTTGCTTTGGGAATGAAAACTCCCAGATAGTAATAGTAAGTTCATGTTTTTCCTACAAGGTGTTAGCTAAAGAGGGCAATCGTATTGATTGTTCGAGTATCTTCATACTTGCGTATAGCTACCATACCCTGAGGCATGAAGGAAAAGTCATGAGGAAAGGGAAATAAGTATGGAAATTTTGTCTGCTATTTCTTTTCTCTGTGCTTTTTGAACAAAAATAAAGCAATGGTCAATGCAAAAAAGACAAACAGAATGGTAAAGGCACCCAGTGCCATAACAGCTAAGTTCATAGTGGCTTCCTTAAGCGAATTTTTTACTATTCTAGCAGACTTCTTTTCTGTCTTTTAGTGTTCCGCTATTTGCTGGCTAAAGGTTTCAACCGCTTGCCAATCGGTGTAATCGATCACACTATTGGAGTCGGTTGGGCCTTTTGTCATCCACATAATCAGTTGGATCATGATTCGATCCAAAAATGCGTATTTTTGGTAATCCACTTTCCCTGCAAAAACGCTTAATAAGCTTGGCTGCCAATCTAATTCTTGCAGTAATTTTTGCAAATAGGGGTTGGTTTCAGGTGTGTTTTTATTGGCTTTGCGGGCCACGAGATTGACGCTAAAAAAACAGCAGATTTTATCGTCTAAGATGGCCTTGTTCGAACGGATAAACTCCACAAGATTCTTGCGATGTTTGCCATAACGAATACTGGCGCCAATAACGATTTTCCCGTATTGAATGAGCATTTCGGTTGTTGCTTGCTCGATAGCAAGCAAGTGTGTGCTATGGTCTTGTTGCTCTAGACTATGAGCAATGGTGTCGCAAATCTTAAGTGTATGACCGTCGACACTGGAATAAAGAATAAGAGTATTTTTCATGATAGTTCAGACCACCATATTGGCAAAATGTTCCATTCTTTTCATATGTGAGTGTGAAAAGAATAAAGAAAAACCACTTCAAGAGAGCGGTTTTTCTTTGCTAACCCCCTTAGCGCTGGTGGACACATTGCCCTGCGGAATAGGTCGCTTGAATCGCTCTATCATCGCCAAGGGTCATAAAGACAAACAAGTTTTCTTCAATGGATTGAGCAAGAGCAAGGCGTGATGTTAATAATGGCGTGGCTTTCTTATCCAGAATCACAAAGTCAGCTTCGCTACCGGCAACAAGATTACCAATCTTATCTTCTAAGCGAAGCGCTTTGGCCCCACCAAGGGTCGCAAGATAAAGCGACTTAATGGGGTTGAGGTTTTCATTCTGAAGCTGAACTACCTTATAGGCTTCATTCAGGGTTTGTAGAATGGAGAAGCTGGTTCCACCTCCTACATCAGTTCCCATGCCCACATTGACCTTATGCTCCTCTGCTTTGCTCAATTTGAACAAGCCACTACCAATAAAAAGGTTGGAGGTTGGGCAGAAGGAAATCGCTGAACCAGTTTCGTGCAGGCGATGGTATTCACTGTCACACAAGTGGATACCATGGGCAAACACAGAGCGCTCGCTTAACAGCTGGTTTTGGTCGTAGACATCCAAGTAGTTTTTACTGTTTGGAAATAAGTCTTGAACCCAAGCACATTCGTCCACGTTTTCTGAGAGGTGAGTGTGCATATAGACATCATTGTACTCCCCTAGCAATTTACCCGCCAGTTGTAGCTGTTCATCTGAGCTGGTTGGTGCAAAGCGAGGTGTAATCGCGTAGTGTAATCGTCCTTTATTATGCCAAGCGTCTATCAGTTCTTTGCTTTCTTGATAGCTGCTTTCAGGTGTGTCAGTCAGGTAATCCGGTGCGTTGCGATCCATCATGACCTTACCACATATCATGCGTAAGTTTTGTTCTTCACAAGCTTCAAAGAAGGCTTCTACTGATACTTTATGCACTGAACCAAAGACCAACGCGGTCGTTGTTCCGTTACGCAGTAACTCTTTTAGAAAGCGCTTTGCAACGTCGCTTGCATGGGCTTTATCAGCAAACTTGCCTTCTTCTGGGAAGGTGTAGGTGTTTAGCCAAGTCAGCAACTGCTCGCCATAGGAGCCTATCATATCCGTTTGCGGATAATGAATATGGGTATCAATGAATCCAGGAGTGATCAGACCATCGGGATGATGTTCAATCAACATATCGTGTGGCAGAGTGGGTAATAGTGTTTCTGCATCACCAACGGCGCGGATGGTATCGCCATCAACCACTAATAAACCGTCTGCAAAGTATTCGTAAGCGTTTTCAGTGCCTACTTCTTTTGGATCAGCAATACAGTGTACGATGGCGGCGCGCCATGCTTTCAATTGGCTCATTGTGTCTCTCTTAGGCGTTTTTCATTTGTTTGCGAATGGCCTCTATGCCCATTAGCACTCTTTCTGGTGTCGCAGGGGCGTCAATATCAGGATGGTATTGATAGTTTCCCACTGAGGCTACGGCATCCTTGATAGCACACCACGCGGCAATGCCAAGCATAAAAGGTGGCTCGCCCACGGCTTTAGAATGGTACACCGTATCTTCTGGATTTTTGCGACTTTCCACAAGGGCGACGCGTAAATCATTTGGCATATCCGCAATGGCAGGGATTTTATAGCTCGCTGGGCCACTTGTCATAAGACGACCTTGCTCATTCCAAACCAACTCTTCACTGGTGAGCCAGCCCATACCTTGTATAAAGCCGCCCTCAATCTGGCCGATATCGATGGCAGGATTTAATGTGGCACCTACATCGTGAAGAATGTCGGTACGAGTAAAGTGATATTCGCCAGTGAAACTGTCTACTAAGACTTCGCAGCAGGCTAAACCATAAGCAAAGTAGTAGAAGGGACGACCACTGGCTTTGTCTCGGTCGTAATAGATCTTCGGCGTTTTGTAATAACCTGTGCTCGATAAGGAAATCTGATTGACGTAAGCCATTTCTATTAAGCTTTCGAACGACAAGTAGGTTTCACGCACTCTGACTTGTCCGTTACGGAACTCGATTTCCTCTGGATGGACTCGGTAGTAACCCGCTAAGAAATCAATCAAGCGCTGCTTAATGGTTAGTGCCGCATTTTGTGCCGCTTTACCGTTTAGATCGGTACCAGACGAGGCCGCTGTAGGTGAGGTGTTCGGTACTTTCTCTGTATTAGTTGCGGTGATTTGGATTTTATCCGTTTCAACTTGAAACACTTCGGCTACGATTTGTTGAACCTTAGTGTTCAAGCCTTGACCCATTTCGGTTCCACCATGGTTTAGATGAATGGTACCGTCCGTATAAATATGGATCAGCGCTCCCGCTTGGTTGAGGAAGGAGTTAGTGAAAGAAATACCAAATTTCACCGGTGTTAATGCCAAGCCTTTTTTCAAAATAGGGCTCGTTGCATTAAAGGCTTTAATGGCTTCGCGACGTTCGTAGTAATCGCTGCTGGTCAACAGCTCGTCGGTGATTTCCGGCAGAATATTGTGCTCGACGATTTGGTGATAAGGCGTGATGTTTCGGTCTTCTTTACCGTAATAATTTAATCGACGCACATCTAAAGGATCTTTACCTAGCCTGCGGGCAATGGCGTCCATAATGTCTTCCGTTGGCACCATGCCCTGTGGGCCACCAAAACCACGGTAAGCCGTATTGGATGCGGTGTTGGTTTTACAGCGATACCCCGTAATCGTTGCATGCTCAATAAAATAGGCATTATCCGCGTGGAACATGGCGCGGTCGACAATGGAACCAGATAAGTCGGGGGAGTAACCACAGTTCCCGGCAAGGTCCATATCAAGCGCCAAAATACGGCCAGCATCGTCATAACCCACATCGTAGCGCGCATAAAAAGGGTGGCGTTTGCCTGTGATGGTCATATCTTCCATACGTGGCAGGCGCATTTTGGTTGGGCGTCCAGTGAGATGAGCCACCAGCGCGCACAAGCACGCAATCGGCGCGGCTTGGGTTTCTTTGCCGCCAAAACCGCCGCCCATACGGCGCATGTCCACCAGCACCTTATTCATGGATATGCCCAATACGCTCGCCACCAGCTTTTGCACTTCGGTTGGGTTTTGCGTACTAGAGTAGACAATCATACCACCGTCTTCGGTTGGCATAACGGAGGCGACCTGAGTTTCCAAATAAAAGTGCTCTTGGCCACCGATGTGTAGTTCACCTTGAAAGCGATGCTTGGCGTGTGCAAGCGCTGTGGCGCTATCGCCCAGTTTAAGCTGGTGACTTTCTTGAACAAAATGCTCTTTTTCTAGTGCCTCTTTCACATCCAAAATGGGCGCTAGAGGTTCATAATCAATCTTAATGGTTTTCGCAGCTTTTAGGGCGGCTTCGTGGCTGGTCGCTGCAACGGCGACAATAGGCTGACCATAGTATTCCACAAGTTCCTCTACCAGCAGAGGGTCGCCTTTTAAGACTGGTCCAACGTCCAAGTCACCGGGAACATCGTTTGCGGTGACGACTCTCACCACACCTGGCATGGTAAGGCATTCTGAGATGTCGATATTGGTCACTTGGGCGTGGGCGTAATCGCTGGTGCGCACATACACATGGAGTTGATTCGGAAACTCTAATTTATCATCTATGTATTGGGCTTCGCCACTAACGTGTTTGTCGCCACTTTCGTGTTTGATGCCTTTACCAACACCCGTTTTAAGATGGGTCTTAAACAAGGCTTCCAATTCGGCTTGGCTAAGTTGAGGGGCTGAATGATTAGACATGGGCCGTTACTCGCGTTGTCAGGTAATCTTGGGACGCTGTGGTGGTTTCAACAAAGTATTTGCGCAGCAGGTTTTGCGCGACCAGCTGGCGATACGCTTTGCTGGCACGAAAATCCGTCAGTGGGGTGAAATCTTTTGCGAGGGCGCTGCAAGCTTGCTCAATCGTCTCTTGTGTCCATGTTTGACCAACTAGGGCTTGTTCGCAATGTGTGGCGCGCTTTGGTGTTGGTGCCATGCCCCCAAAGGCTAAACGAGCATCCACCACTTTTCCGTCTGCCACCTGAATATTGATGGCCGCGCAAACGGCGGAAATATCATCATCAATGCGTTTAGAGACCTTGTAGGCTTTAAATACCGCAGCGTTTGGTTTAGGGATGATAATTTTCTCGATAAGTTCACTGGATTGGCGAACCGTCTTTTTGTAATCCAAAAAGTAGCTTTCCAGTGGAATCCGACGAGTTTTGTCTCCTTGCCTTAGCTGGATGTGCGCATCCAAGGCAATTAATAATGGCGGCGAATCACCAATGGGTGAGGCATTGGCGATATTGCCGCCAAGAGTACCTTGGTTGCGAATTTGTAATGAGGCAAAGCGATGTAGCAGTTCGCCAAAATCTGGGTAATGTTTTGCTAAGACTTGGTAGCAGTCAGTTAATGGGGACGCTGAGCCAATTTCAATATAGCTGTCTGTTTCGACAATTTGCTGCATGTCAGACACATTGCCTAAATAGATAAGAGTGCCGAGTTCACGATGAAATTGGGTGACTTCAAGGGCAAGGTCGGTACCGCCTGCCAGAAGGTGTGCATCAGGATGGTTTAGATAAAGCTCGGCAAGTTCGGCGGTGCTCGTTGGTAAATAGGCTTGATGTCCTTTGCCTGCGAATTGAGCGCCGCTTTGGGGGGCAATGGCTTGCAGTCTTGCAATGGTTTGTGCTTCAACGGCATCAAAGTGGTCTGACGGCTTGTTTGAGCAGCTTTGCTGGGCGGCGTCATAAATAGGGCGGTAGCCCGTACAACGGCATAAATTACCCGCTAAGGCTTCACTGGTTTGGGCGACATCGTAACTGTCGGCGTTTTTCTGTAGGGCAAACAGAGACATAACAAAACCAGGTGTACAAAAACCGCATTGTGAGCCGTGACAGTCCGCCATGGCTTGTTGTGTGCTGTGAAGTGTCTGCTGATGCTTTAAGTCTTCAACGGTAATGAGCTGTTTACCATGTAGAGCAGAGACAAAGGTTAGGCAGGAATTCACACTTCGATAGCGTAGTTTGCCATCAATAACCTCGGCTAAGACGACACTGCATGCGCCGCAGTCGCCAGAGGCACAGCCTTCTTTGGTGCCTGTTTTCCCCAGTGTGTTACGTAGATAATTTAACACCGTGGTGTTTGGATCCAGATTGTCTTCTTGGCGAAGCTCTTGATTTAATAAAAATTGGATCACGGCGTTTCTCCTGAAAATGGTGGCCATATCGGGTAAACTTTGACCGATAGGTTAATGTTTGTCAAACCTTTGTTGCTCATCATGTTTTTGCCCCAAAATGAAAAGGTTTGACACTATTTTGGGGCAGGTTTTTGGGACAGAGAGTAGGGCACTCACTAATCGTGTTTCAGCGAATAAAAATAGCGCGAAAATCATTCACATTGGTCAGTGTCGGACCGGTTACTAATGAATCATTAAGGGCTTGAAAAAAGCTATGAGCATCATTGTTTTTTAAGTAAGCGACAGGGTCGAGTTGCGCCTGAAAGGCTCGTTCTAGTGTGGTGTCATCGATGATGGCGCCCGCGATGTCGGCAGCACCATCCACACCGTCTGTGTCGGCAGCAAGTGCGGCAATGCCCGATCGGCTTTGCAAGCTAATGGCGAGTGATAAAAGGTATTCCACATTGCGCCCACCAATACCATTGCCTTTCATTGTCACCGTCGTTTCACCACCAGAGAGTAGTACGCACGGTGGCTTAATAGGCTGGTCAAAGGTGGCGACTTGTCGTGCAATGCCTGCCATCACCAGACCCACTTCGCGAGACTCTCCTTCAATGCTGTCTCCTAAAATAAGACTTGGAATGCCCCATTCTTGTGCGCGTTGGGCGGCAGCTTCTAAGGCCATTTGAGGCGTGGCAATCATGGTTGTCGTGCAGCTTGTGAGGCGTTTATCGTCTGGTTTTATGCTTTCATAAGCGCCATTCGATAGGTTATCTAGAATGGTTTGAGAAACAGGGATTTGATATTTCTCGATAATATTCAGGGCATCATGGCAGGTAGTCACATCGCCTACTGTCGGACCGGATGCAATGGACGGTAGGTCGTCTCCTGGCACATCGGAGATTAATAAGGTGGTGACTTTAGCTGGGTAACAGGCAGCGGCTAGCCGTCCACCTTTTAAAGCCGACAGGTGACGGCGAACCGTGTTCATTTCGATAATATTAGCACCGCTTTTTAGCAGGGCTTGATTGATGGCTTGTTTTTCTTCAAGACTAATGCCTTCGGCGGGGAGGGGCATCAACGCAGAACCACCGCCAGAGATCAAGACAATGACCTGATCTTCAGCGGTTAAATCCGAAACCGTTTCTAAAATACGTTTTGACGCAGCTAATCCCGCAGCATCGGGAACAGGATGTGCGGCTTCTAAAATCTCAATTTGCTTGCAAGGAACAGCATAACCATACCGTGTGACAACCACACCCGATAATGCATCCTCTGGATAGTTTTCTTGCCATACACCCTCTAAGGCTTGTGCCATCGCGGCAGACGCTTTGCCAGCACCAATGACAATGGTTCGACCTTCGGTTTTTTCTGGAAGGTAGCGAGGAACGCATTTATTAGGTTGAGCAATGTCTAGGGCGGCTTGGAACAGCGAGGTTAAGAATTCTTTTGATGAGAAGGTGTCCGATAGCGTCATAGTATAATCCCTTCTTGCAATAAAATTGATTATCTGATGTGTTGTACATAGGCAATTGCAAAAGACTAGCAATAAAAAGCCACCATCAGAAGGTTGTTTTTTTGTATGCAGGTTCTATACCAATGGTTTTGAGAGGATATCGCAAAATTACTGCGCTTGATAATTCAGTGTTAAAAAACGTCTCAAAATGCTCATTTATAGGCATAAACTCCGCTTTTTCGGCGATTTTTGCCTTGCCTTATCGTCGCTTCTACCTTTTGCGAATCCTCTTTAAAGGGTTAGGGGCGTTGTCGAGTAATTAGAATGGCAGGGAGTAAGACGCATAGAACGCCAACACCATCGGCAACAAAGTCGGCAAATTCACGATGACGGTTAACATAGGGTTGAATCATTTCAATGGCACCGCCCCAGAAGAGAATAAACAAAGCCATTACAAAAAAACGCTTTCGAGAACCAAACACACAGAGAAATGACCATCCTGCAAACCCCAGAATATGATGAAGCTTATCCGTACCGGGCACTGGTGGGAGTTCATCCATGGGTGTGAGTGTGGCAATGCTAATCATTACCCAGCCTAGAAGGAAGCCTATCCATTGTACTTTAGTCGATTGCCAAACAGGCTGGTTGCGAGTTTCCACGATGCCTTTCCTAGGAGATGGTTCTTGCCACGTTAATCAGTAAAATTAGCGAAGAATGCGCGCACGAATATTACGACCTTTGATTTTCTTATTTGCCAATTCTTTCACAACACGTTTGGCTTCACGACCATCCACAGAAACATAGGCGTGAAAATCAAAAATATCGATCTTGCCTACCTGGGACTTATCTAGACCAAGGCCCGCCGTTAGCGCGCCAAGGATGTCACCAGGACGAAGTTTATTCTTACGACCAGCATCAAACGCGATGGTGGCTTTTTCAGGGACAAGACGATAACTCGGATCCGCTGCGTCTAGGTCTAAGAAGTTTGCCGTGATACCAAAACGTTCCTCAATATCTTTTACTTTGTAATCTTCTTTATTGGTCACAAGGTTAACGGCTATGCCGGATGCCCCAGCACGACCTGTACGGCCAATACGGTGGGTGTGCACATCGATATCACGAGTGGTGTCGTAGTTCACTATAAGGTCGATTTCTTTTACATCAATACCACGCGCGGCCACATCGGTTGCGACCAATACACAGCTGCTTTGGTTACTGAATTTGACGAGAACCTGGTCACGTTGCTTTTGTTCCAGGTCGCCATGAATGGCCTGTGATGCGACTTTATGGTCATCCAACCAATCCGCGACCGCTTGAGATTCCGCCTTGGTATTACAAAAGACAATCACTTGGCGTGGGGTGAAATGTTGTAGTGTCGCTAGTAGAGTCTCGCATTTATCTGCATTTTCACTGCGTACGAAGAACTGCTCGATATTTGGCTTTAGACTTTCTTGCTCTTCAATCTTAATGGAGACAGGGCTTTTCTGAAATTCGTGACTTAATTCCGTAATGGTATCACCGTAAGTGGCGGAGAAGAGTAGCGTTTGGCGGTTAGTTGGTGTCAGTTCGACCACTTCGCGAATACTGTCCACAAAGCCCATATCCAGCATACGGTCGGCTTCATCTAATACTAACGTGTTGAGTGCATTAAGTTTCAGAGTGCCTTTACGAAGGTGTTCTAGCAAGCGTCCGGGTGTACCGACAACAATGTGTGCTCCATGCTCCAATGAACCAATTTGTGGCCCAAATGGCATGCCGCCACAAAGGCTCAATACTTTGATGTTGTCTAAATAACGTGCGACTTTGCGAATTTCTTTTGAAACCTGATCGGCAAGTTCGCGTGTTGGGCACATAACTAGGGCTTGAACCCCAAAAAAGCGAGGGTTAATTTTCAATAATAGACCAATTGCGAAAGCTAAGGTTTTACCGCTGCCTGTTTGTGCTTGCGCTAGAATGTCTTTGCCATCGATCATAGGTGGCAAACTTTGCTCTTGAATCGGTGTGAACGCAGTAAAGCCCATGTCAGAAAGCAGGGCGATTAACGGACTAGGAAGGGATAGGTTGGAAGAATGAGAAAATTGGGTCACAAAAGGCCTGTCTACATCAGAAATAAATTATCTGCAAACAATAGCAGAAATTGTTTTAAATTGCTGTTTTTTGCAAATAATTACGTGTCTCAATATGGTCTTTTATGTAAAGTACTAAAGAAATGTGCCAATGAGTTTTAAATTGCTGTTTATTAAAATGAAACGTCATTGATGTTGTGAAGGGTAGGGAATTACTTTTTAGGTTTGTAGATGAATGCTTGCTATTCAGACCTTACCTAGTCTGTTTTATTCTGGTTGGCTGAATTGTATAGAGGAGAGAGGTTGTTTGAACTTAATATTAGCTTGCAATGCTCGAAATGGTGAAGAATGTTCGATTCAAAACGCCATTTAAAGAGTTCATATTGGGTAATATCTTGCTTAATTGTTTTGTGCGGTCTGGTGGTGTCCTGTACAAACTACTTTTATGAATTAGAGCAATCTAAAGTAAGTCAGTTTAAGGCTGGTCAGGTATTTGTTCAAAAAATCTATTTCGCTTTGGAAAAAAAAGGCATACAAGTGTCTGCCATGGTGTCGTTTATTCAGTCCTTGAATGGGCCTATGAGTCCTGAACAGTTTGACAGCATGACGGCCAGCTTGCGCAGTGAGTTCCATAGCCCCAAAACCGTATATTTTTTCTCCAAATATGTTGGACAAAAGAATAAGCTGCAGTATGAACGGCAACAGAGAAAGTTCATGAAGGACCCTAATTTTGCTATTACACCACCTGGCAACCGTCGTGAATACTTGCCCCTGACATACACTTCGCCAAACGATTTCCCTCTTGGGTATGATCTCTTTTCGCCTTATTTTACAGACCGTGAGCAGAATATATTGGCCCGTAATAATCATGGTTTGTTGCTGTCCAAACCGACTTATATTGGCTTTAATAAAGGCCCAAATGAACAGACGCTCGCGCCTAATGCTCTGTTGATACATCATTCCATTTATCTGCCGATCGATTTGAGAGGGGATAACTTCACTGATGACAATGGATTTTATGGTGTTGTGGGTTTGCATGTGAAGATTAAGAACTTTTTGGGAGGGCTGGGTGCAGGCTCGAATGGGTTAGCTTTTCGTATTATAGATACGACAAATAATAAGGCACCAGGTATTCCTGTCTATGATAGTGAGAGTGGGAGCGATTCTTCGTTCTGGCAGAAAGACAGATTCAATCGCTACTCTTTTTCCTATGGTGGTCGTCAATGGCAGATCGATACCTGCCCATATCGACCTAATCATGCCATTAATTGGTTTCGGGTATTTTTACCTTTATTGGTTTCTTTGTTATTGGCTTTTTTGATGGGCTCTTATATTAGAATGTTTTATTTCGCCTACAAAAAAAGTTTGCGCTCCATTAGCCATCGTATTGAAACGGATGAGTTGACAGGGTTATCGAGTCGTTATCATGTGCAAAAACAATTCGACTATTTACTGACTGAGTGTAAAGAAGACTCGTCCAAATTAGCTGCATTATTTCTGGATCTGGATCATTTTAAAACCATTAATGATGCATTTGGACACGAGACCGGGGATAAACTCCTACTAAAAGTATCACAACGTTTGACTTCGGTTTTACCTGATAATGCGTTGGTTGGACGGTTGGGGGGAGATGAGTTTTTGGTGCTGATTCAGTTCAAGGAAGAAGAAGATGGCTTTTCTTTCGATAGCATGTTGAAAGAAATGATTCTCCAGCTTAGCCAGAGTTACTTCATTGATAACCGTAACTTGAATATTGGCTGCTCCATTGGGGTAGCGTTTTATCCAGAAGATGGAGAGGACTCGGAAACCTTAGTGAAGAAGGCGGATATGGCCATGTACCAAGCTAAGTTGGCAGGTCGTTCTTCGTTTCGCTTTTATGATAAAGAGATGGGGGCTCAGTTTGCCCGCAATGTACGCATTGAGAATCGATTAAGACGTGCTTTACGACATGAATTTTTAGAACTGCACTTTCAGCCTAAGGTAGACCTTAAAACCGAGCGCTGCGTTGGTATGGAAGCATTAATGCGATGGAATGATGAAGAGTTAGGGGTGGTATCGCCTGCTGAATTCATTCCAGTAGCAGAGCAGACGGGTGTCATTCTTTCTCTAGGGGATTGGGCATTTGAACAAGCCTGTCGTCATATCGTGCAATGGCAACAAGAAGGTCTCCAGGTTCCGCCTATCGCGGTCAATGTTTCTGCTGTTCAGCTAAAACGTCCTGAATTTTTAACGAAGCTTTTGGGGCTGTTAGACAAATATAATGTTTCACCATGTTCACTGGAACTTGAGGTTACGGAATCGATCTTAATTGAAGATGCTAAAGGCTGTGCTGAATTATTGAGGCAGTTAAGCCGCTTGGGTATCAAGTTGTCGATTGATGATTTTGGCACAGGGTATTCAAGTTTGAGCTATCTAAAAGACCTGCCATTTGATTGCGTAAAAATTGATCAAGTTTTTATCCGGGACATGATTGAAGATCAAAGTCACGCCGCTTTGACAAAGGCGATTATTCGTTTGAGTCATGATTTGAATTTGCAAGTCATTGCCGAGGGGATAACGAATCAAGCTCAATTAGAGTTGTTACGCGAATACGGCTGTGATATTGGGCAAGGTTATTTGTTCAGTAAAGCGTTGGGCGCCAACTCCATGGCAAATGATCCGATGATTATAGCCTTGAATCAACGTCAGGGTGATAGTGACCATTGAGTCGCTGTCATCCCAATGTAGACGAGATGGCGTAGACATTGCGATTTATAGGAGATGATTCGTACGGTTAATATGCTCTTTTAATAACTGCCAAAATTGGTTCAGGTTCGGGTTTGCGTTAAAACGTGATCGATACAGGCGTATTTCGAGTGGAATATGCCAGTTTTCTTCTCCCGCGAGTGCGACTTTCCCATAATTAAGTGTGTCAGACATCAACCTTTTCGGAATCCAGCCTATCCCATAACCTTCTTTCACCATGGCTTTGACACTAATGGCATGATAGTTCTCATTGAGTGTTTGCAGCTGTGGAACATCCCTTTGACGTTGTAGGTGGTGAGTAATAATTGGCTGTAAAAAGGAATTTTCATAATAACCAATATAAGGGAGTGGCTTGCGTCTCATCCCAGGTAAGCGAAACTTTGGTTCGCCGTTTGTATCGGTGGCACTGCATGGAATCAGTGTTTCTTGGCCAATAACCAAGTGCTCATATTGCTCTTCATCTAGTGCGCGAATAAAGTTGATGGCAGGATGCCAATAACACAGCATCAGGTCACATTGCTTATTCACCAATGAATTAACGAAGTCGATACCAAGCCAAGAGCTGGATTTCATATTAACGTCCATGTCCATATTGATGTTGTTGCAAAAGGGTTCAATGGCGTCTTTATAAAAGCTCAAAAATAGCGTTTGTGTCGAAATAAAACGAATTTGTGACTCTTCTTGCTTGCGAATCTCTTGGCAGCGCTCTTTTGTATCACGCAACTGGCGTGTAATCAGCTCCGCACTTTGTAGAAATACTTCCCCTGCTGGTGTGAGCGAGAGTGGAAGCGTATTACGGTCGATCAGAGTGACACGCATCTCCTCTTCAAGTAGCTTAATACGGCGACTGAAGGTTGGCTGAGTAACGTTTTGCTCATCGGCTGCACGGGAAAAGTGCCGTGTTTTTGCCAAGGCAATAAAATCTTCAAGCCATCTTATTTCCATGGGTGACCCCCATGGGATGTTGGTTGTCGATAGAGCGTGGTCATCATGATAAACGCCCCTCCTCAATGGCATGGCAAGCGACGTTGTTACCATCTATTTGACGCAGCATTTTGGGGGATGTTTCATAGCAGCGTTGGTTAGCGTAAGGGCAGCGGGCTTGGAATACGCAACCAATGGGTTTTTCAATTTGTGTCGGCACTTCGCCGATCAATTTAATCGGTT
This sequence comes from Marinomonas sp. 63XJN7_7_ISO-PGPR-S23-202, assembly GCF_056173505.1. NCBI lineage: Bacteria > Pseudomonadati > Pseudomonadota > Gammaproteobacteria > Oceanospirillales > Oceanospirillaceae > Marinomonas > Marinomonas sp. 63XJN7_7_ISO-PGPR-S23-202. Next base: position 3,156,370 of record NZ_CM149677.1, on the reverse strand, counting down.
GTGTCATGTTGCTGTCTAGCCTTGGAATGGCAGACAATAACGCCCGGGTATAGGGGTGCTTGGGGGCGCTAAATAAAGTCTTGGTGCTAGCGATCTCGCATACTCTGCCAAGGTACATAACAGCAACGCGTGTGGCGAAGTGTTCTACTACTGCAAGATCGTGAGTAATAAACAGATAAGTGAGATTACGTTCTTCTTGTTTATCCATCATTAAGTTGAGTACCTGTGCTTGCACAGAAACATCAAGGGCGGATAGGGGCTCATCTGCCACAATAAAATCAGGTTCGACAGAGAGTGCTCGTGCTAGGCTAATACGCTGACGCTGGCCGCCCGAAAATTCATGTGGATAGCGATCTGCGCTGGAAGGACTAATTCCAACGGATTCTAATAAGTCTTCTATTTGCAGGTTTATTTCCGCACGACTGAGTTGTTTGTTATGAAAAGCAATGGGTTCGTTTAATGTTTGGTAAACGGTCATTCTTGGGTTTAACGACGCATAAGGGTTTTGGAAGACCATTTGCATACGACGACGAAACATCATGCGTTTATGGTTGTTTAGGTGATCAATACGTTGATCTTGGTAGTGTATTTCCCCGCTGCTAGGAGGTGTTAACCCCATGAGAACCCGAGCAAGGGTGGATTTGCCACACCCCGTTTCCCCGACAATGCAAAGCGTTTCCCCTTGGTTGATCGTCAGGTTAACACCATTCAAGGCGTGTACGCTTTCTTTGCGATGGTGTATTTTTCCTCTACGGAGTTGCCATTGTCCGAGCCAACTGCTTTTGGTAACAAACGATTTTTCAAGATGGCTAATTTGGATGAGAGGGGTTGCGTTCATACCTGACCCCCATCATGGGATGTTGAGTATTCGAAGTCGACTATGTCTTCTTCTGGTCTCTCTTCTTCGAGCATGTCTTCCACGAGAAAACAAGAGACGCTTGAGATGCCGTTATAGATAAAGTTAGGCTGTTCTGTACGGCACTTTTGTGTGGCATATGGGCACCGAGGGTGAAAGGCGCAGCCATTGGGGCGATCGTTCAATGCGGGCATATTGCCCCGTATTTGATTGAGCCTTTGTCCGGGTAATGACATTTGCGGAAGGGCATTCAGCAAACCTTGGGTGTAGGGATGTTGTGGGTCATTTATCAGTTCCAGAGTCGGTGCTTCCTCGACAATTCGCCCTGCATACATGACTAACGTGCGTTCTGCAACTCGGGACACGACGCCAAGGTCATGGCTGATTAGAATCAAAGCCATGCTGTTGTCGTGACATACGTCCAATAAGAGTTGAATAATTTCCGCTTGGATGGTCACATCCAGTGCGGTAGTAGGCTCGTCTGCGATAATGATGTCGGGATTCAGTAATAGTACGCTGGCAATGATCACGCGCTGGCGCATGCCGCCAGAAAGTTCATGGGGGTATTGATCAAAACGGCGCTCCGGAGAGGCAATTTGTACACTATGAAGTTTTTCTATGGCAATATTTCTGGCGTCTTTAAAAGAGATGCGCGTATGGCTGCGAATGGCTTCGACCAATTGAGCACCAATGGTGAGCACAGGATTTAGCGTCATCATGGGGTCTTGAAAAATCATGGCAATACGTTTGCCACGTATCTCTTGCAGCTGACGCGTATTCATTTTGCTAAGCTCTTTGTTTTCCAGTTTGACAGAGCCGGATTTGATATAGCCTGGCTTATCCAAAAGGTTGACAATAGAGAGCCCAAGGATGGATTTACCTGCGCCGGATTCACCGACAATGGCAATGCGCTCTCCTCGATTCAGGGTAAAGCTCACATCGATTAAGGCGGCCAATTCAATGCCTTTGATACGAAAACTGACGTTCAGGTTACTGACAGTTAGTAAGTTCATAGTTAATCCCTGTACGTCCTTGGGTTGAGATAGCCCCGTAGCCAATCACCTAATAGGTTCATCACTAGAATTAAGACAATTAGGGCAACACTAGGAAAGATGCAAATCCACCAAGAGCCAGAAAACATGTAATTAAACCCTGCTGATATGAGAGAACCCAAAGAGGGGTCAGAGGAGGGCATACCGAGCCCTAAAAAGGATAACGCGGCCTCTGTTGCAATGGCGCTGGCTATTTGTACCGTGAAAATAATCAATACAGGTGATAGCGTATTAGGTAAAATATGCCTGAACATGATGCGTTTCGTGCCAATGCCCATAATGCGGGCCGCATCAACGTATTCCTTTTGCTTTTCGGCTAATACCGAAGCGCGTACAGTTCGAGCAAATATCGGCCACTCTGCCAACCCAATGACTAAAATCAACATCAGCATGGCCAGCTGCTGATAAAGCTCCATACCAAACAGAGCCTGAAAAATGGCCAAAAAAACAATGGCTACCATCATGGTAGGGAAAGATAGTTGAACATCGGCACAACGCATCAAAAAATTATCGATACGCCCACCTAGGTAGCCTGCGGTTAAACCAATGCATATGCCTAATGTGGCTTGGATGAGAACCGCACAAATCCCAATCGTTAGAGAGAGTCGAGTGCCGTACAAAATAACAGATAATAAGTCACGCCCCTGAGCGTCTGTTCCAAGTAAAAAATGCGGGTCGCCACTGATCCAGCTCGGAGCAATTTCCGAGTTATTTAAGTTCATAAAGTTAGGACTGTTAATATTATAAGGCGCAAGTAACGGCGCGAATAATGCGATAATGCAATAAAAAATAAAGACAGCTAGGGCCAAAGTTGCCAGCTTATCGCCTAGAAAACCGGACCAGATATGCTGCCATCGACTACCAGCAGAAGGGGGGATAATGTCCTTTTTTAAGTAGCTCATAATCCATGATTCTCTAATTTAACGGTTGGGTTCACCAAACCATAGATGAGGTCAACGACCGTGTTGGTTGTCACAAAGATACCGCCTACGACCATTAAATAGGCAGAGATGAGTGGCGTATCGACTCTGCTCACCGCATCTATGAATAAAAATCCCATACCGGGCCATTGAAATATGGTTTCCGTTAGAATGGTATACGCAATCAGTGTGCCTGCCTGAATCCCACCAATGGTGATAACAGGTAGCATGGTGTTTTTCAGCGCGTGGACAAAGTAAATACGATTGGTGGATAGGCCTTTGGACCAAGCAAAGCGAATGTACTCTGAATGCAGTACTTCCATCATTTCTGAGCGTATTAAGCGAATAAAAATGGGCATTAGAGCAAAGGCTAAAGTGATGCTGGGAAGCATTAGGTGGTGTAGGCCGCTTTTCGTAAAAAGACCGCTTTTCCATATGCCAAATACATCAACCGTTTGTCCACGGCCAAAGCTTGGCGCCAAATGTAGTTGGATAGAAAATACATAGACTAAAAATATACCCACAATAAAAATGGGCACAGACAGGCCAAGGGTACTGAATGCCATGATAAAACGAGTCAATATGCTACGTGGCCGGATGGCGGCATATATCCCAAATGGGATGGCAAAAATGGCGACTAATACAATCGCACAAAAAGCCAGTTCTAGTGTCGCGGGCATTCTCTCAAATATAAGATCCAGTACTGGCTTTTTATAGTAATAAGAGATGCCAAAGTTACCATGGGCGGCATTTTTTAAAAAATGCCAATATTGCACCGCAAAACTATCATCAAGGCCAAGTTCTTGTCTGAGGTGCGCGCGTTCGGCGGGCGACACCGTTGTACCAACCATTTGCTGGACAGGGTCTCCCAGCTTTCCTTGTATGGCAAAGCTGATCACGCTGATGGTCATCATGACAAAGAAGGCTTGTATTAAGCGACGAAAAAGGAATGTGAGCATCAGTCCTTTGGAACTCCATGTTGTGCGGGCATATTAATGAAACTCATAAAGTATTATGTTATCTGTATTATGTCGGCTAATTTGACTTAGGGGGCGTTATAACCAAGTCGCCTAGATGTGGGTAATTCTGCTCATTAACGATGCTTTTTATTCCCACGTTGTCTTTTGCTGCCCATGTTAAGTCTTGCCAATAAAGTGGAACGACCGCAGCAGAGTCTGCTACTTTGGTTTCAATATCTTGCAAGATTTTTGTACGCTTTTTGAGATTCATTTCCCGGTTAGCTTGGGTTATTTCGCTGTTTATGCCAGGCACACAATACTCGCTGGCATTATAAGCACCTAAACCGGATTTGGCATCAGGACAGGCGATTAAAAACTCAAATAAATTATTTGAATCCATCGTATCTGATTGCCAGCCAAGCATCATAATATCGGCGGCTCGAGCATCATATTGTTGAAAATACTGTGCTTTTGGCAGTGTTTTTAAATCGACTGTAATATGCAGCCTACCTAGCATGGCTGCCACAGCTTGAGCCACTTTTTCATCGTCCATATAACGATTGTTTGGGGCCATCATACTGATTCGAAATCCATGTGGGTAGCCCGCTTCTTTCATCAACTGCAATGCTTTTTTTAGATTATATTCGGGCTTAATTGTATTCACATAACCTAAAAGGGAGTTAGCACTTAGTTGTCCTGCAGGTCTGGCATACCCTCTCAAGATTTTTTTGACGATGAGAGATTGGTTAATTGCCAAATTGATGGCTTCTCGAACGCGAATATCACGGAACTCTTTACGGCGCTTTTGGTTTAGTTGGAGCAGTAATAATCGGCTGGTCGGTAAGGTGATGACTTGTATGTTATTGGCCGCTTTAGCACGGGCAATATCTACCGGGGAAACGGGAAATATAAAATCCACATCACCGGACAGCAGAGCGGCTAAACGTGTTGAGTCATTTCTTATTGGTGTCAATATTATTTTGTCGACATTGCCTTTTGATTTTGTGTCCCAATAATCTTTATTACGGACTAACACCATACGTACGCCAGGGTCGCGCTCTTTGATGATAAAAGGGCCTGTTCCAGACGTATGTTGTGAGGCAAAAGTGCGGCCAAATTTTACAATTTGGTCTCGCCCTTCATAGAACTTTTTGTCCATGGGGAAGACATAGGTCAGGATATTGAGTAGCAAAGGGGTTGGGTGATTACAATGTATATCAACCGTGTATTCATTGACCTTGGTGACCGAATCAATAGAAGTGAACAAGGCGCGAAAGTCTGGTGAACGTTTTAAACGATCAATGGTGTAGACCACATCTTTTGCCGAAAAGAGATTGCCATTATGGAAGTGAACATTCTTGCGTAAATAGACCCGAGTGGTGGTTGGCGATATTTGCTTCCAGCTTGTTGCAAGTCGCGGCTGAATTTTTCCATCTTGTGTCCAGCGCACTAATGGATCAAAGACCATGTGTGAAAACTGTAAAGTGCTTTCGGAAAGTTGTTCTTGCGGGTCCAAGGAAATAGGCTCAGAGTCGAAAGCCATGCGTAAGGTAGCAGCAGGCAGTGTTTGACTAATAAGAAGCGCCAAGAAAGACACCAACAAGGCAAAGTATCTCATTATTCAGTACTCCTATTTATGCGCGATCTACTGCGCGTGGGTGTATCGGTTCGGACGATGGAGGTGCTGGCTGTATTACCCGTTTTTCAACATTGAGTCATCTCGGTGAATTGGCTTGATGATGTTGAGAAACCGGGAAGAAGTTTGTCCAGGCAGTTAACTTACTATAATGTCAAAAAATGAGCGCGAAATATAGCAAATAAGAAGAGATTGCGCACTTTGATTGCATAACACTTAGTCATGATAAGGTGTTCGAAAGGAATGTAGCTTGAATTACTTTGCACATTTACATATAGCAGAACGAACTCAAACCTCGTTTGCAGGGAATTTATTAGGGGATTTCTCTGTTCAGGTTGATGCCCTGCCAGAAGATTTATTGAGGGGTTGGCGTCTGCATCAAAAAGTTGATGTGATGGTGGACGAACATGAGCAGAGTAGCTTGTTTCGATCTATGGCACGATCTGGACGACGTCGTTTTGCTGGTATTGTTCAAGATATCGTGATGGATTACTGGCTAATTCGTTATTGGTCGCGGTTTAGTGATATGCCTTTGGCTCTTTTTTGTCAGCATGCGGTTACGGAGCTGGTGGCCGATGCTTATCGTTGTCCAGAGCGATTGCAAAAGATGATTCGATCCTTAGAGCAACGTAATTGGCTGGCTGATTTAGGAACGCAGCAAGGTGTAGAGAATGCCATTCGGTCCATTATGAGGCGTTGGCGGCATGGCCAACATTTACAGCCTTTTATTGAGGAGTTGCCAGAGGTCTTAGCCCAGGGAGAAGTGCCTTTTTTGCGGCTATACCCTGATTTATTAGCATTTGTTGATCGTCAAGCATAAAAAAAGCCAAGGCCACACACAGCCTTGGCGAATCGGGGCACAGAGGCCCAATCGAGAGAATATCCTCATGGTGCTGTGGCATTCAGTTGACTAAAAATGCGCCAGACCACTCGGATAAGGTCTATCTTAAAGAGACGAGTATTTTTTGTTTTGATGTAGATCACAAAAAGATTCAGCGAAAAGATAAAGGTGTTATTGGCGACGATCATTCGCAGTGTTCTGAACAATTTGTTTTTTAAAAAAGTGGGACCATATATTAAGAGGACTTATTCACACCTTCTCGAAGAAGTTGTGATAGACTGCGCAGCCGCAAAAATAGATGCAATACAGAGAGGTAAACAGGGGTGAGCGTTCAGTGGTATCCAGGACACATGAACAAAGCGCGTCGAGAAATCGAACAGGTGATGACGCAAGTCGATGTGGTCATCGAAGTGTTGGATGCGCGCATTCCAGATTCAAGTCAAAATCCTATGCTAACAACCTTGCGAGCAGGTGTGCCTGTGCTGCGCTTGTTGAACAAAAAAGATTTGGCCGATAAAGCGCGTCTTACATTGTGGCTAGAGCACTGGCAGGGGAGTGATACGATTTTGGCTCACCCTTTTTCGACTCAAGATAAAGCGGATGTGGCGAAAATTTCTCAATGGGTGAGTCAGTTGGTTCCACATCGCGGCACGGCAGAAAAACCGATTCGCGCTATGATCGCAGGCATTCCAAATGTCGGTAAGTCCAGTTTAATGAACGCCTTGTTAGGTCGTCGTGTTGCGAAAGTGGGTGACGAGCCCGCTGTCACCAAAGCACAGCAAAAGCTAAAAGTGACGAATGGTTTTGTCTTACTCGATACGCCAGGCATTCTTTGGCCTAAAATAGAAAACCCAGACGCCAGTTACCGTTTAGCCGTTACGGGTGCGGTACGTGATACGGCGATTGATTATGAAGATGTGGCTTTGGTTGGCCTACGTTTTTTCATAAAAGATTATCAAGAGGCATTAATAGCGCGCTATAAGCTTAAAGAATTGAGCAGTGATCCTTTTGAAGTATTAAAAGTGATTGGCTCTAAGCGTGGGGCGTTACGAGCAGGTGGAAAAATAGACATGCATAAAGCGGCTGAAGTGTTCTTGAACGATGTAAGAACCGGTGCCATTGGCCCTTATGTGATGGAAACGCCAGAGATGATTGCTCATGAAGAGCAACTGGTTGAAGAGGCGAAAGCCAAAAAAGAAGCAGAAAAACAGGCTCGATTGGCTGCCGCCGTACCACAGCGTCAGCAGGAAAAAAACCGAGAATACCGAAATCAACAAGCCCAACAGCAGGATGCTAAAGTAGGTGATGAGACTGAGTGAGGTTTAAGGCTATGGATTATAATATTGCCTTTGATCAGGATGAAAATTCCTATCGTATTTATACAGATTATGAATTTGCGGCCATTGCTGAGTGGGTGGCATTGTATTTAACGGGCAAAGAAGACATTCAGCGTGTGTTAATGGCCACTACATTGGCGGAATCTGAAAAAGAAACCACCAAAATGAAGTATGGTCCTTTTGATGTGTTAATCAACGAAGAGGGGGTGTCTGTCTCTCGTCAAGTGGATTTCGATTCAGCCGCTGAAGAAATTAAAGCCATGTTTGATACACAAGAGAGTTTTTACCAAACGTCTTCCGATGGTGTTCAATCGGAATGCGGACTAGAAGATTTTATGGATTTATTAGAAAATTGGTATGATGTGCTGCAGTAGTTGTTCGATGCGCTGGCTGGGTTTACACTAGCGCCTGTTTATTCTTTTTACGCATTAAGGGAGCCGATATGCTCATCGAATTGGAAAAAGCCCGTGCCCGAAATAATGTTGTCCGCATTTTTCGTGAGGATTTAGACGGTCCAGATAATTGGACGGACGGCTTTGTTGTGGATGCCAATGAGGAGATGGTGCTACTCCAATTAGTGGATGATGGTGTTCATCTAAATGGCTATCAAATTTTATTCTTAGAAGACATTAGTGATTTTGTTCATCCGGCTCCTTTTAATGATTTTCAAAAGCGGGTTTTGGCACTTCGTGAGGAAGAGGTTGAAGATCCAGAAGTAGATTTAGATGATTTAGCGGTTCTGTTGATTGATATCAGCGAAGAATATGGCCTTGTGACATTACATCGTGAAGAGGTCGAGCCTGACAGCTGCGAGATTGGTCGTGTTGTAAAAGCCGATGCGGTGACCTATGAGCTTGAAGAAATAGGATCGGACGCTCGTTGGTTCGACGACACGTTCGAATACGATCTATACGATATTACGCGTATTGAGTTTGGCGGTGCTTATGAAGAAGCCCTTATCATGGCCAATGATGATATGGGTGATGATGCTTATGAGCTTGCTGACGAATACGAAGATGATGGTTTGCTTGTAGAAGAATAAGCGTTACAAATTGTAAGAAAACGCCCATTTTATGGGCGTTTTTTTTGTCTTCATGATATTTTCTTTTTTTTATATTTGAGTCTGTGCGTTAGTGGTATGAATTTTTCGACTCATTAACTTTAATTAGGGCTGTGTTTATGCCAAAGGCTTTGGTCGTTGTTCTTTTTGTGATGCTTTTTTCCGGCTGTGCGTTATTTGCCAGTCAACAATTAGATAATAGTTTTGGTGTGGAAAAAGTCGCAAATCGTGAAGGCCAGAAGGTCTCAAAAGCCGATGCCGAATTTTATAATGCTCAGGTTCGCCCTATTTTGGATAACCGTTGTGTTACTTGTCATGCCTGTTATGACGCCCCTTGCCAATTAAAATTCACTGCCCCTGAAGGGATTGAGCGTGGCGGTTCAAAAGAGTTGGTGTACGACGGGACGCGCTTACTTGCCGCGACGCCCACACGGCTTTTTATTGATGCACAAACAACTCAACAATGGCGTGATAAAGGTTTTTACCCCGTTTTAAATGAACGCAGACAATCACCCGCTGCCAATTTAGACGGTAGCTTAGTGTATCGTGCCATTGCTTTACGAAAAAAACAGGGGAATTTTACCCATGCGGTGTTGTCTGATGACTACGACTTTTCCATTTATCGCAATCAACAGTGTCCTACCATAGAAGAGTATTCTTCTTTCGAGCATGACTTTCCAAAGTGGGGGATGCCATATGGTCTTCCTGCCTTAACAGACAATGAATTTAATATTTTAGTGCGTTGGCTTGCATCAGGCGCAAAAATGCCAGCGGCCAAGCCGCTTCCTAAAGATATTCAACAGCGTGTGACCTTGTGGGAAAGTCGATTAAATGGCGATACGCTAAAAGAACGCTTGGTAGATCGTTATATTTATGAACACATATTTTTGTACAGTTTGTATTTAGATAAAAAGAGTGATATCCGCTTTAAGTTAGTACGATCAAAAACACCACCAGGTGAGCCAATTGATCGTATTGCGACGCGTCGCCCTTATGATGATCCTGGTGTAAAGCGTGTGTATTATCGATTATGGCGAGATCCTGAAGTGAAGGTTCAAAAAAATCATATTCCTTTTGAACTGAATGAAACGGTTTATAAGCGCTGGCACTCTGATTTTTATTCACAGGATTATAAAGTAACAAAAGATCCAGGTTATGCACCAGAAGTCGCGACGAACCCCTTTAGAGCCTTTTCCCAGCTGCCAGTTGGCGGGCGTTATCGCTTTATGCTTGATCATGCCCAAGACACTATTATGTCGTTTATCAAAGGGCCTGTTTGCCATGGGCAGGTCGCTGTGAATGTGATTAATGATCATTTTTGGGTATTTTTTGTGAATCCTGAAAAAGGTATTAATCAAGAAATAGCGAAGTTTTTAGAGACGCAAGTACAGCATTTGGACCTGCCAGCAGAAAGCAGTAGCAATGCGTTACCTTTATCTTCATGGGTGCGTTTTTCCCGGCAACAAAAAGAGTATTTGTCTGCCAAAGCGAAACTGATTGATAACAATTTAGGTAATAAAATTCCACTCAATCTGAGCTTAATCTGGAATGGCGATGGCCACAATGAGAATGCGGCTTTAACGATTTTTCGGAATTTTGACAATGCCAGTGTGGTTAAAGGCTTGGTTGGGCAAGATCCCAAAACGGCTTGGGTAATTGATTACCCCTTATTAGAGCGTATTCATTACCTATTGGTGGCCGGGTTTGATGTTTACGGAAATGTTGGCCATCAGTTAAATACTCGCCTATACATGGACTTCTTGCGAATAGAAGGTGAAATGAACTTTTTGATGCTCTTGCCAAAGGATGAGCGTTCGACTATTCGCCATTATTGGTACCGTGGTGCAAACCAGACGATTAAAGATTATATTTTTAGCGCTTACTTTAAGATCAGTGCTCAGTCGCAGATTCATTATACGACGTCTCACCACGAAGCCGAGTTATTTAATAAATTGAAAGGGCGGCTGGCTAAGGTGCTTAACCATGCTTACGATTTGGATCAAACCCATTTGTCTGAGGATGACATCGCACTACTGAAAAGTCTGCAAACATTGCAAGGTAAAGGTTTGCAGTACTTACCAAATACGGCATTGGTGCTGGTGACGAAGCATGGTAAGCCAAAAGAGTTGTTAACGTTAATTTTAAATCAGGCACACAGCAATATTTCCAGTTTATTAAATGAGTCGGCCACACGTTTACCTTCTGAAGACACAGTGACCGTGACAAAAGGTGTCATTGGTGATTACCCAAACCTTTTGATGCGGGTAGAAGAGAGTGATATACCGGACTGGGTCCATAGAATTTCAGCCTTGCAAACGCGAGAGGATTTCACCCAATTAGTGAATCAATATGGGATACGTCGTACTAACCCCGCGTTCTGGACGGTGAGTGATGAGATTGCTGAGCTGAACAAAGAAGAGCGGCCTCGGGCCAGTGGTATTTTGGATTATAATCGACTAGAAAACCGCTAATGCTTCTATAGATCAAACCTGATATCGCTAGCGTATCGATATGGGCTCATGGCTTAACGGCTTTGGGCCCATTTACTTTGTGGGAAAAGTCTTGTTGAGCACACGGGTGTTTGTTTATATTCTTACATATCGAAATATTTCGAAATTACACTTTTTCTGCAAACTCTTAGACTTGTCTATTGATAATTGTCCCCAATTTAAGATGTATAAAGATTAAACGGATATATATTATGATACCTTTTTCTATTCTTGATTTGTCGCCGATAGGGCAAGGCAAATCCATTTCAGAATCCTTCTCTTTGAGCTTAGCAATGGCCCAAAGGGCAGAAACTCATGGCTATCAGCGTTACTGGCTGGCAGAACATCATGGCATGTCTGGTGTTGGAAGCTCTTCGCCAGCGGTTTTGCTATCTCATATTGGCGCGGGTACCTCGACCATTCGCTTGGGGGCTGGTGGTATTATGTTACCGAATCACGCGCCGTTGGTTGTGGCCGAGCAGTTTGGTACCTTGGCGGAGTTGTATCCAAATCGAATTGATTTGGGGTTAGGTCGCGCCCCTGGGACAGACATGCTCACTGCACGAGCATTACGTCGTAATATGCCGGCCTCTGTTGATGATTACCCGCAGGATGTGCAAGAGTTAGAGCGTTTGTTAGGGGATGGGCCTTTTGATAAAGGTATTGTCGCCGTGCCGGGGCGACGGACGAATGTGCCAATTTGGTTACTAGGGTCAAGTTTGTATAGCGCGCAGGTGGCTGCCGAGTTTGGGTTGCCTTATTCCTTTGCTTCCCATTTTGCTCCGGATCAATTGATGCAGGCTTTGACGGTCTATCGACGACACTTTAAACCCAAAAAAGAGGGGGATAAGCCCTATACAATGGCTGGCATTATGGCGGTGTTGGCCGATACGCAAGAAGAAGCGGATTATCTGTTCACTTCTGCTCAACAACAATTTGTCAATTTACGCCGTGGTGGTAACCATGCTTTTCCTGCTCCGGTTGAATCGATGGATACGATTTGGTCTCCCAGCGAAAGTCATATGGTGTCCCATGCGTTGCAATTTGCAGTGGTGGGGACGAAAGCGTCAGTCGCGCATCAACTCAGTAGTTTTATTGAAAAAACGGAGATTGATGAGTTGATTATCTCGTTTCCGATTTATGATGGTGAGAAACGACTCGCGTCTCTTGGCTTGATGGCCGAGTTGCGTCATGAAATGGCGGATTATGTGGTTTAACGGCTAGTCTGCTCCCTTTATAAATAAACGCCTTACGGGCTTCCCTGTAAGGCGTTATTGTTTTAAACAGACATAAAAAAGCAGTGATTACATGGTATCGTACGGCGATGGATCACCTTGATTAACCGGGGTTTTAAAGCGGCGGTGAGACCATAAATATTGTTCTTTTTTGTTCTCTATGGCTTTTTCCATCAGTTGGTTAATGATGGTGGCGTTGATAACATCATCATCCGTTGGATAATCTGGTACTTCACTAAATCGATAAGTATAACCCGTCTTTGTACGACCATAATCCAATAACAGCACTGGGGCTTTAGTCATTTTCGCAATGCGTCCAATATGAGAGATGGTCGCGCATTTGTGCCCAAAGAAGGGGGCAAATACCGAATGTTTGCGGCCATAATCTTGGTCAACCGCGTACCAGACGGGTTTGTTTTGCTTAAGCGATTTGAGAACTTCACGCATATCCGAGCGCTCAATGGTTTTGCTATAGACCTTTTTACGCTGATGTTCCATTACCCAATTAAAAACAGGGCTATTTTGGCGCTTATAAATAGGGTGAAGGTCTAGGTGGCTGGCAATTAAGGTGCCACATAAATCCAATGGCGAAAAATGGCCACTGATTAAAATACAGCCCCTGCCAGCTTCGAGGGCTTTATCCACCACATCTTGAGAGTCGAACTCCACTCTTGGTAGTAATTTTGACGCTGGTTGATACCAGGCGTCAAAGGTTTCCAATAAGCCTTTACCAGCACTGACAAAGTGCGCTTTAGTAAGGCTCTGACGTTCTTGAGCATTCATATCTGGGTAGCAAATTTTAAAGTTTACATCGCAAATATGGCGACGTTTTTTTGCCACTTTATAGACTAGCAAGCCAAGGTATTTTCCAAGGGTCTGTTTGACTTGCCAGGGTAAAAAGCTGATTAAATAGGTAATGCCCATGACGATCCAAGTGAACCAATATTTGGGTGCTAATAATTGCTTCAAAGTTAAGTCTTTCGTGCTTTTATCAGCCACGATATCCCTCCAGTAATTCGTGCCACTGCTCGTCAGAGACGGTAAAGTGAGCATATTTTTGTGATTCTTTGTCGATAGAGCGCTTGAGGCGGTCTAGGTTCTTTTGTGGCCACTCTTCATTAATAGGTCGTTGATCGCATTTATCAAAGTCAATCACCCATACCTTTTTGTTATCATCGATCATGATGTTATGGCAATTTAGATCGGAATGGTGAATGCCATGATCGTGAAATTGCCTGATCACTCGACCAATGTCATGCCAATCTATTTCATGGCTAAAGCCGTCTTTTAGTATGTCAAAAAGATCTTGCGCACAATCAATGGTTTCCGTAATCAGGGTGGCTTTGTAGTAACCTTTTTTAACGCTATAGATACCACCGATGGGTTTTGGTACCGGCAATCCCATATCTCGCATGGTTTCTAATAAGCTTAGCTCTAACCAAGGGCGTGTTTTTTTATGCCCTGAAAAAAGGAAATACGATTTGTTAAATTTGGCAACCAATCCACCACGGCGGTAGCGTCGCATAACAAACTGACCGTAGTTACTGATAATAAACCAGACGGCACCGCGTCCTTGGGCTGTACCAGTGAGTGCGCCTTGTTTTTTCCAATAGTCTGGAGTGAACCAGTTAGTGTCTATTGGTAAGGAGGTATCACTGGTGAGTAATACAGTATGAGCATCAATAATGTGTGTATCAGGCATAACTCTCGCTTGAAAATGATACGGATTAAGAAGTTATTGTTCGCATTAATGGTTCTGGTGCGAGACTCTATTATGTCGTTTTCTTTTTGCGGATTATTTTCGACACATTCAAAGCTGGCTATTCTATAATACTCGCCGATTTTAAACAGCCTTTGAGGACAAGATGACACAAGAAAGCATTCAGCGTATCGCCGTCGTTCGATTATCCGCTTTGGGGGATGTGTGTCATGCGATGTCTGTGGTCAGCGCGATTCAAAAACGTTATCCCCAAGCCACCATTACTTGGATAACAGGGCCAGCCGAAGCGCAGCTGGCTCGGCTTATTCCCAATATCGATGTCCGAGTCTATGACAAAAAATCCGGTTTCAAGGGAATGTTTGCGTTAGGAAAGGCGTTAAAAGAGCAAGAGTTTGATGTCTTACTTCATATGCAATGGTCATTGCGTGCCAGTCTGTTAACGCGTGTATTAAAAGCAAAGCGTCGTATTGGTTTTGCTCGCTCTCATTCACGAGAAAAGCAACATTGGTTTGTGAATGAATTAGCCCCCGAACCAAGTGGCAGGCATGTGTTGGACGCTTTGATGTCTCTTGCTCGTGCCATTGATGTGCCTGAGCAAGCACCTGCGTGGCATGTGGACATCCCGCCTAGTGGTCTTGATCTACCTAAGCGCTATGTGGTGGTGAATCCATGTGGTTCAAAAGTGACAAAAGATTGGACACTGGAAGGTTATCGAACCTTGATCGCTTCGCTGTTGGAAAACCACATCGATGTGGTGGTGACAGGGGGGCCGAGTGAACGTGAGATACAGGTGTGTCAGGCAGTAAGCAAGGGATTTGATGTGCTGAACCTCGTGGGACAGACGAGTATTACCGTGTTGTTTGATGTGATTCAGCGTGCTGAATTGGTGATTAGTCCCGATACTGGCCCGGCTCACATGGCAACGGTAGTGAATACGCCTGTCATTGCGTTGTTTGCTTTATCAAATCCAATGCGAACAGGGCCTTATAATGATCAAGAGAACGTCGTGAGCGTTTATCGTGAATTGGTCGAAGAGGAAAAGGGCAAGCCTGTTGAAATGCTGCCTTGGGCAACGACGGTTCATCGTGAGGACGCGATGGCACAATTACCGATAGATCGTGTGATGAAAAAGGTCAACAAGGTGATTCGCCAATTGGATTTGGTTGGTTAATGTGTCATAAGCGTTGCAATGACATCCGCTCAATAGGACAGGTAGCCCATTGAGCGGATGTGTTTTATTCATCGGCAAACTCTTTTTCTGCCAATTTCAAATCGAGAGTCGCTTTGAGTAGTTTGTAAAGATGAATAGAGGCATCAATCTCTTCTTTACGATTGGTTAAACTTTCAATGTTTAGCCCTAGTGGGACGCCATCCGGTAGGGCTGTTTCGATAATTTGCTCTAAAGCGCTGCGGCAAATCTTGATGGATTCCGCTAAAGGGGCATCTGAATTTAGGATGCGATTTTTCGTTGCAACAGGCACGGAAATGCCTAACCACTCCATAAACTCTAATGTCTTCGCACTGCCACATGGGGTAAAAGTAAGAATAATACGCTTTGGTGCAACCCCTTGTTCCTTACAGATTTGGGCATATTGGCTGATAAGATCTGCCGTCGCTTGCGGGTTATATACGGCTTGAGAAATAAAGAACTCACAGCCTGCTTTAGATTTGTTCATCAAGCGGATGTGTTCGTCTTTCTTTTTAGCGTGGCGCTCAGCAATGGTTACGCCGCCAAGGTTAAAGGCTTGGGGGGCGTGTTGTAAGGCCAAGTAGGCTTCAGAAAGTGGTAGTTTGATGTTGCTTTCAGACGATGGTGAGCCAACTAAGACGATGTCTCTAATATCAAATTCATCCCATGCTTCTTGTAGCCAATCAGAAAATGCTTCAGAAGAGCGTGAGGAGACCGATTTGTAAGTGATAACAGGTGAGCCAGAGGCTTCTTTTAAACGTTTTGACCATGCACGTGGGTCATGGGTTTCCAAATAGGGAAAAGGGCGAGGCTTGTCAATGCGGCTGCTTTCATCTTGAATATCGTAGACAATCAATCCATCAATATCGATACCATTAAGACGTTCTAGTAACTTTTGGCTGATCTGCGCGAGCTGTTCATCATTAACAGAAGATTTAGGCGGCGTGGTACCAATAAAATAAACACCTCGGCTAGGGTCTGCAAATTTGGTTGCTAATTGCGTTTTCATAATGCCACACTCTTCTCTTGTTCTATATTAAGTCTTTTAAAGTGCATTTTTGGGCACTATTGATAGGGTTGCTCTGATGTGGGTATCCTATCAGTGAATCACTTTCAAGATAACAGCTTAGCAATGAATAAAACTAAAGACTAATTGAGATGGATTAATCTACCTCAATAAATGAGACAAGACGCGCATTGTTTTTATCGAAATTAAGGAGGGCGCTATGCTGGATGTATCGAAAATTTCGCCATTGCAGACATCTGCCTTACCACCGGTGCATTTATGGTCACCACCATTCTGTGGCGATATGGATTTGATCATTAAGGCCAATGGCGATTGGATTCATGAAGGCGGGAAAATTAAGCGAGAAAAGATGGTGACCCTTTTTTCTCGTATTTTATGGTTTGAAAATAACGAATACTTTTTGGTGACCCCCAGTGAGAAAGTGCGAATACAGGTGGAAGATGCTCCGTTTCTTATTACCCAGTGGCGCTTTCTTGAGAATGAACAGGTTGAGAGTGAACAAGGGCGTATTATCGAGTTTACGTCTCTTACCCATGATGTGGTGCAGTTAGGTGTTGATTGTGACATCTGGATGGCACCGTCAAATACGGCTCAAAAGAAAGGCGTTAGTCAAAATATAAGTTCAGAAGAAAGGCCTTATATATCCATGCGTTACGGGATGAAAGCGATGCTGCATCGTAATGTATTTTATGATCTGACAAAGTATCTAGAGCCTGTCTCGAACGAACAAGGTGAGGGGCTAGGGTTGGTGAGTGCAGGCAAGTCTTATCTATTAATAGATGAGGCCTCATTAATCCATGATGAGTAAAGAATCTCCGTGTGTGCTAGTGCTTGGCTGAGGTATAATGCGCAAAACTAACGTGTGTCAAACACATGTATGTCATGTCTTAAAGAGGAAGGTTACTTGTTATTTAAAGAATTTGGTTTTGATAATCGTATTATGAAGTCCATCGCGCATATGGGCTTTGAAGAAGCAACGGAAATACAGGCTCGCGCCATGCCTGAGGCGATGGTCGGGCGGGATTTGCTGGCTTCCTCGAAAACCGGTTCAGGAAAAACGCTGGCCTATTTGTTGCCAGCGTTGCATCGTGTTTATAAAACACGAGCGCTATCAAAGCGGGATCCGCGAGTGGTCGTGTTAGTGCCAACGCGGGAGCTCGCAAAACAG
Source organism: Marinomonas sp. 63XJN7_7_ISO-PGPR-S23-202 (assembly GCF_056173505.1). Taxonomy (NCBI): domain Bacteria; kingdom Pseudomonadati; phylum Pseudomonadota; class Gammaproteobacteria; order Oceanospirillales; family Oceanospirillaceae; genus Marinomonas; species Marinomonas sp. 63XJN7_7_ISO-PGPR-S23-202. The sequence goes on along the minus strand of NZ_CM149677.1, from coordinate 3,138,881 downwards.
GTCTATAGTCAGTTGCGCTTGTTGTTAGCGGGAACGAGTTTTTCGTCTATCTTGATTCAGGGCGGTGAAAATTTTAACGATCAGCACAAATCACTGCAAAAAGATCCGCATTTTGTCGTTGCGACTCCAGGTCGTTTAGCGGATCACATTAAGCATCGCCATGTGTTTTTAGAAGGGCTGGAGCTACTGATATTGGACGAAGCGGACCGTATGTTGGATCTGGGGTTTGCTGACGCGATGCGTGCGATTAACGCTGCGGCGAACCATCGATTAAGACAAACCTTGTTTTTTTCGGCCACACTGGATAATACTGACGTTAATACCATTGCTTCAGAGCTATTGAAAGAGCCTTCACGAGTGGCAATCGGCCAAGGTTACGATGAACATAAAGACATTGAACAGCATGTTTATTTGTGTGATCACCTTGATCATAAACAAGATATGTTAAAGCACCTATTAACCACCCAGACAATTAAGCAGGCTATTGTCTTTACTGCAACAAAAAGTGATACCGTTCGTTTAGCCGAAATGATCGAAGGGTGGGGGTTAACTACGCGTGCTTTAAATGGCAATTTATCACAAAGTGCTCGAAATAAGGTGATGGAAAGCTTTTCAAAGGGGCAGTTTACCGTGCTGGTTAGTACGGATTTGGCGTCTCGTGGTTTGGATATTGCCAGTGTCTCCCACGTGTTTAATTTTGATTTGCCAAAGCAAGCGGAAGAATTTGTTCATCGTACGGGACGAACAGGGCGAGCGGGTTTTAAGGGGGATGCATACTCTCTAGTAGGCCCCAAAGATTGGCTCAACTTCAAAGCGATTGAAACCTTTTTGCAGCGCCAGTTTTCCGTGGAGGTTATTGAGGGCCTAGAAGCTAAATTTAAAGGTCTTAAGCCAGAAAAGCCTATTAAAAAAGAGGCGAAAAAAGCCCCCGCGAAGAAAGCGAAAACGGTGAAGAAAATGCCTCGTAAGGCGGCTCCCACCAAGGGTAAGTTCCATGATAATACCCAAGATGGTTTTGAGGCATTCAAATTGCCGCCCAAGCGTTTTTCAACGCAACAAACGACCCAGGATGACGAAGAGTCTTAAAGACGACTTTTTGTTGGCGTTATGATTGGCTCTTGTTGCAAAACGGCTGTCTGGAGGGTTGATTTATTGACAGATCAACCTAATACCAGCTATTTGTTAACTAAGACATTATTGGAGATTAGCCTATTAATCGTTTACCGCCACTAAACTCATTGAAGTGTTTTGAATCTGCTGCGCGTCATGGCAGTTTTAATAAAGCGGCTAAAGAATTATCCGTTACACCTTCTGCGATAAGCCATCAAATTAAAGGATTAGAAGGGTTTCTTGGGGTCGAATTGTTTCGTCGCACGAAGCGAAAAGTGATTTTAACCGATGCCGGCGAAGCGTATCTTAAGCCAATTAAACGCATATTTGAGCAATTAGAAAGTGCCACGGCAGAGCTTAAAAGCTCACAGCGGGTCGGCTCACTTCGTTTAGCGGTAGCGCCTGCCTTTTTAACTCGATGGTTAATGCCTCGGATGGAGCGCTTTCAATCACAATACCCAGATATAGAGATTGAAATCAGTTCGTCGACGGGATTGATTGATTTCTCGGCTGGCGATATCGATATGGCGGTGTATTTTGGTTATGGTGATTGGGATGATGTGGAATCTCATTTCCTAACGCCTGCTAAATTATCGCCAGTTTGTAATCCTAAACTGATTCGTGCTGATAAACCGATCAACACTCCTGAAGATATGCGTTTTTACCCTTTATTACATGTGACGAAACGTAAGGACGAATGGCATGATTGGCTTAAGCAGAATGGCTTAGACCCGAAAGTATTCCGTCGCGGTTTGATGTTCTCCAGTGGGTCTTTGACGGCTGGTGCGGCGGCTCAGGGATTGGGTATTTCTTTATCGAATGTGGAGTTGGTCATGCCCGAGATTGAAGCGGGTACGCTTAAGGTATTGTTTGATCAGCCTTTAGTGACCGCGCGTTCTTTCTATTTAGTGTATGAAAAGCGGCGTAGTGTGACACCTGCTATGCTGGCTTTTAAAGAATGGATTATCGAAGAGATGGTTGGTAATTAGCAAGTTTTACATTGTTGTTATTCGTTGAATGGAGTGGTTGTAAGCATGAGTAAAGGTCTAACAGTAAATAGTTATTTCGATGATCAGGTGAAGTCCATTGCTTTGGAAAACCAAGAAGGGGTGTCCACTGTCGGTGTGATGATGGTGGGAGATTATGAGTTTGGGACCAGCAAAAGAGAATATATTACCGTGGTCTCTGGTGAGCTGACGGTAAAATTACCGGATGAAGACGATTGGAGAACGTTTTCTAAAGGCGAGGGTTTTATGGCGGAAGCGAATCAAACTTTTTCACTTCAAGTGAAGCAGGCCACTGCCTATCTTTGCCGCTACGAATAAATAACATATACAGCATATGGCAAACATAAAAAAGGCTGATTTAATCAGCCTTTTTTATGCTTAAAGAGTGGCTTAGCCACCAACCACATTGACTAGCAATGTCACTTTGTCACCGGGCTGAACGTATTTTTGTTTGCCGACTTCAGGGTTCCACTTTCTAATTTCATTTAAGGTCACTTTAAATTTATTGGCGACCATCGCTAAAGAATCACCTGGGTGAATCGTATAGACGACCTTTTTAATAATGCTACGATTGCTACTGTTAGCTTGTCGTTTTGGTTCAAGCCAGATGACCAGTTTTTTTCCAGGACGTAATGGATCCGCTAACCCCATATTGTTCCAGCGAGCCAGAGTTGTTGAGTTGGTATCGTATTTATTGGATATCGCCCATAAACTATCGCCTGGTTGAACGGTGTAGTTGATTTTGATGCGATTACGACCTGGTGCTCTGTCTTGCTTGGCGAGCAAGCGTTGATGTGAGCTTAGAGTGTAACTACTGATCTTATTACCCGCCACAGGAATCATCAGCTCTTGGCCGACACGAATCAATGTGGAGGACATTTTATTGACATCTTCTATGACATTGACTGTCGTGTTGTGACTCTTAGCAATGGCCCGTAAATTATCGCCCGCTTCCACGCGATAGCGAACCCATGTTACTCGATCCTTTTTCGGTATCTTCGCTAGGTTGGCCCGAAATAGGGCTGCTTTTTTTACGGGTATCAGCAGTCTATGGGGACCATTTGGTGCGGTAGCCCATTGATTGAACGCAGGGTTTAGCAAGTACACCTCGTCAATACTGATGTCAGCCATTTTGGCCGCCTGAGCAAGGTCAAGTTGTCCGCCAATATTCACGCTTTCAAAATAGGGTTTGTTTGGAATAAAAATAGGCTTGTAATGGTACTTGGCAGGATCCTTAATGATTTTAGCCAGAGCAAGCAGTTTAGGTACATAAGCACGGGTTTCTTTCGGTAAGTCCAAGGCCCAGAAATCGGTTGGTTTGCCTTCCCGTTCGTTTTTATGTATTGCGTTTAACACCGTTCCTTCACCTGAGTTATAGGCTGCTAATGCCAATAACCAATGACCATGAAACATTTTGTGGAGTCGAGTTAGATAGGCAATGGCGGCATGGGTAGAGTCGATGATGTCGCGTCGTCCATCATACCACCAGTCTTGATCTAAACCGTATATGCGCCCAGTTGAAGGGATAAATTGCCAAGGCCCAGAGGCTTGTCCATGACTGTAGCCAAAGGGGTCAAAGCCGCTTTCAACAATCGGTAAGAGCGCTATTTCTGTTGGGATGTGAGCTTTTTGCAGTTGAGTCACAATATAGTATAAATAGCGTTCACCACGTTTTGAAACACGATCAAGATAGCCAGGATGAGAGCTAAACCAGCGTAATTGAGAGGATAGCCGAGGTTTATTAACATTTAGGTTAAGCTTAAAACCGTTACGAATTCTGGTCCAAAGATTTTTGGGGGGTTGTGGTTTGCTCGCTTTTTGTTTGGATGTGGATGTATCAACGTCTTGAGTTGATGAAGAGGTGTCATTGTCATCAGGCGAAACAGGTGGAACCGTATCGATGAAACCGATTTTGTTAACATCGGCAGGTGTGGCATCTGAATCTGCGTCAGCTTCAAGGTCTGTTTTGCTGCTGCCATTCTGGATATTGGAGGCTGTTTGGCAACCCGTTAGTAATAGGCTTATCAACAAAACCCAAAAAAAATTTTTACTCATAGCTATCACAAATTGATTAAAAGTCGCAACATTTTAAAGATGTGGTATTTTAAATCAACCATAAGTGTCCTTTGCCCGCCTTACTTGACTAAATGCAGACGCTGGATCTTGGGCGATTTCTTCACCAAGTTGTAGTGCGGCATGCTCAATAATGTGAGTAGAATCAGTCCTTAGAAACGGATTGGTCGATTTTTCGAGGCCCATTTCACTGGGTAAAGTGACTTGGTTATTTCCTCTTTTTTCTTCACAGATTTTTTTTGTTTTTTGCAGTATAAGGTTGTTTGGATCAAGGTGTTCTGCAAAACGGTAGTTTGCCAGGGTATATTCGTGGGTACAATAGACGAGTGTGTTGTCAGGCAACTTGGCCAATTTATTCATCGCGGCAAGCATTTGCTCTGGTGTGCCTTCCATGATTCGTCCACAACCTCCTCGAAAAAGGGTATCGCCGCATAAAAGAATAGGGGTGTCAGAGCCGGAAAAATAACACAGGTGGTCCAGAGTATGTCCAGGTGTCTCTAACACGCTAAACTGACGAGAGAAAATGGAAACGCTATCGCCCTCATAGACAGGATGTGTAACGAGGTGTGTGAGGTGTTCTGGTCCGAATACGTCGCAATTGAAATGAGATTTTAACTCAGCAACACCACCTGTGTGATCGTGATGATGATGGGTAATGAGAATGCCACATAGGGTTAAGGTCTCTTGTTGGCAATATTGGAGGACGACACTCGCATCACCTGGATCGACGGCCCAGACCTGTGAACTATCTTTCTCTTTGATTATCCAGATATAATTGTCATTAAAAGCGTGAAGTGGAATCAGTGTCATTGTCACCCTATCCTTATTTCGTGTTATGGGCATTGGCACATGGGTGCTTATGTGTCTCCATGTTTTGCTGAATATAACGCCAAAATTAATTAGAGATTTCATTGTATGTTGGATGAGCAATCAAGACAATTGTTTCAAGCTTGGTATGAAAGCGATCTTGGGCAGCATCTTCGTCAGATTGAAGTAACCGAGGTAGAAAGGGAGATCGATCATGAGGTGGGTTATTATTTGGTGATTCAATCCCCGCTTCAAAATATTGCTCTTGAGAGCCATCGTTTGCGTGAAACGATGGTGATTGCGCCAGAGCTTGAACTAGGAGCGCCTAAAAATACCGTTGTCGCGAAGTCGAATGAACTACCTTTTGAATCGGATGGAATTGATGTGCATGTGATGCACCATACGCTCGATTTGTCTTTAATGCCTCACGATGACCTTCGCGAAGCGGCAAGAACCTTGTTGCCAAGCGGTAAATTAATCATAGTGGGTTTTAATCCATGGAGTTTGTGGGGGCTGCGGCGTTTTTTCTCAAAGCGTGCGGGCGCACCTTGGAATGCTCGCTTTATAAATCATCGGCGCTTAGAGGATTGGTTAAAAGTCGCAGGATTGTCATTAGATAATAAGCGCTTTGTGTCTTTTGAGCCGCCATTTCATAACAGTTGTTGGCGTCGGCGCTTTGCTTGGGTCCGGTATTTGCTAAAACCGTTAAAGCTTCCATTTGGTGGGGTTTACATTATGACGGCTACCAAGTTGACACCACGCTATATACCATTAAAGCCTCGTTGGAAAACGGCAAGAGTGCATGTGCCACCCTTTACTAAGCCGACAACAAAAGGAATGAAAGAGTGAAAAACGTTATTTTATATACCGATGGGGCTTGTAAAGGCAACCCAGGTATTGGTGGCTGGGGCGCTTGGCTCACCTTTGGTCAGCATGAAAAACGCCTTTGTGGCGGCGAGCGTGATACGACCAATAATCGTATGGAGTTAATGGGGGCCATTGAAGGGCTAAAAGCCCTTAAAGAAAAATGCCAAGTCACGCTTTATACTGACTCATCGTATGTACAAAAAGGCATTACGGAATGGCTGGCTGGCTGGAAGCGAAAAGGCTGGAAAACGGCCTCAAAGCAGCCTGTGAAAAATAAGGATTTGTGGCAAGCCTTAGATGAGCTGTGTCAGTTTCATGATGTAACCTGGAAATGGGTAAAAGGTCATGCTGGCATTGAAGGTAACGAAATTGCGGATCAATTAGCAAATCAGGGTATTGAAGAGTTGAGAGCGAAATCATGAGACAAGTTATTCTGGATACAGAAACAACAGGCATTGACCCTAAGCAGGGCCATCGCATTATTGAAATCGGTTGCGTCGAAATGGTAGATCGCAAACTGACCAATAACCACTTTCATGTTTACATTAACCCAGATCGCGAAGTGGAAGAAGAAGCGTTTAAAGTCCACGGTATCAGTAATGAGTTTTTGGCCGATAAACCGAGATTTCGTGATGTTGCGCAAGCGTTTTTTGATTTTATCAAAGGAGCGGAATTAATCATTCACAACGCGCCGTTTGATATTGGCTTTATCGATCATGAGTTCTCCCTGCTAGGGGGGTATCCCAAGGTTGCAGACGTTTGCGATGTTTTTGATAGTTTGGTGTACGCCCGTAAAAAACACCCTGGCCAGAAAAATAGCCTTGATGCTTTGTGTAAGCGTTATGGTATTGATAACTCGCATCGTGAATTACACGGGGCTTTGTTAGATTCTGAGATCTTAGGGGATGTCTACCTGTTAATGACGGGTGGGCAAACCAGTTTGGGATTAAGCAGCAGTTCGGAGCAGGATTCTAAAAGAAACGATGATACGGGTGGAACCATCTATCGACTCAGTTCTGATCGTCCAGTGTTAAAAGTCATTCGAGCCAATGAAAATGAGTTGAAAATGCATGAGGAACGTTTGGACTTGATAGAGAAAAAGTCCGGTCAAGCCTTATGGCGTATAGAGCATTAGCCGTTCTATTCTATTTTAGTCCCCTAGATCCCTCTGTTGTGGTAACAGAGGGATTTTTGGTTAACTCATTGATTCACGTGCTCTTTTACAGTAAGTAAGTCACACATAACCCTCCCGTCACACTTAAGATAACCGTGTAAGGCAAGGCCATCCAGACCATTTTTCCATAAGAAAGGCGTAGCAGTGGAGCAATGGCAGAAGTCAGCAAGAATAGAAAAGCGGCTTGACCATTTGGCGTGGCAACACTGGGTAAGTTTGTGCCTGTATTAATGGCGACGGCAAGAGTATTAAAGTGCTCAAGACTGATCATGCCAGACTGCAAAGCGGCTTTGACTTCTGTGATGTAAACCGTTGCGACGAAAACGTTATCACTAATCGCCGATAAGAGGCCATTCGCAATAAAGAACATGAGGGGTTGAGAATGGGTTGGCATATGCAAAACCGCATCAATAATCGGCTGAAAAAGATGTTGAGAGTGAATGACAGACACAATGGTAAAAAACACCACTAATAGCGCCGTAAAGGGCAGGGCTTCTTCAAAAGCATGACCAATACGATGCTCTTCTATTATGCCATTAAAGGCTGTTAATAAGACGATGACCATCAAACCAACCAGCCCCACTTCTGCAACATGAAAAGCCAGTGCGAAGATTAATAGCACCGCAACGATCCCTTGTATGACTATCTGTGCTTTGTGTTTCGGTGTGCTTTTTTTGGACTCTTCTTCTTCGAAGTTTTGCAAAATATTGCGAACGTTCTCAGGTAACGTAGCACCATAGCCAAACCAAGACATCTTTTCTAATACGATGACAGTGAGCAGTCCCATAATCAACACAGGGATAGAAACTGGAGCTATGCGCAGGAAGAATTCAATAAAATCCCAACCAGCGACTTTGGCTATCAATAAGTTTTGTGGTTCCCCTACTAACGTTGCAACGCCACCTAAAGCGGTGCCGATGGCGCCGTGCATCAAGAGGCTGCGCAAAAAAGAACGAAATTGCTCTAGATCATTAGCATTGACTGGCAAGATAGTATCGTCATTAGTGTGGTCGTATTTGTCGCTGGGCTGTCCTGAAGCTACTTTATGGTAAACCGAGTAGAACCCAATACTGACACTAATCAATACGGCGGTCACTGTTAACGCATCTAAAAAAGCGGACAGTAAAGCGGCGGCAAGGCTGAAAAATAACGAAATGGCAATTTTAGATCGAACCTTCACTAAGAGTTTATTAAAAATAAACAGCAGCATATCTTTCATAAAGTAGATGCCCGCCACCATGAACATCAATAACAGTATGACTTCAATATTGCTTGTTACTTCATGGTAAACCCCTTCAGAGCTGGTCAGATTTAGCATGACCGCCTCAATGGCAATCAGTCCCCCTGGTTGAAGTGGGTAGCATTTTAGTGCCATGGCAAGGGTAAATATAAACTCAACAATTAATAGCCAGCCTGTCACAAACGGACCAAGCAGGGCTAGTGACAATGGATTTAAGATAAGAAAGGCGATAATGACTTGTTTGTACCAAAGGGGTGACCCCCCAAGAAAGTTCTGACCAAATGCTTGTGAAAGAGTGCCTTTCATTCGTTGCTCCTTTGATGTGCTCGTTGCATATACAATTCTTATTCAGTGGATAATAGCTTATTCGCTCATAATCTTACGCTAGATGTTGCTATTTTTTCCATTTGCCCCAATATCATCAAGAACTTACCACGTTAGAGGAAGAGAATATTGGAAATTTTGACAGATTATGCAGGTTTTTTATTAAAACTCGCTAGTATCGTGATTGCGATTGGTGTGGTGCTGGCCATGATAAGCAACAGTAAAGGCAAATCTCGTTCTGGACGTCTCTCTGTCTCTAAGCTAAATGACAGCTATGATCAGATGAAATCAGAGCTGGATCAGCAATTGTTAGATAAAAAAGCGTTGAAAGAGAAAGCCAAAGAACGCAAAAAACAGAAAAAAGAGGAGAAGAAAACGCATAAAAAAATGCATTCACTCGATGCAGAGAACATAAAAAAACGTCTTTATGTATTGGATTTCGATGGTGACATCAAAGCCTCAGCGGTGACCACTATGCGTGAAGAGATCACGGCGATTTTGAGTGTTGCTCGCCCTGAAGATGAAGTGGTGGTTCGCCTAGAAAGTGGTGGTGGTATGGTGCATGGATATGGCTTGGCGGCCTCTCAGTTACAACGTATCCGTGAAGCTAACATCCCGTTGACGGTATGTGTGGATAAAGTCGCCGCCAGCGGTGGTTATATGATGGCTTGTGTGGCCGATAAGATCATCGCTGCGCCTTTTGCTATCTTGGGTTCTATTGGTGTTGTGGCGCAAATTCCTAACGTCCATCGCTTGTTAGATAAAAATATGATCGATGTTGAGTTACATACTGCGGGTCGTTACAAACGTACGCTGACCATGCTGGGTAAAAACACAGACGAAGGTCGTGAAAAGTTCAAACAAGATTTAGAAGACACCCATGATTTGTTTAAGCGTTTTGTGTCGACACAACGTCCGTCGTTGGACATCGATGCGATTGCTACTGGTGACACATGGTATGGTTCCGAAGCGGTAGATAATAGGCTGGTGGACCAAGTGATGACCAGTGATGCCTACCTCGTCTCTCATTATGAGCAAGCAGATGTTATTCATATTGCTTATAAACAGCGTAAGGCCATGAGTGAGCGTTTAGGCCTGTCTCTGTTTTCTGCCTTTGAGCAAAAAGCCGTCGCTTGGATCAGTAAAGTGATCCAGTCTCGAGGCTATTAAGGTTGACTGAGCAGTCTTACTATCATTTAGCCTTTGTATAGAGTCATTGGGTGCGCCGAGGTTCGTACCCGATGACTCATTTATTTATAATCATTAGGATGGTGTACTTTCTTGAGTTTGCATCACCATGAAGTTATCTAAATCTTTCAAGAATTTCTTCTTATCAGAAGGGCGAATCATCAAAGATGTATTCGCCCATATCAATCTCTTAGTTCGGCAGCCAAGTAACCAATGATGGGTAAAGGGCGACGATGGTTAGCGTTAATAGTTGCAGCATGACAAAAGGGATTGCGCCTTTGTATATCTCAGCCATGCTGATGTTGCTCGCTGCACTTCGTATGTAGAACAGTGCCATTCCAACGGGAGGTGTCAGGAAGGATGTTTGCAGACACAAGGCCATTAGAATCGCTACCCATACCGGATTAAAGCCAAAATTTACTAAAATTGGCATAACCAGAGGGGCTACGATCAAGACGATTTCCATCCAATCTAAGAAAAAGCCTAATAGAAATATGATGAAAATAACGCAGAACAACACACCTTCCGGACTCAATGGTAAGGCGTGAAGCGCGTTTTCAATCACTTCATCGCCACCGTAACCACGTAAGACGACAGAGAAGCAGGATGCACCAAAAATAAGTGCGTATAAGAAGGCGACAGATCGACCTGTTTGATAGCAGACGATACGTAAATCCAGCCATTTTAATCGGCCAGAGCTCCAAGCCAAAAAGGTGGCGCCAGCTGCACCAATCCCAGACGCTTCTGTAGGTGAAGCAATACCTGCAATGATGGAGCCTAATACCGTTAACACTAATAGGAGTGGTGCAAATAATGCTTTAGATATGTCTAAAATAATGTCGAATTTACTTATGTTGCTCTCTTCATCTAAAGCAAGTTTAGGCATATTAGCGGGTTTAAGCAGGGCATAAATAAAGATAAAAACTACGAAACTGGTTGCGAGTAACAGCCCTGGAATGATAGCCCCCATAAACAGGTCACCAACAGGGATTCGTAACTGATCTCCCATCACAACCAGCATGATAGAAGGTGGAACAAGAATGCCCAGACAGCCTGTTGCTCCGACGGTCCCAGCGCTGATCCATTTGGCGTAGCCAGCTTTAAACATAGTGGGTAAAGCTATGGTGGAAAGCAAAACCACAGATGCCCCAATAATACCAGTAGAAGCAGCCAGTACGACGCCAATCAAGACCACGGCGATAGCCAATCCGCCGGGGGTTTTACCTAAGACACGACGCATTGCTCCAATTAAGCGCTCAGCAATTCCGGAGCGATCAAGCATGAATCCCATAAAAATAAACATTGACATGGGAATGAGAGAATAGCTTGAAATAGTGGAAAATGTTCGGTTAGCGACAAACCCAATGGTGCGTAATTCTGCTACGTCGTATATGTTAAATGAGACAAGGATGCTGCCTAAAGTGGCAAATAATACCCCGACACCACCTAAAATAAAGGCAACTGGAAATCCTGAAAAGAGGATGAGCATAAAGATGGAAAACAGTAGAAAAACGAATAACTCACTCATGATGCGTCCCTTTATTCACTGGAGTTGATGGTGTGGATGTGCTGTTGGGTTGGATCAAAAAAGCTACATTGTGTAGCAGAATAGCCACACCTTGGAGTGCTAAAAGGCTTAATCCAAGGGCCATAACGCCTTTGATAAGGTAGCGAGCGGGTAAGCCAGAAGGCATTGGGGAGCCTTCACGTAATGACCAAGAATAGCTGGCCATTTCCCATGCATGCCATGAGACGAGAATAATATAGGGGAAAAACAAAAATAAAATGCCAAGAATCTCGACCCAAGCTCGGCGCTTAGGGCTGAACCTACAATGAAAAATATCAACGCGAATGTGTTCATCAACTTGATAGGTGTAAGCCAAGCAGGACATGACCACTATAGCATTTAGGTGCCATTGTACTTCTTCTAATTCCACCAAGCCGATATTGAACACATAGCGTAATATCACATTAACCAAGATGGTAATGATGAGAATAGGCAAAATGAGAGAGCCCGCTTTGCCGATAGCAACAGATAAGGCTTCAATTTTTTTAACAATGGAGTTTACGCAGCGCATCAAGAAATACTCCGATCATGTGTGATGAGGATAGGTAGCAGGTGTTAAAGATAAAACCGAGCATTACTGAGGGCGATGCTCGGTTTTATTAGGCTTTAATTACCTTTATATTCAGTCCATAAAGACACTTTTTTACGATAGCTATTGAGTGAGTCTAAGGTGCGTTTGAAATCTGCATCTTTGCTTGCTTCTTCACTCATGACTTCGTCTGTGCTTTTTTTGAAGGCGGCTAGAACGGCAGGAGGGAATGATTTGATTTTGGTACCTGCGGCTTTGAATTTCTTAATGGCTTCGGCGTTGGCGATAGTGGTAGAAGAGATTGTCCATAGTTGAGTTTCACGACAAGTATCTTCAATTAGGTCTTGTTGGGCTGCACTCATAGAGTCCCATTTGCGCTTATTAATAATGAGCTCATTGATTGCTGCAGGTTGATGCCAGCCGGGTAAATAGTAATATTTGGCAACTTTTTCAAAGCCCATTGCAGCATCAATCGCAGGCATGGAAAACTCCGTTCCATCTATGACGCCACGTTCTAGATTAGGGTAGATATCGCCACTACCAAGTAGTACAACTGACGCGCCAGCTTTTTTCATTACTTCACCAGCCAGTCCTGCGAATCGAATTTTTTTGCCTTTTAAATCATTCGGAGTGTTGATTTCGAAGTTATACCAGCCACCAGCTTCAGAATCCATTAAGCCACATGGGACGGTCACAACGCCTTGTTTGGCATATATATCACGCCATATTTTTAAGCCGCCGCCGTTATAAATCCAATCCAAATACTCTAATGCTGGTGGGCCAAATGGTACGCCGCCAAAAAGTTGTAGAGCAGGGAATCGTCCGGCAACGTAGAGTGGTGATGTGTAGCCAGCATCAAGAGTTCCTTGTTGAACCGCATCAAAGATTTCTAGCGGTGAAACCAGTTTTCCCGCTGAATAAAGTTTTACTCTTATGTCTTTTGAGGTGGCTTTGAGTCTGTCAGCTAAATGCTGAGCACTTTGTCCACTGGCAGGTAGTGTAAGAGGCCAGGCACTTTGAATATCTAGACGGACTGTGGAAGCACTAGCTTCGATGGATCCCATTAGGGCAATGGATGAAAGAAATGCAGTTACTAATGGCTTGTAAGGCATTGGGGGTCTCCTTGACGGTGCTCACTATCTAGAGATAGTTTGAGCTGCATTTGGCGGTTTGATCCGCAATAATTTTTATTTGAACTTTAATTCGACTCGCCTGAGAGGGAGTTATAATGCATTTTTATAAAAGCATATTTTTAATTAAATGTTCAAGTAAATGTTCAAGTAAATGTTCAAGTAAATATTCACGCATTCAAGTATTGTGCCAAGCTATATTATGTCGATTATTTTATTTGGAAGGGTAAGAAATAGTGTGCTCTAAATATTTTTTGATTGAGTTTTTTAATTTTAAGTTTTTGATTTTTATTCTTTTATTCATTCTTTATTGGTTTTTGGAGATGGTCGAGGAAGTTATTGTCGCTTGTTTGATGTGAAAATTTTATATTTAAAAAAATATGTTTATGATTGTAAAAAAATGTAAGTGCACCGTGGTTGAGCGATAATCTCGCAGGAAATAACTTTGGCGCGTTAGGGGTGCAGATTGGGAGAAGAAGATAAAGTATTCCGGTTTACTCTATTGAAGCTTTGTCTCCGCCAGTGCTCTTTATACGCAGGGTGGTATCACCTGATTGCCCTTCCTTTCAGCATCATTTAGAAGGTAATCGCGATAATCTACTTCACCTTGTAGGACAGTACCAGTTCATTCACAGGTTCGGCACATTCCACTCCATCACGGCAGAAAAAAGGAATCATAATCCCCGATTGTTTGAGTGTCTCCAATAAACTGGCTTTACTAGGAACTCGCTAGGTGGAGCCTTTTGGTCGCATTATCTTTAAGCGGCTTTTTTCTGTTTGCTGTATACTCTCTATCAAATAGCCAATTGAGTGATAGGAATAAAGAGATATGGTCGGAACACAAGTTAATAACCCTTTGCATGGTGTAAAACTGGAAAAGATTGTCACAGATTTGGTTGAACATTACGGCTGGGACGAGTTAGCGACTCGTATCAATATTAATTGTTTTAAAAGTGACCCCTCGGTGAAGTCCAGTTTAAAGTTTCTACGTAAAACCGAATGGGCTCGGGGTAAGGTTGAAACACTTTATATAGAGACGTTTGTCTCTTAAGTGGTCAAAGAGTGACAATTTCTCTGAAATCTAAGATTTAGCGTCACTTGCATCAACCATTGTCATAAATCATGCGGTTTATGTAGTGTGTAGTGATTTATATGTTCTTCGAGTCGTGGGAGAAGTGTTCAAGCTTTTCTTAGCTTAGTGTTCTGGTAGATTGTGGAACAGCTCTTCAAGTAATTTATTGAGTCTTTTTATTTTTGCTTCTGTCATGCCTTTAAAACTTTGTTTGAATAAATCTTTGGTGACACAACGGATATCTTCAACAGCAGCGATGCCTTTTTCTGTGATCATGACTTCTGTGACGCGGCCGTCATCACTTCTTACTCTTGTGTCTACAAGGCCATCTTGTTTCATGCGTTGAATGATTTTTGTTACAGTGGGCAGCTTTGCAATAGCGTGAACTGCAATCTGCGAGACACTGCAGGTGCCTTCTTCTTTTAGCGTGAATAAAATTCGCCATCTTGGGATGTCAAGGTTCACTTTTTTTAATGCTTTTTCAATGGCGGCGCTGTAACGACCATGAACTTGATTTAACCAATAAAATGGAAAATCTTCTTTATGGAAGTCATCACTTGCGGGATTAAATCGTTGACTTCGCGGTGTTCTAGGCTTGCTGCTCATTAAGAGTCCTTGATTTTAAGAAGGGTGAAAATGTACAAAAAATGACGTTTTTAGTCAATTGAATTATCAAGTATTTATATCAATAATGATTCTCATTTGCAAATTTTCTATAAGGTGTGCCGTGTAAAAGAACCAGCCATAGGTTGGCTGGCTCTTTTAAGGTTGTATTACCAACAAGGGCCTTTTTCAGATTCCATTTTGCGTACCATTGCACTGTAAAACTTGTCAGCAAAGCCACTATCTTTAATGAGCATTTGTGTTAGATCAGCACACTTCTTGCTTATGCTTTGTTCTAGTAATACATCTTCACCACCTAGCGCTCCAGACGTTACCTGAATTTCTGCAGCGCGTTGTACTGTCCAGAGAAGGAAGAAGGTGCGCTCTATATCAAATTCTCCCACTGCGATACCATGATTTCGTAAGACAAGAATATGCTTTTGCCCTAGGCTCTCCAGCATGCGGCTTTTTTCATCATCAAATAAAGTAATGCCTTCAAACTCATGATAACCAACACGCCCATAAAGTTGCGCGCCGTAAAAACTGTCATGGCTGAAACCTTGTTTTTTCATGGCGATGGCTGAAACTTCATTGGTGTGAGTGTGGATGACACAATGTATGTCTTCTCGTGCAGCGTGAATGGCGCCGTGAAGAGCAAAACCAGCCGGATTACCATCGTATGGAGAGTCGTCTAATTTATGGCCGTTAACATCCACCTTGATTAAATTTTCCGGGGTGATTTCAGTATAATTTAACCCGAATGGATTCACTAAATATTCGCCTTCAATGTGGGGCAGGCGGGCTGAGATATGATTAAAAATCGTCTCAGTCCAGCCGAAAAAGTCTATTAAGTGGTAGCAGTGAGCCAATTTTACGCGAAGCGCCCATTCTTCTTCGCTAATGTGGGTGGGGCGTTTTGTTGAATTGTTCATGAGTGTGTTCCCTCCATTTCGTCAGTGTTAAGAATTTGCTTGGGGTTGTGAGGCAATAAAGTGGGTAAGATCCAGCAACTGTTGTGTAGTCGTCATTGGAATGCTTACTTTGTTTGCTAGCTCTAAGACGGTGTAGCCGATTGCGTCAAGTTCTAAAGGTTGGCCTGCCTCGTAGTCTTGTAACATAGAGGTTTTAACTGCACCCATGCCTGCTCCAAGTTCCATGAAGGTATGAGGGTCAAAACGAATTCGGGCACCATAGGCCGCGGCAACCAGTAAAACTTCATCGAGTACTTTGCGCACGAGAGGTTTTAAGCGAGTGTCGCTATAGAGTTGCTCAAGTGTGCCTTTGGTCACCACAGAAAGTGGGTTAGAGGTGATATTTGCAGCGACTTTGGTCCATATCTGGTCGCGAATGTTGTCCGTGGCTCGCGCTTCGATACCGGCGTCTTCCATTACCTTTCGCACTTGCTCAAGTCGTTCACTCATTTGGTGATTGATTTCACCAAATACGATGAGGTGAGGGTTGGTTGAGGTGACGACACCTGGTGAGTTTCGAAATGCGGTAATAAATACCACGCAACCAATGAGGTGATTGTAAGGTAGCAATTTGCTAACACTGCCTTCAGGGTCGATGGCTTGAATGCAATCACCAGAAAATCGTCCCTCAATGCCTTGGAAATACCACCATGGAATGCCGTTTACCACAGGAATAACCATGGTTTTTTCCTGCAGCATAGGAGCGATCAGTTTTAACATCGTTGGCAAGGCGGGGGCTTTGCTACAAATAAAAATAAGATCTTGTGGGCCTAACTCTTCTGCTGAATCTGAGGCAATGACGTTAACTCTGTGTTCGCCGTCTATATCTGTGAGATGGATACCTTTCTTTTGAAGAGTCTCAAGCGTTGCGCCTCTGGCAAGTACTTTAACATTTTGACCTGATTTGGTTAGGCGGGCTGCGAGCGTGCATCCAATAGCGCCAGCGCCTGCAATACAAATGTTCATAATTCATTTTTCCATTAAAAAATGAGAGAGCCTCAAAGATGAGAGCCCTCTCCGGCTGTTGGTAAACTCTGTTTTTTTTGTGGGGGGATCTCCTTAGCTGGAAAGCAGTTCCTGGTGCTTGCTTGCTAACCCTAAATAGGCTTCGATCACCTTGGGGTCATTGGTAAGTTCTGCTGCTGGGCCTTGCATGGCAATTTGTCCACCTTCTAGAACATAGGCGTAATCCGCTACTTTTAGTGCTGCGCGAGCGTTTTGTTCCACCAGAAGTATTGAGACTCCTTGGCTACGTAAATCGGCAAAAATACGAAAAATCTCACGTGTAATTAATGGCGCTAACCCGAGGCTAGGTTCATCTAGCATTAAGAGTTTTGGTTTGCTCATCATGGCGCGACCAATCGCCAGCATTTGTCGTTCACCACCGGATAAAGTGCCGGCCTGCTGTTGGCGGCGTTCCCATAGGCGAGGGAAGAGCTTATAAATTTCGTTCAAGGTTTGGTTGTAACTTTTATCCCCGCGGCGGTAACGCTGGAACGCACCCAGTAATAGATTGTCTTGAACGGTCATGGTGGAGAAAAGCTCGCGCTTTTCTGGAACCAGACCAAGTCCATGGCCAACCAGGGTTTCAACATTTGGGCAGATAAAATCTTGGCCATTAAAGTGAATTGTGCCTTTGGAAGGCAATATTCCCATGATAGCCGACAGTAGTGTGGTTTTGCCGGCGCCGTTCGGGCCGATAACGGTGACCAAATTTCCTTCCTTGAGGGTTAGGTCGATACCGGTAAGGGCTTCCACTTTGCCATAGGCAACGTGAAGATCGCTGATGTCGAGTAGGTTTTTTTCTGTGGCTTGAGTCATTATTCTGCACCTCCCAAGTAGGCTTCTAAAACAGCAGGGTTGGATTGGACCTCTTCGGGTAAACCTTCCGCAATCTTTTCACCAAATTCCATTACCACAATTCGATCGGCAAGATTCATCACAAAGTCCATGTCATGTTCAACCAATAAAATGGCTAAGCCTTCTTGTCGTAGTTTCTTGAGTAGTTCTGCAAGAGCTTGTTTTTCCTTGTGGCGAAGTCCCGCTGCCGGCTCGTCCAGTAGCAACACGCATGGATCGGCACAAAGCGCACGAGCAATTTCAAGGATGCGTTGTTGCCCAAGAGATAGGCTGCCTGCTTCTGTGTAGAGGTGTTCGCCTAGACCAACTCGCTCAAGTTGGTATTGCGCTTCTTTTAGAAGGCGTTGCTCTTCTTCACGTTCAATGTGAAGTGCTGAGCTGATAATACCTTTGTTGCCGCGCATGTGAGCACCCAGTGCGACGTTTTCTAACACTGTCATTGTGGCGAGCAGTTTGACGTGTTGGAAGGTACGGCTCATGCCCATATGGGCCACTTGGCGAGAGCTTTTACCTTTTAAGCTTTGGTTCAAAAACAGTATTTCACCATCACTTGGTGTATCGACCGCTGAAAGCTGGTTAAACATGGTGCTTTTGCCTGCGCCATTTGGACCGATTAGCGCGAGTACTTCGCCAGCATGCAGTTTTAGATTCATTTGATTGTTGGCAACCAAACCACCAAAGCGGCGAGTAACGTTACAGGCTTCTAGTATCAATTTGCCTTTTTGTGGTAAATCCCGACGTGGTAGTTCGGCGGCGGAAGAGGTGATCTTTATATGGTTTTGATTGCGCCATGAGGCAGGTGCAAGCTTCACTAATAAAGGCCAAATGCCACCAGGTGAGCGTTGCATCATGAAAATAATTAACAATCCCAAAACAATGGCTTCGTATTGGCCATTGTCGCCCATGACAAGGGGCAACCAATCCTGAAGCCATTGCTTGAGCATGGTTAAAATGCCTGCACCAAGCAGTGCTCCCCAGACGCTGCCAACACCGCCAACCAATGCCATAAACAGGTAATCAATACCCATGCTAAGACCAAAAGGGGTTGGGTTGACAAAGCGTTGAGTGTGCGCGTAAAGCCAACCTGAAATAGCAGCGAAAAGAGCGGAAATTAAGAAAATCACCATTTTTGAGCGAAAAGTGTTCACACCCATGGATTCCGCCATTAATTGACCGCCTTTTAGGGCTCGAATGGCACGGCCTTCACGGGAATTAAGTAGATTGCTGGTAATCCAGACGGCTACCATCAAAATGGCCCAAATCAAGTAATAAATCTTTTCGCCTTTATCGAGAAGAACACCAAACAGGCTTAAAGACGGTAATCCACTGATGCCTGTGTAACCGCCCATGGAACTCATGGTGCCAAACAAGTAATACAGTGAAATGCCCCAAGCAATGGTGCCTAATGGTAAATAGTGTCCTGATAATTTAAGGGTAAGGGCGCCAAGGAACAAGGCAACAGCAGCGGTTAATAGTAAGCCGATAAGTAACCCCACCCAAGGTGATCCTGCCGACCAAGCGAGCCAGCTTGGTAGTTGTTCTGTGGTGGTTAGGTAGGCGGTGGAGTAGGCGCCAAGTCCAACAAAAGCCGCTTGACCAAAGCTGGTCATGCCACCTACGCCAGTGAGTAATACCAAACCCAATACAACCAGTGCATATAGACCAATATAGTTAAGTAGAGTGATCTGAAATGTGGGTAATACTTGGGGTGCAATGGCGAGTATGACTAAAACAATAATAATTAAATTACGCGATTTCATTTATTCGTCATCCTCTACATTGTGGCTATTCATCGAGCGCCAGATTAAGAATGGAATAATCAGGGTGAAAACGATGATTTCTTTGTAATTACTTGCCCAAAACATGGAGAAAGCTTCGATCATGCCAACTGCGACAGCGCCAATGGCGGCAATGGGGTAGCTGACAAGGCCACCAATAATGGCCCCGACAAAACCTTTTAGGCTGATGATGAACCCCGAGTCGTAATAAAGGGTGGTGATGGGGGCGATCAAAATCCCCGATGCGCTGCCGATAAAGGCGGCTAGGGCAAAAGTGGCCTTGCCAGCAAAAATCGGTGAGATGCCCTGTAAACGAGCCCCCATTCTATTTACCGCTGTGGCGCGAAGTGCCTTGCCATATAGCGTGCGCTCAAAAGCAATGAATAAAGCCACAATGAGGAAGATAGAAACCAGAATGACCCATAGGGTTTGGCTTTTTAACATGACGGCACCTAAGCGGAAGCCCGTGTCTGAAAAAGGTTGTGTGCGAGCCCCTTCAGGACCAAACAATAATAAACCCACGCCTACCATGGTGACATGAAGGGCAATGGAGACAATCAGTAAAACCAGTGCGGGAGCATCTGCTAATGGCTGGAAAAATAAACGATATATAATGGGGCCAATGGGCACGATTAAGCAAAGTGTTAATGCTATTTGGGCGATCATTGGGATTTCTGATAATGACAAATTATTTAGCAAGGCGATTATGATCACGGCATAGCCAAGTTTAAGAGCGATCATTTTCATTTTGTTTCGATCAATGTGGCGTTTGATTTGTTGGTATACATCAAGTGCGCAATCGATTAAAACTAGACCTAATAATAGCCATTCCAATTTTGGTGTTTTGCCCATCTGCATGGCGGCCATTGTTAACGCGCCAAATGTCACGAATTCTCCTAATGGGATGAGAAGTATTCGCGTGACCGTAAAAACCAGCAAAATTGATAGGGCCAATAAGGCGTAGATGGCCCCATTGGTTAGGCCATCCTGTCCAAGCAGTGTGGCAATCTGAAAGTTCATTTAATGTGATTCCTTTTGTTCTCATTGATTTTTGTGGCTTCGTGGCGACAAATTTTTTTTAGTTTTTCTTATGGAGGTGGGCTGGCTGGTGTACGCCCACCTCCTTATGGGGCGGGTGTTATTTTAATAGTGTCCATTTGCCGTCTTTGACAGTAATTAAAACGCGGCCGCGTTCGTCAAAGCCGCTGTGGTCTTCTGCTGTCATGTTATATACGCCCTGTGTAGCAGGCATTTCTTTGGTCTTTTCCAGTGCATCACGGAGTGCGCTACGGAATTCTGCTGAACCTGGTTTGCCTGACTTTAGTGCGCTTGGAATGGCGTTCTCAAGGAGTAGGCCTGCATCTAACACATTGCCGCCGAAGGTAGCGGGTGTTTCGCCATAAAGTTTTTTGTAATCTGCGATGTATTTTGTGGCGATTTCTTTGGAGGGGCTGTCTGGTACTTCATCTAAAACCAGCATGGAGCTTGCGGCTAGGATGGTACCTTCAACGGCTTTGCCGCCAAGACGGAGGAAGGGGTCTAGTGCTGCACCGTGTGTTTGGTAAATTTTACCGCTATAACCTTGCTCTTTAAGTGTGGTTTGTGGCATTACCGATGAGCTTCCAGGTGCGGCAATCAGAACGGCATCTGGATTGGCCATTAGGATTTTTAAGCCTTGACCTGTCATGGAAGTGTCTTGGCGCTGAAATTGTTCATTCGCGACAATTTGAATGCCTGCTTTTTGGGTTAGGTCTTTCATTACCTTGGCCCAGTTTTCACCATAGGGGTCTGCTGTCCCGATAAGTCCAATGGTTTTGATGCCGGTTGCTTTCATTTGTTCGACCAATGCTTTGGCAATTAGGTCGTCATTCTGTGTGGTTTTGAAAACCCATTTCTTTTGTTTTGTCATTGGCAATACAACGGCAGCGGTCCCAACTGGCGCTAACATTGGAGTACCTGATTCTGCCGCGAATTGAATAACGCCCATTGCGTTGCCTGAACCACTTGGACCTATGATTGCGTCCACATGTTCTTCGTCAATTAACTTCTTGAATGCTTTAACCGTCGCGGTTGGATCGCTTCCGTCATCCAGCGATATGTAGGTGATTTTTTCACCACCAGCAGAGGTGGGAAGGAGTGGAATGGTGTTTTTTTGAGGGATACCTACTAGCGCGATAGGTCCAGTAGTGGAGCTGACTACGCCAATTTTTATGTCAGCGTTTGCTAGCGGTGTGAGTAGCGAAGAGCTTAGAAATAAAGCAGATATTACTTTTTTAGGTGTCATGAGAGGTTCCTTTTATGTCGTTAACACTACTTGATGTTTACAGCGTTTTTTTATCCCCTAGAGATCATTATTCGCCTCTTTAACGGGTAACTATTTTTCTAGCTATTTTTATTGGAGTTATGCGCTTTCATATCTTAATCAGAAGTTAGCCTGCCACTGTTTTTTGTAAAAAACAACACAAAAAAATAAATAAAAAATGCATGAAAAAGCGCTTTTCTCTCATATTTTTAGTTTTCATGTAGAGGAGAGAGATGTTTTTGTTTTGACTTATTTTTGCCATTAAAAATCGACTTTTTTGCTTAATTTTTGTTTTAAATCAGCTGTTTAGTGTATTTTTGTGCGTTTTTATTGACATGATTTTTGTTTGATGTCCGGTTTTTAACCTGTTATTTTGTTGATAATTAACTTGAAAAATTAGTTGACAAGTAAAGTAATTAATAAGACCTTATTAATATTCTTTATACGTTAACTTAAGGTTTTTGAGTGGTGCAAAGCGGGATGTTGGATGACGGTGGTTTCTGTTGTTCGATGGTGAAAGAGAGAAGTTCTTAGTCTTTTTATCGATGCAGTAAAAAACAATAAGAACCTTCATTTGAACAGTGTATTCGTCCTATAGGGTCGTAACTAAATCTGCATTAGAGGAGCTAATTATGAGTCTGAATAACATAGGTACGCCTTACCAAGAAGAAAAGTCCTCAGGATCTGTATTTGATGCTTTGGGAACTGAGGCGTTTGAGCAAGTGATGAGCGACATTAGAACTCGTGCACGTAATAACGAGTTCGATAGCCAGCAATTTATTAGCCAGGACGTTATTGAGAAATTTCGCAGTTTGGGCATTTACCGTGCCTTGGTTTCTAAAAAATTTGGTGGTGATGAAATAACAGCGGCTCAATTCTGTGAGGTTGTAGAAGAAATTTCTAAGGCTGACGGTTCGGCAGGTTGGGTAGCGAGTTTTGGAATTGGTGCCATCTACCTATCCGCATTGCCTCTGGCTACTCTAGAGAAAATTTATGCAGACTCACCAGACATTGTTTTCGCTGGGGGGATTTTTCCACCTCAACCGGCAGAGCTTAGTGCAGGAAATTACAATGTGAAAGGTCGATGGAGCTGGTCTAGTGGCTCTAAAGGCGCTGATATGATTGGTGTCGGTATTTTACCTAAAGACGGCGCGGGCGAAACAATCGGTGCACCTCGCATGGCTGTGATGCCTTCAAGTAAATTAACAATCGAGCATAACTGGGATGTGACCGGGATGGCCGGTACGGGTAGTCATGATTTGGTTGTCAATAACGTTGATGTTCCTGAAGACTGGACTTGTATTCGTGGTGGCGCGTCTAGCCTAGAAGGCTCTATATTCCGTTACCCATCGCTTTCTTTAGCGACTCAAGTGTTGGCAGTCGTTAGTTTGGGTATCGCGCGAGCGGCGTTGGACGAACTTAAAGCCATGGCGGCAGGTCGTGCTTCGGTGACTGGCGCTCCAAATATTGGCGAGCGTCCTCTAACTCAAGCGGAAGTGGCTAAGGCTGATGCGGATCTACGTGCAGCACGCTGTTTCTTCTACGATGCAATCAATGATGCTTGGCAGACGTTAGAGAAGAACGAAGACTTGTCTGTTCAGCAAATTAGTTTATTACGTCTTTCTTCGACCCATGCTTCTCGTGTTGGCGCTGATGTTGCGCGTAAAGTGCAAATGGTCTCCGGTATGACGGGCGTTTATAAGAGCAGCCCATTATCGCGTTTTGTTAACGATGCGCAAGTGGTTACTCAGCACGCTTTTATGGGTGACATTACTTGGCAAAATGCCGGTGCCATCTTCTTCGGGCAAAAGCCATTACCAGGTTATTTATAAGAAATTAGCCTAATTTTATCTATTTTTAGACGAACTTTTTGATTATTGGAGAAATGTATTATGAGCGATAAAAAACCATTACGCGTACTGTTTTGCATGGGGATTAACCAAAACTTTATGGATGCAGCACGCGATGAGCAATTAGATGTTTGGGCGGCATTTGGCGAAATGTGGAATGGCATTCACGATATGGATGGTGTTGACGTTATCGGCAATATGGACGATGACCAAAGTATGGTTGGTCCGTCTGCTGGTTACCCTTGGACAACCTATCTGTTGGCTGATGTAAAAGACTACGACACTGTGGTTGCCTGCTGTAACTTGCTACGTACGACAGCGGTAGGTGATACACCATACAAGCTTTGGCGTTACGTGAAAATCGAATCCCGTATCGGTCGTGAACTGATTGTACAACGTGCCTAAGGCCTAACGATAAATAAGAAGGGTACAAGTATGAAGGACACGAATGAGCTAGAAGCGATATTGGCACGAGTTGACGCTTTAGAAAGCGACCGCGCGATTCGTGCTTGTATCAATCGTTATATGGATCTATGTGATCACCTAAACCCAGCGACTCCATTGGATGAATTAGGTGACTTGTTTACCGAAGACGCCAAGTGGGAAGGCAAGGGGGCTCGCTATTCGAAAAGCTTCGGTGGCTATGAAGGTCGTGATGCCATTGTCGCTATGTTGTCGAAATACACCGTTGAGCCGGCGCATTTTTCGTTAAACGTGCATTACCTGTCATCCGAAGTGATTCGCGTGGATGGCGATAAGGCTTTTGGTAGCTGGAACATGATCCAAGTGTCTAGCTTTAGTGCAGGGGGTTCTCATCTCAACAGTGCCCGTTTGAGCGTGTCGTTTCGACGTGATAACGGCGTATGGCGAATGGCACATTTTCAAACAGAGAATCTGTTTAGCCGTCCGGTATCGGATTGGAATGATGATGCCACATTGCCTGTACCTAAATAAGCTGGTGCGAAAGCGATAGGGTCGATGTCTAAAAGATTAAAGAGAGAAAGAAGATGAGTGAATTAATTGCGTTGAAAAATATCAGTCAAAAAGCGGCAGATATGGTTGAAGAGGGTCGCGTCCACAAAGCGTTGTATTCAGACCCAGAAATCTTTGAAGAAGAACTGGATAAAGTGTTCCAAAACACATGGGTCTTCATTGGTCACGAAAGTGAAGTGCCAGAAGCGGGCAGCTTTAAAACGTCTTTTGTTGGTCGTCATCCTGTTATCTTGAGCCGCGACCGTAAAATGAACCTACATGTTTTGCTGAACCGCTGTCGTCACCGTGGTGCAACCGTGTGTGAAGGCCGTAAAGGTAAAACGAAAGCTTTCACCTGCCCATATCACGGTTGGGGGTATGGTTTGGATGGTGGTTTGCGTGCGATCCCGAAAGTAGAAGAATACGAAGGGGTTCTTGATAAAAGCGATTTGCCACTAGAAAGTTTGCGTCATGAGTCGTATCAAGGTTTGGTTTTTGCGACCTTTAAAAGCGACATCGAGCCACTAGAAGATTTCTTGGGCGGCGCGAAAAAATGGATCGACTTGTTTGTTAAGCAAGGCGGCGGTTACCCATTGAAAGTGTTGGGCGAGCATCGCTTTAATTTCCCAGGTAACTGGAAAATTCAGCTTGAAAACACGACGGATGCTTACCATTTTCCAATCATCCATAAGTCATTTATCAGCTCGTTGGATAATGCCACTGCGGACATTTTTGATTTCCTAGATGGCGACGGCTTCGTTGAAGATTTGGGGCATGGACACAGCGTCATGGTAATGATTCCTGACTTAGTGGATTTAGAGGCAGATTTGGATCAGCCGATTCCAGAGCGCTTTGAAGATCTTGCACAGGCGTTGCGTGATGAAGGTCAAGACGAAGAACAAGTGAAACGCCTTGTACGTGCTGCCCATGGCACAGGCTTTAACTTGAACTTATTCCCGAACGTGTCTTGTTCAATGGCGTTTTTCCGCGTCTTACGCCCCGTTAGCGTTGGGGTAACAGAGATTCAACACGTTGCTATTGGTGGTGAAGGTGCTCCGGCGCCCTTTAACCGTAAACGTATGCGTTTACATGAGCATTTCCAAGGACCTATGGGCTTCGGTACACCAGATGATGGTGAAGCATGGGAGCGTGTTCAAAAAGGATCAATGGCGGGTAAAGATGGCTGGATTCTTGTTAACCGCGGTATGGAGAATTTACATACATCTCCAGATGGTAATGTCGCGGGTGCTGTGTGCTCTGAAACAGGCATGCGTGGTGCGTATCAAAAATACAAGCAAATGATGGCCGCCGAAGGGGAGAAATAAGATGACAATTAATACAGACCTGCTTAATAAGGCAACGGCGTTTATTTGGCACGAAGCTGATTTGTTAGATCACAAAGAATATCAAGAATGGTTGTCTCTTTGGGATAAGACCGGTTTATACATTGTACCGACCGACAACAATGAAACGGATTATGAAAACACCTTGAACCTAGCGTTAGATGATGCCGATATGCGTCGTATGCGAGTGGCTCGCTTGGAAAGTGGTGAGTCTGTGTCGGCAGACTCAGTCAGCGGCACCGTTCGTATGATATCCCGTGTGCGTGTCTTAGAAGAAGCGGCCGACTATGTGGTTGTGCGCTGTGCTATGACATTGAATGAATTGCGTCACGGTAATCTCGTTTCATACCCAGCTGACTTAGAGTATCGCTTAAAACCAACCGCTGACGGTTTTGTGATTGCTCGTAAAGTGGTCAAACTGATGCATGCTGACGGCTTCTTACGTACAGTAAGTTTCATCTTTTAACGGTCTTTGATGACCCAAAAAGAGGGCGAAATAATGTCTCAATCTACACAATCAAACGTGGCACTGGTAACTGGTGCCGCGCAAGGACTTGGATTTCATATCGCATCACGTTTGTATGCGGCGGGTTTTCGTGTGGTATTGACCGATGCCAATGTTGAAGCGGCTAAATCCGCTGCGCTTTCCCTTGATCCAGAAGGGAAAAACGCCATTGCTTGCGAGTTAAATATCGCTAAGAAGTCCGATTTCGATAATGCACTGAAGTTTGCTCAGGCTGAGTTTGGTGCATTGCATGTGCTGGTCAATAACGCGGCGGTAACGAAAGCCACACCAGTGATGGATATTTCCCCAGAAGAGTTTAATGAGGTGGTGAATATCAATCTTGGCGGTGTGTTTATTGGTTGTCAGGTGATGGGTAAACACATGGCTGAACAAGGCTATGGCCGTATCATCAATATGGCGTCTTTGGCTGGGCAAAATGGAGGCACTTCAACGGGGGCTCATTATGCCGCTTCCAAAGGTGGCATTTTGACGGTGACCAAAGTCTTTGCCAAAGAGCTGGCTAGCAAGGGGGTAACCGTTAATGCCATAGCGCCTGGCCCGATTGATTCGCCGATGGTGACCGCTTTGGTACCAGAAGAGCGCTTGCCAACCTTGTTGGGGGCGATTCCTGTTGGTCAACTAGGTGATGCGGACTTTATTGGTGACATGGTCGTGCAGTTTGCTCGTCCAGAAGCCTACTTCACCACCGGAACAACATGGGATGTCAATGGCGGTTTGTTTATGCGTTAAGCAGTGTTGTCTGCTTAACGAGTTCTATTTGAGTTATGTTTGTGAACCAGGGTCCCGACTTCGGCCTGGGTCGGGAGGAGAGTTGCATGTCTGAAACATTATTGAAAGTCGTTGTTCGTAAACGAGAAAACCACACTGACGGTGTGATGGCTTTAGAGCTTGCGAGCCTCAATGGTGAGGCATTGCCAGCTTTTGAGGCCGGGGCGCATGTTGATGTGCATTTAGGTGATGATCTGATTCGTCAGTATTCACTGTGTAGTGACCCTGCAGACACCAGTGCATATCGTTTAGGTATTTTAAAAGATCCGAACTCCCGTGGTGGGTCGGTGGCTGCTCATCTTAATTTGCAAGAGGGCTCCGAGCTAACCATTGGTATTCCGCGTAACCACTTCCCATTAGAGAAAAGTGCTAAGCGCTCTATATTGATTGGTGGCGGTATCGGAATCACGCCGATGATTGCGATGGCGTATTCCTTGAAGGCAGAAGGCAAGGCGTTTGAGTTGCATTATTGCAGTCGTTCACCTGAAACAAGTGGTTTCCTTGATGAGTTAGCGTCTTGTTCATTCGCCAATCATGTTGATTTACATTTTGATTCTGAAGATCAGCGTTTGGATTTGGAAGCGGTTTTGAAAGACGTTGATGCGGATACTCATCTTTATGTTTGTGGTCCGAACGGTTTTATGGACTGGGTGATTAGCACAGCGAAAAATCTCGGGATGGCGGATAGCAACGTACACAAAGAGTTTTTTAACGTGGAAGTTGAAACAGGCGGTGCAAGCTTTGAAGTCGTTGCTGAGCAAAGTGGCGTTACGGTGCAGGTTGGCGAAAACGAAAGTATTGCTGATGCACTAAAAGCGGCTGGCGTGAAAGTGAAAGTTTCCTGTGAGCAGGGGACATGTGGCACTTGTCTTTGTGATGTGATTGAAGGCACGCCGGAGCACCGTGATGTTTATCTGACGGAAGAAGAGAAAGAAGACAATGATCAAATTACTTTGTGTTGTTCTCGTTCACTTTCTCCTCGACTTGTTCTCGATATTTAATACCCCCTGATAAGGGAAGGAGAATACTATGATTGATACAAAACTATTCCGCGATGGCATGTCTATGCTGGGTGGTGCCGTGTCCGTGATCACTACCGATGGTGAAGCTGGACGTTTTGGTTTTACAGCAACCGCTGTAACCAGTGTGACAGATGAGCCACCGACTTTGTTGGTGTGTATGAATCGTAACTCATTCGCTAATCCTCACTTTAAAAAGAACGCGGTATTGTGTGTGAACGTATTGCAAAGTCACCATCAAGATGTTTCTTGGGATTTTGCCAACCGTGATTTAACCAGTGAAGAGCGCTTTGCTAAGCATCAATGGACAACGCTTACAACGGGCGCGCCTGCACTGGATGAAGCCTTGGTTAGTTTTGATTGCGAAATCCATGAAAGCCATGAAATTGGCTCTCACAATGTCTTTTATTGCCGTGTGAAAGACGCAAAAGTCGGCACGGATGGTCAAGGCTTAGTGTATTTCAACCGAGCTTACCACTGCTTGAATGAGCAGTCCGTCGCTCAAACAAAGTAATCCATAGAGAGGCTGTGATTGCTCACTATCGATTGACCGCTTTAAGTGAGCAATCATAAGGATCGTCAGCTTGATGGCGTCTTGTCTTCCTTCAGCGCTCTACCTGCCATTATCCATGGGATGGATGGTGAAATAAGCATATTGCAAGACAGAGGCTTTCGTTGTGGTAGCAACGCAGTGAAAGTCATCTTGGCGCGCAGGGCGTGATGTTAGGTCGAGCGACTTTATTTACTCTAATGAGATTTTAAATTCTTTTTTACAACACGAGTAGGCAGTTTATTTATGAATAAGAGCATTGATGTAAATGAAATGGGCTTGTGCCAAATGCTACGCGCCATAGAAGAAGGGGATTGCACTACTGAAGCGATCATTCACGCTTGTTTTGATCGCATAGAAGCCCGTGAGCCTGAGGTGGGTGCTTGGCAAAAGAAGCGCACTCGTGATGAATACCTTGCTTATTATCGAGCTGATAAAGCCTTCTTTGATGCCAGTTTATTAAAAGGGCTGCCATTGGGTGTGAAGGACATTATTGATACCGAGGAAATGCCAACGGAAATGGGCTCATCGATTCATGCTGGACGACAGCCAGTTGAAGACGCAACCTGTGTCGCCTTAATTCGTGCTGCGGGTGGCATAGTGTTAGGGAAAACCGTTACGACAGAATTTGCTTATTTTAAACCGGGAAAAACCAAAAATCCTGCCGATTTAGAACGTACACCGGGTGGCTCGTCTAGTGGTTCTGCTGCTGCCATTGCTGACAACATGGTGCCAATGGCGTTGGGTTCTCAAACCGCAGCGTCGGTGATTCGTCCTGCTGCTTATTGCGGTACCATTGGTTACGTAGGAAGTCGTGGCGAATTTTCATTACGCGGTGGTCAGCCATTGGCGCAGTCGCTTGATTCACTGGGGCTGTTTGCGCGTAATGTCGAAGATATTCAGCTACTGCGCGCGATCTTGTTGCGTCAGCCTGTTTCTATTAAAGCGAGCGAATCAATAGCGCCAAAATGCGTATTGGTCTGTCATGGAGAATCGGTCGGTGAGACGTCACCAGCGATGGAAAGTGCTACACAAAAGGCTGTAGATAAGCTCAAGGCGCAAGGCGTCAAAGTGGTTGAGTTGGATGCTGGTAATCGCATAAAAGACATGGTGAACCACCATATTAATATCATGGCCTGGGAAGTGTGTCGTAACTTAGTGATAGAATCCTTTCAGCCAAACCAACTAAGCGACCCATTAGCCACTTTGATGGAACAAGGTCTTACTATGGATCGTTCAAGTTATGTCGCGTCATTGGAGGCAGTGCAAGCGTGTCGAGATTGGTTATGGCGTTATGTGCCAAAGGCTGATGCCATCTTAGCGCCAGCCGCACCAGATATCGCACCGCTAGGTCATGCAGCCACTGGGGCACCACACATGAGTCGTCCTTGGCAAGCTATGGGGCTTCCTGTGATTAACGTACCGGGCATGAAAGATGAAAATGGCATCCCTTTAGGATTGCAGCTTATCGGTAAAGTACGTGAAGACGATGACCTATTGAGCCATGCTAGCTGGTTTAAAGAACTGTTAAATTAAGTTGTCTTGCTCTGATAATAAGTGTGGCTTATTCGATTTATGCTATCTAATGAATAGGGACGCTAAACTTATGGTTACTTTTCACTAGAGAAATACGTGTTTTAGTGTCCCTGTTTAGATCAATATTTCGATAAGGTTTTCATCGTATTAGAGAGTGTTGATCTTTTGAGGATAAAAAAATAAGCCGCAAAATATGATTGAACGAGCTTAATTACGCTTGGCTTTTTCGCCACTGTCTTGGAGAGACCCCTTTGACTCGCTTAAAGGCGCGAGATAGTTGTGATGCGTCTGAAAACCCCCAACGATAAGCCACTTCCGTAATTGATAATGGTTGTTGCATTGCATCCGCAGTAAGCATGTCTTCACAGCATTTTTCGATGCGCATCTGCAAAATAAATTGAGCTACGCTGAGATTCTCTTCAGAGAAAAGTCGATAGAGTGATCTTTTCGACATGTTCATGGCGTTTGCTATATGGTCTGGACTAAGGTTTTCTTCGGTCAAAAGGCGCAATATGTGCTGTTTAGCTCGTTCTTTCATCAAAGACGCTGAGTCACTATTTGTATGCTCAAGGGAAGGTTTGATTAACGCGCTAATGGCGTACTGCAATGCATCGCCATCTTCCTGAAAAGAGGGGTTTTGGTAATCAGTATTGGCCAATTGACGTAACATAGTCAGTAACATTTGACTGCTGGAACGGTTCTGAGCAATTTTGGTGATTCGGTGTTGTGCGTGTATAGAGCATAAACTGTCAACATAAGCTTTTGGTAAATGCACGGACATTTGTTGTATTAGGCCTTGGGGATGCATGTCGTAAGGCAAAGACGAATCAATAAGCGCAATTTCGCCTGGTAACAATAGGTCTTTGTTATTCGACCAAGAAAACCCCATGGTGCCTTGCTTTTGTAGAATGACAAAATAGTGTTTGTCGTCTTGGCTCGTTGACTTTGAGCGGACTATCTTTTCTGCATTGGTTTCGATGTGAACCACATCCAAACCGTTATGATCATCCAGTCTCATATTGCCGATAAAAGGGATGTTGCGATGTGGTTGAGTGTCAAAATTGCCGCAAATAGAGTGTACAGAGTGTTCCCAGCGATCTAAGTCGAGCATTTCTTTCTCCCATTATGCATGGCTCTCTAGAGATCGACTTATTGATGTATAAGTACCTTAAAAGTCATGCGAATTTAGTTGAAATATAAACTATTTCAGCAAGTATTGTTCCAACTAAATTCACATGATGTCAAGGTCTAATCTTTTGCAGTTTTCTCTTGGTTTTTAGTAGCACATGATCACGGATTTGACTTCGGTATAGTCATTGATGAATTCACGGCCAAACTCTCGGCCGACACCGGATTGTTTAGTGCCCCCAAATGGCACAGAAGGGTCAAGGATAGAGTGCATATTGACCCAAACTGTACCAGACTCAATTTTCGGGATCATTCGCATGGCTTGAGATAAGTTATTGGTCCAGATACTGCTGCTTAAACCAAATGGCGTATTATTGATTAGATCAATTAACTCTTCTTCGTCTTCATAAGGCATAAAGCTAATGATTGGTCCAAATGTCTCTTCTTGCATGAGTGTTTCATCAACGCTGGATGCTTGCACTATCGTAGGCTCAACAAAAAAACCTTCGCCCTCAATGGCTTTGCCGCCGTGTAAGACTCGGCTTTCTTTGTGGGCAATTTCTAAGTATTCGCAAACCTTGTTGAATTGCGGTTCGTTAGAGAGGGGGCCGAAATAAACACTTTCATCAAGCGGAGAACCAATTTTGGCTTCACTCAATTTTTGTGCGAGCTTCGTTGTTAATTCGTCAAGGCGAGAGGAGTGAACATAAACACGTTCTGGTGCGGCACATACTTGGCCTTGATGTATGTAACCCAACTGAAAAAGGCCGCCAACAACCCGATCAATATCCGCATCTTTTAAAACTGCAGCGGTGTTTTTGCCACCTAGCTCTAAAGTGCAGCGAGTCAGATCAGCGGAAGCTGTTGCGCTAATTTTCTTGCCTGTCGCGACAGAACCGGTAAAAGAGACTTTGCGAACTTTAGGGTGTTGGATAAGTTGTCCACCAACATCGCCTTTGCCATTTACTATGTTAAGAACACCGTCTGGTACGCCAGCTTCTTTTGCTAATTCAGCAATACGCAGAATAGTCAGCGGTGTGAACTCACTTGGTTTAAGAACAATGGTACAACCAGTACAAAGTGCCGCGCCGATTTTCCAACAGGCAATCATGACCGAAAAATTCCAAGGTAAAATACCGGCGACGACGCCAATGGCTTCTCTGCGAGTGAAAGCACTGTATTCTTCCCCTTGCATAGAAGGAAAAGACGGCGTCATGGTTTCGCCATTTATTTTAGTGCTCCAACCAGCGAAATAACGCAAGAACATCGCGCTTTGTTGCACTTCAAACATGCGTGAAAGGTGGATGGATTTGCCGCTACACAAGGTTTCTAATTGGGCAATTTCTTCCCCGTTCTGTTCAATTAAATCCGCCAGTTTATTGAGGATAACGCCACGTGTATAAGGGGATGTTTTCCCCCAAGTACCTTTAAATGCTTGGTAGGAGGACTCTATTGCCGTGTCGACCTCTTGAGCTGTGGCGCAGTGAATTTTAGAAATAATGGCTTCTGTCGCAGGGTTGATAATATCGAATGTACCACTGGCAGGCGTTTGAGCATTTTTAGTGTAGCTTGATTGGCCATTAATGAACTGACCATGTTCTTGTTTCAAAAAGCCTTGGGTAGCATCTAATAATGGAATGTCTGACATAATGTTATTGCTCCTTAATTTGAAGAATTTAGTGTGAAGTGCGCGCCGCGCTCGCCAATCATCATGGCAACGGCGTTGGTGTTACCACTAGGTACTTGTGGGCAAATAGAGAGATCCACCACTCGAAGGTTTTTGGTGCCGTGAACTTTGAGTTCTAAGTCAATGACAGAGTCACTACGAGACACTCCCATTTTGCATGTGCCGCCGGGGTGGTAGACGGTTTTGATATTTTGACGCACAAAGGTTTCCAACGCGTCTGTGTCATCGATAGCAATGTTATTTGGCTCGACCACCTTCTTGATGATGTTTTTTAATGCGGGTTGCTCCATGGCTTTTAGGCCCATTTGAACCGCGCGAATTTGGTTTTTTACATCATCGGGGTGTGACAAAATTTGAGCATCAATTTCGACTAAGTCGCTTGGGTTATTCGATTTTAAGCGCACTTCTCCACGGGATTTAGAGCGTAGATGGCCCACCTTGATCGAAACGCCATGACCTTCTGCCTCGGGCTTTTCGCCTGGGGTGTTGTCAAAATTATCAAGCAGAGGAAGGAAGTGAAATTGAATGTCAGGGCGACCCACATTTTCGCTGTCGATAAAGGCTCCGCCTTCCAGAACGTTGCTGGTTAATAAGCCAGAGCGAGTCGTCATCCACTGCATCATATGTTTTATGGCCGATAAGCCTTTATCTTCATTGAAAATACTGATGTCTTCTTTGGTGGTGGCATTGATCGACATATGTTGGTGATCGTGAAAATTCTTGCCGACGGGAAGGTCTATCTTAGGGTCAATACCCATCGCACTAAGATGCTCGGCAGGGCCAATACCAGACAGCATAAGAATTTTAGGGCTGCCAAATGCACCTGAGCTGATGATGACTTCTTTGCGAGCTTTTGCCGTTATCGCTTCACCATCTTTTATTGAATAGACGACACCTGTGGCGACATCGCCTTCAATATTTACTTTATGAACAAGGGCATCTGTCTGAACGGTTAGGTTTGGATTATTGATAACGGATTTGAGGTAGGTTTGCGATGTACTGGCACGCTCACCATTTTTTGTGGTGGTTTGGTAAAACCCCGTACCTTCTTGTGAGGCGCCATTAAAATCATTGGTGTAAGGCAAGCCCATTTGTTGGCAGGCACGAATACAGGCTTGTGTTAAAGGGTGACGGTATCTATTTTCACTGACAGGAACGGCACCCGTTTCACCATGATAGGTGTCGCCAAGGCTTTCATTGGCTTCGGCACGTTTGAAAAAGGGTAGTACATTCTCATAGCCCCAACTTTCGCATCCCCAGATAGTCTTCCAATCATCGTAATCTTGTTTTTGCCCGCGAATATAGATCATACCATTCACTGAGCTGCCACCGCCTAACACTTTGCCTTGTGCGATTAACATTTCGCGGTTGTCGCACTCAGGTTGTGGAAGCGTCATATAGGGCCAAGATTTTTGTTGGAAAACCTTAACAACAGTGGCCGGGATTTTATGAAATAAACTGCTGTCTTTTTCGCCTGCTTCGAGCAGAAGCACTGATCCGGCGTTTGCTTCGATAAGACGCGCTGCGACCACACAGCCAGCTGAACCTGCTCCTGCAATAATGTAGTCAAACTCTTTCATTATATGTTCCTCTTTATAATCTTTTATTATGATTCCCCATTAAACGCATTTGCCTTGATTTGTCGCATGGCAATCAGTGCCAAAAAAATGGCATTTTTGGACAACTTTTAAAGTGTCTGTCACTTCCTGCTTTATTTGTCATGGTCGAGAAATAGGGTTGAGGGGGGGATTTGGCTGAGCTGTGTTTAAAGCCCGTTTTGCTAGACGTTGGCATATTTTTAGGTCAGTTGAATAGAAAAAAGCGCGTCACTTGAGTGATGCGCTTTTTTTATGTTTGTGGTGTGTCTTTTGTCACTGGCTGTTGGCAGGTGCTAGACGACGAGGTTATCGATCAGTGTGTATCACGTAGATGCTGCCATCGATCATCAAAGTGTTATTGTTGATGGTCGTCTTCACGCTTCGAGGTTTAAAAGTATAAGAGTCGTAACATTATCAGACACAATGGATATCCCTATTTGTCACAACTTGTGATGGCGATTCGGGAGCCTCTAACAACAAGTCTCTAAGCTCATCAACGTTGTTAGCCGTCCCAAAGATGTAACGATCAGCACGCGTCAATACAGCATTTGTACCCAATTGATCTAGATATTTAATCATATTTGGGGCCTGGTCTGGCGTAATAACTTGTAGATTGTGGGCGTCTATATCTAATGAAGATAAGTCAATTTCAAAACGTAACGGATCAATAAAAAGTGCTGAAGCATAGCCAATTTGATCATCAACGTATTTGCCACTTAGCAATTGTGGTTGAGCAAAAAGTCGCCCTGACTGCTCCTTATTGCCCGCCGCTAGACCGGAGCCTAAATTCGGAGAAATAGATTCCATCTGAGTAGAACCATCATCTCTTTTAAATGCCGCTTGCAATGCCTTTTCAGTAGCACAAGCATTTATCAGTCCACCAAGACGGACAGCTGTGCCAATATACGCTTTAACATGCGGGTGACGCTCTGTAGCATAGCTATTCAAGAGTGAGTCATCATGTCCTTTTTGAGCACAAACTGCTAATTTCCATCCCAAATTTGAAACGTCACGAATACCAGCACACATGCCCTGTCCCATAAATGGTGGAGTCACATGCGCTGCATCACCAGCAACCATCAAGCGTCCTTTTCGCCACTGTTTAACAATCTTTGATTTAAAAGTATAGACAGCAGAACGTTCAATCTCAGCTTCTTTTTCAGTAACCCAATTTTCCAGTAGCTTCCATACCTGTGTTTGATTTGTTATGTACTCATTGGTTTCTTCATCCAGTACTTTAAACTCCCAGCGACGACGATTTCCAGGGCTACGTACATAAGTCGCCGAGCGTTCCGAATTACAATATTGAATGGAGTGATCACCCAGAGATGGCTTATCCTTATTGAGTAGCACATCAACAACCAACCAGCGTTCACTGAAGCCAAGATCCTCCATTGCATCATCGATTGTGTGACGTACGAGTGAATTAGCGCCGTCACAGCCAACAACATAGCGAGCAAATATAGTCTGTGTACTACCATTAGCTCTATCTTTTATCTCAACCGACACTTGATTACCAAGATCATTAATATCAGTCGCTTCACAAAGGCTTTTAAACTCAACACTTGAGTAACGCTTTAGTCCATCACGTAGTATTTTTTCTAAATCAGGTTGATGGAAGCGATAACTAGAATGCCAGCCCTGAGGACTGATTTCTTGTGGACGAGGCCAATCAAGAATCAGTTTTCCTGCCTTATCTACAAATCGCATTCCAGGGTTCACTCGAAGTGTTGCTGCGACCTCATTTCCCAAATCAATAGTCTGGAACACTCGCATCACTTCATCATCAAAATGAACAGCACGAGGAAGATTGTAACTATCTTCTTCACGATCGATAATTAGCGTATCGATACCACACTTACCAAGCAGATTCGCGAGGGTTGCCCCCACTGGGCCATTACCTACTATGACTACATCGTAATTACTTTTAAGGGTTATCTTGTTACTCATGTCCATTGTCCTCACACATAAAATACCATTAAGCGAAAAATCACCTAATAAAAAAGCACTACTAACGATATGAGGTGAGCGATACGTTATGATGCGATACCACTAGATTACATCTGATACAACTAACACATCATACTGGTGAATCACCTCGAATCATCCCCTCACTATTTAGTACGACTTACTTCACGTGCTTTATTTAAAGTAACAGAACCATCTATATCGAACCTTTTTTGTATATCTAGCCAAGCATCGGCGGAACCACTAAGAGCCGTAGCCCATTGTTCTTTCTCCGCTTTTGTTAGCTTGATCAGATTAACATTTGGATCTTTATAGAAACGTTTCGCCTGATCTGTATCATACTGATCGACTATATCGGCGATCCACTCGCTTTGTGCACGTCCAGACATTTGATTTATAACATTTTTATCCGCATCGGATAGCGACTCATAAGTTGACTTATTCATTACAATTGCTAGAGGAGAAGCTGTTAACTCTGTCATAGTGACCTGAGGGGCCACTTCATTGAGACGAAATGATTTATAAGCATCAAATACCCAAATAGCCCCATCAATAACACCTCGATCCAGGTTTTCATATACCTGAGGCGCGGGAATTGAGACGCCACTCCCACCCAACATAGAAATCAGTACTGAGCCGTAAGGTGACGGAGTTCTGATTTTCATTCCTTCTAGATCTGCTGGCAAACGCACTTCCTTCTTTCTTGATAAGATGCGATAGCCATGTGTACTGAACAAAGCAATCAATTTAAAATCTTTGTATTCGCCCACTAGGTCACCCGACTCTAGAAGAGAATTAAGTACATTCGTGCCTTGCTTACTGGTTGGTGCAATGCCGGGAACCTCAACCACGCTGGTCAACGGAAATAAGCCCGGTGAATAGGATTGAACAATTAAAGCAACATCAGCGACACCTTTCTTAACAAGTTCTTGCTGTGCTGATGGTGCGCCTAGAATGCTACCTGGATAAAGTTTGAAACGATTACCTTTTGATAGTTGTTCATTGGCATGTTCAATCCAAGTAGATAGAATTAAACTATAGAACCCTTGCGCTGGCTCAAAGCTTGATACGCGCATTTCACGCGCTTGAGCCGGTGCTAATGCAACGATATTTAAAGTGATAAACAGTACACAACTAACCGAGTATGATCTGAGTTTCTTATATTTATTATTCATTGATATCTCCAGTTTGTTTTTAATTTAACGAACATTTAGAGGTAACCACAGCACGATCGCTGGGATCATGACTATGATTCCAATTCGTAATAGATCTGCGACGACAAACGGTAAAATTCCTCGCCATAGCTGAACCAAGCGAATCTCGCTAAATGCAACACGCACTACAAACAAATTCATTCCCACAGGCGGAGTAATTAAACCTAACTCAACCACCATCACTGCATAAATACCAAACCACACTAAGTTAATTCCTGCGGCATCCGCGATAGGAACAAACAAAGGAATAGTCAATAGAATCATGGCAAGCGAATCCATAACCGTACCTAATACAAGGTAGATAATTGTCATTAACAAAATCAGCAATAAGGGATGTTGAATCAGATCACCAAACAGTGAAGTCAACGAAAACGGTAAACCTGACAGAGCAAGATAGAAGTTAAAAATATTAGCGGCAATTAATACTAGATAAAGTGCACCGCAAGTCAGCGCAGTACTGATTGAAGCCATCACAATCCCTTTCAATACTAATCGTCGAGATAGCAACCCATAAGCCGTCACTAGTCCAACCCCTACCGCGGCAGTTTCATTGGCAGTAAACAGACCAGACCAAAGCCCTCCCATCATCACAGTGAACACACCCACAGGTGCAGTAACATCTTTTAACGCATCTATACGCTCAGCTCGATTTGCTTTTGGACTATCTGGCGCTTTCTCCCAGCCCATGAACAGTGGTATATAAATCGCTAAGCAATAAAGAGCGATCGCAAGTACAATAGGGCCCAATGCCCCCAATAGCAGAGAGTTAATAGATTGTTCAGCCAAGAAACTATAAATAACAAGAATGGTTGAAGGTGGAATCAATATGCCCAAAGATCCACCCGCTGCAACTGAGCCAGCAGAAAGAGACAAGGAATAACCCGCTGATTTCATCTCTGGCATTGCAATTCGGCTCATGGTGGCTGTTGTCGCCAGCGAAGATCCGGAGATCATGCCAAAGCCTGCGGATGCGCCAACAGTAGCCAACGCCAACCCACCTTTACGGTGGCCAATTAATTGTTTCATTGAGTTATACAGACGTGATGATAAGCCGCACTCCGCAGCAAGATTCCCCATAAATACAAATAGCGGAAGTACAGTTAGGGTATAGTTATTCAGTGAATTCCAAACCGTTGATGATGCAATTGTTGCTGAGGGGGCAACACCAAGAATCCACGCACACCCAGTAAGACCAACCAGCCCCATGGCAACGCCGATAGGAACTTCAAGAAAAATCAGTAGGATCACAACAAGCATCCCACTACCGCCAATAATTAGCCCACTATCCATTCTGAACATCCTCACTTTTCGCACTTTTGGCTCCACCAAAACTTTGCACTGCAGCGTAGAGTGATGCCATCAATGCCAGCAGTAATGTAAAAACAACAATGGATAGTAAAATATAGATAGGTATACCAGTATCAGGCGTTATTTCAGGACTGCCAAATTTTTCTATCAACTGAAGTCCGCATGCAACCAACAGTAACATAGCGAATAGGACAGACAGGCTTGCCCCCAGAATCCCCAAACTTTTATTTACCCACACCGGAGCAAATTCACTAAGCAATTTTGCGGTTATATGTCCGCGTCGAGCATAGGCAACTGGCATTGACAGCAACGCACCAAGAGCGATGGTTAATGTCGTCAATTCAATTGCACCATTAATATGACTGTTGAACAGTGCACGTGCACCGATGTCGCTTAGAGTGATTCCCGCCCCCACTAAAAAACAACCGGAAGCGGAAAGTAACAGCACCTGACTAATGATCGAGGTCACAACATATTTAGACATAGCTTAGGGTCCCGTATAGTGCGTTATATTTTATTTTTTTATAAACTTGGAGAACCGTTCTGCTAATTGATCTAACCGAAAGCGAACTGTTCTACCGAATAAACAGAGACATAATCAAAGATCTATTCGGCTGCTATTTTGTTAATCAAGGTTCCCACCCTATCAACTTCGATCTCAACCACATCACCTGGTTTCATCCAAACTTGTGGGTTGCGACGAGCACCAACTCCGCCAGGCGTACCAGTAACGATTACATCGCCTGGTTGTAGCGGTGCAATTGTTGAAGTGTAGGCAATTTGTCGCTCAATACTGTGAATCATCATGCTAGTTAATGCATGTTGCAGAACTTCACCGTTTAAGCGGGTAGTAACCGACATAACCGTTCCAGCCGGAATTTCATCTGATGTGACCATCCAAGGGCCAAAACCTCCAGTCTTCCAGAAATTTTTACCTGGATCCCATTGTTGGGAATGTTTCTGCCAATCACGCAAACTACCGTCGTTGTAACAAGCATAGCCAGCAATATGATCCCAAGCGTCGGCTTCGGATATACGACGCCCTGGTTTGCCAATAATCACTGCCAACTCGCCCTCATAATCAAGCATCACAGACTCTTTCGGACAAATAATTTCATCGCCATGCGCTGTTTGAGAATCGGCTATACGTAGAAAAAAAGTAGGATTTTCATTTACCTCTCGATTGGTTTCGCGCACATGCTCGCTATAGTTCAAACCACAGCACCAAATCTTGCCTGGATTCGGAATCACTGGGAGTAAAGTCACTGACGCCAATGGGTAATCAGCGACAGCACCTTGTGTCGCGGCTTCAGCTTCTTTGAATGCGTCAGCGGCAATGAAGGCACGTAGGTCAACATATAGACCTCCTAATGCTTTCCCTAAGTCAACGATTCCGGTATCTCCATCAACTACGGCGCCAAAACTCGCTTCGCCATTCACAAGAAAACTGATCAATTTCATAATTCACTCCAGTATCATATTTGTTGTTTTTTCCCAATATTTGGGATTTAATTACACAAATTGATAATTGTCAACGCCGATTAAACTATTTTTCAACGTCACGACAGGATGAAAATAATGAAAAAAAACGGGTTTAACTTCAGCCATATTGGTATTTATGTGAACGATTTAGCCGCGATGGAATTATTTTATACAAACGTACTAAAATTCACGGTGACAGATAGGGGGGATCTTGAAGGGCCCAATGGGTCAATGACGCTAACTTTTATGAGTAGGGATCCTGATGAACATCATCAGATTGTATTAATAAGTGGTCGACCTGAAAATCTAGAGTTTAATGTCATTAATCAGATTTCATTGAGAGGAGATAGCCTTACGTCGCTTAGAGCAATGCTTAAAACACTAAAAGAGGTTGGAGCTAAAAATATTGACCCTGTTACACACGGAAATTCTCTGTCTATCTACGTTCATGACCCCGAAGGCAACCGCATAGAGCTTTACATCAATATGCCTTGGTATGTAAATCAACCGATGCGTGTACCTGTTGATATGTCAGTTGATGACAAAACCTTAATGTCGACACTTGAACAACATGCACGCTCATTGCCTGGTTTTCGCCCAAGGGAAGAGTGGCGTGCAGAAATGGCAAAAAAAATGGGATTAACAAATTAAACTAATGTGAGTGCATAGTGAAAAGTGTTGCTGGAGTAACCCTCTTTAGTTACCCATATATCTATGTATACTACACATCCTCATTCCAAAGGAGTCGCATGTAAAATGAGTAGTCCTGGACGCGTATTAGCCATACTCCAGCTTTTTTCAAAAGATCGTCCAGTTTGGAATCCAGATCAAATAAACGAGTTATTGGGTTACACACGAACAACCGGATATCGTTATGTAAAAGAGTTAGTCGATACTGGTTTCTTGAAAAAGGTTTCTACTGGCCTGTACTCCCTTGGACCACGCATTATCGAGCTTGATTATCAGCTTCGAGAAAGTGATCCCTTGTTACTCGCAGCAAAACCTATCCTTGAGGAAATTTCTCTAGAAACAGGTTATAACAGTGTCATCTCGGAACTGTTTCTCAATTCTATGCAAATCATTGATACCTATCGAGCTAGCCCACAGACGGGTCTTGAATTAACCTATGGAAGAGGGCGCCCTCGTCCCTTTTTAATATCCGCGGCTCCCAAAATCTTACTTTCCGGCTTGAAGTCTAATCAACTTAAAGGCGTCTTTACTCATTACAAAGAGCAGATTAAAGACAGTGAGATGGGGCCCAGTTGGGAAGATTTTCGCGCATATTTAAAAGACGTAAAAAGACGTGGGTACTATTGCTCGTATGGTGAACTGGAAACAAAAATAGGTGCAGTGGCTGTGCCTATTTTTAATCGTGATGGTGATGTTGCAGCGGCATTTGCATTGGTTGGAAATGTAAACAAAATTCGTACAGAAAACCCTGATGTATTAGCCCAAAAAATGCAACAAGTCTCGCAGAAGATTACTCAACGCATCGAAATTTCGACTGATATTTATGAGACAATGAGTGATTTAGAGAAGGGCGAATAGATGTCACTTCCTGCTTTATTTGTCATGGTCGAGAAATAGGGTTGAGGTGGTGTTATTTGGCTGAGCTGTGTTTGAAGCCCGTTTTGCTCGGCGTTGGCATATTTTTAGGTCAGTTGAATAGAAAAAAGCGCGTCATTTAGGTGATGCGCTTTTTCTGCGTTGGTTGTTTCTCTCACTGATCTCTCACAGAGGGTACGAGTGCTTTCTATGAATCATTATTCCTCGCAAGAGAGTGTCGCCCTGTTGGATAAAGCGCAGGGCTTCACTCTCTTTTTTGCAAGCCTATTTTCGAGAATCATAGGGGAGTTTGACGACCGAGCCTTGATGAAAACCTTTGGGCAAGTCGGTGCCAGTGTGTTTATAGTGCCATCAGCCATTGCCAAAGAAGTCGAAAAACCGTTTCAGGTTGAAAGCATCAGCCGCAATCAAAAATACATTCCGATCAGCCTTAAGGGCAACAATGGATATGAATGGCGTTAAGCAACGCTTGTTATGGCCACATTAAGCCATCAATCACACCTTTTAGAGAAACGCTGAACCAAAAAAAACGAGCAATTTAAGCGTATTCATTAGATCTGTTTTTTTAATGTAGTACTAAAGAAATATGTATTTTAACTATAAACAGCAACGCTTTATGTTAAGGAGGCTAACTATATTTCAAAGGTTCAATAAGGAGTCATCCAGAGAATGAATTACACTGATAAAAACATGCAAGATGTCTGGAAAAAAGATAAAGACCATCACATTCACCCTTGGACTGATTTTGCGACCTTCGAAGACACTGGCGCTATGATTTTATCTAGTGGCGATAACGCCCATGTTGTAGACGGTGAAGGAAAAAAATACCTAGATGGTATTGGTGGATTATGGTGCGTCAACATTGGCTATGGCCGCCAAGAGATTGCCCAAGCCATGGCGGACCAAGTTATGAAAATCCCTTATTATTCGGCATTTGGCCATCATACAACACAACCAGCTGCAGAACTTTCCGCTAAACTTGCTGAGCTGGCACCGGGCGACCTAAATCATGTTTTATATGGCTGTGGGGGTTCAGTGGCAAACGATACCGCTGTTCGCTTAGTGCACTTTTACTTTAACCAGTTAGGCAAGCCGACTAAGAAAAAAATCATCTCTCGTATCGATGCTTACCATGGTAGCAGCTATATGACGATGTCTATCACTGGGGTCAAATTCGACCATATTGGTTTCGATGTAGAAAAAGACCTAGTTCACCATATTTCTTGTCCCAATCCTTACCGCCGACCAGAAGGACAAAGCCTAGAAGCCTTTTGCGATGAGAAAGTACAAGAGCTTGAAGATAAAATTCTTGAGCTAGGGCCAGACAATGTGGCGATGTTTTTTGCAGAACCCATCATGGGAGCTGGCGGGGTGATCGTGCCACCACCGGGTTACCATAAACGCACGTTAGACGTATGCCATAAATACGGTGTGCTATACATTTCTGACGAGGTCGTTACTGCCTTTGGACGCTTAGGCCATATGTTTGCTTCCGAAGAAGAGTTTGGCATTGTTCCTGACATCATTACGTGTGCGAAAGGTTTAACCTCTGGCTACACACCGCTTGGCGCAACCATCATCTCCGATAAAATCTACAACGTCATCAACAAACCACAAGCAGAAGGCGCCTTGTTTACACATGGCTATACCTACTCTGGTCACCCTGTTAGCTGTGCTGTCGCGCTTAAAAATATTGAGATATTAGAGAGAGAAAAGATTTGCGACAACGCCAAAACAATGGGCGCTTACTTTGAATCGCAACTACGTACCCTAATGGATCTGCCGATTGTTGGGGACGTACGCGGCAAAAAATTCATGATTTGTATTGAGAATGTCGCGAATAAAGAAACAAAAGAGCTGATTGATGCCAAGGCCAAAGTCGGTGACCGTATTGCGAATCATTGTGAAGAAGCCGGCTTATTAGTACGTCCTCTCGCTCACATGAACATCTTGTCTCCACCTTTGATTCTTACCAAAGAAAACATCGACTTTTTGGTGAGTACATTACGAACCGCGATCGAAAAAACAATCTCAGATCTGAAAACAGATGGATTTCTTTAAGTGGCTTATTAGGTTCCTCCCAGCCCTATAGATGAGCCTTTTTGAGGAGCTAAGCTTACGCTTAGCTCCTCTTTTTTTATGGTCAAAAGCTTACTGAGTCACAGACGTTGCGTTATTTTCTGACAATATGGCATCAGATGCTTTTTCCCCAATCATGATGCAGGGAGCATTGGTATTGCCACTTACCAAAGTCGGCATAATTGACGCATCCACAACGCGAAGCCCTTGTAATCCATGTACTTTTAGATCGACATCAACC
The DNA here is from genome assembly GCF_056173505.1 of Marinomonas sp. 63XJN7_7_ISO-PGPR-S23-202. Taxonomy (NCBI): domain Bacteria; kingdom Pseudomonadati; phylum Pseudomonadota; class Gammaproteobacteria; order Oceanospirillales; family Oceanospirillaceae; genus Marinomonas; species Marinomonas sp. 63XJN7_7_ISO-PGPR-S23-202. The sequence continues at coordinate 3,094,444 of NZ_CM149677.1, read as the reverse complement.
ACAGCCATAGGGTCTATTCCCATCTTACAGGTCCCTACAGGATGAAAGACCGTCGCACCATACTCACGAATATACTCAAATAGCTGCTCGTCGGTTTGTACCTCTTTACCGGGCAACATTTCTTTCCCTCTTACACCATCAAAACTCGAAGACGCGAGTATTTTTCGAGCCATTTTAATACCTTCGATCAGGGTTTTAGCGTCCCTGTCATCACTGAGCATATTGAAATCGATATTAAGTTCTTGGTTTTTCCCTAGGGTTACTTCACCCAGACTCTTAGGTCTTAGCACACAAGTGTGAATCGCATAGCCATGACCCCATTCAAATAAGCGTCCTCGGTGGCTGCGATAACCAGGAACAAAGTGAAATTGAATATCTGGCACCGTTTCTTGTTCCGAGGAAAAAGCAAAACCGCCAGCCTCGACATAATTAGTGGATAACCACCCTTTACGATTGAACAAATAACGCCATGGTGAAGTGAAAATGGCAGGCAGCGCCTTTAAAGAAAACCCCAAGGTTTTAGGGCTGCTTGAACGAACCGTCACTAAACCATCCACATGTTCCTGCAAGTTTTTCCCCACGCCAGGAAGGTCATGCTTTACATCGACACCCGCATTAATGAGGTCGGATTTAGGCCCTATGCCTGACTTCATCAAAATATGCGGACTACCTAACGCTCCAGCACATAAAATAACCTCTTTATTTGCCTTTATCTCCGAACTACCGGCTGCGTTTTTTAGCATAACGCCAGTGGCTTGCTTGCCATTGAGAATGACCTTCTCTACCGTGCAATTCGTCAGAACATCAAAATTGGCTCTTTGTGATAAGATTGGAGCAACGAACGCTTGATAACTTGATAGTCGGCGACCATTTTTTTGCGTGAGATTGTAAATGCCCCCTCCATAACTGGAATGACTATTAAAGTCTTCGTTATGAGGTAATCCAATAGCCTGCTTGGCGGCTTCTAAAAATTTATAAGAAAAAGGATTGGGATCTTTTGCCTTATCCACCAATAACTCGCCAGTAAATCCATGATAATCCGGGTTTTGATGTAATTGGTTGCCTTCTGATTTTTTGAAGTAGGGTAGCACATCTTGCCACCCCCAACCTTCGCACCCCAATGAGGCCCATCGTTCATAATCACTCTTATCGCCACGAATATAAATCATGCTATTCATAGAGGATGACCCACCCAACACTTTCCCTCTTGGCGTATGTAGGGATCGATTATTCATGGTTTTTTGCGGCGTAGAGAAGTAGTTCCAACTGAAGTGTTTGCTTTTATATAAAGTGATGGTGCCTGCTGGTACCTGTACCCTCGGGTTCGCATCCGAGCCCCCCGATTCGATAAGACATACCTTAATATTGGGATTTTTACTCAATCTATTAGCAAGTACACAGCCAGATGAGCCTGCACCTACGATAATATAATCATAACCTTTGCTAATCATATTAATTACACTCTGTTTAAAATTGCTGTCTAACTAGAATTTGAAATAAAAAAAGCCAAGAGAATCTTGGCTTTAGAAAAGAAGGTCTAGAAAGTTATTCGAGTAATGTGGTCCAAACACGGTCGACCAATTTTTGTGCCTTAGGAGAGCAAGCCTGAGCCATAACAACAGGAACCGTTGGGAAAAGTTCTGGTGCATTTTCTTGCGTATTAATGGACTTGCTTAAATCAACCTCAACGGCTGGAGAATGACCGTAATAATTAGCTTGCTCTGTTGCATGCTCTTTTTCGCTAATCCAGTTGATGAAGGCTTTGGCATTCTTCACATTAGACGCGCCTTTGGGTACGACCAAAGAATCCATCCATCCTACTAAACCTTCTTTTGGTTGAGCGTATTCGATTGGCGCACCATCTACTCGGCGGGCTTTCATAGAGTTGCCGTCCCACCAGCTGTGCATCGCTACTTCACCGCCTCCAATTCGCGATCCTATATTGTCTGAGCTGTAAACCGCCACATAGGGTTTCTGCTTTTTCAACAAATCAAGAACTCGTTTCATCTCCTTGCTGTCTTCACTGCAAAAAGGAATGCCTAAATAGAGTTGAGCGGCTGGTATCACTTCATCTGGGGTACTAAACACCGCAATTTTTCCCTTCAGAGCCTCAGTGGGTTCAAAGAACTCCTTCCAAGATGTCGCTGGTCCATCGTATAGATCACGATTTACCGTGTAGCCCGCGCTACCATATGCGAACGGTATAGAGTACTCAGAGGTTTTATCCCACCATTGGTATTGCCATTGCTTATTAACATGCTTAAATGCAGGCATTTCATTCGCATGAATATTTTCAAGCAAGCCTTCTTTAATCATAATATCGACAAAGTGCTGGCTTGGAGAGACTAAGTCATAATTGGTTGTGCCCGATTTCAACTTCGCCAATAAATCTTCATTCGATGTATAGCTATCAAAGACCACTTTAATGCCTGTTTCAGATTCAAACTGGCTAATCAGCTCAGGCTTAATCGATTCAGCCCACGCGTAGATATTCAACGAGCCTGCTGCTTGAACAGACAATGGTAAAGATGAAGCGATAACCGCTGCTGTGAGCGCAGTTTTAAAGTATTTCATGTCAACGTCCTCTTTAAATTTAATGTTTAGATTTACTTTTTTTATTTGCTAGAAACCAACAGGGTGTCGCCACAACAATTGAGACCATCATGATCAAGGTTGAAATGGCATTTAATTCAGGAGATACGCCTTGTTTAACCAAGGAAAATATATAAACAGGAAGTGTGGTTGCACCGCCTCCAGATAATATGTTGCTTGTTATAAAATCATCCATAGAAATAACAAAACTCAGCATGGCCCCAGAAAATATACCGGGCATAATAATGGGCAGTGTTATTCTTCTAAAAGCGATCCAAGGAGAAGCGTATAAATCTTGAGCGGCTTGTTCTAAATCTAAATTCATACCTTGCAACCGTGCTCTAATAGGTAAGAAAGCAAAAGGAATACAAAAACAGGTATGGGCTAGAATTAGCTTGAGCATGCCGTTTTTAATTCCTAATTGAGAGAACAGAATTAAGATCGCAACAGCAAAGACAATTTCTGGAAGCATCAAAGGCAAATTAACAACGGTATTTGATATATTTTTGAACTTAATTGTTTCACTTCGTGTTAACGCTAATGCGGCTAAAACGGCAATAATAGTGGCGAATATCGTAGCAAATATAGCCACAGTAAAAGACACTCTCAAGGAGTCCATTAGGGCACTGTTTTCAAGAGCACTTTTATACCATCTTGTAGAAAAGCCTCCCCACATGGACACTATCTTATTTTCATTAAATGAAAAGAACACAATGACGAATATTGGAGAGTATAAAAATACAAAAAATAAAATAGAAACTAAACCAAACCCTGGATATTTTCTTGGATCAGAATCATTGATCAAACCACTCAATAAACGCTCCATTAGTTAACTCCTCTATTGGATAGTTTATTTGCTCGTTGAGATTGAATAAGCATAAATAGAAGAACAACACCTAATAGTAGAATCGTTAAACTTGAACCAAAAGACCAATTACGGGATACCCCAAACTGATTTTGAATCAAGTTACCTAACATCATGGTTTTGCCCCCACCTAATAAGGTGGGTTCCAATACTGTTCCGAGACATGGAACAAAGACAAGAACAAAACCCGCAATAATCCCTGGCTTACACAGAGGCAAGATAATCTTCTTAAAGGTTGTAAATCGAGTCGAGTACAAATCACTAGCCGCTTCTAATAGTCGAACGTCTAATTTTTCAATACTGGTATAAATAGGCAGAATCATTAATGGGATATAGCTATAAACCATGCCAGTTAACATGGCGCCATTGGTATATAAAAAGCTGTCTATGTTGCCGACAAGACCAAAGAACCTCAGCCCAGATTCTAAGACACCATCATCTCCCAAAATTAATACCCAAGCATAAACTCGCACCACCATACTCACCCAAAAAGGAAGAGTGACCAGATAGAGTAATAAGGTTTTAACTTTGGTGTTTTGTCTTGATATGTAATAGGCAACAGGAAACCCAACAACAAGGCATAATACGGCGGTCACAATAGATAAAATGATGGTTCGAATCACAACTTCTATATAGTGAAAGTTTAATACTAGGTTTTCATCCCAATCATAACTATAAAGAATTTGAACATAGGAATCTAAAGAGAAAATACTTTTAAACCCACCATACGGATCGGATGTCATAAGAGAAACATAAAAAATAATACCGAGCGGTATGATCATCAAAAATGACATGATGATATAAGCAGGAATCACTCCCCAGAAATGTATTGATAATTTTTTCATTCGTTTAACACCCTTACTGATTTAGGTGAAAAACTCAAACTTACTATCTCATCTTGTTCGTATTTAACATCATCACTTATGCTGTTTCTTTTTGAGACTTTAATATTAAAGCCGTCATTCAAAACCACATTATAATGAGTGTACCCTCCCATATAAGTAGAATGAGAAATGCGACCATTAATGGCTATTTCAGCACCAGCTTTATTAATAGATATTTTTTCAGGTCGTAAAGAAAGGGTAACCTCATCACCCGTTGATACAGTGGGTAAGTCAGCATCGTTTTGCGTTAGACTTACCCCAAATGAGGTTTCAATGATGGTAGCGTTTTCTCTTTTATCTAGAACTTTAGCCGACATAAAATTCGTTTCACCAATAAAATCAGCAACAAATTTATTGGCGGGGTTTTCATAAATATTAATCGGAGAGTCGATTTGTTGAATCTTCCCTTCTGCTAATACACAAATACGATCGGACATCGCTAACGCTTCTTCTTGGTCGTGCGTCACAAAAATGAAAGTGATACCAGTTTTACGCTGGAGAAGTTGTAGCTCTTCACGCATCGCCTGTCTTAACTTTAGATCTAGTGCGGATAGAGGTTCATCAAGCAAAAGTACCTCTGGCTCAGGGGCAAGTGCTCTTGCTAAGGCAATACGCTGTTGCTGCCCACCAGATAGTTGAAAAGGATAACGGTTTGCATATTGTTCCATATGAACCAGCTTTAGCATCTCCTCCACCCGCTGCTGGCGCTTTGCTTTATCCCAATTGATCATCTCAAGACCAAAAGCCACATTTTCTGCCAATGTCATATGTGGAAAGAGTGCGTAGCTCTGAAACACCGTATTCACACGACGCTTATGGGCAGGGAGCTGGTGGATGTTAGAGCCATGAAGTTTTATTTCACCCGCGTTTGGCATTTCAAAACCAGCAATCATTCTGAGTAACGTGGTTTTTCCACAACCACTTGGACCTAATAAGGTAAAAAATTCGTTGTCATGAATATCAAATGAAATATTTTTAGCCGCCTCATAAGAACCGTAGCGTTTTGAAATATTTTTAATTTGAACGGATTCACTCATATTAAAACTCACACATTATAAATCGACATTAATGGGCTAAAGCGATGTATATGCTTTATGTATGAATCGAGATTAACTTGAATGGCTTTATTACATAAATAATACTTTTCTAATCCTCTGTATTAAAAATACCGATGCTACTCAAGTGCGCACTAAACTAAGGTTTAGACAATAAAAAAACCTTCTAGACCTTTATAAAATGTTCAAAAGCCTAAAAAATTAAAGTAAAAGCTCAAAATTAGTGCAAAAAATTATTTTCCGCACCATTGCAAGACAGAATGAGAAATTGAGATAAGATCAAAGAACTAAGAAAGCTTTATTTTTATCAAAAAAAAGAGCAAGAAATTTCTTTCCTACTCTCTTTTTTAATAACAATGTATGTCACATCTTTAAGTATTGCTTTCTAATGGCTGATACGGCATTCGAGTGAGCATCAAAGCCCTCATAGTTCGCTAGCTGTTCAGCGTGTTTGGCCATTTCTGGGTAACCGAACTCAGTAACATAAGCGACAGACATAAACTTCATAAAGTCCATAACACCCAATGGAGACACCGTTTTCGCGGCACCTGATGTGGGCAGTACGGCATTACATCCCAATACATAATTGCCTAATGTACTCGGTGAATGCTGGCCGAGCAGCACTTCCCCTGCGTTTTCTATCAAATTAAGAAATTGCCACGGGTCCGTACTCAGAATTTGCAAATGCTCTGGCGCATAATCATTGATGAACTGAAACGCACTTTGCTTGGTGGAAGCCAAAACAATCCCACCCATGGCACCACACAATACCGTTGAAGAGTAAGAGGTTCTCACGTCTTCCATTCTCCCCCAATGCTCAGGAAGAGCGGCCAAAGCTTCCTCCATTACTTTACGACTGGTGGTGACTAAAAGAGCCGAAGAATCCGGTCCATGCTCAGCTTCGATCAACAGATCGAGAGCCGCTAAACCACCGTCCACAGAATCATCCGCAAATACAATGGATTCAGAAGGGCCAGCAGGAATCCCCGGATCAATGATGTTTGATAACAACGTTTTTGCAGCCACCATCCACGGACTACCAGGCCCAACGATTTTTTTACATTGTGGAATGGTCTCTGTTCCATAAGCCACTGCGGCAACCGCTTGAGCGCCTCCACATTTGTACACATCCTTAATACCAATCTCTTTTGCCGCAACCAAGGTGGCCGCATCTACCGAGCCATCCGGTCCTGGAGGCGTAATCACAATCGTTTGCTTAACTCCTGCAACAAGAGCCGGAATCGCGTTCATTAAAAGTACGGAAGGAAAAGAACCTTTGCCTCGGGGCACATAACAAGCCACTGAGGAGATGGGTAAAAAGCGCTCGCCAACAAAGCTTCCCTTACGGACCTCTTGCAAAGTCATTTCACCAGGCTTTTGACTTTCGTGATAACGACGAATATTACTCGCGGCAAAACGAATAGATTCATGGGTCGTCTCATCAAGCGATTGCTCTGCGATAACAAACTCGTCCTCGGTGACTTTCAATTGATCGAGTGACAAGGACACACCATCAAACTTGCTGGTAAATTCAAGCAGTGCGTTATCCCCGTGCTGTTTGACCTGCTCAACAATTGGGCGAACGTTATTGAGATAATCACTTAAATCAGATTCTGTACGTTTTAATAAAAGCTGTCTTGCTTCGCTAGACAAGGCATCTAGCTCCCAAACACTTACTTCATGTTCCATAGTGCATCCTAACAATGACATTGTCAGCTAAAAAAGACTGGTCCTAGCCTCCTAAAAAGGCGCCTATTCCAGCCCGTTATTTACGCTAATCTCGGTAACTTCTTGAGGTTTTTGCTAAGACAGTTTTATCCAAGTTGTCTTCAACTGAGTAAACTTATCCAAAGCATATAAAGACAAATCGCGACCAAAACCGGATTGTTTATAACCACCAAAAGGCGTCGTAAAATCCAGCGCGTCTACTGTATTGACAGACACCGTACCGGCTCGCAATCGTTTTGATACTCTATAAACACGAGAAACATCATTACTCCATACCGAAGCCGCCAACCCATAAATAGAATTGTTTGCAATATCAATGGCTTCTTCTTCACTATCAAAACCAATAATAGAAGCCACGGGGCCAAAGATCTCTTCTTTTGCCACGTCCATTGAAGGAGTCACTTGATCAAAAATGGTTGGGTATAAAAAGCGTTTGCTTAGGTCTGCGTTCCCACCCAAGACTAATTTGGCTCCCTGCTGTTTCGCTGTTTCAATGGCACCTAATATTCGCTCGACTTGAGTTTGATCAATGATTGCCCCGACCTGTGTTTCAGGATCAAGCGGATCACCAATTACCAACTTTTCAGCCGCCTCTACAAAGGCCTCTACAAATTTAGCGCGAATGTTATTATCAACCAGAATCCTAGAGTTCGCGGAGCACACTTCGCCTTGATTGAAAAATATGCCATTAATTGCCCCTTCAACGGCTTTATCAAGATCACAATCCGCAAAAATCAAATTGGGGCTCTTACCGCCTGTTTCTGGCCAAACCTGTTTCATATTGGACTCGGCTGAGTACTTCAAGAAACGTTTGCCTGTCGCAGTCGAGCCCGTAAAAACAAGACTATCCACATCGTTGTGTAAACCCAGTGCTTGACCTGCAACCGCCCCAACACCCGTGATGATATTCAATACGCCATCAGGCAAACCTGCCTCTTTTGCTAATTCAGCCAACTTCAAAACCGTATGCGGTGATTCTTCTGCGGGTTTTAAAACCACGGAATTACCTGTCACTAACGCAGGGGCTAACTTCCAAACCGCAATATCAAGCGGGAAGTTCCAAGGAACAACCGCCCCGACAACACCAACAGGTTCACGCGTAATAGTGGCAACATTATTGGCGTCGGTTGGCGCAACATCACCGTAAATTTTGTCTATCGCTTCGGCATACCATTCAATGCACGCGGCCGATCCGGGAATATCAAGGTTAAGCGCATCAGCCACTGGTTTGCCCATATTTAGTGACTCAAGAAGGGCGAGTTCCTCTAGGTTCTGGCGAATCAAAGCCGCTAACTTTTTCAACACCTCTTTGCGATGACTTGGAGAAGACATACTCCATATTCCGGACTCAAATGTTCGCTTGGCCGCAGACACCGCCAAATCAACATCTTTTTGCTGACAGGCTGCCATATTAACAATAATCTCACCTGTTGCTGGGTTCGTGACCTCATAAGTTTCACCACCGTAAGCGGAGTGCCACTTGCCGTCTATCCACGCTTTATCTTGATAAACTAAGGTATTTTTCAGCTCTAACCAGCCTTGTTTCGTAGTAGGTGATGACATCTTGTATCCTTTTCAACGCATAATTAATTTCATTCGATGGAAACACATCTCCAGCCTCTGACAAATATCAAATCCTGAAGCATTGCTTTTGAAAAACTAATCCAGTCACAAAGTCGGAAAATTCACCCAGAGATAAATGATCTGATTGCTTAAATTGGAAGAGCGGCTATATCGACAGCGAAGCGGTAATTTCCTCGGTATAGTCTTTTAAAATGGCTAAAAAAGCTTCTCCAGCGGGGGTTAAGGGATTCTGATGTAACATCGCAACCCCCATTGTCAGAGGCGTAACAGAGCCCTCGATAGGAATAGCCACCAAGTTAGAGTTATCCGCAAATTTATCATCCGTAATGGGGACATTAAGCAAAGAGTAACCAAAGCCACTCTCTACCATGCCACGCGCCATACCTGTCGACTGGGTATAGTGGGCAATATTGGGCTTAAGACCATTATTAAGGAATAAGGAAGTAAAATATTGTCGGCTAATGGGCCAATCCAACATGATCAAAGGATAAGGTGCTAAGTCTTCTAAACTGACCGAGTGTTGATCAGAAAGCGTATGATCTTTATTGATCAAAACATAAGGAGGCAAAGAGGCTAAGGGGTAAAAATCAATCGTATTTGGTAACTCCATATCATAGGTAATTCCCATATCATAATGAGAGTCGAGAATGCCGCGGATCAAATCTCGCTGGTTCATTTCATCGCAATCAATGATGACATTTGGATACTTATCAGAAAATCGCTTCATGAGTATCGGTATTAAACGTGGAGTGAAAGTAGGAAAGCTGACTAACTTTAAAATACCCGACACCTCACTTCCCAGACTCTCAGCGAACTGAGCCAATGCACTCGCTTCGTCTAATAGCTTACGTGCCTTACGATAAAACTCTAATCCTTGAGACGTTAGACTTAACCCCTGTGCGTGATGTCGGATAAAAAGCTTGAGACCCGTTACCTTTTCCAAATGCATAATCGCAGAGGAAATAGAGGGCTGAGAAACAAACATTATCTCTGCGGCTTGAGTCACGCTACTTAATTCACCCGCTGCGGTGAAATAACGTAACTGCTTCAACGTAAAATGTACTGGAGTCATTCTTAAGCCTTCAACGAATAAGATAGGTTAAATAATAAAAATACTTACTCTGTATAAGCAAAACCTATACCAAAAGAAGAACCGCTGATCACGATAGGCACAAGACAAAAATGAACAGGTCCTGTTTATTAACGAAAGACATAAAAGAAATGAAAAATATGGAAGGGAGTTGTCACTTCCTGATTTATTTGTCATGGTCGAGAAATAGGGTTGAGGGGGTGTTATTTGGCTGAGTTGTGTTTAAAGCCTGTTTTACTAGGCGTTGGCATATTTTTAGGTCAGTTGAATAGAAAAAAGCGCGTCACTTAGGTGATGCGCTTTTTTTGTGTTTGTGGCGTGTCTTTTGTCACTGGCGTTAGCCGGTGTTAGATGTCTTTGCCGATCCAGACAACGCGGCCGATGACTTCTAGGTCGTTGGCTTCATTGGGTTCGATCATTTGCTCTTTGTAGTCTTTATTGTCGCTAAGCAAGAGTAAGCCTTTATTGATAAGTTTTTGCACACGTTTGACGACGAGGTGGTTGTCGGTGCGTATTACGTAGATGCTGCCGTCGATCATGTCGCGCTGGCTGGTGTCGATCATCAAGGTGTTGTTATCACTGATGGTCGGCTCCATGCTGTCACCACGGGTGAAGACAAGGACGAGATCTTTCTCGTTGAGGCCACGATATTTCAGCCATTTGTGGCGAAAAGCGAGAAAACGTGTAGGTTCTTCTTCCATGGGGGCGGTGCCAGGTCCTGCGGATACTTGGATTTTGTAGCCTGGGATCATGGCGAATTCTTTGGTGATGTCGTCTTTCGGTTGCGCTTCTGTCGATGACGCTACTTGTGAAGCATTGTCCGTTTTTCCTGTAACGAGCCAGTTGACAGACACACCGCCGGCTTCGGCGAGGGCCAGCAAACGCGTTAGGGTGGGCTCTGAGTCGCCTTGCTTCCATTTACGAACCACAGATTCAGACACGCCTGACAAACGTGCGAGCGCGCTGGTGCCACCCACTTTCTCTGACAGCATGTTTATACGATCCTGAAACGAGTCATACCCTAATTCGTCCAAGTGTGACCCATTATTTGGTATTTTTTCTTTCATTTAGATCGCTCTTAAGTCTCTGATTTATATAAACTTATTTTCATAAACGCACAAAAAGGCGAATTATTGTCTCGTGTGACCGCACAAATGTGTTGATTGGTCGTATGATTGTGCTATCTTATTAAAGGCAAATCATGAACAGAGCAACTCAATAGGGTTGTTCTATAAAACTGCATAGAAGGAAGCCAAAAAAATGAGCAAGCAATGTACTCACTCAACAACACTCTCTGACTGGCATCGCCAAGACATTATGGCGGCGATTCGCAAAAAAGGAACCACACTCGCCGAGTTAGGTCGCCAGCATGGCTATGAAAGCCCAGCGGCGCTCTACAATGTCTTTAACATGTCCTATCCAAAAGTGGAGCGTATTATCGCTGCCTTTTTGGAATCACATCCCAGTGAGATATGGCCATCCCGATACCAAAAGTCGGATATTGATTTTAAAACATCCATCAGTTTAACGCACTTAAAGAAGTAAAAACCAATTAACTTTAGTAAACCAATAGATAAATAACAAAGCAACGAAAACCGCGTCAATAAATCGTCACTAGGACGATTAACTATAGCAAAGGATGCCGTTATGCACAGCAAGCACCATATTGAATCCGTTAAGACATACGCTCTATAGCGTCTTGTAACAAGCCAACCCCATAAAAATCAAATAGATAGGCGATTCCAAGGCATCGTCCTAGGAAAGTTGCGCCCAAAATTTAGGGTCGGAGACACACATGAAACAATGGTTAACCGCAAAAGATATCAGCGAGCAGCGTTTGCCAGGGCTACCTGAAAGCAAAAGTGGCGTGCTGCGTTACGCAAAACTGAATAATTGGGAATGCCAAACCACCGCTTCCAGTGGCGGTTTGCGCTATGAATTCCACATTTCGAATTTATCAAAAGCCGCTCGTGAGGCGTTACAAGAGCAGCATCGCCTAGCGGTATTGAAAAAAATGACTTTGCGGCCCACCGCAGGGCAAAACAATAGGGCGTTAATCGCACCAAGCAGTAAGAACAACACCAGTATCCGTCAGCGTGATACGGCCAATAGTCGCGCTATGGTGTTGCGTGCTATCCAAGGCATGGTTGATGAAGGCATTAGCCAAGAAAGCGCCATCGCGACGATTTTGACGCAAGCGCAGTTGGGCACCTTAGGGCAAAGCAATCCGGTGTTGGAAAAAGCCTTAGCCGAATCAGTGGATGCCCGAGGGCATACTCGTTACGTTCATTCGTGCGATTCACAAACAGCAGGGCGCTCTTATCCGAGTAAACGCAGCATTATGCGTTGGTTTGCCGAAGTGAAAAAGCAGGGCGATTTGATCCCTAAAAAACGTGAAAAAGCCCCTTTGCCCAGTTGGTTTGCCACGTTTCGAACATTCTATAACGTGCCAGAAAAACCCAGTGTGAACGGCGCCTACGAGCTATTTCGTGACAACTGGCAGGGCGACGAACCTTGTCCGAGCATTTACGCGGTGCGTCGTGCCTTGAATAAGTTGGGCAAAGTCGAACGAGAAAAAGGCCGTATGGGCAGCCACGATTTGGTGAACATTCGACCCTTTGCTCGACGTCGTTTCGACCATCTTTTGCCCTGCGATATTTACAGCGCCGATGGGCATACCTTTGATGGAGAAGTCTCCCATCCGCTCCATGGTCGTCCGTTTCGTCCAGAGATCACGACCTTTATCGATATTGCCACTCGCCGAGTAGTGGGTGTGTCTGTGACCTTGGCAGAATCCGGTATCGCCGTGTTGGATGCCTTGATGGATGCCTGCAAATGTGGCGTGCCAGCGCTTATTTATGTGGACAACGGCTCGGGCTATGTGAACCACATGTTAAAGGACGAAGCAAAAGGCATTCTTGCTCGGTTGGGGTCTGAAATGACTCACTCCTTGCCGTACAACTCGAAAGCGCGAGGGGTCATCGAGCGTGTGCATCAAACTTTATGGGTGGCTGGCGCGAAGACTCTGCCAAATTATGTTGGCCAAGACATGGATCGCCAAGCAAGACTGGCCAATTTTACCGCCTCACGCAAAGGCGCACAGGGGAACGGTCCGATCAGCACCATGAGTTGGGAGGCCTTTATGAAATGGGTCGACGAGCGGGTGGACTGGTACAACAAGCGCCCCCATAGCAGTTTGCCGAAGATAGACGACCAAGGCACTAAGCGCCACCAAACCCCTTTGGAAGTTTGGATGGATAAGGTCGCTACTGGCTGGGAGCCGTTGGAACTTAGCAACGACGAGATCGCCCATGTGTTCCGTCCCCGAGAAGAGCGCACCGTGGTGCGTGGCGAAGTGCGTTTGTTCAACAATCGCTATTTTTCTCCTGAACTTGAAGAGTTTCACGGCCTTAATGTGCATGTGGCCTATGACATTCATGACGCAAATCGCGTTTGGGTGTTCGACATGGAAACCGGTGAACTGATTGCTCAAGCCGATTGGAACGCCAACGAGAGCAAATATTTCCCTGATTCCATGCTTAACCAAGCGCGGGAAAAACGTGCTCAAGGTCGTTTGAATCGGGCGATGAAAAAGGTCGACGAAATTGAAGCAGAGCGCACTGGCAATGGCACCTTAGAGGCATCGCCTTCTGCGTTTTATCTAGAAGAGCAGAACCGTTTGGATGCCTGGCAAGGGGCGTTTTCTCTCACCAGTGCGCAACGAATCAATACACAGCAGGCCGAGCCGATTATCGACTCCGTTGCTCAGCAAGCAGACAACGTACGCCAACCAGCCAATCCTTATGAGCCCTTGTCGCCTGCGGGTCGCTATGCCTTATACCAAGCGTGTCAGCGTGATCCAGAGCAGGCGCAGGCGCATCAACGCTGGCTCGGTACCTACCCGTTAACCAAAGAGTATCAGTATTTTCGTTCATTAGATGAATCGTCCCATGAACGAGACGACATCAACAAAAAACAGGAGCCGTCATCATGATAGGAATCGCGCAAACCGCCAACCTCGCCCTGTGCGACATGGCCATCGAACGCGCCCAAGCGCGCACCCAATCACTGCCCGGCATGGTGTGCCTATATGGCCCCAGCGGCACTGGCAAATCCGTCGCGGCAAGCTTTGTGGCGAATCGCCGTCGTGCTTATTACGTGCAGGCGAAAAGCGTCTGGACCAAGAAGTTTTTCCTGCAAGCCATCTTGCGGGAAATGGGCATCAGCACGGTGAAAACCTTGCCAGAAATGCTGGAAATTGCCGCCCAAGAACTGGCGTTGTCGAATCGGCCTTTGATCATCGATGAGATGGATCACCTGATCGACAAAAACGCCGTGGAGCTGGTGCGAGATTTATATGAATCCAGCCAAGCGGTGATCCTACTAATCGGCGAAGAGCGCCTGCCAGACAAGTTGAAAAAGTACGAACGTTTTCATGGTCGCGTCCTCGATTGGGTGCCTGCCCGTTTGGTGGATTTAGACGATGCGCGCCAACTGGCGACCCATTATGCACCGAGCATCGAGGTGGCCGACGACTTATTAGACATGCTCATCGCCCATGCGGCAGGCAGCATTCGGCGCATTGTGGTCAACCTTGAGCGCATCCACGAAGTGGCACTGTCTTGTGGTTGGACCATTGCCGACCAAGCGAACTGGGCCAATCGCCCACTGTATACCGGCCATGCGCCAAAAAGGAGGTTGTTATGACACAGCACAGATCGAATACCCAAGCCTTAGTGGATGTATCCGCCTGGGGAGAAGAGCCACCCCATTTTATCCGCTTACTGGCCGATGCGGTGGCCTTGAGCAGCCGCGCCACCGTAGCCCGTCAAATTGGCGTGAGCCGTTCGGCGGTATCGACCTTATTGTCGAACCGTTATCCGAGCAAAACCACCAATAAAATCGAGCAAAAAGTGGTGGATGCCCTAGGGCGAGTAAATTGCCCCACCTTGGGGGACATCACCTCTGCGAAATGCCATCGCACACGGATTCGTCCTTTTATGAACACCAATAACCAAACCATTGCCCAGTTTCGCGCTTGCGCCAACTGCCCAAACAACCCCAATCGCCGGAGTCAACAAGATGAGCAATAGTATGAATCACACACAGCAAGAGAGCCAATCGTCCATCATTCCAATGGGCTACCGCCAGAATGCCAGTGGCCACTTGGTACCAGAAAGCGCCATTCGCGAGCAAGATTTATTGCGCGATCAAGTGGTGCAAAGTTTGGTGCCCAAAGCCCTTGAATTGCATAACGCCTTGCAGGCATTTAAACAACTGGCCTTGCAAGACATCGACGACTTGATCCAAATCGCCGGAGAACGCTACGGTGCCAAACTGGGTGGTAAAAAAGGTAACGTCAGCTTAACCACCTACGATGGCCGTTATAAAATTCAGCGGGCGTTTCGCGAAGTCTTGGCCTTTACCGAAGAGATCGAAGCCGCCAAAGGGTTAATTGATTCTTGTCTATCACGCTGGAGCGAAGGGGCTAACGACAACATTCGTGCTGTGGTTAGCCAAGCCTTTCGAACCAACACCAAAGGCGAAATCAAAACCGGAAAAATCCTCGACTTGATGCGTTTAACCATCGAAGACGACGAATGGAACCGCGCCATGGATGCCTTACGGGATGCTCTCAAATCCATCGGCACCGCCGTCTACGTGCGCATCTACGAACGCATCGACAACACGGATCAGTATCGCCCCGTACCGCTGGACCTTGCTGCCTTATAAACTAGCCAGCCACGATACTTGTCACAAAAAGAGAAACGACAAAACCACCCATCGAGGTGGTTTTTTATTGCTAGTGATCCGCTAAAATTCATTGACCGTTAGAATTTTTTACTAACGCATCACCATGCTAGTTTTCTTAGCATGATGACTTTAGAACCTTGGCAATCTTTATTGCCCGACTCAGCGCAGCAGCTTATTCATGTAATTGGATGGGCCGATACGGCGCGTCTTATTAATACCTTTGGCGGGACGACTTTGCCGATGCCGTCTGGCGTAAACGCCATTGGTCGCGCCACGTTAGCGCTGTTAGCCGAGAAAATGGGCGATGAGGTAACACAAAAACTCGCCCAATATTACGGTGGCGCGCCCTTGTACGTACCCCGATGTTCAGCGGCTCTGCGTCGTGCTCGGGATAATGTGATTATCAGTGAATTTGAAGCTCGTATTCGTGCCAAAGAAACCGCCACCAGTGCGGTGAATCAGTTAGCCATGGAGCATAAACTCACGGATCGTCGTATTTGGAAGATTTTAAAAACCACCCCGCCGGATGATCCCACACCGGATTTATTTCAAGGCTTTGCCTAATTCATTGTCTCTTACATGGCCCTAATCGGGCCTTTTTTATGTCTGCGATTTTGTTATTTCCCCTTAAAAAAGGTGAATTTCAATGATATGAACTCAATTACCTCTTCGCTCCAACAAGGTGATTTCGATGCAACGACGTTGCACGATAGTAAGGG
Source organism: Marinomonas sp. 63XJN7_7_ISO-PGPR-S23-202 (assembly GCF_056173505.1). NCBI lineage: Bacteria > Pseudomonadati > Pseudomonadota > Gammaproteobacteria > Oceanospirillales > Oceanospirillaceae > Marinomonas > Marinomonas sp. 63XJN7_7_ISO-PGPR-S23-202. The sequence goes on along the minus strand of NZ_CM149677.1, from coordinate 3,078,173 downwards.
GCTGAAAGTCTGATACAGCAGAGCGGAACAGAACTCATCCATATAAAGCCATTAAGCTAATCCAACGAAACAAGCAGCACAAATCTCCCCTCTATTACTGAATCCATCCAGTCAGGTTCCTTCTCTTGTGTCTTGTAATGTGAGGCAAAGCTCGCGGCAGTTGGCCGTGTGTGAGGTGTATTTTGAAGAGGAGAAAACGATGGGAGCCCGTCGACAGTTAAGCGTAATCGATAGTGTGATTATTCACCATGCAGAAACCCCTAATGGCCATGTGTTTACGGCTGAACAGATTGATCAATGGCATGAAGCGCGCCATTTCGAACGAGACATGAGTATTTGTCCGGGTTATAGCCCGTTAAAGCACATTGGCTATCACTATGTGATTGAGTTAGACGGCACGATTCAACGTGGCCGACCACTGGAAGAGGTGGGGGCGCACACCTATGGGAAAAATGCCAAAAGTATCGGTATTTGCCTGATTGGTATGGATAAATTTGCTTTGGTGCAATGGCAACAGTTGCTCAAGCTTATTCAAAGTTTGGATGACAAGTTAGCCACTTCGCTGGCGGTGTACGGCCATAACCAATTTAGCCCGAAAACCTGCCCAGGTTTTAATGTTCCAGCTTGGATTAGTCGCAAGTTTCGGCCGTTGGATCAACATATTTTAGAAGGTGACTTCCATGGGGTGGTTTAGCGATTTGTTTACGTCGGGAGCGGGATCCTTGGTGTCGTCCATTGGCGAGGTGGCGGATCGCTTTATTGAATCGCCGGACGATAAAAACGCCTTCAAGTTGCAAATGCAAACCCTGATCCAGCAACGAGACAGTGAGATTGAGCAGAGTTTGCGCAAAAACTTGGAAGCCAAAGAGCGCGTCTTAGTGGCGGAGTTAAACCAAGGGGACAGCTACACCAAACGGGCTCGCCCCACGGTGGTTTACGCTGGGCTGATTTTTATCGCGATCAATTATGTGGTTTTTCCTTTGCTTGCCCGCATAGCGACGGCCACGGGTGTCACAGTGGATGCCTCGCCGTTGGCGGATTTGCCTGGGGATTTTTGGTTGGCATGGGGAGGCATTTGTGCGACTTGGTCGATCGGCCGAACCATAGAAAAACGTGGAACGCAGACCCCGCTTACGCAAGCGGCGACGGGCTCTAAGCCAGTAACCAGCTTGCTTAAGTAAGGATGGGATAGGACAAGATTATGGATTTATTAGATTGGGCGGCGGACTTAGAAGAAGCCTTTCGTGCTGCCTCGATTCAACAGCACAGACAACAAGGGGAGGCGACCTTCACAACCCATTGTGTGGACTGTGATGAGGTGATTCCCGCCCCACGGCGGGCAGCGCTACCGCATACCACACGCTGTATCGATTGCCAGCAAGATGAGGAGAAACGCCAATGACAACCGATTGGGGGCAATGGAAATTTTGGTTTGATGTAGGGCAGTGGGGGATTATGCTGATGTTATCGGGCTGGATGTTTATTGACAAAGGTCGTGCTAAAAACAGCAACGCCATTCGCGAGATGGCCATGAGCCAACAAACCTTGGACAAACGCATTACCCAGCTCGAAAACAAAGCCGCCACCCATGAAGACATCGCCAAACTCACCGCCGAGATGGAAGGGTTAAAAAGCACCTTAACCCGTCTGACGGTGACAACAGACCGGATACACGACTATTTATTGAATAAGAAGGAGTCTTGATTGCTGCTGAAAAAGCTTTATTATTGAGAGCGTTCCTGCTCTGCATCGCATCAGGCATTCGAGACTGCATTAAGGTCCGTCCCGTGCAGCCAGCCCATTCTAAAGCGATTACAAGCTAGTTTGGTGCTGAGATCAGGCTCCTTTTTGGGGCCTTTGTTTTTTTGTAAAGTCTATTAGAGTTATGAGAATAGCACTTCCTGATCGAACTTTAATGACTCTATCTGCTCCCTTAATTTCAGTTTTTTATCCGCTTTTTCAAAAGCTGAAGGGCTCATGTATGAGATAAGCCTTTCTAGATCACTCACTTCTTTGATCTTAAGAAACTCCTTGCTCTTATTAATATAGACAAGAGACATCTTTTTCCTTTTCAACAGTTCGATGGCATTACTAAGGGTTCCGGTGCTTTGAGTGTCCCAAACCATAAACCCATAGTCGCAATCTTCGGCCATTTTTATGTCTTTCGCTGTGAAAAAAGCTCTTGTGCCAGATGGGGCATTGGTCTCAATGAGTTGTGTTTGCCAATGACCCAAATTGTTCCTGGGCGTTTTCCCTGAGCAATAGACAAGAACTGATTTGCTGGCTTTGGATATCAGGTATTGTTGAATAGAGCTATCCACACCATTAGCATCACCAACGATGACTTGGTAATTTGAGTCAATAATATTGTTGATTCTTCCCAACACATTTGTGTCTAAGTTCTTGATTCCCATAGAACCTGAAATGAATACTTTATGCATCGTTATTTCCGTGTCACTGTAGATAGCCTAGTGTCCAAGGCCCATAAATCCGTTTAATGTTCACATCCATGTAACAACCTTTTAGCTTTATTTGAGAGTAAAGTCCTTATCTCAGGAAGCGTTATATCACACATTTCCTGTCAGTTCATTTAACGCTTTTTCTACAGATCCCCTCACGCCTTCAAGCCTCGACCCACTATATTGCCCTGTGTTTTTCGCGAAATCCGTTTCTAACAGGGGGCTAACGGGGTCTGCGTGGCGGTTATTTTGTGGGGGGAATGTTTTTTATTGGAGAGAAAAAATCAGGGTGCCGAGTGGGCAACCTGATTGGCTAAGGGTAGCAATAGGGGAGCGGTATTAGGTAAGGTCGATTTATTAGCTAAGTTCTTGGCGAACGATGGCGGCGCCAGCGCTTAAGGCTTCGAGTTTGCCTCTGGCAACGTCCCGGGATAACGGTGCCATGCCACAGTTGGTGCATGGGTACAGTTTGTCTGCGTCTACATATTGCAGTGCTTTGCGTAAGGTATCCGCGACTTCTTCTGGGGTTTCGATGATGTCGGTGGCAACATCGATGGCTCCCACCATGATTTTCTTACCGCGAACGAGCGCCATTAATTCCATAGGTACCCGTGAGTGATGGCACTCTAAGGAGATAATGTCGATGTTAGAGGCTTGCAGTTTAGGGAAGATTTCTTCGTACTGGCGCCACTGTGATCCTAAAGTTTTCTTCCAGTCGGTATTGGCTTTGATGCCATAGCCATAACAAATATGGACGGCGGTCTCACATTGTAGGCCTTCAATGGCGCGCTCAAGGCAGGCAACGCCCCAGTCGTTCACATCATCAAAAAAGACGTTAAAGGCCGGTTCATCAAACTGGATAATATCCACCCCTGCTGCTTCCAGCTCTTTGGCTTCTTCGTTGAGGATTTTGGCGAATTCCCAAGCCAGTTTTTCTCGGCTTTTGTAATGGTCATCATAGAGAGTATCGACCATTGTCATGGGGCCAGGAAGGGCCCACTTTATGGGCTGCTTGGTCTGCTGGCGTAGAAATTTGGCGTCTTCGACGAAGACGGGCTTCTGACGAGACACCGCGCCGACCACAACAGGGACGCTCGCCTCATAGCGGTCGCGGATGGTGACGGTTTTACGGTTTTCAAAATCCACACCGTTAAGGTGTTCGATAAAGGTGGTGACAAAATGTTGTCGTGTTTGCTCGCCATCGCTGACGATATCAATGCCAGCATGGCTCTGCTCATGAAGAGACACTCGTAAGGCATCGCGCTTGCCAGCAATGAGGTCGTCACCCTGTAATTTCCAGGGTGACCAGAGTGTTTCTGGTTCAGCAAGCCACGATGGTTTAGGCAGGCTACCAGCGGTGGAGGTGGGTAATAATGTTTTCATAATAAATGTCTTATCGTTGAGGTGAATTAGTGCGCCGCATTCGCGGACCATTGTTCAAGGATGTTTTGGTAAGGCTTAATAAAGTGCTCCTCAGTAAACTTTCCTTGCTTGATGGCCAGTTGGCTGCGTTCTTCTCGATCGTATTGAATGGGCGTCAATGAATGATCTTGATGTTGTAAGCTCGGTTTGAAACGCTCACCAGCCGGGGTATTGGCGTGATAAATCTCGGGCCGATAGATTTTTTGGAACGTCTCCATGGTGCTGATGGTGCTGATCAGTTCTAGATTGCTGTAATCGTTTAGCAAGTCGCCAAAGAAATAGAAGGCCAATGGCGCTTTGCTGTTTTGCGGCATGAAATAGCGAACTTGTAGCCCCATTTGTTGAAAGTAATGCTCGGTCAGAGAGGATTCGTTGGGTTGGTATTCCACGCCTAATACTGGGTGTTGGTTATTCGAGCGCTGGTAGACCTTGCTCTCTGCGACACTTAGGCAAATAACGGGCAGTTTACTGAAATGACGCTGAAAAGTGGTGGACTGAACAAAGTGCTTAAATATATTGCCGTGCAAGGTGCCAAAGTTTTCGGGAATCGTAAAGCGTGATTGATCCTTGTTGTGGTCAAGCAATAAAACACTGAAATCGTAATCACGGATATAAGACGAAAAGTTATTACCGATCATGCCTTCAATGCGTTGATTGGTTTGATGATCTAACACCGTGGTTTGCAACATTTCAATGGTCGGGAAGGGGCGTCCGTTGCCTTCAATATCCATATCCACGGAGACAATATCCAACTCAACGGAATAACGATCGCCATTGGGGTTGTCCCAATGGGCTAGGGCATTGAAGCGTTGATTGATCATGCGCAAGGTGTCACGCAGGTTGTCATAACGTCTCTCACCCCTGGCTAAATTAGCGAAGTTGGTGGTAATGCGGGTGTTATTCGAAGGCCGATAGTTCTCGTCGAAACGAAGGGTCTTAATGGAAAAGGCAAAATTCTGGCTCATAATGTTCGTTATCTCATTTCTGTGATGTCTCTCAAGGGGCTTCCCTGCTTTGGATGATCTTTCGATTGCGTCAAAGTCAGCAAAACAATGTATGCCAGTACTCTAGTCTTGATTTTTGTATGAGTAAAATTCTATCTATTCACTATTTGTTGAATAAAATTAATAGTTCCTGTTTTGTGATTCGAATGCATTCCCCTTTCTAATAGGGCGACGGCGCTTTTGTGCTGACCTTCTTTTTTCTCCACTGAACTCTCTTTTCCTTACTGAACTCTTCTTTTGCCCTCTCTTCTCTTGTTTTGTTTTTTCTTCTAACGCTGAACTCTGTCTTGGTTCGTGAAAGTTGGCTTCCCTTTAATCTTGCCTTATCGAAACGCAGACGCTTTTCGGCGCTCACCCAGCGGGTGAGATGAGTTTTCAATATGAGGGTTTTATTTGATGTTTGCTCAAGTAGACAGTGCGCTTAAAGCCGCGATTACCACGGCCTTGGGCAGTCATGTGAAAGAGGTGGCGAGCCACCCGGGTCATTGGAGCAAGGATGTGGTGAACAGCATGTTGCTGAGTGCGCCAGCGGTGTACACCAGTTTCACTAAGGGCAAGTTGTCCGATGTGAACAAGCTAAAAAGCCGCTGGACGCTGTATTTGATCACCCAGTATCCCGCAGGCGATGAGCAATCGTCCGCGTATGCCTTGATAGTGCGTTTGCTGCAGGCTTTGCATGGCTTGGAGCTGGAGCAAGCGGATGGGCTGATGTTTAAGTCGGTGAAGAATCTGGCGTACTTGGCGGAGGATCAAACCGGTTATCAATGCCATGAGCTTGAGTTTAGTTTGCTGATGCCATGGCCAGATCAGGTGGCACTTGACGATCTGGACGATTTTTTACGCTACCACGCCGATGCGACAACGCTCGATGGCAAGCAGGTCTTAATCGCCGCTGACACCAAGGTCTTGTAGGTGGGACTTTCGACCTACCAGAGACATTTTAGCAAAGGAGCAAGTATGCAAGCAAAAGCCGCCGTGACTGTTCGCCCTGCCAAAGGGCGTCAGGTACGCAAAGAGAACGGCCAGATCATACCGAAGGACGGTATCGATGTGGTGCTAACGAGCTATTACCGTCGTCGTATTAGCGACGGCGACCTTATCGCCATTCAATCTTTAGGAGACAAATAATTATGGCTATTTCTTTTGACAATATTCCCGCGACGCTACGCAATCCAGGGACGTACATTGAGTTCAATAACGAGCTGGCAGGCGCGTCGTCCACTATGTTCAAAGTGGCCATTGCCGGTCAGCGTTTGAATACAGGCACACAAGCGGCGGGCATTCCGGTGCGTGTAACCGATCCCACTCAAGCGACGGCCTTATTTGGTCAAGGCTCGATGTTGGCGGGTCAATGTGCGGCGTTTTTGAATGCCAATACCGATACCGAAATGTGGGCGATTGCCCTAGACGACAACGACAGCGGCACAGCGGCCGCAGGCTCAATTACCGTCGCAACCGCTCCGGTTAGTGCGGGCACAGTGGCCCTGTATGTGGGTGGTACACGCTTAAGTGTGGGAGTAAGTGCCGGTGATTCGGTGGCAACCGTTGCCTCGTCCATTGCGGCACAAATCAACGCGGCATTGGATCTGCCTGTTACAGCAAGTGCAGCGGATGCGGTGGTGACTGTCACGGCACGTCATAAGGGCGAAGTCTTTAATGGCTTGGATTTGCGTGCCAGCTTCTACGATGAAGCCATGCCGTCTGGTTTAACGCTTTCGTTTGCAAATCTATCTGGCGGTGCGGGTAACCCAGATGTGTCAGTGGCCCTGGATGCCATGGGCGATGAGTGGTTTAACTGGATGGTCTGTCCGTTCACGGATACCGCCAACCTGGTGTCTCTTGAGACGGAATTGGGCGATCGCTTTGGCCCTATGCGTCAGATTGGTTGTCGTGCCTTTATTGCTTTTGCCGGCACTCATGGGGAAACCGGTACGTTTGGCTCAAAACGCAATAGCCCGCACGTAAGCTGCATGGCAACGGGCACTAGCCCAACGCCGACTTATTTGGTATCGGCGATTAACGCGGCGGTGGCGGCGAAAGCCTTGGCGATTGATCCAGCGCGTCCTCTGCAAACCTTGGTATTGAAAGGCATGTTGGCGCCAAGTCGCCATCAGCGTTGGAGCCAAAGCGAGCGCAACTTGTTGTTGTTCGATGGTATTTCCACCTTCACCGTGGGCAGCGATGGCACCTGTCGTATTGAGCGTCAAATCACCATGTATCAAAACAATGCCAGCGGCTTAAGCGATGCCAGCTATTTGGACATCTGTACGCCAGAAACCTTGGAACGCATTCGTTACGAACAGCGTTTGATGATTTCGCAACACTATCCACGTCATAAATTGGCGAGCGATGGTACGCAATACGGCGCAGGTCAGGCGATTGTGACGCCACAGATTATTCGCGGTCAGCTGCTGTCTTTGTACCGCTCTATGGAGCAAAAGGGCTGGGTTGAGGATTTTGATACCTACACGGAAAAACTCATTGTGGAACGCGATGCAGACGATGCGAACCGTCTGAACTGGCGCGATACACCGAACCTGGTGAACCAATTGCGTGTGAGTGCAGGCAAACAACAATTCATCATTTAACTCAGAGGAGCCTTTTCTACAAAGGAAGGGCTCACCGTTTTTAATCCGAGCGTTTAACAGAGCGCTTGAAACAATGCTTAACAAGTAGGAGCAAAGACATGGCTAAGGTCGCAAAGAAACTGTATTTCGATATTCCAACGATTGGACGCGTGAACTCGCTGTCTGGCGCAACGTTTAATCCAGGCGGCAGCAAGCGTGATGCCGTGATGGCCGACACCGGTGTGGCAGGCTTTACCGAGGAGCCAGTGGCCCCATCGTGTGAATTCAAAATCGTTAATACCAGCGATATTGATCAAAACCTGTTGCGTAATTTGGTGGACGTAAATGTCACCGTACAAGACGACAACAACAAAGTGTGGGTCATCAACGGCGCTTGGATGACCGAGCCACCGGTGTTATCCGGCGGTGAATACAGCTGCAAAATGCAAGGCATCAGTGCGGATTTGGTGAAGTAAGCCCAATTCGTCGCCATTGGCGCAGAGCAACACATAGCAAGGTGGGCGCTTAGGCATAAGTGCCCCGTGAGACCATCGATTAGAGGAAATCATCATGCATCAAGTCACGTTAGAAAAAGGCCTTATGGTCGGAGAAAAACAGCATCTTAAGGCCACTTTGCGGCCGTTATCGGCGGGGGACATCATCGCCGCCATGGAGGAATCCGAGCGAGTGATAATGGCCCCCAATGGGGAAGGCAAATTTGAGCCCACTTTATTGCTGTCCAATGCCTTAATGGGCGTCAACACACTGCGTCGCCAAGTGGCCTCCCTTGGGGAGATCCAAGGGCCACTGGAAGTCGAGCAGTTCAAGTTGTTGTCGGATGTCGATTTGGACTTACTGCAAAAGGGCGTGACGGCGATGGACATGGCGACCGCTAAGGCGATGGTTGAACGGGGGCGAGATGTCGCTACGGGCTCAGACGATTGAGCGAGCCTTAGTGCTTTTCTCAACGCGACTCCCTTGGACTCGTAGCGATTTTCTTTCCATGACAGAGCGCCAGCTAGTGCGCCTGTCTAGCAATCTCAAAGGGATTAAGTAGGTATTTATGAGCGATCTAAAGGCATCTCTTGCGGTGGGGACAGCGGAGAACTTTGTACAGCGTGCCCAGCAATATGCGGATGCGGTGTCAGCAATGGGCCAGCGAGGCAAGCAGGTAATGGGTGCCTTTAGCAGCTCGTTAGGGCAGGCATCGGCTTTTATTGAGCGTTTACAAGCGCAACTGGGTGAGCCCAAAAAGCAAGACAACGAAACAGGGCAGGACGCGAGCGATAAAGCAGAAAATTCCCCGCTAGATAAGGTACTGGAACAAGCCGAAAGCCTCGTGAATGAGCTTTCCCACGCCGTGGATACAACGTCGACGGTGATTGAAGGGGTGTCTAACGCCGCAGGTGAAGTCAACGAGTTTTCTTCGGCATCGGTATCGGCATGGCAAGCCATTACCAGCAACAAGTCGAAAACCAGTAGCGAATACTGGAGCGGCGTATTTCAAAGCGTTAGCAACGCATACAAAGAAGGCAAAGACGTGGTGACTTCCGTGCAAACAGTGGTCGACACGTTATCAGGCAAGGCTTTGGATAAAGGTAAAGAGGCGAAGAAACCGACTGTCTCCACCTCCCCTTTATCCAAAGACGTCTTGGCAACGAACGCAGAAACAGCATTAACAGAACATAGGCTTGCTGGTGGGGCGAATAACAAAGGGGCGACGCCAGCGGCGAATGTGCAGCGCGTCTTTGTGGTCAACATGCCGAAATCTGGGGTGTTCGCAGTACAGCGCGATCAAACCAATGTGACTTCCGTGCAAACAGTGGTCGATACGTTATCAGGTAAGGCTTTGGATAAAGGTAAAGAGGAGAAGAAATCGACTGTCTCCATCTCCCCTTTATCCAAAGACGTCTTGTCTCAAACAAATAAGAGACAAAAGAATAAGACACAAAATGTGTCAAAGAAACGAAGACCCGCTGGTGGGGCGAATAACAAAGGGGCGACGCCAGCGGCGAATGTGCAGCGCGTCTTTGTGGTCAACATGCCGAAATCTGGGGCGTTCGCAGTACAGCGCGATCAAACCAATAACACCAGCGAGCCTTCTTGGTTAGACCAGGTCAAAAGTGCCGTCGATATCGGCAAGGATCTGTTGGATCTAGGCAAGGGTATTAAAGACTTTCGTAATGGCGGCACAAAAGGCGAGTCCCTGTTGGACCTGAGTGATATCGCTGGCCGGAACGAGAACAGCGGCGCAAAAGCCCATGGTAAACCACAGAGTTTGTTGCCGCATCTAGTGGACAAAGTGGATGCGGATTTTGACAAGCCTGCGGTGCCTGCGAAGCGTTTTCAGCCATCGAAATGGATAAAGGGCATTAAGGGCAATGGTGTTGTCAACGCCCTGGCGGGTTCAGCTGAGCTGGCGGAAGTATGGAATGGCGATGCCAGCGTGAAGGAAAAGGTCAAGCAATCCGGCGGCGTGGTGGGCTCGGTCGTCGGGTCTGGCTTAGGTACCTGGGGCGGAGCCGCGGCAGGGGCCGCCATTGGCTCGGTGGTGCCCGTGATTGGCACGGCGGTGGGTGGTCTGATCGGTGGCGTTTTGGGCTCCATGGGCGGTGGTGCCGTTGGGGAATCCTTAGGCAGCCGTTTAACCAGCTGGTTCACTGGTGACGATGAGGAGAAGGCGCCTAGCAAAGCAAGTAAGCCCAACGCACAGGGGGCGGCAGACGCCGCGCTAGATAAAGTGCACGGAGAAATCAAAATCAGCGTGGAAGACAAGCGTGTAACGGTGTCGTCGGTGACGGCCCATAACCTGAACTTGTCCATCGCAGGAAGTTCAATGGGAGGCCATCCATGACGTGGCGAGATCGATTACAGCAAGGCACCTTTCGTGGTGTGCGCTTTTTTACCGAGCAGGCCAGTGGCCAAGCCGGTCGACGGGTGGCGGTACATGAGTACCCGCAACAGGACGTGTATTTTGCGGAAGATTTAGGCAAAAAAGCCGAGTCTGAACGTTTGACACTCTTTGTTGCAGGGCAGGATTACGACCTGGCGCGCAATCAATTGATGCAAGCCTTGAATAAGCCTGGGGCGGGTAAGTTGGTGCACCCCTATCTTGGCACCTTGATGATTCAGGTAACGGATTACGACTGGACCATCCGTACGCAACGGGGCGGATACTGCCAATTCACCGTGCAATATGTGCGGGCTGGGGCTTTATCTTTCCCTGTATCAATCAGCAGCGCCAGTGTGTTAGCCAAGGCGATAGACCAAGCGTCGCAAACGGTACAAGCGGATTTTGCCAAGACGTTTAGCGTCGATAAAAACGCGTCTTTTGTGGAAGACGCGGCGCGGGATTTACTGCAGCAAGGCGCCACCTTACTGAGTCATTTAAACGGTCAAATGATGGGATTATTGACGCCGTTATCGCAGGTAGAGAGCAAGGTGGCGGACAAGATCGACGATTTTGTCGGCAAGCTGGACGACTATCTGACGAACCCAGAAGCACTGGCCAAAGGGGTGAGCGAAGTTGTGAGCACGGTGTTTGACGACATGGACGACATGAAAGCCGTGTTGTCTGGCTATCAAGAGACCTTGGACACCTTCGCGACGGATCTGACCAAGCAAGTGAATACCGTGACCATGACCTTTAATCGGCAACAGGAAGCCTTGAACAAAGCGGCGTTGAATACCCTGTTTACGGCCAACGCGACCTTGTCCATGGCCCAGGCCATGGTCACGCAAACGGGCTTGTTTACCACCTTAAATGAGGCGCGTAAAACGCGGGATCTGGTGTTGGCGCAAATCGACGATTTGATCGAAGTGGGCACGGATCGAGCCTACGAGGCGTGGGCGGATGTGCAAACCGCCATTATGAAACGCATTGATGAGCTGGAGCCAAACTTAGCGACGGAAGCGACAACGCAATTAGAGCAATCCGTCCCTGCGTTGGTGATGGCGTACAACCTTTATGGGGATGCCCGTCGTGAGTTGGAGTTTATCCGCCGTAATGGATTACCCAACCCTTGTAGCGTGCCCGCTGGTGTGGAACTGGAGGTGCTGAAATGAACGAATTACAGCATGTGTTTGGTGCCAAGGAGGGCGCCACTGATCGATTGTTGGTAAGCATTGATAACAAGGTGCATCGCTTTTGGACGCAAGCCACCATTGCTCGCTCCATGGAGCGGGGGGCCCATTCGTTTGAATTGTCCCTGACGGACAGCTTAGAGGCCACTGGCCTAGGCGGCCACAGCGCGTCAGCCCGTGCCGTGCAACCCGGTATGAGCGTCACCGTGTACGTCAACGATGAGCCCATCATTGCTGGTTATATCGACGATGTGAACGTCTCCTACTCCAGTAAGAGCCATCAACTGAACGTGACGGGGCGCAGCAAAATCGGCGACTTGATCGATTGCACCACCGTGGGTAAGCAATTTCAGGTCGGACAAACTCTGGCGGGCATTGCTCGTCAATTATGTGCGCCCTTTGGGATTGAGGTCAGCGTGGCAGACAGTGCCAAAGACGCCGCCAACGACGTGTTCAAGAGTGATCAAATGTTGGATCTTGGGCAATCCATTTGGGAATTTCTCGAAGGGTTAGCGCGTTTGAAAGCCGTTCTCTTGGTATCGGATTGGTCAGGGAATTTGCAGATTACCCGAGCGGGAGCGGACTTGGCCGAGGTGGCCTTGGTACTTGGAGAAAACATCCAAAGTGCTTCTGGTCACTTCAGTGCCCGTGGGGTGTTCAGCGAATACACGGTGACAGGGCAACAGATGAAAACCCCATCGACGAATCAGGATGCTAAAGCCATTACCCAGAATCAGGCCAAGGTAACGGCAGCGGGGCGCTATCGTCCGTTTGCCTTGAGCGCCGATGGACCAGCGGATGTGGCCGCCTGTGAAACACGGGCTAAGTGGCAGAAAAATGTGAACGAAAGCCGCGCCAAAACCATGACTTATACCGTGCAAGGCTGGCGACAAACGCCGAATGGCACGCTTTGGGCACCCAATGCCTTGGTCTCGGTGCAAGACCCTTGGATGGGCTGGGATGGGGAGCTGTTGATCACGGAAACCCGTTTGATGCTCAACGAAGGTGGCTCGACGACGGAGATTCATCTGTTGCCAAAAGGGGCGTTTGATCTTAAGCCCGTTAAGGGGAAGTAAGCATGGATATGGTAAACAGTTTAGTTCGAAAAATCCGCCGTTTGGCGGGGCGTGCCTTGATTCGTCGAGTGCGATACGCCAATAAGATTCGCTACTTTCAAGTCCAGCAAGAGGGCGGCATGCCCCTAGACAACGTGGAGCATATGGAGCCCTTTGGTTTTACCTCGCATCCCTTGCCGAATGCGGAAGCCGTGGTGCTGGCCTTTAATGGCAATGGCTCCAACAGCGTCGCCATTATGGCGGGAGATCAGCGTTATCGCTTGGTGATCGACGAAGGGGAAGCGGCGGTTTACAACCACCATGGGGACAAGGTGCATCTGAAAAAAGACCGCACCATCAGCGTGGAAGCGGCCACTAAAGTGGAACTGGTGACGCCCCACACCCATATGACAGGCAAGTTGACCGTGGCTGAGACGATCGAGGCCCAAGGGCACATCACCTCGCAAGACAAAATCACCGCTGCGAGCGTGGTGCAAGGGGCCAGCTTTGTCAACGCCGCAGGCTCAGGAACCCTAGACAAAAACGGCACCATGACGGTGACAGATGTGGTCGCTGGTGGCATTAGCTTGAAAAAACATACCCATATGGACGCAGAAGGGCGTCCGACAAATCCCCCGACAGGAGGTTCGTAATGATGATTTCTTTAGCGTACAGCAATGAACTTGGCGGTTTAGACATCGTCCCCGCCACCGACGACGCGCTGACTTGGTTGGACAATGCGATTTCCATCTCGCTCTTTACCGATGCGCGAGCCAATGACGATGATCTCTTGCCCGATGGCAGTCAAGACAAACGCGGCTACTGGGGGGATATGGATTTGCCCGATAAGCAAAGCTTGGGCAGCAAGTTGTGGTTGTTGAGCCGTAGCAAGATTACCCAAGAAACGCTCAACGCCATGCACGATTACCTCACTCAGGCAGTGCAGTGGCTGATCGACGAAGGGCACTTGCAGGCGATCAATATCAAGGTGGAGCGGGACAGGGCAACACAACAAGGAGTTGGGGATCCGAATCGGGTGAATTTTCGCTTGGATTGCCAACTAAACAATGGCGAGTGGGTGTCGGTTTTTAGAGCACACGACATAACAAATGGAGAGTAAAAGATGGCTTTTTCACGCCCAACACGAACAACAATTCAAGCTCGTGTCGCCGCTGACATAGAGCGACACAGTGGCCAAAAAGCCACTCGCCGAGGGGATGTGTATTACCCATTGGCACAGGCGGTGGCCGGGGCTGCCCATGGTTTGCATGGGCACCTGCAATACAACGTCGACCAATTATTTGACGACACATGTGATGATGACAACTTGCTGCGCCGCGCCGCTGAGATGGGGATCTATCGAACCCATGCCTCCCGCGCGTCGGGCACGGCGACGATCATCGGGAATAACGGCGCCACCGTGCTGGTGGATACCTTATTGCAAACCGACGACGAGGCGACCTATCGCGTCACCCAAGCGGCCACCATTGCCGATGGTCAAGCGATACTTGCCTTGACGGCGGTCAACGCGGGCAGTGCGGGTAACTTACCGGCAGGCAGTACATTGCGCTTTGTCAGTACCCAGTTGGATATCGACGTGGAAGCCACCGTCATCAGCCTTACGGGTGGTAGCGATATGGAGGCCATCGATCGAGTGCGCAAGCGTCTAGCCGAACGTCGTAAAAATCCCAGTATGGGAGGCAATAAGGCGGATTACATCACCTGGACCTTAGCGGCCCATAACGATGTGACTCGGGCCTGGTGTTATCCCCATGAATCGGGATTGGGGACGGTGACGGTGCGCTTTGTCACGGAGGATTTACCGTCGCCCGTGGCGAGTGAGGCACATCTTGCCGCGGTGAAGGCGTATATCGATGAAAAGCGCCCTGTCAGCATGAAACAGTTTTATGTCTTGCCAGTGATCGCGAAGCCTTTGGACATTCGTTTTACCACGGTTGCGCCGAACACCGCTGCTGTGCGAGCTGCCATCATCGCTGAGTTAAAGGACTTGCTGCGTCGTAAAGCCGAGCCTGGTGGCACCTTGTTTTTGAGCCAAATACGGGAAGCCATTTCCCTGGCTTCAGGGGAAGACAACCACGTGATTGACTTAACCCAGGATGTCACCTGTGGCAAGGGTGAGTTTCTGGTATTAGGAGAGATCTCATGGGCAGCAGGCTAACGAATCAAACAACGGCGATGAATCAATCATTCGCCAAGCCAGTGCTCAGCGAGCCAGTCAGCGAATACCAGCATGCTTTACTGGCGCTCTTGCCCCGGGGTAACGCCTGGGCCAAGGTGCCAGATTCTCAGTTGGGTAGGCTGATGGCAGGCATTAGCGAAGAGTTGGCGCGAGTGGATCAGCGGGCGTTGGATGTCTTAAAAGAATCTCACCCCAGCCAAGCCTATGAAACCTTTGCTCAATGGGAGGCGGAGTATGGTTTGCCTGATCCTTGTAGCGGCGTTGATCCGTCGTATCAGGAGCGGTTGGCGGCTTTGCTGCAAAGCTATCGTATGAAGGGCAGCCAGAGCCGAGAGTTTCTGATCGAGATCGCCGCCATCATGGGCTATCAGATCACCATTACAGAGTATGCACAACGTTTATATGGTGACCATTACGGCGATATCTACGGCGTGAAAAACGCTGATTATGTATATATCTGGCAAATTAACGCGGCGAAATACAGCCCAAAAACACGGCACTATGGCGATCCATGGGGGGATAGATATCGCACCTGGAGCAACCAACGACTCGAATGTGTGTTCAACCGCCTTAAACAGGCCCATACACACCTTATCTTCAGTTATCACGACAGGAAATAATTATGGACTATCCAAACAGAGATGACCTATTAAATGGAAAATTTACCGATGGCGATCCGGTTAACGATATTCCCGCCAGTCGGGACAACGCCGCGCAGATGAACGCGGTGTATGACGAAATTCGCGCCGCCATTCAAGCGGGAGGATTGACGCCAAACACAGATGATTTAACGCAATTGTCCGCTTCGATCCGTAAACAGACCCGATCTAAACAAGGCTTTAGCGTATCGGGAGATGCCAATGCCATCGTGCTAACCAGCATGGCTGGTAAACCTAAAGTGACCGAACTAGAAGACTTCGATGAAATTCAATTTATGGTATCGGCCACCAATACCAGCGCCTCGGTGACTGTGAAAGTGGATGGCCTTGCGCCCGTGCCACTTTCGAGCGTGGTGGCGGCCAATCAGTTGTTTGTTGGTTCGTTAGTGACATTAGTTTATCTACAAGGGCGTTTTCAACTAAAGCAAGCGATTAACCCTAAAACAGGGAGCCAAGTGAGCGATATCGGCAAGCTGATTATGGATTCCTTAGACATTATGGAAGTCGGTGAAGTGGCGCTTAATGGCGCTACGCTAAGTCGTACTGAACACCCGATTTTATGGGCAAAAGTACAGGCTACGTCGAACTTAGTGGATCAAGGCAAGAAAAACGCCAACCAGAAAAACTACGCGGGTTACTATGGCACAGGCGATGGTAGCACTACCTTCACTCTACCTATTGTTGGCGGTGAATTTATCCGAATGTTTGATGATAGTCGGGGTGTGGATGCAGGGCGAGTGTTTGGGTCTTGGTCTGGCGATGAGCTAAAAAGTCATAGACACAGGATTACTGCTGCTGATGTTTATAATCCTGCATCAGCTTTTGTTATTAATGATAATTCTGGTGACCGTATTGTATCGTCAGACAATATCCCTGGAACTAATGCGACCATACGTAATGGGAGGTATATCACAGAGTATGCTGGCTCATCAGAAACGCGCCCGCGTTCTATCGCTTTCTACGGTAAAACACGATTATAAGGAGAGATCAAAATGCAATTATATACCTTTAAACAAGGCGAGACCTACCCCGTTTTTGTTGGGCAGCTAGAAGCGGCCATCGATTCTGTAACGGGAAAAGAATTGATACCCGCTTATGGTACGCAAGAACCAATCATTGATGAAAAAGCGGGCTTTCAACGCTATTTTAAAGACGGTAAATGGCACTACGTTGTCGATCAAATCGGCAAGGAATACTGGGATGCCGATGGCACCAAGCACACCATTTCTGAATTGGGTGTAGAGGTACCAAAAGAGGCACTGTTAGAAGCGCCTGTGATTCCACCTAGCACCGACGAATTAGCGGCTCAGGCCCGTGCTAAACGCGATGCTTTGGTGGATCGAGTGACCCGTGAAATCAACCGCTTGGAAGACGCGGGTAAAGACGCCAAAGCATGGCGAGACTATCGTATCGTCTTACGAAATGTGCCAGAACAAGCAGGCTTCCCACAAGAGATTGATTGGGGCAAACAGCCTGCGGCCTTCACTGGGAAATAGGATTGGAAAATAAAAGCGACTAATTAAAGCTGAGAAGTCGCTCTGTCACTGATCTCTAACAGAGGGTACTTGTTCCTTCTATGAATCATTATTCCTCGCAAGAGAGTGTTGCCCTGTTGGATATAAAACAGTGCTTCACTCTCTTTTTTGCAAGCCTATCTCCCTAAGAGGATAGGTAACGAATACATTCAAAGGAGACAGTCGATGAACTACCCAGATAGCAATGATCTTTACCAAGGCAAATTTACTGATGGCGACCCACTAACAGGCCTTCCTGCTAGCCAAGACTCCGCCGAACAAATGAATGCGGTATACGATGAGCTGATTAATCTAATTCGAGAAGGGGATGTGGTCGAAAATGCCAGCGCCTTATCCCAGCTTGCTTTATCGGTGAAAAACCAAATACGTGGCACATCCGTTATGACCACTCGTGGCGACGCTAATGACATCCAATTGACCTCACCTGCTGGTAAGCAAACCGTCCAAGCGCTAAAAGATTATGACAAAATTTACTTTCGAGTAAATCTTTCAAATTCACAGAGTAACATCACCCTGACTATCGATGGACTAGCCCCTATAGCCCTGTCCAATGTAGTGGGCGCGAATCAGCTATTACAAGGCGCATTGGTGACCGTTACCTACCTCGATGGCAGTTTTTGGCTCACCGATCAAATCAATCCCAAAACCGGTAACGATGTAAATGATATCGGCAAACTCATCGTCGACACCACCAACCATACGGCTCCTGGGGAAATCGTGCTCGATGGCTCAACACTGAGCCGAGCAGATCACCCCATCTATTGGGCTAAAGTACAGACCATCTCCAACCTTATCGATCAAGCCCAAAAAGACGCCGACCAGAAGACTTATGCTGGTTATTACGGCACTGGTGATGGCAGTACTACCTTTACCTTACCAATTGTAGGCGGCGAATTTATTCGTATGTTTGATGATGGGCGAGGAGTGGATAAGGGAAGGGGTTTTGGCTCTAGACAGAAAGGTTCGGCTGTTTCGGCAAACGAAAGGTTTGAGGGATATGTTCATGGAATAGAGGTGAATTCATCTTCAGGAGGATCTCAGGATTATAGAGATAAGTTAGGTGTGGATTATGGCGATCCTAGTGATTATGATGGTACCCGAGCCATCGCAATAGAAACCAGTCAAGTAAAGGACGGTGATTGGATGAATGATTATAATTGGGGAGGGGGCGAGTCTCGCCCGCGAAATATTGCTTTCTACGGTAAAACCCGTTTATAAAAATCAGTAGTTCTTCTTTAAGCCCCTCAGAGCTATCGTCTCTGCGGGGCTTTTTAATGTCTGTGATTCACGTTGTGAAAAGCTAACACTGAACCCTGACAGACAGCACCCATCGCGCTTTCCCCGCATTATAAATACCAAGAAAAGCGGCGGGCTTTGCTCAAACCAAGTCTACCTCCTTTCTTTTTCTTCTCTCAATAAGCGATACCTTGCACCAGCCGCCTTCTGCGTCTGACTCGCTGATTGGAGTAACAACCTAAATAGGAGACAGTCAATGAACTACCCAGATAGTAATGACCTTTATAACGGCAAATTTACCGATGGTGATCCACTTAATGACATCCCTGCCAGCATCGCCTCAGCAGACCATATGAACGCGGTTTATGATGAGTTGATTAATGTCATCAAGTTTGCGGGCGTAACCCCAGAAGCTAACGCGAAAGATCAGTTAACACAAGCGTTGGAATTTTACCGTAATGCAAGCCATCTAAACGCAGGAACCTTACCGATTGCTAGAATGCACGGTTCTAAAACGTTATTCGAAAAAAATATTGCCTCCCAGCCTGCATTCCAGCTTGATTCTGAGACGTTGAAAAACGCAGCAGACCTGACTGTTGCAGTAAATGGCGTGGCTTACGAGTACAGAGAAGGCGTGGAGTTGGTGTTGCCGGGCTCTATGTCAATCGGCACAGATTACGCAATCTACGCGACACCCGATGGTTTAGTTGTGTCTCCTAATTTCACCGTGCCCGAAGGCTATACAGCCCAGACATCTCGTCGCGTGGGCGGGTTTCACTATCAAAATGGCGAGATTAACGAATTCTCATTGTATGACGTGAAATACTGTCCAAATGCTCGCAATGCTCAGACGAAATCGAATGACCCTCGAGGGATGTTTCGGATACCTGGTTACGGTTGGTCTGATATTTATTTGCTCAACACGACGCCAGATTTGCTGGGAACTAGCGCATTCGGTGCGCAGATAGCGGACGGAGACAGCCCGCCGAAGAAGCCTGCGTTTTGGGGTGGTGACGGAACGGCTCAGTATTCGAGTTTCACTCAGTACGTTGCAGTGGAAGTGCTGTCAGCGTACGGCAAGCGCCTGCCTAGCCAGCACGAATTCGCAATGCTGGCGGCTGGTGTGGAAGCGGGCTATGCAGTAGGAACGGATCCTGGAACTGTACAGTATGATGCTCCCACCACAAGCCGATTTGGCGCTGTCGGAGCAAGCGGTGTTATGTTGCAATGGGCTGATGAGAACTGGGATAGAGGCAATGGGCTCAGCGGTTATGATGTTTATGCAGCAGACACAAATGGAGCTGGCCGAATTTACACCTCTGGCACTTCTGGGGTGGGCGCGTTAGTAGTCGGAAGCTCCGTTGGTGTGCCTGCTCGATCAGGATCTAGGGCGACAGACTGGACTTTTGAACCGTGGAATTCGTTTAACTATGTAAGCGCCCGAGGCGTCTGTGGTCACCTTGAGCAACTATAGGAGGAAATATGAAAGGCTCAACAAAAATATTAAATACACCTGATGATTTAGCGATGTCACAAATGACGCAAGAGCAGATTATCAAAATGGCAACGATCAAGGTGAGGACGGATAAGGCTGTCTATCCAGATGACTATGATAAAGAGCTAAAATCTGGTGATGACGGATATATCGAGCCGGATTATCAGTATGATGAGAAAATTGACCAAGCAGTATTAGATCGATTTGGAATTATTCATTAAGGGTTTTGCCTAGAGTATCGAGCAAATCAAAATAAAAAAGCGGCCTATCTTAACCATAGATAAGCCGCTTTTTTGTGATGCCAATTATCACGGAAAACACTGACATAAACGGCAGTACATGACAGAGTGAACTAACTCACAATTTAGTCTGCCATTTTAGACGTTATAAAACGGTTTTCTTTAGTTGGTCGATGGTTTGTTTTTGGTATTCAACAAAATCGGCGCTCGGTTGCTGTAAGCTAATGAATTCTAACAGCGGGTCTTCAACGTCTGTTTTGTGTCCCGATAAGGCTTCCATGGTTGCTAGACCACAAAAGGGCACATAACTTTCTGCATAGCCTCCTTCATGGGCCAATACTAATCGACCTTCACAGAGTTGCTCAGCTGCTTTTTTGAGCATTGTTGTCATTGCTCGGAAGGTATTGCTGTGAGCTTGCATTCTCGCCAGAGGGTCAACGGCGTTGGCATCATAACCACAAGCAACGATGATTAAGCCTGGCTTATATGCTTCTAATGCTGGTAGTACAATTTGTTCGAAAGCATAGATATACGCATCGTGACCGCTGCCGGGGAGTAACGGGATGTTAATATTATACCCTTCGCCTTTTCCTACTCCTCGGTCGTTCGCGCCGGAATAACCAGGAGGAAAGCAATTTTCTTGATGAAGAGAAATGCTGAGCACATCATCACGTTCTAGGTATATATGCTGAGTACCATTACCATGGTGTACATCCCAGTCGACAACCGCAACGCGCCCTAGGTTGTGCTTCGCTTTTGCTTTTTCAATGGCAATAGGAATGTTTGCTAGAAAACAAAACCCCATTGCTTGGTTAGGTAGGCAATGGTGACCTGGTGGTCTGCATAATGCGTACGCATTGATCACCTTCCCTAACATAACGTCTTCTACCGCTTGGCTTACTAATCCAGCTGATAAACAGGCAATTTCAAAGCTGCCGTTCCCAATGCTTGCATTGGGGCCGAGTTCTCCACCGTTGAGATCACTTAACTCTTTGAATTTTTTAAGATAGATTTCTGGGTGAATACGTTGTAAATCTTCATAATCAGAAGGAGAGGCGCCATTTACGTTAAGTTTTTGAGTCAAACCCGAGCGGTCCATTAGATTTTTCAAGCGTCGTTTTGTCTCGGGAGACTCAGCATGGCTGGAGCCAGACGGAGGTTGTACCCAGCCTCCAATAGGAAGGGGGCCGACGTAGGATCCAGCAACGTGCCAGAAACAAGTTTCATTATAATAAAAGCCTGTAGTTTTCATTTTTGAGTTTCTTACTGAGTTTTTGGTTGGAGGTAGAGTGTTAGGAGTAGCGATGCAAAGGCCAGTGCCAAAGCAAAAATCAGAACGGAGTGAAAACCTCCGAATTTCTCAATCATTAAGCCAGCGACCATTGGACCAATGGCAATACCGCCGCCTATAACGAGGTTGCTGAGGTTCATAATTTGACCGTTACGGTCCAATTTAGATATGGTTGCGAGTATGAAAGGCAAGGAAAACGTCCATGCAAATTTGAAGCTAAAAGCCGCAAGATTAAACATCGTTCTATTTGGCGAGAACAGAATGATAATGCCTAACATCATTAGCCCGTAACCAACAATGAGCAGCCAGGTATAGTGACGACGACCGCCTAACAAGGTAGCGACAAGCGACCCCGCAATACCAAACAATGTTGCGATGGCCAAAACATTGCCACTTGTTTGACTATCAATTCCTATTGAAGACGCTATTGAGCCGATAAATGTCCACACTCCCATTAAGCTAATGTAGAACAATAGAATCGCAATTAATCCAATAATTGCGTGGCGGGGAATACGGGATGGGGTGTCAGATTCAGGGTGCCTTTTTGTGATGGTCGCTGGTAATAAACGGGTTAGAGGTAGGCAAACTAGCATCAAGATGGCCATGGCTAAGAAAAAAGCTTTTAAGCCAAATTCTTGAAATAGACTTGGCAGAATACTCAGACCAAGTGCCCCAAGTCCTAATTGACCAAATACCCAAAGGCCATAAGCTCTGTCTGGTTTAGGTAACATAGAGGCTGAGGTCATACAGATCACCATTAATGATCCACCTGCAATCCCACTGATCATCCTAGTAATAATCAGTGAGGTGGCAGAGTCCACTGACATTGAGGCAAGGTTGGCGAGGATAAACACCGCACCAAATAGAAGTGATATTGTTTTTAGGTTATAGCGTGATAACCAAAAAAGAGCGGGAAGGGTGGCTAAACTCATAGCACCATTTTCAGCCATAAAGAGTAAACCGATTGCGGATGGCGTCATATGACGTTCAGTTGCTAATTGACTTGCCACCACGGGGCCCATTAATAGCAGTGATGGGACAATGGCGGCAATGACTACAATGGCCAGTGTTGTAGCGTTAGCGGATTTTATGAGGGGGTTAGATTGAATATCAGGATTGATCATGCATCACCTCTCAATATCCAAACGATGAACCAGTAAAATTGATGAGGTAGTGGAGGGGGATTCCTCCTACTATCTGAGGCAGTTTTTTTGTGCGGATGTTGTTCATTTTATGTTCCTTTTGTGTGTTTTTGAACGTAGTTAGCCCCAAGCGCCATTTTGGTACTTGTGAGATTTTTCTTGTTAGAAAGTTGTTATTTGAGAACTGAGCTATGAATTTACTAAGAGCTATTTTTTGTGGGCAGTTCGGCTAATAAACGACTAATATCGGCCTTATTGTGTACTTCAAGTTTGGTATAAATGGATTTTATGTAGTATCGGACGGTATTGGGTGAAATGCCTATTTCTAGGGCGATTTCTTTATAGGTAAGACCTTGTCCAAAACGGATAGCCACTTCTTTTTCTCTGGTCGATAATTGATCAATGGCAGAGATAGGATGGGCAAGCAGTAGAAAAACATCGACCTTCGCTTGAATATCAATGACCAGATGACGGCCATTAATGCTCTTTTGAGTAGGGTTAAAGGGTAATTGTGGTCCATGCCAATCTGGGTATTCTGTTTGAATCAATTCAGCAAAAGCCGGCTCACTACTGCGCAAAAGACCATTGTTATCACAGGTGGCAAGTGCAACATCGGTACCATTTTGGGAGCCAAAAAGTTCGTGACAGTTTCGAATATGATTAATGGATGAAGCCGCAAGTAAATGGGGCATTAATGCTTGAAAGAGTTGTTGCTCCAATGTTGAAAACATCGGTGCGTATTTGTCTCGATATATACTTAGATGGTTGCCTAGTCCAGAAATTGTATCATTGTGTTGCACACACATGATTTTGTTAAAATGAAACTCATGACCCAGTTTTATTAAATGCTCTGACACCTTGTCAGTTTGTAGATTTATACTAATGGCCTCACCGAAGTTTTTTTGAACCAATTCGATGGTATTGTCAAAAAAACGCATCTTATACCACGCATCGAAATAGTTGTCCGGCAAGTTGTAGAAGTAGCAACTGTGCATTGCGCCAGGTGTATAGATGTTCTCAGAGCCTCTGCCCCACCAAGCAGACTTAAAGGGAATCATTGATTGAAGACATTCCAGCATCGTTTCCAGAAAATGTTCCAAAGGTTCTTCATTCGCCAACCGATAGACCTCAAGTAGTGTTCTACTGAAAGCGTCGATAATGGCGCCCTCGGAAGTACAATGGTGATCTAATTTTGGCATTTCGACTCCAGTATGAGCGATCCTAAAATTGACTATAAATTGATCTTATCCCTATTTTTGATCGGTAAATACCCTACAGATGTAGGGGGAGTGGTAAAAAATAAGCGCGTTTTAAGCTGAAATGTTATTTAAACAGGCATTTTTTGGTTGAGTCTTTTGTATAAGCAACTTAACTTATGTTAAGAGGGAGAGTGATGCATTAACAAAGAGAGAAAGCGCTTCCTTGCATTGAATTTTGGTCTTCCTTTAACCCCTTCCAGATCACCTATCGATTAATACATTGTATTAGGGCGTGCTTGTCGTGCTGTTTGTTCCGGCTGTAGTGTTTGTCCCATTTGCCGTGTCTGTTTCTGTGGTATCCGAGCTTTGTGTTTTAAGTCGATCTAGGTTTCGCTGTTGAATGGCATCGTCTAGTTTCATTGGCTCGAAGTAAAGTAGGGTGCCGATAATAGGGTGGTCAAGATAGTTTAGTTTTTTGCTGGCAGTCTTATTTTTCAGCTCAACATTTAACACTTGAGTAGGCATGGGGCCAAGGGGTTGATCGCTTGCTTGTCCGGGACTGTCTTGATTGCTACTTTGAAGGTCTGTGCTGTCGTTGCTTGTACCCTCAGGCGATGTGGTTTCAGGTAGTGGCGTAAAGAGATAATGGTGATATTTGATGTCTGTTTCTAAGTAGTGAGCATAGCGAACAGAGATGGTGCCGGTTAGTTCAGGGTAGCCATTGGTGTTGGCATCACTGTGGAACGATTCATGGATAACATCGCCTCTTTTATCAAAAATCAAAATCCACCGTTCATTGATTAGCACCGGAGCATGGGGAGCAATTTTATTTTTAAAGTCATCAAAAGGAACATACAAGGGTTCAATATCGGCCCCTTTGGATGAGTTGTCGTCCGTGTTAGTGTTGTCTACTGGATATTGCGGGAGCGCACTCGGGTCTTTGACCTTTTGATAAGTAATCTTCTCGCTAGAGGCATAGCTAGGCCATATAAAGGTCAATAAATAAGCCTGATAAGCTCTGGCAGTGTCTGGATTGATATCGTCACTATCAGCAGCGAACAGAGGGGTGCTGAGTGATATCAGAGTGAGTAGGAGTATGTAATATCGTTTCAATGTAATTGTTCCAGCGTTTTGTAGGTTTGTTGGAAGCGCTCTTCTGCGCTGCTCATTGTTGCCATGTATTTTAGTGTATCCGATCCAACCAATTTATATTGGTCTGGCTTTGTCTGTATGAGCTTGATCAGTTTCATTGGATCAACAGGGGTTTTACTACTGAAGAATATTTTACCTTCTTTTTGATTCGCTTCAATTTTAGTGATGCCAAGCTTCTCCGCTTTGAGCTTGATGTCCGCTTGACGAAACAGATTTTTCGTTGGGTCGGGCAATAGACCAAAGCGGTCGATCATTTCCACTTGTAACTCTTTCAGCTCTTCATTATTTGAGGCACTGGCAATACGTTTATACAGAATTAAGCGCGAATGCACATCACCTAAATAATCTTCTGGTATCAAAGCCGGAACACGCAAGTTGATATCGGTTTGTGCCGGAGAGCTAATATCCACATCAGGGGATTCACCATTTTTTAGGGATTTGACAGCTCGGTCAAGCATGTCCATAAATAAAGAGAAGCCGACGTGTTCAATGTGTCCGCTTTGCCCTTCACCTAATAGTTCCCCCGTGCCGCGAATCTCTAAGTCATGAGTTGCTAAGGTAAAGCCTGCGCCAAGGGTGTCGGCCATGGTGATGGCTTCAAGACGTTTCTCTGCATCTTTGGTAAGCTTTCTGTCTTTGGGTGTCAGTAAATAGGCATAAGCTTGGTGATGAGAACGGCCAACGCGACCACGTAGTTGATGAAGTTGGGCTAAGCCAAATTTATCCGCCCGTTCGATGATAATGGTGTTGGCGTTAGGAATGTCTATCCCTGTTTCAATAATGGTCGAACACACTAATACATTGGCGCGTTTGTGGTAGAAATCGGACATCACTTGTTCGAGTTCTCGTTCGCGCATTTGTCCATGCCCGACCAGTACCCGAGCCTCAGGTATGAGTTCGCTTAGCTCTTGCGCGGTTTTTTCAATGGTTTGAACTTCATTATGTAGGAAGTAGACTTGGCCGCCACGATGTAGCTCACGCAGGATGGCCTCTTTTATTTGGTATTCGTCTCTTTGTTTGATAAAGGTTTTGACTGACAAGCGTTTTGCCGGCGGTGTGGCAATAATCGATAAATCGCGAATGCCAGAAAGAGACATATTCAATGTACGAGGAATGGGTGTGGCAGTTAAGGTTAGAATATCCACTTCTGCACGCAAGGCTTTGAACTGATCTTTTTGTTTCACCCCAAAGCGATGCTCTTCGTCGATGATAACTAAGCCAAGGTTTTGGAATCTAATATCGCTTTGAATGAGCTTATGGGTACCAACAACAATGTCGGCTTTGCCTTCTTCAAGCCTTTTTACGGCATCAGTGGTTTGTTTGCCTGAGCGAAAACGAGATAGGAGTTCTATTTGCACGGGCCAGTCGGCAAACCGGTCGCAAAAGTTTTCGTAATGTTGTTGTGCTAGCAAGGTCGTTGGGACCAGCACGGCAACTTGTTTACCGCCAGCCACGGCTAAAAAAGCGGCACGCATGGCAACCTCGGTTTTACCAAATCCGACATCACCGCAAATCAGCCGATCCATGGGTTTCGAGTTAAGCATGTCTTTGACCACGGCATCGATGGCCAGTTGCTGATCTGGCGTTTCTTCGAACGGGAAACCGGCGGCAAATAGCTCATACTGTTCGTCGGGTCGACTAAAAGCATGACCAACACGTGCTTCACGTTTTGCATAAATTTCTAATAGTTCGGCGGCGGTATCACGGGCTTTCTCAGCCGCTTTTTGTTTGGCAACACTCCATTTGTCCGTGCCGAGCTTATGGAGTGGGGCGTTTTCTTCGTCGGCCCCTGTGTAGCGAGAGATTAATTGCAACGACGAAACGGGTACATAGAGCTTGGCATCGTTTGCATAGCCGAGAGTTAATAATTCAGTTTCTTGCCCATCTATTTCTAAATTGGTAAGTCCTAGATAACGGCCTACACCGTGATCAATATGAACGACGGGGGCGTTGAGACGAAGTTCGGTTAAGTTGCGAATGATGGCGTCTTCATTGACGTCACCGTGCTTACGTCGGCGTCGCTGAGAAACACGCTCCCCAAGGATCTCACTTTCGGGGATGAGGGTTATCTCGCCCCGTATTTGGAAACCACGGGAAATACTTCCTTCGCTAATGGCAAGAGGACTTTTTCCTGAGATAAAAGTGTGCCAGCTTTCACTGTAGTCAGGGTTGATTTTGTATTTTTTTAACAGCTCTAACAGGGCTTCACGACGACCAGCGGTTTCCGCGACGATGAGCACACGAGTGTTTGTCTCGCTAAGGAAACGTTCCAATTTACCGATAGGGTTGGGGGATTTTGAGTCGATTTTGACATCACTGATTGTGGTGAAACGATCGTTTCTGCCGTTTTTTGTAAAGATAACGCTAGAGAATTGGTTCAAGGCCGCAAAGAGTTCATCTTCTCTTAGGCAAATTTCATCAGGTGTCAGAATAGGTCGTTCGATATCATAGTTGAGTGATTCGTGGCGGCTTTTGTAATCAAGTTGAACGCTGGCGACTTGTTCATTAAAACTGTCGGTGCGAATAATCAGTGCTTCATCGGTGAGGTAATCGAAAAAATGACTGGTCTGGTCAAAAAATAAGGGCAAGTAATATTCGATACCTGATGGAATGATGCCACTGGATATGTCTTGATAAATAGGGCTGGATAGTGGGTCGACATCAAAACGTTCTCGGAACGCTTGGCGAAAGTGCTGTATGCCTTGTGCGGTAGTGGGAAATTCTTTTGCGGGTAGCATATTAATTTCAGCGACTTTTTCGATGCTACGTTGGGTCTCCGTATCGAATAAGCGAATGGTTTCAATATCGTTATCGAACCAGTCAATTCGAATGGGGGTGTTGGCCCCCATCGGAAACACATCCATTAAAGCACCACGAACTGCAAACTGACCATGCTCGTGAACATTGTCAACATTCAAATAACCTGCATCCGTCAGTTTTTGAGCGAGCTTTTCTAATGGTAGCGTTTGTCCTTCCTTGACATGAAAACGTTGAGCTTCTAAATGTTGGCGAGGACAAAGTCTGATAAAACAAGACGCGACGGTTGTCAAAATAATAGGGTTGGAGGATTCTGACAGCTTAGCTAAGGTCTCGAGACGCTGGGAAACAATGTCCTGATGGGGAGAAAAGGCATCGTAGGGGAGTGTTTCCCAATCACTAAAGCGTAATATTTCTTGCTCTTGGTCGCTTAAGAAGGTGAGTTCATCTTCCAGTTCGTTGAGTTCGGATATGGTATCCGTGATGAAAACAATAGGGCGTTTTTCCTGTTTGGCAATAGCCAGCAGTTGTAAGGCACTGCGGCTACCGTCAATGCCAGGTAGAAGGTTTTTGTAACCGGGTTTTAAATTAAGCGACAGAGTATCTGGCATGGTATTAATCGATGTCTTTTGTAGCGCAAAGAGTTAGGGAAACAGAGTCGGCAAAGCGTAATGCATGGGGTTTTTCAATTTTTACTTTTACTGAGCAGACGTTGCTGGGCTTCATGCAAAGAGTGAGTACATCGGAAGTGAGCTTCTCAAGTAATAGGAAACTATTCGTTTCGACGTGATGGATGATTTCTTTGCATATGGTGCGATAATTAACCGCTTTATCAATATCATCGGTTTGGCTTGCTTCAACTGCTGGGTAGTCAATCCAAGCGTTTATCACAACATCTTGTTTGTTTTTCTTTTCCGATTCGTTGAAGCCTATATAGGTACGTAGCCGAAGGTTCTCAATGTGAATTTGGGCATTGGCTTGCTTCATAAATGTCTTATCTTCCTAATAGTATTGGTGAAGTTGAGCGAAAAAACCGTTCCATATAGCTAGCTAGTATTATTGTGTCGTTTTCACTGAATGATGGCAACTGAAAGTCATGCACATTGTGCCAGCCTATTTTCTGTCGCATTTAAGGGCCTTTTTGTGACTAACCGTGAGTAGACTGTTTAAAAAAAGGATAAATAGAGTAAAAAACGCATATAATGTGCGTTTTTTGTACAGCTGGCGTATTAATATGGACGAATATCGCGAAAACAGTAAAGGATAAGTCCGAAAGAAACTGTGGAATAGTAGTCAAGGCCAACAATGATCACTATAATACCTCGGTTTTTTGGTGAAGTGGATTTGCGTTTTATAACAAACATTTCGTTTGCTATTCGCTTTCGAATGTTTTCCCGGAGGGGGTCGTGAGCAAAACGTACAACGCTTTTGTGTTCAATTTATTGTTGGGCAGAACATATGTATAAAATTACTAAAGGCCTAGATCTTCCGATCAGCGGCGCTCCCAATCAGGTGGTTGAGAATGTGGCAGCGGCAAAATCAGTTGCTGTGATCGGTCCTGACTATCATGGAATGAAACCCACCATGATGGTTCAGGAAGGGGACAAGGTCAAAAAAGGACAGGTCATCTTTACGGATAAGAAAACGGAAGGGGTAAAGTACACCGCTCCTGCCTCAGGTGTTATCTCTTCTATTCACCGCGGACAACGACGTGTGTTTCAGTCTGTGGTGATTGATGTGGAAGGAAATGAAAAAGAGACTTTTGCTTCATACGCTGGCACAGAGTTGAAAGGTCTTGAGCGTGATAAAGTGGTTGAGAACTTAGTTGATTCTGGTTTGTGGACGGCTTTTCGTACTCGCCCGTACTCTAAAGTGCCTGAAATTGCCTCTGAACCTCATTCTATATTTGTTACAGCAATGGATACCAATCCATTGGCCGCCTCTCCTGAAGTTGTTTTGGCCGATCAAGGCGAAGCTTTTGCTGATGGTCTAACTATACTGACACGTTTGACATCAGGAAGCGTTTTTGTGTGTAAAGCGCCTGATGCGAAAATTCCTACGACGTCAGATGTTAAAGTAGAAGAGTTTGCGGGCGTTCATCCTGCTGGTTTAGCTGGTACGCACATTCATTTCTTGGACCCAGTTAGTGAAAAGAAAACCGTTTGGTCCATCAATTATCAAGATGTGGTGGCAATCGGTAAGTTGTTCCTGACAGGTGAACTGTTTGTTGAGCGTGTAATAGCCGTTGCTGGCCCTCAGGTTAAAAAACCACGTCTTGTTCGTACCCAGTTAGGGGTAAACCTTGATGTGCTAATGGCTGATGAGCTAAAAGACGGTGAAAACCGTATTATCTCTGGTTCTGTTTTAACGGGCCGTAAAGCGTTTGGGCCATTTGCTTACCTAGGTCGCTATCATAATCAGGTTACTGCGCTTCAAGAAGGACGCGAACGTGAAATGATGCATTACTTGCGAGCAGGTGCCAAAAAACATTCTGTCTTGAATGTTTTCTTGTCTAAGCTCACAGGGACATCATCATTTGATATGACAACAACGACCAATGGCAGTGATCGTACCATGTTACCACTTGGTCATTTTGAACGCTTAATGCCGCTAGATATTTTGCCAACTCAATTGTTGCGAGCATTGGTGGTAGGGGATACAGAACAGGCGCAGAAATTAGGCGCTCTAGAGTTAGATGAAGAAGATTTGGCGCTGTGTACTTACAGTTGTTCGGGTAAGTTTGAATACGGCCCGATCCTTCGGGATTGTCTAACTCTGATAGAGAAAGAGGGTTGATTTATGGGGCTTAGAAAAGTACTCGATAAAATGGAGCCTGAGTTTCATGCAGGTGGTAAATATGAAAAATGGTATGCGCTCTATGAAGCGGTTGATACGATTTTTTATCGCCCAAGCTCAGTAACGAAGAACGGTTCTCATGTACGTGATGCCGTTGATATGAAACGCATCATGATTTTGGTGTGGCTATGTACTTTCCCTGCCATGTTTTTTGGTATGTACAATATTGGTTTTCAAGCTAATACGGCTATAGCAGCCATGCATACTAGTGCTGGTGACTCTTGGCACCAGTCTATCATCGGATTTTTGGCCGGTCATAACCCTGCTAGTATTTGGGATAATATGGTGTACGGGGCCGCTTATTTTTTGCCTGTTTACCTTGTTACCTTTGTTGTGGGTGGTTTTTGGGAGGTCTTGTTTGCGACCGTTCGTAAACACGAAATAAACGAGGGTTTCTTTGTTACCTCAATTCTATTTGCTTTGACAATGCCACCGACTGTGCCGCTTTGGCAGGTTGCGCTGGGTATTACCTTTGGTGTGGTATTGGGTAAAGAGGTATTTGGCGGCACAGGTAAGAACTTTCTCAACCCTGCATTGGCGGGTCGAGCGTTCTTATTCTTTGCCTACCCTGCTTCCATGTCGGGCGATTCTGTTTGGACGGCGGTTGATGGTTTCTCCGGAGCAACACCATTAAGCCAGATTGCGGCGAATGGTGTGACGAGTTTGAGCACAACTTGGTCTGATGCTTTCTTTGGCTTTATTCAAGGGTCGATGGGAGAAACATCAACCTTGGCGATCTTTATCGGTGGTGCCATTCTAATGGTGATGCGTGTTGCTGCTTGGCGAATCGTTGCAGGTGTGATGATTGGTATGATTGCAACATCTTTGTTGTTTAATTGGATAGGTTCCGATACAAACCCAATGTTTGCAACACCTTGGTACTGGCATCTGGTGCTGGGCGGTTTTGCTTTCGGCATGATGTTTATGGCGACGGATCCGGTGTCTGCCTCTATGACTCAGCGTGGTAAGTGGTTCTATGGTGCTTTAATTGGTGTAATGGTGGTGTTAATTCGTGTGGTTAACCCTGCTTACCCAGAAGGTATGATGTTGGCAATTTTGTTTGCTAACTTGTTTGCACCTTTTATTGACCATTTTATCGTTCAGGCAAACATTAAACGGAGGATTGCACGCAATGGCTAGCGGTAACGAAAGCATCAAAAAGACGATATTAGTTGCGCTGGCTCTATGTTTGGTTTGTTCTATCTTTGTTGCGGCTGCGGCGGTCGGCTTAAAACCGATTCAAAAAGCCAATAAAGCTCTAGACCGGAAACAAAATATCTTGGCGGCGGCTGGGATGTTAGAGCCAGGTAAATCTGTTGACGAGCTTTTCAAACGTGTTAAAACGCGAATTGTTAATCTGGACACAGGTGAATTTGCTACTCCAGAGGAGCTCAAAGCAGCGGGTATAAATCCACTAACATACGATCAAAAAGCGGCGGCTCAAAATCCAAAATTGTCTCGCGCTTTACCATCTGACCAAGATCCAGCGGATATTAAGCGTCGTGCTAAATTCGCGCCTGTATATTTGGTGATGTCTGGCGATAAAATCAATAAAATTGTCCTACCTGTTCACGGCTACGGACTTTGGTCAACAATGTATGGATTTATAGCGCTTAAGAATGATTACTCTACTGTTGTTGGTTTTGGTTTTTACGATCAAGGCGAAACACCTGGATTAGGTGGTGAAGTAGACAATCCAAACTGGAAAGCGTTGTGGAAAGGTAAAGAAGTTTATAACAACCAAGGCAAGCCCGTTATTCGCTTGGTAAAAGGTGGTGTAAACAATGCTAGTCCTGATGCTATTCATGAAATAGATGCTTTATCTGGGGCGACCTTGACCAGTCGTGGTGTGACGCATCTGGTACAGTACTGGATGGGTAAACATGGCTTTGGGCCTTTCTTGGCAAAGCTTCGTAGCAAAGGAGTTCAATGATGTCTGAAGTAAAAAAAGTCCTTTTTGGACCCATTTTAGCGAATAACCCAATTGCTCTACAGATCTTGGGGATCTGTTCGGCTCTTGCGGTGACCAGTAGCATGAGTGTGAGTTTGGTAATGGCGATTGCGTTGACCTTGGTAACCGCCTTTTCTAACTTCTTTATTTCGATAATTCGTAATCATATTCCTAGCAGTATTCGTATCATTGTGCAGATGATCATTATTGCTTCTTTGGTTATTGTTGTGGATCAAGTGCTACGTGCGTTTGCCTTTGAAATAAGTAAACAGCTTTCCGTGTTTGTTGGTTTGATCATTACAAACTGTATCGTTATGGGGCGTGCAGAAGCCTATGCTATGCAAAATGGCCCTGTGATGAGCTTCTTGGATGGTATTGGTAACGGTCTTGGGTACAGTGCCATGTTGATGCTGGTTGCCTTTTTCCGTGAGCTGCTTGGTGCGGGCAAACTGTTTGGTCACGTGGTTTTTCAAACGGTCCAAAACGGTGGTTGGTACCAGCCCAATGGATTGATGCTTCTTCCTCCAAGTGCCTTTTTTGTTATTGGTCTTATTATCTGGGTGTTACGCTCAGTGAGAAAAGAACAAGTGGAAGAGCCTGAATTCAAAATAGCGGCTAATTCACGTACGCAGGAGGCTTTATAAATGGAACATTTAATCAGTTTATTTGTTAAGGCTGTTTTCGTTGAGAATATGGCGTTAGCCTTCTTCTTGGGAATGTGTACTTTGTTGGCTTTGTCCAAGAAAGTTGAAACAGCTCTTGGTCTTGGTGTGGCGGTTATTGTGGTGCTTGCTATCACCGTTCCGCTAAACAATTTGCTGTATCAGAACCTGTTGAAAGATGGGGCGCTTGAGTGGGCAGGATTGCCTAATGTCGACTTAAGCTTCTTGGGATTATTGAGCTATATTGGTGTTATTGCCGCAGTGGTTCAGATTTTAGAGATGACGCTTGATAAGTATGTTCCAGCATTATACAACGCGCTCGGTGTGTTCTTACCTCTGATTACTGTTAACTGTGCCATCATGGGGGCGTCGCTGTTCATGGTTGAGCGCGATTACAATTTCAGTGAAAGTGTGGTTTACGGTGTTGGCGCAGGGATCGGTTGGGCTTTGGCAATTGTGGCGTTGGCGGGTATTCGTGAAAAACTCAAATATTCGGATGTGCCAGCGGGTCTACGTGGTTTAGGTATTACCTTCATTACCGTAGGCTTGATGAGCTTAGGCTTTATGTCGTTTTCGGGCGTGCAGCTTTAATTGCATAAAATGGACAACCAAGAATAAGGTTTAGCAAACATGAACTTAGAAATTATTCTAGGTGTAGTGATGTTCACTGCGATTGTGCTGGCTCTGGTGGCGATTATCCTCGCTGCCCGAGCTAAGCTGGTGAGCTCTGGTGACGTCACGATTAGCATCAATGGTGAAAAGGAAGTGACTGCACCTGCAGGTGGTAAGTTGCTTCAAACCCTAGCAAATAGCGGTATCTTTTTATCCTCTGCCTGTGGTGGCGGGGGAACGTGTGCGCAGTGTAAGTGTAAGGTGTTAAGTGGTGGCGGTTCTATGCTGTCCACTGAGCAGTCTCACTTTACTCGTCGAGATGAAAAAGAAGGTTATCGACTTTCATGTCAGGTATCGGTTAAACAGGACATGGAAGTTGAGGTGCCAGAAGAAGTGTTTGGTGTTAAGGCTTGGGATTGTACCGTTGAGTCTAACCCCAATGTGGCGACCTTTATCAAAGAGTTGACGCTTAAACTCCCAGAAGGCGAAAACGTTGATTTTCGTGCCGGTGGTTATGTTCAGCTAGAAGCGCCACCGCATACGGTACATTACAAAGATTTCGATATCGAAGAGGAGTACCGTGGAGATTGGGATCAATTTAATCTTTGGAAGTTTACCTCTAAAGTGGATGAAACCGTCATTCGCGCTTACTCGATGGCTAACTACCCAGAAGAGAAAGGGTTGGTTAAGTTTAATATTCGTATTGCTTCGCCGCCACCAAGAAAAGATGATGTGCCACCTGGTCAAATGTCATCCTATGTTTTTAGTTTGAAGCCTGGTGATAAGATCAAAGTATATGGTCCGTTTGGTGAGTTCTTTGCAAAAGATACCGATGCTGAAATGGTCTTTATCGGTGGTGGTGCTGGTATGGCGCCCATGCGTTCTCATATTTTTGATCAGCTCAAGCGCTTGCACTCTAAGAGAAAGATTTCTTTCTGGTATGGTGCTCGAAGTATGCGAGAAGCGTTTTATATTGAAGAGTACGATAAGCTTCAAGAAGAAAATGAAAACTTCGAATGGCATTTGGCCTTGTCAGATCCGCTTCCAGAAGATAACTGGGAAGGTAAAACGGGCTTTATTCATAATGTGTTGTATGAAAACTATTTGAAGGATCATCCTGCACCAGAAGATTGTGAGTTCTACATGTGTGGACCTCCAATGATGAATGCGTCTGTTATTAAAATGCTAGAGGACCTTGGGGTTGAGAAGGAAAATATTCTTCTTGATGACTTTGGTGGCTAGCAACCAAAAAAGACCCGCCTCTTAGGTGGGTCTTTTTTTATAGAGGGATTGGGTAGGTGGTGTGTGAGGTGTTTGGATTAGAATTCAACAACTTATCATATTTTCTCCTAATTTGATTGGCTTTTTAGATGGGGTAGAGTGCGCGCCTTATGCAAAAAGCTTTATAATGGGGTACCAGATAATGAAACGGAGGTTGGCTAATTCGCTAACTTTCGAATGAGTAGTTGAGTGATGTTAGGCGTTAGTTATTCATCCATTAGCTAGCGCACCTTAACTACCTAAATATGGAAAGGCTTGTAGGGCCTTTTCAGATAGGAGGATTAATTATGTTAACTGTTGTTTTAGTGTTTGCTTTGATGTTGGTTGTTGTTGCTGCAATGGCTGTTGGTGTGATGATGGGAAGAAAGCCTATTGCAGGTTCTTGCGGTGGCATGAGTGCACTTGGAATGGAAGTCGCATGTGATATTTGTGGTGGAGATAAAGGGAAGTGTGAAAAAGAGTCTAAAAAATTAGCCACCAAAAAAAGTGTATCGGATGAAGCATTCTACGATGCATCTAAGTAATTGTATTTGAAGGGGATAAAATGACGACGAGACATTATGATGTCGTAGTATTAGGCACAGGCCCTGCTGGTGAGGGTGCTGCGATGAATGCAGCCAAAGCTGGAAAAAAAGTGGCCGTAGTGGAAGCAAGTCCACAAGTGGGTGGTAGTTGTACGCATCTTGGAACGATTCCATCAAAAGCACTGCGCCATGCGGTAAAAGAGATCATTGTTTTTAATACCAACCCTATGTTCCGTGATATTGGTGAGCCTCGTTGGTTCTCATTTCCTAAAGTGCTTGACCGTGCGAATAAGGTCATCGATAAGCAGGTAATGGGAAGAACCGAATATTATGCGCGTAATCGTATAGATATTTATTTTGGTCGTGGCAAATTCAAAGATGCGAATACCATTGAAGTAAACACCTACGAACGTGGTCCTGAGGAGTTGGTTGCCAAAAATGTTGTCATTGCGACAGGTTCTCGTCCTTATCGCCCCGCTAATATTGACTTTACTCACCCTCGTATTTATTGCTCAGACACGATTTTAAGTTTGAGCCATACACCCCGTTCTTTGATTATTTATGGTGCGGGCGTTATCGGTTGTGAATACGCTTCTATTTTTTGTGGTTTAGGGGTGCGTGTTGAGTTGATTAACCCAGGCAAGAAATTGCTTAGCTTCCTAGATGAAGAAATTACTGATGGATTGAGCTATCACCTGCGCGATGGTGGCGTGCTAATTCGTCATAACGAAACCTTTGAGTCAGTGGAGACCACAGACCGAGGTGTTGTATTGAATATGGTATCCGGTAAAAAATTGCGAGCGGATGCGCTGTTGTTCTGCAATGGCCGATCCGGTAATACGGAATCGTTAGGGCTTGATAGTATTGGTTTAGAGCCAAATGGACGTGGACAGCTATCAGTGAATCATATGTATCAAACGGCAGTAGAAAATGTCTTTGCGGCTGGTGATGTGATCGGTTGGCCCAGCTTAGCAAGTGCAGCTTATGATCAAGGTCGTGCTGTTGCTGCCAATATGTTTGGTATAGAGGGTGGTCACTTTATTAGTGAGGTGCCAACTGGTATCTATACCATTCCTGAAATCAGTTCGATTGGTAAGACTGAGGCTGAGCTAACCGCAGAGAAGGTGCCTTATGAGGTTGGGCGTGCATTCTTTAAGAATACGGCACGAGCTCAGATCACAGGGGAAGCGGTTGGTATGTTGAAAATTCTTTTTCATCGCGAGACGCTTGAAATTTTGGGGATCCATTGTTTCGGTGACCAAGCGTCAGAGATTATTCACATCGGTCAAGCTGTCATGAAGCAACCGGGTGAACAAAATACCTTGAAGTACTTTTTGAACACGACGTTTAACTATCCAACGATGGCCGAAGCTTACCGTGTGGCCGCATTAAATGGCTTTAACCGCGTCTTCTAAAGCGGTTGTTTTGTATTGAATGAGAACTCTGTAGCTTGCTCGAAGAGCAAAAGCAAAAAGGGCGCTATCTTCCTAAGTTAGCGCCCTTTTTTACGGACATAGGGTATAAAAAACGCTTGATTAGCTATCTTTAATGGCGTAAATGCCTTTTAGATTACGAAATGCGCCTTTGTAATCCATACCATAGCCAAATAAAAAACGGTCTTCTACGTCCACACCAATATAATTTGGTGTTAGATTGATTTTGCGGTTATGCAGTTTATTGATAACCGTTGCCGAATAGACTTTGTGGGCCCCTTGTTGTTCGAACCATCCGATGATGGCTTTTAAGGTGTGACCTTGGTCAAAAATATCGTCAATAATTAAGATGTCACGATTTTTTATATCGGTTTGAGGATAGCTCAGCCATTGAAGAGCGGTGCTGCCTTCTGTATCCATTCCATAACGAGTGGCATGAACGTAATCAAGCTCTAGTGGAAAAGAGAGTCGATCAAGTATGCCAGCAGTAGGTATCAGTCCGCCATTCATGACGCAAATAACTAAGGGGAAAGTGTCTTGTAGGTCTCTGGTGATTTGTTCGCCCATTTTATCTAAGGCACTCTCGATTTGTTCCTTGCTGACTAGGCAGTCGGCTTGCTCTAAAATGGTGTTTAGATCGTTAATTTTGTTGATCATAGCTAACTCTATTAATAAATTTCGGCAATTTTAACCTAATCTTGATCGAATGCTAAGCTCTTAATGTGATGTATGCTCGCGCAAAGGCAAGTTGATGCCAAAATAATGATCCATGTGAACTGTAGCCAGATCAAAAAAATCGGCAAGGCAGCAAATGCCCCATAAACGACTTGGTAAGAGCTAAAAAAGTGAGCGAAGCTACCAAATAAGGTGTTCAGCAAAAACAGTCCAATGCTGCCAATAAATGAGGCAAAGGCGGCAATTTTCACTGAAACATCGGTATTAGGAGTCAAAAAATTTAAGGTAAACAGCATAAAAAAGTACAGTGCAGAACTGCCAAAGTCGATTAAGTTCTTTATCGATTCGCTCGCTTGAATGTCTCTGATTTCATAGGACAATAATGTGCCGTATAAGCTCAGAGAGGCGGCAAAAATAATCGGACCAAGGGTGAGGATTGCCCAATAAGTAAGCAGCTTGTCGCGAATTTTACGTTGCTTTTTAATATTCCAAATGGACTGGACGCTACCCTCAAATGTGTTCAGTAGTAGAAGGGCTGTAATAAACAGAGTCACGATACCAGCAGCAGGAAGGTTTTTTGCCTGTTGAGAAAATTTAATTAAATACGGGAAGATAGTATCTGTTGTTCCTGGTGTTAGGTGGGTGCTGAGAAAATTAAAAAGTTGTGTTTGCATGTCTTTAAGAGCTGGCGTTAGGCCAAGGATGCCGATCACGATAGTGATGATCGGTACAGCGGCCAATAAACTTGATAACGTGAGTTGTGCTGCTCGTTGTGTCAAATTGCTTTGTATAAACCGTGATGAAGTATGATGAGTGTAGCGTTTACTAAGGATATAGAGATAACGGAAACGCTCTTGCATCAGATAATCCTCATAAATTAAGCTCAAGTGAGTGATTTTATCATGC
This sequence comes from Marinomonas sp. 63XJN7_7_ISO-PGPR-S23-202, assembly GCF_056173505.1. NCBI lineage: Bacteria > Pseudomonadati > Pseudomonadota > Gammaproteobacteria > Oceanospirillales > Oceanospirillaceae > Marinomonas > Marinomonas sp. 63XJN7_7_ISO-PGPR-S23-202. The sequence continues at coordinate 3,039,778 of NZ_CM149677.1, read as the reverse complement.
CTGATTTTATTCAGTATATCGCCTATTTGTCATGCAAATAGTTGAGATAAGTAACAGTATGTGCACAAAGCACAAATATGGTGCAAGGTGGCTCAGGTTGGGGCGTTGGGCTTGTTTTATTGTTTGATTGTAGGTAGTATGTGTCTTGTTCCTTTTGTGATATTTGTTCCGTTGAAGACTAAATTTTTAGTTGAATTCGGTTCCTTGGTGACGAAAAGTCATTTTTAGCCCAGTTTACTGGGCTTTTTTATGTCTTTGAGTTGACGATTGATATTCCATCCCTATAATAGCCCACCAAATGAAATGTAATGAGCTTTGTTCCGTTAGCTCAGTTGGATAGAGCAACCGCCTTCTAAGCGGTAGGTCACTGGTTCGAATCCAGTACGGAGCACCATTTCAGTCCATTACTTTAATAGGTTTAAATTTAGGTTTTGTTGCTGTTGTCGACTGGTGATTAAATTTAACCGTGACAACATCAACAAGTTAAAACACATTCCCGAGAGGAAGTTTTATGCAAGTTTCTGTAGAGACAACGTCTCCAATCGAGCGCATTCTTACAATCAGCGTTCCTGCTGCTCGAATCGAAGAAAAAGTAAGTTCTGAAGTGGCTAAAACTGCGAAAACTATCCGTATTGATGGTTTTCGTAAAGGCAAGGTGCCTGTAAGCGTTGTTAAAAAACGTTATGGTCAAGGTATTCGCATGGAGGCTATTGAGCAAATTATGCGCGATGCCTACATGGAAGCACTACAAAAAGAATCTATTCAACCTGCAGGCATGCCATCTATTGAGCCTAAAAACGTTACTGAAGGCGCAGATCTTGAATTTGTAGCAAAAGTGGAAGTTTATCCAGAAATTACATTGGCTGATGCATCCACTATCAATGTTCAGCGTGTTAATTCTGAAGTGACTGATGCTGATGTTGATACAATGCTTGAAACGCTTCGTAAGCAAAATGCTGATTGGTCTGCTGTTGAGCGTGAAGCGGCTGATGGTGATCAGGTGACAATCGACTTTGTTGGCTACCTTGGCGATGAAGCGTTCGAAGGTGGTGCGGCACAAGGTCATAAGCTGGTTCTTGGTTCTAATACTATGATTCCTGGCTTCGAAGACGGTATCCTTGGTGCTAAAACAGGTGAAGAGCGCACTATCTCTGTCACTTTCCCTGAAGACTATCAGGCAGAAAACTTGAAGGGTAAAGAAGCAACCTTCAAAATAACGGTCTCTGAAGTAGCAGAACAAATTATTCCTGAGTTGAATGATGCCTTTGTTGAGAAGTTTGGTCTTGAAGAAGCAACAGTAGACGCTTTGCGTGCCGAAGTTCGTAAAAACATGGAGCGTGAATTGAATCAAGCTGTGAAAGCGAAGTTGAAAAACAGCTTGTTTGATGGTCTATTATCTATTAATAGTGATGTTCAAGTGCCATCCGCTATGGTTGATCAAGAAGTAGATGCGTTGCGTAAGCAAGCTGCCCAGCAGTTTGGCGGTGAAGGTTTCGATGCATCTCAGCTACCAGCTGAATTATTTCAAGAAGAAGCTTCTAAGCGTGCTAAACTGGGTTTGTTGATTGCTGAAGTGATTAAACAGCAAGAGCTAAAAGTGGAAGAGGATCGTGTTCATGCGTTCCTTGAAGATATGGCCCAGGCTTATCAAGAACCACAGCAAGTGATCGATTACTACTTGAAGAACAAAGAACAGCTTTCGCAAGTTCAATCTGCTGTACTTGAAGAGCAAGTTGTTGATAAACTGTTGGAAACAGCCCAAATTACTGATGTAACATTGGGTTATGAAGACGCTATCAAGCCAGAAGCCCAAGTTGAAAAAGAAGGCGAAGAAGCATAATACTCTTCTTATCTTTTTAAATAAGGCCGGCATAGCATTTGTTATGCCGGCTTTTTTGTATTAAGGAATGCGATATGAATTTGAAAAACCCAACTACTGGTCCTGTTGCAATCACTAGCAATGGTCTTGTTCCAATGGTTATAGAGCAGACAGCTCGTGGAGAAAGATCATTCGATATCTATTCGCGTTTGCTCAAGGAGCGAGTCATTTTTTTGGTGGGCCAAGTGGAAGATCACATGGCGAATCTGGTTGTTGCTCAGTTATTATTTTTAGAGTCTGAAAACCCGGACAAAGATATTCACTTGTATATTAATTCTCCAGGTGGTTCTGTCACGGCGGGGATGTCCATTTACGATACCATGCAGTTCATTAAACCTGATGTCAGTACTATGTGTATTGGTCAGGCGGCTAGCATGGGGGCGCTATTGCTTACAGCAGGTGCTGCTGGTAAGCGTTATTGTTTGCCTAACTCCCGTGTTATGATTCACCAGCCATTAGGTGGATATCAAGGTCAAGCCTCTGATATTGAAATTCATACACGTGAAATTTTAAGTATTAAACACAGACTCAATGAGATCATCTCATTTCATACTGGTAAGGCCATTGAGGACGTTGCCGTCGATACAGATCGTGATAACTTTATGAATCCAGAAATGGCGAAAGAATACGGTCTAATTGATGATATTTTACAAAAACGAACTGTTTAAAAAAAAGGGTGGAGTAAATGTCGGATGATAAATTTAGCAGCCGTGGTGACCACTCTGATCGGCTACTATATTGTTCTTTCTGTGGAAAGAGCCAAGATGAAGTAAAAAAACTGATTGCAGGGCCATCGGTTTATATCTGTAATGAGTGTGTGGATCTTTGTAATAACATTATCACGCAAGAGTTGTTGCAGGGGGATTCATCGGGTGAAGCGAGTGACGAATTACCCACACCATCTAAGTTAAGAGCGGCGCTTGATGATTATGTTATTGGGCAAGATAAGGCCAAGCGTGTTCTAGCCGTTGCGGTTTACAACCATTACAAACGTTTGCGTCATCAAGGAAAAACGGATAATAACGTTGAGCTTGGCAAGAGTAATATTTTGCTGATTGGTCCGACTGGTAGTGGTAAGACCTTGTTGGCTCAAACGCTTGCTCGCGTTTTGGATGTGCCATTTACCATTGCGGATGCAACCACTTTGACGGAAGCGGGTTATGTAGGCGAGGATGTTGAAAACATCATCCAGAAATTGCTACAGAACTGTGATTACGATGTCGAAAAGGCGCAGCGTGGTATTGTCTACATTGATGAGATCGACAAAATTTCGCGTAAGTCTGACAACCCATCTATTACCCGTGATGTTTCTGGTGAAGGGGTTCAGCAAGCGCTATTGAAATTGATCGAGGGAACGGTTGCTTCTGTGCCGCCTCAAGGTGGTCGTAAGCATCCTCAACAAGAGTTTTTGCAAGTAGACACATCCAATATTCTATTTATTTGTGGTGGTGCATTTGCAGGTCTTGAGCGTGTTATCAGCGATCGCACAGAGAAAAGTAGTATTGGTTTTTCTGCAACGGTGAAAAGTAAGGAAGAAGGGAAATCCTTTTCTGAAGCGGTTCACAAAGTAGAAACAGAAGACTTGGTTAAGTTTGGTCTCATTCCAGAATTTGTTGGGCGATTACCTGTCGTCGCAACGCTTTCTGAATTGGATGAAGAAGCGTTGGTGACCATTCTGAGTGAGCCTAAGAATGCTTTAACTAAGCAATATCAGCATCTTTTTGAGTTGGAAGGGGTTGAGCTTGAATTTACGCCGGAATCTCTAAAAGAAGCGGCGAAGCTGGCTCTTGTTCGTAAGACTGGTGCTCGAGGTTTGCGTAGTATTTTAGAATCGTCGCTATTAGATTGCATGTACGACTTGCCAACACGTAGTGATGTTGTGAAAGTTGTGATGGATGGTGCTTCAATGCGTGGAGAGTCTTCGCCATTGATGGTTCTTGAAAAAGAAGAATTAGCGAAAAACGGATAATTTGAGTTTTTCAGCTATAGTTAAAAGCCGAGTATGAATCTTTGTATTCATAGTCGGCTTTTTTTTAGTGTGAGATTTAGAGGCAGCATGTACACTTAATTCAACATGCTGATACGGTTGTTTTTTTTATTATTGTCCTTATCTCTTTCCTAATCATAGAATGAAATGAAAGTGCGCGGTATTTTGCGCCCGGATTGGAAAAAAATATGTCGAAATTCTTGAAAATGCCAATGTTGCCTCTACGCGACGTGGTCGTATATCCCCATATGGTGTTGCCGTTATTTGTTGGGCGTCCTAAATCCATTGCTGCTCTTGAGGCTGCGATGGAAAATGATAAGTATGTTTTTTTGGTTGCTCAACAAGATGCCTCAAAAGATGACCCGCAACTGGGTGACTTATATTCGATTGGGACAACGGCGAAAGTCATGCAATTGCTTCGCCTTCCCGATGGTACGGTAAAGGTTCTGGTGGAAGGGGGGAGTCGTGCCCGTTTAGATGGCATTGAAGATGATGGTGAATTCATCTCAGGCCGCATTACTGAAATAGAGTCAGAAGATGATGAAGGTGCCGAGCATACGGCGATTCGTACAGCGCTTCTGAAACAGCTCGATGAATATGTGGCTGGTAGCAAGCGCATTCCTGCCGAAGTTGTCACCTCTGTGAAGTCCATTGATGATTTATCGAAGCTGATTGATAGCATTACCGGCCACATGAGTCTGAAGTTGGAAGATAAACAGCAAGTGCTTGAGATTGCTTCATTGACTGAACGTGGCGAATATTTGATGGCTTTGATGGATGGCGAATTAGATATCGCTCATCTTGAAAAAAATATCCGTAGTCGTGTTAAAAAGCAAATGGAGAAAAGCCAGCGTGAGTATTATCTGAATGAGCAAATGAAAGCCATTCAGAAAGAGCTAGGAGACATGGAAGACGGCGGTAACGAGCTGGATGTCCTTCAAGAAAAAATCGATGAATCGGGCATGAGTAAAGAAGCGACCGAGAAAGCGGAAGGGGAGTTGAAAAAGCTGCGTATGATGTCGCCTATGTCGGCGGAAGCAACGGTTGTGCGAGGTTATATTGACTGGTTGATTTCACTGCCTTGGAAAAAACGTAGTAAAGTGCGTAATGATTTGGCTTACGCTGAAAAAGTGTTAAACCAAGATCATTTTGGTTTGCAGGATGTGAAAGAGCGTATATTAGAATTTTTGGCAGTACAACAACGGGTTAAAAAGGTTAAAGGTCCTGTGTTGTGTTTGGTGGGGCCGCCAGGAGTGGGTAAAACCTCTCTGGGTCAATCCATTGCTAAAGCGGTTAATCGTAAGTATGTGCGTATGTCGTTGGGTGGGGTGCGAGACGAAGCTGAAATTCGTGGTCACCGCCGCACTTACATCGGTTCTATGCCGGGTAAATTGCTACAAAAGCTAGCTAAAATTAAGGTGAAAAACCCGCTATTTCTCTTGGATGAGATTGATAAAATGGGAATGGATCAACGTGGAGATCCAGCATCGGCACTGCTTGAAGTGTTAGACCCAGAACAAAATCACACGTTTAGCGACCATTATCTTGAAGTGGACTATGATTTATCTGATGTGATGTTTATTTGTACGTCAAATAGTATGAATATTCCAGGGCCTTTGCTGGATCGTATGGAAATTATTCGTATCCCAGGCTATACAGAAGATGAAAAGCTAAATATTGCCAAGCGCTATCTATTGCCTAAGCAAATCAAGCTAGCGGGCTTGAAAGACAAAGAGATCGATGTCTCTGACGACGCGATAATGGACGTTATCCGTTACTATACCAAAGAAGCGGGTGTACGAGGTTTGGAGCGTGAGCTGAGTAAAATTTGCCGCCGTGTTATCAAGCAGCAAACACTGAATAAAGGCGCTGATACGGTTGTGGTCAGCTCTGATAATTTGGAAGACTTCTCAGGAATTCATAAGTTTAGTTACGGCAAAGCGGAAGAGAAAAATCAAATTGGTCAGGTAACTGGTTTGGCGTGGACGTCGGTTGGTGGTGAGTTATTGACCATAGAGGCCGCTGGAGTGCCTGGTAAAGGTCGTCACGTTAAAACGGGCTCATTAGGCGACGTGATGCAGGAATCGATTCAGGCGGCTCTCACCGTCGTCAGAAGCCGTGCTGTTGGCTTGGGGATCGATGCGGATTTCCATGAGAAGACCGATCTACACTTACATGTACCTGAAGGTGCCACTCCAAAAGATGGTCCAAGTGCAGGTATTGCCATGTGTACAGCCATCGTTTCAGTTCTGACCAAGATCCCTGTTAAGGCGTCAGTTGCCATGACAGGTGAGATTACTCTACGGGGTGAAGTATTACCGATTGGGGGCTTGAAAGAAAAATTGCTGGCGGCTCATCGTGGAGGAATTAAAACGGTTGTTATTCCACAGGAAAATGCTCGGGACCTAAAAGAAATCCCGGATAATATTAAAGCCGATATGAAAGTTATTCCGGTTAAATGGATTGATGAGGTGTTGGACATTGCTTTAGAGTACATTCCTTCACCAAAAAAGGAAGAAACATTAACTTCTAAAGAAAAAACTGTTGATGAACAAGAAGCTGTGAGTCATCATTAGGTCAAACCCAGTGTTGACACGGGGTAGGAAGGGCTTGTATAACTTTGGCTCGGCCTTATCTATGAGCATTATTTTAATACAGTGCCGAAATGATTCTAAGGATCTACTTAAAATACTGAAGGGGTAAAACGTGAATAAATCTGAACTGATTGAGGCTATTGCGGCTTCTGCTGATCTTTCTAAAGCTGCTGCTGGCAACGCGTTGGATGCTACGTTAAAAGCAATAGAAGAAGCGTTGTCTAAAGGGGATCAAGTAACTTTGGTAGGGTTTGGTACTTTTCAAGTAAAAGAGCGTGCAGCACGTACAGGTCGTAATCCTCAAACTGGTGCGGAGATTGAAATTAAAGCGGCTAAAGTTCCTAGTTTTAAAGCAGGTAAAGGTCTTAAAGACTCTGTAAACTAAGGGGTCAGGAGCAGTAGTTCAGTTGGTTAGAATACCTGCCTGTCACGCAGGGGGTCGCGGGTTCGAGTCCCGTCTGTTCCGCCACTAGACACAAAAAGGTGTATTCCGTGCGGAATGCACCTTTTTTATTTAGAAACATCATTAACTCATGTGGAGGCAGAATGCTCCAAGATATAAGAGATAAGTCACAAGGCATCGTGGTTAAGATCATTGTTGGTTTTATTGTCGTGACTTTTGCTCTATTTGGCGTCGAGGCCTTAGTCAAAAGCTTTACCTCAACCGATAAGGTCGCTAAAGTGGATGGTACTGATATTACTCGTACGCAGATGTTGCAACAAGCGGATCTTCAACGTCGTCAGTTGATTGCTATGTCCAATGGTCATGTCAACCCAGCGATGCTACAAGAAAATGTACTGCAGAAGAATGCATTAAATGAGTTGATTCAAAGTGCCTTAGTAGACAATCAGATTGCGTCGCTTAAATTAGGTGTATCGGATGGTCAAGTTGATTCTTATTTGCTGCAGAACCCTCAGTTTCAAACCAATGGTAAGTTTGATCAAACCAAATACGTGGAGTTTATTCGTAGGTTGGGCTTTACCCCTTTGGCGTTTAAAAATCGTGTGCGCGAAAGCATTTTGTCTCAACAGCTTGAACGAGGTGTTGTAAATTCTGATTTTGTTCTTCCTTATCAGGTTGATAGTATTGCTCAGTTACAATCTCAAGAACGTTCTTATGATTACGTTAAGTTCTCTTTAGCTGATCAAGCTGAGAAAACCAATGTGACAGATAAAGAGCTAAAAGCCTATTACGATGAACATAAAAATGAATTCATAACGCCTGAGCAAGTAAAAATTAATTATGTTGAACTCACAGCGGCTGATTTTGCGAACAAAGTAAAAGTAACCAATGCTGAACTTCAAGATGCGTATAAGGCGTTTGTTGCTGGGCTTCCTAAAGAAGAGCGTGAAGCATCCCATATTCTGATTGACAATACTCATACTGAGAAACAAGCGAAAGCGATCTTGGATAAGATCAAGGCTCAGTTAGCGAAAGGGGTAAGCTTTGCTGACTTAGCCAAAAAGTACTCTGATGATCTAGGCTCTAAGAAAAAGGGCGGTGAGTTAGGGTATATTACTCAAGGGACGATGGTTAAACCGTTTGAAGACGCTTTGTTTAGTATGAAGAAAGGTCAGATTAAAGAGGTAAAAACCAAGTATGGCTGGCATTTAATTAAGTTAGAAGCCATCAAAGATCCAAAAGTCCCTTCTCTTGCTGATAAAAAAGCAGCCCTAGAAAAACAAATCATCGCTAAAAAAGCACAAGAGGCGCTATTCGCGGCTCACGATAACATTTCTGATTTGGCCTATGCCAGCGATCAGCTTAAACCGCTTGCCAATGAGTATGGTGTGAAGATTCAGACCAGTAATTACTTTAGTCGTGAGGGTGGCAGTAATGCGATTACTTCGAATGCGGCGGTTATCAGTGCGGCGTTTGGTGATACCGTTCTTAAAGATGGTCAAAATAGTGATTTGATTGATTTGGGGAACAATAAGGTTGTTGTGATTCATCTTGCGGATCATAAACCTAAGTCAGTTCAATCTTTTAAACAGGCGAAAAAAGAAGTCACATCTAAACTAGTGCAAGCAAAAGCAGAAGCCGCCATTATGGCTCAAGCGAAAGCGGCAGAAACGAATCCAAATACTAAGTGGACGTCCGTTAAGTTAGCGAAGCGTGGCCAGGATGAAATTGCTTCTTTAGCCTTTACCATGGCGCACCCGGAAGGTAAGCCTGTTATGGCTATTAAGAAGTTAGATAATGGCGATCTTGTTTTAATTCGACTAGACAAGGTTCAGGCCGGATCTGACAAGGCCTCTGATCGCCAAGAGCAGGCTTATGGACAATATCTTCGTGAGACGGAATCTAATATGAATCTTAGATCACAAAGAGAATGGTTAAAGAGCAAAGCAGACATAGAAACAAACCTGTGATCTAGCTATTCTTAGATAAATTTGTCAAAGCAATAGTATGAAAAAGCCAGCAACTGCTGGCTTTTTTTGTTTTATGGCGTTGTGATTGGCTTTGCTGGTTATGACACGGTCATCATTTATCTAGTCAAACAAAGAGACGGTTTTACTCGCCATTCCCCATGCTTTCTAACCAAGTAACGGAAGGAACAAAGAAGGCATTACCTGTTTTAGCTGTGGTGTATTGCATTAGATGATCTTGATTGCCGCTTTCATCACCTTCAATCATGCTTTTTAACATTCGGTTGAAAATGGTGGGGGTTTTGCTGTAGCTGGCAAACATAAGACCTTTACAAGTTAATGAGGCGAACGGCATGCTGTGACGGAGTATTTCCAGCGATTTTCCATTGTGGTCTTTTATGGAAGTTCGTTTAGTGTGAGCATGGACGGATTTATCTGTGGAGGCGTACTCTTCATTTGCGTACTTAGTGCGTCCGTAGGTGTCTTCTTGAGCTTTAAGGTCTAGCTGTTCCCATTTGTTTAGATCATGCTCAAAGCGCATGAGATTTAGATAGGAGCCATCTTTAAAGTGTATATCTTCCTCACCGACAAGTGCTACCGCTTTTCTTGCTTCCCCTTCAGGATTTTCTGTGCCGTCGACAAAGCCTGTTAGGTCTCGATTATCTAAGTATTTGAAGCAGCTGATCTCGTCGATAATGTTCAGGCTATTATCAAACGCTTGATATAGAGCGTTGGCCAGTAAATAAGAGGTATCCCTACGCATTGAGCGGATGTGGAATACCAGATCTCCTTTTGTCTCGCCCACTTCGATATCATTATGGGCAAAATGAGGGAAGGGCGCTAATTCTGCTGGACGCACGTTTGAATCAAAATAATGCCATGCAGAATCACTGATACCGATAGAAGCATAAAGGTGCACGTCTGGGAATTGTTGCTGCAGCTCTCTGATAATCGTCGGGCTCATGGCGAGGGCTTTTTTCGCGTCAGCAATGCGCTCTTTTTTGACATCAAAGGTGATAAATAAAGCATCACTTGAGGCTTCTGGAATGATGCCAGACTGAAATGTATGGGTCATGACTTATCGCTTTCTCCGTCTGTTTTCTTCATGAATACGTAAATAAAAGCCAGTGACTTAAAAGTTGGGATAGAGTGCCTTAAGCTGACTGGCTTGAGTTTTTTTAGGTTGTCCCGTTTGATACTCTTCTAGTGCATCAGCAAGTGGGGTCCCCTGCCATTGATGGCTGGCTTGGTTTGAATACAGCATCAGCTCTGCCTCCATCAGGAGCTGCGTCAATGTGACAGAACCTGCGAGGCGCTTAATGTCTTCTATGCTGTGTATTTGTTCGTCTCCCCAGCGGTGGCGAGCCCATTCTAAAAGGTGCGACCTTAGCTCTGTAATATTGTCTTGTCGGCAGCATTCAATCAAGCTTTGAAAGGCGCTTTTTTCATCACTACTGGTTAATGGCGCAAATTCTTTCAGTGTCGGTACATTGGCCTCGTCGTCTTTTGATTTTTTCTTTTTCCAAAATAGTAACAGACAGGCGAGCAGTAGCAGAATAAGCAAAATAGCCAAGCCAATAATGCCATACAGGCGCCAATTGACCTCATTCTGCTCTTTCACTAATTGAGGGTGTATGGGTTTGGGGGTGTTATCTGATGGATTGGCTTGATCGTTTTCGTGCTTGGTCAAAGATATAGGAGCAACAGAGGGCGATTGTGGTGGCAGAGGATTGTCGAGTGCCTTTGGCTTTTGTGTGCCATTGTTTGTTGTTGCACTTGCGCTTGTTGGTAAGGGAGCAACGGTCAATTCGGGTGTGCTTTGCGTCACGGTTTTTTCAATGCGCTTGTTGGTATCCCAGTAGGTGACGGAAACATCTGGTAGTTTAATTGTGCCCTTTTGTGTGGGAACAACTTGAATTTTAATGGTCTGATGACCAATGATGCCTTTGTCATTCTTTTGGCTGCTAAATGTTGCTGGCTCTGGATAGAGTTTGTAGGCTTTGGTGCTATTGAAAGTAAGCTGAGGGATTTGTTCGGGCAGGGAATCTTTCGCGTTAATATTAATTGTCCAAATGAGCGTATCTCCCACGCGTACCGTGCCTTTAGGTTTCTCTAGTTTGGTGTTGATGGTAACGCCTTCGCTTGGTAGCCAGTTATTATTTGTATAGCTAGGAGGGATAGGTAAGACCTGCAAGTTAATGGGCTGACTTTGAATTCTAATAATGCGTTGTCCCGACCCCATTTGCATCATGGCTTGCATGGTTTGTGGGGCAATGGTGATTTTTCCGCTTTTTTGTGGGAAAGCTAGGTACTTACGAGTGAGTACTTGGTAGCGCGTGCCGTTAATATCCTTGAATTCGCTTTGGTCATCTTTAAGTTGTTCAAAAATCAAATCAGGGTTAGATGGCACAGAGATGTTAGCGTTGTTAAGCGATACTGATGTATACAACTTCATTGTGAAAATGACTTGTTGTTGCAAATAAGGGGTATCAGACGAGACTTGAGTTTTCAGCATGACCAGTGGGTTGCCGTTTTTATCTAACTGTTCAGGCGCGTTTTTAACGGTCAGTGTCAGAGGCTGGGAAGAATATTGACCAATTTTAATCGGAGGGATGGTAAAGGTTCCGACGGACTTAGGCATGAGCGAGATGACCCAGTAGCTCATGGCCGTGTTGCTGCCTAGGTTAAAGCTAAACTGACTGCTTTGGCTTTGGCTAACAATATCGAAGTCTTTTTTTAATGGCGTGAGATCTGGGCCGTTGCCTGTGTTGGTGAAGTCGGCTCTTATGGTCAGTTGTACAATATCGTTTTCGGTCACGACATTTTTATCAAGAGAGGCGGTTACGCTATCGGCATACGCTGGTAACGCCAAAGAAAATAATCCCGTAATAAGCAGCGTTGCCAGAGAAAAGTGCATTTTTCTGATTAAGGCAAACATGAAAAAATAAAACTGCTTCATTACCATGGGTTAATCCCATCCTCTTGATTGGTGTAATTTTCGTGGCTTTTTTCTTGATGTAAATACCACAATTTGCGCTGTAATAGTGTGCCAGGATTGTCCTGTATTTGTCTGAGCCATTGTTTTAAGGCTTGCTTCTGTTCTCTATTGAGTTCAGCCTTAGCGGATTCCTGTTGCTGCTGTTTTTTTCCAGACGCTTGCTTATTATCCTCAGACGATGGCTTTTTGTCTTGTTTTTCAGGACTTTTATTCTGTTTTTTTGCGGCTGAATCATGGGGTGCTTTATCCGATGAGCGAGAAGGCGGTGTTTGTTTGGATGAGTGGTTTTGCTTGCTGTTCGAATGGCTTTTTCCCGATGAGTTATGTTTATCCGATGAGTTGTTTTTATCAGATGAACTATTTTTGTTTGATGAAGACTTTTTATTAGGTTGTCCTTTCTTATTAGATTGTTTTTTGTTGTTAGCATTTTTTGCTTGTTGCTGTTTTTTTTGCTTCTCTAGGTACTTTAGATTGTCTTGAGCTTTTTTCATGGAGGGATCGAGGGCGAGCGCTTTTTTATAGGCGTCAATTGCTGGTTGCAGTTTACCTGATAGGGCAAGTGCATTGCCTAGATTGTAAAAATCAGCGGCGCTTTTGCTGATGCTGGAGAGTGTATTAGCGGCTTGGCCGTATTTTCCCAAGGCATATTCGGATGCCGCTTTCCAATCTGGTTGCTGAAAATATTGGTTCGCTTTTTTCCATTGATCGTGATTGGCGGCTTCTTGACCTAGTTGATCTGGGGTTTTGAACCAGTCTAATGGTGAGGCACTTGCTTTATTGGATGGCAGCAAAAAGACTGCCAACATCAGCGTTAAGAGCATGCCACGACGAAACTGAAAGGCGAGCCACAGCAGAAAAGGGAGTGCAAACCAATGACCTTGATCGATCCAGTGATAGCTTCGGTTATCCGCTTGTTGATCTTTTGCGTGTTGGTCGGTGTTTTGCGTAATGGCATTTAATTGCGCAGGCGTTAAGCGGCCGTGGTAAAAGTGCGCATGGATCGTTTTTGCGAATGCTTTTAACTGATCGACAGGCGTGTGTGGAATGACGTTCTTTCCGTCTGATGTCAGTATTTGTCCATTGGGTAATAGGACAGTCCCCCCTTTCTTGGTGCCAATCGCTATCAAATCCGTGTGAAGGTGACGACCAGCCAAAAGAGATGGAATGACTTTTTTGTCTTTTGCATCCAAACTATCGGTCAAAATGATGAGGTGCGCGGATGTTTTCTTATTGGGGATGAGTGAGAGAGCATCTTTGATGCCACTGGTTAGATTGCTTCCATAAACGGGCATGATGATGGGCTCTAACGCCAATAAAAAGTGTGTGATGGTATTTTTATCTTGGCTGAATGGGGTAATGGTATAAGCATCCCCAGCATACGCGACGAGAGAGATTTCGCCGTCTTTACTTTGTCCTAAAATGTCCCGCACTGTTTGTATTAGCAATGTTTGGCGATTGGGTTGAATGTCTTTTGCATACATGGAAAGAGACTGGTCAATCACGAAGATTGTTTTACTACTGGACTCATACATCATAGAAGGCGCTTTTACCCAGCTTATGCCCGACAGCCCGATCACGCATAGAGAGATAGAGAGTAAGCCTAGCCATTTATTTATCTGGCTCGGTTGTTCGGATTGTTCCAGATGAACGAGTAGGTTTTGATCAATGGCTTTACTGAGTGTGTTGCTCCCCGTATTTTTATAGCGAATCAGGAAAAACAGTAGCCAGACTAATGGTAATAGAAGCAGCCAATAAGGGCGTGCGAAATGAATTATAGAAAATATAGTCATGGACGTTTCCTCATGCTGGACTTAGATCGGCTGAGGGAAAGTTTGCCGCTAGTGAGCAGAGTCAGAGCAAAAAAGATGAGCGACGCCAGACCTAACCAGTGAAAATAGCTGGTAATAGGTCGCTGCCATATCGGTTGCGCTTTCATTGGTTCAAGCTTATTGATATCCGCGTAGATGCGTTTTAAATCTTGGGTGTTTCTGGCTCGGAAAAACTGTCCGCCTGTTTTATGCGCAATGCTTTTCAACAATTTTTCATCTAGATCGCTGGATGGGTTGATGGTTTGTGGACCGAAAAAACCTTGTACGACCATACGGTCAGCACCAATGCCAATGGTATAGATTTTGAGGTGTTGTGACGCGGCGAAGTCAGCTGCTTGTTCTGGGTTGACTTGTCCAGCGGTGTTAGCACCATCTGTCATAAGGATGAGGACTTTTTTGTCATCCGGTTTGTTTTCTGTGCGTTGAATGGCCAAGCCAATGGCATCGCCAATGGCGGTTTGCTGTCCTGCAAAGCCAATTTGAGTTTGCTGCACTAACTGGTTAATGGTCTTTGTGTCGAAGCTAAAAGGCGCTTCTAGGTAGGCTTTGGTGCCAAATACGATTAAGCCAATGCGATCACCATGGCGTTTTTTGATAAAGTTAGATAACACCCATTTTTCGGCAGTTAACCGATCAACTGGTTGATTGTTTAGTTTCATATCTTTAACTTGCATGCTGCCCGATAAATCTAGCGCAATCATGATATCTCTTCCGGATGGAACCACTTGCGTAGGAGCACCTCGCCATACGGGTCTGGCAATACCAACCACAAGACATATCCATGCGAGTAATAAAAACATTAATGGCAAGCTAATAGCATGTTTACTAGGGCGCTTTTCTTCATGATTTTGTAGATATTTTGCATTTGGAAACCAGATGGCCTGGTCTTTCTTGGCCACTTTGGGCAAAAAGTAAAATATGACTGGAACGGGAAGAAGGCAAAGAAGCCAAGGCCAAGTAAATTCAAACACGGTGCTTCCTTATCCAATAACAAGTTAAACGGATCATGGTCGTTTTTTGTTCAGGCGTTAACGACACATCGGCACGATACTGACCGTTAATGAAATCGTCTCCTAACTGATCAAAACGTCGTTTTTTAGGCAAGGTGCTGTCTATTTGTGCTATTAAAGACTGTGATGGGAGGGCGGCTTGGCTGATTTTATTTTCACTTATTAAGCAGCGACGAATTAACTCATGGCAGGCCGTAATGAGCTCTTTATCACTCAAATTATCGCTGGTATTTTTGAGTACCATCAGTGCTTCACGACGATATTTTCGTTTACTGCGTCTTTTAAGTAACACTAGCGTAAGGCTGATGAGGGCGATAATTATGCAGGCAATCACCAACCACGTCCACCATACAGGTGGCCACATGGGGATGGCTTCGGGTAATAAGTACCCTTTATGAGGTAGATTGAGTGGTGTGCTTGTCGGTGTCATTAGCGTAATGCTCCTTGATCAAGCAGGTATTTAGCAATTTTTTCAGGGGATTCGCTAATATCAAACAATTGATGGCGAATGCCTATAGAGGCTAATTTTTTTCGCAATCTAGCACTGTCTTCGAAGAAGTCTTTTTTGGCTTGTTCGGTACTTTTTTTCGTTACTTGGAGGGTTTTAGGGCCATCGGCATCGGCAAAACGGTATTCACCTGGTGGTAACTCAAACGCATGATGATCGAAAACTTGCACCCAATGAACACGATTATGTTTAGCTAATTGCCATAAAGAGAGTTGTTCTTGTTCGTTCCAAGTGTGCTTGTCCGTTAAAATGATGACATCTCTGTTGTGAGCTTTGGTCGTGATGGCTGAGCGATGCCAACAGGCTGTGTGCGGTTCATACTGTCGGTTTTTGACTTGGGTGGCGGTGGCCAAATGGGAGAGGAGATGATGGATGGACCGTTTACCGCTTTGTTCATGGCTTTCGTTGCCAAACACAAAGCGATATGACAGCTTGTCACCTTGTTGTTCGCTACGCCAAGCAATGATACCCGCAAGCTGGCTCAACCGAGTCGAAATAAATGTATGACGAGTGCTAAAATACGCCGTTTGCGATAGCCCTAAAAATAATAAACGTTGATGATCATTCTCCTGACTATAGACGCGGGTGTGTGCGTGGCCTGTTCGAGCGGTGACACGCCAGTCAATGTGTCTTAAATCATCGCTAGGCTGATATTGTCTCAGCTCTAGCATTTCCATGCCGTGCCCTTTTTGATTGGAGCGTCGCTCACCATTTTTAAGGGTAAAGCGTGTTGCTTTGTTGGCACGTCCTAGGAGCTTTGCATAATGGGCCAACAGGGCAAAATCCGTTTCTTCAAGTTCTGGTGAATCAGGTGATAATAATGGATTCATGGCAAAAATTATAAAGCAGGTACATGGTTAATTAACCGTGTGAGTAATTCATCCGTTGAAATACCGCTTGCTTGTGCCTCAAATGACATGATAACGCGATGGCGGAGAACCGGTAAGGCAACTTCTCTTACGTCGTCGGGTGTGACAAAGTCACGACCATTTAATAGGGCGTTCGCTCGGGCACAGCGATCTAATGCAAGAGTGGCACGTGGGCTCGCACCAAAGTCAATTAAACTTTCACCATTCGGACTGAGCCCTAGGTAGTGTTCTGGATGGCGAGTCGCCATGACCAGTTGTACAATGTAATGCTCAACAGATTCTGACATATAAAGTGACAAGGCTTTTTGTTGCAAGGCTAAGATGTCAGTTGGTGTACAAAGCGCCGTCGTCGCGGTGGCGAGCGTTTTGTGTTGATCTTGCTGGCGGACGAGTCGAAGTACTTCTAATTCGCTTTCAGTACTGGGATAACCTAACTTTATTTTTAATAGAAAGCGGTCAAGCTGAGCTTCTGGTAGTGGGTAGGTTCCTTCTTGTTCAATGGGGTTTTGCGTGGCGATCACAAAGAAGAGCGGAGGCAGTTGGTAGCTGTGGTTGCCAACGGTGACTTGGTTCTCTCCCATGGCTTCAAGTAAGGCGGATTGTACTTTTGCGGGGGCTCGGTTGATTTCATCGGCTAGGACGACTTCGTTCATAATAGGGCCAGCAACAAATGTAAATTGCCCCGTTTCCTGCTGATAAATATCTGAGCCTGTCACATCGCCAGGTAGTAGATCTGGGGTGAACTGGATGCGCTGAAAACGGCAGTCAATGGCACCTGCAAGCGCTTTTGCGGCGGTGGTTTTGGCGATACCTGGCGGTCCTTCAAGCAACACATGGCCATTTGCAATGAGTGCAATCAGTAATTCTTGAGTTAAGTCAGGTTGACCGATAACGGCATGATTAAGGTGATCTTTTAATCTTTCAATTACTGATTCCATCGAACCTAAGTACCTCATACTTCTGTCAAAAAGGGTGTCAACACAATATAATGCGTACCATCTTATCGGATTCAAAACTTTACGTACAAGGCGTTAGTTGTAAGAGTAGCGTAAGCATAGGAAAGAAAAGTGGCAAACATTGTCGTAGAAGTGACATTGAGTGCATTACAGTACCAGACTCTGTACTCAGGACAAGCTAAAAATGTTGTCGCGCATAGTCTAGATGGACGTAAAGTTCAGTTGCCTTTATCTGCTTTTCGGCGCTTTGTTACCCATGGAGGCATTGATGGGATTTTTGACGTAGAATTCGATGATCAACATAAATTAGTGGCCATAACGCGAATACGTTAGTTCGCCCATTTTATACTTAACACGGTTAGGAGCCTTGTCTATGTATCACCTTGCTCGAGCACTACTCTTCAAATTAGATCCTGAAGTGTCTCATGAATTATCATTGGATCTTTTGACGGCGAGTAGTCGGTTGGGGCTAACGAGGTTTTTTGATGGTTTGCCTTCTTCTCAGCCTGTTGATGTGATGGGGTTGCGCTTCCCGAATGCAGTAGGGTTAGCCGCTGGGTTGGATAAAAATGCTGATGCGTTTGAAGCGCTTGGTGCATTGGGGTTTGGTTTTGTCGAAGTCGGTACTGTGACGCCAAAAGGGCAGTCTGGTAATCCCAAGCCACGGTTATTTCGTTTGCCCGAGTACGAAGCCATTATTAACCGCATGGGATTTAATAACAAAGGCGTTGACCATATGGTTTCGCGTATTAAATCCCATCGCTATCCAGGTATTCTTGGGGTGAACATTGGTAAAAATTTAACCACGTCGGTGGAAGAGGCCGCAGCGGATTATTTGACTTGTTTTGAGCAGGTGGTGCCTTATGCCGATTACATTACGGCCAACATTAGTTCGCCGAACACGCCTGGGCTGCGCAGTCTGCAATTTGGAGACAGTTTGGCGCAATTGATTAACCCGCTTGTTCAGGCCAGAGACCGCTACCAAAATCAATATGGCAAGCGTGTTCCTTTGGCGGTGAAAATTGCCCCAGATATGACAGATGATGAAATTAAGTTAGTGGCGGATACCCTAGTAGAACAGGGCGTGGACGGTATTATAGCAACCAATACCACCTTATCTCGTGATGCGGTTCAGGGTCATCGCTTCGCAAATGAAGCGGGTGGTTTAAGTGGTGTTCCTGTTCGTGAGGCTTCTACTCATGTGGTTCATGTTTTGGCGGAGCGTCTGAAAGGTGCCTTACCCATTATCGGGGTGGGGGGGATCTCAAGCGGTGATGATGCTATAGAGAAACTTCAAGCAGGGGCTCAACTCGTGCAGATCTACTCCGCATTCATTTATCAAGGGCCTGAGTTAATTAAAGAGGTAGTCGCCAGTACGGACGCATACTATCGAGAGTTACGATTGGATAGATAGAGGCAGTTGCTCGCCCATTATGGCGAATAAATGCCTCTGATATACGTAGAGTTGTAAAAAACAGGCGGGATAGACCCGCCTGC
This sequence comes from Marinomonas sp. 63XJN7_7_ISO-PGPR-S23-202, assembly GCF_056173505.1. Classification (NCBI taxonomy): domain Bacteria; kingdom Pseudomonadati; phylum Pseudomonadota; class Gammaproteobacteria; order Oceanospirillales; family Oceanospirillaceae; genus Marinomonas; species Marinomonas sp. 63XJN7_7_ISO-PGPR-S23-202. The sequence continues at coordinate 3,021,281 of NZ_CM149677.1, read as the reverse complement.
TTTTTATAAGAGCTTTTTTGATTTGCTCATTGTGATACGACATCTGAATAACGAGAAAATTAATGTACCATGCTGAATGTTTTGTGGGTGCCTTCGACGGGGGTTAAACCACTCCACATGTCTTCGCGTCCTTCGCGCCATCCAGCGAGCCAATGCGAGCGGGCATTTTCATGGTATTGCATAGAAAGGCCTTTTGTTTTGCCTGCCATCCCTGCGCGGTAGCCACGGATATAAGCGCGATGATGAAGGTCTCGTTTTTGCTTCTTCATTAGTTTTTTCCTCTTATTCTTTTCCATGTTGAACTTTGAAACTAGTAGAGAATTGATGAATTGTCTAAAAACTCTTTGCTCTAACACATTTATAGAAGGTTTAAAAAAGTAATTAAAAATGAACACACAAGTAGAAACTGTGGATACAGTCGGTCAGGCTTACCACTTAGAGATTACCTGTCCACTGGGATTAGAGAATGTGCTTGAGCAAGAGCTGCACAGTGAAGGTCTAATGAACACTCGTTTAGGCGAAGCTCAAGTCAAATTGACGACCGATTTAGAAGGTATGTACAAGGCCTGTCTTTGGTCTCGAGTGGCCACGCGGGTTATGTTGCCTGTTGCCAACTTTAAGATGGAGTCAGTCGATGATCTCTATGAAGGCGTAAAGGCTATTGCGTGGTCTGATCATATGACGGCAGCGAATACCATTGCCATCGATTGTCATGGAACAAACCATCATATTCGTAATACGCAATTTGGTTCGGTCCGTGCGAAAGATGCGATTGCTGATTACTTTGTAGCGTTTTCCGGCGAGCGTCCTAATGTTGAAAAGGTACAACCGGATGTGCGAATTTCCATTCGTATTAAGCGTGATATTGTGACCGTGAGTATCGACCTGTCGGGTGACAGCATGCACCGTCGTGGTTATCGTCAACAAGGCTCTATGGCGCCACTGAAAGAAAATCTTGCCGCAGGATTGCTGCTCCGAGCGGGGTGGAACCGTGATTGTGGGTTAACACAGCTGATTGATCCCATGTGTGGCTCTGGAACCTTCTTAGTCGAAGCGGCGATGATGTCACTCGATATGGCGCCTGGTTTACGCCGAGGCTACTGGGGGTTCAAAGGTTGGAAGCAGCACGATCATCGTTTATGGCAGCAACTGATGGATTTTGCCAAAAACCGCAAGAAAGATCCGGCTGAGTTAGGTATTCGTTTCCAAGGTACGGATCGAGAGCAACGTGCTATTGCCGCGTCCCGGGAGAACATTAAGCGTGCTGGGCTGGTGGGCGTGATTGATGTGTCCATGGCGTCTTTCCAGCAGCATGATTTTGTCATTGACCAAGAAAAGCCCGGATTAGTGATTTGTAACCCTCCTTATGGTGAGCGTTTGGGGGATGAAATGGCGTTAATTGCTTTGTATCGCCAATTGGGAGAATGGGTTGTAACGCATGTGCGTGGTTGGCAGTTTATGATGCTAACCAGCAACGAACATTTAGCCCGTCAGATTCCGGTTCGTCCTGAGAAAAGTACCCGGGTGATCAATGGTGGTTTAGAATGCCGTGCCTATCGATTCCCGTTGCTGGATGGTCACATTAAAGAAGATGCTGTGGCGCAATCCATCATGACTCCTGGTGCGCAAATGTTTGCCAATCGTTTGCAGAAGAATGCCAAAAAGCTGAAAAAATGGGTCGAAAAAAACAACATCGAGTGTTACCGGGTTTATGATGCCGATATGCCTGAGTACGCAGTTGCTATTGATGTTTATCAGGATTGGGCGCATGTTCAAGAGTATAAAGCGCCCAAAAGTGTTGATCCGGAAAAAGCAAAGCAACGCTTGTTTGAAGTGGTGTCGTCTATTCCAACCGCGCTTAATATTGCGGAAGCCAATGTGATCGTCAAGCATCGCCAAAAACAAACCGGTAAAGCACAATATGAAAAACTAGATCAGTCTAATCATGAGATAATCGTCAAGGAGTACGGTTGTGAGTTTATTGTTAATCTGAAAGATTATCTGGATACGGGGTTATTCTTGGATCATCGTCCAGTACGGAAACTAATACAAGACCGTGCCAATGGTAAACGGTTTTTGAATTTGTTTTGTTATACCGCATCGGCTTCGGTCCATGCAGGGGAAGGGGGTGCCCGCAGTAGTTTAAGTGTTGATATGTCTAATACCTATACTGAGTGGGCGCGACGCAATATTGAGTTAAACGAATTCTCTGAGCGTGACCATAAGGTTGAGCGGGCCGATTGTATTGAATGGTTGCGTCATAGTAACGATGAATTCGATTTAATTTTTATGGATCCTCCTACCTTTTCTAACTCGAAGAAAATGTCAGAGATCCTGGATATTCAACGGGACCATGGGGAATTGCTGCGCCTAGCAATGGCGCGCTTATCGAAAGACGGCGAGCTAATTTTTTCAAATAACTACCGCCGTTTTGTTTTGGATAAGGATATTGAAGAAGAATTTGCTGTGCAGAACATTACTAAATTAAGCATGGACCCAGATTTCGAACGAAATACGAAAATCCACCAATGCTGGATTCTCCGCCACCGTTCTGAAAGCTAAGTTGTGTTTTTAATGGGCAAATATTTTGTCCATTAAAGTGACGGGCTGTAAAGAGCTCTAATGATATGTATTTAAAGGTTTTATAAGTTTGTAGTATGAAGAAAACATTTCGTCTTGTTATTAGTTGTCCTGATCGTATCGGGATTGTTGCGGCCGTGTCTCAGTTCTTAAATGAACGTAAAGGATCGATAGCAGAAGCCAGTCACCATACGGATCAAGAATCTAAATGGTTTTTTATGCGTCATGAGATCGATGCAGAGTCTTTGTCCGTTGATGTGGCAACCTTTCGTGAAGAGTTTGCATCGGTCGCCGAAGAATTTGATATGAAATGGTATGTCAAAGACAGCGAAGTGCTGCCTAAGGTCATGTTGTTGGCCACTAAAGAATCCCATTGTTTAAACGATATTATGCACCGTTGGCATACTGGAGAGTTGAACTGCGAGATTGTTGGGGTGATTGCTAACCATGAGTCACTCCGTTCTATGGTGGAATGGTATAACATTCCTTATTACTGCATTCCTGTGCCGAAAGAAGATAAGATGCCTGCCTTTCATCAGATTGAGAAATGTATTGATGAGGCACAGGCAGACACCATTGTGTTGGCGCGTTATATGCAAATTTTCCCTGAATTTTTGTGTCAAAAATATCAGCACAAGGTCATCAATATTCACCATAGCTTCTTGCCTTCTTTTATTGGGGCGAAGCCCTATCATCAAGCGGCAGTACGTGGTGTGAAATTGATTGGGGCAACCTGTCACTATGTCACTGCAGATCTGGATGCTGGTCCAATCATCGAGCAAGATGTTATTCGTGTTCGCCATAGTCATACGGCGACGGATATGGTGCGCTTGGGTAAAGACATAGAGAAGCTTGTATTGTCCCGGGGGCTGCGATACCACTTGGAAGACCGAGTAATCGTGCACGGTAATAAAACCATTGTGTTTGCTGATTAATTCTATCTCATTGAAAGTTGCGGAAAAAAGAAGGCCAAGTGTCTTCTTTTTTTATGTAATCATTCAAGGATAAGTATAGTTTATTATTGTTCACTTTTTGTTCTGTAAAATATTGTCTATAGTTAAGTTCAAGTGGTTCAAAAATAGACAGCTTATGAGGGGAGCGTTATGAAGCTTAAGCTAACACCAACTCAAAACTTATGCGTCGGTTATTTGGAATCAGGTTTCGAGGTTGTTCAGATGGAAGAGCAGTTTTTCTTTGTAAAAGGCGATAAGCGTCAGAAGGTGTTGCCAAAAACATTGGAGGCACTGGTCAACCGAGGGGCTCTGAAATACACCACACAAGGAGATTATGAACTGAGTGATGAGTTTGTCGAGCACAGAAAAAAAATGTGTTCTCCTGTGCGTAGCAAACATACTCGACATTAATCCTTAGTGAGCTCGATCCGTTATCGAGTGCATTCATGGCTCAGAAAAAGCCAATCGTTTAGGGCGATTGGCTTTTCTTATTAGGTGCTGTTGGCAGCACGATAACCATACGCTTGCTTATTGAAGGGTGTTGGGTGCCTGAGTAAAGAGATGGCTTACTGCTTGCGCCATGGTTGCGCTAATGCGCTCTTGTCTCAATAGGGTCCAAAGCGGTTGCCGCGTTTCAGGATGTTGGCTTAACTCAATGGCAATTTGCTTAAACGCGATGAAAGCATCGTCTCTATGAGCCAATTTTTCCATGACGATTCTTAATAATTGGCCGTCACTGGCCAGCCAATGGGGGCATTTTGCTGCTAATGCTGTGATCGGATGAGTTTGCTCATCTGAGCATTCAGTTAAATTGCCTAACATAGCAAATAATGGCAACAGCAGGTTGTTGTTCAACGGTGTATTGGAAAGCGCCCGGAGGTAACTTGCTTGCATCAATGGATCTTGTTCAGCAAGTAATTTATCGATTAATGTGTTTTCAATGTCTGCTGGTAGCGTTTGATGCTCTAAAGAATGGCAAAGGGCGCTAACAAGAGGGTTGGGAGCATGAATCAAAGCCTTTTTGATAAGAGAGCTGTGTGTTTTGCTATTTACTTGCACGGCTAATTCCGCAATGCCCTGAAGTCCAAGGGCTTGCCATGAGTCGTCTTGTTGATCAGATATATTTTCGTTTAGTCTATTCGTGACATAGTCCACGACACCCTCATAATAATGTGAGGCGGGTGTACCTAGTTGTTTTGCTAGTATGGCGTGGAAATTGGCCATTCGTTCTTGGTCCGGTTTAAACGCATAGGGACTATCTTCTAGCGCCTCTGCTAGTCCTGCCTCTTCCCCTTTGTGTAATATTTTATCAACGATGGTTTTGATAAAATGATCACGTGTTCCTAGGTTTAATGCGCCTGACTCGTCTAATGGGAGCTTGATAAACCAGATAACAGCATGGTCTGCTGTTTTTGCTTTACTGGTATCTTTCGTTCTCAGTAAGCAAGCCAGCCAAGCATGTTGGCGAAATGGGTAAGGGTAAGCTTGCTGTTTTTTATCAAATTGGATGGCTTGTTGTGGTGTGATTTTCGTAATGCGACGACCAAGATCAAAAAAGCTTGCTTCACACCCCACCATCTCAAAAAGATCGCCAAGCGATTCAATGTTTTTCATGATAAATTAGATGCCTATCAAAGGGTTAAAATTTCCTTTATGTTACCGTTTTTTACGGGAGAAATCAGTTTGAATACAGCTTATCCTATTCATTCTCGACTGGCCGACCTTTTAATTGATGTAGAAATGGTGTTGCGTGCGGGCGGTCTTTGGGAGTGTGAGCAACCCAGTGAAAAGGCCATGCAAAGCCGCGTTCCCTTTTGTGTTGATTCCATGAGTTTCGCTCAATGGTTGCGTTACATTATGATAGAAAGATTTAAAGTCTTGATTGCGCATGGAGCGCCATTGCCAACGCAATGTTATGTTTCTCCCATGGCTGTTGAGGCGTTTAAGGGATTGGACCAAGTGAGGCTCAATACACTCGTGCAGTGTCTTGATAAAATCGATCAACACTTGAGTAAACAAACCTTGTTAGATGATTCTGCGCAATGACGATGGTGGGAGTTAATCCATATATCGCTGATTTGGCTTGGGTGGTCGGTTGTAAGCAAGGGGATTTTAGCCAATACCCTGCCGTCAATCTCATTGAAAGTGATGTGGATGTGTCCCAATTTTGGGTGCCAGATATCAATGAGAGGCTGGCGGTGCTGGCGATGAATCCCGAGCCATTAGAAAATGCGGTTCGTGCCTGTAAATCCCATTTCTTAGGCAGCTATTTCGAAACCTTGTTTTCGTTTGCCATGCACCATTTATCCAGTCTTAACGTCCTTTGTGAGCATATCCAGGTTAAGGATAAGGACAAAAGAACGCTGGGAGAAATAGATATGCTGGTGGAAACTCCTTCTGGAGAGTGTATTCAGTTTGAAGTGGCTATCAAATTTTATTTGGAGCGTAGCGATTTGTATCCGCATCACTGGATTGGTCCCAATAAAAATGACAGTTTGAAAAAGAAAGTAGATCGAGCGCGTCGCCATCAGTTGCAAATATTGAAGACAGAAGAAGGGAAGCGAATATTACAGTCTGTTACTAACGATATCTCTTTTCGGGCAAAGTTACTTATTTTTGGTCGCTTATATTTGGCTTTATCCAGCCCCGAAAAAGTGATTTCGTTTTGCAATCATTCCCATTTTGGTGGATGGATTAGGGTGTCCCAAGCCGATCTTTTACTGCCTTTCTTCTCATATTACATGTATTTGAACAAGCCACATTGGCTAACCATTTCAAATAGTTCTCGCGATTTATGCTCCTTTGAAGCACAATGCATGGATGAATGGAGAAAATCATTCCAAGAGGATGTTCGCCCGAAACATATTGTGTTGTTGAGGGAGTTGGAAGGTCGTATGTCCTGTCACTTTGTTTTTATTGTGCCAGACAATTGGTAATATTTTAAAAGTGAAGGCGCTTTTAATATTCAGCTTTTCCTTATGTAGAATGAATTTTTCATGAGTCAGACTGCGAATAAAATAAATGATGCTTTGTGCATTGCGTTGTGGGTTATTGATACAGATCGAGCCAGCATTGCTTGGAGTAACCGTCATGCTAAAACTTTGTTGAGGCAGAATACTTCGACTGCCAATTTTGAGGGAGGCTTCTTCTTCGATCATGACTTTCTAGCCACGCTAAGATTGATGGTTGTGGCTTACGACATCGGTGAGCAAGTTACTTTTGAATGGCCAACCCCCCTGGGGAAGGACGATGCTATTGAATGTGTTAGCACTATTATTTCATTAGGTGGCGAGCGCCGTGGTTTAGCGGTTCAGGCACTCTTGTCGAATGGATCCCCTCTGGATATCGAAATTGGATTGATTAAACAACTTGGTAGCTTGTCTGTTGCCATGCTCAATTATGATGGCGGCTTCCTTGAAGTGAGTGATGTGTTTGCTTCTCGTTTTGGTGCTGTCTCGTCGATGAGTGATTTATTTGTCACTAACAGCAATGTCTCTGCATTTATGAGTAAGCTGTCCCTTGGTCAACCCTTTACTCAAGAAATTCGACTGTCCACGCTTAATGGCGTGCGTTGGCATCAGTTGGAGGTAGTGTTTCACCCTGAAGGCAAAGTGCTTTTAATGGCGAACGATATTCAGCAAGAGAGAGGACGAGAGAACGAAATCTTCCGCTTGCACCACTTTGATATGTTGACAGGGTTACCGAATCGCTATCATTTATATCAAACGTTAGAGAACATCCTAGAAAGTGGTAATAAACGCTTTGAACATTGGGGTATTCTTTATCTGGACTTAGATAATTTCAAAATTGTTAATGATACTTTTGATCATCGTGTCGGTGATGAGTTGATTCAGCAAGTCGCATTGAGAATTCAAAGTGTCATTCCGAATAATGCGGAGTTATATCGCTTAGGTGGGGATGAGTTTGTTATTTTTTTGACCAATATATTGGGTGTAGAGAGCTTACAACAAGTCGCGAATCTCATTACTCGAAATGCGTTGAATACGTATTTTATAGCCAATATGGAAATGATGGTAACGGCCAGTATCGGCATCGCTTGTTACCCTGAACATGGTGATAATGTCGATCACCTGCTTAAAAATGCCGATGCAGCGATGTATCGTGCGAAATCGATTGGTCATAATACCTCCTTTGTCTTCGATGTGGATATGATCGACACCATTCGAGCGCATTTAACGTTAGGTGGTGGTTTACGTAAGGCCATTGAAGAAGAAGAGTTTGAATTGTTTTATCAACCTAAAGTGCGCTTGTCAGACGAAGTAACGGTTGGTGCCGAGGCTTTGATCCGCTGGTTTCACCCTGAGCTAGGGCTCATTAGTCCTGATCAGTTTATTCCTATGGCAGAAGAAAGTGGGATGATTTTACCTCTTGGTGAGTGGGTCATACGCACGGCATGTAAACAAATTAAAACTTGGCAGGATCAAGGCATTCCCCCCATTAGTGTATCGGTAAACTTGTCTGGTCGTCAGTTTATGCAGACAGATTTAGTCGAAATGGTAGCGCAAGTGCTTGAAGAGACAGGCGTCGACTCCCAATACTTAGAACTTGAGCTAACGGAAAGCATGCTAATGGCGGATGCTCAACAAACCATAGAGAAGTTACATGCTTTTCGTAAGTTGGGCGTAACCTTATCGATTGATGACTTTGGGACAGGTTATTCGTCTTTGGCTTACCTTAAAAAATTTCCTATTCAAACGCTAAAAATAGACCGCTCTTTTGTGAATGATCTTGGTATTAGTGGTGGGGATGATGCAATTGTTAAAGCCACCATTGCCATGGCAAAAAGTTTAAATCTCAAAGTGATTGCCGAAGGGGTGGAAAACCGCTCCCAAATCGATGTGCTTAATGGCTTTCAGTGCCAAGAGGTTCAGGGGTATCTTTTTGCTAAACCTATGAATACTAAAGACTTTGTTCACTATATGAAAACTCAAAAAATGATCGGCGTTAGTGAGGCTTTGGACTCTGCGACATCGACTGTTTAAGCAATATTAGAAAAGACTTGATGGATGAGGCTCTGTTTTAACAGAACAAGTCACCTTCCTGGCTTGTCTATCGGGAATGATGTCCATAAACTAGGTAAAATTTATAAATTTTGGAAGCATTGTGTCAACGTTAGAAAGCCTTTCGTGCCCTATCGATCAATTACCTCTAAACCAACAAGAGAGAAGTTTACGTTGTGCCAACGGTCATACTTTTGACTTGGCTAAATCAGGCTACGTTAATTTGTTGCCAGTGCAAAATAAGCGCTCTAAACAGCCTGGTGACAGCAAAGAGATGGTGCAAGCGCGTCAATCTTTTTTAGAATTAGGTCATTATTTTCCAATTGTCGAAGAAATTACGCGCACTTGGCCTGTGGTTTTGAATGCGAAACCCACTGTTCGCATATTGGATGCGGGTTGCGGTGAAGGCTATTACCTGCAACATTTAGCGAAACGTTTGGCCGACTCGTCAATGGTTACCGAGTGCGTGGGAGTAGACATTTCTAAATGGGCGGTCGCGGCGGCCAGTAAACGAGATAAATCAACGTCTTGGGTGGTAGGTAGTAATGCTAGCTTGCCTACCCCAGCGGGGCGTTTTGATGCCATTTTATGCTTGTTTGGTTTTCCTGCTTTTTCTGAATTTCAGCGTGTTTTGTCGGATGGTGGTGTATTATTATTAGTTGATGCAGGTCCCGATCATTTAATCGAACTGCGTCAGATTTTGTATCCATCTATCCATGAATACAAAGCGCCCTATAGAGAAGGAATGGAGGATTTTCGTCTTATTCAAGAATCCAGTTTGAGCTATTCGTTTTCTTTGTCCTCTCAAGAGGAGATTCAGCAATTACTTTGTATGACGCCACATATACATAAAGCCTCTTATGCCGGCAAGGAAGCCGTCAAACAACTTAGCAATCTGGCGTTGACTGCTAATATTTATTTTCGTTGGTATCAAAAAGGATGAAGTTATAAAACATGCCTAATAGTTTGGATACGCTTTTTGAGAGGAATAAAGCTTGGTCTGAAAAGGTCACAGCGGAAGATCCTGAATTTTTTTCCACCTTATCCCAACAGCAGCGTCCTGAATATTTGTGGATTGGTTGCGCTGATAGTCGCGTGCCAGCGAATCAGATTGTTGACTTGTTGCCCGGTGAAGTGTTTGTTCACCGTAATATTGCCAATGTGGTGGTTCATACCGATTTGAATTGTTTATCCGTGATTCAATTTGCGGTGGATGTGCTAAAAGTGAAACACATTATGGTGGTCGGGCATTATGGCTGCGGTGGTATCAAAGCCGCAATGGATTCCCGTGAGCATGGCCTAATCGATAATTGGCTACGTCATATTAAAGATGTCTATCGCTTGCATAAAGCAGAAGTGGATGCCATTGGCGATGACTGTGAGCGCTTTGATCGTATGTGTGAATTGAACGTTATAGAGCAGGTTGCTAATGTGAGTCAGAGTAGTATTGTGCAGAATGCGTGGCGTATCGGCCAGGAGTTGCATGTGCATGGATGGTGTTACAGCATTAATAATGGTCGCATTAAGGATCTAAAAGTGTCTGTAAAAAATGCTCAAGAAGCACAAGACCAACTCAATAAAGGGTATTGAGAGTTCGGCTTGCCTTATATAAGGCAAGCTTGAAGACTGTAGTTTCTCAGTGTGCCGTTCAACATAACAATATGTCTTCGCTGGTTTATGTTGAACGGTCAATAAGCAAGACTGCCTTATGGTGCCTATAGGTGGTTGTTTTCGGCAATGGCTCTTGCGCACCCTGCGATGGTCGAACGTAACCATATGTGGCCTGGGTCGTGCTGCAGTAATGGGCTCCAAAGCATCTTCAGTTCAACGGGAGGAATATCAAAAGGAGGCGGTAAGACCACAACATTTTTGTTACCTTCCATCAGTTTGGTTGCCAATGAGGGTAACGTAGCAATTAAGCCCAATTGTTCCGTAGATCGCATCGCCACGTTATAGTTGCGCGTGAAAAGACGAATGTTTCGCTTAAAACCAAGGTCGGCTAAGCTACCATCTACCCAGCCAAGCTTTTGTACTTCTTCAGGTTGAATGCCAACCCCTACACCAAAACCTGTTTTGCTGACCCACACGTGAGAAGCTGCCAAATATGTATCCAGCGTAAAGTTTTTTGCTATGTCCGAATCGGCTGGTAATAAGCAGGAGAAGCGATCTACCCAAACGGATTTCTGATGAAAAGACTGCGGTAATGTATCGAAGCGGTTAATCACCAGATCAACTTTGCCTTTTTCCACATCATGAAAACTAACATCACTCGGATTCATGACGTCTAAAATGACACTTGGTGCTTCGCTTTGCAGCTTTTTCATTAGCGGAGGAATTAAGGTGGCTTCCGCATAGTCACTTGCCATAATGCGAAAGACGCGTGAGCTGGATTCTGCTTCAAAGTTTTGGCCAAGGTGCAGCACTTCATCTACAGATTGAAGAATGCGTTGTACGCGGGGCTGTAATTGAATAGACAGTGCTGTTGGCATCATGCCATCACTGGTGCGAACCAATAATGGATCATGGAAAAGATCTCTAAGACGTCTTAAGCCGTTACTCATGGCTGGTTGGGTAATCCCCAGCTGGTTAGCAGCGTGAGTCACATTTTGTTCGCGTAACAGGGAGTCTAAATAACGAAGTAGGTTTAGATCGATTTTATCTAGCTGCATAAGGGGCTCATGTCAATTTGCACTTGCTTCATGATACTGTATTTACGTGTCAAATAGAACGATCAGCCCCGAATTATGGCATCAAATTACTTTTTTCGAGTCAGTTGAGAGATGACTTCATAACAGGCCCCCATTGTATGGTAGTCCGTTTTTCCAGCAGGGCTTTTGCAATCGTCATATGCTTGGTTGTTCTGCTGCAAAATACGAAACCAAGCGCCGTACTTATGATCAATCATATGTTGCCAAGCGTACTGCCAAATAGCCTGATAACGCTGCCAGTAGACGTCTTTGCCTGTCGCTTGAGCGAGCATAGCGGCGGCGGCAAAGGATTCGGCTTGAACCCAGAAGTATTTATCACCATCACAAATATTCCCTTCGGGATCGTAGCCATAGCAAAGACCTTTATTTTTCTCATCCCATGCTTTTTCCCAGGCTTGATCGAAGAGATAGATTGCTTTATCAACGAACCCGCTCTGAGTCTGTTTTTCTAGGTTGACTCGTTGGTGAATCAATAATAACAGTTTGGCCCACTCGGTTTGGTGGCCCGGTTGGAATCCCCAAGGGCGAAACAAGTGTTTCGGATCGTTTTTGTTGTATTCCCAGTCAATCTGCCAATCTTGGGTATAGTGCTCCCAGATTTCTCCTCCGGCAAGACTGGCTTGTCGTTGGCAAATGTTTTCAGCAAGGAGAATGGCTCTATCCAGATAAGCGGTTTCTCCCGTGGCATCATAAGCGGCAAGCATTGCTTCACAAGTATGCATATTGGCGTTTTGCCCTCGATAAGGCGAAACTTGCTGCCAGTCTGCGGAAATTTCATCCTTATACAGGCCATATTGTTCATCCCAAAAGTGCGTTTCTAATAAATCGACGGTTTCTTGAATCCATGGATAGGCCTCCGTTAGGCCCGCTTGATAGGCACAGGAGTAAGCCAGTAAGACGAAAGCGAGACCATAACAGTGATTGGTTTCATCAAGATTGGTGTCTTTATTAAGCAGCCAGACATACCCGCCATTATCTCGTTTATGTCTCTCCCTTAGATAGTGTATTCCATGTTGCACAGCCGCTAAATATTCGACTTTGGGTTGGTTCTGATAAGCTTTGGCGTAGTTAAAAACAAATCGAGTACTGCTGACTAAATGACGTGTGTCTTTGTCATAAATATCGCCGTTATCTTTAAAAAATTGGAAAAAGCCACCATTAGGGTCGATACAGGCAGGATGATAAAAATGCATAGTGGAGTCTATATGCTGCTGTAAAAAACCCACAGAACGAAAGTTGGGAAGTGTGCTCATATGGTTTTCCTTATTATTGATATTAATGGGTTTTATGATTGTTTTTACGCTCTTTTTTAGACATAGTAACGACCAGAGATAACAGAATACTAGCGCTTTTTTGTCCCTTAAATCCATCTTCTTTCGTCATCTCATTATCACGGGTCAATACTCAACCATAGAGCGTTTTATTATTTACCAAAGAGTCATGTTTATGAAATCCCTTGGCAGCACATCAGAACAAAGTCGCATTTATAACGAACGAATTATTTTGCATTTAGTGCGCCGGCGCCCCGGCATTTCTCGGGTGACAATTGCCGAAGAAACAGGACTTAGTACACAAACCATTTCGGTGATTACTTCATCCTTACTGGATCAAGGCTTGCTTGAAGTGTCAGGTAAAGTGCGTGGAAAGCGTGGTCAACCATCGGTTAAGCTAAGCATTAATGCCCAAGGAGCCTATGGACTGGGAATCAATGTTGACCGTGATCATATCAGTGCAGTATTGCTGGATTTTAGTGGGCATTGTGTTTTATCTCTGGAACGGGATGTGCCGTTTCCAACGGAGCAAGTGGCAAAAGACATTGCAAGTGAGTTGATCAGTGAAGTGAAAGCGCGCCTTCAGGACGATTGGATAAAAGTTAAAGGGATTGGTTTGGCGAAGCCGGATTATATGGATGGTTGGCTAGACTCGTTAGTGACTGATAGCGAGTTGCGAGTGGATTTAGTTCGCTTACAGGCAGAATTAACCTATTGGCAATCCGATGCGTTTGAGACCTGGTTAGCCAGTGAAACGGGCTTAATGTGCTATAAAGAAAACGATGCTGTTGCGGCGGCAACCAGTGAATTATTGTTTGCTCAAGGGACTCAGGTAAGGCACTTTTTCTATCTATTTGTCAGTATTGCTTGCGGGGGCAGTATTGTTGCGGATGGTGAGTGCTATCTTGGTGCTCACGGTAAAGCGGGTAGCTTTGGGTTAATTCCTACCTTATCGGGTAAGCATGGTCGTTGGATTCTTGAAGCGTTATCTCTTTCCTCATTAAGGCGGTTTTTTGCCCATCACCTTCAAGAATATCCACAGTCGCATGAGGCTTGGAAAGCACCAGATGTTGTGGGTTTAATTGATAGATGGAGTGGCGAGGTTGCTGAAGAAATACAACCAGCCCTCAGCGCGGTGATTGCATTGCATGATCCGCAGATGATCATGATTGGTGGGCGTTTACCCGTTGCAGTTGTTGATCATTTGATTCGTCATATGACTCGGTTACTTAATCAGCAAAGCGTTTTGCCTGTGCCTACGATTAGTGTTGCTCAGCATACAGCGACAGGAGTAACCATGGGGGCGGCGGTGCTGCCCCTTTATGAAACCTTTGCTCCTCAGCGTGATGTTTTGTTGTTAACTACGAATGTCAAGTAATTGACATCCATGCGAACGGGGCGCGCGTGGTGAGTTTATGGGTTGCGCTTGATCACTGAAATAGTGATGTTATTCACATACTATCGTTTACGACAGAGAATATTTACCACAGAGAAAACTATGCGTTTAGAGATCCAGTGTGAAGATAGAATTGGCATGATAAGGGGGATTCTTGATTTTTTTATCCCTTACCAAATTGATATTCGCTTGATTGAAACGGACTCAAAGCGCCGATGTTTGTATTGCGGTTTTCCCGATATTCCTTTTGCTGATTTGCAGTCTTTGTTAGCGGATATTCGTCGTCTTGATGGGGTTGAGGACGTTAAGACTGTTATGTTTACGCCCTCGGAGCGTGAGTATAACGCCTTGAATACCTTGCTTGAAGCCTTGCCAGATGGCGTTGTTGCGGTGGATTTAAAAGGCTATATCACTATGGCCACCGAGTTGGCTGCGGCGGATCTGGGAGTGCCGATTGGCGCATTAGTGGGAAAGCCGTTACAGCAGTTTATCAAAGGAGTGAATTTCTCCAGAATGGCTTGGGAAGACATGGCAGAGGGAATCAGTAAGCGTATTCGTCTGCAAAATAAATCGGTTCTTTTGGAAATGAAGCCCATTTTTGTTCCAGATGGAGAGGGTCATGCTAATCCAGCCGGTGCGGTTATTCATTTAAAATCCCAAGCAAGGTTGAACCGGCAAACAGAGCATTTTAAACAGGCACCGGATATTGAAAAGCATCTTGAAACTTATTTTCAGAAGGACGTCATTCAAAGTGCGGCCATGTGCGACATGCTACAAAAAGCCAAAGCGTTTTCTATCATGTCAGAGCCCTTATTGTTGTATGGGGATGTAGGGACGGGTAAAAAAGAGTTACTGCGTGCTTTATATCAGTATTGGTTAGAGCAGCAAGCGGACGGTGGTGCCCTGATGCTTCGTCATGCTCGCGAGATAAGTGCTGAGGACATTGCTAAATTGGATCATGCTTCTGGCTGGTTTGCCATTGAAGAATTGGAATATTTGGCGCCAGAACTGCAGGTAGATTTGGCGAATTGGTTATTGCGTCAGCCAGAGCATTCGACCAGTGAACAAAGAAAAGTAAGGCTTATCGGATTGACTTCTTTGCCGAAAACGCAACAGATTGGCGAACAGATCCATTCGACGTTGTATTTTGCATTATCTTGTTTGCAATTGCGTGTTCCCTCACTAAAAGAGCGTACAGATGATCTTAAGGGGCTGGTTCAGCAGACACTTCAAGGGTTATGTGAGCGTTACAGTGTCCCTATGCCAAGCTTGACTAAAGCGGCTTTAGTCAAGATGTCGTTATACTCTTGGCCGGGTAATATCAAAGAGTTAGAGAATGTATGTTTACAATCACTTGGTTTGGGGAAAAGCCAATGGGATGCCGATGACCTTGTCTTAACCGATGATCGGAACGAAGAAATAGCGCTTGAGCTTGTGGATGGCTCTTTAGATAAAACGCTGAAGTTATGGGAGTCACAGTTATTGCGGCAATTGTACCCACAGTTTCCGAGCACTCGGCGTTTGGCGAAAGCTGTGGGATTAAGTCATAGTGCGATTGCGAATAAACTAAAAGAGTACAATATTGGTGGCTGAAGAAGAGGAAGGAATAAACAATAAAAAAAGCCACTCATCGAAGATAAATAGCTTTTCGTTGTGCGTTACTTTCTTGGTAGGTGACCCTTCATGGTAGCGGTCAACTTGAACTGTGAGTCTGTACTGTACCAGACCTGCAGTGGCCAAGCATTAGTAATAGCGGCGATGAGGCATGCGCTTAGGGGTTTTTTTCTCAGTCTCAATTTTAATCGGCTGCATAGTTTTTTTGGGCTGAGAAACTTGTCTCTGAATAGTCACTGCAAAAAATGCAATGGCAGCACAAGCAGCTACGAACATTATAAATTCAAACATAGTGTCTCTCCAAAAATATCTTTATCTTTATTAAGACAATCATGAGTCATAATCATGACTGCGTAAAGCCTGTTTTGTTGTAATTAAGTAAATGGGGATGATCAAAGTCAAAAACAACCCTATTTAAAAACGATCACATTTTTAGTCATTTTGAGTGTTAATTGATCTAAATTGATGATTCGTCAAAAAGGTCGATATACTAGCCTTTTTGATGAATCATGGTGATATAACCTATACTAGCTGGAAAAACGGTTAAAGACTGTATCGTTCACGTAAATATCGAGCAACACCGTCTTCATCATGGTGGCCGATTACATTGTCTGCTGCCTTTTTTATATGTTCTAAGGCGTTGTCTGTGGCGTATGCTTCATCTGCCATGGCAAACATGGTTAGATCGTTATCCCCATCACCAAATGCGATAACACGTTGAGCTCCTATCTCCTCTTTCAATTCCATCAAAGAAGAGCCTTTACATGCACCGCTATGGTGTATATCCAACCAATAAGCGTCTTTATTATAAATGCCACCACCGGAATAGGCGGTGATGTGTTTGTGTTCACGACTGTCTACCACAATGCGTTCAATTAATTCGGGTCGACCTAATGCACTGATGTTTGTGATAACAGCGTGAGGATCGAGTTCTTCAATAGGGTGAAGGCTTAGTTGATCGTGGCTGCCTAATTCATTGGCAATGTGATCGCTCAATCGGCCTTTTAGTGC
Source organism: Marinomonas sp. 63XJN7_7_ISO-PGPR-S23-202 (assembly GCF_056173505.1). Classification (NCBI taxonomy): domain Bacteria; kingdom Pseudomonadati; phylum Pseudomonadota; class Gammaproteobacteria; order Oceanospirillales; family Oceanospirillaceae; genus Marinomonas; species Marinomonas sp. 63XJN7_7_ISO-PGPR-S23-202. The sequence goes on along the minus strand of NZ_CM149677.1, from coordinate 3,004,727 downwards.
TGGGTGGTAGACTTTATGTGAGCCGTTTTCATCCAAACAAAACACGAATGGCGTGATCTCGTGCATTTCGAAAGATAAGAGTGTTTGGGAAATTAACTCAGGAGTTAAAAAGTTGCGATGGCGATAGGTTTGGCTGTTGGGATTCCACCATTCCACACCGTTTTTGAAAATTTGCCAGAGAGGAAAGTCATGGCCTGCGATACAGGGCTTTGCGGCAAAATGCGTGCGTCCAGTGGCCACTGTATACGCTATTCCGGCGGCTTTTAATCGTTCTAGTGTGTCGCATGTATAGTCTGATAGACGCTGACCCTGATTTAATAAGGTACCATCCAAATCAAATGCTAATAAATCCATCTCTACCTCACGTTCATAGGGCTTATTCATAGGGAAAGGCACTATGGATAGCACTGTTGTGTTAACAAGCCAGTATAGAGTTGAAGACTGGCTTGTTCGAGCCGAACAATTGATTATTCGGCTTTTTTGCTTAACGCCACCCCATCAAAGGTGATGCCATCCCAACCATGTTGCATAAATTGACGAATGTTTTGATGATCTGTCCCTTCTGGATTTTCTAACACGTCGATGCGGTAGAAGTGACCAAATAAAGGTAAGGTTTCTTCAGGAGAAAGCTGATGTAATTGAGCAAAGTAAAAAATTTTACAGGAGCCATTGTTTTCGTTTAGCCCATTGACTAGTTGGCCATTAGTAAACGAGGTTGCAGTGAAGGTGTATTCGTTTTCAATGACGCTAATGACTTCTTTAAACTGTACTTGATCTGGTGCGCCTTTGACTTGTTCTAATATTGAGTCGGTTGTTAACATGAGTTCTCCATTCTTTTACATCTGAAAGAAGAGGCGAATACGCCTTGTGCATCTCGGATGATCATATGGCTCGCCTTACAAGCCTCTAATCGCTTGTTATTCAGGCCATGCCGGAACAATAACCGATCTGCACTTATTGTCATCTTTCCTTAAAGCCCGCTATGGCTTAGGGGATTATAAAACGGAATGCTAAATATTTGCACGACCATTACATTGTTAACCGATTGAAAAGTCTTTATTAGATTTATGCGGCCTCTTCTAACTCTGGGGAGTCGAAGTACCTGATGACAATTTGATAAGTTATCACACATAGCACACCACACGCTGCCATGGTGCCAAGCATGGGGATAAAGGTGCCGTTGTCTAGCAAGCTGACGATGACACCGCTCAATGCCCCAGAAGAAAATCGTAAAGTTCCTGCTAAGGCTGCGACACTACCGTTATGCTTGCCAGAATGCTTTAATGCACCCGCCATAAAGCCGCTACCTAAGATACCAATACATCCGGTAAACAGCATACAACTGATGACGAGTGCAGCCAGAGGCGGATGTTTAAAGAAGGTTAAGACAATCATTGCAACGGTGGCGCCGAATAACACCCTGACAGTGTATTTAACCAAATATTCAATACCAACTTTTTCGACAAAGCGATTATTAATCGTCGTGGCAATCATCATGGTGATGATATTGAGGCCAAATAGAAAGCCGAAATGGGAGGGTGCCACATCGTATAGTTCAATATAGACAAATGATGATCCTGTTACAAAACACATTAAGCCTGCAAACTGAAAGGATCCCGCCAGAATGTAACCCACCACAGCAGGCTTTCTCAGAATAACACCATAATTACTTAGGGCAGATTTAAAGGATAACGGTGAGCGATTATCTTTATGTAATGTTTCTGGGATGGTCTTTAAAAATAGCCAGATGGCTACGGCCGCGATAAGCGCTAAGAAGATAAAAATAAAGTGCCAATTAAATAAGGTTAAAATCGCTCCCCCTACAATGGGGGCAACCAAAGGTGCTATGGACATGACTAGGATGACCATGGACATGGCTTTGGCAAATTGGTCGCTTGAAAGGCCGTCTTTGACTAATGCCGGAATGCTGACGGCGACCGCTGCACCGCCAACAGCTTGTATGGCACGACCAATGATCAAAGTACTGAAGCTATGTGAGAACGCACAAAAAATGCTACCAGCAATGAAAAAAGAGAGGCCTGCAACGACAACTTTGCGGCGACCAATGGCATCGGAAATAGGGCCAAATAAAATTTGTAGCACAGCAAAGACAATTAAGTACATGCTGAGTGTCATTTGTACCAAATGAATGGGAACATTTAAACTCAATGCAATGGTGGGTATGCTGGGTAAATACGTATCGATCGCCAGTGGCGTAATGCCAGCCAAAAGACCGAGTACTAAAAAAACAGGTAAGGTTAATTTCATAAAGTTAGCTGCGCATCAATATAGAGAAATAGAGCATCAAATTTCGATTTAGGCTTTTGTCTGATGCTGGGTCGGATATTATAAGGGCTTATAATCAATATCATTCCTTTGAAATGTGTAAGCACTGTGGACAGTTGCTTTTTTAAGCAAGGTTTTGCCCTGTTTTGCCACTATTTAGTAGTAGACTAGTCGGATTTTCTCAATGACTTTGATCTTTATCATAGATCTTAGCATTAATGTTTGTCGAAGCGTCAAAGATTAATGAACAAGGAAGCATATGTTACGTTTTTTTGAAAAATGGGTGGATCCTTACCCTGAAATAGAGGTGCGTGAAGCGCCCAATACGTTGTTCGCTTTTTGTCGATACTATTCAAAAGGAGTCGAAATCCCTCTGCTTGTCATGTCGATATTAACCGCCACTATTGCGGTTTTGGAAGTGACGATGTTCAGCTTTATGGGCCAATTGGTCAACTGGTTGGTCAAGAAAAACCCCGATACCTTTTTAAAGGATGAAAGTGCTCATCTTATTACGATGGGGGTTGTGGTGCTGGTGGCGATGCCGTTAGTGTCATTTTTACACTCGGCTGTCCTGCATCAAACTTTGCTGGGGAATTACCCTATGCGCATACGCTGGATGTTTCACCGCTATGTGCTGAAACAAAGTATGACATTTTTTCAGGATGATTTTGCTGGCCGCGTCGCAACAAAAGTCATGCAAACCTCCCTGGCGGTTCGGGAAAGTGTCATGAAGCTGATGGATGTGTCGGTATACATCATCGTGTACTTTTTTTCCATGTTGTTTTTAATAGGGCAAGCGGACTTTCGATTGGTGGTGCCTATTCTTATTTGGATGGTGCTGTACCTTATTTTGCAATTTTACTTTGTTCCTAAATTGAAAAAAGTTTCCTCTGAGCAAGCCGATGCGCGTTCGAGTATGTCGGGGCGTATCGTCGATAGTTACACCAATATTTCGACTGTTAAGTTGTTTTCACATACACAGCGTGAAGCCAGCTATGCGAAAGACAGCATGGACCTTTTTTTGCGAACGGTATACAAGCAAATGCGCTTGGTGACGGGGCTGAATGTAGGGGTACAGATTTGTAACTATCTATTGGCTTTTTCCGTGGCTGGCTTGTCTATTTGGCTATGGAAAGAAAGCATTATCAGTGTGGGAGCCATTGCGATTGCGGTGAGTTTAGCTCTGCGCTTAAATGGCATGTCCCAGTGGATTATGTGGGAAGTCAGTTCGTTATTCGAAAACATCGGCACGGTTATGGATGGTATGAAAACCATGTCTAAACCCTTGTCAATCCAAGATAACGCTGGTGCGAAACCATTGCATATTACCAAAGGCGAAATTTGTTTCGAACACGTTCATTTTCATTATGGGAAAAAACACCGAAAAGTCATCGAAGACCTTAATTTTACGGTCAAGCGGGGTGAAAAGGTGGGCTTGGTCGGTCGATCTGGTGCGGGTAAATCGACCATCGTCAATTTATTGATGCGTTTTCATGATAGTGAATCGGGGCGAATTCTTATTGACGGGCAAGATGTCAGTAAGGTGAAACAAGATTCGTTGCGTTCTCACATTGGATTGGTGACACAGGATACCTCTCTATTACATCGTAGTGTTCGGGAGAATCTATTGTATGGTCGTCCTGATGCAACAGAAGAAGAGATGATTGCGGCGGCGAAAAAAGCAGAAGCCCATGATTTTATCCTGCAGTTAACTGACCCTTATGGCAATAAAGGGTACGATGCAATGGTGGGGGAGAGAGGGATAAAGCTTTCAGGTGGGCAGCGCCAACGTATCGCGATTGCGCGAGTGCTTTTAAAAGATGCGCCATTGTTGGTCTTAGATGAGGCAACATCCGCTCTAGATTCAGAAGTAGAAGCGGCCATTCAAGAAAGTTTGTATCGTTTGATGGAAGGGAAAACGGTGATTGCTATCGCACACCGTTTGTCTACTATCGCAGCCATGGATACGCTCATTGTATTGGATCAAGGTAATGTCGTGGAGCAGGGGTCTCATGATGAGTTGATTCAACATGGCGGTATCTATGCCAAACTATGGGCACACCAAACGGGCGGCTTTTTGGGGGAAGATATTGTTGAAGAGGCAGTTTATTAACGATGTTTGAAAAAACTGTCGGATAGTAGAGCGAGTCATGTAAGTAGAATAATCCAGTCCATTGGTATAAGAGGGGAATAGAATGACATACATAATTTTATGTTTGGCGATTGTGTGTGAAGTGTTCGCGACAACGTCGTTAAAAGCGTCCGATTCCTTTTCTAAATTAGGGCCAACGGCCATGGCTCTGATAGGTTATTGTGTATCCTTTTATTTGCTTAGTGTGGTGATGAGAACACTCCCTACTGGTATTACCTATGCTATTTGGGCGGGACTGGGGATTGTGCTGATATCCTTGTTTGGTTATCTGTTCGCGGGTGAAAAATTGGATCTTGCCGCATGGCTGGGGATGAGCTTGATCGTGATTGGCGTGGTGATTATTAACCTATTTTCTAAAACGGTTAGTCACTGATTCGTTACAGAGACTATGCAAGCGGTGCTTATGATACGCACCGCTTGCATAGATGACATGATAACTTATCTTTACTACACAAGTTTTACCTTACCTTTCTTGTTTGCTAGCCATAAAAATTGGTAGGGCATTAAAGTGACTTTCGCTAAATGATCTTCATATACCGTGTCTGTGACCAAATCGGTCCAGTCGTCTGTGGCGATAAGGTTTAGTTCTGATAAGTTAAAGCTTTGCGGCTGATCCGTTATATTGAAGATTGCAAATAAACTTTGGCGACGGTCTAAGCTTTGGCGCCAGAAAGCAAATAGATGATCTCCCATATGTAGGATGTACTGGGTGGCGTTGGGGTGAAATGCTGTTTGTGCTCTCCGTATCTGAGCTAAATTAGTGATGGCGTTGAACACTTTTTGGTGATGGGTTGGGGTGTTAAGGACGTGCTCTAAATCGTCCATCTTCCAAATATGACGGTTAATAGAACGAAATTGCCCTGTATTATCCACTCGATCCACATCGTTTTCTGTGCCAAAAAAGCTATGTATATAAAACGCTGGTACTCCTTCCAGTGACATCATTACCGCCGCCGCGCAATAGAATCGAGCAAACTGCCATTGATCAGGGCCTTGTTGTACTGAGCCTGCTAAAGCGTTCCACAGACTGATGTTTATCTCATAAGGCTTCGCTTCACCGCTGGGTGTGGTGCGAGAACTAATGCGTCCTCCAAAGCGTTTCATGGTATTGATTAAGGTTTCCAGTTCCCAATCTGTTAGCAAGCCTTCCGTTGGGCGTAAGCCAATACCATCATGGGAGGCAATAAAGTTCAGGTAGGTGGTGCCCTGTTGAGCCGGTGGCATGCTCATTAGCCATTGTTTTAGGTGTTTGCAGTTACCCGTGACCAAACTATTGATCAGTAATGGTGGCAGTGAAAAGTTGTAAATAAGGTGGGCTTCGTTGGCATTACCAAAGTAGGTTAAATTCTCTTGGTTAGGGATATTGGTCTCAGTAATGATGACGGATTCGGGCGCATAGTGCTCGATGACAAGGCGTAACAGACGAATCATCTCATGGGTTTGCGGCAAGCTGATGCTTGGTGAGCCTGGGATCTTCCAAAGGAAGGCGACGGCATCAAGACGAAACCAGCGGATCCCTTTTTCCAAGTACAGACGAATAATGCGTAGAAATTCTAATAAAACGTCTGGGTTCTCGAAATTTAAATCTATTTGATCGTGACTAAACGTACACCAAACATATTTGGTGCCGTTTTTGGTTTGCACTTCACGTAGTAGAGGGGATGTTCGTGGCCTAACAACGGCGCTTAGATCGGCATTAGGGTCTGCTTCATAAAAATATTTTGCCCCTGGATCGACGCCCGCCTTATAGTTTTCAAACCACATACTACGGCTAGAACAGTGATTAATGACTAAATCGCCCATGACCTTAAAGTCTTTCGATATTTCCGAAATATGGTGCCAGCGCCCTGATGCTGGATTAACGCTTGTGTAATCCATGACGCTAAAACCATCGTCCGAGCTATAAGGAAAAAAGGGCAATAGATGAATGGCTGAAATGCTGTTGATGAGTTTGGTTTTGACAAACTTTTGCAAGGTTTCTAATGGCGCCTCATCCTCAGATCTTAGGGTGTCCGCATAGGTAATCAACATAATGTCAGACTGATCCCATAAACTTCTGTGGGGACGAGGGGATTCTGTTTTCGGATCTAAATTAAAGGTAGTCAGACAGTTACGGGCAAGTTCGGTGGCGTCACGATTAGGGTATAGAACCTGAAGGTGACCGATGAGTCGTTGCTCTAATTGTGATGGCACTGTATTTTCCATAGCTGTCTACCTGTAAAAATATCTGAAAATAGTGGAGATGAGGTTGTAACCTGCATCTGTCTTATCAACTTAACCAGAGGAAACGGACACTGGATTATTTGTCCGGACCAAATTCCTGCATGTCTTGTTCAACGGCAAGCGCCAGTTGTTTCATAACGCCGGGAAATGCACTCACAACACGGTTCCAGCTTGGAATAAAGGGAGCTTCCATAGGGTTATCAAGGTACATATTTCCTGCCTTCATGACATTGCTGGCGAACAGCTCAACGGCTTGTTCTTCTTGGTGTACATCTAATTTTAAGCCGTTAATTTCTGCATCATTGCGATAGGTTTCAATAAAGTCCAATGCCGCTCGATAGTATGTCGCTTTGATGGTACGGAAGGTTTCTTGATTAAAAATAATACCATTGGTTGCCAGTTTGCGGAAAATAGCTTTTGTTATATCAATGGACATTTTCGATAATCCACCGTCGTCGTTATCGGCTGATAGGTCTTGATGTTTATGATCATAAACATCAGCGATGTCAACCTGACATAAACGGTTGTTTGAGTAGTTACGTTTCATCTCGCTGAGAACACCAATTTCTAAGCCCCAGTCGCTTGGAATGCGCAAATCTGTCATCACATCACGACGAAATGAGAACTCCCCAGCAAGAGGGTAGCGATAGCTGTCTAGATAATCTAAGTATTCTAAGTTTCCAAAGACTTTCTTTAGAGAATAAAGCAAGGGTGTGACCAGTAGACGGCTGACACGGCCATTCATCTTGCCGTTTGCGGTACGCGAATAAAAGCCTTTACAGAACTCATAATTGAAATTGGGGTTTGCGACAGGGTATATCAAGCGAGCAAGTAACTCGCGATCATAGGTGACAATATCGCAATCGTGCATTGCTACGGATTCAGCTTTACCCGCTGCTAGATTATAACCCATACAGAACCATACATTTCGACCTTTTCCTGGGTCAGTAGGTGAAAGCTGCTCCCCTTTTAAGACGCTATCGATGGCACGAAGGCGAGGGCCATCGTTCCAGAGGACTTTGTGCTTTTGTGGCAGAACACTGAAAAATTCTAGAGCGTGGCGATACTCCGCTTCTGTTGCTCTGTCTAAACCGATAACGATTTCATCAAGATACGGAACTTGTTTGAGGTGTTCAATGATGTTTGGCATGGCGTCAGTAGCCAATTCGGAATATAAGCAAGGCAGAATAAGCGACATTGGTCGAGTTTTAGCAAATTCGCACAGCTCTCTCTCCATGTCTTCAAGCGGACGGTTGGCTAAGTTATGAAGCGTAGTGATAATGCCGTTCTGGTAAAAGTCGCCCATTATTGTGTCTCCTAGAATGTGAAATCGTTTTGACGATTGTGGGTCGCGAATCGTCTAAATAATACGTGTTTTTCTTGTTATACAATGCCTCGTGAAGCAAGCGCTTTGTTGACGGCTTGTGCCCATCCTTCTGGTCCATAGGCGTCTGTTAGCCATGCATCGTAACGTCCTGGTATTTCTGGTGGTGCATGAACAGGTGATCGCACCACAACGGGAATATCGGCTTTGCTTAACATGCCAATATCGTTTTCCCCATCCCCAAGGGCCATATTGGTCACAGTGCTTTGGTAAAAGGCAGCATACCGTTCACTAAGCCATAACATCGCGCGTGCTTTGTCGCAGGATTTCCCCATAAGGTGAGTAAAGCGTCCGCCTTTTTGCACTTGAATGTCTGTGTCTTTTAGCGTGTCTCTAAAAAGGTTCAGGGCATTAGCTGAATCTTTCCACACCATAGGCTCTGTAAACTCGCGCTGCATCGCCAGCTTGGCACTTTCTTCCGTTAAACCTGTTAGCTCAGCCACATCTTGCCATGTCATATCGCTAAAGCGTTTAAATTGAAAGCGGCTGCTTAAGGGGGTAGTGATGTCTATCAGAGTTTGTCTATGTGGGCCAAATGCTTTCAGCCAATAATGGCCGTGGTCTTCTAAGGCATGTTTGTTCTGGTCCTCATTACTTATAAGTCCTAACTCTTTTGGAATATAGACAGCCGCACCATTTTCGATGATAAACGGGTCTTTGTGGCGCAGTGATTGGCGTAACTCGCTCAGTTCTGCAAACGTTTTGCTAGTGTTTAAAATACACGGGATAGTGAAAGTTTGAAGCGCTTGGAATGTAGAAAGAGCGGGTTGAAAACTGTATGTATGATGGTCCAATAAGGTGCCATCTAAGTCTGTGAATACGAGTAGTTGTGTCATATTTTTTTAAGATCTTGGTCGGGTGAAATGTACTTTCCACCGAAAAGTCGATCTATATCCTCCTTCGTCATGCAACAGCTGGGAAAGTTCAGTCTCCTTGTTGCTTGTTACCAAATTAAGGAACGGTGTTCAAAAAATGGTAAAGGTTTATTGTTTATAGCAAATCCAATGCCAGTATTTGAAAGTGTTCTACCTTCCCTAATGACTGTTTCTATTCGTTTTTTAGCTTAGCGGCTTTTATGAACAAATTAATGACAACCTTCCTAAAACACATATTTTTTCCTTTTATTCGCATAGGTAGAATACTGTTAACCCCTATCTGACAACGGTTGAAGGAGGACTCTGCTTTCATGCTTTCTTGTGTGAATGCTGCTTGTGTACTTCTATTGCTCCGCTATATTTTTGGGCAAGTAAATTCTTGTTACCTCTGCCTCTATGGTTGGCTTTTGAGAAGGGATTTAATAGAGACTTTGATCACCTCTCACTAAAAAGGTGCATGGAAAAGTAAGGCGTTCTGTAATATTGCATTATTTTGGTGCGGTTTTATTAGGTCACTACATTTAGGAAAAATGAGGCAATGGTCGGTTTAGAGTAGAAATAGCAAGTAGATAAAAGAAAGAAAAGACAGACTTTTCTTTCTTGGTGATTAACCGTGTTTTTTTGACCGGAAACGAAACACCATAGTGTGTGAGTTTTATGACTTATTCTTCACAAAGAGCTATGTAGCCTACCGTGAACGCTCCTTCTTGAAAGGCGCGTAACCCCGTCGCCTTGAATGGTATGGGCATTGGGTGGTTTTTTAGCACCTCTTTCACCGTTGCACCACTAAACAAATCCACCTGAACGGTATCAATTAGTTGAATGGCTGCTTCAATTTTAAATCCGATGGCTCCGCCTGCAAATTTCCCTTTTGTTGGGCGCTCTTTTATCACTGCGCGAGTTACTTTGTAATCTTCAAACAGCTTTTTCAGTATCTGCTGAAATTTGCGAACGCTTTCACAGTCATTTGGGTGGTTCAATGTGTGACGCACTTGGCGACAGTCGGCGATCTGAAAAAGACCGTCTTGCTTAGAAAGTAAGCAAAGAATGGCTTCGCTGCCTTTGATCTCGATACCACAAGTAATCATATTGGATCCTGTATAAGGGAATTTTGCGCATTATGGCACACTTCGAGGAGTGCTAGCAGAGTAAAAAACACTGCTTTGCGAATTCAACACACGTCATATGTAATGCAAAACAGATTCGTGGTGGTAGATCGTACTCTTTTGAGTTTTATGACTCTTATTTTACAGAAGAATACGCTACTATTTTGGAATATTATTTTGAAAATATGGATTACACGATATTTTATCCTGATAAATGTCAAAAAACTGCGATTCGATCGTGTCTTCTTATTTTCGATTCCTGGGACATATTCTCACAAAGTTCTTCCTATTTTTGTGAGGTGGTCTCCTATTCTTTAACGAACCATAAGGCTACTTAACATGACTGCTTCATCGCCCAAGGGGATTTCTCGTCCCCAGGTGAAATCGCTAGATGAAATCCTTCCTGCTGAACCTCTTTTAATGATGGGCGCAGGCCCAGTTCCTATTCCTGAATGTGTTGCCCGAGCGAACTCGGTGGTAATCAACCACCTTGGCAGTGTGATGGCGCAAGTCATCAATCAAGTAAAAAGCATGGCACGCTACGTATTTCAGACGGAATCTAAATGGGTATTGGGTGTGGCGGGACCGGCGTCGGCGGCGATGGAAATGGCTGTGTCTAACTTAATGGAGCCAGGGGAACCGATTCTGTGTATTAACAATGGCTTTTTTAGTCATCGTATGGCAGAGATGGCAACACGCATTGGCGCGGATGTTCACGAGTTGCATGTTCCAGTATTGGAAGCGGCAGATCCTGAACGTGTGCGTAAAGCCATTGAGACAGTGCGGCCGAAAGTGTTGACTCTAGTTCAGGGGGAAACCTCCAATACGGTTTTCAATCATGCTTTAGAAGACATTGCTAAGATCGCTAAGTCCTATGGCTGTTTAGTGGTTGTTGATGCGGTTTGTACGTTGAGTACCATGCCGTTAAAAATGGATGAGTGGCAAGTTGACGCGGTGATTACTGGTGGTCAAAAAGGCTTGTCGTCTATTCCTGGGGTCTCTTTGTTAGTCTTTTCTGATGAGTCATGGAAAACGGTCAAAAATCGCAAAAAGCCGGTTGTGCAATGGTGTTTTGATGCGCAGCTTGCGGAAAACTTTTGGCACAATGATGGCTACCATTATACCGCTCCTGTGTCGGGTATCATGGCCCTGCATGAGGCTCTGAAACTGGTTTGCGATGAATCTTTGGAGCAACGTTTTGCAAGACATTTGCGATGTTCAACAGCATTGCAGGCGGGTATAGAAGGTTTAGGGTTGAATTTGTTTATTCCTGAGTCGTCCCGCTTGAACTCGGTAGTGGGCATTCAGTTACCTGAAGACTTAACCGCAGGGCAAATATGCCGCCATATTTCTGAGGTGTACCGAGTGGAAATTGCTGGTTCCTTTGGGCAGCCGATTGTACGTATTGGTCAAATGGGTGAGCAGTGCCGTGAGCATAACCTATTTCGAACCTTACATGCCTTGGGCAGCACCATGAGAGATTTAGGTGTTAAGGTCGACCAGCCTAATGGTATGGCAGAAATGGAAGCTTGTTTACAGCGTATTCCTCGAACGTTATCTCAAGTGGCTTAAAAACGGCGAATTAGACTTAGTCTTTTCCGCTACGACCCCCACTTCCCATTTGGAGATGGGGGTTTTTGTTATGGCTTTTATACGAGTGATGTGTTGCGTTTCGTGGGCATTAGGCTTGCAAAAAGAGCGCTAGCTGTGATCATCACACAAGCAACCACTTGAGTGTCTGTTGGTGTTTGGTGGCCAAACAGGCCAAGCCATGCCGTCGACAGTGCTGGAGCGGTATAAGACAAGACCCCCAATAGTGATAGATTGCCGCGTTTAACCCCCATATCCCAACAGAAAAAGGCAATACCAACGGGGCCGAGTCCTAAGCCGATAACAGCCACCCAAGTGTTCGTAGCAAAATGCCAGTGTAAAGGTTCCAATAGTAAGTGAGCGATGCCTGCGAGAAGAGCCGTCATCAAGCAATACCAAAGCACAGCACTGGAAGGCACCTTGCTAAAACGGCGGTTGGCGACAGAATAGCCTGACCAAATAAATGCGCAGGCAAACGCCGCTCCATAGCCAAGAGGTGTGGTTTGTATTTCATTGTCGGAACCCGTGGCACGAGAATGAAGCATCATGCCTGTGGCGATAAAAGCGACGACTGCACCCAGTAGATGAGTCCAAAGAAGTTTGTTTGTGCTACTCATCCCCGCCATTAAGACAATAAGCAGGGGCCAAAGGTAGGCAATCAAGCCCGCTTCTATTGGAGGGGCATGCTGAAACGCATAAAAATAGCAGAAGTGATATAAGAAAAAGCAGATTCCTCCCATCAATTTTGCACGAGTGGGTGTTTGCTGCCAAGAAGAAACGAGCTGTCCCTTTATCAGATAGACAATGGCAAACAGCACACTGGCAACACTAAAGGTTAGGGCTAACAAGAGTAATGGCGGGACAGCGCTTGCCTGTGTGGTAAATAACGCCAAACTGCTCCACAGTAGAATGGCGATGCTGCCAATGATGGTGCCTCTCGTGCTGGTCAATGACATGATTCCTTTTCCTCATTTTATTGTGACATAGGGAGTAAAAGGAGGAGTGTAGCTAGGGCATGACAAATGATCGTTGGTAAAAATCCGCCTATCACTTGTTAAAAAGACGCGACTTGAATGACTCGAAATTAGTGTGACTGAGCTCGGTACTGTCCAGGAGTCTTCCTTAAATGCTTACTGAAAAGTTTGATCAAAGCACTGGCGTCTTGCATACCCGTTAGATGAGCGATGTCATCAAGACTTTTATTAGACTCAATTAATAGTTGCTTGGCTTTATTAAGACGCTGAGTCAACAAATATTGTTTTGGCGTCATGCCTATATAGCGTTTGAATAATATGGTGAGCTGGCTTTGACTAAGATGAACCTCGTCGGCAAGTTCTTGAATTAAATTGGGTTGATCAAAATGCTTGTCTAGTTGGTGTTTTGCTTTGAGAACACGTTGATCACTTTGTTGGATGCGTTCCTTAGGAATGGGTAATAAATATTCGATGAGACTTAAGGCTTTTTCTAATGCCAGTGGGTTGGAGCCTGTTTCGGACAACTTGGATAAAAAAGGTAAATAGGCGATAGCCTGTTCGGATAATTGGACAAAAGGTTGGTTGCTCTCTAGTGTTTTGTTCCAACAGGCTAGGTTATTGATTACCAAGCAACGATTTCTTTGTTCCGCAAAATGATGGTGAGCATGCTGGTTAGAAATCAAACACGCTTGCCCTGCTGTCACCAAACGCTGCGTTTTCTCTACTTCAAGATAAAGAGCGCCCTCAAGGGGCAGGACAATTTGAGTGTGGTGGTGCTCGTGAGGCTGGGCTGTGCCATGATAAGCCATAATTTCAATGGAATCTCGCATGATTCGTCACCTTACTTTCGGCTGCCTTTTTTAGGTCGGTAGAAGGAGATTAGCACGCCAATGACAACGACGATGACCGCTATTATTTGTTCGTTCCCAATCGCTTGTTTGCCAAATAACGCAGTCCATAAAATAGACAGGGCTGGGGCCGTATAAGATAAAACACTTAACAGAGAAAGGTCCCCTCGTTTTGTGCCAATATCCCAACATAAAAAGGCCACACCTATTGGTCCAAACCCCAAGCCTAAAATAGCGATCCATGTATCTTGAGAAAAGTCGTAAACATGAGGCTCTAGGGCAAAGTGAAAGCCTGTTGCCAGTATGGCTGCGACAATACAATTCCACAAGACGCAGGAAGAGGGGACATTTAAGCGTCGTCTATTAGTGAGTGAATAGCTGCCCCAAATGAGGCTGGCGGTAAAGGCAGAAAGGTAGCCCAGTATGGTAGGAGGCGTGTTCGTATTATTGCTGGCGGTGGTGTCCAATATTGTGCTCATTTGTGTGCTTGAGTGAATCATTAGGCCTGTTCCTGCTAAGGCAATGATCCCACCGATCAAGTGTGTCCAATTAAAACGGCTGAGTTTACGTGAAGACAGGCACAGGATGATAAGCAGTGGCCACGAATACGCCAATAGGCCCGCTAATAGCGTTGGCGAGTGCTGTAATGCATAAAAATAAAAAAAGTGATAGAAAAAATAGCTGGAGCCACTTAGTAACATGGACTTAATTGGCGTGTCTTTCCAGGATTGAACGAGTTCACCGCGCACAAAGTATACAATGGTCAAAAAAACACTGGCCATGCTAAAAGTGATGGCTATCGCCAGCATGGGAGGTACTGAACCTACTTGTGAGGTGAATAAGGCCAAAGAGCTCCATAAAAAAATGGCAATAAAACCAATACCCGTCGCCTTTTTATTCATTCGTGTCTCTTTTTTGCTCTCTTATCTGTCTGGGCTTGTATCAAATAGGGGGTTTTTACGCATTAATCAATAAAGACTTATCATATTTAATTTCTCAAGGATAACAACTAATTCCGGCTTTTTATAAACAATTTACATGGAACTTTTTAATTATCTTAGATAAACAAATTGATAGTTTATTACAAATAAAGTGCATTTAATTGTCATTAAATAAGAACAGTGACAGGTTGGTGACAGGTTTGAGTAGTAAGGTGTGCTCACTGGCTATTTTTACTAATAAAAAATAACACTTTGATACCAGATCAAAAACAACAAAAATAACAAGCAGGAGAATACCATGCTTAACAAGATATCTATCAAGTCTGTTCTTATTTCAGGTGCGGTTGCACTCGCGTTTGCGGGACAGGCCCATGCTTACGAACCCGCTCGTAGTGTAGAATGTATTGCGCCCGCGAACCCTGGCGGTGGTTGGGACTTTACCTGTCGTAGCGTTGGTAAAGTACTTGTTGATCAGAAATATATTAAAGGTAATGTTCAAACCGTTAACATGAGTGGTGCTGGTGGTGGTGTAGCCTTTGCACACACAGTTAGTAAGCGCTCAAAAGATGACAATCTTATTGTGGCTGCAAGTACCGCAACCACTACTCGCCTTGCTCAAGGCCAATTCCCAGGATTAAACGCAGATCAAGTACGATGGGTGGGAACACTCGGTGCGGATTATGGCGTTATTGCGGTAGGGAAAAATTCCAAATACACATCATTAACTCAAATGATGAACGCTCTAAAGAAAAATCCTAGTGCCGTTAAGTTTGCTGGTGGTAGTGCCTCCGGTGGTTGGGATCATTTAAAAGTACTGATTGCGGCCAAGGAAGCACACGTTACTAATCTGCCTAAAATTCGTTATTTAGCTTTTAGCGGTGGTTCTGAAGCTTTGGTCCAAGTCGTTGGCGGTCACATCGATGCTTTTACTGGTGATATTTCTGAAGTTAAGGGGTTCATGGAATCTGGTGATCTTCGAGTATTAGCGGTTATGTCTGAAAAGCGTTTACCGGCCCCATTTAACAACATTCCTACTGCCAAAGAACAGGGGATTGACGCGATTGCTCCAAATTGGCGTGGTTTTTACGTACCCGGACATGCAAGTAAAGCGTCTTATGATTGGTGGGTAAATACCATGAATGAGCTTTATAAAACAAAAGAGTGGAAAGGCATTATGGTGAAAAATGGTTTAATGCCATTCCATAAATCTGGTGCAGAGTTCACTGCGTTTGTTAACAAACAAACAAAAGATATCAATACCTTGTCGAAAGAAATTGGTTTGATTCGATAACGGTCACTAAATACAGTCATCCACACGGGAAGTGAGGCTTTTTTCCTGTGTGGATGACTCTATTTCTATATTTAAATGATTTAACTTACTCGGAGCAGAGACATGCGTATTAATGATCGTGTGTTCGGCATGCTGATGCTGATTCTCGCCGTTGCTTACGGTTGGGAGGCAACACAATTCCCCATTCCTTTTGGTGGAAATGAAAGTGTTGGTCCAGAAACTTTCCCTATTATGTTGTCCATTATATTGGCTATTAGTTCAATTTACTTGATTGTAAAGCCTGATCCAGACGAGAAATGGGCACCTGTCCCCATGTTGCTTCAGCTTCTAAGCGTGGCCGTTGCATTGTTGATTTTTGCTTGGGCGATTGAACCTGTTGGTTTTATACCATCTGCTGCTCTTGTGGTGAGTTTTATTAGCTGGCGCATGGGAGCAACAGTGAAGCACAGTGTGATGACTGGCATTGTTAGCTCCATTGTTATCTTCTTCTTGTTCAACTATGTGCTTGAATTGGCATTACCTCTTGGTATTTTGGAGCTGTAACCATGGAAACAATGACTTTATTGATGCATGGCTTCGCGGTGGCCTTAACCCCAGAAAGCATTATGTTTGCCATTATCGGTGCCATACTTGGTACGTTGATTGGCGCTTTACCAGGTCTTGGGCCTGCCAATGGTGTGGCAATATTGATTCCTTTGGCGTTTAGTTTAGGTTTATCCGCCACTTCTTCCTTGATTTTATTAACGTCTGTTTATGCTGGTGCCATGTATGGCGGACGTATCTCTTCCATTTTATTGAATATTCCTGGCGATGAGCCAGCCATGATGACCTGTTTGGATGGTTATCCAATGGCGTTAAAAGGTAAGGCGGCAGAGGCGCTGGCTATTTCTGCTATTGCGTCTTTTATTGGTAGCTTTATTGCGACTGTCGGTCTGGTTATTTTAGCGCCGATTCTTGCTAAATTTGCCCTTAAATTTGGCCCGTCTGAATACTTTGCTCTGTTTGTCCTGGCGTTTGCGACATTAGGCGGGGTAACAGGGAAAAATCAATTTAAAACCATTATGGCAGCCGCCCTTGGTTTGATGATTGCCACGGTAGGAATCGATATCTCAACAGGTGTGCAACGCTATACTTTCAACATGCTTGAGTTATTTGAAGGTGTTGATTTTATTATTGCCATTGTGGGCTTATTTGCGATCAGTGAGTTGTTTTTCTTTATCGAGCGTCATGCTGGCGATGGTCTAAAACAAGTAGCTATCAATAAACTAAAATTAACGGCCGCCGACATTATCAGAGTCTTGCCTGCCTCCGTTCGTGGTGGCATTTTGGGCTTTGTTGCTGGTGTATTGCCAGGCGCTGGTGCTTCCTTGGGGTCGTTTATCAGTTACTCGTTGGAAAAGAAAATTTCTGATAAAGGCGAGTTTGGTAAAGGGGATTCTCGTGGTGTTGCCGCACCAGAATCCGGTAATAATGGTGCTGCATCGGGGGCGCTGGTACCGATGCTGACTTTGGGGGTGCCAGGTAGTGGTACCACAGCGGTGCTATTGGCGATGTTGATTTCTTTGAATATTTCGCCAGGTCCGATGCTGTTCCAACAAAACGCTGATTTAGTGTGGGGTGTAATTGCGGCGATGTTTGTGGGTAACCTCGTACTATTGTTGCTTAACATTCCAATGATTGGCATCTTCGTTAAGCTATTAAGTATTCCACCTAAGTATCTTATGCCTGTTGTGACCTTGATTGCTTCTGTTGGTATTTATGCGGTTAGCCACAGTGCGATTGATCTCTACTTCATGGTTGGTTTTGGCGTATTGGGCTACATTTTACGTAAAGTGGATATTCCATTAGTACCCGTCATCTTAGGTATGTTGCTTGGTCCTGAAATGGAAAAAAATCTACGTCACGCCTTAGTGTTGTCTGATGGCGACTGGAGTGTTCTTTTCAACAGTGGTTTAAGTATTACACTATGGGCCATTTCTATTTTAGGGCTTGTGCTACCGATTGTTATTGGGCCGATTATTCGTTCTAAAATGTCAAAATCCAAAGAGGCATAAATAGATTAAAGGCTTATACTCTCTACATCGGTGTAAGGGATGCTGATGTTGGAATAGTAAAGCAAGCATTGCGTTAGTGATGAAAGTTCGAGTCGCAAAAGTGGCTCGAACTTTGTTGTTTTACTTTTTATCGTACTGTGAACGTAGTTGTATTTTATTATGCGAATTTTGGTGGTAGAGGATACTCAAGTACTCGGGCAGGCCATTTTAGAACGACTTACCAGTTTGGGTCACGGCGTAGATCTGATTGATGATGGCAAACGAGCTCATGATTTGCTTAAGTATCAATCGTTTGATTTGATTTTGTTGGATTTAAATTTACCAGGCTTGTCTGGTTTGCAATTGCTGCAAAAACTTCGTCAGAAAGAGGACGGCACGCCCGTTTTGATTTTAACCGCAAGAGATCAAATCGAAGATCGTATTCGCTTGCTGGACGAAGGCGCAGATGATTATTTAACTAAACCCTTTGATTTCGGTGAGTTGGAAGCCCGTTGCCGTGCTTTGTTACGTCGTAAGCAGGGGTATGCGGCCAATGTTAGTGAACACGGTAATTTGTTAGTCAACCGTGATAGCCGACAAGTCTTTATTAACGGCGAACTCGCAGCGCTTACCAATCGTGAATTTCGGTTGTTGGAGATTTTTTTAGGCCATCTTGGGCGTGTGCTTAGTAAAGATGAAATTACTGACCATCTGTTTAATTTTGATGAATCCCCGGGCCCGAATGCGATTGAGTTGTATGTGGGACGTCTTCGTAAAAAGCTTGTTGCCAGTGATTTTTCGATCACGACTCTCAGGGGAATTGGTTATGTGGCAGAAGTTTCTGCGTCGCCAAAAGCCTAATAAAGAGGAGCTGGTGTCTGAGAGTACGCCTTCTTTGCGCCGACGATTTATCATCGGCGGTATTATCATCATTAGTGTCATTGCTGCGCTTGCCATCAACTTTGTTTTTGAATACAGCCAACGGTTGGCCGATATTTCCTATGATCGTTTGCTTCGTAGTGCTTTGTTGCAGATGGATGAAAATATTGGCTTAGTACATAACGAAGTGACTATTGATATTCCATGGTCAGCGTTTGCCACTCTTGCCCAAGCAAATGATGATAGGGTGTTTTATAAAGTTGTTAGTTCATCTCAAGGGTTTATTACGGGTTATCGTGACTTAAATATTACGCCACCGAAGCCTCCAAAATTGGACAAAATACAATTCTTTGATCGCGAATATTCAGGGGAAATGGTGCGTTTTGCTTGGTTGGAGCGTCATCTAACGGAGTCTGAGTCGACAGGTACGGTGCGTATCATTATTGGTCAGACGCGTTTATCTCGAGAAGAACTGTCTTCGTCGGTGACGGAGCGAGCCGTTGAGGTCGTGTTAATGATTGCATTGGTGGCTGTGGCGCTGATTGTTATTGGTAGTCAGTTGGTGCTTAGACCTCTGCATAGAATCAGTCGGGTGCTGGAAGAACGTCAGCCAGGGGATTTGACGCCGATTAATATTAAAACACCAAAAGAAACGCATCATTTAAAAATGGTGATTAATCATTTTATGGCGCGTTTGCAAACCAACCTAGAGCAATTAGAAAATTATACCGCTGATGCAGCCCATCAATTGCGTACTCCCCTTGCTAGCTTACGTGCTTTAGCCGAGAATGCTCGCGATAAAACCTCCCCAGAACGGCAGCAAGAAGCCCTTGAAAATATCGTGACGCAATGTGATTCACTCAGTCAAACGGTCACGTTATTACTGAATCAAGCGGTAGTGTCCCATCGTATGCAAACCAATCCAAAAGAGCCGGTGGATTTGCTGGTTCCAGTTACCGCATCGTGTCGAGAGCAAGCCATTACGGCATTACATAAAGGGGTGAGTTTGTCATTAGAAGCGGATGTTGAGCGAGCGATGGTATTTGGTGATGCATTTGCTTTGCAGCAGATGATGCAGAATCTGATCGAAAATGCGGTACGCTACAGTAATCTTGGTGCCGAGCAAGCAACGGAAGTGGTTGTCAGGGTAGAAGAATTTTCCAACTATTATCGAGTTAGCGTCATCGACTATGGTGCGGGGATTCCTGAAGAAGAAAAAAAACGCGTCTTCGAGCGGTTTTACCGTGGCCGTTACGATGTTTCAGGCAGTGGTGTTGGACTGGCGATGGTCCAAGACATTATTGATCATCATACTGCGAATATTATCATTCTTGATACTCAGCCAAATGGCACCACCTTTCAAATTGATATTGCCAAGTATCAATCGAGCAATGATTCGGAGTCGTTACTATGATGAAATGGTTGCTTCTTTCTTTCAGTCTGTTTTTGATGAGCTTTAACGCTTTTGCTCAAGCGGGAGGACAGCGCGAAAGCATTGAATTTGGTAAGAAGGATGCACCACGTGTACTGCGTATTCATTCCTCCATAGATCTTGCTTCGTTTGGCCCCTTGATTAAAGGGTTTGTTAAGCGTTATCCCAATATTCGAGTATCTTATACAGACATTAATACCGCAGAACTATACAAACAAACGATTAAGGAAAGTGCCCATCCCCAGGCTAGCTTGGTGATCAGTAGTGCGATGGGGTTACAGATAAAGCTGGTGAACGATGGGTACGCGCAAACCTATGAAACGGATCATTTACCCAATTATGCCCAGTGGCGCCATCAGGTGTTTGCATTTTCCTTGGAGCCTGTGGTGATGTTAGTGAATAAAGACCGTTATCCTGGGCCGTTACCAAAAGATCGCCAAGGTGTATTACAAACGATTCGTCAATATTCAAATTTTATGAAGGGGCGCATTGGTACTTATGATATTCGTAAAAGTGGTGTGGGCTATTTGCTTGCCAGTCAAGATGCTCGCCAAGCGGATACTACATGGGGGCGATTAATTGAAGCCTTTGGTAGCCATAAAGTAAAAACTTATTGTTGTACCCACGAGATTATTGACGATGTTGCTAATGGCAAATTAGTACTTGGTTATAATTTATTGGGTTCTTATGCGGCCCAACGAGTAAAAGAGGATTCTCGTCTGAAAATGATCTTGCCCAAAGATTATACCTTAATGGTGATGCGCGTTGGATTGATTCCTAAGAAAGCTCCTAATGCCCATGATGCAGGGTTGTTTTTGGATTATTTACTGACGTACTCGGTGCAAAAGCGCATGCAAGCTGAGACATTGATGTTTCCTATTCAACCTGGTGTGATAACAAAAAATACCCTAAATATACTGGGTAAGTCAGGTCCACAGCGGGTGGTGGAACTCGATCAGCAGTTATTGGTTGGGCGTGACTATGCGAAGCAGCGTCGCTTTATAAAAAGCTGGGAAGAAGCTCTAGAAATCCCTCACTAATTGATCATTTTACTGAGTCAGGCCCTAGTACCTTATCCTATGGTTGAGGTTTCCCTGCCAAATTCGTTTTCTCAGTAGGGTTGGAGTTTGCTAACGCATCTGGTGTGACCTTGGTAAGGGCTGGTTTGCAATAGATGAGTTTTTCATCGGCCTCTTCGGCTCGTTCTTCACAGGACCAATTTGGATAGTGTGTGCTGTATCTACTTTTCTGAATAATGAAAAATGGCGTAGTCTGAGTGCTTAACCATTTAGAAATGTCACCAGAGCGCGCTTCGGCTTTTCCATCTGAATAAAACAAGGCGGAAAAAGGGCGTTTGTGAAGATAGAAGAGGTCTGCTGTCTTTGTTTCCGATTGTATCTTCCAGTCTGAGATGATGGCCATTTGCGAATAGTTTTTCGTCAAATGGAAGTGAATAGCTCCCACTATCACCATCAAAAGCACAGGGGTAACAATACCAAGGCTATAGACCCATTTAGGCAGTGGAAAGTTTGCTTGGTAGTATGCAAGCAGCATCGCCATGGCTGGTAACGATGGCATGACAAAGCTGATGAGAATATTTCCTGTGAAAGTGTACAGTACTAAAGGAGTAGATAACCATATAAGTAAGTAACTACCAAAACCGTCGCTGCTTCCTTGCGTATCGCCGCCTTTTTTCAAAATGCGGATCCATTGAATAATGAGGAGTGGCGTCCAAGGCAGCATGGCGATCAAAGCAAAAACCCAAATCGTGCCACGTACATGGTGATGAATCGAAGCGTAAAACTCTCCCTGCATGTTGCCTAGGGAAAACCATTGGATATATTCGTTGCTTAGATAGTGATGCAGGAAACCTGGCATTTGGTATTCTGCTAATGCAAGCCAAGGAAGAGTCAGGAGTAAAAAGAGCAACGAGCCGAAGCCCCAAGGCAATTGTTTTTTTAGGTACAGCCAACGGTTATTGTACAGTAACCAGAATGTTAAGCTGAAAATGATTAATAGAAGTGCGATTGGTCCTTTTGATAGGAAGCTAATGGCTAGGCCGACAAAAAAGGCATAGCCCCATAGGGATTGTTTTTTACTCCAGGCAAACCAGAAGCTCACCATGGTGAGAGTGGTGCCAAAAGTCATTGCTGTTTCTGGAGAGATGGCTCCGATAAGGATTAAGAATACGCCGGTTGTCGCCAAAATGGCGCTTGCGAAACACCCCATGCTTGCTGATTTAAAGTAGTGCTTAGCAAAATAATACATCAGTATTAAAATACCGATGCCGGCGACTAAATGTGGAAGACGCGCAGCGACGCTGTTTAGACCAAAAAGCGAAAAGCCTGTTGCACTCAGCCAAGCGAACATAGGGGGATTCCCCATATATGGCATATGCGGGTTAAGCATGGGGATAACCCAATTATGTGTTTCTGCCATAAAGCGAGCAACTTCTGCGTACCTGGCCTCTGTTGAGTCTAAAATAGGGTACATAGAAAGTGACAAGAAGCGTACAACCACGCTGCCGATCAGCAAAAACAGAAGTCCCTTTGCAGAAGGGAGCTTTTTATATAGATGATTCATAATTTGCTTCCAGAAGAATGAATGTTGTTTTTTCTTCCTTGAAGGTGCAAAGGAACGGCTGTTCTAAAGCAAACCAATGGTCGCGCTTAGGGTTTGGCATAATAAACCTTATTTAGATTCAGGGCTCTCGAAGCGTCGCGACAAAAACAGGGATGTATAGTAACGATCTTGTAAAAAGGCGCCAAGCTTACAGTGCCAAGCGAACGTAAATCTTTTTTACTAAATGAGATTTTCGCGATTTTCATTATGATTTTGAGACATATCCAGTGTGAAAGAAATCCTATGTGTCCAAATATTTTGGTTCGTTTATTTATGTCGCGAAAAAAGCGATTGATGGCTATGCTGTCTAAGCGATTGGCGTTTTCTCTGAAAACTTCGAATTATGGGTGCCGATAATTCGGGAAATTGCCTTTATCTTAAGTGGTGGGATGTCGTAAAAAAGTGATTCACCTTTTTTTCATTTAAAGGCAGAGACAATCGGTAATGGATATCTATTTCTATATTAGGAGTGACGGGCATGAAATTGTTGCTGGTGGAAGATCACAAAGACATAGCAGGTATTATTTTTGATTATTTCGAAATTAAAGGGGATGTACTGGACTACGCCAATAATGGCTTACAAGGGTACGAACTGGCTAAAAGCGAGCACTATGATGCCATTATTTTAGATGTTATGTTGCCTAAAATGGATGGCCTTACTGTGTGCCAATCATTGCGGGAAAGTGGGATTGATACTCCCATTTTGATGTTGACTGCGCGTGATACAAAAGAGGATGTGCTGGCAGGATTCGACCATGCAGCGGATGACTATCTAGTAAAGCCTTTTGATTTAGATATTTTGGACATTCGTTTACGGACCTTGGTGCGTCGCCGTAATGGCAGCATGGCGAACCGTGTTTTAACATTTGGCGCATTATCCTTAGATATGAATACCCGTGTGTTACAGCGCGAAGGTAGTCGGTATTCCTTAAATCCATCGCAATATAAAATATTGAAATGCCTAATGAATCGAGCACCTGAAGTGGTGACGAAAGAAGAGATTGGTGATGTCTTATGGGGCGATGAAGAGCCAGATAGTAAGGTACTACGTAGTCATATTTATCAGTTAAGAAGCTTGATTGACCGACCCTTCGAGCATGCCTATCTTAGGACCATATCGAAAGTAGGGTATCGGTTAGTCGCAGAAGGAGAAGAATGAAGCGGATAAAAAGTGCTAAACAGCTAACCTTTACCTACTTTTCGATTGTTGCCTTCGCTATTATCGCGTTTCATTTTGCCATGTTTGACACGATGTTGGAAAGCATGGAAACGATTTATGCGCAAAATAGGATGGATAAAGACCTTAATACCGCCGTACATTTATTGCAAGGAACCCATCTTACCCACGTGGCAGTGCCACCCTTTTCTGACGCTTATGTTGGAGAAAAAAGCCTCCCCCCTTGGATTGTGTTGCAGCCTGATGTGTCAGATGACAAGCCCTACCATTTAGCCCCCAGTTCAGACACTAACTTAGAATATTTCTCCATGAAAAAGCGGGTAATGCTGAATGGTAAAATGCAAAATATCTATTTGATTTACTACGATGAAGTCTATGAACAAAGTGAATCACAAATGTTCAAAACCCAGACGACGCAAACCATCATGTCCATATTATTGCTGGTGATTAGTCTATGGGTCGTGATGCGTATTTCAGCACGTCTCACCAATCCCCTTGCCCGCTTAAGTCAAGAGCTCGAAGGGCGCAATGCTCAAGATAGCACGCCTATACCGATGCCTGATGGTGCCGCAACCAGAGAAATTCATCAGTTAGTCAATCAGTTAAACAGCTATCAAAATCAAATCCAAGCTTTGTTACACAGAGAACGTGCTTTTAATCGTTATGCCAGTCATGAACTGAGAACCCCATTGATGGTGATGAAAGGGGCGTTGACGCTGCTTGGAAAATCTGATTCTAAAGCCTTTTTAGAGCGTCAACGAGGGCGAATGAGCAGCGCTTGCCAAGAAATGGAAGACTACATCACCACGCTGCTTTCTTTGACGCGAGAAGATGATATCGATGCAATGTTGCTCCGGGAGGTCGACGACAATGAGCTGCAATCAATTGTGCGTGCTCATACCGAATATAATTCAGGAAAACCCGTCGAAGTGGTGCAGCACAGTCGTGGCGTAGTCAAAACTAAATTACCGATGCCGACTTTGCATATTCTTATCGGTAATTTGGTCAAAAATGCCATTGCTTGCACAGAGCAGGGGCAGATTGATCTGATCATGTCTGATCAAGAGATCAAGGTGGTTGATACGGGGTGTGGTTTACAGGGGAAACCAAGCGGTGAAAGCTATGGTCTTGGCTTAATGATTGTCCGAGATATTTGTCAGAAATACCATTGTGAATTCAGCTTAGTAGATAACGAAGACCAGGGCTGCACTGCCAAAGTGATTTTTCCTGCATGATTAAAATAGTGGAAGCGGTGAAATAGATTAAATAATTAGATGGGTAGGATTGAATATCAGCATGAATTAGTCGTGCGTGACAGTGGTATCATACTGATATTGATAATTTATTCAGGAGGTAAAAATGAGTTCTGCTATCGAAAAGCGTTTACCCCTTCAGATGTTCTGGCCAACATTTGACCCGTTTTTATTTTGTGCTTTTCATCAGGATCGTTACCCAAAAGCGACCCCAGAAATGGAACCAGCGGCATCGTTACAAGGTCGACCATTAGGGCAAGATTTTCACGGCATAGATGGCTGGCGTATGTATCATGGTCGAAAAGTGCCAGGCTTTCCCGTTCATCCACATCGTGGGTTTGAAACGGTGACTATTGTTAATCAGGGCTTTGTTGATCATGCGGATTCTATTGGTGCCGCTGGACGTTATGGACAGGGTGATACCCAATGGATGACAGCAGGCAGTGGTGTTCAGCACTCTGAAATGTTTCCATTATTAGATGAGGAAAAGGAAAACCCGCTTGAATTGTTCCAGGTCTGGTTAAATTTGCCTGCGAAAAATAAGATGATGCCGCCGCATTTTGGAATGTTATGGAACGAGGATACGCCTATCGTTAAACATCAAGATGCTAATGGTGTTGAAACGTCTGTTAAAATCATCGCTGGCGAGTTGGACTCAGTGACAGCATTGGATTGTCCGCCCGACTCTTGGGCAGCGGATAAAAACAATCATGTGGCAATATGGTTGATCGATGTGCCAGAAACAGGTTTATGGACCATGCCACAAGCTCAGCCTGGTTTGAATCGCACTTTGTACTTCTTTGAAGGTGACAGTGCGATTATAGATGGTGTAGAAGTTAGCGTTAAAGAGGCGTTTGTGCTTAAAAGTGACGAAGCGGTTAGTATTCAAAATACAGGTAAAAAAGCCCGTTTCTTGTTGTTACAAGGTAAACCTATAGGTGAGCACGTCGAGCAACATGGTCCATTTGTAATGAACACAAGACAGGAGTTACAAGCGGCCTTTAATGACTATCACCGAACTCAGTTTGGTGGTTGGCCTTGGCCACGTAACGACCAAGTGCATGACAAAGCGAAAGGTCGATTTGCGCATCATGCGGATGCGCTGGATGAGCGTCCAGCTTGATCATAGAAAGGCCTCTATTATAGAGGTCTTTTTATTGTGCTGTCGGTCAAGTTAAGCGGAGGATAAGTCAGGTTTAATAGATTACAAATAAGTATTTTCAGTGTATTTTAACGGGCAGTTGACAAGTTTACCTATCACTAAAAAATAGTTGATTATTTAAATTTATACCTAAAGATAAGGAATGTTATATGAAAATTGTTGCTTTTGGAGCGAGTTCTAGTCGTCAATCCATAAATAAAACCCTTGCAGGCTATACCGCAAGCCTGATAAACGGTGCTGATGTGACGGTATTGGATCTCAATGATTTTGATATGCCCATCTTCAGTGAAGACAAAGAAAAAGAGTTTGGCATTCCAAGCGAAGCACAAGCTTTCGTTGATACTATTGCACAAGCTGATTTGATCATCGCATCGTTTTCAGAGCACAACGGTTCCTACAGTGCGGCCTATAAGAATATTTTTGACTGGGCATCGCGTATCGAAAAAGCCGTGTATCAAGACAAGCCAATTGTCGTGCTTTCTACTTCCCCAGGCCCAGGCGGCGCGAGCAGTGTATTGGCCCAAGCCGTTAATAGTATGCCCTTCTTCAAAGGTAACGTGATTGGTAGCTTGAGCGTGCCAAATTTCTATGATGTGATGAAAGACGGTGAGATCGTCGACGCCTCTGTTAAGCAATCCATTCAAGATATTCTCTCGAAAGTATAGTCTTTCTACGCTCCCATCATGTTAAATAAAAACCGGCTAAATGGCCGGTTTTGTTATGGCACAGTGGTTGTTTTGTTGGCTAGATATCAAGAAGTAAAGGAGGATGGAGTGGGTAGAGTGGTATCGTTAAGCAAAGATAAAGCGCATCAATTTTCTAAAAAAGTGGTTGATAGTCTATCCATACTGGAAGGGTTGGGGGTCGAAGGGGATGCGCATTGCGGTAAAACGGTGAAGCATCGCTCGAGGGTGGCTGTTGATCCAACGCAACCTAACCTAAGGCAAGTGCATTTAATCCACTCTGAATTGCTTGATGAATTGCAGAGCAAAGGGTTTGATGTAACAGCGGGGACGATGGGAGAGAATATTCTTACGGAAGGCGTTGACCTTCTTAGCCTTCCTCAAAATACGCTATTAAAAGTTGGCAAAGACGTTGAGCTAAGAGTGACTGGATTAAGAAATCCTTGTGCCCAGCTAGATAATTACCAGGAAGGGTTGACTAAAGCGGTTCTGGACCGAAATGGAAAAGGCGAACTCATTCGAAAGGCCGGCATTATGACCGTGGTGGTTCGAGGTGGGGTAGTGACGTTACAGGATGCTATCGACGTCATATTGCCACCAAAGCCACATTTGCCCCTTGAACGAGTGTAAAGTTTTCTATGTCATCGCTTAATACACTCTTTAACATAGCATTTTGTTCTTTTGACTTCCTGAAATGTCTAGCGAGTTTTGTTAAAACAGCTCACTGCTTAATGCTTGTTTTGCCTGACCTAAATTGATAAGTTAGCAGTATGACAACATATTCTAAGTTACGCATTATCGCTATTTTTTGGTGGCGCTCTATTTTTTAGAGCGGCGTTGAATCACGTTTATTCAAAAGCCGTCGGTAGACTGACTGTTTTTGAATCGACAAGTGATGTCTCCGATGGGGTATACAATAGGAGACATACTATGCACAGCAATACATCAAGCCATTCTAATACTGCTTCCTTTACTAAAAACACTTTTCAGGAAAGCAATCAGGAAAAAGTTCTTACAGGGGATAGACCAACAGGTCAGTTGCATCTTGGTCATTTTGTCGGGTCTCTCCAGCAACGTGTTGTGCTCCAAGAGAGTCATCAGCAGACGATTTTAATCGCTGATTTACAAGGTCTAACCGATAATGGGCATAATCCTCACAAAGTTTCGACTAATATTTTAAATGTGCTTGCAGATTATCTTGCGGTTGGTATAGACCCGTCTAAAACAACCATTAGTTTGCAATCCGCTATTCCTGCTCTGTCTGAGTTGACCATGTATTATTCGAATCTAGTTTCTGTCGCGAGGCTGCAGCGAAATCCAACGGTGAAAAATGAGATTGCGACTAAATCTTTTGGTCTCTCTATTCCTGCTGGGTTTTTAACTTACCCAATTAGTCAGGCAGCGGATATTACAGCCTTTAATGGCACATTGGTTCCTGTCGGGGATGATCAACTGCCGATGATCGAGCAAACAAACGAAATCGTAAGAAAGCTCAATCGAATTGCAAAAGAGGACATTTTGCTTGAATGTCGCCCTCTGCTGAGTCATGTTCCGCGCTTACCTAGTACCGACGGGAAAAGCAAAATGTCTAAATCGCTCGGGAATTGTATTTTATTAGACGCCTCAGAAAAAGACATATCGCAAGCGGTAAAGTCTATGTATACCGACCCGAACCATTTGAAAGTCGACGATCCAGGTCGTGTTGAGGGGAATGTGGTTTTTACCTATTTAGAGGCATTTTGTTCAGATGTGGCCTATGTTGAAACATTAAAATCGCAATATCGACGAGGTGGGTTAGGGGACGGTGTCATCAAAAAAATTCTGGAAGATTGTCTTCAGGAAGTGATAAAGCCGATTAGAGAGCGGCGTCACCTATTTGCTTCTGATAAAGCACAACTTATTGATATTATTCGACAAGGGAGTGACAAATCTCAGGCTGAAGCGAGTGCGGTGTTGCATCGCGTCAAACACGCTTTTGGTCTTACTCTGTTTTAAATGACTATATTGCTCTTAACATAAGGACGGCTCTAAGATGACTAGCATTTATAAAGGAAGTTGTTTATGTGGTGAGGTTCGGTTTTCTGTGGAGGGATTTAGTGAGCAAGCGGCAAACTGTCATTGCAGTATGTGTCGAAAATTTCATGGTGCTGCTTTTGGCTCTCTTGTTAGTACCATTGGTTTAAAGTGGATATCGGGTCAAGATTATCTCAAAGAGTTTACGGCACCTAATGGCACAGTACGAACGTTTTGTCGTCAGTGTGGTTCGAGTTTAGGTTTTAGAAGCAAAGATAGGCGACCTGAAGACATGGAAATTGCTATAGCAACGTTTGACCAAGACATTCCTGTTCAGATAGACGCGCATATTTTTACAAAGTATAAAGCGAATTGGTGTGTGATTGACGAAAAATTACCTGCTTTTTTGGAAGGGCGAGAGAGCGAAGTTGTTTCTGTTTAACATCTAGGTAGCGAAGAGGCGAAATAATGGGGCTAAAAGCGTATTTAGAAGTAATGGCGGATTATAATCAGTGGATGAATCATAATCTCTACGAGGCAGCTGGAAAACTAACGGAAGCTGAGTTATTGCAAAGTCGAGGGACATTTTTTGCTAAAAACGTTGGCCATTTGTTGCAGCACTTTTTAACCATCAAACGCACCATCGAGGCCAAGTGTCGACACTGCTTTGTCAAGCAGGTATCGACATAGGTGTGACGAACTTACTTGTTCGTATAGTGAGTGAGCTTAGGGCTA
The DNA here is from genome assembly GCF_056173505.1 of Marinomonas sp. 63XJN7_7_ISO-PGPR-S23-202. Taxonomy (NCBI): domain Bacteria; kingdom Pseudomonadati; phylum Pseudomonadota; class Gammaproteobacteria; order Oceanospirillales; family Oceanospirillaceae; genus Marinomonas; species Marinomonas sp. 63XJN7_7_ISO-PGPR-S23-202. The sequence continues at coordinate 2,975,068 of NZ_CM149677.1, read as the reverse complement.
AGGGCATTTGTTTTTATGTGGGTCAATCGTAGCGCTAGCCATTTTTTAGACCTAAGCTCAGGAAGTTTACGCTTGTTTTGCTAGTTTTAATTTTTCAGAGTGCATAATGGCTTCTTTGCTCATTAGCTGTTTGTAAGCGATCGCGGCAATTCCACCACTAATAAACAGTGAAAAATTCGCTAAATCAGTCAAGACAAACGATGTGATGATCGAAGAAACACCGGCAATGATTAGGGCATACACCGCTTTTTTATTGATGCCATTGTCATACCAATAGGCTTGGTCGGTGTCCTCGGTATACAGAGCATCCACATCAATCTGCTGTTTTCGAACGACGAAGTAATCCATCAAGATAATCCCGTATAGTGGACCAATAAGAGCGGCCAGTAAATCGACGGTGTAATGAATCATTTCTGGATTGTTGAATAGGTTCCATGGTGTGAGCAGGACGGAACCAAATGCAGCAATAAAGCCACCCGTTTTAAAGCTGATTTTACTCGGGGAGACGTTAGAGAAATCAAAAGCAGGCGCAACAAAGTTGGCGACGATATTAATACCAATGGTTGCCAGAATAAACGTCAGGGCGCCCAGTACTGTAATCATTCCAGAATCAAGCTGCTTTACGGTTTCAATGGGGTCGGTAATCATTTTGCCAAATAAAGGAATAGAGGCCGCTACTATCACCACGCTAAAAATAGAAAACACCATGAAATTGAGAGGGAGTCCCAACAGATTACCAAGCTTCATATTCTTATAGCTGCTGCAATAACGTGCAAAGTCACTAAAGTTTAATGTTGGACCAGCAAAGTAACCTGCGACCAATGCGGTTGCCACAATCATCATATTAAATGCTTGCCAACCTGTGAGGGATTTTGATGATAAGTCAAAATTGATTGCACTCCAGCCTGTTTGGGTAAGCATGTAAGCACATAAGGCAAACATGGCAATGTATATAGCGGGGCCAGACCAGTCGATTACCTTACGAATCATTTTCATGCCGAACATAAAGACGAATGCCTGAATCACCCACATGGACATAAAGCCAATCCAGCCGAGTGCCGAAAGTCCTAAGAATGTTGTTTTTTGTAGGGAAGCCATTTCAGGAAAGAAGTATAGAATTAGAATGATAAAGGAGCTGGAAGCAAGAAAGGTTTGTATACCGTACCATACCACTGCAATGAGACCTCGAATAATGGCCGGTATGTTTGCGCCTTTTACTCCAAATGACATACGACAAACAACGGGGAAAGGAACGCCAACTTTTTGTCCAGGTGTTCCCATTAAGGTGGCAAAAAAGTATACAATCATGATGCCCATGAGCAGACAAATAAATACTTGCCAGCCCGCGAGTCCGAGGGCAAATAAGCTGGCAGCGAATACATAACCGCCAACACTGTGAACATCGGACATCCAAAAGGCAAAGATACTATACCAACCCCATTCCTGTTTTGTGTCAGGAGCGAGGTCGTCGTTAGTCAGGTTGTGGCTTGTTGAAGGGGTCGGGGGCGTTTTCATTGGATTATTCTCCATTGTTGATTGTATACAATAGTTAATACAATTTTAGTGCCAAAGTGTTTAAACTAAGGAAAAATAAGGAATTTTAATAATATCTTTCCGTTAGCTTACTATTCAAAAACGATTTTTTGTCCTGTTATGGTGCGAAATGGTTTTTTTTAGTGCAGTCGAGCCTCTAATTTTGTTATCTAATAAGTATTGTATTTTTTTATTGTATACAATCTAATGGTAGTAGGTTTGTGAGTATATGAGAAAAGACGAGTTAATTTATCAGCAAATGTTGAAGGCGATCGTCGAGCATCACCTTTTACCTGGTGTTAGGTTGCCAGAAGATCAATTGGCTGAGACCTTTCAAATCAGCCGTACAGGCATTAGGAAGGTTTTACATCGGCTGGCTTTGGAAAGGTTTGTCACCATTACGCCTAATAAAGGAGCCCATGTGGCCAAACCGACCGCGGAAGAAGCTCAGCAAGTGCTGGATAGTCGTATTTTGGTTGAGCCAGTGTTGATCGATGACGTGGTGACACATTGGGATGAGTCGAGCAAAACTCGCCTATACGGCATTGTGCAACAAGAGGAATTGGCAGAGCAGAATAATAATCTCAAAGATATGATTCAGTTATCGGCGCTATTTCATACGGAGCTTGCGTCGCTTTCAGGGAATCAGGTCATGGCGGAATTTGTTAATCAGCTTACCTTGCGCTCTTCTTTGGTGATTGCCGTATTTGGCTCGAAACAAAGTGTTGGATGTGATTGCGGTCACCACCATGATTTGGTGGACATGCTGGATAAAAGGGAAGCGGGACCCGCTAAAATTTGGATGAAACGCCACCTGGAAGCCATTAAAGCGTCTTTGCAATTTACTATCGACAAACCAAAAAGCATTAATTTCAAGGACCTTTTTTCAACGATCTAAGAGTGGAGTATCAGCCATGCGTGTGCACATTATTAACCCTAATGCCAATCAAGAAATAACGGAAAAAATTCGCTCTGCCGCTCAGAGCGTGGCGCATGATGGCACGCGCATTATTGCTCGTAATGTGGCGCATGGACCAGAAACGATCGAATGTGCTGTTGATGAGGTGTTGGCAAGCGCGGGTGTGTTGGATCTTATCCTTCAAGGAGAGCAAGATCATGTTGATGCTCACGTTATCGCTTGTTTTGGTGACCCTGCCTTAGATGCTGCGCGGGAGTTATCGAGTGTTCCTGTGATTGGTATTGCAGGTGCCGCGTTTCAAATAGCGAGTTTGGTTTGTCATCGTTTTGCGGTGGTGACAACCCGTAAGCGTACCGTGCATTTTGCCAAAAACTTGTTAGTGCGTTATGGCTATGAACATCAGTGTTCTGGTATCTATGCTAGTGATTTGGCGGTTGCCGACTGCGAGTCAAACCCTGAAGCAAGTTTTCTTCAGATTCGAAAAGATGCGCTCAAAGCGTTAAGTGAAGGCGCTGAAGCGATTGTTTTAGGCTGTGCGGGGATGGCGGACTGGGAGGACAGATTAACCCGAGAGTTGCAGGTGCCAGTGATTGATGGGGTTAAAGCCGCAGTGACCCTAGCGGAGTCTTTGGGACAATTGAAGATAGGTGTGGCTAAAACAGGTCAATATGGTTTGCCCTTTCCAAAACGCTTTATTGGCCGCTACGAACATTTTTCAGCGTAATGTATAGTTCATTTGGTTATGCGCAAGATGGCTTGTCGTGTTGATGAAACAGGAAAAACAAAAACGCCCGATCCTATGACCGGGCGTTTTTGTTTCGATAAACACTTTTTATAGGTTTGTGTTGGACTCAATTAGATGGGCTTTAATAATCGGCCCTATTTGATTCATGTAATGGGGGTCTAATATTTCCTGATGGCGACACTTGATATTGTGGACATCTAGCTTACCTGTCACTCTTGATTGCCATGCGTCTGCCCGATGTTCCAAGATCTTTCCCATTGAACCGTTCATGCTGTCTTTAGCAACAAAAAATAGTAAATTGGCGTCGATCTGGCGAGGGATAAAGTGGTTAGCAATAGTGAGGTTGTTGGTTATCACTCGCTCGATATGCTCTAAAATATTGGGGTGTTGTTTTTGTATTTCCGCGACGACGGCCAGAGAGGAGTCATCAAATTCCTGCCATAAAAAAGCGGCGAGTTCGGTTTTGTTTTTGGGGGGGGTAGGGATGTTATTAAGATCATAACCAAGAAATAAAAGGGATGACTGAATCATACCCGCTTCATCTTTTGGTTCTGCTACGTTCAATTGATAGGGGTAGCTATCCAGCATGCATAGAAAGGCGATCTCTTCACCCTGTGCTTGGAGTTTTTCAGCGATGGCGTGAGAGACCAATCCACCGAACGACCAACCCAATAATTGATAAGGGCCTTTCGGTTGGATTCTTTTAATACGGATAATATAATCCTCGGCCATTTCCTCTATGGACATGGGCAAGCGCGAGGTGTGGTTTAGTCCATCGGCTTGCAAACCATATAGCGGCGTTGACTCAGGAAGATAACGTAATAAGTTGGTGTAGCTTAGGGATAGTCCAAGAGCTGGGTGAATACAGAATAGAGGTGGCTCATCACCGTCGGTTTTGAATGGCAAGACATGGGCGAGCGGGTCGTGCTGATGGTCGTTGTCTAGCATTTCTGCAAGGTCTGAGATGGTGGATGTTTTAAAGAGTACGCCCAGTGGAATGTCTATCAAGAGCTGTTTCTTTACTTGATTCACCATTTTTGTGGCAGAGATTGAGTCTCCGCCAATGGCGAAAAAGTTATCGTGAATGCCCACTCCACGTACCCCGAGAATGTCTTCCCATAAGATGGCCAAGGCGGCCTCTGTTTTATTGCGTGGGGCGACATAATGGCTTGAGTCGGTCCAGCTGGGTTTGGGTAAGGCCTTACGGTTAATTTTGCCGTTCGGTGTGAGTGGCATTTCTTTCAGCATGACGTAATAGTTTGGCACCATATAATCGGGCAAACTGGCAATCAGTTGGCTGCGGATGGTTTGGCTGTCCAGTGTTTCATCCACTGGTATGATATAGGCCACAAGCTGCATATCATCTGTGTTGGAAGCCTGCGCAACCACAACCGCTTGCAGCACTTCACGACAGGACAGCAGGCTTGTTTCTATATCGCCCGTTTCAATACGGAAACCGCGTATTTTTACCTGATTGTCTTCACGGCCTAAATATTCAAGTACACCATCTTGACGCCATCTGGCTTTGTCGCCTGTTGCGTATAGGCGTGTGCCGCTCTCAAATGGGTTGGGCGTAAAACGTTCTTGTGTTAAATCGGGACGTTTGTAATAGCCTAATGCCAATCCTTCCCCTGCAATATATAGATCGCCAGTGACATCTACGGGAACTGGTTCCATTGCCTTATCTAACACGTAGACTTGAGTGTTGAAAATGGGGCGTCCTATTGGTGGGTGGTTAAGATCAGTAGGGTTGTCTAGAAACATGATGGTAGACCAGATGGTGGTTTCTGTGGGGCCAAACAGGTTAAGGACAGGATGCCCAAGCTTTGCCATATGATTCGCCAATTGGCCTTGCAGGGCTTCACCACCAACCAAAGGCCTGATGCCGTGCCATTGTTCTGAGTAGGTAGGTAAAAGGGCCTGCCACAAGGAGGGTGTTGCCTGCATTAGGGTAGCATTGTGATCAACGGCAAAACGAGTCAGTGATTCTGGGTCACGCACGATGCTTCGTTCTGCTATCAAGACGGACGCACCCACGGTAATAGGCAAAAATAATTCCAGTATGGAAATGTCAAATGAAATGGTGGTAACAGCGAGAAATCGGTCTTTTGGTGTCAGTGATAAGGCATTTTGCATAGCATATAGAAAGTTGATAGGTGCTTTATGAGGGATTTCAACACCTTTCGGTCGTCCAGTGGACCCAGATGTATAAATCACATAGGCGGGTGAGTCTCCGGTAATAGCGATATTGTCTAAGTGCTGATGAGCCTCGGCTTGATGGATGTTAAAATCGGGCTTATCAAGAAACAGGGTCTGAGTATTTGTGTTTGGGAGTTTATTGACTGCGGCTTGGCAGCTTAGGACTATTTTGGGTTGGGCATCTTCTAAGATTTGTAGAAGACGCTCCTCAGGAAAGTCTGGATCTAATGGTAAATAGGCCGCTCCCGTTTTTAGTGTGGCTAACAAAGCCACCAACATATCGGTATTTCGATTTAGTGCGATAGCGACGAGGTCGTGTGCGCCCACTGTTTCTTGTTGTAGTCTACGGGCCCAAGCATTGGCACGGCAATTTAGCTCAAAGTAGGTGAGAGACTCTTGTTCATCGGTGACGGCAATGGCCGAAGGCGTTCGCATTACTTGGGCGTCGAAGAGGTCGACCACAGAAATCTTAGGAATGGGTTTAGAACTATCATTCCAGTGTTTTAATATTTTATTTCGTTCACCGTCACTCAATAAACTGGCTTTGCTGATTGGCTGGCTAGGATCCATGACTAGATCTTTCACCATGCGCTTGAATTGTTCTGAATGGTTGGTTAAATCTTGCTCAGTGTAGCGGTTTGGGTTCACATCAAATTCTATTTTTAGTCCACTGTTGTCGTGTCTGTCGAAAATAAACACTGTTAAGTCATCAATGACGGCATTGGATAGATTATGGAGAGATGTACTGCAGTTGCCAAAAGTAAGATTGTAATCAAAGGGCTCAATATTGACCCCTAAAGAGGCAATTTGCTGTCCGTTTGACATCAGCCCTAGGTCACGTTTGAGATCTTCGTATCGGTATTGTTGGTGCCTAAGAGATTTAAGGACCACTTTTGATACCTGTTTAATTAGGCTTTCAAAATTCGTATTGGTGTCAATATTAAGTCGAATCGGAACTGCATTTGCCATCATGCCCGGAGTGCTGCGGTGTAAACGACTTGTTCTTGCGGTAACAGGCATGGCAAACACCAAATCCTCTGCCCCTGTCATACGGTAAAAATAGGCTGCAACCAGAGCAATTAGTGCTTGGGGAAGGCTGGCCTGAAGATGTTTGCTCATTATAGATAGTTCGTCTTTTAATGCTTGAGGAAGCTGAATCGCTTTGCGTAGTAAGCTTTTATTCGAAGGTGCAATTCGTTTGGATAAAGAGACGGCATCTGGAATATGGACAAGGTTTTCCAGCCAGTATTTACGGTCTTTTTTGAAGCGGCTAGAGTGTTTGTACTCTGTTTCACTATTGATTAAGTCAACCAAAGAGCCAAATGGATTGGGCCCTGTATCTTAGTTAGTTTCTATGGCGTTATAAATTTCAGATAATCGTTGTGTTAGCAGGTTTCCAGCATAGCCGTCTAGTGCGACATGGTGGCAACGGTGATACCAGTAATGATGTTCTTCTCCTACTTTAATCAGGGCACTGCACCACAGGGGGTCATGACTCTGGTTGAGAGGTTGCTGCATGTCTTTATGCATCCAGCTTATTGCGGCGGCATGAGGGTTAGCTGAAGTGCTAAAGTCTAATAGGGAATGATAGCCTCTATCATCATCAAGAATGATCTGTAAGGTTTGGTCATCTTCTTCAATAATGCGGCTACGTATGCAGTCCGCTTCCCTAATCAGTTGCTTGATAGCTAATGAGAATGAGTTGGGATTGAGGTTGCCAATGATGTCCAGATATTCCGCAATATTAAATGCTGCATTTTCATCATTGAGTTTTTGGGCGATCCATTGACCTCTTTGCGCTGTTGATAGCGGTAGTTTGTGTTGTAAGCATAGCGCAGCTTTTTTCAATTCAGCTTGATGCTGGGTTAGCTCAATCATTTTTCTGCTCCTGCAAAAAGTAGTTGTCCATAAAATGTCAATGATTATTTCTTAAAGCTGTTTATAAACGTAACATTTACTTACAATATAGGAAATAATTAATTTGTAAGTTAATTAAGTGATTTGTATCAAGTTTGTATTTGTTTTTTATGATAGATCTCTTTTTTTCTCGTTGAGATGGTAATAAATTATTTTTATATCAATGTCTTGGAATTGCTCTTCCAATGTAGAGAAAATGTGACCAAAAAGGAGAATTCAGTAGATTTTTCGATTTTACTGCCCATGAGAAAAGTCGTTAACTGTGTTTTTCTATTCTTTTAGGGAATCCAATGAATGAGTTTTATTCCTTTTACAAATATATGGTCAGGCTTCATGCTTGGACTTTCATTTTGCTTCTTAAGGAAAGAATTCCAGTATGTGGGTCTTCATCACACTTTTTGCCGCGGCTTGCCAATCTGTTCGTACCGCTTATCAAAATACCTTGGCTCGTGAGTTGGGTTTTTTGCATGCCACTATGTCTCGTTCACTTTACGGCCTACCTTTGGTGTCGGTTTATGTGTTGGTGTGTGGTTTATGGCTTGGCTGGGTGACACTACCAGCAGGGTCGATGTTTTGGGCTGCCGCGACACTATGTGCACTGGCACAAATTATGGCAACTTATCTTATGTTACGGGTGTTTCAGTCTGGTAGTTTTGCGCTGGGAACCTTGCTAGCGAAAACAGAGGCGGTGCTGGCAGCGCTGATTGGGATACCAATACTGCACAATTCGTTGAGTGTATTGGCTTGGCTTGGTGTTGTGATTGGGGTGCTAGGAGCGTTGGTGATGAGCGTTAAATGGAAAAATATTAAATTGGTTCATAAAGATACTTCGCTGGTATTTGGTTTGGGAAGTGGGCTTTGTTTTGCGATTACTTCTGTGTCAGCCTCGGTGGCAAGCCATGCATTGAGCGGCTCCATTATTACTTGTGCAGGGGTGACCTTATGGTATGTTTTGTTGCTGCAATCGATTATTTTGTGTGGTATTCAAATAACCAAGAGACAGGACATATTTGCGCCTTTTCGTTCTAATTTTGCATTAAGTTTAAAGGTCGGGGCCTTGAGTTCTCTAGGGTCAATTGGCTGGTTTACTGGGTTTGCGCTGGTAAATCCAGCGTTGGTGAAAACATTAGGCCAATTAGAAGTTATTGGTACCTTGTATTATTCAAAGCGGCGTTTTGCGGAGCAAATTAGCAAGCAGCAATGGGTAGGAGGTGCCATGATTATGATTAGTGTGATATTGGTTGTGACCGCTAAATAGGCTCAAGGTGCCACTTTATTGGATTGTAGGAGCATTTATGCAAACGAATAAAATTAATTATGTTGAATTGCCTGCTCGTGATTTGGCATTGAATAAAACCTTTTTTCGTCAAGTATTCGGTTGGGGGTTTAAGGACTACGGCCCTGACTATACGGCTTTTGAGAACGCAGGGTTAGATGGTGGATTCTTTCAGGCCGATTTTTGTTCTCGACCCCAAAATGGGGCTGCATTAGTTATACTCTTTAGTGATGATTTAGAAGCAGCGCGAGATAAGGTCGCGCTTGCGGGTGGTATTATAGAGCAGGAGATTTTTGAGTTTCCTGGTGGTCGACGTTTTCACTTTTTAGATCCGTGCGGTAATGAATGGGCTGTGTGGGGACGTTAAATGGTAAAGATGACACGAGAAAAATAGACAGAAGGCCACTGTTCTTTTGTGGCCTACGTTTTGTCTATGTGTCTCAAGGTTACGCTATGCTGAATTCCCCACAAAGGTTGTTGTGCCATTTTTCAATAATGGCGTAGTAATCTTCGCCCTTGGCAAGTAAAAAATGAAGCTTGCAAAAGGCGGCTTCTAAGGTCATATCGTAACCACTTAAAACTTTCATAGAAGACAGTATTGAGCCTGCAGCATAGGTGCCTTGTGATACGCCACCGTGAAGACATTGAGTCAAATTAACAATATTTTTCTTGCGTAGCATGGCCTCGGTTAAGAAATTCATAAAGTGCTCGTTTCTATCGGGTACATTTCCGGCCCCGTAAGTCATTATTACGATGGCCTGACAGTTTTCATCATCCAATAGGCTTTGATACATCGAAATAGGCTGGCTTGGGTGCAGTGTTAATACGGCTACAGCACCTTCTCGAAAGCGGATGATGGCGTTTTCTATAGGTTCAATCGTATTCTGTTTAACTGGCTTTATCATGCGGTCTGCATAAACTTGCATCTCAATGGCCAGTTCACCCAGTAAATCATCGTTTGGTGTTTGAAAAGCTTCAAAGCGTCCACTGCTGACTTTTTTCACCCGATTACCGCGCATTAATTTTCCGTCGAAGGCTAAGCTAACATCGGGGATCCTGTGGTTAGCAGCTAACGAGAGCGCTGCTTGAAGATTTGCTGTGGCGTCACTTCGACTCATGCCAATAGGAATTTGCGAGCCGGTCAGTAGGACGTTTTTTGTGCAAGCGCCTAGCATGAAAGACAAAGCGGACGCTGTATAGGCCATGGTGTCCGTGCCGTGCAAAATAACAAAGCCTTGGTAATCTTGCCAATGGGTTGCCAGTACGCGAACCAATTTGGTCCAGTTGGTTGGGGCAATGTTAGCGCTGTCTATTAATGGGTTGAGTTCCAGTACTTCAAAGCTCGGTAGAGATTCAAGACTGGCTCCCATTGCTAATTCAATACGCTCTTGCAAGCCAGAGGCAGGGGCTAAGCCCTGCTCTGAGTGAACCATGCCAATGGTGCCGCCAGTATAAAGGATAAGAATATCTGAACTCATAATTTGTCCTTTTTAGACGACGATTTTTTCTTTGATGGTGCTTTCTTTTTGGTCGTCACTTTTTTATCAGAAGCGGCTTTCTTTTTTGCAGGGACTTGAGTATCGGAAGAGGGTTTTTCTGCTGAAGAGAGTAGTATTTTGCTGGGAGAAAGCATGGATTCTGGGCTGAGCAACAAGTTAACTTGTTCTTCTGTAAGTAAGTTTTCTTCAATGACCAAAGCTTTAACTGTGTTGCCAGTATGTAGGGCGGTATTGGCAATACGTGAGGCATTGGAGTAGCCAATGTGAGGAACAAGTGCGGTGATAATGCCGATACTGTTTTCAACATGATCAGCACATTTTGCTTCATTGGCAGTAATGCCATTGATGCAGCGCTTTTCAAGCATTTGGCAGGCTTCTTTAAGCATTTTGAGCGAGTTGAGTAGGTTGTAAATGATCATGGGTTCCATGGCATTAAGCTGTAACTGACCCGCTTCGGCAGCCAAGGTAACGGCCAGATCCGATGCAATCACCTGATAGGCGGTTTGGTTCATGGCTTCTGGTATAACAGGGTTGACTTTACCTGGCATGATGGAAGAGCCAGGTTGCATTGGTGGTAGGTTGATTTCACCAAGACCAGTGCGAGGACCACTAGAAAGTAGCCGCAAATCATTGCTCATTTTGCTGAGTTTGATGGCAAGGCGCTTCAGAATGCCAGAGAAAAAGACAAATGCCCCCATATCGGAAGTGGCTTCTACGAGATTAGAAGCAGGCACTAAGGGTTTAGTCGAAATGGTCGCTAATTTTTCCACGACTAATTTGGCATAGCCTTCTGATGTATTGATGCCTGTGCCGATGGCTGTGCCCCCAAGGTTGACTTCACACAATAGGGCGCAGGCTTCGCTAATGCGGTCAATATCTTCTCCCAATGTGACAGCAAACGCCTCGAATTCTTGACCCAGTGTCATGGGAACCGCATCTTGTAATTGAGTGCGGCCCATTTTGACAATGTGCGCAAATTCTTTGCCTTTCGTTTCCAGTGATTTTTTTAGGGAGGCGAGGCTTGGTACGAAATTGTCCGCAGCGAATTGAATGCCGAGGCAGGCAGCCGTTGGGTAGGCATCATTAGTCGACTGTGAGCGGTTTACATCATCGTTTGGGTGCAAATATTTGTATTCGCCTTTCGCATACCCGAGCTTTTCCAGTGCGATGTTGGCGATTACTTCATTCGCGTTCATATTCGTAGAGGTACCTGCTCCCCCTTGAATGACGTCGACAATGAATTGATCGTGATACTTGCCAAGGATTAAATCCTGGCAGGCTAGAACGATGGCGTCTGCTTTCTCTTTACTGAGTAGATTCATGTCCTGATTCGTGCGGGCAGCCGCCGCTTTCACCATGGCCAAGGCCTTGATGAGCTCAGGGAAATGAGAAATAGGGACGCCAGTGATGGAAAAATTTTGCGCTGCGCGAAGGGTTTGAATGCCATAAAAAGCTTCAGAAGGAACGTCCATATTACCAAGCAAATCGTATTCAGAACGCGTATTCATGATTGTTTGTCCTATTAATTAAAGAGAGCACGTTTTACCGTTAGAAGAGTAAAACTTGCTTGGGGTTACTGATTAATGGTTCCTGTTTTCAAGCCAGTGATGTTTACCTGTTGATCTTGCTTTATTGGGGTTGGCCATGCTGCTTTATCCAAATCGAGATAACACAGTAAACCAAACGCCAAGCCCGATTAGAACGGCGATCAGGACTTTGCCCCATAGTAGGTCGCTAAGCATAGATAACATTTAACAGAACTCCTTTTCGGTATGAACCGATTTTATATTTTTTGTAGGAAGAGAGTCGTTATTGAACAAGAGATGGGCGATTCTTAGAAGTTTGTAACTTTGTCTTTTTTGATGTGAACTGATGCTCTAATAGCGTCAATTAGCATCAGTTTTAGTTGTGGTTTTATGTTTGGGTGATTTACCATAGGTAAAATAACAATATTTGAGTGAGTGGTGCGTCACCGTTTCGCTTATGTCTTCAGAGTGGTATCACTGTGCCTGATAATTTTAAAGAAAATTTGCGTTTACTTTGTAGTTATTACAAATCCACTTCCGAGGTGTGTCGTCGTCTTGGCATTAACCGGCCTCAGTTTAACCGCTATTTAAATGGCACCAATCGACCATCGGCTAACACGATGCGACGTTTTTGTGAGTTCTTTGGGGTTGAGGAAGGTGAAATAACGTTACCTCATGCTCAGTTTCAGCGCTTGGTACAAGTTCGCCCCACTCATAAAGTTAATTCATCCGCCATCTCTCTAGAACAGCAGCACTGTGATAATTTGCAGCGCATCAGTTTGACCGGTCAGGATAAATATCTTGGCTATTATTTCGAATACTATATATCCATGGCATGCCCTGGGAAAATTTTACGGACTTTGGTGTGTATTGAGTTGCGCAATGGAAAAATGTACTTTCAGCGAACGGAGCGTTTGCGAGAAGAGGGGCGGGCTAAACCTTTTCACGGTATTTATAAAGGGATAGCGTATTTTTTGGCGGATCGAATCTTTCTGATGGACTATGAAACCCTAACGGGCCATGAAGTGACGCAAACGATTTTGTTTCCGTCGTTTAAAAATCGTATTGATCGACTGACTGGGTTGAAACTGGGGGTGTCGGGTAGTGGCGAGCGTATGCCTTGTTGTGCGAGGGTGGTTTACGAGTATTTGGGTAAACAAGTTAACAAACGTGAAGCGCTCTCTTTATGTGGTTTGTATGATGCGGATAGTGAGCAGATTGATGCCAGTATTCGTCAAGCGATTGCTAATACTATTGCGCCGGGTGAGTGGCACTTTAGGGCGCGCTTTTAAGTACTAATTTTGCTGTTGATCTGTCTTTTGAATGTTTATTGTTTCATCAATAGCGGGTGCTTGATTTGCGGTTGCTTCAGATTCTAGGCGAGCTCTTTCTGCCTTAGATAGGTATTTAGGTTTCGCTTTTGGGGGATTGTCCTTACGATTTGCCTGTTTGCTGCGCTTGGTTAGAATGGCTTTTATTTTTTTACGACGGTTCATGCTGTGTCCGAGATAAGGCTGTAAGAAGCTTGGTTGGTAGTCTACGATCTTGGATATTTCTATTGATATGGCATTTCAAAAAGCAAAAAAAAAGCCCTAATCGACGATTAGGGCTTTCTTACGTTGGTACCAGTAGGCGGACTCGAACCGCCACACCCGAAGGCAACGGATTTTGAATCCGTCGTGTCTACCAATTCCACCACACTGGCCTTGAAAAAGGTGTTGCGTATTTTATGGGTTTTGATTGCGTTGTCAATGCTCACGCTAAAATTTTTAGCTTTTCTTTTCTGTTGTGCTGCTTTTCTCATGTCTGATGCACATGGAACGTACCTTTTTGGCGAAAAATTCGCTAAAATACTGGGTCATTTTTCTAGGTCGTTTTCTTCGTATGCGTGTTTCTGATTATCATTTTGATTTGCCTGACTCTCTTATTGCCACTTACCCAACGCCTGATCGAACCTCAAGTCGTTTGTTGAAGCTTGATGGACCCTCTGGCGAGCTGGCGCATTTGCAGTTTTCTAATGTGTTGGACTTAGTTCAGCCAGGTGATCTGATGGTGTTTAACAACACCCGAGTCATTCCTGCCCGCGTGTTCGGTGAAAAAGAGTCTGGCGGTAAAATCGAAATTTTGATTGAACGTATCACAAATGAGACTGAGGCGTTGGCTCATATAAGAGCGAGTAAGTCGCCTAAGCCTGGTAGCAAGCTTTTTTTAGGTCAGGATAAGAACGAATCGATTGAAGTGACGATGGTGGATCGCTCAGGCGCCTTGTTTTGCTTGGCTTTTAGTGAGCCCGTTTTGCAAGTGCTCTCGCGAGTGGGTCATATGCCATTGCCTCCATACATTGAACGTCCTGATGAAGACAGCGACCAAGAGCGTTATCAAACCGTTTATAATCAAAAACCAGGGGCGGTGGCAGCACCGACTGCAGGTTTGCATTTTGATGAAGCCTTACTTGATAAGATTCAAGCGAAAGGGGTGGATACGGCGTTTGTTACTCTCCATGTTGGGGCGGGCACTTTCCAGCCAGTTAAAGTAGATCATGTAAAAGATCACATCATGCATGCCGAGTATGTGGAAGTAGAAGAAGCGGTGGTCGAGCAGGTAAAAGCGACAAAGGCTCGGGGTGGTCGAGTGATTGCTGTGGGCACAACCAGTGTACGTAGTTTGGAGTCGGCCAGTCAAAGCGGCGAAATCGAAGCAATGAAAGGCGACACCAGTATTTTTATCTATCCAGGCTATGAATTTAAAACGGTTGATTGTTTGGTGACGAATTTTCATCTGCCCGAATCGACCCTGATTATGCTGATTAGCGCGTTTGCAGGGTATGAGCAGGTGATGAATGCTTATAAATCTGCAGTGGAAAATGATTATCGATTTTTTAGTTATGGCGATGCCATGTTTATAACACGTAATGCGCAGGCTAAAGGCCCGCAGAGTAAGGAATAAGACGTATGTCAGATAAACGTCCAGAATGTTTTATGGACTTCGAGCTACACAGCACGTCCGGTAAGGCGCGTCGTGCCACATTAACGTTTCCTCGCGGTAAAGTTGAAACGCCTGCTTTTATGCCTGTAGGTACCTATGGCTCTGTTAAGGGCATGCTAACCAAAGACATCGAAGAAATCGGTGCGGATATTATTCTTGGTAATACATTCCATCTGTGGTTGCGACCTGGTACAGAAGTCATTAAAGCCCATGGTGATTTGCATGATTTCACGCAGTGGAAGAAGCCAATTTTGACAGATTCTGGTGGTTTTCAAGTGTTTTCACTGGGTGAAATGCGTAAAATCACGGAAGAGGGTGTGAGCTTCCGTTCGCCCATTAACGGCTCTAAAGTATTTTTGAGTCCCGAGATCTCCATGCAGGTGCAAAAAGATTTGGGCTCAGATATTGTAATGATTTTTGACGAATGTACGCCATATCCTGCCACGCCAGAGAGTGCAGCGGCTTCCATGCGTATGAGTTTGCGCTGGGCTAAGCGTTCAAAAGATGAGCATGGGGATAGTCCGTCGGCGCTATTTGGTATTATCCAGGGTAGCATGTATGAGCATCTTCGGGACGAGTCCCTTGAAGGGTTAACGGACATTGGTTTTGATGGCTATGCCATTGGCGGGTTGTCTGTTGGTGAACCAAAAGAAGAAATGATGAAGGTGTTAGATTATGTAGCACCTAAAATGCCTGAGAACAAACCACGTTATCTAATGGGAGTAGGTAAGCCAGAAGATTTGGTAGAAGGGGTGCGTCGCGGTGTGGATATGTTCGATTGCGTGATGCCTACCCGTAATGCCCGTAACGGACATTTATTTACCTCTGACGGTGTGGTGCGTATTCGTAATGCAACAAATCGTCATGATACGTCCCCATTGGACAAAGAATGTGACTGCTACACTTGTAAAAACTTTTCTCGGTCTTATTTACATCATTTGGATAAGTGTCAAGAAATGGTGGGAGCGCAATTAAACACCATTCATAACTTAAGATACTATCAAACCTTGATGGCGGGATTGCGTCTAGCGCTCGATGAAGGTAGATTTGACGCCTTTGTTGATGAGTTTTACGCAAAACGTGGATTAGAAACGCCACCTTTGAGCGATTAGTAATCAATTAGCAAGATTTATGTCAATTTTTATTGAATTGATAACAGTTTTTTAAACCATTGGAGAGTTAATAACATGATCTCATTGATCTCATCCGCATACGCAGCTGATGCTGCACCAGCTAGTGCAGGTATTTTTAACCTAGTACTGCTTGCTGGTTTTGTCGTTATCTTTTACTTCCTTATGTGGCGTCCACAGGCGAAGCGTACTAAAGAGCATAAAAACTTGCTTGCTTCTCTGGCAAAAGGCACTGAAGTAGTAACGGGTGGTGGCTTGTTGGGGAAAGTGACAAAAGTTGAAGACAATTACGTAACACTTGAAGTTTCTGAAAATATTGAGATGAAATTCCAAAAGTCTTCTGTAGCGGCTGTGCTACCGAAAGGAACACTGAAATCCATCTAACCTTTTTAGAAAAGCGCCTTGTTTAGGCGCTTTTCTTCTTTCATTCGTATTATTATTTTAGGTGTAAAGGATTCTTCATGCTCAACAAGTATCCCTTGTGGAAGTATCTCGCAATACTTTTCGTTTTGGCGGTGGGGATAGTCTATGCCTTACCGAACTTGTATCCAGATGATCCTGCTTTACAAATTTCTACTCAAAAAGCAACGACCGTCGTAAACGAACAGACATTGAAAAAAGTAGAGGCCTCTTTAGCTCAGGCTCATATTAAGTTGAAAAAAGCAGAATTGGATTCTACTGGTGCTACCTTGCGTTTTTATAATGGTCAGGATCAATTAGCGGCCAGACCTGTTGTGGCTGCAACCTTAGGGAGCGGTTATGTCACGGCGTTAAATCTTGTACCGACCACACCAACTTGGTTGAGAGATATTGGTGCCAGTCCAGCAAAACTGGGTTTGGATTTGCGTGGCGGTGTGCACTTCTTATTGCAGGTGGATATGCCTGCTGCCTTGAAGCAGAAAATGGAAGTGGCTTCGAGCGAAATGAAAACCGATATGCGTCAACAGCTTATCCGTTATCGTAGTATTACTGTTAAAAATGGTGTTTTGTCTATTCGATTCCTTAAGAAAGAAGACCGTACGTTAGCTGAGTCATTGCTGAAAGATAAGTTTAACCAATATGTCTATACTGAGCGCGATAGCGGTAAGGATTTTTACCTGGATGCGAAGTATACAGAAGCAGCACGTAAAGAAATTGAGTCCTATGCGATTCAGCAAAACTTAACCACTTTGCGTAATCGTGTGAATGAGTTAGGGGTAGCGGAGCCATTGGTTCAGCGTCAAGGCAGTGACCGTATCGTGGTTGAATTGCCTGGTGTACAAGATACCGCGGCAGCAAAACGTATTATTGGTGCTACGGCAAACCTTGAATTTCATTTGGAAGCCGGTTTAGATCAGAGTGGCTCTGATGTTGAAACCTTGCCATTTAGAAATAACAGCAACCGAACCGCTCGATTGGATCGCGATATCATTGTTACCGGAGATAATGTCTCTGATGCGTCTTCGTCTTTTGATCAGAATGGACGTCCGCAGGTCAATATTCGTTTGGACTCCATTGGTGGTAAGAGAATGGCGCGTGTAACGCGTTCCGCCATTGGTCGTAATATGGCTGTGGTCTTTATTGAGCATAAAGCGCGCAATGTGTACGTGAAGAAAGATGGTAAGTTGACTGAAGTGCGTAAGCCATACGAACAGAAGAGTATTATATCTCTTGCTACGATTCAGACGACTTTGGGTAACTCGTTCCGAATTACGGGATTGGACAGTCCTCGTGAGGCGTCCGAGTTGGCCTTGTTGCTTCGTGCTGGTGCGTTGGCCGCCCCTATTTACTTTGTGGGAGAGCGTACGATTGGGCCAAGCTTAGGGGCGCAAAATATCCATTTAGGCATGCAGTCAGCAAAAATTGGTTTGCTTGTTGTTATGCTATTTATGCTGGCTTATTACCGTTTATTTGGTTTGTTTGCGAATATTTCGTTGGCTTTGAACGTGGTATTGCTATTAGCTTGCATGTCTGTGTTGGGGGCAACGTTAACCTTGCCAGGTATTGCGGGTATTGTATTGACGATGGGGATGGCGGTGGATGCCAATGTGCTTATTTTCTCGAGGATAAGGGAGGAGGTGGCAAATGGTATGCCAAGTCATCAAGCCATTTATTCGGGCTTTAATCGCGCATTTACCACCATTCTTGACTCGAACTTAACCACTTTGTTGGTGGCGGTTATTTTGTTTGCCGTCGGAACTGGCTCTGTAAAAGGCTTCGCGGTCACATTATCTCTCGGTATTCTTACCTCTATGTTTACAGCGATTGTTGTAACGCGTGCCCAGATTAATTTGGTGTACGGTGGTAGTAAGAACAAGAAATTGTATATTTAGGGGAACGCCATGAAAGTGACAAAAATTCCATTTATGGAGATGCGCAAGATCGTGGCTTGTTTTTCGCTTGCGTTGATTTTGATCTCCATTGTTTCTCTTGCAACAAAGGGAATTAAATTCGGCTTGGATTTCACCGGGGGAACATCGATTGAGGTGACTTATAAAGAGGCGCCTAAATTGAATCAAGTTCGTCGGCTGCTGGATACTGGTGGTTATAAGGATGTGGTTGTTCAGAACTTTGGTTCGCCAACAGATATTGTTATTCGTATGGCGAACAAATATACCCCTGAATTAGGTGGTCAAGTCTTGTCAGCGTTGCAAGATGACGGAAAGGTTTCCGTCTCGTTGGTTCGTTCTGAATATGTGGGGGCTCAAGTAGGCCAGCAGCTGCGTGAGCAGGGTGGTTTAGGGATGCTCTTAGCCTTGCTGGTTGTCATGGTCTATGTAGCGATTCGCTTCCAGTTTAAGTTCTCTGTGGCGTCTGTTGTTGCCTTGGTTCATGATGTGATTATCACCTTGGGCTTTTTCTCCTTTTTCGGTTACGAGTTTGATTTATCGGTATTGGCGGCTGTGTTGGCGCTGATTGGTTATTCCTTAAATGATACCATCGTAGTTTGTGACCGGATTCGTGAAAATTTCCGTATCATGCGGGACATAACGCCCCATGATTTGATTAACGTGTCCATTAACCAGACGTTGAGTCGTACTATTGTTACCTCTTTGACAACAGTATTTACGGTTATTGTGTTGTTTATATGGGGTGGTGAGTCAATTCATAACTTTTCTTTGGCTCTGATTGTGGGTATTACCATTGGTACGTATTCTTCTATTTTCGTGGCGGCAAACTTATTGCTGACCATGAAAGTCTCTCGTGAGGATTTGGTTCCCGCACCAAAACCTGAGTTTGAAGATGAACTGCCATAAGTATCACTAGATAAGCAGTGAGCATGTTTGCTAAGGCGATGAGTTGGTTTAACAGACTTGCTTAATGTTAATTAGAAAGGCCTGTAACGATTGTTACAGGCCTTTTATTTTGTTATGGCTTGATGAGTCTCTTCTGTAAAAAAGAGAGGCAGATGAAAGATGAAAGGAGGTGTTAGGTTATTTGGTTAATGGTGCCGAATTTCATGCCCATTTTAGTTTTGCTGTCAGCCTGAATGCTTTCTTCCCATTTAACGGCGTCTTTACCGAACAGTACAATGGCTGTTGAGCCGAGTTTAAAACGCCCCATTTCCTCTCCTTTTTGGATTTCAATGTGGCTAAGCTCTTGGTAATCCCAAGTCACCACGTTTTTGTTAAATGGAGTGACTTGGTCTGCCCAGATGGTTTCAATGCTTGCCACAATCATCGCGCCAACCAAGATCACTGCCATTGGCCCTGCTTCTGTATCAAATAGACAAACGGTGCGCTCGTTGCGAGCGAATACGCTTGGAATTTGCTCGGCCGTTACCTTGTTGACCGAGAAAAGTTTGCCAGGAATGTGGATCATTTTAGTTAGTTTGCCTGTTAGAGGCATGTGCACCCTGTGGTAATCTCGAGGTGATAGATAGACGGTGGCAAAAGAGCCGCCTAGAAATTGGTCTGATAGCGAGGCGTCCCCACCTAGTAGGGTGGTAAGGCTATAAGTGTGGCCTTTTGCTTGATAAAGTGTGCCGTATTCGATTTGGCCAATTTGACTGATGGCGCCGTCTGCAGGGCATGCGATGCTGTTATCTTCATTGCAAATTGGACGCAATTCTGGGCGAATAGCACGAGTGAAAAAGTCATTGAAGTTGCGATAGGATAACGCGTTGCTGTTGATGGCCTCTGACATGTCAACTTGATATTTTTTGACGAACTGGCTAATGAATGTATTCTTTACCCAATTTGTTTCACATGCAGCGATTTTGCCGATCAATCTAGATAAAGTTTTTTGAGGGGTGATGTGTTGTGCAAAGGCAAACATTTGATCTTTTGTCACGGTGTATATGTCCTAGTATTGGTGTTTATTTTGCAGGGTAGCTAATCAATTGTACTACCTGCTTTAAGTGGTTGTAGTCGTTTTCTGTGAAAGGAGAGATGGACGCCAGCCATAGAATGTGAATTTCATCTTCTGCGACAGTGGTAGAGGCAAGCATTAAATGATCATTCCGGCTTAAGAGTTTGTTGGCATTAATGGGGAATTCGCTAACAAGGCGCGCCAATTTATCACCACTAAGCTGAACAGCGGATCGTTTTTTCGACAACTTGCTAAATATGCTGGAAGGGCTGTTCCACGTTACGGCTTTTATTTTATCTATCTCATAGCCTTGTTGAAAGAGTGGGCTTATTTTTCCTTTGCTGTATTTTAATATGATGGTACGTTGATCACTTTTAATGATTTCGTTTAATGCTTTTAGGGCCGCTATGGCCTTGTGCTTGGCTTGTGTGTCATTACTCTTGCAAAGTATCTGAAGTGAGTTTAATGCTGATGGTTTCTTTTTGATTGCTTTTAGCTGAACACCGAATGTTTCATCTTTAGTGTACAGGGTAGGTGACAATAATTGGCATGCTAAGGGGATTTTGCCTCTGTTGGGATAAAGCGAGGCGGCTTCTACACTGGCGCTGTGAGTAAGTTGAATGGTGCGTCCTAGGTGGCAATGAATAACCGTCGAGATGACTCGATAGTAAAAAGGCAGTGTTTTTGCTTGCCAGCCATAAGTGGCGGCCTCATGGGCAACTTTGCTGGCGCAATAGGAAAAAATCAGTGGATTGTTGGCCAGAAGTGTTAAGCGCTTGTCTTCCGTATACTTGGGAAGCTCCTCTGGGTTGTGGGTAAGCTGAGCAAGCTCTTGAAGTTCTTTGGTCGTAGGAATAAATTTGGTAATAAACGAGTGGATGATGTTAATTGGGGTTCCCCAATATTTGCTGATATGCACTGTAATTTCATCCATTCGACATCCTAAAATATCGCTTTCGGCTTGGTTGGCTTTCTCGCCTTCAAGAATTTTTTTCTGCAGCATACGCATGGTCGGGTAGCAGTAGAACCACATTAGCCAGCGTGGGGAGTCGCGAAAAAAAGTTGTCCAAAAAATGTCTTCTTCGTGACTCGCACGTTTTTCAATTGCCCAGTGTTTTGCTATGGTTGCAGCCTCGTAGCTGGATTGAACCTCCCTTGCCATGGCGGCATGAGCAGGGTCTTTTGCTAAAGGCTCGTAAGGCACCAAGTTTTTTAGCACGGCGGTGATGCCATTCATACCAATCATTGCGGCGGCATGGTGAGGTGTTTTTATGTCACTTCGTTTGTTGGATACCGATTTGTTGGCTTCATTTAAAAGAGCAAAAGCAATAAATGGTTCAGATGCTATATTTGTTTGTAGGCGATCAAGAGCTTCATCCGGTGTCTTGGTTTGGTTTTTTAGGCGCGCTAAATTACCCTTCTTGACAGGGAATTTTTGTTTTTTGAGAAAATCTAGCCACTCGTTGAGGCCAAAAGGGGGCTTTTTATCCATAGCTGTTTATTTTAAAGACTCTTAAATGCTTTATATTATTAATCATACTGTATATTTAGAAATGAGCATACTTTGACTGTACTAAGGAAAAAAATATGTTTGCGCTAGCGGGCATTCTAATTGTCATTATCAGTGTTGTGACAGGTTACCTTGCTTCCCATGGTAATCTTTTAGTGTTATGGCAACCCTATGAGGTGCTTATTATTTGTGGCGCTGCGCTAGGCTCTTTTATGATGGCGAATCCGTTTTCGCTGCAAAAGAAAGTGCTCTTTATGTTGCCCCAAGTGATAAAAGGCAGTCGTCATAATAAAGTTTTTTATTTGCAGCTGCTAGGTTTGGTCTACTCGCTGTTACAAAAAAGTCGTCAGAATGGTTTTTTGTCCATAGAGGAGGATATTGAATCTCCCTTTACGAGTGAGTTGTTTAATCGGTTTCCTGATGTAATGCTGGATCATGAAGTGGTGAATTTCTTG
This sequence comes from Marinomonas sp. 63XJN7_7_ISO-PGPR-S23-202, assembly GCF_056173505.1. Classification (NCBI taxonomy): domain Bacteria; kingdom Pseudomonadati; phylum Pseudomonadota; class Gammaproteobacteria; order Oceanospirillales; family Oceanospirillaceae; genus Marinomonas; species Marinomonas sp. 63XJN7_7_ISO-PGPR-S23-202. The sequence continues at coordinate 2,953,084 of NZ_CM149677.1, read as the reverse complement.
ACCGACAATTATCGGGTATATACGTTAACTGGTTTGCCCGCTTATGAGCTTGAGGCCATTATTGACTCGGAGATTGAGCAGATTGCTGAGGAGTTGTTGGCGCCAAGTCATGCGTTAAATCGTGTGGCAGAGGCCTTGCCAGGGTTTGGTATTGTGGCGGCAGTATTGGGTATTGTGATAACAATGGGCGCCATCGGTGGGCCGATGGAAACCATCGGTAATCATGTGGCGGCAGCGCTGGTTGGGACCTTTTTAGGGATTTTCTGTGCTTATGGTTTTATTGGGCCTGCCTCCGCACATCTAGAGAGTTTGGGGGCCCATGAACTTAAAGCTTACTTATGTATTAAATCGTGTTTAATTTCTGTTGTGTCGGGTTATGCGCCTCCTGTTGCGGTGGAAACGGGGCGTAAGCTATTGCCGCCTGATATGCGCCCAAACTTCATTGAGCTTTCTGACGAGTTGAAGCAGTATAGATGATAGACGTGTGGATAGACTGATGAGGAGCGTATATGGAGCGTGAAGGTCTTGTCATTCGTCGTGTCAAGAAAGTAAAAAAAGGGGGGCGTCACGGCGGGGCCTGGAAGATTGCCTTGGCGGATTTTGCTTTGGCCATGATGGCGTTTTTCTTGGTGCTTTGGGTAATTAATGTGTCTTCTCCGCAACAATTGGCAGCGATCCAGGGGTATTTTAATGATCCAATGGGGCCTTCAACAGCAGGATACAGTGCAAGCCCTATTGATCTTGGTGGGAGTCCAGCGAAGAGTAATCAGAAAAAGCTTGATCTTCAGTTGCCACAACCAGGCAGTACTGCCAACCCTACTAAAGAGTTAAAGCGAGATGTTGGCGGTGGTGTGAAGAGTGAAGATCAAAGTGAGGAACAGAAAGAGGAGCTTGCTAAGAAACTGGAGAGCATGGATATTATCCAAGCGAATAAGGACAATATTAAGATTGATATTACCCCAATGGGGGTGCGTATAACCTTATTAGATGACCCTAGAGATCCTATGTTTGAACGGGGTAGCGCTCGCATGATGCCGGATATGGTAAATACGCTGCTGTCTATGTCGCGTTTTTTTAATACGGTGAGTAATCCTATTTCGATCACGGGGCATACGGATGCAACACGTTATAACGATAAGAGTAAGCTGGACAATTGGGATTTATCTTCCATGCGAGCCAATGCGGCGCGCAGGATATTGGAAGAAGGTGGTGTGAAAGACAGTCGTATTGCTCAGGTCATTGGTCTATCGGATACGGTGCCTTACAATCGTTTTAACCCAGACAGTCCGCAAAATCGGCGCATCAGTATAACCTTGTTAACAGATAAGGCTTATAAGGCTTTATTAGAGCGAAATCGTCTTAATTATGGCCCTTCTGCTAAGCAATCCGAATACGATTTAAAACCACAAAATGTTTTTTAAGCAAATTCGCTAAATTTAGGGAAATGTAAAAAAACCATTAAGGCGCGCTCTTAATGGTTTTTTTGCTTTTAAGGGCAAGGGTATCTAAAAAGTGGCGTTGTTATCTCGAATGGATTGTTTGATGCGGATATAACTTTCGAAGCGCTGCGAGGAGATTTTACCTGCTTCTAATGCCTCCAAAATTGCACAGCCGGGCTCTTTTTCGTGTGCGCAATCGCGAAAGCGGCAGTAGCCAATGTGCGGTCGAAACTCGATAAAGCCATTCAATAGCTCTTCTTCTGATATATGCCACAGTCCGAACTCTCGAATACCTGGTGAGTCGATCAAATCTCCGCCTTTAGGCATATGAAATAAACGAGCTGTGGTGGTGGTATGTGTGCCTTTTTTGCGTTTCTGAGACAGTTCGCCCACGCTGATATCGATATCAGGCAATAAAGTGCCAATGAGTGAAGATTTGCCTACGCCAGACTGTCCAACAAAAACGCTGGTCTTATCACTTAGAAAATCATAGAGAGATTCCATACCGGCTTGATGGGCAATGGATGTGCGAATGATGGGATAGCCGAGCGATTCATAGGTGCTCATCAGTGCATCTAGTTCTGCTTTGTTGGACTCATTAATCAGATCGCTTTTATTGAGCAAAATGACAGGAGGAATGCCGACTGTTTCTGCTGCCACTAAGTAGCGGTCAATCAAGTTGGCATGTGCGACGGGTTCTACGGCAATAACGATAACGATATGGTCGATATTGGCGGCAACGGGTTTGAGTCGTCCGTGCATATCTGGGCGCGATAGGGATGTTGTGCGTGGGGTGGTCGCGACCACAACACCGCCTTCATTTTGTTTTGGTCGCCATACGACTCTATCACCAGTGACGAGTTGTCCTAAATTTGCGCGCATATTGCAACGTGTTGCGACGCCTAGAAAAGGCGCTTGAGTGCCCTCAACTTCGACTTGGGTGCCAAAGTGGGACAAAATTACCCCCTCCGTTTCTGGGCCAAGGTCGGAGGACTGTAGTGTTTCTTGGGCTCGCTCATCGCGTTTTTTAGTACGTTCAACACGCTCTTTTTGGATGCGTTCGATACGCCAAGTTTGCTGTTTTGTAAGTTTTCTCTTCGACATTCTATTCAGCTGGTCATAAAGTAAGGCGCATAGAGTATAATGCTTAGCATTGATAATAAAGGATTTGACAGCAGATGAGCTTTAGTAATGAAAATTTAGTGTGGATTGATCTGGAAATGACTGGATTGGATCCTGAAAAAGAGACAATTATTGAGATTGCTACCGTCGTAACCGATAAGCATTTAAATATCTTGGCGAAGGGGCCTAACTTGGCAATTCATCAAGAAAAGGCAGTGATGGATGCAATGGATGAGTGGTGCACCAAACATCATGGAGACTCGGGATTAACGGCGCGAGTCTTGTCATCCGACATCAGTATGCAGCAGGCCGAAGCGGAAACAATTGCGTTTTTAGAACAATATTTGCCAGCTGGCGCGTCGCCAATTTGTGGTAATAGTGTAGGGCAGGATCGTCGCTTTTTGTATCGCTATATGCCTAAGTTAGAAGCCTTTTTTCATTATCGATATATTGATGTGAGTACCATTAAAGAATTGGCGAAGCGTTGGAAGCCTGAGGCATTAGAAGGCTTTAGCAAGCAGGGATCTCATTTGGCATTAGATGATATTTTAGAGTCGATTGGCGAGTTGGCTCATTACCGAAAAACAGTATTTGGTTTGGGCGAATAGGAAGCATATCCCGTTGATCGTTTAGAGTGGGCTTTTGAGTGATGATTTTCCATCGAATGTTAAAAGGAGAAAGGTATGGGTGAGAGTGTTGGAGGCTATCCTGTTCGTGCTTTATTCGATGTGAAGACCATACGAACGATTGAGCAGCAGCTATTTGAGGTATTTGACAGTTTTGAGGTGATGGCACAGGCCGCGAATGCTTTGTATAAGCGAATTTTTCAGCGCTGGCCGCAAGTGCAGCGTTTTATCGTTGTGGTCGGTGGTGGTAATAATGGTGGTGATGGTCTGTTGTTTGCCGGCTTATTGCAAGAAGCAGGATACAGCGTTTGTGTATTCGATTGTGCCTTAAAAGCCAGACAAGGCGATGCCCAAAAAGCGTATGAGTTGGCTTTAAGTAAAGGGGTTGTGTGCCAGCGCTTTGCTGATGGCGTGGTTCAGTATGCTGATAACGAGTTTGATAATATCGTTGTCGTTGATGCGTTGTTAGGGATTGGGGCGAGGTTGCCGCTGAGTGAAGAGGTGGTTAAATCGGTTCAATGGATGAACGGTGCACGTGCATGCGGCGCTCATCTGGTTGCGGTTGATATAGCAACAGGTGTTGAGTCTGATACGGGGTACGCTGAACAGGATGCGGTGATGGCGGACCTTACGGTTTCTATGCTTCAACTTAAGTTGGGAAATGTACTGGGTAAAGGAGGGATTGCCTCTGGAGAATTAGTGCTTGAATCCCTTGGTTCATCGTCTATGCTTCCTGAGCCAACCGCTTACTGGCTTGAGGCTGAGCGTTTAGATCATCGATCGCCTTGTCCTCGACAAAAAGACAGCCACAAAGGAATGTTTGGTCATGTGGTGGTTATTGGTGGGGATTATGGTTTTGGCGGCGCGGCCATTATGGCCAGTGAAGCAGCCGCTAAAGCGGGGGCTGGAACGGTTGGACTGTTAACGCGAGGTGAGCATTTATCGGCTTCGCTTTCAAGAAACCCGAATGTCATGGTGCTGGCCTCAGAGACGGAATCTTGTGAGCAGTGTCTGTTGCGTAATCATTCCACTTTGGTCATTGGTCCTGGATTAGGTCGAGCGTCATGGGGTAAGGCGTTGTTCGAGAATTGGTTGGCTCTCGCTGTGACAAATGAGTGTCCGGTTGTTCTTGATGCCGATGGTTTGTTTTGGTTAGCTCAAGCGGGAGAAGTTGTGTTGCCGAATGGTTCTGTCCTAACGCCCCATCTTGGTGAGGCAGGGCGTTTATTGGGGTGCCCCGTTGATGATATTCTGAAAGATCCCGTTGTAGCCTGTTTGGCGCTGGCGAAACGATACGATTGCACCGTCGTGCTGAAAGGAACGACGACCATTGTGTCAGATGAGTTTGGTTCTGTCTATGTGACGGGTAGGCCTGAGCCTATGTTGGCAAAAGGCGGCTCTGGAGATGTATTGAGTGGTATGTTAGGTACTTGTTTAGCTTATTATTCAAGCTCGCTAACCGCTTCTGTTTTAGCTGTTGCTTGGCATAATCACGCAGCTGGATTATCGGCAAGGGCGCTAGGCGAACATAGAGCACAACCTTGTGATTTGTTGGATTATGTTGACGGATAAGATGTTGCGTCTAGTTGGTTAGCAAATCCTAGGCTTCTGATGTAATAAAAGGTACTGGAGAAGGTGACGGTATAATGCAAGTTGAGCGAGAGGTTTTTGGTGAAGAGGCAATGGTGTCTCTTGGTCAGAGTTTGGCTGATCATTTCAAAAAGGGGGCTGTTGTATACTTGGAAGGGGATCTAGGGATGGGCAAAACGACTTTGGTGAGAGGGTTGTTGCAAGGTCTTGGGTATGTTGGTCCTGTGAAAAGTCCCACCTATACCCTTGTCGAGCCCTATGAATTGCCAGGGCTGGAAGTCTTCCACTTTGATTTATATCGATTGGGCGATCCTGAAGAGTTAGAGTATATGGGGATTCGCGACTATTTTGCTGCCAATAACTTGAGTTTGATCGAGTGGGCTGAATTGGGGGCTGGTGTGCTGCCTAAGGCTGATGTAATTGTGCGCTTGAGCTTGATAAAGCAAGGCCGTTCTGTGGAAATTAAAGCCAATTCTCCTCATGGGGAAGCTTTGCTGGTAGGGTTGTAGGAATGTGGCTTTTGATAGGGATGGGAAAATGTTTTCTTATTTCGATCAAGTATTTTAGGAAGTAGTGGGGAGAGTAAGTTATTTATACATTATTTGGCGAAGTCTTTGTTCTTGGTAAGATTGAGATCCCGCTGACCACCAGTTATAGTATAACAATATACTGGCTAGCTGTCTGATATGCATAATAAATTTCGTAATCTTCTGTTTGTTGTTAGTTGTTTTGTTTTATTGTTTGTTTCGATGCAGGCTTCAGCCGGCGAAATTCGAGACATTCGTGTGGCGCAGCAAAAAGGCGTCACTCGTATTGTATTTGAATTATCCAAGCCAGCTGAACATCGTTTATTCCCTCTTTCTAACCCAGATCGTGTTGTGCTCGATATGAGTAACGTGACTCTGAGTCAGGGGGTGGTGAATAGTTTGTCAGCGTTGTCTTCCGATGTTTTGATGCGTGTTCGTTATGCTCGTCGTCACGATGGTGTGCGCTTTGTACTTGACCTCTCTAAAAAAGTGAGGGCAAAAAGTACTGTGCTCCCTGCTTCTGGGCAGTATGGCCCGAGGATTTTAGTGGAGCTTGAGTCTGGTTCAAGTAAAACCACTCCTTCTGTAAAAAATTTAGCCAAGCTGTCTGGCGGTAAACGCGATATTGTGATCGCTATCGACCCTGGTCATGGTGGTAAAGACCCTGGTGCATTGGGAAAGTACCGCGTCAGAGAAAAAGATGTGGTGCTATCGATCGGTAAGGAGTTGGCGCGTCGAATTAATCGAGTAGAGGGGTATAAGGCGGTATTAACACGGTCTACCGATAAGTTTATTAAGCTACGGGAGCGTTCACGTATTGCGCGTGAGGCGAATGCTGATTTATTGATTTCCATTCATGCAGACTCGTTTACTAATGCCAGGGCCCGTGGAGCGTCCGTTTGGGCGTTGTCATTAAGTGGCAAGAGTTCTGAGATGGGGCGTTGGTTGGCTCAACAAGAAAATGCAGCGGATTTAGTTGGCGGTATTTCTTTGGATGATAAAGATCAAGTCTTGGCGGAGGTGTTGCTTGATATGTCCATGAACTCGACGATTCAGATGAGTCTGAATGTTGGAGAGAGTGTGCTGGATAATTTAGATAATGTGGCTAAGTTGCATAAAAGCTCGGTTCAGCAGGCAGGTTTTGTTGTGTTAAAATCACCGGATATTCCGTCTATCTTGGTGGAGACTGGGTTTGTATCTAACAGTACCGAAGCTAAAAATCTTGCGAGCAAGACTTATCGCTACCAATTAGCAAAGGCTATTGCTTCCGGTGTTATTTCTTATTTTACGCGGAATGCGCCTAAAGGGACACTGGTCGCATGGCAGCAAACCCATCACAATGGTGAGACCTATACGGTCACTAAAGGCGATACGTTATCGGATATTGCGCGCCGTAATCGGGTATCGGTGAAGTCTCTTCGGGAGGCGAATACGTTGAAAAATGATGTGATTTGGGTCGGGCAAAAGTTGCTTATTCCCGCAAGTTGATTTCTAGAAAGCCCATCTGTTTACGGGGCTTCTTTCTGACTAAAGGCAATTCATGCAAAGAATTAATCTTTTATCCCCTCGCTTAGCAAACCAAATTGCTGCGGGTGAAGTGGTTGAGCGTCCTGCTTCTGTTGTTAAAGAGTTGCTTGAGAACAGTTTGGATGCAGGGGCAACGCAGCTGGATATAGAGGTGGAACAAGGCGGTGTGCGTCGTATAAAAATTCGTGATAATGGGACTGGGATTGTTAAAGAGGATTTATCATTAGCGTTAAGTCGTCATGCAACCAGTAAAATTGTCACCTTAGATGACCTTGAGGCAGTTCGAACCTTGGGGTTTCGTGGCGAGGCTCTGGCCAGTATTAGTTCTGTCTCGCGGATGCATTTAACGTCTTTGGCGCAAGATGAAGCGGAGGCGTGGCGAGTCGAGGCAGAAGGCAAGGAGATGAACACGGCGATTAGGCCGGCTTCTCATCCACAAGGTACTACCATTGATGTTCGAGATTTGTTTTTTAATACCCCAGCTCGCCGTAAATTCTTGCGCACAGAAAAAACAGAGTTTAGTCATCTTGAAGAGGTGGTTAAGCGTTTGGCATTAAGCCGTTATGATGTGGGATTTCGTTTAAGTCACAATAGTAAGCAAGTATATGATTTGCGCCCGGTGACGGATCAGCTTCATGCGGAACACCGTTTGGCAAATCTCTTGGGTAAGAAGTTCATTGAAAACTCCTTGACCATTGATGTCGAGGCCGCAGGGCTTCGTTTATGGGGCTGGATTGGTTTGCCAACGTTTTCCCGTTCTCAGGCAGATTTGCAGTACTTTTTTGTCAATGGGCGAGTGGTAAAGGATAAATTGGTCGGCCATGCCGTACGACAAGCCTATCGTGATGTCTTGTATAATGGGCGTCATCCGACTTTTGTTTTGTACCTTGAGCTTGATCCAGCCACGGTGGATGTAAACGTGCACCCTACTAAGCATGAAGTGCGTTTCCGAGATGGGCGGTTAGTGCATGACTTCTTGTTTAGTCGTATTCATAAAGCCATTGCCGATGTGCGCCCTGAAGCAGAAGGAGAGCGCTCTAATGCAAGTGCTTGGCTGCCTTCTGATACAGAGCCTCAAGAGTCTGTTATGGTTGAGCAAGAGGCGTTGCCTTTGATGAGTCAACGGTCACCTGCTGGCTCGGATTGGATGAAGTCCTCGCAGGCGGTTGATTCTGCGCAAATTACCAGCCAACTCAATGGTATGCGTCAATTATCGGATTACGCGCAACATTATACTGAGAATCAGTATGAAGAAGTCGATCCAGAAACGGGTGAGGTGCGTATAGTAAAAACCAGTGCTCCGGTTGAGAGTGATGCGACTTTTGGGGCGGATGTTAATTCGAGCCCATCATTTGAGGTGAGAGAAGGGGAATATCAGGCGATTCCTCCCTTGGGTTTTGCTGTTGCTCAACTGCACGGTGTTTATATTTTATCGGAAAGTGAGAGTGGCATGATATTGGTTGATATGCATGCTGCCCACGAGCGCATAGTTTACGAGCGCATGAAACAATCTTTCTATGATAAAACAATCGCATCCCAACCTTTATTGGTGCCGATTAATGTGTCAGTGTCCCAGAGCGAGGCAGATCTGGTTGAGGAAAATGGCGATGTGTTTTTGGCGTTTGGTTTTAAAGTCGAGCGTACGGGACTGGAAAGTGTGATGGTTCGAGAGGTGCCGATTATTTTGATTAAAGCCGATGTGGAAAACCTTGTGCGAGATGTGGTGAGTGATCTTGCGACCAATGGTGTGTCGGATTTGATTGAGGCACGAGCCAATGAATTAATGGCGACGATGTCTTGTCATGGTGCTGTTCGCGCAAACCGAAAGTTAACCATTGCAGAAATGAATAGTCTTTTAAGGGATATGGAAATTACCGAGAGAAGCGGACAATGTAATCATGGGCGACCAACTTGGACACAGATGACAATGTCAGACTTGGATAAGCTCTTTTTGAGGGGACGTTAATATGCTCAAACCTAGTGTGGTGTGTTTAATGGGGCCAACCGCTTCCGGTAAGACGGGATTAGCTGTTGAGTTGGCTCAGAATCATGGGTACGAGATTATTAGCGTCGATTCTGCGCTTGTTTATAAAGGTATGGATATCGGTACAGCGAAACCAGATGCTGCCACGTTGAAAAAAGCACCGCACCGCTTGATAGATATTATTGATCCCTTGGAATCTTATTCTGCAGCGGACTTTGTTGAAGATGCAGTAGAGCATGCAAAAGACATTATCGCCAAAGGTAGAACACCTCTTATGGTAGGTGGGACGATGATGTATTTTAACGCATTGCAAAAAGGATTAGCCCCTTTGCCGCAAGCAAATGAGGCAGTGCGTAAAGACATTGAGCAAGAAGCAAGTGTTAAGGGTTGGGCGGCCTTGCATGAGGAATTGTCTCGTGTTGACCCTGAATCTGCTCAACGTATCCATCCAAATGACCCTCAGCGTTTGCAGCGAGCTTTAGAGGTTTTTCGAGTGTCAGGTATTTCCATGACACAGTGGTGGTCAGAGCAAGAGCCAGTATCTTTGCCATTTGAGATGGTGAATTTGGCTGTGATGCCTAAAGAGCGCAGTGTCTTGCATCAACGTATTGAACAGCGTTTTTATGAAATGATGGACCAAGGATTCCTGTCTGAGGTGGAGGGGTTGTATCAGCGTGGCGACTTGTCTATTGAATTGCCATCCATTCGTTGTGTGGGCTATCGTCAGTTATGGAGCTATTTAAATGGTGACGATTTGCTCGAAGATGCTATCTTTAAAGGGGTGGTTGCCACTCGCCAGTTGGCGAAGCGTCAGCTGACTTGGTTGCGAGGTTGGGAGGATTTGATGATTTTTGATAGTTTGTCAAAAGAACTTGTGCCAGAGGCCTTGAAATACTTAGAAAGCAGGATTATATAGGGGAAATACAAAAAGATTTGGTGTATTATCTAGCGTATTGTTTTAACAAGATTAATTTTTATTTTTACCCTAATTAAGGAGATTCCAATGTCAAAAGGGCAATCGTTACAAGACCCTTACTTAAACGTCCTTCGCAAAGAACGGATTCCTGTTTCTATCTTTCTTGTGAATGGCATCAAGCTACAAGGCCAAATCGAGTCATTTGATCAGTTTGTGATTCTTTTGAAAAATACAGTCAGTCAAATGGTGTATAAGCACGCTATTTCAACTGTTGTACCTTCTCGAACCATACGCATCCCGACGACTGATCAGTCGGAAGATGCCGTTGAATAGTTTGCCGTTATAGGGCAAGCTGAGGAATATTAATTTGTTTTTTGAACGCCCCGATAGTGGTGAAATTGCGGTACTGGTTCATATTGATTTTCATGATCAAAATGAGTCTTATGGGCCTGAAGAGTTTGTTGAGCTGGCGATTTCCGCTGGTGCGGATCCTGTTGCGGTGGTAACAGGGTCACGTCAGCGACCAGATTCAAAATATTTTGTCGGCTCCGGCAAACTGGATGAAATAAAAAATATTGTTGATCAAGAAGGCGCTCAAGTCGTTCTTTTTGATCATGCTTTATCTCCCTCCCAAGAACGAAACCTTGAAGCGGTCCTAATGTGTCGTGTGCTTGACCGCACAGGACTCATTTTGGATATCTTTGCTCAGCGTGCACGTACCCATGAGGGTAAGTTGCAAGTTGAATTAGCTCAGCTCCAACATATGTCAACACGGTTGATTCGCGGTTGGACTCACTTAGAGCGCCAAAAGGGCGGAATCGGTATGCGTGGGCCAGGTGAAACCCAGCTCGAGACTGACCGACGTTTGCTTCGTGAGCGCATTAAGTCCATTCAGAAGCGATTAGCTAAAGTGGATTCTCAGCGGGATCAAAGTCGTCGCTCAAGGGCGCGGTCATCTGTGCCGACGGTTTCTTTGGTAGGGTATACGAATGCGGGCAAGTCGACTTTATTTAACCGTGCGACAGGAGCGGATGTGTATGCAGCCGATCAGTTGTTTGCTACCTTGGATCCAACGTTAAGGCGTTTGGATTTAGAACAAATCGGTACGATTGTTCTTGCTGATACGGTAGGGTTTATCCGTCAGCTGCCTCACCGCTTAGTAAAAGCGTTTCAGGCGACGCTGAAAGAGTCTTCTGAAGCGGATTTGCTTCTTCATGTGGTTGATGCTGCTGACCATTCTCGAGAAGAGAATATGGTAGAAGTGGATAGCGTGTTAGAAGAAATTGGTGCTAATGAAGTTCCTACGTTAAAAGTATTTAATAAAATAGACGCTTTGCCAACGGCTGAGCCACGCATTGATCGCGATGAGAATGGAATGCCTATTAGAGTTTGGCTTTCGGCGCGTGATGATGTTGGTATTGATTTGTTGCAACAGGCTATTGCGGAAATCTTAGCGGTAGATGTCTTGGATGAGACGCTTATTTTGCCAAGTGAGTTAGGTCGATTAAGGGCTATGCTATTTGAGCAAGGGGCAGTTCGCTCGGAATGCTATGATGATTTTGGGCGATCGGTGTTGGAGGTGCGGTTGCCTAAAAAGGATTACTTACAGATTTTATCGCGCGCAGGTATGTCTGAGGATCAGATTGAAGTCGAAGCGGCATAAGACACGACAGAATTATCATTAGAAAAGTGGAGATGTAGTATGGCCTGGAATGAACCGGGTAATAACGACAAGGACCCGTGGAATCCTGATAAGAGCCGTAACGGTGGTGATCGCCCTGACGGTAAAGATAAGGAGACTGGAAACAGTGACCCATGGGGTCGCCCAACGGGTGGAAAAGAACAAGGGCCGCCAGATTTGGATGAAGCGTTTCGCAAACTTATGGATATGCTTGGCGTGAAAAAATCGCGCCGGGGTGGATCCGGTGGCGGTAATGGTTCGGGGCTTTCTGGCAAATTCAATCGCAGCCTGCTTGCCATCTTGGTGGTTGGCTTGTTCGTGCTTTGGGCGGCGGCAGGTGTTTACCAGATTGACCAGCAAGAGCGAGGCGTTGTCCTTCGTTTGGGCAAATACTACGAAACGGTTAAGCCTGGTTTGCATTGGAATCCACCATTGATTGACCATGTTACGAAAGTGAACGTGACAAAAGTTCGTTCTCTTGATCATAAAGCGTTAATGCTTACGGTAGATGATAACATTGTTGAGGTGAGTGTATCTGTGCAATATTCGGTACAAAACCCTAAAGATTTCCTATTAAATGTGAAAGATCCAGAAGAATCGCTTGCTCAGGCAACTGAGAGTGCTTTGCGGCATGTTGTTGGTAGCTCTGAAATGGATCAGATTTTGACAGAAGGTCGTGAATTGCTTGCGACAGAAGTGAAAAAACGTTTGCAGGATTACATGAGTGCTTACGGAACAGGGTTGTTAATCTCTAAAGTTAACGTTGAAAATACTCAGGCTCCGACTCAGGTGCAGGCTGCATTTGACGATGTTATCAAAGCTAAAGAAGACGAATTACGTGTACGTAATGAAGCGGAATCTTATGCGAATAGTATTATTCCGAAAGCGCGAGGTAATGCGCAGCGTATTCGTGAAGAGGCAGAGGCTTATCGCTCCGAAATTGTTGCTCGCGCCAGTGGTCAAGCGGATCGTTTCGAACGTTTGTATCGTGAGTATGTGAAAGCACCAAAAGTGACTCGTCGCCGTCTCTATCTTGAAACAATGGAAAATCTTTATAAGAACACCAATAAAGTGGTTATTGATACGGAAGGTGGTAACAACATGATGTACTTGCCGCTTGACCAGTTGATGAAAAATCAATCGTCATCGAAAAAGCTTGATGCAAATAAACTTGATCCTGATGGTGTGAGCGCACTAACAGATCAGGTGATTAATGAGATTCGTAAGCGTCAAGGAGCATCGACAACTAGGCAGGGGAGAAACTAATGAAAGGAACTTCTTTTGCAATTTTATTTGCTGCTTTAGTTGCGATTCTAATCGCGTCTCAGTCGATGTACGTGGTCAACGCAACGCAACGTGCTGTTGTTTTACGATTTGGTGAGATTGTTGATCCTGATGTTAAGCCGGGTCTTCACTTTAAAATTCCGATTGTGAATGAGGTGAAGAAATTTGATGCGCGTATTCAGACAATGGATTCTCGTCCCCAGCGTTATTTAACGTTAGAGAAAAAAGCCGTTATCGTGGATTCTTATGTTAAGTGGCGGATCGAGTCCGTTTCTAAGTTCTATCAAGCAACATCTGGCGATGTGTTTGTCGCAAACCGAGTGTTGTCTTCTCGCGTTGATACAGGGCTTCGTAACCAGTTTGGTGAGCGTACCATGCATGAAGTTGTGTCTGGTCAACGTGATCAATTGATGACAGAGCTTCGTGACAAACTGGATAAAGTGGCACAGTCTGAGTTGGGTATCAAAATTATTGATATTCGTGTGAAGCGCATTGATCTTCCGCCAGATGTTAGTGAGTCTGTTTATCAGCGTATGCGGACGGAACGTGAACGTGAGGCTCGTGAGCACAGGTCGAAAGGTTTAGAGCTTGCTGAAGGTATCCGAGCGGATGCTGATCGTCAGCGTGTTGTTATTGAAGCGGATGCTCAGCGTGATGCTGAAATGATTCGTGGTGATGGTGACGCTAAGGCGGCAGCGATATACTCTAAAGTGTATAAGCAGGATCCTGAGTTCTATGACTTTTATCGAAGCCTTCAGGCTTATCGCGATAGTTTCGAAGGAAATAAAGATCTGTTTGTCATTCAGCCTAATGGTGAGTTCTTCAGATACTTGAATAACTCCAATGGTAAAGAAAAAACAGCTAAATAGAATAGTAATATTCAAAAATATTGGGCTATGAGACCTATTTGTTAAAATAGGAAACATGGTATTATTCTACAAACCGGGTTATGCCCGGTTTTTTAATGGTCAAAATAAAGAGAGTCTATGCAGGAATTGTTGCAGTCGATGCTTATTGGCGTCAGCCTGTTATTGATCGCCGAGGGGATTTTACCTTTTTTAGCGCCTAATTTGTGGCGAGAAATTATGGTGAGAGCGCTCGCAGGTTCGGATCTGAATTTGCGCATTCTGGGCGCGGTTAGTATGTTTCTTGGATTAACGCTCCTTTTACTGACCCGAAGCTAAGAGGAAATAGATTAATGACATTAGCAGATCGTTGGTTACTTCCTGAAGGGGTTGATGAAGCGTTGCCTAAAAAAGCGGCGCAAATTGAACACCTTCGAAGAGCCCTGCTGAATCTCCATGAAAGTTGGGGATATCGCTTAGTAATTCCACCTCTTTTAGAGTATCTAGACTCTCTTCTTACAGGGGCTGGTTCTGATCTAGAAATCGAAACCTTTAAAGTTATTGATCAATTATCCGGTCGCTTGCTTGGTATTCGTGCAGATTTTACTTCTCAAGTGTCCCGTATAGATGCCCACTGTCTAAAAGGCGAAGGTGTTCAGCGTCTAAGTTATTGCGGTAGTGTGTTACGTACCATGCCCGCGGGACTGGATGGTACGAGAAGCCCTATTCAGTTGGGTGCCGAGCTTTATGGTCATGGCGGCGTAGAAAGTGACATTGAAGTCTTGTCTTTGATGCTGGAAACCCTAAATGTTGCAGGTCTAAATAATTTGGTATTGGACTTGGGGCATGTGGATGTGGTTCGGGGTGTGCTTGATGCCTGTCACTTATCTAAAGATCAAGAAGCGAGATTGACTGAGTTTTATAAATCTAAAGACTTGCCCGAGTTGGATGCTTATGTTGCAGGGCTTGATGTGACTGAAGAGCAAGCGGGTTGGCTTGTTTTATTGCCTAGATTGTGTGGCGGCTCTGGTGTACTTGATCGTGCTACGGTAGGGTTGTCTGGTGTAGGAGCTTCTGTTTTGGATGCGATTGCCTTGCTTAGTAAAGTAAGCGCGCTTATTTCTCGTCGTTATCCGAATGTTGGGCTGCATTTTGATTTAAGTGATTTGGTGTCGTACAGCTATCACACAGGCCTGCTTTTTGCGGCTTATGTTCCAGGTCATGGTAATGCCATCGCTCGGGGTGGTCGTTATAACAACATTGGCGAAGTATTTGGTCGCTCACGCCCTGCAACAGGTTTTAGTACTGACGTTAAGGCGTTGGTTGCGTTGGTGGATTTTGAGGTGGCGACGCCCAAAACGGTGCTGGCGCCTATTTGTACCAGTGATGCTGTATGGCAAGCCGTGAAAGCTCTGAGAGCAGAGGGTTACCGTGTTATTGAAGCGCTGGACGATGCTTGGGCAGGTCGTGTTGATTTTGTGTTGAAATTTGCTGATGATGCTTGGCAACTAGTGCCTGCAGAGAAATAGATCATCCTAAGAATTATTTTGAATGAGACCTGATATTATGGGTAAGAATGTCGTTGTTTTGGGCACCCAATGGGGTGACGAGGGTAAAGGTAAAGTCGTTGATTTGCTGACAGAAGATGTGGCGGCGGTTGTTCGGTTTCAAGGTGGCCATAATGCAGGGCATACGTTGGTGATCGACGGCAAGAAAACGGTTTTGCATTTGATTCCTTCTGGTATTCTGCGTGAAGGTGTGCAATGTGTTATTGGTAATGGTGTGGTTTTATCGCCTTCTGCACTTAAGCACGAAGTGCTTGAGCTTCAGGAGCAAGGGGTGCCTGCCATTGATCGTTTGAAGATTAGTGCAGCCTGTCCTTTGATCCTTCCTTATCATATTGCAATGGATCAAGCTCGAGAGCTTGCCAAGGGTGAGAAGAAAATTGGTACCACTGGCCGTGGTATTGGACCTGCTTACGAAGATAAAGTGGCGCGCCGTGCTATTCGGGTGGGGGATTTGTTGGATCCTGAGCGCTTTGCAAGTAAGTTAAAAGAGGTGCTTGAGTACTACAACTTTATTTTGACTAACTATCATAAAGTTGAGCCAATTTCTTACTCTGAAGTGTACGAAGAAGGGTTGGAAATGGCTGAGTTCCTTCGCCCAATGGTAACCGATACAATTTCTCTCCTGCATAACTTGAGAAAGTCTGGTGCCAATATTATGTTTGAGGGGGCTCAGGGGTCTCTGTTGGATGTGGATCATGGTACCTATCCTTACGTTACCTCGTCGAATACCACCGCTGGTGGTGCGCCGGCAGGGACGGGATTTGGGCCTTTATACCTTGATTACGTGCTGGGGATTACAAAAGCTTATACTACCCGTGTCGGTTCAGGGCCTTTCCCGACAGAGTTGTTTGATGGAGATGGTGAGCGCTTAGGTACTCGTGGCCACGAATTTGGTGCAACAACAGGGCGTTCGCGTCGCTGTGGTTGGTTTGATGCTGTCGCACTGCGTCATGCTGTACAGATTAACTCTGTTTCAGGTATGTGTCTGACTAAGTTGGATGTACTGGATGGGTCTTCTGTTATTAAAGTGTGTGTGTCCTATACTGATGATAAAGGCAATCCTGTTGCTGGTTGTTTAGTCGACAGCGAAGGCTATGAGCAAGCTTGTCCGGTTTATGTTGAGTTGCCTGGGTGGGAAGAGTCGACTGTCGGTGCGGAGAGTTTTGAGGCGCTGCCTAAAAATGCACAGGACTATATTCGCTTTTTGGAGGAACATGTGGGAGTGCCTGTTGATATTATTTCCACGGGGCCTGATCGTTTAGAAACTATTGTTTTACGTGACCCTTTTAAGCAATAATTTGAATATACTTTTGTTCTGTTTTGACTGTAAGGTTCATTTTATTAGCATTAATTGTAAATAGAGTGAAAAAGGGGGGCTGTCTTTTTTGAACTCTAGGGTAGTATTTACAATTGACATTACGGCGCAAGAATAAAGCTGTAAAATAATAAACTTACTGGAAGAGAGATTCTGAATATGATGAAGATATTGCTTGCAGATGATGATGCGCGTTTATCGGACTTGATCAAAGAGTATTTTGATGGAGAAGGTTATGATGTTGCACATGCTTGGAACGGTCGTGAGGCTCTTGAATTAATGGCAGAGGAAATGCCTGATATCGTTATTCTTGATGTCATGATGCCGGAGTTGGATGGGTTTGAAACACTAAAACAAATTCGAAACAAAAGCTCTGTCCCTGTCATTATGCTGACGGCAAAAGGGGATGATATTGACCGTATTCTTGGTTTGGAAATGGGGGCAGACGATTACTTATCTAAGCCGTTTAATCCTCGTGAATTATTGGCTCGTATTAAAGCGATTTTACGTCGCGCTAGTCAAGAGAAGGAGGACGATCCTACCGCAGACATCGAATTGTCTGGTGTATTGTTGCGTCGTAAAGATCGCAGTGTGTTTTTGGAAGGTGAATTAGTCGAATTGACGACCTCTGAATATACGTTGTTAGAGTGTATGTTGATGGCGCCAGGTCAGGTATTGACTAAGCAAGAGCTTTCAGAAAAAGCCCTTGGCCGTAAGTTAACTATGTATGATCGCAGCTTGGATATGCATATTAGTAATCTTCGTAAAAAGATTGGCAATTTAGAAACTGGAGATCCTCGTATTAAAACTGTTCGTGGTGTGGGTTATATTTTTGTTGCCAATGAACAGGGTGCTTAATACGTTATGAAAAATACCTTTTTGCGAGTGTTTCTGGTGGTTTTGTTGTCCAATACGGTTGTGGTGAGTATTGGTTTAACAATTGTTCAGTTTGTCCAGAAACATAACCAAGTATCGGCTGATTTATTGGGTGATATTGGTGTGCAATTGGTTGCTAGCTATGAAAAATTTGGACTGGAGTCTCTTAAGGAAGAGGCGAGAAAGGCTGAAAAACGTCTTTCAGGTAGTATTTATTTATACCAAGAAAATGGGCGTCCTTTACTAAAGCCATTGCCTAAAAATTTCCGAGATAGTAATACCGCTGCGACGGATTCTCCTTCGGATTCCAGTGGGGATTTGGCAAGAGTCGATGGGCGTCCATCTGCCGATTTTTTACATAGTCAATTTATTCAAGTTATTGGTGCGAATAATGTCCAGTACTTGTTGATATTTAAACCTAATCCTGAAATTAATTCGTTAGCTCCAGAACTTGTTATCGGTTTTTCTTTATTAGGGTTGCTTGTTTCAAGCGGTGTGTTGGCTTATTGGTTATTAGGTCCATTGCTAAAACTTCAGAGTGTTGCTCGTTTGTTTGGTCAGGGTGACATGACGGCTCGAGTTGAAGATAAGTTAGTCAGGCGAAGTGATGCAATTGGTAAGCTGTCTCGAGAATTTAACCAAATGGCTGTGCGCATCGACACTTTACTGTCTTCTAAGGAGCGTCTAATGCGAGATGTTTCCCATGAGTTGCGTACTCCACTTGCGAGGATTGAAGTGGCTTTAACCATAGCTGAAGATAAATATGGCATGGAGTTGCAAAAAAGTTATTTGGCGCGAATTCGGACCGAATTGCATGAGTTAGACGAGTTAATAGGTCAGGTATTAACTTTGAGTCGTCTCGAAGCGGCAGCGTTAAGTAAGCAGAGGGTGGATTTCCAGCGGTGGCTTGAAGAAATTGTTGAAGATGTCAGTTTTGAAAGTCAGTTAAAAGGGATTTCAGTGGTTAAGTCGGGGACGAACCCCAAAAGCTTGTTGGGAGATCCACTCCAATTACGTCATGCGATAGAAAACGTGCTGCGTAATGCTTGTTTTTATGCTGGAAAAGGGGGGCTGATTGAGGTTTCCACGGAAGAGAAGGATGATCACGCGTTTATTTATATTCGTGATAATGGACCGGGTGTGCCTGACGAAAAGTTAGAAAAAATATTTCATGCCTTTTATCGCTCCTCAGAAGCGCGTGAAGCAAACAGTGGTGGCTTTGGCGTCGGTCTGACTATTTCTAAACGAATTATTCGTGCTCATAAAGGTCAAATAGAAGCCAAAAATAGACCGGAAGGTGGTTTGGAGGTGTGCTTCAAGATTCCACTGGCGTGATGTTTTATTTTTTTGATGTCGAGTATTTTGCTTGGCATCAAAAAAATCCTTGTTATTTTCCATACTGGTAAGTAAGATGCGCGTCGCAAGTTGGCTAGGCAGTCGCCGCTCAATCTATTGAGGGGAGGAAAGTCCGGGCTTCGCAGGGTAAAGTGCCAGGTAATACCTGGGGGGCGTGAGCCTACGGAAAGTGCAGCAGAAAATATACCGCCTAAGCAGTTTACTGCCGGTAAGGTTGAAATGGTGTGGTAAGAGCGCACCGCGCGACTGGCAACAGCTCGTGGCAAGGTAAACCCCACTTGAAGCAAGACCAAATAGGAACTCTTTGGCGTGACCCGCGCTGAGTTCGGGTAGGTTGCTAAAGACGTGCAGTGATGTACGTATTAGATGAATGACTGTCCACGACAGAACCCGGCTTATCGGCCAACTTGTGTTTTTCTCCCTTCTTTTATTCTATTTGAAGAGTGCCATTTCGGTGCTTCTTTTGATTTTACTTTTCTGGCTATCTTATCCCTACTCTATTTGACATGAACAGACTTCTTTTTATGTCAAAAGTGTCGTTTTGTGGGTCTTTTCTGTTTTTTCTCTGTTTTCTCCTTCTAATTAGTCGTCCTTACAAAATCATTTCGTCTATTTTTGCCTATTTGGTTGGTTTTTTTTTACTCTTTTAAAGAAATAGTGTTAAATTGTGGGATAAAGTGTCGTTAAGTGGGATATGACAATGTTTCGTGGGATCCATCATGTAAGTGTTGATGCAAAAGGGCGTATGTCCTTGCCTACACGCTTGCGCGATGAACTTGCCCAATACGAAGACGAAGGTGTTGTTGTCACTATTGATCCGGCTTCTAAGTGTTTGCTGTTGTATCCGCTGATTGAGTGGGAGCAGATCCAGGAGAAGCTGGATAAATTGCCAAGCTTTCAGCCACAAGCACGGCGTTTACAGCGTTTACTTGTAGGTCATGCAACGGATTTAGATGTGGATAAAGCAGGCCGTATTTTGTTGCCTGCTCCGTTGCGAGACTTCGCTAACCTTGACAGAAAAGTGACTCTCTTGGGTCAGGGTAAAAAAATTGAAATATGGAGTCAGGAAGAGTGGGATGCACAGCGAGACGATTACTTATCTCAGGATTCCATAGATAACTTACAACTTGAAACCATGATGGATATCTCTTTATGACAGACACCGTGCCAGAACATATCAGTGTCATGCTGAACGAATCCGTTGATATGTTGGTCACCAATGTGGATGGTCTTTATGTTGACGGCACTTTTGGTCGAGGAGGTCACACGCGCTTGGTGTTGGATCGTTTAAAGCAGGGCCGTTTATTGGGGTTTGATAAAGACCCAGTGGCGATTGATTTTGGTAAAGCCTTACAAGAGGAGGATGAGCGCTTTTCTATTGTTCAGGATAGCTTCGCCAATATGACCGACCATATCGTGACCTTTTTTGGTGGCGATAAAGTGGATGGTGTCATGATGGATTTGGGCGTTTCTTCACCGCAGCTAGATGATGCGGAGCGTGGCTTTAGTTTTATGAATGACGGCCCTTTGGATATGCGTATGAATCCAAATAAAGGGGAAAGCGCAGCACAATGGATTGCCCATGCTCAAGAAAAAGAGATTGCCGATGTGATGTATCAGTTTGGTGAGGAGCGTTTTTCACGACGCATTGCAAAAGCCATTTGCGAGTACCGCGCTCATACACCAATTGTGAGCACTCTGCAGTTAGCCAAAATAGTAGCAGAGGCAAATCCTGCTTGGGAAAAAGGTAAAAACCCAGCAACTCGTGCTTTTCAGGGTATTCGTATCTTTATTAATAACGAACTAGGCGATTTAGAAGTAGGGCTTGAAGCGGCAGCTGAGGCATTGAAAGTAGGTGGGCGTTTGGTGGTCATCAGCTTTCACTCTTTAGAAGATCGAATTGTTAAACGCTTTATGAAGCTGAAATCTAAAGGCCCAGAGCTGCCGCGCCATTTGCCTATTCAGAATGCTCATTTAGATATTAAGTTTAAAACCATTGGTAAAGCAATTAAGCCATCTAAAACGGAAGTTAGTGATAACGTCCGCTCTAGAAGTGCTGTATTGCGTGTTTTGGAGCGAGTCAGTGACTAGATTTCAATTTTCCCCATGGCCTTATTCGGTTGGCGTTGTGCTGTTGTCCATCGTTTCGATTCTGGTGGTAGAACAGGTTTACAGTTTCAGGATGGATTACGCACATCTTCAATCGCTGAAACAAGATGAATCCAACTATGAGGTGACATGGGGGCAATTGTTGCTAGAACAAAGCGCATTGACTCAGCCAAGTCGTTTAGAGCAAGCGGCGGTAAATCGCTTGCATATGCATGCACCCACTAAAGAAGAAATAGTTATCGTTAAACCATGAGTATTGAAAACGGTAATCACCGTCCCGATAAATGGCGTTTTAGGTTTGTATACGGCATCGCATTTATCTTATTTGCCGTCGTTGCAGGTCGCTTATTTTATTTGACTGTTATTGATAAGGATTTTTTACAAAATCAGGGAGAGATGCGCGCCGTTAGAACGGAAACAATCCCTGCCACACGCGGCATGATTTTAGATCGCCGTGGTGAGCCGTTGGCTGTCAGTGCGCCAACGTGGACTTTGATTGCTAATCCCAAAAAACTGTGGAATATGGATCAAAACCCCGAAAAAGGTGAGACGCCTGAGCAGGAAATCAATCGTTTAGCTGATGCGATGGGTGTTGGTCACTCTTGGTTGACAAATAGATTCGAAGCCAATAAAACACGCTCTTTTATGTACTTGAAGCGTCAGATTTCTCCCCATGAAGCGGATAAAATTATGGCCGCCCATGTTATTGGTGTGACAAAACGTAAAGAGTATAAGCGTTTTTATCCAGCTGGCGAAATGACGGCGCAAGTGGTTGGCTTCACCAGTATTGATGATAAAGGCCAAGAAGGGTTGGAGTTGGAATATAACTCTGAATTAAAAGGCTCGCCTGGAAAACGTAGTTATATTAAGGACCTTTCGGGGAATGCCATTCGTCCAATTGGTCAAGATATTCCGGCGCGTCCAGGGGAAAATATCCAGCTTAGTATTGATATGCGCTTGCAGTATTTGGCTTATCGGGAGCTTAAAGCGGCGGTGACCGAGAACCGTGCTACATCGGCTTCTGCGGTTATTTTAAACGTCAAAACAGGTGAGATCTTGGCGATGGTGAATCAGCCATCTTACAATCCTAATGACCGTTCGACTTTGGATTATGATGAGTTGCGTAACCGCGCGGTTATTGATTTGTTTGAACCTGGTTCCACGATGAAGCCTTTTACGGTGTCAGCGGCCTTGATGTCTGGTCAGTATAATACGGAATCCATTATTAATACGTCGCCAGGTTATTTACGCGTTGGGCGATTCACCATTCGTGACGATGGTAACTATGGTAAAATTAACTTAGAAAAGCTGTTGGAGAAGTCCAGTAACGTTGGGGCGTCAAAAATCGCTTTTTCTTTGCCTCCAGATAGTATTTGGAAGGTGGACCATTCATTAGGATTTGGTTCTTCAGTTGGGATTGGGTTCCCAGGTGAAGTGTCTGGGGTTTTGCCAACACACGCTAGATGGCGTCCTGCAGAGCTTGCGACCTTATCTTATGGTTATGGTCTATCTGTTTCGACGTTGCAGCTTGCTCAAGCTTATATGACGTTGGCTAATGGCGGTTATCGTGTTCCTGTGACTATTTTTAAACAAGATGCCCCACCGAAAGGTAAGCAAGTCATTCCACGAAAGGTCGCGAAAAGTGTTGTTAAAATGCTAGAAGGGGTAGTGCTGCATGGTTCGGGTAAGCGGGCGCAGGTGCCTGGTTACCAAATTGCAGGTAAAACGGGTACGGTTCACGTCGTGGGTAACGATGGTTATCAGTATGATGAATACAATGCCATTTTTGCTGGCATTGCTCCAGCCTCGGATCCTCGTTTAGTTATGGTGGTGATGATCCATAACCCGAAAGGCCGTAACTATTATGGTGGTGAAGTGGCCGCACCAGTGTTCGCTCGAGTCATGCGCGGGGCGCTGCGAACATTAAATATTCCACCCGATATGCCCGACGGGTTACGAGAAGTGAAAGTTGATAGCAAAAAAATTCCCTTTAGAGTGGCGCAGGGTAATTAAATGGAAAATTTAACGCATGCCCAATTGCTCAGTTTTTCAGCTGTTGAGCAAACAGGCAATACGACTGATTGTTTCTATACACATCTAGAAACAGACAGTCGCAACATAGACGCTTCGGGCGTCTTTTTTGCCCTTCCGGGGGTGGCAAGTCATGGTTGGGATTATTTGGATAAAGTGGCGTCATTGGGCGGCCGTGTGGCGGTTGTGCCTCGTTACCTTAATTTGTCTCATCCGGTTTTAGAGCTTATCCATGTTGAAGAGCCAGCCAGTGTTTTAATCAAGTGTTTATACCATATGGTTGGTCTTCCTCCTAAGCACCTGGTGGCGGTGACAGGGACAAATGGGAAGTCGTCAATCTGCTTTTATCTTACACAGATGGCGCAAGCCATTGGCTTTTCCAGTGGGCTGATTGGCACATTTGGCGTGGGGCCGCTGGACCAGCTTCAAGAAGCTCGACAAACCACGCCTGACTTGTTGTCTATGCATCAATTATTGAGTCAAATGGCCGAGCAAGGGGTTGATTTTGTTGCCTTTGAGGCCTCATCACACGCCCTTGATCAAGGGCGTTTATACGGTGTTCCTTTCCAAACAGCTGTGTTTTCAAATTTGTCCCGAGATCATTTGGATTATCACGGAACAATGGAGGCGTATGCACAGGCCAAACGTCGTCTTTTTTCTTTTCCGACCGTTGAGCAAGCGGTTTTGTGTTTGGATGACTCTCAAACTGCATTTATGGCGGAGGCTGTGACGGATAGGGCGAATACCTTCTACTACAGTGAGTCCAATGAAAAAGCGGATTTCTATGTGAAGGATTTGCAGTTTCATCCTGCAGGGTGTGAGTTTATCTTGTGTCATCCTCAGGGTAAAACGTCGGTATTTTTACCTTTATTGGGTCGTTTCAATGTTCAAAATGCCCTTGCTGCCTTGGCGAGCTTATGGTCATTGTCCACGAATAAAGCATTGCTTATTTCTGCGCTAAAAGAGTTAAAAGGTGCGCCTGGTCGGATGGAGAAAGTATTGGCAGGGGATCTTTCAAGTGTCACTAATAGACCAACGGTTGTGGTGGATTATGCGCATACTCCTGATGCATTAAAAGTGGCTCTTGAAGCGTTGAAAGAGCATTCTCCAGGGCGCGTGATTTGTGTGTTTGGGTGTGGAGGAGATCGAGATCGTGGTAAGCGTCCCATTATGCTGAGTACAGCGTTACAGTATGCTGATGATGTTTGGTTAACCTCTGATAACCCAAGAACAGAAGACCCTGAGCAAATTATTCGTGATGCTGTTGAGGGAGTATCGGAGCATGCTGTTTATCGAGTTGAAGTGGATCGCCGAGTCGCAATCGTCAAGGCGATTGCCAGTGCTGATAACAGAGATATTGTTTTGATCGCTGGTAAGGGACATGAAACCTACCAAGATATCCAAGGGGTTAAACACCACTTTGATGATAAAGAAGAAGCGTTGAAGGGCTTGGCATTATGTTAATCGATATGACTCTTTCTGTCGTTGCTGAAATATGTGGCGGGCAGTTGATGGCAGATGATCGGCTTTTTACAGATGTTGTAACCGACACGAGGAAAGTTGCAAAGGGGGCTTTATTTGTGGCGATCAAAGGGGAGCGCTTCGATGGCCATGATTTTGCTCAGGACGCGATTAATCAAGGAGCCGTTGCGGTTTTGTCTGATCGGGAACTGCCCAATCTTCCTTATGTGAAAGTGTCTAATACGGTGGATGCCTATGGTCGAATCGCCCGGTATGTTCGGGATGCATTTCATGGCAGCATTATTTCAATAACGGGAAGTAATGGTAAAACAACCGTAAAAGATTGGTTAGCTCAATCTTTTGTTGGGCAAAATGTGTTAAAAACTCGCGCCAACTTAAATAATCAAATTGGCGTGCCCCAGACTTTATTGGAATTAATGCCCCAGCACGATATTGCTGTTATTGAGGCTGGAACAAGTTTTCCGGGTGAAATCAAAAAGTTATCCTACAGCATTTATGCTGATGTGGTGATTTTAACCAATGCAAGTGGCAGTCATTTAGAAGGATTTGGCAATTTAGAAGGAATCGCGATAGAAAAGGGCGAACTGATTACCGGGGCGAAAGAGTCGGCAACGGTCATTCTGAATGCGGATGATGGCTTTTTTGATTACTGGTGTGGTTTGGCGGCAGGGCGTCAGGTTTTGTCATTTGGGTTTTCTTCTACTGCGCATTTGTATGCCAAAAACATTCAGTTAAATGCGCAAACCAGTCATGCTGTATTTTGTTATCAGGGTCAGGAGATTGATGTTGAAATTGGTTGCGCGGGTAAGCACCAGATTGCTAATGGTATGGCGGTGGTGCTGGCACTGATCGCGACAGGGACAGGGTTTGTTGATGCAGTCAAGGCGCTTCGAACACCTGTTCAGGTAAAGGGGCGATTAGAGCGGTTAACAACAAAAAATAACGCCTTGTTAATTAATGATTGTTACAATGCGAGCCCAAAATCGGTGGAAGCAGCAATTGATGTGCTGACCATGCAACCCGTCGAGAAAACGTGGCTAGTATTAGGCGCTTTGGGGGAGTTAGGCTGTCAACAAGATGAAATACATGCCTCGCTAGGGCGGTATGCAAGAGCAAAAAATGTATCGTGTTTAGTGAGTGTTGGGCCTATTGCCGCGATTGCTGCTAAAGCGTTTAAAGACGCAGGTGGTGAGGTCGTCATGTGCCAAGACCATAGTGAAGCGGCGGCTGTGATTCAGTCGCTTAATGAAGCACATGCCATTTTGATTAAGGGGTCGCGCTCTTCTCAGATGGAAAATGTGATTGATATTATAATGAATTAGGAATAAATCCTCTCATGCTACTCTTGTTGACCGATTACTTGAGCAAATACTACACTTTTTTTTCTGTATTCAATTACCTATCTCTGCGCGCTATTTTGGGCGTCTTGACGGCCTTAGCCATTTCTTTGTTAATTGGTAATCGAGTGATTTCCTTATTGCAACGTTTGCAAATTGGTCAATCCGTGCGCAGTGATGGCCCCCAGTCCCACTTAAGTAAGGCTGGCACACCAACTATGGGTGGGGCTTTAATTATCTTTTCTATCAGTATCAGTACCTTATTATGGGGAGACTTACATAACCGTTATATTTGGCTAGTACTGATTGTGATGCTGGCGTTTGGCGTTGTCGGTTGGGTGGATGATTACCGTAAAGTGGTGGAAAAAAACTCGAAAGGCTTACCTGCGCGCTGGAAATATTTTTGGCAGAGTCTTATCGCCATCGGTGCTGCTTGCTATTTGTATTCCATTGCGTCAACGCCTATCGAAACTTCGCTCTTAATTCCTATCTTTAAAAACTTAGCGATACCCTTAGGCCTATTCTTTATCGTTTTGACGTATTTTGTGATTGTGGGTACCAGTAATGCTGTCAATTTGACGGATGGTTTGGATGGTTTGGCAATTGTTCCAACAATCTTGGTTGGAGCGGCTTTAGGTGTGTTTGCATACCTTACAGGTAATGTGAAATTTGCTGATTATCTATTGATTCCATATGTGCATGGCTCTGGGGAGCTACTTGTTTTCTGCTCTGCTATGGTTGGGGCTGGCCTTGGCTTCTTATGGTTTAACACCTATCCTGCTCAGGTTTTTATGGGGGATGTTGGCTCCTTAGCTTTGGGGGCGGCTCTGGGGACGATTGCTGTGGTGGTGCGCCAAGAGTTGGTGTTGTTTGTTATGGGCGGTGTGTTTGTTATGGAAACCGTGTCGGTTATTTTGCAAGTGGCTTCTTATAAATTAACCAAGAGGCGTATTTTTAGAATGGCACCAATACATCACCATTTTGAATTGAAAGGGTGGGCGGAACCAAAAGTCATTGTACGTTTTTGGATTATTACGGTTTGTCTTGTCTTAATTGGTTTGGCCACACTAAAAGTTCGCTGATAAGGAGCTGATATGTCGTTAATTGGATCGGATCGAGTTAGAGCGGTCGTTGGTTTAGGGGCGACAGGGCTGTCTTGTGTACGTTTTTTGGCGAGCCAAAACATTGACTTTTATATAGTGGATTCTCGCGAGAACCCACCAGGGTTGGAGCAAGCCAAATCATTGTGTCCTTCTGAGCGCATTTTTACGGGTGGTTTATCTGTGCTTGAAACCTTGCCTGTGACAGAGCTGTATGTGAGTCCAGGCATTTCATTAAAAACTCCTGTGCTTGCCTCATTGGCGCAAAAAGGGGTGGCAATGCGTGGCGATATTGATCTGTTTTGTGATTACACCAATGCACCTTATGTAGCTATTACGGGTTCAAATGCAAAAAGTACAGTGACAACACTGGTTGCTTTTCTATTGGAGGCTTGTGGTAAAAAAGTCGTTGCAGGTGGCAACCTTGGTACACCGGCTTTGGATATGTTGAGCGCTGGAGTGGATTTTTATGTACTTGAGTTATCAAGTTTTCAGCTTGAAACTACACCTGCATTAAAGGCAGATTTGGCCTGTATTCTAAATGTGTCAGAAGATCATATGGATCGCTACGACGATTTGTATGAATACCAAAGAGTGAAGCAAAGAGTTTATCGAGGATGCAAGGCAGCAGTTTGTAATAAGCGGGATATTCTGACGGCGCCATTGTTGCCTGAAGGGGTGCCTGTGCGTGCATTTACCACTAAAAGCCCAGATTTAAATGAGTATGGCATGTTACCCGACGATGATAATGGAGCTTGGCTCTGCAAAGGTGTTCAGCGTTTATACCATACCTCCAATATTGCGCTACAAGGTTCCCATAATCATGCCAATGTTTTAGCCGCTCTCGCCATGATTGAGTTATTAGGGCAGGATGTTCTAGATCTAAGAATCGCAGAGGCATTAAAAACCTTCCGAGGCTTACCTCATCGTTGTGAAAATGTCAGAGTGCATCAAGGCGTCACTTATATTAATGATTCTAAAGGGACTAATGTCGGGGCGACGTTAGCAGCATTACAAGGCTTGGGCCATGCTTCGCAAAAGAATATTTTGCTGATTGCTGGTGGGGAAGGTAAAGGCGCTGATTTTTCTCCCTTGGCGAGCCCTGTTGCTGAGTTTGTGCGTAAAACATATTTATTCGGTAAGGATGCACAGACTATTAGCAAAGCTTTATTAGACACGTCTGAATATGCTTTTTTTAACACGTTAGATGACATTATTGAGGCGATTCGACAGGAGGCGCTAGAGGGCGATATTGTTTTGCTTTCTCCAGCCTGTGCCAGTTTGGATATGTATAAAAACTATGAAGTTCGTGGTGAACATTTTGCCCGCTTGGTTAGAGCATTATGAATCTGCTAGGTTTTTTTGATCGAGTTTCTTGGCGTGAGTTTAGCCAAGTGGATTCCATTTTTATCGCTTCTGTTGTGTCCTTGTTGGCGCTGGGAATTGTGATGGTATCCAGTGCCTCTATTTCTATATCGGTTGATCAGCATAACGATTATACCTTTTTTATGTGGCGCCAGATTCTGTATTTGGGAATGGGGTTAACGTTAGGTTGGGTGATGCTGTCGTTGCCAACGGATCAGTTGCAAAAGTGGGGCATACTGCTTATGGCTGTTTCACTGATGTTACTGATTATGGTGTTGCTACCAGGAATTGGTAAAACGGTAAATGGTAGTCGTCGTTGGATTAATTTGGTGGTGTTTAATTTGCAGGCCTCGGAAGTTGCAAAGGTTTGTATGGTTGTGTATGTATCCGGTTATCTGGTGCGTCGAGCAGAACGGGTGCGAAGCGGTTGGGTGGGCTTCTTCTTACCTTTATGCTTATGTAGTATTTTCCTGCTTTTTTTATTGTTTGAACCCGATTTCGGCGCTTCTGTGGTACTTCTGGGTACTGTGATGGCTCTGTTATTTCTTGGCGGAGCGCCACTTTATCAGTTTCTGTTGTTGTTGGCGGGCGCTATTTTGATGCTTGGGGTAGTGGCCATATCAGAAAGCTATCGTATGAAGCGTTTAATGAATTTTATTGACCCGTGGGCAGACCCATTTAATGAAGGGTATCAGTTAAGTCAGGCGTTAATTGCGTATGGTCGAGGTGAATGGTTTGGCCTTGGTTTGGGAAATAGTGTACAGAAACTGTCTTATTTACCAGAGGCCCATACCGATTTCGTTTTTTCTATTTGGGTAGAAGAAACGGGACTAATCGGTGGCATTGTTTTGATTTTATTATTTGGCGTAATGGTAAGTCGTGCCTTCAAAATAGGCAATAAAGCGATGGCTCTATCGCGTCCATTTGCGGGTTATGTTTGTTTTGGGTTTTCTATTCTGATTTTAGCTCAGGTGATTATTAACATTGGTGTGAATACCGGCTTTTTACCAACAAAAGGTTTGACGCTGCCTTTAATAAGTTATGGAGGCAGTAGTTTAATTATTACCTTGGCCAGTTTGTTTGTTATTGCACGGGTAGACATTGAAAATAAACGTATAGAGTCTGCTCAAACAAAACAAAATGAACAAACCGAAAAGCGAAACAAATCAACCAATATTGAGGCGAGTAATGACTGACATCAAACGTGTTGTCATTATGGCTGGTGGAACTGGTGGACATATTTACCCAGCACTGGCTTGTGCGCAACAATTTAAAGAAAAAGGCTTTGAGGTTTTTTGGTTGGGCTCTAAAGGCGGTATGGAAGAAACCTTAGTTCCCCAGCATGATATTGCGATTCATACCGTTTCTATTAAAGGAGTGAGAGGCAAAGGCGTGTTTGGGCTATTGGCGGCGCCTTTTCGGGTTTTACACGCAATTGGCCAAGCATTTGCTTTTTTGCAAAAAGAGAAGCCATCCGTTGTGTTAGGGATGGGCGGTTTTGTTGCTGGGCCAGGTGGGGTGGCTGCAAAGTTATTGGGAATCCCTTTGGTGATTCATGAGCAAAATGCCGTAGCAGGAACCACGAATAAGTTGCTTGCGAAAGTGGCTAATGTTAGTTTGCAGGCGTTTGATGGGGCGTTGCCACAGGGCATCCATGTCGGCAATCCTGTGCGCGCTGATATTTTGACGCAAGATGTTCGAGCCCCACGTGACACAATGGCTCGGCCATTAAAACTTTTGGTTGTTGGAGGCAGTTTAGGGGCAAAAGCCATTAACGATATTATGCCAGAAGTGTTAACAAAATGGCCTTTGTCTCAGCGTCTAGATGTGTGGCATCAGACTGGAAAGCGAAACTATGATGATGTCTTAGAGCTTTATAAAAAGGCGAATGTATCCGCTCGTGTAGAAGCCTATTTGGATAACATGAATCAGGCCTATTATTGGGCTGATATCGTGCTTTGCCGTGCGGGAGCGATGACGGTAAGTGAGTTAGCGGTAGCCGGGCTACCTTCTATTTTAGTGCCATATCCTTATGCCATAGACGACCATCAGACAGAAAATGCGCGCCATTTAGAGCGTGTGGGGGCGGCGTTTTTATTGCCACAACCTGAGTTAACAAGTGACAAGGTGATTGAGTTATTGGCTCCCTTGCTAGAGAACGAATCCATATTAGTAAAAATGGGAGAGCAGGCCAAAAAAGTTGCCCATCCCAATGCGACTCATGATGTAGTTGCAAATTGTTTAAGGTTAATAAAATGATAGGAAACAAGTTTCAGTACGATATCCCCACAATGCGCCGCATTCAAAATATTCATTTTGTCGGTATTGGTGGTGTCGGTATGTGTGGCATTGCAGAAGTGTTACATAATCAAGGGTATCGAGTGTCAGGCTCTGACTTAAAGTCCTCTGCAGTGACCGATCGTTTGGCTGAGTTGGGTATTAGCATCCATATTGGTCACCAAGAGAGCAATGTTCACGATGCACATGTCATTGTTGTGTCGACAGCCATTAATTTGCAAAACCCTGAAATCCAGTGGGGAAAAGAAAACCGTATTCCTATCGTTCGTCGGGCCGAGATGTTGGCGGAATTAATGCGTTATCGTCATGGTATTGCCATTGCAGGAACCCATGGGAAAACAACCACGACCAGTTTAATGGCGTCTGTGTTGGCGGCGACAGGTGAGGCTCCCACTTTTGTAATCGGTGGTCGTTTGACTAGTGCGGGTGCAAATGCGCAATTAGGCAGCAGTGCCTATTTGGTGGCGGAAGCTGACGAAAGTGATGCATCGTTCCTGCATTTGCTGCCCCAAACGGTCATTATCACCAATATCGACGAAGATCACATGGATACTTACCAAGGTGATTTTGAAAAAGTAAAACAAACCTTTGTTGAGTTTGTGCATAACTTACCTTTTTATGGCTTGGCAGTGGTGTGTGTGGATGATGCGAATGTTAGGGAAATATTGCCCTCATTGAGTCGTCCGGTACTGACTTATGGTATCGACGTTGAAGCGGATTTTTATGCGACAAATATTGTACAAACAGGCCGTTATTGTGAGTTTTTGGCGCACTGTCCTGATCAAGAACAACCACTAAACATACGCTTGCCTATGCCAGGGCGTCATAATGTTCTTAATGCGTTGGCAACTATCGCAGTGGCTTTTGATCTAGGTGTGGACCCCGTCGCTATTCAATCTGGTTTGATGGGCTTTGAGGGGGTAGGTCGCCGTTTCCAAGAGCAGACGCCGTTGGTACTTGAAGATGGCTCGCAAGTCATGTTTGTTGATGATTATGGTCACCACCCAAGTGAAGTGGAAGCGACAATTAAGGCAATTCGAGCGGGTTGGCCTGAGAAGCGATTAGTCATGGTCTACCAGCCACACCGTTTTTCAAGGACTCGTGATCTGTACGAAGATTTTGTGAGAGTTTTGTCGCAAGTGGATGTCCTTCTGTTGTTGGATGTGTACCCAGCAGGTGAGACGCCTATTAATGGCGCCGACAGTCGCTCTTTGTGTGGCAGTATTCGTCAGCGAGGTACCGTTGATCCTATTCATGTGGCTAATGCGTCTGATTTGCGTTCGATATTGTCTAATGTGCTAAAAAATGGCGACTTGATGATTACCCAAGGGGCGGGTGATATCGGGTTGATTTCAAAAGCCTTAGCAAGTAGTGGGATTTAGCTTTATGGCTATGTTATTAGAAGAAGCGACCATTGCCGTCATTTATGGTGGGCGTTCTGCTGAGCGTGAAGTCTCTTTACAAAGTGGGCCGCTCGTGGCAAATGGCTTGCAGGAAAAAGGTTATCAAGTGGTAACGCTTGATCTATACGGCCCAGAGGGACTGCTTGAACCTATACAACAATTGCAAGAAACGCATTTTGATTTGGCATTTATTGCGCTCCATGGTGGTGAAGGCGAAGATGGTCATGTACAGGCGTTACTGGATATGCTCGGTAAACCTTATACGGGAAGTTCACCTTTGGCATGCGGATTGGCGATGGATAAGGTGATGACAAAACGCTTTTGGCAGGGTATTGGCTTGGCAACACCAGCGTATCTATCGTTTGAATATGAAGCCGATGTTGATGTCATTGAAAAAGAATTGTCTTACCCCATGATTATTAAACCCTCAAGAGAGGGGTCGACGGTCGGTATTAATAAAGCCAATAGTCGCCAGCAACTGGAAGTGGCTTTGCAGAACGCGCTTGAGTTCGATTCTGATATTTTAATTGAAGAGTTTATCAAAGGCCCTGAGTTTACAGTGAGCATCATTGATGATGTGGCTTATCCTGCTATTGGACTCAAAGCGTCTGCTAGTCATGAATTGTATGACTATGAGGCCAAATATATTGCAGATGACACAGAGTATTTACTGCCATGTGGCTTAAGTGAAGATGACGAGAATGAGCTGCAAAATTTAGCGATGGAAGCGTATCAGTCATTAGGTTGTTCTGGTTGGGGGCGTGTTGATGTGATGCGCGATGAAGCGGGTCAATTTTGGGTGTTGGAAGTAAATACCTCACCAGGTATGACTACCCATAGTCTGGTGCCTATGGCGGCCGCGTATGTTGGTTTGGACTATGCCTCATTGGTTGAAAAAATTGCACAAAATGCTTGGGTGTAATTAAGGGATGAGAATAGCTGCGCTTATTGGTGCTATTTTATTGATTGTGATAGCCGTTTTTCAGGGTAAAGAGTCTCCGGAAAACTGGTTTGCTATTCATTCTATTGAGATTAAAGGACAGCTTAAATACAGCTCTCGTGATCAATTACAAAAAGATTACGCTAGTTTGCAGGGTAAAAGCTTGCTAACCACTTCTATTTCGCAGATAAAAGCAGTGACGTTGTCACCACAGTGGGTTCAAAGCGTCGAGGTTCGTAAAGTTTGGCCAAATACCTTGCAGGTGGTTGTGCACGAACATGAGCCGCTAGCATACTGGAACGATGGGCAAGTCATTACCACAGGAGCGGTGATTATATCGCCTAAAAGTATCCCTAATTTGCCGCTTCCTAAATTATTAGGGCCGAAAGATTCAAGTGATGTGGTATTAGAGCAATTTGGTTTGATTAGTCAGGTATTATCTTTAACCTCATTGCGTATTGATAGCTTGCAATTAAAGCCGCGTGGGGCGTGGGTAATCGTTTTTAAAAATGGAATTAAGGTAAAACTGGGCCGAGAAGATATTTTAGAAAGATTACAACGCTTTATAACGGTGTATAAAACCGATTTATCGGGTAGAATAGATCAGATTAGTTCTGTGGATGCAAGATATCCTCATGGTGTTGCAGTTGCTTGGAAAAAACAATGAAAACTTGGCCTGTTTGTTGCTTTTTTGAACAATGGACGGAAATGGTTATAACAGCGTTAAGTGCTGGGAAGGTTAAATGATAGTCGGTTTAGATGTAGGCACATCAAAAGTTATTTGTTTAGTCGGGGAAGTTCTGGCTGACGGTAGTTTGGAAATTGTCGGTATTGGCTCTCACAGCGCGAAGGGAATGAAGCGCGGTGTAGTTATAAACATAGAATCGACTGTTCAGTCTATCCAGCGTGCCGTTGAAGAAGCTGAGTTAATGGCAGGATGCAACATTCATTCTGTATATGTGAGTGTTGCGGGTAGTCATGTTAGAAGTTTGAACTCCCATGGCATTGTGGCCGTGAAAAATGGTGAAGTTCAACAAGAAGATATTGATCGAGTCATTGATGCGGCGCAAGCGGTACCAATTTCTTCTGATCAGCGTGTATTGCATATTCTACCTCAGGAATATCACATCGATTCTCAAGAAGGAATTAAAGATCCTCTAGGAATGTCCGGTGTTCGCTTAGAAGCCAATGTGCATATGATTTCAGGTGCCGCAAATGCGGTAATGAACGTAGAAAAATGTATCAAGCGTTGCGGGCTTGGTGTGGATGGTGTGATTTTGTCGCAACTGGCTTCTAGTGATTCTTCATTAAGCGAAGATGAAAAAGAACTTGGTGTTTGCTTGGTCGATATTGGCGCTGGCACATCGGATATCGCTGTTTGGTTGGATGGGGCGCTACATCATACGGCGGTTGTGCCAGTCGCTGGTGATCAGGTGACCAATGATATTTCTATGGCGTTAAGAACGCCAACGCAACATGCAGAAGACATTAAGATAAAATATGCTTGCGCTATGTCGTCTATGGCGAGCGGTGATCAAGCAATTCAGGTTCCAAGTGTGGGAGATCGTCAACCCAGAACGATTTCTCGCCATGCCCTTGCCGAAGTAGTTGAAGCAAGATATGAAGAAATTTATAGCTTGGTTCAAGATGAGTTAAGGCGCAGTGGTTATGCAGAGAGAATCCCTGCAGGCATTGTAATTACTGGTGGGACGTCTCTTATGGAAGGGGCGGCTGAATTGGCTGAAAAGGTATTTGATATGCCAGTTCGCCTTTCAGTGCCAGATTGTATTAAAGGAATGTCAGACATTGTCGATAACCCTATATATTCAACAAGTGTTGGATTATTGGCTTATGGAAGCAAAGAGGCTGAGATGACTGAGCCATCTGCGCAGACTATGTCTAAGACGCAAAATAAACGAGATTTATCAGTATTGGCTGCAAAAAAAGAAGCTAGGTCTTCCTTCAGTCCAGCGAAGGTATGGCACAATTTAAAGCACTGGTTTCAGAGTTATATGTAGTTAATAAGGGTATTGAATTAATAAAGGAGCGATAAGCCCATGAACGTCTTTGATTTAGCCGATGATAATGTATCCGATAATGCTGTTATTAAGGTTGTCGGTGTTGGCGGCGGCGGTGGTAACGCTGTCCGTCACATGCTTGAGAGTCAATTGGAAGGAGTGGAATTTATCTGCGCCAATACAGACTCCAAAGCCTTGATTGGTTTTGATACTGGTGTGTCTTTGCAATTAGGCTCAACCATAACAAAAGGGTTAGGCGCAGGCGCGAATCCTTCTGTTGGCAGAGATTCCGCGTTAGAAGATCAAGAAAAAATTACACAATTGCTAACAGGTGCCGATATGGTATTTATCACCGCAGGAATGGGTGGTGGTACTGGGACTGGAGCAGCCCCTGTTATTGCTAAGGTTGCACGTGAATTAGGGATATTGACTGTGGCGGTGGTCACTAAACCGTTTCCCTTTGAAGGTAAACGTCGTGCAAAAGTGGCAGAAGAAGGTGTTAAAGAATTACGAGATAATGTCGATTCATTAATAACAGTGCCAAATGAGAGATTGTTGCCAGTATTAGGTAAAAATATTTCTTTGCTGAAGGCCTTTGGTGAAGCGAACAATGTTTTGTTTAACGCTGTACAAGGTATTACTGACCTTATTATGCGTCCAGGCTTGATCAACGTTGACTTTGCCGATGTTAGAACCGTGATGTCTGAAATGGGCATGGCCATGATGGGTACAGGGTCTGCGTCGGGTGAAGATAGAGCGAGAGTGGCAGCAGAAGCGGCTATCCACAATCCTCTTTTAGAAGACATTAATTTGCGTGGCGCACGTGGTGTGCTAGTAAATATTACAGCCAACGAGGAAGTTGGCTTATCAGAGTTCACCGAGGTTGGTGGCATTATTGAAGAATATGCATCTGAGGATGCAACAGTTGTTATTGGTTGTGCAATTGATCCAAGTGTTGGTGATGAAATGCGAGTGACAGTTGTTGCGACTGGCTTAGAAGGTCGGATTAGCGCTGAAGAGGTACAAAGCGCAGTAGGTGATTCGGTTGTTTCTCAGCCAGAAAAGGTAAAGGTTGAATCAGTAGTTGAAGAGAAGGTTTCTGTTCAACCTGCGGCTTCACCTAAGCCTGTATTAACGCCTTCTGCTGTGAAGAAGGATGATGGGGTTGAGAAAAGCTCGGAAGTGGACAAAGGAGAATTGAATAACTCTTCGTCTTCTTCGAGTAGCGATAAATTATCGTATTTGGATATCCCCGCTTTTTTGCGTCGACAAGCTGATTAATTAATTTGTTTAATTTGCGAAAAAAAGAAGCAATGTTGAAGCGGTGAATTGTATAAAAATTACGATATTGATATTATTTCTCAATTGAGATATATCTTGTCATTGAAGTGTAGGAATCTAATGGTACGTCAACACACATTAAAAAACATTATTCGAGCTACAGGGGTGGGACTTCACTCTGGTGAGAAGGTGTATTTGACATTAAAACCTGCTCCTGTGAATACAGGCATCGTTTTTGTTCGCACAGACTTAGAGCCTGCGGTCGAAATACATGGCGATGCACGGGCAGTCGGCTCAACAAACTTCGCTACAGCTCTATGTAAGGGTGATGTGACGATTAGTACCGTAGAGCATCTACTTTCTGCAATGGCAGGGTTGGGTGTAGATAATGCCTACGTTGAAGTAAGTGCGAGTGAAATTCCGCTGATGGATGGTAGTGCGAGTCCTTTTGTATTTTTGCTGCAGTCTGCAGGTTTGGAAGCACAGAATGCTCCGAAGAAGTTTATTCGCATTAAGAAACCTATCCGTGTTGAAGAGGGTGATAAATACGCCACTCTGGAGCCGTACTCGGGTTTTCGTTTGTCATTTACTATTGATTTTCAGCATCCGGCGATTGGTGAAGATGTTCAACATACGTCTTTTGATTTCTCAGCAACGACGTTTGTTAAGGAAATCAGCCGTGCGCGTACCTTCGGTTTTATGAAGGATCTTGAATACTTCAAAAACAACAATCTTGCTCGTGGTGCGAACATGGAAAATGCCATCGTGCTTGATGATTACCGTGTATTGAACGATGAAGGTCTGCGTTATCGTGATGAGCTGGTACGTCATAAGGTACTTGATGCGATTGGTGACTTGTATTTGTTAGGTCACAGCTTGATTGGCGAATATAAGGCCTTTAAATCTGGCCATGCGCTAAATAATAAATTGTTGATTGCTCTTCTTGAGCATCAAGAGGCATGGGAATACGTTGTTTTTGAGAATGAGGAGCAAGAAAACCCTATCTCTTACGTTGATCCTGCTTTGGTGAGCGCTTAAAATTTAAGCAAATTCTCCTTCTACACAAAAAAGCCAGACACTTTGTCTGGCTTTTTTGTGTTTAGGTTATTGATAATTCATGTTTTGTCCCACATTAAAGTGATAGAATCTTTTCATTACTAATTGGCTGCGATGTATTCAAGATGTTAGGAAGCGTAATTAAGAAAGTCATCGGTACAAAGAATGACCGAGAAGTTAAGCGATTTAAAAAACTAGTCACACAAATTAATAAATTTGAAGAATCTTTTACTGACCTGTCAGACAGTGATTTATCAAGCAAGACAAATGAATTTAGAGAGCGGGTTAGCGGTGGTGAATCTTTAGATTCGATATTGCCTGAAGCATTTGCGGTGGTAAGGGAAGCCAGTAAGCGAATTATGGGGATGAGACACTTTGATGTGCAGCTCATTGGAGGTATGGTTCTACATGAAGGGAAAATCGCGGAGATGCGTACAGGGGAAGGTAAAACCCTCGTTGCGACTCTGGCTGTCTATCTGAATGCGATTTCATCTAAGGGTGTCCATGTCGTTACGGTCAACGACTACTTGGCAAAGCGTGATG
Organism: Marinomonas sp. 63XJN7_7_ISO-PGPR-S23-202; assembly: GCF_056173505.1. NCBI lineage: Bacteria > Pseudomonadati > Pseudomonadota > Gammaproteobacteria > Oceanospirillales > Oceanospirillaceae > Marinomonas > Marinomonas sp. 63XJN7_7_ISO-PGPR-S23-202. Next base: position 2,915,465 of record NZ_CM149677.1, on the reverse strand, counting down.
CGAACTGGATGCGTCCTCTTTATGAGTACCTGGATATGAGTGTGGGCGTTGTTTTCTCAGGACAAGATAAAGAAGAAAAGCGTGCAGCCTACTTATGTGACATCACTTATGGTACGAATAACGAGTTTGGTTTTGATTATCTTCGTGACAATATGGTGTTCCGTTTTGAGGACCGTGTACAGAGAGATTTAAATTTTGCGGTGGTGGATGAAGTCGACTCCATCTTGATTGATGAGGCGCGTACACCACTGATCATTTCTGGGTCTGTTGAAGACAGCTCTGAGCAATATCGTAAAATTAATCACTTGCCCCCCTTATTGTCTCGCCATGAAGTGAAAGAAGGTGAGTCGGCAGAGGATATTGTTGGTCATTATATTTTTGACGAGTCCCAGAAGAGTATTGAATTGACGGAAGTTGGTCACCACTTTGTGGAGACTTGGTTGGTTGAGCAAGGGATGTTGAATGAAGGTGAGAGTCTTTACTCCGCGAGTAATCTTTCCTTGTTGCATCATGTCCATGCTTGTTTGAAAGCGCATGTCATCTTCCACAAGAATATTGACTACGTCGTTCAAGGCGATGAAGTGGTTATTGTTGATGAGCATACGGGTCGTACAATGCAAGGCCGACGCTGGTCTGAAGGTATCCATCAGGCTGTTGAGGCAAAAGAAGGAGTGACTATTCAAGCAGAAAGTCAAACCTTGGCATCGACTACTTTCCAGAACTATTTCCGCTTATATGAAAAGCTCTCTGGTATGACCGGGACGGCGGATACAGAAGCTTTTGAGTTTCAACAGATTTATGACTTGCCCGTTGTGGTTATCCCAACTAACCGTCCTGTGCAACGCAAAGACTTTAATGATTTGATCTACATGTCAACTCAGGACAAGTTCGAGGCCATTGTGATCGATATTGTCGATAACGTGGAGCGAGGAAGACCTGTTTTGGTGGGTACAGCCTCTATCGAATATTCTGAACTGTTATCTGATTACCTAAACAAGCAAAAAATTCCGCATAATGTATTGAATGCGAAACAGCACGAGCGTGAGGCTCAGATTATTGCTGAAGCGGGTCGTCCGGGTGCTGTGACCATTGCGACGAATATGGCGGGTCGTGGTACGGATATCGTGCTGGGGGGTAATGTTCAGGTTGAGATTGATCAACTTGGTGAAAAGGCTTCTCAAGAAGAAATTGATGCCCTCAAGGCGGAATGGAAAGAGCGTCATGAAGCTGTATTGGCCGCTGGTGGTTTGCATATTATAGGGACAGAGCGGCATGAGTCGCGCCGTATTGATAACCAGTTGCGTGGTCGTGCGGGTCGTCAGGGGGACGTAGGGTCATCGCGCTTCTATTTATCGCTTGAAGACAGTCTAATGCGTATTTTTATGTCTGATCGCATCAAGAAAATGATGGTGGCATTAGGGATGGAAAAAGGCGAAGCGATTGAGCATAAGATGGTATCCAATGCCATTGAAAAAGCGCAGCGCAAAGTGGAGGGGCGTAACTTCGATATTCGTAAACAATTGTTAGAATACGATGACGTGGCTAACGATCAGCGTCAGGTTATTTACCGTCAGCGCTTTGATATGATGGTTTCAGAAGATCTTTCTGAAGCGATTATTGCGATGCGTGAAGATGTTGTGACCAGTCTGATCGACGAGTTTATTCCGCCACAGAGTGTCTACGATCTATGGGATTTGACAGGGCTTGAAGAGAAGATACGTAATGAGTTTGGCTTGGAAATCCCCGTTGTTAAGTGGGTGGAAGAGGATAGCAAGCTTTTCGAAGAGCCACTACGTCAGAAAATTCTAGACGCCTTTGTTGCCGATTATGTAAGTAAGGAAAACATTGTAGGTGGTGAGCCGCTAAGATCCTTTGAGAAGCAAGTATTATTGCAAGTTCTGGATACCTTGTGGAAAGAGCACTTGCAGACAATGGACATGTTGCGTCAGGGAATTCATTTGCGAGGTTACGCTCAGAAGAACCCTAAACAAGAGTATAAGCGTGAAGCGTTTGAACTGTTCCAAGGGTTGATGGAACAGATTAAGTATGAAGTGATTCAAATTGTTTCTCGTGTTCAGGTTCAAACCCCTGAAGAAGTAGAGAAAATAGAAGAAGAGCGCCGTGCCTTAGAGGCAAAAACCCAGTTAAGTATGAACCATGAGGATATGTCGTCTCTTGATGATGGTCGCTCTATGGCTCAAAATTACCCTAAAGTGGGTCGTAATGAGCCTTGTCCATGCGGTTCTGGTAAAAAGTACAAACAATGTCACGGTCGTCTGGTTTAAAGAAGGAAAAGCTAAATGGCAGTTGGGTTGAAAGGTTTCCCGAATATCCCTGAAATTGATGGGGTGAAAATAGGTGTTGCTGAAGCTGGCATTAAAAGACCAAACAAAAAAGACGTTGTGGTTTTTGAGCTGTGTGAGGGGGCGTCTGTTGCGGGCGTATTCACACAAAACGTTTTTTGCGCAGCGCCAGTGCGTTTGTGTCAGAAACATTTGGCGTTAGCGGATACGCGTTATTTGTTAATCAATACGGGTAATGCTAACGCGGGAACAGGTAAGTCTGGTGTGGAGGATGCTTTAGAAACGTGTCGAGTTCTTGCAGACCAGGCGGACGTGCCTGTTGAGGCTATCCTACCCTTTTCAACGGGAGTCATTGGTGAGCCTTTGCCAGTTGATAAAATTGTGACAGCAATTCCGTCGGCATTGGATGATCTTTCGGCTGACGACTGGCAATCCGCTGGTGTAGGTATTATGACGACAGACACCTTGCCAAAAGGTTCTTTTCGTACTTTTGAATTTGAAGGCCAGACTTTTACGGTTGGTGGTATCTCGAAAGGGGCTGGTATGATTCGCCCCAATATGGCGACCATGCTGGGTTACGTTTTTAGTGATATTGCTATTGAAAAATCTGTCCTTCACGCTGTTTTAAAAGAAGTGGTTAACAAGAGCTTTAATCGAATTACCATTGATGGTGATACGTCTACTAATGATTCTTGTATTGCTGTGGCGACCGGTAAGGCAGGAAATGAGTTGATTACATCTCTGGATTCTCCGCTTGCTAAAGCTTTTGTGTTGGCCTTCACTGAGGTTATGCAAGAGTTGGCGCACGCCATTGTGCGTGATGGAGAAGGGGCAACGAAGTTTGTAACTGTAGAGGTGGTTGGTGCTGCTAAGGTGTCTGATGCGACGAAAACGGCGTTTGAAGTGGCTCATTCTCCTCTGGTAAAAACGGCTTTATTTGCATCTGATCCTAACTGGGGGCGTATCTTGGCTGTGGTGGGTCGTTCGGGTGTTGAAGGGTTGGATGTTGATAAAGTTCAACTGCACATCAATGGGTTTGAAATTGTTCGCGATGGTGGTCGTTCGCCTGGCTATATAGAAGAACATGGTCAAGAGGCGATGTCCCCTGAAGAAATCCATATCGTGATTGATCTAGGGGCTGGAGAGGCCTCCGATACGGTTTGGACAACGGATTTTTCCCATGAATACGTGACCATTAATGCGGAGTATCGTACCTAATGTTGGTTCGGGTGGCGGCAGGCATTGTTTTGCGTGAGGGTCAGGTATTCATTGCCTTGCGCTCTTCTGATAAACATCAAGGTGGTTTATGGGAGTTTCCGGGTGGCAAATGCGAAGAAGGTGAAGTTTCCCTTTCTGCACTGGCAAGAGAGTTAAGTGAAGAGTGTGGTATTGAAACGCTTGATGCTTCGCATTTTCAGACTGTTGCGCACGATTATGGCGATAAACAAGTTGAATTGGTATTTTTCACTGTGACAAAGTTTAACGGTGAGCCACATGGACGAGAAGGACAAGAGGTGCGCTGGGTTCCTTTGGGGGATTTAGCGAATTATGCTTTCCCTGAAGCGAATCGGGTTATTGTCGAGAGCTTACTTAAATAACAAGTAGCACGTGTTTAAAAAAGGCATCATAAATTTTATGGTGCCTTTTTATTTGTCTAATGGATGGTTTGTCTGGATTGATGTTACAAAAAAAAGCGACCTTTAGTCTGAAATGAAAAAGGTCGCTTTTTATGGTGAGGTTTATTTTAGCCTTTTAACATCTTGGCTAGAATTGGGTTAACAATCCCAGGGTTGGCCTTGCCTTGAGATGCTTTCATCACTTGTCCAACAAAGAAACCAATCATTTTTTTCTGTTTGTCTGGATCGGCGGCACGGTACTGCTCAACTTGGGTAGCGTTGGCATCTAGGATTTCCTGAATCATGGCTTCAATAGCACCCGTGTCGGTGACTTGTTTTAGGCCTTTGGTCTCAATGATCTCATCCGCAGAGCCTTCACCGTTCCACATGGCTTGCAAAACGTCTTTGGCGGTTTTGCCATTAATGGTGTTATCCAGAACGCGGCTAAGAAGCTCGCCCAGTGCCTTAGCGCTCACTGGAGATTGTGTGATTTCAAGTTGTTCTTGGTTGAGTAGTTTGCTTAGTTCACCCATTACCCAGTTGGCTGTCACCTTAGCGTCCTTTACTAACTCATTGGCTTGCTCAAAGTAATCTGCCATTGCGCGCGAAGCGGATAATACGCCCGCATCGTATTCGCTCAGTTTGTATTCCTCTTGGAAGCGCGCGGCTTTTTGATTTGGTAGTTCAGGAAGATTGGCTTTGATTTGATCCACGTATTCCTGAGTCAGCTCAATTGGTAGAAGGTCTGGGCAGGGGAAATAGCGGTAATCGTTTGCGTCTTCTTTGGAGCGCATGCTGCGCGTTTCGTTTTTATCTGGGTCGTACAAGCGCGTTTCTTGAATGATTCGGCCGCCGTCTTCAAGAATGTCGGCTTGGCGCTCAATCTCTGTATAAATGGCTTTTTCAATAAAGCGGAACGAGTTGACGTTTTTGATTTCAGTTCGGGTGCCGTACTCTTCCTGGCCTTTTGGTCGTAATGACAAGTTGATGTCACACCGCATAGAGCCTTCTGCCATGTTGCCGTCACAAATGCCTAAGTAAGTCACGATAGAGTGAATCATTTTGACGTAGGCAACGGCTTCTTTGGCGGAGCGAATGTCGGGTTCTGAGACAATTTCTAGTAGAGGGGTGCTGGAGCGGTTTAGGTCGATACCAGTCATGCCTTGGAAATCTTCGTGCAGGGATTTACCTGCATCTTCTTCAAGGTGTGCTCGGGTGATGCCAATGCGTGACGTAGAGCCATCATCAAGCATTACATCAAGATAACCTTTGCCTACGATAGGGTGATCCATTTGGCTGGTTTGGTAGCCTTTTGGTAGGTCAGGATAGAAATAGTTTTTACGGGCAAAAACTGAGTGCATGCCAATTTCTGCATTAATGGCGTGACCAAACATAACCGCCATGCGCAGCGCTTCTTTGTTTAACACGGGTAATGCGCCGGGCATTCCTAAATCTACTAATGTAGTTTGCGTGTTTGGCTCTGCGCCAAAACCAACGGCTGCACCAGAAAATAGTTTTGATTTGGTAGAGAGCTGGGTATGAATCTCTAGGCCGATAACAACTTCCCAATTCATGCTTACGCTCCTTTTGCCATTGTTGGAGTTTGTAGGTGCCAATCTGTGTGTTGCTGGAATTGATGGGCAACATTTAATAGCTTGGCTTCGGCAAAATAGTTGCCCATGATTTGCAGACCAACAGGCATGCTGTCGACAAAGCCAGCTGGAATGGACATGGCAGGAATACCAGCAAGATTCACGGACAAGGTGTAAATATCTTCTAGATACATGGCCACAGGATCATCGGTTTTGCTGCCAATGCCAAAGGCAGTGGTTGGTGCAACTGGTCCCATAATAACGTCGACTTCAGACAGGGCGGCAACAAAGTCGTTTTTGATCAGGCGGCGAATTTTTTGGGCTTTCAAATAGTAAGCGTCGTAGTAGCCTTCTGATAGGGCATAAGTGCCTACCATAATACGCTTTTGGACTTCGCCTCCAAACCCTTCTGCGCGTGTTCTCATGTACATATCAAGTAAGTCTTTTGGGTCTTCGCAGCGGTGACCAAAGCGTACACCGTCAAAACGAGACAAATTAGAAGAGGCCTCAGATGGTGCAATGACGTAGTAGGATGGAATGCTTAGTTGCAGATTAGGAAGTGAGATCTCTTTCACTGTTGCGCCCAGCTTTTCGAATTCTTTTACTGCCGTCATGATGGTTTCAGCAACTTGCGAATCCAAACCTTCCCCAAAGTATTCTTTTGGAAGGCCGATCTTTAAGCCTGTTAATGGTGTGTTTAGATTGGCTAAATAATTTTCCGTCGCTGTTTCGGAGGAAGTGGAATCCTTTTCATCGAATCCAGCCATGGTTTGTAATAAATGAGCGCAATCTTCCGCGCTTTTTGCCATTGGGCCACCTTGATCAAGGCTGGAGGCAAAAGCAATCATGCCAAAGCGAGAAACACGGCCATAAGTTGGCTTAAGACCTGTAATGCCACAAAAAGAAGCGGGTTGGCGAATTGAACCTCCAGTGTCTGTGCCTGTCGCAGCCACAGCTAGGCCTGCTGCAACAGCGGCAGCAGAGCCGCCAGATGAGCCACCTGGAACAGTGTCTAGATTCCAAGGGTTTTTAACGGCTCCGTAAAAGCTGTTTTCGTTAGAAGAGCCCATGGCGAACTCGTCCATGTTGGTTTTACCCAGCATGACGGCACCTGCGTCTTTAATGCGTTGCGTGACGGTAGACTCATAGGGTGGAACGAAGTTATGGAGCATTTTTGAGCCGCAAGTCGTTAGTGTGCCTTGGGTGCAAAACAGGTCTTTATGAGCCACTGGGATGCCAGTTAGGCTGGTGCCTTGACCGTTTGCAAGTCGTTCATCGGCAGCCTTTGCTTGTTGTAGAGCAAGGTCTTCGCTGATGGTTATGTAGCTATTGAGTTGTGGGTTAAGCTTTGTCACGCGGTCTAAAAAAGTGCGTGTTAATTCAACGCTGGAAATGTCTTTATTACGCAGTTTTTGCGCTAAAACGGAAATACTTTGTTCGAACATGGTTTGCTCTCGTTTAGTCAATCACTTTCGGTACAAGGAAAAGACCCGCTTCGGTTTGCGGTGCGTTGGCAAGAAACTCTTCTCTACGGTTGCCTTCTGTTACCACGTCTTCTCTTAATCGTTGTGTCATTTCAAGCGGATTGGAAAGTGGTTCTACACCATCGGTATTAACAGATTGCATTTGTTCTACAAGTGATAAAACACTGGACAGTGAATGTTGGTACTGAACGGCATCTTCCTCAGTGAGGGCGAGGCGAGCCAAGTGTGCAATTTTTTGCACGTCTTGTTTGTCTATGGACATGTTCCACCTGATATTTAATTGTCGAAAATAGCTACCATTGTATCGCTTCGAGCTTATGCTAGAAAGTAACTCAGGTGAAAAAGCGGATTCTTTTCGCCGAAATCAAAATTTTTTGTACAAACAATGAAATACCTAAAGACTTTTTACTATTTTGCACTGAATCGGCTTGCCCAATTTGCAAGCGATTGTTACATTTTGACGTTATTCGTTTCGTATTCATCAGGGTGTGGAAATTCATGTTTAAAAAAATTAGGGGAATGTTCTCAAGCGACTTGTCAATTGACTTAGGAACAGCTAATACCCTTATCTATGTACGCGAGCAGGGGATCGTTCTAGATGAGCCATCTGTTGTTGCCATTCGACACAATGGAAATCAAAAAACAGTAGCGTCAGTGGGTACTGATGCTAAGCGAATGTTAGGTCGTACGCCCGGTAATATTACGGCAATTAGACCAATGAAAGATGGTGTGATCGCCGACTTTCATGTTACCGAAAAAATGCTGCAATACTTCATTTCCAAAGTTCATGAAAATAGCTTCTTAAAACCAAGTCCAAGAGTATTAGTCTGTGTACCATGCAAATCCACACAAGTTGAGCGGCGAGCGATTAAAGAGTCTGCTTTGGGTGCGGGGGCTCGCGAGGTTTATATCATAGAAGAGCCCATGGCAGCGGCGATTGGGGCTGGCTTACCTGTTGCTGAAGCCTCAGGCTCTATGGTGATCGATATCGGTGGTGGTACCACTGAAATTGCCATTATCTCGTTGAATGGCATTGTAACATCGGAGTCTATCCGAGTGGGCGGTGACCGTTTTGATGAGGCGATTACGACTTACGTACGTCGTCAATATGGTAGCTTGATTGGTGATGCCACTGCGGAGCGAATTAAGACGGAAATCGGTATGGCCTACCATACGGGTGAAGAGTTGCAGATTGACGTGCGTGGCCGTAACTTAGCTGAAGGTATTCCTCGCTCCTTCACATTGAGCAGCACTGAAATTCTTGAAGCGCTTCAAGAGCCTCTTGCACAAATCGTACAAGCGATCAAAGGTGTTCTCGAACAATCCCCTCCAGAGCTGGCGGCGGATATTGGTGAAACGGGTCTTGTTCTGACTGGTGGTGGTGCGTTACTGCGTGAAATTGACCGTCTAATCAGCGAAGAAACAGGCCTTCCAGTTATCATTGCTGACGACCCACTGACCTGTGTTGCTAGAGGTGGTGGTATGGCTCTGGAAATGATGGATAAGCACGCTGCCGAGCTTTTTACTGCTGAAAACGAGTAAAAGGTAGGAGCTCACCATTAATAATTCGATTTATTTTAATGGCAAGATATCCAGCGCACGCTTTATTGTGCTGGTTATCTTATCTGTTGCTATGATAGTGGGCGATGTCCGCTATTCTATTTTTGCCCCCATTCGACCCTACCTTACCTGGCTGGTTGCCCCTATTCAAGTTGTGGTAAATACGCCCCAACAAATACTCTTTTGGGCCAATGATCACTTGCAAAGCCGTGAAGATTTGGTGAAAGAGAATCAAAAGCTTAGCCAAGAATTGTTATTGTTGCGCAGTCGTTTGCAACAGTTCTCATCGTTGCAGGCAGAAAATGTGAGATTGCGTGAGCTGCTTGATGCTTCCCAGAGGGTGAATGAAAAAGTTGTCTTGGCTGAGGTGATTGGTTTTGACCAGAATCCGTATAGTCAAAAAGTACTGATTAACAAGGGGTTTTCATCTGGTGCTTATGTAGGTGAGCCGGTCTTAGATGCCACTGGTGTCTTTGGTCAAATCGTCGAAACCTCTGCTTATACCAGTCGTGTCTTATTGATAGCGGATGCCAGTCATTTTTTACCTGTACAACTTGCCCGGACTGGGTTTAGGGGAGTGCTGCGAGGTATTGGGAATTTGCATCATATGAAATTGATGAGTGTGCCTCAGTCAGCCGATATTAGAAAAGGTGATATATTGACGACATCGGGTTTAGGGAATCGTTTTCCTGCAGGGTATCCTGTCGGTGTTGTTCGAGAAGTTAAGCATATTCCAGGGCAGCCTTATGCCGATGTGGATGTAGTGCCACTGGCCCAACTTGGACGTAGTCGTCATGTTATGTTAATTGATAGACCCAAATCGGAGCGTGATAAATGAGAGCTTTCTTTGTTTTCATAGTGACGTTGATTGCCGCTTTAATGCTGGAGGCTATGCCCCTTCCTGAGTCTTTGATTTGGTATCGACCTGAATGGGTTCTGTTGGTGATCTTATATTGGGTAATAGCCTTGCCCTTTCGTGTGGGGGTGGGACTGGCTTGGTTTTTGGGGTTATTGGTCGATTTGCTTCAGGGCGGCATTATTGGTCAGCATTCGTTAACCTATGTCATTATTGCCTATACTTGTGGTGTGTTTTATAAACGCTTACGAATGTATCATCGTTGGCAACAAGGTTTGTTTGTCTGTTTGCTGGTAAGTGTGAATCAGCTGGTAGATTTTTGGATTGATCATTATTTTGGTGACGCTAAACCGACGTTGATGATCTTTATGCCTGCCATTGTGACGGGGCTACTGTGGCCATGGTCATTTATTCTTTTGCGCAGCATACGTCGTATTTACGCGATTCGTTAGATCAATGATATTAGGCGTTTGTTGGGCTATTTTTTATTAGGATAGGTTTATGCTTGTTTTGGCCTCTGCATCGCCAAGAAGGAAAGAACTGTTAGGAACATTGGTCAGAGAATTTGATGTTTGCCCTGCAGATATTGATGAAACGCCTCATGAGGCGGAAACTGCCCATGACTATGTCACACGAATGGCGTTCGAAAAAGCACAAGCTGTCGCTTCACAGTATCGTCAAAATCCCATATCAAAAAGCGAGCGCTGTGTTATTTTGGCGTCTGATACCAGTGTCGTCGTTGATGGGAAGGTGTTAGGTAAGCCTGCCTCTTTTGAAGACGCTAAGTGCATGCTACGGCTATTGTCTGGCCGATCTCATCAGGTGATGACGTCTTTATGTTTATGTGATAAAGATAGTGAGCACGTACAGTTAACCAACGTGGTGACGGACGTGTCATTTAGGTTTATATCTGATGTTGAAATTGCTCAATATTGGCATACTGGTGAGCCCCAAGATAAAGCGGGAGCGTATGCTATCCAGGGATTAGGCGCTGTGTTTGTTTCACATCTTTCTGGTTCCTACTCTGCGGTTGTAGGTTTGCCCCTATTCGAAACGTCGCAGCTTCTAGCATTATATGGGATTCATTCCCTTGAGGAGATATCTCATGAGTGAAGATGTATTAATTAATGTCACTCCGATGGAGGTTCGAGTGGCGTTGGTAGAGAATGGCGTCCTTCAAGAAGTCTATATCGAACGTTCTAGCCGCAAGGGGATCGTTGGTAATATTTATCAAGGTAAAGTGGTCCGCGTGTTACCAGGAATGCAGGCAGCCTTTGTTGACATAGGCTTAGAGCGAGCGGCTTTTATTCATGTCTCTGAGGTGGTGGATCGAGATGCTGTTAACCCAAGTGATCAAATTGGTGATTATTTGCGTGAAGGGCAATCTCTGGTGGTTCAAGTAACAAAAGATCCTATTAGCACCAAAGGCGCTCGTTTAACCACGCATTTATCTATTCCGTCTCGTTATCTGGTTTATATGCCAGACCAGTCTCATGTCGGTGTCAGTCAGCGTATCGAAGATGAAGCAGAGCGTGAGCGTCTAAAATCTCTAGTGTCAACGGCATTAACCGAGGCGGATGAATCCAATGGCTATATTCTTCGTACCGCAGCAGAGCGTGCTGGTGAAGAAGAAATTTTGTCGGATATTAAGTTTTTAACGCGGTTATGGCAATCCGTTAAAAAACGCATCAAAAGTGCTAGGTCACCTTCCGTTATCTATGAGGATTTGCCTTTGCATTTGCGTACCATGAGAGATTTGGTGAGCTTGACGACAGAGAAAATTCGCATTGATTCACGTGAAAACTACAATAAACTGCGCTCTTTTGCGGAAGACTTTATTCCAGAGCTTAGGGATCGTATTGAATATTATCCGGGTGAGCGTCCCATTTTTGATCTGTACAGCGTGGAAGATGAAATTCAAAAGGCGCTGGATCGTAAGGTGCAGTTAAAGTCCGGTGGTTACCTTTTGGTAGAGCAAACTGAGTCGATGACAACGATCGATGTCAATACCGGAGCATTTGTTGGAAGTCGTAATTTAGAAGAGACGATCTATAAAACGAACCTTGAGGCCGCTACAGCGATTGGACGCCAATTGCGTTTACGTAATCTGGGTGGCATCATCATTATTGATTTTATCGATATGGAAGATGATGAGCACAAGCGTCAAGTATTGAGAATGCTTGATAAAACACTAGAGCTTGATCATGCTAAGACCAAAATTACGGGTGTGTCGGATTTAGGGTTAGTGGAAATGACGCGCAAACGTACACGTGAAAGTCTTGGTCAGACATTATGTGAGCCATGTCGGGCTTGTCGCGGTAGTGGCTTAGTAAAAACGCCGGAAACTGTCTGCTACGAAGTGTTTAGGGAGATTTTAAGGGCCGATAGGGCATATGACTCCCAAACTTACACTGTATTAGCGGCCAGTTCTGTGGTGGATCGCTTTCTTGATGAGGAAAGTGCTGGTGTTGCGGAATTAGAAGCATTTATTGGTAAAACTATTCGTTTTCAGGTTGATCCTGTATATACACAAGATCAGTATGATGTCGTCCTAAGATAAACGGAGAAACCTGGATGGCTAAACCTCTGCAACGTGCGATTAGTATTATTTGGTGGATTTTAGTCTTCATTGTTGCTTTTTTAGCACTTGTTATTGTTGCCGCCAAGCTGCTGTTGCCACTTTTAAATGAGTACCGCCCTCAGATAGAGCGAAATCTGAGTCAAATCTCGGGCTATCATATTTCTCTGGGCAAAATAGGAGGAGGGTTAGAAGGAATTGATCCTACTATTTATGCTTCTAATGCGAACCTAGATATTGATGGCCAGTCTGTTGTTTCAGTGTCAGAAGTCCGTATACGCCTCAATACCATTAAATCTCTTTTAACCTTTAGTCCGAAATTCACCTACGTTCGATTTACTAATCCTTCTGTGGCACTTCAAGAGCGACAAGGTAAATGGCAACTGAAAGGGGCAAAAGCAAGCCATGATGTTCAAAATGATGTAGGAATAGAGAGAATCCTTGGCTACTTGATGGCACAAAAGCGTTTTTCAATGTTAGATGCCAAGGTTATTCTCGATAGTGATCAATTTGGTAATCACAAGTTATTGATTCCCAAAGCTTATGTATTTCAAAGCGACTTAAGCTCTTGGGTTAAGCTAAAGGCTTATTTGGATGGTAAATCAGAGCCGTTTACCATCAAGGCCAAAGTGTCACGGTTATTGGGGCTGATAGGCGATTATCATGTTCAAGCCAATATTAATGTTCCCAATATTCAGCTGCCGTTAATTGATAGTTCATTTTCATGGGCCAAACCCTTCAAAAGCATTCAGGTTGGCGGTAAGTTTTGGTTAAACTATCGAGTGGGTCATTCTCTTGATTTGCAAGGGCAAAGTACGACTCTTGCTGTCGCGCTAAAGAATGGTCAAACCTACCAAGCTCATCCTGACTTCAAGCTTCGCTTTAGCCAGCGTTTTCCAAGTTTATCTCTGAGTGTGAATGATCTTGCCATTGAGGATGGAACAGGTCATGTTGCTGCTAGCACTAATCTGGTTTATGACTGGTCTGAAGCGAGTGATCGTTCTTTTGTTAAGTTTGATCAGATAGATTTAGGAGCGGTTAAAAGGATTGCAGTAAACTTTTTGCAACCTAAATGGCATGTTACTTCATTATTAGAGGGTTTGAATCCCAAGGGCGTCGCAAGTAACGGATCGCTATTACTTGATTTTCATGGCAAGGATCCTTCCTATCATTACTTAAGTAATTTTCAGAATGCCTCCATCGACGGGTTTAATGGTATTCCTAAGGCAACCCACCTAAATGGCACCTTTAACTTAACGGATGAAGGAGGAGCGGTTCAGTTTAAGGGTAAGGATGGTTATCTTGAGTTTCCAACTGTCTATGATAAAGGGTGGGATGTCAATCAAATATCTGGACAAGTGAATTGGAGGGAAAACCAAGGTACTTTCATTGTGTCTGGCAAGGATTTGTATCTATCTCGTCATAATACGCAGGTCGTTGGTGGCTTTAGGGTGGAATCTCGGCCAAACGAGTCAGATTGGTTGTCGCTCAGTTTGGGGGTTGATCATGTGCCCGTCAAAGACCGTAATGAATACATTCCCAAAGGGGTGTTAGATCCATCGACACTGGACTGGTTGAATCAAGCATTCAAGTCCGGAAAAGGGACGATCAATAACATGAGTCTTGTCGTCCAGACAGGGCTTAAAAAGGGTGACGATGCGAACGTTCTTATGAAGATGAACGTGAAGAATGCAGACGTGGCTTTTGCTAAAGATTGGCCTGTGGCAAAACAGGTAAATGGTGAAGTTGAGCTGGAAAAATCGGGTTTGCATGTGGCCGTGAAGTCCGCCACCTTGTCAGGTCTTGCTGTTAACAATATTTTTGTTGATTTGCCGATTGAGAAAAATAAGGCTGACTGGGTGAATGTCCATGGTAACTTAGAACAGAATTCAACATCTGTTTTAACTCTGCTTCGTACTACGCCACTGAAAAATTCTGTTTTGTCCGCTTTTGACAAATGGCGCATATCAGGGCCGATAAAAGGAGATTTTTCTGTCGATATTCCTTTATCCCATGATCATTCTGATCCCAAAATCGGCCTTAATTTGCAATTCCAAAATAACCCCTTGTATATCGGTGATGTCGACTTAAATACAAGGGTGAAGCAAGGTCAATTACACTTTGATTCGAGTAAAGGTTTTTACAATACTCGGTTTGATGTTCAGGCATTGTCTGGTGATACGACTGTTTCTATGTCCTCTAAGAATAAAGCGGACGGTAGTATGGTTATTCTGGCAGATATGACGGGAACAGCAAAAATTGGCGATGTTGCGAAATGGCAAAAAGCGCCGCAGTTATTGGCGTCTAATCTATCAGGAAGCATGAAGTATTCTGCGCTGCTTAGTGTCAATCAGGCCCAAGCCGGGCAAGTTGATTTAACCGTTAATAGTGATCTTTCTGGTGTTCGTATTGATTTACCTAAGCCCTTTAATAAGCAAGAAAATGTATCTGAGCCACTTTCTCTGAAGATTATGTCCCATCAACATGACCTTGTAATTCAAGGGCAATATGGAGCAAAAGTTCGCTCTAAGCTTTTGTTCAAATCGGCTGAATTTGTTGGTGGGCAAGTTCTTATTAATAGTAAAAAGCCACTGGATCAGGTCCTTTATAAGGGCTTATCTATTGATGGTCAGATAAAAAAAGTGGATGTGGATGCGTGGAAAAAGGCATTCTTTTCACCGCAGGTTAGCTCTCCTGCTGCAGAGGCTGGAAAAATACATAACACTAAGAAGGTTGCTGGATTATCCGCTTCTTTGGCGTTGCCTAAATGGCTTCGAAAAGTTGATTTTATTATTGATCAAGTGGTAGTTAACCCTCAAAACACCTTTCATAACATGAAAGTGACTTATAGTGATGGAGATAAAACCCTAAAAGTTGCCTCTGATGAGATGAACTTCATGTTGGATACTTATAAGAATAAACCCAGATTACGTATTGGTTATTTGAATTGGACAACAGCGCCCAGTACTGCGAATAAGAAAGGTAAGAAAGATCAGGCCGCTAATCAGCAAAATACGATAAGTGAGCCGCCAATACATGCTAATGACATCCCTAGTATGTATTTATCGATTAATAAGTTGTTTATTAATCAAAGGCCCTATGGAGACTGGAATCTTACGATTGAGAGTGATGGTAATGAATTACGAATCGACCCTTTGTCTTCTTCTTTAAAACAAGGGAGTTTCGATGGTCGCTTGTTATGGGTTGATGATGGTTCGCGCTCAAAAGTTGAATTGTCGATGGCTATTAAAGGTGAAAATTTAGCGGAATTGACCAAAAAGTTCGCTAAAAATGCGTTTATCACATCACAAAAATACGATATTAATGTGTCATTGGCTTGGCAAGGCAACCCGTTTGAGTTCAACAGAAAGACGGTCTCTGGGCGTATTGCGTTTTCCGCGTCTGATGGTAACGCATCAAAAGTGGATGATATGCCTGTCTTTCTTAAAGTCTTTGGTATATTTAATGTCGAATCATTGACGCGTCGGCTATCGCTGGACTTTTCTGATCTCTTTGAGCCGGGTCTGACCTTCGATAGCGTTAATGGAGACTTTGTTGTTAATAAAGGTATTATACAAACAACGACACCTTTATCGATAATTTCTCCATCGGCAGATTTATCCATTGAGGGGAAAGCTAACATTGTCAATGAGACCTTGGATGAGGTGTTAACGGCCACCTTGCCGATTAGCGGCACGTTGCCATTGGCTGGATTGATCTGGTCGACTCCTCAGATCGCTGGGTTGCTATATTTAACCGATAAGTTGATAGGTGATCAAATTTCCAAAGTGACCAGCGTTCAGTATAAGGTTCAAGGGCCGTTTGGTAATCCTACTCTTACGCCAATTGTCCACAAATTTAAAAAAGGATCGAATAGATGACGGAAACCCTTCGTATTGCGGCGATTCAGCTAACCAGTGGGGCAGATTTTAACGAAAATCTGCAAGAGGTTAAGAAATGGGTCGTCAAAGCCGCAGCTGATGACGCAAGAGTTATCGTGCTGCCTGAGAATGTTTTTTTGTTCAATGGCAAAGGTATGCGTGTCCTTGCCGAATCTGATGATCAAGGAATGTTGTTGAGAGAGGTGGCTGAATGGGCCCGCAATTATGGGGTGTATTTAGTGGTTGGCTCTCATCCTAGTCTTGTCAATGAGGGGGGAGAGCTTGTTGCTAATCAGCGTGTGCGTCAGTCTTGTATGGTCTTTGACCCCAATGGTGAATTGGTACAGCGCTACGATAAGATTCATCTGTTTGATGTGTCTGTGGACGATAAAGCAGGGTCTTACCGCGAGTCCGATTACATCGAGCCTGGAGACTTGGAAGTCAAAATATTTGAAGTCGATGGTTTTAAAGTAGGGCTGACCATCTGTTATGACGTACGCTTTCCTGAACTTTTTAGACGGCTATCCAAAGAAGGCGCGGAGCTTATACTTGTTCCAGCCGCTTTCACCTACGTGACTGGTAAGGCCCATTGGGATACTCTTCTGGCAGCCAGGGCCATTGAAAATCAGTGCTTTGTTATGGGGGTGAATCAATGTGGTTGGCATACTCAGACGCGTCAAACCTATGGGCACAGTGTTTTATATTCTCCAAATGGTGAGATGTTGAAACAGTTGCAAGAAGAGCCAGGGTATTTTGTGGGAGAGATAGACAAAAGCAGTCTACAGACATGTCGTACTAAAATGCCCTGTTTAGAGCACCGACGCTTTACAAGCTAAGCAAATAGTATTGAGTTCATAATAATTGATAAAGGCTCAAGAGAGCCTTTATCTTGCTTTAAGCGATGATGTTGATGACAATCTGTCAGGTTAGTAAAGTAAGCTAACAAAGAGGGAGGTTACTCTTTTAGTCCAAGTTTCTTTTCTTCAACATCACGAAGAAAGCGGAACAGCTTTTTGCGGTTGGTGGTTTTGCCATCTTCGGATACCTCTTTTTGAGACTGGCGAATAAGCTGTCTCAGCAGTTGGATGTCTTCTAATCCTGGATGATCTTCTAGGTATTGTGATAGCACTTCTTTGCTATGCTCACCGATCAATTCGTCGCGTTTTATTTCCAGTTGGTGGAATAATTTGTTATAGGCAGCTGAGGTTGTATCAAACATGGCAACTTGCTTGGCAATTGCTTCATGGTCTTCGGTACGCATTACCTTGCCTATGTATTGTAAGTGTCTTCTCATCGCTTCTCGTTGCTTGATGCGATCAGCTTCGGCAAGGGCATCTCTGAGTGTTTCTGACATCACAACTTTTTTTTGCTGATTTTTGCTCAGTGCTAACAGTTTCTTACCGACTTCTTGCAGGGCTTCCATTTCGCGTTTGATCTGCGTTTTACTCTTAGGGATGTCGTCTTCATTAAATTGATCAAAGTCAGTCATGGGAACCTATACTAAAAAAATGGTGGCGAGACCAAGGAAGGCTAAAAAGCCGACTACATCGGTCACGGTAGTCAAAATAACACTGGCCGCTAAGGCGGGGTCGATACCAAGTTTTTTTAAGAAAATTGGTAAAAGAGTTCCAGTAAGAGCGGCAATCAAAAGGTTGATGATGGTCGCCCCCGCAATGATATAGGCAATCTTGAGGTTGTCAAACCAAACTGCTGTCAGTATGGCAATAACGGTTGACCAAAGAAGACCATTGAGTAAACCAACAATCAGTTCCCTGTTTAGTAACCAACGCATATTGGCAGAGCCAATCTGATCCAAGGCGATCCCGCGTATGACCAAAGTAAGAACTTGAGAGCCGGCGATGCCTCCCATGCTGGCAACAATGGGCATTAAAACGGCCAGCGCAACAACTTGGTTGAGAGTGTGTTGAAAAAGACCGATGACGTACGAGGCAATAAAGGCGGTGATTAAGTTGATTCCTAACCAAACAGCACGACGGCGAGTGGTTTTCATGATTGGCGAGAAAGTGTCTTCGTCGTCTTCCAAACCGGCCATACTGAGCATGGAGTGTTCGGCTTCATCCCGAATAACATCGACCACGTCATCAATGGTAATACGCCCAAGTAGCTTTCCCGTACTGCGATCAATAACGGGGGCGGAGACCAAATCCATTTTTTCAAACACTTGGGCGACTTCGCTTACGGATGTGTCTGAGTGGATGGCGGTGTGGTCTGTCTCCATAATGTCTCGTACAGTGGTTTTTGTATCACAGACTAGGAGTTTGGCTAAGGGAAGCGTTCCCAAAAGTCGGTTTGAGCGGCTGACAACTAACAGGCTATCTGTCATGTCAGGAATTTGTTTATATTGTCGAAGGTAACGAAATACTCTGTCCAAGGTGACGTTAGGGCGAATGGTAATGGTGTCTGTGTTCATTAAGCCACCGGCGGAGTCTTCCGAGTAGCTTAATAAGGCCTCAACTCTTAGTCTGTCCTGAGGAGGCATGGATAAGAGGACTTCACTTACCACCTTGTCTGGCAGGTGTTGCAGTAAGTCGGCTAAATCATCGCTTTCAAAGTGTTCAGATACGGCAACCACCCGCTGGGTGCTCATATTCTCTAGAAACTGTAGGCGTATGTCTTCGTTTAGGTATTGAAGAACCTCGCCTTGGTTTTTGTCTTCAATGAGTTCCCAAAGCTGCTTACGTTCTTTAGGGGGAGAGGATTCTAAAAGGCTAGCAACATCTTGTGCGGGTAAAGCGCCATTTAATAAATAGCGCGTTTGTAATGTGGCGCCAGACTCTAAAGACTCTGTGACCGTTTGTAGGTGGGCGAGTGTATTTTTATCTGGCATTGTTGTCCTTATTCATCTTCCCCAAAGCGATCATTGATTAATGCAATAATGGCCTTGATGGCATCTTCTTCATCTTCACCATTGGTTTTAATGGTGATGTCCGTGCCCTTGCCAGCAGCTAGCATCATCATTGCCATAATGCTTTTACCATCGACATTACGCCCGTCTTTCTCGATGGTAACATCGCAAGAAAAGCGAGAAGTGGTTTCGACTAGTTTTCCTGCGGCTCGTGCATGAAGGCCAAGTTTGTTGATAATGGTGACAGACTCTTCCAACATACCTTTTTCCTTAATTAAGATTAAATCTAATTCAATAATGATTCTAACTCAGTAAGAAGGGCTTGATTGGTCTCGGCCGCTCTTAATTTATTGAGTTTTTCGGTAGATTGCGCCAGCTCGGCAATTTCTGATAGGGTCGATAAATGGTTGTCGCATTCGCTTGGCGGCACAATCAAAGCAAAAATTAAATCCACATTTTTCTTGTCCACGGAGTCGAAATTAATGGCGGATTGCAATGACATGACAACTAGAGCTGTGTGGTTGGCACTCTCCAAACGGCAATGGGGGATGGCAATGCCATTGCCTATGCCAGTACTGCCAAGTTTTTCACGTCCTAGTAATGCATCATAAACTGCTTCGTTGTCGCAATGTAACCGGTTTGATGCAACTTCAGCAATACTTTCTAGTACGCGTTTCTTGCTGATAATATCTTGTTTGGCGATAACGAGTTCAGCTTTTAATATAGATTTCAAAGGCATAAAGAAATGTATCCGTATTAGATGAGTCGTTTGCGTTCATTGGAAGGCGGAATATTCATCGCCTCACGATATTTTGCTACAGTTCGCCTAGCAACCTGAATACCTTGTTCCGCTAAAATACTGGCTAGTTTGTTGTCACTAAGCGGTTTTTTGGCTGGTTCTTCGCTAACGAGCTTCTTAATCATAGCTCGAATAGCGGTCGAAGAACATTCCCCTCCAGAAGCGGTATTGACATGACTGGAGAAAAAATATTTCAGCTCAAAAATGCCTTTAGGAGTATGCATGTATTTCTGTGTGGTTACTCGAGAAATAGTAGACTCATGCATGCCGACCTCTTCTGCGACATCATGAAGCACCATAGGTTTCATAGCTTCTTCACCGAGTTCGAAGAAGTCGATCTGTCGATTCACAATGCAACTAGTGACTTTTAGTAAAGTTTCATTGCGGCTTTGCAAGCTTTTCATGAACCATTTTGCTTCTTGCAAGGAGTTTTTGATGTACGTGACATCTTCTGATGTGGAAGCTGTTGCTGCCATGGCGGAGTAGGTTTCGTTTATCTTAACCGGTGGCAGAGCGTCATTATTCAGTTCAACTTGCCAGACGTTATTGCGTTTTCGTACAGACACATCGGGGATAACATAATCGGTATCGTCCGTGTCAATGATGGACCCTGGTCGAGGATTAAGTTGCTGGATCAGTTCAATCACTTCTTTGAGCGATTCTTCCTTTAGTTTTGTTTTTCGGCTTAATTGAGTGAAATCTCGATTACCAAGCAGAGGGAGATAGTTGTCTACTAAATTATAGGTGCTCTTATACAAAGGGTGCTCGCGGAACAGTTCTAATTGAACTAACAAGCAATCACGCAGATCAATAGAGCATACACCAACGGGATCAAAACGTTGTAAGCGGTGTTGAACCGCAATGACCTCATCAAGCTCAAGGTCTTCAAGTTCAGAGGTCAATGACTCCCAAATTTCATCTGGGGAAATGCTTAAATACCCATCGGACTGAACACACTCAATGATGGCGTAAGCAATCTCAATATCCCTATCTGACATGTGGGTGAGGTTGAGCTGCCAAATTAAATGGTCTTGAATGCTTTCTTCTGGTGCGTTACGACTTTCAAAATCCCCATCATTTTCATAGCTGTTGGAGTGGCTGACAGACGCTGCTGAATTTTGGTAGGTATCGTCCCAATCGCTGTCAATGGATAGCTCTTCTGGAATACTATCGGTCCATTCTGATTCGACCTTTGCTTCTTCGCTGCTGTTTGACTCAACCTTTTTTTCAGACGCGTGTGTGTTGTCGCTATCACTATCGCGTTCTTTCAATGCTGATGGGGCATCACTAGAAGTGTATTCCTCATCATCAATTTCCAGTAGCGGATTAGACTCTAAAAATTCATGGATCTCCTGTTTAAGATCCAACGTTGAAAGCTGCAGTAAACGAATGGCTTGCTGCAACTGTGGCGTCATGGTCAGTTGTTGACCAAGCTTTAATTGTAAAGACTGCTTCATAGAGCAACTCTTTTATCGTTAAGTTGAAAGTAAGAAAGATGGAACAAGTTATGCATGTTACTCCCTTTGAGTTGCAAAAATAAGAGGTTATAAGCGGAAGTCGTCACCTAAGTAGACTTTTTTCACTTGTTCGTTGTTGATAACGGTATCGGCATCCCCTGATGCGATGATGTGTCCATTACCAACAATGTAGGCTTTATCACAGATGTCGAGAGTTTCTCTGACGTTGTGGTCGGTAATTAACACACCAATACCACTTTCTTGTAAATGCCTGATAATGAGCTTTATATCGCCCACTGAAATAGGATCCACACCAGCGAATGGCTCGTCAAGTAATATGAACTTGGGGTTCATCGCGAGTGCCCGGGCGATTTCAACTCGGCGACGCTCCCCCCCAGACAGCGCCATACCCAAGTTAGAGCGAATGTGAGTAACATGAAATTCTTTTAATAAGCTTTCTAATCGCTCTTTTCTTTGGGCTCTATTAAGCTCTTTTCGTGTTTCAAGAATGGCGTAAATGTTGTCTTCTACCGACATTTTTCTAAAAATAGACGCTTCTTGCGGGAGATAGCCTATGCCTTTTTGAGCACGGGTATGCATGGCATATTTGGTGATGTCCTGGCCATCGATAAAGATGCCGCCGGCGTCATTGGTGACCATGCCAACGATCATATAAAAACAGGTTGTTTTACCCGCGCCATTCGGTCCGAGTAAGCCAACCGCCTGGCCTGATTCGACAGAGAGGGAAACATCTTTAACCACTTGGCGTTTTTTATAACTTTTTGCGAGATTTTTTGCTTCTAAAACGGCCATTTACTTCTCTTTTTTCTGTGGTGATGCTTGTTTTTTTTCGGTTTGTGGCTGTAGCGTCATGGAAACTCGGCCTGATCCTTCTTTCTCGGCGCTGAAGGTGCCATTTTTGATGTAGTAGACAATATGGTCGGCGGTGATTTTGTCATCCATTCTGTTTAAGTAGCCGTCCCCAAAAATTTCCACTTTGGACTGAGCGGTTTTATAGATGACTTTATTACCACGACTAATCATCATATTACCTTGCCAATCGATTTGTTGGCTAAATTTGGCAGGGTGGCCCGTTGCAATGAGTTCGGTGAATTTACGCGTCTTAGGATTGGTGATGACTTTCAGATACTGGGCTTGAATTTCAATCGAACCTTGTTTTACAAATACGTCACCTGTATAGACGGCTTCGCCTGTTTTTTGATCAAAATGGGCTTGATTGGACTGTATATTTAATGGTTTGCTTGTATCATCTGGAAGCGCTAGTACCCATTGGCTTACGAATAAGCCGGCTAAGAAAGTACATACCTTAATGTGTTGCTTCATACTGTCCTCTTACAGATCCTGTCATTTTAACTTCTTCTGTGTTGATATAAGTGACAATGACATCGGCAGATGTTTCGCCTTGTGTTGAGTATATTTTTGCATTTCCTGTACTCGTAAGTGACTGCTGTTTATCTAAATAACGAATATTGTCCGCTGTTAGTGTGATGTCTGGTGAGTCTACGTAATGTTTTACGGCTGATGCATCATCAGTTAGTAGAATATCACTACTGCCATCTTCAATTATCCCTTTTTTTCCTTGTGCTTCCCAGTTCCCCGTTTTTTCAACTCTTTTTACCTTTGGGTTTTCGAGAAGTGTCCTTGCACCTTTGTTGTAATGTAGAGCTCTATCTGCGGTTAAGGTTTCTATCAGTTTGCCATCTTGGTCAAATTCTGTGGCGTGTATTTTTGTAATGAAGTAATCGGGGGTGCTACTCAGATTGTCGGTTTGAAGCAAATTTTTATTATCAGATGAGCCAGCCCAGAAAAAAAGAGTAACGATCGCAATGCCGCCAGCCCCCAGTAGTAGTTTTTTGTGGCTTGCTTTGATCATTAGACAGAATCCCCTGTGCTAACGAAGAAAATATAGACAGCGTACGAAACGAGTAAGGGAATGGCTATCCAGCGAGGAATGCTTTGGTTTTTGGTTTTGGCAAATCCATAGATGAGTAAGGACAAGGCAACCGTTAAACCTAGAACCCAATAGAAATCTCGTCCCGATGTGGTTTGATCAATCACGCCTGGTGCGATTAACGCGGGCAGTGGTAACACTGTCGCCAAGTTGAACATATTTGAACCTAAGATGTTGCCAATGGCGATATCATGATGGCCTTTACGTACACTACTGATTGATGCAGCTAGCTCAGGTAGGCTGGTGCCGACGGCCACGATAGTTAAACCAATCACCATGTCGCTGACACCAAGAGCGGAAGCAATACCGATGGCTCCCCAAACAAGCAGTTTCGAGCTGCCTATCAGAACCACTAGACTGACAAGTGAAATGCATAGGGATTTGCCGACAGGGCTGCCATCATCCTCGGGGAGCTCACTGGAAAGTTGCTCTTCAAGGTTTTTGCTGCCTTTTAGCATGACGATCATCATGATAATAAACATGAAAACTAATACGATACCGTCTGAAAAACTTAAGGTACCATCATGAAGTAACCAGCCAGTAACCAGGGTGATGGTTAAAACAAGGGGGACCTCCTTACGCATCAAATCTTTCGTAACCGGGACGGCGGAGAACAACAGAGTGGCGCCGAAAACCAGCGCGATATTGGCAATGTTAGAACCTAATACGTTACCGATAGCAATGCCTGGCGCATTATCAAATGATGCAATCGCCGACACAACCATTTCGGGCGCAGAGGTGCCCAGTCCCACCAAGATTACTCCAATAACAATGGGGCTCACTTCTAGTTTTTCGGCAACGAGTGCCGCATGTTCAATGAATTTATCAGAACTAATAACCAGCAAGACTAAGCCTGCAATTAGAGCAGCGGAAAACAGCAGCATAACCTCTTATTTACTCTCGAATCAAAAAGATGTCCCATTTAATGAGGTTTGCTGTGTAAATTCAAGACTTGATCTTTGAAACAATTTCGATTCCGTTTATTGCGCGATTCTATTTTATAAGGGCGAGTGTTAGTATCAGCAACTATTATATTGGGAAAGGATAGGTGAGTCCGTGCTGGATAGGTATATAAAAGTACAGAATCTTCGCTTTTCAAGAGGGGAGAGGGTGATATATGAAGATGTGTCGCTGGATATTCCTCGTGGAAAAATCACCGCTGTGATGGGGCCAAGTGGAACCGGAAAAACGACTCTCTTAAAGCTAATCGCTGCGCAGCTTTATCCAGACAGTGGTCATGTTTTTGTTGATGGGCAGGATATTCATTCTTTGTCTCGTTCAGATTTATATAAAGTCAGAGAGAAAATGGGTATGCTTTTTCAAAGTGGTGCCTTATTCAGTGATATGTCTGTTTTTGAAAATGTCGCTTTTCCTCTGCAAGAACATACCAATTTTGATGCGAGTAAAATCGAAGGTATTGTGCTCGAGAAATTGCACAGCGTGGGGTTGCGAGGTGCGGCAAAGTTATTCCCTTCTGAATTGTCAGGGGGGATGGCTAGACGTGTCGCTCTTGCTAGGGCGATCGCATTGGACCCTGAGTTGGTTATGTTTGATGAACCATTTACGGGTCAAGATCCCATTTCTAAAGGGGTTCTAGTCGAGCTGATTCGTCAATTAAATGATGGGTCTGGTATTACTTCAATCGTGGTGTCCCATGACGTAGAAGAGTCCTTATCCATTGCAGATCATGTCTGTATTTTGTCTGGTGGTTATGTCATTGCTCAAGGGACACCCAGCGATATTCGTGCCTCTGATGATGCGCAAGTAAAACAGTTCTTAAATGGGGAGCCTGATGGTCCTGTTCCATTTCATTATCCGGAAAGTGTTGCTGATGAACAGAGGAGTCAAAGATGATAAATAGTTTGATTTCTTTGGGCGCTGGTTTTTTAGATTGGCTGGAGGCAGTTGGAAGAGCGGGAATATTTATTGTTCAAAGTCTTGTGCGTTTACCTGTTCGATTAGGGGAATCTATTAATCTTTTGATTCGCCAGTTGTATTCAGTGGGCGTGCTGTCTCTGGTTATTATCATTGTATCCGGTACTTTTATCGGAATGGTATTATCCCTACAAGGTTATAGTATTTTGGCAAAATTTGGCTCATCAGGGTCTGTTGGTCAATTGTTAGCCTTGTCTTTGTTACGTGAATTGGGACCTGTGGTGACGGCGTTGTTGTTCGCTGGTCGAGCTGGGTCATCGCTTACTGCCGAAATAGGTTTGATGAAGGCAACAGAGCAGCTCTCCAGTTATGAAATGATGGGGGTGGATCCTTTACGTCGTGTGATTGCGCCGCGATTTATTGCTGGTGTGATTTCCTTGCCTTTGCTTAGTTTTGTATTTTCGGCGGCGGGTATCATTGGCGGTATGCTTGTCTCTGTTGGTTGGCTTGGTGTGAGTGATGGGGCGTTTTGGACCCTTATGCAGCAATCCGTTAACTTTGATACGGATGTCATGAATGGCGTAATCAAAGCGGTAGTATTTGCTGTTGTGGTGACTTGGATCGCTGTCTATCAGGGCTATGAATGTGTTCCGACATCAGAAGGGATTGGGAAAGCGACTACTCGAACCGTCGTTTTGGGTTCATTGTCTATTTTAGCATTAGATTTTATTTTAACCGCTGCGATGTTTGGAGATTTTTAGGATGAGAAGTAAGCGCGTTGAGTTATTGGTAGGTTGTTTCATTGTTTTGGGGGTCGTGGCTTTTGTTT
Source organism: Marinomonas sp. 63XJN7_7_ISO-PGPR-S23-202 (assembly GCF_056173505.1). Lineage (NCBI taxonomy): Bacteria > Pseudomonadati > Pseudomonadota > Gammaproteobacteria > Oceanospirillales > Oceanospirillaceae > Marinomonas > Marinomonas sp. 63XJN7_7_ISO-PGPR-S23-202. Next base: position 2,889,797 of record NZ_CM149677.1, on the reverse strand, counting down.
ATCTTGCCATACAAGTAAGCGGATTGGCGTTTACTGGCAAAAAAGATACTTATCAGGTTGTGGCTGAATTTAATGATATCGGTGGTTTGACAGATCGTGCCAAAGTAACCATTGCCGGTGTTACGGTGGGGCATGTTGTCTCCATTAGCTATGATAAAAAGCTTTACATGGCAAAAGTCACCATGGCAATCGATTCGGATATCAACAATATTCCTGTAGACAGTTCCATCGCTATCCTGACAAGTGGGTTGCTGGGTGAGAAGTACCTCGGTATTACGATCGGGGCGGATGAGAAAGTACTGAAAAATGGCAGTCAGATATATGATACTCAATCTGCTTTGGTGTTAGAGAATTTAATTAGTCAGTTCTTGTTTAATAAAACTAGTCAGTCTGACTCGAAAAAGTAATGAATTGGAGTACTTAGACCATGTCAAAGATAATAAACGTGATGTTTTTAGTAGGGGCGCTGTTTTCGTCCCTAGTTTGGGCGGATAACGATGAGGGCGCTCGTGATACCGTCGTTAAGGTTGTTAACGAGTTTCGCACTCAGATTGTGGCCGATAAAGCTGAGCTTAAAAACAACCCTGCGTTATTGTCCAAAAAAGTAGATAAAATTCTCACTCCAGTGGTTAATTTTGATGAATTCGCGAAGAGAGTGATGGGTCAGTACTATCGTAGAGCGACTCCTGAGCAGCGAGTGCGTTTTGCCACCGTCACTAAGGAAACCTTGTTGAAAACCTATGGTGGCTCTTTGTTGGACTTAGACCCTAACAAAATTAAAGTATTGCCATTAGGTCCTCAAAATCGTAGTGATGAAGTTAGAGTGGATGTTACCTTTCAGCGGGAAAACGGTAAGGTGATTGATATTAACTTCTACATGGAAGACTATGGCAACAATAACTGGAAACTGAGTAATGTGGTGGTTAGTAATATCAATTTTGGACTGACCTTCCGCAAACAGTTTGGTGTGATGATGCAGCAAAATAGATACAATATTGATGATGCCATCACAGCTTGGAAGGATTCTTTGTCTAAAAAACAGTCCTAGTTTGCATGTAAATCAGCAAGGCACTGAATGTTCTTGCTCACTGATTTCAAATAAAAAATCCGAATTCTTTGTGCTGAATTCGGATTTTTTTGTTTTTGACTGCTCGATCAAAGATTACTTGCGAAAACAGACGGCTTTTTTACGCTGAGTTGTAAGGATGGGTGTTAAGAAGTTGGTAAGACTAGGGTAGAATGTCTTCATCTGTAAATATTTAAAAAACTGGAGTGACTGTGAACGCAAGTGAAGTTAAAGCACTTTTAGAATCCACTATCAACGATTGCAAGGTCATTGCCGAAGGTGAAGGTTGTAATTTTAGTATTATCGTTATCTCTTCGGAGTTTGAGGGTATGTCTACCGTAAAAAGACAGCAGCTTGTTTATGCTCATCTTCAAGATGCCATCTCTAGCGGCGCAATTCATGCCGTCACCATGAAAACACTGACGCCACAGCAATACAGCGCACAATAAATTCTAAAAAGAGAGTGGAATGTATGGATAAACTACTGATTTCCGGTGGTGTTAAGCTCAATGGTGTTGTACGTGCGTCAGGTGCTAAAAATGCGGCTCTACCTATTCTAGCTGCCACTTTGCTAACAAAAGAGTTAATCACAATTAAGAACTTACCGCACCTTCATGATATTACGACCATGTTAGAGTTGTTAGGCTCCATGGGGTGTGGTGTGGTGGTTGATGAAAAGATGAGTGTTCAGTTGGATGTTTCGACATTGAACAATTCAGAAGCGCCCTATGAATTAGTCAAAACAATGCGTGCCTCAATTCTGGTTTTAGGGCCGTTGGTCAGTCATTTTGGTAAAGCAACCGTTTCTTTGCCTGGTGGGTGTGCTATAGGGAGTCGACCTGTTGATTTACATCTGCGTGGTTTGGAAGCCATGGGGGCAACGATTGAAGTGGAAGGTGGCGATATTGTTGCCAGTGTTGATGGTCGTCTAAAAGGTGCGCGAATTTTCTTTGATAAGGTTACTGTCACCGGAACAGAGAACTTATTAATGGCGGCGACGTTAGCAGAAGGTACAACCATTTTAGAGAATGCGGCCAAAGAACCAGAAGTGGTGGATCTTGCTGAATGCTTGATTTCGATGGGAGCCAAGATAACAGGGCAGGGGACAGATACCATTACCATTGAGGGCGTAGAGACCCTGCATGGTACCACCTATCCAGTTATGCCTGATCGCATTGAAACGGGCACATTCTTGGTCGCGGCAGCCATTACTGGTGGCAAAGTGCGTGTCATTGATACCGATGTGAAGTCATTAGAAGCGGTCCTGGCAAAATTGGAAGAGTCTGGTGCGAAGGTGACTTGTGGCGATGACTGGATCGAGTTGGATATGGCGGGCCAGCGACCTAAGGCGGTTAATATTAGCACCGCACCTTATCCTGCTTTTCCAACGGATATGCAGGCTCAGTTTGTAGCGCTTAACTCTGTCGCGACAGGCGTTGGTAGCGTTGTAGAAAATATTTTTGAAAATCGCTTTATGCATGTGAACGAGATGGTTCGTATGGGGGCTGATATCGAGATCAATGGCAATACTGCCATCGTTCGCGGTTGCGAAAAGCTAACAGGGGCCCCCGTTATGGCGACGGATTTGCGTGCGTCAGCAAGCTTGGTGCTGTCTGCTTTAGTGGCAGAGGGAGATACAAAGATTGATCGTATTTACCACATTGATCGCGGTTATGAATGTATCGAAGAAAAATTTGGTTCTTTGGGCGCGAAAATTTCACGAGTAGTAGATTAATATGAGTAATACCTTGACTATCGCCCTCTCTAAGGGGCGAATTTTACATGAAACCCTACCGCTATTGGAAAAAGCCAATATTATTCCAGCGGAAGACATTCATAAAAGCCGAAAATTAATTTTTGATACCAACCATGACAATATCAAGTTAGTGGTTTTGCGAGCCACGGATGTGCCAACTTATGTCGAGCATGGCGTGGCGGACTTTGGTGTCGCGGGCAAAGATGTATTAATGGAAGCCACCACCAAAAATTTGTATGAGTTGGTGGATTTGAAGATTGCAAAATGTCGCTTAATGACGGCAGGTGTGGTGGGTGAAGCTCTGCCGGCTCGCCGTTTGAAGGTCGCCTCTAAGTTTTCTAAGACTGCCAAGGCGTATTTTGCTGAACAGGGCATTCAGGCTGATGTGATTAAGCTTTATGGGGCGATGGAGTTGGCTCCTATCATGGGCTTGGCTGATTTGATTGTGGATATTGTCGATACGGGCAACACCTTAAAAGCGAATGGATTAGAACCAAGGGATTTTATTGCCGATATTAGTACCCGTTTAGTGGTCAACAAGGCGGCCTATAAAACAAAGTATGCCCAAATTGAACCAATTATCGAGATGCTTCGTCGTGCAGTTGACAATAACGAGGATAAGTAGTGAATCTGAATATTAGAGAATTCTCCACGGATTCTGACGGTTTTTTAGCAGAATTGGAGAGCTTGTTAGCATGGGATTCTGTGTCTGATTTATCAGTACAGGATGCGGTAACCAATATTGTGAATCAGGTGCGCCAACAGGGTGATGCCTCGGTTATTGAATTTACCAATAAGTTTGATCGTCGTCAGGTGGCGTCTGCCGCTGAGCTTGAGATCTCCCGTGAAGAAATGGCCGCTGCCAAGTTGCGAGTGAGTGACGAGCTGATTGCCAGTTTAGAAGCAGCAGCTAAGCGCGTCCATGATTATCATGAGCGTCAAAAACAACCTTCTTGGCAGTATCAAGAAGCAGATGGGACGATTCTTGGTCAAAAAGTGACGCCTTTGGATCGTGTTGGGGTATATGTGCCTGGCGGTAAGGCCGCTTATCCTTCTTCTGTATTGATGAATGTGATGCCTGCGAAAGTAGCGGGTGTTGGCGAAATTATTATGGTGGTACCGACACCAGATGGTTTTGTGAATGACATTGTGCTAGCGGCTGCATACATCGCGGGCGTTGATCGTGTATTTACCATCGGTGGTGCGCAAGCAGTGGCAGCACTGGCGTATGGCACAGAGTCTATTCCTAAAGTAGATAAGATAGTTGGTCCTGGTAACATCTTTGTTGCGACAGCCAAGCGTATGGTGTTTGGTGCAGTTGGTATTGATATGATTGCTGGGCCGTCTGAAATTCTTGTGGTCTGTGATGGCAAAACCAATCCAGATTGGATTGCCATGGATCTCTTCTCTCAAGCAGAGCATGATGAAGACGCTCAAGCTATTTTGATTTCACCTGATAAGCAATTCATTCATGATGTTAAAGCGTCTATGGAGCGTTTAATTGAAACGCAAAGTCGCCGTGACATTATTAAAGTATCCTTGGAAAATCGTGGTGCGTTTGTGCATGTTAAAGACATGGATGACGCCATGGATATTGCGAATATTGTTGCGCCAGAGCACTTAGAGTTGTCGGTCGATGAACCTGAAAAGTGGGCCGAGAAGATTCGTCACGCAGGTGCCATTTTTATGGGTCGACATACACCAGAAGCCTTGGGTGACTACTGCGCGGGGCCGAACCATGTATTGCCAACATCTGGTACCGCGCGTTTTTCTTCTCCACTTGGCGTTTATGACTTTCAAAAGCGCAGTTCTTTGATTAACTGTTCACCAGAAGGCGCGAGTGCGTTAGCTAAAATTGCCTCTCCGCTGGCTCGTGGCGAGTCTTTAGAAGCGCACGCTATGTCTGCTGAATATCGTATTATCGATGAGCAAGCAGCAGGTCAACATGACAAGTAAGAAGTCAAAGGCATCTGAGCATCCAAAAGCGCTCTATAAATTACGCACCGTAACGCGTATTTCTGCCTTTGTAATTTTGGCAGTGGTGATCGTAGGATTGCTGCTGCCAACGAATTATAAAGTAGAGCGGTCTGTGACAATAGACTCATCCAAGCAGACCGTGATGAGGGTGTTGCTAGATGGGAACGCTTTACCAAACTGGATGTATATTAGTGATGGTCGAGTAGAGGCGTTTAATGGCGTTTATACTAAAGGGCGATCCGCTACCATTCATTATAATAAAACCGATAAAGTAGGCAGTCTTACGATTACCAGCATCGGGAATAATCAGTTTACCTTTGATGTAAAACCTAAGCCGGGAGTCGATGTGGTTCGCAATGTGATTCGCTTGCAATCCATTGGTGGTAAAACCAAAGTCGATTGGTTGATTCAAGGTAAGTTGCGAGCTGGTTTGCTTAGTCCTTATGTGGCTTTATTGGCTAATCGAATTGCGGGTAGCAATTTTGAAAGAAGTTTGGATCGTTTGAAAGACATCGTTGAAACAAAAGTAGGTCAGTAAGGCCTGCTTTTGGTGTTGTGCTGGTTTGCTTTGTTCCTATAGGCCATTGTTCATGGCGCTTTTCATCTTTAATCACTTTTTAAATCAATCAATGCTAATTGATTAAGTGTTGCATGACTGGTTGTTTTTCTAACTTGATATTGGCTTGATAGGATTGCTGTCCTCTGACACCAAGTAACGAAATGACGGATCCTGGCTTCATACTGGCGATTTTTTGTCTGGTTTCAAATGGGTTGGTACTTGGGGTGTTGTCGATTTTAACGATAATATCGCCCACTTCGATTCCCGCTTTATCTGCGGGGCTTTGCTGAATAATGTTGCTGACAAGCAAGCCATGATCAACTGGTAAGTCTAGGCTCTTGGCTAGCTGTTGATTGATTTTTCTAGTGTCCATACCAAGATATGAGCGCGTTACCTTACCGTATTTAATCAACTGAGTCATGATTTTAAGGGCATCATTCACGGGTGTGGCAAAGCCTATCCCCTGGGAGCCTCCCGTGCTTGAGTAAATGGCAGAACTTATTCCAATCAATTGTCCTTTTAAATTAACCAGTGCGCCGCCAGAATTGCCTGGGTTGATTGCTGCATCGGTTTGTAAAAAATTTTCGTAGGAATGAAGTCCAATACTGTTTCTGGCCTTGGCGCTGATAATGCCAGCAGTCACCGTTTGTCCAATGCCGAAGGGATTGCCGATGGCAAGAATCTTATCTCCCACTTGAATTGTCTGACTATTTCCCAGCTCTATTGGGGTGAGGTTGGGCAAATCTATTTTCAGTACCGCTAAATCCGTCGCTGGATCAGAACCTATTAACCTAGCTTCTGCTTGTCTGTCATCATGGAGGCCAACCACAATGTGACTGGCATTTTGTACAACATGATAATTGGTTAAGATGTATCCTCTTTTGGACATGATGACGCCTGAGCCAAGGTTGATTGTGCGTGGGTCATTGTTATGTTCTAAGATACTGTTGGGAGGCTCTGTCTGAGTATATATATTGACAACAGAAGGAGCGGCTTTTTTGACGGAAGAGGCGTAGCTTGTGTTGGCCAATTTGTTTTTTTCTTGAATGAGGAGGGTGCCTAATCCTATACAAGAGCCAAGTAGAATGGCGATAATGATAGGCGTCCACTGTTTTTTATGTGTCATAAATGTCGAGGTTGTTTTGCTACGTAGTGAATTTGAATGGTTATTAGACCGAACATTGAGCCCAAGCTTATTTAAAGATTATGCCCCTAATGGCTTACAGGTGGAAGGAAAAGCCGAGATTAAGCGTGTTGTCACTGGTGTAACGGCTTGTCAGGCATTAATAGAAGCAGCGATTGACTATCAAGCTGATGCCATTTTTGTGCATCATGGGTATTTTTGGAAAAATGAGTCGCCACAAATCGTGGGGATGAAGTATCGGCGAATTGCTGCGTTGATCAAAAATGATATCAATTTATACGGTTACCATTTGCCCTTAGATGCCCACCCAGTACTTGGCAATAATGCAGGATTGGCGGACGCCATAGGTTTAACCGATCGTTCGTCTTTACAACCAGCCCTTCCTTTAGAGCAATCGATTGGTCTAGTGGGATGTTTGGATAAACCTGTTGAGGCTGATGCGTTTAAGTCCTTGGTTGAGCAAGCTGTTCAACGAGACATTCTGTTTGAGGTGGTCAATAATAGGGTCATTCAGAAGGTGGCCTTATGCACAGGGGGCGCGCAAGGCTATATTGAGCAAGCTGCCGAACTTGGTGCGGATGTCTTTATTACTGGCGAGGTATCTGAGCAAACGATTCATGTTGCCCGGGAAATGGATATTCACTTTATTGCTGCTGGGCATCATGCGACAGAACGCTTTGGCGCAAAAGCTATGGCTGAATTCTTGTCTAACGAGCATGGCCTTGAAGCGATATTTATCGACGTAGATAGCCCTGCATAATAATAGGCTTGAACAACAAAAAAGCGGCTTGTGCGGCCGCTTTGTGTTATGTGTAGATGACTCCCACAGTATGGCGAGTTTCTTTTAGATTGTGCGCTTTGGCTCGGTGAATTCGGCTTGTTTTTTGAGTCCAAATTTCTCACTTAACATACCTTGGCCATCGTCGCTTTTAGGGGCGTAGTCTCTTGGCGGTTCTGACAGACTGTCTTCGGTCGCCAATTCTTGTTGTAGTGTTGAGGGAGAAGCTGGTGCTATTTGAACATGGCTTAACTGGCTTGCACCGTTCGATAAGCTACCTCTTAACTCAGCAAGACGCTTTTCTAGGGCTAATAAATGATCGTTGCTGTCTGAGAAAAAATTATCAATAACGACTTGTTTTTTGTCTAGTTCTTCCTGTAATGACTTAATCGTAATGGCATTGGTGTTGGAGACAGTGTTTTTCTTTGCGTTTTTGGTGGTGATGCTTTTTAAAATAAGGGTGACCGCGACCCCTGCGACAACGCCAGTAATAAAAACAATAATGTTGAATTCTTCTAAGATCATGGCTTACTCCTAAAAATCAATAAAGCATTATAGCCTGAAATCCTTAAACGATGACACCATGGTAGGTGTGGTTTAAGTATCTATTTGTTAGAATGCATTCACTAAATTAATCGAATGAATGAGCAACAATGACACCTATTACTCGGTATAAGCAAGATTTAGAGAGAGAAGATTTCCATTATGATCCGGCGCAGGAAGAAGCGGTGCTGGCTCTTCAAGATTTATTCGATCGCCTGGTAGCACGCCAAAATGAACCTGAGTCTAATGGCTTGTTCGGGATTTTTCGTAAAAAGAAGGGCATCGATGTTGAAAAAGGTCTGTATTTTTGGGGTGGCGTAGGTCGCGGAAAAACCTATTTGATGGATGCATTTTACGAATGTCTACCAACCGATAAAAAAATGCGTCTGCACTTTCATCGCTTTATGCAGATGGTTCATAAAGAGATGCGTAAGCATGAGCATGTTAAAAACCCGCTGGATATTGTCGGTAAGGACATTGCTGAAAAGGCCCAAGTGCTTTGCTTTGATGAGTTCTTTGTGACGGACATAACTGATGCCATGATATTAGCAGGCTTGTTAGAGGTGCTGTTTAAGAATGGCACCACGCTGGTGGCGACGTCGAACATTGAACCGGATGGTTTGTACAAGAATGGTCTGCAACGGGCACGTTTCTTACCTGCGATTGATCTGGTAAATAAGTATACCAGAGTAATGAATGTGGATGGCGGTATTGATTATCGCCTGCGTACCTTGAAGCAAGCGAAGCTATACCATTTTCCGCTGACAGAGGAATCAGATCAGATACTGGAAGATCGCTTTATGAGTTTGATTTCTGATACATCACACATTCAAACGGGTGGAGCGGTCGAAATAGAAGGCCGTCAAATACCATTGGTGAAAAGCTGTGACCATATGGCTTGGTTTGATATCTATGCTCTATGTGATGGGCCTCGTAATCAGGTGGATTACATTGAGATTGCGAAACTCTATTCAACGATACTGATTTCCAATCTGCCGCAAATGGATGCGACCCGCGACGATCTAGCGCGGCGTTTTATTAACCTGATCGATGAGTTTTATGATCGCCACGTAAAGGTCATTATCACAGCGGATGTCGATATCCCTGATATTTATACAGGTGACCGCTTGGCTTTTGAGTATGATCGTACGGTGAGTCGTTTGCTGGAGATGCAGTCTGAGGAATACCTTTCTCTGGAGCACCGTCCGTAACCGTAATTCGGCTTTATTATTTATATAGACTCATGTATACTTCGCTCGCCTTTTTAAGGGTATGTGTACGTTGCTCAAACATGTGAATGTTTGGTCAACCAATAATAATAGGTATAGCGTGCATTGAGCACGCGTATTGAAAGGGTTTTTTGATGAAAACTTTTACAGCTAAGCCTGCTGAAGTACGCCGCGACTGGTTCGTGGTTGATGCTGAAGGCAAAACACTAGGCCGTTTGGCTACTGAAATCGCTCGCCGTTTACGCGGTAAGCATAAAGCGGAATACACTCCACACGTTGATACTGGTGATTACATCGTTGTTATCAACGCTGAGAAAATTCACGTTACTGGTAACAAAGCAGCTGCGAAACAATACTACCGCCACACTGGTTACCCAGGCGGCTTGCGTTCTATGAATTTCGAGAAGTTGATTGATCACGCTCCTGAGCGTGTTCTTGAAATCGCCGTTAAAGGTATGTTGCCAAAAGGTCCTTTGGGCCGTGCAATGCACAAGAAAATGAAAGTGTATGCTGGTGCAGAGCATCCTCATGCTGCGCAACAGCCTCAAGAACTTAACATTTAATACGGAAGATCATTATGTCAGCTACTCAATACTACGGTACAGGTCGTCGTAAAACGTCTACCGCTCGTGTGTTCCTTAAAGCCGGTTCTGGTAACCTAGTTATCAATAACCGTTCAATTGATCAGTACTTCGGTCGTGAAACGGCTCGCATGGTTGTTCGTCAGCCTCTTGAGTTAGTAGAAGCAACTGAGAAGTTTGATGTATACATCACTGTTAAAGGTGGTGGTATCTCTGGTCAAGCTGGTGCAATCCGTCATGGTATCACTCGTGCATTGATGCAATACGATGAGACTCTACGTCGTACTTTACGTTCTGCTGGTTACGTTACTCGTGACTCTCGTGAAGTTGAACGTAAAAAAGTGGGTCTACGCAAAGCTCGTCGTCGTCCTCAGTTCTCAAAACGTTAATTTTCGTTTTCAGATTACTATCAAAGCGCTTGGTGTTTTTCACCAGGCGTTTTTTTTGTTCTGCGATTTGTTGAATTGTATTTTTTGAGGCAAGACATAGAGTTAATTGCGTTTATTCAATAGAATATTGTTTTGTTATTGTTCAATGGAGTGCGAGCTGCTTGGAAGAAAAAATCAATAAAAGTCGTCGTCGATTTTTAGTTGGCTCGACCACTGCTTTGGGAGTGGTTGGGGGCGTTAGTGTGGCCGTGCCTTTTTTGTGTTCTTGGCAGCCTAGTGATGCGACAAGAGCGTCTGGTGCCCCTGTTCAAGTAGATGTCAGTAAGCTTGAAGAAGGTCAACAAGTGACGATTGCTTGGCAAGGAAAGCCTGTTTGGGTATTACGTCGTACGGCTCAAACCATTAACGATTTGCCAAAGCTAAACGCGCAGTTGGTAGATCCTTTTTCTTCTGTTGATCAACAGCCAGCCTATGCCGATAATCTTTATCGCTCCATTAAGCCAGAATATTTGGTATTAGTGGGTATTTGTACCCACCTCGGTTGCTCACCAAACTATCAACCCAACTCAGCGTCTGATAACAATGCAGAATGGTATGGCGGATACATTTGTCCATGCCATGGTTCGCGTTTTGATTTGGCAGGAAGAGTCTACAAGCATTACCCTGCGCCAACTAACCTTGTTGTTCCGCCTTATCATTTTAAGAATGATCGCGTGATTGTGATTGGTGTTGGTCAAAATGCCAAGGGAGAAGTGTAGTGGGCTTTTTTTCTGGGCTGATTAATTGGCTGGATGAGCGTTTCCCTATTAAGGCATATTATAAAAAACACTTCTCTGAATACTATGTTCCCAAAAACTTAAATGCTATGTATGTGTTTGGTGTTTTGGCAATGTTGTTGCTATTTAATCAGCTAATTACGGGAATTTGGTTGGCGATGAGCTATACGCCTACCGCAGCCGGTGCGTTTGCTTCCATTCAATATATTATGCGGGATGTGCCCTACGGTTGGCTGATTCGCTATATGCATACAACCGGAGCTTCGGCTTTGTTTATCGTACTGTATATTCATGTGTTGCGAGGTTTACTGTACGGTTCATATCAGCGCCCTAGGGAGTTGGTATGGTTATTGGGAATGACTCTGTATTTTATCATTATGATCGAAGCGTTTATGGGCTATTTGCTACCTTGGGGGCAAATGTCTTATTGGGGCGCGCAGGTCATTACCTCATTATTTGGAACTATTCCCGTGATTGGGAAAGGCTTAGAGCAGTGGGTTCGAGGCGATTATCTCGTCTCTGGTGTGACGTTGGGTCGATTCTATGCGCTGCACATTATAGCGTTTCCTATATTGATGGTATGCTTGGTGTATTTGCACTTGTCGACGCTGCGTCATGTTGGCTCAAACAATCCTCAAGGCATTGATATTAAAAAACACCTGAATAAAAAGGGCGTGCCTTTAGATGGCATTCCTTTCTCCCCTTATTTTATTACCAAAGACATTTTAGCCATTGCCGTTTTTCTTTTCCTTTTTTGCGCGGTGATTTTCTTTTTCCCTGATGGTTTTGGTTTTATTCTAGAAAAAGCGAATTTTGAGCCTGCTAACCCTTTAATAACGCCCGAGCACATTGAGGCCGCTTGGTATTTTTCGCCTTTTTATGCCATGTTGCGTGCTATTACCTTTTCGCTGTTCGGGCTTGATGCGAAATTCTTGGGCATGGTCGTCATGATGTCGTCGGTGCTTATCGTATTTTTTGTTCCTTGGCTGGATAAAAGCCCTGTGCGATCTATTCGCTATAAAGGGTATTTAAGTAAATGCTTTTTAGGTGTTTTTGTGGTGAGTTTTCTGGTGTTGGCAGTGATGGGAAACTTGCCTGTTAGTAAGACGACGACTTGGGTTTCACAGTTCGCTACCTTGGGGTATTTTTCTTATTTTTTATTAATGCCTTGGTATTCTCGTGTTGAAACGACTAAGCCCGTGCCAGAAAGAGTCTCTCCATGATGCATAGAGCTATTTTTATTGCGCTGCTTTCCTGTTTTTTTAGCCTTGCTGCCGAAGCGGCTGTGAGCAATCAGGGGGTGATGACACCCGATTATAAGGACCAAGCCTCTCTGCAGCGAGGGCTAAAAATTTATTCGAATTATTGCTCTGGCTGCCATCAGCTTAGTTATATGCGCTATAAGGAAATTTCTATTGATTTAGGTATTCCTAATGCATTATTTGAGGAAAATTTATTACCAAAATATGCTAGAATGGGCGACCAAATTACAGCGACTATGACGTCAGCTGATGCAAAACGTTGGTTTGGTGCAAAAGCACCTGACTTAACGCTTGAGGCAAAGCGACGAAGTCCTAATTGGATATATCATTATTTACAAAGCTTTTATCAAGATAAATCACGTCCTCTAGGGGTGAATAATCTGTTGCTTAACAATGTGGCAATGCCAAATGTGCTTGAGCATTTGCAAGGGCAAAGGTTGCTGCAATGTAAGCAAGAAGAGACAGCTTCTAAGGCGGGCCACGGTTGTCGTACGGTGGCTGGGGAGATAAAAGGAACGATTTCGGAGCAAGATTTTAAGCAAATTGCATACGATACCGCGAACTTTTTAGCTTATACAGCGGATCCCTCGCGTTTTAAACGAGAATCTTTAGGGCTAAAAGTTTTGCTGTTTGTTGCTTTATTTTGTGTGTTTGCTTATTTGTTGAAAAAAGAATTTTGGCGTGATGTTAGATAAGTTATCGTCCAGTCCAATCCCTCAATAATGGATTTAGCTGGTCAATTTTAAGTTTGCCCATCATGGGTGTGTGTTGTTTTTAAGAAAGGGGTTATACATGGGTGTTATTGCTAAGCGCTCTTCAATGACGTTCTTCTCCGATGGTGAAGATCATTACAGCCATCGAGTTCGTATTGTATTGGCAGAGAAAGCTGTTACTGTGGACATCATTGATGTGGACCCATTCAATAAGCCAGAAGAGTTGGCTGATGTGAATCCATACAATGAGTTGCCTGCGCTAGTAGATCGTGACTTGGTTCTATATGAGCCTAATGTCATGATGGAATATCTTGATGAGCGTTTTCCTCATCCGCCTTTGTTGCCTGTTTATCCGGTTGCTCGTGCAGAAAGTCGTTTGTACATGTACCGTATTCAGCGTGACTGGGCAAAGTTGGTTGATTTGATACTTTCTAGTAAAGACAAAGAGGCTGTCGCTCAAGCACAAAAAGAGTTACGCGAAGGTTTGATTAGTGTTTCTCCCATTTTCTCAGAGAAGCCTTATTTTATGAGCGATGAGTTCACCATCGTTGATTGTTGTTTGGCACCTATCCTATGGCGTTTACCTTCTTTGGGAATTGATATTCCTAAAGAGCAGGCAAGTGCTTTATACAAATATATGGATCTGGTGTTTGAGCGTGACTCTTTCAAAGAAAGCCTGTCTGAGGCGGAACAAGAGATGCGTTTAGATTAAGTCATTGACTTAATCTGTCACCATCTATAGATGGTGACAAGTATAAAAAAAGAGCCAGCGGCTCTTTTTTTATGTCTTAAATGAGCAATTTTACACTTTGATGACCTTTATCGGCGCAATTTTCCATTTGTCGTCTTTGTGCTGAGTAACATGAGTCGCTGCCATGTGTTACCATCAGCTCCATCAATTTGCTTAAGCTTTTCATCATGGAGGTCATGCTGTTACTAGAGAAAGTATGATAGTCCACTTCATTGAGGGGAAGATGTGAATAACATAAACCATTTTCATTCGATCAAGCGTTAGGCTAGATGGTTATAGGGAGTAAAAATGTTACCGAAAAGATCGTATTTATTGAACGCGGCTTATAGCTGGATTGCCGATAACAACATGACACCGTATCTTTTGGTGGACGCGGATCAAGCTGGTACGATTATTCCGCGAGAATTTGTAAAAGATGGACAGATTGTGCTGGATATTAGCATGTCGGCAGTTCGTAACTTAATAATGGACAAAAGTGGTGTGTCTTTTGGTGCACGTTTTGGTGGTAAGCCCATGGAAGTGTATGTGCCCATTCAGGCCGCATTAGCATTATACGCACAAGAAAATGGCGATGGCTTTGTTTTCCCTGACGAAGAGTTTCCTGAGGAAGCGCCGGAGCCGACTCCGCCAACAACGCCTGAGAAGAAAGGGTTTACCTTAAAAGTGGTTAAATAATGGCTTTCTTGGTGAGTGCAAACGGCAAATAGCCGATGGTTTAAGATATAGAAAAAGGCTTCCTCGGAAGCCTTTTTCTATATCGACGGCAGTGCCACTATTTTTAGGAAGGGTTAAAAGTAATATGTGAGGTCTTTTGGTTATGGAAGAAAAAATAGATTCTCAAAAAGTCATAGTGCCTTTTGGGCACATTATTCGTCAATTTATTAAGACCTCCCGTTTATTTCTATTAATCGTTTCTTTGGTTATTTTAGCTTCTGCTGTTACTTCTGTATCGGCTCCATATGTTTTTTCAAAGATGATTGATAGCATGACAGGAAGTCAGTGGCAGGAGAAGGTGACTGTTTTAGTCATATCCTATGCCGTATTGATAGGTTTATCGCTGACGCTTCATAATGCTGTAAATTATTTATCCGCGATGCTCGCAGAAAACCTGAACTTTATTGCAGCGACGAGTTTCTTCGAACGATTAGTTAAAAAGTCTCCACACTTCTTTATTGAACATAACCCAGCTGAAATTCATGCGGTGCAACGACAGGGGGCACAAGCGGTTAATATTTTGATTCAGCTAATGTTCATGGTTATCCTACCTGGGCTCGCTCAACTTGTGTTTACTCTGCTGGTTTTAGGATTAACAATTGATATGAGAGTTGTATTGATTGTTATCACTTATGGCATGGTTTATATCTCACTTACCTATTTTTCTAATAAAATCACAAGAAAGTATCTCCAAGAAGCAACTCAAAAAGGACAAAGCAACGCTCAATTGGTTGGTAATGCAGTAACACTGATGGAAACGCTGCGTTATTTTGATGCGACGGATTGGATGAGTCGACGTTTTCATCATGGCGCTAAAGAAATATTGCATAACTGGCGACGTTACTCCCTGAGAAAAGTTCAGTTTTCAGTGGTTTATGGTGTAGCGCTTTGCCTCCAATTTATCATTACTTTTACGATTTTTCTGCCCCGTTATCATGATGGTGAGCTTTCTGTCGGTGATATCGTGTTGTTTAATATGTTGTTACTGCAACTCAATCGGCCATTTGAAATGGCTGGCCTTGCTATTGAAGGAGTTATGCGGGCTTTGACTGAGTTCAGACCTTTTGCAAAGATGTGGTCTGCTCCTGAAGAAGTAGCATTAAGCTCCCAGGCTTCGTGTTTAGATAAAAAAATGGTAAAAGGTGTTTTGACATTTAACAATGTGAGCTTTTTTTATAAAAATGGTCGGGGAGTATCGGGAATTAGTTTTACGGCTAAGAGGGGAGGTATTACCTTTATTACGGGTGAGACAGGCAAGGGTAAATCAACGCTTCTTAAGCTTGCTTTGAAGTATGCTGAGCCCTCTAGCGGATCTATCTACATTGATGACCAAATATTACATCAAATCAATCGAAAAGATTGGTATCACTGTATTGGTGTGGTGCCACAGGAAATTATTTTATTGAACGATACGTTAGAAGCAAACATCACTTTAGGGCGACCGATTGATAAAAAACAGTTAGAAAGTGTGGCTGCAAAGGCAGCGATTCTGACAAAAATTGAATCGCTGCCGGATGGCTTTACAACACAGGTCGGTGAACGTGGTCTCACCTTGTCCGGTGGGGAACGTCAGCGTATTGCTATTGCTCGGGCACTCTACGGTAGACCAGCATTTTTATTTTTAGATGAAGCCAGCTCCAGTCTTGATGAGGCAACACAAAACGACATTATGCAATACATCAGAAATATTGCTAAAGAAGTGACCGTTATTGTCATTACTCATCAGACAAGTTTGATTCATCCTACTGATAATGTTGTACATTTGGACTAATACAGGGTGCCGCTTCGTCTTTATCTGAAGCTAAGTTAGCTTATTCGTCGTAGCCAAAAAGTTGACGCTCAATTAGATCAATGATGGTATGAACAACTGTTATTTGGCATTCGTGAACGCGAGCAGTGCCTAACAAGTTGACTTTGATCTCTGTATCGTCTCTGGAGGTCAAGGAGGAAATGTTTTTCGCCTCAGGGCTGGTGAGTGCAACAATGCTCATCTTGCGCTCATGGGCGGCTTGAATGGCTTGGATGATAGGGGAAGTATTGCCTTTGTTTGCGACGACAAATAAGACATCACCCGGGTTACCAATAGCGGTAATCGGCTTAGAGTACACATCATGATAACTGTCGTTATGAGAGATCGACATTAAGGCGGCGGCATCACCACTTAGATTGATCGCGGGTAGTCCTGGTCGTTCTCGGTCCATTCTGTCTAGCATGAGAGTGCTAAAGTATTGGGCGAGATGGGCACCAGTGCTGTTGCCCACACATACGACTTTACCTCCGCCAGCAATGCTAGCAAAAATAACGCGAGCAGCGTGCTCAATATAAGGAGGCAAACTTTCTAGTGCTTGCTGTTGAGCTTCGAAACTTTGGGCAAATTGAGTATAAATTGCTTCTTGAAAATCCATAGTAATTAAAATGCTGCTCTTAGCCAGGTTAAATGTTGATAATCAATTTTTTCATCAAATAGTACCGCATCAAAGCGACAACTGCTGGTATCTTGATGGTGTTTATGTAGCCAGTAGGATGCGGCCAATCTCACTCTTCTGAGTTTGGCTTCACTCAGGCTTTCTGCTGCCGTACCGTGGGCTGAGTTTGCCCGATAGCGTACTTCTACAAACACATAAGTCGTCTTGTCTAAAAAGATCAGATCAATTTCACCACCACGACAATGGTAGTTACGAGCGATAAATCTGAGACCTTTTTTGCTTAAAAAGGTCTCAGCATATTGTTCTGCTTTTTCGCCGTTATTGTTCGGTTTCTTCTTTTTTCGGAAAAAACTGCGTGCTAACTGCATGTACCAAATGTCCATTTCGGTAAGTCATGATTTCCGGGCGTCTATGGAATGTACCATATTGATCCATCGTAATAATGCCCGTGTTTGCTGATAAGCGCGTGGTTGGTAGCTGTACAAACAAGGGATAGCGATTTGCTAACAAGTAAGCGTCTGCACCTAGCGCTTGTAACCGTCGTAAAATATTGGAATCACGTCCCGATGATACATCTTTTAGTACGCTGTCTTTATTGACAATGGCAGGTATTTCAGCAAATAAAATGCGCTCAATGTCATTGTAATTAATGCCTTGTTCTGGTGGTGAATCATTCAGCGTGCTACTGGCTAGCATAGGGACATCGCTTGCAAAATAAAAATCCAAAAGAGGCCGAATTTGCTTCGCATCGCTCAACTTGCCAGCATAATAAATATAGTTTAAATCCTGACGAGGGCGCACTTCTGTGTCGACTTTTTCGCCAATCCACTTTTGGATGGTATAAATACGGGATTTACTTTCGTTTATCAGTAATAATTTTTGAACCGCTTGCTGACGACCTCTGGAGGTGTCTTTATAAGACAAGTCGCCAGTGATAGTCACATTGGCTTTCTTAGCAGCTTTACGAAACTCTTCACTTTGTCTTAGTGCCCATGGGGCCCTAGAACTTAAAATAGCGGCTCTGGTGGCGCCAGCTTGTTTAGCAAAAGAGATCAGCTCATTAATATCGTCGTCTGCGTTTAAAGAAAAATGATAAACATTAGGTATCCGCTGATTGTCAGTTACCTGGTTCAATGCGATAACAGGGTGCTTAGGAGACAAACGATTAATTTCGGTCACGTTGGACTTTTTAAGTGGCCCAATAATCACATCCGGGTTTTGTGCATCAGCCGCTTTAAGAGCGTCTTTAATATTTTTATAACGATCTGTATTAATCACATCGATTTGCGCTCTGGGCAGCTTCTGGTGGTAATAAGCACTGAAGAAGCCATTTACAATCGCCTGAGAAGCGCTTTCAAGCTTGCCAGTCATGGGGAGCATTAAGACAATTTTCTTGGGTGCCATGTCCTTTAGATTGGCAATAACCCTAAAATCTTGCGGTACATCAATGGCAGCAGGGTGATCCGGATGGGCTTTCTGCCACGCTTTAAATGCCTTTAGCTGTTGTTCAATAGACAGTGTCTGGTTTCTCAGAATGCCACTAATCGTCAAAAAGCCTTTGAGAACAGGGGAATCTGTTTGGCTCATTTTAGCCATTTCAGCTTCGGTCAGGTTCTGTACGGCGCGCCACAATTTGGCTTCGTTTTCCTGTCCTTCACCTTTTGGCAGGTGCTCAAGTAGATCTAAGCGGACTTTTACAACTTCGGGCCAATTGTTTGTGTGCTCTAGAATAGTCGCTTTGGTTTTATTTAACAGATTTTGATTGTCTGGAGAATCCGCAGCAGGCAGGTTCGATGCCTGTTTCAACATGTCCATTGCTTTGCTTGGGTCATCTAATTCCGAGGCAATGGCCGCCGCTAATAAATGCGCTTTAAAACGAATAATGGATTGAGTATCGAGTAGTTTTTCAGTCAGCGCGTCTCTTGCCAGCAAGAATTGCCCATTACGGTAGAGTTCTAGGGCTTTGTTGTAGGAGTCAGCCAGCTCCTTGGGAGCTTTAGTGGGTAATGGGTGATAAATGCTAGGAGGCAACTCATCACTTTTAGCCTCTCCTTTTTGTGAGTAGCTATCAGGTGAGTAGTAGCCTGGCTGCGTATTTAAATTGACCGAACTACAAGCACTTAGCAGAAAAGTACAGACAGTTAATGATATGATGCGGTAATTAATCAGGCTCATAAGCTTATAAATGACAGATAAAAGAGGCAACATGGTATCACATAGTTCCGATGATGCGAGAGGGTCGCTGTACATAGTTGCGACTCCAATTGGTAATCTAGACGATTTTAGTAAAAGGGCGGAGCAAATCTTACGAGACGTAGACTATATCGCAGCAGAAGATACGCGACATACTCGCCGTTTATTGAACCATTTTGGCATTGAGGCAAAACTCTTTTCCATTCATGATCATAATGAAAAAGATAAGGCTAATTACGTTGCCAGTTTACTGGATGACGGTAAGAGCGTTGCGTTGGTTTCAGATGCTGGTACGCCACTGATTTCAGACCCAGGTTACCATGTCGTTCATGCTCTTCGTGAACAGGGTCATAAAGTGGTACCTATTCCTGGTGCATGTGCTTTGGTGGCGGCGCTATGTGCCTCTGGATTACCAACCGATCAATTCTTTTTCGCTGGTTTTGTCCCAGCAAAATCCAAAGGTCGTTGTGACCTTTTTGAGTCTTGGAAAAAGCAAACAGGCACCGTCGTGTTTTATGAATCCACACACCGTATTTACGATTCGATCGGTGATGTGCAAAAAGTCTATGGTGACGATGCGCAATTGGTATTGGCTCGGGAAGTGACCAAAACCTTCGAAACCTTTTTATCAGGAACGGCCTCGGAGATTCTTGCTGCGTTCGATGCCGATGCAAACCAAATACGCGGTGAATTTGTTGTCATGCTGAGTTTTACACAAGAAAGCGGTAATGAAGCGGAATTAGAAGCAAAACGCATCTTGACTATACTATTAGACGATTTACCGGTTAAACAGGCAGCTGCGCTGGCGGCCAAATTAACTGGCGAAAAGAAGAACACCCTATATAAAATGGCATTGACCATGCAAAATGCGTAAGTCTACTGCCTATCGAATGAACAAAGGTTAAAACATGTTTAAAAAGAAAAATAATAAAGACGGCTTAAAACTTGTATCGCTTGTGGCATTCGCGTTAGCTGCGTTGAATACGCAACAGGTACAGGCCCGAACATGGCAGGAAATTCAACAAAGCGGTGTCTTAAAGGTTGGGCTAACGGAGGATTATGCGCCGATGTCTTTCCACACTCAATCAGGAAAGCTAGAAGGTTTTGCTGTGGATATGACCTCAGCGTTAGCGAAATCCTTGCATCTAAAAGTGCAATATGTCAAAACCACTTGGCCTAGCTTGTCTCAAGATCTTGCGGCTGATAAGTTTGATCTTGCGGCTGGTGGCGTTACACGTACTAAAAAACGTGCTGAGCAGTTTTTGTTATCTGATCCTGTGGCAAAAAATGGCAAAATTATTCTGAGTAATTGTCATAACAAGAAGCCATTGAGTACTTTGGCGGATATTGATAAGCCTAGCGTGAAAGTCATTGTTAACCCCGGTGGAACCAATCAAGCTTATGTGAATAAGCACATAAAACATGCCGATATCATTCTGACAAAAAATAATTTTGCTAATTTACAAGGGATTCGTGATCGCTCAGCTGATGCAATGATTACGGATCTAATTGAAGGGAATTATTATCAAGTACATGAAAAAGGCGTCTTTTGTGTGTCTTCAAAGAACGTTTTAGCAGGTACCTCTAGTGTTAAAGTCTATATGATGAAAAAAGACAATAACCACTTACTTAAAAAGGTTAATAATTGGCTTCATGGGAGTGAAACCTCTACTTTAGCTCAACGTTGGGGGATTGCCCAATAAGGTATTTATTGGGTATGCCGCTTTTAAAAAATGATATTATTGCTAGGGAAGGTCAATGCTGGCAAGAGGGGTTGCTCGTACCTTCCCTAAAAACTATTAGGCAATAATATCATTATTTCTGTTATACAAATTGCATGATGTTACTTTGGTTATTCTCTCACTATATTAGCTTGATAGGTTCACAATCAATCTAAAAGAAAGTGAAAAGATGGCAATAAGACCAATAATACCTATTATTTTATGATAATTTTTATTCACTAACTCTCCCATAATATCCTTGCGTGAAGACAGTATGAAAATGATCACTCCTAAAAATGGGGCCACTAATACAGTCAGAGCCTGAGCGATAATAATTATCCTTATTGGAGAGCCACTGTTAAATATGGCTACTGAGGCGCCAAAAATTAAAATAGCGTATGTGAAAAATTTAACTTTCATCGAGGATAATTTGTTTCCCCAGCCAAGCGCATCGCACAAGAGTGTGCCGCCGGCAGAAGCATTGGCGGCCATTGATGAAAATGCTGCTGCAAAAAAACCAATACTGAAAATGATGGAACTCATTTTTCCAGATACGGGCTCAAGAACTTTTGTTAACTGAGTAAAGTTTTTAACGGTTTCTCCCGTGGCACTAAATACCCCAGCGGCAACAATAATGACAAGTATCGTCATGGCGGCAGTGGCAATGTTTCCTGGGATTGTATCGATTAGCGTCAAACGTCTATATTGTTCAGGCTTTAATCCTCTTTCGTGAATGGAATAACCACTATAAAGGGCTGAGTTAATAGAAAAGTTTGTTCCAATTAAAGCGATCAGCAAGAAGCCAGCGGAGTTTGGGATGCTTGGTATGAAGCCACGGGACACATCTACCCATGACGGATCACTAATAATTGCCGATCCTAAAAAGCCAATTGACATAATTGCGATCAATGCGATAAGGAGCTTTTCGAGCGCTCTATATGCGTTTCTTAATGCAATTAAGATAGCTACTGCCACGGTGGATGCTAACACCCAAGCTATTACTGATCCTCCGAAGAGTAGTTGCAGGGCTATTCCTGAGCCAATTGCATTCCCTACAGAGAAACATAAGGTGATAAAAAAAACGCCAAAGCCTGCCAAAATACCGACAGGATGACCAATTTTGCTTTTTATTGTATCAACTAACGAGACACCTTTTGTTGATAGTCCTATTCGAACGGCCATGTCGTTAAAAAAGAACATAAGAATGCCCGATAAAACGATGACCCAAAGTAGTTGATAGCCATAAAGGCTACCTGCTTGAACGGCTGAAGTGAGTGCTCCAGGACCAAAGCGCCATGCACCAGCGACAAACGCAGGCCCCATAAGTAAGAGTATTTTGTACTTATTAGCTGCATTTTTGCTATTATGGTAAGGCTCCAAAGTGTCTTTTGGGGTACGGTTTTCAATTTTCATGGGATACCACACTATTATTTTTATTGAGTAGTAGAATAGCGATGTAAGTTTGCCCGCTCAGCATCGCTATTTTGGTTATCGTACGAAAACTGTTTGCTTATTAAATTAAGCCAGCAGATTGAAGTGCTTTTTTGATTTCCTCGCTTGCGCCTTCTTGAAGAGGTAATAGTGGACTTCTTACTGTTGCGTGCTCCAAAATACCACGTGCAACGAGGCCTTCTTTTAAAGCAACCGTGCCTTCCATATGGGAGCCGCGGTGGTAAACGTTTTGGGTGACAGGGAACAGACGATCGTGAATGGCTCGTGCTGCTTTGTAATCCTGACGTTTACCCGCCGCAATCAATTCAATTAGTGGTTCAGGAGTGAGACCACCGTAACCCACTAGTGCGCCATCCACATCAAACATAGTGTGTAGTAGATATTCGTCATGGCATGTTAGTACTTGTAGGTCTGGATTTTCACGACGAATGATTGGGATTTCTGTATCCCAGCGGCGCATATTACGAACGCCATTTTTCATTGCGAAAACACCGGGCTGAGCAGCGATTTCCAGTAAGGTATCTAGGTTGTAGCTCGCTTTTGTTACATCTGGGTATTGAAAAAGGATTAAGGGTAATCCTGTTTCTTCGTGAAGCGTTTTATATCTATCCTGAGGAGCGCCTTCTTGAAATCCAAAGCGCAACCAGCCGTGAGATGGATAAACAAGACCCGCTGACGCACCCGCCGATATAGCGCGTTTGGTTTCCTCTACAGCCACTTTGGTTCCTTCACCTGTGATACCAGCAATAACAGGAAGGCGTCCATCAGTAGATTCAACAAAACTTCTAATAACAGACATTTGTTCTTCAGAAGTCATAAATGTGCCTTCACCAGCGTGACCAAGCACTACTAGCCCTTTCACACCATCAAAGCTACCTAACCAAGCACCTAGTTTATGGATTGCTTTATGGTCAACCTCTCCATCGCGAGTGAAAGGTGTGACTGGTGCGGGTACTAAACCTCTTAAATCAATATTATTCATGATCATTTTCCTTATTATTTTTGGGTTTTTAGTTAAATGGCAGATGTTGCACTGCCGCTAACATTAATTGCCTTTGATAGTTTTTCAGACGTTTCAGCCATGCCATCAAAGGCTTTAATGAAGAGTTCATCTTCAGATATTCTAATACTTGGAACGACAACACTAATTGCCCCAATTGGATAACGGTCTCGGTCAAAAACAGGTAGTGCTAATACCGTTAATGAAGAGTTGAAACTGGAGCGTTTTAAAATATAACCTTTTGCTTTAATAGATTTTAATTGCTCCATGACTGGTATATCGTCTTTATCCAGCGGAACCACTTCATGAAAATCCGGCTCAAGGTTTAACACATGCTCTAATTCTTCCTCAGGTAGAAAAGCTAAAAGGGCTTGTCCAATCGCGCTGCAGTAGGCAGGAATCACTGATCCGACACGAATATCGACTCCCAGACGAGCTAAGCCAACGCGTACCCGTTCTAGATAAACCATGTTTGCTCCTTCAAGAGTGGCAAAACTGACGGTTTCTCCAATGCGTTTAGCTAATGAGCGTAAAATAGGTAATGCTAAGTCACGAATATCGCTGCGCCCGATCGCATTAAACCCGAGATTGGCGACTTTAAGTGTTAAATGAAATTGCTTTGTTTCTTCTAACTTTTCTATATACCCCAGATCGACCAATGTATTAAGAATGCGAAAAACCGTTCCTGAATCCAGTCCGGAGCGCGAGCAAACTTCGCTTAACGTTAGGGCTTCAAAAGCATGTGTAAAAGATTCCAGTACTTTGAAACCTTTTGCGAGGGAGCCCACTTTATTTTTAGAATCGACAGTCATAAAACCCACTTTTTCGGAATGCGAAATTTTTTTCATTTCAATCTTTGGCTATATAAGGACATTAAATTTTTATTGTCAATAGGAAATTATCGAAAGATTGAAGAAAAAAACGCTTATCTCATTGGGTTTTGCTCTGAAAAACGAAGTTGGGGTGGATATTGCCTTTGCGTTTACAAGATCCATTGTCTAGGGGTATACTGAAAATCACTTGTCGGAGTGCCATTTGGCTGAGATCGCATAATTAAGTGCGGGATCCGCAGAACCTGATCGGGCTAATACCCGCGTAGGAAACAAGAAAGTCACCATTTTTCTTTTCTGCATCGAATGAACTCCTGATTTTTATGGAATCGATGCGGGTCATATCACCTAAAGCATCCTTTTTTAATAAAACTCAGGATTCATGTTTTGCAATTAACGCCCGTAGTGCGTTTGCCTGTAAAACAGCACCCCAGACAAGCAATTCTCCATTTTTTGAAATAAGGGAAGTGCTCATGTCGACGACTAATGAATCACACAAGAAGCCAACGAATCTGTCTAAAAAGCAGTCTCGTGAAGAATCTCGTCAAGCGGCGAAATCTTTTATCGAGTCATTGCAAGCAAAGCCTTTTCCAGCCTCAGAGCGAATCTATCTCACGGGATCAGACGCTTCGATCCGTGTCCCAATGCGCAAGATCAATCTAACCGATACGCCGATTGGCTCTGATCCAAATAATCTAACGTTTGAACCCAATGAGGCGATTTACGTCTACGACTGTTCCGGTCCATACGCTGACCCGCAAGAAAATATCGATGTGTATAAAGGTTTAACGCCCATGCGTGCATCTTGGATTGAAAAACGTAACGACACAGAGATCTTGCCCAGTGTGTCATCTGAGTTTGCTCAATCGCGTTTAGAAAATGCTGCGCTGGATGAGCTGCGTTTTAAAAAATTGCCTAAAGTACGCAAAGCTCGCCAAGGTAAATGTGTGACGCAAATGCATTACGCTCGACAAGGCATCATTACCCCAGAGATGGAATACATTGCCTTGCGTGAAAACCAAAATATCGATGCCATCAAAAGTGAGTTGTTATTAAAGCAGCACCCAGGGCAAAGTTTTGGTGCTAATTTACAAAAGCGGATTACGCCAGAATTTGTCCGTGACGAAGTGGCAAGAGGTCGCGCGATTATTCCTAATAACATTAATCACCCTGAATCCGAGCCGATGATTATTGGTCGTAACTTCTTAGTAAAAGTAAACGCCAATATTGGCAATTCGGCGGTGACGTCTTCTATTGAAGAAGAAGTAGAAAAGTTGGTCTGGTCGACACGTTGGGGGGCGGATACCGTGATGGATTTGTCGACGGGCAAAAACATTCATGAAACACGTGAATGGATTTTGCGTAACTCTCCCGTGCCAATCGGTACTGTCCCTATTTATCAAGCCCTAGAAAAAGTCGACGGCGTAGCAGAAGATCTGAACTGGGATGTGTTTCGCGATACTTTGATCGAGCAAGCGGAGCAGGGGGTGGATTACTTTACGATTCATGCAGGTGTTTTATTACGCTATGTACCTATGACCGCGAAACGTCTGACTGGCATCGTCTCTCGTGGTGGTTCCATCATGGCGAAATGGTGTTTGGCGCACCATAAAGAGAGCTTCTTGTACGAACGCTTCCGTGAGATTTGTGAGTTGTGTGCCGCCTATGATGTGGCGTTGTCATTGGGGGATGGCTTGCGTCCTGGGTCGATCATGGACGCCAATGATGAGGCGCAAATGTCGGAGCTGCGCACCTTAGGAGAACTGACGAAAATAGCTTGGGAATACGATGTACAAGTAATGATCGAAGGGCCAGGGCACGTTCCAATGCAACTTATTAAAGAGAATATGACTGAGCAATTGGAACATTGTCATGAAGCACCGTTTTACACCTTAGGACCATTAACCCAAGACATTGCTCCCGGCTATGATCACTTCACTTCTGGGATAGGGGCTGCGCAAATTGGTTGGTACGGCTGTGCCATGCTGTGCTACGTCACACCAAAAGAACACCTTGGCTTACCAAATAAAGAAGATGTGAAAGAAGGTTTAATCACTTACAAAATTGCTGCCCATGCGGCGGATTTAGCGAAGGGGCACCCAGGGGCGCAAATTCGCGATAATGCTTTGTCAAAAGCGCGCTTTGAATTTCGTTGGGAAGATCAGTTCAATCTGTCATTAGATCCTGAAACCGCTCGCTCATACCATGATGAAACGTTGCCGCAAGCTTCTGGCAAGGTGGCGCACTTTTGTTCTATGTGTGGACCGAAATTTTGCTCCATGAAAATCACCCAAGAAGTTCGTGACTATGCAAAAGGGTTAGAGAGCGAAAAAGCTTTAGAAGATTCACAGACGATAGGTGTCAGTGCTTTAGAAGTCAGTGATGCTGAAGCGGGTATGCAAAAAATGTCGGAACAATTCCGTGAGCTGGGCAGTGATGTCTATTTAACCACGGATAAGTTAACCACAGACAAGCTAATAGATAATAAATCAAAAGAAAAATCACTGTAAGTGAAAGGAGGATTTATGTCGATAAAACCTCCTGTTGTCTGGTGTGTGGGCGGGTCGGATTCGTCCGCCCACGCTGGACTTCAAGCGGATTTGCGTACAGGGCAAGATCTAGGCTGCCACGTGCAAACCATTGTCACTTGCATTACGGCACAAAACTCCAAAGAGGTGCGTGCTGTTGAGCCAGTTTCTTTGGCTATGTTTGATGAGCAATGGCAAACCTTACTCGACGATGTGCAGCCAGATGCCATTAAAGTGAGCTTGTTACCTTCCATTGATATTGTGAAAGCGTGTTCCACATGGTTAAAACGAATAAAAGCGGACTTTCCAAGCATTCAGGTCGTCTTTGACCCTGTGATGGCGGCGAGCAGTGAGTCAGGCAATCAACTACAACAAACGGACGCGGGGGCTAGTTTACTGGATCATATCCTACCTTATGCGGATGTGATAACGCCAAATCGGATGGAGTTCTCGGCATTGACAGGTTTGTCAGCTGAGCTTGCCCCTGAGGATTTGCAAGCTGACATGGTTCCGTATTTTTCTGCTTCTAAAAGTCGTTGGTTGCTGAAAGGGGGGCATGTCGGTGAACTTAACAAGCAGAAAGAAGATCGAGCAACCGACTGGCTGGTGGATAGCGATACTATCGTTGGTTTCGTGGGCGAAAGACTCTCTGCGCATAATACGCGTGGCACGGGTTGTACCTTATCGACGGCGTTGGCGAGCTTTATCGCCCATGGTTATGACCTTCTGGATGCCATGACCATGGCAAAAGCCTACATAACGGAGGCGTTAAAAAGCGGTGTGCAAATTGGCGAAGGCGCTGGACCACTCGGTCGCCCTGGTTGGCCGTTACAAATTGACAATTTGCCGAGGATTGTTACGCCGCATAAACCACTGATGCCTATTAGTCGGCCTTTTGCCGCGATGGATCTTAAAAAAATGGGTTTATACCCGGTGGTAGATTCGATTGCTTGGTTAGCATTGGTGCTTAAACAGGGAGTAAAAATCGCTCAGCTGCGTATCAAAGATCCTGATGATGTCGACCTAGAACGTAAAATCCAACAGGCGGTGGCCTTAGGCAAAGAATACGACGCTCAAGTCTTTATCAATGACTATTGGCAACAGGCGATTGCTTATGGTGCTTATGGAGTTCATCTTGGCCAAGAAGATCTAGAGCAGGCAGACTTGGCACAAATCCAAGCGGCAGGTATGCGACTTGGTATCAGTACACATGGCTACTATGAAATGGCGAGAGCACAATTGATTCAGCCAAGCTACATCGCTTTGGGCCATATTTTTCCCACACAAACCAAAGACATGCCCTCCCAGCCGCAAGGCTTAACCCGATTAGGCCATTACATGACCTTATTAAAAGGCGTGTTTCCTACGGTAGCGATTGGTGGCATTAATGCAGAGCGTTTGCCTGCGGTTGCCCAAACGGGCGTGGACAGTGTCGCCTTGGTGACGGCCATTACCAAAGCAGCGGAACCAGAAGCCACCACTCGATCACTCATAACCTTGTTTGAGAAAAGCTCTAGAGGTGAGCAATGAAGATTATGTTGAACGACGCACCTTATGAGTTTGCTGGGGAAACTCTCGAAGACTTAGTCATTGAGTTGGATAAGAGTCAACAAGGCATTGCCATTGCACTTAATCAGCAAGTGATACCAAAAAGCTTGTGGTGCAGCACAACGCTTGATGAACAGAGCCTTGTGTTTATTTTTGAATCCATTGCAGGGGGTTAATATGCCGTCTTTACTGATTGCCGGACACGAATTTCAATCTCGACTTTTTACTGGCACAGGCAAGTACGCCAGTGCCGATGCTATGATGGACTCGATTACCGCCAGTGAAAGTGAACTGGTGACCTTGTCCTTGCGCCGTATGGATTTAAAACATCAAACGGACAATATTCTCCCACCCTTGCAAAAGAAGGGAATCAAACTGTTACCCAATACCTCTGGCGCACGCACTGCGAAAGAAGCCGTTTTTGCGGCTGAACTGGCCAGAGAAGCATTAGAAACCAACTGGGTAAAGTTAGAAATTCATCCTGATCCACGTTATTTAATGCCGGATGGTATGGAGACATTATTGGCGGCAGAAGCGTTGATCAAAAAAGGCTTTGTGGTGATGCCTTATGTTCATGCTGACCCCGTATTGTGTAAACGGCTAGAAGAAATAGGCTGCCAGTGTGTGATGCCATTGGGTTCGCCCATTGGTTCTAATATGGGGTTAGCAAGCCGTCCATTTTTGGAAATCATTATTGAGCAAAGTAGAGTGCCTGTGATTGTCGATGCCGGCATTGGCGCGCCGTCGGATGCGGCGTTGGCTATGGAAATCGGAGCGGATGCGGTGTTGGTTAATACCGCCATAGCCGTTGCTAATCAGCCTGGCAAAATGGCTAACGCCTTTCGTCTCGCCGTGGAAGCAGGGCGTATTGCCTATGAATCGGGGTTAGGTGAGCGACGAATACAAGCGCAAGCGACTAGCCCACTGACGGATTTTATCGGAGCCTTGTCATGATAGATCTCGCCAGTCATAAAATTCGCTTATTAGAACAAAGTCCCGCAGTAGAAGGTCAGTTTAGCCATTTTGTGGAAAGTACAGACTGGCATGCCATGACGCAATCCCATCAAGAGAAAACCGAGCAAGATGTGGTGCGAGCCTTGAGCAAGAGCAAACTGAATGTGGAGGATTTTGCGGCTTTAATTTCTCCAGCAGCAGAGCCTTATTTACTGGAAATGGTGGCGAAAAGCGAACAGCTTACTTTGCAGCGTTTTGGCAAAACCTTAAGCTTATTCGCGCCTTTGTATTTGTCTAATACGTGTGCGAACGAATGTACTTACTGTGGTTTTTCCATGAGTAATGCCATTAAGCGCCTGACGTTGAATGAATCTCAAGTAGAAAAAGAAATCACGGCGATTAAGGACAAAGGCTTTGATCATATCCTTTTGGTGACTGGTGAAACCAATAAGGTGTCTATGCCGTATTTTGAGCGCATGCTTCCTCTTATTAAATCGCAATTTAGCCAGCTTTCCATGGAAGTTCAGCCGCTTAATACAGATGAGTACAAGCGACTACAAGCTATTGGTCTGGATGGTGTGTTGGTGTATCAAGAAACCTATCGTCGCAAGACGTATCTTGAACACCATTTGCGCGGTAATAAATCCAATTTCAATTATCGATTGGACGCCCCAGATCGCATTGGACAGGCGAGTATTCATAAAATCGGTTTGGGTGTCTTGCTTGGGTTAGAAGACTGGCGTACGGATTCGGTGATGATGGCGCATCATCTACGACACTTGCAAAAGCGTTATTGGCGCAGTCGTTTCAGTGTGGCGTTTCCGCGTATTCGCCCTTGTGAAGGGGGCATAGTTCCTAAGTCAATTATTACTGATCGACAATTAGTGCAATTGATTGCTGCATGGCGTTTGTTTGATTGGGATGTGGAGATGAGTTTGTCAACGCGTGAGTCGCCAAAGTTTCGTCACCATGCGGTGAGAATGGGATTTACCACCATGAGCGCAGAGTCCAAAACCCAACCAGGTGGTTATGCTGATGACGCTCAAGCAGCCCTTGAGCAATTTGAAATCAGTGACGAGCGGCCAGTGGCTGACATCATCGCTATGATACGCAGTCAGGGGCGGGAAGTGGTCTGGAAAGATTGGGATCCTGCTCTTTCTTACGTATAAGTTGTTTCAAGTGCAATAAAAAGGACAGAGCGTCAGGCCATTCTTTGCCAATTCTAAGAATATGTTTGGGCGTACTTGGTTATTAGGAAAAATCCGTGAATGCGCATTTTTCCTTACATTCTCATGACAAGTTGTGCATCTCGTTTCACTCTCTTTGATACTGTCTGACGCAAATTTCGACATAATGAATTCCAGTAAATACAGGAAAGCAATAACTTAAGGAGCCATTATGATGAAACGTAGAAAGGCGGGAATGCTAACCGTTATTGGGTTGAGTGCAGCCCTTATGACAGGAATGGCAACCAACGCTGTTGCAAGTTCTTCTAAAGAGCCTGCAACTCAAGGTCACATCAGTGCGGCCCCAACCAGTGATCAAATTGCTGAAACAATGGCAAAACAACTCGGTTTGAGTAATGCCACTCGGGATAAACTGTCTAAGCTATTCAGTACGGATGGCAAACAGATTCAGAATCTGCAAATGAAGTTGAACGAGAAACGTCGAGAATTAAATGCATTAAACCCAACTAAAAAGGGTTATATGAAAAAAGTGGGCACTCTGGCAGATCAAAGCGCAGATCTTACCAAGCAGTTGACCATCAAATACGCGAAAAGTCGTGCTGAATTGTACTCTCTGCTAACGCCTAAGCAGATCGAAAAATTGGAGCACGGCGGTAGGCCAAAAGCCACAGCCAAATAAAGGAGTGATCGTCCTTAAACGATTGTCGTTGAGAGTGTTGCCCCAGCCGTCAAAAGCTGGGGCTTTTTTATGCTCAACAAATACTGAAATGAATGCCTTATACCGCGTTTTACTCTAAAATCAATTTATGTCTTTTGGTAGTTGTTTTGTTGTCTGTTTACAATCAGATTCCTTTTTATGGCGGAATTTTGGAATGCTCAAGAAACGCTTTCATTCTCAGGAATACCTATCCATATCTAAAAAAGTGATGTTGTTAGGCGGTCTTTTTTTACTTGCCCACACGCCATTTACCCAAGCCGCAGTAATAACAAAACATTGTGACCTGTATTTTTCCAATGGTATCGTGTTAAAAGCGGTTCCCACTGTTGAAACCGATGCACAACGACGGAAAGGCCTTTCTAATAGGAAAAGTGCAGGGGCTGGAATGTTGTTCGTCTACCCAGAAGCGGCGCCTCGCGCATTTTGGATGCATAACACACTGATCCCATTAACGGCTGGTTTTCTAGATGCCAATGGCATGATTATTAACCTTGCTCATATGAAGCCTAATACCGATACACTGCACAAGTCCGCGCAACCGGCTAAAACCGTACTGGAACTCGGCGAAGGAGGCTTTAAAAAATACGGTCTGAAAAAAGGTGTACGGCTGGAAATGACGGTCTGTCTGCAAAAAGGATAATCGTTAACACCTTCTATTGCCTCTTATCATCAATGGCGCCTTTCTCTGATGTGAAAGAGAAAGACGCCAGTTTATCTTTAGCTTGCTATGGAATTAAACAGCTCAAAATACGTTGGGAAGGTTTTCGACGTACAACCAGGGTCGTTGATGGTGACGGGAGTATCTGAAAAGGCCACCAATGAGAAGCACATGGCAATGCGGTGATCGTTGTAGGTGTCGATGGCCGCATGTTGTAGTTGCTCAACTGGTGTAACCGTGATGAAGTCTTCCCCTTCGATGACATCGGCACCGAGTTTTTTCAGTTCAGTCGCCATGGCGTATAGACGGTCAGTTTCTTTGACACGCCAGTTATAAATATTGCGAATGGTAGTTGGGCCTTTCGCGAACAGAGCAGTGGTGGCGATGGTCATGGCGGCATCCGGAATGTGGTTCATGTCCATATCAATGCCATTTAGTTCATTTCGTTCTGCTTCAATCCAGGTTGGACCGTAGGTAATGTTGGCCCCCATTTTCGCCAGTACATCAGCGAATTTAACGTCGCCTTGTACACTGTCTGACCCGACACCGTGAACTTTGATTTTTCCGCCTGCTATTGCAGCAGCGGCTAAAAAGTAAGACGCAGATGACGCATCACCTTCGACCATTATTTCACCAGGGCTTTGGTAAGTTTGTTGACCTTTTACAACGAAAGCTTGGTAGTTTTGGTTTTCCACTTCCACGCCAAATTGTTTCATGGCATCTAAGGTGATGTCGATATAAGGTTTGGATACGAGCTCCCCGTACACTTTTATGGTGAGGTCGTCTTTCGCCATCGGTGCGCTCATTAGGATAGCGGTTAGGAACTGGCTAGAGATATTGCCCTTGATGGAGACTTCACCGCCAGATAAACCGTTTGCTTTAATGCAAAGCGGTGGGTAGTTTTTCTCGCCTTCATAAGTAATGTCGACCCCCAATGCTTGTAAAGCATCGACAAGATCGCCAATAGGGCGTTCGTGCATGCGAGGTTCGCCGTGGAGGTGGAATTCGCCTTTGCCTAGGCACAATGCCGCTGTTAGTGGGCGCATGGCGGTGCCAGCATTGCCTAGGAATAAGTCTCCAAACTCGGCTTGGATTGGACCGCCCAGACCTTCCAGAACACAAGTGGTGCCATTATCTTCTAGAGAATAAATGACGCCAAGTTTTGCTAGGCTTTCTAGCATGCGACGGATATCGTCACTGTCGAGCAAATTCGTAATGCGTGTGGTGCCTTTTGCTAAAGTCGCCAACAATAGAATACGGTTAGAAAGGCTTTTCGAGCCGGGAATCTGGATGTCGCCGTTGGCTTTGGAAAGGGGGCCAAGTGTGATTGAGTTCATTTTTATGTCCGTTATATAGTCAGTATGTGTTCGATGATTACGACTTGTTTAAGAGGATTAAGCGTCATCATCAAAGTCGTCAATAATGGCACCGTTATTTAAAGCGGCCATGTCTAATTCATTGAGTGCTTGATAGGTATTTTCGATGTCTTCAATACGCTCATTGGCCTGATCGTAGTTTTCTTGATAGACGCTACTGGCTATCATACTGATTAAGTTCATCACGCTGGCATAAGAGTCAAAGGCAGACACACCTCGAACCACACAAGAGAAATGCAGATCGCTAACTTGTTGTGGGTTAACGTCCGCATGATCGGTAATGTAAATCAGTCGACAACCATTTTGGCGCAAAGTAATCATGTGGTTTTTTAACCAAGCAGGCCTTCTCCGTACCCCCATGATGATAACGATATCCTCTTTGGAAAAGCCGACGATCTCTTCACCAAGGGTTTGTCCAGGTAAGGGCAGGAGTTGCACATCGGGGCGGCATTGAATCAGTTGCTGACGCAAGTGTAAGGCAAGGGCATGGTTATTTCGATAACCAATGATGTAAACCTTGCTGGCTCGTGAGATCCAACGAATGGCGGTTTGGTAATGTGTCGTATTAATGGATTCCAAGGTTCGGCGGATATTGTTCTGATCACAACTAACATAATCCTGAAACAGGTTCGATAACAGTTGATTATCAGGTTGTTTATCGGCAATCGGTGCCCCCCAGCGACGTGCAGCGCGCACTTGCTTTTTGACTTCCGTGAAATCCTTATAGCCAAGACGTTGCAATAGACGAGTGACAGCTGACTTGGACACATCTGCCAATTTTGCAAGCTCTGTTGCAGAGTAGGTCGCAATATCACCTTGATGGTTCAAAATGCAGGCGGCTAGCTTTTGCTGAGTCGGTGAAAGTTGGTCGTATATTTGCTTGATTCTGTGTTCTATCGATTTATCAGACATTATTTAGATCGTGTTAGTTCGCGAGTAAGCAAATAATGAAGGAAAACAGGGCGTCAGGGAAGCCTTTCTAGCGTTTCTGTTCAGAATAGACGAATGAAACGGGGCGTTTAGCGAAATAGGAAAGAAATCGAATGGGGTCATTAATTTTATTTTTGGTTATTATGAAACAAATGTATTATATTGGTCTGCACTGCATGATAAAGCTGACCGTTAAAAGTAGTGAACTCTAGAATACCGATGCTCGCATATACCCTGTACGCTTGTCCTACCTTGTTAAGGGGCGTGGTGCATTGATCATGCTAGAGCCGTGTTTCATTTTAAAATTTTGAATTTGCTTTGTTTATGGAATCGGCAAAGCCATAAGGAGTTGTTATGTCTCTTAGTCAAAAGCCATGGTATGGCGTTAACCTTGCTTCTGAACGTTTAGGAGCAAAAGCGTTATATGCCAATGATGATTTTTTTGCCCCTAAGGAACGCATGTTACAAGACAGTGATCCCGTTTTTATTCCTGGAAAATACGATGATAACGGAAAGTGGATGGATGGTTGGGAAACACGGCGCAAGCGTGGTGAAGGCTATGATTATTGTATTGTGAAGCTAGCTGTACCTGGACGTTTGAATAAAATCGAATTAGATACGCGCCATTTTACGGGAAATTATGCCCCTGCTGCTTTGGTGGAGGCGTGCTTTAGCACCACAGAACCGAATGTTGACACTGTTTGGTGGCCAATTACTGACACCGTAGCGTTAGCTGGTAATGACCAAAAATTGGTGGATATCGAGCATGATGAGGTATTTAGTCATATTCGCTTAAACATTTATCCCGATGGGGGAATTGCCCGTTTACGTGTGTTTGGTCAACCTGAGGTTGACTGGAGTACATTGGCAAATCGTTCGGTAGATCTATTGGCTCTAGAAATGGGTGGTCGTGCTATTGCTACTAATGATGAACACTTTGGCACAATGCATAACCTGAATTTGCCTGGTAAAGGCATAAACATGGGGGATGGCTGGGAAACCCGTCGTCGTCGAGAGCCAGGCAATGATTGGGTGATTTTAGCCCTTGGTCATCGTGGTGAAATTGATCAAGTCGTCATTGATACAGCCTTTTTTAAAGGCAATTACGCTGCCGCTTGCTCTATTCAGGTGGCCGATATTCACGATCTACCAGACAGTACTTTGCCTGCGCAAAGTCTATACTGGAAAGAGTTGTTGCCAAAATCCGAACTGGGTGCAGACCAAGAGCATTTATTTACGGATATATTGGAAGAGGTCGGCCCCGTGACGCATTTAAGAGTGAATATTTATCCAGATGGTGGGATCAGTCGTATTCGAGTGATTGGTAAACCTGTTATCTGATTGGCTATTGTTTTGAGATAGTATAAAAGCCTTATTTTGTCTTCCTATTTAGGTAAGGATTCGCTATGCCTTTTGTGTTAGAGCCATTAACGGCTGAGGCGTTTGCTCCCTTTGGGGAAGTGATTGCTGCGACGGCGTCTGCCCATTCTTTTGCGATTAACGGTGGAACCACAGAGCGTTTTCACGATCTTGCTGCAGTTGAGGTGGATGGTGAAGCTCGTGGGGGCATTAGTATTTTTCGTGGGCAAGCCCGTGAGTTTCCCATTGCGATTCGCATGTTAGAGCGTCATCCAAAAGGGTCTCAGGCGTTTATGCCTTTACAAGGTCGTCCCTACTTAGTGGTGGTGGCGCCAAACGGCGCGAATGATGCGCCCAATCTCTCTCAAATTCGACTCTTTTATGCAACCGCCGAGCAAGGCGTGAATTATCGGTCAGGAACTTGGCATCATCCATTGTTGGCTTTGCAGGCGACGTCAGACTTTTTAGTCGTGGATCGCATTGGTGAGGGGCACAATTGTGATGAGTTTTTCTTTTCCGATGAGCAAGTCATGACCATTGAACAAAACTTGTTAGTTGAGTGTGATGGTTTAGAATGAGGAGATACTCAAACAAATAAGGGCACTTTTATGCGTCATCAATATCATCCTCTTGGGTTTGAAGGGTCTCGAATTGCGCAGGGTTTTTGGCGTTGCCATGAGTGGGATATGTCTGTTTCGGAACGTTTGGACTTTATTATGTCCTGTTTGGATTTAGGGGTAACCACGTTTGACCATGCGGACATTTATGGTGATTATCGTTGCGAAGCATTTTTTGGTGAGGCGTTAGCGAAAAAGCCCGCGATGCGCGATAAGATGGAAATCGTCACTAAATGCGGGATTTTGCTGCCGTCTGAGAGTCGCCCCGATATATCAGTACATCGTTATGATTACCGTGCCAAACACATACACGAAAGCGTGGATCGTTCTTTGGCCAATCTGCAGTGTGACTATATCGATACTCTACTATTGCATCGTCCTAGTCCATTAATGGATGCGGACGAGGTCGCTCAGGCGTTTGATCTGTTGTTTACGCTTGGCAAGGTCAAGCATTTTGGTGTGTCTAATTTTACGCCTGCGCAATTTGATTTACTGCAATCACGCTTAGATGCCCCTTTGATTGTGAATCAAATTGAGCTGTCGCCTCTTTCTCTAGCACCTTTTGAAGACGGTACTTTGGATCATTTACAGCAGCACGCGGTTACGCCTATGGCTTGGTCTCCTTTAGCGGGAGGCGAACTGTTTCGTGGAAATGGGGATCGCATTGTTCGAGTGAAAGAAGTGGTGTCAGATATCGCAAAATCGATGAAGGTAAACTTTGATCAAGTAGTGATTGCTTGGTTGTTACGTCATCCATCGGGCATTTGCCCTGTAATGGGGTCAGGTAAGATTGAACGTTTGGCTTCGGTTTGCCAAGCCGCCAATATCGTCTTAAGTGACGACGACTGGTTTAAAATTTGGATTACATCGCAAGGTCATCCCGTTCCGTAGTCAGATTTGCTGGTGGAGGGCTGTTGGCTCTTCACTGGCTTGCTGTTCATTGTTTGAGTTTATTCCCGTTTTTGTTGTCCTTTACTTCCCCTGTTTTGCTATAAAACGTCTATTAGATGCTTGCTAGCATATGCCTAGTATAAATAATCAAAATAACCAAAAAATAAGATAAAAAATGCACATTTTTTGCTATAATGCCTCGTCGGTTATTTTCTTTCAGGGGGGAGATTATGCGTAAGGTTTATAGAGTAATACTCATTGCATGTATGTTGCTATTCGTGTCCGTAACACAAGCAATCACGTTGCCCGATCCTCAGGGGAAGGTGGTTTTAGTGATTGGCGGCAAGATTACCAATACTGGAAAGGATGGCAAGACTGTTCGCTTAGACCGTCAAATGCTATCGGATATTGGTATTGTGGAAACTACCACCTCGACGCCATGGGCGAAAAAGGAAGAGAACTATACCGGTCCATTGCTGCGCCAAGTCTTAGAATACGTTGGAGCAAAAGGTGCTATTATGCGGGTACAGTGGCGTAATAAGCACAGTACCGTTTTGCCGGTTAGTGATGCTTACAATTACAGCTTATTACTGGCCATGGATGTGAACGGGAACCCAGTTGATAGTCGAGAAAAAGGTCCATTGTTTCTCCTTTACCCAGTAGAAAAAGTACCCGGGTTGGATACGTCAGCCCTGAAAAACCGCTCTCTGTCTCAAGTGGAAAGCATCATTCTTGAATGAATTGCACCGAGCTAACCACAACATTTTTTGAATTTTTTTCCCGACCCACAGGAACAAGGATCGTTCCGGCCAATGTTTTTTTGCTTAGCGATTTTAGGAGCAATGGTTTTGACAGGTGACGCTGATTTGATGTCATGTTCCCCTGCAACATACAGCCACTGACTCCCTTCTTTTTTAAACCAAGACTTTTCACTTAGTTCACCTTTGTGTGCGCCTTCTTGAAAGTAGGCGCGAAAGGTCACTGTGCCAGTCTCGTCGCTGGCTTGACCTTGTTCCGTTGCTAAAATCTCAAGCCGAGTCCAGTTGGTTAGAGCATTACTGCTATCTAAGTCTTCTTCGACTCCTGTCTCTCGCTCATCCTCTTTTTCTAGGCGCTGAGTGGCAAGGATATAATCCGTTTTATTCATGGCAAATGCCGAGTAACGGGAACGCATAAGAGCTTCTGCGGTGGGAGCAGAAGCCGTCCCACTATGATAAAGGCCACAGCATTCAGAGTAGGGGATTGTACTGCCACAAGGGCAAAGGGTCTGGAGTATCATTGATCGATCACCTTACATCGCCAAATAGTCAATAAGATGCGTATAATACCGCTTTATTTAATGGCTAACAGGAATTATTTGTGACCTCATCGGGACCCACTTCATTTTTCTGGTTTGATTTTGAAACCACAGGAACAGACCCCGCACGAGATAGGCCGATGCAATTTGCAGGCATCCGGACGGACTTAAATTTTCAACCCATTGGCGAGCCCATCATGCTGTATTGCCGCCTTTCAGAAGACGTCTTGCCACAGCCTGAAGCCTGTTTGCTCACTGGGATTACCCCGCAGGATGCTAACCGTGAAGGTTTGTGCGAAGCCGAATTTATGCAAGCTATTGAAGCAGAGCTGTCTCAACCAGGCACCTGTGCCTTAGGCTATAACACCATTCGCTTTGATGATGAAGTGGTGCGGTATGGTTTTTATCGTAACTTTATTGATCCTTATGCTCGTGAATGGCAAAACAACTGTTCACGTTGGGATATTATTGATTTGGTGCGTATGGCGTATGCAATGCGCCCAGATGGCATTGTTTGGCCAAGAGACGACGAGGGTCAGGTGTCCATGAAACTGGAAGCCTTAACGAAAGCCAATAATATTGCCCATGAGCAAGCCCATGATGCCTTGTCTGATGTATATGGTACGATAGAAATGGCAAAGCTCATAAGGGACAAACAACCTAAATTATTTCATTACTATCTAAAAATGCGTCAGAAACATGAACTTCAGCAGTTCATT
The DNA here is from genome assembly GCF_056173505.1 of Marinomonas sp. 63XJN7_7_ISO-PGPR-S23-202. Classification (NCBI taxonomy): domain Bacteria; kingdom Pseudomonadati; phylum Pseudomonadota; class Gammaproteobacteria; order Oceanospirillales; family Oceanospirillaceae; genus Marinomonas; species Marinomonas sp. 63XJN7_7_ISO-PGPR-S23-202. The sequence goes on along the minus strand of NZ_CM149677.1, from coordinate 2,851,155 downwards.
GACCCTATTCGGATGAAGCCTTTTTTGCATATTTCTGGAATGTTTGGTCATGCGCGTAAATATGCGGCTTTTGTGGTGCCACTTGCCGCGCATCCAACCAATAAAAATGGTGTGATTGTTTACGATTTAATGGCTGATGCACAGCCGCTGGTGGATTTGTCAGTAGAAGAGATTCGTCATCGAGTGTTCACTTCCAAAGAAGAACTTGGTGAGGTAGAGCGGTTGCCATTAAAAGTGATTCACTACAACAAATCACCAGCGGTAGCACCAGCGACTTTTCTAAAAGACAAAACGGTTGTTGAACGTTTGGAGTTAGATGGCGATATTTGTCGTCGTAATTTGGCGTTACTGAAACAGCATTCTCATGTGGCGGCAAAAATACGCGATGTGTTTATGCAAGAAGAGCGAGCGATACCCAATGACCCAGATTTAATGTTGTATTCAGGCGGTTTTTTCTCAAGGGATGATAAAGCGCGGATGGAAACCATACGCTCAACCCCGCCTGAAGCGCTGAATGAATTGGAAATGTCGTTTGATGATCGTCGTTTACCTGAAATGCTGATGCGCTATATTGGTCGTAATTATCCTGAGTATTTGAACGAGCAACAACGTGAACAGTGGGAAGAATATCGAATGATTCGCTTAATGGAAAGTGATGGTGGAGGTTCGATTACTATGACGTCCTTTTTTGAGCATTTGAACCATCTTGCACAAACTGGTGATCTCACTCCTGCGAAACAAATTATGTTGCAGGATCTTGCGGACTACGCACAAAGTATCTATCCCATTGGGTAAGTAGGGTCAATCATGAGTGAACAGCATAGAGGGACACATTGGCTGGTTGGTTTAGCAGCTTTTGTGATTATTATTGCGGGATTAAAAACAGCATCGCAGATAGTGGTGCCGTTTATGTTGTCAGTATTTATTGCCATTATTTGTGCGCCTTTTATGGCCACATTGCGACGATATGGGTTACCAACATGGCTGTCTATTCTGATTGTGGTGTTGATCGTGTTGGTTGGCATTGGAAGTTTGGCCGCATTAGTAGGCTCTTCAATGGATAATTTGTCTGAGCAATTGCCAACCTATAAGCAGAACTTTGCAAAACAAATGGAGGTGCTTTTTTCTGGCCTCAATAGTATTGGTATTCATATTTCTGATAGTCGCATTCAAGAGTATCTTGACCCGTCCTCTCTTATGAAGCTCTTCACCAAGGCGCTAACCAGTCTAGGTAGTGCCCTAACCAATATTATTTTGGTGATTATGACCGTTGTTTTTATTTTATTTGAAGTGGTTGAATTGCCCAAAAAATTAACCTTAGCCGTGTCCAACGCAGAAAAATCCTTAAGTGGGGTTCGCTCTTTTGTTGAATCGGTCAATCGCTATTTGGTTATTAAAACCCTTGTTAGTATTCTAACGGGGGTCATGATTGCCATTTGGTTGTGGGCAATAGGGGTGGACTTTCCTATTCTCTGGGGCGTGTGTGCCTTTTTGCTAAATTTTGTTCCGAATATTGGCTCTATTATTGCGGCGGTACCTGCCGTTATGTTGGCTTTTGTTCAGTTAGGAGCTTTTTCTGCAGGGTTAGCAGCGGCGGGTTTTGCTGTCGTCAATTTAGTGGTTGGTAATGTAATTGAGCCACGCTATATGGGGAAAGGACTGGGCTTATCTACATTAGTTGTCTTTTTGTCATTACTGCTTTGGGGGTGGGTATTTGGTCCTGTTGGCATGTTGTTATCCATCCCGCTGACCATTATTATGAAATTGGCCTTTGAAGCGAACCCTCGCATGCATTGGCTCGCGGTGATGATTGACTCAAATACGTCGGCAGCGGATACCGATAAAGATAAAGGCGAAAACAAATAAGGCCATCAAGGTCAGCTCATTATCTCACATGCAAGCCCTTTACCAATTTGCAGTTCTTCCATAGACGAAAAAACCAACTTGAAGGCAAACAAGTTGGTTTTTAGGCAAGTGAGTCGGTAAGCGAACCGAACTCGACCTCAATTAGAAGTTAGCGATTTTCTTTAAATGACTGTGAGAGTCGTTCTCGTTGTCATTCAGTTGGTACTCATTCACGTCAGCAGCTAATTGATCCGCTTGACTGAGTAAACTTTCAGAGGCAGCAGCGGCTTCCTCTACCAAAGCGGCGTTTTGCTGTGTCATTTCATCCATATTGCTAACGGTTTTACTCACTTCATTCAGTGCAATGGATTGTTCTGATGAGGCATCGGCAATTTCGGTCATAATGTCATTCACTTGTTTGATAGCATTGACAATGTTTTGCATCGTTTCACCCGATTCACTCACCAGCTCATTGCCGTTATTAATGTTATGGGCCGATTCCGAGATTAAATCTTTAATTTCTTTGGCAGCGTTGGCTGAGCGCTGTGCCAAAGATCTAACTTCTGAAGCAACCACGGCAAACCCACGCCCTTGCTCTCCTGCACGAGCAGCCTCAACGGCAGCGTTTAATGCCAATATATTCGTCTGAAATGCTATACCATCGATCATACCGATAATATCTGATATCTTTTGTGATGAGTTATTAATAGAAGACATGGTATTCACCACTTGCTCTATTAATTCTCCTCCTTTTGTTGCGATAGAAACCGCATTTGAGGTCAGTTCATTGGCTCGTTTTGCGTTCTTAGCATTCTGTGAAACCGTACTGGTCATTTCTTCCATGGTAGAGGAGGTTTCTTCTAAACTGGCTGCTTGTTGTTCGGTACGAACAGACAAGTCGCTATTACCTGTGGAGATTTCACGAGCACTCACGTGAACGGTTTCAGAAGCCTGACGTATTTGCACAATAATCTGCGTCATGGTATCGAAAAGTGAATTGACCCCCTCAGAAATCGCCAACGTCCCTTCAAACTTACCTTCAGTGGGAATCCTCTTTCTTAAATCCTTGCCTGAAGCGGCTTCAATTGCAGAATTGACCTGTTTGATGGTTTCTTGCAGTTGTTGTTCAGCAAGTACTTCCTTAGTGATATCGGAGGCAAACTTAACGACTTTGTAAGGTTTACCAGAAGAGTCACGAATAGGGCTGTAGTTCGCTTGAATCCAAACCACACTGCCATTTTTATGCACTCGTGGGAAACGTCCAACAAAATGTTTACCTTGGGATAGATCCTGCCAAAACTTTTTATACTCGTCACCTTTTCTGTAGTGAGAATCCACAAATAAACTGTGGTGTTGGCCTCGAATTTCGTTGATTGAGTAACCTAATGTGTCCAAGAAATTTTTATTGGCATCGAGAATGGTGCCATCCAATTTAAATGCGATGACGGCTTGCGAGGCGGAAATGGCTGCTAATTGACTTTCATAATCAGCATTTTGATTCTTTTTATCAGTAATGTCTGTGGCATATTTAACGACTTTATACGGTTTACCATTTTCGTCAAAAATAGGGTTATAGCTTGCTTCAATCCAAACAGGCTTGCCCTCTTTGGAGTATCGACAAAACTCACCTGCTTGAAACTCGCCTTTTCCGATATTGTTCCAAAAGATTTTGTAGTCTTCACTGGCATAGTATTGAGGGTCAACGAAAATACTGTGATGCTTACCTTGTATCTCTTCTAATGTATAACCAAGGACATTTAAAAAGTTTTCATTAGCGAAGAGGATGTTTCCTTTTAAATCAAACTCTATAATGGCTTGTGAACGTGATATGGCAGCTAATTGACCTTGTAAATTAATTAGCTCATCCTTGTTAACGACGACTTTACTGTCATCTACAGGTGTTGAAAACCAGTTTTTAAACATGATCTAAGCATCCTATCCTAATAGCGGTTTAGTTGGACTTTTTCTGTTTTTTAAAACAATGTAATTTTTTTGTTGGTCTTTGGTTGTGATACAAAATTGATGCTAAATGCCTTATCCTAAGACTAGTAAAAAAAATTCAAAAATCCAAAAATCTTGAGAGAAATACGTTTCAATATGTAAACTCTTTTTTAATCAATGAATTAAGTGCTTTTTTGGCACGGTCAAAGTCAATAGATTGCATGGCGCTTCTCAGTGCGCTCACTTCAGGAAAATCAAACTTTCCTAACCTCTCCTCAATATGCTGATAGCGATCTAAAGAACGTAAATTACAATTCTCAACAAGGTTTAGTAGAAAGACCAGCTCTTCATCTAAGTCCATTTCTTCTGTCTGGCCTAGCTGAGGGAGTGGCGAAGAGGTGGTATCTGACGGTGCTGTGGCCAGAGAAATTTTGTTTGCATGGGGTGTTGTTTGAAAAGAAGGATCTGATGCCTGCTGGCTATGCTTTTCTTCGTTTTTCGCAAAATAGCGTGAGACGGTATTGTTAAAAGCATGACATATCTGCTTTGTTTCCCTCACTTTCTCGGCTAGGCCAGAAGCCACTGAGGAGGGGAGGTGTTTTAATTGTGTTTCTAGATGATTCATATCAGCCGACAGTGCCATAAAGCCAAATGTGGCAAACCCACCTTTTAATATATGCAGCCCTTTTGCTGTCTGATCGTTTATCTCTTCAAGATACGTTACTGCGGTCATGACTTCCTTTTGAAAAGCGAATAAGGCCATTTTATAGGTATCAAACGAGTCTAAAAACCGAGATAAAGCCAGATCAAATGTTGAGTCGCTAATATTAAATCCATTATTTTTGAAGTAATTGATAAAATCCAGTTTGTATGTTTGTTCGCTATCCATTTTATTACCCTTTAACTATTTGATGCATCAAGCTTATTCTATGGGTACCTGCTACGTGCCAAAAAGAGATAGGCTATGATCAGCAGATTGCCACGACACCGAGAGGCTGATGGTAAAAGAGCTTGCCTAGGGCACCGATATTTTTTTTATTTATCTTTGTATCCATTAATGGCGACATAGGGATTCTTCACTATACTCATGATAAAAATAGGTGCTATTTAAGGATTGGACAAGGCCACAGGATGAAATTGATTACGAAAGAATTTGATCATACCCCTATCGTTCTTCTGGTTGATGACCAGCCCTCCGTTGCTTTTATTGTAAAAAAGGTTTTAGAAGGCTATTGCGAGTTGCTTTATGCCTCTCATCTTAGTAAGGCCCATGAGTTGTTGATAAAGAACGAAGTCGATCTGGTGTTGTTAGATATTGAGTTACAAGGAGAAACTGGCTGGGATTTCATTGAACAGCTTAAGTCTGTCTACGAGGTGTCTGATTTGCCTCCCATTATGTTCATTACCAGTCACACTGGCAGTGAGATAGAAGAAAAGGCTTTAGAGCTTGGGGCTGCTGACTTTATTGTGAAGCCCATTGTTCCTGCTATTTTAAAACTGAGGGTTATGAATTTATTAAGAATTAAGGCACTCGACAGACAAACCTTATTCTACAAAAATCAATTGGAAGATATGATAGAGCACTCTGCAATGGTGATGTCTTTTTGGTCACTTAATTGGCAATGTTTGTACTTTCGTGATGGCGATAAGGAATTGGACACACCAGATTCACTGAAATTAGTCGATATTCTTCCCATATCTGTAGCAAGCCATGTGATGCAAGTCAGCACAGAAGAAGGGCACCATCATGTTCAAACACAAACGAATCTAGATGGTATCGAAGGGCTGACGATGACAATACGACACTCTAGTATATTTGGTGATTATGTTTTTCTGTCATTCACACGAGCGTCAGATAACGGTTGATGCTCAAGCTGCAGGTTCTTTGATTGACTTGTGTCATCTGCCAGAAAACCGTAGGGTGAAATGCGTAAATACATCGACATTTATCGAAGTGAGTTTGTGAATCAAAATCGACTAGGTACACTCTCTAAAACATAATGCTATTAGCGTTTAAGCTAAGTTATTGCTTTGGAGGAATTTATGAACGGTTCATTTCAATCTCTTTTTGTCGACAATGTGACTCGTCAGCACTATCAGGCTGATCCTGCTACAACGGAAAAATCACATGTTCAGGTCGTTATATGGCCAACTTTTTCAGGCCTGACACAGTTTGAAAAAGACATTGCAGACCAAATCGCAGCTTTTGGGTACTCTGCAACCGCTTTGGATCTATATGGTACGAATACCCCTGAGGCCATGGAAGATAAGCGTTCCATTATGGGGGTTTTGCTCTCTGAAGAGGCACCATTACATGACTTGCAACGTTCATTAGTGGAAGCGGCTTGCCCAAATGCTTCTGGTAAAACCATTGTGCATGTTGGTTTTTGCTTAGGCGGACGTCTGTCTCTGGAAGCAGGACTTCATTTGACTGGGAGTGCGGGAGCTGTAAGTTTTCATGGCTTAATGAGTTTCTATCGCGGTGCCAAAGAGGACGTCAACCGAGATGTGAAAATTATGGTGCTAAATGGCTATGATGATCACTTAGTCGGCGATGAAGATTCACAGTCAGCGAAGCACTACTGGACAGAGTTAGGCATTGATTTCCAATTTATGGATTTTGGTAATACGATGCATTCTTTTATGCTGCCAAGTGCGAACAATCCAGACCATGGTAGTATGTACAACCCAACGGTTGCTAAGCGTGGCTACCATTATCTAGAACATTTTTTGAGTGAGTTTTAAGCCTAATTAAACGGCTTCTATTCTTAATAATACGATTAAATGCCCTCAGTTGAGGGCATTTTCATATGGCGTCGGTTTTTTGCTGTTTTACTGTGGTTTTATTCTGTTAACCACGCACCGGCACGGGCCGATCAATTAGCGCTTCTCCTTTTTGGTTAAAAAGGTAGCAGTCTTGTTTATTGATACCAACCTCAACAGATTCGCCATTCTTAGTTAAGTTTTGACCACTGGCTTCAATGGTTAGTTTGTGGCCCTTGTGTTCGCCATATAGGAAAGTCGTGCCACCTAAATGCTCTGCAACATCGACTTTAACACTCAATGTAAAGTCGGCGTTTTGTGTGGTTTCACTGACATGTTCAGGTCTCAGGCCAAGTTTTACATGGTCGTTTTTCGCGACCTTGATGCCATCCACTTCTAATTGAATGATTTGTCCTGCAACATCAATGGTGGCAAGGTCGTTGCCATCGATTTCCAATACTTTTGCATCTAAAAAATTCATTTTTGGCGAGCCAATAAAACCTGCGACAAACTCATTGGCTGGGTTATGATAAAGTTCGAGTGGCGAACCAACCTGTTCGACTCTTCCGTCGCGTAGTACGACAATTTTGTCGGCTAAGGTCATGGCTTCGACTTGATCGTGGGTGACGTAAATCATCGATGACTTTAAGCGATTATGTAGCTTAGCTATTTGAATGCGCATGTCGACGCGAAGCTCTGCATCCAAGTTAGATAAGGGTTCGTCAAAAAGAAACACATCCGGTTGTCGTACAATGGCGCGACCAATGGCAACCCGTTGACGTTGGCCTCCGGACAGCTGCTTGGGTTTGCGTTTAAGAAGTGGCTCCAGTTGCAGTATGCTGGCGGCATTGGCCACTTGCTTTTTGATTTGCTCAGGATCGCCTCCTGTCATGCGCAAACCAAAACTCATGTTTTCCTCGACAGTCATATGCGGATACAAGGCATAGGACTGGAATACCATGGCAACACCCCGATCAGCCGGAGCAACATGGTTCATGTTTTGTCCATTGATCTCTAGAGAGCCTTCGGTGATGTCTTCTAAGCCAGCAATTAAACGCAGTAGCGTTGATTTACCACAACCAGATGGACCAACAAAGACGACAAATTCACCATCTTCTAGGTCTAGATTGACCCCATGAATGGTTTCGATGTCATTAAAGCGTTTGATGACGTTTTTTAAAGTTATTGTTGCCATGAAATTACCTTACTGCTTGTCGGAGGCGATGGCCCCCATACGATTGGAGACTTTCAAGCAAGCTTCTTTAACCAGTGCTTGAAAGTGTTGGAAACGCGCGTCATCGACTCGAAATTTCGGGGCGGTGATACTAAGCGCAGCGATGGGGTCGTTTAAATGGTTAAAGATGACCGATGCGGCACATTGAATGCCTTCTTCATGTTCTTCTAAATCCAGTGAAATCTTGCTCTTACGAATGTCGGCCAATCTGGCTTTTAGGTCGTCCGCATTGGTAATAGTGGTCGGTGTATGACGAATAAAGGATTGCGCTTTTATCGCTTCTTCTAGTTGTTCCTCCTTTAGAAATGCCATCATGGCTTTTCCTACGCCAGTACAATAACCGGGGCCTTTTTTACCAACAGCTGAGAATAAGCGTAAGCTTTTTTGGCTTTCCAGTTTGTCAATGTAAATGACATCACCACGGTCTAATACGGCTAAGTGAATGGTTTCACCGGTTTCCTTCCAAAGATGTTTCATTTGATCGGCGGCGATGTCTCTCACATCAATTTTCGACCAAGACTGATGAGCTAACTCTAATAAACCATACCCTGGATGGTAGGTTTGGGCGTCTTCATCGAAGCGTAATAAACCTTTATCGACAAGTGAGAGCAAAATGCGATGGGCTGTTGCTTTAGGTAAATCTGCGCTTTCAACAATCTCGGCGAATCTTAGAGGTATCTCAGACATGCACACCTTCTGGAGCAAGCTTAGTGCTTTATCCAGAGAGGAGCCTCCGCTTTTGGTCTCCGATTTTGTCATGGTAGTTCTCCAAAAAGTAAGCTTAATAATCTTTATATCTATATGTGGAACTCGGTTCCATTATTTTTTTATTAAGTGTTGCAAAAAATGGAACTTTATTCCATTATTTTTTTAGGTGAGTTGTCTGTCAAGAATGATGACCCTTTATTTTAATAAAAATAGTTATAACTCTAACAAAAATAGTAATAAAAATAAGAGGTGGGTTAGCATGCAGAAATTGCATCGCAAACAACAACAATGGATGCCGATTGCCTTTCTTGCGCCGGCCGTCATTTTGTTTTCAGTGTACGTTCTCTTCCCCATTGTTCAGAGTGTTTGGTTAAGCTTCTATCAATGGGATGGGCTTGGTGAAAAAACCTTTGTTGGCTTTGGTAATTATATTGAGTTGTTTCAGGATGGTCAGTTCTGGACCGCATTTGTCAATAATATCTACTGGCTGATTTTTTTCATGTTGGCGCCACCTATTGGGTTATTGCTAGCGTTGTTTTTAAACCAAAAAATGATGGGCATTCGCTTTGTTAAAGCCATGTTCTTCTTTCCTTTCGTTATCTCCCAAGTGGTGGTTGGCTTAGTCTTTTCCTGGTTTTACGATCCGAGCTTTGGTCTGTTCAATAAATTCATTGAATTGTTTGGCTTTCAACCGATTGCGGTCTTGTCGGATCCAAATGTGGTTACCTTTGGCATTATTGCTGCTGGGTTGTGGCCGCAAATTGCCTATTGCATGATTTTGTATCTCACAGGGTTAAACAATCTCAACCCGGATCAAATTGAAGCCGCCCGCTTAGATGGTGCTTATGGCTGGAAAATGCTGCGTCATGTGATTCTTCCTCAGCTAAAGCCAGCGACGTTTATTGCTATTGTGGTTACCGTCATCGGTGCTTTACGAAGTTTCGATTTAGTGGCGACCATGACCTCTGGTGGACCATTTGGTAGCTCCAGTGTGCTGGCTTACTTCATGTACGAACAGTCGATTTTCAATTATCGCGTGGGCTATGGCGCTGCTATTGCCACGGTCTTGTTCCTGATGATGGATATCTACATTGCCTACTTTCTATGGCGCATGCTGAAGAGTGAGAAAGCCTAATGTTTCCTACCCCAATCGAAAAAAGATCATTACCTTTTAATATTAGTTACCGTGTCGCGGTTTGGATTGCCTTAATTTTATGGCTCCTACCTTTGATTGCGGTGTTATTAACCTCAGCGCGTTCTACGGCAGATTTAAATGCGGGAAATTACTGGGGGATTCCCACCCAGTGGATGCTTGTTCAGAACTATGAGCAAGTCTTTACGCAAACTCCCATGCTGCGTTATTTATTAAACTCCATCATTATTACGGTGCCATCTGTGATTGGCGCGGTGTCTCTGTCGACATTAGCTGGATATTCCCTGGCGAAATTTAAGTTCCGTGGGCGTATGGGGTTATTTGCGACTTTTATCGCTGGGAATTTTGTTCCCTTTCAAATTTTAATGATACCCGTACGAGATTTAACCATTCATATGGGCTTGTATGATACCGCCAGTGGTTTGATTTTATTCCATATTGCCTTTCAAACAGGGTTTTGTACCTTATTTATGCGCAACTTCATCGTGGGCTTGCCTGATGAATTGATAGAAGCGGCAAGGGTAGAAGGGGTGAGTGAGTGGAAGATTTTCCGCCATATCGTCTTACCCTTGGTCAGGCCCGCGCTAGCAGCTTTGGCGGTGCTCATTTTTACCTTTGTTTGGAATGATTATTTTTGGGCCTTGGTCTTGGTGCAAAGCGATGATGTACGCCCGATTACCGCTGGTATCGCTGCCTTGAAAGGTCAGTGGATGGCATCCTGGCAGTTAATTTCGGCTGGCTCCATTGTTGCTGCGTTGCCTCCGGTGATGTTGTTTTTTGCCATGCAACGACACTTTATTGCGGGTCTAACGCTCGGTGCAACGAAGGGGTAATGGTGATGAAAAATACACACAATATTGCTCTGTATCGTCAGGATAGACAGAATCAAACGTTGGTGATTGCTTGCCCACAAGATGGCGCGCCAGAATTGCTCTACTTTGGACGAGCTTTACCAAAAGACACTCACTTAAACAGTCTTTATTGGTCTCAGCAGCAAGCAACTCAGCAGGCATCCCTGGACGTACCCGCTCCAATGAGTTTGATTCCTGAAGCAGGCCGGGGGTGGTTGCAATCTCCTGGGGTAGAAGCCAGCGCAGTGGATCGGCCCGCTTGGGCAATGTGTTGGTCACTGTCAAACGTTCATCAGCAAACGGATGGTTTTTTGATTGAGTTGGAAGACACCCAGGCTCAGCTTGCGGTGGCCTTGTCTATTGGTTTGCAACCATCTGGGCTGTTACGGCATCAGTTGACACTGACGAATCAGGGACAAGGGGATATTACCGTTCATCGTCTTGCCTGCACCCTGCCAATGCCACCACATTTTACCCAAATGATGAGTTTTTATGGCCGTTGGTGCCAAGAATTTCAACAACAACGAAGTGAGTGGCAAAGTACTTGGTTGCAAGAGAACCGTCATGGTCGTAACTCTCATGCTAATTTTCCGAGTGTGATTCTGGGCGAGCAGGGTTTTAGTGAAGAGCAGGGGGAGCTGATTGGTGCGCACTTAGCGTGGAGTGGCAACCATCGGCTTAAAGCAGATTACACCATGGAAGGCCATCGGTATTTGCAAGCGGAGGCACTCTATTTACCTGATGAGATCGTGCTAAGTTCCAACCAATCGATCAGTACCCCAGAGTTATTAGCCAGTTACAGTTGTGCAGGACTCAATATGATGAGTCAAGTATTTCATCAACATGCTAGAGAGCGACTCGTGCTAAGCAAGCCCCGTCCGGTGCATATTAATACCTGGGAAGCTTTTTATTTTGACCATGACATAACGCGCTTAAAGGCCCTCGCTGATAGTGCTGCTCATGTTGGTGTTGAACGCTATATCTTAGATGATGGATGGTTTCGAGGGCGCAGTAATGATCAAGCAGCACTAGGGGATTGGTTTGTTGATCAGGAAAAATACCCTAATGGTCTGACGCCGTTAATCAATCATGTCAAAGGACTGGGCATGGAGTTTGGTTTGTGGTTTGAGCCAGAAATGGTGAATCCCGATTCCGACCTTTATCGCTCCCATCCAGAGTGGGTTTTGCAACTGCCACAATACGATGCGGTTCTCGCTCGCCATCAACTGGTATTGAACTTAGCCAAACCAGAAGTGTATGACTACCTACGAGAACGCCTGTTTAGCTTATTAAAGGACTATCCAATTGATTACATTAAATGGGATATGAACCGAGATTACACCCAACCTGGTGGTGAGATCCGCCCCCAAGCCTATGAACAGGTTGTTGCTTTGTATCGTTTGCTTGGTGAATTAAATACTGCGTTTCCAAATTTAGAAATTGAAAGTTGCTCATCCGGTGGCGCTCGCGTGGATTTCGGTATTTTGAACTTTACTAAGCGTTTCTGGGCATCTGACTGTAATGATGCTTTTGAGCGCCACGGTATTCAGCGCGGTTTTAGTTATTTTTTCCCGCCTGAAGTGATGGGCTCACATATCGGGCCGGATCAAAGTCATACCACAAATCGCATCCACGATGTGGCGTTTCGTGCGGGTACCGCCATGTTGGGGCATTTGGGTATTGAGTGGAATTTGTTGGATGCTAATGCTGAGCAAAAAGCGACCATTGCCCGTTGGATCTCTCATTATAAAGCCTATCGTCCAGTTCTGCATTCAGGCCGTAATTGGCGTTTACCCAGCGCCGATGGTCGAGCACAAGCCCAATGGGCGTTGAGTGAGGATGGTCAAGAGGGTCTATTGGTTTATAGCCAATTGACGATGCCGAAACAGGCGCAAACCTTACCCGTTCGTTTACCCGGGCTAGAAGCTGGGCAGAACTATCAAATCAGTGTATTGGAACACAGTCCATTACCTGGGCACTTGATGAAAGCTTTACCTGCGTGGTGGAAAAACGACCTTATTTTAAATGGCGCGACGTTAAGTCAATTAGGACTGCAATTACCGATATTGGATCCAGAATCCTTATTAATGCTGTCTATTCGCGCTGTATCCCGTTTGGAGGCTCAGTAAATGACCGATGCTAAGAAAGACAAAAAGGATAGTCAACCAGTCAATGGCGAGAAAAAACCACTCCGTAGCCAACAATGGTATGGCAAGTTAGATAAGGACGGTTTTATTCATCGCAGCTGGATGAAAAATCAGGGGTTGCCAGACCACAGTTTTGATGGTCGTCCTGTGATTGGCATTTGCAATTCTTGGAGTGAGTTGACGCCTTGTAATGCCCACCTTCGTGAATTAGCTGAGTACGTAAAACGAGGGGTATGGGAGGCGGGGGGAGTGCCTCTTGAATTCCCGGTAATGTCCCTTGGCGAAACACAAATGAAACCCACTGCCATGTTGTTTCGTAACTTGATGAGTATGGACGTAGAAGAATCCATGCGCGCCTATGGAATGGACGGTGTGGTGCTTTTAGGTGGCTGTGACAAAACCACGCCAGCGCAATTAATGGGCGCTTGCTCAGTGGATTTACCGACCATTATTGTCTCATCTGGCCCCATGTTAAACGGTAAATATCGAGGCAAAGACATTGGGTCTGGCACGGATGTGTGGAAATTCAGCGAAGCGGTTCGTGGTGGAAAAATGAGCCTAGATGAATTTATGAGAGCGGAATCCAGTATGTCTCGCTCCCGTGGTACTTGTATGACCATGGGCACTGCCTCGACCATGGCGTGTTTGGTGGAAGCACTGGGAATGTCCTTACCTGAAAATGGCACCTTGCCAGCTGTGGATGCGCGCCGTCAGGCATTGGCGCATTTAACTGGCGGTCGAGTTGTTGAGATGGTCAAAGAAGATCTAAAACCCTCTGATATTTTGACGAAGGCGGCGTTTGAAAATGCCATTCGAGCCAATGCGGCCATTGGTGGCTCCACCAATGCGGTGGTGCACTTGCTCGCAATCGCCGGTCGTTTGGGGGTGAAACTGACTCTCGATGACTGGGATCGCATCGGTGCCGAGATGCCTTGTTTGGTGGACCTAATGCCATCGGGTCGCTTTTTAATGGAAGATTTTCATTATGCTGGTGGTTTTCCTGCGTTAATTCAACGTTTAAGTCACCTGTTTGATATGTCGGCCAATACGGTCTGTGGTGCAAGTTTAGGTGAAATTACCTCTGGTGCGGAGTGTTTCAACGATGAGGTGATTCGCCCCCTTGATAAACCGCTTAGAAGCAATGCGGGGATTGCTGTTTTGCGGGGGAATCTGTCACCGCAAGGGGCGATTATTAAACCCAGCGCTGCGACCCCTGAATTGTTACAGCACACAGGTAAAGCTGTGGTGTTTGAAAACATTGAAGACTACAAAGCTCGTATCGATTCTCCTGAGTTAGCGGTCGACAAAGATTCCCTTCTGGTTCTGAAAGGTTGTGGGCCAAAAGGCTACCCAGGTATGCCAGAGGTCGGCAACATGGCATTGCCCAGTAAATTATTAGAACAAGGTGTCACGGACATGGTGCGTATTAGTGACGCGCGTATGAGTGGTACTGCGTTTGGTACGGTGGTTTTGCATGTAGCGCCGGAGTCGACCATGGGCGGACCATTGGCCTTGGTTCAAAATGGCGATGAAATTACGTTAGATGTGGCAGGTCGTGGTCTGCATCTGCATATCAGCGCGGAGGAAATGGCGAGTCGCAAAGCCGCATGGCAACCAGAAGAGAGCCAATATCACCGTGGTTATGCCAAGTTGTACATTGACCATGTAATGCAAGCGGATGAAGGTGCTGACTTGGATTTCTTAGTCGGTAATAGTGGCTCAAAAGTGAGTAGGGAGTCTCATTAATGTCAAACAATAAAAATAATAACCAGAACCATCTGAATTCGACTCAAGCTTATCCTCAGTACCCCAGTTTGTCGGGGCGTCATGCTTTGGTGACGGGGGGCGCATCGGGGATAGGTGAGGCATTGGTTCGTGCGTTAGCACAACAAGGTTGCTTGGTGAGTTTTTTTGATATTGATCAAATCGCAGGCAAAGCCTTGTCGGAAGAGCTAAACAGCAAAGGGCTGAAAACACATTTTAGCGGAGTGGATTTAACGGACATTGAGACTCTGAAAAGTACGATTAGAGAGCGGATAGCCGATTGGGGAGCGATTCGTCTTCTCGTCAACAACGCCGCCAACGATCAGCGCCATAGTCTGCAAGATTTTAGTTCAGAGCAGTTTGATCAATGTATGTCGGTCAATTTAAAGCCTCACTTCTTCACGGCTCAAGTAGTCGCTCCTGCTATGGCTGAAGCTGGGGGCGGTAGCATTATTAATATGAGTTCTAACTCTTGGATGTTGGGCTTGTCTGGTTACCCAGGTTATGTCACGGCCAAAGCCGGGATTTCTGGTTTAACCAAAGGCTTGGCTCGAGAACTTGGCGGGCAAAAAATTCGGGTTAATACGGTCTTGCCGGGGTGGGTGATGACGGAAAAACAAAAGCGTCTTTGGCTGACTCCAGAAGCAGAAGCAGAACTAATGGTTCAGCAAGCTCTTAAGGAAAAAATTGAGCCAGAAGATGTGGCGGATCTAGTGTTGTTTTTGGGGTCTGACAACAGTCGTATGATTTCAGGACAAAGTCTTGTTGTTGACGGAGGGCGTTTGTGATGACACAGACTCGTCCAGTGTTTGACTCAGATCCTTTTGTGCCTTTGTGTATCGCTGTGGATTGGGGAACGACCAATTTACGTGCTTTTCTAATGGATCAAACTGGACATATCCACGCCCAGAGAAGCAGTGATCGAGGCATGCTAACCCTCAATAGCGACGAGTTTGAATCTGTTCTACAGGATTTTTTAGGCGATTGGTTGCACCCTGATGTGCCTATTTATATGGCAGGCATGGTGGGCAGTCGTGGAGGCTGGCAAGAGGTGCCTTACCAAGTTTGTCCGATGCAACTCGACACACTTGCTGAGCACTTGTGTTGGCTTGATAGTCATTTGCCTTGTGAGGTAGCCATTGTACCAGGGCTTCAAGGGATTGGTATCAGTGGGCATTTCGATGTGATGCGCGGTGAGGAAACCCAGCTGTTAGGGGCGATGGATTGGCTGTATGAACAAGGTCAAGCGGATCAAGCTGTGTTGTGTTGTTTACCAGGCACCCATAGTAAATGGGTACCCCTGTTGAAAGGGGAGGTAACTCAGTTTTCGACCAGTTTTTCGGGGGAAATGTTTGCGCGACTGAACAATGAGTCCAGTTTGGTGAAGGGATTGCCTAAGCAGGGTTCCCTTAATAAAGAAGGCTTTCAACAAGGTCTATTAGCCAGTCAGCAAGCGGGTGGCTTATTGCATCATCTGTTTAGTGTTCGCAGTGACTCTGTTTGTGGACGTTTACCGGAAGAGCAGGTGCGAGATTATCTCTCTGGCATTGTTATCGGTCACGATGTGAACGATATGCTGGCTGCGCAACCGCAACCTATCAGCAGCGTGTTGATTGTTGGTAGCGAACATCTCTGCGAACGATATCAAGTCGCCCTGTCGTTTCATCAGGTAGCTTCTCAATGTTTGGACGCCAGTGAAGCGAGTATTCGTGGTTTAACACGCTTGGCTCGCCAGCAAGTGCGTCAGGAGCAACAAATAGGAGAAAAGAAGTAATGAACACATCTTTTAATGAGTTAATGGCTGAGTTTCCTATGGTTGCCATTTTACGAGGCATTAAACCAGAAGAAGTGGTTGAGCATACTCAAGTGTTAATTGATTCTGGTTTTCGATTGATCGAAGTGCCACTGAACTCGCCGGATGCCTTTACCAGCATTCGCTTATTGCAACGCACTTTTGGTCAGCAGGCATTGATTGGTGCGGGTACAGTTTTAACCATGGTGCAATTGACAGAACTGGTGGCTACGGGCGCTAAGTTGATGGTCTGCCCCCATACGGATGTGGAATTGATTAAGGCTGCGAAAGTCGCAGGCTTGTATGCCATGCCTGGCTTTTTTACGGCGAGTGAAGCTTTTGCCGCACTTCATGCGGGAGCGGATGCCGTTAAATTATTTCCGGCGGAAGCTTTTCCCAACATAAATGTTGTGAAGGCATTGGGGGCGGTTATTCCACAGGATGTTTGGTTATGTCCTGTTGGCGGTGTGACACCAGATAATGTACCAGACTATTTTGCTGTTGGTGCAAAAGGGTTTGGTCTGGGGTCGGCTTTATACAAAAAAGGTCAGTCTGTTGAGGTGACCAAAGTCAATGCCGATGCCTTTGTGGCAGCTTGGAACGATTATAGACAAACATCTGTGTAAGTGACCAGAGAAGAAAAGGTCATAACAAGGAGAATAATAATGAAACAGATTAGTACCCAGCGTCATCAATTGGCAGAAGGGCCTTTTTGGAGTGAAGTGGAGCAAGCTTTGTATTGGGTCGACATTCCTGCCTGCCAAGTATGGTGCTGGCATCAAGAGGATAATCGATACGAGCATTGGACCTTGTCAAAGAAAGTGTCTGCGGTTTTCACCACACAAAGTGACCGGCTGTTAGTGGCAATGGCCGATGGTGTTGCTTATTTGGATAAAACCACCACAACGTTGGATTACTTGTGTGATTTAGACAGTGACCTCCCTGGCAATCGTAGTAATGATGCTAAGTGCGACCCTGACGGTGTGTTGTGGGTAGGGACGATGGATGATTTAGAGCAACAAATGACAGGGCGGTTATGGAAAATTACGCCTGAAGGCAAAAAAGCGTTAATGCTGGAGAATCTTGGTATCAGCAATACGTTCGCTTGGGATGAGGGGCGTGGGCGCTTTTACTTTGGCGACACAATGACACGTCGAATTCACGCTTATCCTTACCCTGAGTTTTATGATGTTCGCCTACAAAAGCCCTTTGTCGAAGTGAAAGAAGGGGTTGGAAACGATGGCTCTTGTATTGATCTTGAAGGGTGTCTCTGGAATGCAAATTGGAATGGCGCTCGTATTGTGCGCTATAGCCCAGAAGGGGAGATGTTGCAGACCATTGAATTGCCTTTTGCCAAGCCGACCTCGTGTGTGTTTGGTGGGCCAGAAGGAAAAACCTTGTTTATCACATCCGCTAGCGTGGATACCTCCGCTGAGCAATTGGCAAATCAACCACTGTCAGGTCATGTGATAGCGATTGAAATGGATGTAGCTGGCGCGCCAAGTCAGCCATTTGCGGGAGCATAATATGAAGTTAGGCGTATGTTATTACCCGGAGCATTGGCCAAAAAGTCGCTGGCAACAAGATGCTCAAGAGATGCGAGAAATTGGTCTTGAGTATGTGCGTATTGGGGAATTTAGCTGGAGTACCATTGAGCCAGAACCTGGTGAGTTGCATTGGGAATGGTTGGATGAGGCATTAGATATTCTTCATGAGCATGGTTTGAAGGTGATTCTAGGGACACCAACGGCAACCCCGCCGAAATGGCTGGTGGATCGCCACCCGTCTATGTTGGCAAAAGACGAGCAAGGCAGGATTCGTCATTTCGGATCGCGTCGTCATTATACCTTTGCCAGCCTTGATTATCGGGACGAATGTCGGCGAATGGTAACCTTAATGGCTGAACGTTACGGCCAACATCCTGCGGTGGTGTCTTGGCAGACGGATAATGAATATGGTTGTCATGATACGGTGCTGAGTTACGCAGAAGCGGATTTAATGGCGTTTCGTCTCTGGCTAAAAGACAAATATGGCACCATCGATCGCTTAAATACTGCCTGGGGAAATGTCTTTTGGAGTATGGATTACCGTTCGTTTGAAGAGGTTGACTTACCGAATTTAACGGTGACAGAAGCCAACCCCTCCCATCGTTTGGATTTTCAGCGTTGTTGTTCTGATCAAGTGGTTGCGTTTAATAAGTTACAGGTGGACATTCTACGTCAGTATTCAAAAGGCCGTGATTTAGTGCATAACTACATGGGCTTTTTTACGGCTTTTGATCATCATAAAGTCGGTCAAGATTTGGATGTGGCCAGTTGGGATACTTATCCATTGGGCTTTCTGGATCAAGAGGCCATCTATAGCCAAGAAGAAAAGCAGATTTACTTACGAGTAGGACACCCAGATTTTGGCGCTTTTCACCATGATCTATATCGTGGCTGTGGCAAAGGGCGTTTATGGATCATGGAGCAGCAACCTGGCCCGGTAAATTGGGCACCTCATAACCCGACCCCAGCGGAAGGCGCGGTACGGCTATGGACATGGGAAGCGTTTTCTCATGGCGCTGAACTGGTCTCTTATTTTCGTTGGCGACAAGCGCCATTTGGTCAAGAGCAAATGCATGCAGGTTTGCTACGTCCCGATGGTCAAGGGGCAGAAGCAGCTAAAGAAGCGGCTCAAGTAGCGCAAGAGGTGTGTGATTTATCACAGGTGCTAGGGTTGAATGCCGAGGAATTAATGGCGTTACCTAAATCAGGTAATGTTGCCTTGATGTTCGATTATGATGCTTGTTGGTCATTGGATATTCAGCCGCAATCCCGTTCTTATCGTTATCTTTCTTGGTGTTATCGTGTTTATGAAGCGCTGCGTGAGTTAGGTTTGTCGGTTGATATTGTTTCTAACCAAGCAGCTTTAGATACCTATCCATTACTCGTACTTCCTGCTCAGGCGCACATTTCTAAAGACCTGCAAGCAAGATTAAATAGCTATCAAGGGGTGTTATTGGCAGGTCCCCGCACAGGTAGCAAAACCGCTACCTATCAAATTCCAGATAACTTAGCGCCAGGTCCACTGGCCAATCTATTGCCGTTGAAGGTTGAGCGTGTTGATGCGCTACCAGAGCACACTAAACCATCAGTCTTTGGTCTTTGGGGGGAGGGCTCGTTGTGTTATTGGCATGAACAAATTTCCACGGATTTACCTTGCCTGTTAAAAGATCATACTGGCCAACCTGTTTTAGTGGGTTGTGATAAGCATTTCTATCTTGGTTCCTGTATAGATAAGTCACTTTTGAAAGCTTGTCTTGTGAAGTTAAGTGAAAAGGCTGGCCTCTCGACAGAGTACTTACCAACAGGGGTCCGTATTCGTGAGCGCGGTCCTTTACTCTTTGCTTTTAACTACGGACAACACTCCGCCCATTATCAACCCGATGATGCACAGATTCTGATTGGCAGTGAATCGTTACCACCTGCAGGGGTCGCTATTTGGCGACGTGACTTAACGGATAATCAATAAGACTGGTTTCCATCAATAACAACAAAAAGAGGATGTATCATATGAAAAAACTATCTTTGTTTTGCATAGGGGCGTTGGCGTCTGTCGCGGCGTCTTTATCCCATGCAGGGACCTTGGTGATTAACTCGGATCAGGCGGATCCTGCGCCGAAAAAAGCCTTTGCGGAAGTGATTAAAAAGTTTGAAGCGGAAAATCCCGATATTAAGGTCCAGTATAATCTCTATGATAAAGAGGGTTATAAAACCGCTATTCGTAACTGGTTGGTGACCAGTCCGCCAGATGTGGTGTTTTGGTATGCTGGTAACCGAATGAAGACCTTTGTGAAGAAGGGTTTGTTTGAAGATGTCAGTGGCATGTGGAAAAAAGAAGGACTTAAAAAATTGATGCCCTCTGCCGTCAGCGCTATGACGGTCAATAATAAACAGTATGGTATTCCTTACACTTATTATCAATGGGGGATTTATTATCGAAAAGATATTTTTGCGAAATTAGGCTTAAAAGTCCCTAAGACTTGGAAAGAATTTTTAGCCGTCAATGCTAAATTGAAAGCCAATGATATTACACCAATTACTATAGGAACCAAGTACTTGTGGCCTGCAGCTGGTTGGTTTGACTACCTCGATTTGCGTATTAATGGCTTGAAATTTCATATGGATTTGATGGATGGCAAAATTGCCTATACAGATCCGCGCGTGAGAAAAGTATTTGAGTACTGGGATCAGTTAGTAAAACCGGGTTACTTCTTGAAGAATAATGCTGCTTACTCATGGCAAGAGGCACAGCCGTTCTTGTATAACGGTAAAGCGGCAATGTATTTGATTGGGAATTTTATTACGCCCAACTTTCCCAAAAATCTTGAAAATAAAATGGGCTTCTTCCCGTTCCCAACCATTAACCCTAAAGTACCTGACGCGGAAGAAGCGCCAATGGATACTGTTAATATACCGAGTAAAGCGAAAAACAAAAAAGATGCGCGGAAATTTTTAGAGTTTATGGCGCGTGCCAGCACACAGACACTGGTTAATGCTGCGTTACTACAGATTCCTACCAATAAAGATGCCCATGCACCTAATGATGTATTCTTAAATGAAGGGGAGAAAATGCTCAAAGCGGCTTCTGGCACCTCACAGTTTTATGACCGTGATACCGATCCGGCAATGGCACGAGAAGGTATGAAAGGGTTTCAAGAGTTTATGATGGAGCCAAATCGTCTTGATTCGATTTTGAAACGTTTGGAGCGAGTCAGAGAGCGTGTGTTTAAAGTGCAAAATTAGTACTTGTCTGATGTGTAAAACAAAAAAACACTAGGTATTCTGAAGAGATCCCCAGTAGTTGGACCATCCAATGACTGGGGATCTTTTTTATGCATCATTTACATGTGGTTTGATGAGCAACCCGTTTTTCTAAAGTATAGTTTTTATAAATATTGTGTAATTAGATTGCATTGAATGGTTGATGCATATTTTGGTTATGATATATCATAACGTTTTTAAAATGCTTCTAAAGGACTCATTGCCTGCTCTGGGCGATGTAATAACCTATTTTTATAGTAAGGATGATAAATAATGCAAAGTTTTCTACGTCTTTTTGGGCGACCGACAAGGTTTTTTTTACTGTTAAATCTCCTCATCACAATGACCGCTTCTGCGGTAGCCGCCGACAACCCAAAACCTACCTCACAAAATACTCTTTCTATCAGTGGCCCATTTGAGTTTACGAGTCTAGATCCCTCCAAAAATGGCTACATCTACACTCGTATGCAAGTGTTAGAAACCTTGTTAGGTGTCGATAATCAAGGTCATTTGATTCCAGAATTAGCCACCCAATGGCAGGTGAGTGATGATGGCCTAGCGTGGCGTTTTAAGCTAAGAAAGGGAGTGGTTTTTCATGACGGGCAACCTCTAGATGCGAATGCCGTTGTGAAGAGTTTATCGATTGCCATGGGTAAGCATGGCACTCTAGCAAAGGCACCTATAAGTAACATTCATGCTTTGAGCAAGGACGAAGTTGAGATACAGCTTACTCGACCTTACACCTTATTAGGGGCTGTGTTAGCAAATTACGCTAATAGCATTCTGTCGCCAGATAGCTATGGGAGAACGGGTAATGTCTTAGCTATGTCTGGTACTGGGCCTTATGAGCTTTTCCAATATGCGCCGCCCCATAAACTGGTGGTGAAAAAGTTTGCTGGTTATTGGGGGAAGAAGGCGAGCATTCCTTTTGCGAGCTATTTGACGGGGCATCGCGCAGAAAGCCGTGTGCTGCAAGCACGAAGTGGTCAGGCAGACATTGTGTTTGGTGTCGATCCGGCAAGTATTCCTATGCTGCAGCGTCTTCCTAATGTGTCTGTATTTGATGATGCTCTGCCACGGACAATTGTTTTAAAGCTGAATAGTGGTTATCCATCTCTTAATGATGTTCGTGCTAGACAAGCTCTGAGTTTGGCAATCAATCGTCGCGGTATTGCGAATGCAGTGCTTCGTTCTCCTGGATCACAAACCGAACAATTATTACCCGCCTCATTTGCCGACTGGCATTTACCCAATATCAAAGCACCTAAACAGCCAGTAGTGAAAGCGCAAAAACTGTTGACATCATTAGGCTGGCATCTTAATCAAGATGGTGTTTTAGAGCGCGACGGTAAGCCTTTTGAGTTGACGTTAATTACTTATGCGGATCGCCCAGAGTTGATCACTGTTGCCACCGCCATTCAAGCTCAGTGGGCGAAAATTGGCGTGAAGTTAAAGGTGAATATGAGTAACTCTAGTGCGATCCCCGCTGGTCATCAAGATGGATCTTTGCAAGTCGCCTTGATGGCGCGTAACTATGGTTTTGTCCCCGACCCGTTAGGGGTGATGTTAAGTGATTATGATCGCACTGGCGGCGATTGGGGGGCGATGAATTGGAATGACGAATCGGTTGATCGAGACCTCGTAACATTGCAATCAGTAACGGATAAAAAAATTCGCCGCCAATTAGCGCAGCATGTTGCCCAGGTCATTTACCAAGATCGGCCAGTGATTCCTGTGGCATTTTATAAGCAACATACTGCGGTAAATAATCGGGTAAAAGGTTTTCATTTTGATCCTTTCGAACGTACTTTTTATCTAAATGACATGGTGTTTGTCGCACGATGAAAAAAATATTCTTTCCTCGGCTGTTTCAATTATTGTCCGTGATTTGGGGAGTAGGAACGCTGACTTTTATCTTGATGCGAGCTTTGCCGGGTGATATGGCCTACCGGATCGCCGCTAGTCGTTATGGGCAAGATAATGTGAGCAGTGACGCTGCGGATTTGGTTCGTCAGGAGCTGAATTTAGATCAAGGAGCCTTTGTTGCGTATTTTTCTTGGTTGAAAGAACTGGTGCAAGGTAATTTGGGGCGCTCTTTAGTCAGTGATGAGCCAGTGTGGCAAATATTACAGCATATGTTGGGGCACTCTTTAGTATTGGCTTCAGTGGCACTGCTCTTGTCCTTCTTTATTGCCATTCCCTTAGGTTTGCTGGGGGCGGCTTTTGGTAAAAAGGTCGATCAAGGTATTGTGGTATTTTCGACGGCAGTAAGGGCCATGCCAGTGTTTGTGGTGGGGTTAATTTTTATTCTGGTGTTTTCTATTCATTGGAATTGGTTGCCTGTGGCAGGGTTTGGCTCGCCAGAACATATCGTATTGCCTGCGTTAAGTCTGGCTTTTACCTTGGCCGCTATCTCTAATCGTGTCGTGAGAAACGCCGCCATTAAAGCTTTTCACGCGCCTTTTTATCGCTTTGCTCAGATCAAAGGTTTGTCGTCAGGCCGGACTTTTTTGCGTCATGGTGCGCGTCATATTGCTTTGCCTGTGGTGGCCTTTTTAGGCATCCAGCTGGTGGGGATGATCGAAGGGATAGTGATGATTGAGTCCTTGTTTTCTTGGCCCGGAATTGGTCACGGTTTGGCTCATGCGATTTTTGCCCGTGATATTCCGGTAATTCAAGGGGCCGCCTTGTTAATGGGGATTTTGTTTGTGGTGTTGAATACCTTTGTGGATCTTATTTGTTATCGATTAGATCCACGAGCGAGGGGGCAAGCATGATGGTGTCATTGTTAAAACATGCCACACTAGGCCAAAAATGTGGCGCGCTTCTCTTGCTTGTGTTGTTGGCTTTTGCACTATTCGGGAACGCTCTAGCCCCCAACGATGGTGCTTATCAAGATCTGGATGCCATTCTAGCGCCTCCTAGTGAGACTCATTGGTTAGGAACGGATCACTTTGGTCGCAGCATGGTAGCGCGAATGGCAGATGCGATTCGTTTATCCTTTATGTTAGGGGTGCTGTGTGTCGTAACGTCTTCGGTCATTGGTGTATTTCTTGGTGTGTGGGCTGCTTGGTCGGGGAAAAAAGTTGATGCGGTGCTCAATGTTTTTGTGAATATCCTATTAGCTTTACCCGGACTTGTCATTGTCTTGCTATTCGCAGCTATTGTTCCAGGGTCGTTTTTTGTTCTGTATTTGGCTATATCATTGGTTCAATGGGTTGAATATTTTCGTGTCGTGCGAGCTATTACCAAAGCAACAGTGGATTCCCCTGCTATGCAATCTTCACAGATGATGGGCTTTGGCCGTTGGTATCTGTTTAAACGACATATTTGGCCTGCTATCGCCCCTTCTGTATTCACTCTAGCGACCTTTGGTTGTGCAACGGCCATTTTAACCATGGCGTCTCTGGGTTTTGTGTATGTTGGTATGCAGCCGCCTTTAGCGGAGTTGGGATTAATGATGGTGGAGTTGTTCCCTTACTACTCTGATGCACCTTGGTTGCTTGCTGAACCGCTTATTGCTATCGCTTTGTTGGTGCTGGGTTTTCATTTGTTGGGAAGGAAATCATCATGAATCCTCTTATTTCAGTGGATCAACTAAGTGTCTACTCAAAGGCGAGTTGTTTAGTCTCTCCGTTAACTTTTAACTTACACCAAGATCGCCCGTTGACGATTCTTGGACAAACGGGGTCGGGAAAAAGTTTGCTGGCTCAGGCAATCATGGGGCTTTTGCCGGATTCTCTCACAATTAAAGGTAAGGTGAGTATTTTTGCAAAGGCCCTGACGAAACAAGAATGCCGTGCTATGTGGGGAAAAGAATTAGTGATGTTACCCCAAGAGCCATGGCATGCCCTTGATCCATTAATGAACGCTCAGAGACAGGTCCGTGATGTGTATCAATGGGTTGTGGGGCAAGCAAAACACACTGCAAACAGCAGTGCGATGGAGGCTTTGACCTCTCTTGGTTTGGAAAAGAGCACGGATAAGCTGCCAGATGAATTATCGGGTGGTATGGCTCAGCGCCTAGCGATTGTTGCTGCGACAGCGGGTGGTGCTTCATTGATCCTAGCAGACGAACCGACTAAAGGGTTGGACGTTAGTCGTCGAGAAGAGGTCATTCGTCTTCTACAGGATAAATCACAAGGTGGCGGTTTATTAACCATTACCCATGATGTTCATGTTGCTAAGCAACTGGGTGGTGACATCATGGTGATCAAAGATGGGCAACTGGTGGAGTCGGGTACCGTCGAGCAGGTGCTTTCTAATCCACAAGCTGAATTCACTAAATTATTATTGCAGGCTCAGCCGAGCGAGTGGCCTGTGGTAGATCGTGACCCAAGTCATTATGCTAAGTCCGATAGGATAATGCAGGCAGAGACGCTTCGCTTAGTACGTGGTGGTAAGACGATTATTGAGGATTTGTCGTTTACAATATCAAAAGGTGAAGTTGTGGGCGTAGTAGGGGACAGTGGCTGCGGTAAGAGCTCATTAGGTGATGCGTTGCTTGGGCTGCTGCCATTAGAGGCTGGATCTATTGAGCGTTTTGACAAAAAAGCAAAACCACATCAATGGTTGAAGTTGTATCAAGATCCTCCATCAGCCTTTTCAGGAAGTGTCTCGCTGTCTACTTTGTTAGATGACTTGATTGGTTTGCATGGGGTAGATCAAGCGCGAATTAGACCGCTTATGGCTCGACTGAGCCTGTCGCAAGAAATACTAGAACGCACTTGTCTTGAGGTATCAGGAGGGGAGTTACAGCGCTTTGCGATTCTTCGAGCTTTGTTGCTAGACCCTGTCTTTTTATTTGCAGATGAGCCTACTTCACGATTGGATCCGATTACCGCAAAAGAAGTGACCATGTTGTTGGTGGAATTAGCAAGGGAGCAAGACTGTAGTGTGCTATTAGTGAGTCATGATCCTGATATGATTCGACACACTTGTGATCAGGTGATTGCCTTATCGTAATAAAAATAGACTAATTTTGCGGCTAAAAAAAATCCCCGTCTTGTGCGGGGATTTTTATGTGTAAGCTAATAAGACGGTGTCTTAGAATTTATAAGATACGTCAAAATATTGACCAAAACCTGTTGTTTTTAAACCACCATATGAGCCGTTTTCTATGCCGTATACGTTATTGAAGTATTTCAAACCGTAGCCTACTGCATAACGCTTAGAATGCCAGTAAATACCGTTGAAATTATCGAAGCCGGTAGAAGAGGTGGCGTATTTTTTGTCCATGCCGAATTGGTAATCAAAGTAACCTTGGTAAGCGATAAAAGAACCATTATCAAACGTCATAAAAGGTTTGAACCAGTTTGCCGATAATTGGTAACCATTCCAATCTTGACGATGGTTAGTCATATCATAAAGTTTGTAAAGGTTTACACCAGTTTTGCCCAACCAAGGCACCTCAACATCTGCGCCAATACCAACAAACGCATTATTAGTGGCATTTCCAGTGTTGGTATCGTGACCACCGTCCATGCTAAATAGAGTAGAAATATACCATTCTTTAACTGGACCAATAGAAAGATCTTTGCCTGTCATCGCATCCAAAGAGAAGCGTGGTGCAATCTTCATGAAGAGTTTATCTTGACCGTATTTATCGCTGCTTTTGCTGTTGGTCAGGTTGAATACATCAATGTATCCGTAAAGATCAACAATACCTGAGCGTCCACCAAATTCCATTTCCATGTAGTCATGGCTGTTTTTACCTGGTAGCTCTTTTGATGCATACATCAGGTTGAACTGTCTCCAAGAATAGTCATTTTTGTGAATATTATCAGAATAATCGGCGGCAAGAGTTGTCGTTGCTGCGGCAGCTAACCCTAGTCCTAAAAGTAGTTTACGCATTAGCGTCTCCATGAGTGCAATAGTGAGCGGTGTTTAAAATATAACCAATTAGTCAATATTATGACTGAAATGCGAATATTACATGATTTTTTTTTGATTACAATGGGTTTTTGATGAAGAAAATGTGTGCACCTAAATGGTTCGTTTGTCGATTGTTTTGCACCAACTGAGTGTTAGAGGGTTTTATGAAATTTCATTTATTTTCAATGTGTTAGGTTTTTTTATTAGTTTGATAGGCGGCTCTGGAATATCGTTGTGCAAAATAAAAAAGGAGAAAGAATGCTAACAAGTTGGTTTGAGGAGAAGGTGGATCATCCTTATAGATAAGTAAAGAAAGAGCATGTGTTTTATTTATCGGGGGGGTGTGGTCTAATTTTATCTTATATCGTTCTGTTTGACTAAGTAGGAATTATGTCTTTGAAATTACCTCTTATTGTAATGACTACAACTCTTGTTTTTTCCTCTTCCAGCGTGTTTGCCACGAAAGATGACTGCACTCCGAAATTAAACCTATACTTGAAAGGCATTCAAGACACAGTGAGTTCTAAATATGTATCTGAAAGACAAAAACAAGTTGCTCAGAAAATTTTAGAAAAAGTGAAAGCGAATCGTGACAGGATGGGGGATTGTGCCTTGTTGGATAAGCTGCTGCCCTAGGAAGTGGGTTGTTAAGGAACAATAAGCTCACCTTATGCTGATTTGCTGTAAAGCTACATTATGAAAAGGTATTTTTATTTATGTTAGGTTCTTTGACTGCTTTACAGCAAATAGAGAGTGTCAAGCAGTCGTTAATTGCGACTCTTTCTGTTGTCGATAGGTTGTTTACTTGCTCTTATACTGGGTTAATTTTTCAGGATGATTGCTTACTGTCTAATGAGCAAGATAAAGAGCGCTTTTTGTTGCTCGCTCAGCCAATCCGTCATCACTTCATGGCGGATCGTTTGGCCATCGAAAAAATCGTCGACAAAGAAGGGTTACCTGATTTTCTACAACAAGCATCGTTAATGCATTTTTTAACCCATAGCTCTTTGCTGATAGAGCGGGTTTGTGTAGACAATCAGGTAGACGCGCTATTATGTGTCGTGAGTCTGGATACTTCTCTTTCATTCGATCAAACGTTTTTCGATTCTCTTTCTCCTATTCTGACTATTTTAACGAGCCTGCTGAACAATAAACCTGTAGACAAACCTACTCCTTTGCTCGATAAAAAAGGTCAAGGCGATATTTCTCTGGCTCATAATGAGTATGATTATATCGCTTTATGCAATATGTCTCCTGATTTCCTCGCTGCTTATGATAACGATCTAAAGTGTGTGTATGCTAACAAATCCCATGAAAGAATTTTTAAAAACCGAAACATTGATGTGATCGGTTTAACTATTAAAGAGCTGATGGGAGAAAGCTTTTATCAGTCTCTTGAAGGTAGAATATCAGATATTGTGGAAGGTAATGAATCGAACTTTGAATATAGCTCCTATCACGGTTCTAATAACGAAAAAATTACTATTAAGGTTAGAATAGCGCCTCGTTATTTTGAGGGAAAACAAGATGGTTTTTATTTATTTTCCCAAAATATTACGGCATTAAGGCGCACTCAGGCTACGCTGAAGGCGCTGCACAGTGTTACCAACAATGAGTCGTTGTCTACGGATGAAAAAATACAGAAAATGTTGGAGATAGGGTGCGAACAATATGCTTTGCCCCTTGGTATTGTGAGCCATGTTGAAGGGGGAAAGTACACGATACAGTATTGCCAATCTCCTGATAATAAACTGTCGGCTGGCATGGTGTTTGATTTACAAGAAACCTACTGTGTATATACGCTTAATAGTGAGGAGCCAACATATTTTCATAATAATAAAAAACACATTAAACCGCCTTCTTATTATCAATATTTCGTTTTAGAAGCCTACATAGGTATTGTTATTAGGGTTGGCGGTGAGGTATGGGGAACGCTCAATTTTTCTAGCACTTATCCTAAAGATGTACCTTACGAAGAGGATGAGATCGAACTCATCAAATTATTAGGGCAGTGGATAGGCTATGAGATCTACCGAAACCGAGCGCTTGAAAGCCTAAAAGAGTCAGAATATCGCAATCGCCTATTATTGGATTCTCTCCAGGAAGGGGTGTTGGGCTTAGACTCTGACGGTAATATCTCTTTTGCCAATTCAGCAGCCTGTCGCTTAACTCAGTATAGTCAACATGAGTTGTTGGGCCAACATCATCATGCCTTTTTACATCATACCGCTCCCGATGGGACGCCCAATTTAGTAGAAAATTGTTCCGTCCGAAATACCTTAGAAACAGGGGTAAGCTCCCATTCAGACAATGAGTTCATTTGGGGTAAACAAGGACCTTTTGCTGTCGAGTTCAGTTGTGTTTCCTTAAAAAGAAATGATCATGAAGTTGGTGGGGCGGTGATTACTTTTCAGGATAAGACAAAACAAATAGAGTCGGAAACCGTTATTTTAGAACAGAAATTAATTTTCGAATCTTTGTTTATGGATGCTCCTACAGCGATTGCTTTCTATGATAATACAAGAACCATTCGGATGATAAACCCTGCTTTTTCTCGATTGTTTGGTTACTTGGAAGAGGAGATTATTGGCTGTTCAACGCGCCAGCTTTATGCGAAGGAAGAGGATTTTATTTGGCTTGGCAAATTCTATAAAAAAAAGGCTGAACAGCCTAAAATTTATGTGGATTATAAAGACAAATATGGCCGTATCTTTGCCTCTGAAACCTTTGGTAGTTCTCTTAAAAAGACAGATGGTAGTTTAAATGGCTACATTGTTCATATCAATGATATTACGGAAAGAATTAAGTCTGAGAATGAAGTGTTGACAGTGAATCAGCGTTTTTCTCTGGCGGCTAATTCTGCTGGCATCGGTGTCTGGTCCTGGGACACACGCACCAATAAAGTCATCTGGGATGATTGGATGTGGAAAATATTTGGCCTTAATAAAGGTGAGGATATTGATCCCTTTTGGGGTTGGCTGAGTTTGATGCACCCAGATGATGCGCCGTTACTTTACCATGCCCTTGGTGAGTCCTATCGAAAAAAAGAACATTTAGATACGGACTTTCGTATTATTCGGCCTGATGGTCAAATTCGCTATATAAAGGCCACAGGCATAATTGAATACGATAAAAAAGGCATTGTTTCTCGTATTACTGGCGTGAATTTTGATATTACCTCTCGCAAAGAGGCGGAAGAGGTATTAAAGAAAGCCAGCCATCAAGCGCAAATGGCGAATCAGGCGAAAAGTGATTTTCTTGCGACCATGAGTCATGAGATCAGAACCCCTTTAAATGGCATTCTTGGGGTGGCTGAGTTGTTGCAATCTTCTTATCTAACGGATGAGCAGCGTATGCAAGTGGATATTCTTCGAGAGTCTGGAGAAAGCTTGCTAAGGCTTATCAATGACATATTGGATTTCTCTAAAATAGAGTCCGGTCAGTTGACCATGGAGAAAGTAGAATTTGACTTAGAAAAGAAAATTTTTGGTGTCATTAGCTTACTGTTGATCAAAGCGGAAGAAAAGGGGGTTGACCTTTTGGTTGAGTACCCTGTACAGATGCCAAAACATTTTATTGGTGACTCATTTCGCATGCGCCAAATTCTGATTAACTTGATTAGTAATGCGGTGAAATTCACTCATGAAGGTCAGGTAGTGGTGCGTGTGTCATGTGAGTCAAATCAACAGGGCAATGTGAATGTCTCTATTGAAGTTCAAGATACGGGGATTGGGATTCCTGATGGGGCTCAAGCGTTTTTATTTAAGGCGTTTACCCAAGCGGATACCTCAACTACGCGCCGTTTTGGAGGGACCGGATTAGGGTTGGCAATCACAAAACAGTTGGTTGAGTTAATGGATGGCTCGATAGAGCTGGAAAGTAAAGAAGGAGTTGGTTCTACTTTTGTGGTACATGTGCCTTTGGTGGAAAGTTACGCGATTCATAAAGCGGAAGAGACAGTGCTCCCTTTGTCTTTGGTGGGGCGGAGTAAAATATTGCTCGTTGACGATAATGTGTCAAATTTAACCATTCTATCTAATCAGTTACGAGAGTTAGGTATGGTGTGCGATGTGGATCAAAATGCCAGATCAGCTTTTGACAAATGGCTCGATGCTTATGTAAGTCAGCGGCCTTACGATGCTATTATTTTAGACTATCAAATGCCCGATTTGAATGGACTGGACTTGTCTCGCTTGATTAGAGAGCATACTAAACAATTACATTCTCCTGCAATATTAATATCTACCTCAGCGGGCCGCTTTAGCCAGAATGACTTGACTGAAGCGGGAGTGAATGTGTGCTTAACAAAACCGCTTAACGTTAGAGTGTTATGTGAAGGGCTTGCCTTGGCACTAAACAGTACCGTTTTGGGTAAACAGTTTTCCTATTGGGACGTTACAAGCAGTAAAGATTCGTTGCCCACTGCTGCAAAGCAATACGGTGGTCGAGTATTGGTGGTAGAGGATATGGCCGCCAATAGGGTCGTTGCGCGAGGAATGCTCAATAAGTTGGGCGTCGAGATGATCGAGGCTAAAAATGGAGAAGTGGGGGTAGAAAAATGGTCCTCTGAACAGCCAGACTTAATTTTGATGGATTTACATATGCCGGTGATGGATGGGTTTTCTGCTATGCGCGCGATTCGACAAGCTGAAAAAAGGCTGATGTCCAAGCGCGTTCCTATATACGCTTTAACGGCAGATGCGATGGTAGAAAGGTCCAATGAAGTTTATCAAGCAGGTGGTGATGGTTTTATTGCGAAGCCATTCAAACAAGCCGATTTAGAAGTTGTGTTGGTAAAGCATTTATTGGTTAAGTCTTCATCAGATGTGATGGCAAGGCCGGAGGAGGAAGTGCTCGATCATTTAGTCTCAGAGCCGTGTATTGATGTGAGTGTACTGATGGAACTAAAAAGCGTTTTAGGAGAGGATTTACAAATACTTATTGATACCTTTTACGAAGACTCTCTTTCCATTGTCAATATATTAAAACATCATCGTCTTTCGCCGGATTTGGATACCCTTTACGCCGTCAGTCATAGTCTGAAATCCATTGCGATGAATGTGGGGGCAAAACGGCTGTCAGGCCTAGCCGCTCGCTTAGAAGCCGATTCGAAGCGAAGAATGGATGATCATGTTACTGAGTTAATTGATCTTATAGAACAAGAGTACAGTACGTTTTGTTCTGAGTTAAAAAAGCTGGCTGATTTGTGATGAAAGTATTGATAGCTGATGATACTAATACGGATAGATTGCTGCTTAAGCTGCATGTATCGAAACTGGGGCATCATAGTATCGAAGCCTCTAATGGTATTGAAGCGATAGAGCAATATACTCTCCATGAAAATGATATTGATTTGATATTAATGGACGCTCAGATGCCGCAAGTAAACGGCTTTGAAGCAGTGAAAAGAATTCGCCAAATTGAGCAGGAGCGGGGGCTCGAATGGGTGCCTGTTATTTTCCTGAGTGCGAGCGCCGAAATGGAAGATGTGGAAAAAAGCATTTCGGTGGGGGGCGATGATTATTTGATCAAACCAGTTCAACAAAAAGTCTTATTGGCTAAAATGCTTACCATACAGCGTATCGCCAATATGCGTCGAAGGTTAATTGCGCTAGATGCCACGTTGGCGAAGCAATCGGCTACAGATCCTTGATGGGCGGTGCAGAAGTGCGCCAAAGGAATAAAAAAACCGAAAGTAACAGATGTGACTTTCGGTTTTTTTATCAAAGAAGAAAGGGTTAACTGGGTAAGTTAAGCCACTGCCTCTTGTTTGCTTTGAGTCGACTTTTGGTTGACTGTTGCAAGTAATGCTTGGATAGAAGCGGATACAATGTCGTTGTCGATGGCAACACCATTAAATCGATCACCATCAATATTGGTCTGTACATAGGCAATGGCTTGTGAATCGCTGCCCACGGTTAAGGCATGCTCTTGATATTGGATAATATCGACTCGAACATTAAAATGTTTGCCTAGAGCTTCAGCAAAGGCCGATAGCGCACCATTGCCTTTGCCTGAAATGTTTATTTTGCTGCCAGCACCGACAAGTTCAGCGTGTATGGTGTCTACTTCGTCTTTGCTATGATCATACTTGCCTAGCTTATATGGCGTTGTTCCGGTCATAAAATGCGTTTCGAACAAGCCTTTCATGGATTCTGCGTCTACTACGCCGCCATCCTGTTCTGCAAACTGTTGGATAATCGGACTGAACTCTACCTGTAACCAGCGCGGCAAAGCTAGGCCATATTCTTGTTCTAAGGTATAAGCCACACCACCTTTGCCTGATTGGCTATTTACGCGAATAACTTCTTGGTAGCTACGGCCCACATCACGAGGATCAATGGGTAGATAAGCTACATCCCAAGGTTTGTCATCGGTCTGATTCGCCAAACATTTTTTAATAGCATCCTGGTGAGAACCGGAAAATGCGGTAAACACTAATTCACCTGCGTAAGGGTGACGAGGGTGTACCTGTAGCAAGGTGCATGCTTGAACCACACTGATGATTCGATCCATGTCGCCAAGTGCTAATTCAGGGTCGACTCCTTGGCTGTAGATGTTCATCGCCATGGTGACGATATCCATATTGCCCGTACGCTCACCATTGCCTAGCAACGTGCCTTCTATACGATCTGCTCCTGCCATGACACCAAGCTCGGCAGCAGCCACACCACAGCCTCGGTCATTGTGTGTGTGTAGACTAACGATCATGCAGTCACGTTTTTTCACGTGACGACAGAAGTATTCAATTTGATCGGCGTAACGATTTGGTGTGGATACCTCTACTGTCGCAGGAAGGTTGATGATAATTTTACGCTCTGGCGTGGGCTGCCATACTTCGGTAACCGCATCAACAACTTCTACCGCATAGTCAATTTCTGTTCCTGTGAAACTCTCAGGAGAGTATTGAAACACCCACTCTGTTTCAGGGTATTTTTCGGCGTGTTCCTTAACGCATTTCGCGCCATTAACAGCGATTTGCTTAATGCCTTCCATGTCCATGCGAAAGACTTGTTCGCGTTGTGTCGTGGACGTCGAGTTGTATACATGGACGATGGCTTTTTTCGCCCCTTTTAGTGATTCGTAGGTGCGAGCAATAAGCTCGGGGCGCGCTTGCGTTAGCACTTGAATGTAGACATCGTCTGGAACTTGATCTTCTTCGATTAACCAGCGAACGAAGTCAAAATCCAGTTGAGAGGCGGCTGGAAAGCCTACTTCTATTTCTTTAAAGCCCACATCAACAAGCAGGGCAAAGAACTGTTTCTTTTGTTCCACCGTCATCGGCTCAACCAAAGCTTGGTTGCCATCACGCAGGTCTACGCTCGACCAAATAGGGGCCTTGGTGATTACTTTATCTGGCCAAGTACGGTTTTCAATGGCAACCGGCGTAAACGGTTTGTATTTTCTGTGATTAAACGTTGTATGGTCAAAAGACGACATGATCTTGTCCTTATAAATGGGAGGTCGGTAAACCTCGTTTATTATTAATGCGTCTTGTAAAGGCGCTTGTTTTGTAGTGTGCGTATTTGTTTTCTCAGTATGACTATCATAACGAAAAAACTTGAGTAAAAGATTGCGTTTTTTGCTAGGAAAAATGATAATTTTAGCATTATATTGCTAAAATTATTGAAAATTAAGCAAAAGGTAGGTGTTAGATGCGGTTTGATAAAATTGATTTAAGTATTTTGCGAGAGTTACAGCAAGATTCTAGCTTAACCAATCAAGAATTGGCCGATCGTGTTGGCTTGTCTGCTTCTCCATGCCTGCGACGGGTGAAGGCGCTTGAAGAGAGTGGCGTCATAGACCGCAAAGTGACTTTGTTAAAGCGATCCAGTTTAGGGTTAAAATTAACGGCTTTTTTGCAAATTAGTATGGATCGACATACACCAGATCGGTTCAGTGTATTTGAGGAACAGGTGGATCTCTTTTCAGAGGTGAAAAATTGCAACTTGGTTACAGGGCAAAATTGTGATTACTTGTTAGAAGTCGTGGTGGAAGACATGGAAAAGTACCATGATTTTTTATTGGGGAAGCTCACTCGTATTCCTGGTGTGACTGGCGTTCAATCAAGTTTTTTATTGCGTAGTGTAAAAGAGAGCACGGCCTTGCCATTGAATCATATCATTTAGCAGGGTATTTCCTCATTTAGTGTTGATATTTATGCTTTTGACCAAATTAAGGGACGTTATAATTAGAAAAGTTAAAAATCCCTAGTAGAGAAAGATTATGAGTAAATTGACGGAGAAGCGGCGAGTTGTCATTCCTGTCCGTGCAGGCGATGTGATGGCCGAGTTCATCTCATTTGATGGTGATGATTCTGGTAAAGAGCATATAGGGATTTTTTTTGAAGGAAAAAGCAGTGAAAAGAACGATATTCCGTTGGTGCGCTTGCATTCCGAGTGTTTAACGGGAGATGTATTTGGGTCGGGGCGTTGTGATTGTGGTGAGCAGCTTGATGAAGCCATTGATCGCATCAATCAGGAAGGGGGCTACATTTTATATTTACGCCAAGAGGGGCGTGGTATTGGACTTTATTCAAAGCTCGATGCGTATGCCTTGCAGGATCAAGGTTATGACACCTATCAGGCCAATGAAATGCTCCACCTACCAGAGGATGGCCGAGATTTCGGTATTGCAGCGGAGATGTTGAAAGTGGTTGGTGTGACGAAACTGCGCTTATTAACGAATAATCCAGATAAAGCAAAGCAATTGATGGAACATGGTATTGATGTGGTGGAGTTGGTTCCGACAAAAGTACATATGAATCAACATAATCGCCAGTATTTAGAAACGAAAGCGAGACGCAAGCATCATACGCTTAAGTTTGATTGATGAGTTTTGGTTTTGGTGACACTTTTTAGATAACTCTTGATGTTTTAATGATCTAGGCGGGTTTGCCGCCTAGTCATATCAGGGGTTGAAAGTCTGGGTGTTTTTAAGACTGTGATCTTACTTTTTTGCAGCCGTTTTTTTCTTTTTCTTCCTACTATTGCCTTGTGAGCGTGTTTTGGTTTTGGGTTCTAGACCCTCAATACGACCAAATTTGATATTGGCTTGCATAAAACGCTGAATCTTTTCAATCATCGGAAGATCGTTTATGTCGATTAGGGAGTAGCATTCTCCTGGAGCACCTTCCCGTGACGCTCGACCAGCGCGATGAATATATGAATCCGCTTTGCGTGCTAGTCTTAAATTAATGACGGTGTTGATTTCTGGAAGGTCTATCCCCCGTGAGGCCACATCCGTTGCAACCAGAATCTGTAATCGACCACGTTTCATTTGCTTTAAATGCTCGCTACGATCCCCTTGCTTCATCTCACCATGTAAGCCATCACACATGAATCCCATATTGCGAATGCGTTGTACCCAAACATCAACATGCTCACGATTGGCGACAAAAACAACCGCTTGTTTTACGCGCTCTTGAGTTAATAGGTGTTTTAAAACCGCTTCCTTATGAGTGTCGTCATCGACACGGTAAGCAATTTGACGAATTTGTGTTGGCACTGTGCGAGCGGACTCGCCCAAGCGTAATTGTTGAGTGTCGTCGTCGAGTAGGGCGCTGGCAAAGCGTCCCATTTTTTCACCTTCTAATGTGGCGGAAAACATTAAAGTCTGGTGTTCTTTTGGGAGCTCTTTCGCAATGCGGTTAATGGCATCAACAAACCCCATGTCTAACATTCGATCAGCTTCGTCGATGACAAAATAAGAGACGTCGCTTAAATCAAGCCATTGCTTGTCATCTAATTCAACCAATCGCCCCGGTGTTGCCACTAAAATGTCGCAAGGTTCACTTAGTTGCTGCTGCTGCATGCCGTAAGGCGTGCCGCCAATAATCAATTGAGAGGCAATGCGAGTGTGTTGTGTTAGTTGTTGCACAACATTAAAGATTTGTCGTGCCAATTCTCGGCTCGGCGCGAGAATCAACACTTTTGGCGCAGTGGTTGACTGTTCATCACGGTCAAGAATGTGTTGAATGGCAGGAGCACAAAATGCAATGGTTTTCCCCGTTCCTGTTGGTGCCGTTGCCAATAGATCGGATCCATCTAACACAATGGGTATGGCTTGTTCTTGTATCGGTGTAGGGGACTCAAACCCCAAGTCGCTAATGGCTTGCTCTATGGTGAAATCAAGATCTAATTCAGCAAATGACATGTAAACTCTCTGTTGCGAGGAAAAAAGGTACGCCATTCATTCTATTTGCGCACAATTAGTCAATCATACCTTGTTTTATGGGCTTTCGAAATCGAAACATGCTGGGATTATCTATACCCTCTGGGGCGTTTGCTCTAGAATGGAGAAAACATTAGCAAGAAATAAGAGTGGTATGCAGCTGTCTGATGAATTGGTCACAACCCAGACCATGAAATGGGTAAAAGAGTTCATTGTTGGCTTGAATATTTGCCCTTTCGCTAAACGAGAAGTGGAGCGTGAATCGGTCCGTATTGTGGTGCTTCGTTCCAAAAAAATGCAAGTTGCTCTTGAGGAGTTAATGGCTGAGGTGCAATGGTTGGATGAGCATCCTGAAACGGAAACGACTTTGCTGGTGTTTCCGACGCTGTTCAGTGATTTTTACCGTTATCTAGACTTTGTTGATATGGCAGAAAACCTGATGTTTGAGCAAGAATGTGAAGGGGTGTATCAATTGGCCACTTTTCATCCTGATTATTGTTTTTCTGGCACCGAGTCAAATGATGTGTCGAATTATACTAATCGCTCACCTTATCCAATGTTGCATTTGTTGCGAGAAGCAAGTGTTGATAAGGCCATCGCCTTTTATGGGGATACGG
Organism: Marinomonas sp. 63XJN7_7_ISO-PGPR-S23-202; assembly: GCF_056173505.1. Taxonomy (NCBI): domain Bacteria; kingdom Pseudomonadati; phylum Pseudomonadota; class Gammaproteobacteria; order Oceanospirillales; family Oceanospirillaceae; genus Marinomonas; species Marinomonas sp. 63XJN7_7_ISO-PGPR-S23-202. Next base: position 2,813,488 of record NZ_CM149677.1, on the reverse strand, counting down.
ATGTGATTCCCGAACAGAATATAGAAAAGATGGATGAGCTTGGCAAAGACAAGCTGGAAGCCATTTTATCCGCTTGTATGAAAACAAGCGATTAACGCTACCTTTTTTGATGGGTAATCAATGGTAGTGTGTAAAATACATAATTAGGAAAAAAAATGACGACACAAGTAGGGCGTTTAAATACGTTAAAAGTGGTTAAAGAGAAAGAGTTTGGAATGTATTTAGACGCCGATCAGTTGGGGGAAATTTTATTACCCAAGCGCTATATTCCTAAAGGGTTGAAAGTGGGTGAAGACGTTGAGGTGTTGGTTTATCTGGATTCTGACGATGAACTTATTGCGACGACTGAAACACCTAAAGTGCAAGTGGGGGAATTTGCGGCGCTAACCTGTGTTGCGGTCAATCAGGTTGGCGCCTTCTTTGATTGGGGCTTGCCAAAAGATTTATTGGTGCCATTTAGTCAGCAAAAAAATCGTGTGGAAGAAGGTGAAACACACCTCTTATTTGTCTATCTAGACCAACTGACAAATCGTATTGTTGCGACCACCAAGGTTGATGCTTTACTGAATCGTGAAGAAGCGCCTTATCGTACGGGCGATCAGGTGTCTATTATCATTGGTGATAAAACCAATATTGGTTTTAAGTGCATCATTGATAATCGTTTCTGGGGTGTTTTGTTTTTTCAGGATGCCTTTCGCCAATTACGTAAAGGTGAGAAAACGACGGCTTTTATTAAGCGTATTCGTGAAGACGGTAAGATCGACTTGAGCTTGCAAGAAGTTGGCTATAAGAAAGTCCGTAATATCTTAGACGATATTATGGACTACTTAGAGGCGCAAGGCGGTGAGATGACCTTAACGGATAAAGCCTCACCTGAAGCTATCTATGCTGTTTTTAAAGTAAGTAAGGCCACTTACAAAAAAGCGCTTGGTGCACTTTATAAAGATCAGAAAATTGTGCTCAGTAAAGAAAAGGTTACGAAAAAATAGCCTGTTGACACGGGGCATGCGCCAATTGAAAGGCTCCTAAGCGATGCTTAGGAGCTTTTTTTTCGTTTCTTCCCGTTGTTCTGGATTATTGATGGCTTGGTACAGCATTTCTTGAATGGGGAGTGAATGGTTGCTTGTTGTAGCGAGGTAGCCGGAAATATACTCGTTTTCTGTCGGTCGATTCAGACGAATGTCCTCGTGCATTGAAGAACGATTTAAGTGAGTGAGCTTGGCGACCGTGGTGATCCGATTCGTCATATTGGTTTGAGTGAGATGCTGGCTGTGTTGATAATATTCAAATTTGGGGTTAGTGAAAAAATCAGAGAGTTCTTTAATTGTTGCTTTTAAGAGTGGTGAGTACTCGTCGTTTAAAACGTCACCATTTTGAATGGCAAATAAGGCGGTAATGGGGTTAATCACCGCATTGATTGCCAGCTTTTCAAACAGTCTTTGATGAATATTGGCTACGCCTAGCTCTTCAAGGTGAAAGCTTTGTTTATCTGCTTGCTGGTCCCATAAACCGAAAAAGGTATCGCCTTTTCCTGTGTGTTTTACTTTATTGTTACTGAGTTTTAATGCGCCTTCACTGGTCGTGCCAGCCCATAATGTTTGTGTACTTTTTATTTGCGCGGCCAGTTCTTGTTGAGCTCCCATGCCATTGCATAAGCAGCAAATATCGGCATCGTCAGTTAAATGCTCTTGTACTTGTTGATACGCCGAAACAAGGTCAAAGGCTTTGGTGCAAAAAATAACTTTGTCATAATGCTTGGTGAGGTTGTCAGGAGAAAAAGATTTGATTTTGTAATCGACAATTTTGCCATCTGGATGCTCTGGATCCACCTGATCATCAAGGGTGATGGCATTCCCCGTTTTTTCAGATCGGTAAACTAAATGGACTGTCTGATCTAAGCGTTTTAGTTTGCATGTCACTAGCATACCAATGGCGCCAGCGCCAACTACAAGCCAAGGAGTTGTTTTCATAGTCATCGTTCCATTAGGTGTTTTATTTCAATCCCTGTTATTATCGCGCCAAACTTTATCATTGAAAATGCTAAGGAGCATAAAAATGCCATCATTTGACGTTGTTTCTGAGTTGGACTGGCACGAAGTGACCAATGCCGTTGACCAAGCAAACAGAGAGATAACTACACGCTATGATTTTAAAGGCGTAAAAGCAAGCTATGAGATTAAAGATAAAAGCAGTGTTGTGATGGAGACTGAAGCTGAGCCTCAGCTCCGCCAAATGGCGGATATTTTGAATCAAAAGCTGGTTAATCGTGGTATTGATTTGAAAAGCTTGGAAAAAGAGGACGTGGTCAAAGGAAATTTACGTGTGTCACAAGCCATTAAAATGAAAGAAGGCTTGGAAACCGACGAAGCGAAAAAAATTGTGAAAATGATCAAAGAGAGCAAGATCAAAGTTCAAGCGCAGATTCAAGGCGATCAATTGCGTGTGACAGGCAAAAAACGTGATGACCTTCAGCAGGTGATGGCTCTATTGCGTGGTGCGGATTTGAATCAACCTGTGCAGTTTACCAACTTCCGTGACTAGTTCGAGCTGGTCTATTGTAGAGAAGCTGAATCGTCGGCAAGTACCTAACAGTAGGGGGCTTGCTGACACGGTTTTCTGTTACGGTTTTGTTATGACTTTTTTCTTGGTAGGGCGTTGCTATGATGGATCAGCTTCGTGCCGATTATAAGCCAGCCTTCTTGCTCTAATCTCTCCCTTTGTCTTAGATACCCATCGGTGTTTTCTGCAAAACTGATGCGACGCTGAGCATTAACTACTCTGTGCCAAGGCAGCTTAGTGTCCTTGGGTAAGTTTTTCATTAATTGGCCAACTTGTCGGGCATAACCTGGGAAGCCAGCAAGTTTTGCCAATTCTCCGTAAGCAATGCATTCACCCTTAGGAATTTCGCTTAATATAAGCAAGACTTGAGATTTAAATCTATCCATTGGTTGATTCGTCACGTTTAGTCCTTAGATATAAGGTATAGCAATAATATTTAAGAAGGTAGATATGAGACTTGCACTTTTGCTTTTTATTCTCGTGCCCATTATTGAAATGACCATTTTAATTAAAGTGGGCAGTCATATCGGTGCGTTAGCAACCATTGGCTTGGTGCTTTTAACCGCTATTTTAGGTGTGACCATCATTCGTAAGCAAGGCCTTGAAACCGCTCTTAAAGCACAGGAAAAAATGGCGCGTGGTGAACTACCTGCTTCTGAGGTTGCAGAAGGTATTATGCTGATCTTCGCTGGTCTTTGTTTAATGATGCCAGGGTTTATTACGGATGCTATTGGTGGCTTATTGTTAATTCCACCACTGCGCCGCTTTTTTGCAGCGGGGTTAGTCGTCAACTTTATTGCTTCTATGGTGAAGAAAGGTTCGAGATGGACATCTTACAGTCGTTATGACTATCACAGTCAAGGAGAAACGATTGACGGTGAGTATTCGAAAGAGTCTAAAGATGACAACGACTTAATTGATAAAAAATAATTTATCGTAAGGGTTGAAATCGGTTTGCATAGCCGTATATAGGACTTTGTTAAAGATTCCTACTCAGTATGCGGTAGGGTTATCCAGCCAGGGGAGTCCTGGTATTGTTTTTAATTGGAGAGATTGATCAATGAATATTCGTCCTTTGCACGATCGTGTCGTTGTTCGACGTAAAGAAGAAGAAACAACAACTGCATCTGGTATCGTTCTACCTGGATCTGCGACAGAAAAGCCTACTCAAGGCGAGGTTTTGGCTGTTGGCACTGGCCGTATTCAATCAAATGGTGATGTGCGTGCTTTGGCCGTTAAAGTTGGTGATACTGTTTTGTTTGGCCAATACTCAGGCCAAACGGTTAAGATCGAGGGCGAAGAACTGCTTATCATGAAGGAAGACGAAATTTACGGCATTATTGAAGCCTAAGTCGTCCTGCAGTTTTATTACGATTCATAGCATTTACAACAGTTAAGGTATAAAAAAATGGCAGCTAAAGAAGTTAAATTTGGAGACAGCGCCCGTCAGCAAATGCTGAAAGGTGTGAACGTTCTTGCAGATGCAGTAAAAGTAACCTTAGGGCCTAAAGGTCGTAACGTTGTTATTGAAAAATCTTTCGGTTCGCCTCTTGTTACTAAAGATGGTGTAACAGTAGCGAAAGAAATTGAACTGGATAACAAGTTCGAAAACATGGGCGCTCAAATGGTTAAGGAAGTTGCTTCCCAAGCCAACGATGTGGCGGGTGATGGTACAACAACCGCAACCGTTCTTGCGCAAGCAATTGTTGCAGAAGGCCTTAAAGCCGTTGCCGCTGGTCGTAACCCAATGGACCTTAAGCGTGGTATTGACCAAGCTGCGGGTGCGGTAGTAAAAGAAATTGCAGCGCTTTCTACGCCTTGCAAAGACAACCGTGCCGTTGAGCAAGTGGGTACTATCTCTGCTAACTCTGATGCATCTGTCGGTAAGATCATTGCTGAAGCAATGGATCGTGTCGGTAAAGAAGGTGTGATCACGGTAGAAGAAGGCTCAGGTTTTGAAGATGAGCTTGCAGTAGTTGAAGGTATGCAATTTGATCGCGGTTATTTATCGCCATACTTCATCAACAATCAAGATACCATGAGTGCGGAACTTGAAAACCCATTCATCCTTCTTGTTGATAAGAAAATTTCCAACATTCGCGATTTGCTACCGATACTGGAAGGCGTTGCCAAAGCGTCTCGCCCACTGTTGATTATCGCAGAAGATGTTGAAGGTGAAGCGTTAGCAACTTTGGTTGTGAACACCATGCGCGGTATTGTAAAAGTGGCTGCTGCTAAGGCGCCAGGCTTTGGTGATCGCCGTAAAGCGATGTTGGAAGATATCGCTATCCTAACGGGTGCCACAGTGATTTCTGAAGAAGTTGGTATGACACTGGAAGGCGCTACTCTAGAACAGCTAGGTACGGCTAAACGTGTTACTTTGACAAAAGAAAGCACAACGATTGTCGATGGTGCTGGTCAAGCGGCTAATATCACAAGCCGTGTTGAGCAAATTCGTGCAGAAATCGCGAATTCTTCTTCTGATTACGACAAAGAAAAACTTCAAGAGCGTGTTGCGAAATTGGCCGGCGGTGTTGCTGTGATCAAGATTGGTGCAGCAACTGAAGTAGCAATGAAAGAGAAGAAAGCTCGTGTAGACGATGCTCTTCATGCGACTCGCGCAGCGGTTGAAGAGGGTGTTGTTGCTGGTGGTGGTGTTGCTCTTGTTCGTGCACTAACTAAAGTGGTTGACCTTAAAGGTGACAACGAAGATCAGAACGTGGGTATTACACTTGCTCTTCGTGCGATGGAAGCGCCAATGCGTCAAATCGTTACCAACGCAGGTGCTGAAGCGTCTGTTATTGTTGACAAAGTGAAACAAGGCGAAGGTAACTACGGTTACAACGCTGCAACAGGTGAATACGGTGATATGCTGGAAATGGGTATCCTTGACCCAGCGAAAGTAACTCGTTCTGCGCTACAAGCAGCAGCGTCTGTTGCAGGTCTAATGATTACTACTGAAGCAATGATTGCTGATCTTCCTAAGGAAGATGGCCCAGCTATGCCTGATATGGGTGGCATGGGCGGAATGGGTGGCATGGGCGGCATGATGTAATATCATCCCCTAAGCTACTTAGCTTAATAGAAAGCCTCGCTGTTTAGCGGGGCTTTTTTTATGGGTAGGGGGGAGAAAGCCTTTACATTGTGGAAACGACAACAGCGCCGTTGTCTGGGTTGCAACAAACTGATTACGCCTGAAACAGGATGGAACATTCATCATGTGGTAGAGCGTTACAAGGGCTGAAGTGACAAACTGGATAACTTGGTGTTGTTACATCCTAATTGTCATCGTAGACTAAATAGTTAATGAAATTGATAAGGATATGATCTGATGATTAATGATGAGCAGGAGAGGTTGTTACTATCTATTAATGACTTTTCGATAAGGGAAGTTGCCAATGATGGTGAACATAGAAATAACCTTGACGCACTCGAAGGCCTCAATCTTGTTAAGTCAACTAGAAAAACAGTGGGAGTTAACAAGCGAGGGTATCAGGGGGCTCCAAGGGGGGCTCTACGTTTGACTGAGCTTGGTACTCGTTATCTCGAAGAAAATAATCTTATTAAGTTTGATGACTTAGAAACTCGGAAGGCTAGTTTGGAAGGAGTTCTTGATAGTAAGGAAGATGTTACTCAGTACGAACTTTTGTTTTGGCACAAATGTGGCTGTATAGATGTATCAGATGATTTGATCGACTACACACATCTAGATAAAGCTTTGTATGTTCTATCCGATCTTGAAAATAAAATAGCTGTCGGTCTTGCTCGCTAGACTTATAAAGGCTTGAGCCGTATGCAGGGAAACTTGCACGTATAGTTCTTAGGGGAGGGAGGCGCAGTAATGCGCTGCTGCTACCCGACATATCATCCCCTAAGCTACTTAGCTTAATAGAAAGCCTCGCTGTTTAGCGGGGCTTTTTTTTAAAATATACTTTACCGTTGAAAGGACGAGTTTTGTTGTTTTTTTATAGATTAAAATGGTGAGACATTGATCATTGTTCTATTCTTAAGCCGATAGTCCAAACCATTGATTCTAAAGCTATTGATAAATAGCGACCTGTGTAAGATACTTGGTAAGTAATAAAAGCCATTTTTTTAATAGAAAGGGAAGCTTATGCTCAGGAAAACCCTCGTTAGTTTAGCCATTACTGGTGCGGTGTATTCGGTAAGCGGTTATGCGCTGGAGCTGGGTGAATTGACTTTAAAATCGAGCATAGATGAACCTTTTCGGGGGCAAATAGAATTATCAGATGTTGGTTCATTGACCCCTCAAGATATATTAGTTCGGTTGGGGAGTAGCGGTGAGTTCCGGCAAGCGGGTTTTTCGCCTTCTCCTGAGTTAAATGATTTATCCTTTGATGTTGCGCGCGGTAACAATGGTAAAGGCTTAATCATTGATGTGGTATCGAAGAAAGTTCTCAAATCTAAAGATCTGCATTTTGTATTGGCTGCTCGCTGGCCCAGTGGGCAAGTGGTAAGAGAATACGATGTCCCATTGACTCAGTCGGCTTTAGTTGATAAATCCCAAAAAGAGGTGATTCAGTCGCCAACGGTTACCTCACGAACTTCGAAGTCGAAGACTTCTGCCAGCAATGGTCGTAGTGTTTTTCAAAAAGAATCTCAAGCGGCAAACAAGTTGCCAATAAAAGGCAATGCGTTCACCCAAGCGGGTAATACCTTGTGGCGTATTGCTGAAAAGAATCGGCCATCGAGTAATTTTACGATTTATCAGACGATGATCGCGATTCAAGCATTAAATAAAAATGCATTTTACTCAAATAATATTAATCTTCTTAAACAAAACGTTGTGCTGCGTATCCCGACAGAGCAACAGATTGCTTTGTTCAATCGTTCTATGTCGAAAGAAGAATTTGAGCGACAAGTTCGAATCTGGCAAACAATTAAATCGGCGTCCTCTAAACATTCTCCTATTGCCCGTGAACAGCTAAATACACAAGCAAAGGGTAAAGGCGCGTCTAAACAACCTATTTCTGATTCCGACCGATTAACATTGGCATCGGGTCAAAGTGCGCTTTCTCAGAAAAATGCCAGTTCGAATGAGGGCAGTGGTAATGAATCCTCTCAATTAGAAAGTAAGCTTTCCGCCACTGAGGAAATGTTAGATAAGGAGAAGCGTGAAAAAGAGGATCTCTCGAATCAATTAGGCGACCTGAATAAGCAGCTTAAGACGTTACAAAAATTGATCAGCTTAAAAGATCAGCAAATGGCGGAGCTTCAAAAACAGCTCACCAGTGCGAAACAGTCCATGCAAGAACAAAAAAATACGGTGGATCAGCTATTAGAGACCATTCAGCAGCGGACTGACAAGGAGAAAGCAGAAGCTAACTCTTGGCAGCATAAGATCTTTGGCAACCCCATTATTGTGTCTGTGGGAGCCGTTGTTCTTCTTATGTTGGGCTTCTTGATCGGTTTGTTGATGCGTCGTATGGGCAAGAAAAAGCCTGACACAACGAAAAACGACGGTGACGAATTTGATTTAGCGGCGACTACACCAGTAGCTGCGGCTGCTGCGACGGGGGCTGCCGTAGCGGCTGTCGAAACAGAGGAGGCTAAGCCAGAGGAAGAAATAGAGGAAGAGGATCCTTTTGCTTTTGACTTTGGTGAATCAGAAGAGGAAGCTGATGAGTTTAGCGAATTCGATAATCTAGAAGAGCCATCCCTGCCAGAAGAAGTGGATGAGGATAATTATGAATTACCTGATGACTTAGCCTTTGCAGATGATTCGGTGGCAGATGATGATGACGAAGATGAGGATCCATTTGCTTCTTTGGATTCTCAGATGGACGATTTAAATGAGTTAGACGAGTTAGACGATACGCCCCCCGACGAGTTTGATTCCCTTGATGATGAGCTTGAGGCCGTTCCGGAAGAAGAGGCCCCAGAAGAAGACACGCCAGAGGACGAAATTCCAACCGTTGAGCCTGTTGAAGAGGATGTGGCGGCTGAGAATACATCTGACTCAGAGGCAGATTTTTCTGAGGAAGAGTCTTTTGTCTCAAATCTACTTGAAGATACAGATGGTGAGAATGAAGAGGGGCCTGATGAGTCTGCAATCTTTGACCAAGAGCCAAATGAATCGTTAGCGTCGAGTATCGAAGAGACGTTAGCCGAAGCGCAGGAAGATGCGGATGTTGAGGCGCCATCATTTGGTGAAGCTGAAGCGGCTGATGGTGAGGCGGTCGATGATGATGAAGAAGAGTTTGATTTCTTTGATGCCAGCGGCGATGAAGCGGCAACGAAATTAGATCTGGCAAGAGCTTACATGGATATGGGCGACGATGAAGGTGCTCGTGTTATACTTGAGGATGTAGTTTCATCCGGTAATGAACAACAAATTGCCGAAGCAAAAAGTATGATAGAGCGAATGTTCCCAAGTGACTAAAAAGAAAGTAGTTCTTGTCGTTGAGTACAACGGCGCTGCCTATAAAGGCTGGCAGGCACAAAAATACGATGTGCCAACGGTTCAAGAAGAGGTAGAAAAAGCGGTCAGTATTATTGCAAACCACCCTGTCAGTATTATTTGTGCTGGCAGGACGGATACTGGTGTTCATGCCAGTGCTCAAGTGATTCATTTTGAGACAGAGGCTGTTCGAAATGAACGATCTTGGACGCTGGGAGTGAATACCCATCTTCCCCGTGATATATCCATTGTGGCGGCTCGTTATGTGGATATGGATTTTCATGCACGTTTTAGCGCCCTGAGCCGTCGTTACCGTTATGTTATTTACTCCGCTGAGTTGCGTCCTGCCATTTTAATTGATGGCGTGACTTGGACGTATAAAAAACTTGATGTTCAAGCCATGCAGGAAGCGGCCAATGTTTTTGTCGGTGAGCATGACTTCTCTTCTTTTCGTGCTGTTGGTTGTCAAGCAAAAAGTCCAGTACGTACTATCCTAAACTTTTCCGTTCGACAGTTTGGCCAGTATGTGGTGCTAGATGTTAGAGCTAACGCATTTTTACATCATATGATTCGCAATTTTGCAGGGGTATTGATTGCCATTGGGGCGGGTGAACAGCCAGTTGAATGGGCGAGATATGTACTTGAAGCCAAAGACAGAACAAAAGGAGGTGTGACCGCATCGCCTTTTGGTTTGTATTTTGTCGATGCAGAATATCCCGAACATTTCAATATCCCTAAGCCAACTCTCGGTCCGCACTTTCTGCCGGTTATTGAAGAATCGGTTGGTACTGTGAAGTCATACTATCGGAAAGACGGATCAGTATGTTCTACTTCGTCTGATCAAAAAACACTTTCGGCTGATAAAGAGTTGTCTTATGACCTGTCGAGTTAAAATTTGTGGCATAACGAATCTTGAGGATGCATTGGTTGCCTGTCGTCACGGAGCAGATGCGCTGGGTTTTGTTTTTTATGAAAAAAGCTCACGTTATGTTGATCCCCAAACAGCCAATGAGATAGTGGCTCAGTTGCCGCCTTTTGTGGTGCCTGTGGCGTTATTTGTCAACGCAGAATCCTCTTTGGTTGAGCGTGTTATCTCAGAAAGCACGCGTTGGATGATTCAGTTTCATGGGGATGAAACAGAGTCGGCTTGTTTGACGTATAATCGTCCCTATATAAAAGCCCTAAGGGTCAGAGAGGGGGAAGATATTTTGGCGCTTGGTCAAGCTTATTCCTCGGCCAGTGCCATTTTGCTGGATGCCTATAAAGAAGGTATGCCAGGAGGGACAGGCGAATCATTTGACTGGCAGTTGATTCCGAAGGACGTGCCTTTTAGCGTGATATTGGCGGGGGGGTTAACGCCTCAAAATGTTCGTGCGGCGGTTGAGCAAGTGGCTCCTTACGCAGTGGATGTGAGTGGTGGTGTTGAACGATCCAAAGGGCTCAAAAGTGAGTCACGTATTCAAGAATTTATTATTGGAGCGAAATGTGAGTGATAGTCCAATTGATTTAAACCTACCCGATGCGCAAGGGCGTTTTGGGCAGTTTGGTGGAACATTTGTATCCGAAACCTTGATGTCTGCACTTGATGATTTGACCAAGATGTACGAAGAATTATCGCAAAGTGCAGAGTTCCAGGCGGCGTTTGATAAAGACCTAGCGCATTATGTTGGGCGTCCGTCGCCTTTGTATTTTGCCGAGCGTTTAACCGCAAAAGTAGGCGGTGCGAAAATTTATCTGAAGCGTGAAGACCTAAATCATACGGGGGCCCATAAAATCAATAACACCATTGGACAAGCCTTGCTTGCCAAACATATGGGCAAACCAAACATCATCGCTGAAACGGGAGCGGGCCAACATGGTGTGGCGTCTGCGACTGTGGCGGCTCGCTTGGGGCTGAAATGTAAGGTTTTCATGGGCGCAGAAGATATCAAGCGTCAGTCCTTAAATGTGTACCGTATGAAACTGTTGGGGGCGGAAGTTGTTCCTGTCGAGTCTGGTACAAAAACCTTAAAAGACGCGTTGAATGAGGCCATGCGTTACTGGGTGAGTAATGTCGATGATACTTTTTACATTATCGGGACGGCTGCGGGTCCACACCCTTATCCTAAATTAGTGCGTGATTTTCAAGCTGTGATTGGCCGTGAGACGAAAGTTCAGTGTATGGAGCAGGAAGGTCGTTTACCCGATGCGCTTGTTGCTTGTGTTGGTGGCGGCTCTAACGCGATTGGCTTATTTCATCCGTTTATCGGCGATAAAGATGTGGCGATGTATGGCGTTGAAGCAGGTGGTGATGGCGTCGAAACGGGCCGTCATGCGGCGCCTTTATCGGCAGGTCGTCCTGGTGTGTTACACGGTAATCGTACCTATGTGATGGCCGATGAAGATGGTCAAATTATCGGTACCCATTCTATTTCTGCTGGTTTAGATTATCCCGGTGTGGGGCCTGAGCATTCTTGGTTGAAAGATGTTGGTCGTGCCAAATATGTGGCCATCAATGACGATGAGGCGATGGAAGGGTTCCGTGATCTGACTCGTCTTGAGGGGATTATGCCTGCCTTGGAGTCCAGTCATGCAGTTGCTTACGGAATGAAACTTGCCGCGACCATGAGTAAAGATCAAATCATTGTAGTCAACTTATCTGGTCGGGGTGATAAAGATATTTTAACCGTTGCAGAATTGGATGGGATTGAAGTATGAGCCGTATAAATGCATGTTTTGACAATTTAGCAGCTTTAGGTAAAAAAGCGCTGATTCCTTATATTACGGCAGGCGATCCTACACCAGAACACACGGTAACCATTATGAATGGTTTGGTGGCAGCGGGAGCGGATGTTATTGAGGTTGGTATGCCCTTTTCCGATCCTATGGCCGATGGTCCCGTTATTCAGCTGGCATGTGAGCGCAGTCTAGCCGCTGGGACGAGTGTACGTAAAGTATTGGACATTATTCGTCAATTTAGAGAGCACAATACTGACACACCTGTTGTGCTTATGGGTTATTTGAACCCCATTGAGTTTTTTGGCTATCAAGCATTTGCCCGTTCTGCTAAAGAAGCGGGGGTAGATGGCATTTTATTGGTGGATCTGACTCCAGAAGAGGCGACAGATGTAGTAGAATGTTTCCGCGAAAATGATATTGATCTCATTTATCTGTTATCACCTACGACGACACCAGCTCGAGCGAAGAAAATTTGTGCGCTTGCTTCCGGTTATGTTTATTACGTTTCTGTGAAAGGCGTAACGGGTTCGACTGCATTGGATGTGGATAGTGTGAAAAAACACGTTGATTCATTGCGAGAAATTACTCGTTTACCAATAGGGGTCGGCTTTGGTATTCGAGATGCCCAAACGGCAGCTGCGGTGAGTCAATGTTCGGATGGCGTAATTGTTGGCAGTGTATTGGTGAATGCCATCGCAGAAAATCAAAATCAAGCAAAAGAATATATCGCTGACGCTTTACAGTCTATTCTTGCACCAATGCGTGCGCAGATGGACGCTGAGCAAAGCGGCAGTTAGTAAATAAGGATTTGGAGAAACAAATGAGTAGCTGGTTAGATAAATTTTTACCGTCAATTGTGCGCAGCGAATCAAAGCGTGGTTCGGGGTCTGTGCCTGAGGGGCTTTGGAAAAAGTGCCCGAAGTGCGACAGTGTATTGTATCGCCCTGAATTAGATAAAAACCTCGATGTTTGCCCAAAATGCCATCATCATTTGCGTGTTAGCGCGCGTCGTCGCTTAGATATCTTTTTGGATCATGAGGGTCGCTATGAAATTGGTGAACACTTAGAGCCTGAAGATAAATTGAAGTTTAAAGACTCTAAACGCTACAAAGATCGATTGGTAGCGGCGCAAAAAGCCACTGGCGAGAAAGATGCCTTAGTCGCAATGGAAGGGGCATTAAATGGCATGCCTGTGGTTGCCGTTGCGTTTGAGTTTAGTTTCCTCGGGGGCTCCATGGGAGCGATTGTCGGGGAGCGCTTTATCCAAGCGGTGAATGTGTGCCTTGAAAAACGTATTCCTTTGATTTGTTTTTCAGCCTCTGGTGGCGCACGTATGCAAGAAGCGTTGATCTCTTTAATGCAAATGGCAAAAACCAGTGCAGGCCTTGAGCGTATGAAGCAAGAAGGTATTCCGTACATTTCGGTGATGACGGATCCCGTATTTGGTGGGGTATCTGCTTCATTGGCTATGTTAGGAGATTTAAACGTTGCTGAGCCAAACGCGTTGATCGGTTTTGCGGGGCCTCGTGTTATTGAGCAAACGGTTCGTGAAAAATTACCGGAAGGGTTCCAGCGCAGTGAATTCCTGATGGAAAAGGGTGCATTGGATATGATCATCAAGCGTAACGAGATGCGTGATCGCCTCTACAATATTTTATCTATGTTGACAAATAGAGCGGCTTAATTGAATGACATCCGAGTCGTTGACTGTGTGTAAGTCTCTGGATGACTGGCTTTCGTATATTGAAAGCCAGCACCCTTCAGAAATTGAATTGGGCTTAGAACGAGGGGCATCGGTTTTAGCTAAGCTTAATGTCGTCAGACCTAAAGCAAAAATCATTACCGTAGCGGGCACCAACGGTAAAGGCTCGACTTGCGCTATGTTGACCCAGTATCTGTGTTCACAAGGTTATTCTGTTGGCACCTACACCTCTCCCCATTTTATCGATTTCAATGAGCGCATCGCAATCAATGATCAACCGTGCGAAGACGATCTAATCTGTCAGGCTTTTAAGACAATCGAATCGGCTCGTGGTGACACGCCGCTGACCTATTTTGAATTTAGCACTTTGGCTGCCTTATGGGTTTTCTCTCAAGCACATTTGGATTATTGGGTGTTGGAAGTGGGCCTTGGTGGTCGACTGGATTCTGTGAATATGGTCGATACCGATGTGGCGGTCGTGACGTCCATCGCGTTGGATCATATCGACTGGCTAGGCGACTCCCTTGAGGTCATTGCTCAGGAAAAGACTGGCATTGCCCGAGCTGGGAAGCTGCTTGTCAGTGGCGTTGTTAACCCCCCTGTATCATTAGCGAATACAGCTAACGATATTGGAGCCATATTGCGTCAAAAAGGCACGGATTTTTCCTACGTTAAGACGAGGGATGTGTGGTCTTGGTCTGGCAACGGTCTTCGCTTTGATGGCTTGCCTATCCCTAATTTGCCCATTGAAAACGCGGCGACGGTTGTGGCCGTGTTAACTTATATGGGGCTGTCTCCAACAAAAGAGGCTTTGGCATCTTTGTTTCGCCACGCCCAATTAACCGGGCGTTTTCAACAAGTATCCAGTGAGCCATTGGTGTACATTGATGTCGCTCATAACCCTGAGGCGGCGGCTGAACTGGCGAATCGGATTGCTGATTTTGAATCGGCTCCTATTGCTGTGTGTGGTATGTTAAAAGACAAAGACATTGACAGTGTCATGGTAATTTTAACTTCGCAATTCTCGTCATGGTATTTTGCGGATTTAGAGGGTGTGCGAGGAGCGAAGGCAGATGAGCTATTTGCCAAGCTGAATCACCCACATAAGCAGTCTTTTTCATCGGTAGCCCAAGCGTATGATGCCGCCGTCGATAAGGCGACCAAGGAGTCAAGGGCCGTCGTTGTATTTGGCTCGTTTGTAACGGTTACAGACTATTTAGAGCATGCTCGCCATTTGCAGCATGATCGAGAAAAAGGTGTTCCATGTTAGATAAAACTTTGACTCATAGATTGATCGGTGCGGGAATTATGATTGCCGCTGCGGCGATTATTCTACCGCAAGTTTTAAATGGTCAACGTCCCCCCGAGCTGGGGGTCCAGGTAGAAGTAAGTAAAGCCCCTGTTTTTCCCGAGGCAAAAATAGCCGCGACTCAGCCTGTAGACAGTTTGTCGGATGAACCTGCTACGAATGATGTCACCCATGTCTCAGTCACAAACAAAGACTCCACCGCAGCGGTTCCAATAAAGCAACCTCAAGATATTACGCTTGTACCAACCGACAAGGCGTCTTTTAAGAAAGACGCTTCTGTGTCAAATCAACCAGCCCAAACGGGGTCCTCTTCATCCAGTGCAGCAAAAGCTTCAACAGACAAGCAAGCTAGCAAAAGCCAACCTAAGCCACAAATAGCGGCTCGTTGGACGGTACAAATTGCCACCTTTGCGAATGAAGCGAATGCAAAACGTTTGGTGGCTAAGTTAAAAAAGGCAAATTACTCGGCATACAGCATCACTAGCAGCTCTCTGAATAAGGTCTATGTTGGGCCTGAGTTTGAGAGAAGTGCGTCTGAGAAAACCATGAATGACATTAAAAAGAAATTTGGTCTCAAGGGATTTGTGACGAAGTTTTCAGAGAATTAGCAATTCGCTTCTGTTAGAATCCTCCGCGATTTTATGGAGACCATTATGAACACAGTAAACTCTATTACTACAATAGATTGGTTGATTATCGCCGTTGTTCTTGTATCGACTTTGTTGAGTTTAAAAAGAGGGTTTGTTAAAGAAGTGTTGTCTCTGGTGACCTGGGTTGTGGCATTTGTCGTGGCTGTGAAGTTTTCGGATAATATGCAGGCTTTACTGGTTCACCAAATTCAGAGCGATCAAATTCGTTATATAGTGGCCTTCGTTGCTTTGTTTGTTGCGACTTTAATCATTTGTGCCTTGGTGAGTTATTTAATAGGCTCGCTCATACAAGTCACGGGATTGTCGAGTACCGACCGAGTATTAGGTATGGTATTTGGCTTTGCGCGAGGCGCTTTAGTGGTCGTGGCGTTTGTATCCTTACTAAGTTTAAGTCCATCAATTGAAAAAACTCAGATGTGGAAAAACTCGACTCTGATCCCTCAATTGGTGTTATTAAAAGATTGGACGCGAGATATGTTAGGCAAGAGTTCGGATGAAATCAGTCCGTCTCTCATAAATCGCGTGCTAAGTAGTTAACGGTTACTTGTAGTAAGTAACCCCCAAAGAAGAACCTTTTTGCGTATTTTACGTAATTTCCCCAAAACGAGGATCTAATACATGTGTGGTATCGTTGGTGTCGTTGGCACGTCCATGGTTAACCAAACCATTTTTGATGCTTTGACTGTCCTGCAACATCGTGGTCAAGATGCAGCCGGAATGGTGACAAGTCATAATGGACTATTATGCTTACGCAAAGACAATGGACCTGTGAGCGAAGTATTTCGTACACGTCATATGAAAAAACTACATGGTAACATTGGCATTGGGCATGCTCGTTACCCCACCGCAGGCACCTCCAGTTCTGCAGAAGCGCAGCCTTTTTATGTTAACTCACCTTACGGTATTTCACTGGCGCATAACGGTAATTTAACCAACACCGCCAAACTCAAACAAGAAGTGTTTGAGTCCGACTTGCGTCATATCAATACAACGTCTGATTCAGAGGTTCTATTGAATGTCTTGGCTCATGAAATGAGTTCAGAAAATAAGTTAATTCCAACGCCTGACGATATCTTTAATGCGCTAGAGCGCGTTTATAAGCGCATTGAAGGTGGGTACGCGGTTGTGGCTCTGATTACAGGTTACGGAATTTTAGCCTTCCGTGATCCTGATGGTATTCGTCCGCTGATTTACGGCTCAAAAATGAGTGAAAATGGTGGCATTGAGTACATGGTGGCCTCCGAAAGTGTCGCTTTAGACGCCGCAGGCTTTACTATTGAACGTGATATTAAGCCAGGTGAAGCAATTTTCTTCGATGTGAACCATAAGGTTCACGTTCGTCAGTGCACACCGAAGAAAGTGCCTCGTCCTTGCTTGTTCGAATATGTATATTTTGCACGTCCCGATACGGTGATTGACAACATTTCCGTCTATAAGGCGCGTATCAATATGGGGGATCGCTTAGCGGCGAAAATCCAACGAGAATGGCAAGATCATGATATTGATGTCGTTATCCCCATTCCAGATACGAGTCGTACGGCGGCATTGCAAATCGCACAGACGTTAAATATCCCATTTCGCGAAGGCTTGGTAAAAAATCGTTATATTGGCCGCACGTTTATCATGCCTGGTCAGGCTGTTCGTAAAAAATCGGTGCGTCAAAAACTCAACCCAGTACCTTTTGAGTTCAAAGACAAAACGGTTTTATTGGTTGATGACTCCATTGTACGGGGTACCACCAGTAAAGAAATTATCGAGATGGCTCGCGAAGCGGGGGCGAAAAAGGTTTACATTGCCTCTGCTGCTCCAGAAGTACGTTACCCGAACGTTTATGGTATCGATATGCCAGCGGTAACGGAATTGATTGCACATGGCCGCAATGTTGATGAAATTTGTGAATTGATTGGAGCGGATAAGCTGATCTTCCAAGATCTGGATGATTTGATTGAGGCCTGTATCGATGAAAAACATTCTGAGGTGCGTGAATTTGATACCTCGGTTTTTGATGGCCAGTACATCACGGGTGATATCGATGACGCGTATTTGGAACGTTTGCAAGAAGCCCGCAATGATTCTAAAAAAACGTCTATTGCCGTGAGCTCTAGCAGTGACATGATGTACCCCATGTAGAAAAATAAGCGATCAGTGATATTTCTAGTAATCATAAAGCCAGGTTATATATAGCCTGGCTTTATTGTTTTAAAACCTGTCGTTTTTTTTAATCTGATTAAGGCACTTTAGGCTGCATTGATTTGATGGGCGTCATTCGGATGAGTTGAAAAAGGCGCATATAGAAGGCCTTTTGATAAAATTATTATGTATAGGGTTGATAAGTAGTAACCAAGTTGGAGAGACAGGAATGCCTGATTATAAAGATGCGACGAATGCCATTCACTCTGGTGTGCGTCAGACGCAGGAGCAAGAAAATAGTGAAGCGATTTTTGCTACCTCTAGCTTCGCTTACGCCAGTGCTGAAGAAGCAGCGACTAAGTTTTCTGGAGAAGAGGATGGCAATGTGTATTCTCGCTTTACAAACCCGACCGTTGAGTTGTTTGAAAAGCGCTTAGCCACATTGGAAAAAGGCGAAGCGGCGATTGCAACCAGTTCCGGTATGGCGGCTTTGATGACCATGGCATACAGTCTGTTGAGTGCTGGCGATAAGGTTGTATGCTCCCGTAACATTTTTGGTTCTACGGTTAAATTCTTTAGTACCTACACAACCAAATTTGGTGTGGAAGTGGTGTATGTGGATGCGACGGATTATCAAGCTTGGGAGGATGCCATCGATGAAAAGACCAAGCTTTGCTATTTTGAAACGCCGTCTAACCCATTGTATGAAGTAGTGGATGTACAACGAGTGGCAGACCTTGCCCATGAGAAGGGCGCGTTATTGTGTGTCGATACAGTCTTGGCAACGCCAGCCCTGCAGAATCCATTGACGCAGGGGGCGGATATCGTGATGCAATCGGCGACGAAGTTCATTGATGGGCAGGGCCGTACACTGGGTGGGGCGCTGATCTCCAGCAAAGAAATAGTGGAAGTGTTCACAGCCTTTATGCGCAGTGCGGGGCCGTGCATGAGCCCTTTTAATGCTTGGGTCTTGGTTAATGGTTTAGAAACCTTGGCACTGCGTATGACCGCTCATTCAGCGAATGCGCTTAAATTGGCCCAGTTTTTAGACGCTCACCCGAAAGTCATAAAAGTGAACTATGGTGGATTGCCAAGCCATAAATATCACGAGCTTGCTAAGAAGCAGCAAAAAGATTTTGGCGGCTTGTTGTCGTTCGAAGTGGAAGGAGGACGTGAAGCGGCGTGGCAAGTGATCAACAGTGCCAAGCTGGTGTCCATTACCGGGAATTTAGGTGATACCAAAACCTTAGTGACGCATCCTGCTACCACCACACACGGTCGATTAACCGATGAAGAAAAAGCCAAAGCAGGCATTGTGGAAGGTTTGATTCGTGTATCTGTGGGGTTGGAAGACATCGAAGACA
Organism: Marinomonas sp. 63XJN7_7_ISO-PGPR-S23-202; assembly: GCF_056173505.1. Classification (NCBI taxonomy): domain Bacteria; kingdom Pseudomonadati; phylum Pseudomonadota; class Gammaproteobacteria; order Oceanospirillales; family Oceanospirillaceae; genus Marinomonas; species Marinomonas sp. 63XJN7_7_ISO-PGPR-S23-202. The sequence continues at coordinate 2,794,635 of NZ_CM149677.1, read as the reverse complement.
TTATCACGGATTTTGACGGGGCTTTGTCTCAGATCTAGCTAAAACTCATTATTTTGATTGAGTGTCACTGGAAAAGAGAATGCTGTCTTATTGATGCATTCTCTTTTTTTACGTCCGAAGGTTGAAGCAGGACTCCTTGTTAAGTATTTATCTACCTGAATCTTCAAGTTACGGAAATGCGAGTGGCTTGGTGTTCTGAGTTTTTTCTTTTGTGGCTGACTTGGGCATTCTTTCTAAAACAAACTCAGCACGACGGTTTTTAGCACGGTCCGCTGGCGTGTCATTTGGCACAAGTGGGATACTGTCAGCATAACCTGTTGCTGTCATTCTTTCGGGTGAAATGCCTTTGTCTAGGAAGTAGCGCAAAATGGTGGTTGCGCGCATCGCTGACAACTCCCAGTTGCTTGGGAAGCGCGCTGTTTTGATAGGAACATTATCCGTATGACCTTGGATGTTAATGGTATAATTTGGATACTTTTTAAACGTATAGAGTAGGGTGTTTAAGATAAAGTCTGCATCATAACCAATCTGGGCCTCACCCGAGGCGAATAAACTTTTACCATCAACTCGGATGATGAGTTTGTCGCCATTTTCTGAAACAGACACCATTTTGTTGAGTTTATAGGCATCAAGTTGCCTTTTTAGCTCTCGCTCCATCTTGGGAAGGTTTGCGTCAGGGGCATCTTCGTCGGTTTGTGAGTCGGTTTTACCGGATTTTATGTCAGTATTTTTTAGTGGGATGGGGGCAATGACTTTATTACCCCCTTGAACCGGTTTATCGTCTGTTCCTTTGATATCATTTTTGTTTGAAATGGCAATTTGAATAGAGGATAAAGTTGATTCTAGACTCGATTGAGTCATTCTGGACAGCGAAAATAGCAGAATAAAAAACACCAAAAGTAAAGACATTAAATCGGCAAAGGTGAAAATCCAGGTTGGCACATCGTCGTCTTCGAAAAGGGGATCATCCATCGTTTAATCCCTAAGGCCAACAGGTTTACGTTGATGTGCAGGGACATAAGAGGAGAGGCGTTCATACACGGCCAGATAATTATTGCTGCCCATCATGGCGATGGTGCCATCTCGGATGATTTCTAAGGTTTGTATTTCTAAAATGGTTCTGGCTTTGAGCTTTCCCGCAATGGGTTGGAAGATGACCGTTGATAAAATAGAACCATAGAAGGTTGTTAATAACGCAACCGCCATAGCAGGGCCGATGGCTTCCGGGTTATTGAGCTGGGATAGCATTTGAATCAAACCAATTAACGTACCAAGCATGCCAAACGCTGGAGCGTACATCCCCATCTTTTTAAACACATCCTGAACCACATAATGACGCATTTTTAACGAATCGATATCAGCTTGCAGGGTATGGCGAATATAGTCCTCATCGGATGCATCAGAGGCCATATTGAGTGCTCTTTGTAAGAAAGGGGAGTCGGCTTTTTCTCGACTTAATGCCATTAAGCCTTCGCGACGAGCCACTCTGGTTAATTGCAACATGGTAGCAATCATCTGTTGTGGATTCTGTTTGTCCTGAGTAAAAACAATGGCGGCCGCACGAAAAGCGGCCATTGTGTCTTTGAATTGAAACGTAAACAGCGTAGCGGCGATGGTGCCGCCAATGACAATCATAATGCCTGGAACATTGACAAAAATGCTGATATCGCTACTGCCATAAAGAATCGCGGAAACGATTAACGCGAGACCCGAGATGATCCCTACAAAAGACGTAAAATCCATAAATTAATAAGCCTAGTACGATACATAATGTAATAAGATTGACATTATGTAGAGGGTTTATTGACATGACAAGTTATGAATTGTCGATTGTTTTTAATTTTGCCTGGTTTTGCCTCCATCTATGTGTTTTCCCCATCACTGATCTATTGGTTTTTGCGTTATAGATTCAAGCTGATCTAACCTTTCTCGACGGCGATACCCTAATACCAATAAGCATGGGGTGAGTATGAGGGTTAATGGTGTGGCGAAGGTAAGGCCACCTGCGATGGCCGTAGATAACTGAGTCCACCACTGAGAAGAGGGGGCGCCCACACTGATATCCGCTTGCAATAAGTCGATATTGAGCTGAAATACCATAGGAACCAAGCCAAGAATCGTGGTGATGGTGGTGAGCATGACAGGGCGAAGGCGCTGTACCCCTGTTCTCACGGCCGCTTCTTTGACTGATAGTCCCTGGCTTCGCAAGACATTAAAGGTATCGATCAATACAATATTATTATTAACGACGACCCCCGCCAGAGCAATCACCCCGACACCACTCATGACGATTCCAAAAGGATCTCCTTTTATCATTAAGCCAACTAGCACCCCCATGGTAGAGAAAATAACCGCGCTTAAAATCAACACACATTGAAAGAAGTTATTGAACTGTGTCACAAGTATAATGGCCATAATGAAGAAAGCGACGCCAAAGGCTTTCAACAAAAAGGTTTGCGCCTCTTGCTGGTCTTCGCTATTACCTCGAAATTGATAGCTGACAGCCTTAGGCAAATTAGAGTTATCGAGTTCTTTTTTGATTTGCTTAATCACTTGATCAACGACTAATCCATCTTTTACATCAGCGCTAATTTTCACTGTTTTCTTGCCATCTGTACGGTTGATTACCCCCTGCTTTTGAGAGGCGTAGCGATGAATAAAGTTACTGGCAGGAATAGGGCCTTGCTTGGATGGAATTTGCAAATGATCCAGTTGTTCCAAACTGCGATTGTTAATTGGGTAGCGTAGGACAATGTCAATTTTATCGTCTGCCCCTTCCGGTAGGAAGTCGCTCAGTTTGATGCCGTTAGTGACCAGCTTGATAACACTACCTAGAGTATTGACATCAACGCCATAACGGGCGGCTTTGGCCCTATCAATGTCAAAACGCCACTCTACGCCAGGCAGTGACCGATCGTCGTCGACAGAGATAATGGCATCGCTCGCCTTTAGTTTTTTAATCACCGCATCGGCGGTTTTATTGAGTATTTGGCCGTAGTTAGAACTGAGCTGCAATTGAATATCGGTATCGGACTGAGGGCCATTTTGTTGCACCACAGAAGTGACTTGGATACCTGGAATGCGTTTTGTCTTCTCTCGAATGCGCTGTAAAATGACACTGGCAGGTTCTCGCTTATACCAGTCGATAAATTCCATGGTGAGTTTGCCTATACTATCTGGCGCATCATTATTATTGACTTTGGCATAAGAGGTGGTAACTAGGCTGGTAATGTTAGGATTGCCTAGTACGAGTTTCTCAACCTTTTGGACCAATTTGTCTTTTTCCGCCAGTGATAAGTTGCCACGAGCATGGACTTCTAGTTGCGCCACTTCGGGTTCTATATTGGGAAAAAACTCCACCCCTTTGCCAAATTTTCCATAGCTAATAAAAATAGTGATCAATAGCAAAATGGTGGCAAGCAGTACCCAAATAGGGTACTCGATCAGTTTGCTGAGCACGCGGCTGTATGCTCCGACAAATCCCTTAAGTTGTTTTAGATCACCCGATTCCGCTAAGGCTAACGTATTGAGCATTTTGGGTGAATAAGCGCCTTTTTTGCCGATTAAAGAGCCGATGGTTGGGATGATGATAAGCGCCATGACGAGAGAGGAGGAGAGGGTGGCGATAACAGTAATCGGCATAAAACGCATAAACTCTCCGGCAATGCCTGGCCAGAAAAGTAGGGGAAGAAAAACGGCTAGTGTGGTGGCGGTGGAAGCCGTGATGGGCCAGGCCATGCGTTTAGCCGCTTCAGCATAGGCTTCTTTTTTCGTAGCGCCTTCTGCGAGTTTTCGATCGGCATATTCGGTTACAACAATTGCTCCATCTACCAGCATGCCAACACTTAAAATCAAAGCAAACAGCACGACCATGTTGATGGTGTAGCCTTGAATATTGAGGAGTAAAATGCCTGCTAAAAAGGCCCCAGGTATGGCAATGCCAACTAAGAGGGCGCTACGGATACCTAAGGCCCAAACAATAACAATCATCACCAATAACGTGGCGATTAAGACGTTATTAAAGAGATCGTTGAGGGAGGTTTCAATTTGTTTGGATTCGTCTTGGGTAAACTCATACTTCACACCTGCAGGCCACTGTTTACTGGCTTGTTGGGTGATGGCTTTGACCCCATTGATGGTTTCGATGATGTTGGCACCGACTCGCTTAGACACCGCCAGCGTAATACTGTTGCGACCTTCTACACGGGCATGGCTGGTTGGGTCTTCGAACCCGAGTTCTCCACTAGCAATATCTCCTAACAATACTACCTGATCGCCATTTACCTTAATCGGCAAATTTAAAATATCGTCTTTTGTTTTAAGAAGGCCCGGTACTTTAAGAGGAAAACGGCCAGCCCCTGTGTCTAGATTACCCGCGGCGACGAGGCGGTTGTTTTTATCAACAAAATTCATCACATCAGGCAATGAAAGGTTGTAGGTGTTGAGTTTATCTGGGCTCACAACAATGTGCGCTTGTTGCTCCCTATCACCGCTAATTTTTGCCTCAAGTACGCCTGGACTGGCCTCTATTTTATCTTGTAAGTTATTAGCAATTTTACTTAAGGTGGCAAAGTCGACATTACCGTATAAGTTGATGCGTAATACCGGGAAGGTGGATAGATTGATTTCGGTAACCGTGGGCTCATCTACATCGCTTGGAAGTTCACTCTTGGCACGATCGACCTTTTGCTGAGCATCAATTAGCGCTTGATCAATGTCTGTACCTTGCTGGAATTCTAAAATAATCGACGCATGCCCTTCGGACGCGGTGGAGCGAATTTCTTTGAGGCCTTCTAGGCCTTTGAGTTCTTTCTCTAAAGGTTTGACTAACAAGCTGTCGGCATCTTCAGGAGAAATGCCTTCTAATGAGACCGATACATAAGCCATTGGAATGGTGATATCGGGCGTGCTTTCCTTCGCAATGCTGATATAGGAGACAATGCCAGACACAATCACCAAGGCAAATAGTAACAGTACCGTGCGTGATCGTGCGAGAGCGGCATCGATTAAGGTTTGCATAGTATGAATTCCTTTTTGTCCAAATGCGTAGACCGTGTAGCTATGCTAGTTTGTTTGTTCTGCTGGTGGTGTGGCTGCATTGGTATTCTCACTGTCAAAATGAGGCGCTACTTTTTCCCCCGCTTTTACAAAGCCTTGGCCGACGGTAATGATGGTTACCGTATCAGGTAACCCCTCCACCCAGACTTTGTCTCGTTCCGATTTGAGAGGAGTGACTGGTAAAAGTTGAACAACATTGTTTTTATCAAGCGTTTTGACTGCGGTATGTCCTGCCTTATCCAGTGTTAATAAGGCCGCTGAGAAGGCATGAGCATATTGTTGATCCAGTATAAAATCGACATCGGCAGTTATGCCCGCTGGAGCTGTTTGGTTTGGGTTAGCAATGCTGAGTTCCACAGGAATCGTTCTACTTTGCTGGTTTGCGATAGCACTGATGTAGTCGACTGAGCCCATAGTGGTATAGCCAGAGTCGAGTTTCACCTTACCTTTTGTCCCGAGATGAATGTGCTGTATTTTATTTTGAGGAATGGCCACTTCGATGTGTAGAGGGTTGAGGGAAACAAGAGTACCGATGGTCGCATCTTTTGCTAATTGTTGCCCATTTTCCACCTCTACCGTATTCATTACACCATCAAAGGGGGCGGTAATCGTCGCGTTTTCGAACTGCACCTCAAGCTGCTTAAGATTGCTTTTGGCTGTCCCTAATAAGGTTTTCGCTTCGGCCAATTTGACCTGAGAAGAAAGGTTGCTTTTGTTTAATTTTGTGATGCCATCCAGTTCTAAACGGCGCTGTTTGACGAGGAGGCGAGCTTCTTCTAATTGAGCTTTTAAGCTCCGAGTATCGACTTTGAGCAGTACATCACCGGCTTTGACAAGATCGCCTTTTTTAACCAGCAGCGACGTGATTTTTCCTGCATATTGGTTGTGAAGCGTGAGCGTCTTCCCCGCCATGGTTTGACCAGATAGCGTCAAATGCAAATCAATTTTTTGGGCGTGCAGTTGTTGGGCTTGTACAGACGTCAGTGAGCTCGTCTTTGCGGACGATTTGGCCATCGGATCGGCTGTAGAAGATAGGGCATCTGCTTTTTTACTGTCGTGTTGTGCGGTAATAATGCCTTTTCCACCGATCAATAACCAGCTAGCAATGATGACGATGATGAGTATTGCCGTCATCGGCCCCAACTTAGTTTTCAACGCCATTTATATCTCCTTATTTAGCTGACATTGGCTTCTTATTACGAGCGAATCGGATCTAGATACCGCGTGAGATTATAGGCATAAAAAATCCCTATTAACACATTATTGCCACGATTATTGCAAAAAGCTTAAGGTGTGAGGTGATTGGGCTGTTTTTTTAAAAAACGGGCGTACCATAAAAACCGTTCATCTAAATAGGATTTTTGCTTTTTGGAGTGCTGTATTCACTAAACCTTCATTAGGAAGAGTGCTACTATAGCGCCACAAAAAATTTACACTATTTTATATGGATAGATATGAGTCTATTGTCGTTAGAACAGGTTAGTGTTGCATTCGGACATAATCCGTTGCTGTCGAAAATCAGCTTTTCTGCTGAAGCGGGTGAGCGTGTTGCCATCATTGGTCGTAATGGTGCGGGTAAATCCACTTTTTTAAAAGTGGTTGCAGGTGAACAGATACCAGATGAAGGCGTGGTTCGTATTGAAGGGGGCATGAAAATCGCTCAGCTTCCTCAAGAACTGCCAGATGCCAATGAAAAAACCGTTCGTGAAGTCGTCAGTGAAGGGGCAGGTCAAGCCCATCATTTGATGAAACGCTACTTTTCCTTGTTAGAGGATTTTGAAAACGATCACTCCCATGAGCTTGGTGAGATTCAGGCTGAGTTAGATAAAATCCAAGGGTGGGATCTAGAACAACGAGTGAACCATATGGTTCAGCGGTTGAGGCTGCCTGCTGAAAAACTCATGTCGGAGTTATCTGGTGGCTGGCGTCGTCGCGTTATTTTGGCACAGGCGTTAATTTCGAATCCCGATATTCTGCTACTTGATGAGCCAACCAACCATTTGGACGTACCAACCATCGAATGGATGGAACAACAGCTTCAACAATTCCGTGGTCTGATCTTATTTATTACCCACGACCGTCGTTTCCTAGAGAAGCTGGCCAATCGTATCGTGGAACTGGATCGTGGTAATTTGATTTCTTTCACTGGAAACATTCATGAGTTTCTTGTTTTCAAAGAAAAATTGCTCGAAGAAGAAGAACGTGCCAATGCTCTGTTTGATAAGCGTTTGGCTGAAGAGGAAGTCTGGATACGCCAAGGGATAAAAGCCCGTCGTACGCGTAACGAGGGGCGTGTTCGTGCGTTGAAAGCTTTACGTCAAGAACGTTCCGAACGTATTAATCGTCAAGGTAATGCAAAAATGGCGATTGAAACTAAAGATAAATCGGGCAAGCTGGTGGCGGAATTCACACAAGTAGGTCATGCATTTGACGATAAAGTGATTCTGAACCCCATGGATTTTATTGTGAACCGCGGTGATCGTATTGGCCTGATTGGGCCAAACGGCTGTGGTAAAAGTACGTTTTTAAAAATCCTGCTGGGGGATTTGAAACCAAAATCCGGCACTGTTCGTCAGGGAACCAAGCTGAATGTTGCTTATTTTGATCAACTGCGTGAGCAACTTGATCCTGAGCAAACGGTGGCAGAAAACGTTGGTGAAGGCAAAGATACCATCGACATTAACGGCCAAAGCAAACATGTGATTGGTTATCTTGGAGATTTTCTGTTTCCTCCTGAACGGGCACGTACCCCTGTTAAAGCATTATCGGGCGGTGAACGAAACCGTGTATTGTTGGCGAAACTCTTCACGAAGCCTGCTAACTTGCTGATCATGGATGAGCCGACCAACGATCTAGACGTCGAAACCCTAGAGCTTCTGGAAGAACTGTTAATGAATTACGATGGCACTTTGCTGCTCGTGAGTCACGATCGTTCATTTCTAGATAACGTGGTGACGAGTGTGATTGCCTTTGAAGGCGAAGGCAAGGTGAAAGAGTACGTTGGTGGTTACCAAGACTGGATCCGTCAAGGTGGTAAGTTCCCCGCAGAATCCACGTCGCAAACGGATGATGTACCAACTAAAAAAGAGCAAGCAAAAGCCGAAGCAAAAAAAGTTGCAGAAGCCACCCAGCAAGCGACTTCTAAACCAGCAGCCTCCACCCCTAAACCAAAAACAAAGCTGAGTTATAAACTGCAGCGTGAATTTGATGCAATGCCAGAGACAATTGCTAAGTTAGAAGAGGACATTGCCGCTTTACAGGCCATAACGAGTTCTCCTGATTTTTATACAAGTGATGCGCAGAACATTGAGCAAACCTTGGCAAAGATGGCAGACAAAGAACAAGAGCTTGAAACCATGATGGAACGTTGGCTAGAGCTTGAAACTATGCAGAATGGGTAATTTATGACACAAAAAATCCAACCAGTTTCTTTTATATCGCGTTTTTTTGGTGCCTTTGGCCAATTCTTCAAATATATGGGGAGTGGTGATTATGCTGCTCGCTGTCAGCGTGTAGGGCAAGGTGAGTTACTGGCATTTGAAGCTGAGCCCAAAGTGATTACCAAAGAAGTCGAAATCATTCGGGAAGTCGAAGTGGCGTCACCAACGCTTGATACCGTCAATGAAGACGGGGCTCATCAATTATTGCAATTGCTTCAGCAGGAAGCACGTTTTATCGACTTTCTACAAGAAAGCATAGATGAGTACAGTGATGCCGATGTCGGTGCAGCGTCTCGGCAAATTCATGCGGGTTGCGCAAAAGTATTAAAGCAGCATTTCACTATTGATGTGGTGTCTCTCGACGTAGTGAACAGCGCTGCCGAAAATAGCCGAGTAGAAGTGCCTGCGGATTACGATGCGAAGCAAGTTAAGCTGGAAGGGCGAGTGGAAGGCAAAGGGCCTTATAAGGGCACCTTGATCCACCCAGGCTGGAAAATCACTGAAACGCGCTTACCTAAAGTCAGTGATACTGACAATTTAACCATATTAGCGCCAGCCGAAATCGAGGTATAAACAATGAATCAATATTTTATTGGTATCGATTTGGGTACCACGCATTCGGCTGTCTATTATTCACAGTCTGCTCAGGTGTCATCAGACACTCACTCCATGCCAGCGGCTATTCAGCAGTTATTGATTCCGCAGTTTATCGCTGCGGGTCAAGTTGATGCTCGACCTTTGCTGCCATCTTTTGTGTATTTTCCCCATCAAAGTGAGTTTTTAGACAGCGATTTACAGTTGCCTTGGGGAAGTACGTCATCAGTGGTTGGACAATTGGCCCGCGAACTGGGGGCTAAGTCGGCTGGTCGACTGGTTCAAAGTGCCAAAAGCTGGTTATGTCATGCTAGGGTGAGTGCCGATGAAGCTGTCTTGCCCGTTGATGCCTTACCAGAAGTGCAAAAAGTCTCACCTGCACAAGTGACAGAAACCTTATTATCTCATTTAGTGAGTGCTTGGGAGCATCAATTTCCCAATGCGCCTATCGCGGAACAAACCGTGGTGATTACTGTGCCAGCCTCATTTGATCCTGCTGCTCGGACCATTACCGAGCAAGCGGCCGCGAAAATCGGCTTGCGAGCCCGCTTGATTGAAGAGCCATTAGCTGCCTTTTATGCTTGGTTAAGTGATCAGCAAAACTGGACCGACAGTCTGGACGTCAACGAGCACATCCTTGTGGTCGATGTGGGGGGCGGCACAACGGATTTATCGCTCATCAAAGCCGTCGACCAAGATGGAGCGTTGGGCTTAGAGCGTCTGGCGGTTGGTCGACATATTTTGCTTGGTGGCGATAATATGGATCTAACCTTAACCTACCATATGGCGGCACAACTTGCGCAAAATGGTACGAACCTTGAGCCTTGGCAAATTAGTGGTTTGACGCAAGCTTGTCGTGAGGCGAAAGAGCGTTTGCTGTCGAATCCGGATTTACAAGATGCGAGCGTGGTGGTGCCAAGCCGAGGTCGTAGTCTGTTTAACAACAGTATCAAAGCGACATTGACGCAAAACGATGTACAGCAATTATTAATTGACGGTTTTTTCCCGCAAGTCACGTTAGGTGAGCAAGCTCAAAAAAATGCCCGTAGCGGTTTTAGCACCATCAATTTAGAGTACGAAGGCGATCCTGCGATTACCCGTCATATTAGTGAGTTTTTATCTCAACACGATGTAACGCCGAGCAAAATATTGTTAAACGGCGGTGTATTTAATGCTGGTGTCATTCGCTCAACACTTGAGGCGCGTTTGGCCTATATGTTGGGGGACAGCAAATTTACCATGCTGACGCCTTCACACTTAGACCACGCCGTTGCTAAAGGTGCAACTTACTATGCCCAAGTTCAAGCGCAAGGTGGTGTTAAAGTAAAAAGTGGTTTGGCGGCGAATTACTATATTGGTGTGGCAAGCCCAATGCCAGCGATTCCAGGTATGGCGCCGCCGGTTGACGCGATTTGTGTGGCGCCTTTTGGTTTGGAGGAAGGCTCAGAAGAGCAAATGCTGCCGAATGAATTCTCTCTGGTAGTGGGGGAAAGGGTGACATTCCGCTTCTTCCAATCGCAAAGCAGTGATGTGGATGAGGTAGGTAACGTTATTTCTTCATTCTCTCTTGGCCAGTTAAATGAGTTGAATCCTTTGTCGATTCGTTTAGATGCAGGGCATTACCATGAAGGAGACATGGTACGTATCTATTTGACCGCACGAGTGACGGAGTTAGGCCTACTATTATTGCAAGCGCACGATACGCAATCTGACCTAAGTTGGACCATTGAGTTTCAAGTTAGGGAGGCATAAATATGACACAACCGACGTTTCGCGTAGGCATTGATTTAGGGACAACCAATTGTGTTGTCTCTTATATTCCTGCCTCGACAGAGGCTTCTTCTGTGAATGCCTCGTCAGTATTGCCCACGCCACAACTGTTACCCATTCCTCAAGTGATGGCGGATGGGTCGGTGCAAGAGTTTACCCATTTACCGAGCGCCATTTATTTATTGGCGTCGGATGAAATAGGCAAACTGGACCCTGTATTGCCTTGGCGTCATCATGATAAAGAACGAGTGGTGGGGATGGGGGCATTAGCCCTTGGACAGCGTCGGGCAGGGCAACTGGTGCAAAGTGCGAAGAGCTGGTTGAGCCATCGCCAGGTCGATCGTCGTTCACCAATTCTTCCTTGGGCAAGTGAGTTCGCGAAAAAAGTCAGTCCATTAGAGGCGAGCAAAACCCTTTTACAACACATTAAACAAAGTTGGGATCATCGTTTCCCTACGGCGCCTTTAGCTTCTCAATCCATTGCCTTAACTCTCCCTGCTTCTTTTGACGAAGAGGCGAGAGCCTTAACGTTAGAAGCTGCTAAATTGGCTGGCTTGGACAACCTCTATCTGCTTGAAGAGCCTCAAGCCGCTTGTTACCACTACATCAGTGATGATAATCGTCTCGCCGCCCTGTCCGATAAGAAAATGCTCTTAGTGGTCGATATTGGTGGGGGAACCAGCGATTTTAGTTTAGTGGCGATTCGCTCTGTGGAAAACACAGCGAATGTGGAAAGCGAGCAGAATGCTGCGATTTCCCTAAAGCGTATTGCCGTGGGCGAGCATTTGTTACTGGGGGGCGATAATTTAGATCAAGCACTGGCATTTCAGCTTGATCCTAAACAAATTTCCGCTTTATCAGCAACTCGACTGGCTGCTTTGGTTCAGCAGACCCGTCAGGCGAAAGAAACATTTCTAGGACCGAACGCGCCAGAGTCGTTAAACATCACTGTTTTGGGGGGCGGTAGTCGATTAATAGGTGGGTCACAAAAGTTTAATGTCTCAAGAGGGGCGCTATTAGAGCAAGTCAGTCAGGGTTTTTTCCCCTTAGTCGGTGCCAATGATAAGGTGCAAAAAAACGATTACGCGATGCATACCTTGGGCTTGCCTTATGAATCAGACCCTGCTTTTACACGTCATCTGGCGGCTTTTTTACAGCAACATAAAGCGGCGATTGAGGCCGTGACGGGGTCGGCTATGCCGGATGCCGTGTTGTTTAACGGGGGATTATTTAATAGCCCAGTGTTAAAAGATCGCCTAGTGGAACAGTTGAACGCTTGGTGTGCTGAGCCCATTTTGGTGTGTACTGCAGACGAGCCCAATAATGCTGTTGCTAAAGGGGCCGCCATGTACTTAAACGCGTTGGCGGGAGAAAGTACGCGTATTGAAAGTGGCGTGGCACACAGCCTGTATTTGAAAGTGGGCGACGATCAATTTGTGGGTATTTTGCCCAAAGGGACGCTTAAGGGTGAAACCATTACCTTAGGCCAAGCTTTTTTTGTCACCTTGGGTCAGCAAGTGCAGTTTCCTTTATATCGTTCGGATGATCATGTTGAGTGCTTAGTGGGAGCGGTGCGTAGTGAAGATGGGCTACATTATATTTCTACATTAACAACTGAGCTTGATGGCTCTACTGAGTCAGAAGAGTGTGCTGTGACTTTAGCGGTTCAGATGACAGAAGTCGGGGTATTACAAGTATTGCTGAAGGCGAATAATCAGCGTGATCAGTGGCGTTTGGATTTTTCCACGCAATCTCGTCCTTCACAAGGCTCTTCACAAGGTACGTCTGGACATGATAATTCAGGACAGGTCGATGAAAGTGGTTTGCTGCACGCTAATATGGGGCAAGCAGAAGAGCATCTTGCCAAATGCTTTTCAAGCGTGGGTCAAAAACAACAGCCTGACTTAGTCAAATCGCTTAAACAAGATTTGGAGCAGTTACTAGGTAATCGAGATGATTGGAACCTAGCCACGTCTCGTCGTTTGGCTGACAAATTACTTAGCTTAAAATCTGGTCGACTCAAAAGTGCTCAACATGAACGCCAGTGGTTACAGCTTGTTGGTTACTGCTTGCGTCCAGGTTATGGTGCCAGTGAGGATTTAGCCCGTGTTCAGCAAGTGGTCAATATCACAAAAGCGGGCACACAATTTGATATCGCACCAGTGTGGGGACAATACTGGACGCTTTACCGTCGCATTGCAGGCGGCTTATCTACCGAGCAGCAAACGCATCTGTTTAAACAGTTTAGTCAGTACTACTCACCACCAGGGCAACGCTCTCGAGATAAAATGAAAGCGCTAACAACCAAGTCCAGCGACGATTTGATTCGCCTTGTGGGGGCGTTAGAAAACCTATCGATGGATGACAAACAGACTGCGATTGATTGGTTGCTCAAGCGTTTAAAAAAATCCTCTGAGCCAGACACTGCATGGTGGACAGTAGGACGTATTACTTCGCGCCATTTGTTATCAGGCCAGCAAGAACAACGAATTGAAGAGAAGAAACTTCTCCCAATATTGGACTTGGTCCTCAAAGAGGATTGGAAAAAACGCAAACAAGCGGGTCTTGCAGCGGTGCTGATGAGTCAAATGAGCCTTGGTGAATCTAAGGAGTTAACTGGTTATCGCAAGAAAATCGCCAATAAACTGAAAAAAGACAAATGCCCAGCTCAATGGCTAGAACGCCTAGAAAGTCGCCATGAAATTAATAGCGATGAACTGAATGCGTTAGTCGGTGAAAGTTTGCCCATAGGGCTTCGTTTATGACATGCGTACCCTCTTTGCTCTTTAACAGCAAAGAGGGTTCAGTCTATGGAAATCCCAAACAGCTTAATATCGGCTTTATAAGGGACTTCAATAGGGTCGGTTTGCAGTCCATCAATTAATTTTAGGTAAGTGGTCATCATATGAGCTTGAAGATTCTTTTCGTTAGGAATGGATGAGGTGAATTTGGTGGCTCTGAGCATGCTTTTTAGTCCGCTGGTTTCAGCGTATTGTTTATGACCTTCCAAAATGATTTCTTTCCCCATGTGCCAATAAATGTCCAAGTCTTTAATCTGCATTGGGCTAATGGGGGGGACCAGCGGCACAATGTCATCCAGTGTCACGACGCGTATTAACGGCAAGTCGGAAAATTTAGTTGCGCCTGTGACGTTAGTGACTTTGGGTTGACCGAAGGTAATGATCTGTCCAATCGGGTAATGACCTTTTTCCAAGTACATTGCGACCACGACGGCGATAGCGCCCCCTAAACTGTGCCCCGTAATATGAATTGGCTGGTTTTTCGCTAAGTAAGGTTTGATATTGTCATAGACGGCTTTTGCAGCCGAGTCAAAGCCTTGATGTAGTTTGATGCCTAGAGTCGGGTCGAGCTGTAACTCAAGGTCTAAATCCAACAGAGCGTTTTCTAGATTGTCTGTTCCTCTAATCGCAATGGTTTGAATACCCTTTTTCTGACTTAAAAAATAACTCACTTGAGAGCTTGGAAGGGTGGCCTCATGTACCAGTGTCTGTCCTTGTTGTTGCAAAGACTTTTTTAGCTCTGATGGCGTTAGGTAGGTATCCGCTGATAAGGTGGCTTGTGTCTTTATTTCCGCGAAGTTTTGGGCGCCAAAAGCCAATTGAAACGGGGTGAGTAAGACGAGAGAAAGAACCATTAACAGTGTTTTTATCATAATACTCAGTATAAAGGTCGCAGTTGGTGGTGTCAGAGTACAAGATGATAGTGTTATCTTGTAGTCACTTTTCACGAAATAGACACTTTCTAAAGGCATTATTTGATAGCGTGAATAAGTTTAATCAGTGTAACACATGACTTCCATATAACTTTGCCTATTCTTTATGGCGAGGAGTGCTTATGGCGTTTTTCTCTCTAGAGGAAGCCGCGGCTCGATACAACGAATATCGGCCAAAGGTTCACGATGTGATTAAAACATGGCTTGAAGAGGCTGGTTGTAATAATGATTTTTCCAGAGGGCTGGATGTTGCTTGCGGAACGGGAGACTCGACATTACCGTTAATGGCCCTATGTGATGAAGTGATAGGCATCGATATTTCGGAGGCGATGTTAAAATACGCTAGCGAGAAATCTATCTCAACCGCTTTGATGCCTTATCAGCACGCTGTTGAATTGGGCAAATTTGACCTGATTTCTACTTGTATGGCATTTCACTGGTTTGATCTGGAAGAGGCGATAGAAGCCTATAAGGCGGCTTCACAAAACGGAGCGGTATGGCTTATTTATAATTTTTCCTTTGGGGGTAGTGAATCCAGCGAGGCGTTTAATTGGTGGTTGATTAACTACTATTTCAAGCACTACCCAACTCCTCACAGAAATAGCCAAGTTGCCAACATACAATATGAGCAGGGTATTACTAAGCTGGCTGATGGTAAAGGGACATTACCTATTTATATGAGTGTTGAGAGATTAATCAAATACCTCACGACTCAATCCAATGTTGAAGTGCAAGTCAAAGCAGGGAATGCCTATGAAGAGATTGAAAGAGAATTAATGGAGCAGATTACACCGTTTGGACTTAATTCACATTTTAGTTACAAATATACCTATGAAATTTATCGCTATGACAGTCATGATTTGTAGGGCAAGCGTGAGTGCTATTTTGCGTTTAATATGTCTTTTATATTATTGAAAAACGCATGATAATGAAAAGTTACCGTCATTATCATTGCCTATGGAGTAAGCAGTATGGAACAAGTATATTTTGAAGAGAAGCGACTCTTAGGATTAAGTGAACGCACCAACAATGCCAATGAAACACAGCCAGAAACCGCCAAAATTGCTGGTTTGCATCAATCCTTTGCTCAGCAAATCAAAGTTAACTACGCCAATGGAGCCAGTCTATACGGCGTATATTACAATTACGAGTCAGACTATACGGGAGATTTCTCCATATTAGTTGGGACAGAAAAAGAGACCGTTCGAACTTCTACCCCCCTAGAAGGCGTGACGCTTCCTAGCGGTGATTACCTACGTTTTTCCAAAGAGGGAGAGATGCCACAAATGGTGATCGATGCTTGGGGCGAAATTTGGCAGTACTTTTCTGACTCTGATTGCCCACACCAACGAGCTTACACCGTGGATTTTGAGCACTACACCAGTGACAAAAAAGTCGACATTTATATTGCCATTAAATAGTGGTATTTGAGTCGTACGAGCGATTCTTGGTGGTTTTGGATACAAATCAGCCACCTTGTTTTATGTTACAACCTGAAGTCGGTTTGCTTAAACGAACGCGTTAGATATGGGGCTTGATCAAAAACTTATTGATGCTGCAGCGGCTGTTTACCTTGAGGTCGCTGTTGCAACAGAGAGCGCACCATACTGGGAGGTATGGAGACTCAGTGAGGTTCGGCTGTATTATTGGCGGAACTTGTTGTGATTTGATGCAACGAATCGTTGCTTTAATTAAGGCAGTAATGTTCTAACTTCACACGCAAAGTATAGTAGAGTGAGCTAGAGCAAATAAAATACCCCCATCACTGGTATAAGTGATGGGGGTATAATAAACGAATAGATAAAAATGGCGTCGAGCTACAAGCTATCTTTGTATGCCAGCATATAAGCGATTTTTCCTTTTTTGGCTTTGAATAATTTCTTAAAGGCTTTTTCATGAAAGCTAGCCAACTGACCCATGGCTTTAGCGGACTGACCGGATCCCCCAACATTGCTGCTTTTAATGTCTAGAATAGCGTGGCTGATCGCCATAATGGCTTGGCGGTAACCTTTTTCTGTTTTCAGATTGTATTTATTTAGGTCAACGTCATTGTGAAGTTCTTTAGCCCAATAGAATTCAATAAATGGAATGGGGTGCTGAGGCTTTTTCCATGCAATGCCTCTCGAAAAGTACATCATGGAACGATACTTATCATTCTCAAAGTGTTTCATACCGAGGGATGTTGGTAACTGTTGATAGGTAATGGGTTGCCCGTGGCTGTTTTCTAGCCAAGCATTGCCATCTTTTCGCATAGCGCGCCAGAATTGCTGCATATTGGCGAGGTTGCGGTAATCTTTAGCTACCAGTACGTTTACTTTAAAATGTGCACCCCCACCTTGCATTTGCCAAAAAGCATTAAAGGTATGGTGGCCATCTGTGAGGTAATATTGATTATTCGGCGCAATGACAATGGTTTTCATGTCTTTTGGGTGGGCGCCAACCTTATCTTCACAAGTAAAACTTGTCGGGTCGTTTGGTTTTGATGCTTTATCAAAGTGCGCCAAGCCTTTTTCTCCATTTACCTCGCAAATTTCATCAAATAGCTTTTTAGGGTCTTTCTTAAAACGACCTAGCTTATAGTAGACTTGGTCGTAACCGATGGCAGGCTGAGTGGGATGTATCTGATCCAGCGATACCTCAGTCACGCTTCCAGCGTGTAGTGTTGCCCCATTGGCAAAGCTAGACGCAACAAACAAAAGTGTCAGCATCGGAATATATAATGTTTTGAGAGTCATGATTAACCTTTTGTGGAATGAAAAATTGTGATTTTAATGATCTTATATGACACTTCTGTGTGAGTGACAACTCTTATTAACTAACTGAAGTCGTTTGTTTTTCAGCTGATACCACGGAGAATAAAAGTGTCATGATTCAAATCCGCTCATATCAACCAAAGGATGCCAAAGCTCTTTGGTATTTGTTTTTCAGTACAGTACGAATGATTAATATTAAAGATTATTCTCAGGCCCAAGTGACAGCCTGGGCGCCGGAATCCTTTGATATGACTGTGTGGGAAAACAAGATGGCCTCTATTCAGCCTTTTGTTGCCGAATTGGACGGTGTGATTGTTGGGTATGCGGATTTACAGCCTGATGGCTTGATTGATCACTTCTTTTGTCATCATGCTTACCAAGGAAAAGGGGTGGGTAGGGCCTTGATGAATTGTATTTTTTCCCTTGCGGATGAGCGAAAAATTCCCCGTCTATACTCTCATGTCAGTATTACAGCAAAGCCTTTCTTTGAGCGTTTTGGCTTTTCTGTCGAGAGTGAGCAGACCGTTGAAATACGCGGAGAAGCGTTAAGCAATTTTAATATGGTAAGACCATTAGCAAAGAGCGCTTGTTGAGCGTTGTATTCTTGCCGATTCTAAATGCTCTAGGGTATCGCCACTTGTCGTAATACGCTAAACTGCGCGGCTTTAAAATTCTCCCTACAAAGATAGTTTGAGTGTTTAATGAGTACTGAGTTTTCTATTTTATCGACATTTCTTTTATTCCTGTTTGTTATTGATCCATTCGGAAATATTCCAATTTTATTGTCTGTGATGAAAGGTGTACCGCAATCGCGTCAGTACCGCATTATTGTGCGAGATGGCGTAGTTGGTTTGGCGATTCTGGTGGGCTTTTTATACTTTGGCGCACAGTTTATGCAATTGCTGCATTTGGAAACAGAATCGATTTCCATCGCCGGCGGTGTGGTGTTGTTTGTGATAGCGCTCAAGATGATTTTTCCTTCCTCGGCCCCAAAAGAAAAATCTGCTTTGATGGAGCCTTTTATTGTTCCAATTTCCATTCCTATGTTGGCAGGCCCGTCTACTTTGGCGACGTTGTTGGTGATGGTAAAAAGTTACCCTAACGATCACAGCGATTTGCTAATTTCCGTTTTTTGCGCTTGGGGTGTTTCGGTGGCGATTCTGTTTTGTGCGCCATTATTAAATCGCCTTTTAAAAGAAAAAGGATTAGCGGCTCTTGAGCGTTTGATGGGGATGTTACTGTTGATGATGTCTGTGCAGATGGTGGTAAATGGTGTGCGTAGTTTGTTCACACACACCTTAGCCGTATTATAAAGCTGAGTGGAAGAACGGCATACTATGGCAATGCCAGCGGTTGTTTGGCCACAGCAATGCCATTTAGGTCACAATAAATGTGGTCACCCGGTTGGATAACAATGCCTGCGAAGCGTAGTGTTTTGCCAACCTCCCCTAAGCCGCGTTTTTCCGTTGGCATGGGGTAGGCTTTTAAGGCATGAATCCCTAAATTCACTTGTGACTGTGCGGCAACGTCGCGAATAGCGCCATAAATCACAATACCTTCCCAGCCATTTGACGCCGCTTTTTCTGCGAGCATATCTCCCAATAGGGCTCGTCGAATGCTGCCCCCTCCATCAACCACCATGACTTTTCCCTTGCCATTGGTACTGACCAATTCACGAACTCGGCTGTTGTCTTCAAAGCAGGAAACAGTGACCACTTCCCCATGAAAGACTGTCTTTTTGCCATACGATGTGAAAATCGGGTCGGCAATCTGCAGGTGTTCAGGGTAAAGGTCACATAAGTCAGGGAGGATGTCTTTCACGGGCTTACCATTCCAAAGTTAGGTTCAGTATTGACTTTAGAGAGCTATGCCCATGAAAACCAATTTTTGCTTATTATGTTCAATATTTCATTTAAGTGATAACTGTAAAGAATTTTTACTGTTTAGCGGTGAGGTTTGGTACTCACTCTTCAAAAGACTCTGGAATATCTGATGGGTTGATCAGCCCGTGCTCTACGGCTATTTGCAATAACAGCACGATGATTTCATCTGGTGGCAAAAGATGGAGTGGCGTTGACTGCCCATTATCGGCCAGTGCGTCGTCTAAATTGATGTCGCGTTCCGCAAACCAGCCGTGAATACTGTGAACTTCAAAACTGGGATCCAGATTTTTGGTCTCGTAGGTGGCTTCAACGAGCAAACTGGTTTCATCTGGATGCAAGGCATAGATGACATCTGTATCGAATTCATTTGTCCACTCTGCCAGAATATCACTGGCCTCGAAGCCAAATTCGTAAAGCTGCGTTTCGTCGATATCCAGCGTGTTTGGTTCAATGACGTGATTTTCAAGCCATTCATCATCTGGTATCACCAATACCTCTTTGATTTGGGCTTCTGGTGTTGACCAAGTAAATAGCAAAGGAAACGCTGGGTTGTCAGATGAGTTGGCGACAGATGTTATGAATATAGGTAAACTTGCCATAATGTAGAGCCAATGTTTGATTGTAAGGAAAAGCGAATGACCAGCCGAATCAAGATTAGTAGTGCGTTTGATGGCGGTAATATCTCCGTTATTAATGCCTTGGAGCCGGACAATATTAGAGTAAAAATCCCTAATGATACAAACTCTAAATTCCTTCAATGGTTTTATTTTCGCTTGCAGGGAGGAATGGGGGAGCAGTGTGTTATTCAATTTGAAAACGCCAAAGAGGCAGCTTACCCAGACGGTTGGGTAGATTATCAAGCCGTGGCCTCCTATGACCGTGAGGATTGGTTCCGTGTGCCAACGGAATACATCGATGGGAAATTGGTGATTTCTCACCAGCCAGAGCAAGACAGCATTTATTACGCTTATTTTGCGCCGTACAGCTACGAGCGTCATTTGGATATGATCGCTTGGGCAGCAAGTCATGAGGATTGTATAACGGATCATCTGGGAGAAACTGCCGAGGGGCGTGATATTACCTTGCTGGAAATCAGTAAAACCCAAGGTTTGGCGAAAAATATTTGGATTATCGCGCGTCAGCATCCTGGTGAAACGATGGCTGAATGGTTTATCGAAGGTTTGCTAGAGCGCTTGTTTGATGAGTCTCATCCCATTGCACGGGCATTGCTAAAACAGTGTCGTTTTTACGTGGTTCCTAATATGAACCCGGATGGGGCGGTGCACGGTAACTTGCGAGTGAACTCCAAGGGCGTGAATTTGAACCGTGAATGGAAGAATCCAAGCAAAGAATTCAGTCCTGAAGTCTTAGCGGTGCAGAGCAAAATGGCCGAAACAGGCGTGGACATGTTCTTAGACATCCATGGTGATGAAGCATTGCCAGTCAACTTCTTGGATGGCTGTCAAGGTGTACCATCGTTCGATGAGCGTATGGAAGCCATGGAAACCTTATTCAAAGAGGTTTTTCTAGCAGTAAGCCCTGATTTTCAAACTGAGATTGGTTACACACCGGACCAATTTGGCGACGCTAATTTGACGGTAGCAACTAAGTGGGTGGGCGACACATATCGTTGTTTATCTTTTACCTTGGAAATGCCGTTTAAAGATAACCAAAATTTGCCTGACGAGCGCGTTGGCTGGTCGCCTGAGCGTGCGAAAATCTTGGGAGCGGATGTGTTGTATCCGGTTTATCAGGTGATTAACAGTAAACATATGAAAGCGGATAAATAATATGTCAGCTGATTCATTGGAATGGCTGAAAAGAGCCATGCGAGAGTTTGCAAAAGAGCGAGAATGGGATCAATTCCACTCGCCAAAGAATTTATCTATGGCGCTGGCTGGCGAAACGGGGGAGTTACTAGACTGTTTTCGCTGGCTGACAGAGGAGGAAAGTTATCAACTAAATGATCAACAGGCGCAGGCGGTCAAGGAAGAATTGGCGGATGTGCTGCTGTTTACGGTGCGTTTAGCCGATAAATTGAATATAGATTTGTTCGAGGCAGCGCAAGAAAAAATGCTGAAGAATGACAGGCGTTATCCTGTAGATAAGGTCAAAGGCTGTGCCAAGAAGTACACTGAATATTAGACGGCGGAGTGGTCGTGGGTATTGACTGTATTATCATGACTTTTTACGAAAAATTTTTGCTTGAACTATAGCGCTTATTTGCGAAGTCGATTAGCATCACGCGCGAAGACCCCATTTATTTGATTGTATAAAACCTCATTTTAGGACGAGAACAAATGCCTAAGGCTAGTGAAATTAAAAAGAATATGGCCATCGAATACGACGGTAAAACTTGGATTGTTCGTGATATTGAACGCTCTGTCCCTCAAGGTCGTGCTGGTGGTAGCTTATATCGGATGCGTATGTACGATGTAGTGACAGACCGTAAATTAGACGAAACCTTTAAAGATTCTGAAATATTGAATTTAGCGGATCTGATTCGTCGCCCCGTGATGTTTTCTTATGCCGATGGCAATGAATATGTTTTTATGGACAATGAAGACTATACGCCTTACACCCTAAACAAAGAGGCGATTGAAAGCGAGTTACTGTTTATCAATGACTCTACAGAAGGGATTCAAGTTATTCTTGTTAACGAAGCCCCAGTGGCTTTGGAATTACCAACTAATGTAGAACTAGAAGTGATTGAAACCGATCCTTCTATCAAAGGGGCTTCAGCTACCTCTCGTAATAAGCCCGCGAAACTATCGACCGGCGCGATCATTCAGGTTCCCGAGCATATTTCTACTGGTGACAGAATCAAAGTTAACGTAGAAGAACGCAAGTTTGCTGGTCGCGCTGAAAAATAAGCGCTAAAGCAATATTATAAAAAGGCAGCTTGCGGGCTGCTTTTTTACTTTTTAAAACCATTCTTTTTTTCCTCGATTATTTTAGTGTCGCGATTGATAGAAGGCGTATCAAAAAATGCCATTTTATATAAAGTACGATTCGCTACCTTCCCATCATCAATACAAAAGATAACAATCAGACATGCTTCACTACATAAAAACTAATGTTTACAGTGTTTTTTTAAATATGAAAATTATAGAACTAAGGATAAAGGAATATAAACGTCGAATTGTGCTCAACAATTAAATTTAATCCATTGGTAGAATGATAATGAAATTACATAGAAAACTCATCCTAGCGAGTTGCTTAACGCTTATTTTAGCGGCTTGTACCTTATCTGCAATCTCAATTTTTTCAATGCAGTCGCAACTTTTAAGCAATTTAGAAAGTACGATGAATCGCTATGGTGTGAGTAGTGCGAGTCGGATAAGTAGCTGGTTAGATGATAGGCATCAAGTGGTCGCCTCTATTAAAGAGGTTATCGAGAAACATCCTCATGATGATGCGTATATTGTCCAAGCGCTTACTCAAGGTAAAGTGGCAGGAGACCTAATCAGCACACTTTATGGCACTCGGGATGGTGATACGTATCGTGTGAACGGTAAAAACACCAAAGCTGGGTATGACCCGAGAGTGAGAGATTGGTATAAATTAGGAGTGAATACGAA
Source organism: Marinomonas sp. 63XJN7_7_ISO-PGPR-S23-202 (assembly GCF_056173505.1). NCBI lineage: Bacteria > Pseudomonadati > Pseudomonadota > Gammaproteobacteria > Oceanospirillales > Oceanospirillaceae > Marinomonas > Marinomonas sp. 63XJN7_7_ISO-PGPR-S23-202. The sequence goes on along the minus strand of NZ_CM149677.1, from coordinate 2,771,823 downwards.
AGGACCAGCTGTTTCCGAGCCTTTTTTTGGTTCGTCTTCAAAAGTGTTTATTTTTTCGATTGTTAATCAAGTGAAAATTGATGGAAAATTCGCTGGTGTCGTGTCTGCGAATGTGGCTTTGACAGGCATAAACGATGTGGTTTCTTCTTTAAAAGTGCCTGGAAAGGGAATAGCATTTATTGTTTCAAAAAGCGGCAATATTATCTCTTACCCTGATGGTAGCATGAACAATAAGCCGCTTAGTGAGTTAAAATCGACGTTGACCCTCGATAATATTGACTCTAATGTTAAATCCACAAAGCTAGATGAAGTTAGTTTAAATGGCACTAACTATTTAATGTCGTCCGTGAAAATTGCGGGTACCAACTGGTTTTTAGTTTCCTTAGGAAACGAGAAACTACTCAAAGCCCCCATTAAAAAACTTATCATTTATCAATTAATTGCCGTCATTGTAATGGTAGTGCTTTCTATTATTGTATTGACGATATTAATACGATTCCTACTGACCGATCTATTACGAGTATCCAATGCTTTAGAAGATATTGCCAAGGGGCAGGGGGATTTAACCGTTAAAATTGAAACGAAGAGTCGTGATGAAGTTGGTAAGTTGGCATCTAATTTTAATGATTTTGTTTATAAGCTGCGGGATATTATAAAAAGCATTGATAAGCTAAGCAGTGTTCTATCGGATCAATCTAATACGAGTGCAAAGTCGGTAGAACAAAGTACTAAAAAACTTAATATACAACAGAATGAGATTGTGTCTGTTGCCGCTGCGGTTGAAGAAATGACCGTTGCAACGCAAGAGATTGCGAACAATGCAGAGCAAACGGCGCGCAATGTGAGTAAAACGGTTGATATCAGTAATAGCGGGCAACAGCTGGCTAATGCGAGCTTGGAGTCTATTCATCAATTAGCGAAGGAAGTGGATTTAGCGAGTACAGTCATTGGTGAGCTGAGTGAGCAAGGTGATAAAATTAACACCATCGTTTCGACAATCAGTGGCATTGCAGAACAAACCAACTTGCTAGCGCTTAATGCGGCTATTGAAGCAGCGCGTGCCGGCGAGCAAGGGCGAGGATTTGCGGTTGTGGCGGATGAAGTGCGCGTGTTGTCTCAACGTACTCATACGTCGACAGAAGAGATAAGCAGCATGATTGGCATGTTGCAAACAACCACATCAAAAGCGGTTAATGTTATGAAACTTTGTCATACGCTTGCGAGTACGAGTGTGGATGACACGAAAAAATCAGGGGGTAACTTTGCGGAAATTGCTGAGGCTATAGGACATGTAGATGGCATGATGATACAGATTGCCACCGCAGCAGAAGAGCAAACCAGTGTGACCGCTGAAATTGGAGTTAACACGCAGGCGATACGGGATGTGTCTTCTCAAATGCAAGCTGAGATGGATGAAGGGTTAAAGCAAGCTCATACCCTAAAAGTCTTGGCTGACTCGTTACGAGAGCAAGTAGAAAAATTCAAATTGTAACTTCATTATTATTGATTAGTAAGTGAAAAACGCAGTCAGTCGGCTGCGTTTTTATTTTATTTCCCTTTTTTCTAGTAAATTCCTAAATAAAAAAATGACGGTGATACTTTAGTATCTTTTATTCCTTTAGTAACTTTTGTACCTTTAGAAACTTTAGTAAATATAATAAAAGTAAAATAAGTGAGCCTCTATATAAAAATACTAGATATTTCATGTGTTATTTCCCTCTGCTCCTTGTTTAGTAAGTTTAACGCCTATTTTAAAGACAAAATTAATGACATAACTTTACACTTTACAAGCATTATTTATAAATAAAAAAGGCTTAGAGTAATATGCAAGTTTACGGTCTGTTAACATATTGGTTATGTGATAGAACGAGCTTAACTCAACAATAATAAAATGTTTTTCCGGGGGAAACCTGTATGAATAATTGGAGCTCGACACAGCGTCATGTGGCATTTGCCTCTTTCGCAAGTTGGTCGCTTGATGCGTTTGACTTTTTTATTTTGGTATTCGTGTTAAGTGATTTAGCAAAAAACTTCCATAACTCCATTTCTGATGTTGCCGTTACGATAATGTTGACATTAGCTGTGCGTCCAATTGGTGCATTAATTTTTGGACGTTTGGCTGAAAAATTTGGACGTCGACCTGTTCTTATGACGAACATCGTTCTTTTTTCACTGTTTGAATTGCTTACTGCTTGGTCGCCTTCATTTGAGGCTTTTATGGCATTTCGTATTTTATACGGTATCGCTATGGGCGGAATCTGGGGCGTGGCATCGGCGCTGGCAATGGAGACTATTCCGAGTAAATCTCGCGGATTTATGTCCGGTTTATTCCAAGCAGGCTATCCTGCAGGCTATTTGTTCGCTTCCATTATCTTTGGGGTGTTTTATAGCCATGTGGGTTGGCGCGGTATGTTCATTATTGGTGCCTTACCGATTCTGATGCTTCCTTATATTTACTTTAAAGTACCAGAATCACCTGTTTGGGTAGCGAATCAGGTAGTCAAAGAGCGCGTATCTCTTATTGGTACCATTAAAGATAATTGGCGTGTTTGTGGCTTTATGGTGTTATTAATGACATGCTTTAACTTCTTCAGCCACGGCTCTCAAGATTTGTACCCAACCTTCATGAAGGTTCAGCATGGGTTTGATGCGCATACTGTGAGTATCATAGCGATCTGTTACAACATCTCTGCCATTATCGGTGGTATATTCTTTGGTTCTCTATCTGAACGTATTGGTCGCAAGAAAGCCATTATGTTCGCTGCTTTACTGGCGTTGCCTGTGATTCCATTATGGGCTTTCTCTACTGGCTCTGTTTCCATTGGTATTGGTGCATTCTTAATGCAGTTTATGGTTCAAGGGGCTTGGGGTGTCGTACCAACCTATCTTAATGAGTTGGTTCCTGCGAATGTTCGCGCCATTCTTCCAAGCTTTGTATACCAGATGGGTAACTTACTTGCTTCGGTCAATGCAACAATACAGACGCACATTGCGTCAGCTCATCATGGTAACTACGGTCTGGCAATGGCCATTGTTGTGGGAACGGTTGCGTTATTGATTGCTATCTTGGTATCGCGTGGTAAAGAAACACGTGGTGTCTCTATGGCTGTAGAAGGTGCTAAAGTATAGAGTGTTTGTCATTCACTGAATGATGCATTAAGTAAAAGAGTAACCGGATAATATCTGGTTACTCTTTTTTATTTTTTATGAGTTAGCGATTATTTCAGTTGGCAAACTGCATCGGTTTGAATGGTCAGCGTTGATTGGTAAGCACACTCATAAGTTTTATCTTTAACAGAAGCCGTAAAGCGTACCGCCTTATCATCGGTTTCCTTATTGCTAATGACAACATTTTCTGGATTAACCCCTAGAGAGTAAGCGGCTTTTTGTTGCAAAGTCTGTTCTGTTGTCAGTTTATTTTTAAGCGCGGCACAGGCGGTTAATTGTGTGATGGCGATGGCAAGCAAGATACACTTTTTCATTCGATCTCCGTTTTCAATACACTTGGTCAGGCGAGTTGAACGTTGTTGCATGGCATGTTTTTAACGTTATCTCAATCAGTTATTCAGTCTCTTTATTAGGTTGGCTTTTCTTTTTCTCTGGATGATTATTCGCCTCAGTTAGTCCCGCTTCACGTTGTACCGCTGCGAGAATGCCTCTTAAAATCCCAAGCTCTTGTTTTTCTGGTCGAGAGCGATTGAAAAAACGATGCAGTTTGTCGAGCACTTTTCCAGGATGATTGCGAATGATGAAGTTAATACCGTATAAGGTTTCTTCAAGGTGTTCGTAGAACCGTTCCATATCTTGTTTAAGGGGGTATTCTCCCACGTTTTGATTATGCGTGGATTTATCTTGGTTAGCCATCCAGATTTCATAGGAGATAATTTGTACTGCCTGAGATATATTCAAGACGGGGTACTCATCATTGGCATCTATGTATACTTGGCGGTGGCACTGGGCAATTTCTTCATTTAATAGCCCGGTTGTTTCTCGCCCAAAAACAATGGCGACTTGGTGTTCTTTTGCTTCAGGAATAACGGCTTGGGCACATTCTCGAGCATTCATAATGGGCAGCTGGAAGGTACGATGTCGTGCGCTCGTGCCAATGACCAAACTGCAATCATGAATTGCCTCTTCGAATGTGTTAACGATGGTGGCACTTTCTAATAAATCCACCGCGCCTGCTGCACGACTGGTGGCTTCTTCTGAGGGGTAGTCATTAGGATTTACCAGGTATAAATGGGTCAATCCCATGTTTTTCATGGCACGGGCAATGGCACCAACATTCCCAGGGTGAAATGTGTTGATCAGGACAATACGGATATTACTCAGCATGGCGTTAGAAATACTCGGTGTTAGGGCCGTCTTGGCGTTAAGGATTAAGCGTGAGCGATTGCTCTGTGCTGGCAAATTTCACGTTGTTTAAGACGACTTTATGTGTGTCATTAAATAGGAATTTTTTGCAGGCGTTATGATACAGGGAACCCGTCTCTAACACCAATCGATAGCGTCCTTCGGGAATGAAGTTCGCCGCAAAGGGCTGCTTGGCTTCGAGAAAGATGGAAAAGGGTTTGCGGCCATCATAGGATTGAAAGGTCAAAATACTTTGCTCTGGAAGATGGTTTAGGATGCGAAGTCGACTATTACCATCGGCTTTTCCGATGACTTCACCCTGACTTGGAGCGGTGCCTGGGTAACCAATACAGCCCGTGGCAACGGCATGCTGAATAGTGCCAAAACCAACATCTTTTGCTTGTATCCACCCGCTGACATTATTGTAGCGCACTGTTAACCATTTACCTTTCTGCTTAATACTTTGAACATCGGTATAGGCTGGCAATTCTTGGATCGTTCTCGTATTTTTATCCGGCTCAGAGTATAAATTCGTTGGGACAAGAGTATAGGCGGCACCCACACGGTATTGTGGATACAAACCAGGAATATAAGTGGCCACTTTTTCTTGTTGTGTTGATTCTTGATGTTCTTGCCAAAATAATGTGGCATAGATCCCAGATGCAAAGCAAACGATATAAGTCGCGGCCTTGAATGCCGCTTTCGCCGCATAAAGGCGAACAGGCTTTGCTCTACCTGGGTTATCTGCTTGAAAGTGTGGTTCATCCATTGTGTTTGGACCATCATCAAACATGTAGTAGGGCGGAATGTCGTTTGTTTGTTCTGCTGAACCTGAATTCGCTTGATAAGTCTGTGACGAATACTGACTGTCTGAATATTTGCGCTGATTATATTGAGTTGAGTAAGAAGAGGAGGCTTCATCGCTGGTATAGCCTTGCGAGGTGAAGCCTTTTGAAGCTTTAAACGCTTCTTCATACATGGCTTTAACGCGCTTTTCATTGATGGTATTACGCGCGGCTTTGATGGCTTCTTCTCTGGCTTTTTCCTGTTGAGCGCTGTTGCGCTTCATTTGCTCGTAGGCTTTTTGCCGTTCTTTTATATAGGCTTCTTGTTCTTTATCTGTGGCTTTGGAGTGGGCATAGTAACGGTTTTTTGCCGTGCCACTTTCTTGGTGGAATTGATAAGGTTTCCACTCTCCTCCTTGAGAGCCTTGTTTTATAGCCTGCAAAACATTCTCATAGGCCGCTTGTAGGCGCTGGAAATGTTCGGTGGTATCCGTGTGTGGGTTTTTATCTGGATGATAACGTCGAGCCAGACGACGAAAAGCCGCCTTCGCCTCTTGTTCATTGGCGTTGGTAGGAATTTCCAATAATAGATAATCGTCTATTAGGCTCATGTTATCCTGACAAAAATACTCATATAAAAATATAAAAGAGCATTATGCATGATTTAGCGACGCTGACAAAGGTAGATGTTTTCCGATTACTTGTCCATAAGAACAACTTTTCTTGCAATCCTGTTCGCTTTCTTAAAAGATAGGCGGCATTTGTACTGTATCGACTTAGTTTAGGAATGTTATGAGCAATAAACTTACCCATTTGGACAATCAAGGTCATGCTCACATGGTAGATGTGTCAGATAAAGACATGACGAAACGTACGGCAAGAGCGCAAGCGATTATCGAAATGAAACCGGATACCTTAGTTAAGATTATCGAAGGTGGTTTGCCGAAGGGGGATGTATTGGCTACGGCTCGTATTGCTGGCATTCAAGCGGCGAAAAAAACCTCAGACTTGATTCCTTTATGTCATCCACTGATGTTAACCAAAGTAACCGTTGATATAACGGTTTTGAGCGAAACACAAATTCAAGTGCTGTGTTCTTGCTCTTTAAAAGGAAAAACTGGGGTAGAAATGGAAGCCTTGACGGGAGCCAGTGTGGCCGCACTGACTCTTTACGATATGTGTAAGGCGGTCGATAAAGGTATGGTGATTAAAAGTGTCTCACTGTTGGAAAAGCAAGGCGGCAAAAGTGGCGATTGGTTGGCGACAGAACACAAAACTGATTGATAGGGTGGGGAGTATCTATGAATGAATTAAATGTGGTTTTCTTTGCGTCTCTTAAAGAGACTCTTGGCATTGAACGTTATGTATTGGAAGGAGATTTGCCAATGACCATCAAAGAACTCAAAACGCAATTAGCTAACCTGCTGAGAAACGGCGATGCGCTATTGGATAAAGGCATTCAGTCATCCATTGATTTCGAATTTGCCCGCGATGGCGACATGGTGAATCAAGGTGCTAAAGAGGTGGCTTTTTTTCCACCCGTTACAGGTGGCTAAGATGATTAAAGTTCAGCGGGAAGATTTCGATGTTCAGGCACTCTACGATGATTTGGTGGTGAATAGTGAAACTGGTGCTGTTGCGATGTTTGTTGGTTTAGTGCGCCACTTCTCATCCTTACCATCCCAAGACTGTACCTTTGAGTTAGAGCATTATCCAGGCATGACGGAGCATAATTTACAGACAATTGTCGAGGATGCTTGTTCGCGTTGGTCGCTAAATGCGGTGACAGTCGTGCATCGTGTTGGCAAGCTAGCCGTACAAGATAAAATCGTCTTTGTTGGGGTGAGTGCGTCTCATCGAGCAGAGGCCTTTCAGGCCTGTGACTTTATTATGGATTATCTCAAAAGTCGGGCCGCATTTTGGAAAAAAGAAACCCAAGGGGATGAAAGTAAGTGGGTCGATGCCAAGGAACAAGACGAAGAAAGCCTAACCCGTTGGGAGTAAGGCTTTCTTGAGGGCAGGGTAGGTGTTTAGTGTGGTCGTAATGTTTTTTTACGCCCACTGGCATGGCGCTCACGGTATTCGGTGTCAATATAGCGGTCAGTCGTCGCCATACTAGCATGCCCAGCATCCTCGCGAACGTGCTCTTTAGGTCGAGTTTTTACATCTTCTGAGATGCCTGTATGGCGAAGCCAGTGAACGGTTGCAACGCGTAAATCTTCCGCATCGGCCTTCATGCCATCGTCACACATGCGCTGATAAGTCGTATCAAAACAAAACTGTACGATATTGCGAATTTGTCGTGAACTGGTCATTGGGCCTTGGCCGCGATTTTTCGGAATTAATGGGGTGTTTTCCGCAACGGTTGGTAGTGGGGGGAGATCGCGGAATTGGCGATATCGGGCAAGGGCCCGCAGCATATCGTCAGAGACCGCAATGAGTCGCTCTTTATTGCCTTTTGACAGCACTTTAAACCACCAATGACCATCTGCGTCTTTGGTAAAATCTCCCATCACGGGGGCGGATCGCTCATCGGCTACCAGTTCAGAAATACGTAAGTACATCCCCAGAAGAGCGTTCATAATAAAAAGCGTGCGCTCGTGTGTGGTGGGATCTTCTTCCGCTAACATTTCAGCGGTTTCAATCACATAATCCCATTGTAAATTAGAAATGCGTCTTACTTGCCGTCTTGTCACTTCTTTTTTGACGAACTTACTTTTTTGGCGGATCAGAGCCACGGGGTTCTGATGTACTGCCTCTTCTTGCATCAAAAAGCCGTAATAGGATGACAAGATGGAAAAGGTTGCCCGAATGGCAGCTTGCGATAGGGAATATTTTTTGGCAACGGGAACGTCGCCATTACTGAACTCTAATTTGCTGATATGACTGACAAAAGGTCGCCATTCTTTATTAGGGACACGACGCCCCATGTGTTGTTTAAAGCGAGCTACATTTTTAATGCCAATCCAGCTTTCCGGTGGTGTGATGCAAAAATGAATAAAAGCTTCGATCTGATCACGCCTTAATTGGGTTGTTGGGGTGGATTGTGTGTGCCAAGACCATAGGAGTAAACGCTCAACTTCTCGTCGATATGAATTATATGTGGCCTGAGAACCGTTGTAGCTGTAGATAAAGCATAGGGCGAGCTGTAGGTCGCGTTTGTAATCAGGATCGTTTAAAAATGGCACATTGTCCTTTAGCTCAGTGACGATGTGCTCAAACTGAGTAAATGGGTTAGGTAGATGTTCTAGATTGTCAATTAGGGCAAACGGAGTCATGATATTATGCATATAAGGATTTATTTTATCATACCAAAAAACGCTCTAAAAAAACGATTGTTTTGTGTTTGTATGTGTCTTGGAAAGCGGGAACATGTTGTTTTTCTTTATAAAATACTCAAAAGCCCTGTTCTGCTTGTCATGGCTTTCTCGGGGTCTTTAATAAATAAGTTAGGCGTTTTTGTGTATTATTTCTGTTCAATATTCTTCCTTTATCTTTTAAAAACTAGAAGTGTATTTTTATCTTTCTTAAAGGCTCGTAAAAATAAAATGCAATATGAGTGCTTTTTGTCTGTTTTTAAGTGATTGTGCATGTTTACCTCAAATCTAGGATAGATATGCACATGTGCTTATTAGGGCTATTTATTCTTCTATTTATTGCTATGCTTCTAATCAAGCAGCAAGATTAGTGTAGATAAAAATTGAGCTGCAGTTCGATTAATAGTAGATGGAAATGGAGTATATAATATGAATACGTTTACTAAAACAGTATTGGCTTTTGTTTTTTCTTGTTCCGTTGCAACGGCTGCCATGGCAGCACCTGGAGACGCAACCTACGGTCAAATCACTAAAGCCAGAGCAGAAATTCAGTCTTTGGATCAGCAGCTTAATAATAATGGTGTCAGTGTGAATTCGTATAAAGTTAATCCGACTTTATCTCCTGTTACACAGGCTCAATTATTGCAAAATCATGCAATGAACCTACGTTTGAAACTAAATTCATTAAACTCATAAAATGTGAAGTACTATATGGCGGATGCTAGAAAGTAAAAAGGTCAATGTCTGATTGGCCTTTTTATGTTTCTACTGCTATTCATTAGTAAGCAGGAGAGGAAAGATGCCTTTATTTAAAGTTATTTTAATCATGCTGCTTTTTGTTCCTGTTTTATCTTTTGCTCAGCAATATAATGCTGATTTTTTCAACAGTAAAAGCAATATGATGCAGAAAGTGGAATTGCTGCAAAAGAGCAAGATGAAGTTAGCTAGTTTGGTGAATCGGTTGGATGCTATGGGCGTTGATGTGCATCAATGTACGCATTGTAAGCAACCTAAAACATTGTTTGAAGAGCAAATGATCGTTCAGACAAAAATTAAACATTTAGAAAATACGTTATATAAGCTCCATCAGGCACGTTTCAATTATCAGAATCTGTATTCATCTCGATAAATGCTCTTCGAATCTATGGCTTTTGTTTAGACAGTGCCTTTTCTAGTCGTCTCGAATACCTTCCCCTTTTTCTGCTTCTTTTATCCTGTCTATTTCATTCTGAGTCTGTTTGATGAGCGGTTTGTCCGTATCGTTAGCATCCTGCAAAGCCCTATAGAGCAGCCTTTGCGCTTCTTTATCCCGTCCTAGATTAAAATCAAGTAACGCCTTGTAATTGAGGGCCATTGGGATGTTCTGCCGATCTCTGTAATAAGCAATATCAGCTTCCCATACTTGTTTCTTTTCATAAAGATAGCGAGGTGTCCTAAGTCCTGTGTATTTTGTATGAGTAAAAATGGCATATAATGTTTCAAAAGAGAGGTCATTAGGGGCGAGATTAAGCACATCCTTAATCACTTTCAAAGCCGCTTTTTTTTGTCCATCAGATTGCAAGCTAAGGGCTTTTAAATAACTAACAAAACGGTTTTGAGTATGAACTTTTGCTAAAAAGCTCAGGGCTTTCTGTGGTGACTTCTCTAAGTAGGCAACTAGCGCTTGAGCGTAGTTATAGGCATCCTCATTGGGGATGGATTTTAAAAGAGCGTAGTCAATTCTGTTGCTTAATATGGCACGATAGGCAAGCATCGTCGCTCTAAAAAAGAGGAAACTCTGACTACTTCCTTTTTGTTTGAGTATGCTGTCTTCCTTTTGAAAAGACATGCTATCCGCTATACGGGTTTTGGGTAGCGGGTGGGTAGATAAAAACTCCAGTCGGGTGCGTCCTAATGAGGCTTTAAACATGGCTTTAAATAAGTGATTCATGCCTTGGGGATTGACTCCCGCTTCTTTCATATAGCGTCTGCCTTGGCGATCCGCTTCTTGCTCTTGCTCTCGACTATGGGTCAGTGTATTTTCTGCTTGGTTTGCCATGCCGCCAATCCATAGGGCAGATGTCGCGTCTGGGCCAGCCCCCGCCGCCGCAGCGGCAATGCTGGCACCGATCATGAGTAGGGTTTTACTTAACTCTTGGCTGGAGAATTGCGTTTGTCGTTCATAGTGCTTGAGATCTAAGTGAGCAACTTCATGGGACAGCAAGCCATAAAACATGTCTTCATCAGTGATCATTTCCATGATATCTGAGTAAATAAATAAATGGTTTCCTGGAATGACAAAGGCGTTGCTCTGTGTACTGTTTAATAAAGTAATTTCGACCGTTTTATTATCGAGGCTTGTGTGCGGCAAAATGGTCGACAATGTTTGTCTTACGTAATCGTAAGCGGGGGGGAAGGCAATAACTGCTTGGCTACCATTGATCTGTCGAAACCAGTGTTGGCCAACAACGTAACTTGGATTGGACAGTGAGCGTTCGTTTTTGGTGCTTGATAGATTGGGTAATTCTGCGTGACTTTGACTTGAAAAAGTGCCAAAAAAAACAATCACTAAGATGGCTAAGTTAGTTATAAAAGGGGAGAATGGTTTCATAATCGGCGAATGTTCTCGTCATGGAGATATGAAGATTGAATAAAGGTAATTATGAGTGTGATGCCATAGTAGATGCAAGACAAGATGTGTGTCCTATGCCGTTACTGAAAGCAAAAATGGCGCTAAGTAAGTTGCAGTCAGGTCAGTTATTAGCGGTGGAAGCGTGTGATGTAGGGTCGTGGAAAGACATTCCTTTTTATGTAGAGCAAGTGGGTCATACGTTGCGATATAAAAATGAAAAGGATGGTGTTTATATATTTGTTATTGAGAAAAAATAGAGCGAACCAGATATGTTTAAAATTGTAGATACTCTGATTAAGCGTTACTTCTCCAATGAAGAGGTTGTGGTCTTCCTACTACTATTAATTGGGACGCTCTGTGTTCTCGCTTTTTGGGGAGGGATTTTAGCACCGGTTTTAATCGCGATAGTACTGGCATTTTTATTACAAGGAGCAGTTGAGCGGATCAAGCGTCTTGGGGTCAGTCACACTTGGTCTGTGGTGATTGTCTTTTTGTCTTTCTTGGCGAGTTGCGTGGTGTTTATTGGTATTATGGTTCCCATTATTTGGGAGCAAGCGGTTCGTTTTGTAAATGACCTACCTCGAATGATTGGGGTGATCCAACAGGCCATTGAAACCTTTGCGCAAGGCCATACCGCATTGGTAAGTCAAAATGCCGTTGATGAGGTGGTTAATTCCTTGGCCACGGAGTTTGCCAGTGTGGGGCAGTGGATTGTGTCTTATTCCATTGCCAGTATTCCTTCTTTGTTTTCCATTGTAATTTATTTCATTTTAGTGCCTTTGGTCATGTTCTTTTTATTAAAAGATCAGAAAGAGATATTAGGCTATATGACCTCTTGGTTACCAAAAGAGCGCCGTATGTTGCGTAATATTGCCAATGAAATGAACGAGCAAATTGCCAATTACATTCGTGGCAAAGTCATTGAAATGATTGTGGTTGCTGTTTTTACCTATATTGTTTTTGCTATTATGGGATTAAAATATGCTCAATTGCTGGCTTTGCTCGTTGGGTTATCTGTATTGATTCCTTACATTGGTGCGGCGGCGGTGACCATTCCCGTTGTTGTGGTCGCTTTTTATCAATACGGTGCGAGCAGTGATTTTTGGTATTTGGTTATTGCTTACCTGGTTGTTCAAGGGCTGGACGGCAACATCCTTGTTCCCTTACTCTTTTCTGAAGCCGTAAATTTGCATCCGCTAGCCATTATCTTGGCGGTATTGTTTTTCGGTGGTATTTGGGGGTTCTGGGGGATTTTCTTTGCGATTCCATTGGCAACTTTAGTCAAGGCGATTATCAATGCTTGGCCAAGACAAAACGAGCTGCCTCATTTGTAGGACTTGATTGAGCTGTTATTTAAATCTGTTATTTAATAAAAAACGCCATTCACTATGAACGGCGTTTTTTTGTGTTTGGTGCCTACTTTTTATTAATCATTCAGCATCAATGACACAGCCGATGAATACCGAGAAGGCTGGCAGGACGATTTGTCCGTTTTCAATGTACCCAGCAGGAATGGCTTCAGGTAATACCAGTGGTGTTAATGAAAAATGACAAGAAACTATTTTCGACTGTTCGGCGGTATTGATTGCTATGTACAAAGATTTTCCGTTGTAACTTCGCAAAAAAGTCAGGGTAGACACATCATGGTATAAGAACTCAATATCGCCATGAATCAATTCAGGATGTGCACGTCTTAGATGTAAAAAATCTCGATACGCATGAAGAATAGAAGAGCGTGTTCCTTCTTGTTCTTCGATGGCGAGGGGTAAATGGCTTTCCACCACAGGGAGCCAAGGGGATGCGTTGCTGGTAAAGCCACCTAGTGGCGTATTGGTCCATGGCATGGGGGTTCGACATCCATCACGACCTTTAAACTCGGGCCAAAAATTGATGCCATAAGGGTCAACCAATTGTTCGTAGGTTAATTCTGCTTCCGGCAAGCCAAGTTCTTCACCTTGATACAAGCAAACACTGCCGCGTAATGAAAGCAACATGGCCATATAGGATTTGCTCTGATTGGGCATATGCTTGTTTTTACCCCAGCGGGTGGCCACGCGTTCTACATCATGGTTGCCAATGGACCAGCAAGGCCAGCCATCCCCTAACCCCGCTTCAATGGTTTCCATCGTATGTCGGATATGTCCCATAGAGGAATCATGGGTTAATAGATCAAAAGAATAACACATGTGCAGTTTATCATTGCCTTGGGTGTAATCTGCCATGGTCTTAAGGGCGAAATCACAACCTACTTCGCCAACCGTCGTGGTTTGTGGGTATTGATCGAGTAGTGCCCGCAAGCGCTGTAAAAAGGCAATATTTTCAGGTCGTGATTTATCGTATAGATGTTGCTGATAGGCATATGGGTTATCTAATCGAACGCCGATACTGCCTTCGACAATCTCTTCTTTAGCAGGGTTATCACGCAGTTCCAGATCATGGTAATAATAGTTGGCGGTATCAAGGCGAAAGCCATCAACGCCGCGTTTTAGCCAGAATTCTACTGTCGCTAAAATAGCATCAACCACATCTGGGTTGTGAAAATTTAAGTCAGGTTGACTATCTAAAAAGTTGTGCAAGTAATATTGTTTACGGCGGCTATCCCAATGCCACGCGGGGCCACCAAAAACGGAAAGCCAGTTGTTTGGTACGGTGCCATCCGGTTTGGCGTCGGCCCAGACATACCAGTCTGCCTTGTCGTTGTCATGGCTTTGCCTTGACTCTTCGAACCAAGGATGTTGGTCAGAGGTATGATTAAGCACTTGGTCTATCATGACTTTTAAACCCTGCTTATGTGCTTCTGCTACAAGATCATCAAAGTCTTTGAGTGTGCCGAAGATGGGATCCACATCACAGTAATCCGATACATCGTAACCGAAGTCTTTCATAGGAGAGGTAAAAAAAGGCGACAACCAAATAGCATCGACACCTAACGACGCAATATAGCGCATTTTTTGGGTGATACCTGGAAGGTCTCCGATCCCATCGTTATTTGCATCAAAAAAACTGCGGGGATAAATTTGGTAAATTACCGCGCCACGCCACCACTCAATCTTGTTTTCCATACCAACCTCGTTTAATGAAACATCATTATTCAGGTGCTTGTTTCTTAGGGCTTGTTTTGCACTAAAGTTGTTTGTTATTTAAGCATAGATTTTGCCAAACGGTTGTACTTAGCACGCGATTTCCATCTTTTGATAGTTTTGTATGGCTTAATTTTCTTGAGCGGTCTTTAGCAGGTCGATGAAAGCTTGTGCGGCACGGCTTAAGGTGCGCTGTTTATGGTGGATAATGCCTAACCGCCTTTCCACATTCAAGTCTGCATGATGGAGTACTACCAGTTCATCGCTCACCAGTATAGAGGGTAGCATGGACCAGCCCCAGCCGATGTTAACAAGCATGGCGAGTGTTTCAAAATTGTTGGTATTCATTCGAACTTTAGGTTTAAGGCCTTGTTTGCCAAAGGCGCGCTCTGCAATTTGTCTGGTGAAGGTATTTTCGTTGGGTAATACGCAGGCATAATGGGCAAGGTCTTCTAGGCTGACATTTTCTATTTTGGCTAATGGATGGTCTTTGCTGACCACACAGGTTAATGGGTCTGACCAAATAGAAATGGCTTCAATTAAATGGTTGTCTTTGTCTGATAAGGTGATGATGCCGATTTCCGTCAAGCCTTTTAACACTTGCTGGTAGGCATCTTCGGATTGGGTGAAGTCAATTTCCAGTTGGACGTTGGGAAAATTCTCTTGAAAGCGTTTTAGCAAAGGAGGAAGCCTTCTTAATCCAATATGGTAGCTGATGGCGATTCTGAGTTCGCCACTGACGTCTTCCATTTGTAGTGTCATGCTGCGCTTTATATCTTGTAAATCTTCCACAATTTTACGTGCTTTAGGCAGAAGTCTGACGCCTGCTTCTGTTAGTTGTACTTGTTTGCCAATACGGTCAAACAGCTTGGTTTCGAGTTTACTTTCAAGTGCGGCGATACGCTTGCTTATGGCAGGCTGTGTAATAAACAGGGCTAACCCTGCTTCCGAGAAAGATTTCGTTTCGGCCACCTTTATAAAGGTAAGCAATTCTGCAATATCTAGCATTCTTAAATATTATCCAAATCATGAAAATTATGAATTTGAGTAATTTGAACAAAAGTTCTAGGATACTTCAACAGGATATTTAGGAGAGAAGTTATGTCAGCCAAAACCCTTTATGACAAGTTGTGGGATAGCCACCTTGTTCAGCAACGTGATGATGGTAGTGCGTTGATTTATATCGATTTACAACTACTTCATGAAGTAACGTCACCGCAAGCGTTTGAAGGTTTGCGATTAGCGGGTCGTAAGCCTTGGCGTGTATCATCCAGTCTGGCAACACCGGATCACAACGTTCCGACAACCAAAAAAGAGCGTGTTGATGGTGTCAATGGGATTGAAGATCCCGTTTCTAAAATCCAAGTCACTACATTAGATGATAACTGCCAAGAATTTGGTATCACTGAATTCAACATGAAAGATGTTCGTCAAGGTATCGTGCACGTTGTTGGCCCAGAGCAAGGCGCGACGTTACCAGGTATGACGGTTGTTTGTGGTGACTCGCATACGTCCACTCATGGTGCGTTTGGTGCGTTGGCGCACGGTATTGGCACCTCTGAAGTGGAGCATGTATTAGCCACGCAATGCTTAGTACAAAAGAAAAGCCGCAATATGCTTGTGCGTGTTGATGGTGAATTGTCTCCTTGGGTGTCTGCAAAAGATGTGGTTTTGGCGATTATTGGTGCCATTGGTACGGCTGGTGGAACGGGTTATGCCATT
This sequence comes from Marinomonas sp. 63XJN7_7_ISO-PGPR-S23-202, assembly GCF_056173505.1. Taxonomy (NCBI): domain Bacteria; kingdom Pseudomonadati; phylum Pseudomonadota; class Gammaproteobacteria; order Oceanospirillales; family Oceanospirillaceae; genus Marinomonas; species Marinomonas sp. 63XJN7_7_ISO-PGPR-S23-202. The sequence continues at coordinate 2,755,955 of NZ_CM149677.1, read as the reverse complement.
GAGTTTGGTGGCACAGGTATCCAGTCTTTGTCGATGGAAGGCCGCATGACGGTGTGTAATATGGCCATTGAGGCTGGTGCGCGTGTTGGGTTGATCGCAGTTGACGATACCACAATCGAATACGTAAAAGGTCGCCCTTATGCACCAAAAGGGGAGCATTGGGACATGGCGGTCGAAGCTTGGAAAGATCTAGTGTCTGACAAGGATGCGCAATTTGACGAAGTCGTCGTTATCAAAGCGGAAGACATCAAGCCGCAAGTCACATGGGGCACGTCGCCTGAAATGGTCATTGCCATTGATGAGCCGATTCCTCGTCCAGAAGATCAAAAAGACCCAGTGAAAAAAGAAGGTTATGCTCGTGCTTGGAAATACATGGGCCTAGAAGGCAAAACCATGTTGTCCGATGTGGTTCTAGACCGTGTGTTCATTGGTTCCTGTACGAATTCACGTATTGAAGATTTACGCATTGCAGCCGACGTGGTAAAAGGTCGCAAAGTGGCATCGACCTTGAAACAGGCGATTGTGGTACCGGGCTCTGGCTTGGTTAAGGCACAAGCAGAAAAAGAGGGCTTGCACGAGATTTTTGAAGCCGCAGGGTTGGAATGGCGCGAGCCAGGTTGCTCTATGTGTTTGGCAATGAATGCGGACAAATTAGGGTCGGGAGAGCATTGTGCCTCCACTTCTAACCGTAACTTTGAAGGTCGACAAGGCTTTGGTGGTCGTACTCATTTGGTGAGTCCTGCCATGGCGGCTGCAGCGGCCATCGCTGGCCATTTTGTTGATGTTAATGAGTTTGTTAAACACTAGGAGAACAGCATGCGTCCTTTTACGAAACATACAGGGTTAGCCGCTCCTTTGGATTTGGCAAACGTTGATACCGATATGATTATTCCAAAGCAGTTCTTAAAATCCATCAAGCGCACAGGCTTTGGTAAAAATTTATTTGATGAGCTGCGTTATGAAGACGAAGGTAAGCCTGATCAGGAATGCGATGGCCGTCCGATTCGCGAAGAATTTGTTTTGAACCAACCCCGTTACCAAGGGGCAAGTGTGTTACTGGCACGACAAAATTTTGGTTGCGGCTCCAGTCGTGAGCATGCGCCTTGGGCATTGGATGATTACGGCTTCCGAGCCATTATCGCCCCAAGCTTTGCCGATATTTTTTACAACAATTGCTTTAAAAATGGTCTATTGCCCATTGTTTTGGCAGCAGAAGAGGTTGATCAACTGTTTGCTGAAGTGACGGCTAAAAAGGGGGCTGAGGTGATTGTTGACCTTGAAGCTCAAACTGTGACGTCCCCCTCTGGTGAGGTATTTGAGTTTTTAGTGGATACCTTCCGCAAGCATTGTTTATTAAATGGTCTGGACGATATTGGTCTGACATTACAAAACGAAGACAGCATCCGTCGTTTTGAAGAAAAACGTATGGCAAATGCCCCTTGGTTGTTCTTATCGCGTGGCGAGTAATGTCACGGGTTGATTGAGTTTGAGTCGTGTTTTTGGCCTTCACAGTGTGTCTTGTGAAGGCTGGTTTTAAAGAATTGAGGATAAGAAAATGGCTAAGAATGTATTAATTTTGCCCGGTGATGGCATTGGTCCTGAAATTGTTGAGCAGGCTGTTCGTGTATTGGATGCGGTCAATGAGGCTTTTCATTTGGATATCACTCACGAAAGTGCGTTAGTGGGTGGGACGGCATATGACGAGACTGGCACACCGCTTCCAGAGTCAACTTTGACCAAAGCAAAAGCGGCGGATGCCATTTTGTTGGGGGCAGTAGGTGGGCCTAAATGGGACAAGTTAGACATGGCGGTTCGTCCTGAAAAAGGGTTGTTGGGCTTACGCTCTAATCTTGAGCTGTTTTCGAATCTACGTCCTGCGATTCTTTATCCACAATTGGCAGCCGCTTCTAGTTTGAAGCCTGAAATCGTGGCAGGTTTAGATATCTTAATCGTGAGGGAATTAACGGGTGGTATTTATTTTGGTCAACCTCGCGGTATTCGTACGTTAGAAAATGGTGAGCGTCAGGGGTATAACACTTACGTTTACAGTGAATCTGAAATTCGTCGTATCGGTCGTTCCGCTTTTGAGGCAGCACGTCAGCGTGGTAAACGTGTTTGCTCTATCGATAAGTCCAATGTATTGGAAGTGACCGTGCTTTGGAAAGAAATCATGGAGGAAGTGGCAAAAGAGTACCCAGATGTTGAGCTAACACATATGTTGGTAGACAATGCCGCTATGCAGTTGGTTCGCGCTCCTAAGCAGTTTGATGTTATGGTAACGGGTAATATGTTTGGCGATATTTTGTCGGACGCGGCGGCGATGCTGACAGGCTCTATCGGAATGTTACCATCCGCTTCTTTGAATGCAGAAGGTCGCGGTATGTATGAACCTTGCCACGGTTCTGCTCCTGATATTGCCGGAAAAGGCATCGCAAATCCGTTGGCGACGATCCTTTCTGTTGCTATGATGTTGCGCTACTCCTTGGGCGCGAAAGAGGCTGCAGATGCTATCGAGGCGGCTGTGAGTCGTGTTCTTGATCAAGGATTGAGAACATCGGACATCGCGTCAGAAGGATCGGAAACGGTTAGCACAAAAGCAATGGGTGATGCGGTACTTGATGCATTGGCCGTTGCACTGAAAGCCTAATCAAAAGGATTAGGCATTAACTTGGGATACTGCTCTTGGTATGAGTGGCCCCACCAATAAAAGGGTTTAAAACCATGTCAAAACACACTGTAGGTTTAGTCGGTTGGCGCGGAATGGTTGGTTCCGTGTTGATGCAACGTATGCGTGAAGAGAAAGATTTCGATTTGATCGATCCTGTTTTCTTTTCCACGTCGCAAACGGGTCAAGCTGGCCCAGATATTGGTAAAGACATTTCATTACTTCAAGACGCGAACGACATTGAGTCTTTGAAGAAGATGGATGTGATTATTACCTGTCAAGGCGGCGATTACACCAAGGCCATTTACCCTCAGTTGCGTAATGCTGGTTGGAAAGGTTACTGGATTGATGCGGCGTCTTCATTGCGTATGGATAAAGACGCTATCATCGTATTGGATCCAGTAAACCAAAAAGTCATCCAACAAGGCTTGAAAGATGGCGTAAAAACTTTTGTTGGGGGTAATTGTACTGTTAGCTTGATGTTACTTGGTTTGGGTGGTCTGTTTGAAAAAGGCCACATTGAATGGATGACCTCCATGACTTATCAGGCTGCGTCTGGCGGTGGTGCTCGACACATGCGTGAGTTGATCAATCAAATGGGATTGCTGCATGGCTCTGTTGCGTCTGAGTTGGCGGATCCTGCTAGCGCGATTCTAGAGATTGACCGTAAGGTTGCTGAGCAAATGCGTTCCAGCTCCATGCCTGTTGATCAATTTGGTGTGCCACTAGCGGGCTCGCTGATCCCTTACATCGATTCTCAGCTTGAAAATGGCCAGAGTCGCGAAGAGTGGAAGGCGCAAGCAGAAACCAACAAAATTTTAGGGAATACTGGTGCGCCTATTCCTGTTGATGGTTTGTGTGTTCGTATCGGTGCCATGCGCTGCCATAGCCAAGCCTTTACGATCAAACTGAACAAAGACATCCCCGTTGCGGATATCGAAGGCATTCTGGCTCAGCATAATGACTGGGTCAATGTCGTGCCAAATGATAAAGAAGCAACAATGAAAGGCTTAACACCAACGGTTGCTACTGGCACACTGAATGTTCCAGTGGGTCGTATTCGTAAACTGAATATGGGGCCCGAATACATCAGTGCGTTTTCAGTGGGTGACCAGCTTCTATGGGGCGCTGCAGAGCCGCTTCGTCGCATGTTGCGTATCTTATTGGAAGACTAATGATTCGTTGAATGGCTAGTTGATCCTGATAAAAACCCGCCTTTGAGCGGGTTTTTTGTGTCTGGCTGTCAGTGTATTTTATGTCCATTGTTGTAAACAGAATCCCGCTTTGTTCAAAACGCTCCCTAAAAACATTTTCTCCTGCGGAGGATAGCATGTTGCTGATACTCCCTGTACATTGGTTACTCGGCCTGTTTATTTTTTTAAGGTCTCTATTGGCTAATGACAACGCCTATTTGTTTTATTTTTTGCAATATTGGCGTTCAAATAGGAGTGCTAAATGCAAACGAAGTTTTCCGTTCAAATTAATTCTTTTCGTAAAGTAAGCAAAATTCAAGGTGCCTGGTCTGACAGAGATTATCGTGCTCTTTTGAGCATTATGGGCTTTGAGGATGATGTAGAACAAATGGACGCGGCGGAGCTCCGCGAAATGTGCTTGATGTCGTTAAACGATCTTGGGCCAGCGGATGCGGCAAAGGCCGTATTGACGCATTTATTTCCAGAGCTAGAAAAAGGCAAAATAGATCAAGTCAGTCACGATATGATTGATGATCGCTCATGGGAAGAGTACCCAGATTGCCTGTTCCATGAGCGTTTCTTTAGCGCTTATGGTTTATTGCGTGAAGCCTTTAATGGAACCTTTGCGAGCCCTACCGGTGTTGAGCTTGAAATGACCGTGACAGCAGAGCATGTTGAAGATATGGTTATTTTTGATGAGTCGCTACATTCCTCTATTGTGCGATTGTTAGCCAATGGACAGGGGGATGATGCTCTGATCAATCGTTTGTACGAAGATCAAATCAAAGGCACACAGTTTCCTGAAGCTCCCGGCCTCGTTTGGCAGTTGAAGCAATTGACGGATGAAGGTTTAACTCGTCAATTTAGCTTGGTTAGTTCCTACTTTTGGTTGGAAAACTTTGAGCAGGTAGACATTTTTGACTCTGTGTCCCATGCGGATGAAGAGAGTTAGTTCGATTTTACTATGTTTTTTGAATATCGATTGCAAAGAACTACTTAGTTGCATTATGGTCATCTTATTGGAGAATTAAGGTCTTTTTTGTGATTGATAAAACCGCTAATGCAAGGAGCAGTTTTTATCTCACTTCTGACTATAATTAGAATGTTGGCTAAATAGGATATAATTTGACCGATTTATGGAAGCCTAAAGGTTGGCTAAGTATTCTTTACGGTTTGGTAATGCAGCCGTTTGCATTTTTGTATGTTAATAAAATCAAATGGTTTTGGTGTTATTTAATTTTGGGTGTGTTTTTTTCTTTTCTTGATAGCAAGCTACATGGAATACCCAATAATGGAGCTTGGTATCAACACATCTACTTTTCTTGGCTTCTTCTTATTATCTGTCCTCTTCACGCTTATATAATCAGTCGTGGTTACAATAGGCGTGAAATAAGAAGCTGGTACGCTAGTTGGTGGGGAGCATTGATTTGTTTCCTAATATTTTTCGTATTGCTATCCTTTGTGCGTATCTTCTTGTATGAGCCATTCACTATCCCTTCAAAATCCATGAGCCCCACATTAAACCCTGGCGATCAACTCATCGTTAGTAAAAGTGGCTATGGGAACTATCGGTATCTGGGGATGCAAGTCATCAAGAAATCGCCATCGAGAGCGCTGCACAGAGGTGATGTAATCGTATTTCAATATCCAAACAATCCGCAAATCGAATATGTCAAAAGGGTTGTTGGTTTGCCTGGTGATACGGTCATATACCGTGATAAAAAACTCTATATTAAACCCTCTTGCTCGAGTCAGGCTGCTGATTGCTCACAGATTAAAGAGATTGTGCAAGAGCGCAAAAGAACTAAAAAAGAAGGTTCGGATTACGTGTATTATCAAGCCTCTTTAGGTGATGTCTCATATAACATTCAGTTGAATGCTCATTTTAGTGACATATCCAGCCGTTACTTTAATCAAATTGGAACCCCTCCCAATGTATGGGTGGTTCCAGATAAACATTATTTCATGTTAGGTGATAACAGAGATAATAGTCTGGATAGTCGTTATTGGGGTTTTTTACCAGAAGCTAATGTCATTGGTAAAGTTACGTATATATGGTAATTTTTTTACTGAATTAATTAATAAGTAAAGCCCAGTCTTTGTTAATTGATTAAGCAAGGAGTCAAATAATGTTGTTAACGTGCCATTGTGGCAATGTCCGTTTGGAGTTCAGTACTATGCCCGACGAAGTGGGGGTATGTAATTGCTCTATTTGTCGACGTTATGCTGCTGCTTGGGCGTATTTTCCTCCCGAACATGTTCAAATCAATAGTAAAGTAAAGACCGATTTCTATTGTTGGGGGGATCAAGAGGTTGAATTCCACCGCTGTAATTGCTGTGGCTGCTTAACTCATTATGTGACAACAGAGAAATGCCCAGATACTATTTTGGCCATTAATATGAGGATGGCGGAAGGAGATGTACTTTCACGTATTCCCGTTCGTAAAATAGACGGTGCATCGGTTGCTCTAAAGTAGCTCGGAATAGGCTGTGATGGCGTTATGCTGTATAACAGAGGGGCTTGTTGTGAACATTTTCTGTTTGCCCATGCTTTATTTATGCGGACAGGTAAGACTATGTTGACACTGGTGTGACCTAACTCATTGTTTTGAAATATTCATTATCAAACTTGTGAAACAATTTACAAATTTGGGATTGAAATCCATCGCAATAGTCCATAGGTTATTACTATCTACCTAACATAAGGAACCAAGACGACTTTTTTTACAAACAGCTTTCCAATAAAAATGAAGGAAATTCTCTATGTATACATTAAACATTAGCGGTCACCACGTACAATCTGGCGAAGAAGTTCAGCAGTTAGTTAAAGAGAAAATGGATCATTTGGCCCGCATCAATCAACAAATCACTAGTATTAAAGTGATATTAAATACAGAAAAGCATGAGATACATCGTTTAATAGTGGAAGCCAGTGTTCATATTCCTGGTCATGATCTCTTCGCCACGGTGAAAACCGAGCAGCAATTGAAACCTGCATTGGACGCATTGGTTGCTAAATTAGAAAAGCAATTAGTGAAACATAAAGCCAAACATACAGGTCGTCAGCATCATATTACTGCTGAAGATGTGGAAAGTATTGGAGAAAGGGAACAGCAAGCCGAGTTTGACGAGCTAGTAGAAAGAGAAGTCATTTAATTTTAGTATCCTTCATCTTACCTTTTCATTATCTTAAGGTAAGCGACAACAAGCATAAGCCTCGCTAAGCGAGGCTTTTTGTTATCTATCCTTTATCGACTACCCTAAATTTGTGTTACGGCGAAAAAGTGATTTAAAATGGTGCGTTTTAAAGGAAGGCGTTTGGTTTTAGGGCGATTCACTTTGTTTCTTCTTCAATGCCAGATGGTTACCTAAGACCTGAAAAATAGCTTTGTACTGGTATTTGGCGGTTCGTTTTGGGATAAGAGCCTCCTTTTTACGGTGTTTTTGGGTAGATTTTCAAAGTTGGCCTGATTATTGTATTAACTATAAGTACTGTTGCACCGTGGACCGATAAGGGTTTGCTAATAAAGCATGCAGATATCATAAAAAGGCAACGACCCCGATTGTTTGAGAAAACAGTTGGGGTTTTTTATGTCTAAATTGAAACATGTCCTTTCTAAGATTGGATGCGTAAGATCCTTGTTTAGTGGAAAAGTGGATTTACCAGTGTCGAGGTATAAATGAAGGGTATCGGAAATAAAAAAACCGATGTAGATTGCTCTACATCGGTTTTTTAACGCTGTCTAAGCCGTCTTAAGCAGACACTGCATCTGTCGCAATCACGCTAGATGCTTTTTTCACGTATTCGCCCATTTTGTCGAAGTTGAGGTATTTGTACACTTCAGCCGACATGCTATTGATCTTGTTCGCATACTCCAAGTACTCTTCAGGCGTTGGTAGCTTGCCTAGTAGAGAAGCAACTGCAGCAAGTTCTGCTGATGCTAGGAATACGTTTGCACCATTACCAAGACGGTTAGGGAAGTTACGTGTTGAGGTGGAAACCACAGTGGATTTTTCTGCAACACGTGCTTGGTTACCCATACAGAGTGAACAACCAGGCATTTCCATGCGAGCGCCTGCTTTACCGAAGATGCTATAGTAGCCTTCAGCGGTCAATTGCTCGGCGTCCATCTTAGTTGGTGGTGCAACCCATAGGCGAGTTGGAACCACTTTACCTGCGGCATCTAGAAGCTTACCAGCGGCACGGAAGTGGCCGATGTTCGTCATACAAGAACCGATGAAGACTTCGTCGATCTGTTGACCTTGTACGTCAGAAAGAAGGCGAGCGTCATCTGGATCATTTGGCGCACAAAGAACGGGTTCTTTTATAGTGTCTAGGTCGATTTCAATAACCGCTGCGTATTCTGCATCGGCATCTGCACGCATTAGGCTTGGGTTGGCCAACCATTCTTCCATGGCTTTTGCTCGGCGCTCAAGAGTACGAGCATCGCCGTAACCTTCAGAAATCATCCAGCGTAGCATGACGATGTTAGATTTTAGGTATTCGGCAACAGACTCTTCTGACAAGTTGATGGTACAACCCGCAGCAGAGCGCTCAGCAGAGGCGTCAGACAATTCAAACGCTTGTTCAGCTGTTAGGTGCTCAAGGCCTTCGATTTCTAGAATACGACCAGAGAAGATGTTTTTCTTACCTTTCTTCTCAACGGTTAGGTAGCCTTCTTGGATGGCTTGGTAAGGAATCGCATGAACAAGGTCGCGTAGTGTGATACCTGGTTGCATTTTGCCTTTAAAGCGAACCAAAACAGACTCAGGCATATCAAGAGGCATAACACCTGTTGCTGCCGCGAAGGCAACAAGGCCAGAACCGGCTGGGAAAGAAATACCAAGAGGGAAACGAGTATGAGAGTCACCACCCGTGCCCACTGTGTCTGGAAGTAGCATGCGGTTCAACCAAGAGTGGATGATGCCGTCGCCAGGGCGAAGAGACACACCGCCACGGTTCATGATGAAATCAGGAAGTGTGTGGTGAGTGGTTACGTCGACTGGTTTTGGGTAAGCCGCAGTGTGACAGAAAGACTGCATAACAAGATCAGAAGTAAAGCCTAGGCAAGCCAAGTCTTTTAGTTCGTCGCGTGTCATTGGGCCCGTTGTATCTTGAGAACCAACGGTTGTCATCTTAGGTTCGCAGTAAGAGTTCGGGCGAACACCTGGAAGACCGCAAGCTTTACCAACCATTTTTTGAGCCAGAGTGAAACCTTTATCAGAATCGGCAACGGCACCAGGAAGGGTGAATAGGTCTGTTGCGCCAAGACCTAGAGATTCACGAGCTTTGGTGGTTAAGCCGCGGCCAATGATCAAAGGAATACGGCCACCAGCACGAACTTCGTCTAGCAGGACTTGGGTTTTCAAAGAGAAGGTGCTGATCACTTCGTCAGAGTCGTGTTTTTTCACCACGCCTTCGTATGGGTAGATATCGATGACATCGCCCATGTCCATTTTATCTACGTCCATTTCGATAGGTAGGGCGCCAGCGTCTTCCATGGTGTTGAAGAAGATAGGAGCAATTTTACTACCGATACAAACACCGCCTGCACGTTTATTAGGGATGAAAGGAATGTCATCGCCCATGTGCCATAGTACGGAGTTGGTTGCTGATTTACGGCTAGAGCCAGTACCTACAACGTCACCAACGTAAGCTAAAGGATACCCTTTTTCTTTCAACTCAAGGATTTTGCTGATTGGGCCAACTTCACCGTCCACATCAGGAGTGATGCCATCGCGAGCCATTTTAAGCATGGCGGTGGCATGCAGTGGGATGTCCGGACGTGACCAAGCATCAGGTGCTGGAGACAGGTCGTCTGTATTGGTTTCACCCGTTACTTTGAAAACAGTAACGGTGATTTTTTCTTCCAATTTTTTCTTCGCGGTGAACCATTCGCCATCCGCCCAAGATTGGATGATTTTTTTCGCGTGTGGATTACCCGCTTTGGATTTTTCTTCAACGTCATGGAACGCATCGAAAATCAACAAGGTATGAGACAGTGCTTTTACGGCAATAGGAGCAAGCTCTTCGATATCAAGGCATTCGATAAGTGGTTGGATGTTGTAACCACCCAGCATGGTGCCAAGAATTTCAGTCGCTAAGGCTTTGTCGATCAATGGAGAAGCAGCTTCGCCTTTTGTTATGGCCGCTAAGAAGCCCGCTTTAACGTAGGCGGCTTCGTCTACACCGGCTGGCACGCGATTTTTAAGAAGATCAAGAATAAATTCTTCTTCACCTGCTGGTGGATTTTTAAGTAGCTCGATCAAAGCAGAGGTTTGTTCTGCATCGAGAGGTGTCGGTGGAATGCTTAGTTGAGCGCGTTCCTCGACGTGTTTACGGTATGCTTCTAACACAATAGTTCCCCTTAGGTTTTTACATCAGTGTATATTTTGTAACCGATGCGTTGAGGCGTAAGTTCAGATAATCCATTATTAAATGATCTGAACACAATAGAAATTTAATCCTTTGGCGTATTATTATTTTATATAAAAAATAGGTTAAAGGCTTAATAACCCCCATAATAATTTCGAATAGGTGACATTTAGCGGAATTATTCTGATTTGGGGGTTAGGGCAGAATCCGGGATGACGCGCACGACACGGAATCCCCAGTTGCTGGCTTTGAGTTTAGGTTGTGCGCGATACCGGGTGGAACTGCGTCCCACTCTTGGAATGTCAAACCATGAGCCACCGCGCAGTACGCGGCTGTCACATCGGTTTGATAGCCAGACCTGGTTACTGGTTGGCGCGCCGTCATAATTTTTGTGGTAACAGTCTTCTACCCACTCAGCCACATTGCCAAGCATGTCATATAATCCAAACGGGTTGCTGGCTTGGCTACCGACCGGTGCAGTCGATACTCCATCCCATTGGCTACCGCAGCTGTCGCACACACTGTAGCCTGGTTTGACTTTATTGCCATACCAATAGCTGGTATTGGAGTTGGCTCTGGCTGAATACTCCCACTCAATTTCTGTTGGTAATCGGTACTCTTGGCCTGTTTGTTCGGAGAGCCATGCCGCATAAGCTTTTGCATCGTACCAGCTGACATTAATGACAGGACGATTGCCTCGTCCCCAGCCATTGTCGGAGGGAATTGGTCGCCCCGTTGCCCTAGCAAAACGATCATATTGATTAAAGGTGACTTCATATTTACTCATATAAAAGCCTTTGGGGATCTTCACTTCATGAACCGGCCTTTCGTTATCGTCGCCTACGTGTTGCTGATCCCCCATTAAAAAGGTTGAAGGGGCAATCTTCTCGACTTTAGGGGCTTTTCCACCGTCTTTTAATGGTTCTTGTAGTACTTGTGGTAAGGCATTGAATAATTCTTCTGGTGTTTTTTCTTTTGGTGTTTCTTCTTGGGCAATAATGGGCTTCGGTGCAGGCTCTTCAGACCATAATGCCACCGATGCGAAGACGACGGAGGCAATGAGGCCTGCTGCGATCAATATATTCTTGCGAGCCAATAAGGGGGAACGTTTATTCTCTTTTGGCGGAGCCTTCTCTTCTGCCGCTTCTGGACGATATAAGTTTGCCCGTAATAAACGCATGACTTCCACTAAAGATTTTGGGCGATGGCGTTCTGCACTGCGAGTCCAGTTTTTGAGCTTTTTCCACGTTTCATTACTCAAATACGGATGCGAGTTGGGCAGTTGACTGGGTTGGGCTTTATCTAAAATAGATTCACCGAGCAACGCCGCCATGAGTAGGCGCATAAAACAATAACGATCCGAAATAGGAGAGCGACTTTGTATCTTTTTTAGATACTCAGGCGGAAATAGCCTTGGGTCCATTTCGTTATTGGTGATGTTTTCCATCCAGTGATGTGCACCAACGCCTGTCATGATGCCAATGCCGTTCACCACCTGTATGGCACTTAAATCCAAGTGACCGTGGAAAAAGCTTTTTGCATGAATTTGGTCTAAGGCTTTGGCAATGGTGTCAAAGAGGCTAATGACCACATTTAAGGGGGCGCCTTCAGGGTATTTACCTAAAAAACTGTACAAGTTCTCGCCGCCACATACGGCGGAGCAAGAGAATACCCACAATTTAGAATAGAAAGGTGGGTAATTGGGCGTAATCGCCGGATGTTTTAGCTGGGCGTACTTACGTGCATTTTGGACAAAGTCGTCAACCTTGCCACGATCCTTTTCGTAAAACCGAATGACAAAGGATCTCCCACCATGGTCCGCTACCCAAGAGGCTTTATTCTTGCCAGTTGGATAGTTTAAAACATAAGGATCCAGTTCTACGCCAACGTGCTGGCCGATTTTTAATTTATTTATGTCGTAGAAATCTATCATTAATCGTTTGATGTCCAAATCAAGACAATACTGCCTATGTGTATACGATGAGGGAAGGTGACTAACGCTTTTATTGTCTCATCTTTTATAAGAATTGCTATTAGAGACTGAGAGTTAGAAGACTTATCCATCTTTTACCTAGTATAATCCCGTTTTTTAAGATGAAAAGGTAGAGTAATGTTATCTGCGTATCCTGAGCTTGTGGCTTTTCTTCCCTGTCGTTCCCCTGACGCTTGGGTGAATTGGGCTCTTGAAAACCAATCGCTGCTGTTAAATGATCATGCACATTGCGAAAAAAAAGCCGCCTCAACGGCGATGAGTTTGATGTATCGCTATGTGGATCGTGATAATTTGCTGCATAAAATGTCTCGCTTGGCCCGTGAAGAATTATTGCATTTTGAACAAGTGCATAAATTGATGCGTAAGCGTGATGTTGCCTATGAGCATTTAACGGCTTCTCGTTATGCGGATGGTTTGCGAAAACATATCCGTACTCACGAGCCCGCTCGTCTGGTTGATACCTTAATTATTGGTGCCTTTGTTGAAGCGCGTTCTTGCGAGCGTTTTGCCGTATTGGCTCCCCATTTGGATCCAGAACTGTCTAAGTTTTATCAATCCTTGCTTAAATCCGAGGCTCGTCATTTTGAAGATTATTTGGCTTTGGCGGAAGAATATGCAGGGGAATCGATTGCAGAACGCGTTGAATTTTTTCGTGAATTAGAACATGCTTTAATCATTGAGCCCGATGATGCGTTTCGTGTTCATAGTGGTCCACCAATGGTTGCAGTCGCTTAAAAAAGGGCGGTATGGTGGAAAAGAAATTTGGCAATTACGATAATATACAAGATGTTACTGTTGGTTTTGTTATTACGAAAGGCTACAAAGCATTTCATATTCCTACAAGTTATTTGAGTTTAGGGTGCTAGACTTATCGGTGTAACAGCTGATGATTGGAGAGGTGAATGATGGGTATGCAAATGAGTGAGCAATTGCCAGATGTTACCTATTGGTTGGCATTGGAAATATCTAAAAATGATCAAATGATAAACCTTGATAAGGTATATCAAGGCTCTGTGGAATTGGATTATTTGTATCAACTATTAACCAGTAAAGCTCAACAGCATTGGTGGCAAAACTATGGCGTTCAGCTTAACCCAGTCGTCGTGAATAATGCCTTTTTTCGAGCCGTGGCATTATTACACGAGCGTCATGTAGAGTTTTCACGCTTGCGAAAAGGCGCTGAAACTCAATGGGTAAAGGAGCTGCTTCACCTCAATTAAGTTAATTGGCTGTATGGTCTAAATGGCATTTGTTCCAATTGGCTTGCTGATAATGGATTCATCTGAATTAAAAACGCCCAACTTGAAACAGTTGGGCGTTTCTCTTTTGCGCCGACGGCTAATTCGTCGTGATGACTCACAATTGAGCCAAATGCTGTTGCTCAGATTAGCCTAATGGCTGAGTGTGAACGTTTTTTAAGGCCTTCATACCATTGGCTAAAAAGTCATCCACACTGCAGTTTGCCTGTGCGTAGGCTTGATCGTCTAGGGTAGCTAACCAAACATAGTCATCCCAGTCTCCCAACACGCAACGGCTATAATCTGCGAGGGAGTGGAGCGCGGGACGATGGGTATGTCCATGGATAAGAAGGTTAGCATGGTGCTCTTTCATAGATTGAGCGACATGGGCTTCCGTGACATCCATGATGTTGGACGATTTGTCCGATGACATGCTTTTGCTGTCATTACGCAACTGTTCCGCTAGCGCGAGTCGTTGTTCCAACGGCATAGAGAGCACTTGAGTCTGCCACTGTGTGGATCGAACCATCGCACGAAGCTTTTGGTATTCAATGTCTTCTTGACAGTATTCATCACCATGGGTGAGTAGAATAGAGCGGCTACCTTGCTTTATTAGTGTCTGTTCACTGAGTAGTGTTGCGCCAACTTCCCGGCACCAAGTATCCCCAATCAAAAAATCACGGTTGCCATGAATAAAAAATAACCCTATTCCTGTATCTGACAGACTACGTAGAGCCTGTTTGATTGGGTCGTTCCAGTCTGCTTGAAAGTCATCGCCGATCCAGGCTTCATAGAGATCGCCCAGTATATAGATACTGGCATCGCTGTTGGTGTGTCTGTCGGCGATTTCTTGCAACATATAAACAAACGCTCGGATTAAATCCGGGCGTTTGTCGTAAAGGTGCAGATCGGATATGAAATAACGAGTCATTAGCTCTCGCCTTTAACCAATTCCGCTTTTTCGATGATAACGTCTTCGGCAGGCACGTCTTGGTGTCCAGCTTTTGTCGTGGTTCTGACTTCTTTAATCTTGTTAACGATGTCCATACCTGCTGTTACTTTACCAAATACAGCATAACCCCAGCCGTCGGCTGATTTGCTGCGATGATTGAGAAATTCATTATCTGCTACGTTGATAAAGAATTGTGTTGAAGCAGAATGAGGGTCCATCGTGCGGGCCATCGCAAGGGTACCAGTTAGGTTTTTCAAGCCATTATCCGCTTCGTTTTCGATGGAAGGCTTAGCGTCTTTTTGCGTCATTCCAGGTTCAAATCCCCCCGCTTGTACCATAAAGTTGTTGATGACGCGGTGAAAGATTACACCATCGTAGTGACCTGAGACGACGTGATCTTCAAAGTTTTTTGCTGTTTTTGGGGCTTTTTCGTAATCTAACTCAACATGAATATCACCGAAGTTAGTGTGTAAAATGATCATTTATAATTCCTTATTCTGGTAAAGAGACAAAATTGTATTCAATGTTTAATCGATATTAAGCATTTTATGTGTTTGTAGGCTGAGACGCCACAGTGGATGTGCTAAACAATAGTGTAAAGTGGCTTGTTGGGTATCAATTAGTGGAATTTGATCGACTGTTAGGTGGCTTTGGTCCATGGGTTGCAGGTAAAAATGCATAAAATCCAAGCCTTCAAATAACTCTGGGGTGATGTGTGCTTGTGGGTACACCAGCTTGAGTTCACTGCCTTTAGTTACCACTAACGGTTTCGTCGTTTTTGGGCTAACGCATATCCAATCGATGCCTTGAGGTAATGGAAGTGTGCCATTGGTTTCAATGGCGATGGTGTAACCACATTGTTTCATTTCTGCAATGAGTGCTTCATCGAGCTGCAGGGCGGGTTCACCACCGGTAAAAATAACGTACTTGTGTGCTTGGCCAGCGGGCCATAGGGCATCGATGTGTTCGCGTAATTGTACTGCGGTTTTAAATTTTCCACCGTTTTGGCCATCTATGCCGATGAAATCGGTGTCGCAGAATTGGCAGTCAGATTGCGCGCGGGTTTTTTCTTGTCCTGACCATAAATTACAGCCAGTAAATCGACAAAATAGAGCAGGGCGACCAGCGTGTGCCCCTTCGCCTTGTAATGAATAAAAGGCTTCTTTAATTGAATACATGTGTTACACCAGTTACGTCTCGAAAAACAGTTCGAGGTAAGGGTTCACTTTAGTTGTTATGTTATCGGCACACTGGGAATTTGTGGAACAAAAGCCAGTCGCAACCGAAACAAGCAGACTAAAATCAGGGTAAGTGAGTCATTAATTGACGTTAATGATCACTTAGGCTTCATATTCCAGTGGGTCTGTCTTGCCTTGTTCAGCAAACGCTTCTAGTCGTTCGTTACAGGCGCCACATTTGCCACAGGATTTTTCACGGCCATTATAGCAAGTCCATGTTTTAGCGTAATCTAAATTCATCTCTAATCCCGTTTTTAAAATGTCGCCTTTGGACGAATGCAAAAAGGGTGTGACGATTTCAACGGGTTGGTAATTGGCAATGCTAGAAACGGCATTCATGGCTGCGACAAATTCAGGACGACAGTCAGGATATATATGATGATCACCCGAGTGGGCGCCATAGTACACTTTACCTGCTTCTAGTGAGACGGCATAAGCAATCGCCATAGAAAGTAATACCATATTACGATTGGGGACCACGGTGGATTTCATGTTGTCACTTTCATAATGGCCTTCGGGAATGTCTTCATCACCTGTGAGGGATGAGTTAGCCATCAAGCTAGTAATCGCCGTGATATCGACGATTTTGTGAGGGACATGTAATTCACGGCAAACTTGTGCGGCGACTTGTAACTCTTTGCTGTGTTTTTGTCCGTAATTAAAAGATAGGGCGTAAACCTCTAGCCCGCTTTGAAGTGCGGTATTGAGGACGGTAAATGAGTCCATTCCTCCGGAATACACCACGACGGCTTTTTCTAACATATCTGTTACCTCTGATTACTTAGGTGGTGAGAGTGTTGGTTTATTGCCTAAGCATGGGCAATAAGGGCGCGAATTATAGCAGAAGGCCGATAAAGCGAACTAGAAATCCATGAAAAATTCAATTGAAAAAAGCGGGTATTGAAAAAGAGTCAGAGTTAAGATAAGTTATTTATGTAACTGGTTACGTATTTTTTAATGTGATGCCAAGTCCATCATGTCGTCTATGCACTGGAGGGGAAAGTGGAGCAATTTGGTGTATTAACCTTGGGGAGTCGTCTAAAAAGGCTAAGTGATGACCTGTTTAGTGAGGTTCAATCGATTTATTTGCAGTGTGATATTCCTATATCGTCAACGTATTTTCCGATTCTTCGCTTGTTACAGCATATAGGGGAGCTATCTGTCGTTGAAATTGCTGAAAGGCTAAGGCTCAGCCATCCGGCTGTCAGCAAGCAAGTTACCAAAATGACAAAGGAGTGTTTGCTTGAGAAAACCCTTGATGCACAAGACCAGCGACGCTCTTTATTGAGGCTATCAGAACATGGCATCCAGGCAATGCATCGGGTGGAGCCGATTTTAGAAGAAATGAAAGTGGTCATAGAAAATATGACGAATTTTTCAAGTAGCCACTTTATGGAGGGGTTATCTGAACTAGAGAAACAACTCTTTAGTGGAAGTCTTGCGGATAAAGTCATGGATCGTTTGGGAGCCATTACGATTGTGCCGCTTGCAAAAAAACATGAGCGAGCCTTTTATGACCTTAATATGGCATGGTTAAAACGCTATTTTCCTGACCAGATAACCGAGAAGGACCATGAACTGCTGAGTCATCCGCAACGAGAAATTATTGATAAAGGCGGTAGGGTTTGGGTTGCCATTAGAAAGACGCCAACATTCGACTCTGTTGTTGGCGCCATAGCCTTTGTGCCATCCCATGACACTTCATCCAGTAACAAGCACAGCGGTGAGGTATGTAAATTAGGCGTGGCGGAACATTGCCAAGGAAGGGGGGTTGCCCAACAGTTATTGTCTCAAGTGTTTGAGTTTGCTGAGCAGAATCATCTGTCTAAGTTGACGTTAGAGACTGCGTCTTGTTTGACGGCGGCACGACGACTCTACGACAAAAACGGCTTTGTGGAAAAAGCCTTTCCTTACTCTTCTCCATATGAAAGGGCGAATGTCTATATGGAAAAATCATTGGGTGATCACATATGAGTACCTTTAAGGAAATGCGCCGTGGTTTTGTTGGAGACTGTAACTAATTTTGTGTAACTGCCTACCACAACATATTCTATTAAGAATTAAGGATAGGTAGATGCAAATGAACAAAAAAGAACTTGAAGCGTTCGCAAAAGAAGCCGCCAAGGGAATTAAAACGCCTGAGGATCTCAACGAATTTAGCCAAATGCTGAAGAAGATTACCGTTGAAGCGGCATTGAATGCAGAAATGGATGACCATCTGGGTTACGAGAGACATCAAAAGTCCACCTCAACCAATAGTCGTAATGGCAAGAATAGCAAGCGTATTAAGACGGAAGATGGTGAGTTTGAACTGGATACGCCTCGTGACCGAGAAGGCTCTTTTGAACCCAAGCTGGTCAAAAAACACCAATCCCGATTCACTTCTATGGACGATAAAATCCTGTGGCTCTATGCGCAAGGCATGAGTACCCGAGACATCGTCAATGCCTTCGATGAATGGTATGGTGCCGAGATATCTCCAACACTGGTATCACGCGTTACCAATGCGGTCATTGAGCAAGTGACTGAATGGCAAGCACGCCCTTTGGATGCCATCTACCCCATTGTGTATCTTGATTGTATTGTGTTGAAAATCCGCCAAGATAAACGCGTCATCAATAAATCGATCTTCTTGGCACTCGGTATCAACACTGAAGGTCATAAAGAACTCATGGGCATGTGGATTGCGGAGAACGAAGGTGCGAAGTTCTGGCTCAACGTCCTCACTGAGCTTCAGCAGCGCGGCGTAGAAGATATTCTCATCGCTTGTGTTGATGGTCTAAAAGGCTTCCCAGAAGCCATCAATGCTGTTTTCCCACAAACTAACATCCAACTGTGCATCGTACACATGGTACGCAACTCATTGAAATATGTATCATGGAAAGACTATAAAGCAGTGACGGCGGATTTAAAGCAAGTTTACCGCTCCGCAACGGAAGAAGAAGCCTTGCTAGAGTTAGATCGTTTCGGCGACATCTGGGAC
Organism: Marinomonas sp. 63XJN7_7_ISO-PGPR-S23-202; assembly: GCF_056173505.1. Classification (NCBI taxonomy): domain Bacteria; kingdom Pseudomonadati; phylum Pseudomonadota; class Gammaproteobacteria; order Oceanospirillales; family Oceanospirillaceae; genus Marinomonas; species Marinomonas sp. 63XJN7_7_ISO-PGPR-S23-202. Next base: position 2,737,317 of record NZ_CM149677.1, on the reverse strand, counting down.
GATCAATACCCGCAAATTACCAAATCATGGCGCAATCACTGGCATCACCTCAATACGTTGTTTAATTACCCTGACGATATCCGAAAAGCGATCTACACAACGAATGCGATTGAGTCCCTGAACAGTGTTATCCGTAGAGCCATTAAAAAACGTAAAGTCTTCCCAAGCGATGATTCTGCGAGGAAAATGGTATACCTTGCCATTAAAGAAGCCAGTAAGAAATGGACGATGCCAATTCAGAACTGGCGCCAAGCAATGAGTCGATTTATTATTGAGTTCGAGGAGCGTCTCGAAAAGCACCTTAACTAAATGGCAGTTACACAGAATCTGTTACAGGGTCTTTTGTTGCTTCCATTCCCATGATTGTCGGAGGTATACCGTTTGGCTTGTTATTTGGTTCTCTAGCATCCAGTCATGGTTTGAGTCCTTGGTTTGCTATTGCTATGTCGGCTATTGTGTTTGCAGGGTCTGCTCAGTTTGTTGCTCTTGGGTTAATTGCCCTACACGCGCCTATCTGGGTCATTGTTTCAACGACTTTTATCGTTAATCTACGCCACCTCTTGTATGCCGCGGACATGGTGAAATTTGTTCGTCATTTGCCCCTACCCATGCGCTTTATTATGGGCTTTGGACTCATTGATGAGACTTATGCGGCAGTGCGACCAATGTATTCTATGGGGTCCGTTAACGAAGCCACAGGGTATAAAGTGTATCTGGGGTCTTTTTTATCGTTTTATGTCATGTGGAATCTGACCACGTTGCTGGGCGTTTTATCTGGTGAGTTAATTCCTGGAATGAGTGACTGGGGATTAGAGTTCGCCATGGTGGCGACTTTTATTGGCATTATTACCCCTTATTTAAAGCACAAGTCGTTTTGGCTGTGTCTTGTCTGTGCAGGGGGATCTTCCATTATATTATCGGGTTTGCCTAATAATTTGGGGTTGCTGGTGTCCGCATTGATTGGTGTTTTGATGGGGGTTGTTGCGGATGCTGTGATGAAGCCTGCGTCAAAAAACGATAACGATGTTCAAGAGGTGGAATCATGATATTGCCCGATTCTGTTTTGATTATTGCTGGTATGTTTATAGTGACCTTTGGAGTGCGTTTTGTCTTGTTTGCGCGAGCAGATAAGGTTGTTATGCCTGCTTTTGTTGAGAAATCATTGAAGTTTGTGCCTGTGGCTGTGTTGACTGCGATTATCACACCCATGACCCTGATGCCAAACAAGCATCTAGATATTTCGCTGGACAATCCTTGGCTGTTAGGAGCCATCGCGGCGTTTATTGTGGGGATTTGGCGTCAGCACCAGCTGCTGACCATTGTGGTTGGGGTGTTGGTGTTTTTTATGGCGAAATATTGGTAAGAAAGAACGGGCCATCAACAAATTATCAGCAGAAAAACAGACAAAAAGATTTTATGCTCAATATCCAAGGTAAACCTAAATAATATATACTTGCCGATCAAAGTAACAATTATTGTTAGACGAATATTAATCGGGACTTACATCAAACATGTCAGAAACGTCAAAACCAGGTAATTTCATTACCCAAATCATTGATAAAGATAACGAATCAGGAAAACATGGAGGCAAGGTGTTGACTCGCTTCCCACCTGAGCCAAATGGCTATTTACACATTGGTCATGCTAAATCTATCTGTCTGAACTTCGGCGTAGCGCAACGTTATAATGGGCAATGTAATCTACGTTTTGACGATACCAACCCTGAAAAAGAGAGTGTTGAGTACATTGAGTCCATTAAGCACGATGTCGAGTGGTTGGGTTTTGAGTGGAAAGATCAGCCCAAATTTGCCTCTCATTATTTTGACCAGCTGTTTGATTATGCGGTTCAGCTTGTACAAGCGGGTAAAGCTTACGCTTGTGAGTTGAATGGCGAGCAAATGCGTGAATACCGTGGCACTTTGAAAGAGCCGGGTAAAAACAGCCCGTACCGTGATCGTACCGTGGAAGAAAACATGGCCATTTTCATGGACATGAAAAACGGTAAATACAAAGATGGCGAAGTGGTGTTGCGAGCCAAAATTGATATGGCCAGCCCAAACATTAATCTTCGTGATCCGATTATTTATCGTGTTCGCCACGTTCATCACCATCAGACCGGTGATAAGTGGTGCGTTTATCCAATGTACGATTTTACTCATTGCTTGTCGGATGCCATCGAAGGGGTGACGCACTCCATTTGCACATTGGAATTCCAAGACCATCGTCCATTATATGATTGGGTGTTGGAAACCCTAAAAACAGTTCATCCTCAGCAAATCGAATTTGCTCGGTTGAATTTGAACTACACCGTGACCAGTAAACGTAAGCTCAAACAACTGGTGGATGAGAAGCATGTGAACGGTTGGGATGACCCTCGTATGCCAACGATTTCTGGCCTTCGTCGCCGTGGTTATACAGCTCAATCTATTCGTAATTTCTGTGAGCGCATTGGGGTGACTAAATCGGACAGTGTGGTCGATGTAGGTATGCTTGAACACGCGATTCGTGAAGATTTGGATGCGAATGCTAACCGTGCTATGGCGGTTTTGAATCCCATCAAGGTAACGTTAACCAACTACCCAGAAGACAAAGAAGAAATCTTCACGGTTAGTAATCATCCGAAAAATGAAGAAGCTGGTACTCGCGAGGTGCCGTTCAGCAAAAATTTGTATATTGATGCAGCGGACTTTGCGGAAGTGCCCCCTCGCAAGTGGAAACGCTTAACGTTGGATGGTGCGGTTCGTCTGCGTGGTGGTTATGTGATCACCTGTGATGAGGCCATCAAAAACGAAGCGGGTGAGGTGGTTGAGCTGCTATGTCGCTACGATGAGAACACCCTAGGGGTGAATCCGGAAGGCTATAAACCAAAAGGGGTGATTCATTGGGTGAGTGCAAAACACGCTGTTGATGCAACGGTGAATTTGTACGACCGTTTGTTTATTAATGAGGCCCCCGATGCAAATTATGAAGACAAAAGCTTTTTAGATTTTATCAACCCTGAGTCATTGACCGTATTAACTAACGCAAAAGTGGAACCGTCTCTTGTTTCTGCGCAGAAAGGTCAAGGTTTTCAGTTCGAGCGTGAAGGGTATTTTTGTCGCGATTTGAAAGAAGAGGGTATGGTCTTTAACCGTACTGTAACGTTACGTGATTCTTGGGCGAAAATCGAAGCAAAAGGAAAGTAAGAGCATGTTGAAGATTTATAATACCCTAACGGGCAAAAAAGAAATTTTCAAACCCATTGTCGAAGGTAAAGTCGGTATGTATGTCTGTGGCAATACCGTGTATGACTTCTGTCACATTGGGCATGCTCGTGCGATGATTTCCTTTGATGTTATCTCACGTTTTATTCGTCACCTTGGTTATGATTTGACCTATATTCGTAATATTACGGATGTCGATGACAAGATTATCAAGCGTGCGGAAGAGAATAATGAGTCGACTCAGGCATTGACTGAACGCATGATTGCGGCTCAGCGTGAAGATGAGCTGGCATTGGGAAATAAAATGCCTGATCGTGAGCCCAAAGCCACAGAGTTCATGCAAGAAATCATTGATATGGTAAGCGTCTTAGTTGAGAAAGGTTTTGCTTATCAGGGTGCTTCCGGTGACGTGTACTATCGTGCGGCTAAATTCAAAGATTACGGAAAGCTAAACAATCGTAAGCTTGAAGATATGCTGGCCGGTGCTCGTATTGAAGTGGAGGCAGCGAAAGAGCATCCTGCCGATTTTGTTTTGTGGAAGTCCGCTAAAGAAGGTGAGGTTGCTTGGGATTCTCCATGGGGGAAAGGTCGTCCTGGTTGGCATATTGAATGTTCTGCCATGTCAACGAGTTGCCTTGGCAGTCATTTTGATATCCATGGGGGCGGACCTGACCTTAAATTTCCTCACCATGAAAACGAAATTGCTCAGTCTGAAGCCGCGACGGGTAAGGATTATGTTAACTACTGGATGCATTGTGGCGCCGTGCGTGTGAACAATGAGAAAATGTCTAAGTCATTGGGTAATTTCTTCACGGTTCGCGATGTGTTAGCAAAATTTAATCCAGAAGTTATTCGCTACTTAATGGTGTCGAGCCAATACCGCAGCCCAATTGATTATTCGGATCAAAGTTTGCAGGAAGCAAAAGTGGCACTGGAACGCCTTTACACAGCGCTGCGTCAGCAATCGGTTGCTAACTCTTACGAGCCGACAGAGTTCACTGAGCGCTTTGAAAGTGCGATGAAAGACGATTTTAATACGGCGGTGGCGGTTTCTGTTTTGTTTGAGTTGGTGCGTGAATTGAATAAAGCCAAAACGGAAGCGCCGACAATGGCACCTAAGTTAGCGGCGGAATTACGAGCATTAGCGGATTTGCTTGGGCTGCTTGGTCAGGATCCTGAGTATTTCTTACAAAACAGTACTGTTTCAGAAGGGTTAGATGAGGCCGCAATACAAGCTTTGATCGATGAACGTGCACAAGCCCGCAAAGATAAAAACTTTGCTCGCAGTGATGAGATTCGTGATGAGTTAGCACGACAAGGCATTGAGCTGTTGGATAGTCGCGAAGGGACAACGTGGACACGCCATTAGTGGTTTGATGCTTTTTTGTGATATCTGATAGATAAAAAGGCGATGTTAGATAAAAAGGCGATGTTTTTTATTAGCATCGCCTTTTTACTGGGAGCAACCCAAGTGTGGTTGGTTGGAAATATTATTCGCTACGGTGAACGCGAACTGCCAACACATCACATGGTGCACCGTGAAGTACGCCATTAGCGGTCGAGCCTAGTAAAAGAGCTAAGCCATGACGCCCGTGACTACCAACAACAATAACGTCGACTTCTTTTTCCTCTGCAATACGGTGGATTTCGCTTTCGATGCCACCCTGAGTGACACAGGTTTCTTTCACTGGTACATCGATTTGGCTTTCCAAGACTGACATGCGTTCTTTTGCTGTGTCTTTAAGTTGATTTTGTATATCTGTGATGTCAATCGGGACATCGCCTCCATAGGCGTAATTGAGAGACTCAATAACGTGTACAATGATGAGTTCGGCTCCCATGGCCTTAGACAGTTCGGCTGCTTTGTTGGCGACTTTAATGCTCTCGTCAGTTAAATCTATGGCAAGTAGTATTTTTTTGTACAGCATAGGATACCTCCAGTTTGGGTGCTGATTTTAAGTGCTTAAATGCGAATATCAGTTTCTATTTATTTTAGTCTATATGTAACGAGCAAAGTATATGAAATTAGCGATCATTATTTTTATTACATTATCCATTATAGGGGCTGCCTCATGGATTCTCCCTAGCAAACGAGAGCGTCGTTTGGGAGAGTTGCGGATGAATGCGAGACAATTAAAACTTACTGTCCAGCTTACATCAATCGGGCTACCTGACAAGTGGGATAAGTCAAAAGACATGCAGAAATTTTATGCTTATTGCTTATTTCGAGATAAACCATTTGATTTGATTGAAGAAGACCTTTGGTTGATCACTTATGAAGTATGGAAATACCTTCCTGTTGAGCCTGGCTGGTGGATGAGTAAAGAGTTGAATTTGACGGATCAGAATAAGCAGGATTTGCTGGCATTGTCCGGTTTGGCAACCGCCATTAAGGTCAATAAAGATGGGGTGTCAGTTTACTGGGATGAGGAGAAAGGGGATGAGGATACGGTCAAACTGATTGCGAAACTGGCTCATTCTTTGTCAAAGCCTTCCCTGATTTAAACAAGACTTAAGTCTGGACTTTTTCGAGCAAGTTCGCATATGATCTTGCTCGAAAAGACAGCACACTTAATGCTTAATGCTGAGTTAAGTGTGGCCGTCAGCATCCAGTTGGTTATTGATCATGTTGGCCACATCATTGTTTGATTCAATGTTTTGAATCAGTTTGCTTAACACTTCTTCTGGATTTTCGGCATCCTTAATAGCGTCTAGCTTAGGTTGCATAATGCGCTTCATTTTATCCATAACGTAATTCTGTAGTGCTTTTTTTTCTGGTCGCTCAATGGAGTCGGACTTGATATGGGATAAAATAACACCATAGAGGGTCTGAGCGACACGTAAATCGCCGCCATTAAAGTTTTTATTGGCTTGCACCATTTGTCGGTTTAACTGGACCCATAAATTCAGCCAGCGAAGGTAGTCATAGCATAATTTGTAATGAGAGTTGCTAATGCGACCTCGACGACGAAGAAAAAGTAACATTTTGGCTGTTTTCGTCAGGCGTTCTTTGTAATTGGCCTTTTGTTGAAAGCTAAGCGCTTCCGGCTCAGGGTTAAATTCAACAGGTAATGCATTACGATCTTCTTCTGCTTTGGCAATGCGTATTTCTACTTTTTCTGGATCGTCAGAATATTGTAAAAGTTCGCGAAGTGTGTCTAGATAATAATCGTAAAGCACATCGCTCACGATGGTATCCGTATTAATATCTTTTATACCTCGCAAATGGTATTCGGCACGATCTGCTCGATTGGCAAGTTGTAATTGTTTAAAACGACGTTCTGTTAACTCTTTTTCTTTCTGTTGGGCGCGCGAACCAATGACAACAGACAGAACGACTATGATCATTAAAAAAGCAATGGTGAGAATTTGAAGTGTTGCCATGATTGTCCTTGAGCAATGAATTCAGTATGTTAAATAAGAAATACTCAGTTCAGCAAGCGATAATATGCGAAACAATACAGTGATCGCTTGTCATATAAAAGGTGTTTGCTTAATATCAGCGCCCCGAAGACTAATTTACGCAAAACAAATATTTGCAGACGTACTCAAAAAGAAGGCTTATACAGTTCAATGGGAAAATCACTGGTTATCGTGGAATCGCCAGCTAAGGCGAAAACCATCAATAAATACCTAGGCAATGACTTTGTTGTTAAGTCGAGTGTGGGTCACATTCGCGATTTGCCTTCTGGTACGACAGCGAAGTCAACGCCTCAAGAACGTGCTAAGCAAGCGGCTTTGACGCGCAAGATGAGCCCGGAAGAAAAGGCGGAGTATAAGCGTCGTAAATCACAACAGCAGCTTATTGCTCGTATGGGCATTGACCCTGAAAATGACTGGGAAGCCCATTATGAAGTGCTGCCCGGCAAAGAGAAAGTGGTTGATGAGCTAAAACGCTTAGCCAAGAATGCCGATCAGATCTATCTGGCGACGGATTTGGATAGAGAAGGAGAGGCCATTGCGTGGCATTTGCGAGAAGCCATAGGTGGTGATGACAATCGCTACAAACGAGTGGTCTTTAATGAGATCACTAAAAAAGCCATTCAAGCAGCGTTTGAAACGCCCTCTGAGCTCGATATTAACCGTGTTAATGCACAGCAAGCGCGTCGTTTCTTAGACCGTGTGGTGGGCTTTATGGTGTCGCCTTTGCTATGGGCAAAAGTGGCTCGTGGTTTATCTGCTGGGCGTGTTCAGTCCGTTGCTGTTCGCTTGATTGTTGAACGAGAAAAAGAGATTCGTGCCTTTGTTCCAGAAGAGTACTGGGAGTTGCAAGCGTTACTGAAAACGCCGACTAAAGAGACCATTAAGTTTGATGCGGTAAAGTACCAAGGCAAAGAGTATCGTCCAGTTAGTAAGGCAGAGTCTGATGCCCATGTGGCTCGATTGGATGGCGCGAATTATCAGGTTAGCAATCGCGAAGATAGGCCGACCAGCAGTAAGCCTTCTGCACCCTTTATCACCTCGACGTTACAACAAGCCGCGAGCACGCGCTTAGGGTTTGGTGTGAAGAAAACCATGATGCTCGCCCAGCGCTTATACGAAGCGGGTTACATCACATACATGCGTACGGATTCGACCAACTTGAGTGTGGAGGCGGTTGAAGCGTTACGAGAATATATTTTATCGAACTTTGGTGATAAATATTTACCGAAAGAGCCACTACGTTACAGCAGTAAAGAGGGGGCACAAGAAGCCCATGAAGCCATCCGTCCATCGGATGTGAATGTACGACCTGATGATCTGCAAGGCATGGAAAAAGACTCCCATCGTCTCTATGACTTAATTCGTAGTCAATTTATGGCGTGTCAAATGACACCGGCTTTGTATACCTCTACCTCTGTTACGGTAACGAGCGGCGAATACGAATTTAAAGCCAAAGGGCGTATTTTGCGTTTTGATGGTTACACTCGAGCCATGCAGTCGTTCGCGAAAAAGGGCGAAGACAATATCCTACCAGATGTGGCTCAAGGGGAAACCTTGGCGCTTGACTCTTTGTTGCCGGAGCAGCATTTTACTAAGCCTATTGCCCGCTTTAGCGAAGCCAGTTTGGTAAAAGAGTTGGAAAAACGAGGTATTGGACGCCCTTCTACCTACGCTTCCATTATTTCAACGATTCAAGATCGTGGTTATGTACGGGTTGAAAATCGTCGTTTTTACGCGGAAAAAATGGGGGATATAGTTACCGAACGCTTAGTGGATAGCTTCCATTCTTTAATGAATTTTAGCTTTACTGCTGAAATGGAAGAGCAGCTGGATGATATCGCGGAAGGTAAGAAAGATTGGATTAAAACGTTGAATGCGTTTTATAAAGATTTCAGTGGTATGTTATCCAAAGCGGAATCACCGGATGAAGGGATGATGCCAAACGAGCCGACACCGACTGATATTGAGTGTCCGACTTGCTCTCGTCCCATGCAAATCCGTACAGCGAGTACGGGGGTATTCTTGTCTTGTTCAGGTTACTCGTTACCACCTAAAGAACGTTGTAAGGCCACGATTAACCTGGTTCGTGGTGATGAAGCGATTGCCGTTGATGATGAGGAAGGGGAATCTAAAGCCTTAATCGGCAAACGCCGCTGTAAAATTTGTGGTTCGGCCATGGACAGCTATTTGATGGATGAGCATCGCAAACTGCATGTTTGTGGTAATAATCCGGCCTGTTCTGGGTACGAAGTAGAGAAGGGATCCTTTAAAATCAAAGGTTACGATGGCCCTGTTCTAGAGTGTGATAAGTGTGGCTCCGAAATGCAGCTTAAAACGGGTCGCTTTGGGAAATACTTTGGGTGTACAAACGAAGAATGTAAAAATACTCGTAAGCTATTGAAAAATGGTGAGGCAGCGCCACCAAAAATGGATCCTGTTCCCATGCCAGATTTGGCTTGTGACAAAGTCGATGACCATTATGTATTGCGTGATGGAGCAACCGGTTTATTTCTGGCAGCCAGTCAGTTTCCTCGTAAACGAGAAACGCGTGCGCCATTAGTGAAAGAGCTGCTTCCGTTTATGGATCAAATTGATCCTAAATATCACTTTTTCAAAACGGCGCCCGTTAAGGATAATGAGGGGCGTCCTACGGTGATTCGCTACAGTCGCAAAACGAAAGAGCAGTATGTGATGACCGAAGAAGAAGGCAAACCAACGGGCTGGAAAGCGTATTATGTTGGTAGTAAATGGGTTGTTGAAGAGGGTAAGAAAAAGAAATGAGTAACGCGAGTCAAGCAAGCGTTACCAATCAGAAGTTAGACGCAGCACGACGTTTTTTGCAGCAAAGCCAGCAGTGCGAAGAGTCTTGGTTGCTCGCTGGATTAGAAGGGGCGTCTTTGTTTCACCTTCGCAGTGCTTTGAACGGTTTGCTACAAGAGATCAAAACGGCTTATAGTCTGAAATCAGAATTGGATATATTGAAATTACAACATGCAGCGAAAGAGACAGGAGTTGTGGTTCCCACATTGAGTGAGTTATCGGATCTTGCTTTACAACCCCACTCTTGGCTGAATCAATTAGAGCAAGCATTCATTGCTCAGTTGGAATGTCACTATACGTCGTTTTCTGGTATGAGTTCGGACAATATAATTGGTAAAGGATCGGATGCCGGTGCTTCAGTTGGTTTGTACTTGTCAAAGCTTGTTGAGTTGGTGTTGCGTTTTAGAGAAGAATCATCAGAGTATTAATTATGAAAGAATCTTATCTAGAGATTGTTGAACTCGATAATGGCGATATTGTATTGAGACCAGCAAGTGAAGACGGAGAGAGTGTGGAACCGCTGGCTACCTTGGTCATTTCCGATACGACGAAGTCGTATTTGAAAGAAAGGTATTTTGAATTAGCTAAGTGCATGTTCCATGCAGGCATAGACTTTGTATATTCTGACGAGTCAGCGTTTGGGGATGACGCTGAGTATTTGGAAGACATGGATATGCGCCCTAAAATCTTACATTGATCAGAATGAAACAAAAAATGCGAAGCCATGGCTTCGCATTTTTCTTGCTCGTATTTTAATGGATGGTTAGGTTGGCCTAATTTTTATCCATTAGAATACGTGCTGGATTAGCAAAGGCATTAAATCAAACTGTTTGCCTAATGACGCCGACAGATAAGCCTTCGATGGCAAATTCTTCGCTTTCCAGATCAACAAGAATATCGTCAAACTCCTCATTTTCGGGTTGTAGGCGTACTTGACTGCCTTTTTGATAGAAGCGTTTAACGGTAACTTCATCGCCAATGCGGGCAACGACTATCTGGCCATTACGAATAGTGGTGGTTTTATGGACAGCGAGAAGATCTCCTTCCATAATGCCGATATTTTTCATGCTGGTGCCGGAAACAGACAAAAAGTAATCCGCTTTAGGGGAAAACATGCTAGGTGGAACGCTCACATGTGATGCAATGTTTTCTTGTGCGAGAATCGGAAAGCCTGCCGCCACTTTTCCTATGACGGGCAAGCCAAGCTCTTCGTCATTTGCTGCTTCTACAGGGTCTTCAATTAATTGAATGCCTCGGGATGCACCAGAGAGCATTTTGATGGCGCCTTTTTTGGCAAGGGCCTTCAGGTGTTCTTCGGCGGCGTTAGGCGATTTAAAGCCTAAGCGACCTGCGATTTCTGCACGTGTTGGAGGAAAGCCGGTTTCGCTAATAAATTCGCGAATGGTTTCTAGTACGTCAGATTGTCTTTTGGTTAATTTAATCATAGGGCCATCTGGTTGTTTATACAGTAACTGTTATTATATACAGCATCACCAACGATTCTCAATAATTTAAATGCTTTCAGACGAACTAAAAACACAAATTCATCTTGCTTACCGTGCTTCTTTGGAAGCAAAACAGCATAAGCCCCGAGTTGGTCAGCGTCAGATGATCGGCGCAATTGCCCGTACCTTGGGGAATATCAAGCAAGACAGTGAAGGTAACCGACTAGACGAAAAGCACGTGGCAGTTGTTGAAGCTGGAACAGGGACCGGGAAGACTCTGTCCTATTGTTTGGCGGCTATTCCTATAGCCAAAGCCCGAGGCTTGAAACTAATCATTTCCACGGCAACCGTTGCTTTGCAAGAACAAATTTTGCACAAAGAATTGCCTAATTTGTTGGCTCATACAGAGTTAAGCTTTAAATATACCTTGGCAAAAGGGCGTGGCCGCTATCTCTGTCTAAACAATCTTGAGAGTTTTTTAAGCTCGGAAGATCAAGGTATGGAAGACATGTTTGCAGGGTTGTTTGAGCAGCACTTGCAAGCCGATGACGTGAATACGGTGTTGTACCAAGAAATGGATGTGGCGTTATCAAAGGGTGAGTGGGACGGCGATAAAGATAATTGGGAAGGGCTGATCCGAGATCAAGATTGGCGTCGTTTAACGACGGATCACCAACAATGCACGAATAGAAACTGTGCCAATTATTCAGCTTGTCCGTTTTTTAAAGCGCGGGCTGAAATTGAAGTCGCCGATGTGATTGTTGCCAACCACGACCTTGTATTAGCTGATTTATCTCTAGGTGGTGGTGCCATTCTTACACCGCCAAAAGAAACCATCTATGTCTTCGACGAAGGCCATCATCTTCCTGATAAAGCCATTAGTCACTTTCGCCATGAAGTGCGTTTACAGCAAAGTATCACTTGGCTTCGCCAGTTGGAGAAGAACTTGGTGAATTTGAAACAGGAGTTGACCGATGCCGTTAGCTTAACGGGTCAGTTGTTGCTGAAAATTCCCCAACAAATTCAGAGCATTGTGAATTTTATTCAGTATGCTCAACAAGGGTTGGCGCCTTACATACAAGGTTTGGGGTTGGATCAAGACAATAATCATCACCGCTTTGAGTTTGGTGTGATACCTGACGAGTTGCGCCAGTTGGCTTATAGTTTGCAGACCTCCTACCAGAAGCTGTTCAACAATATCGAAAGCATTCAGGATGAATGTAAGAAAACCAAACAGAATGAGGGGATGGGAATTACCTCAGAGACCGCTGAGACTTGGCAGCCGATTCTAGGGGTGATTTTAGGTCGTTTGGAGCAATGTGTTGAGTTATGGCGTCTATACTCCACGGTTGATGATCAAAACTTTCCGCCTAATGCACGTTGGTTAATGGTGATAGGGCAAGGGATGGAGCAGGATGTTGAGCTTGGTGGTTCGCCGATACTGGCGGCGAATACGTTACGCCAACAATTATGGGATAAGTGCTTTGGGGCGGTGGTCACATCGGCCACACTGACCGCGCTGAATCAATTCCATCGCTTTAATATGCGCTCAGGGGTGCCTCGGGAAAGTGAATATTTGCGAGTGTTAAGCCCGTTTGATTTTCAGAATAATGGCCTATTGGTGGTACCCAATATGGAGCATGAGCCAAATCGTGTGGATCAACATACTGCAGAGATAGTGGCTTACCTGAATAAGAATGTTCATACCGATAAAGGAAGTTTAGTGCTGTTTTCTTCCCGTCGTCAAATGGAGGACGTTGCTAAATCGCTTGCTGCTGGATTGCAGGAAATCCTTTTAACTCAAGGAGAGCAGTCTAAACGGGTTATTCTGGATTCTCACCGGGCCAAGATTGATGAGGGTAAGGGCAGTTTGCTATTTGGTTTGGCGAGTTTTGCCGAAGGGGTGGATTTGCCAGGTAAGTATTTGACCTCTGTGTACATTGCCAAAATTCCTTTTGCCGTACCGGATGATCCGGTTGAGGCAACGCTGGCTGAATGGATACAAAAACGTGGTGGGAATCCCTTTATGGAAATTACTATTCCAGATGCGTCTTTACGCTTGGTGCAGGCGACAGGACGTTTGTTACGGAGTGAAAAAGACTCGGGAGAAATTCATATACTGGATAAGCGCCTCAGGACAAAGCGCTATGGGCAACAGTTAATTGATAGTCTTCCACCGTATCGCATGGTATAGCTTTCCATCTTTTTATCCCATGACGGGGTGCGAAAACCAGTAACTTAGTAACGCAAGGGGTGATAAAAACCTATCATTTAGGTACACTCCCCGCAAAGTTTCATAAATTCAAAAATATAGAAGAATATAGATTCCAATATGGAAAACCAAACAACAGACTCCGCTCCAGAGAAAAAACAAAGACCTAAGCGTCCGCGCCGTTCTAATAAGCGCCCGAACAAAAATAGCAAATCGAACAGTGCGCCTGCACAAACAGCTTCTTCAGTGGCGGAAAAAATGGAAAATAACGGTTCAGTGTGGTCAATCGATCAATTTCAAGTGCCAGAAGTAGAAGGCAAATTACGTTTTCATGATTTGAACTTACCTGACCGTGTATTGAAATCCATCTCAGAAATGGGCTTTGAGTACTGTAGTGAAATTCAAGCAGAAACCTTGCCGATGACCATTAAGGGATATGACCTTATTGGACAGGCGCAAACAGGAACTGGAAAAACGGCAGCCTTTTTGATCGCCATGATCAGTGACTTTTTGGACTATCCGCTAACAGAAAAGCGTGCTAATCACTTTGCCCGCGGTTTGATTATCGCCCCAACCCGTGAATTGGCGTTACAAATTGCCGATGAAGCGGTGAAGTTAGCGTCAAATTGCCATTTGAATGTGGTTTCTTTGGTGGGGGGAATGAGCTATGAAAAGCAGAAACAGGCTTTAGAAAACGAAAATGTGGATATTCTTGTCGCGACGCCTGGACGTTTGCTGGATTTTGCCCGCAGCAAAAAAGTTATGTTAAATCAGGTGGAATGCTTGGTGCTAGATGAAGCAGACCGCATGTTATCGATGGGCTTTATTCCAGATGTTAAAAGCATCATTCGCATGACGCCTCATAAAGAAAAGCGCCAAACAATGTTGTTTAGTGCGACTTTCCCAAAAGATATACAGGTTTTAGCGCGCCAGTGGACATTCTTTCCGAAAGAAGTATCCGTGGTGCCAAAAGAAGCGACAAACCAGAATATTGATCAAGTGATTTATACTGTAGAGGCCGAACAGAAATGGCCTGTTCTGCAGCAGTTGATTGAAGGTAACAACAATCAGAGAACGATTATTTTCGCAAATCGTCGTGATGAAACCCGCGACCTTTATGAAAAGCTCAGAAAAGCGAATATTAATTGTGCGATTCTGTCAGGTGAAGTGGCTCAAGATAAACGTGTTAAAACATTGAAAAACTTCAAAGAAGGCATTATTCAAGTATTAGTAGCAACGGATGTCGCCGGGCGTGGTATTCACGTGGATAACATCGAATTGGTTGTTAACTATGCTTTACCTGAAGACCCAGAAGACTATGTGCACCGTATTGGTCGTACTGGTCGTGGTGGGGAAACTGGTAAAGCGGTCAGCTTTGCCAGTGAGGACGACGCCTTTTTGATTCCTGAAATTGAAAAGGTAGTGGGCGAAAGTATACGTTGTGAATATATGGTGAATACGGCACTTTAATACTTTTCTTACATTAAAGCCCATCGAAATATGCGCATAGCGAATGCCATATTGCGATGGGCTCATCAAGTGAGTACCTATGAACTTAGAGCACCACTTTGCAGGTTTGGGTGAGGCATTTTATGCCAAAACACGCATCCAGCCACTTCTTCAGCAGCGCTTGGTTGAATTCAACCAGGAACTTGCTCACTCTCTGTCTATTGACATTAAATCCTCTGAAACCAAGTCTATTTTGAATGGTGAAACGCCAATAGAACAAGCCTTAAGCATGGTTTATGCGGGACATCAGTTTGGCGGCTTTTCTCCTCAGTTAGGGGATGGCAGAGGGGTTCTGTTAGGCGAAGTGCGTGATGATCGCGGGCTCTTGCAGGATCTTCATATGAAGGGGGCGGGGCCGACGCCTTATTCTCGTCGTGGCGATGGTCGAGCGGTGCTGCGTTCTTGTATTCGTGAGTATCTGGCGAGTGAAGCAATGCATGGGGTATCGGTTCCTACTTCCCGTGCTCTGGCCTTGTTTGACAGCGAGCAGCCTGTGTATCGCGAAACGCCTGAAAAAGGCGCTATGTTATTGCGTACGGCGCAAGGACATATTCGCTTTGGACACTTTGAATTTTTCTTTTACCAACGTAGAGATGATGAGCTCAAGACGTTACTTGATTACTGTCTCGAGCATTATTATGCGCAGTGTTTAGCGACCGATGCGCCACTTGAAAATATGCTGATTGAAGTGGTGAAGCGGACTGCCAGAATGATTGCTAAGTGGCAGGCCGTTGGATTTCAGCACGGTGTCATGAATACCGATAATTTTTCTTTTACTGGCGAAACCATTGACTATGGGCCATATGGCTTTATGGAAGATTATGAACCAGACTGGATTTGTAACCATTCAGACTATGAAGGGCGCTATGCGTTTTCTAGGCAGCCAAGTATCGGCTTGTGGAACTTAAACTGCTTGATGCGTTGTTTTTCACGACTGCTTGAGCGTGAACAATTGATTGCCATTTTGCAGCATTATGAGCCTGAACTGCAGTCTCATTATGAAAGTTTGATGAAGGCGAAGATGGGAGTTAATGATACGGAGCGCTTAGAGACTCTGTTGCCGAGTTTGTTTTCTATATTGGCCGCAGAGAAAATGGACTATAGTATCTTTTTCCGTTTATTGAGCAAATTGATGCCTGATAACCGCCATATAATCCTTGATGAAGTTATTGATAGAGAGCGGATGTCTCAATGGCTTACTCAGTACCAGCAAGCTCGTGAGCAGGAAAATGAAAATTGGCAACAAGTCAGTTTGCAAATGCAACAAGTCAACCCCAAATATGTATTGAGAAACTACCTTGCTCATGAAGCCATTGTCGCTGCAGAGGAAGGGGATTATTTGCCTTTTCGTCGATTACTGACGGTCTTAAGTGCGCCATTTGATGAGCATGTGGAGAATGAAAAGCTGGCACAAAGAGCGCCAGACTGGGGCAAATCATTAGAAGTGAGTTGCTCTTCATAACAACAGGAGGGTGGACTCTTTAAGACATCATGCTAGGTCTTCTTAACATATAATTATTGGCTTTCTCAACGCAAAGTAGATCCAGCGTCTGAGAGGGGCAAACGTATAAATTGTAGGAAAAAGGATGATAAAAAAGCACTCTGTTTGTGTATTAGGTGGCGGCAGTTTTGGTACCGCTTTAGCGAATATTATGGCCAATAATGGCCATCAGGTGAGTCAGTGGATGCGTAATGAGCAGCAGGTGGAAGAGATTAACTTGACGGGCTTAAACAGTCGTTATCTTCCCGGCGCGGAACTGCACCATGAGTTATTGGCGACCAGCAACTTAGAACAAGCGATAAAAGACAGTGATACCATCTTTGTTTCAATTCCTTCTAAATCATTTGAGCAAGTGGTTGAGCGAATCGCACCTTTGTTAACGGCTGATAAGATGCTTATTAGTACCACAAAAGGCTTTAACCCAAATCGTTTTGAACTGATGAGTGATATTCTGCGTCGCAATCCAGTCACGCAACAAATTGGTGTATTAAGTGGACCCAATTTAGCGAAGGAAATTGCGTCGGGTCAAATCACTGGGTCAGTCATTGCCAGTGATGACGAGAAGGTTCGTTCTCGCGTGATTGAACTGCTGAAATCAAAGACATTTCGTGTGTATGAGAACGCTGACAGTACTGGTGTTGAGTTGGCAGGGGCGTTAAAAAACATTTATGCCATTGTGTGTGGTTTAGCGAAGGCGCTCAAAGTGGGTGAAAACACCATGGCAATGATTATGACGCGAAGCTTGGCGGAAATGAGTCGTTTTGCCGTGCATTTTGGTGCAAACCCGATGACCTTTTTAGGATTGGCAGGGATGGGGGATTTGATTGCTACTTGTTCTTCTCCATTAAGCCGTAATTATCGAGTAGGGTT
Organism: Marinomonas sp. 63XJN7_7_ISO-PGPR-S23-202; assembly: GCF_056173505.1. Lineage (NCBI taxonomy): Bacteria > Pseudomonadati > Pseudomonadota > Gammaproteobacteria > Oceanospirillales > Oceanospirillaceae > Marinomonas > Marinomonas sp. 63XJN7_7_ISO-PGPR-S23-202. The sequence continues at coordinate 2,720,334 of NZ_CM149677.1, read as the reverse complement.
TGCGATCGGATCTGGGCAATCCCTTGATTCTGCTGTAGAAGAAATTGGTGAGGTGGCCGAAGGGGTGAACACTTTGCGTATGGTGGTCGAAGAAGCAAGTAAACATCAATTGTATATGCCATTGGCGGTGGGCTTGTCCAAGCTTTTATTTGATGGTGCTAAACTGGATACATTAATTGGCTCAATGATGACAGGTGAGCAAAAATGGGATGTCGAGTTTGCGACAGATAAGGAGGCGAAACATGGCTAAACCAAGCTATACCGATCAAGGGTTCTGGTTACGATTAATTTATATGGTGTTGTATTGGATTATTTTAAACATCGCTTTGACAGTGTTCGGGGGGCTGATAGTAGTGGTTAGCGCTATTAAATTGCTCACTTCCTCAAAAGCTGAGATGTTATCTGCTTGGTTGAAAAGCGTCAGTATATTTATTCGTCAATCATGTCGCTTTTTATCGTTTGAAGACGAAGAAAAACCCTTTCCTTTTCAGCCTTGGCCTAAGGTGAATACTGATGAGCAAAACTAAACGTTTATATGTACTACGCCATGGTAATGCCCAAGCCCATGGTTTTGATAAGGATGCTTTTCGCGAACTGACGCCACGTGGAGTGGAGGAAGTCATTGCGACAGCTGGCGCGTTTCGAAAAAAAGGTGAACAGTTGGACGCTGTCTTTGTTAGCCCATATGTTCGAGCTCAACAAACAGCGCAGCATTTTTTGACGGAGTTAAATCAAGTTAACGACGACAATGGAACGTCTTTGGAGGGGCAAACTTGCTCAATGATCACGCCGAGTGGCAAGGCACTGGATGTGGCGTTATGGCTAAATGAGCAGCCCTATGAGTCTATTTTATTAGTGACCCATCAGCCATTTGCTTATCAGTTGGTTAATTTGTTGGCAGATGGGCCGCTGCCACATGACTTTTCAATGGGAACGGCATCATTAGCCGCCCTTGAAGGGGAGCTTTTTGCTACGGCGTGCTGTCAATTTCGTTGGTTTATCTCTCAGTAAGACGTTCGTCGTTAGAGGTGAAGAAAAGGCCTCTTAAATAATTTTGAATGCCGTGTTATGTAAAAGTTATTTTAAGGAGTAGGTTTCATGGGGAGTGACGTTGTTTTTAATCTAGCCCACACTAAAATTGCAGGGTTGCAGACGTTGTCATCCAATCCTTCGGCAGTCAAAGTTTTGTGTTTGCACGGTTGGTTGGATAATGCCGCCAGTTTTAATCGTCTTACTCCTTATTTGTCTGGTTTTACTTATAGCTCGATTGATCTTGCTGGGCATGGGTTATCGGATCATCGTGTGGCGGGGTCGTTTTACCATCTTTGGGATTACGCGTTAGATGTCGTTTCCATTCTGAATTTATCAAATCAAAGTACTTGGTTGATCGGTCATAGTATGGGCGGTGCTGTCGCGATGATTGTTGCAGCGATTGCGCCAGAAAAAGTACGTGGCTTGATCGTGCTGGATAATATGGGGCCTGTGACAGCGAAGCCCTCGGAGCGTGTTTCTATGTTGCAGCGAGCTATTCAGCGTATGGCGAAACACCGCGAAGGTCGCTTTGCCCGCTACGAGACTCTGGATGATATGGTCAGTGCACGCATGCATGGTTTTACCAGTTTGTCCCGTGAGGCGGCCAATGAGTTGGTTGAGCGTGGGGCGATTCTAACTGATGATGATCGTTGGGGGTGGCGTCATGATCATAAGTTGTCTTTTCCATCCCCTTATAGAATGGACGAAGACGGTGTGGCTGCGCTGATTTCAGAAATAAAATGCCCCGCTTTGTCCTTAGTTGCCAAAGATGGGGTGTATGCCAACCGGGAAGGTGAGGCATTTGTTAATGCTCGCGCTGCTCAATTTCCGTGGATTAAACTTAAATGGTTAGAAGGGAGTCATCATTTTCATCTGGAGCGTGATACGGCGCCAATGGTTGCAGAGGAAGTGAGGAAGTTCATTGATCAAAACTAACACCAATACAATGGTGATTTAGCTGGCAGGTAAGGTTCATGGTCAATTTTAAGAAATTTATAGTCGCATGTTCAATGTTGGTAAGTAGCATTGCGTTGGCGGATTTATCCAATATTGAGCCTTACCGAGGGGCTCAGCTCGTAAAAAGTGGTACTGAGGAAGCCGCTTTAATTGAAGTGCCTTTAGGGAAAATTCGTCGATCTGGTCGGGGCTGGGAGCCAGAATCAGTGATTCGGGTGAAAGGTGAAAGTAGCTACTCCTTGTATAAAATTAATCGTAATGAGCCCCTAAGTAGTGTATTGGCGTACTACAAATCCGTGATGCTTAAGGGGGATAGGCGTCTGTTATTTGAATGTGATGGTCGTAACTGTGGTAGCAGTAACGCCTGGGCCAATAACTTTTTTAAGCAGTATTTATTGTATGGCGCTGATGACAATCAGATGCTGATGTCGTTGCAGGATGGTCTTGGTCATTATCAAGTGTTGTATATTAATCAACGTGGTGCAGGCGACATCATGGTATGGGTAAGCGATATTTCTACCAATACGACGGGCAAGGCGGATTTTGAAGTCGCTGCGCAGTTTGATGTTCAGGATATTCCAAGAATTCGCCGCTTTTTGAGTGATTTATTACCAAATCAGCATGTTGTGGGATATGTCTCCAGTAAGGCAGAAGCGGGTTATAGTGCTATATCGCGAGGAGATCGGTTTATTAAGCAGATACAGCTAGGAATCGGCGAGAGATTACAGTCCAAAGTGCGTTTTATTAACGTGGCTGATATGGGGCGAACGTCGCTTGGTCAGGATCGTGTTTCCTTTGTTTATATTTTACCCTAAGGCTTGTGAGTATGAAGAAAACTGTATCTTTGGTGCTGGGCAGTGGCGCAGCAAGAGGGTATGCACATATTGGTGTCATAAAAGCGATTGAAGATCATGGTTATGAAATTATCAGTGTTTCTGGCTGTTCTATTGGTTCGATCATTGGTGGGGTGTATGCGGCGGGGCGGTTATCTGATTTTTCGGAATGGTCGACTTCTTTAGATAAAGTGCGAGTGCTTCGCATGTTGGATATGTCATTTCGAAATGGGGCTTATATTAAAGGGGATCGTTTTTTTAAGGTGATCGAAGATATTATCGGTCGTCCTACTATTGAGTCGTTGCCGATTCCTTTTACGTCTGTTGCGGTGGATCTTCTCAATCAAAAAGAGTTTTGGTTCCAAAAAGGAGATCTTATTGATGCAATGCGCGCTTCTTCTGCGATTCCTTCTATTGTGTCGCCTGTTGAACTGAATGGACGAGTGTATGTGGATGGGGGGGTGTTAAACCCTTTACCGATCATTCCAACGGTGTCGGCTGGTGCGGATTATTTGGTTGCTGTGGACCTTAATGGCCCCGCGCAAGAATTAACCTCCGAGTCTTTGGTTGAGCAGAGTAATACGCCTGAATGGTGGTTAACCTTTAAAGGGTTGTTTGGTCGTCATAAATCCGATGAGGAGGAGCCGAAAGCTCCCTCAGCAAGCTTGGCTCGCAAAAGTAATGCAACCAGTTGGGGTCGAATTCAAACCGTTAATATGATGTTTGAAACCATGCAAGAATCTTTGGCTCAGTACAAGCTGGCGGGGTACTCTCCCAATCTATTGATTTCTATTCCTAAAGATCTTTCTGGTTTTTACGAGTTCTGGCGAGCCACTGAACTGATAGAATTTGGTTACGAGGTGACCATGAAAGCATTGAAGGAACTTACCTCTGAAAACCCCATCCATTTCTCTTTCCCGAAGGGGATATAACAAGGATGTATGGTGCCTTTAGGAGTCTTGTCTCTCGTTTTTAAGCCTCATGCTTTAAGAGAAAGGCGAGACTCCGTATTGGCGTAGCATTTTACAGAGATTGATTAAAGGGAGGCCGATTAAGCTGGTAGGGTCATCACCTGCCATTTTTTCGAAGAGGGCGACGCCCAACCCTTCGCATTTAAAACTACCTGCGCAATCTAGGGGTTGTTCTATACAAACATAACGGGCAACCTCTTCTCGGCTAAGTTCCCGGAAATACACATGGTATTCACTGAGTGAATAAGAGTGTGTCATTGTGTCTGAATCTAAAACACATAACCCCGTTAAAAAAGTGACTTTTCGTCCACTAAAGTGCAATAATTGATCAATGGCATTTTCTGCCGTATGCGGTTTGCCAAGAATATGATTGTCTAATACGGCAACTTGATCAGAACTGATGATAAGATGATCGTGGCAGTTTAAGTCTTGGCAAACGGCTTGTGCTTTTTGAAGAGTTAAGCGTTTGACTAATTGTTCTGGTGTTTCCTGTTCTTTTGGGCTTTCGTCAATGTTAGGGGAACGGCACTGAAACGTTAAGTTGAGTCGTTTTAATAAGGCTTGGCGATAAGGGGATGAGGAGCCGAGAATGAGTTTTTTAGTCATAAAAAAATCGCTAGTTGGATTAGAGAAGCGTGTTATTTTACGTTTTTTTCAGCTTGAAAGTGAAAAACAGTGAAAAAAAAGCCTTAGAATGCACTTAGACTTTGACAAGACGGGCACTTGTCCATATTATTTGCCGCCATGTTGAATGACTCATTACCTAAATATTTTGACCCTCGCAAATACGCTCACCATGAGTCAGCGATTGAAGGGTACTTGCCCCTTAACCAGCTTAAGGAGCTTTGTGCTGTCTTGGCGTCTGATGAGGGTGATGCGTTTATTCATCTAGACTTTAGAGTTGATGAAGATAGGCACTACATTGCCACAGGTTCTTTAAAGACTGTTGTTCAGGTTGTTTGTCAACGTTGTATGGACACGGTTTCACAGGAGCTGGCGGTCGATTTATCGCTTGCTTTCGTTTATGACGAAGAGCACGCAAAAAATATACCGAATGATTATGACCCTGTTGTCATGACCGATGGTGAAGTAATCTTGGCAGACATGGTGGAGCAAGAAATTATACTCGCTTTGCCTATCGTCGCCTATCATGAAGAAAGTGGTTGCAACCCAACAGCTGTAAAGTATGCCTCGTCTACCGATGACGCACCGGATGACGAACAAAAACCGAATCCATTTAGTATATTGGCTAATTTTAAGCCAAGTAAAAGTTAGGAGCTCCAAAAATGGCAGTACAAAAAAGTAAAGTGACACGTTCACGTCGCGGCCAGCGCCGTTCACATGACGCTTTGACAAGTGCAACTCTATCTGTAGAACAGACTACTGGTGAACTTCACCGTCGTCACCACGTCTCTGCAGACGGTTTCTACCGTGGTCGTCAAGTTATCACCCCTAAAGGTGAGTAACTAAGATACCCATGATCAGGGTAGCTTTAGACGCTATGGGCGGGGACTTAGGTCCCCGCATTGCATTTGAAAGTGCGCTTGAGGTGCTTTCTCAGTATCCTAATGTAGAAATTACCCTCTACTACTCTTCTTATTTAACATCAGAATGTATTCCCCCAATTCGCCATAATCGGTTAATGCTTGTGTCCTGTTTGGATGAAATCCATCCAGAGGACGATATTGTTCTGTCTTTGTTTAAACGTCGGGACAGTACTCTTTATAAAGCGATTGCCAGCTTACATGATGGTGCTGATGTGGTGGTGACGTTTGGCAATACTGGTGCAGTGGTTGCTCTGGCAAGGCATTTGCTAGGTGTGATTCGCCCTAAGCTGTATCCCGCGCTAATTCGCGAGTTGCATGCTGACCCGCTGCGTTGTCTGGTGGATTTGGGAGCAAATGTTCATTGTCCGCCTTCGATGCTGGAGGGGTTTGCACGGCTTGGTGCGGCTTATGTTGAAGCGCTGAGTCATGAAGTCGCGAAAGTCGGCTTGTTAAATGTTGGGGTGGAAAGCACGAAAGGCAGTTCTGTTATTCGTCAAACGGATACATTGCTTTCTGATAAAACTTGGCCTATTTATTTAGGCTACGCCGAAGGAAGTGAGCTGTTCCATGGTGAGAAAAATGTCATTGTCTGTGATGGCATGGTAGGAAATGCAGTATTAAAAGCGTCAGAGGGGTTGTTGTCTTTTCTGATGAAGCAGCTGAAAGCGCAAGGCGGGGATCAATCGTTGTTCGAGACGTTTTACCAAACTAAGCGTCGACATGGGGCTTGCCTTGTGGGGGTGAACGGTAATTTGGTAAAAGGTCACGGAGGGTCGGATTTAGCGGCCATGATCGGGGCGATAGAGTATGGAATTGACATAGCGCAAGCGGATTTGGCTAAGGCTATCACTGCGCGACTTGATAATGAGGAATCTAAATGAGTAATGAGTTAGCTTTTGTTTTTCCTGGGCAGGGTTCCCAGCAGTTGGGTATGTTGGCAGATTTAGCTGAGAAGTATGACATTATCGGCCAGACTTTCGCTGAAGCGTCAGAAGTGCTTGGTTATGACTTATGGGACCTTGTTCAAAATGACGCAGATAAGCTAAATCAAACCGATAAAACACAACCTGCTCTGTTAACAGCCAGTGTTGCTTTGTGGCGTTTGTGGGAGCAGCAAGGGGGGGCAAAGCCTGCTTATGTTGCTGGCCATAGTTTAGGTGAATATTCCGCATTGGTGTGTTCTGGTGTTATTTCCTTTTTAGAAGCCGTGGAACTCGTTAAGCTACGTGGTGAATACATGTTGGATGCGGTGCCTGCAGGTGAAGGAGCAATGGCGGCGGTTATCGGCCTAGGTGATGACGAGGTCATTGCGGCTTGTCAAGCGGCAAAAGGGGTTGTTAGTGCGGTGAATTTCAACTCGCCAGGCCAGGTGGTGATTGCGGGTCACGTTAAGGCGGTAGAAGAGGCAATGGGTCTTGCTAAAGAGGCTGGAGCAAAACGCGCATTGCCTCTCCCTGTTAGTGTGCCTTCTCATTGTGAGCTGATGGTTCCTGCTGGCGAAAAGTTAGCTGAAAAACTTGCTTCAATCGAATTTAATGAGCCAACGTGTACTTTGGTTCAAAACTTCAGTGCTCAAGCGGTATCTGATGCTAAAGTGATTAAGGCCAACTTGGTGTCTCAATTGAGTAAGCCCGTTTTATGGACTCAATCCATTGAGTTGCTGGCCGAATTGGGTGTAAACACTACCTTAGAATGTGGTCCTGGCAAGGTCTTGTGTGGCTTGAATAAACGTATCGTTAAAGGTATGGCTGCTTCGTCCTTAGGGGATTTAAGTGGCTTTGAAGCAGCAATTTCTGCGTAACTAGGGTTGTGACAGAGTTTTTTAGTACCATATAGCAACTAAGTAAATCGAAAATTGGAGACAATGATGAGTCTGGAAGGCAAGATTGCACTGGTAACAGGGGCAACTCGAGGCATTGGTAAAGCCATTGCGATTGCTCTTGTTAAGCAAGGTGCGACGGTCATCGGAACAGCGACAAGCGAGTCTGGTGCTCAGAGCATTAGCGAATATCTTGGTAGAAATGGCAAGGGTTGGGTGTTGGATGTGGCATCTAGCGAGTCTGTTGATGCGGTAATCAAAGAAATTAACGCAGAATACGGGGCGCCTACAATTTTGGTTAACAATGCGGGGATAACTCGTGATAACCTAATGATGCGCATGAAAGAAGATGAATGGGATCAAGTAATTAATACTAACTTAACATCTGTTTTTCGTGTCACAAAAGCTTGCTTGCGTGGCATGACCAAGGCAAAATTTGGTCGTGTTATTAGCATTAGTTCAGTCGTTGGCTCTATGGGCAATGGCGGACAGTCTAATTACTCTGCAGCCAAAGCAGGGCTAGAAGGTTTTAGTCGTTCTTTGGCAGCAGAAATTGGATCCCGAGGCATCACAGTTAATTGTGTTGCTCCAGGATTCATTGAAACGGATATGACTAAGGTGCTTCCTGAAGAGCACAAAGCGAACTTGGTATCAAAAGTACCGGCTTCGCGTCTTGGTCAACCAGAAGAAATCGCGGCAGCTGTCGCATTTTTAGCGTCTCATGGCGCAGCTTACATTACCGGTGAAACATTACATGTCAATGGTGGCATGTATATGTCGTAATTTGAGTTGAATTTTATGTTTAATTCGACGAAAATACGTCTCCGGTTCATGTTGAGAATCACGCCTTTTAGTTTAGGTTGTCGAACATTATAATATTGCTCAAAATGAGCTATTAACGAGTAAAGTAGGAACTTCTAATGAGTAGCATTGAAGAACGCGTTAAAAAAATCGTATGCGAACAGCTTGGTGTTAAAGAGGAAGAGGTTGTCCCTTCAGCATCTTTTGTTGATGACTTGGGTGCCGATTCCCTAGATACTGTTGAATTGGTTATGGCTCTTGAAGAGGAATTTGATACTGAAATTCCTGATGAAGAAGCTGAAAAAATCACTACAGTGCAAGCAGCGAACGACTACATTAACGCTAACTTGTAATTTTCAGTGAATTGAGTTTCCCGAAAAGCCGCTTGTATTCGTTACAGCGGCTTTTCTTATTAATAAGTCCCTGAAGGTTTAGGGCTATTTTTGGAGGAATCCTATGTCGCGTCGTCGAGTCGTCGTCACTGGAATGGGAATGGTGACACCCCTTGGCAACAATGTAAAAGACACGTGGGATAATGTATTGGAAGGGAAAAGCGGTGTCTCTGATATTGCTTCTTTTGATGCTAGTCAATTTTCTACACGTTTTGCAGCTCAGGTGAAAGGCTTTGATGTGACTCAATATATGAGTGCTAAAGAAGCCCGAAAAATGGATCTTTTCATTCAATATGGTATTGCTGCTGCAATGCAGGCTATTGAGGATGCAAAGCTGAATGCAGAAACAGCGGATTTGACTCGCGTGGGCTGTGCTATAGGGTCTGGCATTGGTGGTTTGCCGATGATAGAAAAAAACCTCGACCTTTTAAAAGCATCTGGCCCTAAGCGTATTTCACCTTTTTTTGTGCCGGGTGCAATCATCAATATGGTTTCTGGTCATGTAGCGATACGCTTTGGCTTTAAGGGGCCGAATATTTCTATCGTTACCGCCTGCACAACGGGTACTCATAACATTGGTATGGCCGCTAGGATGATTTCCTATGGAGATGCGGATGTGATGGTGGCTGGTGGTACCGAAATGGCTATCACGCCGTTGGGTATCGGTGGGTTTGGTGCAGCAAGAGCGTTATCGACTCGTAACGATGACCCTAAAACAGCGAGCCGACCTTGGGATAAAGATCGTGATGGCTTTGTGATGGGGGAAGGTTCGGGGATTTTGGTTCTTGAAGAGTATGAACATGCTGTTGCTCGTGGCGCGACCATTTATGCCGAGTTAGCAGGCTTTGGTATGAGTGATGATGGGTATCACATTACAGCCCCTCCAGAAACGGGAGAAGGCGCGTTTGCTGCCATGAATGCAGCGATTAAAGATGCCGCTATTGCTTCTCATGAAGTGGATTATATTAATGCTCATGGCACCTCCACGATGGCAGGTGATTTGGCAGAAACGCAAGCGGTAAAACTTTTGATGGGGGCTGATGCATCAGATGTTGCGATCAGTTCAACTAAATCCATGGTTGGGCACTTGTTAGGGGCGTCAGGGGCAGTAGAATCCATTTTTTCTATCTTAGCCATTCGTGATCAAGTTGCGCCACCTACAATAAATTTAGAAGACCCAAGCGAAGGGTGTGACTTGAATTACGTGGCATCGACCCCACAAAAGCGTAAAATCGATGTGGTATTGAATAATTCATTTGGCTTTGGCGGTACAAACGGCACGCTTGTGTTTAAGCGGGTATGATTTTATTCAGGGCAGTGCAACTGCCCTGAAGTGTTTGTTAATGTCGTTGCGTTAAGTCGCCTCTGAGTACGCTAATTTCTTTTGAAATATTGTAAGTTTTGCCTTGTGAATCGAGTTCATAAAGGTGTTCCTCAAGGTGTTGATAAAGCGAAATTTCTTCATCCCCTAGGAAATGCAAGCATTCGCCTCCAACAAACCAAAGTAGCTCTCTTTTAATGAGAGGGACTAGGTTGGGGTAGCAACGAATAAAGCGTGATAGTAGCTCTTGTGCGTCAAATATATAGTCTACGTTGTTCGCTTCTATGTTGGGCTCCAATTGGTCCCATTTTTCAAGAAAATCAACTTCTTCTTCGGCCAGATCTTCTCTATTGAATGGGTCGTGCCCTGCGATGCGTTGGCGTAGTTCTGTAAAAGCGTTAAGAATGTATTGATTGCGAGATTCCACGTAAAAACCTATTTAAATGTAACGATTAAGTTGGCTATAGCCTAACGAGATATACCATTATGACATATGCAATTGAAATAAGTGATCTTAAAAAGCGTTATGAAGGTGGATTTGAAGCCCTTAAGGGAATAAATCTAAATGTTGAAAAGGGAGACTTTTTTGCCTTGCTTGGCCCTAATGGAGCGGGCAAATCCACAACCATTGGTATTTTATGCTCTCTGGTAAACAAGACCTCAGGGAAAGTGTCTATCTTTGGGGCTGATATCGATAAAGATTTTGCCAAGGCGAAACAGTACCTTGGTGTTGTGCCACAAGAATTTAACTTCAATGTGTTTGAGACCGTTTTTAATGTTGTTGTGACTCAAGCTGGTTTCTACGGTATCAGTCATCAAGTCGCTGAAGAGCGAGCTGAAAAATATTTAAAACAATTAGACTTGTGGGACAAAAAAGATGACCAGTCACGCATGCTGTCAGGTGGGATGAAGCGTCGTTTAATGATTGCTCGCGCCTTGGTTCATGAGCCTGAAGTGCTTATTTTAGATGAACCAACGGCGGGGGTGGATATTGAGCTACGTCGTTCTATGTGGGAATTTATTAAAAATCTTAATGAGCAGGGCACGACAATCATTCTGACTACCCATTATTTAGAAGAAGCTGAGCAATTGTGTCGTAATATAGCCATTATTAATAGTGGGCAAATTGTTGAAAATACCAGTGTCAAGGCGTTATTAAAAACCTTGAATCAAGAAACATTTATTTTAGACCTTGATCAACCAGTGAGTGATGACTGGCATGTTGATGGTTATGCGACAAAACTAAGCAAGGACTTATCCACTATTGAAGTAGAGGTGATCAAAGGGCAATCGATTAATCATATTTTTAAAGCACTAGATGAGGCTGGTGTTAATGTGATCAGTATGAGAAATAAATCGAATCGTCTCGAAGAGCTCTTCGTCAAATTGATTAAAGGTTAATTGTATGTCTAATTCGGAAATTTTTATCGCCTTTTATACTATTTTGCGTCGTGAAATACGTCGTTTCACTCGTATTTGGCCACAAACTTTATTGCCGCCAGCGATTACCATGTCTTTGTATTTCGCTATTTTTGGTAATTTGATTGGCAGTCGAATTGGTCAAATGGGTGGCTTTAGCTACATGCAGTACATTGTGCCAGGTTTGATTATGATGTCTGTGATTACCAACTCTTATTCGAATGTATCGTCCTCGTTCTTCTCAGCAAAGTTTCAGCATAGTATTCAGGAGCTATTGGTATCACCAACCCCTAATTGGGTGATTTTGGTGGGGTATGTATTAGGTGGCGTGGCCCGTGGCCTGTTTGTAGGCGGCATTGTGACAATTTTGTCGTTGTTTTTTACTCACCTACATTTACAAAATTTATTTTTGACGATTGCCGTGGTGTGCTTAACCGCTATTATGTTTTCCTTAGGCGGATTTGTGAATGCTATATACGCAAGAAGCTTTGATGATGTTTCTATTGTACCGACGTTTATTTTAACTCCATTGACCTATTTGGGAGGGGTTTTTTATTCGATCGACTTATTACCTAGCTTCTGGCAGCATGTATCGCTTCTCAATCCTGTTCTTTATATGGTAAATGCTTTCAGATACGGTATTCTTGGCGTTTCTGATATTAATGTATATATGGCCCTAGTGATTGTCATCATTTTTATCGTAGTATTGTTTACATTTGGTTTGCATTTGCTTAATAAAGGCAGAGGCATTAGAAGTTGAGGAAATAAATATGGGCACTTTACCCTTAGGTCAGCAAACTGTATACGTTTCTGAATACGATCCAGGGTTGCTTTATCCCATTGCTCGAGTTGATAAATGGATGGAAATGGGGGTCGCCTCTGAGCGCCTTCCTTTCTACGGCGAAGATATTTGGAACGCTTATGAAGTCTCATGGTTAAACAGTAAAGGCAAGCCGATGGTTGCGTTGGCTGAATTTCGTTTGCCCTGCGACTCACCTAATATTATTGAGTCGAAATCGTTTAAATTGTATTTAAATTCTTTGAATCAGATGCGTTATGGTTCACAAGAAGAGGTTCAGTCGGTTCTACAGAAAGATCTATCCAATGCCGCAGGTGCTACCGTGACGGTTGTTCTTCGAGAAGTCGACTCCATGTCGTCTCTTGTCGTACTCACTCCTGACTATTGTATTGATGAGCTGGATGTCGAGATTGATGAATACCACCCCAATGCCGACCTACTGACCCTCAATCATGATGCTGGCATTGTTGAAGAGCGGTTGGTCAGTCACTTGCTTAAATCAAACTGTCCTGTGACCAATCAACCCGATTGGGGATCCGTGTTTATTGATTATAAAGGACCAAAAATTGCTCATGAGAGCTTATTAAAATACATTGTGTCTTTTCGTGAGCACACGGATTTTCATGAGCAATGTGTGGAGCGCATCTATATTGATATTATGCGACAGTGCCAGCCTGAAAGTTTGATTGTGTATGCTCGTTATGTTCGCCGTGGCGGATTGGATATTAATCCATACCGCTCTTCTATGCCGTTAGTATTGGGTAATGATCGCCTGACAAGACAGTAGTTCGTTGCTTATATAGCTAGCAGATCAAAAAGCCACCTTGTTCAGGTATGACAAGGTGGTTTTTTGGGTTATGTACGCACCTGATTGTCCAATTTTTTGCAGCAACACGAAATTTTTGGTTCTTTTGTTTTGCATTGGCGATGAATTGGTTTTGGTGGTGTCATTAGACTGCTCCTTTGTGTGGATATTGGCTTTCGTTATTTATGGCTATTAGAGGGTTATGATACTTTTGGGAACCTTGAGCGTTGTTCTAAGACATCTAAGTCAATGTGGTTTCGCATATACATTTCGCTGCTATTAAAAATAGGCTGATGATCCCAGGGTGTTTTTTTGCCAATATCCATCGATTTGACAATGAGTCGGCGGCGGCGCTGACTGACTAAGACATCTTGAGTCAACTTGTCTGAATTCCAGCGACTGAGGGCTTCTTGTCTAAAGGCGTTGAGTTGTTCGCTGAAGTCAGGGAGTGTTGCTAGATTACTAAGCTCTTGTGGATCATTTTCTAAATCAAATAGCTGATCTGGATCGGCTTGACAGTAGACGTATTTGTATTGTCCACGTCGAATCATAAAGAGTGGTGCAATGGTGCCTTCGCCAAAGTATTCGCCAATCACCTCATCATGCCCACCTTCAAGCCCTTTTAAGTGGGGCATCAAGCTTTGACCTTGAATGGGCATGGCGTAGGTGTGGTCTTGGCTGTTCGTGGCGATGTCAAGAAAGGTAGGTAACAAATCCATGGTCGAGACGGACTCTTTGACACGCTTAGCACTGAAGTGCTTTGGTGCGTGAACAATCATAGGGACTCTGGCTGAGCCTTCAAAGAAGGACATTTTGTACCAAAGATTGCGTTCGCCCAGCATATCACCGTGATCTCCAGAAAAGACAATAATAGTGTTGCTGTCTAAGCCCGTTTCTTTGAGTGTTTTGAGCAACAGGCCAACCTTGTCGTCTACATAGCTAATCGCGCCGTAATATGCCCGTCGAGCATTACGTATCTGCTGTTCGCTAATGTCTTGATCGTAATAGGCATAAACTTCTTGTAGGCGTGCAGAATGTGGGTCCTGATCGGCTTTTTTAATGGTGACTGTCGGTAGGTCTATTTCTTCATCCTTGTATCGATCCCAGTATTCTTGCGCAATAGCGTAAGGATCGTGTGGGTGTGTCATAGAGACGGTGAGACAGAAGGGCCTATCTTGGTTGCTTCTTACGTAGTCAAAAAGGTAGCGCTGGGCATGAAATACCACTTCATCATCAAAATCCAACTGATTGCTTCTTACGCATGGTCCTGCTTGTGTGACAGACGACATATTGTGGTACCAGGTAGGGCGAGTCTTTAAGTCATCCCAGTTTGGAAACCAGCCATAGTCGGCCGGATAGATATCGGTTGTCAGTCTTTCTTCGAAACCGTGGAGCTGATCGGGGCCGCAGAAATGCATTTTGCCAGACAGGGCCGTTTGGTAATTCTGTGCACGTAAGTAGTGTGCAAAAGTGGGGATATCGGCAGGCAAGTCGGCGGCATTATCGTATGCTCCTATCTTGCTTGGTAACTGCCCCGTCATTAACGTGTAACGAGAGGGCGCGCAAAGGGGGCTATTACAGTAGGCGGAATCAAAGACCACTCCTTCATTGGCGAGTGCATCTAAATGAGGGGTTTTGACAATGGGGTGGCCGTATATCGACAGTGCGGATGCCGCCATTTGGTCAGCCATAATAAAAAGAATATTCGGTTGTTTTGTTGTCATAATTACCTCTAATGGAATGAATGCTAAAATGAAAGTCAATGGTCTCTCGTTACATAGGATGGCATTAGGTTGCGCTATGAAAAAACCGCTGTAAACTGACTAAAATATTATGTATAGGATAAGTTTTACTTATGTTAGTTGATTCAGAGTTGCCACCACTCCAGTGGCTTGTCGTTTTTGAGGCATCGGCAAGGTTGCTTAGTTTTACCGCGGCTGCTCATGAGTTGGGTACTACCCAGCCAGCGGTAAGTCAGCAGATACGGGCTTTGGAGACATCTCTCGGTGTGTCATTATTTGAGCGTATTTATCGTGGTGTGGTGCTAACGGATGCAGGCCATATTTTGCTAAAAACGACACAGTCAAGTTTGCGAGATTTGCGAGAAGTGCTGCAAAAAATAAAGCAAAAATCCGCGCCGCGTCGAATTACTGTGGTCACAGATTTTGCTTTTGCTGCTTTTTATTTGATGCCACGATTGCCTGAATTTCGGTGCTTGCATAAAGAGATTGATATTCGCATTCAAACATCCCAGTCAGGGACAGATTTACCATCAATGGATTCGGATGTAGCGATTTTATTTGGTGAGGGGGTCTATCAAGGGTATCAGTCGGAAAAATTATTATCTGAAAGAGTCTATCCGGTTTGTAGTCCGAAATTGTTTGAGGAGTTTTCTGGTTTTACGGCGCTTACCGATATGGTGAAAGCGCCCTTGCTTAAATTGAATGCGGACATAAACCAAAAATGGATGGATTGGGAGCAGCTTTTTCATTTGCATGGTACCCAATGGCAACCGTCCGATTCTGTGATGGAGTTTGATAACTACACGCTTTTGGTTCAAGCTGCCATTTCAGGACAGGGGATTGGCCTTGGTTGGTCCCCTCTTTTGGATGACTATATACAAAGTGGCGTATTGGTCGCTTTGCCTGATTTTACCGTGCAGTCTAATAACGGCTATCACATCGTGCAGTCTAATCACCGCGTGCCATCGGCTTCTACTGAGGCCTTTCTTGATTGGCTCAAATCCTAAAGCAACTAGCGCAATCAATCAGTTAAGCATTTATTGTTGTTAGTGCTGATGCTATGGAACGTCGTGAAACGTCCCATAGGGTAGAAAAGTATTTTAGGGATTAGTCTAAAATTTGAGCGGTGTGATCTTTTGTATTCACTTTCTGAATGATTTTACTGATAACGCCTTTTTCATCGACAACAAACGTGGTGCGAACCGTGCCCATAGATTCACGTCCCATGAATTTTTTCAGTCGCCATGTGCCATAGAGTTCATGCACTACTCGCTCAGTATCGGAAACTAAGGAGAAGGGGAGTTCGTTTTTCGCGATAAAGTTTTGGTGACGCCTTTCACTGTCTGTGCTGACCCCCAAAACTACATAGCCTTTTTCCAGCAGCTCTTCGTAATTATCGCGCAAGTTACAAGCCTGAGCAGTACAACCAGGTGTGGAGTCCTTTGGGTAAAAATATAAAATCACCTTTTTGCCTTTAAATTGGCTTAGAGTGATGTTTTCGCCGTGCTGGTCTCTTGCTAAGAAGTCAGGGGCAATATCGCCAACTTTTAGTGACATACTTTCATCTCCGATTCCGTTATGGTTAAGGTAAAAAATCGCTTAATATTATTAGCTTATCAACAGTCGAGAGAAAAATCCCCCTCAAAAATCGTTTCCTTGTAATTTACTCGTGCTTTACGTCCCTGAATGATTGTTAAACCTCAGTCTGAACGGTACTATATGCACGCTTATAATTAATTGGAGGCTCAAAATGATCACAGGCAGTTTAGTCGCTCTCATTACCCCTATGACATCAGATGGAGCGGTTGACGCGAAAAAGTTAGATGATCTGATTGAGTTTCATATCAAAGAAGGAACTCACGGCATAGTTGCAGTTGGCACGACAGGCGAGTCTTCTACATTGACTCATGAAGAGCACGCTAATGTTATCCGTCAAGTGATTGCCACCGTGAATGGCCGCATTCCTGTCATCGCAGGGACGGGGGCGAATTCCACACACGAAGCTATTGATTTAACTCGCCGAGCCAAAGAGGCGGGTGCTGATGCATGTCTATTGGTAACGCCATATTACAATAAGCCGACTCAGGAAGGGCTTTTTCAGCATTTCAAAGCCATTGCTGAAGCCGTTGATATTCCCCAGATTCTGTATAATGTACCAGGTCGGACCGCTTGCGATATGCAAAATGAAACGGTAGTGCGTTTATCTAGTATTCCCAATATTGTGGGTATTAAGGATGCAACGGGTGATCTGGAAAGAGGTAAGGCATTGATTGAAGCCGTACCGAGTGAGTTTCTTGTCTACTCAGGCGATGACCCTACGGCGGTAGGTTTGATGCTTTTGGGTGGCAAAGGTAATATTTCGGTGACAGCGAATGTTGCTCCTAAAGCGGTTGCTAAAGCGGCAGAATTGGCGATAGCAGGAGACGCTCAAGGCGCTCACGAAATTGATCAAACCATTTCACCTTTGCATATGAATCTATTTGTCGAATCCAACCCCATTCCTGTTAAATGGGCGTGTGCTCAAATGGGGTTGTGTGGTACAGGCATTCGTTTGCCTTTGACAGAACTGTCGGCAGCCCATCATGAAGCCGTAAAACAAGCGATGGTTCAAGCGGGAATCTTTTAATGAAAAATACTTCTTTTAAACTCGCCAGTGCAGGTGTACTCGCATTGGCAATGTCTGGCTGTAGCTCCATGTTGACGGATCATGCTAACGATTATCAATATGCTGTTTCCAACACGACTAAACTGCAAGAGCCGCCTGGTTCACTTCAATTGCGGGACGATTTGGTCATTCCTCATGCAAGTGAAATCCCAAATCTGAAACCAACAGGGAAATTTGTTACGCCCAGAGCGCCTTTTATCTTTTATCCAATGACTAAGATCCCCGTTTCTAACGAGTCCAATCGGATGGTCTTTGATGTACCTGCGAGTTTGAGTAAAACCAAAGAGATGGTTAAGGGATTTTTAGGGGCTTTGCATGGTCAGGGTGATGCTATTGCAACGGATAAAGACAACCAAATAATCAGTGTTCCCTTTGAATTTGAGAAAGAAGGTTTTTGGGCATCAGTTGCTAGTACCTTTACCCGCAATTTTCCTGAAAAAACAGTCTTCTCCTTTACCTTTAAAGCATCTGGAAATGACACGATTGTATCAATGCAGTATAAGCAACAAGAGCAAGGTAAAGATGTCACACCTTGGCAGAGTCCAGAGAAAGATCCTAAGCGCTATATTGATGCCATTCGATTATGGGGAAATTTAGGCCGCCAAATCAGTGAAGCGTCCGCCTACCTTTCTCAGCGGGGCGAAAACTCGCCATTTCCAATTTGGGTGGATCAAAGAGGCATTTTTGCCGTTCGTCTTAAAACCACGACTGATCTAGCGGCTCAGATAAAAGCGGCGGGATTACATTTTGTTGATGGTCAAGCAGATAGGTTGGCGATTGATAAGCAAGATGCCCAGTCTAACACGCAACTGGATAAGCAGACGTTTCCGTATAAAATACGAACCCAACGGGATGGTAAGTTTTTAGTGATCGATGCGTCTAAAGTGACTGATCCAAAATTGGCGTCGTTCCAATTGGTGCAACGCTTTATAGCGAAATAAGATTAACCCTCACAGCAAAAATCGGAGACTCTCCAATGGAAAAACGACAAGAGCTATACGCAGGTAAAGCCAAATCTGTCTTTGAAACAGATGACCCTGACAAAATGGTTCTGGTATTTCGTGATGATACGTCAGCATTTGATGGTAAAAGAATCGAACAGCTTGACCGTAAGGGTATGGTGAACAATAAGTTCAATGCTTTCATCATGACAAAGTTGCAAGAAGCTGGCATTCCCACACATTTTGAAAAATTGTTAAGCGACACAGAAAGCCTTGTTAAACGCCTTGATATGATGCCAATAGAGTGCGTTGTCCGTAACGTAGCGGCAGGCAGTTTGTGTCGTCGTCTTGGGGTGGAAGAAGGGCTTGTCTTGACGAAACCAACCTTCGAGCTTTTCTTGAAAAATGACGCCCTTGGCGATCCCATGATCAACGAGTCTCATGTTGAAGCTTTTGGTTGGGCAAAGGCCAGTGATTTGGCAAAGGCAAAAGCGCTTACCTTCAAAGTAAATGATGTCTTGAAAGCATTGTTTGCTGATGGTGGCATGATGCTGGTGGACTATAAGTTAGAGTTTGGTCTGTTTAAGGGAGAAGTTGTTTTAGGCGATGAGTTCTCTCCAGACGGCTGCCGCTTATGGGATGCCAACACCAAAGAAAAATTAGACAAAGATCGTTTCCGTCAGGGGTTAGGTGGTGTTATTGAGGCATACGAAGACGTAGGTCGTCGTATTGGCATTGATTTTGATGCCTAACACTTGGTGACGCCGTAAATGATGAGGGAGGCTTTTATGCCTCCTTCATTTTTCGTATATAAGGACTCACTTTGATTAACTTTCTTCCCGTTCTTATTGGCTTGCGTTATGCGAGAGCAAAGCGTTCCAATCATTTTATTTCCTTTATTAGCTTTTCTTCCGTTGCTGGGCTTGCTCTGGGGGTGACCGTATTAATTACGGTACTGTCGGTTATGAATGGCTTTGACCGTGAGCTGCAACAGCGAATATTAGGAATGGTTCCTCAAGCGACTTTGTGGGGCAATCCCACTTTGCCACATTGGCAAGAGGATATGAAAAAGATTGAGGCGATGCCGGGGGTTAAGGCAGTTGCTCCCCATACAGAAGCGCAAGTGATGTTCCAAGCGGGCTCAAGCGTACATGGGGCATTGCTAAATGGTATTGATCCGAAAATGGAGCAAAAAGTCTCCATTATTGGTAAGCATATGATACAAGGCTCGTTAGAAGCGCTTAATACAACGCCTTATGGTATCGTTTTAGGGTCTCAGCTGGCACAAATGTTACAAGTGGGAGTCGGTGACAAGGTTACCGCCATTTTGCCGAGGGCCAATGTATCGATTGCGGGTATTTCTCCAGAATTAAAACGTTTTACCGTGGTGGGGATTTTTCAAATTGGTGCCCAGTTGGATGCCTCTTTAGCGTACATAAATTACAAAGATGCCGCTCGATTGAAGCGTTATAAACCTAATCAAGTCGAAGGGCTGCGTATTAGTTTTGATAATTTGTTTATGGCACCCACTAAAATTTGGCAGATTGCTCGTGCTATTCCAGGAGAAAATCGCGTCAGTAACTGGACCAGCACACAAGGCAATTTATTCCATGCGATTAAAATGGAAAAAACCATGATCGGGCTGTTGTTGCTACTCATTGTTGCGGTAGCGGCATTCAATATTGTGTCTACCTTAGTTATGGTGGTGACCGATAAGCGCAATGACATAGCGATTCTGCGAACTATGGGACTGACATCTCGGCAAGTCATGTGTGTTTTTATCGTTCAGGGTATGTTTATTGGTTTAGTCGGCACCTTGATTGGTTTGGCCTGCGGCATTGCATTGGCGTTGAATGTTAGTACTTTAGTGAATTGGCTGCAGGAACTATTACATGTGCAATTTTTAAGTCCACAAGTGTATTTCATAGATTACTTACCTTCACAACTTGAATGGTCTGATGTCAAAGTGATTGTTTCCTGTGCGTTTATTATGACGGTGGCAGCGACTATTTATCCCGCATGGCGAGCATCGAAAGTAGAACCAGCCGAGGCGTTACGCTATGAGTAAAGACATTGTTTTAGAGTGCCAGAGCTTATCTAAACACTATAAAGACGGTAAACAGGTCGTCAACGTATTTGAATCCATTGATTTTACTTTGCACAAAGGGGAAGCCTGTGCCATCGTGGGAGCGTCGGGTTCAGGTAAGACAACCTTGTTAAACCTGTTGGCTGGCTTAGATCTGGCCACCAGTGGTGAAGTGAAGTTGGCGAATGTGTCTTGGGCGAGCCTTAAGGATTCAAAGCGCGCCATGATGAGAAATAAAGACATGGGCTTTGTTTATCAATTTCATCATTTGCTCCCGGAATTCACTGCGCTTGAGAATATTATGATGCCCATGTGGATTGCTGGCGTTGCAAAATCGGTTGCTATTGAGCAAGGTAAACAATTGCTTGCTCAGGTCGGCTTAGCAGAGCGTGGTAATCATAAACCCGCACAACTTTCTGGTGGTGAGCGTCAGCGGGTTGCTATCGCTCGTGCCTTAGCGAACAAGCCTGCCTGTGTGTTGATGGATGAGCCAACGGGGAACTTAGACGAAACCACCTCTCAGGAGATTCAAAAGCTGATTAATGAATTAAAAATCAGTCATAACATGGCCTTCTTAGTAGTGACTCATGACGAGAAAATGCTTGGCTGGATGGACAGCGCATTTCGTTTGTCAAAAGGCCAACTTAAACCGATTATTGGGGAAGTTGAGTCAATTTGTAACGAGTAATGTCGTGATGCTAACAAATAGACCCATTTCACTGTTATGAGTAAGCGAAAAAGCCGCTTTTAGAACTCTCTAAGCGGCTTTTTTATGATTTGGCTTTTTGCTGTGTCCAGCTAATAATTTATGTTTTGCTGGCTGATATTATGGACGGTTTACCTTGCGCTGCTTCCAGCGTTTGATAACGTGTAAACGCCACACGAACAAAATAGCAAAGTAGGCAGCGATGCCGCAGACTAGCCCAGCGGTGGCTGAGCCAACGTACAGGGGTAGCCAAATATGTTCCAGTTTGGCCCAAATCCACTCGACGGAGAGATGAAAGTTTTTTTGGCCATGTGAGCCAAGTATCCATGACCCTAATTTGTAATTAAAATAAAAGACAAACGGCATCGTCAGTGGGTTGGTTATCCAAACAAGAGCGATAGACAAAGGAATATTCGCTTTGATTGGAATGGCTACGAGGGCAGACGCAAGCATTTGAAATGGCATTGGGATAAAAGCCCAAAATAACCCATTTAAAAAGGCTTTTGCGACAGATCGGCGACTAAGATGCCAGAGGTCAGGTTCATAAATCTGACTTCCTAATAAGCCCAAGGCTTTGTTTTGTCTTAGTTTTTCAGGATTTGGGATGAATTTTTTTATATAGCGCTTTGGCATAAGCTGTCAATGTCAAGTTAGCAACGTAAGACACGGAGGTCTGATGTTACTAAGTATTATGTCAATTTTGATTGGCGCCATTGTGGTGCCGCGTGAATATTCGTGGCTGTATTCTACTCATATCATTATCTTGTGTCTCTATTTAATCCGCTATCGTCGCTTTTTATCCCTTATTTTAGTGTTAATTTCCTTTACTTCTGTCGTGATCAATGGGTTTTATTCATCGAATCCGAGCTGGCGCCCCAATACTGAGCAGCTTGTTTATGTCAATCTTAAAGAGAAAATCCTTTATACCGACCCATTACCGACTCAGCCTATTTTTGGTAAAGCAAAGGCTACCCTTGTTCTCACCATGCCAGATGGAGAACGCCAACGTGTTACGAATGTGTCAATAAAAGCCATACCATCTTCTCGTGGAGAGACGCCATTTAGTGAACAGGGAGAGGGGCAAAAGGTAGTGCCAATATTGGTTGGGAAAGTTGTCGGCTCCATATTACCGGATAAGCAAGGTGGGTGGATTGAGCGGCAGCTTTATATTGATCACCAAGTGGTTCGTCTTTCACTAGATGACGTTCATTGGTTTCACTATCAGGCAGGTCAAGCGAATAAGCGCAGTAGCCGTTTGGTTACTGAAGGGGTTTCATTAAGACAAGAGATTAATGCTTTTCTCGATAAGCGCTTTGCTGACTTTGCAAGTTGGCGCTTCACGAAAGCTCTGTTATTAGGAAACAGTGATGACTGGAGTGAGCGAGACAAATGGCTTGTTCGAGTATTGGGCTTGGCCCACTTATTTGTGGTATCAGGCTTACATACGGGTTTTGTCTATGGCTTTGGGCGTTTACTAAGTCGTGCGGCATGGCGATTGATGCCTGAGTCGCTCTTGCTGTCCGGTAAGGTGACTGCTTGGCGATTGGATGCGTTGCTGGTTATTCCCTTGTTGTTTATCTATGCATATTTAACCAATTGGGGGGCACCTGTGGTGCGAGCGGGGATTATGTTAAGTCTGTATTTGTTAACCAGAGCCTCCGTGGTTCGTTTGTCCCCTTATAAAACAGTTGGTTTCGCGTTGTGGTTGATCCTGCTCATTGATTCAAGAAGTGTGCTGGAGCCAGGGTTGTGGTTATCGTTTAGTTTGGTGTGTTTGTTGATTGGTTTTGTCCAAGGTGAGAGAAAATGGTCGCGACTGCTGCTCATGCAAATCATGTTTTCTACGGCGTCTTCGGTGCTCATTCTCGGCTGGCAATCTGATATTTCTGTCGCCACCATCCTTATCAATGTCGTCATGATTCCATTCGCTGCATTTATTTGGTTCCCGGGAGCGATCATCGCCTGTTTGGTATGTTGTTTATTCAACAGTAGCTATTGCTATGCTTTGCTTGATTCATTATTAGAACCTGTTATTCATGGTCTTGAGGCTGTGGCGTTCCACTGGCCGCTACTATCATATGAGTTGATTTTCTCTGATCTATTGAAAATTTTACTGTTGGGTATACTGGCTTTTTGGGTATGGCAAACACCGCTAAAACGCGGCTGGTTTGGGGTGGTGGCTATTTGGGGCGTACTCTTATTGCCACGTGGTTTCTTTGCTGGAACGCCATCGTTAACGGTATGGCACGTAGGAAGCTATCTGGTGGCTAAGCGCGGAGGGGAGTTATTGATGTCCGATCATTGGCATGACAATGTCTCTAGTCAGTTAATTAATCAGTGGCTTGGGGATTCCAAAGCGACTCCCAGAATATTGTTACCTAATGCGTATAAGAAAACCTTGTCAGCAAACAGTCTTATGAAAAATCACATTGACTGGGTGTTACTTAAGAAAGCCCCTTCTAAGACGATGTCGAAACGCCTCTCTGCATTGCAAGTGAAATGGATTGTTGTACCAATTGATGAGAGGTTACAGTTTCGCAATGTGAATCAGCATATTTATGTCTGGCATCAGGCTTGTTCTTTTGCTTTTTTTCTCTTTAAATCTGACACTTGCAAGCGTGTTGAAACGTTAGCGTTTGTGTTAAATTAACAAGAAATTTAGAAGGGAGTGCGCAGTGTTAACCTTTATTCAAACTGGTGGCTTTTTTATGTGGCCTTTATTGGCCTGTTCTATTTTAGCGCTTGCGATTATTCTTGAGCGTTTTTGGACGTTACGTAAGTCACAAGTTACCCCTCAGAATTTACTGTTAGAGGTGATGACGCGTCTTCGCGAAGATAAGATGAACGTCGAATTTATTCGTTCTATGCAAGCACAAAAAGGGTTAGGCTCTATTTTTGCTGCGGGTCTGCTTAATTCAAAGCATGGTCGTGTTGCCATGAAAGAAAGCATGCAAGAGGCAGCCAGTCATGTCATACATGAACTTGAACGGTTTATGAACTTTTTGGGGACCATTGTGGCCGTCGCGCCGCTTCTTGGTTTGCTTGGTACCGTGGTTGGTATGATTAAAGTCTTTTCCGTTTTGATGGAGCAGGGTGCGGGTAATATGTCTCTGCTTGCTGGCGGTATTTCTGAGGCATTGTTAACCACAGCAGGGGGGCTTGGTGTGGCAATCCCTGCACTGATTTTTCATCGTTATTTCAGTCGTCAAATCGATGTGTTGGTTGTTTCAATGGAGCAGAATTCGACTAAGCTTGTGGATGCACTTCATGGTGAAAGAGAACCGAAATCAGGAGCTAAACAGTGAAATTTCGCCGTCAAAAATTAGATGACGTGCAAATCAATTTAACGCCTTTGATTGATGTGGTTTTTCTGTTGCTGCTGTTTTTTGTTATCAGTACCACCTTTAATCATCGTTCTGAGCTGACGATTGATTTGCCCTCTTCTGAAGCAGGCGCCCCTGCATACGATAACAGTAAAGATGTTGATATTGTGGTGACCGCAGATGGTCAATATGTGATTAATGGGCGAACACTGATTAATGAGAAAATCAATACATTAGTGCAGGGCATCAAAGAGGTCGCTCATGGCGATTACTCCCGACCCTTAATAATCACGGCGGACGCTAAGGCGCCTTATGAGATGGTGCTAAGAATTTATGACGCGGCCTCTCAGCTGGGTATCACGAAGATTGCCCACACAACACAAAAAGAGCCGGCTAAGTGAGTGTAGAATCGTTATTGACTCGCTCTTGGTATGGTGAGGCAAAATGGACACAGCTTTTTTTACCTCTGATGCCTCTTGCTCGACGCATTGTGGAGAAAAAGCGAGCGGCCTTCTTAGCGAATCCTGCTTTGTCTTACACGGCTCCCGTTCCCGTTATTGTCGTGGGGAATATCAGTACGGGTGGAACCGGTAAGTCTCCCATGGTGGTGGCTTTATGTGAATGGTTAAGGGGCGAGGGCTTTAAGCCTGGTATTGTGTCCCGTGGCCACGGTGCCAAATTGTCTGTGCCAACCAGTGTGGTTGAGTCAAGCTTAGCGCAAGATGTCGGCGATGAGCCCGTTATGTTGGCTCGCCGTACCCAATGTCCTATGGTGGTTTACCCTAAACGTGCGCAAGCGGTTAAATGTTTGCTAGAGCGGTTTGACGTAGATGTTGTCATCAGTGATGATGGTATGCAGCATTATGCGTTGAATCGAAACATCGAAATTGCGATGATTGATGCCAAGCGTGGCATTGGCAACGGTTATCTATTACCTGTGGGGCCGTTAAGGGAGCCTGTCGAGCGCTTGGCGAGTGTAGACTTCATTGTTAGCATAACAGATCGATTGACGACTCAATTAAATAACTTGCCATTTCCGGTGATGCCTGCTGCCTTACAAAGTGATTGCTTGTTATCCTTGGATGGCTCCCGGTCTCTGTCTTTTGATGAAGCGTTCGTTAAGGGGGGCAAGGCTTGGCATGTGATGGCCGGAATTGGTAATCCGGAGCGATTTTTATCAACCTTAGCGTCGTTGGGGTTGGATAAAATAGACAGTGTGCATTGGTTTAACGATCATTATGGCTATCAAGCTGACGATATACCAAAGTTGGGCCCTGTCGTCATGACGGAAAAAGATGCGGTAAAATGTAAAACATTATCTCTGGTCAATAATGACTTGTGGTTTTTGCCTGTTAAGTTGGCATTGCCTGCTGAGTTGAAAGCGCAATTGCTTCAAAAATTAAATAACATTCAACAATGAGAAACACCATGAATAAAGTGCTATTGGATATCTTGGTCTGTCCTGTGACCAAAACACCGCTCACATTGAGCAAAGACGGCTCAGAGCTGATTAGTAAAGTGGGTGGGATGGCTTATCCGATTCGTGACGATATCCCTGTATTGCTTGAATCAGAGGCGCGTACATTGACGACTGATGAACGTTTGGAATCCAGCTCTTCAAAATGAAACGCATCAGAATATTAACCGTTTGTTTGGGGAATATATGCCGTTCACCCGCTGCTCAAGGCATTTTAGAGTCTTGTGCGGCTGAGTATGGTGTTGACCTTGAGGTCGATTCGGCTGGGACGGGAGCATACCACGTTGGTGACCGTCCGGATCCGCGCTCTGTTAAAGCGTTGGCTGATATTGGGGTTAATATCGCCACTCAAAAAGCCAGAAGAATCGTATTAGAGGATTTCGATTATTTTGATTGGATTCTCGCGATGGACAAAGACAACCTTAACTATTTACGTCAAATGCAACCTGATAACAGTCATGCAAAATTGGTTATGTTCGGTGAGTTTGCTGAGGGCGTCTCTTTTGGTGAGGTTGGTGATCCCTATTATGGTAAAGAGGATGGTTTTGTGAAAATGCGAGAGCGTTTGCAACTCATGTCTCAATCTTTTATTGAGCACCTTGTTGCTCGCTCCTAACTTCAATTAACAAGGCTGTAATGTCATGACTGACGATTCCCTTGAAACCTTTTTACAACCGCCGTTTATTCAGGAAAATGTCTCTTTAGCCCCCTATAATACCTTCCGTTTTGAGCATAAATCACAATATTTTGCCGAGATCGACAGCCTTGACCGTTTGGCTGAGGCATTACGCTGGGCAAAGCATGTCGATATTCCTGTGACCGTGATTGGTGGTGGTAGTAACTTACTGATTAGCGATGAGGTGCTTGGGCTTGTCTTGGTTAACCGTTTAATGGGGAAAACGGTTAAAGCATCAGGGGATAGTGTTTTTTTGCAAGTAGCATCGGGGGAAAACTGGCATCAGCTAGTGGCTTATGCGGTTGAGCATCAGTGGTATGGTATTGAGAATTTAGCACTTATTCCTGGTACAGTGGGTGCAGCGCCTGTACAGAATATCGGTGCTTATGGGGTTGAAGTTAAAGATGTGTTGACGCGTGTCCAGGTCTTAGATGTTATGTCTGAAGCGCTTGAGTGGTTGTCGGCGGAGTCTTGCGGTTTTGCTTATCGAGATAGTCATTTTAAAGGGCGTTGGCAAGGGCGATACATCATTACCGCTGTTGAAATGCAATTGCACTGTTTGCCATCTTATTCTCTCAACTATGGCGGTCTTAAGCAGCAAATCCAAGGTGAAGTAACGCTCGCGAAAGTGTTTGATGCGGTTTGTTTAGTGCGTCAAAGTAAATTGCCGGATCCCGCCAAGCTTGCTAACGCAGGCAGCTTTTTCAAAAACCCTATTGTTAGTCCTGAGCAACATGAGCAGTTAAAAAGTCGCTTTCCGAACTTGGTGTCTTTTCCTTTTGGTGAGGCATTTAAATTAGCGGCGGGGTGGTTAATCGATCAAGCTGGCTGGAAAGGGGTTATTCACAAGGGAGTAGGTGTCTACGATAAGCAGGCTTTAGTATTAGTGAATTACTCAGAACATAAAGCGGATGCATTGTTAGAGCTTGAGTCTAAAATCAAACAGTCGGTATTGGATAAATATGGTGTGTTCTTGGAGCGGGAGCCTGTTAAATTGCCAGCGGTAGATGCCATGGCAAGCATTGTTGAGGGTGGTATTCAGTGAAAATTGGCGTATTAGATTCTGGTGCAGGTGGTTTGACCATTCTCAATGTTATTCGAAAAAAAATACCGGCTTTGGATTTACTCTATTTTGCGGACTCTGCCTTTGCGCCGTATGGAGAAAAAAGCCCAGAGCAAATTCAATCTCGTTTGATTGCAATCGGAGAGTTCTTTGAGCAGCAAGGTGTTTATGCCATCGTTGTAGCCTGTAATACAGCCACCGTTGCCGCTATTGATACGTTGCGTGCTCATACTCAGTTGCCCGTTATTGGTGTCGAGCCTGCCGTGAAGCCCGCTTTTCGAGTCAGCAAAAAGCGTCATGTTGCGGTATTAGCAACGCCATTAACAGCACAAAGTCATCGTTTAAAAGAATTAATCGAATTGTGGCGGTCAGATAGTAAGGTACAAATTATGTCGAGCCCCACGCTAGCCTTTGAAATTGATCAGTGGCCCGCTTCCGAAGTCGTGGTTGATAAGTTGGTCAAAGAGCTTTGTCAGCATATGTTGGAGGCAGAAGTAGATACACTGGTTTTAGCTTGTACCCATTACCCTTTGGTAAAGCAAATCTTTATTCAGTATCTTGGTGAAAACTGCGAAATCATTGAGCCAAGTGAAGGTGTGACAGCCCAATTATATCGCCGTCTCCAAGAAACTTATCCATTAGAGGTGCAAGGATTGGCAGCGTCGGAGCATAGAGGCAGCATTGAGCTGATTAGCACAAAAGACATCGCCAAAGCGCAATCTTTACGCTGCTGGGTGGAAGATCAAACAGCAACGCTAGATGTTCGTAGCACGTCCATTGCTCCTGGCTTTTCCTCCATGGGGAAGTCTAGTCATTCAACAAGTGTCGTGGAGAGTCAACCGCTTGTTGAATGACTAGAGAAATTTACGCTTTTTCTTAAATTCCTAATTTTGATTTTACTTGGCTTAAAGCGGGTTGACCGTTATAGGTCTTTACCCCATCCAACCATTTTTTCAACACGTCAGGATGGGCTTTTATCCATTCTGTTGCGGCGGTTTTTGCTTTTTTGCCCTCATCTTTTTCGGCTAGCATAATTTCATTTTCCATCTTCACACTGAATTTCAAGTTGTGTAGAAGTTTGCCAACATTGCCACACTCCTTAGTGTAACCTTTACGTGTGATGGTCTGGACGGTTGTATTGCCACCATAGTTAGGGCCAAAATACTTGTCGCCGCCACTTAAGTATTTCAGATGAAATCTTATATTCATGGGGTGTGGTTCCCAAGCAATAAAGACAATAAATTTGTGGCGTTTTACGGATCGGGCAACTTGAGAAAGCATACCTTGCTCACTGGATGCCACTAATTGCCAGTCTCCAAGGTCATAATCTTTATTATGGATCATGTTTTGAAGGGTTTGGTTGACGGCGGAGCCAGCTTCAATACCATAAATGCGGTGATGGAATTTTTTGCTGAATTTATGTAGGTCGTTAAAGTCTTTCACTCCATCATCGTAGACATATTTTGGTACCGCAAGGGTAAACTTGATTCCCGTTAAGTTAGTGCGAATCACATTGATATCGTCTGCGTATTTTTTAATATAATGTGCTTGAACGGGCATCCAGTTACCCTGAAAAACATCGATTTTACCTGTTTTCAAACTCTCAAAAACAATAGGAACGCCCAGCAACATAATATGAGTTTTGTAGCCTAATGCTTTTAGTAGTGTTGTTGTAATGGCATTGGTTGCACCGATATCTGACCAGCCAGGATCAGCAAAGGTCACCGTTTTGCATTGCTCTGGCTCAGCCGCCGATGCGACCAAGCTTGCAGCCAACAATGTTGTGCCTCCTGCGATTTTTAACCAGTGTTTATAGTGCTTTTTCATTGTTCCTCTCCTCGTAATCTTCGACCGGAGTCTCTTGGTTTTTATTATTACTTTTTATATCAGCGCATAATTCCATGTTCTTTTTTGTATTCATCAAGTGTTTGCATAATGCGGATGAGGCATTCATCTCGTTCTTTTATCAGGTCATTTATGCTGGCCCCGTCCGCTTGATTTAAGCAACCTTGAATCATGTCCTCTTTTAGTTTCTGAGTTAACTCAGGGGCTTCAAGGCGGGTCCAGGGTTCTTTGAGAGATTCTTCGAAATGATCCAAAAGGTGAGCCATGCCACCTTGACCTCCACCCAAGTGATACGTCAGGCAGTGTCCCATAATGGCCCAGCGTAGCCCTGGGCCATAGGCGATGGATTTGTCTATATCTTCTACGCTACATTCACCATTTGCCACCATATGCAGGGCTTCACGCCATAATGCCTCTTGTAAGCGATTGCCGATAAAGCCTGGTAATTCTTTGTTCATCTTGGCCACTTTTTTCTCAATGTGCTCGTAGAAATCCGCTGTCCAGTCCACTGTTGCTTGACTGGTTCGCTCGCCGCCACATACTTCACAAAAGGGCACAAGATAAGGTGGGTTGAAGGGGTGCCCTACAACGAATCGTTCTGGAGCTTGGGTTAGCTCCGTGGTCATACTGGACATGCTAAATCCAGAGGTGCTGGAAATGACAATCGTGTCTATGGGTAAGAAGTCATCTAATGCTTTAAAGAGTGCTTTTTTTTGCTCCAGCACTTCTGGTGTGCTTTCTTGAATCACTTGAACTTGTCCTGCCATTTCTTCAAGTGTTTCAACAAAGTGCAAACGGTTTTTACTGGCGTTATTTCGTAAGCCTAGTTTTTCCATGGTTGGCCAGGTGTTTTCAATTGTGGCTAATAATTTTTCTTTCGCATTCGGTCCTGGATCGTAGGCAATAACATCCATTCCCATGCGCAAAAAGTGTAGGGCCCATGCACCACCGATCACACCGGTACCAATCACACCGACAACTGAAACTTTATTCGGGTCTACTCGTGCCATGATGTTCTCCTTATTGAATACCGCGTAAACGTAGTTTTTCGCGGGCCTCAGAAGGGGTAAGGACTCGTGTACCAAGAAGCTCTGCTAAGTGCACTGCTTTGTCGACAAGTTGACCGTTAGTGGCGAATTCGCCTTTGCGTAAATAGAGGTTATCTTCCAATCCAACACGAACATGCCCTCCTAATAATATGGCTTGAGCGGCCCAGGGGATTTGTTGGCGACCCAGGGCAAAGGAAGTCCACTGTGTTCCTGAGGGCAACATATCAACCATTGCTTTTAGCAGACTCATTTCCGGTGGTGCTCCCCAAGGAATGCCATGGCAAAGCTGGAAGAGGGCATTGTCTGGTAGTAATCCTTCTTTGGCCATTTGCAAAGCAAACCATAGGTTGCCTGTATCAAAGATTTCCAGTTCGGGGGTGATACCCAGCTCAAGAATGCTCTTCGCACCTTGACGTAACATATCTGGGGTGGAAACGTAGACTAGATTGTTGTCGCCAAAATTAAGAGAGCCACAGTCCAACGTACACATTTCAGGTTTGAGTGCTTCTATGTGGCGCAAGCGTTCTTTTGCACCAATAAGATCTGTGTCGCTGGCAAACTGGGTTGGAGCATCATCAGGTCCCAGAAACAAATCGCCGCCCATTCCAGCAGTGAGATTTATAATGACATCGCAACTGGATGATCGAAGAATGTCGCAGACTTCAGCATAAAGGTCGATACGACGAGAGCACTGTTTTGTCTCTGGGTCGCGAACATGGATATGAGCAATGGCAGCACCTGCATTCCAGGCTTCTATTGCAGCATTGGCAATTTCATGGGGGGTTACCGGGACATATGGACTGCGGTGGGCAGTATTGCCAGCTCCCGTGACAGCACAAGTAATAATCACCTCGGAATTCATATAAGATCCTCACACAAGCTAACTAGGGCAGTGTTTTTGGCGGAGCTTTCGTGTAGAAATGCAAACCGCTAAAAACACAATACCGAGGCGAGAGGAATTATTTTTAACAAAACCGAAGATAAATAGACGTATTTCGACAGTTGTCAGCGTTCATCACTGGGTTTTTTGAGGAATTCTTTTTGGTAGCAGCGGGAGAAGTGAGAGAGTGATTGAAAGCCGCAGGACTCCGCTATTTTTGTCACACTGTCATTGGTTTGCTGTAACAGACTACGAGCTAGGTTCAAGCGAATGCGTCGATAATAAATAAGCGGCGAGGTGTCTAGGTAATGTTTAAACAGACGTTCAAGTTCGCGTTCGGAGATTTGTACGTAGTTGGCAAGTTCGGCAATGGAAAGAGGCTCTTCAATGTTTCTTTCCATTAATGCAACGGCACCTAGCAAATGTTTATTACGACAATCCAAATGCTTGATAGGACTCAATTTTTGTGGACTGTGGTGCTCTCGAAGTTGCGAATAGATCAATGCATTGCTGACGTTCGACGAGAGTTGGTGTCCATGTTGTATTTTGATAATGTGCAGCATCATATCCAAGCCGGACAATGCGCCTGAACAAGCAAAACGTTTACGATCGATCACATACAGCTCTTGCACGAAATTAACATTGGGAAAGAGAGGAGGCGTTGTTTCCAAAAGCTCCCAATGAAGCGTGCTCTTATAACCATCTAGCGCTCCGGCGGCCGCTATTAAGTGGGCCCCTGTATCTTGTGCGCCAATATAAGCGCCAAATGCCGCTTGCTTACGAATAAAGCCTAATATATGACGCTGTGTATAAAGATTTGGTGACGCGCCGCAACAGATAATCAAACACTCACATCTATCTATATCCTTGATGCTGGCATGACTGCGAATTTCTATATTGTCACTGGTGGGGACCATTTCTGAAGCTTCCGAAACCAGTGTCCAGGTATAAAGTGGCTCATTGGATAAACGATTGGCATGGCGCAGTGGTGCCAGCATGGAGGTTAGACCAAATAGCGAGAAGTTAGGTAAAATTAAAAAATGAATGTGCTGAGAAAAATTATCTTCTTTGCGATTAAACACGAGCCCACCTTTTATCGAATTTACGCACTATCGTTCCTGCCAAAATGAGCGATGAATCATCGAATATTATCAAATTGCGGTGAGTAATGTTTATTAGAATAACGCTTAACCTTTCAATAAAGTAAGAAGAAAGCGTAATGGCAACAAATGCCCCCATTGTTTTTGAAGGTAAAGTTCTACCAGAATGGATTGATTATAATAATCATATGAATGACGCCTACTATGTTGTTGCGTTCAGTAAAGGGATAGACGGTTTTATGGATTTAATTGGTCTTAATAGGGATTATCGCTCAGCCCATCAACTCTCCATTTATACGCTGCAAAGTATGACCCATTATCTTAATGAGGTGTCCTTAAATGAAGGTTTGGTGATTAGACCTCATATTGTTGATCATGACGCGAAGAAAATACACTTATTATTAATAATGGAGCATGCCAGTACAGGACAGTTGCTGGCCGCAATGGAAACCATGTTATTGCATATGGATATGACAAATCATAAACCTGCTCCATTTACTGCCTTTATTTTGGATAAGATTGCGGCATTATCGATGGTTTTTGATGCTGAGGAACATCAAGGGCTAATTGGAACAAAAATTGAAATTCGTCGAAAAGTGTCATAATAGGTGGCCATTGTTTATTCTCTAAAGGGCAATATTTCTCCATCACTTCCGTGAAAAAAACAAAGAAAATAAAAATCGTAATGGCGCCAAAATATTGTAATCAGTGATAAGGAGGCTTACAAATTACAAAAAAGCCCGCTTTAAGCGGGCTTTTTCATGATTATAGACTCAAAACTTATTCCGTTTCAGATGTCTCTGTAGCGGTATTTTCTTCTGTTTGAGTGTCTTGCCTTTGAAGTCTTGGGTCATTTTTGACTCGACCAGTAGACGATCTGCGACGAGAAGATGTGCTGTTCTGACGCTTTTCTGCCAGCTCTTGCTTCATCTTTTCCTGTTGGGCAAGAATCGCTTCAGGAAGCTCAACGGGCTCTTTAGGCGCTGTAGTCGGTTTGGCTATAGCTGTTTTACCACGTCCTCGACGAGGAGTACGAATACGTCGAACAGAACCATTAGCGGTAGCGGAGTCTTCATGCTCGCTCTGCTCTTCTGGTTTAGTAGGCGCTTCTGTTGCCGTGTTGGATACCGCTTCCTCTTTGGACTCTTCAGTACTTTCTACTTGCTCTGTTGCTTCAATGGCAGTGTTTGCTTCCTCAGGTTCAGGCTCAGACGTTTTGCTTTCTTCTACTGACACTTCTTCTGCTTCGGCAGAGGGTGTCTGAGAGTCTGTCGTTACAGCATCACTATCTTCTGCTTCAGACGATTCCGGTTTTGCTTCACTTGATTCTGCTTCTGCTGTTTCAGCCGGTTGTTGTGTGGCTGCGACTGGCTCATCAGCAACAACTGGTTCTTGAGAAGAAGCGGTCTCTTCGGAGATATCAGCGGATTCCGCTTTTTCAGCCGGTTCCGTTGATTGTACTGCTTCAGATGACTGTGCCTGCTCAGTACTTTCAGTGGCTGCCATTTCAGACTGATCTGGTTGAGATGGCGTAGCACGGACATCGCCTAATTGCGCTTTCGCAGACATTTTTGGTTTGGCAGGGCGTTGCTCAGGAGCGACGTCTGCTTTTTCCTCAGCGTCTGTTGGTACGGCATTGGTCTGTTTGACTTCTGTCTCAGCTTTCTCTTCGCTCACCGTATTCGTTTGCTCGGTAGCAGTTTGCGGAGCTTGTACATCGGCAATCTCTTCAGTGGTTTCAACGGGTTGAGTTGCTTCAGACGCTTTTTCTTCTGATGCTTTTTCTTCAGATACCTTATCTTCAGATACCGTGTCGTCAGAAGTATTGCTTTCAGGAGCATTATCTTCAGATGCTTTTTTATCGAAAGAGGCTGCTTTTTCTGTTTGAGCCGGCTCTTGAGCCTCAGGTGCTTTTTCCTGTTTGCTTTCTGCCTGAGTGGCTTGCTCTACTTCACTTTCTTCGTTTGTGTTGCTGTCCTCATTTCTGTTAGCAGGCTTACGAGAACGGCGAGAACGGCGAGAGCGACGCTGAGGCGTACCATCTTCGTTGCTGGCTTCATCATTACGACGTGTTTCTTCTGCTTGAGCAGCGGCTTCGACTAAAGCAGCATCTTCTTGCTCTTTTAGTTTTTCGGCTTCAATGGCTTCCTCTTTGAGCTTGCCGCTACGACGGATGTTTTCATTTTTCTCGCGTTTACGCTCGACAACTTCTGGAACAAACTTCTCTTGACGTGGTGCCTTAGTAGAGGTGTCTTTCCTTTCAGATTTCGCCTCTTGAGAATCTTGTTTGTTATTTGTGCGCGTGTTGGTGTTGTTGCGGCTACCTTTTGCGCTGGCTTCCGCTTGCTCGCGACGAGATTGACGAGTCGAACGACTATTTTCTTTACTCGACTCAGCTGCATTATCTCGATCAGCATTTTGATGTTTACTGCGTTTGTTGCGATTATTACGGTTCGCATTTTTACTGGCCGGGCGCTCATTATTACGATCACGGTCAGTATTTCGGTCACCGTTATTACGCTCAGTTTTGGCAGCAGGCTTGCTGGTTTGCGCTTTGCTTGCGGGTGTTGTTGATTTCGCGACAGGAGTAGGCTCTGGTTCACCAAATAACGCGGTTATAATGCGCTTGAGTAAGCCTGGTTTTTGTGTTGTCACGCTCTTCGTTCTTTGTTCGGCCGGAGAGGGTGATGCCGTAGTGTGAGCGGGCGCAGGGGATTTAGGGGCAATGCTGGTCACTGCAGCCTGTGGTCGAGCGCTTTCTTTAACCTGACGAGGTTCGTAAGGTGGTTGCTCTGGGGTTTCAACTAGGGTGTAGCTGTTTTCATTTTGAGAGACAACGGAGCTGTCATCACGAATACGTTCAACTTCGAAATGTGGCGTCTCCATGTGCGGGTTGGGCACTAAGATAATATGGACGCTATTACGCTTCTCAATTTTCGCAATGTTAGTACGCTTCTCGTTTAGCAAGAAGGTTGCCACAGAGACAGGTAATACGGCACGAATCTGAGCCGTACGCTCTTTAGAGCACTCTTCTTCAATAAGGCGAAGTACTGATAAAGCCAAAGACTCAACATCACGGATGAAGCCTTGACCATTACAACGAGGGCAGACAATGCCGCTGGTCTCACCTAGGGAAGGACGCAAACGTTGACGTGACATTTCTAATAAGCCAAAGCGTGAAATACGGCCAAGCTGGACACGGGCACGATCCGCTTCCAGTGCATTTTTCATGCGGTTTTCGACTTCTTTTTGGTTGCGAACCGGGGTCATATCGATAAAGTCAATAACCACTAAGCCGCCAATATCGCGAAGACGTAATTGACGAGCAATTTCGTCAGCGGCTTCTAAGTTCGTTTGTAGTGCCGTTTCTTCAATGTCACCGCCTTTTGTGGCGCGAGCGGAGTTAATGTCGATAGACACAAGGGCTTCTGTTGGGTCTATAACGATAGAACCACCTGACGGCAAACGGACTTCACGTTGGAAAGCCGTTTCGATCTGGGTTTCGATCTGGAAACGGTTAAATAGTGGGGTAGAATCCGTGTACATTTTGATGCGCGATTTGAAATGCGGCATGACTTGCATGACAAAGTTGATGGCATCTTGATAGGCGCTTTTTTCGTCGATCAACACTTCGCCGATGTCTTCACGAAGATAGTCGCGAATCGCACGAATGACAATGTTACTTTCTTGATAAATTAAGAACGGAGCGGGTTTTTCCGATGCGGCTTTGGTGATGGAGCTCCATAGGGTGTCTAGATAATCCAAATCCCATTGCAGTTCTTCTGTTGAGCGGCCAACACCGGCCGTACGGACGATCAAGCCGCCATTTTCTGGTGTATTAAGACCTGACATGGCTTCTTTGAGCTGTGAGCGATCATCACCATCGATGCGACGGGAAATACCACCAGCGCGGGGATTGTTTGGCATCAATACCAAATAACGGCCAGCCAAGCTAACAAACGTGGTTAGCGCAGCACCTTTGTTACCTCGTTCCTCTTTATCGACCTGTACGATGACTTCTTGGCCTTCACTTAACACATCTTTGATATTGATGCGGCCGTCGTGGTTCGATTTTTTAGAAAAATAGGTTTTGGATATTTCTTTTAACGGAAGAAAGCCGTGACGTTCCGCGCCGTAATCCACAAATGCGGCTTCTAAACTGGGTTCAATACGAGTGATGCGACCTTTGTAAATATTGGCCTTTTTCTGTTCGCGTGAACCAGATTCGATATCAAGATCATAAAGACGCTGTCCATCGACAAGGGCGACTCGCAACTCTTCTTGTTGAGTTGCATTTATTAACATTCTAATCATTATATGTGTGAACTCTGTTAGCTGATGCGAACAAATGTCCAGTGAAAGAGAGCCACAGTTAGATGCGCTGACCCAAGTCTTGAGGTGCTATTTCGTTGTATTTAGCAAAGGAGTGCGCGGTGCGTTTATTAAAATAAAACGTTTTTATGCGGTCGCCGCCAAATCAATAACAAAAAGTCTCTATACCAGTCTCGTTTTTTGCGTTTTACCAAACGACGCGAACGCGCGGCCGTGCAACTAATGAGAAATTCTTCCACTGAGACAGAATTATCCGAATCATGCGGTTTATTATTTAAGCTTAACTGTTACAGAGGTAAGATAGGGGGCCGAAGTGTCGCTTCGGCTATATATTTCATTTCCAGCGTCTTATCTTCGAGGTGTTTTGTTGCCTCTTACCCTCTGCGAATGTGAATATAGCAGTAAAAACTAAGTGCTTCAATTATAAAGGAAACCAATCTTTGGTTATGTCGGATTCAGAACAAAATTCAACCCCTCGTCCAGCGGTTCGTTATGTCACTATTGATGGCAATCATTCCGGTCAACGAATCGATAACTTCTTGGTTACCTTACTAAAAGGTGTGCCAAAGGGAAAAATTTACAACCTACTTAGAAAGGGTGAAATCCGCGTTAACAAAAAACGTACAAAACCCGATTATCGATTGGTTCATGACGATATCGTTCGTATTGCGCCTATTGTTGTCGCACCGGAGTCAGAGAAACCCACATTACCAGATCGCTTAAAAAATGATATTGAGTCGCGCATTGTCTACGAAGATAAGGGGTTGATCGTTGTCAATAAACCATCCGGCTTAGCCGTACATGGCGGCAGTGGCCTCAGTTTTGGTTTAGTGGAAGTGATTCGTCAGATGCGGCCACAAGAAAAATTCATTGAGCTTGTTCATCGATTGGATCGAGATACCTCGGGTTTGATCATGATCGCTAAAAAACGCAGTGTTCTGAAAGAATTGCATACAGCACTGCGGGAAAAAGAAGGTGTGCAGAAAACCTATTTAGCACTGGTTTATGGAAGTTGGCCCAAGCGCAAGCTTCAAGTGAATGCGCCGTTGCTGAAAAATGAACTTAAATCTGGTGAGCGGATTGTTAAAGTTCATACTGATGGCAAAGAGAGTTTAACGCGCTTTAAGTTGGTCAGACAATTTGAAGGGTATAGTTTAGTGGAATGTGAGCCCGTTACAGGACGAACACATCAAATTCGTGTGCATACGCTTCACGCAGGTTATCCCATTGTCGGTGATGACAAGTACTCGCCTTCAGAGCGCTTAAAAGAAACTAAAGCGTTGGGCTTTAAACGCTTGTGTCTACATGCAACACGCTTAGACATTATGCTAAATGGTGAGCGTATGTTGTTTGAGGCACCTCTAGATAAAGAATGGCAAACCTTAATGAATGAAAAGCTCGAAGCAAAGTTTGGCTAATGTTTAGCTTGAATTAATAGAAAGGATTGGTCAATACCAGTCCTTTTTTTATTTTTATGCATCATATTGACCAAACAGTCAGTAATTTTAGTTACATAAGTATCTAAAGTGTCAGAATTCATACAGTTGAATTTCTCCATGCTAAAATCGCGCCGACGTCTCACTCTGGAGTGGGAGCTTATCGATTTTGGGAGGAGTTGAGATGAAAGTTGGCGGTATCAAGATTATACCTGGAATCATTTCAGTAGTGCTGACGCTGCTGATTTGGTTTGTTATCCCTGTGCCAGAAGGTGTCTCTGCGAATGCGTGGCATTTGCTTGCTTTGTTTGTCGGAACCATTGCGGCGATTATCGGTAAGGTGATGCCAATCGGTGCGATTGCGATAATGGCGATTGCTCTGGTAGCTTTGACTGGTGTGACGAATTCGAATCGATCTATTGCGATTAAAGATGCGCTAAGTGGTTTCTCTAACTCTTTGATCTGGTTGATTGGGATTGCTGTTATTATCTCGCGTGGTTTAACCAAAACAGGGTTGGGGCGTCGTATTGGCTACGCCTTTATTTCTGTTTTTGGCAAAAAAACCATTGGTGTCGGTTATGCCTTAGCCTTGTCCGATTTGGTTATCGCCCCAGTAACCCCAAGTAATACCGCCCGAGGTGGGGCCATTATTCACCCCATTATGAAATCCATTGCGGCAGGCTTTAACTCCTCTCCAGAGCAAGGGACCTCTCGCAAAATTGGCCACTATCTATCCTTGGTCAGTTATAATGCTAACACCATTACGTCAGGTATGTTTATCACGGCGACTGCGCCTAATCCGCTGATTGTGAAATTGATTGCCGATGTAACGGGGGCGAAGATCAATATTACTTGGGGAACATGGGCATTAGCCGCTTTATTGCCTGGTTTAGTGTGCATTCTTCTTTTACCATTGATTATTTATGCGCTGTACCCGCCAGAGTTAAAAGAAACGCCTGACGCTAGCCAGCAAGCAAAGGCGAAATTGGCAGAAATGGGGTCAATGTCTTATGGTGAAAAAGTCATGGTTGGTGTGTTTGCTATGTTGCTGCTGTTGTGGGCAAACATTCCAGGGATGATTTTTGGTGAAGCTTTTTCTGTTGACACAACAACAGTGGCTTTCATGGGGCTCTCTGTGTTGTTAGTTACCGGTGTCTTGACCTGGGAGGATGTGCTCCAAGAGAAATCTGCTTGGGATACCATTGTCTGGTTCTCCGCTTTGGTCATGATGGCAACTTATCTACACAAGCTAGGTTTAGTGCAATGGTTCTCTCATGTCATTGAGGGCAACATTGCAGGTTTTGGTCTAGGTTGGGAAGCGTCTGCTTTGATTCTTGTCTGTGTCTATTTGTATTCCCATTACTTTTTTGCCAGTTCAACGGCTCATGTGACCGCCATGTTTGCTGCTTTTTATTCTGCAGGGTTAGCGCTAGGGGCGCCACCATTATATCTTGGTCTTCTACTTGCGGGGGCTTCTTCTATTATGATGTCATTGACACACTACGCAACGGGAACCTCGCCAATTATTTTTGGGTCTGGTTACGTTAGCATGGGGGACTGGTGGAAAGCGGGTTTTTTGATGAGCGTGATCAACTTAGTGATCTGGGGCGTAGTGGGCGGCCTGTGGTGGAAGGTGCTTGGTTATTGGTAATAATGGATTGAGTGGCGCGAAGAGGTTGTCTAAATACTCTTGCGCCTGATAGAGAAAGAGTGGCTCTAGCTTTTTCCTGTACTGTTTTGCCTTAACTCTTGCTTGGGTGTGGGGGTTAAGGCTTTTTATTTTTCTGTATGCTGCGTTGGCTGATTAAACAACGGGATGTCCTCGCCGATGATGTATTTTTTGCGCAAGAGTTCTGAGGCTTTGTCCATGAGCATTACTAATAAGACGAGAACCAGTGTAATAAACATCACCACGTCCCAGTTCCAAAGTCGCATATTTTCCGCGTAGACCAATCCTATTCCTCCAGCACCCACGAAACCAAGAACCGCGGCCGAACGGGTATTGGACTCTATTTGATAAAGTGTTAGGGCTAAAAATTGCGGGAAGGACTGGGTAAAGATACCAAATCGGTGCTTTTGTAGGTGGTTTGCTCCTAAGGCGCTTAATCCTCGACTGGGGCGCTTATCAACCGCGTCGTGGCTTTCAGCATACAATTTACCCAGTAGCCCGGTATCTTGAATAAATATCGCCATGACACCAGCCAGGGGCCCCATACCCACTGCACGAATAAAAATCATCCCCCAGATTGCCATGTCTATCCCTCTCATAATGTCAAAAAGACGTCGTATGACAACGGAAATAGAGGCTAAAACAAACGTGTTCATCACCCTACGAGAGGCTAAAAAAGAGAGAGGCAGGGCGAGTAATGTTGCTGTGAAAGTGCCAGCGAAAACAATGCCTAATGTCACTGCAATTTGTGTGAAATAGTAGCCGAATGGCCACTGACTGACATTGCGCCAAATAAACATTCGAGCAAAATATTGCCCCAGTTTATCAAGCCCTTGAAACATCTGTTCTGGTGTTAATCCATTGAAATAGAAAAAGAAGATATAATAGAAGAGGATAATCAGACCCAGACTGAAGGTGATCACCATATGTCTTCTTCGGCTGGCATAGATTGCAGCATATTGCTGCTCATTATTAGAGCGCTCTGATGTTGAGATTGTATTGCTGTGATTTATCATACTGACATCTCTTTTAATAGGCGATGACGTAACTTGCCGGATATAAAATCCAGTAATGAGACAACGAGAATAATTTGTATGAGTACAATGCTGACCTGATCGTAATGGTCGAGTTTAATTGACGTCATTAGCTCTTGGCCGATACCCCCGCCGCCAACTAAACCCAAAATAGTGGATTGACGAAAATTGGTTTCTAGGCGCATAAAGGTATAGGACATAAAGGTGGGTGCTACCTGAGGCCACAGTCCATAACGCATTCGCATTAATCGGCTGGCCCCTAAAGCACGAAGGCCGCGGACGGGTTTGTCAGAGGCAACTTCCACGGTCTCATAAAACAATTTTGTTTGGCATCCAAAGCTGTGAAGAAATAGGGCAAAAAAGCCTGGAATGGGGCCAACGCCAAACGCCATGACAAACATGACGGCCCAAGCAAGTTCCGGCATTGTTCGACAAAACGCGGCAATAGAGCGTAAGCCATAACGTAGTGACCAATGTATTTGTGTGTTATTGGAAGCAGGAAAAGAGGCAAAGGTTGCCATTAAACTTGAAAATAAAGTTGCGGCAATGGCAATGGCAATAGTTTGTCCTAATAGAGGAATCTGAATATTTAAGCGATACCCCCAATAGGCGAAAGACCCCTTGGTGTGACCATCGGCAAATAAAACAGGAAAATGTAGAGTGGGCAGAATATCTGACAGATAGTCAAAAAAATGCGGTATGCCTTGCCAAACGACTGATAGACTAAATTCGGATAGATAACCTGAATAAAAATAGACGATTAAAATTCCGATAGACCAAAGTAAACTCTCACGTTTTTGACGTTGTCGAATACGTTGATAATAAGATTCAAATGTTTGGCTTGGCATATCCCGCGTTTCTCTTTTAATGGCTGCGTTTGGTCTTTGCTGTTTCTGCTGGAATTAACGATTACCTTGCATAAGCTCACGTTTTAGATCGATTATGTTTTGGTAATCTTTGACCGAAGCTGGAACCATATGAACCATGCCGCCTGCTGATTTTGCAAAGCAGCTATGGTCATTTTTATCGAGATCATAAAGCGCCTGAGTTAATTCTTTTTTGAATTTAGTAGGTAGGTCATGACGGATAATCACTGGGCCATTTGGAATTAATGGGGATTCCCAGATAATGCGAATTTTTTTCATCAAATCAGGCTGGTCTTCACGCATTAAACGTCTGAAAGCACCGGCGGTGTAACCTTTATTATAATCGCCGACCATGGATGTCCAAGTCACGGCGCCAGCAAACTGTTTATTTAATACGCCCAAAATATCTTGTTCATGACCGCCAGAAAAAGTCGTTGAACTGAAAAAATGGTTGTAGTTGTTGTCTTTGTTGCCACCAAATTTTTGTTTAAAAACATGGTTCGGTATCAAAAATCCCGAGGTTGAATCTGGGTCAGCAAAACCAAAAGAGTGGCCTTTTAAATCTGCCAATTTGTGATAAGGGCTATCCGCACGAACGAGGACAACAGAGTGATAACCTTTAGATTGATCTTTGTCATCTGCAGTAATACCAATAATATCAACCGCTTTAGGATTGTTGATATAAACAGAAGCATAGCCTGACGGAGACATATTGATAACGGCATCGATTTTGCCACCGATGAGTCCTTGAATAATGCCAGAGTAATCAGATGAATTACGTAATTTTGTATCAACATTCAATTTTTTATCTAAGAATGCTTTGACACATTGATTATCGCCGATTTGCTCAGTGGCATTTTGACCACCTAAAATGCCTAAGTTTAATTCACGAACAGCGGCAGAAGCGGTGGCACTGTAGGCTAAAATCGTCGAGCCTAAAAGTAGGCTAATAAGTTTGGTTTTCATTGTCTGAATATCCTCGTTGAGATAAGTATTATGAGTGCCTAAGAGGCCGGGTTTGCATAAATCCGTTGCTGAATGTCCTCGGTCAGTCCATCTGGCGAGCCGTTATAAATAATTTCTCCAGAAGCAATGCCAACAACGCGGGAACAGTATTGTTTCACTTGTTCGATGGAGTGCAGGTTGACCATCACCGCAATATTTTGTGCGCTGATTTCTTGTAGGGCTTCCATGACTCGGTGAGTGTTTTTGGGGTCTAAAGAGGCAACCGGTTCATCGGCTAATAAAATACGCGGTGTTTGCATCAATGCTCGGGCAATGGCGACACGCTGACTTTGACCTCCAGATAGGTTTTCCGCCCTCTGTAAGGCATGGTTGATTAGTCCTGTCCATTCCAATAATTCAATGGCACGTTCCACATCTTTCTTGGGAAAAAATTTAAATAAAGAGCGCAGCGTACCCGTATCGCTTAATCTTCCTAACAGCACGTTAGTGATCACATCTAATCTAGGAACCAAACAAAAATCTTGAAAAATCATGCCGCATTGAGAGCGCCAATGGCGCAGCGCTTTGCCCTTGAGTAAGTGGGCTTTTTGAGGCGTATTGCTATCGGGAAAGGCGATGATGTCGCCAGCAGTGGTGCTGATTGTGCCATTAATCATATGCAAAAGTGTCGATTTTCCCGCGCCAGATCGCCCTATGATGGCCACCAACTCACCTGCGTATAAATCCATACTGAGTTCTTTAATAACAGGATGATGGTTTCCATAACTTTTATCCAAATTGACAATGGAAAGAAGCTTTTCAGGTTGCATATAATTTTGTTCCGATGAGTTTTAATAAAACCAATAGAACATATTTATCTTACATTTTTATTAAATGATTATTTTATAATGGTTAAATAGAATATTTTTATAAACTAATTGGGTGGGTTTTATAAATGGCGAACGTAATGAATCATGGTATATTAAAATACCATTAAAGAGGGGAAGAATGTAAATATAAAATGTTTAATATCGTTTTATCATATATTTTTAATGTCTTCCTGATGAAAGTTCTGTGTTTTGATATATTGTCAGTCCATCGCTAGCTATCTTTATATTGGTTGGTAAACTTTCCTTATGTTCTAACAACCAACAATCGAGTCGATGACTAATGTGGGTCAGTATCATTTGCCTGGGTTCTAGGGTGTTATACATCCAAAGGGCAAGGTTGATATCATTATGATTTCTTGGAGCTGTTGGTGTCGGTGGCTCGGAACAATCTATTATCAGACAGTCGAGGGTTTTGTTTCTTAAGAAAGCCAAGCTAGCATCTGGTAATCCTACGGTATCCGTCAGATAGGCGAAGGTGAAACCGTCTTTTTCGATTACATAGCCCAAGGTAATTTTAGAGTGAATCAAGGGTAAAGGCGTAATGGAAAAATCCTGAAGTTGAACGGTATTAAATGGAATAAAAGGCGCTTGAAAATCCAGTACGCCAGGATGTTTGTAGAGATCGTCTGCGCCTTTTTCATCATCCGGCCGAAAGACCGGAATTTTCTGCGCTCTTTCTGACCAGCGAAGATGAAATAATCCTTGTACATGATCCATATGAAAATGTGTCAACACAATGCGTGTTATCTCTTCGAAGTCGTAGCGCTCGGCCAAATCACTAAAGCCTGCATCGATTAGTGTGGTACCAAGTTCCGTGCGAATCTCAAGGCTACAAGGGCCACGGCGAAAAGAGCGATCTCGCCTAGCGCGCTCGCAGGCGTGGCAGTGACAACCCCACACAGGAACCTGTGCCGCGTTGCCCGAGCCAAGAATACGAATCGTTAATAGAGATTTCGCCGCTTTGGTTTGCTCTAAGCTTGGTCTTTTCTCAGGGCGCTTTAGCATGTGATTGACTCCTTTAATGATGATCCAATAGACGGTTGATATACGCCATCAGTTGTTTAACGGCATGATCAATTTGTGTGCTATTGTCAATCCTGTAGCAATCAGCGAGTAACTTTTGTTCCCGAGTGAGTTGTTGATTCCTAATAATGCGTGAGTCGATGTCATCAAGCGACTCTCGTCCTCTGTCGATAAGACGTTGACGTAAGATGGCCTCATCGACTGTGATCAATACTGGCACTAACTGCTCACGGTATAACACTCTTGCGGTGGATAAATAGCCACGGGAACCATTAACAATCACCGTTTGCCCTTGTGCCAGCCAAAGGT
The DNA here is from genome assembly GCF_056173505.1 of Marinomonas sp. 63XJN7_7_ISO-PGPR-S23-202. Classification (NCBI taxonomy): domain Bacteria; kingdom Pseudomonadati; phylum Pseudomonadota; class Gammaproteobacteria; order Oceanospirillales; family Oceanospirillaceae; genus Marinomonas; species Marinomonas sp. 63XJN7_7_ISO-PGPR-S23-202. The sequence goes on along the minus strand of NZ_CM149677.1, from coordinate 2,675,581 downwards.
CTATTTCACGGCCTATGCCATAGCGTAGGCCATTGGCTTGCCAATCTAAGGCAAAGAGCCCTAATTGTTTGCGCTGACAAAATTCCTTTTCGCTCAACTGAATATGATTTTCGCTGCCAGAGTGCCAATCTCGACAGATATAGCGATGAGCAACCATTAGGTTTGGCCGCGCCTGAGAAACGTCAATATGCTGGCGTAACGCGGAGATAATCGAGTCTTTACCGCTGCCTGAAGCGCCAATAAAATAAAGGATTTTGCTTGTTTTTTTCATCGCTATCTTTCACTTTACAGACGGTTTATCGTGATAATACTCGTCAACATGGATGAGGTTTGGGGTCAAAAAGCACGTTGACCATTTTTCCAAACCTGCTCAATGTGCACATGGTCTTCCTTCGCGCTACTCCAAATTAGATCCGCTTTACACCCTAAATCAATTAACCCTCTGCCGTGTAAACCAACGGCTTTTGCGGGATTAAGACTGACTAGGTTCATCGCTTTTGGAATGTCGTAATCATTATCTTCTAATCGTGCGATTTTAAAAGCCGACTCCAAAAGACTGGCGGGGTAGTAATCGCTGGAGAGAATATCCAATACCCCAGCGGAAGCGAGTTCATGAGCAGCAATATTGCCTGAATGAGAGCCGCCACGAACAACATTGGGAGCGCCCATTAAAACACTCATACCTTTTTCATGGGCTGCTTTTGCCGCTTTCTTCGTCGTGGGGAACTCAGCAATCACCATGTTGAAATGATGTGATTCGTCAATATGGTCAATCGTGGCATCGTCATGGCTGGCAAGAGGAATATGGCGGTTGTGACAAGTGTCGCAAATGGCTTCTCTAAACTGTGCACTATAGCGTTGGCTGTCATCCAGTTGGCGAGTAATGAAGGCCTCCATCTCCGCATTGGATAATTTATATTTGCCTTGATAGTACTCACGGTATTTCTCTATATTGGCGAACTGGCGTTGCCCTGGGGAATGATCCATCACCGATACTAACTGCACGTTCGTTTGCTCTAATAAGGCGTGAAAGTTTGCTAACGTATCTTTATGGCTGACTTCACAGCGTAAATGCAAGAAGTGATCTGCACGTGTTAAACCACGGTCACGGGATTCATTGAGTGCTTCTACCATACGGCTTAGGTTATTTAATCGTTCACTGCCTTCGATGACATCCCCCACCGAGATGGCATCGAACACGGACGTAATCCCTGCGCTAACCATTTGTGCATCGTGCACTTTAAAGGCTTGGATGGCGGGCCAGTTGACGCCGGGTCGTGGAGTGAAATGCTTCTCCATATTGTCTGTATGCAGCTCTATCATGCCAGCGGTTAGGTAACCATTTTCGCAATCTAGTGCCGTAGGCAGTGAAACATTGCCTTGATCTATTTGTGTGATGACCCCTTCATTGATGACTAGGGTGCCTTTGATGATTTCATTTGGTAAGACGATTCGAGCATTGGTTAAGATCATGGTGAGTGCTCCAGCATCAATTTATGTGCGATGGTGTTTGATCATTTGCATGGGAGGTATCGCTATAGACTGAAAAGACCTGATCAGCAACAGCGTCACGAACGTGCGCATCATGAAAGATACCGACGACAGCGGTATTGTTGGCGAGCGCCTTTTTAATCAATTGCACGACGACATCAGCATTTTTTTGATCCAAAGAGGCGGTTGGTTCATCCAGCAATAAAATTGGGTAATCTTGAATGAATCCTCGGGCAATATTAACCCGTTGCTGTTCACCGCCTGAAAAAGTGCTGGGGGCAAGTGACCATAGCCGTTCAGGAATATTGAGTTTTTGTAGTAGGTCGGCGGCTCTGTCTTTGGCTTCCTTGTCGGCAATCCCTCGCTCTTTTAGCGGCTGCATGACCACATCCAACGTGGCGATACGGGGAATCACGCGCAGAAACTGACTGACATATCCCATTGTATCGCGTCTGACGCTTAGTAGCTGGTGGCTAGAGGCTCTGGCCAGATCCAACATCTCTCCTTGATGACGAACGTAAATGGCACCGGAGCTTGGCAGGTAATTGGCGTATAAAGTACGTAGCAAGGTGCTTTTACCTGAACCGCTGTCGCCATGCAGCACGGTGCATTGACCGGCAAAAACCTGTAAATCAACCTTGTCTAAAACAGGCAGTTGTATACCGCCTTGATTATGCAAAGTGAAGGTTTTACTGAGCTGCTCCACATTGATCATTGTTGTCATGTTAAATATACCTTGTTAAAGAGGATTAAGGGGTCAGCACGGAAGACACTAATAATTGGGTGTAAGCATGTTGCGGATCATCGAGTACCTGATCGGTCAGTCCGGTTTCGACTATCTTGCCGTGGCGCATTACCACTAAACGTTGGGCTAGCAAGCGGGCAACCGCCAGATCATGGGTGACGATAATCACTGATAGGTTCATCTCGGTAACCAAGGTGCGTAACAGGTCTAACAAGCGGGCTTGTACCGACACATCGAGACCGCCGGTCGGTTCGTCCATAAAAACGACTCTTGGGTGCGTCACCAGATTGCGGGCAATCTGAAGACGCTGCTGCATACCGCCCGAATAGGTGGCGGGTTTATCGTCGATGCGATCCACGTCCAGTTCAACATCTTGCATCCACTTCATGCCTTTTTCGCGGATTTTCCCGTAATGTCGCTCACCGATGGCCATCAGGCGCTCACCAATGTTGGCACCTGCAGAGACCCCCATGCGTAGACCATCACGGGCGTGCTGGTGGACCACTCCCCATTCCGTTCTTAATAAGTAACGACGTTCGGTTTCTGATAGTTGGTAAAGGTTAAGCCAGTTATTTTCTCGGTTGAGATACAGTACCTCGCCATCATTTGGCGCGAGGCGGGCGGATAGACAAGTTAATAATGTGGACTTTCCAGAGCCTGACTCACCCACAATACCTAATACTTCACCGGGATAGAGGTCGAAATTAATGTCTTCACAACCTTTTCCTGGGGCGTACAGCTTGGTCAGCTTGTTCACTTTGAGTAACGGTGAATTTGAACGATCTTGTTGGAACCACTGGGTATTAGTCATGAGTTTTTTCTCCAGCTTGGGAGGGAGCCGCCTCGTTTTTACTTACCTGCTGTCGGCAGTAATCCGTGTCTGAACAGATGTAGCTGCGAGTGCCTTGATCGTCGATGATGACCTCGTCTAAGAAGCTGTCTTTTGAGTGACAAATTGCGCAACGCTCTTGCCATGTTTGTATTTCAAACGGATGGTCTTCGAAGTCCAAACTTTTGACCTTAGTGAAAGGAGGAATGGCATAAATACGCTTTTCGCGTCCTGCGCCAAACAGCTGTAAGGCTGGCATTTGATGCATCTTTGGGTTGTCAAATTTTGGAATGGGCGATGGGTCCATAATGTATCTATCATTGACTTGCACCGGGTAGGCGTAGGTGGTCGCAATATGGCCGAAATGGGCGATGTCTTCATAGAGTTTGACGTGCATAACGCCGTAGTCTTGTAGGGCGTGCATTTTTCGCGTTTCCACTTCGCTGGGTTCGATAAAGCGCAGCGGCTCAGGAATAGGCACTTGGTAAACGAGAATCTGGTCGGCTTTTAATGGCGTTTCTGGAATACGGTGGCGGGTTTGAATCAAGCTGGCTTCTACGGTGTTTTCCGTTGTCTTGACTCCCGTTAGGGCTTTAAAAAAGGCACGAATACTGACGGCATTTGTTGTGTCGTCGGCCCCTTGGTCGATGACTTTTAGTACATCAGATTCACCGATGAGCGCAGCGGTTAATTGTATTCCACCCGTTCCCCAACCATAAGGCATGGGCATTTCTCGGCCGCCAAAGGGTACCTGATAACCAGGGATTGCTACGGCTTTGAGAAGCGCACGACGTATCATGCGTTTGGTTTGTTCATCAAGATAAGCAAAATTGTAGCCGTCTTTGATGGGCTCAAGAGTGGCTTTGTTTATCGATGTAGTAGAAGAAATGCTCATGCTTGTTCTCCTGAGGCACCTTGTTGTTCGTTATCCATCCTCTCTTTGCGAAGGCGACGTAATAATTCCAACTCAGATTGAAAGTCAACGTAATGGGGAAGTTTTAAGTGAGAAACAAAGCCTGCGGCTTCCACGTTGTCACAATGGGATAAAATAAATTCTTCTTGCTGGGCCGGAGAAACGCGCTCTTCTCCGTATTTCTCGGCTTGCAAGGCCCGGTCGATTAAAGCCATAGACAGGGTTTTACGTTCGTTTTGTCCAAAGGCCAGCCCGTAGCCGCGAGTGAACTTAATATCATCGTTTTCTAACTTGCTAAAGCCATTGATCATTTCGCATTCGGTGACTTGCAGAGTACCTATATCGATACTGAAGCCCAGTTCGTCTGGGGTGATGCTAATGGTGACGTCTCCTGTGCGAATTTCACCCGCGAAAGGGTGATTTCGCCCGTACCCCCGCTGAGTAGAGTATCCCAGTGCCAGTAAAAAACCTTCATCACCACGGGCGAGGGCTTGTAGTCGAGCACTGCGATGACAAGGGTAAGCTGGTGGGTCTTGGGTGATGTCAGTGGGTGTGGTTTGTTCATCGACTTCCTCCACCATAAGATTTTCTCGCTCCAGCATTTGCAGTACACGTGTCATGGCTTCGGCATCATCTTCTTGGCTGGTCGAGGTGATCGTTTCGAGTTCTTCGGGTGTTCGGCCGTCGGCAAGTAAAGTGAAGTCTAATAGTCGGTGTGTATAGTCAAATGTGGAGCCTAGCAGTTGTCCACCGGGAAGGTCCTTAAAGGTGGCTGAAATACGCCGTTCAACTTGCATTTGTGTGGTATCGATTGGATCGCTGCTGTAAAAGCGGCTGAGTGTGGTGCGATAGGCACGTAATAAAAAAATGGCTTCAACCAGATCTCCGGCGGATTGCTTGATGGCCAAAGCCGCTAACTGCGGATCACAAATGGAACCTTCTGTCATCACACGGGCAACCGCCAAAGGCAATTGCTCGCTGATTTGTGCCACTGATAATTCAGGAATGTCCAAACTACCACGACGGGTTTTGTCGAGTAATTTGTGTGCGTTGTTTATGGCGGTTTCTCCACCCTTAACGGCAACGTACATTTAAAGTACCTCCACTTGAGTGGTTCGGGGTAAGCAAACTAAGTGCGTTTGATCGACAAAGATAAAATCCAAACCAAGTGGAAAAGAGGCATTTCGTTCCCCTGTTTGGTTTGATAAGTAATCCAATAACGCAAGCGGAAGGTCACTGATAGAAACGAATTTCGCCGTTTCTATGCCAGGTCCAGTGAGGCGTAAATTCCCCTCGTCTGAGAGATCGTCTTTTATGCTGCTGACTTGTACGATCAGGGTACAGCCTGTTTCTGGGTATTCATTTGTTCCTTTTGAAAAGTGTTGAGACAAGTCGGCAAATGAATCCAAATCACCGGGGCAAAGCAAAGCGAATAGGGCTTGTTGGCTTTCGTCAATAATGGACACGCCAGTATGAAAATGCAGATTGTGTTTTATATTCGTGGTATGAAAATGGGGTGATAGCCAAAGCGGTGTTTGCTGGTCTAGCATGGCTTGGCATATGGCGAAGGTGTTGGCATTGAGATGATCGATGGGGTCAGGTGAACTCACTGAAACCAGAGTGCCGGGCTCGCTCATGGCTTTGAGTAATTGTCGAAAGGCTATTTGACTATCATGAATGATATGTTGGAAACCTTTCACTAAGGTAGGTTTGGTCATGGTTAGTCTTCTCCTCTCACTAGAGTAAAAAAGTTCACCTTGGTTTGGGCGACTTCATTCGCTTTCCTTTTTTTCTGCTCGGCTAAGTGGTGTGCCAAGGGCTGGATAATGTTGGTTATCAAGTCTTGTTGGTAGGCTTGGTCTTGTAGCATGGCATCCAGTTGCGCAGCGCGAGTAGCGTGTTCTTTATTGCGTCCTGCAATGTAGCTGTGACCATAATGACCATTGCTGGAACGCACCACACATCGGGTCATGGTCATATCGCCAAGGTTAAATTGAGATCCGGTACCACCCATGCGACCACGCACTTGGGTTAGGCCTACTTCGGCTGCGCGGATGGTTTCAAAGCGATGTTCATTAATATAAGTATCTGATAAGGCGATTAACGTTTCTGAACGTGATTTTGCCATTACTGACATCCAGTGCTGTCGCGCTTGTTGGTTTGACTCGGTAAGGTTTTCACTTGACATCATTAAGGCTCCACGCTGTATTCAAAAATATCGCTGCGGCTGATGCTAATTGAATACTCCATCAGCTCACCGCTTTCGATTAGAAAATATTGAGAATGAATTTCCATGACTGGAACCCCACGACCAATTTGTAGCTGCTGACATTCATCAAAGGTTGGCATTCTGGCTTTAAGTCGTGTGGTGCCTCGGGTGGCATGAAAGTGATAGTGTGTTTTTAAAAAGCCGTGTAAGGATCCCGATTGGTATTGGCTCATAATCTCTTTGTCGACGCCAAACAAGTGATGTTTGATCAGCGTGGTGGCTTGCTTATTAATAGAGCGACAGGTTTTGATTAACAACACCTCTTGTTTTGTGCTCAGTTTAAGGCGCAAAGCAAGCTCTTGGGGAAGCTTGTATTCACAGCATTCGAGCACTTGAGTGTCTAATGTTAAACCTGCTTTTGAGAGGTTGTAGGTAAAGCATGACTGGTTATTCAGGGAGTAATCAATAGCTGGTCGGGTCACTTGATTACCAAGCCCTTGAAATCGTTTTACTAAACCATCTTGTACCAGTTCATCAATAGCGCGACGAACCGTGTGCCGATTGACATTAAAGCGACTGGCTAACTTTTGCTCGGCTGGTAGTAAATCACCCGATTCGTACTGATGGTGAATTTCATTTTTTAGTTGTTGGGCAATATCTAAATAAATGGCCATGATGTTCTCATTCATATTTCTTGGTTTGTCTAGACAAATTTATAAGACAAAAAAAGAAACAAATTATGGGTTTGTTGAAATCATGGTAGGGGAGATATGTGACGGTTTGGTTATCTAGACAAGTCAAAAAAATGAAGAATACATGACAGTGATTTTTTGCCGAGCAATGAAATAAAGTCAGTCTATTCTCTTACTTTTCCTATTTTACTCATGATCAAAGCTTATCTGATATAAGTCATCACCAGACTTTGGCTGTCCCGTTATTATGTCCTTTTAAAGTCTTTTTCGTGTTGTTGTAAAAGGAATATATATGAAGGTGGGTGGTGTAAAAATTGTCCCAGGAATGATTTCGATCATTGTGACATTGGGGCTTTGGTTTGTCGTGCCAGTGCCTGAAGGGGTTTCTGCCAACGCTTGGCATTTACTGGCTTTGTTTGTGGGGACCGTCGTTGCGATCATTGGTAAGGTGATGCCCATTGGCGCGATTGCGATTCTGGCGATCACTTTGGTTGCCTTCACGGGAGTGACTAATAATTCCCCCTCAGGTGCGATCAAAGATGCGTTAAGTGGCTTTTCAAATTCGCTTATATGGTTGATCGGTATTGCTATTATGATTTCACGTGGGCTTGCTAAAACGGGGCTAGGGAATCGCATTGGCTATTATTTTATTTCTCTGTTTGGCAAGAAAACCATTGGTATTGGTTATGCTTTGGCGATTTCGGAATTAGTGATTGCCCCCGTGACGCCGAGTAATACCGCCCGTGGTGGCGGTATTATTCATCCCATTATGAAATCCATCGCAACCAGTTTTGGTTCTTCGCCAGAAGAGGGCTCGTCTCGTAAAATTGGTCATTACTTAGCTTTGGTGAATTACCATATTAATCCGATTACCTCGGCCATGTTTATTACAGCGACTGCTCCCAACCCCTTGATTGTGAAGCTCATATCCGATGCAACTGGAGCGAACATTAGCATCACTTGGGGCACTTGGGCATTGGCCGCTCTTTTGCCTGGCTTAGTGTGTATTGCGCTTGTGCCCTTAGTGGTTTACGCCATTTATCCGCCAGAGGTCAAAAGCACACCGGATGCGAGGGACTTTGCCAAATCCAAACTCAGTGAAATGGGGGTAATGAGCTACGGTGAAAAAGTCATGGTGGCGGTGTTTGCTCTCCTACTGATCCTTTGGGCCGGTGTACCTGCGATGCTTTTTGGCTCGGCATTTGCCGTTAATACAACCGCAGTCGCTTTTTTAGGATTGTCGGTGCTATTAGTCACAGGTGTATTAAGTTGGGAGGATGTTCTTAAGGAAAAATCCGCTTGGGATACCGTTGTTTGGTTCTCTGCCTTGGTGATGATGGCCACCTTTTTAAACAAGCTTGGCTTGGTGCATTGGTTTTCCACCGTGGTAGAAAGCAATATTGAGCATTTAGGCTTTGGTTGGGAAATTTCGGTGTTGATCTTGGTGGCAACTTATTTCTATGTGCATTACTTTTTTGCCAGTACGACGGCCCATATCACCGCCATGTTTGCGGCTTTTTACGCGGCGGGTTTGTTATTAGGCGCACCTCCTTTGTACCTTGGTTTATTGCTTGCCGGTGCTTCGTCTTTGATGATGTCACTGACTCACTATGCCACAGGGACATCGCCGATTATCTTCGGCTCTGGTTATGTGTCCATGGAAGATTGGTGGATTATGGGATTCATCATGAGCCTAGTGAACCTCTCAGTTTGGGGCATCGTTGGTGGTCTATGGTGGAAAGTACTGGGTTATTGGTAGAGTCCTTTTATGATGGTTGTGCTTGCGGCTTCGTGCAAAGGTCTCTGGTAGGCCATCATTTTGCTTATAAAGGTTCACGTTTGACTGTATTTCCTTTCTCTACTGGGTAACATGAAGCATTAGCTTTTGGCTTGATGTAGCTGAGGAGAAAGGAAAGTGACAAAAAAACAATTTTGGGTGGATCCGTATCAGACTGAACTGACGACGACTATTAGCAAACTGGATGGAAACCAAGTTGAACTTGCCGAAACGATTTTCTATGCGGAGTCGGGTGGCCAAGAAAGCGATGGAGGCACGATTGGCGGTTACCAGGTAGTCAGCGCTGAGAAAAGGGATCAATCGATTCTTTATACGCTGGAGTCGACTGCAGGTTTGCAGATTGGGCAAACCGTCGATGTCAAAATAGATTGGCCAAGGCGATACAACTTGATGCGTCTGCATTTCGCTGCGGAAGTGATTCTTGAGTTGTTTTATAAAGTGATTCCCAATCTTGAAAAAATGGGGGCGCACATTTCAGAATCGAAAAGCCGTATTGATTTTGAGTTGCCAGAAAGCATCTCGCCCATGTTACCCGAGATACAAGCCCAAGCTCAGTCGTTATTTGATGCCGATTTGCCCATCGAGAAAGACTTTTCGGATGTACAAAAGGGGCGGCGTTATTGGAAGGTCGAACATTTTGCTCAAGTGCCATGCGGTGGCACCCATATTAACCGCACCTCAGAAGTGGGACGCATCAAACTAAAACGCAAAAATATAGGCAAAGGGAAAGAGCGAGTCGAAATTTATCTGGTATGACCCTATTTGCCGACTCCGTGTTTTGTAATATGTCCTCGATCTTGTTTTAGGTCGTTCTGTGTTTCTCTTTTCCTCATAGTGATTGTGTTTGCAATAACGATGAGGAGTGAAGTAATGAAATTAGTGTTGGTTTTGATGTTACTGGCAGTGAGTATCACCAGTAAAGTCATAGCACAAGATACGGTGGGTTTTGAGCAAATTATTTTGTATCCGGACAGTGATAGACCCTTAAAAACCGGTATTTGGTATCCGTCACAGACGCGTTTTCCAGTAAAGAGAGTTGCTGAAAATGCAGCGTTTATTGGAACGGATGTGGTCCGAATTGGGACGCCAATGACGGGAAGTTTTCCACTGGTGGTCATTTCTCACGGTTATAGCGGGAACTGGCGTAATCAAAATTGGTTAGCAACTAAGCTGGTTCAAGAGGGTTATATAGTCGCGGCCCTTGATCACCCTGGCACCACGACGTTCGACCGCTCACCACAAGCGGCTGCGCAATGGTGGCAACGCCCCCAAGATATATCACGTTTATTGGATTGGTTGTTACGCTCATCCATGTGGCGTCGTGACATTAATCACCACGATATTACCGCTATAGGGCATTCTTTGGGAGGCTGGACTGTGATGCTTTTAGCGGGCGCGCAATTTGATCGAAGCCAGTTGAAGCAGGAATGCCTTGCCAAGCCAAATCCTCGAATATGTGGTTTGATGCCTGAATTGGGCTTGGATAAGCCGCAAATCGGTGAACCAACAGGAAGCCTAAAAGACAAGCGGATTAAACGAGTCGTTTCGTTGGATTTGGGCCTAGCACGAAGCTTGTCACGTCACAGTTTACAAACTTTGACCACACCCACTCTGATACTCGCCGCAGGTGTTGATATTGGCGATTTACCGCAAGCGGAAGAATCGGGTTTTCTCGCAAAGTATATTCCTAAAAACAAGCGTCATTACATTGTCTATCCTGATGCTGCGCATTTTAGCTTCATTCAGCTGTGTAAACCGGGGGCGATAACGATGATCGACAAAGAAAACCCAGGTGATGGGATTGTTTGTCGAGATGGTAAGGGACGTTCACGAAAGGCGCTGCATCAAGCCATGTATCAGGACATTTTGTCTTTTCTACGTCAGTCTTAATTTATTGTCTGTTCGAGCGTCGAAAGGCGCTCGGCGTCTGCGCAGTGACACGGGCAAACTCTCTATTGAAATTGGATTTGGTTTGGAAGCCAGAGTCTAAGTAGATTTGGGTGATGGGCTTATCTGTTGTAATGAGCAGCTGTTTGGCGCGTTCGATACGGTATTCGTTAACCACTTGAGATACGTTTCGCCCATAAATTTGATTTATTGCGTTGGAAATCTGGCGTGCGGGAATGCAGGCCTTTCTGGCAAGTCTGTCTAACGAGAGGTCTGGGTCTAAAAAAACTTCTGTTTTAGTGAATAGGGTGTCTATTTTATCTATTATGGTTTTCGCTTCGTTGTCGGTTTGCTGATACGTCCTATTCGTTTGCTCTTCTAACGTGATTTCTTCTTCATTTTCATTGGCTGTTTCCGTCATGCTTGGTGCGATACTTAGGCTAATCCTGATCACTGCGATAGCGAGCATTGGCAATAATATGGCGTGACCTATGGATAAGATATGAATGGCGTGAACGCCTGCGAAAAGCGAGAAATCAATGGCCAACGCGCCATCAATACAAGCCGACATTAACAACATGGCCCCCGCCACACGTTCTGCTTTTAGTGCTTGATCAATATCGGATAAACGTACCTGCTCAGGAATGTTGGTTACTCTATATGAGGCTCGAATCAGTGCGACGCCGTAGCTTACATAGAGTAATGTCAAAAGAGGGTCTAAAGGCGGTCGCCAAAAGGGATAAGTAAGAGAGCCTAAAAAGACAAAAATAGGCGGCAATAGATGCCAAAATCGAAATCGATGACGTTGATAAGCGTTCGCAAAACAGTACCAAGCGGTAACAGGGATGCATGACGCCAAGATGGGTTGGAAAAAACGAAACAGTGGGTAATCAAATGTCCAACGTAGACCAACGACTGTTGTCGTTAGGGTGCATAAAGCAATAAAGACAAATGCTGAAGGGGTGGTTTCTTCGCGTCGAATAAACAGCAGAATAGCCAAAATCCCTAGCAACAGGGCGACCACAAAAGGTAAGGGAATAGCAATCATCTAAACTCCGTTTCTTATTTCTTTGGTTGCTATTATGACCTAGAAAGTCATCAAGGACGTCCTAGAACCTGATTTAGGACGCTATTGTCTCCTCAAAACTCTAGATTTTTATCTTCGATCGGTTTTGTTGGAGAAAAATATGAACGGGTATTTTGATGGTTGGCGGCGTTTTTGGCAATTTTCAGGAAGAGCATCGCGAGGAGCCTTTTTGACCTTCTTTTTAGTGAATATGTTGATCTCTGCGCTGTTTGTTGCTTTGGAAGCCTTCTATCTGACGGCATGGAAAGTTGAAGTCATTTACAGCTTGCTGATTTTGCTTCCCATGTTGTCTTTAACGGTGCGAAGACTGCACGACACAAATCGCTCTGCGTGGTGGTTATTGGTTATCTTAGTCCCTGTGGTTGGTATGGTGCTTTGGCTTATTTTAATGGTTTTGCCGAGTAAACCACAAAGCGATAACAATGCTTATTCACAACATGACACAACACTTTGAGCAGGGAGCACTATATGAAAAATATTAATCATTTATCTAGAGTGTTGTGTATATGTGTAGCGTTCTTTTCTGTCTCCGCCGGTGCTCATGATGTCAGCAACTCAGGCACTAGACGACAAAAAGAGGCATTACAATCAGACGATATAAAAGCCGTTGTTTACATCAAATCCCCTAAAGAAGGCACATTATTACAACTGAGAGGGATTGCGGGAAAAGGTCAGCTTGTTTTCAGGCAGTCCATCATCGGTCATAAAGACAAAACTGTCTGTTTTTCGACACCAGTCCGATTTGCCGCAGGAGATTTTGGCGGATCTGACATTGGTATTCGTGCAGGCGACCCTATACGTCTGGTAATTTACTCGAATAAGGTATTGAAAAAGCTTATCGCAGGGGAGGAAGTTGTCAGTGAAAATTACGTCATCACCGATCAACGTAATACCCAACTTGGTGATATCAAAATTGCATCCGGTTTAACACTCAGTTATGGCTTTGTGCTTAATCCAGGGGAATGGTCCTGGTCGTCCTTTTTTGGGCTTGATAAAAATAAAATAGATTGTAAGTGGTTGCGTGCTTCTTAATGTTCTACAGAGGCATGATAAAATTCATTAAGCTTAGCATAATGGTTAAATGACCTTTCTAGTGATGTAATCTTTTATGAAATGGTCAAGTTTCCTTCGATGATGATGTCCTGTGTTTCTTTTGTATTACCTTGAATATTTTGTAGCAGCATGTTTATGGCCGCTAGGCCAAGAGCATAGGTATCGTGTTTAATACAAGGAATGGTTATGCCAAAGGTTCGTGCAAAAGGAATAGGGTCGATACTCATAAAACCGAAGTCTTGAGAGTCCAAACCTGCTTCTTGAATCGCTTCTAAAGCCCCTAGTGAGATAAGAATGTTCAGTCCGAAAATTGCTTTTGGTAAAGCATTTTTTTGAATCAAATCGATCATTGCTTGTTTTGAAGGCGCTTTTGTATAGTCACCATATCTTATGGTCAGTTTAGTGTGACTATTTTGATCGACAATAGCCTGTTTGATTCCCGCAATACGAGTTTGAGTGATTTGTGATGTTTGTGGACCTGCAAGAACAAGAATATCTTCAAATCCCTTTTTTATAAGATCTTCTATTCCTTTGTAAGCGCTATTAAAATTGTCCAAATAAACACCAGGAAAATCGACGGTATGGATTTTTCTATCAATTTGGACCACAGGGATATTGGCAATTTTAAGCTTATGCAAGTAGCTTGGTGTGTAATTTTTATCATCGGACACAGCAGACAAAATAATACCGGATACTTGATAGCTTAATAGGGTTTCAATGGCCTTTTTTTCTTGTTCCTCAGAGCCGTCAGTGTCAAAAAGCATAAGAGAATAATTACTTTCTTTAGCCGCGTGGTTGACGGCTTTGAATGTGTTTTCGTAAAACGGGTTGTCTATATTGGCAATAATCAAGCCTATGATTTGGCTTTGCTGATTTTTCAGATTACGGGCAAGGGCATTGGGAACATAATTTAACTCTGAGGCCGCAGCAAGTATCCGTTCAAGCGTTTCACGCTTCACTTTTTCTGGTGTATTGAGGGCACGCGATACTGTAATCGTTGTCATGCCAACATGTTTGGCGACGTCGGTGATGGTCGTTTTTTTTTGATTTTTTTTCATATTTTTATTGCATTATGTGAAAAGTGTGTGCTAGGTTCTAAGACGTTACTCGAAGTAATATTAACAGCTTAGCTAGTAAGTTCAGTGATTACTAGCTTTTTTAAGTTTGGTTAATGTTATCGTTAACATTTTATTGGTCGTGATGCGGAGTTTTTTTTAGCGTGTATGTTAACGTTAACATTGCGGCTAACTTTTAATACCTAACTCTAAAAATAACTAAAGGTGTAACGTATGCTTTCTCTAAAAAATAAACTAGGCACGGCCCTAGTCAGTATTGGTTTAGCGTCTGCTTGCATTTCTACTGCGAATGCTGATCCGTTAAAAATAGGCATGTCCTTTCAGGATCTTAACAATCAATATTTTGTTGTGATGAAACAAGCCTTGGAAAACGCGGCTAAGTCTATTGGTGCACAGGTTGTTGTTACTGATGCTCACCATGATGTTTCTAAGCAAATCAACGATGTTGAAGATATGATTCAGCGTGGTGTTAATATTCTCATTCTAAATCCTACTGATTCTGTTGGTGTCGAGCCTGCAGTTAGCGATGCTCATAAAGCGGGTGTGGTTGTCGTTGCTGTTGATGCTCAGGCAAAAGGCCCCCTTGATTCATTTGTGGGTTCTAAAAACTATGATGCGGGTTACATGTCCTGTAAATACCTAGCAAAAAACCTAAAAGGTAAGGGCGAGGTCGCTATTCTAGACGGCATTCCCGTTGTTCCCATTTTAGAACGTGTACGTGGTTGTAAAACGGCTCTTAGTAAGTTTCCAGGTATCAAAATAGTAACCACTCAGAATGGTAAGGAAGAGCGCTCCTTATCTATGACGGTGACAGAAAATATGCTTGAAGCGAATCCGAAGCTGGCGGGCATATTTAGTGTCAATGATACCGGGGCCTTGGGGGCACTGAGTGCCATTGAGTCAAGTGGCATGAACGTTAAGTTAGTCAGTGTAGATGGTAACCCTGAAGCAGTCAGTGATATTGCGAAGCATAATCCTTACTTTATAGCTACTGCTGCACAATTCCCTCGAGATGAAATCCGTTTGGCGCTTGGCATTGCTCTAGCCAAATATTGGGGCGCCAATGTTCCTAAGACTATACCTGTCGATGTGAAGTTGATTGATCGCAAGAATGCGGACAAGTTCCATTGGTAGTCTGTTAATAAGCCCTTCTTACTTTAGAAGGGCTATTTTCAATATAGGTACAGTCTTATGAGCAATCTGCTTAAACTCGAAAATATATCGAAAAATTTTCCGGGAGTAAAAGCTCTCTCCAATATCGGTTTATCCTTAAACTCAGGTGAAGTGCTCGCTCTACTTGGTGAGAATGGTGCGGGTAAGTCAACGTTGATGAAGGTGCTAAGCGGAATTTACCAACCCGATACTGGCTCAATTTCCATTGATGGTAAGACGATGTCGTTTGATAGCTATAACGATGCGATTGAAGCTGGCATCAGTATTATCTTCCAAGAATTCAGTCTAGTACCTTACCTGAATGCTGTAGAAAATATCTTCCTAGGCAGAGAGTTGAAAAATGCTGTGGGCCTTTTACGTAAAAAAGAGATGATTAAAGAAGCAGAGTCTCTGTTTAAGCGATTAGGTATCTCAATTGATCTTTCTTTGCCAATTCACGACCTTAGCGTGGCGCAGCAGCAATTTGTTGAAATCGCTAAGGCGCTGTCCTTAAACGCCCGAATTCTAGTTCTTGATGAACCAACCGCCACACTGACTCCGTCAGAGGCAGAGCGCCTATTTAAAATCATGCGAGAGTTACGCTCTCAGGGTGTAGGCATGATTTTTATCTCACATCATATGGATGAAATATTTGAAGTATGTGATCGGGTGACCGTGTTGCGTGATGGTGAGCGAGTCGGCGACGCGTCTGTGTCGGAAGCGCATGTGGATGATTTGGTTGAAATGATGGTTGGTCGAAAAATTGAGAACACTTTTCCCGCCAAAAAAAACGTCCTAGAGAGTGGTGAATTGGTATTAAACGCAAAATCCATTCAGCTGACAAAAGACAGTCCTATTAATCATTTTGAATTGCATAAAGGAGAAATTTTAGGCTTTGCCGGTTTGGTTGGGTCAGGTAGAACTGAATTGGTCATGGGCCTGATTGGCGGGACGCCTGCTTATAAAAAAGACATTGAAATATTAGGGAAGCCAGTCCGTCTTGCTTCCCCCGCCGATGCACTTATTGCTGGTATTGGTATTCTTCCCGAAAGTCGAAAATCGGAAGGATTAATTTTACCTTTTAATATTCGCGACAATATCACTATTAATAATTTAGCAAAATACTGTTCTAAAATCGGTTTTATAAACCGTTCAGATGAATCTGAATCTGTTAATAAGCTAATGAAAAAAGTTCAAATTAAAGCGCCTGATCATGAAACAACAGTCGGGAATCTAAGTGGTGGTAATCAACAGAAAGTGGTTATTTCTCGATGGCTAAATCATGATTGTCAAGTGCTGGTCTTTGATGAACCGACGCGAGGCATCGATATCGGTGCTAAAGCAGAAATATATCGATTGATGAGAGCTCTGACAGAAACGGGTATCTCTATCATTATGATTTCTTCTGAATTACCTGAAATTGTAGGTGTGAGCGATAGAGTTGCCATTTTTAAACAGGGTCACATAGTGAAAATCTTATCTGGTGATGATGTCCACTCTAATGAAATCATGAAGTATGCGACTGGTGGAGTGAAAAGTGAGTAATACATTAGAAAATAATCTTAATAATCACGGGCAGGTTAGCATGAACAATCAATTGACTCGGTGGCGTAAATCACCAATATTTTATCCTTTATTGGGCTTTATTGTTGTGTTTGTCCTGATGGCATTCACGAATGATAATTTTTTAACGGTCAATAATCTCAGTAACGTGGCCAGACAGGTATCCATTAATGCCATTATTGCAGTGGGTATGACATGCGCCATATTAACAGGAGGGATAGACCTATCTGTTGGTTCGGTTATGGCCTTATCTGGAACGATTGCGGCTGGCCTCATGATGGCAGGTTTTTCGCTTGAGGTAGGTGTTCTTGGTGGCTTAGTCGTGGGTGCTTTATTTGGCGGTGTCAATGGTGCTTTTGTGGCTTACGCTAAAATGCCTCCAATTATTGTTACTCTCGCTACGATGGGGATTGCCCGTGGTCTAGGCCTAATTTATACCGGCGGTTATCCTGTCGATGGTTTGCCAAACGGATTTGCGTTCTTAGGACGTGGCGAAATAATGGGTATCCAAATGCCTATTATTGTGATGATCGTGGTGTACATATTTGCCTACATTCTGCTAAACAAAACGCCGATAGGGCGCTACATCTATGCTATTGGTGGCAATGAGAACGCTACTCGTCTTAGTGGTGTTCGGGTGTCCCGTTACAAACTGCTGGTTTACACAATAAGTGGTTTTACGGCTGCGATTGCTGGCATGGTTTTAACTTCTCGCTTGATGAGTGGCCAGCCAGGTGCGGGAGTTGGGTTTGAATTGGATGCCATTGCTGCGGTGGTACTAGGCGGTACCGCAATTTCTGGCGGTCGGGGGGCGATTATAGGGACATTAATTGGTGCCTTTATGTTAGGCGTTTTAAATAACGGTTTAAACCTGATGGGCGTCTCTCCCTACATTCAAAATGTCATTAAAGGCGTCATTATTCTGTTAGCTATCTACATTGGTAGGTCACGAGAGAAATAAGTTTTTGAGTCAATAATGCCGTCATTAAAGTGATTTTAGGATACAAGCTTATGGCGGTGATTTCACACAAATAATAATAAGAGTAAGAAGTTCACAATGAAAGCATGCCTACGAGACATTCTATTATCTTCTTATCTCGTTATGACGGAGACTGTCTAATGGAATACGTGATTGGTATTGATATTGGGACGCAGAGCACCAAAGCGCTGTTAGTCTCTAAAGAGGGGGAGATTATTACTCAAGCGTCCCAAGGTTATAAAATCGATCAGCCTCAACCTATGTGGGTGGAGCAATGGCCAGATGTTTGGTGGAATGCCGTTAAACAATCGATAAAGGACCTTATATCAAAGTCTAACGTTGCAAGGCGTGATATTAAAGCACTTTGTGTGAGTAGTTTATATGGTGGCTCTGGAATAGCTGTTGATGAAAATATAAAGCCTCTTTACCCTTGTCTTATCTGGATGGATCGCCGTGCAGATAAAGAAGTTGAGCAAATAAAATCAACTGTCGATCTTGACCGTTTGTATAACATAACCGGCAACGGTGTAGACAGTTATTACGGTTACAGCAAAATATTGTGGCTAAAAAATAATCGTCCTGATATTTGGCAAAAAACACGTTATTTATTACCTCCGAACAGTTTCATAGAGTACCTGCTCACTGGTGAAATTGCAGTCGATCATAGTTCCGCAGGCAATATTGGCGGAGTGTATGACATACACCAGCGTACTTGGTCGCAGGAAATGTTAGCGGCTTTAGATCTACCGAGTGCTGTATTCCCCAAGCGTTTGGTTGCTTCTGACGAGATCGTGGGGAAACTGCTACCTGATATTGCTCAAGGGCTAGGGCTCGCAACGGATATGCCGGTCGTGGCTGGTGGGGTTGATGCCGCCATGGCAACGCTGGCTGCCGGTGTGACTGAGCCAGGTAATCATGTAGCAATGATTGGGACGAGCATGTGTTGGGGTTTTATCAATAAGCAGATTGATGCCAAAAATGGCCTAGTTAGCATGCCGAATGTGGTGAACAGCCAAGAGGATGTGTATATCTTTGGTGGTGCTATTAGTGCTGGCGCTTCGGTTAGCTGGTTTCGCGATCAATTTTGTCAGCAAGAAAAAATGGCCAGTGATTCATTGGATGGCATTGATACTCATGAATTACTGGAACTCAAAGCCAAAAAAATATCAGCTGGGTCTGATGGTGTTATCTTTCTGCCATACCTAATGGGGGAAAGAAGCCCCATTTGGGATAGTAACGCCAGCGGTGCTTTTGTTGGCTTATCTTTGTTCCATACTAAGTCTCATATGTATCGCGCTGTGTTGGAGGGGGTGTCCTTTGCGCTTCGACATAACATGGAGTGTGGTAAGCAAGCCGCTGAAAAACTCGATGAGCAGTTAATTGTGGTTGGTGGTGCCGCGCAATCGGATATGTGGATGCAGATAATCGCAGACATCACGGGCTTTGATGTTTATACCATAGAGCAAGAAGTCGAGGCGCCTCTCGGCGCAGCATTATTAGCAGCCAAGGCCATTCACTTAATTGATGATATTGACGCGATAAAACAGTGGCGGAGGCTGAAATTAAGAGCTTCGGTGATTAAGGAAAATCAGCGTCGATACGAACAAATGTTCGAGGTTTATGAGCGTTTATACGTCACGATGAAAGGCTCAATGCATGACCTAAAACGGATTGCTTAAGGGTTTCAATACTGGTGCTTTTCGCTTGGACTCATTACGGCAGTCAAGTTATCTATGTAGAGGTTGGTTGCGGCACGCAGGGTGCAAAAGTGGTTGTCTTGTGGACGCCATAAAAAAGCGTATTGCCCAAGGCTATAGTGAACATGAGCCTATCAGTGTGGCTAACGGTCATGGTGAGCAAGACCATAAATGGTGGATCGAAGCTTTCTTAAAGGTATGTCAATCGGCGGTAGAGAGCCGCAATATTCAAACTTGTGAGATAAAGGCCATTGGTATTTCTGGTCAGCAGCATGGTTTGTTGCTGGATAAAAAGGAGAGGTAATTCGCCCAGCAACTACTCTTTGCTGTGAATGAATAAGACAAGAATAAACATCAACTAGGGGTGTGTTTATGTTCGAAGATTTAAAAGATAAAACCATTGTCGTAACAGGTGCCAGCAGTGGTATTGGCTGGTATTCAGTAGAAGAGCTATGCCGTGTTGGCGCTAAAGTGGTCGCTATTGGTCGAAATAATGAGCAATTAGCACAGCTGCAAACACAAACAGGCTGTCAGACTATTGCCGCCGATCTCGCTCTTGAATCAGGCATTAATGAGGTGGATTCACAATTAGGCGAAGTGGATGGTTTGGTGAACTGTGCAGGTCTTGCGCTACTAGAGCCTGTTACTGAAGTAACAGGCTCAGCATTTAGCCAAATGATGGATATCAATGCGAAAGCGGCGGCATTAATGAGCAAAATCGTTTCACGCCGGATGATTGAGCAAGGAAAGGGCGGGTCCATTGTGAATGTATCTAGCCAAGCGGCTCTTGCTTCCTTAGTTGATCATCTTGGGTACAGTGCTTCGAAAGCCGCAATGGATGCCATGACACGTGTGTTGTGTGCCGAACTTGGCGCTTACAACATTAGAGTAAATAGTGTTAATCCAACGGTCACCTTAACACCAATGGCCAAAGTTGGTTGGAGTGATCCTGTTAAAGCTGAAGGAATGTTAAGCCGGATCCCTCTACATCGATTCGCCGAACCTTTGGAAGTGGTGCATCCAATTATGTATTTGCTAGGAGACCACTCTAGCATGATTTCTGGTATCACCTTGCCTATTGATGGAGGCTTTACAGCGGGTTAATTATTTTTGAAATAAAAATGACAACGTTAACATTTTATAAAGTCGATAATCCAATCATTCTTTTGATTGTCGAATGACCTAAAAAAACAAATAGGAGTAATAACCATGTCACAAAAACTCGAAGGGAAAATTGCTGCGGTAACTGGTGCTGCGTCAGGCATTGGCTTAGCAACCGTTAAAGAAATGATTGCTGCTGGTGCTCAAGTTGTATTGATAGATCGTGATGAAGTGGCGCTTAATAGAGTTTGTGAAGAGCTTGGAGATTCTGCCATCCCTCTGGTGATTGATCTGCTCAACCCAGAAAGCTGTGCGAGTTTATTGTCCAGCGTGCTAGACAAAACTGGACACATAGATATTCTCTATGCAAATGCGGGGAGCTACATTGGCGGCGACTTGATTGATGCCGATCCTGATGGCATTGATCGTATGTTAAATTTGAATGTTAATGCAGTTATGAAAAACGTCCAAGCCGTTTTGCCTCATATGATTGAGCGTGGCACCGGTGACATTGTGGTAACCGGATCTGTCGCCGGACATTTTCCTGTACCATGGGAGCCAGTCTACGCGGCTTCGAAATGGGCAATTAATTGTTTCGTGCAAACAACACGTCGTCAAGTAAAAGATCATGGCATTCGTATGTCTGCAGTGTCTCCTGGCCCGGTAGCGAGTGCTTTGCTGGCGGACTGGCCTGAAGAGAATCTTCGAAAAGCAAAAGAGAGCGGCAGCATTATCGAGCCTGAAGAAGTTGCCGACGCGGTTATGTATATTTTAACTCGCCCACGGCATGTCACGATTCGCGATATGATTGTTTTGCCATCAGCGTTTGATATGTGAGTTCAAATAAAGCAAAGGGCAGCCAAATGGTTGCCCTTTTGTTTATCCGATCAGATAAATCGTTGTAAAGTTGCTTAATTAAGAGACTTTAGGAATCCCTGTGATATAACCCACAGCAGCACCATAACGATCTTTGTAGTTAGCTCGGACGTATGGATCTAATACATCTTTTACTTTGTCATGCAATGGGCTTTCCCAGTCGCCTGGGTGCTGCATGTTGCTCATGATGTAGGTCCAGCCGTTAATTTCGTCAACTGCATGCAGTCCCGTTGATTCCGCACCAGCTGGGCAAGACATAATGCGGGATAGGTCACCACTGTCTACATTATAGGCCCATAAGAAGTTGTTAACATGATTGCCGCTGTCTTCACCAATAAACAAAGTGCGAAGCTTTTCAGAGTACTTGATGTTATCTGGGTTAGCGATACGGTCAGCATGGGCTGTATTGCCGATTGCATCGGCTGTTTTTAGATCTTCACCCGTTAGATTGAATGGGGCGTGCATGTGAACGGATACCCATTCGCTGTCAATGCGGTTGCCATCACTGTCTGTTTGACCGCCTGTTAGCTTGTGCTCGTATACGGCACCGGCTTTTGGCCCCTGAACATGGATGTCATTGCTACCATCCGTCATGGTTTTATAGATGTAAGACATCGCGGAGTAGGCTTTTTTGTCTTTGATATTGACCGTTGTACCTTCCATTTTGGTAAAGCCTAAAGAGCCACCAACAAGTGCCGCATAACGGTGTGTTTCCAAGAAGGCCGCTTCTTTTTCCATACCTGGTTTCAGTTTTACCCAGTTTGGTTTGCCGCCGTAGCCAATCTTTGTGAAGCTTGGGTCTTTTGGGTCTTTATGATGGATTTCCATGATGTCAGAAGATTTGATGCCCGCATCAACCAGACGTTTGATTTCATCGCTGTTGGCTTCGCCCAGTTTGATCCAAGAAATATCACCCGCACCTGGGCCTTCGTTGGAAGTTTGGTGCCATTTTCCTACGTATAACTTACCAGAAGACAAATCACGTGGTTTGTCAGCAATAAACATGAATAGACCGCCATTTGTGGCATCGTCACCCATGATGACGGTGCGTTCATCTGGCATGACTTGAACGAGCTCATGAGAAATGCGGCCCATACAGTAATGCTTGGTGATGGACCCTGTACCGTCTTTGTTGACGGTGACTTCTGGCAGGTGACCATAATTATAAGGTGTGGCCGTGTTTTCATTACCGAATAAATTTTTGCTGTAGGCCTTGAAACGCTTATCATCCATTTTTGATGCGTCAGGCTCATATTCTTCGCTGGAAAGGTGAGTGCCCCATGGTGACAAGCTCGCCCCGCAGGTGATCCATAAACCACCAACACTGGACGTATCAACATTATGATATTTCACCAGTTTCAATTCACCCGTTTCTTGGTTTTGATCCAGTGTTAATACGGCAATAGGAGAGGGGAGACGACCATACATATCATTACCGCCACCGTCACGGGAGGTGTACTCAAATTGAACCACCGCAAATACTGGTTTGCCATAAACGCCAGGTACGTTTGCACCTTCTACCGTTAATAGACTCGAACCATCTGGACAGTCTGAGAAGAATTGGCGATTACCCGCTGTTGGGTCGTTGATTGGACGGTTGTTAATGTCGTAATAGCCACCTGCAACGACTGTACCTCCTTTGCCATCTGGCACTTTGTCGCCAGAGATGAAAAAAGGATGATAGTCTAGTTTAACAAGGCGGCTAGAACCATCTTCGAACTTAAGCTGCATTGCCGAATTGATATAGGTTGTCGCCATGGCGGCTGGGTTGCTTAATGATGGCGCAGTCATTGGGACAAAGCTAACGGAAGCCAATGGAGAGTCTGTGATGTTGTCGGCAAACGCTTTGGAAGTGAATATACCTCCCGCTAGAGGGAGTAAAGGTGCGCCTGCCATAAAGCCAAGCATACGACGACGAGTATTATCAACGGACTGGGTCATTTCTTTGTTCCTCATTGAGTCAGGGAGATACCTGATTGATATGTAGTAGAAATATCGATCTCTGCCCGATCGAATTTATCGCCAATGAGTAGACCACAGTAACAATGACAATTTCATGACAATTTATTTACTATAAAGGCATTTTATTGGGATTTTGTGCATGAAAGTTGTTTTTATTTGCTTATTGTCTTGTCATAAAAGTGCAAGGGTGAGGTTTAAATGTGCAATGGTACTGATTGGATTGTGCTGGTGATGCTTGCTTCATAGAATCAAATCTCACTTTTCATAGAATCGAATCGTTTTTTTTATAGAGGAGATTGTATGTTGCTATTTTTCAATAGAGGTAGGTGAGCATGAAAAAAGTTTTTTTTAAGAAGTTGCAGTCTCTTACTGCCATTCTTGTTTTGAACACAATGCCTGTAAGTTACACGCAGGCGAGTACGGTTTTTTCGACGCAGTCCGTTTCACCAGGTGTTGTGGTGAATGAACGGAGAGAATCTCGAGGCACTTCTTCTCCCCGCGTTACTTTACAGTCCTTGTATTTTCAAAATTCTTTAGATCACATAAAACGTAGTGCCGAGTCTAAAAATGCTACTTACCACGTAGCGCTTGCGATGGTAGAAGAGGCTTATCAGGATCATTTTGATGAAGTGTTAGATGCCTATGAAAAGGCGTTGAAAAACGCGGAATTAAATCAGGATCCTAAACTTATTGCAGAGGCGAAAACATCGGCAAAAACCGAGTTGGCTCATCTGAAGCTAATTCGTAGTAAAAAGCTTGATGAATTTGCCCGTCAGTTTGGAGTGGTATAACGCTTTTTATGGCTTTCTAGACTAGCCTTTGACATTGTTCTCTTTTTTAGTCGTAATTTTTTTAGCGATTAATTCCATGCTGTTATATTCTTTACAGAGCGTTTATCTATCAGCTAACTGAATGAAAAGAGAAGGAAAGGTATGGGTTGGTATCTGGTTGCCTTTAAGAAATATGCTGTGTTTTCAGGTCGTTCGTCTCGCAAAGAGTTTTGGTGTTTTGTTATGAGTAATATGGTTGTCAATCTATTGCTTACTTTCTTGTTTTTTTTGCAATCCTTCTTGTCAAAATCACTGATCACCTTGGACCAATTGATGGTTGTTGTTTTGGCGTTTAATCTTTTGACCTTATTACCAACCATAGGGGCGACCATTCGCCGTCTGCATGATATAAACCGTTCCGGTTGGTTTATTTGTCTAAATGTGATCCCTGTATTTGGAACCCTATTGTTAATCTTTCTCTTATCTATAGAAGGTTCTATTGGCGACAATCGATTTGGCGAAGACCCAAGCTGGATAACATCAAGGAGCGCTCCAATCACAATTTGATAAATTAGATAATCTATTTATTATATTTTTATAAAGGGGGATGCTGGTACTTAAGTACTGGCTTTTGAGTGTGAATAAAAAAGGCAAGCCATATTCTGGCTTGCCTTTTTAGTGTGTTGCATTTAATGCTTAGTTTAGCTTTCGTAGCTGTCGATCGGTGGGCATTCGCAAAACAAGTTACGGTCACCGTAAACGTTGTCGATACGACCAACACTTGGCCAGTATTTACGCCCTTTGATCCAAGGTAATGGGTAGGCTGCTTCTTTTCGCGAATAAGCATGGTTCCATTCCATGTCTAACAGACTGTCTGCTGTGTGCGGAGCATTGACAAGGGGGTTGTCTTCTAAGGGCCATTCACCCGATTGTACTTTACTGATCTCGTTACGAATTTGAATCATGGCGTCACAGAAACGATCAAGCTCTTCTTTGCACTCGGATTCTGTCGGTTCGATCATCAGTGTGCCAGCCACAGGGAAAGACATCGTTGGAGCATGGAAACCAAAGTCCATTAATCGTTTAGCAATGTCTTCTTCGCTAATGCCAGATTCTGCCTTGATTGGACGAATATCGATAATGCATTCATGGGCAACTGTGCCATTTTTGCCTGTGTAAAGCACGGGGTAATGATCGGCTAAACGCTTGGCAATGTAGTTGGCGTTCAAAATGGCGTTAAAGGTTGCATCCCGCAGGCCTTTGTCTCCCATCATTTTGATGTACATCCAAGTAATAACAAGAATGCTTGCGCTACCGTATGGGGCTGCGGAGACCGCGCCATGTTGCTCTGTCATACCCATGACTGGCTCAATGCTATGGCCAGGAAGGAAAGGCGCAAGGTGTGATTTAACACCAATTGGCCCCATGCCTGGGCCACCACCACCATGTGGAATGCAGAAGGTTTTGTGTAGGTTCAGGTGGGAAACATCGCCACCAAATGCGCCTGGAGGAGCAATGCCAACAAGCGCGTTCAAATTGGCGCCATCAATGTATACTTGACCACCGAATTTATGGACAATCTCGCATACTTCGCGAATGTGCTCTTCGAATACACCATGAGTAGATGGATAGGTTGCCATGATGCAGCTTAGTTCAGCAGTGTGCTTTTCTGCCTTCTCGGCGAGGTCGACCAAGTCAATGTTGCCGTCTTCGTCACATTTAACAATCACGACTTTCATGCCAGCCAAAGCAGCAGAAGCAGGGTTTGTACCGTGGGCAGAACTTGGGATCAAGCACACATTTCGATTGTGATCACCTCGTGACTTATGGTATTTGTCGATAGTGAGCAGACCCGCGTATTCCCCTTGAGCGCCAGAATTCGGCTGAAGAGAAATCGTATCGTAACCAGTGGCTTTTGCTAACATGTCGATCAACTCAGACAACAGGGCGTGGTAGCCCGCTGCTTGGTTTTGCGGTGCAAATGGATGGATGCTGCCGAACTCCGCCCACGTGACGGGAATCATTTCAGACGCCGCGTTTAGCTTCATGGTACAGGAGCCAAGTGGGATCATGCTTTGGTTCAAAGCAATGTCTTTGACTTCGAGTTGATGTAGGTAGCGCATCAACTCGGTTTCGCTGTGATGGGAGTTGAAGACGGGGTGCGTTAAGATGGCATCTTGGCGCAGTAAACTTTCATCAAAGCCAACGCCTGCCGCACTTGAGTCGATATCGTTTTGGCTTAATGTTATGCCAAAACACGCCGCTAGATCGATCACATCTTCTGTCGTGGTGGTTTCGCTGAAAGAAATCGACAATGCATGATCAGACACTTGAAAAAGGTTGATCAGCTTGGCTTGAGTTGCCTCAATAATACTCTGTGTTTTGTCTTGGGTATCGACAACAAGGGTATCAAAGTAGTTGGCATTGGTCGTAAAGCCTTTCTGTTGCAATGCAGTTGCAAAGCAGTGGGTCAATGCGGCAACGCGAGAAGCGATTTTCTTTAAACCAGCAGGGCCATGGTAAACGGCGTAAAAGCCAGCCATCATGGCGAGTAGTGCTTGAGCCGTACAAATGTTGGAAGTGGCTTTCTCGCGACGAATGTGTTGTTCGCGAGTCTGCATCGCCATGCGAAGGGCTGGTTTGCCATGGCTATCTTTAGAAACGCCAATAACACGGCCTGGCATGGAGCGTTTGAACGCATCTTTGGTCGCTAAAAATGCTGCATGAGGACCACCGAATCCCATCGGTACGCCAAAACGTTGTGCACTACCGAAAACAATGTCCGCTCCCATATCGCCTGGGGATTTAATCAACACAAGGGCTAATAAATCGACGGCAACACTGGCCAATGCATTTTGCTCATGCGCTTGAGCGATAAGATCGGTTAGATCGATAACTTCGCCATTGGTGCCTGGGTATTGGAAAATGGCACCGAATACATCGTAATGGCCTAGGTTGTCGTTATTATCAACAACTACTTCAATATTCAGTAGTTCGGCGCGTGTTTTAACTACATCAATGGTTTGCGGCAGTAGCTGGTCTGAAACAAACAAGGTGTTACTTTTTTTGCGGTTAGAGCGCTTCATGAGCGTCATGGCTTCGGCAGCGGAGGTAGCTTCGTCTAACAGTGAAGCGTTGGAGATTTCCATGCCGGTTAAGTCAATGATCACTTGTTGAAAGTTTAATAGCGCTTCCAGGCGGCCTTGCGAAATTTCAGGTTGGTAAGGGGTATAAGCCGTGTACCAGCCTGGATTTTCTAATAAATTGCGTACAATAGGCGAAGGGACATGTGTATCGTGATAACCCATGCCAATAAAGGAGCGTGCCACCGTGTTTTTGTTAGCAATGGCTTTGAGTTGTTTTAGTGCGTCGCTTTCACTGGCTGGTTGGGTAGACAGGTCAAGGTTTGCTTGACGAATCGCTTCGGGAATGGTCTTTTCAATTAACGCATTTAATGAGTCGACACCAATTGTCTGCAACATCAGACTCTGTTCAGATATGTCTGAGCCAATATGGCGTGCTATGAATTCGTCATTGTTTTGCAAATCACGGATGCACGAGGTCATGGTAATAATCACCTATTAAAATAAAGCAGAAGAGATGGGCTCTCTTGCTGTTAGCAGCAACATACGCGCTAGCAGTAAGAGAGCGGATAACAGAATTATTCGATGCTTGACGCGTAAGCGTCTGCATCCATTAACTTACTAAGGTCTGCGCCTTCAGCAAGTTTGATTTTAGCAATCCATGCGTCTTGGTATGGCGATTCATTGATCAACTCAGGTGAGTCTTCTAATGCTTCGTTTATTTCAACTATGACACCAGTGACCGGTGCATAAATGTCAGAAGCGGCTTTGACCGATTCAACCAATGAGAATTGCTCGGTTGCAACGGTTTCTGCATCCACTTCAGGTAATTCAACATAAACCACGTCACCTAAAAGGTCTTGTGCGTGGTCTGTAATGCCCACGGTCACAGTGCCGTCACCATTATCCAACACCCACTCGTGAGAATCAGCGTATTTTAGGTTATCTGGAATAGTGCTCATATCTTTGCCCCATTTAAAAAATAACCCGAGATGTTAGACCCGGGTTGTTTGTGATTAGCGATAAAGAGGGAAGCGCTTGCAAAGCTCTTTTACTTCTGCAAGTACGCGGGCTTCCACTTCTGGATTGCCTTCGGGTTTTTCAACCAAGCCATCTAGAACATCACTGATCAAATGACCTACTTTACGGAATTCTTCTTCTCCAAAGCCGCGAGAAGTGGCTGCAGGCGTACCAATACGAATACCAGACGTAATCATTGGTTTTTCAGTATCGAATGGAATGCCATTTTTGTTACAAGTGATGCCTGCGCGCTCAAGAGCCTTATCGACGGCGTTGCCTTTTAGACCTTTTGGACGAAGATCAACAAGCATCAAGTGGTTATCTGTACCCCCTGTCACAATATCACAGCCTCGCTCCATCATGACTTCAGCTAATACTTTCGCATTGGCAACGACTTGATCGATGTAGGTTTTGAATTCAGGTTTTAGTGCTTCGCCAAACGCGACGGCTTTGCCTGCAATCACATGCATCAATGGGCCGCCTTGGTAGCCTGGGAAAACCGCAGAATTGATTTTCTTACCAAGATCGAGGTCATTAGACAGGATCATGCCGCCACGAGGGCCACGTAGTGTTTTGTGCGTGGTGGTGGTAACAACGTGGGCATGTGGCAGTGGAGAAGGGTGAGCGCCTGTTGCAACAAGACCTGCGATGTGAGCCATATCCACAAAAAGATAAGCGCCAACTTTGTCTGCAATGTCACGAAAGCGTTTGAAATCAATCACGCGTGGGATGGCTGAACCACCTGCAATGATCATTTTGGGTTTGCATTCCAATGCTTGTGCTTCAATTGCGTCATAATCAATCAGCAGTGTGTCAGGGTTCACTTGGTATTGAACAGCGTTGAACCATTTGCCCGATTGAGCTGGTGGCGCGCCATGAGTTAAGTGACCGCCAGCGTCTAGAGACATCCCTAGGATCGTGTCGCCTGGTTGAAGTAAAGCGAGCATAACCGCACCGTTTGCTTGAGCGCCTGAGTGTGGTTGAACGTTGGCAAATTCGCAGTTAAATAGTTGCTTCGCACGGTCAATGGCAAGTTGTTCAGTAACATCAACCGCTTCACAGCCACCATAGTAGCGACGATGAGGGTAGCCTTCCGCGTATTTGTTTGTTAGCACGGAGCCTTGAGCTTCTAAAACGGCTTTAGAGGTGATGTTTTCAGAAGCAATCAATTCGATGCCAGTTTCTTGACGGTTTTGTTCTTCAACAATGGTCGCGAAAAGTTCTGGGTCTCGTTCAGCCAGCGTTTGGCTGAAAAAGGCTTCGGTGTTGGCCATGGTGTAATTCCTCTTAAATAAACATTTCTGTCCAATACGATAAATCGTTATCCAATGATAACATTTGAGCCGTCCAAGATGATGAAAAAAGATCATCTTTATAAGAGCGCCGATCAACGACCGTTATGCGTCAACTTGGCATCATCATAACGAAAAAGTTTCCGATTGGAAACAAGAAATAAACAAGCAAGTCAGAGATTTTAAAACAGCAAAAACACTGACCATTTGGTTAGTTCTATAGATGGTTTCTGAAACTTAATTATCTTCGGTTTAGATTTAATTGTAGGCATTACTTGTAAAATGGGTATTTTTTTAGATAATCTGTTTCCAATCGGAAACAAAATTCTCTAAATCATCGAAAGGTCTGTTTTATGAAACGTACCCCACTATATCAGCAGCATATCGCTGCAGGCGCCAGAATGGTTGAGTTTGCTGGCTATGAAATGCCTGTTCAATATCCCCTAGGCGTCAAAAAAGAACATTTATGGGTTCGTGAAAATGCTGGTTTGTTTGATGTTTCACACATGGGGCAAGTCATGCTGCGTGGTACCAATGTCAAACAGGCTTTTGAGAAAATTGTCCCTGTCGATGTCTTAGGTTTGCCAGAAGGCATGCAACGCTACGGTCTGTTTACTACTGAAAATGGTGCTATTTCAGATGATCTCATGTTTGCTAACTGGGGAGAGGCGCTTTTTGTTGTGGTCAATGCCGCCTGTAAAGACAATGACATTGCTCACATGAAAGCGTCGCTTGTTGGCTGCGAAGTTGAGGTGATTGACGATCGTGCATTATTAGCTATTCAAGGGCCAAAAGCACGTGAGGCATTTGCTCGCTTGGTACCTGATGCGGCTAAAATGACGTTTATGCAAAGTACTCAGTTTGAATGGCAAGGTATTGAGTTATGGGTAAGTTGCTCTGGTTATACAGGTGAAGACGGTTACGAAATATCCGTTTCCAATGAGCATGCTCAAATTTTAACGGATGCCTTGCTTGATATGCCCGAAGTGGAGTGGATTGGTCTAGGGGCTCGAGATTCTCTGCGTTTGGAGGCGGGACTGTGCTTATATGGTCATGATATCGATACCAGCACAACGCCCGTTGAAGCGTCACTAAACTGGGCGATTCAACCCGTTCGTCGTCTTGGGGGCGAACGTGAAGGGGGGTTTATTGGGGCTGATGTGGTCTTGCCTGAATTCGCTAACAAACCAAACCGCAAACGTGTTGGCTTTTTGGTGGATGGAAAGGCGCCAGTTCGTGAAGGTGTTGAGATCATTGATGAAGCTGGTGATGTGAAAGGTACAGTGACCAGCGGGGGATTTTCACCTAGTCTGTCGCAACCTATTGTCATGGCGTATGTTGAAACACAAAGCTTGACGGATGAGACGCCTTTGTTTGCTAATGTTCGGGGCAAAAGCATTCCGTTGATTCAAACCAAAATGCCATTTGTGCCGGCCCATTACTTTAGAGGCTAAGCGATCTGATTTAAGCCCTCGATTCAAAATACACAACGCGCCTCATTGGGTGATATCTAATGAGGCGTTTTTTTGTGGCTATGCTAGCGCTTTTCCGTAAATAAGCGTCAATGCCAAATAGCCCACACATTGTAAATGTGCAATAATTTCCCCTTTGATATTTTCGTCTTTGGAGTGGTGCTTTTGCTAACGGCTAAACAACTGGTTGAAGCGTTTAATGTCTGTTTTCAATCGGATTTTAACACTTTGCTTGTGAGTGGCGCTGATGAGCCCTTATATCTTCCAGCCACAGAGACGACTCCGGCCTTACTGTATTTTCGCTTAGACTACCCATCTAGCGCGCTTCATGAGATCAGTCACTGGTGTATTGCTGGTGAAGAGCGGCGCAAGCTCGAAGATTATGGTTATTGGTATGAGCCTGATACGCGTACTGAAGAACAGCAACGGCTTTTTGAAACAGTCGAAGTGAAGCCACAAGCGGTTGAATGTCTTTTTCATTGGGCAGCGGGTATGACGTTTCGTGTGAGCGTTGATAATTTGGCGCTGCCTGAATACGACGCCAGTGCTTTTGAGCGTGCTGTTTATGAACAAGCAAAATGTTATCTGATGTCGGGCTTGCCTCAGCGAGCCTTTACTTTTTCTCAGTATCTGTTGTCAATACGTTGTCCAGATACAGACTTTGATAGGTACATGAACCAGCAATATGAAAATAATTGCCGATGAAAATATGCCCAACGCGACCAAGTTGTTTTCAGCTTTTGGTGAGGTTGAATTGGTCAATGGTCGTACATTAACCAAAGAACAGGTTAACGATGCTGATGTCTTATTGGTGCGCTCTGTAACGAAAGTATCGTCTGAGCTATTAAACGGTTCCCGTGTTCGTTTTGTGGGAAGTGCTACTATTGGTGTGGATCACATTGATACTGAGTATTTAGCGGAACAAGGCATTGCTTTTAGTAGTGCTCCTGGTTGCAATGCTGATGCGGTGGCGGACTATGTGTTTAGCGGATTAGGTTTTTTGGCGTTAACAAAAAATCTTATGTGGTTGAATAAAAAAATAGGCGTGATTGGTTACGGCAATGTCGGGAAGACGGTCGTTGATCGTTTTGCGGCACTGGGTTGTGATGTGTGCGTTTATGATCCAATCAAGCAGGCAGAATATGCAAGCAAGAATATGAGCTCTGTACCATTTGTCTCTTTGGCATCGGTCATGGCTTGTGATGTTATTTCCTTGCATGCCCCACTGACGAAAGACGGTGATTATCCGACCGTCGGTATGATTGGCAAGGAACAATTGCAACAAGTAAAAGCGGGGGCCGCGATTATATCGGCCGGTCGCGGCGGTGTGATTGATGAATCGGCATTGCGAGAGTTATATAAAGAGCGGCGTGGCGACTTGCATTTGGTTTGGGATGTTTGGCAAGGGGAACCAGAGCTTGACCTAGAAACATTGGCCATTGTCGATATTGCGACGCCACACATCGCAGGGTATAGCAAGCAAGGGCGAGAGAAGGGCACTTGGATGGTCTATCAAGCATTTTGTCAGTACTTCAATAGAGATAAACAAGTGACATTAAGTGACGCCATCAGCCCTGGTCGGCTAAGTTCGGTGTCGCTACAAGAAGATTTGCATGCAGAGGAATTGCTGGCCCGCGCAGCTCATGCGATTTACGACGTGGCAAGGGATGATTCGCGTTTGCGCTTTAATTATCGCCACTATGCTGATAAGACAACCTTTGATTGGTTGCGTAAGCATTATGTTGAGCGGGATGAATTTGCCACCTGTGTCGTAGAATCATCAAATAAGCTGGCGCTTATAAAGCTGAAAGCAATGGGGTTTTAAGTATTTTGGCCTCTAGACCTATCATGGAGAATGCGCCCACAGGGGGCACAGGTCTGGATATCGATTATAAAAATGAGAAGTGAGCATTAAATGTCTGAAGTAAGGCAAGTAGGTCTTGATGAATTGGATGTGCCAATAGGGACAAGTGTACAGTTGGAATTTATTTCTCCGCCAGGTCGATACATGGTGCGTGTCTTGGGTGCGATACCTGGTCGCTCGCTTATTTTGTCTTGCCCTAAGTCGAATGGTAAAAATATTCTGGTCCGTGAAAGTCAACGGGTGAACATTCGAGTCATGCTAGATACCGAGGTATGTGCGTTTAGTAGCAAGGTGGCAAAAAGTTATTTGGAGCCGGGGCCTCATATTCATATCGCCTACCCTGAGTTTGTAAACGCATCCATGGTTCGCACTGCCGCCCGAGTAGAGACAAGATTAATCTGCCGTTTAGAGCCTGTCGATGGTTCGGATTCTATTCCTGCGTTTACGACCGGTGTCTTGGTGGACCTGAGTCTTGGTGGAGCAAAGCTTGTGTCTAAGGAAGACTTTGGTCTAGTAAGTCAGAAACTTAGACTCTCTTTGGGGTTGAATGTGGCTGGCTACCATGTTGCGCTAAAGCTTGATGGTGAAATTCGTTCTCAAGAGATTCAGATGCTTGAGCAGCTTCAAGCAAGTCTGGTTGATAATGAGTTCTTAGAAAAAATGAATGCAGAATACTTTTATGTTTATGGTGTGCGTTTTGAAAACATCAGTCGGGAATCGGCGATTACCCTAAACGCCTATATTTTGGAAACGCAAAAAAGTCGGCTTAATTAAAACGCATCAATAAACCAAGAGTGTTGTTGGCTGGGTAAGTTGCTGGCCTCAGAAGAAGCCAGCAACTAGCGGTGTTTTTTTACTATGTGTACATCTTATAAATAGTAAGACGCCAAGGGAGGAAAGCCGTTGAACTCTACTGCACTATAAGTTGTGGTGTAAGCACCAGTCGATAGCCAGTACATACGATCTCCAATGGCTAAGTTCAGTGGCAGGCCGTATTTATAGTGTTCATATAGAATATCAGCACTGTCGCAAGTTGGTCCGGCAATAATGACTTCTTCTAATTCTCCTTGTTTTTCTACATGAATAGGGTATTTGATCGCTTCGTCTAAGGTTTCGATTAAACCAGAAAATTTCCCTACGTCAGTGAATACCCAACGGTTAAGCGCTGTGTGTGATTTACGGGAGATCAACACCACCTCACTGACTAATACGCCTGCATTGGATATCAAAGAGCGGCCAGGTTCTAGAATGATTCTTGGTAAATCGGTGCCAAAGTCTTCTTCTAAAAAGCGTGAAATTTCTTCTGCATAGGTCGCAAGGTCATTTGTGCGAGCGATGTAATTGGCCGGAAAACCTCCGCCCATATTAATCATTTCTAATTGAATACCATCTTCGTCTTTCAAGCGTTCAAAAATCACTTTTACGCTGGCTATTGCTGCGTCCCAAGCACCAATATCACGTTGCTGGGAGCCCACATGGAAAGAGACACCGTAAGGAATCAAACCAAGCTCTTTTGCGAGAATCAATAGATCCATTGCCATATCTGGGCGGCAGCCAAATTTACGCGATAAAGGCCAGTCTGCAGTAACGGTTCCCTCGGTCAAAATACGTACATAGATGCGAGAGCCAGGGGCAGCCTTGGCGATATTGCGTAAGTCGGCCTCGGAATCGGTGGCGAACATTCGCACACCTTTTTCATAAAAATAACGAACGTCCTTGGCTTTTTTAATGGTATTACCATAGCTAACACGATCTGGTGAAATGCCACCAATAGAAAACAGCTTATCTAACTCATAACGGGAGGCGACATCAAAGTTGGCGCCACGGTCACGTAACAAGGTTAAAATTTCGGGGGCAGGATTCGCTTTAATGGCATAAAAAACATCTGCAATGGGGAACCCTTTAGTCAGCTCAGTATAAGCTTCATCAATCATTTGTGTGTCAATCACAACAAAAGGGGTTTCTTTGGTATCAGCAAATGCTTTGAAGCGCGCGAAACGTTCTGGGGTGTAAAAAGAATAGACGTCAGTAGTCATGGGCTAAAGCTCCTTATCTGGCAAACATAAACCGTTAAAGTAAGAACGTCTTTACCTCCCTCCATCCTACTTTAAGCTGTTACTTATCCGGCCCTAAGGCCTTAAGCGACTAGCGCAGCAGTTGAAGCGGTGCGGATTATGTTCAGCAATGACGCGGGCGAAATTTAAAACTCAAGGGGGCTCTCGTCAAGTGTTTTTTTGCATCAAGAAAAGAAAGTGTAGATAGGGATTGAGTAGGAAGAAAGCATGGATTTTTTTAGAAACAAAAAATCCATGCTTTGATGGGTTAGGCTTTTGATAACCGTTTGTTTTGTATATAGAAAATACCACTTCCGACGATAACCGCGCCGATAAAATAAAAGCCTTCTTGAGGATTGTTAACCAAGGCGGTTAGTCCAGGCCCTGGGCAGTAACCACTCAATCCCCAGCCAATGCCAAATAAGGCGCTGCCGATAACGAGTTTAGCGTCAATGTGGGTATGGGTTGGGACAGACCAGTTTTTTGCTAACCATGGTGCCTGAAGTCCATTTTTAATGGCATAGCTTATAACGCCCACCACAATGGCAGAAGCCATTACAAAAATCAAAGAGGGATTCCAGTTGCCGAAAATGTCTAAAAAGCCAAGAACGACGGCCGGATTAGCCATTTGCGACAAAGCCAGGCCAACACCAAATAAAATGCCGCACAATAAAGTAATTAATATCATCATAACAAAGGCCTCATTTGGTGATCATAACGGTTAAAATGGCGGTCAGCATAAATATGGCGGTTGCAACCAACGAACGAATGGAACCGCGAGAAATACCACATACGCCATGACCGCTGGTACAGCCACTGCCGAGGCGAGTTCCATAGCCAACAAGAAGACCAGAGGCAATCAATAAAAGCGGGCTTCTGGGATCTGGAAAGGGCACCGTCTGGTGGGTTAAAACGCCGTAACTTGCGCCACCAATAATTGTGCCGACAAGGAATAAAAGAGGTAGCCATTTTGTATTCATACCAGGTGGGCCAAACAGGGCTTGGGACAGCAGGCCGCTGACCCCCATAATTTTACCTGTTGCTAACAGGTAAATGCTCGCCGAAAGGCCAATGCAAAGCCCGCCAAGAATAGGGTAAAGTATATCGGTCATGGTGTTAATCTCGTTGAAGGTTGTCAGAGAAGATAGTTAATAATATATCATAATAGAATAAGCTTATTCTGTTAAGTTTCGTATGAAATTAAAGGATTAATCTAGGACGCTATTTGTTTTTTTTATGAATATTCTCTTTTTCCATCGTCTTTGAACATTAATTAGTTATTATGGATCTATCAAATGAGCCAATACATGGTGTGAGATGTCTGATTTTAGTAACGACGCGCTACTTTGGTTAGGCGCTCCAAAGGAAACCGCTCAATGTGTTTTTCTCATGCCAAATAAGCCTGTTTTACCATCGGATTATAATGATGTCTTTATATCTTATCCGAATGTTTCCTTGCTGATTGAACTGAATGGAAACCATTGGCGTAAAATATTCACTATTATGGCGAAGTTGTTAGCACCTTCGTTGGAAGATTGGCGCTATTATCGAGATGAATGTTTATTTTCTCGTTGTGCAATCATTTGGGATAAGCGTCAGCTTATGGAATATAACGCGTCGACTAATGATGTCAGGCAAAAGCGTGTTGTGTTTATTGTTGGTAATAGCTTTCGTCAAGACATAGCGATTGATACGAGTGCGACTGTTGTGGGAGAAACGCATCAGGCTGCTTTTTATGGTCATCAAATTTGGTGTCCATACCTTGATTACCGTCAATTCCCCAACCGTCTGATTACTGAGTTGCGTCATCAAGTTCTGGATAATTTACTGGAGAAACCATGTTACAAGCATTGAAAAGTCTTTTTCAGGTACCTACTGAGCCCCATGAGCGCATCTCATATCAAAAGGCGGTAGCAGCGCTCATGATGGAAGTCATCATGGCGGACGATGAAGTAAATGAAAAAGAAATCATCCAAATGAAAGATTTCCTAAAAGGCGTGACGGATTTAGGAGACGATGTGGACATGCTTTTTGAAGAAGCTAAGACTGGTATTAAGGAAGCGAACGATCTTTATCAGTTTACTAAAGTAATAAATGATAATGCCTCTTTAGATCAAAAAATGGAATTACTGATTGGTTTGTGGCGGGTTGCCTTTGCGGACGGCGATGCTGACGCTTACGAAGATCATCGTATTCGTTCCATTAGTGACCTATTATTCATGCCTCACTCAGAATTTATTCAGGCTAAGCTGATTGCTCAAAAAGAAATGCAAAAAATGCAAAAGTGATTGGCTCAACGTATTAATAAAAACTATTAAGTTAGAGATTTTTAAGTCTAGATGGGTTTGAAAAATAATGACTATTTAGTGTGTTTATTACTTTGTTTGGCTAACCAATTAATCAATAAGAAAAAACGCGGCACTTGGCCGCGTTTTTAGACTGCATTACAGATGGCTAAAAGAGAATTACGCTGCGAAGTTTGCGGCAGCAAAGTCCCAGTTAGCCAATGCCCAGAAACCTTTTAGGTAATCAGGACGTACGTTACGGTAGTCGATGTAGTAAGCGTGTTCCCACAGGTCAACAGTCAGTACTGGCGTCAAACCATCAGTAAGTGGGTTACCAGCATTACTAGTATTAACGATGTCTAGAGAGCCGTCTGCAGTTTTAACCAGCCAAGTCCAGCTAGAACCAAAGTTGTTAACCGCTTTGTCGTTGAATGCTTCTTGGAACTTCGCGAAAGAACCCCATTTTGCATTGATCGCTTCAGCTAGCGCGCCAGTTGGTTCGCCACCGCCATTAGGGCTTAGGCTGTTCCAGAAAAAAGTATGGTTCCAGATTTGCGCTGCGTTATTGAATACGCCGCCCGCTGGAGCAGATGTGATGATTTCTTCTAGAGATTTATTTTCGTATTCAGTACCAGGAATCAAACCATTTAGCTTCACTACATACGTGTTGTGGTGCTTGCCGTAGTGATACTCAAGAGTCTCAACTGACATATGAGGCTCAAGTGCGTCTTTAGCATAAGGAAGAGCGGGTAATTCAAAAGCCATTTCTTTTCTCCTTGCTTTGTATTAACGAAAAATGCTTGTTATCAAGCAGTTAATGGTGCTTATATAGTAGCACCGAACTTTGAAATATAATAATCATTAAGTTTTTGTGGTTATTAGTTTCATAATTTTTGTTAATAGCGAAGATACCATAACGCCATGCCAAGAAAAGATGACATCGAAATCCCAAGTTTGACTTTAGACCAGGACGAAGTTAGCGATAGACGCCCACAACAGCGGTCGCAGCAGGAGCCTAAACGCCGTTTAAATCCCCCCCCAACAAGACCGACCAGAAACCAATCTGTGGTATATAAAAAGCCGAGCCTTGCTGGCATTTACCTGCTACTTTTTCTCATTCTGGCAGCCGCTGCCGGAGCAGGTTACTGGTTATGGCAGCAGAATTTACAATTGCGCAATGAATTATCAGGTGCGAAGAATAAAATTGAAAATTTGGACAATCAGTTACTTGCTGCGGATGTGTCAGCCAATAAGAAAGGCCAAAGCTTGGAAGATCGTATTAAGGATAATGAGAGTGAAGTGCGTAAACTTTGGGCGGTTGCCTATGACCGCAACCGAAAAAACATTTCCTCTAATGGTGATGCGATTGATGCTCTCAATAAAAAATTCGCACTCTTGAAAGACAATGTTTCAAGTCAGGGCCAACGTGTTGCGATGCAAGGCAACTCGTTTAACGATCTTGAAAACAACTATAAAAAGTTGATCAAGTCCGTAGCCGATTTGACGGATAAGGTGAAACCTCTTCCATCGGATATGAGTGATCTAAAAAGTAACTTGACTCAGGTGAGTGACAAACTGGCTAAGCTTGAAAAAAATCTTGCCGCTCAAAGTGACAGTAACGATGCGCAAGCGTTGGATATTGATCAAGTGTCTCAGGATTTGTCTAGTTTGCAGAAAAAAGTCGCGAAACTCGGTGGCGCTGGCGGGTCTGATCTTGCGGCGATGAAGCAGGAGCTTAGCAAGCATCAGGATGCGATCAATTCAAATGATGCTTTCCGAGCGCAGGTCAACGCTGAAATCTTGCGGATTCGTAAACAGATCAATCAAATCATGCTGCAACAGCAGTTGAACTCAGGGTCAAATTGAGCATCTTTAGCCTCATTTGATCTATATCATGGAAAGGCCGACTTTGTCGGTCTTTTTTTGTTCTGCAAATAGCCATCGCCCTACAAACGATTAGAATGCGGCCATTCTTATTATTCTGATTTATTGAACCCATGACTGAATTACTTTCTCCCGCCGGTACTCTTAAAAATATGCGTTACGCCTTTGCCTATGGTGCTGATGCAGTCTATGCAGGGCAGCCACGCTATAGCTTGCGTGTGCGTAATAATGACTTCGATATGAAAAACCTTGCAGTAGGGATTGAAGAAGCCCACCAACAAGGCAAAAAGTTATATGTGGCGAGTAATATCGCTCCCCATAATGCCAAGATCAAAACGTATCTACGGGACATTGAGCCCGTTATCGATATGCAGCCTGATGCTTTAATCATGTCAGATCCTGGGATGATGATGTTGGTTAAAGAAAAATGGCCGGATATGGATATTCATCTTTCGGTTCAGGCAAATGCGGTGAACTGGGCAACGGTAAAATTCTGGCACAACTACGGTTTAACTCGTGTCATTTTATCCCGAGAGCTTTCTTTAGAGGAGATCGGAGAGATTCGCACCATGGTGCCAGACATGGAAATTGAAACCTTTGTCCATGGTTCTTTGTGTATTGCCTATTCAGGACGCTGTTTATTATCCGGTTATTTTAATCGTCGAGATCCCAACCAAGGTACATGTACCAACTCATGCCGTTGGCAATATGATGTGAAAGCGGCGAAAGAGGAGATAACGGGCGATATTGTTCCTGCTGATGGCAGCCATTTAACCTCGCCTCAGTTGTTTGACCCTAAATCGCTTGATCCAAAAGAGCAAACCACCTTGGGGATAGGGAAGCCGTTTGACGAGGTGGTATTGCTTCGTGAGCAAGGTCGAGAAGGGGAGTTTATGCCGGCGTTCGAAGATGAGCATGGGACTTACATTATGAACAGCCGTGATCTGAGAGCCATTCAGCATGTCGAAAAATTGATTGAAATGGGCGTGCACTCATTAAAAATCGAAGGGCGAACCAAATCGCATTTTTATGCGGCTCGTACGGCCCAATTATATCGCCAAGCTATCGATGATGCGACGTACGGACGTGCTTTTGATATGGGCTTAATGAATAAGCTAGACGGCCTTGCTCACCGGGGCTATACCGAAGGCTTTTATCGCCGCCATGTACATGACCAGTATCAGAACTATCAACATGGCAATTCTATCTCCACCCAGCAGCAGTTTGTCGGCGAAATGTTGGATTGGCAAAATGGCTGGTTGACGGTAGAAGTAAAAAATCGTTTTAAAGTAGGTGATACATTGGAATTAATGACGCCCGCTGGTAGCCAGTTTGTTCAATTGCAAGCGATGGAAACCCTCCATGGAGAGTCAATGGTCGTCGCGCCAGGCTCTGGGCATAAAGTACGTATTCCTATGGATAGCTGTCCTGATGGCTTAGAGTTCGGAATGATTATGCGCAACCTCCCTAATGCTTAGCCTGATTTGGTGCCCTAGCCACTGATTTCATTCTCTATCTTGTCTCTTTCTATAAAGGCTCACCTTATGAGCCTTTTTTAATATCTATATATCATCATGATCTAGTTGGAATGGTTTTTATAACCTCTATGCATGTTATAGTGGAAAAAATGCTAGAGTCCTACAATCTGAGATGGGAAATTATGACTGAAGCAAGATTGACACACCTTAAGCAGCTCGAAGCTGAGAGTATTCATATTATTCGTGAAGTAGCGGCTGAATTTGATAATCCGGTAATGCTTTACTCCATAGGTAAGGATTCAGCGGTGATGCTGCATCTTGCCATGAAGGCCTTTTACCCAGGTAAACCACCATTTCCATTGATGCACGTTGATACTGGGTGGAAGTTCAAGGAAATGATTAAATTCCGTGATGAGCTGGTTGCTAATCTAGGGCTGGAACTGATCGTTCACCAAAACAAAGAAGGCCTTGAGCAGGGGATCAATCCGTTTACTCATGGTAGTGCCAAACATACCGATGTCATGAAGACTCAAGGACTTAAACAGGCATTAGACAAGTACGGATTTGATGCGGCTTTTGGTGGTGCACGCCGCGATGAAGAAAAGTCTCGCGCCAAGGAACGAGTGTATTCTTTCCGCGATAAGCAGCATCGGTGGGACCCGAAAAACCAACGCCCAGAATTGTGGAATATCTACAATGGTAAAGTGAATAAAGGCGAAAGTATTCGCGTTTTTCCTTTGTCCAACTGGACGGAGCTGGATATTTGGCAATACATCTATTTAGAAAGCATTCCTATTGTTCCTTTGTATTATTCTGCACAACGTCCTGTGGTTGAGTGTGATGGCACCTTGATCATGGTGGATGATGAGCGCATGCCGCTTAAAGAAGGTGAAGTGCCTGATATGAAATCGGTGCGTTTCCGTACACTTGGTTGTTATCCACTGACTGGCGCGGTGGAATCTGATGCGGCGTCCTTGCCGGATATTATTCAGGAAATGCTGTTAACCAAGAGTTCAGAACGACAAGGCAGAGTCATCGACCACGATTCTTCAGGGTCGATGGAAGAGAAGAAGAAACAAGGTTATTTCTAAGTTTGGAGTAAAGAAAGAATGTCTCACCAGTCCGAATTGATCAGCCAAGACATCCTTGGTTATTTGAAACAACACGAAGAAAAAGACCTGCTTCGCCTGCTGACCTGCGGTAACGTAGATGATGGCAAAAGTACCCTGATTGGTCGTTTACTGCATGATTCTAAATTGATCTATGAAGATCATTTAGACGCAGTTAAGCGTGACAGCAAAAAGTCTGGTACCCAGGGCGAAGAAGTGGATTTGGCGCTGCTAGTCGATGGTCTACAAGCAGAGCGCGA
Source organism: Marinomonas sp. 63XJN7_7_ISO-PGPR-S23-202 (assembly GCF_056173505.1). Lineage (NCBI taxonomy): Bacteria > Pseudomonadati > Pseudomonadota > Gammaproteobacteria > Oceanospirillales > Oceanospirillaceae > Marinomonas > Marinomonas sp. 63XJN7_7_ISO-PGPR-S23-202. The sequence continues at coordinate 2,633,900 of NZ_CM149677.1, read as the reverse complement.
ACAAGGTATTACCATTGATGTGGCTTACCGCTATTTCTCCACCGAGAAGCGTAAGTTTATTATTGCGGATACCCCAGGGCATGAGCAATATACGCGCAATATGGCCACTGGTGCCTCCACCTGTGATTTGGCGATAATCCTGATTGATGCTCGCTACGGCGTACAGACACAAACACGTCGACATACTTATATTGCCGCACTGTTAGGCATTAAGCATGTGGTTGTGGCGATTAATAAAATGGATTTGGTTGATTTTTCAGAAGCCAAATACACAGAGATTCAAGCGGATTACTTGGATTTTACTGAGCAGCTTGGTAATCGCTGCCCAGAAGACATTAAATTTGTTCCTATCTCTGCTTTACGTGGCGATAATGTGGTGAATGCCTCAAACAGTACACCTTGGTATGCTGGGCAGCCATTGATGGGCATACTGGAAAATGTACAGATCAACCGCGATGTGAAACGCGACGCTTTCCGTTTCCCTGTGCAATATGTGAACCGTCCTAATCTGGATTTCCGTGGTTTCTCAGGCACTATCGCTGCGGGCGCAGTGAAGCCTGGCGATGATGTGGTGGCTTTGCCTTCCGGTAAAAAATCCAAAGTCGCTGAGATTGTGACTTATGATGGTAATTTGGACATTGCTAAAGCCGGTCAAGCGGTCACTATTACCTTGGAAGATGAGATTGATATCAGTCGTGGCGATATGTTGTCCCATGTTGGTCAGGAACCCTTAATTGGTTCAACACTTCGAGCCTCAGTGGTTTGGATGTCAGATCATCCATTGGTCTCGGGTAAATTGTATGACTTCAAATTGGGCACACAAACGGTGCCTGGTAAAGTCCATCATTTTAACCATCGCGTGGACGTTAATACCCTAGAAGAAAGCGACATTGACGTGTTAGGTTTGAATGAAATTGGTGATGCAGTCATTCAGTTTGATGCCCCCGTTGCTTTTGACCAATATACAGATAGCCGTTTCACAGGTGCCTTAGTGGTTATTGACCGTTTGACTAATGTCACGGTGGGCGCTGGTATGGTCGAAGAAGTTGTTGCCGAGTTGGATGAAGAGTCAGACGTTAGCGCAGAAGACCGTGCCGCTCGCCTTGGGCAAAAGCCCGCTATCATCGCTTTGTCTGCTGATGTACTGGCCAACAGCGTGTCATTAGAGCGCCAATTATTGCGCAAAGGGGTGGTCGCCTTAGTGAAAGCCGATGCCTCTGAACAAGAGGCTCAATTGGTTCGCCAAACCGGTGTGGTTTTCCTTGTTGGTAATGCTGATATTGCAGAGTCGGAGATCAAAGAAACTCGTGTTGATGATGTGGTAGATTTGATCATTGAAAGCACTCGTTTATAAGGGCCTTGGCTTTAAATGACTTGAAGCCTAGTGCGTATTAATAACAAAAATGCCAGCTCATCAAATTGAGTTGGCATTTTTTTGATCCGATGATTGTCGATATTTAGACTCTCAAAGAGGGCGCGTCTTATAGTGCTATTGCTGCATCGTTTCGTTTTGCGATTTTGTGCTGATCTTCATTGCTTCCTTGTTTCCAGTAACTTGAAATATAGAGATTTTCTTTGCTAACGGCTTTGTCATTTTTAAAGAAAGCACGCAGCGCTTTCATGCTGCTAAACTCACAGGCCGCCCACACTGAGGGGGTGCCTTCTAGCCAAACTAATGATTTAACCGCGTCCAGCAGACTGGTTGCATGTTGACCTGGATGGGGGTTTACAACCCACTTCAATTCAACCCCCGTAGGGTGACTAAGCGTTTGAATGTCTTCCTCACTTACCACTTCGATCACCGCATAGCCCTTTGCGTCATCAGGTAATTTAGCAAGATTGACACTAATGGCAGGTAGGGCAGTCATATCACCGACCAATAATTGCCAATCGGTTGTATGAGTGATCATCTTTTTAGGGCCTGGACCACCGACCATAATGGTCTCATTGTTTTGTACGTTTTTTGCCCAAGTTGAAGCCGGGCCAGCGTCTTCGTGTAGCACAAAGTCAATGTCTATTTCTGTTGGGCGCTGCTGACGAATCGTATAGGTTCGGACAAGCGGTTTCATTTCTCCTTGAGGAAATATCAGTTTAACGTGGCTACTTTCTTGGTCTGCGGGAATGGTGCTAATGTTCTCTCCACCTAGTGTGATTCGTAACATATTAGGTGTGATCAGTGTTTTTCGGGCCACTCTGAGTTCTCTTGGTTGTGGTCTGCTCATTGTTGATTCCTTAGTCATTGGATTGTTCGAGATTGTGCCGCATTTTGTCGGCGATCTGGATGAATTGGTCGACTTGTTGATCGGTTAGCCCTATGGCCATTTCTTGTGAAATGGTCTTTTCAAAGGTCTGAATGTCATCCAGTAGAGTTTTTCCTGAATGAGTCAGGAGGAGTAGGCTGCTGCGATGATTCGTTGGGTGACGCTCCTTGGTGAGATAGCCGCGCTCAACAAGATCGTTAATTACTCTCGTCACTTGAGATTTATCCAAGCACAGTCGAGTCGCAACAGCCTTAGCAATGCACCCTTCTTTTTTTAGGCTTTTAAGTAGGCAGATGTGGCCGACTGGCAATTTGATACCTGATTGAATCGCCGTCTCCCTAAGAGTGCTTTTATAGCTGTGAATTAATTTGTGTAGCGATTCGCCTATGGAATCTTGCATGGTAATCTGTGCTCTTTATTTTATTTGAGAATAATTCTCAAAATACGATTCTAAGTTGATTAAGTCAACTTAGAATCGTTAATAAAATGCGTTTCTCTGATGACAGGCGTTACTTCCTTATTTTTTGGCGTTTTTAGACTCTGTATCAGGTTTGTTTTTAAGGGGAATAAGTGACGAAGTTTCCATGATGTCTTTTTTTCTAATGACGAATGACTACAATGCCTGCAGGCAATTCGAGGTATATCAATGGTATGAAGAAACAGACAGTATATGAAGCGATCACAAGCGCGTTAAGAAAGCGTTTTGACACGGCGCTGTGGGCTGCCAATCAAGCTCATGATGCCGCCACCAATGAAGAAAGTGTGGCCGAAAATAAATACGATACCTTTGGACTGGAAGCGTCCTATCTTGCTCATGGGCAATCTCAGCGCGTGCTCGACTGCGAGAATGATTGGCGAACGTTTGAAAAGAAGGGCGCTGTACTGTTTGAAGACGATGATGTGGTAGCTCTGTGGGCACTGGTAGAACTCAATGAAGTCGATAAACATGTGCCGTACACTAAATGGTTTTTTATCTCTCCTTGTGCTGGCGGACTCACTGTAGAGCAGCATCATCAAAGCGTTTTTTTGGTAACACCTTCTAGCCCAGTTGGAAAGGCACTAATAGGAAAAGAAGTGGGTGATGAGGTCTGTTTGCGCCAAAATGGTCTAGAAATTGTTTATGAAATAACCAGAGTGTGTTGATGGCGCTTATCCGGAGGCTTTGTCGTTGACAAATTTGGTTCTGGCTCTAGAGAGTCCGGCGCGGTTCGCATATAATGCTTCGCCTTAAAAGATTCTTTTTTTTTGTTCGGTAGACGCAAAATGGTAACGACGATGACATAAACACTGGTCGTGCCATCGAAATATCACTTACCCGCGAAACAAAAAAGACATTGTAAGAACACATCACTCTCTCACTGAGACAGTAATAGGAAAAAAATTATGCGCAGCCATTATTGCGGCGAGTTAAATGCTTCTAACATTTCACAAGAAATCACTTTATGTGGTTGGGTTCATCGTCGCCGTGACCACGGCGGTGTTATTTTCTTGGACGTACGTGATCGCGAAGGCATCACGCAAGTTGTTTTTGACCCAGATCGTGCCGACAGCTTTGCCATTGCCGATAGCGTTCGTAACGAATTTGTTGTGAAGCTAAAAGGTTTGGTTCGCGCTCGCCCAGAAGGGACGGTGAACCCGAATATGAATACGGGTGAGATTGAGGTTCTGGGCACAGAACTTGAGATTCTTAATGCCGCAAAAACACCGCCATTCCAGCTTGATGAACATCAATCTGTTGGTGAAGACGTTCGCTTGAAAAATCGCTTTATCGATTTGCGTCGCCCAGAAATTCAACAGAAAATGCGCTTTCGTTCAAAAGTCACGTCTGTATTACGTCGTTACTTGGATGACAATGGCTTCTTAGATATCGAAACTCCTATTCTAACGCGTGCCACACCAGAAGGGGCTCGTGATTATTTGGTGCCAAGTCGAACTCAGCAAGGCAGCTTCTTTGCACTGCCTCAATCGCCACAGCTATTCAAACAATTGTTGATGGTGTCTGGTTTTGATCGTTACTACCAAATTGCCAAGTGTTTCCGTGATGAAGATCTACGTGCAGACCGTCAGCCAGAATTCACTCAAGTAGACATCGAAACGTCTTTCATGAGCGAAGAGCAAATCATGGCGATGACGGAAGATATGATCGTGAAATTGTTTAAAGAGTTATTGAATGTGGATTTGGGTACTTTCCCTCGCATGCCGTACTCTGAAGCAATGGAAACATACGGTAGCGATAAGCCTGATTTGCGTATTCCGTTAACGATGGTTTCCGTTTCGGATTTGATGACTGATGTGGACTTTAAAGTCTTCTCTGGTCCAGCTAAGGATCCTAAAGGCCGTGTTGCAGCCCTGAAAGTTCCAGGTGGTAATGCACTGACCCGTAAGCAAATTGATGACTACACTAAGTTTGTTGGTATTTATGGCGCAAAAGGTCTGGCTTACATTAAGGTGAACGACAAATCGAACCTAGAAGAAGGTCTGCAATCGCCAATCGTTAAGTTCTTGCCAACCGAAGTGCGAGCGGCATTGCTTGAACGTCTTGAGGCGCAAGATGGGGATTTGATTTTCTTTGGCGCGGACTCTGAGAACGTTGTCAATGAAGCACTGGGGGCATTGCGTTGCAAGTTAGGTGAAGATATGGATCTTTATACTTGTGAATGGGCGCCTTTGTGGGTAGTTGATTTCCCCATGTTTGAAGAAACCTCTGATGGTGGCATCACTGCAATTCACCATCCATTTACCGCTCCTTCTTGTTCTCCTGAAGAGCTTAAGGCAAGCCCACTGACGGCGTTGTCACAAGCATACGATATGGTCTTGAACGGAACTGAGTTGGGGGGTGGATCTATCCGTATCCATCAGTCTTCTATGCAAGAAACCGTGTTTGAGTTATTAAAAATCACCGAAGAAGAGCAAGAAGAGAAATTTGGTTTCTTGTTGGATGCATTGAAATTTGGTGCGCCACCACATGGCGGCTTGGCGTTTGGCTTGGATCGTCTGGTGATGTTGATGACGGGCTCCAGTTCGATTCGTGACGTCATTGCGTTCCCTAAAACGCAAAGCGCCACTTGCTTATTGACTCAAGCACCTGGTGAAGTGAGCGAGAAACAACTGAAAGAACTCAACATTCGCGTCAGGAAGCCTGTCGTAGAAGGTTAATTTTTCTTGTTGAACATAAAAGCTCTAGACTGAATATGTTTGATTTTTCTAAAAAAACCTCTGGTGGCCTTGGTAACCAGAGGTTTTTTTTGTTCTTGTATGTTTAGAGATCAAATATTCGTGTACTCTTACCGAATTAACGTTTGGCGATAAAGTATTGGGCTAGGGAAGGCGTGAGCAAGTCCGCTTGTCTTAGCATGTGGATAAAAGCTTGTTAATCTCATATTCTCTAGTGCTAAGAGATTGAAAAATATCCGTAAAACTAACAGTGTAAAGACGTTTTTTTGAATTTATAGATTGCATACTTTGTAAAGGGCTGTTGGAATATACAGTAATGAGAAATTGATATAGGTCTGGCTTTGAAAGACACAAGAATATTAGCAATTGACCCAGGTTCACGTATCACTGGCTTTGGCATCATTGATGTTAGCAATGGGAAATCCGTCTACGTGACGAGCGGCTGTATTCGTTTACCAGATGATGATTTATCCGTTAGGTTAAAAAATATCTTCAACAGCGTTTGCTCCTTATTGGAAGAGTACAAGCCAAGCGAGTTTGCGATTGAAGAAGTGTTCTTGGCAAAAAATGCCAACTCGGCACTAAAGCTAGGACAAGCAAGAGGGGCAGCCATTGTCGCGGCTTCTTTGCAGGAGCTATTTGTACATGAATACGCCGCACGACGAGTGAAGCAGTCTGTTGTGGGAAATGGTAACGCCGAAAAAAGCCAAGTGCAGGCGATGGTGCAGTTGCTTTTGTCTCTGCCTTCTCCACCCCAAGCCGATGCGGCAGATGCATTGGCTATCGCTTTGTGTCATGCCAATACTCGTACGTCGGGTGGCATGGAATTTGGGGTAGGTAAGCGAGCAGGGCGTGCATCGAAAAGATGGTCTGAATTGGATATAAGGAAATCTGTGTGATCGGGCGTATTGTTGGGACATTGATTGAAAAAACACCACCAGAGCTATTGGTTGATGTGAATGGCGTGGGGTATGAAATAAGTGCTTCAATGACAACCATTTATGATTTACCTCCGATTGGTGAGAAGGTTGTCTTGTTTACGCATTTTCAAGTAAAAGAAGACTCACAGACCTTGTATGGATTTATTGATAAAGCGGAACGGGCACTGTTTCGTGTATTAATAAAAGTCAATGGCATTGGGCCAAAAATGGCGTTGGCCGTATTATCTAGCATGTCATCCGAAGAGTTGATTGCAAACGTACAAGAATCGGATGTTACCGCGCTGACTCGCATTCCAGGGGTGGGTAAAAAAACGGCCGAGCGCTTGATTATTGAGTTAAGGGATAAATTAGGCCAAGCCGCGAAGGCGGACTTGTTTTCAGCGCCTGCTGTCCTTAAACAAGTACAAGCGGATCCAAGACAAGAGGCAGAAGCGGCGTTGATTGCGCTTGGTTATAAGCCGCAAGAGGCGGCGAAGGCCATAGCCAACATCCCGGTAGATGGAGCCAGCAGTGAAGACGTTATCAAAGCGGCCCTTAAAGCCATGTTAAGGTAATATAAATGATAGAAACAGATCGTATTATTTCAGCTGAACTGAAAGGCAACGATCGACAGATTGATCGAGCCATTCGCCCACAATCCTTGTCCGATTATATCGGACAGCCTGTGGTGCGTGAGCAAATGGAGATTTTTATTCAAGCGGCTCGCCAACGCCAAGAACCCCTTGATCATTCGTTGATTTTTGGGCCACCTGGTCTTGGGAAAACGACTTTGGCTAATATCATTGCCAATGAAATGGGGGCGGAAATTCGTACCACTTCAGGCCCAGTATTAGAGCGGGCGGGAGATTTAGCCGCATTACTGACGAATTTGAACGAAGGGGATGTGCTGTTTATTGATGAAATTCATCGGCTCAGTCCCGCCATTGAAGAAGTATTGTACCCAGCGATGGAAGACTACCAATTAGACATCATGATTGGTGAAGGGCCAGCCGCCCGATCAATAAAAATCGAACTTCCACCGTTTACGCTTGTCGGAGCTACTACACGGGCGGGATTATTAACATCACCATTGCGAGATCGTTTTGGTATTGTGCAGCGCCTTGAGTTCTATGATGTGGAGTCATTGACGACAATCGTAGCTCGCTCGGCCAGTAAAATGAATATGAATTTGGATCAGACAGGGAGCTTCGAGGTAGCAAGGCGTTCTCGTGGCACCCCGCGTATTGCCAACCGTTTGCTGCGCCGAGTTCGTGACGTAGCACAGGTCAGTGGTGCGAGTGTCGTGACACAAGAAATAGCTCAGCGGGCGTTGGATATGCTTAGTGTGGATAGTCAGGGATTTGACCACTTGGATAGACGTATGCTGTTGACTATGATTGAAAAGTTCGATGGACGTCCGGTCGGCTTGGACAGTGTGTCGGCAGCGCTAGGTGAAGATAAAGACACGATTGAAGATGTCATTGAGCCTTTTTTAATACAGCAAGGTTTTGTCATACGAACACCACGTGGGCGCCAAGTTACTAGGCGCGCTTACGAACATTTTAATTATCAATTACCGTCGGACTTTAAATAGAGGTTAAGAATGTCAATTTTGGGGTTAGTCGCCAGTGCCAGTTTAGTCGTGCAAATCGTTATGTTGCTCTTGCTGGTTGCATCTATCTTATCATGGGTGGTTATTTTTCAGCGCGTCTTTGTATTAAAGCAAGCCAAAAAAGTTCGCAATGCATTTGAAGATCAATTTTGGTCCGGCATTGATTTAAGCAAGTTATATAAAAAGCTCAATCAAGAGGGTAGACGAGTCGAAGGGGTTGAAAATATCTTTATTGCGGGTATCAAAGAATTTACTCGTCTTCGTCAAAGTCAACATGTTGACCCTGATGCGGTGATGGAGGGAGTACAGCGTTCGATGCGTGTGGCGTTGTACCGTGAAGAAGAAAAATTGGATAAACATTTAGGGTTTTTGGCAACGGTTGGTTCAACCAGTCCTTATGTAGGCTTGTTTGGTACCGTTTGGGGGATTATGCACTCATTTATTGGATTGGCAGACGTTCAACAGGCGACCCTTGCTACGGTCGCGCCGGGTATTGCTGAAGCGTTGATTGCGACCGCCATTGGTCTATTCGCAGCGATTCCAGCCGTTATTGCCTATAACCGCTTTTCAGCGGCCTCTGAGTCTCTAGCCGCAGGTTACGATAATTTTTCTGATGAATTTAGCAGTATCTTGCATCGTAAACTTCATGTGAGAGAGGGAGGCGTAGCATAGTGGCTCGCTCCAACAGAAGAAGACAAAAGCGCCGTCGTCCAATGGCGGAGATAAACGTTGTTCCATATATCGATGTTATGTTGGTGTTACTGGTCATTTTTATGATTACGGCACCTATGATTACCCAAGGCGTCGATGTTGAATTGCCTAAGGCAAGTGCCGCAGCCATTCAAGAGGATTCAAAAGAAGTTTTGATTGCCTCTGTGGACAGCAAAGGGCAGTTCTATTTGGATGTGGGTGGCAAGCAGCAATCCATAACGCTTGATGCGCTTAAGACGCGCGTCCGAAAAGTACTCAGTCAAAACCCAGGTACACCTGTGATGGTTCGAGGGGACAAAAATGTTTCCTATGGTGCGGTTATTGGTTTAATGGTTGCTCTACAGGGAGCAGGTGTGCCGAATGTTGGTCTTATAACGGATCCGGATAATACTTGATGAGTTTTTTTAAGAAAGACGGATACGGTGTACCAATCATCTTGGCGGTTGGTTTGCATCTGGCTATTCTTTTAATAGGCGTGGTGACGATTAACTTTAGTGATGACTCGTTGCCGACCCCAAAGCGTCCGCCCATTGTGCATGCCACTGTGGTTGATATATCCAAAACCATTATTGGTAAGCGTGAAGCCAAAGAGAAAAAAGAAGCCCAGCAGCAGGCTGAAATCGCCAAACAGAAAGAGTTGGCCGCTAAGAAAAAAGCGAAAGAACTGGCAGAGCGTAAAGCGTATGAGGCTCAGAAAAAGCAATTAGCTCAGGCCAAACAAGCACAAGAGATGGCCATCCGTAAAGCCGAGGCGGCAGCAAAAGCCAAAGAAGAGGCGGCCGCTGCTAAGAAGAAAAAAGAGCAAGAAATTGCTAGGCAGAAACAGTTAGCGGATCAAAGGGCGAAAGAAAAAGCGGCTCAAAAGGCCGCAGAAGAGAAAAAACGCCTAGAAGAAGCGAAGAAAAAAGCACAGGCCGAAGCAGAGGCGAAACGTCAGAAAGAGCTTGAGAGGCAAAAACAAGAGATTGCTCGAAAAGCAGAGCAAGAACGTTTAGCCAAAGAGGCGGCAAGACAAGCCAAAGCGAAAGCTGAGGCGGAAAAGAAAGCGGCTCAAGAGGCTAAATTAGTTCAGTCTATAAGTGGCCTAATTAATAATCGTATTGCGCAAGCTTGGATAAGACCACCCAACGCGCGTAATAATATGAAGACAAAACTTCAAATTTCTTTCTTACCGACGGGTGAGGTGCAAAATGTACAAGTCGTTGAAAGTAGTGGGGATGCCTTGTTTGATCAGCGCGCCGTAAATGCGGCTAGAAACATGGGTGTTATTCGAGAGTTATCGAAAGTGGATCCATATGTATTTGAGAGAAACTTTCGTAACGTTGTAATCATTTTTAATCCACAGGACTTAAGAAACTAATGATGTTAAGAAAATGGTGCTTAGTATTATTTACATGCCTGTTCTTTACGGGCGTTGCTAGGGCGCAGCTTGTCATAGAAGTGACAAGTGGAGCGGATAAACTCTTGCCAATCGCCATTGTGCCGTTTGGTTATAATGGGACAACTCCGTTACCGCAGGACGTGGCGCAAATCGTTCAGGATGACTTGGTGCGAAGTGGCTTGTTCAAGGCGATTCCTCGCTCTAGTATGTTGAGTCAGCCTAGTAAGTTGTCAGATGTCTACTACCGTGATTGGCGTTTATTAAAAGCGGATTATGTTCTAATCGGCTCTATTAAAAAAATTAGTGATGGTCGCTATCGTGTCGGCTTTCAGCTGCTTAATGTGTTGACTCAAAAGCCTGCAGATAACTTTACCACCATTGATGTGACAAAAAATCATCTGCGCGATGCGGCGCACTATATTAGTGACGCGGTCTTTAAAAAATTAACGGGGATTCGTGGGGATTTTAGTACGCGTATTCTCTACGTGACGGAACAGCATGAACGCAGCAAACATCCTATCTATAAATTGCAAGTAGCGGATGCTGATGGCTATCGCCCTCAAGTGATTGTTGAATCCGACGAGCCAATTCTTTCGCCCGCTTGGAGTCGAAATGGACGAGATATTGCATATGTTATGTTTAAGAACATGCGTCCAAGAATTTTTATTCAAGAGTTAGCGACGGGGAAAAGAAAGCAGATAATGAGCTTTAAAGGATTGAATGGCTCCCCCGCTTTTTCTCCAAACGGTAAAAAGCTGGCTTTAGTGCTATCGAAAGATGGTAATGCAGAAATCTATACGTTAGATTTAGCAACGCAAAAATTAGAACGTATGACCCATAATTATGCTATTGATACCGAGCCTGCGTGGGGGCCGAAAGGCAAGACAATTTATTTTACGTCGGATCGAGGTGGCAGTCCGCAGATTTATCGCCTAAATATTAAGACTAAGAAAGTCGAGCGTATTACTTTTGAAGGAGACAGTAATTACCGAGCGCGTTTAACGCCAGACGGCCGTTACCTTGTTTGTATTGAGAAGGTCGGAGGGGATTTTCATATTGCTGTGCAAGATCTTAAGACAGGACGCGTGAAAATATTAACACATACTGACTTAGATGAATCGCCAACCATATCACCTAATGGTACTATGGTAATGTATGCAACTACCGAAAATGGTAAGGAAATACTGGCAGTCGTATCTGTTGATGGGCTTGTTAAATACAAACTGCCCTCAACTGATGGTGAGGTACGTGAGCCCGCATGGTCTCCGTACTTCAATTAAAATAACTGGAAGGAGTGAATAATGAGTGTAAACAAACTTGGAAAGTTTGCGTTAGTTGGTTTGTCTGCAGCATGGCTTGCTGGTTGTAGTACGACTGGTGCAAATACAGATGCGTCTACAGCAACCACTGCAACAAACGAAGGTACTGCAACTACTGAACAAGCCGCTCCCGCGGATACGGATAACAGTGCAACCTACGGTGCAAGCCAAGATAACTCGGTAACGAGTGTTGCCGATAATCAGCAAGACAAAGCGAAAAGCAGCAAATCTATGCTTGATGGTGTGGCAACTGTTTTTTACTTCAGCTTCGACAAATCCATTGTGCGTCCTGATGCGCAAAAAGCACTTCAAATACATGCTAAGTATTTGATTGCTAATCCTGAGGAACATGTCATCTTAGAAGGTAATACCGATGAGCGTGGCACTCGTGAATACAACATGGCGCTAGGTGAGCGTCGTGCTCAAGCTGTAGCTCGTTACTTAGAAATCCAAGGTGTACCTGCTTCTCAAATTGAAACAGTCAGCTTTGGTGAAGAAGTGCCAGTTGCTTTCGGTCATAACGAAAAATCTTGGGCGCTAAACCGTCGAGTTGATCTCCGTTACGAAAAATGATCGTGAATAGTTTAACTTTTCGCTCCTTTGCGGTGGTGCTGCTATTAGCAGCACCACTTGCAATGGCTGATGGCCAGAATCAAACGAATTTGTCGGTGAATGCTGCTACGCAGCTATTAACTCAGCTCGATCAACTTCAGAGTCAAGTAAGAGATCTGACTGGTCAACTGGAAGATCAACAGCATCAAATTGATCAAATGAAGTCTCAGCAGCGTGATCGCTATGTGGATCTTGATCAGCGTGTTTCTATGCTTATGGCAAAATTAGCACAGCAACAGACTGTGCCGGCTGCTACGGCTACAACTCCTGGCTCTGTGCCAGCAGCGACGCCTTCTGCAACGCCAGCAGCGACTCCTAGCAACGCACAATCAACGTCAGACACTGATAACGAACCGACAAATGTCAATGATATGAGTACGCAGACTAATGGTGCGTCCGCATCAGCTGTTAAGCTTGCTCCGATTGCCCTGAAGCCTGTTACACCTGAAGCTAAACAAGCCTATAACAATGCGTATCAACTGATTAGAGAACGGCAGTTTGAAACGGCAGAAGTGTCTTTCACTGAGTTTGTAAAAGACTTTCCTGATAACCGTCTCACAGGGAATGGATATTATTGGCTTGGTGAATTAAAACTTGTTTTGGGTAAACCAAAAGAAGCAATTGACCAATTCAATATCGTCATTAAAAAATTTCCTGGTCATAATAAAGTGCCAGACGCTCTCTATAAGTTAGGTATTGTTAATGATCAATTAGGAAATACCGACAAATCAAAATCCTATTTACAGGAAGTGATTCGACGTTTTCCTGATAGTAAAGCGGCAAAGCTAGCAACAAGCTATTTGACCAAACTAAAATAGCTTGCAATCCTCAACGGGCTCTGTATTATACGCAACCCGTTGGGTCGTTAGCTCAGTTGGTAGAGCAGTTGACTTTTAATCAATTGGTCACTGGTTCGAATCCAGTACGACCCACCAACTTTCTTTTTATAATATATCTTATGTGATTTATGGGTCGTTAGCTCAGTTGGTAGAGCAGTTGACTTTTAATCAATTGGTCACTGGTTCGAATCCAGTACGACCCACCAGAATCACACGCTCTTACGTACCTACCTGAAGAGGTGTTGTATGACTGAACTTCTTGATAAAGTTGCTTTGCGTGCCACCGTCCAACAGCACCTCTCTGCTGCTGAAAATACGCTTAAAATGTCATCTGTAGACAATGAGCAAATCCGCGCAGAAATCAAATCTTTGTTAAAAGCAAAAAATGCTGTCTTGGTTGCTCACTATTATACAGACGATGCGATACAGGAATTGGCAGAAGAAACGGGTGGTGTCATCGCCGATTCTCTTGAGATGGCGCGTTTTGGAGCAAATCACCCAGCGGACACCTTGGTGGTTGCGGGTGTCAAATTTATGGGCGAAACGTCAAAAATCCTCAGCCCAGAAAAAACCGTCTTAATGCCAACATTGGAAGCCACTTGTTCTTTGGATATTGGTTGTCCTATTGAAGAGTTTTCCGCTTTTTGTGATCAACACCCGGATCGTACCGTTGTGGTGTATGCCAACACATCAGCGGCGGTCAAAGCGCGTGCTGATTGGGTCGTAACATCAAGCATTGCATTAGATGTAGTTGAGCACCTAACAGAGCAGGGCGAAAAAATCATTTGGGCACCAGATCAGCATCTCGGTGGCTACATCCAGCGTGAAACCGGCGCCGACATGATCTTGTGGGATGGTGCTTGTATTGTCCATGAAGAATTTAAAGCCAAAGGTATTAGTGACCTTAAGGCGGTTTATCCTGATGCCGCTGTGCTTGTTCATCCGGAATCACCTGAACCCGTCGTTGAAATTGCCGATGTGGTTGGCTCGACGTCACAACTACTCAACGCTTCTAAATCCATGACCAATGACACCTTCATTGTGGCAACGGATCGTGGCATCTTTTATAAAATGAAACAGGCATCTCCCGAGAAACGTTTTGTTGAAGCGCCTACTGGCGGTTCTGGGGCGACTTGTCGCAGCTGCGCGCATTGCCCTTGGATGGCTTTAAACTCTCTTGAGATGTTGCGAAATGCCCTGAGAGACGGAACTGGGGAAATACATGTGGATGAAAAGACGCGAGTTAAGGCCTTGATTCCATTGCAAAGAATGCTCGATTTTCAAGTGAAATAGTAGCAACCGTTATTGAATGACTCTACTATCCAGAAAGCCAAGTCTTGTACTTGGCTTTTTCGTTTGTATGGCTTTTCATTGATGGTTTCTTTAAATAGCGCTAGACCTCAAAAGCACTTATATGATATTCATTATCATTAAGATATTTGTGATTAAGAACATTGATTGAACGTACTTTTGGTTGGAATACCACAGCTTATGACTAACAACATTATTACTTTTATGCGAAATCGTGTGTCTCAGCCTAGTTTGGAAGCACCAGCGCCAAGCAAAACCGAGTGGGAGACAATATTAGATGCTGCCTGTCGCGCTCCTGACCACGGCGCAATTAAACCATGGCGCTTTCGTATTTACGAAGGAGCAGGGCTGGACAAACTAGGGCAAGTCTACTGGCAACATGCCAAAAGTGAAGTGCATGATTTAACCGAAGACAAAGAAGCGGCTTTTGTAAAAAAAGCTCATCGTGCCCCCGCGATTCTGCTGGTTTATGCCCATATCGAACAGCATCCAAAAGTGCCAGCAATAGAGCAAATTATGGCGACGTCAGCGGCGGCTCAACAAGCCATACTTGGCCTAAATGCCTTAGGCTATGGCGCCATGTGGCGAAGCGGTCCTGCCTGCTTCACGCAAAAAACCAAAGACCTGCTCAACTTACAAGAGACTGATCAAATTGTGGGCCTAATCTACGTTGGAACACCCACTTCAACACCGAAGATTCCTGAAGAGACAGACTTTGCCTCACGTCTAGAATGGGTGACGGAATAAATTATCCTTGCAACGGGACTTTTTATAAAAAAGAGTTGCAATTCAATAACTTCACCATTAAGATACGCGCACAAATTACGCAGAGCGTGATTTAACAAGTTTTGGTGAGCTGTCCGAGTGGCCGAAGGAGCACGCCTGGAAAGCGTGTATGTCGAAAGGCATCAAGAGTTCGAATCTCTTGCTCACCGCCATTATAAAGAAACCCCGATTAGATTAGCGTCTAGTCGGGGTTTTTTATTATCAGCTTGCTGCTTAAAGCCAAAATAAGCAGATTAGTTTTCATCGCCTGCCTCATTGGCTTTTTCTTGATCAATAAGAAGAAGGGGATAGCTTTCTTTAGGGTCGTAATCATGCCAACTGCTGTAGCTGGCATACCGTCAATGAAAACATTTGGAGAACCTCCAGCAATGGGACCGCCTACGTGAGGCAAAGGGCCTGGTTCGACTTTAGGGCGTACGTGCATGTCCCTAACCGCGCAGCAGGCTTACCCATAAAACGTTCCTTGTCTACTAATATTAATCGAACGTACTATATACGATGTGTTGTGAATTTATGCATTTATAGACCAGTAATCTAGTGAAAATACACATACTATAAGGCTGTGGTACAAAACTTTGTACGTTTAGCTCGCTAACTTAAGTGAGAAATGATCGAAAAAGAAGGGCAAAACTGATGCTGCTAGATTTAAAGCTATGGATTGCCCAAATTAGCTATATCTATTAATGCGCTGCTAGAAAAGCTGTAGTAGTCTTTACAGTCAGTAACCAGTTGTTTTTATTAGGGATGTATTTGTGGCGAAAAAAATACTTTTTTCATGGATTGGCGAAACAGATTTAAGGTCTACTGCTTCAACTGTCACAAAAAGGCGCTTTTACGGGCGCATCAGCTGGTCGACAAGGGTATTTCCAACAAGCTAATGGCGGAATGCTTTTTTTAGATGGGTTTGGTGAGCAAGATGTCGTCCTAACAAATAAAAAATTTCTACAAACGCAAAAAAATATTATCCTTTCACAACAGTGGCCGGATAATATTCGAGAATTACGCTCAACTTTATTACGGGCTTCTCTATGGAGTAGCGAAGACGCAATATCGGCTGAAGACATCAAACAAGCCTTGTTTGATAGACCTCATAATAATACCAGTTTGTTAGATAGGGATGTTTCACAAGGTATTGATATTCAAAATATTATTTCTGATTTGGTAAGGCATTATATTCCGAAAGCATTAGCTCATGCCAATGGTAGCAAATTCAAAGCGGCTGAGTTATTAGGACTTAAAAACTATCAAACACTAACCAACTGGATGGATAAATACGACGTGAAATAGACGTTGGCACAGCTTTCGCTATAACACGAGTATAAAAACAATATTATTTATGAAATCACAAAACTTTGAGTTTCTTCGTCCTGAAAACGAGGCATTAGCAAACCTTGCGGGTTTGGCTGAAGCCGTGTTGTTTATTGATCCGGGCAGCGCACTGACACGTCTTCGCGCTTTTGCGGAGGAGCTGACCAAGGCCATTTATAAAGAAGAGCGCCTGCCTCGTTTACCCGAATCAACCTTGAACACCATGGTACGTGACACTGTGTTCCAAAACTGTGTGACAAAACCTCTTATTCATCAGTTGAATTATCTACGTACCCAAGGCAATGAAACGGCACATGGCGGGGAAGGGGATTTACGAACCGCTCTAATGGCATTGGGGATAGCCCATCAGCTCGCCTGCTACCTTGCCATCAAATACTACATGAAGAAAAAGGCAACCATCCCAGCGTTTGTTGATATAAAAGACAATCGTGCTGATGCCATTGCCTTGTCTGGATCCATCAATAAATACAAAGAAGAATTAGATAAGCAGAAAAAGCTCAATGACGAGCTGCTTGAACAGATTGAAAAAGAGCGTACTAAGAATCTTAAGTACCTAGATGCGCCTGCTTATCCAGATCAACTTAAACGCAAGCAAGAAAGCCAAGCCCTTGCGGACAGCCTGCAATGGAACGAAGCGAAAACTCGCGAGCTTTTAATTGATTCCATGCTGGTGCAAGCTGGCTGGAATGTGTCAGATTCAGAACAAGTCGGCATTGAAGTCGAGGTAGCTTTTCCGAACAACCCTTCTGGTAAAGGCTATGTAGATTATGTGTTGTGGGGTAGCGATGGCAAACCTCTCGCCGTCGTCGAAGCGAAACGTTCTAGCAATAGCTCGGATCAAGCAGGGAGAGAACAAGCTCGACTGTATTCTGACTCGCTTGAAAAGCAATTTGGCCAGCGCCCAGTGATGTTCTACACCAATGGTTATGAAACCTTTATTTGGGACGACGCACAATACAATGCTCCGCGCCTAGTTTACGGCTTTTACAGTAAAGACAGTCTGGATTATCTCATTTACCAACGCCAGTACCGTGATAACCAACTTGAACAAAACAATCCAAACTTAAACATTGCTGATCGTCTTTATCAAATCAATGCCATCAAATCGGTTGCCCATACTTTCCAAGAACAGCGTCGTAAAGCCTTGATTATCCAGGCAACGGGCACAGGCAAAACACGTGTTTCCATTGCGCTTGCAGATCTCATGCTAAACGCTGGCTGGGCAAAGCGCGTGTTGTTTCTTTGTGACCGCAAAGAGCTGCGTACCCAAGCGAGTGAAGCCTTTAAAACCAATTTACCCAGTGAGCCTCGCTGTGAAATTGGTGAAACCAATAAGATTGACGAAAATGCACGTATTTACGTGTCCACTTATCCTGGCATGATGAACCGCTTTGCTCAGCTGGATGTAGGCTTCTTTGATCTGATCATTGCCGATGAAAGTCATCGTAGTATTTATAATCGTTACCGCGATATATTTGATTACTTTGATGCATTACAGGTGGGGTTGACTGCTACACCAGTCAAATTTATCAGCCGTAATACCTTTGATATGTTTGGCTGTGAAACCACGGACCCGACGTATCAATTTGGCTTAAAAGAAGCCATCGAGCATGAGCCACCTTATTTAGTGGATTTTAAAGTCAAAGACGTCACCACAGAATTCCTCCGTGATGGTATTCATTACAACGACCTAACCGATGATCAAAAACGCCAGTTAGAAGACGATCTTGGCTTTGAAGAAGCGCAAAATGCTAGCTATCAAGGCAAAGACATCGGGCGTAAAATTTTTAGTGAAAAAACCGACCAAGAGATTCTTGAAAACTTGATGAATTATGGCATTAAGGATGAAACCAACTCGCTAGTAGGTAAAACGATTGTCTTTGCGAATAACCAAAAACATGCAGAGCATTTAGAAAAACTCTTCTGCAAGCTCTACCCACAATATGGCAACAAAGTTTGTAAAGTCATTCATAACAAAGTGTCCCATGTAGAGAGCTTGATCAAAGAATTTAAAAAAGGCGACAACGAATTCCGTATCGCGATCTCGGTAGATATGTTGGACACAGGCATTGACGTGCCAGAAGTGGTGAACCTCGTCTTTGCGAAAACGGTTAAATCGTCGGTCAAATTCTGGCAGATGATTGGCCGTGGAACGCGCTTATGTAAAAACTTGTTTGGTAAAGGCAAAGATAAAACAGAGTTTTTAATTTTCGATCACTACGGTAATTTTGAATTTTTCGAACAAGAGTACAAAGAACCTCAAGATGTGGGTGGCAAGCCGTTACTGCAAACCTGCTTTGAGGCTCGTGTAAATCTAGCGATTCAGGCCCTTAAACATAACCACCGAGAAGGCTTTGATACCGCCATTGAATTAATCAAAGCGGATATTGCTGATTTACCAAAAGACAGTGTGGCCGTTCGTAAAGTGTTGCGACAAGTCGATACACTTCTGCAAACCGATAGCTTACAAACGTTGAATGCAACAACACAGCATTTGTTATCTGAAACGGTGGCGCCACTGATGGCGGTTCGTCCACTGAAAGATAAGCATGCAACACAATTGGATCGTTTAATGGCTGTCGTGGAAACCAGCTTTATTGAACAGTCAGCCAGCTTTGAAGATGGACGAGACACCTTAATCGAGCAAATCTCTACCTTAGCGGTTAATATTCAAGCGGTTCGCCAAAAGCAAGCTATCATCGACGAAGTAAACAGTGCTGAGTTCTGGCAAGCCCCTAGTATAACTAAGCTAGAAAACGCTCGAACTCAGCTACGCAGTATTATGAAGTTCCGTCAGAGTGATACCAGTGGCAGTTATGACCCACTGAAAACTCGTACACAAGATGGCAAAGTTGTCACAGAAGTACGTGAGCATAAACTTTATAACAGAGACGAAGTGAGCGTTTATCGCCGACGAGCCAAAGAGCTACTAGACAACTTAGTTGCGACGAACCCGATACTGCAAAAAATCAAAGCCCATGAGGCGGTCTCGGAAGACGACCTAAAAAATCTAACATCAACCATCTTAACCACGCACCCCACAGTGAGTTTGGATGCCCTGAACGAATTTTATGGCCGGACTGCCGATCAACTGCATATCACCTTGCAAGAATTGGTAGGGCTAGAGCCAGAGAAAGTCAGTGAGCACTTCACCGACTTTGTGCATCGTCACCCGAATCTGACTTCCCAACAAGTGAGATTCATGGACCTACTCAAAACCTATATCACCAACTATGGTTTTATCGACATTGCCAAACTATATGAAGCGCCTTTTACAAGTGTCAGCCCAAATGGTGTCGATGGTGTATTTAAAGAAGCAGATGTTGAAGACCTAGTTTCTGTACTTAAACCCTTTATCAAACAGGATGTTCAATATGGGGCCAATAACTAACCAAAACGACGCACTGTTTGCGCAAATTAAAAGTGTGCTCGATCAAGCAAGCCAGCAAGTTAAAAAAACCATTAACCATCAAATGGTGATGGCGTATTGGGAAATAGGGCTTTGATCGTTGAGCAAGAGCAACAAGGACAAGTGCGTGCTGAATACGGTAAGCAACAGTTGCAACAGCTTTCCAAGCGACTAACGGATGAGTTTGGCAAAGGCTTTGACACGACCAATTTGCGCAATATGCGCCGCATGTATCTCGCCTTTCCAATTCGAGAGACACTGTCTCTCGAATTGAGTTGGTCACATTACAATGTACTGGCACGTGTTGAAAATAGCGCTGCTCGCACATGGTATGCCCAAGAGGCCGTCTCACAAAGTTGGAGCGTTCGAGCACTAGAACGCCAAATTGGTGTGTTATATTACGAGCGCTTGTTAGCGAGTAAAGATAAACAAGTACTCACGCAAGAAGCGGCTAATAAAATAGCGCCGCTAGGAGACTCGCCGCAAGATTATCTGCGTGATCCGTATATTCTCGATTTTTTGAATCTTCAGGACAAAACGTATCAGGAAAGCGACTTAGAAGAGGGCATCATTAACAACTTGCAAAAATTCCTATTGGAGTTAGGCAAAGGCTTTGCGTTTGTCGAGCGTCAGCAGCGCATTCGTACCGAAGATGGCGATTACTACATCGACTTAGTATTTTATAACTTTCATTTAAAATGCTTTCTGTTGATCGACTTAAAAATGAACAAACTGACTCACCAAGACGTGGGGCAAATGGATATGTACGTTCGCATGTACGAAGAGCAAAAGCGTGCCCACGATGATAACCCAACCATTGGTTTGATTTTGTGTAGCGAGCGCAATAACACTGTTGCCAAATATTCTGTACTCAACGAGAGCAAACAACTGTTTGCCTCAAAATACACCACCACTTTACCGACTGAAGAAGAACTCCAACGAGAGTTAGAGCGCGAGCGTGAACACATACTCCGCATTCAAGAGCAGCGCGCGGCGTATCAAGCGACTTCAGTTTAAAACACGATATAAAAGAGAGACCTTATGCTAACCGGACCAATCCGTAACGACATCGACAAACTATGGGAAAAATTCTGGACAGGGGGGATTACTAACCCTTTGACCGTGATTGAACAGATCAGTTACCTGATGTTTGCCCGTATGCTCGACATGCAGGAAGAAGCGGAAGAACGCAAAGCCAACCGTACAGGCAAAGCCTTTGTGCGTCTTTTTCCGGACACCAAAGAAGGTCAATTACTGCGTTGGAAAAACTTCAAAAACTTATCTGGGAAGGATCTGCATAAACACCTGAAAAACGAAGTCTATCCTTATTTTTCCAAACTGGGTCAAGTGGCCGACATAGACCAAGTAGGCGAAGATACCCCAGTCAAAGCCATGGGCCACATTAGTGACTACATGGAAGACGCCGATCTCGAAATTAAAAACGAATCTGTGCTGGTCGCTGCGCTAGAAATGGTGGACTCCTTACCGCTGAACCAAAGCGACGTGAAAGGCGACATCTACGAATACTTACTTAGTAAGCTGACTACCGCCGGCATCAACGGCCAGTTTCGCACACCGCGTCATATTATTGACGCCATGATTGAAATTATCGATCCGCAACCATGGGACACCATTTGCGATCCGTCTTGTGGTACAGCGGGCTTTTTAGCGCGCACCATGGAATACCTGAATCGTAAACACTCCAGCCCAAAAAATATTTGGACAGACGAAGAAGGTAACCAACATTACCCTGGCGACCTACTGGAAAACTACCGCGAACACATCAGTGATGACATGTTCTGGGGCTTCGACTTTGACACCACCATGTTGCGTGTGTCCAGCATGAATATGATGCTACATGGGGTAAATGGCTCTAACGTGCTATACCAAGACACTTTGAACAAATCCATCCGTGAGAACTTCCCGCAGCAGGAAGAAAACTTCTTTGACGTGATCCTAGCGAACCCGCCTTTTAAAGGTAGCTTAGATGAAACCAACACCAACCCAGAATTACTCAGCATGGTGAAAACCAAAAAAACCGAGCTGTTGTTTGTGGCGCATATTTTACGCTCTCTCAAATTGGGTGGACGTGCTGCCGTGATCGTGCCAGATGGCGTGTTATTTGGCTCTTCAAAAGCACACCAACAACTTCGTCAAGAGTTAATTGAGAACAACCAACTGGAAGGCATTATCAGCCTGCCCAGCGGCGTATTTAAACCCTACGCTGGTGTTAGCACCGCGATTCTACTTTTTACCAAAGGCGGCAGCACCGAGCGGGTTTGGTTCTACGATCTTCAAGCCGACGGCCTTTCCCTTGACGATAAACGCACGCCACTAAAAGGCGAAGGCACTAACGACTTACCAGACGCCATCGCCAAATGGAAAGCCTATCGTCAGCTCGTTGAAAGCAACTTTGATTTTTCGCAATTTGGTGATGACGCGCAGGGATGCGCTAATCCAGAAGATGCAGCAACATATTTTCAGGACAAGACTCAAAAAGCTTTTGTGGTCGATGTCGCCGACATCGCCAGCAATAAATACGACCTCTCCATCAACCGCTATAAAGAAGTGGTGTACGAAGAAGAACAATACGAAGACCCAAAAGTCATCCTTGGCAAACTCATGGCCCTAGAAAACGAAATTATGGCAGACCTTAAAGAACTGGAGGGGATGCTATGAAATGGCCGATGGTGAAAATCGCTGAAATTTGTAAAACAGGGAGCGGCGGAACTCCATCAAGAAGTAACCCTGAATTCTATCAAGGTGACATTCCTTGGATTAAGTCGGGTGATTTACGAGAGAAGTTAGTCACGGAAGCATCCGAGTTTCTTTCAGAGCTTGCGATTCAGAAAAGCAGCGCAAAGATAGTTCCAAAAGGAGCTATTTTATTAGCAATGTATGGAGCTACTGTTGGAAGAATGGCCTTGTTAGGTATCGACGCTGCAACTAATCAAGCCGTTTGCAACATAATTCCTGATGAGTCCAAAGCATTTCCAAAGTATGTTTACTATGCGCTTCTATCAAAAGTCCCATACTTCTTAAATAATGCTATTGGTGGTGCTCAGCCAAATATTAGTCAAGGAATGATTAAGGATACTGAAATTCCACTACCCCCACTGGGAGAACAAAAGCGCATCGCCGCCATTCTCGACAAAGCCGACGCCATCCGCCGCAAACGCCAACAAGCCATCCAAATCGCCGACGAATTTCTTCGTTCTATGTTTTTAGACATGTTTGGTGACCCGGTTACCAATCCCAAGGGGTGGGAGGTTAAGTCGTTGGGAAGTCTGATTGAGTCGGGTCCTACAAATGGTTTGTATAAGCCTTCTACTGAATATGGATCGGGAATAAGGATACTTCGGATTGATGGTTTTTATAACGGCGTTTTGTCACCACAGGAAAAACTAAAACGCGTAAATCTAGGGCAAAACGAAATCGAAAAGTACCAATTAAAAGATAGAAGTATTTTAATCAACCGTGTTAATAGTCGTGACTACTTGGGGAAAAGTGCTTTTGTTGAAAGGTTGGAAGAAGTTACTGTCTTTGAGTCAAATATGATGAACTTTTCGGCCAATGAAAAAATCATCAATCCATGCTTTTTGGTCCATCAGTTGCAAACTCCATATATTAAAAATCAAGTTCTTAAACTTGCAAAAGATGCTGTGAATCAATCAAGTATCAATCAGCAGGACGTGAAATCATTAGAAGTTATTGTTCCAAATTTAGAACTTCAAACGGAATTTGAGCTTGTATGTACGAGATATAAAGACTCATTAACAACGCGAAAAGAAAGTATATTTAATTGTGAGGCTATCTTTTCATCTTTAGGTCAACGAGCATTCTCTGGTCAGCTGTAGCTTTGCCTGAAGTCGATCAGATTAGACTGCATTTACAGCAGGCTCGAAATTACTTCGAAATGCTGTCAAAGCAACCAGCAGGAAACTATCTGTTTGAGCGTTTCCCTACAGGTTGCTGCGGCAATGTCAGTCATATCCTTGGTTGTTTTCTTGTCAGCCAAGGATATACAAACATCCGCTATGTAGCAGGCGAAAGAACAGTAAGTAATCAGTATCAAACACATGCTTGGCTTGAATGGGACGGTTGGATTATCGACATCACCGCCGATCAGTTTAGCGATGGGCCAAGGGCTGTGTTTTTAGAGCGAGACAGCGACTTTCATCGCTCGTTTGTAAGAGACTACGAGTGCGAGCCAGCAATATCGAGATGTATCGCAGCACAGAACCAGAAGTTTTTAAATACTATAAAAGTTTGATATTTCGATGCCCTCAACATCAAGTTCTGTATCACTAGAGGATGTACAAGGAGAGGTACATCAATAGAGGTGGGATTTAAGTGTATCTGCTGGACTCTATTGGAAACGTGTTTTTTTAAGCTGCTGATATATAATGATTTAATGTATTTTTATGCACTTTATTGGAGCCTATAGCGGAATTGCTTACCGCCATTATCAAGAAACCCGATTAGATTGGTGTCTAGTCGGGGTTTTTTATGTCTGATATTTTGCTTTGCGGAATAGGGTGTTTAAAAACCAAGACAGTTAGTCTTGGCTTTTAAATTTCATGGAAATAGAGTTGACGCAGTGGCGGATGTTTTTTTCAGTAAGATGCTCTCCTTCAAACACATGGCCAAGGTGACCGCCACAGTTGGCGCAGACGATTTCGGTGCGGCGTCCGTCTCTATCGGGAATGCGCTCTACAGCACCTTCTATCTCATCATCAAAGCTAGGCCAGCCACAGTGGGAAATAAATTTATGCTCTGAGGTGTAAAGTGGGGCTTCGCACTGGCGACAAACGTATAAGCCTGCTGCCATGGTGTCCGTGTATTCGCCGGTAAAAGGGCGTTCTGTGCCTTTATCTAAAATGACGCTGGCTTCTTCTGGCGTTAGTTTGTTGTAAGGGTTGCTCATGTAACTCTCTCTTCTTGTTTTCGTTTCTTTAACTCTCTAAAACTCTTTAATGACGTACGGGTCGAGTCGATGTGCCCGAATTATGGCACGTCTTCACTTATACAATTATGACAATAGTATGGACGAATGGTTCATTCTAAAGGTTGTTAAGCTCTACCAATTCGATGAAGTCAGCTTGTCAGTAGCGATTGCATGGCGAAGTAATGCATGATGAGAGGCTGTCATTGGTTTGTTATATAGACATGTTTTAATGACCGTTTTGTTATTCACCGAGCATCGCCTGTTCTTTTGCTGAGTGTTACTGAATAGTCTTATTGCTTCCTAAAAATCACGACTCTCTTTCATCAATAGATGACATTATGTTGATCGGGGCTTGTAAGACCGTTTATGTCTTGGGAATCAAAAGTTATAACCGTTAAGGTTCCTGTAAGCTTTGACCTTTATCATGAAGGGTAAATGTGAACTGGCGTTGTTTAGCGAGCCCTGTTTTGAGCCCAAAAAGAAGGGTAAGCCATGGTGAATATGACGCCTTTTATAGGCAATAAGAGAGGAAAGCAGATGAACAAATTAAGTGTCATTATCATTACTTACAACGAACAAAAACGAATTGGACGGCTTTTAGAGGACCTGAGTAATCAGGTGTTCAAAGACTTTGAAGTGATTATTGTCGATTCGAACAGTGAGGATGACACGTTATTGGTCGCTGCCCAGTATGAAACTTGCTTTAATGAATTCAGAGTCCACAAAATGGAGAAAAGAGGGGTAAGCCTTGGCCGTAATGTGGGGGCGAATTTGGCGAAATATGAGCGTATTTTATTTTTAGATGCCGATGTCCGCTTGCATGAGCGTTTTTTATCTAAAGCGGTTAATAAATTAAATAAATCAAAACTGGAAATTGCTGGGGTATATATGGGGGCAAGCAGATTAGGGCTGCCCACAAAGCTGAGTTATGGCATGTTTAATGTTGGTATTTATCTCACTCAGTTCTTTTTCCCTACTGCCGTTGGGGCTTGCATCTTTTCTACGAAACGCCTTCATCGTGAGTTAGGTGGCTTTAATGAGAGAATTCATTTGTGTGAAGACTGTGATTATGTGAATCGAGCCAGTAAGACTTGGCGCTTTCGAATGTTATCGATGACCTTTCAGTTTGACCCACGCCGCTTAAAGCAAGACGGTACTTTCAAAACAGGGTATTTGTATATTAAGGCAAATGTCAGACGTTTTTTTATTGGCGAAATGTACAATAACGAAATTGAGTACGAGTTTGGTCACTACCATGAGAACAACTAAGTCGTGATTAAGGCGTTAAGTCTCGCTCTTGGCACCTTTGCTGACTCATTTATTGGTATCAATATTTTTGTACCTGGGGAGCCTTTTTACCTTGCGGCTGGTTACCAGCTTTACCATCAGAATGTATTTGCTGTGTTTATGGCATTACTCGGCGGCTGGCTGGGTGATCAGTTAAGTTATTGGGTTGGTTTTCGATACGGACAAAGAGCACAACGGTTTTTGTGTCGTTTACGGCCGAAACTTAGGCGTAAGATTGCTTTTTGCCGAGTGATGATGGATAAGAAAGGGAATTGGGCCATTCTTTTCGCCCGTGTACTAGGCCCCGTCGCTTGGTTTATGCCCTTTCTGGCGGGGAATATGAGGGTCAGTTGGTGGCGCTTCACTGTGCTGTCTACGGCAGGGCTAATGCTTGGCGGAGGGCAGTTTATCGTTTTAGGTTATATAATCTCGTCTCAACTGATTCATTCTTCTTGGTTTTCTGCTTTGAATGTGTTCCATCATTAATCTATTTCTTCGTATCCGTGTCGATCTTTGAGCGACTGTCTCTGTTTGCATCTCTTACGCGCCCAAGTCTTAACTTGCTGGCTTTATCGGATGACAATACTACTGTTTTTATATACAGTACTATTGTTTGCTTGTTAAAAAGTGTGGGATGTAATGAATGGTAGTGTGAATTTTGTCGCCATTCGTCGGCAATTCAATTTTCGCGGAATAGAAATGGGGCGTTGGGTCACGCCAGCGGAGCGTGATAGAGCGGCGGTGAATTTTTATCAAGCCTTGTGTGATTTGATGTCAGCTTTGCAAGGCCCAGAATCGCTTATTTCATTGCGCGGTACATTGGGTTTGCAATACGGAAAAGGCGGCCGACCTGGTGTCGCTGCGCATTATGTGCCTGCTACGCGGCAGTTGTCTTTAGCGAAAAATGCGGGGGCCGGAAGCTTGGCCCACGAGTGGTTTCATGCGTTTGATCATTATATCAGTGAGAAGATGTTTTC
This sequence comes from Marinomonas sp. 63XJN7_7_ISO-PGPR-S23-202, assembly GCF_056173505.1. Taxonomy (NCBI): domain Bacteria; kingdom Pseudomonadati; phylum Pseudomonadota; class Gammaproteobacteria; order Oceanospirillales; family Oceanospirillaceae; genus Marinomonas; species Marinomonas sp. 63XJN7_7_ISO-PGPR-S23-202. The sequence goes on along the minus strand of NZ_CM149677.1, from coordinate 2,607,024 downwards.
TACGGCTGGCAATATGGCGTTTGCCTCCAGTCATTGGCTGGAAAATCATGTTATGTATCCGCACCGCTTAAACTCATTATTGGTCGACTGTTTCAGGGCGATCATGCTAAGTGAAAATGGCAGGGAACCCAGTGAGTTGTTTCGTTGTTCGCAATTGATGGATGAAAAGCTGAAGGTGCTCTATTACGCTAAGCCTGAAGAAATGTGTGCGAGAGCCTTTGAAGCTTTTATTGAGGATGCGCAGCCGAAAAGTGCTTTTTTGGTGAAAGGTAGCCGCTATTCTGATGAGGCCAAATCGGGATTGTATCCCAGAGCAGAACAGCGACAACGCATTAATAATGCTTTCCAAACCTACTTTTTTACATTAGGTAGGGCGTTACACCATGAGCTAGAGACTACTTAATGTTGGCTCATGGAGCGGCAATCTAAAGAAGTTTGTCTAAATCGGCGAAGACTATGGGGCGTCCTTCTGGTGTGATAGAGGCTGTGGTCATTTGCGCTTGCAGCATGAGAGTGTCGTCTTTGCGGTAAATGTTTTGTCGAAACAAAATCTTAAAACGAGAGAGTCTTTCCGTTTTCGTCGTAACATAAAAGTGATCGCCACTTTTTAACGAGCGTTTGTAGTGTGTTTCGGCTTTTATGAGTACAAGGTGGATACCTTGTGCTGTGATTTCGGCAAAGTCCAACCCTCGACTTTTGATAAATTGATGACGGGCGTGTTCTAGGTAGTTTTGATAAACCGCATTGTTAACAATGCCTTGCATATCACATTCATAGTCTCTGACGTCAAAAAAGAGTGTATGACCCTGTGAATGAGTTGTTTCCATTAGAGCTATCCTATTTCAGGGGTGTAAGGGTAATTATGATCCGCATGATAACAGAGTCTGTGTAAACGATATTGTAATAAATATGGCTTAAAGGAAGCAGAAGCAATTTTTACCTTGTTGTTTAGCCCGTTTTAGTTGTGTGGTTGCTCGCTTAAAGAGGCTTTCTATACTTTCTTTTCCGACTAACGTGGCAACGCCGATGGAAACGGTTACTTGTGGTATTGTCTCCTTGCTTTGTTTGTGCCGAATTTTTTGTTGTGATATTTCATGACGTAGATGTTCGGCATGGTCGTGCGCATCCCCTGATGTTGATTCGTACAGCATAATGCCAAAGGTTCCACCTTCTAATCGAGCAATGTGCGAGCGCTCTAGCTGCAAGGCTTCCAACAGAGCGGCAATATAGCGAATAAGTGAAGTGCCAGCGCGTTTGCCGAAGTCTTTATTAATGCGGCCTAGGTAATCAATATCCAAGATAAGCAGACTTATGTCATCTTCTGCTTCTGGCAGGTGTTCATATAGGTGCCGTTCAAATGCGGTTTTATTTTCCAGTTTGGTTAGGGGGTCGATATCGAGACTTTGTTTTAATGTTTCTAATTCAAGTTTGAGTTGCTGAATATCTTTTTGTGCATTCAATAAATCTGATTGGAATTTGTGCGAGGCTTCTAGAGCTTTTCGAGAGCCACGATCCAGATAGTGAATGACTTTATGAAGTTCTTGTTGACTATCTGAGTGTTTAAGGATAGTTCGGCTTTTACTGATGACCGCGTTTAAGTCCGATAAGCCGTCCCCCATCTCTATAGACGACATTTCAAGCTGATTGGCGACTTGCTCTATGTTTTTTTGATTTCGATTGTTCAGATGAAATTCATTAGGCAATATAAATTCATGAAAAAGGTCACGAGAAATAAAACCGGGGATATTGCCAAGTTTTCGTAGAGTCTCATCAACTAACTGATTTAGGGCTTTGTTACGATTAGATACATACTCATACCAAATCCCATAGTTATAAGGAGTTGGTGAAATGTCCAATTGAAGCATCAGCGGCACGGCTTTTTGCATCCACTTTAATGCTTGTTTTGGTGCTTCATCCCACATTCATACCTCAAATACAGAAATGGCCGCCATGATGTCTTTCTTCAGGCGTTTGGCAAATAGTTAGCTCATAGGTAGGTTCATCTATGAGCTATATGTCATTGTTACATAAAATCAAACAGTTATATTACTTGTTTTGTTATCGAAAGCTATAAAAAAAACTTTAATGTAAAATTTTGTATCGATTATGTATTTGAATGCAATGAGTTAAGTCGACTCTATGGTGTTAGCTTGGTGGTTATCGACCACCAGCACGTTTGCTTTTAATGCCTTCCTTTTCAAGTAATTGTTGAACTTTTTCTCGATTGTCGCCTTGGATTTCTATGTTTCCCTCTTTTACCGACCCCCCAGTACCACATTGTGCTTTGAGTTTTTTGGCGAGGGTTTTTAATTCATCAGTGGTCATTGCCAAACCTGAAATAACGGTGACGCCTTTGCCTTTTCTGGCTTTTGTTTCTAGCATGATGCGAACATTGCCGTCCCCTAGAATACCATCTTTCTTACAGATGCAGCTATCAATAGACTGTTCACAAAGAGGGCAGAGTCGTCCTTGGTCTGTTGAGTAAACGAGGTTACGTGATTTCATTATAATTCAATCTCTTATCGTAAAATGGTGGTTAATTCAGCATTGTAACATTGTAAAAATAATGACGATTCACAAAAAATGAGGCAGGACTCAGTTTTTTCTTCTACTATAATTTTATAGGTTGAATAGCGTGGTCAAACATGAATAGATTATTGAAAATACAGCGAGCCTCAGAGACTGATCTAGAGGCCATTTTATTGTTCGAGTTCCATAACAAAGCTTGGTTCTCTGAGTCGTTGCCATCTCAAGTGTTAATGCGTCAAAACGAGCGTTATTTTAAGCGACAATTATCAGGGGGGCAAAATATTGTTCAGTTTCTTGTATATTTACGTAGTGGAGCCTTAGTCGGTCGATTTAGTTTTCAGTTCCTCGATGCTCAGCATACGGTGGCTGAAGTGTCTTATCGAGTGGCTAAACAATATGCAAACCGTGGCGTTGCTCAATTTGCCTTGCGCAACTTGCTACCGATTTTAGCTTGCTATGGTATTAACGAGTTATACGCTCAGGTGGGTTCTGAGAATGAGGCGTCTATTCGTGTTCTGAAGTCTTGCGGTTTTGAGTACTCCGTCACCAAAGAAGCCTCAATCAAGATGCCTTCCGGTATTCAGGATACCTTTGTTTACAAATGGCGTGTAGGCTCGCAAGAGCGCCTGCAATAGGCGCTGCCTACTAGCGAGCTGCCCGCCACTCCTTCTCTTTATGTTTCGCTTCCCTTTATTGTTATAAACGTCGTTTAGTCTTGTGTTAAAGGATTTGATGCGGTTTTAACCGAGCCAGGGTGGTTTGTATTTTATCGTCAAAGGGGGCGCTAACCGTCATTGTTTGATGAGTAACTGGGTGAGTAAAAGACAAGCTGGAAGCATGGAGCATTAATCGAAACGCCTCAGGCCACAATGTGTTCATTGCCTTATTGATATGACGGCACCCATAGCGACTGTCTCCCACTAATGGGTGTAATGTGTGCTTAAAATGTCGGCGAATTTGATGTTTACGGCCTTGTTTTGGTATCACTTTTATCCAGCTTAATCGCATATTGTCGTAACGGCTGACCGGGTAGGGCAGTTGATAGCGTTCTAGTAATTCAAATTCAGTTTGTGCCTCTTTTTCCGATCCTGGTACTTTAAAACGCGGCATACCTTTGGGCTCACTGATTTTAACTAACGGGTAGTCAATAATACCTTGATCTAGACAAAAACCACGTACCAAACAATGATAGATTTTTTGGTTTTTATGATGGGTAAACTGCTCGCCCAGCGCGCGGGCGATGTGTGGTGAAAAAGCCATAATAAGCACACCTGAGGTGGCGCGATCTAAACGGTGCACTGGAAACACCCATTTTCCTGTTTGATCACGCAGCCGCTGGACGACGGCATCTTCCTCGTCTTTTGCCAGCTCTGTGCGGTGAACCAATAGCCCTGCGGGTTTATTGACGATCACAAGATCATCGTCTTGAAATAAAATGTCTAGGGTCATGAGCTTGGGTTCATAAATTGAGCTATTTTTTCCATGGCGATGTTGGCCAATTTTTGCATTGCTTCATTGCTTCCCCAAGCAATGTGTGGTGTGAGGAGGAAATTCGGTAGCTTGGTCAAGGCTTGTAACGGGTGGTGGTGAGGCATGGGTTCTTGTGTGGCGACATCAAAGCCGGCCCCCATGATGCGCTTCTCTGTCAGCGCTTTGATTAATGCTTGTTCGTTAACGATGCCACCACGGCCCATATTTAATAAGATGGCGTCGGGCTTCATTTGTTCAAATTCAGCGGTACTAATCAGGTCTTTTGTGGTCTCGGTAAGTGGACAGTGCAGAGACAGTACATCGGCTTGCTGAATTGCCTCGTTAAAGGGGACATAACCCTCACGAACGACCTTAGCGTTTTTGTGCTCAGCAAACATGACCTGCATACCAAATGCTTTGGCTATCTCTGCGACTTTATTGCCGATGATGCCTTTACCTACAATGGCTAACTTAGTATTGGCCAAATCTTTAATGGGGTAGTCTAGAAAACAGAAAAAACTGGATTCTCCCCATTTGCCAGCTCGCACATCATCAATGTAGGCAACTAGGTTGCGACGTAAGGCAAGTAATAGAGCAAAAGTGTGTTCGGGCACGCTGATGCTCGAGTAGCCATCGACATTTTGTAGGGCGATGCCCTGTTCTTTGCAGGCTTGTGCATCCACATTATTGATCCCCGTTGCGGTGACTTGAATCAGTTTTAAATCATGAGCCTGTTCGATGACGTCTTTTGTCAGTACCACTTTGTTTGTTAGCACAATGTCAGCCCCTTGAATACGTTCAGCGACTTCGTCAAGGGCGGTATTGGGGTACTCAACGACCTCTGAAATACCTTCAGGGTAGTGAAACTTCATGTTACTTGGAAAAGAGTCTCGATCTAAAAAAACGGCTTTCATAGTGCCCTCAGTTTTTATTTAGTAAAGGAAGAAGGTAAGGAAGAATGGTTTGTAATACGATCGGTTGGCCTTTCGCATTCGGGTGTAATCCATCACTTTGCATAAGGTTTTTATTTAATGCGACGCCTTTTAACATGAAAGGCACATAGGACACATTATATTTCGCGGCGAGAGTTTTGTAGAGTCCAAAAAACATCTCGGTATAGCGTTTTCCGTAGTTTTGTGGGATGCGATTGCCAATTAACAGGACTTTTGCTTTGTTTTGTTGAGCTTGCTCAATCATAGAGCTGAGATTTTTTGTGGTCTGATCCAGTGGGTAGCCACGTAAAGCATCATTAGCACCGAGCTCTAAAATGACCCACTGAGGCTGATACTGTTTAAGTAGCGCGGGAAAGCGGGCTAGGCCACCTTGTGTTGTCTCGCCCCCCACACTGGCGTTAATGATGCTAATCTGTGGGTGTGATTGAGAAAGTTTTGTTTTTAGTAAACTAACCCAGCCATCTTGTTGTCTTAAATTATGGGCGGCACTTAAGCTGTCTCCCATTACCAGTAGGTTATGGGTTTGGGCGGCCTGAGCATATGAGCAAAATAGTATGAGGGCGACACAAGCGACCCTTATTTGTTGAGTGAGACGCATATAAAACCTTATTAAGTGAGACGCATTATTTATGGAAAGCCAAACCGCTATTGAAGTTGCCATTGACGTTAAAAACCTGACACATACTGTTTCTTCAAAAACAGGTGATTTGACCATACTGAAAGGAATTGATTTAGAAATCAAGGAGGGGGAATCCGTTGCGATTGTCGGCGCTTCTGGCTCAGGCAAATCCACTCTATTAGGTTTGCTGGCGGGGTTGGATGTCAACACACAAGGGGACATTGCCTTGTACGGGCATTCTCTGACGACATTGAATGAAGAAAAGCGCGCCCTGCTTCGTGGTCAGTATGTTGGCTTTATTTTCCAATCCTTTCATTTATTACCCAGCCTAGATGCGCTGGAAAACGTCATGTTACCGGCTGAACTTAAGGGCGATAAAATGGCGCGTCAAAAAGCGCTGCAATTGTTGGAAAAAGTGGGGTTGTCTCATCGTTTAACTCATTATCCACGACAACTCTCTGGTGGTGAGCAACAGCGGGTGGCCATCGCTCGTGCTTTTGCTTCTGAGCCGAAGATTTTGTTTGCTGATGAGCCAACAGGCAATCTGGATGAGGAGAATGGACAGATCATAATTAAGTTGCTGTTTGAGTTAAATCAATCAGAAGGCACGACATTAGTAATGGTGACCCATGATAATCACCTAGCGACGCAGTGCGATCGTCAGTTAGTGATGTCCTCAGGTCGACTGCACGATTCCTCTCAAGATAACCGGAAGGATCCCGTATTATGAATTTTGCTTGGCGCTTTATGCGTAAGGAAATGCGCAGTACTGATGTGGTGACTTTGTTGGTTGCGCTGGTGATTTCCATTGGTACGGTGACGGCCATTAGCTTGTTTATCGATCGTTTACGTCTGTCATTTGAGCAGGAGTCCGCTTCTTTGCTCGCCGCGGACCGGGTGGTACGTTCTGATCAGGTGATTCCCCCATCTTGGCGGCAAAAGGCCGAGTCTTTAAAACTGTCGGTAGCGGAACGGGCATCGTTCAGCACCATGGTCTTTGCTAATGATAAGCTGCAGCTTTCTCAAGTGAGTGCTGTGACGAACAGTTATCCGTTGAAGGGTAGTTTTTTGATCGACTCAAAGTTGTTTGGACAAGGCTCCAAATCGAGTGAGTCGCCGAAACCGGGCTTCATTTGGATATCGTCTCGCTTAGCCAGTTTATTAGGGGTGACGATTGGGCAAAAAGTGGAAGTAGGTGACAAAACATTAACGGTGTCGAAGTACTTGGTTCTTGATCCGGGGGCTAGCTCGTCCGCATTTTCTATTTCCCCCAGGGCGATTATGAATAAAGCCGATTTAGCGGCGACTAATGTGATTATTCCTGGTAGTCGTGTGCGCTATTCTTTGCTGGTGGCTGGGGAGGCAAGCTCACTCAATGCGTTGCAAGCATGGCTTGCCCCTAAACTGACGGATGGCCAACGTTGGATTAGCCCAAAACAACGGGGTGAGCGAATTGGTGAGACAATTAATCGAGCGGAGTCGTTTTTATTGTTGGCTGGGACATTGGCGGTGGTGTTATCGGGTGTCGCCATGGCGCTTGCCTCATCTCGCTATGTGAAGCGTCATTTGATGCAGGTTGCGGTTTTAAAAACGTTAGGGGCCACGCCTAAAACCTTATCGCGTTTATTTCTGCTACAGCTGTTGTTTTTGTTTGTTATTGGGGCGGTACTGGGGTTAGCGTTTGGCTGGATTGTCCAGAATATGATTGCCGCATTGCTATCAAGCCTAGTGACGACGGCATTGCCAGAACCTGAGCTTTGGAAAATGTGGTTGGGTGTGGCTACTGGGCTGATCTCCTTGGTTACTTTTTGCTTGCCATTGATGCGTCGTTTAATTCGCATTTCGCCTTTATCTGTTTTACAGCCTTCCGCCCGCGTTGAGCAGGGGTCCGTTATGTTGTATTTAATCGGCTTTGCTGGCATGTACGGTTTGATGTGTTTATACACTCAGGGCGTTATGCTACCCACTATCATGGTGGTTGCGATGGTCGGCATTGGCTTGGTTGTGTCTGTATTAGGCTGGGTCATGTTTAAGTTCGGGCGGTCGGTGACGGCTGGGGCGACCAGTGGTTGGCAAATTGGCTTGGCGGCGTTATACCGACGCTTGGTGCCCAATCTGTTTCAGCTTTTGGTGTTTACGCTGATTATCATGCTTGGTTTGGTGCTCGTCGGTATTAAAACCAGCCTGATTGCCGATTGGCAGAAGCAATTGCCAGCCGATGCGCCTAATCATTATTTGTTTAATGTTCAAGCCAATCAAATTGCGCCCATTAACGAGATGGCTCACACTTTAAAGATTGCCTCGTCCTCTTGGTATCCTATGGTGCGAGGCCGAATCACGCAAGTTAACGGCGAGCAGGTGAGTAAGTTGTATCCTGATGACAAGCCAGAGCCAGAGCTATTTGAACGGGCCATGAACTTAACCTGGGCAGATCATGTGGGCGAGGGTAATAAGGTCGTTGCTGGGGATTTTGCAGCCAACGGCTTGTCGGTGGAGGAAAAGGTTGCCAAAGAAGCCGGCCTCAAACTGGGTGATAAATTAACGATCAATATTGGCGGGGTGTTCCATACTTTGCCTATTACCTCATTGCGCTCTGTTGATTGGAGTTCTATGCGGCCTAACTTTTATGTGATTGTACCGAAATCCGTATTAAATGATTCGCCAGCCAATTATGTGAGCAGCTATTTTGTTAAACCCAGCCAGGCACAAGCCTTCTATCATGCTATGTCGGCATTCCCAACAGTGTCCATATTGAATGTAGGTGACATACTCAAACAGATTCAATCCATCATTGCCCAGTTGTCACAAGCCATTCAATTGGTGCTGGTATGTATCTTGGCGGCTGGTGGATTGGTGTTGCTGGCCAGCGTTCGTTCAACGTTAGAAGAGCGCATGGAAGAAGGGGCTCTGTTACGAGTACTCGGGGCGCGTGGTGCTTTGGTTCGGCAAGCGTTGATTGTTGAATTTGCTTGTTTAGGGGTGTTTGCTGGTTGTATCGCTGCGATGGGGGCTGAGGCGTCTTTATACGGTGTTCAAGTGTACATTTTTAACTCAGAGCCAAGCTGGCATCCTATGTTATGGTTATTGGGCCCAGGTGCTGGCGCTCTATTGATTACAGCCGTCGGTGTATTTGCCAGTCGAACTGTGTTAAAAGTGCCGCCGATGCATTTGTTGCGCGGTATTTAACACTTAATTTGGTTATGTAGATGTTTGTAGAAAAAAATGGCTATGTTGTCAGTCGCCATACGAAAGAGGTGAATGGCCAGCTCGAAATGAGTTTATTTGTCAAAACCTCAGAAGGGACGGTTCAGGTCTTACCGGACCGTCAATTCACCACGTTTTTTAGTGACGCGCCTGCGCATGTGTTTCCAGAGCACCTGTCTGGCGTTAAGGTAACGGAGGCGGGTTTTCGGTCCTTTCAAGATCAGCCTGTCAGGTTGATCCGAAGTAAAAGTCTGACCTTGCATCAGCAAATGGTGGCATTGGCCAAAAAAGATGGTTATCAAGTCTACGAAGAAGATATTAAAGCCCATAATCGCTATCTTATGGAGCGTAATGTCCGTGGTAGTGTGAGATTCATCGGTATTCCTGATGCCAGCGGACGGTGCTTTAGCAAAGCAAAAGTGATTCCGGGAACTTGGCAACCAGACTGGGTGGTTTGGTCGTTAGATATCGAAACCTCGGTAACCCATAATTGCCTTTTATCGATTGGCATAACGGCTAAGGATCAGCGAATTGCCTTTGTGGTAACGGATCAAATGATCAACGCGCCTCATGTCCGTACTTATGATAATGAGAAAGCGCTGTTGCTCGATTTTATCCACTATGTTCGTCAGCATGCTCCAGATATTTTCATCGGGTGGAACTTAATTGGTTTCGATCTGAACTTTATTGATAAGCGCTGTCAAACGCTAGGCATTCGTCCTGCTTTTGGAGTAAATGGCGAGAAATGGCGGATTCATTCTTCGGATAATCAAGGTAAGTATTTTGCAACCATCCCTGGACGAGTTGCTTTGGATGGCATCACGCTACTGAAAGTGGGTGGCTATCATTTTGAATCCTATAGCCTGAATAATGTCAGTAAAGAAATTCTACAGGATGAGAAGTTGCTCCATGGTGGCGATCGCTGGCAAGAGATAGAGCGTTTGCACCGTGAGGAGTTGCTCGCGTTTGTCGATTACAACTTACAAGATTGTGATTTGGTATTGCGTATTTTCGATCAGTTAAAACTGATAGAGCTACAGCAAACCCGTGTGGATTTAACAGGGATTCCACTTGAGCAAACGGGGGGCTCAGTTGCTGCGTTTGAAAATCTCTATCTGCCTCGCTTACATAAGGCAGGCTGGGTCGCGCCAGCATGGCGAGAAGATGTGTTTGTTCCTAGCCCAGGCGGCTTTGTGATGTCGTCGATTCCTGGGTTGTATAAAAATGTTTTGGTATTTGATTTCAAAAGCCTGTATCCCAGTATTATTCGTACATTTTATATCGACCCCTTGGCGCGGATCATTGCTGGTAATATGGCCCCCGCTGCTAAGCAAGCGAGTTCGGAGTTGGTGCCTGGTTACCTCGGTGCAAGTTTTTACAAAAAAGAAGCGATTTTGCCTGAATTGGTTTCTGAGCTTGCTCAGGCAAGGGAGCGAGCAAAGCGCGAAGGGAACACGATCTTAAGCTATGCGATTAAGATCATTATGAATTCGTTTTATGGTGTACTGGGATCAAATGTTTGTCGCTTTTATCATGCAGAATTGGCCAGTTCGATCACCATGCGTGGGCATGAGTTATTGGGAAGAACACAGCAATGGATGGAAGAAAAAGGGGCGAAGGTGATTTATGGTGATACCGACTCTTTGTTTATCACTCTCAATAATGACAAAGAAGATCCGCGTTTATTAGGGCAACAACTCTGTGACGACATTAATGGTCTGTTGTCCGAATGGTGCCAAGACTACGCTCATATAGATTCTTATCTTGAGCTTGAGTTTGAGCGTGTCTACGAGCGTTTCTTTATGCCGACGATCCGAGGGCAAGAGGAAGGCAGTAAAAAGCGCTATGCGGGGCTAACTGGCGGTGAGTTGGTTTTTAAAGGGCTAGAAGCCGCCCGAACGGATTGGACTAAATTGGCGAGAGAGTTTCAAAAAACACTATTTGAGAAAATCTTCAATGATGAAAACCCCATTACCTTTATTCAAGAGACGGTTGCTAGATTAAGAGCTGGGGAGCTTGATCATTTGCTGGTGTACAGTAAACAACTTAGTCGTCCTTTGGCCTCATACACGAAAAACAAGCCGCCCCATGTTCGAGCGGCCGCTATAATTGATCAGCGCCGAGTTGAGCTAGGTCAACCTCTGGAGTTTGATAAGGGGCGTAAACGGGTAAATTATCTCTACCAAGTGACGGGTGTGGTACCCTATGAAAGTGAAGCTGACCTTGTAAACTTAGATTATGAGCACTATATCAGTAAACAAATAGAGCCAATTGCGGACAGTATTTTGCCTTTTTACAAAACTAGTATGGAAAGCCTTTTAAGTAAACAGATATCATTACTATAAGGTTTTTTTGAATGGTTGGGTTGATTATTATTCTAAAAAAAGGTTGATAGTCTTTTACGTAATGGATATTTGGATCATATTTTTTTTACGGAAATTTCACCTTTTTCAGTATATATTCATCCTTCATATGAATTTGTTTATCTATGGATGGAAGAAGAAATGACATTGAGATTTAATATGAAGTCGCCAAGTAAACGCAGTCAAACTCTGGATAAACTTCGTTCAGCTATCCAAGAGATGATTCTCGATAGAGAATGGAATCAGGTGTCTGTTCAGGACATTGCTCAACACGCTAATGTCAGTATAGGAACCTTTTACAACTACTTTGATAGTAAAGATACGGCTCTTATGGACGTGAGAAAAGTGCTCAGTGATGTGCTTTTCCGCGATTTGGATTTGCTGTTAACGACGCATCAAGACATTGATAAGCGTCTCACTTTACTTGTGAAGTACTTTATTAGTCTGACCATGAACAAGCCTAAGTGGGCTTCTTACCTCTATGGTGGTAATAGCTTTAGTGAGAGGCTGGAAGGGGGGATTAGTAAAGCCCTCAAGGCTATTTTGATCGAAGGCGTGTCTAAGCGTGTCTTTAGAGTAAACGATATTGACATCACTACTGAGTTCATCGAAAGTGGCTTATTTTTTATTATTCGTAATCGCTATATCAATAAACAGGCGTTGGACGAAGATTTTATGAATGAGGTTGCGAATATTTGCCTTAATAGTGTCGGGATACAGGTTGAGAATATTAGCGAGTTGAGTTTAATGAGTTGCCCTGTGACACCGCTAACCCCATTACCCATTTCAACATTGGCAATAGCCTATGACGATATGGAATTTGCCTAAGTAAATGTAAGCGATTCACTGGAAACACCAGCAAGGTTTAGAAGAACAGCCGGCTGGTGTTTTTTTGTGTCTGTTGAACGAGTTCATCAACATGAATGTTTTTTAGTCGTGCGACTTCCGCGGCAACCCAAGGTAGGTATTTGGGGTGATTTCTCTTTGGCCGAGGGCGAATGTTTCTGGGTAACAGGTAGGGGGCGTCGGTTTCCAAGAGTAATTTGTCATTCGGTATATGCGGAATGGACTCTTGCAAATCTTGTCCGCGGCGTTCGTCGCATACCCAGCCTGTGATGCCAATGTATAACCCTAAATCTAAATAAGCCTGCAAAGCGTCTTTAGAACCAGTAAAGCAGTGCACGACACCCTTTACCTCATCATGATAGTGACGCTTTAATATGTTTAACATATCTTGGTGGGCATCGCGTTCATGCAGATACAAAGGTAGGTTGTGTTCCTTTGCTACGTTTATTTGTTGCTCAAAGGCATAGATTTGTTCTTCTCGTGTTGAATAATTACGATTGAAATCCAACCCCGTTTCGCCGACCGCCACAGGGCGTTTTTGATCAATTAATTTATTGAGCTTTGTGGCGCTCGAAGTGTTCCAGCTTTTTGCTTGGTGGGGATGACAGCCTAAGGTAAACCACATTTGTGGTTGGTTTTCACAGAGAATTTGTATTTTTTTACTTTCTGCCAAGTCAGAGGCAATACAAATAATGCCTTTTACTCCCGCTTGGTGGCTTTGCTGGAGTGTTTCTTCCAAATCCTTTAAATAATCGTTGTGATTTATATTTACACCGATATCAATCATGTCTCACTCTCATTTCGAATAAATTTCTTTAGCGTCACGCAAGCTTTCAATGTAGAGCTCTCGAAGCGTTTGTTTTGACACACCACTTTTAGCAAGGGAGTCAAATAAAATATTATCCCAGCGTCCTGATTCGTAGTGTATGACTAGGTTAAGGATGCAGCCAAGGCTGCCTTTTTGGTTAAGTAGGGCGTCCGTTATCTCTGGCGCTAACGGCAAATCTTTCAGCAAGTGTTCCAGCGGTTCATCAAAAAAACTAGATAGATAAGAGAACAGTCCAGTTAGAAATGCGCCATTTTCTTTAGGGAACAGCTTTCTTGCCAAGGACTCACAGAAGCAGGCACGATGAACGGCCATGGAGAATAAGCAGTCAGGTTTGCCGTCAATGCTGCTGAACATGGCTAAACTTACCCATTTAATCAAGTCTCGAAAGCCGATAATTTCAATTGCCCGTTGTACATTTTGCACATTAAATTGGCGATAGTAGGTGACGGTTTTGGTGAGTTTGATCACACGGAATGTCAATGTCGGATCCGTTTCGATGCATTCTGCCATTTGTTTCAACGAGCCATCCTGGCTTAAGAGAGTCAGTAATTTTGATAATATTAAACGGTAGGTGGGGATTTTTCGTCCTTCGACTGGGACGCTTTCCGAGATAAAGTCGCCACTAAACCACTGGGCGGTGGTTTTTTCTTTGACTAGCGTAAAGTCTTGTTGGGAGTTGATGCGACTAAACCAAAGGTTTTTCTGGCTTAAGGCTGGGTGATTACAAAGATTGATGCTTTCGGTTGTGGTGCTCTCTGACAAATTAAACTCAACATAAATGAATGGATCAGTGGACATTCGATTTAAGATCGCGAGGGATGGGTTACAAATGCCAAGCTGATAACCTTGCAGGCGTAGTTCGGTCAACCTGTCGTCCCATTGTGTGTCGTTCGCTTGTTGTTGAACTATTTTTTTGGCGTCAAAAAAGAGAACAAAATTGAATGATGCTGGTGGTGAAGGAATATTTTCTACTTCATTACAGAGTGCCTTAATAAAAATGGGATAAGGTTTTATCGTGTCTACTAGGTCGACATCTGAAAAAAGTGTTGCCAGAAAAGAATGACATGCTTCTTCCGTCATACCATCAAGATGAAGTAAATTGTTTGCTTTGATGGAAGTGTTATGCCCGACAATTGTTTGGCGAGTGAAAAGAAAATCCTTACTGATCATTAAATACTCTCTGAATACCTATTTGATGCAAAAAATTACTGTAAGCCTAAGCGTAATACAATATCATGGTTATAATGAAGTTATATTGAAAATGGAAAACAGTCCGGAGTAATGTATGGCAAGCATGTTAGACGCCGTAGACCAGCGTACACAGTTAGTTGGCGAAAATAGATTAGAGCTGCTTATGTTCCGCCTTGGTGGAATGCAAATGTTCGCGATTAACGTTTTCAAAGTTCAAGAAGTGGTGCAATTGCCCAAATTGAATTTGATGCCGCATCGTCATCCTTCTGTTGCTGGTGTGACGCACTTTCGAGGCCGTACTGTTCCGGTGATTGATCTTTCAGAGTCCATTGGAATGAGACCTATTGATCGCAGTCAGCCCTGTAACCTGATTGTTACAGAATACAATAATACAGTACAGGGGTTTATGGTTGGCGAGGTTGACCGGATCATTAATATGAATTGGAACGAAATACTTCCACCACCAGATGGTACCGGGCGTCAACATTATTTAACGGCTATCACGCGTATTAATGATCGTCTTGTTGAAATTATTGATGTTGAGAAAGTGTTGGCGGTGATTTCACCTTATGATACTAGCATTAGTCCAGATATCATCGATGATGATTTGATGGAAGTGGCCAAAGGACTAGAGGTGCTGGTGGTGGATGATTCTTCCGTTGGTTTGGCGCAATGTCGTTCAACGCTGGATTATATGGGGATTACGGTTCATGAAGCGACTGACGGTAAGCGTGCTCTCGAAAAACTGAAAAACTGGGCGGAGACGGAAAAGAGTGTGCCTGGAAAACTGTTAATGGTAATTACTGATGCCGAAATGCCGGAAATGGATGGTTATCGTTTGACCCGTGAAATTCGTGAAGACCCTCGTTTAAAAGATTTATACATTGTTTTGCATACGTCACTCAGTGGTAGCTTTAATAAAGCCATGGTGCAAAAAGTCGGTTGTGATGACTTTTTATCGAAATTCCAACCAGATAAATTAGCGACGTTAATTCAAGATAGAATTCGCAATGTGATGATGAGTGACTGATAGTGTCATGGTAAAAAGAAGTTAAAAAAACAGGCTTATTAGCCTGTTTTTTATTATGTGTTGTCCTGTAAGGTGTTTAATTTGTGGATATTCAGTTTGTCATTTTTTTGGTCATATGTGGTGCTTTTTCTGGGGCCTTGTTTGCCACGGTAAAAACAGGAAGCGCATTATTTATCGTGCCCACTGCCTTGCTTTTTATGCCCGTTTTTCAACTCCCACCATCAGCACTTATTGTTCCGGTGATTGCAACGGCGA
Source organism: Marinomonas sp. 63XJN7_7_ISO-PGPR-S23-202 (assembly GCF_056173505.1). Lineage (NCBI taxonomy): Bacteria > Pseudomonadati > Pseudomonadota > Gammaproteobacteria > Oceanospirillales > Oceanospirillaceae > Marinomonas > Marinomonas sp. 63XJN7_7_ISO-PGPR-S23-202. Next base: position 2,591,735 of record NZ_CM149677.1, on the reverse strand, counting down.
TAACATCCATGGTGCCGATGCTATTAGTTGACTGGCTTCATGATATGAAAACACAACAAGTCGACTCTCATTCTCTGATTGCCTTTGCGCCAGGGGCTGCCATGGGTGGGGTCATTGGTGCCCAAATCGTCTCTTTGATGTCCTTTGCTACGTTGGGTCTATTATTTGGCTTATTGGTCGTGATGGCGATGATTAACGTGTTTCTACTCTATCGTCCTTTTGCTGAAGTATCTAAGTGGCGTTGCTTTTCCCAACTGTCACAAAGTGCTTTCCGGTTGCCGATTACTTTATTGATTGGGTGCGTCAGTGTGATGTCGGCCAGTTCAGGGAAGCTTTTTTATTCTGTAATGTTGCAGATGCATACTATAAAAAAAGAACAGGTGAGTGGTGTCTCGACTGGTCTGGCCTTATTTGTTGTGGTTGCGGCAATGGTTGGCTTTTCCTTTCCTGCCAAAGCCTTTGCTCTGAGTGGCACGCACTATTTTGTCGGTGCGGTGCATTTACCCACTTGCTTGGCGCTCGCGATCAGCCAATTGGCTACCTACCTTTTATGTCGTAATAAAGGCAATGCGTTAGATAAAGGCGTCGTTCACGTTTCGGCGGTGATTTTCTTGGTCATTGCGGCGCTAAGAATATGGATTAATTGAGTCATACCTTGCTACACATGTTGTCGTTTAGGTTGAGTAGCTGACAAAACGACGTTGAAATGCCTTGTTTTTTCTCGCTCTAGCCTTATCTAAGGCAATATACTACTAGGAGTAAATGGTTTGGGGTTTTATTCAATCAGACGCGTTTCTTCTGACAATTTGCCTAATGCGGTAAGGGATTGTTCTGCCGAAGTTCTACCTATAAATAAGGAATGACATGACAAATACGCCAAAATACGGTGTTCTGATGATTAACTTGGGGACACCTGATGCACCGAGAGCCGCAGAAGTTCGTCGTTTTCTTAAAGAGTTTCTTTCTGATTCACGCGTGGTGGACTTAAATCCATTACTTTGGAAGCCCATTTTGAATCTGATTATTTTAAATATACGTCCTGCAAAAGTGGCTAGGGTGTATCAACAGGTGTGGATGGACGAAGGGTCCCCATTGATGGTGTTGGGAAGCCGCTTAAAAGAGCAAGTGAAGGTTGCTCTTCAGCGTGAGACAGGTCAAGCGATACCGGTTGAAATGGCGATGACCTATGGAAATCCAAGTATGGAAGTTGCCGCGGATCAGCTGCGTAAAGCGGGGGTAGATAAAATTGTTGTTGTTCCCATGTACCCGCAGTTCTCCGGTACCACGACGGCGGCAGGCTATGATAGGCTCATGAGCTCGCTAAAAAAGTGCCCCCATTGGCCTGCGTTACAGTTGTTGCAGGATTATGCAGATCATCCTTTATACATTAAAGCCTTGGCTAACTCAGTGCGCAACCAGTGGGACAAGCAAGGCGAGCGTCGTCATTTAATCTTGTCTTATCATGGCATTCCCAAGCGTTATGTCACAAACGGTGATCCTTATGCGCGTCGTTGTCATGATACCACTCGTTTGGTGGCGCAAGAGCTCGATTTAAAAGAGGGGGATTGGACGCATGTTTATCAGTCTCGCTTTGGCCGTGAAGAATGGTTAAAACCTTATGCGAGTGAGACCCTTAAAGTGTTACCGAGCAAAGGCATTAAAAAGGTCAATGTTATTAGCCCTGCTTTTGCCGTTGATTGTATTGAGACATTGGAAGAAATTACGTTGGAGTTAGGTGACGAGTTTAAGCAGCATGGTGGTGAAGCGTTTGACTATATACCTGCTTTGAATGATAGCGATGATCATGTCGCTCTTTACTTGGATTTAATCCAGAAAAATACATCTCAGTGGTTAGATTAAATGGTCGATAGTAGTACAAACTTTCGTGCAGCAGACTCTTCTATCAAAGTCATTGCCTTTGATGCAGACGATACGCTATGGCGTAATGAAGATATTTTTAATCATGCACAAGATGCCTTTATTGAGATATTGTCCAGTTATCATGATGAGCCGTATATTTGTTCCCATCTTGGTGCTGTTCAGGTGCGCAACTTAAAGTATTTTGGTTATGGTATTAAAGGCTTTACGTTATCGATGATCGAGTCGGCTATTGAACTGACGGAAGGACGCATAACAGGCTCAAAAATACATCAAATTATTGAGCTTGCGCGTACTATGCTTTCTGCTCCCATTGAGCTTATTGATCATGTCGAGAGCGTTTTGAGCAAATTGTATGGGAATTATCAGTTAATGGTGATTACTAAAGGCGATTTATTGGATCAAGAAGGAAAGGTCTCTCGTTCTGGATTAGTAAAGTATTTTGATCACATTGAAGTGGTGAGTGATAAAACACCAATGGCTTACCAGCGGATTCTGGAGAAGCATAAGATTGATAAGCAAAACTTTCTTATGGTGGGTAATTCACTGAAGTCCGATGTGCTTCCTGTATTGGATATTGGAGCACGAGCTATTCATGTTCCCTATCATTGTACGTGGGCTCATGAGCAAGTCTTAGAAAAAGACTTAGTTAAATATCCTGATTTAGTCACACTTGAGGCTATTGATTCTCTTCTTTCTTGGTTAGGTCATTCTGACAATCTATTATGAGGTGTTCTATGCGAGTTTTGGCGATTATTGTTTCTTTATTACTGTTTATTGTTCCTTTTGCTCAAGCGGCCGATCAAGACGCGCCGATGACCTTAAAAGAAAAGGCCGACAAAGCTTGGCATATCACCTCAGAAAAAGCTTCTAAATATGGAAAAATAGCCGCAGAAAAGGGGGAAGAAGCTTGGCAGGTGGCAAAAGAAAAAGGTGGTGTTATTGCGGATAAAGCGTCTAAGAATGCCTCTAAATATGGAGAGGTAGCGGCGGAAAAAAGCAAGGATGTTGGTTCCTCTGTCTGGAAAAAAATGAAAGAGCTGGGTGGTAAAGCCGCTGATGCAGCCCGTGATGGTGCTAAGAAAATTCGCACCGAAGCGGGCGAATAGCCCTGTCTTGGATGGTTGAAGCGGGACATCATGGCAGAATACAATGATAAAAGTGGCTTACCAGCAGGTCATTGGGAGCAAGAGTTTCTCTCCCAAGATGATGTGCGCATAGTGGCGCCGAAGGTCCATTATCGTTGTCCTAAGTGTGGTCACTTCCTGATCCGTAAGGAAGGGAAAAACGGGGTGTTTTGGGGGTGTGAGTCTTATCCTGCTTGTGACTATACGGCCAATGATGAAGCGGGTAAGCCAGTTAGAGCAAAACGTTACTTATGTCCCGCTTGCCACTCACCATTGAGACGTAAAACCTTTAAAGATAATGTATTTTGGGGATGCAGTAACTATCCTGATTGTAAAGTTACGGTTGAAGATGACGATGGCGTGCCAGCCAGTACCAAAAAATATCCTTGTCGAGTGTGTGGCCATTATTTGATCAGGAAAAAAAGCAAAAACGGCTATTTTTGGGGCTGTATTCAATACCCCAAATGCACCCACACCTTGAATGATGATAATGGCATGCCAGTGCTTAGGAAAAAGAGATAAAGAAAAAGCGCTAACGCTGATTTTGAACCGCTATTAGTGCGCTATCAATCGTTGGATAAGCAAATTCAAACCCCTTGTTTGTCAGTCTAGTCGGAAGAACTTTAGGACCCTTTGTTAGTAGGCTTGCCATGTCACCTAGGGCCAGTTCCAAAATAAAGGCTGGTAGAGGAAAGATGGCAGGGCGGTTGAGTGATGAAGCAAAGGATTTTGCAAAGGTTTTTTGTTGAATGAGTTCTGGCGCCACAAGGTTATATGCCCCTTGCATTTGCTCATCTGATAGCGCTTGATTGATCGCCTTGATAACATCGTCAATGTGTATCCAAGCAAACCATTGATTGCCATTGCCAATTTTTCCTCCTAAGCCGAATAAATAAGCGGGGCGCATCTTGTCTAAGGCGCCACCGTTAGGGCCCAATACAACACCGAGCCGAAAAATAACCAGGCGTGCACCTTGTGTTGTAAAGTCGTGCGCTGCAGCTTCCCAAGCTTGGCAAATCTCATGGGCAAAGCCATCTGTCGGTAGAGGGCTTTCTTCATGGTAGGTTTGGTTTGAGTCGCTTCCATACACCCCGACCGCTGACATGGAAATAATAAGTTTGGGGCAATATGTAAGCGCTTGTTGAATCTGTTTGGTGAGTTTGACTCGGCTATCAAATAGGATCTTTTTACGCTTTTCACTCCAAGGTTTATCGGCGATCCCTTCTCCTGCTAAATTAATAAAGGCATCTATTGGTTCATTAAGCTCTTTTAGTGTATTGACTGTAAACTGATGAATCCTTTTATCCAGTCGACTGTCTGTTTTTCGCACCAATGCATATACTTGATGTCCGGCTTTTTGCAGAGTGGGAATAAGTGAGCGTCCAATAAAACCTGTTGCTCCAGATACCAATATCTTCATTTTTATGGCCTTAGTTATTTTCAAACACAATAATAATTACGTACAAAAAAGGAAATGGGATCAATGTTTTCCATAGAAAAGCCAAAATCCTCTAAAGTGGTTTAACTATTGTACAGTTAAGTAAGCTTTTTCTAGAAACGCCTTCTTTTTCTACCTTATGATGGCTAAAATGGGGGGATTAAGAAACATTAGGTATCATAATGCTACGCAAAGAATACGATCACATCATACTTCTTGCACATGGAAGCCCAGACCCTATGTGGAAGAAGCCCTTCGAATCTTTATATGATCGAGCGATTTCTCGTTTCGGTGCAGAGCGCTCAAGTTTGGCTTATATGGAGTTGACAGAGCCCAGTTTGGAATACGTTGTGCAACATTTAGATAAGCGTGTTAAGAAAGTGGCTGTTTTGCCATTATTTTTCGCGGTAGGGCGCCATTTACGTTATGATGTGCCAGCTCAAATAGAAAGTCTAAAACGTGATGATTTAGAGATAGAGTTGCTGTCTCCTATTGGTGAAGATGACATCGTCAAACAGGCCATGGATCAGGTTATTGCTCATCATTTGGGACAAAACAATTAATGCTGACTTTACTCTCTAGCTTTGGAGCATAATGGATGCTTTTTAGACACCTTCCTGATGAAATTTTCCAAGCACTATCTGGTTCAAACCGTGGCTTAATTGAAGCGGTATTGTATGATTTAGCAGAGGTTTTTTATGACCACGCTGAAGATCCTATTAAAGAAAAGTCGACTATTATTGAATCGATTGAAGACACCTTGCATAACTTAGACAGTTACGCTTGGCACGATGAGCAGAAAGAGTCGTTCGAATCCCCTAAAACCATTCATGATTACGCGTTGAGGATTTATCATCGGCTAGTCAATACTGGGTGGCTTGTTGAAGAGCAAGAGTTGTATCGCGTCAGTGTATTGATGACGCCACAAATCTCTATGTTGTTGCGTGCTTTGGTGGAAATTAGTCGCCATGGTAAACGCAACTATGGGGCCACGGTGCTGAGCATTCTAAGTAACTTGGAATCCGTTGCGAAACATCCCAAAGAGCGTGGGGTGACTTTGAGTCAATCCGCTGAAGCATCGCGGGATTTCTCGGCCCACCTTAATCAGATTCTGCTGGGAATTCGTAGCTTACAAAGAGAGTTGTTTTCAAGTCGTGATCCAAAAGCCATTGTGGCTGGTTTTTTTGATTTATTTGTAGAAGGCATTTTAATCGCAGACTATAAAACCATTAAAACCAGCAATAACCCTTTTCGCTTTAGACGGCAAATTCTAGAGTACGCTCAGGAATTTTTGTCTAACCCCGCCTTAATGGGCGATGTGGCCCAATGTTATGTGGATCAACAGTTAATCACCATGGCAGAAGCGCAAGCTCTGGTAGAAAAAGACTGTCGAGACATCATCCAAACTTTCAGTACCATTGAGCAACGTTTGGATCGCATTGATGAATACCGTTATCGATTAGAAAAAAGGGCCGCTGATACGGCTCGTTATATGGACAGTTCTCGCCCTGGTATGGCGAATAAAATATCGGGGATTATTTCGGATGTAGCCAAATTCGAGCGCTTGCCGACCCTAAAAAATGTCATTGGTTCTCGCATTGTGGGGATGGAATCTGCGGCTCAGCCGATGAAACGCCGAGAGCCGCCACCACCAAGAGTGATGACCCCAGCGGAAGTTTCTATTGATGCCATTAAACTGAGAGATCAGCAGCGCCGCTTCCACGAAGCCCGCCAAGTAACGGTGACCAAGCTGCAAAGTTATCTGGAACGGCAGATGAACACCCAAGAGAACAAGCACATCTTGGATTTTACCATTGAGTCGGTTGAAGACTTAGTGTGTTTTGACCATTTGCGCTATGTCGGCTCTTTAGGGGTAACCGCAAAGAAAATAGAAAAAGCGTTTGAAGTACAATTTACAGAGCGTTATTTAGATGTGCATGACTTTGTAGAATGTCGTGAATTTAATGTAGTGCGTAGGAGCCAAGCGTAATGCTTAGAGAATTAAAGAAAGTGGTTGAGGAGTCTGGAAAAGACGCTCAAGAGTTTCAACAAACCGCCAACTTCGTACTCGCGAATCAGTTCGTGAGCGCCTTTAAGCATGGGCAAAGAAAGCACTATTTATTGGTTGAGTCATATCACGATTACTTTTCCAATCTATTTGATGCGCTGGGTATGAAGTTATATGTGAATGAGAATGAGCGTTTGGCAGGCGTTTTACCCGTTCAGCGCGAAGCGTTTGTTCGTTTAAAAACCGATGAAACCCTTTTTCTATTGGTACTGCGCCAAATATACGAAGAAAAAGTGGAGAACTTCGAAATCGATAACGGGTTTGTTGCTACGAATACGCACACGATTCTGGATCGCTATGTGCAATTGGTGAAACGTGAAATTCCGACAGAAACGCGCTTTAAAGACATTCTTAGTTTATTCAGCCGTCATGGTGTCATTATTCGTGGTAAAACTTACGAAGAAGACAGTAAAAACATGATCATTAACATTACGCCCGTCGTGCGATTAATTGTGACGGAGGCTTACTTGCGTCAACTGGAGTCGTTCAATGGTGTGGATCCTGAGGATGATGACATTGAGTTAGAGCCTGAAGAGGCTCAACAAGCCAGTGCTCCTAAAGTGAATGATGATGGGGACAGTGAAGTCGGTGACTCGGAAGAAGCGTCTCACGGCAGTACAGATACGACAGAATCGATGACAAAAGAAGATTAAGACAGGAACCAAGACATGAAAAAGTTAAATCGAATTGTATTGGTAAACTGGTACCTGTTGGGTGCAGAAGAAATCAATATCCGAGGTAATACCGCGATTATCGGGCCAACGGGGTCTGGGAAATCGTCGATTCTAGACGCTATCCAAACCGTCTTAACCGGTGCAAGTAAGCGGCATCTTAACTATAACGCCAGTGCAAACGATGGTAAGGCGAGTGGTCGTAGTATTCGCTCTTATATTTTGGGGATGATTGACTCAGGCCAAGCCAACACGAAAAGCTTAGGTGCGCAACCAAGACAAGATGCTATTAGTTATCTGGCGTTAGTGTTCGAAGATTCAATCACGGGTAAAGAATCGACAGTTGGTCTTGCATTAAGTGCATCGTTGGCGTCCCCTGAGGAAGATACCTTGGGTCGTTATGTGTTGCCAAATTTTGGGGTTCATAAAGAAGACTTTATCGACTTGATGGAAGGCAAAAGTTATAAGGCGAAACCCTGGATTGAAGTGCGGGAAAACATGAAAAAAGCCTGCCTGGATCCTTATATTAAATCGGGCAGCGCTTCTGCCACACAATACATCAATCGTTATTTGGAAGAGCTTAGCCCAAGTTCAGATCAGCTGATTACCCTTGATAGTTTCTTGAAGAACTTTAAAAACGCCTTAAAGTTTGTGCCCATTGCTTCGCCTACGCGTTTTGTTCAAGATTTCGTTTTAGCAGAAGCACCACTTCAGGTGGGGGCGTATCAAAAATCGCTCCATGAATATCGTCAACTTGAAAGCAAAACACAAGAAGTCTCCAAACGCATTGACGATCTCAAATTGATCCAACAAGAGTGTGAGAAAAAACACCAACAAGAACAAACGGCGATTAATTATCATTGGATTGCCACAGAAGCGCGTTTTGATGAATTAAGTACCAAGCAAGATGATATACAAGATCAGTATGAGCTTCACAAAGAGCGTGAAGAAGAAATTGATGAAGAGTTGACGACTCAAGGCCATTTGCTTAAGCAATTACAGGGGCAGCTGTTACGTTTAGAGCAACAGTATGAGCATTCTGATGTCGGGCTTAAGCTTCAGCAGTTAGAGCAAAATAAAAAGTTCTTGGTATTGCAAGCTCAACAAGATCAAAAGGCCATCGTTCAGGCTCGTCAGATTATTGTGCTGATGTCATCTTTGTCGGCGTTTGAGGACCTATTATCCGAACAGACAAATGCACAGGTAAAAGAAATTGGCAACTATATTGGTCTGATTGGCGAGGATGGCCGTATTGAGTCGAGTTTAAAACCGTTAACTCAATTGCTGAGTGCGCTCAATGAAAGTTTAGACGCGGAAAAGGCCTTGGTCTTCAGACAGCGTTCAGAGTTAAATCGTACTATTTTGAATTTGAAGGATGAGTGCAAACAGCTCGAGTCAGATGTATCTTCCTTGAAAGGTGGAGTGAGTCCATTATCGCAAAATACCAAGCGCTTGATTGCGCTATTAAAAGACGCTCACATCACGGCGACCCCTCTTAGTCATTTGGCTGAGGTAACGGATCGTAAATGGCAAGATTCGATTGAAGGGTATTTAGGGGCTCAGCGCGAAGCTTTGATTGTTGAACCTGAGGATGCGGAAGAAGCGATTCGAATTTTCCGTGCCCATCGTCGTCAGTTAATGGGGTGTCGTGTTGTTGATACAACCCAGACTCGTTTATGGTTAAGTCGTGGCGACCGTAACTCAGCACTCAAATTTATCCGTTGTAACAATGATCATGCCCAAGCGTATTTGAATCGTCGGTTAGGTGGTATTAAGCCGGTGGAAACAGAGCGCGAGTTATTGCGTGAAGAAAGCGCGATGACTGCCGATGGCATGTTGAAGTTGTCTGGCAGTATTTCCACTATCCGCTCTGTGCCACATATGATGGTGGGGATTAATACAGAAGGCATGAGGCAGTCTCGTGAAGAGCAATTGGCCAAATTAAGTGGCGAGTTGATGGATCACCTTAAGGCGGATCAGCGCTTAGAGCAGGCAGACAATCTATTAGGGCGTATTATGGCCAGCAATCAGTTCGATGCTGAAACATTAAATAATGCGACCCATGCGGTTACGCGACTGACACAAGAACTTGAAAGTGTCGAAGTGGAGATCGCCCAACTTCAGCAGCATGATGATAAAGATCTTCAAGAGAAGATTGAAGCGCTGAAAGTGCGCATTGAAACCGTAGAGCTAGATCAGAAAAAATTAGACCGTGAGCGTCAACAAATTTCCGAGCAATACGGCGCATTGAATACACAAAAAAACCAGTTGAGTTCAGCCTTATCGGCTCTTGATGAAGAGCGTAACCGCCTCACTGCCAGCCCACTTTATAATGCAGAATTTGCCAGTGAACGTTATGCGCTGTTAGAAAACAGTATGGTCAATGGGGCTGCCATTTATAAGGAAGCCATCAGTCGTGCTGAAAAAGCAGAAGATAAGTCTCGAAGCTTTGATCAAAAAGTGCGTAAGGATGTGGCTGACCATTATGCTAAATATCATAATGCAAATATGGATAACGATATTCAACTGGATTATTTGGAATCCAAATTTGAAGAATTCCAGCATTATGTGAATTACCAAATTGACGTATTAAGTGAAACGGAGCTGGCAAAATACGCCAAACGTGCTGAGCTTGCTAGACGAGAAGCCGAGGAAACCTTCCGTTCTGATTACGTGTCAAAACTTAAAGATTCCTTGGATCAGGTCGCTCATATTATTAGGGAGCTTAATCACAGTTTGAAACGTCGCCCCTTTAATAATGAAACTTACCAGTTCCGTTATTACCCAAATGGTGATATGAAAGATATTCTTGATTTGGTTGATCGTTTTAGTGCGCAAGATCAAGCGAATGTCGGTGGTTTGTTTGACCCTGAAATGACGGGGGATCCAGAGCATTTGCGTGCCATTACGGCGATTCAAGAGTTGATTACAGACGAAGAGAAGCAGCAGGATCTGGCGGATTATCGTAAGTTTTATAACTTCGAAGTCGATATTCTTGATGCGGATGGTAACAAGAAGACAACGTTGAGCCAGCGCATTCAGACGGGGTCGGGTGGTGAGCACCAAATTCCATTTTATTTGGCGATCGCGGCGGCATTATCGACGACTTATCGATTACACGAGACCATGGATGGTGACATTGTCGGAGGCTTTTCTTTGGCGATGTTCGATGAAGCGTTTAACAAAATTGATATGATTAAAACGTCTACTTGTATGGGCTTTATGAAAGATATTGGTTTGCAGGTTATTGCGGCGGCACCTGATGATAAACGGGCTGTTATGGCGGCTAATATGGATACGGTCATTAGTGTATGGCGTGAAGGAGGGGCTGTTTCTATTGATGTGGCTTACCCAAAAGAAAAAGGGCAAACGTTGCTGAATGGCGATATGGAAGCCATTTTAAATCCAGCGTAAAGGCCAATGTTATTAATGGATTAATGACATGTATGCTATATGACTGCGAAATATGGGGTTAATATAGTATTAAAACGACTAGATTAAATGATAGGCCGGAATAAAATGAAAATAGAAAACGATATTAAGCAGCACTTGATGGAAGCGCTTTCTCCTCAGTATCTCGTTTTAGAAAACGAGAGCTATATGCATAACGTGCCGGAAGGTAGTGAGTCGCATTTTAAGTTGACTTTGGTCAGCGACCAGTTTTCTGGCAAGCGTTTAGTGCAGCGTCACCAGTTAGTGTACCGTGTATTATCTAAACAAATGGATCTTGTTCACGCATTAGCAATGCATCTGTTTACCCCTGAAGAATGGTCGGAACGACAAGGTGATGTGTCTGCTTCACCTAATTGCCACGGAGGAGGACGCGGGTAATAACTCGCGTTATTAAGGTTCATATGAGCATTACAGTAAATTATCATCAAGCTGATAATTGTGTTGATATTATCGTTGTTGGAAGTTTTGATTTTTCTCTATTCAATGAATTTAAAGACGCGTATGCTGATTTTATCGGCCAGACAATGTCTTTTCGTGTGGATATGAGTCAGGTTGAATATTTGGATAGTGCGGCTTTGGGTATGCTGCTTAGCATGAAAAATAGTTTAGGGGATGAGTGTAATATAGAATTAAAAGGTGCCAATGACTTCATCAAAAATATTTTGATGATTTCTCGTTTTGATAAACGTTTTACTATTCGATAAAGGCATTTCAATGAAACTTTTGTGCGTCGACAGCGAGCCGATTTACCGTGAAATTGTTAGTATGTGCGCTAAGAGTCATGGGCTAGATGTAAAAACGGCCACGACGTTTCAAGAAGCGATTGATCTTTTCGAGGAGTGGGAACCCGATCTGGTTACCCTAGATGTTCTTGTTAAGGGTGGAAGCGGCTTAGCCCTTATTAGAGAGCTTAAGTTAAGTGCAAATGGTCGTTTTGTGCCAATGATTTTTTTATCGTCACAATCCTCTGATTCAACGATGGAAAAATGTTTCAATGCTGGTGCCGATGATTTTTTAGCAAAGCCTTTCCAGGAAGCTTTATTCAATACCCGTATAGAAAGCCACAAGCGTCAGGTGATGCTTGTGCAAGAGATGTCGCAAAAAAATCGAGAGTTGGTGTATTACAAAACCATGATAGAGCGAGAGCACAAAATGGCTCATCAAGTGCTTGATCATGTTCTAATACGTTGTGAAAACACGGATCATAATGTGGCAGTTACCCGATTATCTGCCGCCAGCTTCAATGGTGATTTAGCGTTAGTGAATTCCCGTTCCGATGGGGCACGTCTCATATTTGTAGGAGATTTTACCGGGCACGGCCTTTCTGCTTCTATAGGAGCTTTACCTGTTGCGCAAGCGTTTTTTGATGCTGTAGACGATCACATAGAAATATCTAAGCTTGCAAGCCATATTAATCGTATGTTGATCAGTATTCTGCCTGATTATATGTTTTGCGCGGCCTACATCGTATTAATTAAGCCTGGTGGTCGTTTGTTCTTTTGGGGGGGCGGTATGCCCAAGGCGTATATCCGTCGCCAAGATGGTAAGCTCGACTATTTGCAGTCTATGCACATGCCATTAGGAATTTTAGGGCCATCTGAGTTTGATAGCACGTTAGGTGAGTTCAATATTGCTGCAGAAGATACCTTAGTTATCGCGACCGATGGGGTCTCTGAGTTAAAAAATGAGGCTGGAGAGATGCTAGGAGCAGAGTCCTTGGAGGCGCTAGTCTCGGTCTGTTATGCCAATGCCGATTTAGCTCAAGCACAAGATGATCTAAAGAATAGGCTATCTCAATACCAAGGCCATTCAGAGCAGATAGATGATATAACATTTGTCGCGATAAGAAAAAAAGAGTCCGAAAATAAGCGATAATACTTGAGGAGGATCATCGCTTTTATCTTTATAGGTTAGAGCGTTGTTCCGCTATTAATGCTTCTTGGGTTTTGTTTTCTTTTTGTTATTTTTGGATTTTTGGCCTGCTTGTTTGTTGTTAGCATGTTTGGATGCTGCAGGTGTTGGGCGCTTTTCCGGTTCGGTTCTCAGCACGAGAAAGAGATCTGTTACGACTTCAGGAATTTGTTCAATACAGGATTGAGTGAGTTTTTCGCTCTGTCTGATCTGCATTACTTCTTCATCGTCAAATAAGTCAGAGGCCACCATAATAGGCAGCAAAAGTTCAGCCACTACTTCTTCTTTTTCAGTTTCAAACCAGAATGTTTCTGTCATGAAGACGCCTTCCATAAAACCGGTGGCCCATTCTTGAAGTTCGCTTAGCTCTTCTGGTGTTGGTCCCATTTCTAATTCGCATGGAATAAGAAAGCCCTCTTCTGACTCAAGCTCTTTTTGGATATCAACAAATAAACGAGACGTTAGCTGAGTAATTTGCTTCTCTTCTTTTGGGCTTTCAAAGTTTGGGGTTTCCTCAAAAATGACAGGAAGCCACTGTTCCTCATTAAACTGGGAGGGGCAAATGGCCAGAGCGGTTAAAAAACCATGAGCCATTACGAAATTTTGACATTCTTCATGAACTCGATCGGATTCTAAAAAGGTTTCTATTGTATCTAACTCAAGATCATCAAGAGGTTGGTGTGCCATATGAGACTTCCTAAAACTTTAAAAGTGATATAAGCGAATTAAGTGGCGAATTCTAGCGAAAAAGCGTCTGAAAATCGATGCACAATAGCGTTACTTGAGAGATAATTCTCTTATGATAAGCAAACACACAATACTTTCCCGTTTCGGCTACCAAGCCTACCGTCCCCTGCAAGAGGAAGCCATTGATGCCCTCTGTTCGGGTAATGATGTTTTATTGATGGCCGCTACTGGCGGTGGTAAGTCTTTAGTCTACCAGTCAGCAGGATTAATACGAGAGGGTATTGGCATTATCATTAGCCCACTCTTGTCGTTAATGGCGCAACAGGTAGAAACGCTCCGAAAAGCAGGTGTTAACGCCTATTTTTTTAATTCTGCTTTAAATATTGAAGAGCAAGACGATTTGGTATGGGCGCTGCGGCATGATCAAGTGGATTTGCTTTTTATGTCGCCTGAGAAAATTGTGCAGCCAACCGTGATGGGTTTTTTAAAAGATATTCAAATTTCTATTTTTGCCATCGATGAAGCCCATTGCATCGCTCAATGGGGAGAGGCCTTTCGGCCAGAATACAGTCAACTTGGTGGGCTTCGCGCCACTTTTCCTAAGGTTCCGATTATCGCGTTAACCGGCACGGTCGATCAAAGAACGATTCAGACTATTAAAAATTCTCTACAAATCAGTGAGTGTTTATTATTAAAAAACAGCTTTGATCGGGTGAATATTGAGATTCAAATAGCTCAAAAGCGTAAAGCTAAACAACAAATACTGTATTTTTTGCATCATGAAATGGCGGGTGAAAAGGGCATTATTTATTGTCGCTCACGGAAAAAAACCCAAGAATTGTCAAGTTGGCTTGAGAGTCTTGGATTAACCAGCTTGCCTTACCATGCGGCAATGCAAGAACAGGATAAACAAACGCATCATCAGCGTTTTCTTAATGAGTCTGGTGTCATTATGGTGGCAACCACTGCCTATGGTATGGGCATTGATGTGGCCAACATTCGTTTTGTTATTCATTACGATTTGCCGAGCAGCCCAGAGGCCTACTTTCAAGAGGTTGGTCGTGCTGGCAGGGATGGTAAGCCTGCAAAGTCTTTATTATTATACGGGCTTCAGGATATGCTACAGGCGCAACAATTTGGTGATGATGAAAGCCATGATCGATTGAGTGCACTTTTTAAAGTGCTTGAAAGTCGAGGATGTCGACGCAAAAACCTTCTCGCACATTTCGGGGAAGAGATTGGGCCTTGTGGGCACTGTGATCGATGTTTGTCGCCGTCTTCTGAGCAAAACGCAACCATTGCGGCACAAAAAATGCTTTCTCTTATTTACTATACAAAAGGGATCCAGCCTTTCTCGGTGCTTATTGATGTTCTGCTTGGAAAACGCAGCAAAGCGGTTATGAAAATTCATGGTGAAACGCTGCCTTTATTTGGGAAAGGTAGAGAGTTTACCGACACACAATGGAAATCGGTGATTCGACATTTAATTGGATTTGGTTATATCAAAATAGACCATTCAACCACTTTTTGTGTGCACATGAATCAAAAGGCCAAGCGAGTATTGAAGGGGGAAGAACAAATACTTTTGCCCCATGAGCGTTATTATCCAATATTAGATGAGAATAGGCTTCATAAGGAACTGACGGATTGGCACAAATTAAAAGCGTGGAAAAGTCGGGATCAAAATAATCCCTTGTCTGATCGTCAATTGCGACTAGTACAACAGCATAAACCGAGCAATGTCGCCTCATTGAGTCGTTTAACAGGGCTATCCGTTGAAGCAATTTCTTCTTGCGCAGACCAATTGTTAACCATCATGCATGACGTAAGAACAAACGAGGAATAGGGCCAATGTATGCAAAAAGCCAACTTTCTTTCGATATGAGTAATGAAGCCTATGAGTCTGATGCGCCAAAACAGCCTCTCGCCACGATACAACGAAAAGTTGCCGATTGCATAAGCAGAGCAAATCAATTCTTCGGTACTGAGTTTAAGTTACCCAATGTGAATCTACGGCAAAAGGGTCGAGCAGCAGGCACTGCGCATTTGCATAAAAATGAAGTGCGCTTTAATTCGTATATGTACCAGCAAAACCCTCAGGATTTTTTGGACACGGTTGTGCCCCATGAGGTTGCTCATATTATTGTATTTCAGATATACGGAAATGATGTGCGACCGCATGGTAAAGAATGGCAGGCTGTGATGCACAAGGTGTATGGACTTTCGCCACAACGTACCCACAGCTTCGATGTTCCTCCTCCAAAACACAGTTATTACTACCAATGTCATTGTCAAACGCATACTTTCACCAAACAGCGTCATACTAGAGCACAAAAAGGCACTGAGTATATTTGCAAGCTGTGCGGGACTAAGTTGCATTTTGTTGATAGCTTGTCAAAGCGTTAATGATGTGCAAGCTTTTTATCAAGTTGCTGCTTTTTTAATGCGACAAAATAATGATTATAGTAAGATAGCGGCATTTAGTTTATAGCGTGTACATAATGGATTTATCTAACAAACCGAAAGAAAAACTTGAGTTTAATAAGCTGCAAAAGCGTCTAAGACGCTTGACAGGTCAGGCCATTGTTGACTTTAACATGATTGAAGAAGGTGACAAGGTGATGGTGTGCCTGTCTGGCGGTAAAGACTCTTATACTATGCTTGATATCTTACGAAATTTACAAGCCAGCGCCCCCATACATTTCAGCATCATCGCTGTGAATTTAGATCAAAAACAGCCCGGTTTCCCTGAGCATGTGTTACCAGCCTACCTTGACGAAATGGGTGTCGATTATCATATTTTAGAGAGAGACACTTACAGCATCGTCAAAGAAATCGTTCCAGAAGGTAAGACCACTTGTGGCTTATGTTCTCGCTTACGTCGTGGTTCACTTTACGGGTTTGCGGAAGAGATTGGCGCGACTAAAATTGCCTTAGGTCATCACCGAGATGACATACTTGAGACGCTCTTTTTAAATATGTTTTTCGGTGGTAAGTTAAAGTCTATGCCGCCTAAACTGTTAAGCGATGATGGAAAGCATATGGTTATTCGGCCATTAGCTTATTGTAAGGAGAAAGACATTCAAGCGTTTGCTGATCTGAAGGCTTATCCCATTATTCCTTGTAACTTATGTGGTTCACAAGAGAACCTGCAAAGGCAAGTGGTTAAAGATATGCTTCAGCAATGGGAAAAAGATTATCCGGGAAGAGCCGATTCTATGTTTACCGCTATGCAGAATGTGGTGCCTTCCCATCTTGCTGATAATGATCTGTTTGACTTTAAAGGCTTAAAACAATCAGAAGATGCATTTAATAAATTGAATATTATTTCACTATAGGAAAGTTCTAATGAAACTAAGCAATAAAGCACTATTGTTGACCGCAGGGTTGCTAAGCTCTTCCATGGTATTGGCTTCTAATGCTAGCGTGGACTTAAGAAACGATTTGTTGAAGGCGGATGCTAGTATTGATGCAGGCCCTTTTTCAATCGATGCGGGGGGAACGCACGATACGGATAAAGATACCTCTTCACTTTATGCTGGACTGGGTATTCGGGACACAAATGCGACTGGTCCATTGCAGGTTGGACTGGGAGCGCGTCTTTATGCTCTAGATTCTGACTTAAAAGGCGAAAATAATGATCTTGCATTGGCGGTTGCGTTAGGTGGTTGGTATCGTTATACCTTCCCTATGGCAAATCGTTTAAGCATATACGCTTCGGGTTATTATTCTCCTGAGGTGCTAACGATTTCTCGATTGGATCATATGTATACTTATAACGCTCGCCTCGAGTATATGGCAACGCACAACACCCGTGTTTTTGTTAATTATGGTGCGACAGAGGCCATATACAAAAGTGGTCAGCGTCAAAAAAGTAATGATGGCGTTTCTGTCGGTGCCGATGTGGCTTTTTAAAGGTGCATAAATAAAAAAGGTGGCTAATGCCACCTTTTTTATTGATTGATTTTCTCGTGCATCAAGCTTCAGTCTTTAGAAAGAGAGACAGATGCGCAGTCAATCGCCTTCGTATGCACACAGGTTAAAAACGGGTATGTTTCTATCTTGGAGTTTTTGGCTTCCGCCTAAGTCAGGCAAGTCAATAATAGCGGCCACTTCTTTAACCTCTGCACCTTGGCTCGTTATAAGCTCAATAGCAGCTAATAGAGTGCCGCCTGTGGCAATCAGGTCATCAAATAACAAAACACTATCGCCTGCTTTTACTGAGTGTTCCTGAATTTCCAGCTCAGCGGAACCGTATTCTAAGTCATATGCTTGTGAAATGGTTTTGCCAGGCAATTTCCCTTTTTTACGGATCAAAATCAGCGGCTTTTGTAGTTCATACGCAAGTACTGCTGCGATGAGAAAGCCCCGAGCATCAATACAAGCGATATGAGTAATATCGCTGGTAATGTAGCGATGCACGTAGGCATCGACCACCATGCGCATACCTTTTGGGTCGCTAAAAATAGGAGTGATATCTCGAAAGTTGATGCCTGGCTTTGGCCAGTCTTCAACAGAACGAATTAATGACTTAACGTAGAAATCATCATAAAGCATAATCAAAGTGCGCCTAGTTTGTAGTTCAAAACTGAGCTATTTTACCACAATCAGGCGCAACTCCCACGAGTTTTTGCATTTCTGGAAGGTCAATAATGGATATTTCTTTGCCATCTACTTGGATTAATTCATTTTTTTGGAAGCGTGTGATTACACGACTAACGGTTTCGACTGCCAAGCCCAAATAATTGCCAACCTCACCACGAGACATGGAAAGCCGGAAGGATGTTGCAGAATAGCCGCGTTTTTTAAAGCGATTTGATAGGTTAAGCAGAAAAGAGGCCACTTTTTCATCGGCATTTTTCTTGCCTAGAAGAACCATCATTTGCTGGTCATCGCCGATTTTACGGCTCATTACCTTGAACACCTGGTGTTTGAGGGACGGAATTTGTGAGGAAAGGTTCTCCAAATGACTAAATGGGATTTCGCACACAGTGGTCGTTTCCAATGCTTTAGCAGAAATAGGGTAAGTATTATCATCAATACCACTTAGGCCAACCAACTCGCTAGGGCAGTAGAAACCAGTGATTTGTTCTTCCCCAGAGGAAGTAATGTTAAAAGTCTTTAAGGTGCCAGTTCTTACCGCAAAGACAGAACTAAAAGGCTGGCCTTGATGGAATAGCACTTCCCCTTTTTTTAGGGGACGTTTGCGTTCAATGATTTGATCTAGCCGATTGATATCTTCGTCTGCCAGAGCAATGGGTAAACATAGTGCGCTTAAGCTGCAATTTTGACATTGAGAAGATAGCTTGCTGCTGAAACGTGATTGTGTGTGTGTTGTTGCGGGCATTTCACTCTCCCTAGATTATATTACTTTCGAATACTTGACTACGCTGTTCAAATGCTTATCGAACGCCATGCATACGCAGCGAATAAGTAATCGTCCTCTGTCTGTTACTTTTATAATAGTATCTTCTGGATGGCTAATAATTTCAATAATGCCATCCGCTTCAAGCTGCCTTAATTTGGCAAGTTCTACTGCAAAGTACTCTCTAAAGTGGATGTTAAACTCTTGTTCTATTGTTTGAAAGCTTAATTTAAATTGACTAATAAGTGTCATAATGACTCTGTGTCTAATTCTATCATCATTATCACTGATGTAACCTTTCATTATAGGAAGCTGACCATTTTCTATGCTATTTTGATAAAGAGACAGGTCGGTATGGTTTTGGATATAAACGCCGCTTAAGTTACTGATTGCGGATACCCCAAAGGCAATTAAATCCGTATCTGCATGGGTAGTGTACCCCTGAAAATTACGCTGTAATTTGCCTTCTTTTTGAGCAACCGTCAAGGTATCATCTGGCTTAGCAAAATGATCCATGCCAATGTACACGTAGCCATATTCTATTAATGTATCAATGGTCATTTTTAGAATATGCAGTTTCATTTCTGCAGAAGGCAAACTGTTGTCTAGAATCCGTTTTTGAGCTGGGAACCGTTCTGGTAAGTGGGCGTAGTTAAAGACGGAAATACGTTCCGGCTGCAATCTCAAAACGGTGTTCAATGTCTCTTTAAAGCCGTTTAAAGTTTGGAACGGTAAACCATAAATTAAATCAAAGTTAATAGAGCGTATGCCAAGTTCGCGGCAGTCATTGACGAGCGCTTCTACCATTTCAACTGGCTGTATTCGGTGAATGGCTTTTTGGACAGATAAGTCAAAGTCCTGAACCCCTATGCTGACGCGATTTATTCCCATATTTGTTAAGAGGGTTAGTTTTGATTTGCTGATCTCGCGGGGATCAATCTCAACGCTATAATCCTGGCTACCGTCTGTGATCAAAGAAAAATGTCGATTAATGACATCAAATAATTGTTGCCACTGTGGTTCAGACAAAAAGGTTGGTGTGCCGCCCCCAAAGTGCAGTTGTGTCACGGGGCGATTAGCATCAATCATTAAGCTACGTAGGCGTATCTCTTCTCCAAGTAGTTCCACATATTCCTCGCCTTTGTCGTATTGTTTTGTCACAATTTTGTTGCAGGCGCAGTAGTAACAGAGGTGGGCGCAAAATGGGATATGGAAGTATAGGCTGATTGGGGCGTCTGAAGGTCGTAACATTCTGTCGATGAGAGCAATTTTGCTAATGGAGGCATCGAACAACGGCGCTGTCGGATAGGAGGTATACCGAGGGCCTGATAAGTTGTATTTTTGAATGAGTAATGGATCCCAGATCATGATATTTTCCTATTAAATTTTCTAATGGCAGTTTACTCTTATGAGGATTCTGTTCGTATGACTTGGATCAAAGTTTTAAGGTCAAAATAAAAATCTTACGGTTCAATAGGGAAATTTTTATTCAGATTAAAAAACATACGCTTTTAGTATTGGGATACATCCATGCAAACACTTCCTATTTATCTTGCTCATGGAGCAGGAGCTGGTCATACAAAAAATGGCTTTTTGCAATATATTAAACGCCAGCTAGAAGAAAAAGGCTGTCCTGTCATACCCGTGACTTTTGCCTATATGCGCGAACAAGAAGCCACTGGCAAAAAGCGTCCACCACCGCGTTTCAATAAGTTGATCCCAGAGTTTACGGAGAGCCTTAGTACCTCGGAACCACTCATTGTTGCGGGTAAATCGATGGGAGGGCGAGTGGCGACGCAACTGACAACGGATAGCAGAGTGAAGGGTGTTATTTGCTTTGGCTTTCCTTTTCACCCTCCTGGTAAACCGGAGAAGCATCGTTTGGCGTTTTTGGATTCTGTTGATGTTCCATGCTTGATTATTCAAGGGACAAGAGATGTGTTTGGTAAGCCAGACTGGGTTTTGGAGCAAACACTCAACAAGAATATCGATATTATGTGGGTTGAAGGGGCGGATCACGATTTTAAGACACTCAAAAAGCAGGCGATAACGCAAGAGCAGGTGGCTTCAATGGTTGCTAGCATGGTTGAGCGTTGGTTGTCAGAAAAGTTTGTCTAGCTGACATGGAGGTTTATAATAGGGGTAACCAGTCGGAGGATCAGATTATGAAACACCATTCATTATTAGACGCTAGCGGATTAATGTGCCCAGAACCCGTCATGATGCTGCACGTGGAAATGAAAAAAATAGAGCCGCTTGAGGTGTTAAAAGTGGTGGCAACTGACCCATCTACAACCAGAGACATCCCCAACTTTTGTCGATTTTTAGGTCATACTTTGGTGAAACAAGAGCAAGAAGGTGAGTCTTATTATTATTGGATCCAAAAAAGAGAGGGGTAAAAAATAAGGGGCTCAAAGCATAACTTTGAACCCCTTATTTTTGAAAGTAAGGTGCTTTATCTTCTATTAGGCAACCCTAAGTTTTTTGCTGTTGTATTTTTCGCCTAATAAAGCAATTTTATAGATGTTTTTAAAGCTAGAGAAAGCAACGTCAATATCTAAACGCAGTTGGCGAGTGATATCGCTTGCAGAAACCAAGCCGCGGATGGTTTTTGTGTCTTCATCAATAACGAGTAAATGCTGACCTTCCGTTTCACGTTGGCTATAAAGTAAAGATTCGATATCTGAATTTTTTAGTGAAGCGTAAGATAGGGCGAGAACTTTGTCTTTTGGTTTCATTAAGTCTGCAACAAGTAGCTCTGAGCGAGCATAGCCATTCGCCACGTGCTTGATAAAAGCATCTTCTGACAAGTCTTCTAGACTGATGACACCAACAAAATTATTTTTTGCATCGACCACCACTTTCATGCGGACGTGTTCTTTTCTCATTAGTCTGACTAATTCGTCGGCGCGCGTGTTAGATTCGATCACACGAGGGGCAGATGTTTTAAAGTCTGTAAACACGCATAAAGCAGGTGAGTATAGTGTTGTATTTTCGATAGTTACTGGCCAGGTTAAGGTGTTGATTTCTCTTGTTGAAACGTAAGTTAATGTTTTCATGATGTATTCTCCAAAGTTTAAAAGTCAGAAAGAGCGAAGCTATATCAAGAAAACTGGCGGTGCTCTAGGGTGAGTTTTGGTCGCTAGAAAGTAGCCAACTTGTTCAATATAATCGCTTGAATTAGTATAATTTTTAGTCAAAGTAAAGAGGTGAACAGAAGCGCTAACTTGCTCTCCTTTTATTGCTTTTTCTTGATCGAGAGCAACCTCTTCACAGTAAATTTTTGCTACATTAGGCTGAAGCCAGCGTTGCTTATTAATCTCTTTTGCTGTAGCGCGACCAGATAACGCCAGTAAAGACGAAATGATCAGAAAAGAAATGACAAACAATCGGGAGTTCATACACGCCTTAACCTATGATTTATATTAATAAATATATGCCTCTCTTAGAAAAAAACCCAGTTTTTTTTCAATATACCTCATATTTTTCAATATTAAGTTCTTTGTAAATAGACTGTGATGAAAGCGTCTGATTGTAGGTTAAATACATTATCATTATGTAAAAAACGATAAGCGATCATAGAAAGGGCGTCAAGCAACCTAATTTATCTAAATAGAGCAGATCGCTTATACAACGCATTGTTTACATCGCTGATTACTTTCATTATTCAAACCTCTTATCCGTTATAAGAAAAATGCGACCAAAATGATTTTGTCGCATTTTGACTTGTGCGTCGTTTAAGGTTTTTAGATGCGATGATCGACACCGTGAAATCGATAACTTTCTTGCTTTGAGGTTAAAAAGCGGCAGGGAGCATTACGACGGCTTCTCCTGTGACGACAACTTTACCATCACACTCGCAGACTGTTTTTAGCGTCACACGGCGTCGGCGTTCATTAATCTCCGCTACTGTAATTGTTGTAATGACATCTTGTCCAATATAAACAGGTGCTCTGAATTTAAGGCTTTGTTCTAGATAGATACAGCCAGGCCCTGGTAACTTAGTACCAATCGCCGCTGAAATAAAACCAGCAGAGAGCATGCCATGGGCGATGGGCTTGCCAAAACTTGTGGTAGCAGCGAAGTCCGCATCTAAGTGAACAGGGTTGGTGTCGCCTGTCACATGGGCAAAGCTTTGAACATCTTCTTGGCTGACGGTTTTGATATAGGTGGCCGTTTGATTAATTGATAGTGCTTCTAAAGAATAGCCTGCTGTCATTGTGAATCCTTATATTTGATTTTCCCGCTATGGTACACTTTCGTCGCTTCATTCTTAAGGGGTATCTATGGTTAAGTTAGTGATTTTTGATTGGGATGGAACCTTATTTGATTCCATTGATAAGATCTGTGTTTGTATGTTGCAAGCTGCAGAAAATGCCATGGCGCCTAAAAGAGAATACTGTGATATACAAAATATCATCGGTTTATCTTTAGATGTGGGGATTAAGACTGTTTGGCCTGAGCTCCCAATTGACACATTAGATAAGATAAAAATGCATTATAAACGTTTATATGTGCAGGCAGACCAAACGCCACCTTTGGCTTATGATGGAATGTCTGAGCTTCTTGAGCAGTTGAAAAAACAAGGCATGTTGTTAGCGGTTGCAACCGGAAAAACTCGTCGTGGGTTAGATCGTATTATGTCGCTTACGCAAACAGGCCATTACTTTGCAGCGACACGTTGTGCGGATGAGACGCTATCGAAACCCCATCCTATGATGCTCGAACAAATCTTAGCGGAGCTTAATATATTGCCAGAAGAAGCGGTGATGGTCGGCGACACCGAATATGATCTTAATATGGCTAGAGCTGCCGGGGTAGCGGGTATTGGTGTGTCTTATGGTGCCCATGACAAAAAACGTTTAGCATCCTGTCAGCCACAAACAATTGTCGACAATTTATATCAATTAGCTTCCATTTTAGGGAAATAGAGCATGAGCTGGACCGAAGAAGAAGACAAAAAGAACCAACAAAACCCAACGAATCAGCAAGGCGAATTGTTTGAACATGACGATGCTGGACAAAACCGCAATAGCGAGAAAGAAAGAGATGGCAGCAAGGCATCTGAGGCGAAGTTGGATGACAACCAACAGCTCTGGCGCTTATTAGAGAAAACACTAAGTGATAATGTGATTGAAAAAAGACGCGCTCGTCGTTGGAAGATTTTTTTCCGTTTTACCAGTTTGATTATTTTATTATGCATAGTGGGATTATGGCTTGGTCGATCCGCCTTAGATGCCAATGTGTCTGGGCAAAATACGGTGGCCATCATTCCCATGGATGGGGTTATTGGTAGTGGTGCAGACATCGATGGAAATGAATACGTGGATATTTTAGATGATGCCTATAAGAATCCCAATCTAAAGGGTGTAGTCATCGACATGAACAGTCCTGGCGGCAGCCCTGTCCAAGCTGGTATCATTTACGATGCCATTCGTAAAAAAGAAAAATTGTATCCGTCTATTCCCATTATTGTGGTGGTAGAAGATATGGCGGCATCGGGCGGCTACTATATAGCCTCAGCAGCCAATAAGATTTATGCCAATAGGGCAAGTTTAGTCGGTTCCATAGGCGTTATTTCTTCTGGCTTTGATTTAAGTGGCTTAATTAAAAAAATTGGGGTTGAACGCAGAACCTTTACATCCGGTCGTAATAAGGACTTCCTAGATCCTTTTGTCCCTATGACCAAAGAGGCTAAGGAAAAATGGCAAGCTATCTTAGATGAAACACATCAGCAATTTATTGATGCGGTGAAAGTGGGGCGGGGCGATCGTTTAAAAATCACAAAAGATGTCTTTTCGGGAATGGTGTTTACCGGCCAGCAAGCGCAAAAAATAGGCTTGATTGACGGTCTAGCGAGCCTTAATGATGTACTAAATTCGCAATTCCCCAACGACAAACAAGTGATCTATGGGCCTAAACAAGATCCATTGGATGAGTTTGCCAAAAAATTTGGCGTTGAGTTTGCTACAAAGTTACTTAGTAACGCTAAGCTAAATTAAAGGCCACTTTTATCGGCATAACACCTTCTAAAAGCCCCTTCTTGGGGTTTTTTATTGTCCTTTTCTTGTAATGTGTAATATAGATATTGGAGAGAGAGGGTAAATACTATTCTTTATTCGTAAAAAAGATAATATAATGACGAAATTGATCAAACGTCCATATTGTTATCTTGAATAGATAAGAGGGGGAGGAAAATGGCTCGTAAGGCAAACATCGCACGAGAAGAGATTCATCAGGCTTGCTGGGATCTGCTCGAAAAGAACCAGTTTCCAAATATACCCCGAATTGCGGATTACTTCCTTGAAAAAGATGGGCGTAAGTGCTCGAACACAACCTTAATGAATGCCATTGCTGAATGGGAAGAGCTTTATAAAGAGTACCAGCAACATCAGCTTAAAGAGCTGGGCGATAGTCTAGGTCCCTCATTTAACCGATTTTCCCGGGATGTTACGCAGATATTGGGCCGGCTGCTTGATGAGAAAATACTGGATGCCGAAGCTCAATACGCGTTAAGACTTGCCGCAACGGAAGGACAGTATTCATCGTTAAGTTCGGCCTTGTGTGAATTGCAAGACGCTTACGATGCGCTTATGGAGGAGCGAGAATCATTGAAAATTATGAATGCGCAGTTAGATGAACAACTTAAGCTCACTCAACAGCGCTATGATGATGTTTATTCTCATCACCAAGTTATTAACAATCAGCTAACACGGGAGCACTCGGAAAAAGAGGCGTTACGCTTAAACCTTGATCAGCATGAGGTTGATTTGGCGAAGCAAGACCATTTGATTGCAAGCCTTAAAGAAGAGAATTTAAAGCTTAAACAGCAAGTCAAATCGTTACAAGAAGAGCAGCGAACGGTCGATAAGCAACACCGGCAGGCATTAGATCAAACCCTTCAAGAGATTGCTCGAACCATGAAGCAGATCCAAGGCAAAGATAGAGACAATCAATAATAAAGGCTATAATACGGCTTTTTATTTACCTATTAAAAATGGTCATCAAATGATAGTGAAGAAGATAGCATGAGCAATAGACAGTCCGCTATTCGCGATTTAAGTAGTATTAAAGATTTTATTCGCTGGACTTATAGCCGATTTGAACATAGTGATCTTTTTTATGGTCATGGTACGGATAATGCTTGGGACGAAGCTCTTCATTTGGTTATGGGGTCGTTAAAGCTACCTCTCGACTTTCATCGCGATATGTTGGATTGCGCTCTGACTTACAATGAGAAAAAACGTATTCTTAAGTTAGTTGAAAAACGTATTAAGCAACGTGAACCTCTGCCATATTTATTGGGCAAAGCTTGGTTTATGGGGCTGCCCTTTAAAGTCAGTAAAGATACACTCATTCCTCGATCTCCCATTGTTTCTTTGCTGGAAACAGAATTTGAACCTTGGCTAACGCAATACCCTCTGAATATTTTAGATATGTGCACAGGGTCAGGGTGCTTGGGGATTACAGCAGCTTTAGTATTTGAAGACGCTCAAGTCGATATTAGTGACATTAGTGAAAAGGCTCTGGCGATTGCTCAAGAAAATATTGAATTTCATCAGGTGGAAGATCGAGTAACCGCGATTCACTCGGATATGTTTAAAGGCCTGCATGGTAGACAATATGACCTAATTATTTGTAATCCTCCTTATGTGGATGCAGAGGACTTTAATAGTGCACCTGCTGAGTTTCATAACGAGCCTGAGCTTGCTCTTACATCAGGTGATGACGGGTTAACATTTACTTATGAGTTTTTATCGCAAGCCGCGCATTATTTGCATGATAACGGTATATTGGTATACGAAGTAGGTAATACCGAGGTGGCTCTGCAGGCAGCATACCCTGACGTTCCCTTTCTGTGGGTGGAATTAGAGCAGGGCGGCAATGGGGTCTTTGTATTAACCAAAGAACAACTTAACACATTACGACGCGAGCAAAAGTAACATTATGTCTGGCAATACATTTGGAACCCTTTTTAAAGTCACCACCTTTGGTGAAAGTCATGGCCTAGCATTAGGCGCCATTATTGATGGTTGTCCTCCAGGTATCGAGATTAGCGAAGCCGACTTACAACACGACCTTGACCTTCGTAAACCGGGAACATCAAAACATACGACACAACGCCGTGAGCCAGATGAAGTCAAAATCTTATCAGGCGTATTTGAAGGTAAAACTACCGGCACGCCCATTGGGTTGTTGATCGAGAACACAGATCAACGTTCTCGCGATTACGGCAATATCCAAGACACATTCCGTCCGGCACATGCCGACTACACCTACGATCAGAAATATGGATTTCGTGATTATCGTGGTGGTGGCCGATCTTCCGCGCGTGAAACGGCTATGCGAGTCGCGGCAGGTGCCATTGCGAAAAAGTACCTAAAACAACAGTTTGGTATTGAGATTCAAGGTTTTCTCTCTCAACTTGGTCCAATCAAGCTTGAGGTAAAAGATTTAACTCAAGTCTACGACAATAGTTTTTTTAGCCCAGATCCTGATGCCATTCCATCACTTGAAGAGTATATGACAGCATTACGCCGTGAGGGTGACTCTGTTGGGGCAAAAATTAGTGTCATCGCCAAGAACCTTATGCCAGGTTTGGGGGCGCCTGTTTTTGATCGTCTAGATGCTGATATTGCAAAAGCCATGATGAGTATTAACGCAGTGAAAGGGGTGGAAATAGGCGATGGCTTTAGTGTTATAGAGCAAAAAGGGAGTGAGCATCGCGATGAAATGACACCTGAAGGGTTTTTATCAAATCACGCCGGCGGCGTATTGGGTGGCCTTTCTTCTGGTCAGGATATTGTTGTTCACATGGCGTTAAAGCCTACTTCTAGTATTACGATCCCCGGAAAAAGTATCAACCGCGCAGGTGAAGCCATAGAAGTGATCACCAAAGGTCGACACGACCCTTGTGTGGGGATTCGTGCTACACCCATTGCGGAAGCGATGCTGGCACTGACAATCATGGATCACGTATTAAGGCATCGCGCACAAAATATGGATGTTGAATGTCCTACCCCAATTATTAAGGCTCAAGCTTAGTGCTGGATAAGTTACTTACTGTAAAATAAAAGCCGTGATGATTCCAAAGAGGGACATCACGGCTTTTTTATATATCGCTATTTTACTGTGGTGCTTTAATTAGAGAAATAAATTAAATAAACTTGGTACTTTTATTATGAATAATACCGTTATTCGCATCATCATTGCGTCCAAAAACCCTGTCAAAATAAGTGCAGCTTACCAAGCATTTAACAAAGCATTTCCAGATCATACTCTTCACTGTGAAGAAGTGAAGGCGCCATCAGGTGTGGCGGATCAACCCATGACAGAGGCAGAAACGCGCTTGGGCTCAGAAAACCGTGCTCGATTTTGCTATCAACAG
Organism: Marinomonas sp. 63XJN7_7_ISO-PGPR-S23-202; assembly: GCF_056173505.1. Lineage (NCBI taxonomy): Bacteria > Pseudomonadati > Pseudomonadota > Gammaproteobacteria > Oceanospirillales > Oceanospirillaceae > Marinomonas > Marinomonas sp. 63XJN7_7_ISO-PGPR-S23-202. The sequence goes on along the minus strand of NZ_CM149677.1, from coordinate 2,563,749 downwards.
AAGATTGATCAGCAAGGGGCCAATGTTATGGATGAAAATACAGCGGATTATTTTGTGGCAATGGAGGGCGGTGTTGATCAATTTGAGGAGGGGGCTGCCACCTTCGCCTATGTGACCATATTAGACAAAACGGGGAAAATGGTTACTAATCGCTCTGCTAGTTTGCCGCTACCTCGTTCAATTTATAACAGGTTGGTAGCGGGTGAAGAGCTTGGGGACGTGATGGATGACTTATTCGGCACTGTGAATATTAAGCAAAAAGGTGGTGCGATCGGCTTATTTACCAACGAAGCGGAAAATCGTGAAAGTATCTACACGCAAGCTTTGATTCTTTGTCTCGCACCTTTTATGCACCCAGAACACTTTTAGGGAATTAATCCCTTTAACTAAAGGAGATCGAACTCATGTATCAATGGATTATTTTTGATGCAGATGACACCTTGTTTCATTTTGACAATTTTGCTGGCCTAGTACACATGATGGCAAAGCATGGTGTGGAATTTACCGAACGGGACTTTAAAGATTATCAAAGCATCAACAAACCTTTATGGGTTGAATATCAAAACCAGGCTATTACCGCTGAGCAATTACAAACGAGACGCTTTCAAACATGGGCCGATAAATTGTCTGTGTCAGCACAACAGTTAAACCATGATTTTTTAGAGTCCATGGCTGAGATTTGCCAAGCACTACCAGGTGCCAAAGAGCTAGTTGACTATCTGCAAAGCCAGAAGGTGAATATGGCCATTATCACCAATGGCTTTACCCAGCTCCAGCAAACGCGTTTAGAACGAACTGGCTTTCACCGATATTTTTCTCCCGTTGTTATTTCAGAACAACTTGGTATCGCCAAGCCAAATCGTAAGATATTCGATCATACGTTGACTCTTATGGACAATCCTGATCGATCAAAAGTGTTAATGGTTGGCGATACTTTAGCATCAGATATACAGGGCGGCATCAATGCCGAGCTGGATACCTGCTGGATCAACCATCACAGTGAAACACATCCAGAACATATTAAACCAACTTACCAAGCTCGCTCTTTACTTGAGCTCAAGAACATAATGGAGAGCGTGCTTTAGAAGATGGCTTATATAAGGATGTAATGCGTAACAATGGAAATTCCGACAGAAGAAGAGCTCTTATTAATAGATGAAAAGCTAGCGAATATAGATCTTGATGTGGCGGTAAGCATGGGCTATGTCAGAAAAGCACAAGGGTGGAGTTTTTCCACCCTAAGCGAACGTTTCGCTGGTGTTAATACACAGTTATTACAACGTTATATGCAGCAAGGATATGCTTGCGTAAGGCCCATTCATTTTATAGCTGCTTACTCGTGGGTCACTATGGTGCCGATGACTAGCTTTTATAAAGGTCTAAAGATTCGAGAAACCTATAGAGGTATGGATGAGACGGGGGTTGAAGCCCTTATTTGCATAGCCAATATGCCCCATGATTTATTTAGCTTAGCGCTTCAATGTATACACTGCTTTCTAGACGAGTTTGGAAAAAAGCAAGTGGATAGTCTCAGGAAGCGTTTAGAGCAAGAATATGGTGTTTTTGATGAGGTTTTGTATCAATTTTGTTCTGCTCCTCCCATCATAGATATCGATAAATTTGCAGCAAGCTATTACCGCTCAATAGCACTAACGGTAACACAGTTTCGCAAGAGGTATCAGTTATCTCCCATGACTATGGCTAGGGTACTAGGGTTGTCTGAGTATAAATATAGAATTCTCGAGGATCCTGATAATCCTCAACCTTTCTCTATGGCAATTGGTTTGAGAGTAAAATTAGGGTTTAAGCTGAATGGTCATGTCCAATTTACTCATTGCATGAAGGATTATCCGGAATTTCACGAATATAGAAAGCTACAACACATAAGAGATTCTCTGCTGATAGAGTCACTAAGGTACATTTCTGAACAACAGAAACCGTATGTTATCGGTGTTATAAAAGGGTTAGCAACAGCTCACTCTAGCAAGAAAAAATGAGGGTAAAATCAACTTTTTTTTGACCTTGTTTTTCTGTAATCTATGTGATGTTACAAAAAAAGATACCTAGTGCCTTACCGTAATAATAGGGAGCTTATGAACATAGCAACGGATGAAGAGCTTCTTCACATTGAAAAAATGCTTGAAAATCTAGATATAGATATTGCATTTTCAATGTCATATGTCAGGAAGACACAAAACCTATCTTTTCGTGAGTTAAGCCGTCGCTTTTCTGGGATTGATGAAGTAATGTGGAAGCGTTACATGCAGCCAAGCTACCCATCAACTCGTCCTATTCATATTGTTGCTGCATACTCATGGGTAACTATGGTTCCCATGACAAGTTTCTATAAAGGGTTAAAGATTCGCGAATCGTATCGAGGAATGGACAATGAAGCGGTGGATGCACTAATATGTTCCGGTAGAATTCCAACCAATCAATTCAACCTATTTCTTAATATTATTTATAATTTTTTGGATCCGAAAGGACAAGACTGTGTAGATAATTTAAAACAAAAGCTTATTAAAGAAAAATCATATAGCGACACAGATATTATTCCATTGCCACCTTGTAAAATAGATATCAAAAAGTTCTCAAGAGATTATTATAAATCCATTGCTATTGAAATGAAGAAATTCAGACTAAAAAATAATTTCTCCTACGAAACTATGGCAAAGGTATTAGGTGTTTCTTTATATAAATATTCTAGATTAGAAGAGCCAAACACATATCAAACTTTTTCCATGTCATTAGGTGCAAGACTTAAGCTTGGTTTTAAAGTAAACAGCCATGTTGATTTCACTAGCAATATGGTCGATTATCCTGAGTTTCATCAGCTTAGAATTCAGCAAAACACTAGAGATCAACTCATTGTTGAATCACTTAAACATCTTTCCAAAAAACAAAAAAGAACAGCAACAGAAATTTTAAAAAAACTCGCAGAAGCCTATATCTGCGAGCCTTATCGATAAAAAGTGGACTTTTTTATAGCTAAAAACCCAGTTTTTTATTTTGACTGATAGGGTAGTTATCCTTTAAAAAGGATCTGTTTGAAGAAATAGCTCATCAATATATTTTTTGCTGCTTTCAATAGCGTAAGCGTTAGCAAGCATGGCCTTAGCTGTTTTTTCTGGATGCTGTATATGTACTAAATGATCGGCATTTTCAATCGATATGAATTTGCTATTGGGAATTTTTTGGGAGAAGGCTATCGCTCCTTTTTTTTTAACATAGGGATCATGTTCACCAATGCATAATAAAAATGGAACTTTTATTTTAGAAACATCGAATGAAGGCTTATGTACTAAGAGTCTAAGTGTGTTTTCACAAAAAGATTGTATTTGTACATCTGTATACCGAAAGACTTTCTGTATGGCGCTACGTGAAATAACTTTCCCCCTAGGTATTGATTCGTTATTTGACGTAAGGGATTTTATAAACTCTTGGGCAAATCGTTTTTTATCCGTCAATGCGTGCCCCATAATCTCTATTGTATTACTTCGTCCAGATTCAGGAATACCAGGAATGCCACCACAGATTGATAGACTGAGAATACCATCCCATATGTTATATAATTCTACAGAAATTGCTGTTGCATATGAAAATGCAAAAATATGTGCTTTTTCTATTTTTAAAAACATAATTAAATCCACTAACATTTTCGTTTGTTCGAGAATACTAACTGAAGCAGGTAGTACATCGGTCATTCCAGTTCCAGGTAACTCAACCGTTATACAATTTAGAGTGCTAGAAAAATATTTTGAAAAGAAATCCACTGATTCTATTTCTTGTAGGGCACCCATAAGGAAAATACCGTATTGGTCTGAGGCCTCGTTTTTATAAATTGTATAACGATATTTATTTCCATTTAGAACAAGTGTTGTTGTTTCCATTTTTTTTCTCCTTTAAATGACAATGGAAATAGAAATATAAAGGATAAAAGATACGAAAAATAATTTTATGTGGTGATTCACAGAATTTTTCATTGTTTATTTTGTCAGATTGGATTCATAGGAGTGAATTAGATGGAACATTTAACCGAGTTACTAAAGGATTTAGAGCTACTCACTTTTCGTGATATTTCAACCATTCCTGAAGAGCAGCAGCATGATGTAGCTGAGCAGATAGAGCGTCTTCAAGACTCATTACAATCAATCATTAGTCACTATGTTGAGACAAGCACAAAAAGCCAAAGTGACCAAGTCTAATCATTAATCAAATAGGATTTAAACATCAACTTAGGGCACATATTGCTATACACTAATTCCGATAAATGTGATTATCGGAATTAGTGTAATAACAAGAAATAAGCCTTTTTTGGCTTGGTTTTAATTATTTTTATTAAATTCAATGAGTTACTCTACATCATTCATTTTTAAACACGCTTTAATTTAATTAGTGCTATAAAGAAATATCCCTATCACTTTGACGATCAATGTAGTTACCCTGTCCATAATCGCAGCAGCCAAGTGATTTAATACACTGGTAGCTTGTATTTGTTTCGATGCCTGTTGCGACGACTTGAATATCCAGTGCATGTGCCATGGCACATAAAGCCTTGATACTTTGTTTAGCAACATCGCTATCATAAGCATTTTGCACCAATGACTCAGCTAAATTAATGCGTGATATTTGGCATTCAAGTAATGGCTGTATAGATAAGTTTTGTCCTGTGACATGACATAGTACCAATGATGATCCATAACTGCTTAGTAGCTTGAATGATTGCCTAGCTGGGCTATCTGGTAAGCTTGAAGAAACGATTTCGGCTGGAACCTCAAATAGTAATCTCTGCATTGCTATTGGGTGTTTTTTAACGAGAGGCAATAATACGGAGGCAAGCAAGTCCGGTTGAGATAAGCTTATCTGTGAAATAGGCATGCTTATTCGACAAGATCGGCACTCTGGAGTAGATGAGAATGATTCCATTTCTTTTTCTATTGTCGCAATGGCTTTGCTAATCAGGTTCACTTCTAAAAAAATAATATTGCCGGTCGATTCGGCAGTACTTAATAACTCCTCAGCAGAAATACATCCGAGTTGAGGGTGTTGCCAGCTATAAACCCCCTGCTCTTTTGTTCTAATACCTGTTTTTAAGTCTTCTAAGAGGGCTATTTTTAAAGAAAATACATCTTCTTTTTCAACTGTAGAGCCATTGCCTTCAAGTGCTAGCTTTAGCTCTTGGCATAAGAAATCATGACGTTTATTGTCCACGGCAATTTCTGGACTGTAGAATCGATATCTATTTTTTCCTGCTTTTTTCGCTTTGTACATGGCATGATCTGCTTTTTGCTGTATATCATGCAAGCTGACACGTTTTGCCGAAGTATAAACAATGCCAATACTGGTGGTAACATGGGCAATTCGATGATTAATGACAAAGGGGCTTTCAAAACTTTGGATAATTTTTTCTGCAATTTTTTCTACTACAGGTTGGTCTTTAATGGGGGCTGATATCACGACAAATTCATCACCGCCTAAGCGACAGATTAAATCTCGTTGACGAAGTGTATTTTTTAAACGTTCAGAGACTTGAGCGAGTAGCAAATCCCCGTAGCCATGACCATAGCAGTCATTGACTTGTTTAAAACCATCTAAATCCAATAAAAAGAAAGCAAAATTTTCGTTATTTTGGCGACATTCAAGCGTAATGCGCTCAAATTCACTGGTTAAATGTTGTCTATTTGATAGGCCTGTTAATTTATCAAAGTTAGCCTGTTGCCAATATTTGTCTTGATTCAGCTTGTATTCGGTGACGTCGTGAGAAATGCCAATCACCCCAATTACTTCATCCTTTGAGTTTTTTAAAGGAAGTTTGGTTGAGAGATTCCATGTGTCGTGACCATCATTCCACATTTCATGATGAAGTTTGTTATAGACGCCCTTTTGCGTTCTGATGATATTTAGTTCCTCTTGTCTTGTGATGTTAGCATGCTCACTAGAGTAGAAGTCAGCGTCTGATTTGCCTATTACATTGCTAGCATCTTTCACACCATAACGCTTAGCTAAGCTGGGGTTGATCAAGATGAATTTTGACTCAAGATCTTTAAGGTAAACTTGGTCGGGGATGGAGTTGATAAGTGACAGAAGTAGGTTATGTTCTTCTCTGATCTCATTTAGTAAGGCGTATTCTTTAGAGACATCTTCCCATAACTCAACCAATACATGGTCACCATCACCAAGCTCCATGGAAAATTCATTAAGGCGTAAAATGGATTGATCATGGTGTCGTAAATAGTCTTTCTGCAGCGGCAATTGTCCTTTGGATTCTGGCTGATTAGTGGTAATTGGTTGCAGAGTTTTATGGTATAGATTTTCTATCTGGGTTCGGTTTATGGTGTAGGAGCTACCCGCGACAATTGATGGCGCTAGCCATTCTTGAAAAAAAAGAGAGTTATAAAAATATACACGCCCATCTAGACCATAAATTACCATAGCCCTAGGTAACTGTTCTGCTAATGATTGGTAATCTTTTTCTAATAACACAATGTTTTTCCAACCATATAATAAGGGTAACTGTATAAATTTAGTCTTCAATTCCTACAGATACAATCCCTTACTACTAAAAAGCCGTCAAAAGCAAGGTTTTGGTGGCTTTTTTATGACTATTCTCTACTAATTGGTGGGTGTTAGCTTGCGATTAATGAATACTAATAACAATCCACAGCAAGATAATATGCCTGCTGCAGTAGGAATCCATTCATAACCAAGACCAACGGTAATAACCAGTCCGCCCAACGCAGCCCCTAAAGCATTACCTAAATTGAAGGCTCCAATGTTAATGGAAGACGCTAAGCCTGGCGCGTCCTCTGCGACCTTCATAACCTTCATTTGTAATGGCGGCCCAATACCAAAAATAGCGACACCCCATAGAAAAACCATAACTGCAGCAGAAAAGGTAGACTGAACGACGAAACTAAATGCCACCAAGAAAATAATCTGAGCTGTTAATACACAAAATAAAGCAAAGTCTGTCGACTTATCGGCTAACTTACCACTGATAAAATTCCCTAAGGTAAAACCTATTCCTGCCAGCATAAGAATAGAAGCAATGGCATTATCTGATGCATTTGATAAGGTTCGCAAGATAGGTGAAATGTATGTATAAAGTGTGAACATGGAACCTGCGCATAATACAGTACAAGCAAAGGCTCGTAATACGGCGGGTTGCACAATGGCCGTTAATTCTTTTTTCACGTTTGGTCTTTCTAATGCTGGCATATCTGGCAAGAAGCGCAGCATCCCCGAAATAGCGAGAATACCCAGCAAAGCAGTAACCGCAAAAGCGGCCCGCCAATCAAGCGTTTGCCCTAACCAAGTAGTGAAAGGGACACCAATAATATTCGCGATGGTCAAGCCTAGAAACATGGAAGCAACAGCCGAGCCTTTTTTGTCTATGGGCGCTAGGTTCATTGCCACCATGGCACCAATACCAAAAAAGGCGCCGTGGGAAAGACTTGTCACAATGCGAGAGATCAGTAATATATCGTAGTTCGGTGCTAAAGCAGAAAACGCGTTGCCGATAATAAATAATCCCATTAAGGCGATCAGAGATTTTTTACGTCCAAATCGATTTAAATATAAAGTCACGATTGGTGCGCCAAACATGACGCCGACCGCATAAGCACTAATCAATAGTCCAGCGCTAGGAATAGAGACATTCACACCATTGGCGATGACGGGTAAAAGTCCCATTGGCATAAACTCTGTTGTACCAATGCCAAAAGCACCTAACGCTAAGGCAAATATGCCCCATTGATAAGCTCGCATAGAAGCTCCCTATCTGCATATAATTAAATAAAAAAGGAAACCAAACCGAAGTTTGATTTCCTTTACGATAAGATCAAATACCGTTCTTTAGACTGCCATCATACTATTTGGGTGGTTTACCACAACAATGAGGAACATGGCGAATATTATCCCTTACATTTTGTTCGACTTGACGTAAGGTATTCAATCTCCAACGGTTTATCCAGCCATTATTAAGCATAATTTGTGAGGCTCGCATGGCTTCTAAAAGCGTCTTTAGATTCGTCCATTTTACATCATAATGGATCTGAATTTTTTGTTTTTTCACTAAAATACGTAAAAACTGAATACCGTCCGCCTCTTGCCATGTTTGAAAGAATGACTTTGCTTGCACCATTTGCATGGAGTGAGTGCAAATGGTGGCTTTAACAATGCTCGCCTGATCAAACGTTTTCATGTTCCACCCACCTGCGTCATTTTTTCTTTTTGTTCGGTGTTATCCAGAACCACCATATAATAAATACAATCAACATCACCCCGATGGCATTTACCAAATAAGTCATGAATTTTCTCCTTTTGAGTGGTCAGCTATTTTTAACTGTCGAAGTCGATTCGCATTTAACACAACGGTGATGGACGATAACGACATGGCCGCACCAGCAACCAATGGATTTAGTAACCAGCCGGTCAATGGAAACAACACCCCAGCCGCTAAAGGAATACCTAAGCTGTTGTAAGCAAAAGCCCCCCAAAGATTTTGCTTAATATTGGTTAATGTCGCTTTACTGACTTGGATAACATCGGCCACATTGATTAAATCACTGCGAATGAGCGTTATGTCGGCGCTTTGCATGGCAACATCCGTTCCTGCACCCATAGCAAAACCCACATTAGCTTGCGCCAATGCGGGGGCGTCATTAATGCCATCGCCAATCATGCCGACAATGTCTCCCTGATTTTGTAAACGGCGAACCCAGTCCAATTTATCCTCTGGCATCAACTCGCTATGAAAATCATCAATTCCCAACTCGTTAGCAACAAATTCAGCACTGTTTTGGTTATCCCCTGTTAGCATGACAACTTTCAGCCCCATATCATGAAGCATGTTAATGGCTCTTTTCGATGAGGATTTGATGGGGTCTTGTAGGTAAAAGATAGCCAACAATCGATTATCACGGGATAAGTATACTTTTGTTGCTGTGCGATTTTGATGAGTGCGCTCACTATTCGTTGGCTGCTCGATCGCTACACCTTGCAGCTCCATTAGGCGCTGGTTGCCAAGGTAGTAGCGCTCATGATTGACAATGCCTTGCAGCCCCAACCCAGTGAGTGACTGAAAGTCTGATATTTCTATCGAAGTCGCTTCTGTGATTGAGCCTGCATATTCCAGCAAGGCGTGCGCCAAGGGGTGATTTGCCCCCTTCTCCAGTGAGGCAATCAATTGAGCCGCTTCTGTTTCAGTTGTGTCATTGAAATATTCAGCCTTCACGACCGTTGGCTTGCCTTCAGTAATGGTGCCTGTTTTATCTAACACAATAGTGGTTAATTGGCTGGCCGTTTGCAAAGCTTCGCCATTACGGATGAGTCCGCCAAACTGTGCCGCTTTACCAACGCCAATCATGGTAGAGATGGGCGTCGCTAGTCCCAAGGCACAAGGACAGGCAATGATCAGTACGCTAATGGCCGCAATAAGCATATGAACAATGACCGGGGCTGGTCCGAAATTAAACCAAACCAATGCCGCGAATACGGAGATAATCATCACGCTTGGAACGAAAATAGCGGACACTTTGTCTGCCAGTTGGCTAATGGGAGGCTTAGAATTTTGGGCATGACTTACCATATCGATAATTTTTGCCAACATAGTGTGTGCACCCACTTCGGTTGCTTGGTAGCTCAAAGTCCCATTGCCATTCAGTGTGCCTGCTGAGATATTATCTCCTGTCTGTTTTTCGACGGGTATTGGCTCACCTGTGAGCATGGATTCATCAACACTGGATGAACCATTGGTTACAACACCATCAACCGGCATGGTGTCACCAGAACGAACCCGAATGATGTCACCCACCACTATGTTACTAACGGGAAGGCTTTGTTCTTCTTTGTTACGAATCACATTCGCCATTTTAGGGCGAAGATCCAGTAGATGACGTAGAGCCGCACTGGTCTTACCTCGCGCTTTTACTTCAAAGGCTTGTCCTAAGTTAATTAGCCCTAAAATCATAACACTTGACTCAAAATACAAGTGTCGTGAAGTTACCGGGAAAATATCAGGTACGATAACCACTAAGAAGGAGTACAACCAGGCACTGACGGTTCCTAATGTGATTAAGGTATCCATATTGGATTGACGATGTAAAAAGGCTTTAAACGCACTACGATAATAATGACGCCCAGCAATGATCATAACTAGTAATGTGAGCGCGCTCACCAAAAACCAACTTAACTGTTGTGATGTGGTTGTTACTGTCATATTGCCGCCAAGCCAGCCATAAAGCATCAACGGAATACCAAGCGCTAAACTGATAATGGAAGCATTACGTTTGCTCTTATATTCTTGCTGTTCTTGTTTCTCTCTTTCCACTGCGGCTTGATCTGGATCGTTAATAATGCTTGCGCCATATCCCACAGCAGAAATGGCTTCAATGATGGTGTCTGCAGATATGGATGCTGATACCTGTGCTGTACGACTGGCAAAATTCACTTCTGCTTTGGTGACACCGTCTAGATTATCCAATGTTTTTTGGATGGTATTCACGCAGGCAGCACAAGTAATCCCCGTTAGGGAAAATTGTTTTTGATGTGCTGAATCTTCTTGTTTTTGTCGGTTTGCTCCTTGTAGATCACTATTTTGCTTAGTCTCGCGGCCGTGAGAACTTTGCTGTTCTTCGGCTTGATAGTCTCCAAGATAGGTGAAGCCGACTTCTTCAATCCATTGCTGAATGTCGTTTTTGCTTTTTATCGTGGTCACCATTAGCTGATTTTGGGCGGGATTGCCTTCTACTTCGGCATTGCCTTCTTCTTGCTGAATGCGTTTTCTAATTTTACTGACGCAGCCCTGGCAGGACATTCCTTCTACGGATAAATTATAATGAGCGCGCTCAGTTTTTTTATATTGACCTAATGGTTGATAGCCTGCCTCTTGAACACATGCTTCCACTTGTTTTTGAGTTAAAACGGTTTGAACATCGAGACGATCCTCTCCTGGCGTTCCGACCACTTCCGCATTTTCATCTTCCAATTGAATTTGCTTTCTCACCTTACTGACGCAGCCCTGGCAGGACATTCCGGTTACGTTGAATGCCATGTTATGAATAGATGAGTTGGCAAGTTTATTTGAATTCATCCTATGGCTCCTTAGTGTCTGTTGTTGTGGTGCCATCCTCTTCATGGTTCCAATCCTCAATGAGGCAGCAAATAGAGTGTCCATCAGGGTTGCCGTTGGGCATTTGATCCCATACCGCTAATGCGGCTTCCATGGTGTTTAAATGCGCTTGTAGCTCAGCTATTTTTGCTTTTGTTTCGGGCACTTTTTGCAATAAGAGCTCACGCACCATGGGACATGGTGAATCCCCACTATCGGCATGCTGAAAAATATCGTCTATTTGCTTAAGACTGAATCCTAACGTTCTTGCTTGTTGAATAAACTGGATTCGCTGTAAAGCAACGTCATCATAGAGTTGGTAACCATTGTTAGGGTCGCGCTTGGCCACGATTAGACCTTCACGGGTATAGTGTCGTACTGTTTCGCTCGTTACATTGGCTTTTTTGGCCAGCTCACTCACTCGCATTTTCACCTCTCTTGAAACAGGTAGTGGAGTTGTTTGCTCCTTAGTATGGCTTATACTATAAAACCTATGGGTAACACATAGGTCAAATGCCATTTCGTAAAAAACACCATTTGCTTATGAATTGCACATTGATGAAAAGCAGGCAACTTGCAAAGTGACAAGAGAGCATCGTAAAAAAGAAAAACCGATGTGAAGACATCGGTTTTGGATTGGGCGGTTATAACAGAAAGGCCTTCTTTCTGATTAGAGAGTGAGATTAATGAAGTTTAAGCTTGGGTTTTACCACTTTGCCTATTTTTTGAGCCGCCATAATGATGGTCGCTTTAAACCAACCGTGAATAGCAATTAAATGCAAACGGTACAAAGACACATAGACAAAGCGAGCAACACGACCTTCCACAAACATGGAGCCACCCATTAAATTTCCCATCAAGCTGCCCACGGTGCTATAACGACTTAGGTTGACTAGCGAGCCATAGTCTTTATACACATACTCTTTTAACGGTTGGTCTTTGAATGTGGCTTTGATGTTGGCAAAGACAATAGAGGCCATTTGGTGGGCTGACTGAGCCCGCGGAGGCACAAAGGAACCATTTTCTTGCTTGCAAGCACAGCAATCGCCAATCACGTAGACGTTTTCATAGTTCGCGGTTTGCAAGTTTCCTTTTACTAATATTTGGTTATTGCGTGTGGTGTCAAAGCCTTCAATGTCTTTGACAAATTCGGGGGCTTTTACGCCAGCCGCCCAAATCATCAGATCGGCATCAATAACTGTGCCATCGGCTGTTTCAAAGCCATGCTTTTCAGCACGAACAACCCTTGTCCCTTGACTAATAGTGACGCCCAGACGAGTTAAGGCAGAATGGGCTTTCACGGAAATACGATCAGGTAATGCAGGGAGGATGTGTTCCCCTGCTTCTATTAATTGGACATTAAGACGCTTACCCGACATATCACGCATACCATAGGCTTTAAGAAGGTCTGCAACATGGAAGAGTTCGGCAGACAATTCAACACCTGTTGCGCCCCCACCTACTATGGCCAACTTCAGCTTGTCCTCTTTATCACCTTGGTTTAGGCGTAAAAAGTGCGTAAGAAGGGCTTGTTGGAATCGCTCTGCTTGCTTGTGCGAGTCAAGGAAGTAACAATGTTCTTTTACTCCAGGTGTACCAAAGTCATTACTGATACTCCCAACAGCCATCACTAAAATATCATAGCCAATAGTACGTTCAGGCAAAATCACATGGCCTTTATCGTCGCTGATGGCGTCAAGTGTTATGCTTTGTTCTTTGGGGTCGACATGAGAAACCGTTCCCAACTTGAATTGATAATGATGTTTTGCTGCATGAGCTCGATAATTAACACCATCACTATTAATATCAATGGATCCTGTTGCGACTTCATGTAGCAAAGGCTTCCAGATATGGATTTGGCTGCGGTCAATTAGAGTAATATTAAAGTCTTTCTTTTTACCGTATGCATGGCCAAGCTGTGTAACAAGCTCTAAGCCACCGGCCCCACCGCCGACAACAACAATTTCTTGCATTTCGATCCCCCTATAAATGAATAATCAGGAAAACATTCATAAAATGCTTTCCTGATGACTCAACACAGTAGAATACTCAGTAAGCGACCTATATAGCTCGACTATTCGATTGTGCTTTATAAATAGCATAGAACCTGAGCACTGTTTTATTCAGTCTTGATTCTTTGGGTTAATAATTTGTCCAGTGTATTGGCAAATGCCATACGATCTTGTTGACTAAATGTCGAAGGGCCATCGGATTGAATACCAGAAGAACGCATTTGCTCCATAAAGTCACGCATCGCTAGGCGTTGTTTAATATTCTCTTTGCTGTACAACTCACCACGAGGATTAATGGCCAACACGCCTTTAGTAATGACTTCCGAAGCAAGTGGAATATCAGCGGTCACAACAAGATCCAAGTTTTCCACTTGTTCAACAATATAATTATCAGCTACATCAAAACCTGAACTGACGACCCTTCGTTCAATCCATTTTGATGGCGGAATGGAGATGGCTTGATTAGCCACTAAAATACAGGGAATATTGACTCTTTCTGCGGCTCTAAAAAGAATGGTTTTAATGACATTGGGGCAGGCGTCTGCGTCGACCCATATTCGCATAATAGAAAGTTCCTCTGAATGAGCTTCTATTATTAATCAGGTTAATGATGAAATCCAGCAGCGATTATGAACATACAGATCACAAATAGTGATCTGTATGTAGTTTCAACATTTTGTGATGTTTTTTTAATAAATGCATCACATATTCGGGTAATTTGGACCACCAGAACCTTCTGGTGTGACCCAACGAATATTCTGTGATGGATCTTTAATATCACAAGTTTTGCAATGTATGCAGTTCTGAGCATTAATCTGAAAAACCGATTCCTCACCTTGTTGAACTACTTCATAAACCCCAGCAGGACAGTATCGCTGAGCGGGCTCACTGTATTTGGGTAGGTTCTCTTTAATCGGTACATCGGCATCTTTCAGTTGTAAATGACAAAGCTGGTTTTCTTCATGGTTTGTGTTAGACAGAAACACAGAAGACAATTTATCAAAACTTAATTTACCGTCGGGCTTAGGATACGCAATAGGCTGGTGTTTGCTCGCTAATTCCGTACAAGCGTAGTCCGGTGTCATATCCTTGAAAGTAAAGGGTAAACTTCCGGAGAAAATATTTTGATCCAACCAGTTGTAGGCACCACCTAAGAAGGTCCCAAACTTATGCATAGCGGGAACGAAATTGCGTGCTTGCTCCAGTTCTTTACCCAGCCACGACGCTTTAACTTCATTATTATATTGGCTTAACTCTTTTTCTGGCTGTTCTGATTGCAGCGCTTTGAACAATAGCTCAGCAGCAATCATGCCGCTTTTCATGGCAGTGTGAGTCCCCTTTATTTTAGCTGGATTCAATGTGCCAGCATCGCAACCGATTAATAAGCCACCAGGGAAGCTCATACTTGGTAAAGATCCCCATCCTCCTTTCACAATGGCTCTGGCACCATAAGCAACACGTTTGGCTCCTTTTAGGTGCTTAGCAATTAGCGGATGATGCTTATATTTTTGAAACTCTTCGTACGGGCTCAAGAAGGGGTTTTTGTAATTCAAATCGACAATTAGGCCAATAGACACTTGATTATTCTCAAGATGATACAAGAAACCGCCACCGCCCGCTTCTTTACCTAATGGCCAGCCCGCTGTATGTACGACTAATCCTGGGAAGCTTTGCTCGGCTGGCACATCCCAAAGCTCTTTTATGCCCAAGGCATAGTGTTGAGGCGCTTTACCCTTATCAAGCTGGTAACGCTCAATTAATTCTTTACCAAGGTGACCACGGCAGCCTTCCGAGAAAATCGTATATTTGGCTTTTAAGATCATGCCTGGCATGTAGCCTGATTTCTGGGAACCATCGGCCGCGACGCCCATGTCACCAGTAATGATGCCTTCGACGTTACCTTCTTCATCATATGATAGGGCTGCAGCGGAAAACCCTGGGAAGATTTCGACACCAAGGGACTCGGCCTGCTCCGCTAACCAACGACAAAGGTTGCCTAAGCTAATAACATAATTGCCTTGGTTGTGAAGGGTTTTAGGTATCATCCAAGAGCTGAATTTTCTACTGTCAGTTTCTGAACCGAGCCAATACAATTCATCCAGATTAACTTCGCTTAATAAAGGCGCTCCCATTTCTTTCCAATCAGGAAAAAGCTCTGTTAATGCCTTGGGGTCCACTACCGCACCAGATAGAATATGAGCGCCAATTTCAGATCCTTTTTCCACAAGGCAAACGCTTATCTCTTGGTTTTTTTCCTGAGCTTGTTGCATTAATCGACAGGCGGTCGCTAAACCTGCTGGACCACCCCCAACGATTACTACATCAAATTCCATTATTTCTCTGTCTGTCATACAGCCTCCTAAAACAGGCAGTTATGCTTTTGTAATGTCGCTAGAATAGCAAAACTTACCTTCCGCGACGATGCAAACTTATTGATTCACTGCCTGTTTTTTTCATTATCGAATAAAACTGTCTTCATTTAAGATTTGTACAGACTTTTGTCCATGCTCAATGGTTTTTGCGTAATAACCAGCCCTGACCAAAATATGATCACAATAAAAGTTAGCGGATTGTTGCCAAGAATTAACCTGTTGATCACCGAGTGATTCATCCGTTGTACTCACTTGCTGAGCACGAACCTGTAACCATCCACCTATAATATAACCCATCATCATCATGTAAGAATAAGCTAAGCCAGTTCCTAGCACAGGGTTCTCTTTCATGGCGGATAAGCATTTCTCTGTGGCTTGTTTAGCCACTTCAATCGAGTCTTTTACCTTTGCTGCATTATCATGTTTTTCTGAGCCTATATATCCATCGAGTTCGTTTTCCATTTCAGAAAACAATGCCGCCATGGCATGACCATTATCCCCTAATAATTTACGGCCAATTAAGTCGATGGCTTGAATGCCGTTGGTTCCTTCATAAATAGGAAGTATGCGAGCATCACGAGCATGTTGAGCGACGCCAGTTTCTTCAACAAAGCCCATTCCACCATGAATCTGAATGGCCAGAGACGTGATCTCTTGAGCTTGTTCAGTAATCCATCCTTTAACGATTGGCGTTAGTAATGCCGTTCGAGCAATAGCAGCTTGTTGTTCTTCTCCCTCACTAATGTGGGACAAATCATTTTCAACGGCAGCAACATAGATCAATGAACGCATAGCATCGATCTGGGATCTCATGGTCATTAACATGCGGAGCACATCTGGGTGCTCAATAATCGCTGCCTTGCCAGAACGGTCAGCTTTCATACCCTGCTTACGCTCTTTTGCATATTGTAATGCTTGCTGGTATGCACGCTCAGAGATAGCCAACCCTTGTAACCCTACGTCTTGTCGTGCGTTATTCATCATGGTGAACATGGCTTTTAAGCCGTCATTTGGCTTACCAACTAAATAGCCAATAGCGCCTGTTTTATCGCCGTAACTCATCACGCACGTTGGCGAGGCATGAATGCCCAATTTATGCTCAATAGAAACAACGCTAATATCATTGCGTTCTGCAGGGTTTCCCTCTTCATCAAGTAAAAACTTGGGCACAATGAACAAGGAAATGCCTTTGACTCCTGCAGGCGCATCAGGTAGACGAGCTAATACCAAATGAATGATGTTTTCAGACATTTGGTGATCCCCCCAAGTGATAAAGATTTTCTGCCCTTTAATGAGGTATGTTTCGGCTGCTAGATCAGCACTATTTGGGAAGGCTTTACAAGAAATGGCAGCGAGGTCAGAACCCGCAGAAGGCTCTGTCAAATTCATCGTGCCAGCCCACTGCCCCGTGACCATTTTGGGAATATAAGTGTCTTTAAGTTCATCACTGGCGTGAGATTCGATAGCCTCAATGGCACCGTGTGCTAACAAGGGACAAAGTGAAAAGGCAAGATTAGCAGCTTGGATGCCCTCATTTACCGCTGTGGCAATGGTGGAAGGTAATCCTTGTCCACCGTATTTCACATCACTCGATAATGCTCCCCAGCCGCCATTACAGTAGGCTTGGTACATTTCTTTGTAGCCTTTTGGTTCGAACACTTCACCGTTTTCTACTCGTGAGCCTTCTTGATCTCCGCTCCAATTCAGGGGCGCTATAACTTGCTCAGATAACTTACCTGCTTCACTAAGAATGGCTTCGACAAGTTCTTGATCAAGTGGTTCATCTAAATGGGGTGTTAAACGCTCAAGGCGAGCGACACGGTGCAAACTGAACAAAATATCTTTATAGGGGTACGTATAATCGCTCATTCTTATTCTCCGTTTTTGTTTTGAGCACAAATTTACACGATAGCATCGTCAAAGATACTCTATATCTCAATGACATTTCAGTGCTATATTTCTGACAAATACGTTCATTACTGACTTAATCCCTTTAAATATCAGCAATGCAGACTCTTAGCCATTTTTGTAAATCCCTCACTTTTTCGGTATTCCCCGGGTGTCATCCCTGTCCATTTTTTAAAAGAACGGAAAAACGCGCTTGGTTCATCGAAGCCCATTAATGCTGCGACATCATTGATACTCAGCTGAGGCGCATTCATATAGGTAATGGCCGCTTCTTTGCGACACTCATCTTTAATATGTTGGTACGAGGTCTGTTCTTCGTTAAGCCGGCGGCGTAAGGTTGAGACACTCATGTTTAGACCGCGAGCCACCTCTTCTGCACTGGGCATCTCCCGTGAAAAATCTTTGCCTAGCATCGCCGTCACCTGTGACTTAAGACTATTATCGTTGTCGACCATGACAAGCAACTGATAAGGTGCTGTTTTTAAAAAGCCTCGTAGGCTATCTTCCGTTTGAACAATTGGCATATCCAAATAACTAGAGGGAAAAACCAGAGCATTAGCATGCTGATTGAACTTTATTTCTGACTGGAATAGGGTTTTGTAATACTCCAAATCATTAGGGCGCTCACAGGTAAAATAGGCGGCTTTTAAGTTCAGGCGTCGACCAATTAACCAACAGAAAAAGTGATGCCACATCGACAGAGTGATACGAAGCTGCTCTTGGGACTCCCCTAATACTAAACTTGTGATATCGGTTTCCGTTGACTCAATTGGCGCAAAGGTAACCATGGCAAAACGCCCTTTTTTGATCAAAACCGGTTTGATTGTTGGACCACGACAAATGTCGTAAAAGTCACTACAACGGTACATAGCGTGGGCCAGTGAGGGAGCATGAATGATGCTCAAACACATCATGCGAAATGCTCCGTTGGGCATCTTGCCGCCACTCAACATACCAAAAGATTCGTCTTGAACCAGCCACATAATTTTTTGATAAAGCATGCCATACTGGTAGGCGGGGAAAGAATTATTTTGCTCAATATCTGCTCGAGAAAGGCCTAAAGACTCAAGCAGTTCATCACAATTTATTCCTTGATTCTCAACGGCTTTTAGAAGGTAGCGTACGCTTGACATCGGAACCGATGCTTTCAAATTCATAGACATAATTCCATCAAGTTTTATGCTTTTATTGTAAGGCTTATTTTACCCATAAAAAAAGGCTGCAAGAGCAGCCTTTTTAACTTTACTTCTTTAAAACTTAATTTTCTTCCGTGAAAGCGGATAGCAGCTCATCTACTGTTAACTCTTCAGTATCATCACTGTTGATACCAGACGCATTCACGGTTTTAACTGGTTCATCTTTTTTCGCCTCTTGAGGCTTTACGAACACAAAACGGCGTGGACGTGTTGCTGGCTGCGGTGCTTCTTTTTCAGGAAGCTGCCCTAGCCTTTCAAGTTTTTTGTGCGCTTGCTCTTTGCGCTCCTTGGATTTCTTAACAACAAAACGGCGAGTTGATGAGGCTTTGCGAGCTTTGTTTTGCTCTTTCATCATTTCCTTTGAGCCAGTTTTTCCAAGTTTGCCACGCATGCTGCGCGATTTTTTCGTACGAGCCATAAATAACCTCTCTTTCTCGCGCGCATTGTAGCAGCCAAACACTCAAAGGTCATCACTCTAAACGATGATTAACAGCTCGTTTTGAAAGAGCTGTGCCCGATTTTACGCTGTTGGCCTACTTTTCCAAGTAGGATTTTGACTTGTGCCATATCGTTTGCTTTTAGTGCTGTTTCCAACGACTTAAAAACACCAATGGTATCGTCAACAACCCCTTGGTACGCCTTTTCTTTTTTCGCTAATTCCGCACCTTGTAAATTCTCTTCTTTAAACAGATAAGGGGTTTCTTCGCGAGATTTTTTAAATAATGCAATAATCTTACTAACTCCTTCTGCTGCTGCTTGATTATCGCCAGATTTGATATCAGAGCTAACTGCACGCAATTCATCTTTAATATGATGCATGTACCCTGGTAATGGGCTTCCATCACAACCAGCTTGAGCTAAAGAGCTGCCTGTAAAAGCTAAAACGGCCAAAGAAGTAAGAAGAAAACGTTTAGACATGTCTGTAATCCTTTAAGATTGATTAAAGATAGAGGCAATATTAATGACTCTATTAATATAAATAGCATAAATACAGTAAAACAGACCAATAAATAATGAATTAGTTCATATATTCGGTCGAAATATGTAAAAATATAATCACTTTTCGATGGAATGATTTTGTAGATGGTGAATAAATGATTCTCATTCGTATTTTATTGCTTGTTATTTTTCTATCAAACATTACTCAAATAGCTAACGCAAAACCCAAATGCCCTGATATAAAGGCGATACAAGCATCCGATAAGCTGTCAGAGAAGTTAACTGGCGGAAAGGTATTTAAGGAAGGGGAAGTTTTAAAGGTGAACTTACCAAGCTACACTAAGGAAGTTGCCAGTTACATTTATGTAAAATCCGATGGTCTCTACTATTCAATATTTACATTGGTTAATACAAAGTGTGTGGCTCGTTTCATCAAGCGAACTAATGGCAAGTACTGAGAAAGTATGACACTGACCACTTAATATGCATCCCCTCGAGAGTGAGGCCAAAAACTAAAAGCCCCAGTGAGCTTTAAACTCACTGGGGCTTTGATTTAGACTAAGAAATATACGCTTCTTGGTAGCAGGATGAGACTAACCCTTTTTAGGCCCTTTTTTACTCTTCTCATTTTTAGATGAGTGGGAGTCATCCTTCGACGAATGGTTTTTAGCGTCGTCTTCATCCTCTTCGTCTTCTTCTCCCAGTTTAGAAATGGCTTCTAAGCGCTCAATAACTTTGGCTGAGATGGTATCTTCTGGATAGTTGCCCTCTTCATCCGCTACACCAGGCTCAATACCTGTCAGTAAATGCAGTGCTTCATCGGCGGTAGAAATCGCATAAACATGAAACTTCCCTTCTTTTACTGCATCAATAATGTCATCGCTCAGCATTAAGTTATTGGCGTTGGATTTAGGAATAATTACGCCTTGAGTTCCTGTTAACCCACGGGCGTTACAAACGTTAAAGAAGCCTTCGATTTTTTCATTGACGCCACCAATTGCCTGTATTTCACCGTATTGATTTAGGGATCCGGTGATCGCAAAATCTTGACGCAGAGGTATTTGAATCAGGGCTGATAGCAAACAACACAGTTCCGCTGTCGAGGCACTGTCACCGTCTACATAACCGTAGCTTTGCTCCATGGCAATTGATGCGGAGATTTCCAGGGGATAACGCTGAGCGTATTTATTGCCCAGATACCCTGAGAGAATCAATACGCCTTTGGAGTGAATATTTTGCCCTAGATTGGATTCACGTTCGATATCAACGATGCCTTTGCCACCAGGATGGACCGTGGTCGAAATACGAGCAGGCGCCCCAAAATGGCTATCGCCAATTTGCATGACAGTTAAGCCATTTATTTTGCCCACAGCGGTACCTTCACTTTCTAGCAACACGGTGCCTTCGATGATTTCCTCAATGATTTTTTCACTAACGCGACCTGTGCGGTGTTTTTTGGCTTTTAATGCTCTGGCAATATGGTCAGCGGTGATTGACTCATCCCGAGCCATTTCGCGAACAAAGTCTGCCTCGCCTAATAACTCAAAGACATCACCAATTTTTGCCGCCATCTCACGCTGGTGTTCGGCTAATCGGCTACTGTATTCGATCAGGGCGGCCACACCATCTCGGGTCACATTGGCATACTCTTCCTTATCTATTCGGTCTTTCATAAGACGAGCAAAAGACAGCTCTGCTTCTTTAGTGCGTTTGAGTGTGTCATCAAAGTCGACTAAAACACGAAACATCTCTTGAAAGTCCGGGTCAGCATCTTGCAATAAATAGTAAATATCCCGTGAGCCAATTAAGATGACTTTAACTTGTAACGGCAGATCTTGTGGTGACAAGGTCGTTGTATTCATCAACCCCATATCGGCGTAGGGATGTTCAATTTTGAGTGTTTTGCTCTTCAGGGCCCGTTTTAAAGCTTCCCACAGGTAATGATCCGTAAGCAGTTTTTCCGCATCTAGAATTAAATAGCCGCCGTTTGCCGCATGTAAACTCCCTGAGCGAATCAATCGGTAACTTGTAATCAACATCCCTTGATCACTGCTGTACTCTACTTGTCCAAACAGGTTGCGATAAGTCGGATGAGGCTCATATATAACCGGCATCCCCCCATTGGGACTGTGTGTGACAGCAACATTGGGCAAATACATTTCTTCATACATCTGACGACGGCCGATCTCATCACGGTTGTCCGATGCCTTGTCATCCGCCAGTTGGTCAATAATGGTTTTGTCTAAATCACTGCGCATGGCCTGCAAATATTCCTGTACAGGCGCATCGTCTTGATACTTTTCGAAGAGCGCTGCCATCAACGGATCCAGCGCTTCTTTTACGGTATTAAGGTTGAGTTGACGTAGCTGTTCATAAGAGGCTCGTTTCCATAGCGGTAGGCTCAACAACTCTTCATTTAACAGCCCCTCTAAATGGGAAACCGCATTTTGAAAATCATCTCGCTCTTCATCACTTAGTCCTGCAAAGTCACTTTCTTCAATGGCCTTGCCCTCTTTCATCGGAGCAAAACTGACCGAAGACGCATCACGAAACATGGCTACACCAATTTTGACCGCCACTCTCTCTACTTTATTAATTGCTGCTTCGTATTGCTCATTAAAGGCGCGATCTATTGCTCCTTTCTGTTGCTGGTAAGAGGGATTTTCAAACGCTGCTGGAAAGGTGGCCATAAGGCCATCAATCAATGAGCGAATTTCTTTTTCAAACTCAGCCGCATGACCGGGTGCGAATTCAAGCGCCTTAGGGCGATGGCTTTCTGTAAAATTATTGATGTATACCCACTCATTGGGTGGCGTACGGCGTTTCGCCTCGCTTTTTAAATAGCTGGTTACGTAGGAAGAGCGCCCTGTACCGGAGTCTCCCATGGCAAAAATATTGTATCCAGGACGTTGCATTGCAACACCAAATTGAATCGCTTCAACCGCACGCTCTTGCCCTAATATTCCACTTAGTGGCTCAAGATCATTTAAGGTTTTAAATGGGAGATGATCCGCTGGTACTTTAGCTGATAGTGCATGGTACGGAAGAGGGGTAACCATATTTGACATTAATGGGCTTCCTTGTAGCAAACAGGCCAACGCTTGGTTGACCTGAGAAAGAATCATTTCATCTTTCTAATGATATGAATTTTTAAAATATATGTGATGATTTGAGACTACCATTCTTATCTACTTTACACCTAATTTTTCAATAGAAAAATAGAGGAAAAGTAAACGAAAATAGGTACTTAAAACAAAGCTACTTAAATTAAACGGCTATCCATTGGCAACTTGTAAGATCTGGTCTGGGGTGGCTTTGGAAAAGACCCGATGAAAATTCGCGGCTGTTGCTTCAAGTAGTGCCTCGTAACGAAGCCCTTTTAAATCCGCAACGTACTGTGCCACATTCGCAACGTATTGCGGTTCATTTTTCTTTCCACGGTGCGGCACAGGGGCAAGGTAAGGCGAGTCTGTTTCAACAATTAACGAGTCAAGAGGAAGCTTCTTAACGGTTTCTTTAAGCTCCAGAGCGGTTTTGAATGTCACGATACCCGAAATAGAAATCAGGTAATTTTCATCTACGGCTGCTTTGGCCATAGCATAATCTTCAGTAAAACAATGCAGTACACCTGCACTGTCTGGATTACTGTATTCACGAATCAGTTTCATTGTGTCGACTTTTGCATCACGGGTATGAACAATTACGGGTAAACCGAGCTTACCTGCGGCGGTTAAATGATGAACAAAACTCGTCCTTTGTTTTTCATGAAGTGCGGTGTCTTCTTCGTAAAAGTAGTCCAGACCTGTTTCGCCAATGGCTATGACTTTATCATGCTGAGCAAGGTCCATCAGACGGTCTTCGCTGGTCAACAGCCCTTCTTTGTGCAAAGGGTGCACTCCGCAGCTGGCATAAACCCCCTGACGATGAGTGAAGGCAATAATGTCATCCATGTCATCTACATTAACAGAGATGCTAAGTAGCTGCTTAACGCCAGCCTTTGCTGCCGCATCAATCGCGCCGTTAACATCACCGTTATATGGTGTTAAGTCTAGTTTGTCTAAGTGGCAATGTGTGTCAATTAGCATAAAGTGGTTACCATTGGTTCAATTCGTGTGTGAGTTGCATAACCGGATTAAGGTTGGTCTTTGATAGGTCGGATTTTAACCTTTGTAAGGCTTGATAGCGTGCCATCAAAGCTTGAATCCCCATTCTCTGCATGATTAACGGATACAGTTCGGATAACACTGGGTGAATTGTGGCGCCAGCAGAATGACAAAGGCATTGATGCAGTATGGCGGCCAACCCATTGCAGTAATCTATAATGTTAGTGTTACTGACTCCTGTCAGTAGCGCCTCAACGGTGGTTGTGCCCTGCATCAGTTCTTTTACCTTTTCTGGCAAACTGGTGTAGATCCCCGTCTTCTGTTGTTTTTCCAAGCTAAGTAAACGAAAAGGTTGTGTTGTCAGCCAAAATAAAGCACTCAGAGCTTCACCATCGGGTTGGTTCTGCAACCAACTTTCGACCTCCATTTGGGAAGGCGTTGGCACATTAACCAGTAAACAACGGCTACGAACGGTTGGCATCAAGCTAGTAGATTGAGAACTGGTCAATAAAAAGTAGGTTTGATCAGCAGGTTCTTCTAGAGCTTTTAATACGGCATTGGAAGCATTGATATTCATGGCCTGAGCATGGGTAATCAGTACCACTTTATGGT
Source organism: Marinomonas sp. 63XJN7_7_ISO-PGPR-S23-202 (assembly GCF_056173505.1). NCBI lineage: Bacteria > Pseudomonadati > Pseudomonadota > Gammaproteobacteria > Oceanospirillales > Oceanospirillaceae > Marinomonas > Marinomonas sp. 63XJN7_7_ISO-PGPR-S23-202. The sequence goes on along the minus strand of NZ_CM149677.1, from coordinate 2,539,497 downwards.
TACCAACTTGGGGCTTTTGGTTGATTTTATTGATGAGTTGGCGGACTTGATCCACTTTGATGGTTGCTTCTTCCCCATCCAAAAGATAATAGTCAGGGTGTGACTCTCCAGCCATAAGTTCACAGGAATGGCAGTGGCCACAGGCGACGCCTTGGTCAATTTTTTCGCACATTAGATCTTTGACCAACGCTTTGGCTAAGTGCTCCTGACCAACGCCATCTGCTCCGGTAATAAGCAAGGCGTGTGAAAGCTTTTTTGTCTGTTTGAGGTGCTGTACTTGCTTATGGCAAGCCTGTAACCACGGCGCGAGTTCGATCATTTCTCGCTCTTACTCCAAGACAGTTGAAGCGCCTTTAATTGCTGTTGGATTTGTTGCTTGACGCTCTCTAAAGATTGGCTCGCATCAATCAATTTTATTCGCTGTGGGCTTTGCTGAGCGCGCTCTAAGAAACCTTGGCGCACTTTCTCGTGAAATAGATGAGACTCTTTATCCAGCCTATCTGAATGTTTTCTCTGCTGTACGCGCTGTTGCCCAATCTCTACTGGCACATCTAGTACGAACGTTGCATCGGTCTGGCAATTCCCAACGACCCATTGAGTAAGATGATCTAATACCGCGATATCACCGCCTCTAGCGATGCCTTGATACACATAAGTGGAATCGATAAAGCGATCACTGATGACCCATTTTCCTTGCTTTAAAGCGGGTTCGATTTTCTGGGAAATATGTTGAGATCGAGCGGCAAACATCATTAAAAGTTCCGCCATGTCGTCGACGGCTTCTTCCCTTGGACTTAATACGAGGTTACGAATATCTTCTGCCAATGGCGTCCCGCCAGGCTCACGAGTCATGACATAATCAATGTGTTGCGATTCTAACCAGTTTTGAATATGCGCCATCGCGGTGGACTTCCCACTGCCCTCACCACCTTCTAACGAGATAAATTTGCCTCTCACTGTGCTGTTTCTCCTTCTTTCTTTGATGATGAAGCGGATTGAGGCTCCGGACTTGAACGATAATCAGCACGTCGCTGCATTTGATATTTCTCAACTGCTTTATTGTGCTGAGCCAATGTCTTTGAAAAGACATGTGATCCATCACCTTTGGCCACAAAATATAAATCGTCTGTCTTTGTCGGATGCAAGGCCGCGACAATGGCTCGTAAGCCCACGTTGGTTATTGGAGTGGGCGGAAAGCCTTTGTGCAAATAGGTGTTATAAAGTGATTTTGAACGCAAATCCTTGTAGGTAATGGTGCCATTATAGTTTTTACCGAGACCATAAATAACGGTTGGGTCCGTTTGTAAGCGCATATGCTTGTGCAATCGATTAATAAATACGCCGGCAATTAAGCCTCGTTCCTCTGGTACACCGGTCTCTTTTTCGATCATAGATGCCATGATTAACGCTTGATAAGGGGCTTTATAAGGTAACCCCTTATCTCTTGTTGCCCATTCTGCTTTTAAACGTGATTCAAGTAGATGGTGTGCCCGCTCTAAAATACGTTGGTCGGTTGTATTATTATGATACTGATAAGTATTTGCAAAAAATAGGCCTTCAGGATTGCTTCTCTTTATCCCCAGTTTTTTGGCTATCTGAGCATTCGATAAGCCTTCAAGGGTCATTTGAATGTTCCCCTTGGCTTTCATATCCTTCAGATACTCTTGGAGTGTATTTCCTTCAACCAAGGTGATGGTATAGACAATAGATTTTCCGGAATCGAATAACGCCATCATGCTTAATAACGTCATGCCGTTGGTGATTTTATACTGCCCCACTTTAGGAACCCACTCAGGGTGAAGCTTGGCAACGACCCTGGTTAAAAAAGGGTATTTTATCCAGCCGCGCTGGGCCAGTTCTTCCCCTAAACCAAACGAGGTATCCCCTTTTTTAACCTCAAAAACTTGAGGCTGAGTGAGAGTGACCGGCTGGGTGATCTCATGATAAAGAAACCCCGCCCCGATGGCGCAAAAGGTAATGACAATAATAAAGGCTTTGAACAGCCATCTAAGCAACGTCATGCACATCCCTAGTCTGCATTTGTTTTTGGAGTCTTAAGGTATTTTCACCAATGAGAAAAGAACTACCTTGAAGAGAAATAACAGGAACAATTCCCATCAAACTGTTGGTGATGAATATTTCATCGGATTGTTTCAAATCATTTAGAGATAACTCACAAATATTGACTGGATAAAGGGTTTGGGAGGCCATGATGTGTTTTCGGTAAGTGCCCTGCACACCCGCTTCGGCCAAAGACGGTGTCATTAATACATCATTGTGAAAACAAAAAATATTGCTTTGAATACACTCAATTACATTGCCTGAGTAGTCAAGCATAACATCTTCAAAATGCTTGGCCATGAGTTGCTGTTTGGCTAATACGTTTTCTAAGCGATTAAGGTGCTTTAATCCACTTAAATAACGATTGCGACTTACCTCAATCGGAGAAAGGCCTAGATGAACTCCATAACGTTGTTCATGGGCATAATCTGGTGCGCAGCCTACGCCAACTAAAACCGTATGTTTGGGGGACGTTGGCGGTAAATACCCTCGCCCACCTTCACCTCTTGTGACAATGATTTTTACCACCGAGAAATCATCAATCTCAGCTAGTATATCGTCAAAAAGAAACTGTCTTAAACGCTGAGTATCTTCTTCTGAGAATGGCATCCCAAGCTGTTTTAGCCCTCTAGTGAGGCGAGCAACATGATCATATAACTGATAAAAGCCATAAGGTGACGCTTTAATGGTTTCGAATACACCATCACCGTAAGCCAGCCCTCGATCTGAGGCAGATACCATGTCATCCTGATAGTAATTAACAAACCACTTCATGAAAAAACGACTCAGAATAAAAAGGGTGATTATAATAGCCTAAAAACGGACATCATCACAGATTCCGCGTCTCTCTTTACTTATGTTTTTACTTATAGAAAGACCTATTGAAAGATGAGGGATGTTAGTGAAAAAGTTCGGTGTATAGTCGATTTTTACAGGGGCGAAAATGGAGGGAAGAAACAAGTTTGATAGAAAAATTGAGTTCCCTATTATTTTATAGGTTACTCTTTTTAATTTATAGATAGTGTTTAAATTTATAGATGTGGCGTCCCGTAGGGGGTTCGAACCCCTGTTACCGCCGTGAAAGGGCGGTGTCCTAGGCCTCTAGACGAACGGGACACAATCAGTTTTGCGAAAAACTGTAAACTTTATACTTTCACACTTAGTGAAAGTGGAGCGGGAAACGAGGCTCGAACTCGCGACCCCAACCTTGGCAAGGTTGTGCTCTACCACTGAGCTATTCCCGCCCTATAAAACCACCCTACTTTATTCGGGTAATTTACTAAATAGTGGCGTCCCGTAGGGGGTTCGAACCCCTGTTACCGCCGTGAAAGGGCGGTGTCCTAGGCCTCTAGACGAACGGGACACAATCAGTTTTGCGAAAAACTGTAAACCTTATACTTTCACATTAAGTGAAAGTGGAGCGGGAAACGAGGCTCGAACTCGCGACCCCAACCTTGGCAAGGTTGTGCTCTACCACTGAGCTATTCCCGCCCTATAAAACCACCCTACTTTATTGGGGTAATTTACTAAATAGTGGCGTCCCGTAGGGGGTTCGAACCCCTGTTACCGCCGTGAAAGGGCGGTGTCCTAGGCCTCTAGACGAACGGGACACAATCAGTTTTGTGAAAACTGTAAACTTTATACTTTCACACTTAGTGAAAGTGGAGCGGGAAACGAGGCTCGAACTCGCGACCCCAACCTTGGCAAGGTTGTGCTCTACCACTGAGCTATTCCCGCCCTATAAAACCACCCTACTTTATTCGGGTAATTTACTAAATAGTGGCGTCCCGTAGGGGGTTCGAACCCCTGTTACCGCCGTGAAAGGGCGGTGTCCTAGGCCTCTAGACGAACGGGACACAATCAGTTTTGCGAAAACTGTAAACCTGTACTTTCACATCGAGTGAAAGTGGAGCGGGAAACGAGGCTCGAACTCGCGACCCCAACCTTGGCAAGGTTGTGCTCTACCACTGAGCTATTCCCGCCCTATAAAACCACCCTACTTTATTCGGGTAATCTACTAAATAGTGGCGTCCCGTAGGGGGTTCGAACCCCTGTTACCGCCGTGAAAGGGCGGTGTCCTAGGCCTCTAGACGAACGGGACACAATCAGTTTTGTGAAAACTGTAAACCTGTACTTTCACACAGAGTGAAAGTGGAGCGGGAAACGAGGCTCGAACTCGCGACCCCAACCTTGGCAAGGTTGTGCTCTACCACTGAGCTATTCCCGCCCTATGGCTGCCCTACTCGTTACTCGCATAACACAGTGAACAACACCTAAACTGTTTTCTACCAAACACTTGTTGCAAGCAGAAAGAAAGTGGCGTCCCGTAGGGGGTTCGAACCCCTGTTACCGCCGTGAAAGGGCGGTGTCCTAGGCCTCTAGACGAACGGGACACAATCAGTTTTGTAAAAACTGTAAACCTTATACTTTCACACTAAGTGAAAGTGGAGCGGGAAACGAGGCTCGAACTCGCGACCCCAACCTTGGCAAGGTTGTGCTCTACCACTGAGCTATTCCCGCAAAATGCTTTTCATACAACATCAAAGAGAAGTAAACTACCACCAATATAATTAGATGGCGTCCCGTAGGGGGTTCGAACCCCTGTTACCGCCGTGAAAGGGCGGTGTCCTAGGCCTCTAGACGAACGGGACATATGTTCACGTCTTGCTGTGTGAGCGGGTGCGTATATTACTGTTACTATTTGGAAAATCAACATTTTTTTTAATAATCTGCTAAGTTAGTAGATTAAACACTTGTTTTGCAACAATATTGTATAAAAATGGAGCAACTATGCTTAATAAACGTCTTATTTTGACTTTTACATTGTCAGCCGCTTTACTCGCCGGCTGTTCAACGACGCACTACATACAAATAGATCCCACTGCGGCGATCCAAAGCGAAAAACTCACCAATAACCGAGTGATCCAAGTCAGCACTACGACAAATATAGGCAACCAAATAGGATCAATCAAAACTGGTCTAAATGAACATGCGGATATCTTTACCACTAACAATGTAAAACAAAGTGTTAACCAAAGTATTGTGAATGGTCTTCGCAAGTTAGGCTTTACTCTAGATCAAGGGGTTTTGCCACCGGCGAAAATGGATGTTGTCATTACAAAAATGAGTTACACCACTAAAGTAGACAATTTAAAGACGATTGCGACCCTAAACTTTGCGTTGAATGTGACGGTGACAGCAGGAGATGAAACCTATAAAGCCACATTAGCATCACAAAAAACCGAAGAATACGGAACGCTACCCTATCAATCTACTGTACAAAAAAATATGAACGAGCTGGCAAGCAAAACTGTTACTCGACTACTAAAAGACCAAAGTATCATCAAGCTCCTTCAGCAGTAATCTTCGAATCCTTTAAAGGGGGAGCGTTGTGCAGTCTCCCCTCTTCATTTTCCCTCAGGTTAACTTTGTGACATCTTTAGCTCTCATCTTGAATGCCTCAAGGTAAAAGGTCGTGCTACTATTTGAGGACGGAATTTACTATGGACTTAAGGTTGCCAGCTTAACGAGGAATAAACGTGCACATTCGAAAGTCAAACAAACTATCAAATATCTGCTATGAAATTCGTGGTCCTGTTTTAAAAGAGGCCATGCGCATGGAAGAAGAAGGACAGCGAATTCTGAAGCTTAACATAGGGAACCCCGCCACATTCGGCTTCGAAGCGCCAGATGAAATCCTCGTCGATGTCATTCGAAATCTTCCAACTGCCCAAGGGTATTGCGAGTCCAAAGGTTTATACCCTGCGCGCAAAGCGGTTATGCAAAAATATCAGGCCCTCGGCGTCAAATCCTCAGATGTTAATTATATTTGGATGGGCAACGGCGTAAGCGAACTGATCGTGATGGCAATGCAAGCCTTGCTGAATGATGGCGACGAAATTTTGATCCCAGCACCCGATTATCCATTGTGGACAGCGGCAGCAACGCTGTCTGGGGGGTACGTCAGACACTATCATTGTGATGAAGGTGCAGGTTGGCAGCCAGATTTACAAGATATTCGCGCTAAGATATCCAATAAAACCAAAGCCATTGTGATTATTAACCCAAATAATCCAACAGGTGCCGTTTATGAGAAAGGCATACTAGAAGGCATCATCGACATTGCCGCCGAGCATGATTTGCTCATTTTTTCCGATGAGATCTACGATAAGATCTTATACGATGGTGCGACCCACATTCCAACCAGTACGTTAACAGAAGGTAGAGCCCCATGTATAACTTTTGGCGGTCTATCAAAAGTGTATCGAACTGCCGGTTTTCGTTCTGGTTGGATGATTGTCACTGGCGACAGATCGGGCATTAAAGACTACATCGAAGGGTTGGATATTCTGAGCTCAATGCGCTTATGCGCCAACGTGCCAGCACAGCACGCGGTGCAAACGGCTCTTGGTGGCTACCAAAGTATTAATGAGTTAATCGAGCCTGATGGTCGCTTATACGAGCAGCGACGGGTCGCCTGGGAGGCTTTGGACGCTATTCCTGGTGTACATTGCCATAAACCACAAGGGGCGCTCTATTTATTCCCGAGACTCGATCCTAAAATGTACCAAATAAAAGACGATATGGATTTCATTTTGCGTTTTTTACAGGAAGAGAAGGTGCTGATCGTGCAAGGTACTGGATTCAACTGGCCAACACCGGATCATGTGCGTTTTGTCTTCCTTCCACATATAGAGCAACTGGCCCCTGCCATGGAGCGATTTGCCGCCTTCTTAGATCGATTAAGAAAGCGTTAACTTCTGCTTGAATTTCCACCAAACAGCCCTATCATGCTCTTTAACAATCTTTTAAGGAGCATGTTTATGCGTATCATTCTGTTCTTAGTGACGAACCTAGCCATCATGTTGGTGGCGGGTGTGATTCTCAGCTTGCTGGGTGTTAACAACTATATGACCAGTAACGGGTTGAACTTCACCTCGTTACTGATTTTCTGTGGTGTATTTGGTTTTACGGGGAGCATCATTTCACTACTGATTTCCAAATTCATGGCCAAGCGCGGTACTGGTGCGGTGGTTATTGAGCAACCAAGAAACCATAAAGAAGCTTGGCTGTTGGAGACGGTTGCTCAATTATCAAAAGAAGCGGGGATCAAAATGCCAGAAGTGGCTATCTTTCCGTCTCACGATGCAAACGCCTTCGCTACTGGTTGGAATAAAAACGATGCTCTGGTTGCTGTATCAAGCGGTATGCTTGAGCGCTTTCCGCCAGATGAAATCAAGGCGGTGCTAGGCCACGAGATAGGTCACGTTGCGAACGGTGACATGGTGACCTTGACTTTGATTCAAGGGGTGGTTAACACCTTTGTCATGTTCTTTGCTCGTATCGCCGCTTATGCCGTTGATCAGTTTTTGCGCAGAAACGACGATGAAGGCTCTGTAGGTTGGGGGTACTACATCGCCACGTTTGTGTTCGAAATTTTATTCGGCATTCTCGCCTCAATGATTGTGATGTGGTTCTCTCGATACCGTGAATTCAGGGCGGATGAGGCGGGTGCTCGTCTAGGCGGTAAAGGCGCAATGATCGCAGCGCTAGCACGTCTGCAAAGTGAGCATGAAGAAAGCCATATGCCACAAGGCATGGTTGCTTTCGGGATTAACCGCGGCAAAATGCCAACACTAGGCGAGTTGTTCTCAAGCCACCCACCTATCAATGATCGAATCAAAGTATTGCAAGCTTTATAGTTAAAAGTACAGTTTGGTACAACGTAAAACGCCCGATTTGTCGGGCGTTTTTTTGTTCACATCTCACGATTCATAAGGATATAAACGCTCTTCAAGGGGTTGTGTGACGTTACCTTATCGGCATAATAAGAAATTACCCGTTGTAAAAAGGAAGAATCTATTGTGCCCTATTCTCTGTCTTCGATTTCTATCTATCCAATCAAATCCATCCACGGCGTGGAATTAGCACAAAGCCAAGTAGAGTGGTCTGGGTTAACTGGGGATCGTCGCTATATGCTCATCAATTCAAATGGCGAATTTATCACTGGCCGAGAGTTTCCCCAATTGGTCTTGATCAAAGCTGAGCGACTTACTAATAAAACATGGGAACTTTCTCATCCTGATACTGCTATTAAGCTGGTATTAGACCCTGCGACCTTTAGCTCTACCTATCAAAATGTTGTGATTTGGGAAAAATCACTAAAAGCACAACATTGCTCGGAGCTGGCCAATGCTTGGTTTAGCCAAGTATTAAACAGTGATGTTCGCTTGGTTTATTTTGGTGAGCAATCTGAACGGTTCACGAAAAGAAGGCCAGAAAGTCCTGTGGGCTTTGCCGATGGTTACCCATTTCACTTAACTTCCCAAGCTTCTCTAGAGGAGTTAAATCGTACATGCCAAGAAAACATACAGATGGCGCAATTTCGTCCCAATCTTGTTGTGACGGGCTCTCAGCCCTTTGAGGAAGAGACATGGAAACGTCTGCGGATAGGTGGCATCGAGTTTGAGAATGTAAAACCCTGCGCTCGCTGTATTTTTACAACTGTACACCCAGAGACGGCACTACGCAGTAAAAAAGGCGAACCAATGAAAACATTAGGCAAGTTTCGTTTGCAGCCTGAGGAAAAAGTCATCAATTTTGGCATCAATCTCATTGCCCTCAATACAGGGGAGATTCACGTGGGCGACAAAATGGAGGTTTTAGAGTATCAAGAAGCCTTTACTTATCAAGACAAACGCTAACGTCATTTTAGCAGACATAAAAAAAGGGAGCCTCTCGATACAGGCTCCCATTTTATTGTGAATCACTAACGTGTTCGCTCAATACAAGACATTAAGCGTCCTGTTTGGCCAAATATTCGTCGTAAGTACCATGGAAGTCGACAATGCCATCACTGGTGACTTCAACAATGCGAGTCGCCAAGGAAGAGACAAATTCGCGGTCATGACTGACAAAAATCAATGTCCCTGGGTAGTTTTCCAGCGCTAGGTTTAAAGACTCAATCGACTCCATATCCATATGGTTGGTTGGCTCATCCATTACTAGCACATTTGGTTTTTGCAACATCAGTTTGCCAAACAACATCCGGCCTTGCTCTCCACCAGAAAGCACTTTTACCGACTTTTTGATGTCATTTTGTGAGAACAACAGGCGACCCAGCGTACCACGAATCACTTGCTCGTCATCGCCCTCTTTAGCCCACTGCCCCATCCATTCAATCAAATCAACGTCTTTGGTGAATTCATGGGCATGATCCTGAGCGTAATAGCCTATACTGGCATTCTCAGACCACTTTACCTCACCTTTAGTCAGTTCCGTGTCACCGACCAAGCATTTAAGTAACGTCGTTTTACCGATTCCGTTTGGCCCGATAACAGCGATACGTTCACCAACTTCAACCATCATGTTCAGACCACTGAACAGTTCTTCATCGTAAGATTTTGCCACATTTTCTACTTGAACCGCCATGCGGTGCAATTTCTTCTCTTGTTCAAAACGAATAAAAGGACTTTGACGACTTGATGGTTTGACTTCTTCAAGTTGGATTTTGTCTATCTGTTTCGCACGCGAGGTGGCTTGTTTCGATTTCGAAGCGTTAGCAGAGAAACGACTCACGAACGATTTCAGCTCGTTGATTTGTGCCTTTTTCTTGGCATTATCCGATAATAGACGCTCGCGAGCTTGTGTTGCGGCGGTCATATATTCATCATAGTTTCCTGAGAACAAACGCAATTCGCCGTAATCTAAATCCGCCATGTTGGTGCAAACGGAGTTGAGGAAATGGCGGTCATGGGAAATGATGATCATGGTGCAGTTGCGCTCAACCAATACACCTTCCAACCAGCGAATGGTATTGATGTCCAAGTTGTTGGTAGGCTCATCAAGCAGCAGAATATCAGGATCAGAGAATAATGCTTGAGCAAGCAGTACACGCAGTTTCAAGCCCGGTGCGACTTCACTCATCAAGCCATAGTGTTGCTCGGTAGGAATCCCCACCCCTAATAACAACTCTCCGGCACGGGCATCAGCCGTGTAACCGTCCATTTCAGCGAACTCTGCTTCCAAATCCCCTGCCCGAAGTCCATCTTCTTCGGTCATTTCTGGATTGGCGTAAATTGCATCTTTTTCAGACTTAACTGCCCACAGCTCTGTGTGACCCATAATCACCGTATCGATGACAGAATATTCTTCGTAAGCGAATTGATCCTGTTTTAATTTACCAAGGCGTTCATTTGGGTCTTTAGATACGTTACCAGAACTTGGCTCTAAATCGCCGCCGAGGATTTTCATAAAGGTGGATTTACCGCACCCATTTGCACCGATTAGACCGTAACGTTTGCCTTCAGCAAACTTAACAGACACGTTCTCGAATAAAGGCTTGGCACCAAATTGCATGGTGATATTGGCAGTTGTTAACAAGGTATTTTTCCGCTTCTTAAAAGTAAATTGAGCACACCTAGGTTGGCGGCTTGCATTAATGGCCAGCATTATCGCACAGATATACCTTGCTCTTTAAGGTACAAGATAAAATTACCGATAAAAAATCAAAAACGCTTAAAAACTAACAAAAAATAAGCGAAATCAAGGGAACAAATGCTTACAATCTTACTCCAATAGTTACTACTAAACACAGAAACTGACTGTCATTAAATGGTAGAAGGCGCTAAAACTTATACAAGCAGGGATACAAAGCTAACAAACAAAGGATTACTATTGACTGAGAAGAGACATTGATTGACGGGAGACCATAATGAAAACCGTCCTTAAGCAAGACATAAACTCTAACCTAGAGCCATCTAAGCTCAAAGAAGGCTCGGTTTTTGGTGCCCTATCGGAACGCTCTATTACCTATTTACTCAACAATGGCGTCCTTATTGAACTGGACGCTGGCGAACAGCTGTTTGACTATGGGGATAAAGGTGACCGCTTTTACATTGTCCTGAAAGGCTGTTTGGATTTCTACAAAACTCACAATGACCAAACCTCTCATACCAGAACTATCAACTTTGGTGAGGCCGTCGGTTTCGTCTCAATGATTGCTTTGCATGATAAAGTAGGTAAAACCATTGCTAAAGAAAGCAGCATTGTATTAGAAGTGACCAGCCAGTTATTTAGTGATTTTCATGATGATCATGCGTTTGACTTTGGCATTTTATTAATGAATTTATCTCGGGATATGGCAAGGTCACTAAGGGTGCTCGGTAATGCCTTGGTAGAAAATCACATAAACGTAAGCACGTAAATCAAGCAAACGTAAGAGCCTTGCTTACCCACCAAAACATTACCAATGTATTTCGCGCCGCGCTTAATATTTCTCTGCTGCTATAACTGAGATCTCAACTAATAACTCTGGACGAGCTAAACGAGCCTCAACACAGGCGCGTGCTGGCGTATGTCCTTGTACAACCCAAGCATCCCAAACATCGTTCATTGCGGCAAAATCTTTCATGTCGCGAAGATAAATAGTGGCCGATAAAAGGTGTTGTTTGCTAGAGCCCGCTTGTTCTAACAAGGCTTCCACTTTATCTAACATGGTTTGAGTTTGCTCAGTAATACTTGCATTTGCATCCGCCGCTACTTGTCCGCAGAGGTAAATGGTCCCATTGTGTTTCACAATACGACTCATGCGTGGAGTGATTTCTTGGCGCTCAATTTTCATAATCCACCTCAATATGAATAAAGTAGAATATTAACAATATTTAAAAAGAATATTCATCTATATATTAATGAAAGTTAAGTATTTCTAACTGGCGATAACTAAAATTCCAGTCCTTTCTGAGCCTTTATGCCACGCTTAAAAGCATGTTTCACTTCTTTGATTTCACTGACAGTGTCCGCTAACGCAATCAAAGACTCACTTGCCCCTCTTCCTGTCACAACAAGGTGCTGACTCTCTGGTCGATTCATCAGGGCTTCCAGGACTCGGTCTTCAAAAAGATACTCATAATGAAGTAGATAAGTCAGCTCATCGAGCACCACCAAATCAAGACTTGCATCCGCCAGCATATCCGCTGCTTTTTGCCAGGCCTCTTCTGACGAAGCGATATCCGCTTCACGGTTTTGCGTTTCCCATGTAAAGCCAGAGGACATAATTTCCCATCTAATGCCGTCTTGCTTTTTAAAAAAATCAATTTCTCCAGTGTTCCACTCACCTTTAAGAAATTGTACTACCCCTACTTTCATACCATGACCCAACGCACGAGCGACCATCCCTAATGCTGAGCTGGATTTTCCTTTCCCATTACCAGTTAATAGTACAAAGGTTCCCTTATCTTCTTGAGCCTTAGCAATGCGCTTGTCTACATGCTTTTTGATGTTTTGCATGCGTTTTTGATGTTTTTCTGGGTCTTGAATCGCTTTTGACACAATGGCCTTCCTAGTTGACGTAAATAAACAATGAGAGTTAACAACCCGTCATACTACACTCTATCATCTTCTGGGTCGTAGCCAAGGTTTGGCGCTAACCAGCGCTCTGTATCTTCTTTACTCATACCCTTACGTTTGGCGTAATCATCCACTTGATCAGGACCTATTTTGCCAATACCAAAATACGTTGAGGCTGGATGGGCAAAGTACCAGCCACTGACCGCTGCTGTTGGCAACATAGCAAAGCTTTCTGTAATTTCCATATCAATATTATCTTTGACATTCAATAGTGACCACAGTTTGGCCTTCTCTGTATGATCAGGGCAAGCAGGATACCCTGGCGCAGGGCGAATCCCTTGATACTTTTCTTTAATTAACTGCGCATTAGTCAAACTTTCATCTGGTGCATAGCCCCAGATCTCCTTACGTACTTTTTCATGTAAGAACTCTGCTGTAGCCTCGGCTAAACGGTCCGCGACAGCTTTGATCATAATAGAATTATAATCATCGTGATCGGCCTCGTATTTCGCGACGATGGGCTCAATGCCGAAACCCGCAGCGCACGCAAAAGCACCGATATAATCAGGAATCTTAGATGCTTTAGGGGCAACAAAGTCGGCCAAGCTGTGGTTATATTTGCCTGGTGCCGTCAGTTCATTTTGTATTCGCAAGAAGGATAGCCGCTCGATAACCTCACCGCGAGACTCGTCTGCATAAATTTCGATGTCGTCATCGTTCACTTGATTGGCAGGAAATAAACCCACTATGGCTCGTGCCTGTAAGCTGGCATTCGCGATTACGTTATCCAACATGGCGAGCGCATCGTTATAAACACGCGTCGCTTCCGCGCCAACTATTTTGTCCGTCAAAATGCGTGGATAAGCGCCGGCCAATTCCCACGTTTGGAAAAAGGGTGTCCAATCGATGTAATGTCGTACTTCAGCCAAATCGATATCGCTTTCGGTCAACACCGTAATGCCAAGGTTATTTGGCGTCACTATGCCACTGGAAAAATCGACAGGGCTTTTATTTAGACGCGCTTTGTCCAGTGAGACTCGACGACCTGCTTTGGCCCGGTCTTTATAGCGCAAGCGCGTTTTTTCATAATCGGTTTTGATCTCATCAATAAAGGCTTGTCGTCGTGTTGTATCCTTGCTCAGCAATGCGCTGGCAACCCCCACACTGCGTGAGGCATTGGTAACATGAACCACTTGATTTTGTTTATAGTTTTGCTCAATTTTAACCGCCGTATGAGCCTTAGAAGTGGTTGCCCCACCGATCATTACTGGCAATTTGAAACCTTGTCGTTCCATTTCTTTTGCCACATGCACCATTTCATCCAGTGATGGAGTGATCAAGCCAGACAAACCAATCATATCGGCTCCCTCCTCTTTTGCGGTACGCAATATTTTTTCGGCAGGAACCATGACCCCAAGATCAATGACTTCAAAGTTATTACATTGCAAAACAACACCAACAATATTTTTACCGATGTCATGAACATCGCCTTTCACGGTGGCCATAATGATCTTGCCATTACTGGACGATGCCGTGTCCATGTTTAGACGTTTCTCTTCTTCAATAAAAGGCATTAAGTAAGCAACGGCTTTTTTCATGACACGAGCCGATTTGACCACCTGAGGTAAGAACATCTTACCTGAACCAAACAAGTCCCCCACAATGCCCATGCCATCCATAAGGGGGCCTTCAATGACCTCCAGCGGACGGGCATACGCTTGGCGCGCTTCTTCAGTGTCGTCATCGATGAATTCGGTAATCCCTTTAACCAAAGCATGGCTTAAACGTTCTGTCACTGGCAAGTTGCGCCACTCTTGTGTTTCTTTTTCTGCGACTTCGCCTGTGCCTGCAAACTCGCCAGCTATGGCTAGCAAGTTATCGGTGGCATCCGGAGTGCGATTTAATACGGCGTCTTCTACCGCATCACGCAATTTGATTGGGATGTCTTCATATAAAGCTAATTGCCCAGCATTGACGATCCCCATGGTCATACCTTGTTTAATGGCATGATATAAGAACACCGCATGGATCGCCTCACGAACAGGGTTGTTACCTCGGAAAGAGAAGGATACGTTAGACACTCCACCAGACACCTTGGCATAGGGCAGCTCACGGGTAATGTCTCCTGTTGCTTCAATAAAATCTAACGCGTAACGGTTGTGCTCTTCAATACCGGTCGCTATGGCAAAAATATTGGGGTCAAAAATAATGTCTTCTGGCGGAAAGCCGACTTCATCGACAAGGATTTTGTAAGAGCGTCGACAAATCTCGATTTTTCGCTCTCGAGTATCCGCCTGGCCGAGTTCGTCGAATGCCATCACGATAACAGCCGCACCATACTTCATGAGCTTTTTCGCTTGCTCTCGAAAGTTGTCTTCCCCTTCTTTCATACTAATGGAGTTAACAACCCCTTTACCTTGAATCCATTTCAAGCCTGCTTCGAGAATGTCCCACTTAGATGAGTCCAGCATGATAGGCACACGCGAGATGTCAGGCTCAGATGCGATCAACTTAAGGAAGCGCTCCATGGCAGCCTTGGAGTCCAGCATGCCTTCATCCATGTTAATATCGATAATCTGCGCGCCGTTTTCTACTTGTTGACGAGCAACGTCCAGTGCGGTATCGAAGTCCCCTTCTTTAATCAAGCGCTTAAACATCGCTGAGCCCGTGACATTGGTTCGCTCACCAACATTTACAAATAAGGCGTTTCCATCAATATTGAATGGCTCAAGTCCAGATAAGCGACAGGCTTTTTCGATAGTCGGGATTTGGCGAGGAGTCGACTGTAGGAAGGCTTTAGCAAAGGTTTCTATGTGACTCGGTGCGGTACCACAACAGCCCCCAATGATGTTAATAAAACCGGCATCGACCCAACCTTGAATTTCTTCGAGCATTTCTTCTGGTGTTTCATCGTATTCACCAAATGCATTAGGCAAACCAGCATTGGGGTGCGCAGACACATGAGTATCAGCAATGCGGGATAATTCCTCTACATATTGGCGCAAATCTTTTGGTCCCAGCGCACAATTTAAACCAACAGAGAGTGGTTTGGCATGCGCAATAGAGTTCCAAAACGCTTCAGTAGTTTGTCCTGACAACGTTCGGCCAGATGCGTCCGTGATGGTACCTGAGATCATAATTGGGTAACGAACACCGGTTTTTTCGAAATAATCTAATACGGCATAAATAGCGGCTTTGGCATTTAAGGTATCGAAAATCGTTTCAATTAGAATGAGGTCCACACCACCTTTAACAAGACCATCAACGGCAACTGTATAAGCCTCGACTAACTCATCGAAGTGTATATTACGAAATCCTGGGTCGTTAACATCCGGTGAAATCGTACAAGTTCGGCTTGTCGGTCCCACGGCACCAGCAACAAAGCGAGGCTTATCAGGGTTTTGTTGAGTAAATTCGTCTGCGGCCTCGCGCGCCAATCGAGCCGATTCATAGTTCAGCTCATAGCTAAGTGCTTCCATATGGTAATCCAACATGGAAATGGCGTTAGCATTGAAGGTGTTTGTTTCAATGATATCTGCTCCCGCCGCTAAATAGGCTGAGTAGATATCTTTGATGATTTTTGGTTGTGTTAATGACAGTAAATCATTATTCCCTTTTAGCTCGCTCTCCCAGTCTTCAAAACGTTCGCCTCGATAGTCCTGTTCTTCAAGCTTGTACGACTGAATCATGGTTCCCATTGCGCCATCAAGAATCAGTATATTTTGCGCTAAACGCGCCTCAATAATGGAATACGATTTGGACTTTACCACTGTCACTACCTCAATATGTATATGCGAGCCTACTATACCTAAAACTCATCGGCTAAGTATTGAATATTAATAATGTAGAGTTGAATGATCTGACTCATCAAAGACAAAATATAAGAAGTGTAGGGCGAAACAAGCCCATTGAAAATCCCCAGACAAAAAAGCCCTGCTTTGTTTAAAAAGAAAGCAAGGGCTTAGAGTGGCTGGTAGCGACACCTATGTCATCCGTTTTTATCACTAGTTCGTGGTATTGTAGGCCGCTTTATCAACTAGATAGCGTGTTTGAAAAAACAGCGAATTATGCCTCTTTCTTTCTTCTACTCATATAGCCTGCCCCAAAGCCACCAGCCAACCCAAGTAATATCGCGCCAGCCCAGAAACCATATTTATCAAGCAAGTTATCGTTTTTCAGCGCCATGGTTTCACTACCATCGTACACTTGTCTTAAGATAACTTTATCGTGGTAGTTCATTTGTTGCGACACAAATAGATTTAATTTCGCATTAGGT
Organism: Marinomonas sp. 63XJN7_7_ISO-PGPR-S23-202; assembly: GCF_056173505.1. NCBI lineage: Bacteria > Pseudomonadati > Pseudomonadota > Gammaproteobacteria > Oceanospirillales > Oceanospirillaceae > Marinomonas > Marinomonas sp. 63XJN7_7_ISO-PGPR-S23-202. The sequence goes on along the minus strand of NZ_CM149677.1, from coordinate 2,522,813 downwards.
CGTTCGTTTAGACCGTTTAACCGCCAACGCCATTGTAATTGACCATTTTGTACTGTCGCCTCAACTTTAGGGCTACTAATCATTTGAATAGCACTGTCTGTCACCAATTGCGCAACGTAACTTTGCCCTGCTACAGGGTTAGTAACGCGGGCGGTCACAACGATCTCAAAGTTATTGTGTAAAGACGCTTCTTTAGGTAGCTGCCAAGTCACACTGTCTAGACTAACGGCTAGCTGATTTTTAAGAGAGGCTACTTCCGCTTGAAACGGAATCAAGTCATTCACTTGAGCCGCCAATTTAGTCCGCTCTGCAGTATCTTTGGCTGATTGTTCTTTTAAAGAGGCCAATTCTTTCTCTAAATTGGCTTTGTCTTGTTCTAAGCCTGTCAATTGATCCGATAAGGATTCGGCATGGGCCTGACTTACTAATAACGCTTTATTGCTGTCTTTGAGTGCTTTGTTCGCATCAACATTCATTTGTTCAAGTCGTGCCAATTGTGACTCTAAAGCTGCTATGTGACGGTTATTGACTTTGTGTTGAGCAAGTTGCTTTTTAAGTGTCTGTACATTCTTTTTATAATCGTTAATCAAACTTTCCTGTGCGTTTAACTTTGCTTCGAGGGTCGCTATCTGGCCTTGCAGTTGGCTGCTGTCTTGATTGCTTGTTGTATCGTCAGAAGGTGTCGACTGACTTCTGTATTGTTCAGTTAAGTTAGCCTGTAAATGTTTTATCATGCCCTCTTGAACATGAATTTTATTCCACAAAGACTCTTGCTGTGCTCTGGCATCGGATATTTGCCCGCCTAGCTTTAAATTTTCTGCTTTTAGCGAGTCTAATGCTTTTTCATTGGATAAGTTGTCGAGGTTCAATTTATTATAACGCTGCTGCAGGTTTTTTTGCTTGCTTTCTAACGAATGGTATTTCTTTTGCAGTGCAGAATAAGCAGAGTTTAGCGTTTGATAGCTTTTGTTTAACCTCACAAAATCCAATTTAGCATTCGAGTTAGCTTGGTTTTGTGACGTTTTGCTTACAGAAGAATTACTGAAAAGCTGTTTTTTAAGAGAGAGATTTTCCGCTCTCAATTGGGAGAGTTTTTTATTAAGGTGGTCATTATCAACTTTAAGTTGGGCATACTGAGATTCTAAATCACGGCGTAGTCGCTTTTCTTTTTCTAAGGCAATCAGAGCCTCAGAGCTTGACGATGATTTTCCTAGAGCGTCTATTAACGCGTCTTTTTCATCCAGTTGGTGTTGTAAGTCAGCCAGTTTGTTCTGGTTCTTTGCTAGTGCTTGCTGCAGCGCTTCAATACGCTGATTTTTTTCTTCTAATGTGTCTTTAAGAGAGGTCTCCGGCTTGATATTGGTTGGACTTTTCTGGGTGGCTGTAACAGCCCCTGTCATGCTGGACTGATCTTGTGATGACGTATTGCTCGTTGTGCTGCAAGCCGTGGTCATCAGTCCTAATGCAATAGGTATAAACAAAGCGGTACGACTTATCATTATATGCCCCTAAACAAACCCAAGCCCATCAATCAGTTAACCTGTTATGCCAGAATCCAAAGTGAAATGCAAAAAAAACGTAAATTTTTTACTTTTTTCAATAGCTTCTTTAGTGTAAGTGTAGGTGCTAAAACAAAAAAATACCCAAGACTAAAAGCCTTGGGTATAAATTCGTTTACTTCACTTTATAAAGGCACGTTATGCCAAAGATTTTGAAACCACTTCATAAACATCTTTAGAAAGATCTTCTGTAAGAATGCGTTCTAATTGCTTCTTCATTTGAACACTTAGCTCTGGTTTGAGTTTTTTCCAGCGTGTTAGAGGGGTACATAACCGAGAAGCCAATTGTGGATTTCGCTTGTTCAAAACGATAATTTGATCGGCTAAGAATTGGTAACCTGAGCCATCTTCATGATGAAACCCTGAAATATTTTGACCAAACCCACCCAATACAGAGCGAACTTTATTAGGATTTTTCAAATCAAACGATGGGTGTTCCATTAAAGCCTTCACAACGCCTAATGCTTCATCGCTTTCTTGTGAGGCACTTAACATTAACCATTTGTTGACAACAAGAGGCTCTGCTTGCCATTGTTCGTAGAAAGCCGACAACATATCTTGTGCATTCGTGTGGTTGGTTTTTACCGCAATAGACAAGGCAGCAAACTGATCTGTCATGTTGTCTGCTTGTTTAAATTGTTCTGCCACAGTAGTTTTTGCTTGCTGATCGGTTGATTCTGCCCAATATGACAAGGCGGTATTTTTCAAAGAACGATGAGCTATGTCTTGTGCATTGGCTTGATACTTGCCTGTGACAACATGTTTATGGTAGATCTCTGCAAACTGAACAGACAGAGCGTTGGCAATGCTCACTTTCAAGAAATGACGAGCCGCTTTGATTGCTTGAGGGTCAATGACCTCTGCCAGTTCTGACAAATAAGCTTGGCTTGGTAATTCAAGAATCAAAGCCACCATCGCAGGGTCAAGCGTTTCGTCTTCTAGTAATGCTTTAAAACCAGCCACTAAATTTGAGTCGATAGAGAAAGCGTTACCATTTTCGGCTTGCTTAATCAGTTGGTTCAATTCATTCACCGCTAATTGCTGCGCTGCACTCCAGCGATTAAAGCCATCACTGTCACAGGACAATAATAGAAGCAGTTGCTCTGTGGTGTACTCGTAGTGCAGTTTTACGGGTGCCGAGAATGAGCGCAATAAGGATGGAACCGGTTTGCTGCTTACATCCGTAAATTCAAACGTTTGCTCGTTGTCTTTTAAGTGAAGCACGAAATCGTCTGAGCGTTCGTTTTGAAAGCCAACCGTTAGTGCGTCACCCTGCTCGCTTAATAAGCCAACTCGAATTGGAATATGCAGAGAAAGTTTGGTTGGTTGAGCAGGGGTTGCTGGAGTATGTTGCTTAATGGTTAAGCGATAGGTGTTCGTTTGCTCATCGTATTCATCCGTCACGGTGACAAGAGGTGTGCCTGCTTGTGAGTACCAACGTTTAAACAGAGTTAAATCCACGCCAGAAGCATCTTGCATGGCGGCAACGAAATCATCACATGTTACGGCTTGACCATCGTGGCGTTCAAAGTATAAATCAGAGCCTTTACGAAATGCTTCTTCACCTAATAAGGTGTGGATCATGCGAACAATTTCAGCGCCCTTTTCATAGACCGTCAAGGTATAGAAGTTTGAGATTTCAATATAAGAGGCAGGTCGAACGGGATGAGACATTGGTCCGGCGTCTTCTGCAAACTGTGCTGTTTTCAGAAAAGACACATCTTCCACACGCTTTACTGTTTCAGAGTGCATATCCGATGAGAAGCTTTGATCACGGAAAACCGTAAAGCCCTCTTTTAAGCTTAACTGGAACCAGTCACGGCAAGTAACTCGGTTACCAGACCAGTTGTGGAAGTATTCATGGGCAACAACGGACTCAACTCGCAGGAAAGTATCGTCAGTCGTGGTTTCTGGGCTGGCTAATAAGCAAGAGGAGTTGAAAATATTTAGTCCTTTATTTTCCATTGCTCCCATATTGAAGTCATCTACCGCGACGATCATAAAGATATCTAGGTCGTATTCACGGCCATAGGTTTCTTCATCCCAACGCATGGCGCGTTTCAACGCTTCCATCGCATAATTCACTTTATCGATATTATGTCGCTCAGTAAAAATTTGCAGTTTAATATCGCGTTTACTTTGGGTTGTGAACACATCATTTTTGACCGCTAGATCGCCTGCCACTAACGCAAATAGGTAAGCGGGCTTTGGGAAAGGGTCGTGCCATACAACGAAGGTTTTCTCCTCATCTGTTTTACCGCGCTCTGTTTCATTACCATTAGACAGCATCACAGGGTAACGAGTCTCATCAGCAATGATGGTGGTCGTAAAAACCGACATAACATCAGGGCGATCGAGATAATAGGTAATGTGACGGAAGCCTTCGGCTTCACATTGCGTACAGAACATGGAGGAAGAACGGTATAGGCCTTCCAAACGTGTGTTGTTTTGTGGATCGATTAATGTTTCACAGGTAAGAATAAACTCATCAGCCGTTGCAGTAATAATCAGTTTGTCATCCACCAAACGGTATTCTTCACTAGGGAGTGCATAGCCATCCATTGCAACACCAATTAATTTGACATCTTCCCCGCCGTCTAAAACCAGTGGCTGGGTTGATTTGCCGCAGGCTGGGTTACGGCGCATATGCAAATGCGATGTGACTACGGTGTTCGTTTCATCAAGATCAAAGGTCAATTCTGTTTTATCGATAAGAAAAGGAGGAACCTTATAGTCTTTCAATAATATTGCTGAGGGCTGACTCTCTTTCATATACTCTCTCCTAAAATGAGAATGATGCTTGGTAACCAGTGTATTTACGAATGTTAATGACGCCGGTATCAAGCATCCAATATTGACCTTTAATACCCATTAACACCCCTTCTATATCTGGGGTTTTATCGCCATTGAGACTGGTTACCTTCGTTGGGTAGTCTAAAACTGGGTAAGTAAATTGATGTGTTTCATTTTCATCAGACAGATCGGTAATCGATTGCAAACCGAATTCATTCTGTAATGCATCCAACCCTTCGTATAACAACCCGATTAAACGTTCTTGCTCATATTCTAAATCCAGCTCAGCGGCGCTTCCTTTTAACATATTACGCCAATTGGTTTTATCCGCTACTTGGGTTTTGAATAAGGTTTCTACTAATCCCGACATACGACGATTGTTGACGCGAAACAAGGCTCTTGCTTGAGTGGCTCCTTGATCAATCCAACGGGTAGGTAATTGATCGCCACGGGTAATGCCGACTTTTAAGCCTGATGAGTTGGCAAGATAAACATAATGATCCTGCATACAATACTTTTCACCCCACTCAGGTTCTCGACAAGTGCCTAGGTGAAAATGGCATTTCTCTGGGCTCATAATACAGGTATCACAGGCGGCCAGTTTTTTAAAACAAGGAAAACAAAAACCTTGATTGAAAGATTTTTTGGTTTGGCGACCACAGTGCACACAATGAATGTCGCCGGAAAGAGTCAATGAGATTTTTTGTCCTAATAAATCATTTAAGGCAACGCTTTCCTCTCCTAGATTCAATGAATACTGAACTTGGCCAGAGGGTGCCGATACCGACATTTTTTTCAAACTGCCCAATAACATTAAACCTTACCCTTAGGGTCATTGCTCACCCATTTAACGGTTTCATGTTCATTGGTACTGGTTTTGCTGTCACAACCTGTATGTACGTTGCGTTCAATATACCCTACTCGGCTTTCTTCTGATTTATTACTGTAGTCATAGGTAATAACAGCTTGCAAACATAACTCTTTTTGTTCTTCTGTTAAGCGTACACCATTTGGCCATTTGCCTAATTCGACAGCTTGCTTCAAGCGAACGTAGACCTCTGGCGACATATTATCGATCATTTCTTTAAAATTCATCACACACTCTCATTGCCGCTAGTAGACACGGCCTTTATAAATGACGAGCCAAGCCAATCTGATTGAGGGATTGGCTTGGTATCTTTGAATCTGGCTAGCCGATTTATCATCGTCTTAATGGACGATGCTTAGTTGCCACCCAGTAAATAAGACACAATGCTAACCCAGCAAACAAACCAATGGTATGGGCTGTATTGGCAATGCTTCCTAACCCTAGTGACTCAGGAATTGGCGTATAACCGATTCCCAGCCACACCATGAAAAAAATCATCAGCGGTTTACTGACAATAACGGGCCAGTCTTTGCGCAATACCGGTAATAACCAAGCAAAGCCGATTAACCCGTAAACCACCCCCGACAATCCACCAAACAAAGGGTTAGAATCAATCTCAAACTGCAATATATTGCTGAATATCGCGATAACAATAACGCCTACTATCCAGGCAAGTGAACCAACCATTCGTTCTAGACGACGCCCCACATCCCAAACCCATAGGGCGTTAAAAGCGATGTGCATCACACTAAAATGAATCAATGCTGGAGTCAGTAAACGCCAATATTCTCCTTGAGCCAGTACTTCTTGTAGCGAAAAGAAACGAATCTGACCGCCAAAAACCGTAAAAGGAGAAATCGTAAAATACCGTACCATTGAAAGATCCGACCCTAGCTGAGTCACGAATGCCACAATGGCCGCTGCTAACAACACGCCCACTGTGGCTGGTGCTGCTTTTATTTGTTCAACAATGCTGGATGAAGAGTGAGGAATGGGCTGGCTAGGGTCGATTTCGACTTTATTCAGCATCTGAGGGTCGTTAAGCCAAATTTTCACTAATTGTGCTGCAGGTTCTTGATGGGAGGGATGGCTCACCCAAAGCTCGCGGTGCCCATCATTCACAATAACTCTATGAGAAATTTTTAAGCGCCAAAGGGTTTGGCTTAATAAAGATGGATCTTCATTCGCTGAAAATTGATAGACGAGATACATGGTCTAGGAGACACCTCTTATTCTATTGTTAGATACAACGTTAGGCAATCACTAGGATTTGTAACTGGATTGCCAACCTAACTTGTCACGGCATACATCGTAAAAATCATGGGTTTTAGGATGTATTAAACGAATGCCACCTTCTTTTTTCGTGATATTAATTTCATCACCGGGTGCTGTTGTAATATTCAATTGACCATCACAGCTAACACTTGGGTAGGTTAAATTTGTCTCACAGACAACGATTCGAATGCGGGCATTGGCATCAATAACAATCGGACGATTACTCAATGTATGTGGGTGCATGGGCACTAATACAAGTGCATCTAACTTAGGAAGCATAATAGGACCGCCTGCAGACAACGCATAAGCGGTAGAACCTGTTGGGGTGGCAACAATCAAACCATCCGATTTTTGGTTCATAACGAACTGATCGTCAATGAACAAATCAAAACGGATCATTCGTGCCGACTTGCCTGGATGAAGTACCAAATCGTTTAACGCAATACCTTCACCACTTGGCCTATTCTGACGCTTGATCTTGGCCTCAATCATAAAGCGCTTTTCTTCATAGTATTCACCACGAAAAATAGGCTCCAACTCTTCTTTTAACGCATAAGGCGAAATATCCGTTAGAAAACCTAATGTACCACGGTTAATACCAATAACAGGAATATCGTAATTACAAATGGCTCTAGCCGCACCGAGAAAACTGCCATCGCCTCCTACCACCATAACCAAATCACATTCATTACCGAGTTCCTTTAACGGAGAAGAAGCCACCTTAAGGCCGGGCATCATGGCCGCTAATCCTGTTTCGAGTACAGGTTGTGACCCCTTCTCTGCAAGGTACTCCATCAAACTTTTAACCGTCTCTAGGATTTGTGACTTATCTAATCGAGCAATTATGCCAACACGTCTAAAAAGACTCATTTAGTATTCTCTTTTTCATCTAATGGTGTCATTCGTCTGATCTAGCAGGGTGTTTTGTCTTGCTCTTTTTATTTCCTGCGTGCCGCGCCACTTTAACATGAAGCAGGCTCTTATCGCTATCTGGTGATCTATCCTGTTTTACTCATAACCACGCCAACCTTGCAAGCCACCGGTATGAATCATTAGGGTTCGTTGATAGGGCCAGTTCCCTTTACGCCATTGTCTCATAATATGAAAGAGGGCTTTGCAAGTATATATGGGATCTAACGGCAGGTCAGGGTTCACCGTGTTACATTCGTCAATAAATTCCAGCAACGCCTCACTGTGTTTGGCAAAACCGCCTTCATGGGCCTCAGAGTGAAAAAACAAACGCTTATCTAAGTCTTGTTTGTTCTTAGTGCTATCCATTGTCTGTAATCTATCCGACGGTCTTAATGATGAGGCGAGCGCTAATATGACGGCTCGTTGTTGCTCTGCACCTTTTAAGGCACTAGTAACGTGCAAATCCGCAGACTGAGGATGTGATAACAACCCTGCTGCTGTCGTGCCCGTTCCTGCAGACACTACCCAAGCATCATATTGATTATCTAATGTACCAATATGTTTCGCCCAATCTAGACAACCTTGGGCTCCTAAAACACCTCCGCCACCTTCAGGAATCCAGTAAACATCATCGTATAATGCATTAATTTGCTTTACCACATCCGCATTCATACCTCGTTTGTAGTCGCGTCTTAATGCAGGCCATAGCTCAACGCCATTCCAAACCATGTCACGTAATGTTGGTGTGAGCTGTGGATGAAGTTCTCCGCGAATCACTGCAATCGCTTTAAACGCTTGGTGCGTATAAAGCGTTTGAGCGAACGCATGAAGATGATTCGAGTATGGCCCACCAAAAGTGGCAATGAACTTAGCCTGTCGTGTTTGAGCTTCCAACAGATGATATTTCAACTTATGCCACTTATTACCCGGCGCATAAGGGTGTTCAAGATCACCTCGATAGACAAAGATCTGACCGTGGCTAAGCGGACTTCGATAGTACTTAGGGATGATAAAAGGTTGAATAATGGACAAAAAAAAGCCTCGATGGTTAGTCGAGGCGAATTCTAGCATATATTGAAGGAAGCAAAATAAGGGAACATTCTACTGCATTCCTACCGTTTGACCTCAGCTTTTAAAATAAGTTCAACAGTAAGACAAAGATAATAGAGAACAAATGTCCCTATGCATGGCATTTCTTTGTTAAAATTTTGTCAGTCATCATTAACGGAGTAAAAGATACATGATTCCATCTCTTTCTGAAGTCTCGCCCGTTCAGGCTAAATACCTCTCGTTTATTGAGCGCCTGAAGGCTTCAGGATTTTCCGGGGACACCAATCCTGATTATGCCAACCGAATTGTCTTGTCGACGGACAATTCCATATACCAAGTCTTACCTCAAGGGGTTATTTACCCCAAAACAGCTGAAGATCTTCAATGTCTTGTTAAGCTGAGTAACGAGGATACTTTTCACGATATTGTACTCAGCCCTCGTGGTGGCGGGACAGGAACCAATGGTCAATCCCTCACGGATGGTCTGATTGTCGATTTGTCTAAATACATGAATCGTATCCTTGAGATCAATGTGGAAGAAGGTTGGGCACGAGTTGAAGCGGGAGTAGTAAAAGATCAGCTTAACAAAGCCATTAAGCCACATAGATTATTTTTTGCCCCTGAATTGTCGACCAGTAATCGAGCCACTATCGGCGGCATGATCAACACCGACGCAAGCGGACAAGGCTCAGTAATGTATGGCAAAACGCGAGACCACGTATTGTCACTCAAAACGGTTCTTTTGGATGGTACATTACATGAGTCGGCTCCCATCAATGATGATACATTGGAGAAAATTAAATCTGGAAGCGATTACGTTGCCCATGCCCATCGGGTAATTGATTCGATCCAAAAAACGAAGCAGCAAGAGATCAGTGACACTTTCCCTGAATTAAATCGTTGTTTAACAGGTTACGACTTAGCCCATATTCGTACCGACGATGGCAAATTTAATTTAAACTCGATTCTATGTGGCTCCGAAGGAACGTTAGGGTTTATTGTCGAAGCGAAGGTTAACTTGCTGCCAATTCCAACCTATGCTGCATTAGTTAACATCCGCTACGATAGCTTTGAAGGCTCCCTTCGCCACGCTCGTGAATTATTAGCAGCCAAACCGACCTCTATTGAAACGGTTGACTCAAAAGTACTGGGCTTAGCGAAAGGCGACATTATTTGGGGTTCTGTCTCTGAGTTCTTCCCTGAAAACGAAGACGAAAACATCCAAGGAATCAATCTTGTTGAATACACGGGAAATGATGAGCAAGAGGTCGCTAAGCGCATCAAAGTACTGACAGACAAGCTAGATAACGCGAATAAAGAAGGGTCTGGAAGTAGCGCTCTAGGCTATACCGTTGCTATGGGGCATGACAACGTCAATAAGCTTTGGGCAATGCGTAAAAAATCCGTTGGACTGTTAGGCAACGCCAAAGGGGAAAAACGCCCAATTCCATTTGTCGAAGATACTGCCGTACCTCCGGAAAATCTCGCTGACTTTATCATGGAGTTTCGTGCCGTCTTAGACAGTTATAAAGTTCAATATGGCATGTTTGGTCATGTTGATGCTGGGGTTTTACACGTTCGCCCCGCACTGGACCTAAAAGACGAATCCCAAGAGCCGATGATTCGCGACATTACCGATAAAGTGGTCGCTTTAACGCAAAAGTATCATGGTTTACTCTGGGGTGAGCATGGTAAAGGGGTTCGCTCTGAATATTCGCCCTCCTTCTTTGGTGAGCTTTACCCGAGTATTCAACAAGTCAAAGGAGCCTTTGACCCGAGAAACCAACTCAACCCAGGCAAAATAGCCACACCATTTGAGCTTGGGGCTGACCTTCTGAAAATCGACGAAGTGCCGTTACGCGGTCAGTTTGACCGACAAATCCCTTTGCATAATCGAGATCAGTTTAAAGAAGGTATGTACTGTAATGGCAATGGCGCCTGTTACAACTTTGACCCTAATGATGCCATGTGCCCTTCTTGGAAAGGCACACGTGATCGTCGTCATTCACCAAAGGGGCGAGCCTCGCTAATGCGCGAATGGTTGCGTGGTATGAGTGAGCATGGTGTGGATACGTTAAAAGTAAGCAAAGAGATAAAAAACAGTCGTTTCATATGGCAGTTTATTCCTCGCTTAAAAAACACGCTGGCCAAGCGTCGCGGGAAATATGATTTTTCCAACGAAGTACACGAGTCCATGATGGGCTGTTTGGCATGTAAATCTTGTGTCGGACAATGCCCTATTAAGGTTGATGTGCCAGAATTTCGCGCCAAGTTTTTAGAGCTTTATTACAGTCGCTACCTACGTCCAATAAAGGACTATTTAATCGGCTCTCTTGAGTTTATGATGCCAACGCTCTCTATGTTTCCACAGCCATATAATTGGCTTGTTAAAAACCGTTGGATCAATCAGCTAAGCAGCAAATACTTGGGCTTGACCGATAGCCCGGCACTGAGCGCGATCAATCTTAAAAAAGAAATGTCTCGTCGAGGCATACGCTTGGCCACGCCGATGGCCATCGAATCACTCAGCCCTAAAGATAGAAAGCGTGCCGTCATCATTGTTCAGGACGCCTTTACCAGCTACTTTGAGACAGAACTGGTATTGGATATCATGGAAATGCTGACTCGTCTTGGCTTTCAAGCGTACCTTGCCCCTTACCTACCAAATGGTAAACCCCTGCATGTTCATGGTTTTATGAAAGCATTTGAGAAAGCCGCCCGTAAAAATCTAGACATGTTACAAAGTCTGTCATTCTACGGTTTGCCCTTTGTTGGCATTGATCCTTCAATGACCCTTACCTACCGATCAGAATACAGCAAAGCTTTTGGTGATAGCCGACAAATCCCTACGATTCAACTTATGCAGGAGTGGCTGGCAGAGCAAGCAGAACATTTACAAAATCAACCTCTTTCCGGGGATGGCAGCACCTACCATTTAATGACCCACTGCACAGAAAAGACCAATGCGGCAGGATCGATCAAGAATTGGCAAGAGGTATACAAAATGCTTGGTTTGGAACTAAAGGTCGAAGATGTTGGTTGCTGTGGCATGGCTGGTACCTACGGCCATGAAGCCAATAATGCAGACACCTCTAAAGTCATCTATGAGCTGTCCTGGAAAGACAAAATACATGACCCAGCACTTGCTGGTAAACTGGTTGCAACTGGCTATTCTTGCCGGAGTCAGGCAAAACGTTTGGATGATGCTACACTTCCCCATCCTGCGCAGATACTACTGAAACATCTTAAACAATCAGCGGCTACTTCGTAATACTGGGTATTCCCTACGGGAGCCCTACCTCGCACTTGCCAATCGAGCCAGCTGCTGCCTGGCTCGATTTATTTAAAAGGAAAACCATGAACTATCTTAACTTGCTACATGACAGTGCAGACGAGTTCGGCCCTATTCGTGTTTATGACGATGGAAAGTTTCGTATTTTATCTTTCGCTGATGGAGATGAGCAAAGCCGTATCAAATTAGCGACGCCTCATATATTACAACATGAGTACACACAGGCCATGACCCTGACGTTGCTCTTTTGTCAGCCCAAACGCGTGGGGATTTTAGGATTAGGTGGAGGCACACTGTTAAGCGCTCTTTATCATGCTGTACCCAGTATACAAATTACCGCAGTAGAACTTAGGGAAGAAGTGATTGAATCGGCCAAAATGTACTTCAAGGTACCACAAGGCAAACGCATTCAAATCGAACACGCTGATGCCCAAGAGTACATTAAAAAAGGTTTTAATCGAAAGGTCGATATTCTAATGACAGACCTGTATAACACCGATGGCATGGAGCACGGTGTTCTAGAAAAAAGCTTTATTGAAAACTGCGCACAACAGATCAAAGAAGACGGCTGGTTAGCTCTAAATTGTTGGATAAATCATAAAGATGACCCCCATTTAATCTCGACACTAAAAGCCTCATTCCGCGATATTCGCGCACTAGATACAGGCAGTGGAAACTGGGTCGTACTAGCAGGTAAAATCAAGAACGAAATGAACAGCAAAGAGCTAAAAGCTGTTGCCCAGAAAGTAAGCCAACAGCTTGGTTTCCCACTCAATAAGTGGCTATCTCGACTTTACACTATTGAATAACAATAACTTTTCGCTTTCTTATGCATGGCACCCGAAATAATACAAACAGGACGCATGCGAGCGTCCTTTTTGTACCTTATGTAGAGGGCATTGTTTATGTAAACTAAGCTGGCAAAACGCTGTCAACTAAGGCTTTCGCTTCTGTTTCCAACTTCGCTAAATGCTCTTCTGAGATAAAGCTTTCCAAATAAATTTTATACACATTTTCCGTTCCTGAAGGGCGAGCAGCAAACCAGCCATTTTGTGTCGACACCTTCAAACCGCCAATGGCAGCGTCATTCCCCGGGGCGTGTGTCAACACGCTCGCAATCTCTTCGCCTGCTAGCGTGGTTTGCGTAACATCCTCTTTATCTAATGCACCAAGAATTTTTTTCTGCTCAGGAGTTGCAACCACATCAATGCGTTTATAATAGGGTTTACCATACTTGGCCACTTGTGCTTCGTATAAGGTTTGTGGATCTTTGCCTGTCACCGCTAAAATCTCAGCTGCAAGCAGCGCCATAATAAAACCATCTTTGTCTGTCGTCCAAACCGATCCATCATGACGCAGGAAGGAAGCACCGGCACTTTCTTCTCCTCCGAACGCCATTGTGCCCTCAAATAGCCCCTCGACATACCACTTGAAACCGACCGGGACTTCACATAACTGGCGACCTAACCCGTCGACCACCCTATCTATCATGCCACTGGATACGAGGGTCTTACCAAACTGAATGTTCTTCGACCATGTTGGACGGTGAGAAGATAAATACTCAATTGCTACCGCCAAATAGGCATTCGGGTTCATCAAGCCAAAACCGGCACAAACAATGCCGTGGCGGTCGTAATCAGGGTCATTGCCCACGGCAATATCAAAGTTGTCTTTTAATTTCAGTAGGTTCTGCATGGAATAAGGAGACGAACAATCCATACGAATTCGGCCATCTTTATCAAGAGGCATAAAGCGAAATGTTGGATCCACTTCATTATTGACAACGGTGATGTCTAATCCATATTTCTCCGCGATAGGTCTCCAAAAATAAATGCCCGAGCCTCCCATCGGATCAACACCAATTTTAATGCCAGCCTTAGCAATCGCTGACATATCAATCACGTTTTCAAGGTCATCAACATAATGTCTAATGTAATCAAACTCTTCAACCAACCCTGAAGCCTCTACTTCATTGTTCGAAAAAGACTTCACATCGACAAGCTCGCTTGCCAACAGAGCGTTTGCACGTTTGGCAATCCAATCGGTTATGTCCTTATCGGCGGGGCCCCCCTTTATCGAATTATATTTAAATCCACCGTCTTCTGGTGGGTTATGGGATGGGGTGATGACAATACCATCACTTCTATCGGATGAAGTGGCCTTAGCATTATGTGTCAATATGGCATGAGAAATAACAGGAGTGGGCGTAAAACCATCATCAGTTTGAACTCGTACGCGAATACCGTTTGCGGTTAGAACACTTAGTGCCGTTTGAAAGGCTGACTCAGATAACGCATGAGTATCTTTCCCCAAATACAAAGGCCCTTCAATAGACTGATTTTTGCGATAATCCGCAATGGCTTGGCTAATGGCTAAAATATGATTCTCATTAAAGCTAGACTGCAAAGCACTACCACGATGTCCAGACGTGCCAAAACTCACTTGTTGAGATGAGATCGAAACGTCCGGTTGTTTCATAAAATATGCCGTCATGAGTTCTGGAATATTAACCAATGAGCTCTGTTCAGCCAACAGCCCAGCGCGTGGATGAATTGCCATGTCTCAAATGCCTCTTAAGAAAATGATACGAATTAGTGTGTCTTATTATTATGACGGTTTCAACGGCCATGCCAAGTGTTTTCCATGAAGACTCAATCACTTACTGGGATGATTGCATTACAAAATAACCCAAAAATACGAAGGAAAACCTTCTTTCCTGACTTTCCTGCGAGCACGACTTAAGCCATACTCAAAATAAAAAGGATGGTTTTGATCTATGATGAATCAAAATGCGCTTATTCTTTCAGGGGGAGGAGCTCGTGCGGCTTACCAAGTTGGTGTGCTTTCCGCCATAGGTAGAATGGTGGTAAAAGGCAGTCCGCTTCCTTTTCCGATTCTCTGTGGCACCTCCGCTGGCGCCCTCAACGCCACTATGCTGGCCACCAATGCAGAAAACTTTACTAAAGCCGTCTCCAAGTTAGCCTTTGTCTGGCGTCACTTAACCCCTGATAGAGTCTATACTATGGGACGTTGGCCGATTACGACCTCTATTACCAAAACGCTCATTTCATTGTTTCATACACAAAACCAGGCAACACCGATTGCATTGATGGATAACGCGCCACTAAGAGAGCTTCTTGATAGCTTTCTCGATTTCTCAAACATTGATACCGCTATTGCAAACAAGAATTTAATTGCGCTGGCCGTCACCGCCATGAGTTACAGTACGGGGGAATCGACCACCTTTATGCAGGGCTCGGATATAATAAGACCTTGGCATGACAATAGGCGAAGTGGTGTTATCAATAGCATTACCACTGAACACTTATTAGCGTCCAGTGCAATTCCGGGCATTTTTCCCGCACAGAAGGTTTGGGATCACTTTTATGGTGATGGTGCCATAAGGCAAAAATCAGCGATTTATCCAGCTATTAAAATGGGCGCAAAAAAGCTCTTTATTATTGGGGTCAGTGGCAACCGTCGAGTAGACCAACAGTCTGATCTTCCTGACGAATACTCAGCGCCAAGTGTTGCACAAATATTAGGTCAGCTGCTCAACAGTGCATTTATCGACAATCTTGAGGATGATATTCATCAATTAGAGATTATGAATCAGTTAATGCAAGATATTCCGAAAGAGAAACGCGGAGCTTACAATCTTCCTTCAGAAACTCTGATTATTTCTCCCTCAGAAGAAGTAAATGCCATCGCGGAACGTTATATCGACACCTTACCCAAAAACATTCGAGTTCTTATCAAAGCAACGGGGGGCTCCATTTCTCAAACAGCCAGTTCTGCAGCCAGTTATCTACTTTTCACGCCTGAGTATTGTAAGGCTCTAATAGAACTTGGTTATAAAGATGCCATGCTCGAAAAACACAACATTCTTCAGTTTTTTGAAAAAGATGAGCAAAACGCTACGCCTAGCAATTAAACGCTCATTTATTGAGTCATTTAATAGACTTGAACGAATGTATTTATTGCCAGAGTGAAACAAAAAAACCGCTCATTTGAGCGGTTTTTTGATGCCATATTTTAAAGCTAAATCATAAGGTTAAGCGACGTAGGTCACTAAGCAATGAGTTCAGATAGGTCATAAATCGACCCGCATCGCCACCATTCACTGCTCTATGGTCATAGGACAAACACAGAGGCAGCATAGTACGAGGCTCAAACTCCTTGCCATTCCAGCGCGGTTCGATATCCGCCTTAGAAACCCCAAGGATACCCACTTCAGGGGCATTCACGATAGGTGTGAAGCCTGTACCACCAATAGCGCCAAGACTAGAGATAGTGAAGCAGCCACCTTGCATATCGGCAGATTTAAGTTGTTTATCAAGCGCTTTCTTAATCAGCTCATTGGCTTCTTTAGCAATTTGAGTCACAGATTTCTTATCTGCATCACGCAAAACAGGAACCACCAATCCAGCGGGTGAATCGACGGCAATACCAATATGCACATAATGCTTCTGCACATAGCTTTCGCCATCCGCCATCAAAGAGACATTAAACGCAGGGTTGGCAACCATCGCCTGAGCCACCGCTTTGATAAGGAATGGAAGTGGCGTTAATTTCACACCTTGTTTTTCCATTTCGCCTTTTAGGCCCTTACGGAAGGCTTCAAGATCAGTAATGTCCGCTTTATCAAACTGCGTTACATGGGGGACAACTAATGAGTTGCGAACCATGTTTTGCGCCGTCAACTTCTGGATTTTGCTCATCTTAACGACTTCAATATCGCCAAATTTGCTAAAGTCCATATCTGGAACCGTCGGCAGACCTGCGCCAGTTACCGCACCAGCGGCAGGAGCGGACGCTGCTTTTTGAACTGCTGCTTTAACATAAGCATGCAAGTCTTCTTTGGTAATGCGACCACGAGGACCTGTTGGGCGAACAAGAGACAAATCTACACCCAGTTCACGAGCTAACATACGCACAGCTGGGCCTGCATGAACGTTTTTAGCTGGTGCACTCAGCACGGCAGACTGGTCAGAAGACGCGGCTTTGGGCGCTTGTTGTTTCGCTGTATCTTGTTTCGAAGCGGGTTCAGCCGCCTTAGGTGCTGCTTCTTTAGGAGCTGGCGTTGCTGCGGAGCCTTCCACTTCAAGTTCAAGAATAAGAGCACCTTCAGACACCTTATCGCCTTCTTTGATAGATACAGACTTAACCGTACCCGCTTTAGGCGCAGGAATGTCCATAGACGCTTTATCTGTTTCAAGAACGATGATGGAGTCACCCTCTTCGACTTTATCGCCTACAGCAACACTGATTTCGATCACATCAACATCAGTGGCGCCACCGATATCAGGCACATTAACAGATTCGACGCCACCACTTTGAGCGGGGTGCGAGCTGGCTTCTTGTGCTGGCGCTGCGTTTTCTTCAGGCTTTTGTTCTGGCTCTGACTCTTCTGCTTGCTCAGAGGTGGAACCTCCTTCAGCCATAATCACAAGGATGTCATCACCTTCGGATACCGTATCACCTTCTTTAATGATAAGTTTGGATACTTTACCACTTACTGGTGCAGGAATATCCATAGACGCTTTGTCGGTTTCAAGAACGATAATGGAATCACCTTCTTGAACATCGTCACCTTCCGCAACGCATACTTCAATAACATCAACACCTGTTGCGCCACCAATGTCTGGTACAGACACGGTTTGCTCAGAAGACGCCGCTTTGGCTGGTTTTTGGGCAGGTTTCTCTTCAGCAGCGGGCGCTTCTTCTTTTACCGGTGCTTCTTTCTTTGGCTCTTCAGAAGTGTTTTCACCACCTGCTTCGACTTCAAGCTCAAGAATGTCATCACCTTCAGAAACGGTGTCACCTTCTTTCACTTTAATAGAGGTGATTTTACCTGCTAGTGGAGAAGGCACGTCCATAGACGCTTTATCTGTTTCTAATACGATAATAGATTGGTCGACTTCAACAATGTCGCCAACCTGTACGCTGACCTCAATTACATCGACGTCAGTCGCACCACCAATATCCGGTACTCGAATGATTTCAGTACTCACGGAAATCTCCTTTGTCATATAGACGCATCAAACTGATTCACTTATCTGGCTCGAGGATCGCTCAAGCCAGATACCTAGCTTGTTATATAATTAGCAAGTAACAGGGTTTGGTTTTTCAGGATCCAAACCAAACGTCTTAATAGCTTCACTAACTACAGATGCATCGATTTCACCGTCTTTTACCAACGCACTCAACGCTGAAACGACAACCCAGTAACGGTTAATTTCGAAGAAATGACGCAATTTCGCACGCGTATCGCTTCGACCAAAACCGTCTGTACCAAGCACATTGTAAGTACTCTTAACAAATGGGCGAATTTGATCAGCAAACAATTTAACGTAGTCTGTTGATGCAACAACAGGCCCTTTGTCTGCCAAACATGTTTCAACGTAAGACTGGCGCGGCTCACTTTCAGGGTGAAGCATGTTCCAACGATTTACATCAAGACCATCACGACGAAGCACATTGAATGAAGTGACACTCCAAACGTCTGAATTCACACCATAATCTTCAAGAAGAATTTCTGCTGCTGCTTCCACTTCACGAAGAATGACACCAGAACCAAGTAGCTGTACTTGTTTCTTGTTGCCTTTCTTCTGATGAGTATGAAGTTTGTACATCCCTTTAATGATGCCTTCTTCAACACCTTCAGGCATGTCTTCGTGAGCATAGTTTTCATTCATTACTGTTAAGTAATAGAAAACGCTCTCTTTCTCTTTATACATACGGCGCAAGCCATCTTGGACGATAACAGCCACTTCGTATGAATAAGTAGGATCGTAAGAGACACAGTTTGGAATCAAGCCAGCCTGAATATGAGAATGACCATCTTCGTGCTGTAAACCTTCACCATTTAGCGTTGTACGACCTGCTGTAGCACCAATCAAGAAGCCACGAGCTTGTGAATCCCCTGCTGCCCAAGCCAAGTCACCAATACGTTGGAAACCAAACATTGAGTAATAAACATACACAGGAATCATTGGTAGATTGCTGTTGCTATAAGAGGTTGCTAGTGCAAGCCATGCAGAGAATGCGCCTGGCTCATTGATCCCTTCTTGAAGAATCTGACCTTTCGCATCTTCTTTATAGTACATAATCTGCGTATGGTCTTGTGGCGTGTAACGCTGCCCCTCAGATGAATAAATCCCCAACTGGCGGAACATACCTTCCATACCAAAGGTACGGGCTTCATCGGCCACGATAGGCACCACACGATTGCCGATTTTTTTATCTTTAACCATCACATTTAAAGCACGGACAAACGCCATGGTTGTCGAAATTTCACGGCCTTTTGTGCCCGCAATTTGAGACTTAAATGCCTCTAATGAGGGAACTTCAAGCGCTTCGCAGTCATGACGGCGTACCGGGAAATCACCATGCAGCTCTTTACGACGTGAACGCAAGTACTTCATCTCAGGACTGTCTTCCGCTGGGCGGTAGTAAGGCAAATCCTTCAATTCTTCGTCAGTGATTGGAATGCCAAACTTGTCACGGAATTGCGCCAAAGACTCTTCATCCAGCTTCTTAGTTTGGTGGGCTGTATTCTGAGCTTCAGCCGCTTTAAACATACCGTAACCCTTGACTGTTTGAGCCAAGACAACAGTGGGCTGACCTTTATGAGAGGTCGCTTCAGCATAAGCAGCGTACACTTTATATGGGTCATGACCGCCACGGTTAAGGTTCATGATGTCATCGTCAGACATGTCCTTAACCATTTCGAGCAATTCTGGATATTTACCAAAGAAGTGTTCACGAGTGTAAGCGCCGCCATTAGCTTTGTAGTTTTGAAGTTCACCATCGCAAACCTCATCCATACGTTTCACCAATAAGCCTTTGTCGTCTTTTTCAAATAAAGGATCCCAATGACGACCCCAAAGGCATTTAATGACATTCCAACCTGCGCCACGGAAAACACCTTCCAACTCTTGTACAATTTTGCCATTACCACGCACAGGACCATCAAGACGCTGAAGGTTACAGTTGATAACGAAAATCAAGTTGTCTAGTTTTTCACGACCGGCCAGTGCAATTGCCCCTAAGGATTCTGGCTCGTCACACTCGCCATCCCCTAAAAACGCCCATACTTTACGGTCACCTTGATCAATCAAACCACGACTATGCTGATACTTCATAACGTGTGCTTGATAAATCGCTTGAATCGGCCCAAGCCCCATAGACACCGTTGGGAACTGCCAATAATCTGGCATCAACCATGGGTGAGGATATGAAGAAAGGCCTTTACCGTCCACTTCGCGGCGGAAATTATCCAACTGCTCATCCGTTAAACGCCCTTCTATGTAAGAACGAGCGTAGATACCTGGTGAAATATGGCCCTGGAAGAAAACCATATCCGCTTCCTGCTTACCATCAGCACCACGGAAAAAGTGGTTAAAGCCAACGTCATAAAGCGTTGCGGCAGAAGAAAAACTGGTGATATGACCACCAAGAGTTGAATCCTGACGATTCGCTTTCATTACCATTGCCAATGCATTCCAACGAATTATGGAACGAATACGACGTTCCATAAATAAATCTCCCGGCAATGTCTTCTCATTTTGAGGAGCAATTGTGTTTCGGTAAGACGTTGTAATGGAGGCTGGCATTGGTGTGCCTGCTTTCGCAGCCTCTTTTGTTAAACGATCCAAGATGTATTGTGCGCGCTCTGGCCCTTCTTCTCGAAGGACAGACTCGATTGCATCAACCCATTCTTTAGTTTCGATCGGATCGATATCTTCGAGGATATGCTGCTCCGTCATAGTGTTAATAACCCCCGCTATTAGGACAGATCTTCAACCTACCAAGGATTTTATTGGTTAACCTTGGAGGCTACTTAAACGAACCAGCGAAATTTATAGTAATAACGCGACAAAAACCAGCCGAAATAAGAAAAAACGATGTCTTACTTGTGTAATGAAGGCACCGTTTTCCATTTATCTAAGTAGATATTTATTATTTTTGGAGACACTACCTACGCTTTTCGATCACCAAAAATTTTGCTGAGCTCGTTTCCAAATAGACTTGTTTTTCAAGTCTGGTGTTCGCTTTTTGTGGACATTATGTCTCGTTGTTCAAGACACCATCAAAAGCATAAAAATTCTTGCGAGCAACCAATGTACTGAGCAAAATTGACTCTTAAACATGGCCACTGGTCCGAGAAACCGTCTTAGTGATAAAACGATTTCGAGGTTCTGATTTTCTATAAACACTTCAAAATCAACCGTTAGGTTAACACTGAATGCCAAAATAGCCTAGAGTGTAGAGTGCATATCCGCGTCGGATACCTCATAAAAAGACGTAATTCAACAAAGCTAAATCAATACTTGCATACAAAAAGGCAAGCTCAGACCTTTAAAATCAACATATTTATCGCTAACATTCATACAAAACATCCTAACCATAAATTTTATGAATCTTAGAGATAATTGCTTATTTTTTATACTTAAATACGCTTCGTAAAGGATATTTAAACAGTCAAGAGATAGAGCTATGATCGCTTTTACGTGTCAAAAAGACGGTCATCAAGCATTAAAAATCGTTTGTTGAGGCATTTTACAAAACCTTAAACAAGCGCCCTTTCAGGAGACGGTGCTGTATACTCTTAACTTATGAATAACTCAAAACAAAGACAACCTGTAATGATACGTAAGGCCTGTATAATCACCACCACTGACGTGCCCGTATGATGGCGCTACAATATGCTTTTCATCAAAGCTTTTTTATTTAAGGAAATAATATGACATCCTTTTCGGCGGATTTGAAAGAACACATTCAATCCAGCATTGCTTTCTCCCTGCAAGAAGATGTGGGCTCGGGTGACATCACTGCCCAGCTTATTCCCAATGATCAGGAGATTACCGCTTCTGTTATATCTAGAGAACCAGCGGTCTTATGCGGACAAGCTTGGGTTGAAGAGGTGTTTCATCAACTAGGGCACAATGTATCACTCACATGGCACAATAAAGAGGGGGATTTTTTAGAGCCTAATCAGCCTTTTCTGACATTAAAAGGGCACGCTAGAACCATTCTGACAGGTGAACGCGTTGCTCTGAATTATTTACAAACCTTATCTTATACCGCCACTATTTCTCGACAATATACTCAAGATGTTTCCGCAACCAACTTAACCATTTTAGACACACGCAAAACCCTCCCAGGTCTTCGTTTAGCGCAAAAACATGCTGTAAGAGTTGGCGGTAGTAGCAATCATCGTATTGGTTTGTACGACGCCTTTTTAATAAAAGAAAACCACATCATGGCTGCTGGCTCGATTGCTAACGCCGTTGCAATGGCAAAAAAAATTGCTCCCGGTAAAACCATAGAAGTCGAAACAGAAAATTTAGATGAAGTCACCATGGCAGTAGAATCAGGCGCAGACATCATCATGCTGGATAACTTTTCTTATGAAGATATGGCGACTGCTGTCGAACAGCACAAAGGCAAAGTCAAATTTGAAGCATCCGGTAATATGGATCAAGAAAAATTGATTATGGTCGCCAAAACGGGAGTTGACTATGTCTCCATCGGCGCCATAACCAAACATGTACAAGCAATCGACCTTTCTTTACGAGTACACCAGGAGTAACAATGGCAGACAGCATCTTAGTAATTAATTGTGGCAGCTCTTCACTCAAGTTTGCCATTTTGTCTAATGCTGGACAAACCTTAATAGTAGAAGGCATTGCCGAACGATTAGGATCAGATAATAGTTCTATTAGTTTTAAATTTGAGGGAGAAAAAACAAAAATAGCCCTACAAGATAGTAGCCATAAACAAGCCGTCACCCAGATTAAACATTGGTTAGAAAAGTATCCTTACATCCAAAAAAACTTAGTCGGCATTGGCCATCGTGTGGTGCATGGTGGTGAAACCTTTACCCAATCTGCTTTGATTGACCAAAACGTTATTCAGGGTATTGCTGATTGCTCGCAATTTGCACCGCTTCACACCGCAGCACATGTAACAGGCATCGAAGTGGCTCTGCAAATTTTTCCTGGACTGCCTCAGGTCGCGGTATTTGACACAGCATTTCACCAAACACTTGAACCGGTGCAATACCTTTACCCTATTCCTATGGCAATGTATCGAGATCATCATTTTCGAAAATACGGCTTCCATGGTACAAGCTATCGCTATATCAGCCAGCGTCTAGCAGAGTTGTATCCTAAAAGTCAGCAGCAAGGTGTTCTGGTTGCCCATCTGGGTAATGGTGCCAGTACCTGCGCAATCAACAAAGGAAAGTCATCGGACACCAGTATGGGGATTACCCCTCTGGAAGGGCTGATGATGGGGACACGCAGCGGAAGCTTGGATCCAAGTTTGACTTCTTTTATTAGCAAAGCAGAAAACATATCGTGCGATGAAGCGCTTGATATTTTAAATAAGAAAAGTGGCTTGTTAGGTATTTCGGAGCTTTCTAATGACTGTCGTACATTGGAAGAAGCCATGGTTTCTGGTGATAATCGTGCAAAACTTGCGCTGGATATGTTTGCATCACGTACGGCAAAGTACCTAGCAAGCGTGGCCACGACATTAGAAAGTATTGATCACCTAGTTTTTACAGGAGGTATCGGTGAAAATTCATCTTATTTGCGGTACGTCATTTGTCAGCACTTAAAAGCGCTTAATATTTCCATTCACGAAGATAAAAACAATAATGCGCCTCGTGGTATTGCCAGTGAAATACATGCAGATCATAGCAATACAAAGGTATGGATCATTCCAACCAACGAAGAATTAGTGATCGCGCTTGATACCATTAGCCTAATTAACCACTAACAATTATTGCGTTATACGCAAATACAGGAACGGAAGTTATGTCAACTAATGTATTGATGACAGTACCAACGGGACCGGGTGTTGGTTTAACATCTGTCTCTGTTGGATTAGTCAGAGCCTTAGAACAACAAGGCTTGAAAGCCAGTTTTTTTAAACCAATTGCTCAGCCTCATCCAGGTGATAGTGGCCCTGATAAATCCACCGCTATGGTCGCTCAAGGCTCTACTCTCAGTCCTGCCGAGCCCATCCCTCTTCATGAGGCTGAACGCTATCTGTACAATGATAATATTGAAGAACTGATGGAAGAAGTGGTCGGTCGTTTCCAAGCCAGTGTGGAACCCGACTCCACGGTCATAGTAGAAGGTCTTGCTCAAATCCCCGGCCACCCTTATGCCACCCGCTTAAACAAAGCCATTGCGCGGACATTGGATGCTGGACTGGTTCTGGTCACGGCGCCAAACAATATGCGTGTTAATGAGTTGGAGCACCATGTTGAAATTGCAGCGGGCTCTTATGGGGGGATTAAAGCGGCTGATGTGATTGGCTGTATTCTCAATAAGACGATTCCAGGCTCTTTGGGAGTAAAATCCTATGGAGACTTGTTTGCTCAGCGGGCTATTTTTAAACGCAACTTTAGTTTACTTGGCCAAATTCCTGTTTCAGATGAACTAACCTACCCTCGAGTCAAAGATGTTGCTGACTTTTTGCAAGCCAAAATAGTCAATGCCGGAGATATAGAAACTCGACGAGTACAATCGTACACCTTATGTGCGCGTGGTGTTGAAAACATGCTAGAAGCGTTAAAACCTGGCGTGTTGGTTTTTACCCCTGGTGATCGTACGGACATCATCATGGCGACAGCGATTGCTGCATTGAACGATACAAAAATTGCTGCTCTTGTACTAACCGGCGGTTATCAGCCGAGTGAAGCCTTAATGACGCTATGCGGTAAAGCCATGGCAAAAGGCTTGCCCGTTTTGTCTGTTGACTCCAACAGTTGGGAAACCGCCATCACTATGCAATCGTTTAATCAAGAGATCCCTCTTGATGATAAAGAGCGTATTCTTACCGTAAAGGAACATATTGCCCGCTGCATTGATCATGATTGGATCAATTCGTTTGCCATGAATCAAGACGAACGTAAGCTGTCTCCTCCTGCGTTCCGTTATCGCTTAATTGAGCAAGCGCGCTCACTGAATAAGCGTATTATTCTTCCTGAAGGCGAAGAAATTCGTACCATCCAAGCGGCTTCTATTTGTGCTGAACGGGGAATTGCTCGCTGTACCCTGCTTGGTAACGAAGCTGAAATTATACGCATCGCACAAAATAACGGCGTAGAACTCAGCCATGGCGTTGAAATCCTCGATCCTGCTAGCATACGTGAGCGTTATGTTGCGCCGATGGTTGAACTTAGAAAACACCGTGGTTTAACTGACATTGTGGCCCGTGAGCAGCTAGAAGACAACGTTGTACTGGGCACTATGATGTTGCAAGCTAACGATGTAGACGGATTGGTTTCTGGGGCGATTCACACCACAGCCAATACGATTCGACCCGCTCTTCAGCTGGTGAAAACCTCCCCCAACGCCTCACTGGTTTCCTCGGTATTTTTCATGTGTTTACCTGACCAAGTGTTGGTCTATGGTGATTGTGCGATCAACCCTGACCCAACCGCAGAACAGTTGGCTGAAATTGCCATTCAAAGTGCCGACTCAGCTACGGCTTTTGGTATTGCTCCGAAAGTAGCAATGATTAGCTACAGTACAGGCGGATCCGGTAGTGGTAATGATGTCGACAAAGTACGTGAAGCAACGGCCATTGCCCAACAGCGTCGCCCTGACCTATTGATTGATGGCCCTCTCCAATATGACGCTGCCATTATGGAAAAAGTCGCAAAACAAAAAGCGCCTGGTAGTAGAGTCGCTGGTAAAGCAACCGTATTTATTTTCCCTGATTTAAATACGGGTAATACGACTTATAAAGCAGTACAGCGGAGCGCCGAGGTAGTGAGTATTGGCCCCATGCTGCAAGGCATTCGTAAGCCAGTTAACGACCTCTCCCGTGGTGCTTTGGTTGATGATATTGTGTATACAATTGCCATTACTGCGATTCAAGCAGGGCAAGCAGAAGTATTAGCGGCTAAAGGCAGCACACTATAAGCCAATACTATCGGCTAAAGATTAAACAGCAGGGCGATATGCCCTGCTTTTTGTTGGACATTTTTTGATCTATCTCGTATTCTAAAACGGTCAACGGGTACTTTTTGTAGGTCAATATTCATGTCTGGCAGCCTTCCTCATGCCATCTCAAGTCATACCATGATGAACAATCCGTCATCAGGCTATTCTGCGTTTGACCAACGCCACGATGATACTAACGATCAAACTTCCCTTAACGCAGTCAATGCTAAAGCCTCCAGTGATTTTGTGATTCGATTGTCCGAACAAGGACAAGCTTTGTCTCAAAATCGTGACAAAGAGTCAGATCGTGTCAACGAAAAAACCAGTGATGACAAAGAACAGCAAAAACAACCAAAAGAAGGAGCGACTAAAAAAGCGCTTGATCCGGGCAATGATTTAACGCCGGAAGAAGAAAAACAAGTAGAGGAACTCAAACGGCGAGATCAAGAAGTAAGAGTCCACGAACAAGCTCACGCTTCTGTTGGCGGGGTTAAGACAGGTTCCCCGTCCTATACTTATACCCAAGGCCCTGACGGTAAGCGATACATTACGGATGGCGAAGTCTCTATCATCGTTAATCCGACGCCTGATGACCCCGAAAAAACCATTTCTGATATGGAGCAGGTGTATCGTGCCGCTTTGGCACCTGCCGAACCTTCCGCTGCAGATAGAAAAGCGGCAGCCGAAGCACAGGCTATCATCCAGCAAGCGAGACAACAGCTTGCCAAGCAGCGGCAAGAAAAGCTTTCCACTCAAAATAGCCGTCTAGCTGATTCAAATGTAAACGACACGCGTAACCAGACAGATACGACAGAGACCTCTAACAGCATTTCGCCTCAAATCGATATCCCCTCCAGTATGCAAAATAGCAGATCCAGTGCATATAAAGACGACGCCAGCCGAAGGGGTGATTTTTTAAATCAGATCGTTTAAGGTATTGGGGATAAAAATTAGCAGGACGCTAACATCAAAATTACCAGAGACTTCAAGGAGTGAAGCATGGCAATGTCCCCAACTAAACAGCATGGTTTTACCCTATTAGAACTAATGGTGGTAATTGCCATTATTTCAATTTTAGCGGCATTCAGCGCCCCAACGTTTGTACGTCAAATCACCAAGGCAAAACTGGTTGAGGCCCAAAATTTGGCGACGCAAAATCAGTCTTTAGTGGAAGAATACATCCTTCTGAACGGTAAATTCCCAGCAGAACAAGCCTTCAAAACACTGACTCAACCCCTTCCTGATGACTCAATAGCCCAAAGTATTACGGTCACAAATCCAAGTAATGCAACGGGGAACATTGTCATCACACTTAATGAGGATACAGGCATTGATGCTGGCCAAACCATTACTTATACCCGTGAAAAAAATCGTCAGTGGCATTGTGAGTCCGACTTAAAAGCATCGGTATTGCCTCCTAAGTGCACTAGCATTGCGACGTCAGCTTCGGAGGGGATTGAATGACCCTCGAAGAAATCCTCCTGAGTGCCACTCAGTCTAATGCGACAGACATACATATTGAGCAAACGAAAGAGCATATCCAGGTTTCCCTACGTCACTTAGGACAAGTCTCACTGCTAACCAAGCTAGATGCATCTAACACGCTTATTAACCGAGTTAAAATGCGCTCCAACTTAGACTTATCTGAAACACGACGCACTCAAGAAGGCCAGTTTACTTTCTCTCACCAACAACAAGATACCTTTGTACGAGTGAGTATCATAGCTACCGTAAAAGGCGAAAAAGTGGCACTGAGGCTTCTACCAGAAAAACGTCGCTTTGATCTCGATAGAATTGGTATGCAACCCACGTTATTAAAGGCCTTAAAGTATGCGCTTGATATGGGCAGTGGCTTAATTTTAGCCTGTGGGGCGACTGGAGCAGGGAAAAGTACCACGCTGTATTCTTGCCTAAACTATCTAAACAAAGGAAATAAAACACTCTTCACTATCGAAGACCCTGTCGAGTATGAGATGCCAAATGTATACCAATGCGAACCCAACCCAAACATTGGCCAACATCCAACGACTATACTGAAGTCGCTACTACGACAAGACCCAGATGTTATTATGATTGGTGAAATAAGAGATTCAGAAACCGCTAATCTCGCTTTAGCCGCTGCCTTAACGGGGCATTTAGTCTTGGCAACCTTGCATACTAACTCAGCATTAGACGCGGTTTATCGATGCCATAACTGGAATGTTGACTTTTTCTCATTTGTTAGCTCTATCCGCTTGATTATTCATCAAAACATGAACTATCAAAAAGACAGCCAACATGCGTGCTTTACTGCTCTAGCTCCTAGATGGCAAGATACTTTGCCCCTAGATTACCAAACTTTAGTATCCTCACCTAAGCTCTGGTGTGCTTACAATAAATCCAATATGCATAGTGATACTGATGCCTTGGTATAAGATTCACTTTCAAAAAGATGACAAGCAGTACCATTTTTTTGACTCAGAAAAAGACTTGCAGCTCTTTCTTATTAATCAGGGTGCGTGGCAAGTTAGATGGTCCGTTTGGCATCCCAAAAAATTTAATTACAAGCGATTATTAGGTTTCTACCAAGAACTGCAAAGCGCGTTGCAGTCTGGGTTTCAAATTAATCAAGCAATAGACAATTTGTCTCAGATAACCAGCGATTCGCACCTTTCTAGAAACAGTCAAGCCATTCTGGAAGAAATGAAAAAAGGCACCGACTTTAATCAAATCATTTCCAAGCTTAGTACTGCTCACGCCCAAGCCTACTGTAAACTGATTCGACCTGATGGCTCTAGAGAAGATTTGGAACAGGGGTTATCCGTGTCGATCTTGCAACTAGAAACGCTTTTAAACTGGTCAAATCGACTATTGAAAAGTATTGCCTATCCCTTTTGTATTATTCAAATTTCACTCATCATGAAAATGCTACACACACTCTTTTTGACCAAAGCAACAAGCCATCATTTACTCGATATCACATTGGATATAAGCATCTATACTCTCACAAGCCTGATACAGGCTTGTGTTGCCATCAGTCTAGCCAATGGTAATGCCAGCAACCTATTTGAAAGACTGAATCCACATTTTCGCTTAGCGAAATTATTTGCTCTTCTGGAGACTACCCGCAAAACAGGCTCTCCTCTACAGCAAGCACTTTACTCAATGCCTCGTTATTTTGAACACAACGGCATAAAACACGATATTTTAATGGTTTATTACAAGTTAAAACTCGGACAGGATTATCAGCAAAGTTTCCCAGTAGACTGGTTTCCTAATGAAGCAAGTGTTGCCCTGCAATCCACTTCTCAAGGCGGCAGCATAGAGAGAGCATTAAAACTAGCAAGGCTCCAACACACTAAAAAATGGTCGAAAGTCGTATCTTTATACGAAAAAGTCATTCCTGCTTTGTGCCTGATCATTGCTGGTAGCTTTGTCACCTCTTCTTTATTGTCAGTTTACAAGCCCTTATTAGAGCTTCCTTAGATGTTACTCACACCACTCCAAACGATTTTGTTTGCTCTCATTATTCTTTGCTTTGGCAGCTTTGCTGCTTTATTTACCATTCGTTGGCCACGCTTAAATGAGTATCTATGGCAAAAGGAGGCACATGATGTTCTCGGTATACCTTTTGAGTCTGAAATACCAGAAAGAATATCGACTGGACGCTCTCGGTGCGAGAGCTGCCATCACACACTCTCTTGGAAAGACTTAATCCCACTACTTAGCTACTGCTTGTTAAAGGGACGTTGCCGCTATTGTCAAATGCGGATATCGCCCCTCTATATTTTTATAGAAAGTGCTTGTTTATGTATCTGTTTTCCTCTTTTAATGACGTGCCATGATCTAATAGAGCTGGCACTTAATAGTCTCTTGATATGCTCTTTGTTTACCGCCGCCATCATCGACTACCAACATAAGCTTATTCCTGATGAATGTTGCTTAATGGCTCTTGCTGCCGCCCTACTCCTGAATATTCACTCCGACACCTTGGAAAATGCGGTTCTTGGTATGATCGTAGGATATAGTGCTCTTTACCTACTGCGTTGGGTGTACTTAAAGGTTCGAGGCATTGAAGCCATTGGGCTAGGAGATGTAAAACTTCTGGCGACTCTTGGGGCTTGGCTAGGAGCATTACATTTAACTACGCTGTTACTCTATGCTAGTTTAATGGGGATATTGTATATTTTACTATGGCGTGAAAAAAACAAAGAGCCGATTCCCTTTGGACCGTTTTTGTTTCTTTCAGGTATCATTCATTACTATTATTTGAATTTATGACTGTAGAAAAAAAAACACCCATTGTTGGTCTTGCTGGTGGCATAGGATCCGGAAAATCCACTATTGCCACTTTTTTTAACCAACTGGGAATACAAAGTGTTGATGCCGATGACGTTGCTCGTGATGTTGTCATTGTGGGATCCTATTGCCTCAATGAGATCCAGAAGCATTTTGGCAAACAGATATTACAACAAGACGGCAGCTTGGATCGCAAAGCCCTTCGTGACATTATTTTCAAGCGACCTAAAGAGAAGCAGTGGCTTGAGTCCTTAACCCATCCAATTATTCGCGATAGCCTTCACACCAGGTTAGCTCAAGCGACATCGGCATACGTATTATTGGTTCATCCACTTTTGTTTGAAACAAAGCAGAACACTATTTGCCAATTGACAGTTGCCATAGACGCCTCTTCTAAAACACAAAAAGAAAGAGTGTTAGTGAGAGATAACGTTTCCTCAGCACAGATAGACAGCATCTTAGCAAGCCAGTTGACAAATGAGGAACGATTAAAAAAAGCAGACCTAATCATTAGCAATGACAATGACATTAACGATTTAAGTAATAAAGTAGAAAAGTTACATAATCGAATTTTAGAGCTATTATAAGAAAGCGAGTATTAAAAATGACCATGATTGAATGCCCTACTTGCCGGAAAAAAACAGAATGGAGCACTGATAACGTTGACCGTCCTTTTTGCAGCGCAAAATGTAAATTAATTGATCTAGGGGAATGGGCCAGCGAATCTTATGCTATTCCGCAACAGACATCAGATGAAGAGGAGATATTTTCTGATACGCTAAAAGTAGACCCAAATAAATCATTTCTTTAACACTTTAGACAAAACGGGTCCTTGTATGGATAGTAGCGATTTTGCAAATAAAAAAGCTTTGCTCATAGAAGATATGGCTGAAGCTCGCATCATGCAAAAGAAAATGCTAAGTGATTTTGGCTTTCAGCATATTGAAATTGCAATGAAGGCAGAAACGGCAATGGAGCTACTAAAAACACAATCTTTTGATGTTATTTTATCGGATTACAATCTTGGTAACGGTAAAGATGGCCAACAGCTTTTAGAGGAAGTGAGGCACTCTCACCTCATTCCTAATACCGCAACTTACCTTATGGTAACGGCGGAAACCTCTATCGAAATGGTCATGGGCGCCATTGAGTTCCAGCCTGATGGCTACATTACCAAACCATTTTCGCAAGCGGTTTTGCAGCGACGCTTAGGTAAGTTGTTAGAAATGAAAAATCGCCTCTATAACGTCAATCGGGCCTTAGATCAAAAAGATTACGATAAAGCCATGGAAGAGGCTAAACAAGTGATGGAGCAACACCCTTCCTTAGAAGGAAAATGTCAGCGTGTTATCGGCGATTGTCTGTTAGAAAAAGAGCAATACGAGCATGCTCTAGCCTTGTTTGGCAACATTTTGAAAGACAGGAAAATGCCATGGGCTCTCTTTGGTGAAGCTAAAGCATGCTTTTATATGGGAATGCTCGATAAATCCGAAAACAAGTTTCGACAATTGATGCTGGATAATCGTTTTTTTGTCAGTGCTTATGATTGGTTGGCGAAAATAAAAACCAAACAAAAAAGACTTCATGAGGCGCAGTCCATTCTAATAGAGGCCTTGCAACGTTCTCCAAAAAATTTATTAAGACAAATCCACTTGGGCGAACTCAGTTTTACCATCGGTGATTATTTAACGGCTGAAGCTGCTTTTCGCCGCGCTGTGTTCCTTGCTAAGCACTCTTGCTACAATACATCCGATGTCTATCTTCGCCACATTGAGTCCATTGTCAAACTTGCTGAATCTGCACCGTTACAAAGCAGACAAAAAGAGCAATTTAATATTACACTAAAAAAAATACATCGTTATTTTTTCGAAGAGCCAGATACCAGAGCAAAAACCTATTCTTATCAGCTAGAATTAGCACTATTAGAGAAAGACTGGGTGACAGCAAAGGGCTTTTTGAAACTTTGGCAACAAGAAGCTGAATCGGGTGAAGCAACAGCACCAACTGACGAACAACTTACTCATTACCACGTCGCTTTTGGGGAAAAAAATGAAGAAAATGGACATTAGCACTATCTTAGCAAGCGCCATTCATGAGAGTAAAAATCAGGTTGGCACTCTTCTGTATCAGCTTCAAGGGGTTAAGGAGTCAATCCCTGAAAATGATAGTAAAAATAAAAAAATTACGATAATCGAGGAGTCTTTAAAAAAACTCAACGATGAATGGGTGGAATACCTTTACTTATATAAACTGGCCTCGGATGGCTATCAGCTTCATGTTGATACCTTTTCTATTGATGAATTTTTAGACGATCAAGTCTTTGCGTTACTCAGCTCTGCAAATGCAAAAAATCTCAAGCTAACATACGCATGCCCCGAAAACCTAATGGGTATATTTGATGAAAGATTGATGACGGCTGTCGTAGGAACCGCTGTCTATAATGCGCTGCGGTTTGCTCGAAGCACAATAGAAATTAATGCCAGCGTGGAAGATGACTATCTTATTATTGGCATTGATGACGATGGACATGGATTTGATAACAATGAAGAGGAAGATTTGGTCGAATCCAACACAGGACTTGGCCTCTACTTTGCTCAACTCTCAGCCAACGCCCACATCAGTAAAGGTAAGTCAGGCTTCTTGAAAAAAGAACACTCGCCGACTCTAAAGGGCGCTCGTTTGGCCATTTATCTACCTCAGTAAACAGGCTTCTACTCTCCTAAAATGTTGACTCATACGCTTCATGGTGCCATATAAGTAAAAAACTTAGTGGCACGGGAGCTTAACGTAAAACAGGCACCATTAATTTAAGTCGCATCAGGGAATAAAAATCTGAAAGCGGCTGCCTCCTAGCTGACCATCATTATCCAGTTTTACCCAACCGTTTGCTTTTTTACTATAATGCATATGCGCAATACTATGACAAAAATACCAAGCCAACATTTGATTCGTTAAATTATCAAATTCTTTTTTGTTTATCATATGCGAAAAATCTTCTAAAACATAATCAGGGTAACCTTGACCATTATCTTCCACCGTAATAATGGCGCCATTATCAACGGGACAAACCTTGATATAAATACGATTATTGGTATATCGAGCAGCGTTAACCAACGCAATATCTAAGGCTTGAGACAGTATTGCCGGATCACTATAAACGTATATTTGTTCATCAACGTCAAAGTCAACTTGTACGTTAAACCGTGATAAGAGTGCAGCATGAGAAATCATTCTCTCTTCAATCAACTCAAGTATATATACTTCTTTTAACTGCAAACTCAATTTGTCATTTTCAAGCAAGTAAAGGCTATAAAGCTGCTCGGTGCTATTTTGTAACCGAGTGACTTCATAGTGCAATGTCTTTGCCTCTACCTCATCTAATGAAATCCCTTCGCCGGCCGTTGGCATTTTTTCAAGCGTATGCTGCAGCAAATTAAGAGAGTTTTTCATATCTTGGATAGATGCATCCATAACATGATAAAACTCGTTTTTTCTTTCTACGTCGTTCATGCCCATAATCACTCACTTTTTGAAATTAGCTTTTTCAACTTAATATAACGAGAATATTGCTTATGAGTCGATGTGATATGACCGGCTCTCGTTAAGGCTTGTTTACATTCTGCTAATAAAAATCCATCCTGCTTTTTTTTGCCCATCTTTTTCAGAGCGGCTTGGATATAATTCATATTAAGCCCTGGATGATGGGGGGATATTTTTATCGCTTCTTCAAATAGTTCAATGGCTTGATCAAAATCATTTTGCGCATAAGCGGCTAGTCCACTACTGTTGATGGCTTTTGCCTTCCCTCTTGCTCCTATTGGAATAGGCTCATCCAAGAAATCAGACATCGCTTTAGATTGATTACTTGTGAGCGTATTATTGGCAGCTAATTCTTTCCATTCTTGTTTGGCTTCTTCTTCTCTTCCTGCTAAATAAAGTGACTTACCCAATTGAATGCGAACATCGATCGTATTTGAATCGGGTGATTGTTCGATTAGTTTTTGTGCAGAAGCCAATGTTTCATCACGGAGTTTTGTTTGTCCTTGCCGAGCATAGATTCGACTTTCAGACAGTGCCTTTTTGATACGAATTTCATGATCATTCGTATACTTTTTAGAGACTTTATTTAGCGCTGCTAAGGCTTCAGAAGCCATTCTTTTTTTATCTGATCCCGTTAATTCCGTTGCTGCCTCTGACAAAATTTCAGCTAATTGAAAATACTGCTCAGGAGACTCATTAATGGTGTTTGTTACAAGCTTGAGAGTTTGTTGACTCGCTTTTACCGCGCTCTGGGAGTCACCATTCTCTAAACTGATATCGACCATTTTTTGCTGCCGTTCATGACGTAATGGAGAGATTTTTAAGGCTGACTCTAATACTTCTTGCGCCTGGGTATGCATTCCTTTATTTTCAAAACTTAGCGCCAGTAAATCATAGGCTTGGATACACTGAGGGAATTTTTGAATAAGAGTCTGAGCCGATTTAATCGCTTTATTCCAGTCCTCCTTAGCAACGTGCATACGAACCAGCCCCAACCAAGCCCAATCTATATCTCTCTCGGCCAATGTTTCGTCACATAGAGTAGTCAGTTTATCCCATGACTTTAATTCTAAATAAGCGTCAATAAGGGTTCGTTTACACCAAGGAGAGTAACGACCTTCGTGTTGAATGTGAGCATTACATAGTGTTACCACCTTTTCATAATGCTTATTAGAAAAGGCCTTTTTTATGTCTTCTAACTCAACGTTTTGGGCAAATAGACGTTCTATTCGTTTGCTTAATACTCCTTCTGTAAAAGGCTTACCAAGGTAATCATCTGGTGAAGATTCCAAAATACCAAATACAATATCACGACTTGTCTCAGCAGAAATAATCACAAAAAAAGCCGAGGGCTGGATGAGATCTAGCTGACGCAGCTCATCCAGCACTTGCAAGCCGTTTTTTCCATTGCCCAGTCGAAAATCACATAAAATTAGATCGTATTTCTTTGCCCGGCATGCATCAATCACCCCTTTTCCTGTCGCAGTTTGATCAATCTGCCCAATGCCAATTGTCGTTAACATCTGCTTAACCGATTTTCGAGAGTTCTCAAACTCATCCGCAATCAGCGCTGAGTAATTTGCGTAAGATGTAAAAGCTT
The DNA here is from genome assembly GCF_056173505.1 of Marinomonas sp. 63XJN7_7_ISO-PGPR-S23-202. NCBI lineage: Bacteria > Pseudomonadati > Pseudomonadota > Gammaproteobacteria > Oceanospirillales > Oceanospirillaceae > Marinomonas > Marinomonas sp. 63XJN7_7_ISO-PGPR-S23-202. The sequence continues at coordinate 2,487,676 of NZ_CM149677.1, read as the reverse complement.
GGGCGCTTGTTTTTTTAAGAACGTCTTTATTCACTTCATACCCATTAATCTATTGACCTTAAATACTTTGTCAACTTTTCACCCGCTTCTTCAATGTGCTTTTTCAACAGAGAGAGCGCGGCCGACTTCTTTTTCAACTGAATCAACGTCAGTAGCTCGTGATGATCTTGTTGGCTTTGACCTTTATAGCCCATCGGTCCATATTGAAAACCGATATAACGAGTCACTTGTTGATTAATACTAGACACAGTCTTCTGTAAGGTTTGCTTATCGGCAGGCAAATACAAAGCTTCATGAAAAAGCCAATTCAAATGCCCCTTCTCAATTAATGTTAGCTCATCTTTTTCAAGTACATCTAAGATACTATGCGCTTTTAACGTATCTTTTTGTCTAATAAAATCAAACGAGAATGACAAAAGAAGCACTTCTAACTGTGATCGCATTAAATACAGCTCTTCTGCTTCCTTCCAATTTAAGTTAGGTACCATCAGTCCTGCTTTGCCATGGGGAACGAGCCAGCCTTCTGCCTTTAATGCAAGTAATGAATCTCGTATTGGTATTCTACTGACGCCATACCGCTTTGATAACTCAGCCTGCCTTAATGGTGTTCCCTTAGGTAACACATTATTTAAAATATCATCTTTTATTTTCTCAGAAAGCACAATCAAACCCACTTTGATCTTATCATCTTTTGAAAACCTTAAACGCCAATAAAAAGATGCCTCCTAGAACAATTCCCCAAAATGCCGAAGCAACGCCGAAAAATGACACGCCAGATGCCGTAACTAAAAATGTTACTAACGCTGGCTCTCTGCACATATCGTCAGACATGGCGCTCTTTAGATTCATTGCGATGGTTCCGAGCAACGCAATACCCGCTACGGCTGCAACCATCGCTTGAGGGAAAGCCGAAAAAAGCGCCACCACTGAGGTTCCCGCTAACCCTGCGGCCATATAAAAAATACCAGCAGACAATCCCGCAATATAACGACGCTTAGGATCCTTATGACAGTCATCTCCAGAGCAGATAGCGGCAGTAATGGCTGCTAAGTTAAAGGCAAAACCTCCTAACGGAGCTAAGACAATAGAGGTTAACCCTGTCCAACTAATTAATGGAGAAACAGGTGTATTATAACGACTGCTTCTCATGACAGTCACACCAGGAATATTTTGTGATGTCATCGTGACAATAAATAAAGGTACACCAACACCAAGTAACGCACCGAGATTCCATTGCGGCCAAACCCACACAAACTGCCCTAGACCAACTGGAATATTAGTGAATAAAGCACCATGACTTCTCGCTAAGGCGTAGACGATACCGACAGTTAATACCGCCAGAACAACATACCTAGGTGAAATTAATTTAATCACAAGGTAAGTTGCAATCATCGTAGCAACCAAATAAGGGTCAGTTTTGAGTGAGGTGAAAATGCCTAGGCCAAACTCAAAAAGTACCCCTGCAAGCATAGCTGACGCAATGGGCACTGGCACTAGTCGCATAAGTTTTTCAAATACCCCAGATACCCCGGTTAATAGAGTCAGCACACCGGCAAAAATAAATACACCAATGGCATCCGCATAGCTAATACTTCCTAAACTGGTTGCTAATAGAGCGGCTCCTGGCGTTGACCAAGCGGTAATAACAGGCGTTTTATACCATAAGGAAAGAAAAAAACAGGTAAGACCCATACCTAAACCTAGTGCCATAATCCAAGATACGGTGATATGAGCGTCTGCCCCTGCTGCTTTTGCTGCCTGAAAAATAATGGCAACAGAGCTTGCGAAACCAATGAGAACCGCAACTAACCCTGCCATCACTGCACTAAAGCTTAAGTCTTTAAGTATAGACTGCATACTGGAATCCTCAAACAGCATGATTGTAAAAAACCAACCATAGCGGAAAGGAGATAATTTTTGTATACATTTTTGAATTTAGGCATAAAAAAACCAAATTCAAACCACCCACACATAGCTGGTTGCTCTGAATTTGATTAATTTATGAACCTGATGAGATCCGAATGAAACGGCCTGATATATTATGTAATGGAAGTTTATTGCCCTAAGTAGGCATTTAAGAAGGCTTTCGTTCTATCATGTTTGGGTGAGGTAAAAATCTCCTCTGGCTTACCCTCTTCAACAATGGTTCCTTTATCAAAGAAGCACACCCGATCACTAATCTCACGAGCAAAATACATTTCATGAGTGACCAACAGCATCGTAAAGCTATCTTCCTTTACTAGGTTACGAATCACATCAAGCACTTCATCCACTAGCTCCGGATCAAGCGCAGAAGTGATTTCATCTAACAACAAAATAGACGGTTTCATTGCTAATGCCCTCGCAATACCAACCCGTTGCTTTTGCCCACCAGATAAATCATTTGGGTAACTATTAGCTTTATCTGCCAATCCAACGAGATTGAGTAGTTTTTCTGCTGACTTCTCCGCTTCTTCACGAGAGACCCCTTTAACACGCATGGGAGCCTCTGTAATATTTCTTTTCACGCTCATATGAGGAAACAAATTAAAATGCTGGAACACCATCCCTAAGTGATTACGCATTTTATGTAGATGCTTGCTGTTTGCCGGAACGTATTGACCTTGCCAGTGCATATGCCACAAAGACTCCCCTGCAACATTAATATAACCACCGTCAATCCCCTCAAGCGTCATTAAAATCCTCAGAAGCGTGCTTTTACCTGATCCACTGGGCCCGATAATAGAGACTATTTCATTCTCTTCTACTGTAAAATTAAAATCGCTAAAAATGGTTGTGTCGCCAAAGCGTTTTTTTACATTTTTAAACTCAATAATAGGCGTACTCATTTTAGGGTAAATCCTTCTTTTGGAAAGCGTTTTTCTACTTGATGAATACCGAATGCCGCGACAATACTAAATACTAGGTATAGAATTCCAACTATGGTGAATGGTTCTAAATAGCGGAAGTTTTCAGAACCAATAATTTTTGCTACCTGTAACATTTCCAATAATGTAATGGCAGATAGCTGTGGTGTTTCTTTAAACATAGCAATAATATAATTGCCTGTCGCAGGAATCATTGGACGAATCGCTTGCGGTAAAACGATGTCTTTATAGGTATCGATTGTGGTTAAATTTAATGCTCGAGCGGCTTCCCACTGGCCTTTTTCAATGCCATCAATCCCACTACGAAATACCTCTGATAAATAGGCACCATAGTGTAAACCAAGGGCAAGCACCCCAGTCATTAAAGGAGACATACTGATGCCATACTCGGGCATCACATAATATAAAAAGAATATTTGAACTAATAGAGGTGTGCTTCGAATAAATTCGACTAGCCAATAGACACTATTACGGAGTATTCGACTTGGACTACGGCGTAAAAGCGCAAACACTAACCCCATAAAAATGGCAAAAATACTACCCAGTAAGGTTGCTAACAACGTCACTTTAGCGGCTGACAAAATCATAGGGAGCACTTCCCAAGCAAATGCCCAATCCCAACTAAAACTATTCATCAATTAATACCTCCACGCCCTAAGCCTTTACTTAAGCGCTTTTCTAACAATTTAAATAAAAGTGCCAGTGCTTGAGACATGATGAAATATAAAAATAAAACAACCCCAAAAATTTCCCCTACTTGCAATGTTGTGTCAGCAAGGGATTTTGCTTTAAAAGTCAAATCACCAATTGTGATTAAAGAAACCAATGATGTGGCTTTAATAAGCTCGATAGCCAAGTTTCCAAAAGGCGGAATCATGTTAACAAATGCTTGAGGTAAAATGATGCGCCAAACTCTTTGTCTAGGGGTAAAGTTCAATGCGATAGACGCCTCGTATTGCCCCTTAGGCACGGATTGCACTGCACCTCGCACCACTTCTGTTCCATAAGCGCCAATATTCAACCCTAGCGCCACTACTGCCGCCGTCATGGCATCAATCGTAATGCCAAAAAATGGCAATACAAAATAGATCCAATAAAGCTGAATTAATGCTGATGTTCCACGGAAAAACTCAATGTAGAAAATAGCAATTTGCTTAAATGGCGCGGGTGAATAGAGTCGTATCAAACCGAAAATAAAGGCCATTACGGCGGCGAGAGGCAAGGCCATTGCCACGATTTTAATCGTGACAACAGCGCCCTGGAGTAAGACGGAGACTATTTCTCCAAATTCCATGACTTTGATTCCCCTATATTATTGGCAGAGTTTTGCCGCCGTTATATTGCCAGGTAACGTGTACTTACCAAAACCATATGGCTCGACCATAGCAAGGTGCGCTTTTGATCCAATAAAGCCTTTTAATTCTTTATTAAAGGCGTTACGTAATGCTTTATCAGATGGACGGAAACCAAAACCACCATAACCCTTGATCGATTTGCCTTTGATCTTCAATGGCGTGAAGGGCTGTGCTAACTCCACATCGCTATCTTTCTTAGCTAACGAAGCCATTGTTAAACTGGTACCGGCAAGCGCTTCAATTCGGCCAGATTTAAGTGCGGCTACACCAGATGGATAATCTGGAAGGACAACAATTTTGCTTAAGCTAATGCCAAAGTCTCGGGCATAACCGTATTCAACAGAACCAGACATCACTCCTAACTTAACATCGTCTTTTTTAACATCTCCATATCCATGAAGATTGGCAGGATTGCCATTTTTGACCAGAAAGCCTTCACCGATGCTATAAGTTGGATTGGAAAACAGAATTTGCTTACAACGTTTTGGTGTAATGTACATGCCTGCGGCAATCACATCAAAACGTCCTGCACGAAGCCCTGGAATGAGAGAGCCAAACTCTGTTACCACCACTTTAACGTGCTTAACACCCAGCTCATGCAAAACGTGAACGGCAATCGTTGGCGCCTCACCTGCTGGCTTTCCTTCAGGTGTTGTGTAGCCATAAGGTACTTCGTTCGCCACACCAATGGTTGCCGTTCCTGTTTTCTTGATCTTCGATAAGGTATCTGCTGAAGCGGATACAGCAAAAAAAGCCATCGTCAAAGTCATTAGAGATATAATATATTTTTTCGCTATTCTTTTCATTTTTCCCTCTTCCATTTGTGATTTATCGCTGAAATTTCCAGTAAATTACTCTATTACACTAAATAAATTACAGAGAATGATCAAGAATTAATTAGTTCTGTAACTATTTTGGTTGATAGTTTTAGCCAGTGTGCCATGTATTTTCACGGGGTAAGGTGTAAGCAGGGATGTACTCAATTAACACTAACGCCTCATAAGGGATCGCATTCGTTAGCTAGCGTTACACCTTAATTGACGATTTCTCTGAAAGCCTGATACTTAGACGACTTATTCGTACCTTCCCTGTTCAAGAAGCGTTATAATGAGTGCTTAAAAGATAGAAAAACACAGCATGCCGCTTTCCAATAAGCCCACTGTGTAGAGTATGAAACCAATTAAGCTAAGCCATCAGTTCAGGTTACCTCAATGACACCAAATGAATTAGACAACATTATAAAATCGCTTTCTAACCCAGCCAGAAGAGACATTCTAAGCTGGTTAAAAATGCCTCATTTGGAGTTTCAAGGACAAACCAATTATCAGTATGGTGTCTGTGTCGGCAAGATTTTCGAAAAATCCGGCTTGTCACAATCGACTGTGTCATCTCATTTAGCCAACCTTCAGCGTGCTGGGCTTGTATTATCGACTCGTCAAGGTCAGTGGGTCTATTACCAGAGAAATGAAGCCGTTATTGAAGAGTTTGCGGAACTTCTTAAAAAAACACTTTAAATTACGACATTTTAAAGCGAACTTCAGCAAAGATGGTAGAGAGACATTCTCTTAGTGGAATATAATGAGACGATAGAAAAGATCTTTTCGCTAAAAATAAAAAGGCCATCATTTTTTAGATGACGGCCTTTAAGCGCACTATGAATAAAACGGAAGTCGCCGTTATTTAATTTCTAGTGCTTGCTCTTCAATGCGAGCTTTCCATTCTGCTGGGCCAGTCACATGTACAGAAGTGCCCTCAGAATCAACGGCAACAGTAACGGGCATATCGACTACGTCAAACTCGTAAATTGCTTCCATTCCCAATTCAGGGAAAGCAACCACGTCCGCTTTCTTAATGGCTTTTGATACCAGATAAGCAGCGCCACCCACGGCCATTAAGTAGACAGCACCAAATTCTTTAATTGCTTCAATGGCAATTGGACCACGCTCTGCTTTACCAATCATACCAAGCAGACCCGTTTTCTCTAGGACAGTACGAGTGAACTTATCCATGCGAGTAGAGGTAGTCGGACCAGCGGGACCAACCGCTTCATCGCGAACCGGATCAACAGGCCCCACGTAATAAATAAAACGTCCTTTCAAGTCAACAGGCAGCTCTTCTCCATTGGCCATCATTTCGACCATTTTCTTATGAGCAGCGTCACGACCAGTTAGCATTTTGCCGTTTAGCAATATGGTCTCGCCTGGTTTCCAGCTTCGAACTTCTTCTGGTGTCACGTCGTTCAAGTTAACGCGGCGTACACTTTCTCCAACTTCCCAAGTAATTTCCGGCCAATCATCCAAAGAAGGTGGTACTAAATCAGCAGGACCGGATCCATCCAAGACAAAGTGTGCATGGCGAGTCGCCGCACAGTTTGGAATCATTGCCACAGGTAAAGAGGCTGCGTGAGTTGGGTAATCCATGATTTTCACATCAAGGACGGTCGTTAAACCACCTAGACCTTGTGCACCGATACCAAGATTGTTGACCGCTTCAAAGATGGCAAGGCGAAGTTCTTCAACGCGATTTTGAGGGCCACGCTCTTTAAGCTCGTGAATATCAACAGGTTCCATCAGAGATTCTTTTGCCATGACCATGGCTTTTTCTGCGGTACCACCAATCCCAATCCCCAACATGCCCGGTGGGCACCAGCCAGCTCCCATAGTAGGAAGCGTCTTCTTAACCCACTCAACAATATCATCAGAAGGGTTCAGCATCGCCAGTTTGGATTTGTTTTCTGAGCCGCCACCTTTTGCAGCAACATGGACTTCTACTGTGTCACCGGGTACCACTTCCATATGTATCACTGCTGGCGTGTTGTCTTTCGTGTTTTTACGCGCTCCAGCAGGGTCAGCCAAAATAGAGGCACGCAAGACATTTTCAGGAAGTGTATACGCACGACGCACACCTTCATTAATCATATCGGAGACGCTCTTTGTTCCTTCCCATTGAACGTTCATACCAATTTTAATAAAAACAGTGACGATGCCAGTGTCTTGGCAAATCGGACGCTTCCCTTCGGCGCACATACGAGAATTAATAAGAATTTGAGCCATTGCATCTTTCGCTGCAGTACTCTCTTCTCTTTCATAAGCTTCATGAACGGCTTTAACGAAATCTAACGGATGGTAATAGGAAATAAATTGCAGCGCGTCTGCTACGCTGTCAATCAAATCACTCTCTTTGATAATGCTCATGCATCTCTCCTGCTGAGGATTACGAATCAATCGAAGGCAAAATGGTAAAAGATGCGCGAGCGCAAAGAAAGACCTAGAGTCTATTTAGGCAATATATATACTCCATTCACAAAATAAATATCGTAAACAAAGAAAACCATTTTCGATCCCTTATAGTGACAGAGCCAATCTAAGCAACGCCACATAGGGTCAAGATCACGATATCAAGGCTGACCTTAGTAGGTTTTCTTATTCTTGCTTTTATCAGACGATTTAGCTGGTGTCTGTACGGAATGTTGAACATATTCTTCTAAAATGCCTGCCGTAAAAGCTTCGCGCTCAGAAAGAGACGAAATACTTTCCGCCTCCCAGTTAATCAGGCGAATGAAAACCGAGTACTTTTTAATATATTCATAACCAATGTCGCGAACACTGACACCATGGCTATCCATTAAATGTATCACTTGCTCTAGGTTTTTTTGGGTTTCAAATTGCCCCCCTTCGTTCGCAGCAATTAACAACCGCTGAATATGCTGAATGGGATTCTCAGAGGCTTTAGACTCCTTTTTCGAAGCGCTGGCAGTCAAAAATTTGTCCAACATCTCTTCGGTGTATATTTCTCTTTGGTGGATATCTTCAATTTGTGCGGTTTCTCGCTCCAGAAGACGGATAAACAAGCTTTTATTTTTAATATCCGAGAACTCTAGGTCTTTTAAAGACAAGCCATTATCTTGCATAATATCCAGTACCGTTGCGTAAGATTCCGACGACTCAGGACTTGAAGAAACGGCTAATGCAAGATGGTGACGCAGCTCGTGCATTATTTTCGCTGCACGGTAATCTTCCTTGCGCTGCAAATGCTGTTTAAAAGCCTCGACATGCTGATTAAGCGATTGTGTCAGCGACTCAAAGCCGTGCAATGCTTCTTGCTCATCTCGCAAGCTGGATAAACGAATACGAGCTCGTTCTTGCTCCCATGCCTCATGCGCTTTGGCGCGCGCTTGAAACGCACGCTCCATTGCCTCTTCAAAGCTTCTCTCAATGCGCGCACGCTCAGCTCGCTCTTGTAGCTCCTCTTGCTCTTGCTCTAAGCGATAGCTCTTTTTAACCTGCAAATTTTCTTCCGCCAGTTGCAGCTGCTGTTTAAGAGCGTCCATCTGAGCCTTCACCTTGGCCTCATCAAAATCCGCCAAGCGCTCATAAATCTTAGACCAGTACTTGTCATCAGAAAACGGAATGGTTGGATCACTGGTTGAATATTGGGTTCTCAGGGTATCTGCAAATTCCTGCTTATTAGGACGAAACGCTTGCGCAGCATTGATGACATTATCAGACGTCATCGTTTCAGATGTCATATTTACGCTCGATTCAATCGGCTCATTCAAATCAGACATAGGTTGTTCTGCATCCAGGTGAAGGTCTTCCATCGACTCCGTTGCCTTTTTATCATCATGTTGCTCTGCCGACTCATTTGGCTCAGCTATTTGGCTTTGTTCAGCTGACTGAGTCTGATTGGATTCGGTACTTGAAACAGGCTCAGCTTCATGGGTCTGTTCACTACTGATCTCAGCCTCATCACTCGACACTTCTTCGGGCTCAGAAGCGTTTTCTTTCTGTACATTTTCGGCTTCTGCTTGCTCACTATAGGAGTGTTTAACCGCTTCTGCAAAAGGATCTTCTATCGATGAGTGAGCGCCCTCAACCAACCCTTCTTCGATGTCGTCCAAAATTGTCCTAACCGATGCATAAGCCTTACTTGGATCCGTCGTCTTTTCACTAAAACGACGTTGATAGACAGACTCTCGAAACACGGGCTTAATCGGCACTTCTTTTGCGTGTCTTGGTGCCGCGCCCCCCCAACTAACACGATACAACATACTGGTATCACACAGTTGCAGAATCGGTAATTCCCGCTGCAGTATAGAATATTGTCGAATCAAAGATTCCGCATGACGAAGCGCAACAACGGATTCGCTTGAGTTCGTAGAAGTAGCAAGATTCAGTAACTTAACAACCTTACTAATCGCTTTCTTTCTTCTGCGTATATTCATACAAATTGCCTTTCCAATGTTAGCCAGTGTCGTCCATTAGTTAATAATACAGTTCGCCATCGTTATCGGGTAGTGTCAAATCGTCTGACAATAGCGACCTAACCTTCTGCAAAATATTCGCCAATTCTTCTTGGGAATACGCAATGGCAGGCCGTTTCCCCCAAACAGGCTCAGGCCAAGAGGCATCATCTTCAAACCTAACAATATGATGATAGTGAAGTTGCGTCACTTTATTGCCAATCGCAGCAATATTTAGCTTGTCAGCGGAAAAAGCATCGTGCAACGTTTCGCTTAACAGGCAGCTTTCTGCCATTAGCATGCTACGGTCCTCTTCAACCAACTGATATATTTCACTAATACCATTGCGTTGCGGTACCAGTATAAACCATGGATACTGGCGATCATTGATTAGTCGCACTTGGCAAAGTGGCAAATAACCGATCAAGATAGAATCGCGTTCTAGAGTGGGATTTAACTCAAACATCTTATACATTCCTATTTACATCAAAGCCTTTCATAAGCACTATAGCACTCCTACATTAAAATCACCCAAAGACTTGGAGTCAGCATGACTGATATGCAATGTGTTTTGGACGTACAAGCCAAATTAGCAGAATGCCCACGTTGGGATGAACACACCCAAACGCTTTATTTTGTAGATATTGATGCTTTCAAATTACACGCATTTAACATTAATGCAAACACCTTAGAAACCCGTCAATTCGATGAAGAAATTGGTTGTTTCTCGCTTGCTGAAACAGGAGGGTTTATTGCTGCCTTTCGGTCGGGTGTATACCAATTTGACAACTTCAATGGACCATTAAAGCTTTATTGGCTCGCTACTTACGATCAAAAAACAACACGTTTTAATGATGGTCGCTGCGATGCGAAAGGACGCTTTCTAGCGGGCACTATGTATAGCCCAAAAGATGCTTTTAAAGGAGCGCTACACCAATTTACAAACGGTAAGCAACTTGTTATCGATCAGGCTGCCTGGACATCTAATGGCTTGGCCTTCTCACCTGATAACAAAATCATGTATTATTCTGATACGCCTAATCATATCGTCTATCAATTTGATTATGACCTTGAGACTGGCCAAGCCACCAACAAGCGAACCTTTATTGAGTTTCCCCGTGGCAATGGACGTCCTGATGGAGCGGCTGTTGATAGCGAAGGCAATTACTGGTCAGCGCTCTATCAGGGTCAGCGAGTGGTAAAAATCAGCCCTGACGGAGTGATTTTAGAGGAATACCCTGTTCCTGCCATTTACCCGACCATGGTGGCCTTTGGTGGTCCCGATATGAAAACCTTGTTTGTGAGCACCTGCCGGAGCGCACAGACCAACGAAGAGTTGCAACAATTCCCACAAGCTGGCGGGATTTTTGCCCTTGATGTGGGCATTGCTGGCCTAACTGAGCCACGCTTTGCTGGCTAAGACATTAACTTTATAAGACATAGACACTATTATCATGCGCGCAAGCAATTATTTATTTTCTACATTACGTGATGCTCCAACTGACGCCGTCGTTACTAGCCATCAATTGATGGTTCGTGCAGGCATGATCCGCCAAATTTCTAAAGGCTTATATACTTGGTTACCGACTGGCGTAAAAGTTTTCCGCAAAGTCGAAAGCATTGTACGCGACGAAATGCAAAAAGCTGGTGCGCTTGAAGTCATTATGCCGGGCGTACAGCCGGCTGAGCTTTGGCAAGAATCCGGTCGTTGGCAAAAATATGGTCCAGAACTATTACGCCTAGTAGACCGCCATGGTCGCGATTACTGCTTAGGTCCAACTCATGAAGAAGTCATCACCGAACTGGCTCGCAATGAACTCACCAGTTACAAACAATTACCCGTTAACTTCTTCCAAATCCAAACTAAATTCCGTGACGAAGTTCGCCCTCGCTTCGGTGTAATGCGCTCACGTGAGTTTTGCATGAAAGACGCTTACTCTTTCCACGTAAGCCCAGAGTCTTTACAAGAGACCTATGACGTCATGCACAAAGCGTACTGCAACGTCTTTGACCGTATTGGTTTGGATTATCGCCCTGTTCGCGCTGATACCGGCAGCATTGGTGGTGCTTATTCTCACGAATTCCACGTTTTAGCAGATTCCGGTGAAGACGACATTGCTTTCAGTGACGAATCCGATTTTGCGGCGAATGTTGAGCTTGCAGAAGCCGTTACGCTAAAAGAAAAAGCCGATCCAGCCACCCAGGATATGACAGAAGTCTTCACGCCTGACTGCAAAACCATTCAGAAAGTGGCTGAGTTTTTAAAGCTGGATGTCACTCAAACAGTGAAAACCATGCTGGTTAAAGGTATCGACGAAAACGAAGAAAGCACCATTGTGGCCTTAGTTCTTCGTGGTGACCACAATATTAATGAACTGAAAGTTGAGAAGCTAAAGGGTATCGTTGCCCCATTCGAGTTTGCTAGCGAAGAAGACATTCTCAACAAAATTGGCTGTGCACCAGGTTCTATCGGTCCACAAGGTCTGAAAGAAAAAGGCATCCGCATTATTGTCGACCGCTCAGCCGCGGTAATGTCTGACTTCTGTGCAGGCGCCAACAAAGACGACTACCACGTCACTGGCCTAAATTGGGAAAGAGATTGCCCAGACTTTGAAGTGGCTGATCTACGCAATGTGGTCGAAGGTGACCCCTCTCCAGATGGCAAAGGTAACATTGTCATCAAGCGCGGCATTGAAGTGGGACACATTTTCCAACTGGGTCAACAATACGCAGAAGCCTTAAAAGCTACCGTGTTAGATGAAAATGGCAAAGCTCAGATCATGCACATGGGGTGTTATGGTATTGGTGTGTCTCGCATTGTAGCGGCAGCCATCGAACAAAACTTTGATGACAAAGGCATCCTCTGGCCTGAAAGCATCGCACCATTCAGTGTTGCCATTGTCGCGATGAACTATGATAAATCCGAAGCCGTACGCGCAGAGTGCGAACGCTTGTACACTGAACTAACAGCAAAGGGTATCGATGTTCTTCTGGATGACCGTAAAGAACGCCCAGGTGTTAAGTTTGCTGACTGCGAATTGCTGGGTATTCCTCATCGCCTAGTGGTTGGTGATAAGGGTCTTGCAAACGGCACGTTAGAATACAAACATCGTTCTAAAGGCGAAAACCAAGACATTGCTCAAGCGGATGCAGTGGACTTTATTGTTAAGCAACAAGCTTAACTCTCAGAAGCCGTCTAACCAAAAGTTAGACAGCTTCTCTCCCCCTAATACAGTACGACAAATAAAGGAAGCAGCATGACGACCATCTACCATAACCCTCGTTGTTCCAAATCCCGCCAAACACTCGCTTTGCTAGAAGAAAACGGCATTCAAGCAGATGTGCGCTTATACCTAAAAGACGCACCAAGCATTGCAGAGATCAAAGAATTGATTGCACAGCTTGCTCTTTCCCCTATTGAGATGATGCGCACAAAAGAAGCCTTGTACAAAGAACTTGGCTTATCCAAAGAATCGACAGACGAAGAACGTATTCAAGCCATGCACAACCATCCGAGCCTAATCGAACGCCCTATTGTTATTCATAACGGTAAAGCGAAAATTGGCCGACCACCCGAGCAAGTGCTGGAATTATTCTAATGGGTACCCCCTATGTTTTAATTTTGTTTTACAGCAAACATGGTTCGATTGCTGAAATGGCCAAACACATTGCTAGAGGCGTCAATAGTGTCGGTGGAATTGAGGCCAAAGTACGTCAAGTTCCTAATGTGTCAGAGACCTGCGAAGCAACCACTCCTGAAATACCAGACGAAGGCTCTCCCTATGCCACATTAGACGAGTTGGCAGAGTGTTCAGGCTTAGCACTTGGTTCTCCATCGTATTTTGGCGCTATCGCAGCACCACTCAAACACTTTATAGATCAAACCTCAATGCTTTGGTTGACTGGCCGTTTGATTGATAAGCCCGCCTGCGGATTTACAAGCGCAAGTAGCATGCATGGTGGCCATGAACAGTGTCTTCATTCGATGATGACGCCACTTTTACATCATGGCATGGTTTGGGCAGGTTTGCCTTACAACAATAAAGCACTCCTTAGCACCACCGCAGGTGGGACACCTTATGGTGCAAGCCACCTTGCCAGCAATACAGACGAGCATCAGCTGACAAATGATGAAAAATCTCTATGTGAAGCACAGGGCAAACGCATTGCCGAGATGGCCATAAAACTGGCTAAATAGCTCATCATTGATCCTCATCTTAAAATTACTCAATAAAAAAGGCGCAGTGACATCGTCTATCACTGCGCCTTTTTGTTTATCTCATCATTATGTAGATCGTTAGATACTTAAAATCTTGGTAACTCAATGTCTTTAAAAAGCTGCTCAGCATCTTGTCGATTAGCAGCTTCCATTGCTGCAACAACGATATCTTTGGTTAAATGAGGCGCAAATGACTCAATAAATTTATACATGTAGCCACGAATAAAGGTATTGCTACGAATACCGATTTTTGTACAACTGTCTTCAAAAAGGTGTGAGGCATCGAGGGCTACCAAATCAGAATCTTGCTCAGGGTCAAAGGCCATGGATGCCACGATCCCCACCCCCAAGCCGAGACGAACATAAGTTTTAATGACGTCTGAATCGGCCGCGGTAAAGACAACATTTGGATCTAAGCCTGCCTCTTGGAACGCTTGATCCAATTGAGAGCGTCCGGTAAAACCAAAAACATAAGTCACAATGGGATGTCCAGCTAATGCCTCTAAAGTCAATTTGCTAGCTTGCGCTAGAGGATGATCTTTTGGCACAACAACGCAACGATTCCACATATAACAAGGCAGCATGACTAGATTGCCGAACAATTCTAGCGCCTCGGTCGCGATAGCAAAATCCACAACACCATCATTTGCCATCTCGGCAATTTGCATGGGCGTCCCTTGATGCATGTGCAGTGTCACATCCGGATAACTGTCGATGTATTCATGAATCACTTTTGGCAAAGCATAGCGCGCTTGAGTATGCGTTGTGGCAATATCCATGGCACCTTTGCGCTCATCGCTAAATTCATTAGCAACACGTTTAATATTCTGCGTTTGATTCAAGATCTCACCCGCTAAGGCAATAATCTTTTCCCCTGCTGGGGTTATGTGGGTTAAATGCTTGCCGCTTCTTGCGAAGACTTCAATCCCCAGCTCATCCTCAAGTAAACGGATCTGCTTACTTACGCCAGGTTGAGAAGTATAAAGGCTTTGCGCGGTGGCCGAGACGTTCAAATCATGACGCGCTACTTCCCATATATATCTTAGCTGCTGTAACTTCATCGGACACCTTATTCTAAAAAGAGTTAAAAACATAATAAAATATTACTTTATAGAATAGTAAAAAACCTCTAGTGTTTCCAGCTCGAATCGCCATAAAGACAGAGTACGATGGATTTTATTTGGTATATTTTAGCAGGCTCCGTTGTTGGGCTTGCCATTGGCATCACGGGAGTAGGCGGTGGATCACTTATGACGCCACTATTACTACTCTTTGGTTTTCCTCCCCATATTGCCATTGGAACGGATCTTATGTATGCAGGGATCGCCAAAAGCACTGGCGTCTACTTACATGCTAAAAAAGGCAATGTGAACTGGCGCATTGTTGGCGCCATGGCGGCTGGCAGTTTACCAGCTTCACTTGTCACTATATGGCTACTCTCCCAGTTTGACAAGCCTGACAACTACCAACACATATTAACGACGACCTTAGGATTAATGTTGTTAATAACAGCACTTGTCATTATTTTTCGCAGAAAACTACTAAACAGCTTTGATTTACATTTATCGGAAAGGACCAGTTTAAAACTGATCTTTGTCTGTGGCATCGCACTAGGAACGTTAGTAACCTTAACCTCGGTCGGCGCTGGGGCACTCGGTACCGCAATCATGATGATTCTCTTTCCCGTTATGCGAGCCAAGAACATCGTTGGTACCGATCTCGCTCATGCGGTACCACTTACATTGATCGGGGGAATTGGGCATCTGCTGCTTGGTAATGTGGACTATACCCTACTGATAGGCCTTCTCATTGGCTCCATCCCTGCGATTTACCTTGGTACCTATGCATCCAGCTATCTGCCCAACAAAGTATTACAGCCTCTTCTGGCCACTGCACTCATGGCATTTGGTCTAAAATACCTCTTCTTTTAAAAAAGATCCTAAAAATGAGGGGTAATAAGGTTCATAAAAGATGTAAAACACGATAATGTTCCAACACGTAAAAAAATAGTAACTAGGAATCCCTTGTAATGAGTAATCGACATCTTGAGGACTTAAATATTGCCTCATTCTCCCCTTTAGTCACTCCAACAGAACTAAAGGCTGAACTACCTATTAGCGAGTCCGTAAGCAAAGCGATTGCGCAATCTCGTGAAACAATCAAAAACATCATGGATGGTAAAGACCACCGCCTTGCAATTGTTATAGGCCCCTGCTCTATTCATGACCCAGAAGCCGCCCTTGACTATGCAAGACGCTTGAAAACATTGGCTGAAAAAGTAGATGACTCGATTTATATCATCATGCGCGCCTATTTTGAAAAACCAAGAACCACGGTCGGCTGGAAAGGCCTTATTAACGACCCCAATCTCGATGGCACATTTGATATTAATAAAGGCCTACGTATCGGCCGTAAGTTATTAATTGATTTAGCGGAACTTGGCTTGCCATTAGCGACTGAAGCTCTTGATCCCATTTCTCCCCAGTATATTCAAGACTTGATCAGCTGGTCTGCCATTGGTGCTCGCACAACCGAATCACAAACGCACCGAGAAATGGCGTCTGGTCTGTCTGGCCCTGTTGGCTTTAAAAATGGTACAGATGGCTCAATGACAGTAGCAATCAATGCGATGCAGTCCGTTTCACATCCACATTCCTTTTTGGGAATTAATGAAGCGGGTCAAGTCACCGTTGTCAATACCAAGGGTAATGACTACGGACATGTTGTCTTGCGCGGTGGCGGCGGTAAACCCAACTACGAAGCGCAATTTGTCAGTGAAGCAGAAGAAGCGCTAGCTAAAGCCAACCTAAAAGCAAACATCATGGTGGATACTTCCCATGAAAATTCCAACAAGAAACCTGAGCGCCAAGTCATTGTCGCCGAAGACGTTACTCAACAAATTCTCGATGGTAACCAATCCATTATGGGATTAATGATTGAAAGTAACATTGGCTGGGGCAATCAAAAAGTCCCCGCTGAGAAAAAAGACCTCACCTACGGTGTCTCCATTACGGATGCCTGCATCGACTGGCAAACAACGGAGCAAACAATTGGCGACATGGCCAATGCATTAAAATCTGTGTTGCCTAACCGAAAGCGCTAATTAACACCTTGATGAAACGCGGTTAAAAACGAAAAAGGGACGGTATTTTTCTATCGTCCCTTTTTACGTTCAGCTGTATTTTCCTGTGCACTCAACCACAAACATCCACAGGATAAATTCAATAGGATAGCAATTGCTACATAAATGCATTATCCGTAACAGTGTGGTCGGTTGCATCTTTCACTGCAGTTAACCCCGCCACTTTTTCAATCAAGGTTTTCTCAACACCTTCTTTCAAGGTTAAATCAACCGCACTACAACCTTGGCAACCACCACCAAAGCGAAGGACGGCAACTTGACCATCTATGACTTCTACCAAGGTCACCTCACCACCGTGGGCGGCAAGGCCTGGGTTTATGTCCGAGTACAGAACATAATTAATTTGATCTTCGATTGGACTGTCTGCTGAGACTTTTGGCATCTTAGCGTTAGGCGCTTTAATGGTTAGCTGCCCTCCCATCTTTTCGGTTGCATAGTCTATGTAGGCTTCATCCAAAAAGTTCACTGAATTTTTCTCAATGTAGACTTTCAGTTTAGGAAGATTCAAAATTTCGTCTGTCTCATTCACTTCATCAGGACGGCAGTAAGCAAGACAAGTCTCCGCATAAGGCGTACCTGGTTGTTGGATAAAAATACGCACAGCAATGCCCTCTACACCCTGTTTTTCCAGTAGTGAAGCAAGGTAGTCTTGAGCGCCATCAGTAATAGTAATATTCATAACAACCCTTCTAAATCAGTCATACATCTAATGGGTACATAGTAACTCAGATTGACAATAAAACCAAAGACCAACTAAAAAAGTAGGGTATTTTTCCACTATTCACTTTTGCCGGAACTGTTGATTGGAGGGGGTTAATTAATTGAATAAGCCTTATTAGAAAAACCGCTAAAGATATAGATAAATATTCATTTTTAGAATAAAGGAAATTTGCTAGAGTTACGCCATTAAAATTTATTAACCACGGCTTATTTCTCTATGTACCAATACGACGCAATTGACCAACAGCTTGTTAATGAGCGTGTAGCACAGTTTCGCGACCAGACACGCCGCTACTTAAATCAAGAACTAAGTGAACAAGAATTCTTACCACTGCGCCTACAAAATGGCCTCTATGTTCAGCGTTATGCGCCTATGTTGCGCATTGCCATTCCCTACGGCATGCTATCCAGTGATCAACTAAGAACCTTAGCAGGCATTACTCGCCGCTATGACAAAGGCTATGGACACTTCAGTACCCGCCAAAACCTACAACTGAATTGGCCGAAACTTGAAGATGTGCCAGATATTTTGGCTGAGCTTGCTCAAGTACAAATGCATGCCACACAAACCAGCGGTAACTGTATTCGTAATACAACGACAGACCAATATGCTGGCGTTATTGCGGACGAAGTCGTTGACCCACGCCCTTACTGTGAACTGATTCGTCAATGGTCTACCTTTCACCCAGAATTCGCCTTCTTACCGCGTAAGTTTAAAATTGCGGTAAACGCCACAGAATCATCTGATCGGGCTGCGGTTCAGGTGCATGACATTGGTCTACAAATCAAGAAAAATGACGCAGGTGAAATCGGCTTTAAAGTCATCGTTGGCGGCGGCTTAGGTCGTACTCCGATGGTTGGTTTAACCATCAATGAATTTGTCCCAAGGGAAGATTTGCTAACCTATTTAGATGCCATCATTCGCGTCTACAACCAAAAAGGCCGTCGCGACAATAAATACAAAGCTCGAATTAAAATTTTGGTTAAAGCCATGGGAATTGACGAATTCCGCAAATTAGTCGATGCAGAATGGCGTCATATACGCGGAAAAGAAAGTACGGTTCCAATGAGCGAGTTCACGCGGTTACAAAGCTTTTTTACTGAACCAAACTATGAAGCGCTAACAGACAACCCTGACGTACTCACCGCTAAGCTAGCGGACAGTGCAGGCTTTGCCCGCTGGTTTGAACGCAACACCTTTGCCCACAAAAAACCTGGCTACCGTATTGTCACTTTATCATTGAAAAAACCAGGTCAAGCCCCTGGTGATGCCACCGCAGAACAAATGGAAAAAGGGGCAGACTTTGCTGATCAATATAGTTTTGGTGAACTAAGAGTGAGCCATGAACAAAACCTTGTGCTTGCAGATGTTCGTCAAGACCAGTTAGTGGAACTGTGGGAAGCCGCTAAAGAGGCCGGTTTTGCAACCCCTACTTTGGGTCTATTAACGGATATGATCTGTTGCCCAGGTGGTGATTTCTGTGCGTTGGCTAACGCAAAATCCATCCCGATCGCAGAACAAATCCAAGAAACCTTCAACGACTTGGATTATTTATACGATTTAGGAGACATTGATCTAAACATTTCAGGCTGTATGAATGCCTGTGGCCACCATCATGTTGGTAACATCGGCATATTAGGTGTTGATAAAAAAGGCGAAGAGTTTTATCAAATTTCCATGGGGGGCTCCTCTGGTCATGATGCCAGTATTGGCAAAATTCTCGGCCCTTCATTTGCACAAGAAGAAATCAGCAGCGTAATCCAGAAGCTGATGGATGTTTATGTGAGCAATCGCACAGATGAAGAGCGTTTTATCGATACCTTCCGCCGTATAGGAATGGCACCATTTAAAGAGGCCGCATATGCTAAAGTTAATTAAAAATGGCAAGATTATCGACAATGAGCAAGTCTGGATTCAGGATAATGACACCCCCGTAACCAGCAATGCTATCGTGCCTTTAGCAAGATGGCTTGCTGAACATGAATCCATTGGCAAGGTGGCTGGTGTATGGATAGACGCAGGAGAAGGCGTGGAACAGATAGAAGGCGTAGACCTTACTCAATTCTCTGTCATCGGTATCAATTTCCCAGCCTTTACTGATGGTCGGGGCTTTAGCTACGCTCGACTATTACGAGAGCGCCTTAACTATCAAGGCGAAATCCGCGCATTGGGTCATTTTATTCCAGACCAGCAAGGTTATCTTTTACGTGTTGGCTTTAATGCCTTCCAGTTCAATGATGATGTAGATTTGGAAAAAGCACTACTGCTCAACAAAAGTTTTTCTATTGCTTATCAAGGCGATGTAATTGATCCCAGACCGATGTTTTTACGTCGATAAAGACTAAATCTTTTGTCAATACTCCAATAAAAGGTCCATTCTTGGGCCTTTTTCTATTGCGTATTTAGGCCTCGCTGATTATCGTAGGAAACGAGTCAAAGTGATTGATTGTTAAAGGGTCTTAACGTGTCTAAAAAAAGCATAACTTGCCTTCTTATAGGGCTGTTACTATCAGGCGTTGCTCAAGCAACTACTGTCTACGTCTCTGACGTTCAATTTGTTGCCATCCGTCAAGGACAAGACAATAATTCCCCCGCCGTTGAGCGCGGCATAAAAAGTGGTACACCTTTACAAGTATTGGAGAAAAGTAATGGTTATACAAAAGTAAAAACCCCCAGCGGCAACGTGGGCTGGGTGGCCGATTACTTCTTAAGCGACGATCAAGTGACCCGGGAGCAAGTGATTCAACTTCAAGAGCAGCTCACCAAGTTATCTCAAAGCAAAGTCGACCTAAATAAACAGTATGACGAAAGCCAACAAAATGTTGCGACACTTACAACACAAGTATCGAATCTTGAGAAAGATAAAAAGCAATTGACGCAGCAACTTGCTTCAATGAAGACGCTAACCGACAAAGCAAAGGCAATTGTTGAAAAAAACGACAATGTCAGTTATCAAATTGATACACTTAAGCAGCAGTTGGCCGCAGCCAAAGCTCAGGCGAATAACAAAAGCGATAGTAATCAACAAAGATGGTTTGCCATTGGCGCGGGAACGCTTCTTGGCGGTGTGCTCATTGGTATTCTCATCCCTATGACTCGTCGTAAAAAACCTAGTTCAGGTACATGGGTATAACACAAAATATCATTCTCTAAGGGAAACAAATGGAAGCATCCATCGTACACTCCTTCTTTTTAATTTTTGCAGGGGCGGCTGTTGTTGCTTCCATTGCTTTATACACAAGGCAACCCATGATTATCGCCTACATTGCTCTTGGAGCATTGTTTGGGCGGTATGGACTCTCTTTAATTACTGAACCAAAACTCATGAATCAAATGAGTCACATTGGTATCATTTTTCTGCTCTTTCTTCTCGGCTTGGATATGCAACCCAGCCACCTTATCAACATGCTAAAAAAAGCCGCTTGGATCGCCCTCTTAAGCTCCATTGCCTTTGCTGCTGTTGGTTACATGGTCGCTATTGCTTTTGGCTACACGAAAACAGAAAGCTTGGTCATTGGCATTGCCATGATGTTCTCAAGCACCATCGTTTGTATCAAATTACTACCGACAACCGTTCTACACCACAAACATACAGGGGAACTGGTCGTCGGCTTGTTGCTTTTGCAGGATATGATAGCCATTGGCGTTTTACTGGAGCTGAATAGCTTTTCCGCTGGCGCAGATAACTCCGCGGTGCAGTTTTTAAGGCCTCTTATTGCCCTACCCTTGCTTGTAGGCGGCGCTTTTCTATTTGTGAAGTTTATTTTGATAAAATTAATCACCAAGTTTGATCGATTTCACGAATATATATTTTTAGTGTCTATTGGTTGGTGCCTCTCAATGGCGGTTTTAGCCGAGTATTTAGGCCTGTCAGCAGAAATGGGCGCGTTCATCGCTGGCGTTGCACTTGCAACCAGCCCGATCTCTCAATACATTGCGACACATTTAAAACCACTAAGAGACTTTTTCTTAATCTTATTTTTCTTTACCATAGGCGCCAGTTTTGATTTCAGCTTATTAGGAGTGGTGATTGTGCCAGCCCTGATACTGGCCATCAGCTCAATGCTAATCAAACCTGTTGTTTTTCGGTTTTTATTGAAAGGCATCAAAGAAGACGCAAGTACGTCTTGGGAAGTGGGCTTTCGCCTAGGTCAAGTCAGTGAATTCTCACTGCTTATTGCCTACCTTGCGGCCAATATTGGCCTAATAGGCACAGCGGCCTCAAATGTGATTCAAGCAACGGCCATTTTAAGTTTTGCCCTATCAACTTATGTCGTTATATTGAACTACCCAAATCCAATCGCAATTTCAGATAAATTGCGCAGAGATTAGGCCAGATTTTCATGTCGATTTAAGATTTTTTACAACTCCAGACGCTTTTATAGAAAGGTTTGGAGTGGACTCTTTCTTTCGTCACATAAAATATAATAGAATAGCGCGAAATACCTGACTGCTAACTAAAAAGTCTTGTATAATAGCGCGCAAATTTCGTCCTCAATTATTTAGAGTAATGTAATGGCTGACTTATCAAAATACAGAAATATCGGTATTTTTGCTCACGTTGACGCGGGCAAAACCACCACAACAGAACGTATTCTTAAACTTACCGGTAAAATCCATAAACTCGGTGAAGTTCACGAGGGTGAATCGACTACTGACTTCATGGAACAAGAAGCTGAGCGCGGTATTACCATCCAGTCTGCTGCTGTTACTTGTGAGTGGAAAGGTCACCGCCTAAACGTAATCGACACACCTGGACACGTTGACTTCACAGTAGAAGTTTACCGTTCTTTGAAAGTTCTTGACGGTGGTGTAGGTGTATTCTGTGGCTCTGGCGGTGTTGAACCACAATCAGAAACCAACTGGCGCTATGCCAACGAATCTGAAGTTGCACGTTTGATTTTCGTAAACAAACTAGACCGTCTAGGTGCTAGCTTTTACCGTGTAACTGACCAAGTGAAAAAAGTACTTGGTGCCACTCCTCTTATCATGGTACTGCCAATTGGTACGGAAGATGAGTTCTCAGGTGTTGTGGACCTTCTAACTCGCAAAGCCTACATTTGGGATGAAACGGGACAACCAGAAAACTATGAAATCAAAGATGTCCCTGAAGACATGGTTGATCAAGTAGAAGAATACCGTGAAATGCTGATTGAAACAGCGGTTGAACAAGACGACGACCTAATGATGGCTTATATGGACGGCGAAGAGCCTTCCGTAGAAGAACTAAAACGCTGCATCCGTAAAGGTACTCGTGATCTTGCTTTCTTCCCTACTTACTGTGGTTCTGCCTTCAAAAACAAAGGCATGCAACTTCTTCTTGATGCGGTTGTTGATTACCTTCCAAGCCCTACTGAAGTAGACCCTCAAGATCTTACTGATGAAGAAGGCAATCCAACTGGCGATAAAGCAATCGTTGATGCGAAAGAGCCATTAAAAGCACTAGCATTCAAAATCATGGATGACCGTTTCGGAGCCCTTACTTTCGTACGTATCTACTCAGGCGTATTGAACAAAGGTGACACTATTCTAAACAGTTTCACAGGCAAAACGGAACGCGTAGGCCGCATGGTTGAAATGCAAGCGGATGACCGTAATGAGATCTCTTCTGCTCAAGCTGGTGATATCATTGCAATCGTTGGTATGAAAAACGTACAAACTGGTCACACCCTATGTGATCCTAAACACCCTTGTACACTTGAAGCAATGGTCTTCCCGGAGCCAGTAATCTCTATCTCTGTTACACCAAAAGATAAAGGCGGTAACGAGAAAATGGGCATTGCGATCGGTAAGATGGTTGCAGAAGATCCAACATTCCGTGTTGAAACAGACATCGACTCAGGTGAAACCATCCTTAAAGGGATGGGTGAACTTCACCTAGACATCAAAGTAGATATCTTGAAACGTACTTACGGTGTAGATCTAATCGTTGGCCAACCACAGGTAGCTTATCGCGAAACGATCACGAAAGAAGTTGAAGACACCTACACTCACAAGAAACAATCTGGTGGTTCAGGTCAGTTTGGTAAAATCGACTACCGCATCAAACCAGGTGAAGTGGGTTCTGGCTTCAAATTCTCTTCTTCTGTTGTGGGTGGTAACGTACCGAAGGAATTCTTCCCTGCGGTTGAGAAAGGCTTTAAGTCTATGATGGAAGAAGGCGTACTTGCTGGCTTCCCAGTACTAGACGTTGAAATAGAATTGTTCGACGGTGGCTTCCACGCGGTTGACTCTTCTGCGATTGCCTTCGAAATTGCAGCGAAAGGTGCATTCCGTCAATCTATGCCAAAAGCTGGCCCACAATTGATTGAACCAATCATGAAGGTTGACGTGTTCACTCCAGATGACCACGTTGGTGATGTTATTGGTGACTTAAACCGTCGTCGTGGCATGATCAAAGACCAAGAGAAAGGTTTGACTGGTGTTCGCATTAAAGCAGACGTGCCTCTAGCTGAAATGTTTGGCTACATCAGTACTCTACGTACTATGACATCTGGTCGTGGTCAGTTCTCTATGGAGTTCTCTCACTACCTACCATGTCCTAGCAACGTAGCAGAAACCGTTATTGCTGCTCAAAACGAAAAGAAAGCTAAAAAAGATTAATTTCTAGCCTTTTTGCTAAATTTAAAAAGCCGATGCACTTGCATCGGCTTTTTTGTTTCCCCAATGCTGTCATGCAGAACATTTCTGTTCATTGCGAAGCAAAAAAAAAGCCGACACACTTACGCGTATCGGCTTCACTTATTTAAATTTTTACTAGAAAGGCACTGGGTATTCTCTCAAGACCGCCATGATATCACTCAGGGCTTCTTCAGATAACACCATATCAAACGCCGCCATATCTTCTTTTAATTGCGCTAAAGACGTGGCAC
The DNA here is from genome assembly GCF_056173505.1 of Marinomonas sp. 63XJN7_7_ISO-PGPR-S23-202. Lineage (NCBI taxonomy): Bacteria > Pseudomonadati > Pseudomonadota > Gammaproteobacteria > Oceanospirillales > Oceanospirillaceae > Marinomonas > Marinomonas sp. 63XJN7_7_ISO-PGPR-S23-202. Next base: position 2,463,258 of record NZ_CM149677.1, on the reverse strand, counting down.
CAATAATAGTGGAGGTAACACCATCAACTTGATCACACCAACTCAAAGCCAGCTGAGCCGGAGTCATATTATGCTTAGCAGCGACTTCTAAGTATTGACTAACAGCCTTTTCAACCAGTGGCGTATCTCTGAAAAGGCCATTACGTTGAGCGTATGTCCAACGACTCCCTTCAGGACGAGCACCATTTAAATATTTACCTGTCAATGAACCAGCCGCTAAAGGAGACCAAGGTAAATAGGCAACATCTTCATGCACACAATTTTCAACTAAGTATGGCCAATCTTTTGTATGCAATAGACTAAATTCATTTTGAATGGAAGCGACGCGAGGCAAACCATGTTTATCACTCAGTCGGATAAACTCATTAATCCCCCAGGTTGTATCGTCAGACAAACCAAAATGACGAATCTTACCCGCTTTAATACATGCTTCTAGACCTTGAAGAATATCCAGCATTTGTATGGACTGTTCATCGCGATCCACATTAGTAAAACGAATGTTGCCCGGAAAATGTTTGGCAAAATGAGGCGTTGTACGATTCGGCCAATGCAGCTGATATAAATCGATATAATCTGTCTGTAAACGCTTTAGAGATGCGTCAACCGCTTCGATTACGGTTTTACCGGAAATATTACTGCCATCACGGACATAGGACATGCCAGGGCCCGCAATTTTCGTCGCAAGAATAAAGTCTTGACGACGCGATGGGTGACGAGAAAGCCAATCTCCAATGATGGTTTCGGTTTTCCCGTAAGACTCTTTCGTTGGCGGTACAGAATACATTTCCGCTGTATCCATAAAATTAACACCATTATCTAAAGCATACTCAATTTGCTCATCAGCATCCGCTTGAGTATTTTGTGTGCCCCATGTCATGGTTCCTAAACACACTCTTGACACTTCAAGCCCAGTACGGCCAAGCGGTACATATTTCATTGTTCTCTTCCTTATATTTGATAACACGCATGCAAGGCATGCCGGATAAAAATCTCGTTAACCAATGTAATAAAAGTGATTGTTTTAAGCCAGTTTCATAAATGAAAACAATGAGGAGCGCACTACCTCACTACTTTACAATATTGATGAAACCGTCTTATAAAGAAAGACAAAGCCGCTAATTTTGCTCTGGTAAAGTCACATTCAACTCCAATACCGAACAATCATCTGTATTTTCAAGCTGAATTTGTACATCTTCACTACCAATTTCAACATATTTACGGATGACATCGATAATTTCCTGCTGCATCTGAGGGAGATAATCTGGTTGATGGCGCTTACTGCGCTCATGAGCCACAATGATCTGCAAGCGATCCTTCGCCACAGAGGCTGAGCTGGGAGCCTTTTTTGCCTTAAAGTAATCAAAAATACCCACATTAACCCCCTAACAGTCGCTTGAAGAATCCTTTTTTCTGAACATCCAAGAAGCGTAAAGGACGCTCCTCTCCCATTAATCGATCGACCGCATCCGTATAAGCCAGTCCCGCTTCGGATTCTTGATCCAATATAACTGGGGTTCCTTGGTTAGAAGCCTTCAACACCGCTTCGGATTCCGGGATAACCCCCAATAAAGGAATGGCAAGAATATCTTCCACATCGCTCACGCTCAACATCTCCCCAATGGCGACCCGTTCGGGGTGATAACGGGTAAGCAATAAATGTTCTTCAATAGGCTCTTTGCCCTCTTCCGCACGACGGGATTTACTCTGCAATATCCCCAGGATGCGATCTGAATCTCGCACGGATGATACTTCAGGGTTTGTCACAACAATCGCCGCATCGGCAAAATACAAGGCCATTTGCGCGCCCTTCTCAATGCCTGCTGGTGAATCACAAATAATGTACTCAAACTCTTTAGACAACTCATCCAATACAGCTTGTACACCTTCTATCGTCAAAGCGTCCTTATCTCGTGTTTGAGAAGCAGGTAAGATAAATAAATCCTTAGTACGTTTGTCTTTTATCAACGCTTGGGAGAGAGTTGCTTCTTTGTTTATCACATTAACAAAATCATAAACGACTCTGCGCTCACAGCCCATAATCAGATCTAGGTTACGCAGACCCACATCAAAATCGATAATAACCGTTTTGTGCCCTTTTAATGCAATACCAGTCCCTATTGCTGCGCTGGAGGTAGTTTTACCCACCCCGCCCTTGCCTGAGGTGACCACGATGATCTTTGCCAATGCTGTATCCCCCGATCCCTCACTCGTGAGTGGATCAAAATATAAATGAAAAATAGTGACTAAAGTGATGTTATATCTAAGCTATCGTCGATTAATACAACTTGTGCGGGCTCTTTCCAAATAATTTTTCTTAATGCATCACTCAGCATGAAGTTACCCGCAATAGAAACCAACTCCGCCTCTAAACTTTTACAAAAAATCCTAGCCTGAGTATCACCTTTTACCCCAGCCAATGCCCTGCCGCGCAGCGCACCATAAACATGAATATTGCCATCTGCTAATACTTCGGCGCCGGCACTCACTTGGGTTAAAATAATCAAATCCCCTTCTGCATACACTTGCTGCCCAGAGCGAATTGGCTTGGTAATCACCTTGGCTGCTTGCGGCACTAAGCGCTCTTCAACAACCGTTTTAACAACCACATCAGGGCTTGTTTCTTTGGGCTTCGCTTCCGGCATCAAAATAGGACGCGCTTTACTTGCAGGCAACATAGGTATTCTAGCCTGAGAAAACCAAGTTGGCTTATTTTCTTGATCACAACGCCAGCCAATAACTCCCAACCCCAAATCAGCTAATGAAACGATCAATGTATCAAAAGCATCAAGGGGTAAATCCTGCTCTAACTTAGAGAGATCGATAATAATAGGTGCTTGATTAAAAAAATGTGGCACTTGTTCAATCTTTTCTCTTAATTGAGCAATAATGCTGTTTAACGACAATGTTTGAATTTCAAGTAAAATGGTCGTTACGACACTTCCTTTTAACTGGAAGCCTAAGTCTGTCATGCAAACTGTCCTTTTTTCGTGCCCTATAAACGCTCAACAAGATAAGTTTTGTGCTTAAAGACTAAATGGGTGTTTAAAACCCCTATTCTATCAATCCTGTCGATTAAAGAAAGGCATCAAAGATAAGTCTTTGATATCAATTAATCTTTATTACGCGCTCTATAATAGTGCCTGATTAATCGTCCCTTGTACAATAATGAATAGCCCAACAACCTATTGATTTTACTAAAAATTTAAAGCTTATTTACAAGGTTGTTCTAGTACATCTGGGGAAAACTTTTGCCTTATAAAAGATCATGTGACGATAGCGCTCATTCAGATAAACAAAAGAATACTAAGTCTAGCTTGCCGTGTCTTGAACAGAAAATTCTGGCGATAAGCGACTGACCCCTAAACCACTTTGCTTTGTTAAGCGGATTTGCACAGGGATCCGATCTTTTAATGCAGAAATATGGCTAATAATGCCGATGGTTTTACCAGAAGACTGCAAGTTATCCAATGCATCCAAAGCGGACTCCAAGGTTTCATTATCCAATGTGCCAAACCCTTCATCTAAAAACAATGAATCAATGCTGGTTTTATGGGAGACCAAATCCGACAGCGCTAGTGCCAATGCTAAACTTACCAAAAAAGACTCACCACCAGACAGGGTTTTGGTATCCCGCGAGGCATTGGCCTGCCAAGTATCCACCACGGCAAGTGCTAACGCCTCTTCAGATTTACGTTCTAGCTGATAACGACGATGTAATATAGTAAGGTGCTGATTCGCCAAGTATACAAGATGGTCCAGCGTTAAACCTTGGGCAAAGCGTCTAAATTTAGCACCATCGGCCGAGCCGATTAAATAATTCAGCTTATCAAGATAAAGCATACCATCACGGCGCTCTTGCAACTCTTTCGCCGCCTCTTGGGCGTCTTCCCGACGTTGTAGCTCCTCCTTGATCTGCTGTGAAACAACGCCCCATTGACGATATAGACGTTGCCGCTCTTGCTCTAACTCAGACACCTGATCAGCAAGTGTGGTTAAATCCACATCGGCTTTTTTCGCTTCTTCTGGCTGAATGGCTTGCAGCCCTGTTAATTGCTTTTCAGCTTGCTTTACCAACACATCAGCTTTAGAGGATGCCTCTTTCAGCATTTGATGAGTGGCTTTTAATGACGCTATTTCATCTTGCGTCAAACACGCTTCTTTCCAAACCGCTTCACTTTCAAATTCAGCTCGTCGTAAGGTATCAGACCAATGCGTTTGAGCCGTATCAGCCTCGGCTTTTAATATATCAAACGCTTTTGTCAGCGCTTCGACCTTGGCCTTATTCGACGTCAAGACTTGCTGCGCTGTTTGGCATTGCGCTACCAGCGTTTCATACTGCTGCTTCGCCTCTTCAAACTGAGCCTGAACACTGGCTTTCCACTCATTCAGCTCCTTGCCATCTAGAATTTCCGCAATGTCTTGTTTTATGGATGTGAGTTGCTGATCCAGCACCATTAACTCTTGCTCAACGCTTGCTAACTGTTGAGCCAATTCAGCTTTGCCGTCATTGAGCGTTTTAATCTCAAAGCTTAGCTGTTCCAGTTGCTGATGCTGTTTGTCGTAATGACTTTTCGCAGAGCGCCAATCCTGCATGGCGTGCTGCAGGGCCTCGATACGCTCAGAAACTGGCATCGCCATGAAGGCTTCTGGCAAGTCAACTGCGCGCATCGATTGCTGCAACGTCATATCTCCTTGCTGAAACAATTCACTCAGCTTAGCAATGTTGTCATTTAACCCTTCAATAGACTGTGCCAATAATAGCCTTTGTGACTCATGCTTAGAGACTTGTTCACGCTCTGCTTGCAACTGCTGATTCAACGTTTGCCATTGAGATTCCAATTGCGCTTTTTCTTGCAACAAAGGTTGTAGCTTAGCAGCGATTTGCTGTTTCACTTGCCAATCCGCTTGTAACGACGATACAAAAGCACTCACTGCATCATGACTCAATACATCCAACTTCGCTGCTGGTGATAGCATCTGACCAAGGCCAATTAACTCGCTTTCTTGCTGGGCTAATTGCTCAGCCAGTTGCGATTGCTGGGCAGTCAGCATATCCAACTCACGCTTAGCAACCTCGCTATCCGTCTTACGCTGCTGTCCTTCTTTGGTAAGTAGGTCGATCTCTTTGCGAAGTGTCTCTAATTCTGCCTGGCTCCCTGAGTCAGTCTGATAATGCGCATTCTCAAGCTGATGATGAACAGAGCCGCATAAAGGACAAGGATCGTGCTCACCTAACTCATCACGCAAACGTGTCAAGGCCGTAATCTGACGTTCGGCTTCAACCAGCTTTTCTAGGCTCTTTTGATGACGCATTTTGTCTTTGTAAAAGGCCCGCTGCTGCTCCAATTGCTGATGTTGTTCGATTAGATTGCTATTCAGCATTGCAAGCTTGCGCTTGAGCTCTTCTTGGGAATTGCGATTGTTCGCAACGGTTTTATGAATCTGTAAAAAGTAGATCGAATCTTGCTGGCGTAATTGTGCTTGCTGATATGCCTCTTGCCACTGAGCAAGCTCATTTTGCTCAGTTAATCCCATTATCTGAGTCTGCAACTGCTCTAATCGCTGAGTGATTTGCGTATACTGAGCTTTCTTCTGCTCAAAACTTTGATTGGCTTCAGCAAAAGCCTGCTGCGCCACTTGATGACTGTTAGTTTTCTCTGCCAGCTCATTTTGCAATTGCGTCAGCTGCTCTTGAGTATTAGAAAGAGACTGGAGTTGATGGTGCCAGCCAGTCAATTCTGCCTCAACTTTTTCCCCATTGGGCCACTGGTCCAGCTTAGCTAACGCCTCTTCACTGGCTCTGGTTAACGTTTCGAACGCCGTCTGTTTTTGTTGGCTGAGCGTTTCTTGCTGGCGAAGCTTATCTTTATGCTGTTGCACACGCGTTTGTACCGTTTTGTGCTGCTCTGCAAGGCTTTCTTCTTTGGAAAGCAATGGCTGAATTTGGTTAGCAATAATTTCTTTCAACGATTCCCATTGGACGGTTTTTTCTTCAAAAACGACTTTGGATTCGCTCTGCTGTTGTTCAAGCGTTTGAAACTGACTTTCGCTCTGGGTTAGCGTCTCTTTTGCTTCTTGCCACGCAACTTCTTGGCTTGTTAAACGCGAAACTAACGCTTGTTTTTTATCAAATTCAGCCGTTAATGCATTGGCCTTTTCTGCTAGTTCGAGTTTGTCTAATTCTGGCTGAAAGGCGTCTAGTGCTTGTTTGGCTTCAGCATGACTGTCTTGATAACTTTTAAGTTCCGATTGCGTTTGTTGGAACTTTTGATACCAATCCAACAATGCCTTTTGCTGCTTATAGAGCGTTTCAGATTGTTGGTCTTTGGCTTTAAAGCCATGTTCCTGCTCTTTTAGCGCTGTAAAGGCTTCATCACTTAATAGCTTTCTTTGCGTATTGGCCGACTCCAGCGCTGCAATGGCTTGTTTTTCCTGCTTATGTTTTTCAAACACCCATTTGGAAATATCGCCATAAATTTCCGTGCCAGTCAGTTCCTCAAGCAATTCTGCTCTGTCGTTCGCTGTAGCATTTAAGAAAGCAGAAAAACCGCCTTGAGCAAGGAGCATGGACTTGGTAAATCGCCCAAAATCTAACCCTGTCAGCTCAGCCACTTTGGCAATTTTTTCATTGATTTTGCTGGTAATAATGGTGCCGTCGCGTTCACTTAATTCACAAACAATAGGTTGTAAATTACCATCGCTTAAACCACGGGAGCGACGTTGGCTCCAAAAGGCACGGTAGCCTTTGCCCTTGATTTCAAATTCCACTTCTGCCAAGCATTCCGCTGTATGACGCGTCATTAACTCATTTTGTGTAGGCGAGACTTTTAAGCGCGGTGTTTCATGATAAAGCGCTAAGCAAATGGCATCCAGCAAGGTCGATTTACCGGACCCCGTTGGACCGACAATGGCAAACACGCCGGCGTCATCGAACGGCGCTTTGGTAAAATCAATCTCCCATTCGCCTTTTAGAGAATTTAGGTTTTTAAGACGGAGTTTACAAATCTTCATACATCACTCTCTTTGCTTTCTTCCATCTCAACCAAACAGGATTCAAATAATGAGGTAAGCTGCTTCGTCTCTTCCTCATCTAGTGTCATGGCACTGGTTAGGCTTTGTTGAAACACATCCGCCACCGTCAATTCTGACAAGGTTTGGCGCTGCTCAAATGTCGATGAAGCTGGCACATCGCTCCGCTTACGCATCACTCTTAACAGTTCGATTGGCCTCTCTTCGATCGCTTCCATCAAACGCTTTTGTACATCGCTTAAGTAATCATCCGCCACCACAGTGACTTCCAGCCAAAGGGGTTTGTCTGCTTGCACCTCGACTTTAGAAATTGACTTCAGCACCTCATCCAAACTGCCTTTTAGACTCAACATAGGCTGAAAATTGGGAATGGTCACCAAACGAACAGGGTCCACTGGCTCAGCAAAAAGATCGTCGACAAAACCGTCTTCAGATAATAACTCGCTGTCGATGATGACAAGCGATTTATCTCGGCCTAACTCATCAAAGCTCAAAGGAATGGGTGATCCGCTATAACGATAACGACCACTACCATTGATGGCTTGAGCACGATGAATGTGCCCCAGCGCCAAATAGTCAAAGGCAGGAAACAAAGAGGTGGGTAGCGCTTCTAACGTACCTACATATAAATCACGAACCGACTCACTTACTTGCCCGCCCATGGTTGTTAAATGGCCTGTACCAATAATCGGCACAGGCTGCCCCAAGGCTTGATTCTTTTTCTCCGCAAGAGCAAACACATCTTGGTAAAAGTCTGCAATCTGCTGCATCAAACTTTGCTTTTTCTCTTGTTCAGATTGCCCTTGAATACTGGTCATAACGTCTCTTGGGCGTAAATATGGCACAGCACATACCCATGTGGCGATTTCACCCTGTTCATTGAATAAAGGTACAACATGGGAATCAAGAGCATCTGGTGTGGCACTTGCCAAGACGTGAGTGCCAAGATAGGACAGCAAACTTTTCGATTCATTAAGCATGCTCACTGAATCATGATTTCCCCCCACAATCACCAACTGGCAATTCAATGCTTTTAAATCAAGTACTAGCTGATGGTACATTTCTCGCGCATAGCTCGGTGGTGCACCGGTATCAAATACATCCCCCACGATAATCATTGCGCCTATGGACTCTTGCTTTATAAAGGCAAGTAGCCACTTAATAAAAGCCTCATGTTCATCTCGACGAGACTTACCCATAAAATGCTGGCCTAAGTGCCAGTCGGACGTGTGTAGTATTTTCATTTAAAAATGGTCCATGATCTTTATTCAGTGTGGCAAACGCACGATATGGATTTGATTAGGGCGGATATAAAAGGCACTCAGCAGCCGATTCCATTCTTCTTGGGTCAAACCAGCGGCTTGTATAATGATCTCGATATTTGAGGTATTAATGGCGTTGAACGCTATAGCCAATTCTTCTTTAAAAAGCAGACTGTTTTCGGACAGAGAATTGTTGGCTGTGAACACAGATCGCCCTAAAAAATTCGCTCCCACTGAGCCCAAAGCCGTTTCCCAATAGGGTGAAAAGCGCTCCGTGGCAGAGTCACAAATCAACCAAACAGATCGGTCAACTAAATCAAGCTTGGTTAATAAACGCCCTTTTCGCTCACCGAGCCGCATTCTAACAACAAAAGAGTTGGTTTCAGAATTCGTAATAAGTGCCCATTGTGAGGCGTTCACATCACGTTTTGAGAGTAATAACACCAGTGGTTCGCCAGCAGAGTTTAACGCCATGCATTCTATGGTAGTTTTATTCGCATCTGAAAGTTGCAACTCAACAAAATCCCCAAATGCATCATCGCTGGGCCCAAGCAACACCAACTCCACCGCTGTCTCGTCAAGGAAACGACGCTCTAATACTCGAAATGAATCCTCTTTACTAGGTAAGCGTTTGCTTAATATCAGCGACTCTGAAACGCTAGACTGACAGGATAAAATCGTCCTATTCGACATTTCATCATAAAGTGCGCAAGCCCCGCAAACACCCGTCCGACAGCTAAAATTCATATCAACATGATGAGATAAACAGGAGGTTAATAGATTATCACCCACCTCAGCTTGAAAAGATTGATCATCCACCTGAATGGTGACCGAAGAAGCATCCATAGACATTACCCAACAATGGTTTCAGCCTATTATGCCACAGCCAGACAAGCCTGTGATGTCTACAGAGCGAGAAAGGAAAACACCCAATTAAAAAAATGGACACCTTAAAAGATGACCATTTCTCTAAAAATTCGATAAATCTAGCGATACTAGGTTACCTGTAATGCTCAAATTAAGGTAAGCGATTTAACGGGCGGCTAAATAAGGGCACGGTTTTTTCACTTAGAGAATCAAACTCATCATCCATAACCGGTTTATCAACCCCGTTATAAACAATAACAATACAAGTAACGTTGTCTTTGGCCCCTCTCACTAGCGATGAATGCATAAGCGCAAGTCCTGTATCAATAACGCTTTGCGAATCTAACATCGAGCAAATTTCTTGATCGGATAATTCCCCAGTAAGTCCATCAGAACACAACAGAAACATATCTTCGCTACACACTTCGCGCTTTATCACGTCAATATTAATATCATCTGCCACTCCAACTGCTCGAGTAATAACATTCGACAAAGGGTGTGTATTCATTTCACTCTTGCTGATCACCCCCTGAGCAACTAACTCATTTACTTGGCTATGATCACTCGATATTTGAGTAAAATCACCATTGCGAAGCAAATATGCGCGACTATCACCCGCCCAAACAACAAAAAATTCATCGTTTTTAATAAACAGAATAACAACCGTACTGCCCGCTATTTTGCCGCCTAAGTGATAATGGCTATATTGTTTTAGGTCATGATTTGCTTGCTTGACTGCCGCAATAATATGATCAACGGTTAATTCTTCATAAGTATAATTTAATACTTTCGATCTTATTGCATCCACAACCAACTGACTAGCATAGTCACCCGCTTCATGCCCTCCCATACCATCAGCGACAACCCATAAGTTATGACTAGAAATTTCCGCAAATGAATCTTCATTAAGCTGCCTTACCACCCCTCTATGAGAGATTGCATAACTGATATTAGTTCTCATCATTATCTCTAACCTACACGAGATTCCATTGCCACTGCTGCCACCTACCATCAAACATAGCGGTGGCCTGATTCACAGAAGGTAACCCTGAAGTAATGGTAACAGAAGAACTCAAGAGACATGAACCATGAGTCCACCAAATACTATAACTGCCATATATTTTATATAAGAGAGCGTACAGCATATCTTGCCTCACTCCCCAGTAAGCTCTGTTCCTGAAAACTCAAACAATTGGGTTGTTGTATTTTCATCTGATGAAGAAAAATGTTTATAATGTTTATAATGCTTTAATGGATTGGCTATTGGCTTAACCGCCTCCCTAAACCTCTTTTCTCCAGCTAAACAAGTTAACCGAATTTTCTAGAACCACAAGAACAGAACCCTCACACTCAAGTGATAATACGTCGAATTCAATGACCTCAACCCGTATTCGCCACGAGTGTAAGCGGATATGGCCTTTCGACGACATCCATACTTTGCATCACAGCTCCCATCTTAGCACTATCCCCTGTTATGCTAGGGGACATAGCAAAATACCATACTGGGCCCGTTAAGAATTTATCCTTCCAAGAGTCCCCCATTCTTTCTTTACTTACAGAAAGAAAGGTTTGCAACCAGCGGTCCCACACTCCCTGAAAGTCAGCATCGACATTATCTTGAAGAAAGTCCCCTACACTGGGCAACTTGCCAAGATAACCAAAACTCACAGCTTGATCGGACATCTAAAACTCTCTAACGAATCATTCCAAAAAGGATTTCTTACGGAATTCGGTAACAATTTAATCACCGCATGATTACCTTCAACGTCAAAATGCATACTTAAATCCTTGGCCGTCTTCGTGCGTTTGCTTTGCAAGGCATCCAGCATTCTGAAAAGTGACCACTCTCCATCATAGTTTTGACTAATTAAACGGCCACCACCAATCAGACTAAATTCAACTTTTGTTCCAGCAAGGGGTTTAGGTCCGGGCCAAGACATACTAATCACACGTTGTGGCCCATGACGATAAACAAGAGATTGCCCATTAATATCTAGCTTAATGCTCGAAACACTGCGGTCAAGTTCTTCTGGCTTCAGGCCAAACCCAACATTTAAAGCGCCACTTTCGTTGTCAAAAAATACCTTACGTATTCTGTAGGCCTCATGAAACATCGTCAGAGAAGAAAGACTCATACCGATATCTCTCTTAAATGACCACCTATTGCTTCCCATATTTACACTTGGCGCAACGTAGGTTGTAAAGAACTTATCCAGCGTACCACCTGGACCAAAGAAATGAGCGAAGTCTTTCAAACTGATTTCTTGTTTACTGTTTTTAGCGACAGGATAACGCCCAGCTATGGCTGCCCTGTATTCTGGTAAAACATCATTGCGCCACATTTTATTAATGACTCGATCAGCATTCAGCTTAACAATATCTGACGTGTCACCAGCAACATTTTTGAGCCAACCAGAGAATGGGGCAACAATATCACTAGATGATAACTGACGAATAAAATCAGGTTCACCTTTGCCAGCCAACAGCTCTTTAATGGAAGCCGTCATAGCATCACTTTGGCTAATTTTGTTAAGATAAACGTTAAGTGATTTGAGATCGGATTGAACCTTATCAAGTTTTGCTGGGGTTAGGCTCAAAATCCCTTGAAACGCTTCTTCCACTTCATGACCCGGAATAAGTTCTTTTGACCCCGACTGAATCGATTCAGGCAAGAACTTATTAATTCGCTCCGCTTTTTTTGCAACGGCAGCATTTGCTGCACCCGCCAAATCAGCCGCCTTTTTAAGTGCGCCATTTGCTTGACTCTTAGGCGCATTCGTTAAAGCAACATTCCTTTGAACCGCTGAAATGATGTTTTTAATAGGCGCTTCTGGACCAGATAAAGCATCCGTTACCTTAATACCTTCAGAAACCGAATTAAAATCTTTAATTTTCAAATTATCCAAAAAAGTTTTCCAATAATAGATGTAATCTTGAAAATAAAGCTTTTCAAGCTCTTTCTCTACCTGTTGTTTTGATACATCGTATTTATCAGCCGCCGCTTTACCATATACCCAATTATTGGAAACCAAAGTGCCCAGCATTTTGCTTTTTTCAACATTGAAAATGCCGTAAAAACCATTATAGGTATATAAACCTGGAATTGTATTAGACGCCTCAGAAAGGTGCTTCAACTCAAAAGATTCTGCTGTTTTCGGACTAATAATGTCAGTTAGCCTGAACGGAGGAATACTGCTATTCATATAGTCCGCTCTTAAGCGCCGATAAACTCTTTCAGCTGTAGGAAGTTTCGTTAGAGCTAGTCGAGCATCATGTACCGCATCATGGTCCATTTGAGTCTGGTCTAATTTAATAGACAACAAGGCTACCAGATGATGATGTAACTCCGCTCTAATTTGAGTGTTTTTGTATCCTGGCAGCTTACGATCGAAGTAAACATCAAACCAAGCTTCAATATCACTCGCATCAAAATGCTCAGGCATGTAGAGCATTAAATAGGTTCTAAGTGTTTCATAAAGATAACTTAAATGCTCTGCATTATTTTTCATCTCAGACAGAAGCACTTTAACCATGTAAGGTTCAAGATAAGCTTTCAGTGAGCGTTCGTAGGCATTCATCGAGGTTTGTTTTAGGTTGGAAATCTTGTCTAGTCCAACACCAACCAGCGAAACTTGGTTCTTAGCATTAGGTTTAATCGCTGGCAAATCCCGCAAGGCATTAAGGCGATCATTTAGTACGACTAAATTGTTAGTATCAAAGTCCCCTGAGTCCACTTTCTTATACTGTGTTACTAACTGATCCGTTTGGTCTATTAATTTAGAATTCGACAAATAACTACCATACGCAAGAAAACCAAAACCTAATAGCCCAAAGCATCCTAATGAAACACCCGTAACTCTAAGCCATTTGTTCTGCTTATCATGATACTTATTAGTACTTGCTAAGTTTTGTTCAGGAAAGACAATACTCTCTAACACTTTTTTAATAAAAAAGCTTCTAGATTGATTAATATGACCACTATTGGCCACCTTTTTATCACTCAGAAAACTAGAAGGTTCACCCTCTTGAGTCGCACTCGTTAAATAGACACCACGAAAGACTAGGGGTTGTTCATAAGTATTGGGAGTAAAGATTTCTTTCAAAAAAGAATACGATACCTCTTGTAAAAACCTAAGCTGATGGGGAAACTCAAAAACTTTGGCTCTTACAGACTCATCCCGCTCATTGATCAACCTGCGATTTAACATTTCAGTCAGGTTAGCAATCAAACCATGGAATTCTTTATTAAATTGCTCTATCTGAGTACCATTTTTTGAATCTATTGGAAAGGCCACCCCCCAAATCTGATTGCTCTCTTCTTCTGTTAACTCATTAAAAAAGTCACGAAAACCATCAATAAGATCTGCTTTTGAGAGAATGACATAAACAGGAAAAGTCATACCAAGTTGGTTTTGCATTTCCTGTAAACGTTGCTTTATCGCTCTAGCGTGGAGGTTTCGCTCTGTTTTCGTTTGCCCCATTAGCTCGGAAACCCCCATGCTAATGACAACACCATTAATTGGTCTTAACGGTCTATATTTTCTAAGCAGACCAAGAAAGCCTTGCCAAGCTTTTGAGTCATGCTTAGAGTGGCTATCCTGAGTTGTATAGCGACCTGCCGTATCAATCAAAACCGCTTTATTTGTAAACCACCAGTCACAATTATGTGTTCCACCCACACCTTTAATTAAATCAACACCCAACTTGTCTTTTAGGGTGGAATCTAACCAAGAGTTATTGATAATAGTGGTCTTACCAGCCCCTGGTGGGCCAATCATAACGTACCAAGGCAATTGATAGATATCTTTACCTTTAAACAACTTAACATCTTTTAGACGAGCGATGGCATCCGACATACGATTATTCAGCGTATTGATTTCTTCGTTTATGTCATCATTATCAACACTGCCATCTACCAGTTCTTCGGCCATGTTGCTATTACGCTTACTTTGCTTAGTCAGCTGATAGATCTTAGTCACAGCAACACCAAGAACAATACATAATATTAAAATGACACGCGCTAAAATACTGTTAAGCGAAAAAAAATCGGTAATGACAATAAGAGGACCACCAAACCAAATTAAAAAAAACAAACATAAAAAACCAATAATAAGCATCGTTGTTCTTGAGATTAGTATGTAAGAGAGTTTCTTACATTTTTTTATAAAACTCATTTCAACTCCATTTAGAAAAGCAAGTCAATTTCTACTCTGCGATTCATTGCTCGGGATTTACTATCAGTATTAGGTGCAATAGGATCTGCCGCTCCCCTTCCTTCTGGCCAGAGGCGGCCACTTAAATTGGTATTTTTCGCCATCGCATTGGCTACCTCGTTGGCCCTAGCAAGAGATAACAACCAATTCGAGGGATATTCTGGTGTTTTTATTGGAGTATCATCAGTGTAACCAGTAATAAGAATTCGACCTTTGGTGCCCTCTAAGCTTAAGGCAAGTTTTTGCAAAATAGGCACCACAGACGGAAGCAAGATGGCTTCGCCAGGTTTGAACAAGTCTCTGTTGTTTATCGTCAAACGAATTCGATCATTTTTTTTCTGAATACTAATAATGCCCTTTTGGATTTCTGTTTGCAGTAATTGCTCAAGCACCAAAAGCTGCTTATCTTTTTGGTCTACTGTTTTCTGTAAATCAATAGGGTGTATTGAAGCCAAAGAAGCATCCACTTTCGAGAGTTGATCATTGAGCTGCATACTCAGAAAAAGATATAAGGCCAAACCAAGAGCCCCAAGGATAGAAAAAATCACCCAAAGAGGCGTTTTTTGTCTTAGCTCTCTTCCATTAGCCACTTTTTGCTCCCAATCAGGCGATAAAGCATTCTTTATGGGGCCATCCAATTGATTTAGAACGTTGTAAGCGCGATTTCGATAATCTTCGACACCACCGTTTTGATGATTATTTACTTTAAATTTGCCTTTAAAGCCAAGGTTCAAACAGTGGTACTGGAGCTCTAGGAAATCTCGATTATGCTCAGGATAGCGAAGAGAATCATCGATTAAAGTATAAAAATATTCACCACCAAACGTCTCCTTATGGAAAATAGAGAGCAAACTCTCTTTCGCCCACTCCATTGAGCTCCAACGAGAATTAAGTACACTTTCATCTAGCAATGCACAGAGACAATAACGCGCATTAAAAATCGTTTTATCTGGTATACCTGCATCACGAGCTTCAAATTCGAAAGACTTAATCGCATCGATGCATCGATGCTTGAAGCCCGATAAATCAGGCAAACTTTCAGACTGATTAACAAAGATAGTCAGTGACAAACAGTCCGACGCAGCCTCTAAGAGATTGTTTTTGAAAATCGAAACTTTTGGCCCACTCTGTTTTTGCAATGGAATTGCATTTGATGATATTTGTGTTTTATCAGAGTCATCATCTGTAGAGCCATTGTTTTCAGCATTTCGACCAAGGCGACCAAATTTAGTCTTTATTTTAGTCTCATTCACTGAAACACGCTCCTGCTAATAACTAAGTTGTTGGAGACAAATTAGGCTGATTCGTTTCAAGTAAATCTTGTTGAGCACCTTGCAATGAGGCTTCAATCTGAAAGTCACCGAGATTGAATGTATCTCCATCCACCAACTTATGTTTATTTCCTTTTCCTAAAGGCAATACACTGTGATTAATGAATAACCCATTGGTTGAATAATCGTAGACATAGAATAGACCACCCTCACTGACAACCTCTCCATGTTTGTTAGAGATCACTTTTTCAGGATCTGGAAGATGCCAGTCGCATTCGCAAGAACGCCCAAAAGTTAACGAATCCCCAGTAGACTTTGTCGTCTCTATATCTGGTGAAAGACGATGATAACTAGTAATTTTTAATAAAACTTCCATTCTAATAGTTTCCTTGTATCTACACCTCAAAAATCATAAATGACTTTGCTGCTTACCTCAACTAGAAAGAAAACCATCGGATGACCAGACTATGAGGTAATATTTTGCCCTAGTCACCACATACCCAAGGCCCCAGAGCCCCCCACTATGATAACTCCATATTTTTTATCAGTATGCTCAGGTTTTATACACTTGCGTCACCACTTCACCTACTATTTAGCCAATGACTACTTCAAAAGACCGCTCACATGCTGCATGGTCAAATTCGTCCACATTGGTAGCCAACAGAAAAGTGCATTCAAATGCGGCTAAGAGTAACGCTGATTGGCGCTAAAAAGAATCTCTTTTCTCTGTAAAAATGTATAATAAATGGCTTTTATCGCTAGAAATGTAAGGATTTTCACTGCTTGAGCTGACAATCGGGTGCATTGCTAAAACTCTTTTTTTTTGTAAAAATGCTCTCCCTATGTAATGAATCCAAAGGCAGCCTTTGTCCTAGAGAAATACTAATCTATAGATAATGTGTTTGTTGTAACTAAAGGACTTCAGGATGAGCATTAATGATGATAAAACACAGGTAGTATCGGTTAACTCATCAAAAAAAAACATTAGCCATTTCAACAATCAAGACTTTATTGGCAAACTGCTATCTAACAGATATCTAATCGTCGAGCTCATTGGGCAAGGGGGTATGAGCTATATCTATCGTGCCAGAGATACGTTTTTAGAACGCAATTCGTCATCTGATTACCCGGTTGTTATCAAAATTCTAAGAGCTGAGTTTTCTCAATCCCCAGAAGCAATTAGATTGTTAAAAGAAGAGGCCGCTCAGACTCAGCCACTATCCCACCCGAATATTATTAAGGTGTTTACCACTAATACAGAAGACAACATTCATTATATTGTAATGGAATGGATTAATGGAGAAACATTAGAACAGCTCATCAAACGCAACAAACCAACAGGCATTAAGTTCAAAACAGCCTATCCAATCATAAAGCAGCTTATCAGTGCCTTAGATTATGCACATAACCATGGCGTGATACATAACGACCTCAAGCCATCCAACATTATCATTACCGGTTCTGGGGAGTTAAAGATACTCGATTTTGGCATAGCCAAGCAACTTACCAACAATGATGCTTATGCTTTTATAAAGAAGAATAACAATGAAGTCATAGGTGGCTATACACCTTCCTACGCCAGTCCAGAACAACTTAATGGCTATTCTGCCGATGTAAAAGACGATTTCTATTCACTAGGGTGCATTATTTATGAGGTGCTAAGCAGCCGACATCCATATGAAAGAAAAGCGTCAAATACCCTTAATGAGAATACCAAAGCTAAGAAACCTAAAAATAGCCCTTTCTTTTATTGGCTCGCCTTGAAATCAGCCGTTTCATTGAAAGCCGATAAGCGACAAAACATACTGGAACGATTAAGCCGTCAACCTTTTCAAGGCTTAACCACAATAGCTACGACTATACTGATAGTAGTCGCTCTTCTCGTTTCTGCCTCTTATATTTACCAGAATATTCATGCTGCGAACTCACAACTTATCGCAGAAAAAAATAATGCCGTTGCGATGAATAATCAAATAACTAAATGGATGTCATGGGATGCACAAAAAACATTAAATTACTTTAATCAAATTCCTCCCCAATTTAATACGATAAAGCAAGGTCTTTTAAAAATACATCAACAAGAAATCATTCAAATATTTGACGATAGAATTGCAAATATTAAAAATATAGATGGAAAAATAAAGAATTACCCTGCTATATCTAAAGCTTATCTGCAAGCCTTAAACTATTATCCTGACTCTAAGGTGTTACATACCCAATACAACAATATGCAAATTGAGCGTCAATCTATTAGCATGGACATCCTAACTCGTATTAATAACATGCTTAACCAACAACGCTACTTTGAAAAAGATCAGAACAATATTTTAGCACTCCTTCATAAACTAAGCATTATCAATGGTAAAAACACATTCAGTCCTACTCAGCAGCAAACTAAAAAATTTAAAGCTGCTCTTAAAAAAGCTCAGGCGTCTGGCAATAAAACTCAAGCCAAAACACTTATGAGCATTGATAAAGCGCTTTTTAGTACCGACTCATAGAGAACAAGTCAGCTAAGCTGGAAACTTAGCTGACCATTCAGCCTTATTTAACAGATTCTAACAAGGCGACCAACAAGCGCCAAAAGTCGCCCACAGAGGCAATTTCCATACGCTCTGCTGGGGAGTGAGCGCCCCGGATATTAGGCCCGAAAGAGACCATTTCCATACCCGAATATTTCGCTCCAATGACGCCACATTCCAAGCCAGCATGAATCACTTTCACATTAGCTTCCTTCCCTGTGACTTCTTTATGGACTTCGAGAAAGTGTTTTAATAAGCCGGATTGAGGATCAGGGCGCCAGCCAGGATAACCACTGTCAAGCACCACATCCGCATCAATTAAGCTAAATACTGACTTTACTGTTTGTGCATGATGCTCGACAGCAGAATCCAGAAGAGAACGAACAAGCAAACAAGCATCAAAACACTTGTTTCCATCGGTATTATTTTTCAGGTCCATTACCCCAAAGTTACACGATGTTTCCGTCACACCCAGTAGCTCTGAACTCATACGATTAACACCATTGGGAGCACAATTTAGCGCATTAATGAGTGCAACCTGATCCTCAAAAAGCAGCTCATTCTCTACCTTTGCCGAACTAACAAAGACTTCTAGTTTTGGCTCATTCGTGGCAAATTCCATTTTCATTTCATTTGATATTTTGCCAATAATACGCTGAATAGCAACCTGATCGCTTGGTTGGTAATTGATAGTAAAAGAGGCATCACGAGAAATCGCATTGCGCAATGTTCCCCCTGTAAAGTGGGTCAATCCAAAGCGATTAACCTCTTTCAGAGCATTTAATAAACGTGCTGCTAGTACATTGGCATTAGCCCGCCCTTTATGGATATCCAAACCTGAATGCCCACCACGTAAGCCAGTGATGGATACCGTCATAGCTTTTGCATCCTCGCTGGCGGCTTGAGTCTGATATCGTTTAGAAACATTGATGTCAACACCACCCGCACAGCCTATGTACACATCACCACTATCTTCTGAATCTAAATTTAGGAGAATCTTTCCATTTAAAATGCTTTCATCTAATTCCAATGCGCCGCGTAAACTGGTTTCCTCCTCTATCGTAAACAACGCTTCAATGGGGCCGTGCTTAATATCGGACGATTCTAATACGGCCAGAGCGGCCGCAACACCAATACCATTATCGGCACCAAGCGTTGTACCAGAAGCGTGCACCCAGCCATCCGTCACATGAACGAGAATGGGATCTTTCCTAAAATCATGTTCGACATCGGCACTTTTTTGCGCCACCATATCAAGATGCCCCTGAAGAACCACTGTCTCAGCGTTTTCCATTCCTTTTGTCGCCGCCTTACGAATTAGCAAGTTCCCTGCTGTATCAACATAAGTAATTAGGCCAATGCCGTGAGCCCACTCAATTATATGCTCTCGGATAGCCGCTTCATGGTAAGAAGGTCTTGGAATATTACATAGAGTCTGAAAATGCCGCCAAATCGCATTTGGTTGGAGTGTGGTTAGAATCTCGTTCATGATCTCTCTTATTAGGTCATTATCTTTGTAGGGGGTTAAGGAAATGAGATGAATCCCTCCCAACATCGATATTTATGCCTCAAAACTCATCCTTGAGCACAGCAAGCTAAAAAGAACATCAGGAGTGAAACGGCACATTTCTCTAGCTACATTAGTCAAAGCCCAACAATCAAGCAATCGAAATAAAGATAGTCGCTATAGAGAAAACGCATGCATTACCCTGTATTCATAGATCTGAACGATCTAGAGAGCCAGATTTTACCGGAACTTAAGCGTCTTCTGATAAATACGCTTGCGCTTCATTTTGCCCCATATACTTGGCAAGCGTTGATAAAGGAACACTTTTAATATCGACAACGATTAACCCATCCAAGCAATCATGAAAAGCTGGGTCGACGTTAAAACACACTAATTTGCCATTCATTTTAAGATATTGCCGCAATAAAACGGGCACGCCTTTCCCTTGATCGAGACGGGATACTACTTTTGATAAAAGCGACATGCTGGTCAAAGAAGACAACAAATTAGGCTGCCAAAATGTATGACCACTTTTCCTCATGGGAGACAGGGGGGATACTAAATTGGCCTTTTCCTGATCATAATAATGAATAGACAAGGTTTCAGCGAGAAGCTGTCGAGAAATCATACTATAGTCACTACTGATACTCACCGGACCGAATAAATGAGTATAACTGGGATTGAGAGACACAAATCGAGCAATCCCCTTCCATAACAATAATAGAGAGTTAAGACTTTTTTGATAGGGCAACGCCACTACAGAGCGTCCTATTTCTAGGCTCTTATCAAGAGACTCAATAAAGGCTCGATCATAATTGAACAGACTCCGTGAATAAAGGCCATTTAATCCCTTTTGTTCAATCAACTTATCGACTTGGCCTAAACGATAGGCCCCAACAATTTGTTTGTCTTTTTTATGCCATACAAATAATTGTTGATAATAAGCGTCATAATCATCAATATCACAAGACAGTCCACTACCTTCACCAACCGCTCGAAAGCATACCTCTCGAATACGTCCAATCTCTTGCATTAAGTTCGGAATATTTTGAGTGTATGAGCAATACACCTCATAGTCACCTTGGCTCAACAGCAAATCGCTATCTGCTAACTGAGCAATTTCCTTTTCTAGCACCCCAGAATCTAATGCATCAATGATCGGAATATCCTGACCTTGTGCAGATGTTTTTGCCGCATCTTTATGATCTTTATGCTGAGAGCCCATCAAATAGGTATTCAGCCGAAAATAGTTCACCATCTCCTTGTCATTTTCAAACTCACTGACTTCAGAAAATGCAATAGGGCTACCAATAGAAATCGAAATACGACTCAACTGTTTATTGAGCAGCTCACGCCCCAACAAAGCCGTTCTTAACAGTGGATGAATACGTCCCGCTCCATAAAACAGAGCACTATTTTTACCGTTAATAAAAATCGGAACCGTGGTCGCTTTACTATGCTTGACAAACTTAGCAACAGAATTACGCCATTCGATGTCCAATAATTGCTTGGATCCTTTCGCATAAGAAGAAACTTCTCCTGCAGGAAAAATGATCAACAGCCCCCCTTTGGCAAGGTGTCTATTGGCATCAACAATAGCCCGACTATTGGTCTTTTTTGCCTTAGCGCCGCCAAACACATTTACGCCGATAAACAATTCTCGAATTTCAGGAAGTCGTTTGAGCATTTCATTTGCTAACACCTTGACATCGGGACGAACCGAGCCTATCAACTCAGCTAAGATAACCCCCTCAATGGCACCAAGAGGGTGATTTGCCACAATTACGACGGGGCCTTCTTTTGGAATATTATCAATAGAACCCAGCGACACCTCATACTCAATATTGAGTGCCGACAAGGTGTATCGCATAAACTCAAAACATGATAACCCTTGAGGCCGCTGCTGATACATATGATCTAATTTGGCTAATCCTGTAGCCCATTCTACTATGGATTCACCCACACCAAATGGTGTGATGTGAGGCAAACGAAAAGGACTGCTACTCATTTTTTTCCCTTATTCAGCACGAGCAATACTAAAAAAGTAATTTGATCAGACTACATCTAGCATCATAAAGACACAACCAAACAAAATGGTGCATCGCCTATCCATTATAGTTTACAAACGTTTTGAGTGATGTAAAAAGTGCACTCCCTGCGCACTTTTTACATTCTTTGCCATATTAAATAAATGAGAAAGAGATTACTTGCGAGGCTTCAGCGCGCCTTCTGAGAAAGTCACAAACTCTTCTGCACTTGTTGGGTGCACGCCAACCGTCGCATCAAAATCCGCTTTAGTCGCGCCAGCTTTCAGCGCCACTCCCAAACCTTGAATGATTTCGCCTGAGTAATCCCCTACCATATGTACACCAATGACCTTATCGTCCGAATTACTGACCAGCAACTTCATCAAAGCCCGTTCAGTACTGCCGCTAAGCGTGTGTTTCATGGGACGAAAGTCCGTCTGATAGACTCGAAAATCCAAGCCTTGAGACTCAGCATCTTGTTCCGTTAAACCAACCGTACCAATGGATGGCTGACTAAAAACAGCGGTAGGAATATTGTCATAGTCAAAATCGATCTCTTTGCCATCAAACCAGTAATCAATCAGCGCCATTGCCTCTTTGATCGCAACTGGCGTCAACTGGATATTATCGGTCACATCACCAAGAGCAAAAATACTCGGCACACTGGTGGTGAAGTTATTGTCAACCTTGACCGCCCCATTACTCGATGTTTCTACGGTGGCATTCTCTAACGCTAGGCCGCCCACGTTTGGCACACGTCCAGTGGCGTACAACACCAAACCAAACTCTTCACGAGTGCCATCTTTGAAATACACAACTCGGTGACTCGACTCATTCGCAGGATCCGCTAATTCAATGCGCTCAACATCCGTATTTAAGCGCACATCAATACCTGATTTTCTATATTCTTCGCAAGCAAAATCACGTACATCTTGATCAAACCCTCGAAGTAACTGCTCACCACGATAAATTAACGTGGTGTCGACATTCAAACCATTGAGAATGCCTGCGAACTCTACGGAAATGTAACCACCGCCAACAACCAACGCTTTTTTAGGGAGCTCTTCTAGATAGAACATGTCATTGGAACTCACTACCCACTGTTTTCCATCAAATTCAGGAATAAAGGGCTTTGCACCAACTGCTATAAGAATTTTCTCAGCCGTATAATGAACCCCATTCACAGACACTGTATGGTCATCAACAAAAGAGGCAAAACCATTTATTATCTCAACACCTGCTTTATCAAGCATCATTTGATATATGCCGTTTAAACGCGCAATTTCATTGGTTTTGTTGTCTCTTAAAGTTGACCAGTCAAAGCGAACACCATCATACTTCCAACCATAACCAGCAGCCTGCTCCACACCATGACCAAATTCCGAGCCATAGACGAACAGTTTTTTAGGAACACAACCAATATTGACACAAGTACCACCTAGCGAACTCCCTTCCGCAACCGCCACTTTATAACCTTTTGATGCAGCGACACGGGATGCACGAACCCCACCAGAACCAGCCCCAATAACAAATAAATCATACTGATAAGACATTCAGAGTCTCCAAATCATTCACGATGTAACATAACAACAGTTTAACAGTCCTACTCTCTAAGAAGAAGCTAAGAAAAAGACACTTAGTCACCCCTTCCTTACTTCGGGCAAAATGACAAAAAAAGCTAAAGAGCCATATTTTGATGTGATCTCTAAATGCGCTGAACAATGGCTATATTAAATATATGCATAACTATTTTTTTGTATAATCTATGACACCACAAACCGTTCAGTATAAAAAACCGATAGAAATAGGCTTTATAACAATTTTAAACTACTATTAAGAGTTTACCTTGTCGAACACGAGTGTCATAACCATCTCACCTTGAATGGAAAACTGACAATTTAGTATTTTATTGACCCCAGACTTTTCACTTAAAAAAGGCGACAAAGCAAAATATAACATTTGCCCCTCACGATCAACTTTTACCAAATTAGCTTCTTCAAAACCAAAGTATTCGCCAACAAAAGAATACAAGGCTTTAAATACACTCTCTTTTGCTGAAAAAATAACAGTCAAAGCGACCTCATTACTAAACCCTACTTCTCTCATGCGTTGCATTTCATGAAAAGTAGCAATAGAGTTCTCAATCTCACGAAACGTTTCGGTTGTTAATATCTTTTCAACATCAACCCCTAGATAAAACTGAGCACTTGGTAATTGAGCGATAACACAGACCACAACATTTTGACTATGCGTAATGGATCCCAGCACACCATTGGGCCAAATAGGGCAACGGTTAGGCCCTACTCCGACATTGACATCCTCTAAAGCTTTACTAACTCTTTTGCGTATCATCTGTTTAGCCAAATGACGACCCACTAAAAATTCCGCACGACGTGACACGACAGCGCTTTCTAACGATACAGGAAAATGAATGCCTAGCTTAAAGAAGAGAGAGTCACAGTAGAGCGAAGGGTTAAACTGGCAAGACGAGAGACCAATATGGCCTAAATCAAAATATTGCTCCTTGTAGATAAAGTCATCACCACAAATATTTGACCGATCAGAGCAAATCGGTAGAAAACAATTTTCTGGCAATCTAAAATCCACTGGCTAATTCCTTGTATCAACCGTTACCACCTCAGACAGTCCACTATCTAGATGAACTGGTTTATTAAACACATTTCTAATAGGAACACGCTGCACTACTTTAGTAAAGTTGTCTGTGGCATTAGCAGCTTGCACAGCGCAAAAAAGTCGATGCGGTCGCAGGGACAATGTTCTCGAATGCTTAAGCTGCTCTCGCTGTAGACCAGCGAACTTTGGGCCAATAGACACTAAAAACGATCATAAACACTGTTAATGGCCAAGAAAAAAGAAAGACAAAGTCATTTGATAAACTTGATTGGGTTTTATAAATAAACACAATAACAGCCGCTTTTAAGGCGTAAATAAGTATCCAGACTAGAGAAACCTCTTGCCACACTCGGCTATATTTTGATGTTCCATAATAAGATAACTGAGTTAAATTAGGCATAGCATTTTCCGCCTGAGTTCGAATAACAGGACGGCCTATCAATGAATAAAAACCAAATACTAAAACGACAGAGATAGCACTTCCAACTGATAGAAAAACGCCTTCTTGATTGATTCCAAAGAAAGAATAACCATTAAGATAAAGGTAATGAATCATGCCGGAGACAAGAATAATTAAAATAATAGACAATGATCTAGGACGTTTGCTAAAAAGCTCTAACAAACCTGAATAACATGCGGTCAAAATAACGGCTATTCCTGCACCAAACTCCCAAAATACAACATTATAAATAAGAATCGGAATAATAATAGTCAGTCTTGCTTCGGATGACATTAGGTAAGCTATAATGCCAGACTGCTTTTTATCAACCATTATTCATTTTCCTTTTTTAAATAGACCTGCGAAGAACCGTCTTGACGGATAAATTGCCAATAAACCTTAGACTATTGAATCGATCGATAGAGCAAGGTCGAATCCAGCGAAGGAGAAATTGAACTCACAGAAAAATCTTGTGCAATGAAAAATGGTTCGTCAACCAACCACACATCTGGGTAGCCGTGACATCTGCTTATACTTGCTCAACCATCATCGTACTTAAAGTACTTCTTCCTTGCCTATCAATAACACTATTACTCATCTATCTGTTAAATACCTGACCAAAGTTGCTCAGTCACGGTTCTACTTAGAGCAGAACCGACGTCAGCTTCTCAGCTGATGGCATATATAGGGTGGATTCATGATCGACAGCTGGTCTCTTCACGCGGGAAGCGTCGTTATTTTTTGCTCACTACAGGCTTGCCATCCGCCAGCAAGCATCCTTTATGCTTGTCCGATAAAGGCGTTCTTATAAACACATCGCATTGCCATCAAAATAATTTAGCAAACCAACCTATTCCACAGGCAAACTTCTTTATGACCATTCAGCAACTCGGTATCATTAAGCAAACTCTTCAAACAAGGAATCACCGTGAAATTTGTCTCATTTAATATCAATGGCTTACGAGCACGCCCCCACCAAATACAAGCGCTGGTGGAAAAACACTCACCCGATGTCATAGGACTACAAGAAATCAAAGTGCACGATGATGCTTTTCCTCATGATATCCCTAAATCCGTTGGTTACCATGCGTACTATTATGGGCAAAAGTCTCACTACGGCGTGGCCATTTTCAGCAAACAACCTGCCTTAAACGTGGAATATGGGTTTCCAGGGGACGATGCAGACGCACAGCGTCGCATGATTATCGCCACTTTCGAAACCTCTGAAGGGCCAGTTAAAGTCCTCAATGGCTATTTCCCTCAAGGCGAAAATCGTGACCACGACACCAAGTTTCCTGCCAAACGTAAGTTTTACGCGGATCTAATGGCTTATCTGGCCGCCCACTCCCCTGACGAAAAAATCATTGTCATGGGTGACATTAATATTTCCCCTACGGATTTAGACATTGGCATCGGCGATGCTAACGCCAAACGTTGGTTAAAAACCGGAAAATGCAGCTTCTTACCAGAAGAAAGAGAATGGTTTAAAACATTAACCGACTGGGGCTTTGACGATACTTATCGCCAGCTCAATCCAAATACAAACGATCGCTTCAGCTGGTTTGATTACCGCTCCAAAGGGTTTGATGATGACCCCAAGCGTGGTCTGCGTATTGATGTAATTTTATCATCAAAAGGACTCACACCCTATTTAGAAGATTCCGATGTAGATTACGAGCTACGCGCCCTAGAAAAGCCGTCCGATCACGCCCCGATTTGGAGCACATTTAACGTCAACTCATAGAAAAAAACAGGGCGACTGCTGGTTAAAAAACAAACAAAACTACCAATGGCCGCCCTGTCTGGCAAGCATGCTTATTACGTCCTTATACCCCCAGATTTATCCACAGTCTTTGTGGATGCTTTTCATAAATTCGCAACATTCCTATAAATTAGTCTTCTAACCACCCAAAAAAAACCTTGATTTTTTGGCAAAGCCATAGGGGTTGTTCTAGAGTCACCATATGACCACAGTGACTGGCGACATACACCTCAACCCTCTTGCCTGCCTGTGTTGAGCTTTTGCATTCTTCTAAAGAACGTCGACTTTGTGGAGAAATCAACGAATCTTCTTCCCCTAAACAAAAGCATAAAGGCATCCCCAAGGTCAGTAAGTTGAACAGAATATCAGGTCGCTCCAAGCTACTAGACAATTGTTGTATAAGCACCTTTTCTCCTAACGATGCATCCATCTCTTTAATCAACTGGATAAGGTACTCATGCTGCCTATTGCGCTGTGCCAACATAGACATGGCTTTCTTAGGGGGAATCCCTTTATAACCATTCTTAGCCACCCAATTCAGCGCAAGCTTGCGTTGGGCTATTTCACTTTCTTGTAACCCCTGAGCCGTATTGGAAACAACCATCAACTTAGCCACTCGCTCAGGGTATTTAAGCGTAAACGCACTGGCAATATAGCCTCCCATGGAAAAGCCCAAGAGAAAAATAGGTGAACTTGGTAAGCTTGCCGCCAAGGACTCAACAATCGCCTCAATACTCTCTTCTTGCGGTAACGGGACATGCTTAAGAGTAATGTCAGACAGTACCTTGTCAATAAACTGCCAGAGGCGTTCATCACACATCGTTCCGGGTAAACAATAGATCACTTTTTCTGAGGTATTAGTTAACGCCATTATTGAAAGGTCTCTCATAGGTGACATGAGTTGCACTAAATATCGTATTTCCATACAGCTTTAATTTTCCATCCAATATATTATTTTTGCATTGTTTACTAAACAACTTTCTTCATTTTCACCCCCATGACCACCGATAAACATGTAAAAACCCAATACTGCTCAAACCAATTCTCCTCTAAACCAAGCCCTGCTTAACGGGGATGCTTTAAAATACAAGTCTCCAATCCCAACAAACTCTGTTGCACGTTAACTACATCGAGAGCATAGATTTTCCTCAATGACAAGTAAATTTTACCAGATGTACAGCAAACCTAGCGAAAGCGAAAGCGTAGTGAT
The DNA here is from genome assembly GCF_056173505.1 of Marinomonas sp. 63XJN7_7_ISO-PGPR-S23-202. NCBI lineage: Bacteria > Pseudomonadati > Pseudomonadota > Gammaproteobacteria > Oceanospirillales > Oceanospirillaceae > Marinomonas > Marinomonas sp. 63XJN7_7_ISO-PGPR-S23-202. The sequence continues at coordinate 2,435,515 of NZ_CM149677.1, read as the reverse complement.
TTAACACTAGCTGGTTGTTAATGAGACCCAATTACCAATAGTTATCGCCAATTTTCTCCAGTAATAATAGTCAAGCATTTCTACTGATATAAACTTTTTAATTTTATTGAGTATTGTGTTTATGAAATTTTTATAGCGTATTATATAGACAAATCAAAAATTATATTTTTGAATTCAGTACAGTGAACGCACAATTTTTGTGCACAACGTTCCATTTTTGCGCACAAATTTATTTGCTGCATTAATCTATATAAGGACAGGTCTTTTTGAGATAATATTTTTGACGTTTCAATCACGATATGAGAAAGAATTGGCTTCTTCCAAATTGAACGTAAACAGCTGATGCTTTATCAGCAGGAACAACAGTAAGTCTATGATTTTTATCGTTTTTTATACTTTAATCAAGTAACTTTCTCTTGAAGACATAATTAATATAAGCACCTGAAGATTAGGTCCTAAAACTGACCTTTTGGTTGAAAATCAAATATATATCCCTCGTTTCAAATGTGAAAAACTCTTTTTATATAATCTTATGCATTTATAAGAAAATATCACTAGAATATATTCAAAAAATATTTTACATTGATATATAATTTAATTTAACGTATTTCTAGGAGTAAAAACAGTGCTAGCCAATAATGAAGTTGTAGATGTTTTTGTTGATTTATATCCAACCTTACAAAAAATAGTCTCCCACCGTACAGGCTCCGCACAGGTTGCGCAAGACATCACTCAGGACATGTACTTTCGAATTCTAAAATTGGCGGATCAATTCCCAACACATGACGATGCCCGTAATTATCTTATTAGGATTGCCTTGAATGCTTCTATTGACCATGTTCGCACCGAACAGCGTCGCGCTCAACTGCTAAAAGGAACTTTCGAACTGTTTGAAAACCACATGTACTCTCCTGAAGATAATTTGCACTACAGACAAAAAATCAATGAGATTGACAGTGCTCTTGCTTCGTTACCTGGGAAGTCTCGCGAAATTCTCTACATGAGTCGAGTTGAAGGTATGACTCACAGTGAAATAGCCGAAAAGCTAGGCGTATCTCGAAGCTTGGTAGAAAAGTATGTTGTCAAAGCCGTATTGTTGTGCCGTGAAGTTATGAAGAAAAAATAACAGATACATCATTATGGCGTATCGGCTAAATAAAAATCGCCTCATCCTTTTAATTCAAGAGATGATTCAATTATCCTTTCGAAATAATAAAAGCAACTTTTAATCTACTAAAACAGAAAATTATTATAATACAAGGGTGTATCGTTATCCTCTTCACAGCTCTGATTCTTTATATTTTAAATGAAGCATTTTTACTAAACAAATAAACACAATTTAAAGTGCTCTTTAGCTTTTTATTGCCTATAAATTAGAGCATAAAATTCATTAAAAAGTCACATTAAAATAAAAACGCTCATCCAAAACCCATACTTAAAAAATAATTATCGATATCTTTATAACCTCACCTCTAAATTCAGACATAACCAACGGTTAACACAAATATCCAAACAATAAAATTTGTAAAATTACCGCACCTCAAAGAATCTATAGTTTTCAAAAATCTTCCTTTGAGATGTTCAAAAAGTTAATCAAGAAGCCTACTTCTACTATCCAAAAAATATCACTTTATTTAAAAAACTATAAAAATTGATGCCATATTTAACTTCTAAAAATGACATCAATTTTTCTTCTTCAGCTATTCCTAATGGTAAAAGAGATAGGAACAATCAACTCAATACGGTCTAAATTACCAACAAAAGCACTGGCTGGCGGCTTCGGTAATGGTGTTACACGATCAAGCAACTGCAATGACTCCCTATCTAATGATGCATACCCTTTACTTTTTACAATGGATGAATCAAGCACATTCCCATCCCTATCAACAAAGAATCTCACTAGCACAGTATCTTGTTGCTTCATGCGTAACGCATAACCAGGGTAACGCTTCATTTTCTGCAACTTAGCCAGTATTTCTGACTGCCAGCTTTGTTTTAATGCTGCTAACTGATTGCTCGCCGCCCCAACCCTCTGCGCTTGGTTTTTCTTGGCAACCAACTCACTACTGTTGCTCCGAGTTGTCTCTGGAGTAGTGATTTCGGCTGGCTTGGTTATTTTTTTCGGTTGTTGCCTTACAACAACTTGCTTTTTGGATTCCGGCTTCGGTTTGGGCTTATGTTCAACCTTATGTTTGGGTTTGGGTTTGGGTTTGGGCTTGGGCTTGGGCTTGGGCTTGTGTTCAACCTTATGTTTAAGCTTTGGCTTAGTGTCGTTGACAGCCACCTTAACTTTGGCATTTTTTATTTCTTTTACCGCGGCATGCAGCTTTGGCGGTAAAGATGGAGGAACTGGGGGATCCTCCACCTGTGGTGGTGGCTCGTTAGCTTGCTGTGCAACACTGTCAATGCTAGCTGAATGTGCTGTTGTAGAAATGGCCGCAATAGTAACGACAATTGGTGCCGCCGCACTACTCTTAGCATTCACAGGCTGAGTAGGCTTACTGAGAATGTAAAGCAATACCAGTAAATGAGCACCTGTGGCTATGATAAGACTGATAACCCACAGCAACCTATCCTTCCTAGCTTTGGAACTGGTCATTTTTTACTACCTGCTCCAGTACTCGGCAAGCCAATTAAGGCGACTTTGGTGTAACCACCATCTCGCAATAAGTCCATAAAAGCCATTAAACGACCATAATCTATTTCTTTATCTGCACGAATAAAAATACGTGTATTTTTATCGCCCTTTACCTCTTTATCGAGTGCTCCAACAAAACCGACTTTACTCTGTTTATCATCTCCAATATACATATCACCATTGGTTTTCAGGCTCACAGTAATGGGATGAGAAACATTGTTAGGTTGCTGTTTCGACGTAGTAGATGGAAGATCCAGTTTAATATTTGCAGTTGAGAGAGGTGCAACCACCATAAATATAATGAGTAGTACCAGCATAACGTCGATAAAAGGCGTTACGTTGATCTCTGCCATTGCATCAAGATCGTCATTATCTGAAGATTGAGGGGAAAAAGACATAATTACGCCACACTTGTCAGAGGGTTGTTATGTTGTTTATCTTGCAACGCTTCAAGGTCATGACTAAGCAAACATAAGGTATGAGTCGTTACATCCGAGACAATGATACGATAGCCAGTAATCATTCGACCAAGAATGTTATAGAGAATGACTGCGGGGATCGCAACAACTAGCCCTAGCGCAGTTGCAAATAACGCTTCGGCAATGCCTGGGGCAACCACACTTAGATTCGTGGTTTGAGTCTGTGCGATAGAGATAAAACTATGCATAATCCCCCACACTGTGCCAAACAGACCGACAAAAGGCGCAACAGCACTGGTTGTTGCAAGAACACTAGCACCACGACTGGCTCGTCTTGACTCGGACGCCTCTAGACGCTGAAAGCGAGCTTGTACACGTTCTTTAATAGCCTCTATAGAATGGAAAGAAAGACATCCATTTATATGATTAAGCTCTGCCAAAGCCACCTCTTTCATCCTTTCACAATTTTCTATAGCAAAGTCACTACATTCATGAAGGGAACGCTTATTTCCAACAGCCGCCAAGCTCTTTTGCAAACGACGACGACGAGATAAAAGCTCACATGTTTTGCCTAACCATATACTCCAACTCATCATAGAGGCAAAGATGAGGATTAAAATAACCGTTTTCACAATACGATCCGCGTGGTCATAAAGTGCAACAGCAGAGAAGTCTTGTACTGTAGAGGTTGACTGATTAGCGACAGGTAAGTTGACACTATCCGTTGTCGGTGTAAGAACAGGTGTTGAGGACGTAGCAGGTGATGAGTCACTTGCATTGGATGCATTGTTTACCGTTACTGGCGCTTCGGTGCTTACCTTTGATTCCCCATCAGGAGATGAATTCACAGTATTAGAACTAGGCATGACTACAGCAGCACTATCTGTACCAACATCTGTTGAAAGATCACCCGCTTGCACTGTCATAGATACCATTAAAGCTAGGAACAAAGTGAAGCCTATATAGGCCCTTTTTTTTGTTATTGTTTGCAACCCAATCTGTTTTATTAAAAAGCTATTCACACTCACTCCTCACACATAAAGCAAAAATTATAGAATGCACTGCTCATGCAAACTGATCGCCTTATAACCAGTCTTTACTAGCTATACGAAAGAAACGAATCGAATAGAGTTTTTCATCAATAAAACCATAAAATAATTAACTATCAGTCACAATAATGAAAACAAAGGGTGCTAGTTGAGGGGCGAATAGATATAAGTTTTTCAGTGAAATTGTCAAATAAACTGCGTCTATAAAGGAATGCAAGCATCTTTCAAAGAGTTGTAATACAGATACCTACTCCCTATGAAGGAATTTTTTTAACCTAACTTATGCGGAGAATAACGCCCTCACTCGTTTCATTGTCAATAGTTCCCCAACTGAGTTGCTGGAAGAGTGGGTACCTACATCGATATTTCACCCTAACAGAAACCCGTTCATCTGAGAGGATACACTTTGACAACATCATTTAAATCAAAGCCAACAGATAATGCGAATGAGCCCTTTGCTGACATCAATATTCCCGTTACCACTTTTACATTGGATAACGGCCTGACCGTAATAGTGTCAGAAAACCACGATGTTCCATTAGTGTCATTACAATTAATCTATCAAGTTGGCTCAAAAGATGAACCTAAAGGCAAAACAGGGTTTGCTCATCTCTTTGAACACTTAATGTTTGAAGGTAGTGAACATGCTCAAGGCTCTTTTCTTGAAAACATGACACGTGCCGGTGCCACAAACTTGAACGCGTTTACGGAAGCCGATAACACGACCTACCATTTTACCGTACCAGTCGGCTCTCTTGATTATGCACTCTTTATGGAGTCGGACAGAATGGGGCATTTTTATAACACCATCAACCAGAAGTCATTAGATCAACAGCGTCGAGTCGTTCTCAACGAAAAAATGGAAACCGAGGCAGGTCCCTATGGAAAACTGTATGAATGCAAGTCCAAAGGCTGCTTTCCAAAAGACCACCCCTACGCACACACCATCATTGGCGAAAAAGACGATTTAGAGTCTGCCACATTAGAAGATATTCAGCAGTGGTTTCGAACCTACTATACCCCTTCAAATGCCGTACTAGCCCTTAGTGGGGACATTGACCTTGAAACTGCTTGTTATAAAGTGACACATTGGTTTGGAGATATACCTCCCGGCCCCCCAATAACTCGGCCAGTGAGCTGGATTGCTGATATATCCCCCCAAAGACGGGACCGCTTTCAAGCAAAAGTAGCCAATAGCACGTTAATGCTAATATGGAATACCCCACCCGCAGGTACCCTTGACCATACTTTATTCATCATAGTAGCGGATTATCTTGCAGCAGGGATCTCTTCCTTACTCATTAAGAAGTTAGTACATGAAGACAACATCGCCAGCACCATACAAGCAGAAGTCACCAATACATCACTTTGCAGCCAATTCATTATTACCGCAACGGTTTCCGACAACACTAGATTAACAGAACTTGAAAAGCGCTTATTGGAAGAAGTAAACGACTTCATTAAAATTGGCTGCGATGTTGAACAACTTCGACAAGTAAAACATGATATTCTGATTACGTTTGATGAATCCTATAAAACTTCAGCACAAATTGCCGCTTTACTCTCCAGTACTCACGTTATGCTTGGTGACGCCAGTGCCTATAAAAAACTAATAGAAGACGTTCGTCAAGCTCAACCAGAAGCAATCCAACTAGCCTCCCAATACTGGTTAACGCGCCCACATTATACATTAGAGATTGAGGCTTTCTCAGTACAGAAGGATAGCGTAGCCATAGCTGCTGATCGCTCGCATCCTCCAGCTATTCTGCCACCAAAACCGACACAAATGCCTGCAATACAGCACGCGCTTCTTGATAATGGCATGAAACTGGTACTGCTTGAACGCCACAGTAACAGTGATATTTGTCTTAACCTGCTATTACCAAAAGCCCTGCAGACACGCCCTGGACAATATCAATTATTACTTAACTTATTAGAACAAGCCGGTGCAGACAAAAAAGATGCATTTGAATTTAATCAATCCTGTCGAGATATTGGCTGTCGCATCCACCTTCGTAATCAGCTGCAACACATCTCTTTGCAGCTTTCCTGCCGAGTGGCTAATTTTTCTGATGCGTTAAAACTATTCAATGATCGCATCCAACACAGCATACTCACTGAAGAAGATTTTCTTCGCCAACGCTTATTGTTACAAAACGTGTTAAAAGAACAGAAAAATACTGCTAGTGCGCAAGCTTTAAGAGTATTGCCGGGACTAATCTACCCAAGAGGTCACGTTTGTCGAGTCGCTGAAGGAATCGAAGGCACAGCACTAAGCCTTACACAAACAACATTAACAGAACTCAACCAAGCCCTCCCAGAACTGCTTAATGTTAACGGTGCCACGTTAGTGGTAACTGGTGATACTACATTAGATGAACTGCTGTTATTACTGAATCAATCAATTGGCAAAATTCCCTGTCGGCCCCGAACAATAATACCATCTCCAACTGTGTATCCCCCAACAAATACACGAGTTTTCTTACTTGATGTTCCAGACGCAGCACAAACTTCTATCATTGCCGCCTCCTTAATACCGGGTGTGGCGGAAAATAAGAATGAAGCTCTATTTGAGTTACTGGATACCATTTTTGCCAGTGGCTTTACTTCACGAATTAATATGAACTTGCGCGAAGAAAAAAACTGGACTTACGGTGCAAGAGGAAACCTGATCGATGATCCACATCACCGAGTGCACTACATTCAAACAGAAGTACAAGCAGACAAAACCTGTGATGCGATTAACGAAATTCGCAATGAGTATGAAGCGTTAACCAATCAAAGACCGATAACAAAAGAGGAATTGAATACGACAAGAGACACAACGCTATTAAGCTTTTGCAGCACAATAGAGAGCCTTCAAGGGCTAAATACTATGACCTCTTGGTTAGTGCGTAATAATATGCCAGATGATTTTTGGCTACATCACCAACAACAAGTCGGTCAAGCCTGTGAACAACAGATAAACACCCTGGCACGCACTTTATTTTCTATAGACCAACTTACTTGGGTTATTGCAGGGGACATCAAATCGTTTAAGCAACAGCTTGCCGAACAATTCTCTCCTTATAGCTTAAACATCATTACTGATTCGGACAATGATCTCTATGACTAATCCCCCCATATACAACTTCTGCCTCACAGCTGTTGTCTAATTGTTACTACTAAACCGGAGTTAATATGTCTAACCTTATTATCAATTTAACAGATGTTACAGTGGACGATGTGTTAAACAACACAACGACACCTATATTACTAGATTTATGGGCACCTTGGTGTGGGCCTTGCCTAACCATAGCCCCTCTACTGGAAAAAATTGCTCAAAATACAGTTGGGCAACTTACTGTTGCAAAACTGGACACTGAAAAGTATGAAAGCCTCATACCTCGGTTTCGTGTACGCAGCATTCCCACCTTAATTCTATTCTACAGAGGCAAAGAAGTATCGCGCAAAATTGGTGTCGATTCACTATCCGATCTTAATAATTGGTTACGAGCACAGGACATAGATGTTGAAGACTCAGAAGAAATCGTCATTAAAGAAGCCTACAAATGGCCTTCCTTTTACCAGGATGAAGCACTATTTGTTTTTTTGACCCAACGCTTACAAAAAAAAGCCCTTGCTGGCGAGATTTCATGCTACAACTTCCCTCGCCCTGAGAATCTGCTCACTACTCCATATGCTCTAGCTGGGCAAGAATCCTATGATGTCTTTGAGCGTGTTACTGGCCTCCCCCCTTCACTGGCCGTATGGCTTGAAGTTATGGATTACACCACGCCAGAACAGATCAATGAGCTCACTAATGCTCTGACAATCGGCAAAGACTATAGCCATGTCGCGCTACAAATGATCTTTAACTGGCTAGCGAATAATGAGACACCTTGGCAAACACTCCTGCCCGACACACTTCTTGACGCTCGTCAGCACTGGCTTAGCCTGGTAACAGACTACTTGGCAGGCAAATCGACACCAAGAAAAAGCTGGCTTGCAATACAAACACAAGCCAATGAATTTCTTGCACAAGCAGAGCAAAGTCATCAATTTTCCTTCCATTACAGCACAATACTTGCACTCCTATCCCCCCTTCCAGGAACGTCCATAGAAGACAACCAAGCCATAGAGGCGATCATTTACAACTTAGCTGAATGTCAAATATATTCCGAAAAATTGAAATCTGGCTGGAGTCTAGAAGAGCTTGATATGGCAAATGACCGTTGGAATTGGATCGAACCACAGATCCCCATTGATATTTCCGAAGAAGATTACGAACTATTATTTAAAGAGCTATGCCTTCGGTGGTCACAGAAAGCACCTGAGTTTACGGCGTTTGCTGAAAAAGAAGCTACTTTCAACAAACACGTTTCGAGCATACAAAATAAACTTAACCAAGGCATGCAAAAACGCTTTATACAACTATTAAAAGAAGCTCCAGATACACACGAGCAATATCGTTTTATCGGATAAGCACATTTTCTGCTCCACCTTGCATGACACTGATAATGCAAAATAGGGAACAATAACAAGGTCTGAGTTTATATTATTCTCAGACCTTTTCTTTTGCCCCTACTCTTTATTTTTATAAAAAAGACATATTAAAACTCTATTCTTTTATTGGCATCTGTCTATCAAGATTAGATGTAACAAAAAACAGTCTAAATTTGTGGCGTAGGTAAAGAATCATTCTCAAACAGATAGTCAATTTTTCTGCCCACTATCCTCTTATATAATTCTGAAAGAAAGCTAGTAACTCCTAACTGATAACATAAATAATTGCATATCAAGTAGGATGAGGCGATACCACCTTATCCCTCTCACAGAACCGTACGAACAAACCTTATATACGGCTCTTGCATACTTCGTATCACTACCAATAATGATGCAATCTTAAATTTAAAACGCTGCGTGCCAAATGCAGATAATCTTCTTAGCCTTACATGTTGGTAACATTCAATGTAGGTTCTGGTACTCTGTTGTAAAGGCAATCTACCAGAGTAAGCTAAAAAAACTTCCCACATCATTCTTAGTGAACCAATAAAACGTCTCTTGTTGATCAGACAGCTTGTGTATCTACGTAACGCATAAGATTACTCATTATTATGCTCTTAAGCTTTAAGTCGTCCATTGATGCACGCGCGGATACGATGCCAGGCTTCCCTAGGCACGAACACTGACGACCTGTTAACAACGCCACCCTCAATCACAGCCTAGGTCTGAGACAGGTTTTTTTCAACCTGATGGGTTTGCTAGCTTCGCTGGGCAAACATAAAAAACCCCGACAATATCGGGGCTCTAAAAGGAACAACAGAAAGGAGAAAACTTTTATTCAAACTTTCCAGTTAAAGTCAACATGAAGTTGCGAGGCTCTCCATACCAATAGTTACCAAAAGCATTACCTAATGTCTGATAATATCTACGATCAAATAGATTATCAGCAAGCAAAGCAATGTTCCAATTTCTATTAATATTGTAACCTACACGAGCTGACCACACGGAATAAAAGCTGCTTTTGAAGCGATAAGGACGAAGTTCAAAATTCTCATCATCGAAGTACATCCCGTTAATATAAGAGGCAGACTGAGCGCGAACACCCACACCAAACTGAAAACGATTTAATAGCTCACTGGAATTAAAGTGAAAATCATTCCACAGTTTAAAGATATGTTTCGGAATAAAGGTCTGTAAAGGTTTACCTTTACCGTCCGCCCCTTGCTCACCTTGGTGAGAAATATTGTACGTATAACCTAAGGTCATTTGCCACCAAGGTTTAAGCGTTCCGCTAATCTCTAAATCAGCTCCTTCACTAATATCCGGTGAGGTTGAATTCTTATAATACCCAGTACGACCACCACCTAAATCAACTTGAGATTCACTAATCTGCACCCCTGAACCTGAACGCTGACTCCGATAAAGCGATAAAGAAGCATTTAACATACCGTCAGGCTGGGCGAACTTTAAACCCGTTTCATAGTTGCTACCCGTTATAGGGCCTATCGCCTTTCCATCTAAACCAATGTCATCAAGTTGCGGACTATATACATCAGTGTAACTGCCATACCAATTCCAGTTATCATTAATATCATAGCTGATAGCATAGTATGGGCTCTCGAAACTACGGCCTGAACTATTTGTTTTATGTGGCTGCGGACCGTAGTTACCGTTAGCATCCACACCACTCTGATATTGAAGATCCTCTGTTCGATAGCTGTTTAATCTTAGTCCCGTAATAAGGTGCAACGGCTTCCAAGGGGTGATCTCAATACGCGCATAAAGCCCCCATTGATTTAAGTTATCAAAGCCCTTTAAGGCATAGTTAGACGCCGGAATATTCGGCTTAGGGTAGGAATAATCCCAATTAAAAGGATCATAGGTAAAGTCATCAGGCAAAATATGGTCATAATCTGATGGAAATGTTAAATCCGAACGAATACGCTGATAATTCCCCCCCAACGTTATTTTCTGAGGTAAGCCCCACACAGTAAACTGGCCATTTAATGTTGCATCAAGCGAGTCTTGATAACTATGACCCCGATTCGAAGATGCCGATACATACAACCTTGTACCGTCTAAAGGGATGCCATCCAAAGAGGCTCCCTGCACTGAAATATTGTAATTTTTTTGTGCTAAGCGAGTATAATTGATCTTTCCATTCCAGTGATCACTAAATGTCTGAGTAATCGAGCCAAAAAGCTCAAGGGTATCATTATCATTTTTAGTCCATGGAAATGTATACGATGTATCTCTTGGAAGCTTAGAGTCTTTGCCGTTTGCATACATCATCAAACCGCCATAAAACGGCACACCGCGCATTTGGCTATAACTTCCACCAATGTTTAAAAGGGTACTGGGAGTTAAGTCTGCCTCTAGTGTTCCAAAAATGCTTTTATTCTCATCGTATGCCTCTTTATAAAAATGATGAGTTTTATCCCAGGTTAATACGGTTCTTCCTCGTACTTTGCCATCAAAACCTAGTGGACTGCTCACATCCAGCACATTACGATAATGATCCCAGCTCCCCACAGAGCCTTCCCATATTGCCTGATAATGGTCAAGCGGTCTTTTACGCACAAGGTTAACCACACCACCAGGCCCTGCACCGTTGGAGCCATTAAACAACCCATCAGCCCCTCGCAACACCTCCACATGATCGTACTCTGCCATATTAAAATTTGGCTGAAAACGATAGCCTACCTGTGAATTCCCTGAGATATCAATAGGCGATCCACCATCGATTTGCATATTAGTAATCTGGTAGCCACGGGAATAAAACGACATTGAACGAGAGTCATTCTGCTGAGTCGTTATCCCTGTAGCGTGTTGCATGGCCTCATTCAGGTTTTGAATACCTTCTTCCTGCATGGCTTTTTGCGTAATAACACTCACAGACTGAGGGGTTTCTTTAATACTTGTCGGCCCTTTCGACCCGACGGACAGTATGCTGCCATTTAAACTGTTAGAACCTTCGGTCGCCGTAATATCGCGACTGCCATTCACGCCCTCATCTACTGTAGCGGTATCAACATTAGTACCATTAACCTGTACCGTGCCCAGTACTTGAGTTCCTTTAGGAGATACAACGGCAACACTGTATATCTCAATTGTATTAGAGTTGATATATTTAAACGCCAGAGAGGTACCAGATAATAAGGCACGCAAAGCCTCATCAGACTGATATTTACCCTTGACGCCTGTGCTCGATAGCCCTGTTGTTAAATTACTAGGTGCAATCAACTGCAAACCACTTTGTTGACCAAAAGTTAATAAGGCATTACTCAAAGGCCCGCCTGGAATATCGAAATCATGACTATTTAAAACTTGTTTTTCAGTTTTGGCTTTCACACTGGCATTCTGTGCAAATAACAGTGGACTCGTAGCAAAACTGCTACTAAGTACCGCTATCATCAACCATGAATTATAATTTTTTGTTCCCATTGTATTACCCTGTATGATGAAAGTTGACGTTGTCCTTAATTGAACGAATCAGAAGCAAAAACTCATCAAATTTGTGCGAAAAAAGTGATAAAATAAATAAAATACTAAGAATAATATTCATCTTTATATTGAAAAACATAATTAGCAGACAGAGATAACATGGATTCTAGCTCGTTGGAATAGCGTGCCACATCACCCTGTATAATCCATTTTCCTTTTTCTGGTAAAAGAAACTTATTAATTAAATTATTAACGTCCTCAATATTGATTGACTGAATTTTCTCTGCTAATTCAAGCCAATAATCTTTACCCAATTTTTGACGAACCAATAACTCCTGCTGACACATTGTCTCGTAATCATTAATTGGCTTACTCAGGCGCAAACATTCACTTTGAACTAACGCCTTCATTTCTTTTATGGTTAATGGTTTAGTCGTCAGTAATTCATGAAGCTCCTGACAGATTGCACGTATTGACGGCACGATACTGTCTACCCCTACCACCATTTCAAAACCTAATAATCGGGTTTCTGGAAATTCATGCTGCATTCCTACCACGTTATAAGTCAGCCGATATACCTCTCGCATACTAAAGTTTATCCGCGAGCCAAAACTAGCAGCCAATAACGGGTAAATTAATTGCGTCGCTGCATCATCCCCCCCTCCTCTCCCTGGCAAAACAAAAAAAGTGTTCAAATTAACGACTGGGAATTCTGGTTGATTAACCAACACCAATGCCCCTTCAAGTGACGGTGGTGATAGCAAGATCTCGGAGGAAAGCTCACTTTTATTTGATACCCAGCGGCTCTCTAACAACTCTAAAAGTGTGGCTTGTTGAGATTCAGGCAGTGATCCATGAATCATTAAGGTGGCATTTTCAGGTCGATAATGCGCTTGATAGAAGGTTTGCGCACTATCGGTAGTGAGAGACTGTATTGATGCCCTGCTACCTAGTGTAAAAGCAGGACGTCTCAATGGATGCGATGGTGCAAACGTCATCATAGGCAACACCCATTGCACAACTTCTTGCGTTTCTATCATTTTCAAATAATAATCACGATGACTATTAATAAGCATCTCATCGGCTAGCGGCAAACAAGCCCTCGTCACTGTATCAGAGAGTAGACTCAATAAAGCACCAACATTCTTTGCTTGAGCTTGCATACGTAGAGCAACATTTTCCACACTGACATCTATTTCATAAAATAGATTTTGTTGTTGTATCTGCTGCTGAAACGACTCATTAGCACACACAAGACCTGCTACTAAATTCGCTAGTCCCTCTTTACCCACCGGATCGTATTTTGATCCTGCATTGACAATCAAACTGATGCTCACCATAGCGGCATCGTCCGATTCGTTTTGGATCACCCGTAGCCCATTAGACAACACAAAATCCTGAATTGTAGTGACTTTTTTCATCGGTGCAACCTTTATAACGGGCGGTGTACGAGGTGCGAGTGTTGCTAAAGACGCCTCACCAAGATAGGAATAAGGCTCAACTGTTAGTACCAAACGCCCTCGCCCTAGCCATTCACTTGCAGCAGACAACACGTCATCGACAGACATCATCATTGCTTGCTTAACTCGTAATTGAGCGCCTTCTGCTTTGCTTGGATACATTTCATGCTTACCCAGCTCCGCAGCCAAAGACAGATTGTCGGACCAAGCCTCATCAACTGATTGCAGAAAAGCATATTGGCTATATTTTAATGACTCTGCATTGAGCCCCTCGTGTAACATATCCTGCAATGCCTGCAAAGCAATACGCTCAACGTCAAGAGGTAATACATCAGAAGGCAACACAATTCGTAAATTAAAATAACTAGCGAGCATACCTGTTTCGATAAATGCGCTAATATCAGTCGCCAGAGCGTTCTCTACCATTAAGCGTTTAACCAACAGTGACTCGGCTGTATCCACCAATAGCCCAGCAAATAGCTCTAAGGCAATGGTACTTTGTTCAATATAAGGTGGGACAACCCAACAAATGCGCAGCAATGTTGACTCCACACGATCTTGCACAGTAACACGACGTTCATTAGATAATATTGGTAACCAACGATCACATTTCTCTAGCGCGGGACCAGAGGGTATATGCCCAAAATACTCTTTTACCTTCACTAGAGCTTGCTCTGCCGTTATGTCACCCGCCAATGTAATAACGGCGTTATTAGGTCTATAAAACTTTGATAACCATCCTATTACCTGAGTAAGATCAATATTTTGTAAATCATCATACTCTCCAGCAACCTTATGAGCATAAGGGTGCTCGGCCGGAAACAAATGTCGCAAAATAGCCCCTTGCACCGAACCATAAGGTTGCAACTCTCCCTCTTCCATTTCCCGAGTCACCACATCGCGCTGAGTCTCTAGGGCTTCTGCTGTCAACTCGGTTAGTAAAGCTCCCATGCGGTCAGACTCAGCAAACAGAGTAAAATCAAGGGATCCAACAGGAACGGACTGAAAAAACTGGGTCATATCTGCGTTGGTTACGCCATTAAGTCCTTGTGATCCGGCCTGCTCCAGATGACTGATATAACTACCAGGCAATGCCTCACTACCCGAAAACATCAAATGCTCCATCAAATGCGCAAAGCCAAACATTCCTTTTGGTTCATCTTTAGCGCCAACGTTATAGCCAACATGCACCGCAACCATTGGCACTTGATGGTCCTCATGTACTAATAATGTTAAGCCGTTATCCAGTTTAAAACGTTGAAATGCAAGATCAGGTACACTTGCGACTAATTCAGCCTCTGCATTAGCTTGATTGTTCATATAGTATCCACACTAAAAAAACGCTAATAAGTTGTTACCTATAAAACGCGTCACGTCTCGGTTTTCCACAATTTTTATTAGCATTCTGTGGATTTTTCTCTTCTCAATCGTTTCATAAGCACGAATAAATACCTTCTGGGATGCTTAAATGCCTATTGAGACAAATCAAATGAACGATGAACGCAGTTACAAACTGAATAGATTACTTTTTCGTCGACTATATGACTTAAGTCTCCCCTATTGGACTAGAAACGAAGCTTGGAAATCATGGCTAATCGTTATAATGCTGCTTTTTTCTTCTGCTGCTATCGGTATTATAGGAGGGTATGTTTCTTACTTAGTCGCAGATTACACCAATGCACTCGTTGACAAGAATGCTAGTATTTATTGGAGTCTAATGATTTGGACGACATTTGTCGTTTTTATGCGAATATTACTCTCCAGCGTAACTGGATTTTTCAGCTCTTGGATAGTATTGAATTGGCGTCAATGGATGACAGAACAAATAACTCAATCCTATATGCGAAACCGAACTTATTATGAGATTGAGCAAAGTAAGTTTATAGACAATCCAGATCAGCGTATTCAAGATGAAGTAGCTAATGTCTGCCAAACAATCGTCGGCCTTCCCCAGTTTGTTATCAGCTCTCTAACGAACATTGCCGTGCAAGCAAGCATAATTTTAAACGTCTCCACGGGGCTATTTTGGTTCATCCTTATCTATGCCATCGTTAATACATTCGTAACAATATGGATTTATAACCCAACCATTAAACTAAACTGGGAAGTGACTGTCGCTAAGGCCAATATGCGCACAAGATTAATGGCTGTACGCGATCATGCAGAAACCATTGCCTTTTATCGTGGTGAACGCAGTGAGAGATTACACTTGAACCAGCGTCTTAAGGACGTTATGCAGGCTAAGCTTAAACTCATGTTTTACAATAATATAAATATGAGTGCCGTTAACGAAGTGCTCTCTCTAATATTCAATTTGCTTCCTATCTTGTTTGTTGTTCCGCTCTACCTCCAGGGTCATATATCCTACGGTTCAATTGGCCAGGTGACAGCCGCAGCGTCGACAGTGTTGTCGGGGCTATCAGTCATTTCTCAGCTCATACCAACTGCAACTAGTGTTATGCCAAGCGCAATGCGACTGGCTGAGATTCAAGAAAAATCTTTGGCACTCTCTCAAGAGAACACCAACACAAACCGTATCCATTATATTGAGGGCGACCATATTGAGCTAAATCAAATCAATGCAGAGACCCCTAACGGCGAACAACAACTTGTCAAGGATCTGACGATGAAAATTCGCCCAGGTCATCATACCGTCATTGTTGGGCAAACTGGGGTGGGTAAAAGCTCTCTGCTGCGGGTCATTTCAGGGTTATGGAATAGAGGACAAGGAGAGGTTGTGCTACCTCATTGGCGACAATTAATGTTTATCCCTCAACAACCCTACATGCATCTAGCAGACTTACGCTCACAGCTACTCTACCCTACCCCTAGCAACACAGGAAGCTTCGACGACGCAGACATACAGGAAGCTTTTACTCTCTTAGGTCACCCCAATTTTCTGACGAAACACGGAGGTTTAGATTGCATTAAAGATTGGCGGAAGGTGCTCTCCCTCGGCGAACAACAGTTAATCGCATTCACACGCATCGTCTTACGCAAACCACGCTATGTCTTTCTCGACGAAGCAACAAGCGCAATGGATGTAGAGAGCGAAAAACACGTCTACAAAGTATTGAAGCAACTAGACATTACCTTTGTGAGCGTTGGTCATCGCGAAACGCTATTGAGATTCCATAGCCAAAAGCTTCACTTGTTACCTGACAGTAAATGGCAACTCACACAACAAACAACACCATTCAATGCCATGCATTAAGGTCTGTTCCAACACTGACAGCGTGATTCAAATCGGCACGGTCTGACATATATCTATTTTATTCATTAAAAGGAAAACATTATGGCCATTATGTTATCGGAACTTGAAAACGACAAGCAGAGGCATAAGCTTAATTGGCTGTTCTTTCGTCGGGCCTGGATGCTGGCAAAACCCTATTGGAATCGCAAAGGCGCATGGAAATCATGGCTGGTTGTCGTTTTTATATGCCTTATGATAGCAGGTTTTAGCTGGGCTAATGCCTATGTTGTTAAGCTTACTGGCGAAGTAACTGATGCATTAGTCGATAAGAAAAGCTCTTTGTACTGGTCATTATTTACTTGGTCAACACTCTTTGGCGTTATCGTATTTGGCGCTAGAGTCATACAGAGCCTTGTTGGTGCGTTACTATCTTTACATTGGTGGCGTTGGCTGACTGAATATTTGATCGGTAACTATCTATATCGGCAAACCTATTTTCATATACTACAAGATGAAAAAATCGACAACCCTGATCAACGTATCGAAGAAGAAGTTGGGCCAGTTTGCGATATTATTGGTGCATTCCCTCTCCAAGTTCTCGGTTCAATAAGCAATATGGGCGTACAAACCAGCATCATGGTAAGCATATCCAGTTCGCTGTTTTTTTGTGTGATTGGTTTTTCTATTTTTCAATCTATCGCAATTTATCTGATGAACCAACCCATTATAAAGCAACGATTTGACATAACCGTTGCCGAAGCGGATCTGCGCTACGGTATCACCTATATACGCAACAATGCCGAGAACATCGCTTTTTATCGCGGCGAGGAAACAGAAACCAACAATATTAGCGCACGCATGAAAAATGTTGTCAAAAAACAAATGCGTAATATGATTTATTCAATTTATCTGAATCTCATGAACGATGGTGTCGGCGTAGTTTGGAATTATCTTCCACTAATTGTACTGGTGCCAATGTATTTTAATGGAGAAATAAGCTATGGCACCATCGCCCAAGCAACAGCCTCTGCTACCTTGCTAGTCGATAGCCTAACGGTATTATCATCTTATATTCCCCAATTAAGTCAAGCCGTTCCTCATATGGTACGTGTGGCAGAAGTCCATGAAGCATTTCTCAAATTAAAGAGCAATCAACAGGACCCAGACAATCACATCGTGCTAAAACAAAGCGACACTATTCAGTTAAAAGATGTCAATCTTAAAACTCCAAAAGGAGAACAATCCCTCGTCAATCAACTTAACCTACAATTAAACAGGGACTGCCGATTAATAATTGTTGGCCGCTCTGGTGTTGGTAAAAGTTCCTTGTTGCGAGCGATTGCAGGATTGTGGAGCAACGGTACTGGAACCATTTCTCTTCCTATGGAAGAAAATTCCTGTCTTTTTTTACCACAGCGCCCCTATACCTTTGAGGGCGACTTACGTAGCCAACTTTATTATCCTGCAGAGAAGTCTCCTGTCAACGATGACGAACTAAAAGAGCTATTAAACAAAGTGTGCTTGGAGGACCTCTTAACACGTCATGGTTCGTTGGATACTGTAAAAGACTGGCCTCATACTCTATCTCTTGGAGAGCAACAACGCATTGCCTTTCTCAGAATGCTACTCCTTAAAGCTCGCTATGTGTTTCTCGATGAATCTACTAGCGCAGTGGATCTACCAACAGAAAAAGCACTTTATAAGCTATTAGAAACCACAGGATCCGCTTGGATCAGTGTCGGACACCGCCCCAGCCTACTGCCGTTTCATAATCAGGCGATGCACTTGCAAAAAGGTGGTCAATGGACAATACGGTCAATTGAAGAACTAGCTGAACACGAAGATGACATCTAACTTATAAACAAATTAAGGCAGCCAAAGCTGCCTTAATACTCTTAAATACTGTTTACTATTAAACCAGCGCTTCCCTAATAATCAACGTTTCCTGACCCAGACGACAGGCCCAAGTATATCGACATTAACGGGCAATGATTGTTGCAAACCATCAAACCACTCTTTAAGGTGATGTATATCTATAATAGAACTTAGCTTAATATTGGCAAGCGTGTCACTGTCAAACATTATCACTCGTTTATCATAATGCTTAAGCACCGACAGTATGCTACTTAATGACTGATTTTCAAATACCAATTTTCCCGTATGCCATGCCAGTACCTGGCCAGCATTAACTTTTTTGATTTGGACAGCACTTATCCCATCGATCACTTTAACTTGTTGATTTGCATCTAGCTGCATATCAGAAGCATCGTTAGGACTCACCTCAACTTTGCCTCTTTCTACGGTCACCGTCATAGAGTTATCACCACGCTCGACACCAAAACTGGTGCCAAGAGCTTTCACTTTTCCAGCCCCTGCTTCAACAATAAATGGTCGTAAAGGATTATGAACAACATCAAAAAAGGCTTCACCATACGCCAGACGAACAAAACGTTTACCTGCACTAAAATAAATATCTGCAGCGCTGTCCGCATCCAACCACATTTTACTTCCATCCTCTAAGGAAAGCATTCGTTGCTCTCCTGTTGAGGTATATTGATCGTACTGCCAGCGAGTTAACCAGTTTTGAGCAAATACACCTATCGATAAGATCAGCAATATAGGCAATATAATCTGCCAGCGAAAAAAGTAGGAGCGAAAACCTTCTTCTGATGTAAAAGAGGCAATATCATCCGGCTGATAATAGTTTTCTAAAGGTGTCCCCATACTCACCCATAAGTGACGAGCCTCAGATAAGGCTACTTCATGACGATCGTCAGCCCTACGCCAGATTTCAAAATCCTTAAGTTCTTGACTCGTCACATCACCAGAAGTAAGACGAACAAGCCAATTAATAGCGTCTTCTACTTCAGCATCTGTTGCTTGCTGTTCTTCATCCTGAAACTTTGACATACATGATCACAACTGCAGTTTAAGGTTATGTTTAGATAACATTCATTGACTCCTTCCCATGAACATTCAATAATCAATCTTTCTAATCTGCTCAACTCCCACAGAGCAATACGTTCTACTACACGATAAACCAGTGGAGATGATTGAAGATATCTACACCACTTAATATCAATTTAACCATCTACACCAGTTAACAAGATAACGTTTCACACAGTAGTTTATCTCAAAAAAAAATCGCTAAACTCAAATAATCTACTTATTTTTCCTATCTTATATTGCCATTTGTTAATTATAGTCAAGAATAATGCGAAAACACCTCATGATTGCAGTCCCACCTTCAATTTTCTCATGTAACTTTTCTTTAGAGCAGTAGATAATGTATCCTCAACAGCTTGTTTCTATGACGCTGTCTATTTGACGGGCCTATCTTCTGCAGAATAGCGAACCCGCATAAAACTGGCAAAGCGAGGAATACCACGTTTGGTGAACCCATGATATTGATAAGTAATCACATCACCAATATGAGGTGGATTGGCGCGTTCTTCATCCGTAAACCCCGTCCCAATTTTAAATTGAGTACCAGAAGGCATTTCAACGATTAATGCCCCCAGCATCCCTTTGTACTTGCCTTGCCCCGGTGTCTTACCAATGACGGTTGCTTCATCGTCCATATAAGGCTTAAGCTTCAACAAGTTACCACTACGGCCACTTTGAAACATCGCCGCTTTACGGTGTAACACTAACCCTTCAGCCCCTTTTTTCACATATTCGTCCAGTACATGACTTAATGTTTGGTTGTCCGGTACGGTAAATTGTTTGATAGCTTTAACGAAAGGAGCATGAATCGTCTGCACAATATGCGCGTAACGCTGACTGCGCTCAGCAAAATTGTGCTTATAATCTGGTGCATCAAACACCATATAATAAATCTTATGCCACTGAGAATCGACAGGCTCATCTTTGGTAACCGCAGAGGCAACGAACTGAAAATAATGATGTTTGGACCATAGCTCTCCATCAAGCCAAACCCCTTTGGGCAATGCCTGAATAAACCAAGCAGGCGCATGAATCGGCTTTCCTTGACGACTCAATAACTCAGTGCCCGTCCAAATCCCACGAATTCCATCATACTTCTCACTCACCAGATAATCCGTAACAGGGTAAGCCCCCTTCTCATCCCCGTAACGCTTTGCTAACTGCACATCCATTTGTGCGTTTGAGAAGGATGAAAACAACACTCCTACACTGACGACCAACCCTAGCAACACCTTGCTCAACATCGTTCACTCCTTTGAACTATTTGCTTTGACATGAAAAACATCACGCTAAACAAAATTATCCTACTTTGCAAACGGGCCTTACCTTTGCCTAAAACATTGGCGTCACAACAAGGCAAAAAAAAGCCCCTGCTCATCACGGAGCAAGGGCTTTAATTGGTGTATCGATTTTAATTTAGCTAATGCTCATAGACTGCCAAAAATAAAACCTAAACCGAAGAATCTAAAGCGTAAATTCAATAGATTATTTACTTAATTGAACAATCAGTTTGTTCATGCGGCTAACAAACGTCGCAGGATCATCCAACTGACCTCCTTCAGACAAAGTGGCTTGTTCGAACAGCAACCACGCCATATCCGCAAAGCGATCTTCGTCTGTCTCGGCATCCATCTTCGCCACGATTGGGTGATCAGGATTCACCTCAAGGCTAGGTTTGGACTCAGGCAGTTTCTGACCTGCTTGCTCAAGCAAACGACGCATTTGCAGACCCATATCGTACTCACCAACAACCAAGCAGGCGGGAGAGTTGGTCAAACGGTCAGTGCTGTTTACGGCAGTGACTTTAGACTCAAGAACCGTTTTCATTCGCTCCAGAAGCGGCTTGATTTGCTCGGCTTTCTCTTCTTTCTCTTTCTTCTCTTCTTCGTTTTCAGAATCGGCTAAATCCAATTTACCTTTAGTAACATCTTGGAAATGCTTACCTTCAAACTCTTGCAGAGAAGACATCATCCATTCGTCGATACGATCACTCAACAACAAGACTTCAAAGCCCTTCTTACGAAGAATCTCTAAGTGTGGGCTGTTTTTCGCTGTATTGTGGTTCTCGGCATAAATGTAGTAGATTTTATCTTGCCCCTCAGCCATGCGAGCAATGTAGTCAGCAAGAGATACTGTCTGTTCTGGCGCATCGGTATGAGTTGTACTAAAGCGTAATAGACCGGCGATCTTATCTTTATTGCCCATATCATCTGCTGGGCCTTCTTTGATCACATTACCGAATTCATCCCAGAACGTCTGGTAGGTTTCTGGATCATTTTTCGCCATTTTACCAAGCATATCCAATACACGCTTAGTCAACGCTGCCCGCATAGAATCAACAGCGTGGTCATTTTGCAAAATTTCACGAGATACGTTCAAAGACAAGTCATTTGAGTCTACCACCCCTTTCACAAAACGCATGTAAGGAGGTAGGAACGCCTCTGCTTCATCCATAATAAAGACACGCTGAACATACAATTTCAGACCGCGCTGCATATCGCGATTCCAAAGATCGTAAGGGGCTTTGGAAGGAATGTACAACAGGCTGGTGTATTCAAGTTTACCTTCTACCTTGTTATGAGACCATTTAAGAGGCTCTTGGTAGTCATGGGAAATATGCTTGTAAAACTCTTTGTATTCCTCATCGGAAATATCGTTACGTGAACGAGTCCAAAGAGCCTTCGCCGAGTTCACCGCTTCAAATTCCGGTGCTTTGTTTTCGTCAACTGGCTTAGGATTGCCCTCTTCATCCATTTCTGGATAAACCACTTTTTCCATTTCAACAGGAATAGAAATATGGTCAGAGTATTTTGTCACCAAAGAGCGTAAACGATAGTTATCAGCAAACTCTTTCTCATCGGCTTTAAGGTGCAAGATAATGCGAGTACCGCGAGTCTCTTTTTCAATGTTTTCAACGGTAAATTCACCGGTACCATCCGATACCCAACGCACCGCTTCGTCTTTAGCGGCACCAGCACGACGAGTTTCAACCGTTACCTTATCCGCAACAATAAAGGCAGAGTAAAAACCCACACCAAATTGGCCAATCAATTGGCTGTCTTTCTTCTGATCACCGCTTAATTGCTCAAGAAACGCTGACGTGCCAGATTTGGCAATGGTGCCCAAGTTGGAAATCGTCTCTTCGCGGGACATGCCCACACCATTATCATCGATGATGACCGTATTGGCCTCTTTATCAAATTCAACACGAACGCGTAAATTGGGGTCTTCTGCAAGAAGGTCTGCATTAGCGACAGACTCAAAACGAAGCTTATCAACAGCGTCAGACGCATTGGAAATCAGCTCACGTAGAAAAATCTCTTTGTTAGAATACAAAGAGTGGATCATCAAATGAAGTAACTGCTTTACTTCCGTTTGAAACCCTAACGTTTCTTTTTGAGTATCAGTTGCCATCTTTAAACTTGCTCCTATTTTAATGAACCTCCGGCAAGCTGCCAAAGGGGGATTTCGTTTCACTGGTGAAACATAAATAAAGCCTCTTGAAGTGATTTCAAGAGGCTTATCTTAAAAAAGCAGGAGAAAGTCTTTAAAAAGAGAGATTTAGAACGAAAACAAAAGGAGCATCAGCAAGTGAGTGTCAACACTTACGCACTAACGTCAAACCATCACCGATGGGAATCAACGACAAATCCACCGTATGATCGGCATGAATCGTCTTATTCAACGCCCGTACAATATTAGTATCTTTATCAGTAAAGGCATCATCTGCCACATTGCCCCACCAAAGAGTGTTATCAATCAGCAAACACCCACCAGGCCGCAAGAGTTGTTTTGCCCGTTCATAGTAAGCAAGCAAGTTTTTCTTATCCGCATCAATAAAGATAAAATCAAAGCTGTCACTGTCTGTCTCAAGAAGCGACGTCATAACGGGTAAGGCTTTTTCGCAGTAGGTCGTCACCCGATCCATCACCCCTGCTTCTTCAAGGTAACGTGTCGCAATGTCTAACCACATCTGCTTTTTCTCAATAGCGATTAACGACGCGTCTTTAGACATCGCCATGGCCATCGACAAGGTGCTATAGCCAGTAAACACGCCAATTTCGAGAATTTTCTTAGGAGACTGCAATTTAACCAGCAATGCCAGCAACTGCCCGACTTCCGGTGACAACTGCATACGTGCCATATGATATTGTGCAGTTTCTCGGCGTAGCGCCTTTAAGATATCATTCTCGCGAACCGATACCTCCACCAAATACTGATAAAGTCGATCATCCATCTTGATCGTGCGATTTGTAGGACGGTCATCTTCTGGTAACGGTTTTGGAAAATTAGGAAGCATGAGATTTAATCACCAACCCCCGACTCAGCGTTTTAAACGTTTTTGAACGAAATTCACGACGATACAATACCCCCACCACCAAAATACTGGCAACCATGCAAAAATACGGGCCAATAAACCACGCGCTAAAGGCCATCGCAAAATAATAAGCTCGCAAACCATAATTAAACTGATTGGCTGCTAGACTACAGACTTTTGCCATGTGCATCGCATACAACTCGCGCTCGCTTTCCTCTATCCCTCGCTCTGTGGCCAGAGGCGCACTTCCCACCAATACGGAGCAAAAATTATACTGACGAACCGACCAAGTGAAGGTAAAAAAGGCGTAGGCAAAAATCAGCACGAGAATAATGATTTTTATCTCCCATTCCTGCCGACTACTGGGTGCCATTAAGTAAATATCAGACAGCACTTCTAACGCCTCTTTAGAATACTTAAAACCAGCAAAGAGCCCCGCAATAATAATCAAGGAACTCGAGGCAAAAAATAAACTACTGCGTTCAAGATTCGCGATCACAGAAGAATCCGCGATACGGTTATCCCGTCGCAACAAACGCGACATCCACGCCAGACGGAATTGATGTAACACACTTACCAAGCAGGACTTACGCTTCGAATTATACAAAGCATAAAATGCATAGCCCCACCAACAGGTGATAAAAACAAAAAAAGTCGCTAAATCTAGCGGGTCCATCAGGGTCGAAACCGAACTGCTTTCCATCGAGTCACTCAGCTAAAACAAACAGATTTGAAGAGGCGGTATTAAAGCATTTTTCCCTGCTAATGTCCTCGTTTGAGACCAGGAAAAAAACCTTTCATCGCCGCTAAAATAGCCCCCAAAAGCCAACAAAAAAGCTTGCATCATAAACAAATATCGGTATGATTCTCGCCGTTATCACGACATGCGGATGTGGTGGAATTGGTAGACACGCTGGATTTAGGTTCCAGTGCTTCACGGCGTGAGAGTTCGAGTCTCTCCATCCGCACCATTTTTATACAACATGTGATAAAGCAAATTCTCAGTACTGCGGATGTGGTGGAATTGGTAGACACGCTAGCTTCAGGTGCTAGTGGCCTTACGGTCGTGGGGGTTCAAGTCCCCCCATCCGCACCAAAAAAACAAGTGTTATATCCCTAGAAAACTTTCGGTAATACTTCCCATTTTCAGACAATAGACGCTCACGTCTTATCGCTCCCCTGCGATGATGCATCGTGTAAGGCGAGGATGATGTTGCCAAGCTCGCTCATGGTGGTTTTTTTCACCACGCTCATTTCCCTATACTGCTTCTCGGCAACACCTATGAATTTACCTTGCGTGGGCTCGCATTTCGATTGGTCTAAGGATCAAATAAGACACGCTAGCAAATACCAGTCCCATTTCGAAGCCTATGTCCATGCCGTAAGGAGGATTAAATAAACCAGCAATTGGGCCAACAAACAATAATTGTGCCGCCCCTAAGTAGACGCCAAATAAGCCAATAGCCATGGATATAACAGCTGCCCAACCCACTGGCAGGTGGCGCGCCTCGTTCCAATCATCGAGGTTGTATTTACCACGGCGCATGACAAAATGCTCTAAAATCAGTATAACGGTCCAAGGACTCAGCCAGTAGGCCACCATCAGCAGAAAGTTTTCCAATGTAGAATTAAAGTGCGCTGCCGCAACGATAGCAATGAGGATATAGATCACCGCACCGATAAAAGTCCACACCGCTCGGTTGACCTTATGGAACGCTTTGCCAAGCACCTGAATAGACAAACCAAGGCTGTAGTCGTTAGGGATATTATTAGCAATAACCGACAAGGCCAAAAGAAGCATCAGCACGTTTCCAAACCCACCCAGCGGATGCAGCGCTACCGCCAGTAAGGCACCACCACCTTCGCTGGCCGCTTTACTAAACGCCCCGACTGTCGTCAAACCTAGACCCAGCGATTCCAGCAAGATACAGGGAATGGTCACACCAAAAAAGGTCAGCCAGAAGATTTTAGCGGCCGATGTATGCTCAGGCTGATTCACACTGTAATCGGCCGCATAGGAACTCCAACCCGTCGCGAAACCATAGATGGCACCACCGAAGGAAACCAATGATGCAATATGTGCCATGTTCCAGGCGGGGGTCGGCACAACACTCATTTGACCATGGGTGCTCACCGCAACAATACAGAAGATAATCGCCATAGGAACCCAAGCATAACGCTCGTAGCGATGCACATAACGGTAGCCATATACACTTACGGCCGTCGTCAGCGCGGCAATCGCCAAAATCGACGCCCATACAGGCACCACACCGTTACTCAGGTTGGTGATAATCTGCGAACCAACGATGACGTTTACTGCCGACCAGCCAATACAGGCAGCGACATTAAACAGAGCCATGATCTTGGCACCATTCCAGCCAAAAGAAAACCGCGCGATGGTCATCTGACGCAGGCCAAGGCGCGGTCCTAGTGTGGAGAAATACGCCACAGGCAGCACACCGAGTATATTGAACAGCACGATAATGGACAGGCTGTCCCAGAAACCAAGCTGAAAAATCGGAATAGCCAGAGCGCCAAGCGCTACGGTGGAGATAACCAGGTTGGCTGACAGCCACATGGTAAAATTATCAATAACACTAACGTGAGTACGTTCGTGGGGCATAACGCGTTCAATACCACGAGCCTCAATTCCGCTATCCTGCAGAGAGTCTGTGGCGATAGATTGATCAGTGATGGACATAGGATATGTCTCCGTTTGTTGGAGTTGTTGTTACGGCACCTTGCCGCCCCCTTGAGGGTTCATCCTGAGATAATGTGCGTGCTTGAGTGGGTACTCCCGCTCCCATAATGCAGTGATCGGCGAGTCTTTCGTCCGAAGGGTTCCATATCGCAAAAACAGCAATTTTCATACCACTCACAGTATTCTAAGAGACGGCACCTAAAGCAAGAACACAAATAAGATAATGCACAAAAAAACAACATCCCAATACGGTGCGCACCAATTTGGCGCCAAACCAGATCATCCTATAATGAGTGGGATCAATGAGTTAGAGAGGCAATGAGTCAAATCAGTGTCAAACTCTTTTCTTAGATAAGGTTGGCCAGCTTGATCATGCTCACTTGAGCGAGGTGTTTTATCTCTCTACCAAACTTTTGGCAATTCTTCCCATTTGGTTGTATAAGCGGGCGATAGATGATCGCGCTTCATGGCCCACTGTGGTGATACGCCTTGTGAGGCGAAAAAGATGTTGCCCTGACCGCTACGGTTGATTTGGTCCACCACGTTCATTAAGGCTTGTGAGTTGGCTTTCATACCGTCCGCTCGAAAAAAATCGTGCTGATAAGCGCCATGTTCATAGAAATCCGCCAGCATCACGCCGCCTTTCATATAACGAAATCCGTCACGCCATAGGCGACAAAACAACACCTCGGTAACGTTCAGTAAGTCCCGCGTATCGTCTGTGGGATTGGGGAGCTCAACAGACAAAGCGTTCCTATAGTGCTTCCCATCATGAGCATGCGAACTGGTACGAATAAACACATTCACGACACGACAAAGGCGCTTTTCCTTGCGTAGTTTCTCTGCAGCACGAGTCGTATATTTAGCGATGGCTTCCCGCAGCTCCTGTTTTTCCGTAATACGATGGCCAAATGATCGGCTGCAAATAATTTGCTGTTTTGTTGGGCGCACCAATTCAAGATTTAGACAAGACACCCCGTTCAACTCTTGCACCGTCCGCTCCAATACCACGGAAAACTCGCTTCGAATGGCCCTAGGGTTCGCATTCGCCAAGTCCAATGCCGTGCGAATTCCCCTAGCACGCAACCGCTCGGTGATTCGCCGACCTACGCCCCACACGTCACTCACATCAACCAACGACAATAGGCGCTTTTGTCGATCAGGGTTCATCAAATCCACTACGGATCCCGTTGCTGGGTATCGCTTCGCCGCCTCATTCGCCAGCTTGGCCAGCGTCTTGGTTGGCGCAATCCCCACCCCTACCGTGATCCCCGTCCATTTATCCACTTTGGTTTTTAGCCGTTTACCAAACGTCAGTAAATCCATGGCATATTCTACGCCCGTTAGATCGAGGAACGCTTCATCGATTGAATAGACCTCAAGCCGTGGCGCTTCCTCCTCTAAGATTGCCATTACTCGATTTGACAAATCCGCATACAGGGCATAATTCGACGAAAAACACACAATACCATGCTGCCTTATCGCCGCCTGAGCCTGAAACAGCGGCACCCCCATTTTCACGCCCAGAGCTTTAGCTTCTTTGGAGCGCGCCACAATACAGCCATCGTTATTCGATAGCACAACAACAGGCATGTGCTTTAAATCTGGCCGGAATAATTTCTCACAACTGGCGTAAAAATTATTGCAATCGACCAATGCGAAAGCCGTCTTATTAGCCCCGCTCATACTTACGAACCACTCCCGTTACCACGCCGAATATTTCCAGTTCCGACTCTTCGGTAATATGAATGGCCTTATAAGCTTTGTTTTTCGGGCGCAGCAACACATTGGGGTTTAGCTCCAACGTTTTCACTGTCATCTCGCCATGAAGACAAGCAATCACGATGTCCCCATGACGTGCCGTTAGCGAACGGTCGACCACCAACACATCCCCTGAATGAATACCCGCCTCAATCATCGAATCCCCCTGGGCACGCACAAAAAACGTCGCCATCGGGCGGGGAACGCATAATTCATTAAGATCAAGCGTCTTCTCAATAAAGTCCTGAGCGGGCGACGGAAAACCCGCCGACACAGACTCAACATAAAGAGGAACCTGAATACGATGATCCGCGATAAAAGAAGCAGAGTTTGAAGATCCAAGATAAGTCACACGCATAGTTAACACCAAAATACTGTATTTATATACAGTATAGTTTCAAGCAGCACTAATGACCAAGTGAATTTTTTCTAAGAGGTGACATTTAGCAATGACGGATGCTTGTCAAGTCCCGCTAGTTGAAATCCACTTCAGCGGCCGCTGGATTAAAAATGGCATTCTCCACAATGATTTGCTCCAAACGTCGGGTGGCTTCGTTCGCTTTTGGTGACACAAACAAAGACACTTCCATATCTGGCAAAGTGGGCAAATCACGATAAATCACTAAGTCATCGTCTAACGTTTGATAAGGCACAATGGCAACCCCGACGCCTGCTCGAACGGCTGCCAACACACCCGATCGACTTTGACTGGTAAAGGCTATCCGATAGGGAATGCCGGCAGCGTCTAGCGATTGGCATGCATACTGGCGATGTTGACAGCCTTCCGAAAACACCACCAAAGGTAAAACCGCTTGCATATGGACAAAATGCCCTTTAGCGCCAACCCACACCAATTCATCACGGCGTAAACGAACCCCTCCTTCCGTATCTGCCAACATTTCCACAAGAGCAATGTCCAATTTTCCCTTATTGAGCAGGTTGACTAAATGATCGGGGCGATAATCGCAGAAAGCCTCTAACTGGGCTTCTGGATAGCTCAATATGAAGTCTTGCAAAATCGGTGCAAGGGTTCGACTGGTGTATTGGTCATGGGTACCAAGACGCACCACCCCACCAATGTCCATATTCTGAAAAGAACCAACAATTTGATCATGCAGATTAAGCAGCTGCTGAGCGTGGTTTTTTAACTGAACGCCTACAGCAGTCAAACGCACACCATGTTGTCCTCGCTCCATCAACGGATTAGCAATCAAATCTTCAAGACGATTGAGCTGCATGCTCACTGTTGAGGGCGCTTTATGCAGCTGTTTGGCAGCTTCTGTCAGGTTCAGAGTGTCCGCCACTACCATAAATGTGCGCAGCAAATTAATCGGTAAATCACGCATATTTTAGTCTTCAATATTGTTGAACGTAGAATTTAATATTTATCGATTTACCGAACAAATGCAAGGCCCTAATATGGCGGCATTCACTCAGTGAGTGTTTTTTATACATCAACCCAATTAGTCACTCGTGCAAGGAGAATTGCAATGCGGCTCGCAGTCACCTTTGGTTTTAATCAGGCCATCAGCCACGGCTTTGGTATGTTTTTATTCGCAGCCTTAGTGCCAATGATGCAGCAGACGCTGGATATCAATAGTTGGTATCTTGCATTAGCGGGTGCGCTCACACAGATTGCGTATTTGTGTGGTGCCATGATGTTGGGTGTAATTGGTCATCGCTTAGATTCAGGTCGTACCTTGCTTGTTACAGGCACACTGACTTCTTCTTTGCTGTTCATCATGGGATGTCTGGATAATCCCGTCATCATGATTTGTTTATTGACCATTATGGCCGCCAGTGCCGCTATGAGCTGGGGTTCTATTGTGGAATTGGTGACACGACATGGGCGTGCTGACCGCACTGCAACGAACCTTTCGATTGCCTCCAGTGGTACCGCGTGGGGTTACAGTGTCAACGGCCTGATTATCTTGTTAATCGTACCCTTACTGGGCTGGCGCAGCAGCTGGATGGCAGCGGCAGTGTTGGGTTTGATCGTTGTCTTCGCCACCTTCACATTGCTGAAAAGCATGCGTAGTCAAGCACAAACCCAAGACATTGATGTTAACTTTGCCGTGGCAATGGAAACGAAACAGCTATTTAAAACCGTTCTTCGTGAACGCACAGCGTTTCTATCATGCTTTATTCTTTTGTTGGTTGGTGCCTCTACCATAACATTCACCACTTGGCTAAACACCTACTTAGCAGAACTATCCTTACCATCCGCTTTAGGCGGTTATACTTGGGGGATGATTGGTTTGACTGGCATGATTGCAGGCTTCTTTGTGGGCAAATTGGCCGACAAAAAAGGCCACGGCGTGGCACTCTTAGGCATCTTTGGTATCTTTGCCTTAAGCTTGGTGGCGTTTTCCTTCAACCCAGCTAAATTCGTGATGCTCGCAGGGTTTGGCTACGGCATGATGTACTTCCCCATTTGGGGCATTGTCGCAGGCTGGGTGAACAAACAATACTCATCCAAAGCCACCATGCAAATCAATGGCATTGGTATGGTTACCTTTGGTCTCGGCGGCACCTTAGGCAACTTGTTAGCGGGTATGATCCATGAGGCAACCGGCAGCTTACAAAATGTTTATTGGTTAATTAGCGGCCTTGGGATTGTACTGTTTATCTTAGCCATGTACATCTACCAAAGCGAGCGTCAAGCAAAAACCTCAATGGTGGGAAACATCTCGCCAGCAGCCTAACCTCGCCTCATCCAACGACCTGGCCTCAAGTCACAAAGAGGCCGAAGGCGTCACGCTAAAGTATGCGGCTTTGCCCTCATACTTTAGCGTTTTTCACACAGTCACACAGGACCTTGCAAAGCAAACTGCTTTGGCCAATCTCGATGATTACACACCTGCCCGTGTTGGCGAATACGGGCAATTTCAGACAAATCCAGCGTGGCAAATACCCAACCTGCATCATCATTATCCCCCTGCGCTAAAATACCATTATCTGGAAAGCCGTAATCGACTGGCGTATAGACACTCGCTCGTCCCATATTCACATCCACCGCTTCTGACCAAGGCGCATTGCCAACGGTAGGCGACTGTACTACATAACATTGGTTCTCCAATGCGCGTGCTTGGCAGCCAATACGCACCCGATGAAAGCCAGCTTGTGTATCGGTACAGCTTGGCACCAGTAATAAATCCGCCCCCGCTGCCACTTGCTGGCTGGCAATCATGGGGAATTCTGAGTCGTAACAAATATGAATGCCTAAGCGCCCCAGATCAGTATCGATCACTTTGATTTGATCGCCAGCGCTGATATGCCATTGCTCGTTTTCAAAGCGTGTCATCATCAGCTTGTCTTGGAAATCGATTACCCCCTCGGGACCAAACAAATTGGCGCGATTAACAAAACAGTCACCGCCTTGCAGAGTTGGAAAGGAACTGGCGAGAATCATCACATTATGACGTTTGGCCAACGCCATATGCAGATCGTGCCATTTAGGTAACAGCGTTTGCATCGCATGAATCTGGCGCTGCAAATCACTGTAAACCGCTTCGCCAAATAAAGACGCCAGCTCCATACTGCCATATTCGGGAAAAACCAATAACTCTGCCCCTTGCTGTACCGCCTCCGCGACCCAATTGGTGAGCTTATCGGCAAAGTCTTCCCATTCAGAAAAAAAGCCTATGTCGTATTGTGCTGTTGCCAGTTTAAATGCACTCATCGCTTAAAAGTACTCATAAAGAGCTTTCATCCAAAACATCATGGGTTTACGGGTTTCTTCATAGTCGCCCCTATCTTTCCAGCTAAAATAGGTCATCAGTTCTGGCCGTTTCTCATAACCACGATGCTGCCAAAAAGTATCCAACGGTTGATAATCCGCAGGACGAGCGGGGTGATCCTCAGGACGCTGCACGCCGCAAAAGCACGAGTATTTGATCCCCGCAAGGGCTTTTCCATGAGCTTCCCGGTGTTCAAAGAACGCCACCCCCGCCCCTTGTCCACGATATTCTGGTAATAAGACGGATTCACCGCAATAGAAAATCTCGTCGATATTAAAATCAGCCTCGACAAATGGCTGTTTTACTTCCGCTGTCTCATGTCTAAGCGGCACACCTGTTGACGCCCCCACTACTTTATCGCCATCAAAGGCTAGCACAATGACACTGTTTGGTGCGTCAATATAGGTCTTAAGATAACGCGCTTCGTAAGCCAAATCCCCATCATAAAGATAAGGAAAATCCCGAAACACACGCATGCGCAGCTCAGCAAGTTGAGGAATGTATTGAGTCAATTGCGAGCCAGAGAGAGATTGAAAAGTCAGCATAATGTCATTTCGCCCAGCTTAAGCAGAGACCTGGGCAATCCAGTCTTCAAGATTATAGTAGTTGGTCACGCGGGCTACTTTTCCATCGCGGATATCAAAGAAAGCTCCGGCTGGCAGTTTGTAGGTCTGGCCATTTGCGTCTGGCAACCCGTCATCGGTCATCAAGTACTCACCTAGCACAGTAAACTCAACCGCCGCACGATCACCCTCTGGATTCGACATCACCACGATATCGACAATGGTTTCTTTGTAATTGCGATTCATACGCGCCATAAAGGCCGCAAACGTGTCTTTGCCCACCTCACGATTACCTTGATTAATGTCATGGACCACATCGTCCGTTAGTAAAGACAAGAAGGCGTCCATATCTTGGGCGTTAAATGCGTCGTAATATTGTTGCAGTAATTCAACCGTGGCTTGACTCATGGGCAAGACTCCAAACAAAGAAAAATCAAAGCCCGAATGGTAATAATTTAACTTTGCACGAGAAAGGCTTTTTTAACACGAGTGGCCTAATCAGACAAAAAACTGTCGAGGCTTGAACAAGTTATAAAAAAATCGAATCCATTTCTGAGTTCGATTTTTTTATAGAGCCAACAAACAGTTTTATTTTTTCAACTTCCAAGCCACTGGTTTACCAGCAAAGAAAGGCACAATCGGCTCGCCGTTTGGTAGAGTAATGCTATCCGGCACTTCCCATGACTCGCGAATCAAGGTAACCGTTTGCGTGTTGCGAGGCAGTCCATAAAAATCCGCACCGTGCAAACTGGCAAAACCTTCTAGCTTATCTAACGCGTCCAGCTCATCAAATACTTGCGCATACAGCTCAAGGGCCGACCAAGCACTGTAGCAACCCGCACAGCCACAGTCGGATTCTTTGCGATGTTTAGCATGGGGCGCCGAATCAGTACCTAAAAAGAATTTCGGCGAGCCGGATTGGACAGCCGCACGTAAGGCTTCTTGGTGAGTACTGCGTTTGAGTACTGGCAAGCAATAGTTATGGGGACGAATACCACCATCCAACATATCATTGCGATTCAGCAATAAATGCTGTGGTGTAATAGTGGCCGCCACGCCTTCGCGGGCATTAAGCACAAAGTCAGCGGCATCTTTTGTGGTGATGTGCTCAAATACCACTTTTAAATGTGGCACCCGCTCAACAATATTCACCATATGCTGATCGATAAAGGCTTTTTCA
Source organism: Marinomonas sp. 63XJN7_7_ISO-PGPR-S23-202 (assembly GCF_056173505.1). NCBI lineage: Bacteria > Pseudomonadati > Pseudomonadota > Gammaproteobacteria > Oceanospirillales > Oceanospirillaceae > Marinomonas > Marinomonas sp. 63XJN7_7_ISO-PGPR-S23-202. Next base: position 2,401,618 of record NZ_CM149677.1, on the reverse strand, counting down.
CGATCAAAAATATCAATGTGCTTTTGTGTCACTTCGCCATGAATCAACAACAACATGTCATTGTCTGCTAGCGCCTCAAACACAGGGTAAAGCGACTCAAGGGAATTCACGCCAGAATCGGAATTGGTTGTCGCCCCTGCCGGATACATTTTCGCCGCAAGCACACCCGCTTTTTTCGCCTCTTGAATATCTTGAACGCTGGTTTTATCAGTCAAATAAATCGTCATCAGAGGCGTAAAAGAACTCCCCTCAGGTCGAGCGGCCATAATACGTTCTTTATAACTCAACGCTAATTCGGCATTAATCACTGGTGGAACAAGGTTGGGCATAACGACGGCTCTTGCAAAACAGCGTGCCGTGGCGGGCACCGTTTCGAGCAACATATCCCCGTCGCGAAAATGTAAGTGCCAATCATCCGGTTTAATAATAGTAATTTCGTTCATTACAGGCCTTATGTGGTAAAGAAGGGAAAGCCTTTGCATGTTAACAGGCGTTTGGATTTTAGCAGAATAAAAACAAAGTCGCAGCGCCCATCGATCGACTAGGACTGCTCCTCCTCATCATGAACACAAAAAAAGCCGAACAAATTGCTCTGCTCGGCTTTTTAATATCTTTACAACCTATCGTTTCGCAAACAATACGTTGATCGGAATGATTAGCTGTCTTTACGTGGCGCTCTTGGACGACGATCACCGCGATTGTTATCACGATCACGACCACCAGAAGCACGACGGCGTTCGCCAGATGCATTAGAAGGACGGCGATCACCAGATGGACGCTTACGAGCAGAAGGAGCCGCAGCACGCTTGTTCAACGCATCTGCATCTTCTAGTTTGGCAATATCAGAACGTTGACCACAGATACGCGTCTTACCCAACTTACCTAGGGCTTCACCTGTCAAATTAGAAGGCAAATCCACTGTTGCAAAGTCTTCATAAATTTCGATGTGGCCAATGTAACGACTTTCAATGTCCGCTTCATTGGCAATGGCGCCGACAATATTGCCGGGCTTAACGCCATCGCTGTAACCCACTTGAACCACATAACGTGTCATCGCCGTATCTGGATCGTCTTTCAACGGCATCGCTTCCGCCGTCACTGGACGCTGTTTACGAGGAGCACGTTCTGGACGGTCGCCACGCGGGCCACGATCTGAGCGGTCACCACGATCCGAACGTTCACGACGTTCTTGACGTACTTCCATTTCAGACAATAACAACGAGGTTTTACCTTGAGCCATATGAGCCAACGCAGCAGCCATTTTTAATGGATCCACTTCGTTTTCTTTTTGGTACTCTTGAACAAGCTCTAAGAAGAAATCAAGATCTTCGTTGTCCATGGTCTCAGTGATGCGCTGTTTAAAGCGGCTAACACGCTGCTGGTTAATGTCAGAAGCGGTAGGCAACTGCATCTTTTCAATGGGTTGGCGAGTCGCACGCTCAATCGCTTGCAACATACGACGCTCACGGTTGGCAACAAACAAAATCGCGGTACCTGAACGACCAGCACGGCCTGTACGACCAATACGGTGAACGTAAGACTCTGTATCGTATGGAATGTCGTAGTTTACTACGTGACTAACACGCTCTACGTCCAAACCACGCGCCACCACGTCTGTGGCAACAAGAATATCGATCTGACCGTTTTTGATGCGATCAACCGTACGCTCACGCAAATTCTGGCTGATGTCACCGTTAAGAGCTTCACAAGCATGACCGCGAGCCGTTAGTTTTTCAGCTAACTCAACCGTTGCGGCTTTGGTACGAACAAAGATGATCATGCCATCGTGTTCGTTCATTTCAAGAATACGAGTCAAAGCGTCCAGTTTATGTAGGCCGCTTACTTGCCAGTATTTTTGCGTAATCGTCATCGCGGTCGATGTTTTCGTTACGATTTTTACTTCTTTTGGATTATTCAAATGGCGGTTTGCCACTTGGCGAATCACAGAAGGCATGGTCGCAGAAAACAGAGCGATTTGGCGCGTCGGTGGCGTTTGCTCTAGGATCCATTCGACATCGTCGATGAAGCCCATGCGCAGCATTTCGTCTGCTTCATCCAAAACCAACGCTTTAAGCGTATCCAGTTTTAGGGTTTTACGACGAATATGGTCCATAACACGACCAGGTGTACCCACAACGACTTGCACACCACGTCTTAGTTGGCGGAGTTGAGAGTCGTATGACATGCCGCCGTAAATGGGCAAAACATGAAAATCTGGAATATTACGGGCATAACTTTGAAATGCTTCAGAAACCTGAATAGCAAGTTCACGAGTTGGAGCCAATACAAGTAGTTGTGTCGTTTTATCTGTAACATCAATGCGAGACAGCAGCGGAAGCGCAAACGCCGCCGTCTTACCAGTACCCGTCTGCGCTTGCCCAAGAAGATCGCGACCTTCTAATAGATATGGAATACTTTGCGCTTGGATAGCTGAGGGTTGCTCATAACCGAGATCGGCAACCGCTTTAAGAACAGGGGCTATTAGACCCAACGAATCAAATGTAGGCTGAATATCAGCGTCAGACATGTAAATGTGTACCTTTTTTTTGGTGGGAGTAAGGCGTGCAATCATTTTACATGCCTTAACAAAATTCTCTGGAATTTTCTGAGGAAAACCTAGCGGGCTATTATAGCTAAATAATTAAAATTTAGCTAGGGGGCTTTTATCAAAGCCGATAACTTAATGTTTTTTTATTTGTCTCAATGCCAAAAAACACGCCAAAAAAACTATTTAAAGGAGACCTTTGCACAATGTCACGAGCGACGCCAAGACGCGGCAAAAATAGACGAGAAAGCGGAGTTTATAGTTATAAATGAGCATTTTGAGTTTGTTTTTAACAAAGTATTGGCAAGCGCAGTAGTCGTGCAAAAATCTCTAAAAGGGCGTTTGACGATAAAACAAACATAATAAGCGATAAACATTCGGCATAGTATGTACCATCGCCTCCGGTGCCTCAAAGAAGGTTTCACTGCAAACAGCAAAAAATTCCGCTGGACTGGTCAATGCGTACACATCAATGGGCAAAGCCATATGCTGCTCCACATTTCGTTCTAAACGCCCCCAGGCTGACATAAACACATCATGCCACTCTCCCGCATCCATTCCGGGATGCATCGGCGGTGCCCCATTGGCCCCATCACGCAGCATGTCTAACTTGTGGGCAAACTCATGAATCACCACATTACTCGCTTTGCCATGACGCGCTTGAGGGCCAGACTCTAAAATCGATTGCCACGACAAGATAACCGGCCCACGCAACCAAGCTTCGCCACTTAATCCTGGGCCTCTTTCATGCACAACACCATCTGCTGTTCGATAGGTTCGTGGCGGAAGAAAATCCCCTTCATAAACCACAATGCTGTGCACGTGATCGTACCAATTCAGTCCCAAATGCAAAATTGGCACACAGGCCATGGTGGCCAGTTTCATATAAACAGATTCAGTAAGCTCGAAGTCGCCGCCTGCCGAAAAGCTTTTACGAACCAAAAAGCGAAAGGTTAATGCTCTTAGCGCATCTCGCTCTTCCCCTTGAAAGCGAGCTGCCACGGGCCAATCGGCAATGGAAGCCTCCCACATTTCAGTGGTAAAGCCAGCCTCTTTAACTCGTCTACTTTCTAACCACTCACGAACATGCTCGAACATCGCGCTACTCACTTATATGTATTATCGTCAGCCAATATGTCAACGCCCTTTCATCGAAAACAATCCCATAGCACACGCTAAAAAGAACAGTATCCATCAAAAAAACACAGGCACCCAATGGGCAACCTGTGTTTTAACATGGCTTTTCTAATCGATGACAAACGATGTTAGGCACTTATTTAAAGTATTAATAAGATTTAAGCGAAGATCACGCCTTTTTTCAATAAAAAGCATCCATAACCCCGCGCTTCACCAGTCACTACAATGGCAAATGCTTGTTTAGCTGCCTCATAAAAAGCGAAACGCTCTAATGATCCCATCTCAGTACTCTCGCTATCCGCCGCTTATAACACCGCAGAAAATTCTTGCTGAACCTCCGGCATATAGGCTTCATCCTCCCCCACCACCTGCATTCTTTGTACAGGGTGATCCACAAACGTATCCAAAGGCAATACGGATAAAATGGCAGTCGCGGCTTCAGTGACGGACACGCCGTCCAAACGAATAACAGGCTTGCCATTAGCAACGGACACAGCGGGGAAATTACGATCTACCAACACAATGTTGTCTCCGTGTCCCATGCTACGCAACACATTTAATAACTCGCCGTTCAGTAGTGGGTGGATATTTTTTAGCATATTCAGCTCCTAAATTGCCGCCTACTACGCGACAAAAATTGTACGATAATAATTATTGTTGCTGCACAATGGCCGCTTTACTTTACAAGCGATGGCCTCTTTTTGTTCGATATAGGATATAAAGCATAGAAACAAATCTTGCGCTTATATTACATCATTATGAAAACAATGAGCGAGTAAACACAACACGAAACAGACAAGCGATAAACACGTCACGCTATAAGACAAAAGGATCAGGAAGCCACTAATAAAGTGCTCCCCGATCGTTTTAATAGACAAGAACGGGCTCAAATACCTAAGAAAAAGATCTAAGAAAAAGGTCTAAAAAAACTTAAGAGTCCCAAACTTGATCAGCCACCTGATTGAGTAAACGAATTTTGTTCCATTGATCATCAATAGTTAGCTTATTACCCTCTGCGGTCGAGGCAAAACCACACTGGGGACTAATGCATAAATTCGCTAAAGGAACATAGTCCGATGCCTCTTTAATACGTGCTTTAATCAACTCGGGATCTTCAAGCTCGGGAAACTTAGAGGTCACTAAGCCCAGCACAATACGCGCCTCTTTTCCTTCGCAATAACGCAATGGGGCAAAGTCCCCTGCTCGGTCATTATCGTACTCAAGGAAAAAACCATCGTAATGGGTCGCAAACAAGGCCTTAGCGACCGGCTCATAACCACCGGAAAACAACCAAGAAGACGCATGATTACCGCGACAAATATGGGTTGTGATCACCAGGTCATCCGGTTTGTCTGCTAAGGATTGATTAATAATTTGCGTACAAATATCACTGATTTTATCGGGATCAATGCCGCGCGCTACCAAGCCATCACGCTTCTCTGCATCCACAAGAAACGCCCAGTTTGTATCGTCAAACTGCAAATAGCGACAGCCGTGGGCATAATAGGCCTGAATCGCATCACGATAGGTTTGCGCTAAGTCGTGATAAAACCCATCTACATCATCATAGATCTCATCCAAACGAGACGAACCATCATTAGCCAAGATTTCTTGACGTAAGATCATCGTGGGGCTTGGAATCGTCGCCTTGGCAACACTCCCATCACCCGTTTCAGCAGCCTTTTTAAGAAAGTCAAAATGCGCTAAGAAGGGATGGTTAGGATTAAATGAGACTTTACCAGAAACACGAATATTATAAGAAGGCGCATCCTTTCCTTTAAACTGCTGATTGTAGCCTGCCTCGGGTACATAGCCTTCCACACCATTAAGGTTTTCTAGGAAATCAATATGCCACCAACTACGACGAAATTCGCCATCAGTAATCGCCTTTAACCCTGCCGCTTTTTGCTGCTCAATCAACTCTAAAATAGCACGATCTTCCACAGCGGTTAACGCGGCTCGATCAATAACACCTTCTTTGAAATCACGGCGAGCTTGATGAAGATACTCAGGACGCAGATAACTACCAACAACATCAGAGCGAGAAGGAAAACGAACATCCATGGAAAACACCTCTTTCAAATCATTTAAGTGACCACCATCGTAAAGACTCCACCCTCACACGTGAACCAAATTCTCTTCATGGAAAACCTGCATAAAATTCACTTTATTAAAATACTCATTGAATTCGCTCAAAAATTTTAGTGTAACGACCTGTAATAGGAGGGGTTAATAGAAACTGCTATAACACCTTTTCGGAATTATCGAACCCAAGATAGGCCCGCTTCTAACGCTCTATTTAAGGAAATAAGTACAATGAACCATAATCATACAACACATATTTCATGTTCATGCTGCAATCCACTTTGGAAGTCCTTCCTACCCGAAGACTTTTCTCACAACGTAAACACCAAAGACACGTTTCAGCTATCTGTTTCGCCCCAAGACCACAATATTGCCCAAATCATTCGAGTTGAGCGTTACTCAGAACTTGCAGAGAAAGCATCGGGCACCATCATCACCATGAAGGATGGACAAAATGAAAAAGTAGAAGCCATTGGTATGGTTGGCGAAAAAGTCCTTGCGACAGGAAACTACGAAGACGTCCAAAACGCCATTAAAGCGTCACAAGCAAGCGAAACAATAGAACGAGTACTCACGGGGTCAGAAACCCTAATACCAGGCATGATAGATCCCCATATACATATTGTATCGACAGCCGTCATGAACATATGTACCGATGTAGGGCCTTTTGATGGCCAATATTTACGTAAGGACTACAATCGAACCTTTGTCATTAAAACATTAGCTGAATTAGCAGACTCAATTGAAGCAACAATGAAAGATGAAGATGTTGAACAACATTGGGTGCTTGGCCGTAATGTCGACCCTTCTCTATTTAGCGGAAAAGATCGTGAATTTAACGCCGACACCCTTGATGAAATATCCACCAAACTACCTGTGTACATAATGAATTCATCAGGCCATCTAGCCTACATCAATTCAGTCGCCATCAAATTGCTACGAGAAGCCAAAGTTCCGTTACCAGAAAATGATAATGGCATTTTAGCGGAACTCGACGAAATGCTCCCTGTTGTTCAATACATTTTGAGTCAGCAGGATGCTAAGGTATTAGGCGCAAAGATAGACCTATATGTAGACAGTTTACTTGCAGAAACAAGCAAGCGTGGTCTGACCACAGTATTGGATGCGGCGGTGGACCCATGGGATCAAACAAGCAAATTTAATCAACCAGAATATCTGAAACAAAAAGCCCATAATGCAAACTGTCCCGTTAGAATAGCGGGGGCTTTGGTCGTACTTTCGCCTAATGACTTTGAAACGAAAATTGACCCTAGTTATCTCCCCATGCAGGGAGATGATAAATTCTTCTTACCCTTTATTAAAGTCATCTCTGATGGCTCAAACCAAGGTCTGACGGGCTATCAATACAAAACCTATTGCTGTGATGAAGATTATCAAGCATACAATGATGAAAACCGTTATCAAAATACCAACCATGGTATCTTCAACTTTAGCTATCCTGGTGAGTTTCAAGTGACATTTAATAAATCGGTTGCTAGAGGCTGGCCAATCATGGTGCATGCTAATGGCGACCAAGCCATCAAACGCACTATTGATACATTTAGAAGTACCGGAATAGATGCAAGCTCCATAGAAGTAAGGCGAGACCGTATTGAGCATGCTTCACTGATTAGCAACCAGAGCTTCGAAAGCATGCGTGATCTAGGTATTTCTCCCAGCTTTCTTATTGGCCATGTTGGTTATTGGGGATGGGCTTTCCAACAGACCATCCTTGGTGAGGAAAGAGCAAGCGTACTGGATCGTTGCAATTCCGCCTTACAATATGGCATCAAATTCACTCTTCACAGTGATAATGGCGTATCGCCTCTTGGGCCGCTGCGTATGATGGAGCAATCCATTTCTCGTTTTATGGAAGGCGCACCTAGTCGTGCAAGCAATAAGGTTCTCACAAAAGACGAATGCATCACACCATTTGAAGCACTGCGAGCGGTCACACTTGATGCCGCCTGGCAATGTCACGCCGATAAGATGGTTGGTTCATTAGAAGCGGGGAAATACGCCGATTTTGTCATTCTTCAGCAGTCGCCATTAACTTATTTATCAACCAATCCAGAAAACAAAGTCGCTAATATGCGCGATATTCCAGTATTAGAAACATGGAAAGGCGCCAAATGCGTCTACCACTGGAAAGACTAATCGAAGCCATCTACGCTTGAGCCTCTAAGAACTAAAAAACGCTATTCGATTCCCTCGAATAGCGTTTTTTAATCAGTCCGTGCTGCTAACGAGCATCCTGCTGTTTACCCGATGGCATGGCTCAGGCGCTTTGACAAGTATGGGAATTATGACGAGGGCGATTTTCTTTCATCTGTTCACACCACTTGGAAGAAAAATGCCAGAGTATGATCCCATGGAAACCTTGTTGGCAATGATGGTGGAGAGCTCTTTATACGAGCGTGTCTTGTCTGGCTTTCGAGTGTTTTCTTAGCCATTCGCGACACACTTTCGGTGGATGGAATCCTAAACAAAATGCGACAAAAAATAAGAGTATTTTATGACAAGCAGACCTTAGCATTAAGATGACATTTTAATGACTGAGCCAACGATTGACTTAAACGTTCTTACCAAAGGTTGATCTGCTGAAATTTGCCGATAATACACGTTGATTGGGATGTCCCAAAGAGGTTCCGCAAGTTTTAATTGAACAAGGCCTGACTGGGCGGCAAGCTTTACGAGAGGCGGTACTAAGAAACTGATTAACTCAGAAGAATGCACCATCGATATCAAAGCCGCCGCTGAGTTAGAGCGCATACTTATTTCTGGAATAGAAAGGCCTCTTAATGACATATAGTTTTGTGCCAAATAGAAAAAAGAATTGTCGTCGTTAAATCCAGCCCATGAAAATTTTGTAAGCTCCGTAGCAGAAACACTATCGCTTTCTACAAGTATATGTTCTTGATCTGCCACTGCGACCAATGGCAAGCTACCAATAAAATTGGTATCAATACCCTCTTGATTCAAAGTGGGTATGGAACCAGCAGCTAGCAGCACATCTATGTCTCCTGCAATAAATTGTGTCGCTAACTCCCCCCCTATGCCTGTAATCAAATCAATTGACATACCAGGGAATTGCCTTTGAAGTTCTGGCAATACTGAGTCGAGGACTGTTGCCGTCCAAGCAATTCCAACCCCGAGCCTCAATCTACCAGGCGTGCCTGATTTAAGTCTCGTAATATCCTCTAAAGCAAGCCGCTGGCCATGCTTCATCGCATCAGAATAATGATACAGAACCTCACCAGCTTTGGTTGGAATAACACCACGAGGTTGACGAAGAAATAACTCGGTATCCAATTCCTCCTCTAATTGTCGGATACTCATACTCAAAGCAGGTTGAGATATTCCAAACAATTCAGCTGCATGCTTTATATTTCCACTTTCATACACAGCCATGAAATGAAGTAGCCTACGGTTCATCAAAGTCACACTCATATATCAATCTTTCTTATATATAGTTAAATATATTATATTTTTACTTATTCCTACTCCATTGTACAGTCGGACTAGGAGGTACAATCATGCGTACAATATTTGTTCTATTCGACAGTCTTAATAAAAGCGCTATTGGCGCATATGGTGGAACTTCGGTAAAAACCCCGAATTTTGACCGATTCGCCAAAAAGGCGATGACATTTGATCGTCATTACGCAGGATCACTTCCGTGCATGCCTGCACGACGTGATATGCATACAGGACGATTAAACTTCACTCATAGAAGCTGGGGGCCTCTTGAGCCTTTTGATAACTCTTTCGCAGAAATATTGAAAAGCCATGAAATATACACTCACATGGTTAGCGACCACCTTCATTATTTCGAAGACGGTGGCGCAGGATTTCACACAAGATTTAATACTTGGGACTTCATTCGTGGACAGGAGTACGATCCCTGGATCCCCATGGTTAAGCCCCCTCTCGACAGATTTAAGGCAAAGTATGATCAACGCCACTATCCAATGACTCGAGATAGCAAGCGTTTCCAGTCAATGATCAACCGAGAAATGATTAGAGACGAAGACGAGTTTCCATGTCCTAAATGCTTCAAATCCGGATTCGAGTTCTTAGATCTAAATAAAGACGCCGATGATTGGCTATTGATGCTGGAGTGCTTTGACCCACATGAGCCATTTCACGCACCAGAGCGATTTAAAGAAGCTTATGATTGCAATAAAGGCCTTGTGCTCGATTGGCCTCACTATGAACGAGTTGTCGAAAACCCTGAAGATATCGAAATCATACGTGCTAACTATGCAGCATTAGTGGCTATGTGCGACGACTATTTTGGTCAATTGCTAGACTACCTCGACAGATATGATATGTGGAAGGATACGGCCATTGTCCTTAGTACAGATCATGGTTTCCTACTTTCTGAACATGGCTGGTGGGGGAAAATGAGAATGCCATACTACGAAGAGGTTAGCCATCTTCCTCTCATGATTCATGATCCCCGTTATCCAGAAGCAGCAGGTAAACGAACCAATGCCTTAACTCAAACGGCGGACTTAATGCCGACCATGTTAGGCTTTCATGGTGCCGAAGTCCCAAGAGAGATTCGCTCACGCGATTTATCTGAAATATTAGCGAACCCTTCCGACCATGGCCGTGACGTGGCTGTTTTCGGAGTATTCGGTGGGCCCTTAGGCATTACTGATGGCACCCATGTGCTGTATTATTATCCTCTAGACTGGCGTGCAGCTGGCTTGAAAGAATATACCTTGGCTCCCCACCATATGTCTGGAGCTTTCTCCATTAATGAGCTGAAAACAGCGACACTGACTGATGGTTTTGATTTTACAAAAGGCATACCCATTTTATCGATTGAAGCCTTACCTGAAGCCCCTAGAGTCCCTATGAACGATGGTAAGGGGTTTGATGATGTGGGTACAAAACTGTACAACTTATCCGTTGACCCAAAGCAACAAAACCCAATCGAAGACGAGGGCATAACGATTCTGCTTTTAAACAAAGCCATGGATGTCCTTATTGATCACGATACTCCCATCGAAGTGTATCACTGGTATGGTCTTGAGAATTTCTATAAAAACAAAAAAGGAAATGACTAATGAAAATACTCAACAAAATCGCGACAGTTGTTGGAGCTGTCTTATTCACTGGATATGCAATGGCAGGCTATCCAGATCGTAATATAGAAAATATTTATCCATGGGCCCCCGGCGCTACAATGGCGGCTAGTCAAGTAATAGCAGATGCTATGGGAAAGAAGCTTGGTGTGAATATTTCAGTTGTATCTACACCGGGGGCTGGTGGCATTAAGGCATTCGAAACGGCCATGGCAAAGCCAGCAGATGGCTATACGATTATTGATGGCTATGTCGCGCCATTAGTACTTAAACCCATGCAAGGAAGTGTGAAGTGGAAATATACAGACTTCACGCCTCTTTGGTCAGCCACTTCTAACTCGTTTGCTGTTGCTGTTAGGAAAGACGACCCACGTTTTTCGACAATAAATGCGCTGCTTAAATATGCTGCCTCTCACCCTGGTGAACTTCGCTACTCTCCGGGGACTTACAGTGGCCTACCTCATATGGTAATGGCAAAAGTGATGCAGCAAAATCACGCACTAGCGCAAGTAGTACCCTACCCTGAAATCGACACTGCTGTTCGAGACCTTCGGGGAGGAATACTCGACTTTATTGTTATTAACCCCGGTGTTTATAAAATAAACAAAGCTGATGTCAAAATACTCACCGTTCTTTCCACTCTCAAGCGTTCATCAGATACTTATGACGGTGCACCTCTAATTGGGGATTCTGGTATAGATATGGGCATGACCAATCTATCACCTATGGGATGGAATTGGTGGCTTGTTCGCAAGAATACCCCAAAAAATATTGTTACTAAGTTACGCAAAGCCATGGGAGCAGTCGTCAATGACCCCGCAATCCAAGCTAAACTTCTCGATATGGGGTACGTGCCCACCCTATTCTCTCCGGCACAATATTCTGACATTGTCTCCTCAGTAACAAAACAACTTCAAAGCAGCATCAATGCAATAAAATGGGAAAAGACTCAATTATCTAAATTATCTAAATGATTCACCTAGGCGGTCCTAGAATATAGGACCGCATAATTATAATAAAAAGGAGCTAAAAATGAGTCGTATAAAAGCCAATTTTTATGATTGGTTAGTGGGTTCTTTGTTCTTACTCGTACCAATAGTCATATTCTGGCAGAAGGCCACCTCGCTAAAAGCACAGGGGGTAACAACAGGCGGCCCCATGAACAATGCCGCCATGTTTCCAAGTATCATTGCTTGGTTAATGTTGGGATTAGCACTAATCAATCTTTCGGTCGTGTTTTTCAAACATTCACCTAAGCTTTCCTACCCACATACGAAGACGACTAAACTGGCATTACTGTTTACTGCCATTTTTATAGTCTACATAGGATTGCTTCCAACTTTGGGATACCACTTATTAACCCCGATCGCGATTGCTATTCAGCTTAAGATTCTTGGATGTCGCACAAGCTCATCCATACTTGGCGGTCTTTCAATGTCCCTCATTGTGGCAGGAGTATTTCAGGGATTACTGAATGTCATTCTTCCTGTCGGAATTCTAAATTTTACTATTTTTGGCTGATACGATGATTGATATTCTGCTCCAAGGAGCTCCTTTAGTTTTTACATGGGAGTCATTATCTCTCATAACCGCAGGCATTATTGCTGGATTATTTATTGGTGTTCTCCCAGGGCTTGGCCCTCTTATGGGGATTGTATTAATGCTACCTGTAGCTTTTCATCTTCCCCCAATAGCAGCAATGGGAATGCTAATATCTATATATGTAGGAGGATCAGCAGGCGGCTCAATATCTGCCATTTTATTGCGCATTCCGGGAACACCTCTTGCAGCCGCTACTCTTTTTGATGGCTACCCAATGGCCCAAAAAGGACGTGCCCAAGATGCCATTGGCCTATCAATTACCGCTTCGTCACTGGGTGGAATATTAGCAGGATTTATTCTTATATTCTTCTCGCCAATTCTTGCTAAGTTTGCTCTGCGTTTTGGCCCCCCAGAATATGCCGCAATGGCAATGTTGGGCCTTTTGACTATCGCAATTGTTTCAGAGGGGTCTACCATTAAAGGATTGCTAGCTGGTGCATTAGGCCTTGCTATATCGACGATGGGTACAGATCAATTCACTGATGCATACAGATTTACTTTTAATAATATTAACCTAACAAGCGGGCCGCATATAGTACCCGTTGTCGTTGGTCTGTTTGCCCTATCTGAAGTATTCTTCCAAATTGAAAGTGGAAAGCTGCTGGATCGTCCCGAAATTCAAAAGCTAAAAATCTCTTTCCATGCTCTTAGGATGATATTTAGCCACAAAGTAAATTTAATTCGCTCATCGTTAATTGGTACTTTTTTAGGTGCCATTCCTGGGGCGGGAGGTGATGTAAGCGCATTCGTTTCCTATGCAGTAGCGCGCCGAACTGCAAAACCTGAAGAAGGATATGGTGAGGGAGCTGAAGGGGGTGTAGTCGCAACAGAATCCGCCAATAATGGCTGCTGTGGTGGCGCTTTGATACCGTCTATGTCATTAGGCATACCTGGCGATGCATCTACAGCCGTGCTTCTCGCGGCACTTTTCCTATTGGGCTTTTATCCAGGTCCTGAGCTTTTCAGAAGCCACGAGGATATTGCAGGAGGCATTTTCCTAGCCTACTTCCTTGGAAACATCATTTTGCTAATTGTCGGGATTATATTAGTCCCTTACTTTGGCAGTGTTCTTAAAGTTCCAAAAGCTTGGCTTTTACCTGCTGTTTTATTGCTATCAACGATGGGGACTTACGCATTACAAAATTCAACGTTTGACCTTTGGGTTATGTTAGTATTTGGGGTAATTGGATACCTACTGCGTCAGTCGAGATTCCCATTGTCGCCCATCATTATAGGTATCATTTTAGGTCCAGTCTTGGAGAATAATTTCCGACGAACACTGTTAATATCTAGGGATGGCCTAAGCATATTTATAGATAGACCTATCAGCGCTTCGATCCTTGCGATCATTGGACTTATCATTATCTATGCTATCTATTCCAAGGTAAGGTCTAAAGGTCGCACTCAAATAATGGGGTAAAAACCGACTATGTGATGGTAATCATTCCTCAATAATGGCGTTTTCAACCTAAAACGCCATTTTATTTTCTCGCTTTGGCGCACCTCGTTGTGCAAACGATAGGGCTGTTTCAATGCCCCTTAATAAAGACCAGCAATTTTAGGGGTATCATTCAATTGTCTTTGCGTGTTCGGTAATCTTTTTGGCAGGAAAGCCTTTCATTAAATCCGATGCGTTTATTACTGTTCCCGTCATAGTAAAATTTTCTATTTAAATTTTAAAAATACAAACCTAGAGGGTTTGTAGCAAATAGATTGAAGACAAGATTCTTAACCTATTAGACTTAACCTTATGCTTGCTCAGCAACTATCAAGGGTTATTCCCCAAAGACACGTTGATTAGTCGCAGACAGCTACTAAAAGGCTTCTCCTCGAAAGCGAGTGTAGCGGAAATTGAAAAGGCTTTTAACGTTATTGATCCAATGGTGTATGCCCTTCTTATTGGTTGCGTTTGATACTGCCTTAACCAAACACAAAATGGACGTCATGGTGTTCGAATGGACACCACTTGGAAGAAAAATGCCAGAGTATGATCCCATGGAAACCTTGTTGGCAATGATGGTGGAGAGCTCTTTATACGAGCGTGTCTTGTCTGGCTTTCGAGTGGTTTCTTAGCCATTCGGGACACACTTTCTGTGGATGGAACCCTAAACAAAATGCAGCACAAAAATAAGCATGTCTTATGATAAGAAGAATTCAGTTTGAAAGGTGTGTCAGCTAGGTTCCTAGCTGACACAGACCGATAACAATCAGTTCATGTCTGGCTCAAATAAACCGCGTTTCATATAAAACTTGACCCAAACCGCAGCGATAAGGCTAATTACCAGCAATATCCCACCGGTAATGCTATAAACCAGTTTCGTCATTTCCGGGGAAGGAGAATTGTTTAAAGCAATATAAACCATAGCCACAATCCCAAGAATCTGAGGAATTGGGAAGAATGGTGTTTTATAAGGACGATGTAGATTTGGAAGACGACGACGCAACACCATGACATCAATGTGCGCCACAATGTAGGCCAATAACCAGCTCGTTGTCGCAGCAATAACAAGGGTGATTAGTGAATTAATGGAAAAAGACAAAAATGGAATCGCAATTAATACTGCCATTAGCACAATGCCTACCCATGGTGCACCAAAACGGTTAGACGCTTTCAACTGTGGGAAAGCCTGTTTTTGATGGGCCATACCATGTAACATTCTAGGAATAGAAGCCAGAACGGTGTTCATCGTACTGCAGGTTGCCGTTAAGGCCATAATAGTCGCAATGATCATACCGCCTTTACCAAACACAGCGTCCACATAGTTCAGGTATGGAATAGGCGCCGTCGTTAATGTTTCCACATTGACATAAAAACTTGCGCCATACACAAAGAGTAGAAAAATAGTAAAGATGAAAAATAATGACCCATGCATCGCTCTTGGAATATTTTTTGATGGATTTTCGACTTCATTGATCATGGGACAGATAAACTCAACCCCAACCATTAGCCACATAGCCAGTGCAACAAAACCAATAAAACTGCCGTTTATAACCCCAGCAAAACTCCAATCAACATGAGTGCCTGATAGTATCGGATGTGGTTGGCTAATGCCCGTCGCCGCAGACAAACCGACCGTAATCAATGCAAAAACCAAAACAAAAGCCAGTAAGTTTTGTACCTTCGCAAAGATGTCAGCACCCACTAGATTCGTCACACATAGAACCACCAAAATAATCATAGGTACGACTTTAGGCGGAAATACTCCGGGGAAAACCTGATCTAACACACCATCGACCAGAAACATTTCAACCGGAACTGCTAAGAAAGCCACAACGACGTAACCTGCAAATACAGACACAATGGCAGGGAAATGGCCAATCGCCTTTTGCGTGTAAGTTGCCAACGTTCCTTCCTGTGGAAACATAAGCGACAGCTCAGAGAAACTCATGGCATTAAACTGCGCAATAATCAATGCGGTGACCATCGCCGCAATAAATGCCATACCGCCTAAACCAATTCCTTGTGTTGAAGAAATCATTGCTCCTTGAACAATCACAAGCCCAATACAAATTGCCATCATCGTTGGCAAATTCATCTTTTTAATGGGCTTTATGTTGCTTGTTGCGTCCACTTTCGTGTGTGCTGTATCGCTCATCTTATTATTCCTATCTTTTTTATTAGAAACGACCAAACCGGTAAGGACTTAGATCGACAATGGGTAATTAGAGATCAGATGCTCTCCAGCAATAACTACATTCGGGCTATTTAACAAAGACAAAGCCAAGCAGAATAACCTCACTGGATAGTAGAACGTCTTTCTTAGGGTGGATTCCGAAAGTCTAGAACCAGTACACTTGTCTATTTTTTTGGTCATTCTATATAGGAAGCAAAATATGAAAATGTCCCTTTAGTGACATTTTTCTTTTGAGATAGGACGATCTTAGAAAATAAAAAAGCGCCTTAGAGGCGAAGGCGCTTATAAACAAACATAATAATGGAAGGCGGACGTTAGTTTGTCTCGATCACTCTAAAGACGGCTATTGCCGTACACAAACGAGCCATTTTCAACAGAGGCTTGCGGGCCAGGAACTGCCTCTCCCGTTTGTGGTGAGATAGGAAAAATAGCATTGATCTGCCCCGTACCAGAGCTACCAAAGTAGGGCGTCACCACTTCTACTTTTTGATCATAATCCGACCAACCTAATGCCCCCAATAACATGGCGGTATCATGCATAAATCCTTCACCGTGACCTTTTGCGGCGTATTCAGGCAGCATCTCGCAGAATGTTTTCCACTCTGCGTTTTCCCACATTTCAACGACGCGATGATCCAAAGTTTCCAAAAATGGACTCCACACTTTGGTGGAAAAATCTGGGGCTTGGCCATTTTGCGCAAAACGGTGAGAAAGCGAACCGCTAGCGAGGATCGCCACCGTACCATCGTAGTGCTTTTCGATCGCTTCACGAATCGCCCACCCCAAACGAGCCGAGTCATTGAGATAATGCACCGTTAGCAACGCCGATACAGAGACGGCTTTAAAGTGACGGTCTTCATTCATGTATCGCATTGGCACTAATGTTCCGTACTCAGGTGCCAAGGTGGTTGCATCATGGGCTAAGGTTTCCACCCCTTGCTCATTACATACTTGAGCAATGATACGACCCAACTCAGGGTTACCATCTAACTCATACGGCATATTATTGATAAAGTGGGGTAACTCGTTGCTCGTGTACACACCTTCCCAGTGCGGAGCACAATTAATGTGATAATTGGCATTAACCAACCAGTGCGTATCAAACACGACAATGGTATCGACACCCAATTCTCGACAACGTTTCGATATCTCGTAATGCCCGTCAATAGCGGCTTGTCGAAATCCTTTTTTAGGACCATCAAGCTCTGAAAGATACATAGAGGGAACATGCGTTATTTTTGCAGCAAGGGCTAATTTACCCATACATTTTCTCCGCTTTTTATCATAATTATCGATACAAAATTTCAGGTAACACAAGCGCAATGGAACTGACAAATACGATCAACCCCAAGCGAACCATGTCTGCACACCAAAATGGCGTTATACCTTTAAAAATTGTCCCTGCTTTTACATTGTCTAGCACGGCACTGAGAACAAATACATTCATGCCCACAGGCGGTGTAATCAGACTAATTTCCGTTACCACCACCACAACAATGCCAAACCAAACTAAGTCAAAACCTAAGCTTTGTACTAAGGGGTAAAAAATAGGCACGGTTAATAAAATCATTGAAAGGCTTTCGAAGACCATGCCTAAAACGAGATAAATACCGACTATAATCAGAATAACGCCCATTGGCGGTAAATGAAGACTTTTCACAAACGCTAAAAGCTCATCCGGCAACCCAGCCATGGTAATAAAGTCTGAAAAGATCAACGCGCCAATTAGCACGGTGAATAGCATAGCGGTTGTTCTTCCCGTATCAATTAACGCATGAAAAAGGGCCGACCAGCTAAGAGAGCGGCGCATAACGGCAATCAAGAATGCTCCGCCCGCACCAATCCCGGCGGCTTCAGTCGGTGTAAACACCCCAAGATAGATGCCTCCCATCACGATACAGAACAACAAAAGGACGCCCCAGACATTTCGCATGGCGGCAAGACGTTCGGAGAAATTGGCTTTTTCTGCACTAGGGCCGTATTCAGGATGCCTCCAGACAACATAACGAACCGCGGCAAGATAGAGCAAAATGCCTAACAAGCCGGGAAGAAAACCCGCCGCAAACAGCTCACGGATACTGGTTTCCGTTAATAAGCCGTAGATCAATAAGATCACGCTTGGTGGAATCAAGATACCTAACGTAGAACCCGCCGCGATTGAAGCGCTCGCCAAACCGTCTTGGTAGCCATATTTTCTCATCGAGGGCATCGCTACTTTTGCCATGGTGGCCGAGGTTGCTAAACTGGAACCACAGATAGCGGAAAAACCGCCACAAGCAACAATCGTTGCCATCGATAGACCGCCCTTTCGATGTCCTAGAAAAGCATTCGAAGCGCGATAAAGTTCACCAGATAAATTTGCCTTGGTGACGAAATTCCCCATCAGGATAAATAAGGGAATCACAGACAAACTGTACTCTTGGGAAGTGTCGACAATTCGGTTGGCGGCCAATGCAATCGGACCTGTCCAACGAAAATCAAATACATTATCCCACCCCAGTCCTTGTAGGTAAGCAAACCCTGTGATTCCCACCAATCCCATCGCAAAAGCAATTGGCACCCTAAAGACGAGAATTAATAGAAGAAGAATGGAAAAGCCGACTAAAGAATCCAGCATTACGCAGCCTCCTTCTTACGGCAAAATAAGCTTGTGATTGCTTTATAGATCAATATTGCTGCGGTTAAATACATCATGATGGCAATAAATTGAACGAAGTAAGAGACAGGAATAAGAAGAAATTCTGTTACCACGCCGCGACGCAACGAACGTAGTGCTTGGAACCAAATGCGATCCGCCACAAAAATACAGCCAATACCGATAGATAAGCTCATAATGAAAGAACAAGCATTGGCAAACCAATCGGGCAAAACGCGATCTAGAATATCTACCACCACATGCGCCCCCGTCAAAGTGACGACGGGAATTTGACAGAAAACAATGATACCTAACGCCAGCTCCGTTAACTCTGTTGTGCCATTAATAGAGTTACTGAATACATAGCGCCCTATCACATCGCTACACGTCAACACCATAAGTGCAAATAACATAACGGCAGACACGGCTTCAAGGAGAAAGGCCAGCCATTTGGCCAGCCCTAAATCTCCATGATGCTGGTTCACTGCCGTCGTGAGCCATTCATAAGGAGAGCGATACATCGATTACTCCTTATGTTTTGCCGCATATTGCATAGCGGTTTCACGCAAATAAGATAAAGCGGCATCGCCATTAAAGCCTTTTTTATCCACCTTTTTAACCCACGCTGCCGCTACATCATCAATGCGCTGATTCACTTCTTTAGCGAGTGTTGAGTTTGGCTTCACAACGTGAATATTCACACCTGCCTCACGTGCGCTTTGTAATCCCGCAACATCGCCCGCATCCCATGCTTTACCGGCTAAAACAGACAAGACTTCGCCTGATGCTTTGTTAATCGCCTCTTGATCTTGTTGACTCAAATCATCAAAAACATCAGGATTCATGAACATAGAAAAACTGCCCATGTACAAACCATTAGGGAACAGAGTGAGGTCTTTCGTCACCTCTGCCAATCGTAAAGTTTTCATTTCACCGACAGGCAAAAATGCGCCATCAATCACGCCCTGCTGCATCATTTCATAGACTTTAGTGGCTGGCGCACCTACTGGTGTGATATGAAATCGCTCGGCGAGCTGACTTTGTACACCGCCACCGATGCGAATTTTCTTATTTTCTAAATCTTTAATATCATTGATCGGAAAATTAGAGTAGATCTGCCCTGGTCCATGAGTGAAAAGTGCCAATAATTTAAGCCCATCAAATTCATGGGATTTAGCAAAGTATTTTTGATAGGTTTTCCAAAGGGCATAAGAAGCGGCTTCTGCATTCGTTCCAAGCCCTGGTTGTTCAACCACTTGCGGCAATTCAAATCGTCCTGGCACATAGCCATGATAGCTATAACTGGCGTCTACAATGCCATCCTCAACCAGGTTCCACATTGTTTTTGGATGCCCCATACCATAAACAATTTCAACCTTAAGCCGTCCATTCGTCGCTTTGCTAATTGCTTTGCCCCATTCAGGGATAACAACAGCATTCATTGGGTTTGTTGGAGGAAGCCAGCTCGCAACCCGAATGGTCTGAGCAAAAAGATTTGTCGCAAAAAGCAGGGTAACGCAGGTCGTTAATAGGTGTTTCAATTTCATCACAATCTTCCTTTTTTATATTTATGAGTGTCTCGAGTGTGTTTTTGATGACATTACTTAAAAAGCGGATGTATATTGTTTTTATTGAATTTAAGCACGGGGTCCAATTCCGTTAATTCAAATGATATTTGGCAATAGCTGGTATCAGTAATAGGTGCCATAAAGTCGCATAAAATCTTAAAAACATTTTCTGCCACCTCTTGCTTGAGCTCCTGACTTCGACCGTGACCTATTTTGAGATTTAGATTTAACAGGGAGAATTCCTCTCGACCATCTGCCACTCGGAAATGGTCAAGTCGAATCGCACGACTTCTCACCCCGCCAATAGGAAATTGCCCCGTTGATATCACATAATCGTGAAACGCTTTGAACATGGGTTGAAAGTCAATTTTCTCTTCAAGATTGGCTGAGTATTCAATAATAAAATGCGGCATAACGTTTCTCTCTAAACGAAAAAAAGCAGAGAGAACCTCGCCTCTCTGCATGATAATAGTGTCCTAGACACCCCATTTTGGAATGTGATGACTGCCCATACTGATACAGACGTTTTTAGGTTCACAGAAGACTTCGAAACTGTAATCTCCCCCTTCTCGCCCTGTGCCAGACGCTTTCATACCACCAAATGGGGTTCGAAGATCTCGCACGTTTTGGCTGTTAACAAACATCATGCCCGCTTCTACTTGACGCGCAATGCGGTGTACTTTGCTGACATCTTGAGTCCATAAGTAAGAAGCAAGTCCGTAATCATTGTCATTGGCCATCTTCACAACGTCTGCTTCATCTTTGAATGGGATGATCACAGCAACAGGGCCAAAGATTTCTTCTCGGGCAATTCGCATGCTATTGGTGACATCACGGAAGGCGGTTGGACGTACAAAGTGGCCACCTTTAAGATGCTCTGGAAGCTCATCAAGTGGTTTATCAGGGCCCCCTGCAATGAGCTTGGCGCCCTCTTCAATGCCCAACTTGATATAGCCAGTGACCTTTTCCCAATGCGCTTTAGAGATCAATGAGCCCACTTGGGTTTGCATATCGTTTGGATCACCAACTTTAATTTTGGCGGCACGAGCAGCGAAATCATCACAGAACTTGTCGTAAATAGTTTCTTGAACAAACAAACGAGAACCGGCTGTACAGCGTTCACCGTTAATGGAGAAAATGCCGAATACGGCGGCATCTAAAGCACGCTCATAATCGCAATCATCGAAAATCATCACGGGGGATTTACCACCCAGCTCCATGGAGAATTTCTTCAGACCGGCATTCGCAATGATGTGTTTACCCGTTGCCGTGCCGCCAGTAAAAGAAATGGCATTGACGCTTGGGTCCTTAATCAAAGCGTTCCCTGTTGTCCCACCAAAACCATGAACCACATTAAATACGCCCGCAGGAACCCCGGCTTCAAGGGCAATTTTGCCTAAGAAGTCCGTTGTCAAAGGAGACAATTCAGACTGCTTTATAACCGCCGTATTCCCCAATGCAAGACAAGGTGCCGTTTTCCAGGTTCCGGTCATAAAAGGAACGTTCCACGGTGAAATCAAAGCACATACACCAGTTGGCTGGTACAAACTGTAATTCAGCATTTGGTCATCCATTGGATAGGTATGACCGTTCATTTGACGAGACTTCTCGGCAAAGAAATAGAAATTGTTAGACGCTCGTGGCACAAGTGCGTTGCGAGTTTGATAGAGAGGCAACCCCGTATCAGCGGTCTCTAAAGCAGACAATTCATCGACATTCTGAGCAATTAAATCCCCCATTTTTTCAATGATTTTAGAACGCTTAGCAACGGGCATGTTGGCCCAAGCTGGAAACGCAGCTTTTGCAGCGGCAACCGCTTCTGCGACTTGTGTATCGGACGCATGGGCCACTTCGGCAAGCACTTCTCCCGTCGCAGGGTTAAAGGTTTGAAACGTCTCCTTACTTTCAACCCATTTCCCGTTTATCAAATTCTTCATCATTTTTATTCTTCTCCAAGTAAGAAATCGAGTATTTTTTGACTCAACTTAATTAACATGTTAAATAAATTAAACGTAATGACCTTGGAGTGTCAAGTCACTGTGTCAGGAAAAGACAAATAAAGTGCAGTAATTTCCAAAATGGCTTTCAGTGAACGAGAGATGAAATATTGACCTTTGAATAAGACGGATTTATCAAAAGAGGTCCCCTAACAAGAACTTATAATAAGGGCATGAAAAAAATGGTAACGTTAAACTTATACCAATCATTACCGAGCCTGATAGAAAGCATTGGTCAAGAACACTTCTATGACCAAGTTGCCCACTCTATCCAAACCCTTGATGTCATTGATGAGATTAAAATTGTCAGTTACTCGAAAGCGGACAAGCCCGTTCTTCTTGGCGAGTGTCCCATGTCCAAACTGGACAAGATCTATTGCGAATCGGCGTATCTGTTGGACCCAGTTTACGACTTGGTTTGCCAAAAAAACCACAAAGAGATGGTCACTCTCGACAGCCTAGTAACACAGGAGTTTTATCAATCAGCCTACTATGACAGTTTTTACCAACAACTCGGCTGGCAGAATGAGACGAATATCGTGATTGGCACTCAAGATGGTAGAAGCATATGCATTGCGTATTCCACAAACGACAACCACCGAGCACAAAAAGTGGCTTCTGACGAGCTAACCCACACCCTAAACCCAATAAAAACGGCGATTCAAACGCACGAGCGCATTCGCTCAAGCAAGGTCACGGACAAAAAATTAACACTGTCTAAGCCTCAACCTGACTCAAATTTATCCAATTTAACCAAGAGAGAAAAAGAAATCGTTGGGTTTATCTTAGATGGTTTATCTTCCAGCAAGATTGCCAGTAAATGTTTTGTCTCTGAAGGAACCGTCAAGAATCATAGGAAGAATATATACCGCAAGCTCGGTATCAAATCCCAAGCAGAACTCTTCCATCATTTTATCGCTTAAAGTGACCCTCAATGAAGTCAATCCAAAAAATGATCAATAGCCGGATTCTCTTGGAAGCAAAGCGCTTGTTAACATACACAAATAAAAACCTGAAAGAAACTTTTTATACTCTGGGTAACGCTAGTGACCTAATTTGATTCAGAGATTGCTGTAAGTCAACGTTAGTTTCATTTTATAAGAAAGCAGATTGAAGACGCGTTAAAAACATCATTTACTTAACATGTTAATAAAAATAATATTGTTAGGAGATTTTATGGGAAAGTTAAGCATCGCAGCCAAAGTAACTCACGTTCCAACCATGTTGCTCTCTGAACAACCTGGTCGGTTAGAGGGATGTCGACAAGAAGCCATCAATGGCCACAAAGAGATAGCACGTAGAGCGAAGGAAGCCGGTGTCGATACTATTGTTGTCCTTGACACTCATTGGCTCGTCAATGCAGGACATCATATTAATGCAAATCGCCATTACGAGGGAGTCTACACCAGCCATGAATTCCCTCATTTCATTCAAGACCTTGCCTATTCCTATGATGGCAACCCAGAATTGGGCGATCTGATTGCCAATACCGCAACAGAGAAAGGCGTCCATATGATTTCTCATCAAGTAGAAACCTTGGATCTCGAATACGGCACCTTGGTTCCTATGCGCTACATGAACGAGGACAAACATTTCAAAGTTCTTTCGATCGCGGCGTGGTGCACAGTGCATTCCTTAGAAGAATCGCGCCTCATTGGAGAAGCCATTCGCGAGGCAATCGAAAGCAGTGACAATAACGTCATGCTGATTGCTTCTGGCTCTTTATCCCATCAAATATGGGAAAACCATCTTTATGAGCAAAACAATGGCACGTTTACCATTTCGCGGGAGTTCCATCGCCAAGTGGATTTGCGAGTATTGGATCTTTGGCAATCCGGCGAGACACAAACCTTTCTAGATATGCTGCCCGAATACGCTAAATTTTGCTGCGGCGAAGGCGGCATGCATGATACGGCAATGCTCTTTGGCGCCTTAGGTTGGAAAGATTATCAAGGTAAAGCTGAAATTATCACTAACTACTTCCCAAGTTCTGGTACCGGACAAGCAAATGTCCTTTTCCCAATCGAGTGAGACTATGCAACATAAAACAATCATCAAACACACATTAAGCACAACAGCAGCACTACAACTTTGTAGTGTTGCCGTCCAGCATGCAGAAACACTGGGCATTGATATCTGTATAACAGTCGTTTGCCCTTCTGGTAACGTGTTAGCAAGCGCTGCCATGAACCATGCGCCAAGTATTTCCTACGACGTTTCCCGCAAAAAAGCCATTACTGCGGCCTCCTTTAAGATCCCAACAAAGGACTGGCAAACCCGCCTAGCCGATAAAAACAACACGCTTTTCGCACTGCAAAGTGAACCGAATTTCACGTTTTTAGGTGGCGGGTTGCCGATTACGATCGAGGGCAATCTAGTCGGAGCCATTGGCATTTCAGGCGGCAGCGAATTGCAAGATATTGATTGCACGACCAGCGCCATAAACAGCCTTTTCTAAGCGTCTTTATTGGCAGAGATATCGGCATCGAATACTGCCGATGCCGCTATTCTAGGCACAATACAAATAAAAGCGCCTGATGATCACATCAGGCGCTTTCAGTCGATTACTCAGAATTCGGATACAGTTGCGTTATTTAGAACGGTTTACCACTTTACGTAGTGTATTCTCGAGTAAACCTTCCATACCAAACTCTACGCCAATACCGGATCCTTTGTTTCCACCAAATGGCACATGAGGCAACACTTCCGCATGATTATTTACCCACACAGTCCCCGAATCCAGCTGATTCACAACCCATTCCAGCTCAGGAGATTCCTCTCCCCATACCGATCCACCTAGAGCAAACTCTTTATGAATAGCGTGTTTCATCACTTCTTCAAGATCATCGTAAGGAATAACCGGAAGAACGGGGCCAAACTGCTCATCGCATACCACATCAATATCATGGCGCGATGTTTTGATAATCGTCGGTGCGATGAAATAGCCGTTCAAACCTGGTGGAAGCTCTGTCGCAATTACTTCTGCACCAGAAGCTTGTGCGCTTGCAATCATGGCTTTCACTTTCTCGTATTGTGTTTGATTCTGAACTGGGCCGAACGTCACGCCTTCTTTCATGCCCTCGCCAACGACTTGGCTAGCAGCAATCTTAGTTAGCGCATCACACAATGCATCGTACTTAGAGCGATGAACATACAGGCGTTTCAAACAAGCACAAGTTTGACCCATATTGATAAATGAAGACATAAAGATCTTCTCGGCCAATTTATCGATATCGGCGTTTTCCAACACAATGCCTGCGTCATTACCACCAAGCTCTAAAGTTACCTTTTTAAGATCATTCGCTACCAAAGAAGCAATACGCTTACCGACTGGAGTCGAGCCAGTAAACACGATTTTTTTCACATCTGGGTGAGTAACTAAAGGTTCACCCATGCCACCTTCCCCCACAAACGCTTGCACCAAGTTTGGTACAGTATGTTCATTGATGATTTCTGCTAAGCGAATGGTGTTGATAGGCGTTAATGACGAAGGCTTAATGACAACACTGTTCCCTGCTTTGATGGCAGGAATAACATGCCAAATGGCAATCATTAAAGGCCAGTTCCATGGTGTGATAGAAGCCACAACACCAATCGGTGTACGGCGCACCTCTACATGTCTTACGTCACTGTCTTCAATGACTTCTGGGGCTAAATTCAGGTCAGCATTGTAACGAGTCCAAGCCACCGCACCACCTACTTCAAATTGCGCTAATGAAAGCGGCTTACCTTGTTCTGAGGTAATGATTTCAGCAAGTTCTGCACTATTTTCTTCAAGCGCCGCCGCGACTTTATGTAACGCAGCAGATCTCTCCTCATGAGTTTTTTGGCTCCAAACTGAAAATGCAGTCTTTGACTTTTCAATGATGCTATCTAGCTCTTCGACGCTGGAAGCTTCAACACTCTTATAGATTTGTTTTGTGGCTGGGTTAATAACATCAAGGCTCATGAAAACTCCGCTTATTTTTATATTAAAGTTAAAAAAACTAAATGAATACAAGCCCATAAACCATGTCCCTAAAGGGATATTTTATGGCTTTTTAAAACAATAGGATTTCATGAGCTAAGTAAACTCATTATCGTCGTCTCTTATTTTAAAAAGTAACGTTTGGCATTTTTCAGGAATCAAAAACAAGACATTCTAGAAAAGTCCTAAGTTTTGCTCAAAAATAACATTCATAAAAATGTGTGTTCGCCTAATACTGACTCCTATCAGAACAAAAACAAGACAAGGCCAAACTTATGAAACGTGCGAACCCTTTATTAAAAGACCTTCAAGCAGTTCTTCCAGAAATTGCCAAAAATGCGATTAAAACAGAAGAACTAAGAAAAGTACCCGCTGAAAATATCGAACTTTTGAAAAAGATTGGTTTACATAAAGCTTTTCTACCTAAAGCTTATGGCGGTTACGAAATCTCCTTACCTGAATTTGGCGATTGCATTGCCGCTCTTGCTGGCGCCTGTTGCAGTACCGCTTGGGCATTCAGCTTGCTTTGCACCCACAACCATCAACTAGCTATGTTTCCAAAACAACTTCAAGACGAAGTCTGGAAAAACACACCTGATGCCGTTGCCTGCAGCAGTATCGCGCCATTTGGTCACTATGAAGAAGCCGATGGCGGTATCATTTTTAATGGTGACATGAAGTGGAGTAGCGGTTGTGACCACGCACAATGGGCCATTGTGGGCTTTTTAAGAGATAATGCTGAAGGCACAAAAGACTATTGTTTTGCGGTTATTCCAGAATCAGATTACACCATCGATGACGATTGGCACTCCATGGCAATGAAAGGGTCTGGTACGAAAACACTACAGATCAAAGACGCCTTTGTACCCGAACACCGTATTCAAAAAGCCAAAGACATGATGGAAGGTAAATCCGCTGGATATGGCTTGTATCCTGACAGTAACATCTTCTACGCACCATACCGCCCTTACTTCGCCTCAGGTTTTGCTGCGATGGCGCTTGGCACGGCAGAAAGAATGTTAGAAGTTTATAAAGAAGTGACGGCTAACCGAGTACGCGCTTATACCGGCGCTAAAGTGAATGCCGCGATCCCCGCCATCCTTCGCACAGGTGAATCGACTCATCAAATTCTAGCGGCTCGCGCCTTCTTAGAAAAAACTTGGGAAGAACATGCCGAGCATGCCGAAGCACATCGCTATCCAGACCGTCAAACATTAGCGCACTGGAGAACAAACCAGGCCTATGCGGTTAAAATGTGTATCGAAGCCGTTGATCGCATGTTTAGTGCAATCGGTGCCAACAACTGGTTACTAGACAAAGAAGCACAGCGAATATTCCGTGATTGTCATATGTGTGGCGCTCATGCTTATACCGATTACGATGTTTGTGCGCAAATTATTGGTCGTGAGGTTATGGGGTTAGAGCCAGATCCAACTCTACTTTAATAACTACCTACTTTAGTAATTAGGCACACAATATCGAGATACAAGTGTTTAGCCATGATGACTCATGGCTAAACAGAATAGGTATAAATAAGAATAAGAGAGAATTCTATGAACTTCGACCCTAAAGAATTCCGTCGCTGCCTTGGTAATTTTGCCACAGGTGTTACGGTCATTACCGCAAAATCTCCTGACGGTACGAAAGTTGGTGTAACCGCTAACAGCTTTAACTCCGTGTCTCTTGATCCACCATTGGTATTGTGGAGTATCGTTAAAACATCAAGCAGCTATGCCGTATTTGAAAAATCCGATCATTTTACTGTCAATATTTTAGCCGCAGATCAAGTTGATTTATCCAACAATTTTGCGAAACCAAGCGACGATAAATTTGCCCATGTTGAAACTCATCCTGGTGTCGGTGGTGCCCCACTACTCACTAATACGGCGGCCAATTTTCAATGTGAAAAATACCAAGTCGTCGATGGCGGTGATCACTGGATTATGATTGGTAAAGTCGTTGCGTTTGAAAACCATGGTCGTGCGCCATTACTTTATGTTCAGGGTAGCTATGCTGGTGCGATTCCTTTTACCGGCGCCAAAACACCTGCTCTGAATGTGGCATCGGATAAAACATTGGCTCGTTTGCACGACAGTGCTATCTATCTTATGCATAAAGTGCTGCAGAAGGTTCAAGAGAACTATCTACCAAAGCAGTCTGCAACAGGCCTCAGTACCAGCGAAGCTCGATTGCTACTTGTCTTAAGTGATACCACAGGCGTCACCTTAGATGACTTAAGCAATCTGGTGACTATTCCATCCGTGGATGTGACTGATGGCGTTGAAAGCCTAAAAGGTTTTGGCTTGATCAACCATGATTTATCACTGACTGAAAAAGGTCAGGAAATGTCTGAGCGATTATGGGCCATCTCCAATCAGCAACAAGCAGACATCTTTGCAAACTTTAAAGAAGATGAATTAGCCAGTTTTAAGCAGCAACTACAACATTTGCTAAAACAATTGGCTTAATTAACGTCGATTCGTAGTTTTTAAGGTCAAAGATAAAAAATCCCCTCGTGGGATTTTTTTATGCATGTATAATAACTTTTATTTAACACGTTAAGTTATTAGTTGTCTCAATGATTCCCATCCCCTATTTCATTTTGTTAGCGATGTGCAGCCCTATTGCACTTAATGCCATTTTACCTGCTTTACCAGACATTGCTCAGCAACTGGGCATTGACTCATCAACGGTACAATTAAATTACTCCCTCTATCTCGCTGCTCTTGCCCTAGGTCAGTTGTCAGTAGGGGCTGTGATTGCCAGGCTCGGAAACCGATCTACCATACTTTTAGGCATATCTTTCTTTGTTGTCGGTGGGTTAATCGCATTGGTAACCGAGCACTTATTTTTTATGCTATTAGGTCGGATTCTGCAAGGCATTGGCGGCGCGTTTACTCTCTCGATGTCGAGAGCATTACTGGTAGCCAGTTCAGGGGGAAAACTCGCTTCGCAGAAAATGGGCTATGTGGTCATGGCCATCGCGTTATCACAAGGCATTGGCCCATTAATTGGTAGCTCATTAAATACCCATATAGGCTGGCAAGCTATTTTTGCCTTTTCAGCCATTCAAGGGGCTATTTTACTCTTGCTTAGCCTCAAACTGATCAAACCAGAACCCCAAAGGCCTCCAAAGCTGCCATTGAAAATGATGCTCAGTCATTATATGAGCCTCATTCGTCAGCCCGCGTTTAACCGTTACGCCATGGCGAATACTCTTATCGCACTTTGTTTTTATCTGTTCATCAGTGCCTCGCCCTATCTAACCAAAGACTTAAGCAAAAACAGCCTAGCGTATGGCTATTGGTTTATGCTGGTATCTGGAGCCTTTATGCTAGGCGGATACCTAAGTACATTATTAAATAGACGACTTTCGTTGGATAAATCAATTCTCGTTGGAAATAGCTTCTGTATTCTTGGAGCGGTCGCCTTATTAGTACTGCAAATAAGCTTACCAATGAGTTTTGCAACACTCTTTTTGCCCATGTCTATCATTACACTGGGCCGAGGCATAAGCCAACCCAGTTACCAAAGTGCCGCAATAGGAACGGCCAATAAATTATCAGGCATGGCAGCAGGATTACTTGGGTTTCTGCAATTAAGTTTCGGGGCGATCTTTGCTCAAATTGTTCCTTTAATGATTGACCTGCACCCCCATACGATTGCCTTTGCCATCTTAGCTTGTACACTTTTAGCAACCGCTACCCACAGAAACATCCAAACAATGAAATAACAACGTCTTTGTGCACTAACATTTATTTATAAAGCGTATTGGGTATTATCAAAATCATATTTTAGGAATTATCGAGATTACATGAAAAGATTAGAAGACTCCCTGACACTGCAATTATTAAGAGCACGTGAATCATCCATGACCTTTTTTAGACCAGTATTGCAAAAGGCAGGTTTTACAGAACAGCAATGGCGAGTCTTACGCGTGTTAAATGATCATGAAGAGTTAGAAGTCAAACAACTGGCACAACTATGCTGTATTCTTAGCCCAAGTTTGACACGCATTATTACTCGCTTTGAAGAGGATGGCTTCTTGATACGCAAAAAATCGCCGACTGATCAGCGAATTTCCCTGCTGTCACTAACACCTATGGCCAATAAGGTCGTCAAAGAGTTCCGTCCAGAAGTAGATGCAGCATATCAGCGTGTCATCGAAAAGCTAGGTGAAGACAAACTAAAAGAACTTAGCCGACTGTTGAGCGATATTATTGCTTTGGAAAGCTAAAAAAGCAGACATTCAAACACCATAAAACAGGCTGTTTTCTCAGCCTGTTTTTACAAAATATTGGCAAGCGCAGTAGTCGTGCAACAGTCTCAGCTTATAAGTTCTTTGCCAACAAACGATAACTGTCTAAACGATCTGCTTGGCTATGTGTTACAGTAACGAGGGAAATCTCATCGGTGTTAAATGTCTCGGCAAGGGATTCCATTTCATTCCAACATTGTTCTGGTGTGCCAATCGTATAACTGGCTTCAATTCGGTCAAACAAGGCTTGATGAGAGGCTGGCATCCCGCGATATCTATCACGAACTTGGGCTGGCGTTAAAAAGTCCTCCCGCTCACCTATATGCGTGGCAAATTTACGATACACAGCGGTTCCTGCTCGGAGTTTCGCTTCCTCTTCTGTTTCCGCACAAATACAAGCAATCGCCAACATTCTTTGCAATGGACGCTCATGCCCAGCCTGTTGCCACGCTTTCTGATGCGCGTCAAAAATACGCGGATGACAATTTTCAGAGTCAATAAATCGAGCCAAAGCCAAATGATAGCCCAGCTTTCCAGCCAGCTCAGCACTGCCGCCACTTGATCCAAGCATCCATAAATCTGGTACATCGCGCACTTCAGGCATCACATGTATCGAGCTAAAAGGGTGAGCCTCTTTAAAAGAGCCATGAATAAAACTTTCTAGCAATGCCGCTTGTTCGGCATAAAACTGACCATTCGACACTTTATTCGGAAAGGCTAAAGCAGCGGATGTCATAGCCGAACCACCGGGAGCACGACCAACACCAAGGTCAATACGCCCTGGAAAAAGTGATGCCAACATAGAAAAGCATTCCGCCACTTTTAATGGACTATAGTTAGATAGCATCACACCGCCACTACCGACTTTGATACGCTTTGTTATACTGGCCAAATGAGCAACTAAGATTTCAGGGCAAGGGTTAGCAAAATGGACACTATCATGATGTTCTGCTACCCAATAACGGTGATAATTCCATTCATCACAATGTTTTGCTAACTCAACCGTTAACAAAGGAGCGTCTTTTTTATGATGCGAACCATGCACTGGGGTTTGATCAACAACCGATAATCTTATATTCATAGGGTATTCTCTTTATCGAAGTAAATTAGTTAACATGTTAACCTATTTACTTTGATTGATGAAGATTTGATAATAGCAATGTGATTAGTACAAGAATAACTTACTTAGAGATCGTTTCATCATGTCGCAAGCGAAGCCAAGACGAGGTTTGCACAGCGACCGTGCAAAGATCTCACTTTATTTAATTACCAAATATATAGGTGATACTCATGTTAAAGGATATGTCCCTTCTTAAGTCTCGTTGTTTAGTCAATGGCGAGTGGGTTGAAGCAAAAGCAAAAACCACCCACCCTGTTACCAACCCAGCGACAGGTGAAACCATTGTCGAGATTCCTCACCTTTCTCCTGAAGAAATCCCTGCGGTGATCGAAGCTTCTAAAATCGCCCAAAAGAAATGGGCCGCTTTACCAGCTAAAGAACGTTCGGCCGTTTTGCGCCGTTGGTTTACGTTAATCATTGAAAACACCGACGACTTAGCGTTGCTGATGACATCTGAGCAAGGCAAACCTCTAGCGGAAGCCAAAGGTGAAATTGCCTATGCGGCCTCCTTCATTGAATGGTTCGCAGAAGAAGCCAAACGTCTCTATGGCGATACCATTCCGGCACCACGAGCGGATCAACGAATTACCGTTATTCGTCAGCCGATTGGTGTTACGGCGGCCATTACGCCTTGGAACTTTCCAGCGGCCATGATCACACGTAAAGCCGCTCCAGCTTTGGCAGCAGGTTGTTCGATGATTGTTCGCCCTGCTGATTTAACCCCACTTACTGCGTTAGCGCTGGCGGAATTGGCGCAACGTGCTGGAATCCCAGCGGGTGTATTCCAAGTTGTCACAGGCTCTGCAAGCAAAATTGGTAAAGTATTAACTGACAGTCATGTTGTCAGCAAACTGTCTTTTACCGGTTCTACTGAAGTTGGTCGTTTATTAATGGCGCAATGTGCAGACACCATCAAAAAAGTGTCTCTTGAATTAGGTGGCAATGCCCCCTTCATCGTTTTTGACGATGCCGACTTGGATAAAGCCGTTGAAGGCGCAATGGCCTCTAAATATCGTAATGCGGGTCAAACTTGTGTGTGTGCAAACCGTATTCTGGTTCAACGAAGTGTGTATGATGCCTTTGCAGCCAAACTGACTGAAAAGGTAAAAGCCCTAAAAGTGGGTAATGGCACCGAAGCAGGGACAGAGATTGGCCCGATGATTGAAGAAAAAGCCATTTTAAAAGTCGAAGAGCACATCAAAGACGCCGTTAGCAAAGGCGCAACCTTGGTTCATGGTGGGAAGCGTCTAGGTGGCTTATTTATTGAGCCTGCCATTTTGACAGGTGTAACACCTGACATGAATGTCGCTCAAGAAGAAACCTTTGGCCCTCTTGCTCCGCTTTTCCCATTTGATACAGAAGAAGAAGCCATTGCGATGGCCAATGACACTATCTTTGGCTTAGCAGCCTATTTCTACACACGAGACCATGCGCGTATGATTCGCGTATCCGAAGGACTTGAGTATGGCATGGTTGGTCATAACACCGGCCTGATCTCCAATGAAGTCGCCCCTTTCGGTGGTGTGAAGCAATCAGGCTTAGGTCGAGAAGGTTCAAAATATGGTATCGAAGACTATTTAGAGATGAAATACATCTGCAGTTCGATTACATAACAGTATTTCCGACTCTGTGAATTTTTGTCACTCCTCGGGCACTTTTAAGGAAGCACGCCCGAGGAGTTTATTGACAATGACATTTGTATAGAGGGTTTATTCAGTAACCACACACGAATCGTTATACTTTATTGAGAGTGCAATACAAACTTTAGAATAGCAAAACACCCCGATAGGTCTTAAAATTTTCGTATCTGTTTTTAGCAAAAGATAGATTAGCTTTTTTTCAACGATTATTCCTTAAAAGAATATATAATATGATCCATTTTATGACGCAGAATAAACTCATTTAATTCGGTGATTGAAAGTTTTTCTTTTAGCAAAATGGGGGGATAATGCGCTTTCACGTTAAGCTCTTTCAGCCCCATTCCTGTCATAGACCGAATGCTTGATATAGCACTCATTTTATTAAGGCCAAACGAGGTATACCATAAATCAAACCCCTCTCCTTTCGGCATACCTTCAGAAAGAGCAATATCAATGTACATCAACGGACTGTATTCTACTGGCTGCAGCACGACTTGTTCAAAACCTTCCGGTACAGCACGTTTCAACTTATCATCATTCATATCAATCTCAACTTCGAGTAATCATACTATATTAGGAATTAGGAAAAACATGACGAACAAAGGTGGAATGCCCCTCCTTGTTCTGGTCATTGTGTAGGGAAAGACATCATCACAGGCACGGCACATAGTGACAGTCCAAAACTACCACTTCGATGTTAAAAAACAAATATCAAGAACGCAATTACACCTCATTACACGAGATGAACCATCACTTGGGGAAACATCGGCTCGGCCTTGAAGTTCGATCGGGATATCGTTTTTTTCCTGTTATGTTGCTTAGGGAATGGCGTTTTATGCCAGCCCAGAGACCTCCCAGATCCAAGGAAAGGCAAAAATCAGATTGAAACCAAGTATCAAAAATAAGCGCAAAGACTTAGGTTGGATCATTAAGTATTACTTTAAGGTTATGAAGTTGATTAAACGGCAGCTCAGTTCATCTTCCCCATCTGCAGAAAAATTAATAGTAAGTTGTTTTTCGTCCTCACAATAAGCAAATGTTATATCATCGCTTGCGATACCAGCTTGTCTACCTATTTTCTTTCCTTGCGTACTTTTTAGTGCATTATCTGGCAATTGTTCTTTTTCTAATATTTTTATCTTAAGATCTTTCCCTTTGTTACCCACACAAACAAGCTTAAGGTCATCATAATCAGACACGAAGGCTTCAGATAGGGTTAACGATGATGCCTGAGGTGAGATTGTTCCGACTTTAATTTCGCTTTCTTGCAATGAACTGGAAAACCAAAATCCATCTAAACTTTATAGTGTTGACGCTTTCTCTAAAACATCTTTAACTGTAGTTGATGCGTTTACTTCGATAGTAAGTATGCCATCGGTAGCAGACACACTCATTTGACCAGAATTGACCACACTGACTTTTACTTTGGGATTTGATTCCACGCCGTGGTAAAACACATTCAGAACATCTGTATTCGTACTGCCGACTTCACCTTGTAAACTGGTAGAAAAATAAGGAAGACTACTGAATTCTGTTTTCGCAAATACTACGACAGAGTCATTTTCACCTACATTAGGAGCAGCGGATAACTCAAAGCCATCTTTATTATCGTGGGCTTTCCAAGCAGCAGTAACCTCTGAGATCGGCGTTGTATTATTAGGCATTGTCACCATCAATGTGTCGCTATTGACTGCAAACATAACCTGAGCACCAGTATCAATAATAACTTCAAAACTCTTATTCACTTCGTTTTTAATTTTATCATCACTATAAGTCACTTTAAATTGTGAAGTAATGAGAGTTTGAGCAGGAATAGTTACTGTGGACGCATCAGCCAGATCAAGCACCGTGCTGAGTGAGGTATTTAAATAGGGTATAATCCACACCGTATTTTAAATTCTCACTCACTTGCTTTCTAAAAGATTTAAATCCATTGCAAGTAGTATCGGAAATAATAAAACGATTTTACATTTTCAAGCAATGAGTTAAGGCTTCTCTGTATACTTCGGCATTATTAGTATTCTTAAAACAATAAGCCACATCCGTTAGTACCAACAGAGTAATATCTGGATTGGTTTCTAAACTCGTTATCGCGGCGTTATAAGTACTAAAATAAGAATCCACATTGCTATTCACCTTTTTACTAGCAACTAGAGACACGATATAAAAAGGACCACCACTATTATTAAAATACATCTGCATATTGTAATACATGATCTGGCTTAGCTTATTTTTAACTAACTTCGCGATGATAAATTTCTGTTCATCATTATTAATAGTGATGTTTACTTTTTAGCAGATGCGGTGCCGAATAATTTAGCGTATTTCAATAAATTATTAACTTTAATGGATGTTGAAATCACTTTATTATTTTTTCCTCTTCTGGAATTTCTTTTGTCATTCCAATAAAAGCGTGAACTGCGATTATCAACCCAGCTAGAGACATGGGAAAGATTATTTCTTCTTATACATATACACCAGAGGTGGTATAGATCATATACATTACAATACTATTAAATGATATTTAATACCTTACAACTCATATAAAAACATACCCCATATAAAATCAAAAATTCAAAGAGCCGTAAGATAAAATAAATCCACCCTATTTATTTAAATATATAAAAAACACCTATAGCAAAGACAAGAAAACCTTTGACATATACATTTTAAAAAAACCTCTTCAAAAAACACAAAAATCTTTGACAAATACATTTTCATAAAAATCAATACAAAAAAATCATGTAAAAATATTCATAATAAGCACAAAACAACCAATAACACATTGTTTTTAAAAGAAAATATTTAGTGTAATCTTGTGTAATTGAAAGTTATAACTTATTGAATTATCCTAAAAAAACTCGTATTAACCATTATAGAAGGGCATTATTTTGAAAAAGATACTCATTCTTGAAACTGATAAAAAATGGAAAGAAGATTTGACAAAATTAAGCAATCATTATGATGTTTTTTTTCAAAAAAATTATGATTCTTTTCATCTTGAGTTCAATTATGAACCTGAAATAATAATATTAAACCTTCTTAATATACCCAGAGAAGAAATAATAAAAAAAACATTGGACCTGAAATCAAAAGTCAAAAATTCTAAACTGTTAGCTTGGATTAAAAATGATGATAAATTCAAGAAAATCATTTATGAAATTGGTATTAATGACTATCTTTCTTATCCAATAATTCATGATGAAATCGTAAAAAGGATAGAGTATGCATCATTAGAAAAGATCAAAAAAGACCACCAAGAAAAGAGAAAAAATCTTGCAGAAAAAATAAAAGATTATTTAGATGAAAACATGAAAAATGAAATATCCCTAAAAGAGATATCAAAAAAAATGCTGAGTAACAGAAGTAAAATAAGCGATGAATTTAAAAAATCATATAACATGGCCATTTTTAGCTATTTATATGAAATAAGGATTAATGAAGCGGCAAAACTGTTAAAAGAAACCGATTTATCTATTAATGAAATATCTAATGAGGTGGGCTATTTCAATGCTAATAATTTCTCAACGGCTTTTAAGCGAAGCTTTAAAGTATCACCTGCAAAATACAGATATAGAGTTAAAGAAAAGATAATAAAATAAGATAAAGTCGATTAAAATGGTTATGAATAATAAAAACGCTATAGATATATTAAAAATCAACTAAAAAGGCATGAAGAAATAAAATTAAAGCCCTATCACTGTACTGCAGGAAAATTAACCATAGGAGTAGGTAGAAATATAGAAGATATCGGCCTAAGCGAACTAGAAGTTGAGTTTTACTAGGAAATGATATTGATCGCATAACAGAAGAGCTCGTCTCTCACATCCCATTTTTTTCAAATTTAAATGATACAAGGAAAATTGTTTTAATCAATATGGCCTTTAATTTAGGATTACCACGTTTTTTAAAATTTAAAAAATGCTTAATGTTATTGAGGCGGGTAATTTTCAAAAAGCAGCCGACGAAATGCTAAACTCAAGGTGGGCAAATCAAGTACACAATCGAGCCAACGAGCTTGCTACCATAATGCGAGAAGGGAAAATATCAGATTTATAGATATTTAGCAGTGAAATGGTGGGGATTAGGTGGCATCTCCACCAGCCGCACCTCGGCACACAAGTCCACCGCTGTGGCTGCTTCCTTCCGGACCTGACCAGATTAACGGTTTATTGTTGCGAGGGGACCAGCAGAGACACCATAAAGGAGGCTTGTTGACCTTGGGGCGAGATTATACGCATCTAATCTGAGATATCAACACGCTTTTTTAACTTTTTCAAACGCTTAGGCTTTCCTTTCATCAAATAGATGTTTTGGTCCACTCGCCCTTCTCTGCCCTCTACGTCCCTTACTAACTTCACCCTCGACTCCCTGCTAACGAAGAAAAGGCGCTTAATGGGTAAAATGCACTTTCTATCCATGCTCTTAGAAGGCTTGTCTATAGTCGCAAACTCACTGTTTACGGTATTCTTTGCGTATTTGCTGTAATATATGCGCCATTATGAATAAAGGAGTGGCTACTTGAAGCTATTTGTTAACAACCTGACTCAGGTCGATCTATCCTATTTTGATGCCCAACGTGGCCTTTTAGGTGAAAGCTGGCAAACAGACGTCGTGCTAACAGGTAAATTAAACGACGAGAGCATGATTTGCGATTTCAGCATCGTTAAAAAGCAAATTAAAAAATGGTTGGACGAGCATATCGATCATATGCTGGCGATTCCACTGAGTCATCCCAATGCACACCTGACGGATATGACTCAAGACCGAGTGTCCTTTCAATTTGATCACGACGATGGAAGCCGTTTTCGCTGCGATGCCCCCGCACAAGCCATTTGCGCCCTCCCCATGGAGAGTATCACGCCGCAAACCGCCGCCAGTTGGGTAGAATCACAGATTCTGGATTTGTTACCTGCTGAATTAGAAGCGGTCAGTATTCGCTTTACAGCTGAGAATATCGAGGGCGCGCAATACCAATATAGCCACGGGTTGAAAAAACACGCAGGCAATTGTCAACGCATCGCTCATGGCCACCGTTCTACCATTAAGATCTATAGCGATGGTCAGCAAGATAGAGAGTTGGAAAACCAATGGGCAAAGCGTTGGCATGATATCTATCTCGGCACTGAAGACGATCTACTGGGTATCATTGAAGAGCATGGTCACCACTATCACCATTTCGGTTATGTCAGTCAGCAAGGCTTTTTCGAGCTGACCATTAACAGTCAGCAAGTTTATATGCTGACTTGTGACACCACCGTTGAATCCTTGTCTGCCCATATCGCAGAGACACTAGCGGAAGAAAATCCCGGTAAACACATCGAGGTGCATGCCTTTGAAGGGATTGGCAAAGGGGCGATTTCTGAAAAAATATTCCTTAAGGACGTCAACGCATGAGCTTAAAAGACTACGAACACCTAAAAAAAGGTGAGACCTTCTCCCTAGACACTCTCTTTGCGAATTTAAAGACGGACAAAGACGGCCTCGTCGCGGCCATTGCACAGCAACACGATACAGGTGAAGTTCTCATGCTCGCCTATATGAATGAAAAGTCCATTCGTGAAACCCTAGCAACGGGTCAAGTGTGCTATTGGTCACGCTCTCGTCAAACCTACTGGCGCAAAGGTGAAAGCTCTGGTCATCGCCAATCTTTAGTGTCTATGTCCTTTGATTGTGACGGCGATGCCATTTTATTGCAGGTTGATCAAACGGGACCAGCTTGCCATACCAATAGGCGGGATTGCTTCTTCTTTAAAGTAGACGGCGATCATATCGTTGTTGACTCGGCACCAATTGACAAATAAGACAAGCCAGAAAACTCAAGCTTGCTCCTAATAACTTCTTGTTCTTAGGGCAAGTTTGGCGCCCTTCTTTCGCCTATTTGCTATGCTTATCGTGTTATTCTGCTTCTCCATTTTTGACTTCATCACTCTATTTTTATCCCTTCGATTAAGACAAAATCGTCTTTAAGCCATTTTTTAATAGACAATATTATTTGTAAAGTATTAGACTGATTGTGTCTTAAAGGTGTAAATTTATGTAAGTATGTGAATTTTACACGGAAGTAAGAATGATGCCTCATGACAATAACATAACAATAACAAGCCCCCTCTCTTAATGAATATATAAATGACCTTCCCTTAACTAACCAAGATTCCGAAAGGTGTTATTGTGAAAAATATTTCAGTTCGCACCAAGATATTATCAATTATTGCGCTCTTTACCCTCGTCATCATTGGAACCAATCTCAACTCTGCCATTTCTAGCCGTCAGGTATCGTCTGATTTGCAAACCTTATCAAGTCAAAGCTTAGATCTGCTCCGTAATCTCGAAAAAAGTAGGCAGTTATTGCTTCAGCAATCCGTGGAGTTTGAACGCGGGTACTTTCAAGTCTTAATAGCGAAATCCATGGGTAACTATGGTAAGGATAGAATCCAAAAGTCTGAGAGCAAATTTAAAAGTTATACAAACCAACTTTTTGATAGCATCCAGAAAGTAAAAGACACCTTGGCAAACATGCCAAAAAATCAGCGAAAGACGGATCTAGTAACGCAAATCAACGATTTAGAACAGCTCCAAAGCAATTTTTTAAAGGCCTCCCTAGAAACCTATTCATGGTGGGTCAAACTCAATACGATGAAAGCAAACAAACCTAGAAAAGTGGCCGCCGCAACCTTGCAAAAGATCAATGCCACGATGGAAGTCATCCTCCCTGCTATTGATCAATACGATGAAAGCCTCGCTACTGACAAAAAGAAAGAGCTTAATCAAAACATTTATACTGGCTCAGGCATTGCCGGAGCATTGATTATCGTAGGTATTATTATTAGCTGGTTTATTATCAATGGCATCTGTATACCGCTAAAGCAGGCCGTCAAACGGGCGGAAGAAATTGCCTCAGGCGAATTAATCAACACCAGCAATACGCAAAGCAAGCCTCGAAAAGACGAAATAGGGGCACTTGAAAATGCCATGAATAAGTTGGTAGAGCAATTGAACGTCATCCTCCACGAGGTCGCCGAATCCAGTCACAAGCTGACTAGCGCGGCCCATCACCTTAACAACATTACCGACGACTCCTCCAAAATGGTAGAACAGCAGCATCGCGAAACCTCTCAAATTTCGAATGCAGTGCAAGAAATTCAATCTACCGCTACCCATGTGTCTGAATCCACATTTGATGCCCGTAAAGCCGCACAAGTTGCCGAAGAAGCCGCTACGAGTGGTACTAAAATTGTCAATGACACCATAGGTAGTATCACTCAATTGGCACAAGAGCTTGAAAGCTCAGTCAACAGTATTAACGAGCTACACGAAAACACCCATGAAATCAGCAATATTCTAAATGTGATTCTGGACATTGCGGAACGAACGAATTTACTGGCCCTCAATGCGGCCATTGAAGCGGCAAGAGCGGGTGAGCAAGGTCGAGGGTTTGCAGTGGTGGCCGATGAGGTACGCCAGCTTTCCCATAATACCCATGGTGCCACGCAACAAATTGAGCAAATGATCAATCGACTACAAAGCGGCGCTGCCAGTGCCGTTGAATCCATGAACATCAGCCACGGACGCTCGCTTCAAGCTGTCGAACATGTCAAAAACGAAGAAACCTCCCTAGCGAATATTCATCAGTCAGTATCCAAGATACGCGACATGAACGATCGCATTTCCGCCACAGCGGAAGAGCAAGCGCAGGTCACCAAAGAAGTGAGTCAAAACGTGATGAATATTACCGACATCGCCACAAAAACAACCGATTCGATTCACTCCATCAGTGAATCGGCAGAACAATTAGCCGACCTAGCCAGTCAACTTTCCACAAAAATTCGCTATTTTAATGTATAAAATCCTATACAATAATCTAATCACTATATAAGGAAGGTATTTCACCTTCCTATTTTATTTTGGAGATAAGCATAAATGTGTCGCTGGATGGCATATCAAGGTGACCCTGTCTACCTTGAGTCCCTACTATTTGAACCGGACCACTCTCTTATTCATCAAAGCTTAAGTGCTCGAAAATCCGAAGTCACTGTCAACGCAGACGGCTTTGGTCTTGGCTGGTATGACGAACGAGAAGAGCCGGGTCTCTACCATGAGATTTTACCTGCCTGGAGTGATTGCAATCTAAAAAGTCTTGCACGTCATATCAAAAGTGGGTTGTTTTTTGCCCATGTCCGCGCATCAACAGGTACCGCTACCAACCGTTCAAACTGCCACCCTTTTGGCTATAAAAACTGGCTGTTTATGCATAATGGCCAAATTGGTGACTACGAAGCGTTGCGTTGGCATTTGGACCGCTTAATACCCGAGTATTTGTACAATGAGCGCAGAGGCGCAACCGATTCAGAAGTCATTTTTCTTTTGATGGTTGCCAATGGCTTGGAGACGGATCCAGAAAACGCGATATCTAAGACCCTTGAGCAAATTCTCGTGTTGATGGACAGTAAAAACATTACCGAACCGTTTCGCTTTACTGCCGTATTGTCTAACGGAAAAGAGCTGCTTGCCGTGCGTTTTTCCAGCGATGAACATGCCCCCAGCTTATATTGCAAAGCTTTTGAGAAGCACATTGTGATCGGCTCTGAACCTTTGGAACTATCCGGGGAAGGCTGGACCTTGATCCCACAAGGACACATGGCCAGAATCGCAGGCCAACAGTACACAACACAGCCACTGCCCAATTTTCTGACCGAGTTGACCCCTAGATCTCAACAATAAAATAACCCAAGCGTCGTCATGCGAAGCGGGAAACGATACGGAGGCCTTTCTAGCAGGGCCTGATGCCGCTTATATAATGGGTCAAGCCATCAATATTGATGGCGGACTCATTATGTCTTAACCCCGTCACTTAGCCCTCTATTTTAGGGGGCTTTTTGCTTAAGGTTTTCGGCTTTTTTTCCCAGCGCAGTTTGATGTCCACTTGTTGGCGATCATCCCCATCTGATGCACTGACTTTTAAGTACAGTAGCCCTTGAGGGCCAAGGGATAAGGTGCCTTTATCGTCCGAGAATTCTAATTTACCTTTTCCCAACCCTTTGGAGATGGCTTTTAGTACATCCTGAATATCCTCAGGATCAAGCAAAGCTTCGTGTTTAAATTCGGTTTTTGACTTCATGGTTTATCCATAAATGGCACTTAATTCAGTGGGTTTGAGAACTTTCGCGGTAGGGTAATCACAACTTATGCCTATTAATCCCTGCTTTTTATTGATCAAGGTCGCGCCTATCCCGAAGCCTAAGAGCCCTTCTCGCTGGCGAGAGTGTTCATCAAGGGTGATATCGGCTTCAATATGAATCAGGCCTTTTTTGATGGCAATTCGTTGGCCTTCCTGGCGATTGACATGCCCTTGTACCACAAAGTGAATCCCCGCTTTGTGAATGGCATTCACGCCTCGGTCGGTCAAAGGCAAATCCGCATCGCGATATTTGGTTCTGAACGTATTAGCAATGGAGCTATAGTAAAAACCAAAAAGATCCATATGTTTTAAATTGCGATGAAACGCTTTATTGGCATAGGACGTACCATTTTTTAGCAGCAACTCGCCCATGGCATCATCTAAACCAGCGTGTAGAAACAAGAAGGAACCACGTTTTTCCACCAAGCGCATTTTACGGAAAAACCAGTTAAACTCGCCTTTTTTATGCAAAAAAAGCTTTTGGCACTGTAGTGCAGCAGCATAAACATGTCTTAACGATAACCCCACCGTATGACAGTGTTGTTCAAAGCTGTTGGCCTTGTTGTGCATCTTATGCACTTCTCGCTCAACCCCTTCCGCCGTTAAAATCCCTGCGGCATGGTAAGGAAACTCTTT
Source organism: Marinomonas sp. 63XJN7_7_ISO-PGPR-S23-202 (assembly GCF_056173505.1). Lineage (NCBI taxonomy): Bacteria > Pseudomonadati > Pseudomonadota > Gammaproteobacteria > Oceanospirillales > Oceanospirillaceae > Marinomonas > Marinomonas sp. 63XJN7_7_ISO-PGPR-S23-202. The sequence continues at coordinate 2,358,519 of NZ_CM149677.1, read as the reverse complement.
AAACCACTTATCATCGGGAAACAGGATTTTACGACAGGTATCCTCATCAGGAATCTTCTTATCCCACTTAGTGCCTTCTAAATACTCTTCGAACACTTCTTTGAATAAGGGAATGACCTTTTTCCCCATACGAACAAAAAAATGTTGATTACCAATATTATGCTTTGAGCTTTTGAGCGCCAATAACCCCATCAACAAGCGCAAATCATGGTTCCCCGCTAACAAGGTAACTCGAGCACCCAGTTTGTATAAATGCTTCACACTGCGCAAAAGAGACAAATTGCTTGGCCCTTTATCAAGACAATCGCCACCGATAATGATCTCCGTTTTGCGTCCTGCTTTTGTGAGTTTTAAATGCCATAGACCTGCTTTTTTTTGCTGCGCCACCCCAGAGGCGATCAAAGAGGCTTCAAAGGCTGTCGCATCCGCATGGGGATCAGAAATAAACACCACAGGACGCTTTGGCCATTTCAATTTACGCTTGCGAAATCTATCTGGCATTTTGCTGGGTTTCCGAGCAACCGAATTACAAGAACCTTTGTCTTGCGGCCAAGGAGACCATTCTGTGGGCAATCTGGAAATGATGTCACGGTGTTCATGACGCTCTGAGATGACGGGCAGTAAAGACTTTTTATGTGTTTTTTTCGTGGCGGTGTTCTCTTCTACAGTTTGCATGTTAGTTAGGTTCTCGGTTCGGGGCTATCAATCAGGTACATCTTGAATCTGGCGCTGTTTCCACTCTCCATAAAGTCGGTTTGGCGCTTGATTATCGGCCAATTCCATAACAATCGGATGGCCGTAATGCATGCTAAATCGCTTAATATCGCAAAAATTTATGACATTAAGATGACAAGCGCCATGGCGAAACGAGGCGCCATGACCAATAAACAACTTAATGCCAGCTTCAGCCTTTTCATGCCAAGAGCGAATATGATCCGCCACCCGCTTGCCTGCTTGGTTTAATGACTCAGCACCGTCAAAGGGTAAACAATACTCACTATTAGACTTCCAGTTTTCCGGAGGCAAGTCAAACCTTGGATCCAGTGCCAAGATCTGCTCAATTTCTTTGATCGTCAAGTTAGCAACGGCGCCAACGCTACGCTCGCACAAGCTAAACGTACTGTTGATACGAGGTTCGTCTAGAAAAAATGGCAGCAGTTCTTCTATATAAAGCCCTCCCGTCTGGAAGGCTCTTAACAAGGTTGAAGTGTCGACCACAGGGTTCAGTCTTTGATTCGTCTCGGTTAACCATTGAGCAAAAGCCCGCGCCTGACGACGCACCTCCTCTTCTCCTGCCACTGTCAGTGGAAAGGGCTGCAATGCACTGGGTACGTTGGTCAGTTGCTGATAGGCACCGTGGCGAATCAACGCGAATCTTGCTGTCATAACGAATCCATGGTGTCCATCAGAGCAAAGGCTTTATCAAAATCTATTGCCCCCGTTAAACGAAACACTTGTACACCACTCAGCGTATCACAGTATGTCTTCACGGAATCACAGGCATATAAATCCGCAAATGCCCCTGACTCATCCTGATAAAATGGCCCAGGACGTTTACGCAATCCTTCAATGCTATCCGGCGATCTGTTTAAATCCACACGCTCTAACTGCGTTGGCTGGGTTGACTCTAAAGACCAATCCAACATCACCAAATTGCTTAACTTGCCAGTTAGCTCGACACGGTTCGGACCGTATTTATCTTCAATCTGAACATCATATTTTTCTTCCAACTGCCACAAATCTTGTTTCGTCATGGTCAGCAACTCTTCTTGTCTCTTTACCGCTAAAATAGACTTAAGACGCTCAGAGTGCAGTAACGTACCAGGATTCACCCGAGGTAACTTGGCGACCCCTACCGCCTCAACCCCTTCATCAGATTGACGCATCAAAATACGATCATTGGTCACAAATTGCCGACTGGCTTTTTCTAAGCAGCGTAACATCAGGGTAGATTTGCCGCCCCCAGAACCTGCTGCAATGGCCGTGATGTTACCATCCACACTAAAACCCGCTGCATGTCCCAATACAAAGCCATTACGAAGATGAAGGTTTAAAAATTGATTATTAATAAAGTTGATCACCTGTGCCAAATTCGCCAAACAAGGACCAATCACCACCGGGTTTTCAAGTCGCTGCAGCATGAGCATGCCCGTTTTAAACTTTTTAATCCAACGCCCTGCAAACGCACCTTGCTCAGATAGGTAATTTAGATAACCTTCTTTGCGGCCGCGTTTTCCAACCTCTCTTGGCACATCCTGCCACTCGACTGACTCCACTACTTCCTCATGGTCGACCACATACACATCAATAGCGTGGGAGCCCGATTTTCCGTCACGATAACTTTTATAATACTCGTTGAGTTCCGTTAAAACAGCACGGTTGTTACCATGAACTCTTACCGTCAACACACCAAAAATCAGGGTAAGCTGATGCTGACAATCATCCATCATTGTCTTTAATGTAAAATTATCCAGAGGTCCTTGTGTCATACTTTGTTACCCTTTTGACTGTCTATAGAGCTTAGCACATAGTTGGCATAAGCCTCAGCCGCATCTAAATGGCACCCATCTAATGCCCCTTTAAAGCCACCAAAAGCAGAGACCTCAAATACCACTGGACCATCGCCTGTCAATGCAATATCAACGGTGGTAAAACTCAAATCAAAACAGGCTTGAGAACGGTGACCTAATTCAATCAACTCGGCGTCCGGTTCGAACGGTTCATAACGCCCCCCACTGTTGATGGTGGTATTCCAAGCATCGGCACTCCCCACACGGGCATAAGTACAAAAATACTCGCCGCCGATAAACACCATGCCTAGATCACGGCCGTGAAGATTAAGTGCCTGTTGAATATAGAGTAAGGGCTGTTTCTGCTGGTACTCTGCTAGTTGAGCACGCACGGTTTCGTCACTGTCTTCTTCTCGAAGATACACCATGCCACGTGCTTTCGTCGAATATAAAGGTTTCAAAATGGCAGAACCAAATTCACGCACCATCTCAAAGGCCGCTTCAACGGACTCGGTAATGCGTGTCTTTGGCATTGGAATGCCCCCTTGTTGCAATGCCAGCGTACCGCTTAATCGATTAATTAACTTACCCATACTCTGGGTTGGGCTGAACACAGGCACACCTAGTGCTTCAAGATGAGACAAAATATGAATTCTGTCTTCCGTTGTTGGGGAATAAACTTGGCTGATTTTTTTGATAATCACGCCATCCAGTTCCGTCAAATCCAGTCCTTTGCAAAAAACTTTATTCGTATCCAAGTGCAAGGCAATGTCTCTTACGTCCATAACGGCTCGAAAGCCGGTTTTTGCCTCAAGACGATCTGCTAATACTTCAGTAGACCATTTCCCAGGGATACCAATCACGCCAACCTTTAAGTTGTTCAGTTGCTCTGACTTATTCAACATACAATTCCTTAATGGGAAGTTTGAAATTCAGTTCTTGTTCTGTTGTGATTTGCGCCAAATGTTCAAGTAAATAGCGAGCGCGTAAATGCATGCGCGAGGCGAGTTTTTTATCAAAAATAAAACGTGTCGATGTAGCAAATGAACGAGCTAAGCCCGCCGCTAACCTCAACTCAAAATAGTCATCGTTTTGGCGCTTGGCAAAGCGACGGCCAAAATGGTAAATCTGCATGGCACTTTGCATCATGAGTTCTCGGGTAGAGCCACTCAGCACCTGTAAACGATAAATAGACACCATTAACACAGACAAATCTTGCACATAATCAAAATAAGCCGATCGATGAAGATCAATAAAATAAATACGCTTTTCAACAGAATCGTAGATCACATTATCAACATTGAAATCCCCATGAATCAGCACCGAAAAGTTCACTCGCCAATGGGCTTCTTTCTCTCCTACTTTACGCATTAACTCCGCAAAGCTGGGGCGAACTTGCCCACAAATGCGATGCTCTGGCGTGAAAAAATCTGGATGAACCCGAATACTGTCATCAATCCGCTTAGCCAATTGCTGCATAAAGCGAGCTTGGCAATGTTCTGGTGTATACGTCACCTTCCAGATACGATTGAGGGTTTTAAACAGTACAGAAAGCGCGCAATTAACCGTCTCTTTGCGCGCTTCAAAGGCTTTGTCACTGTCATTGTAGGGATCAATGAGTAAAGCTTCTAACGTTTTACCAGGTAAGTGTTCGATTAACAGTGAGGAAGAACGACCATTAGAAGTCGTGTGAGCCAGTACATCAGGGGCAAGTTGAGGATCCACATCGCGCCAGTGCTTCATGCCTTCGACTTCTTCGGCGAGCTTGTTGTGGTCGCCCTCTTTGTAAACCGCCAAAACATCGTTACCCGACTCATCTTTATGGGAAATCGCGGCAATGGCACTGCCTGATCGGGTTAAAGCAAGGCGGCGCACTTTTAAATCGCTCAGGCTGTAATTAAGAGAAGATGCGGAATCACGAAGATGGTCATAGTTCTGTAGACTGACTACTTGGCCTAAGTCTACTTTGATCAAGGACTCACCCACAATGGCTAACTTTTGAATGGCACACTTAAGGGCGTAATTACTCAAGATAGCGGATTTTAATTGTGTATCAGTCAAACGATCCTTCGCCGCTAACGTGACATCTTGAATGTCATCGTACATCACCAATAATCCCTGCGTACTTCGTCCTAGTTTGATACCAATACGACGCTGAGATTTGTCCAACCCCACTTTTACTAGATTAAGGGAGCGATCCATACGTCGCAGTAATTTACTACAAATAAGAGCCCCTGGGTGTTCATAATGATCCTCTAATGTGCCTTCCTGAACACAATCCAGATAATGCTGAGCCACCCCCTCAAGGGCAGCAGCAAGTGAACGAACGGCCTCAACTCGAACCGCATAAGCCGTTCCAGGCTTACGCCGTTTGATCATTTCAGAACATTTTATTTCGACTTTTTCACGTAGGGTTTGCATGTAACCACGACGGGCATATATGCGGGGTAATACATCCGGAGACTGGGTTTTAAAAAACTGATCGACGAGGAAATAATGTTTTTCGACTTCATTTAACAGAAAATAGAGATTCTCTTGGATGACCAAGGGATGCGATGGCATAGTGTCCTACCGTTACAATTTGAAGTTAAGTATAGCACTAAACTCAATAATACAAAGTTACCTTTATATGACAACTTCCTGTTCTTAATAGAGTTATTGATTGGATCGCCCTCTTACCCTTAGCCATTCATGCTTTTACGCGGTACAGTCTACAACAGAAATATGACAAAACGACGCTCTCAAGATTAGGATTTTTCTCGATAAGCATAGGTGGCATCAAATCTCGATTGTATCCAATCACCGCTTAAAATCGGCGCATATTTAGCAGGCTTATCGGCCGAAAAACAGCTAGGCGCACACGCCACATTGGTTTCGTAATCCGGTTCCACAAAGAAAGGAAACGAGTAGCGATCCACACCAGACAAAGGCGATACCACACGATGAGAGGTGGAAACATACTCATCATTCGTCCAGCGCTGCATCAGATCCCCAATGTTCACGACCAAGGCATTTTCAACTGGTGTCGCATCCATCCATTCGCCACGACGATTTTTCACCTGCAATCCACCAATCATGTCTTGTAATAACAAGGTGATACAACCGTAATCCGTATGGGCACCGGCGCCGTTATGATGATCCTCTGCGGGACGGGGTGGGTAATGAATCATGCGTAAAACCGTTACATGATCGGTAAAACACCGAGTAAAAAAATCGGCTTCAAGTTTCAGTGCTTGCGCCATGGCCGTCAGTACCTTTTGAGCCACCTCAAAAGCCGCCACATAATACTCTTGCAAAACCTCAACCACCAGCGGATCGCTCGGATTCTGATTTGGTCCATACATGGTTGGGTATTTGCTCACTAGCGGATGATCTTTTGCTAAGTCCAACGCCATATCGAAAGTCTCTTTCCAATCCGCATGGGACACTTCGTCTAACTGTTCTTCGCCAATGCCGCCATAGCCCCGATGATTGGGACTATTTTTGATATCAATCGCTCGTTTTACCTCGTCAGGCTGTGCAAAAAAACGTTGAGCCGCGCCCATTAATTTTTTCATTAGGGCAGGAGAAAGGCTGGAGTTAACCAAATAAAAAAAGCCAATTTCACGACAGGCGGAGTCCAACGCCTGTATTTCGGCCTGACTCACAGTTTGGTTTGAACTCGTTAATTTTTCAAAATCAATCAATGGGATAGACATGGTTTCTCCAACAATCTAATAACGACAATATATATGTTTGTGATACGAAAGATCTATGAGCGAGAGGACAACTTCACCAGCTGAGTTTGTCGAGGGTTGAATCGTTTCAAACCTTGCTCACCAAAATCCACAAAAATCATTCGCTTACCTTCTTGCTCCTGGCGCACCACGACGCCCTGACCAAATCGATCATGCCGCACCTTATCCCCGGCTTTTAAGCTTTGGGTCTGGTCACTTAGCTGGTGGCGAAAAATCAATCTCGGTGACGAATCAACACGACTCAAATAACGCTGAAACACCGTGCCTTTTGCTGTATCAATGGGCTCATCATTGCTATCTTCGTGCCAACGCTGACAAATATGACTGACGGCGTAAGGCTGAGCTTCAAATACAAAACGTGACAGTGCCATGTTTTTCAACGCAACCTGAGGGATATCTCCCCGCTTCATCCGTTTATTTTCATCTGCCGTAGGCGTTTCTAAAATCACCAATTGCTGCTTAGCCCGAGTAATCGCCACATAAAATAAGCGGCGTTCAGACTGCATTTGGCTGGCGGCCTGTTGGTCAATACGGCTTAAGTCCTCATCGTAATAGGGAAAGCGCCCTTCTTGCAGGCCAGACAATAACACTAAGTCGAACTCCAACCCCTTGGATTTATGAATGGTCATCAGGTGAACACCGTTCGTATCATCGGTGTGTCGTTCATTCAACGCTGCCAACTGAGTTAAAATATCTTGCGCATGCCCACCAACACCGCGCACATAGGCGATAAAAGCATCGCAAGTGGCAATCTTCTCTTGGGTTTGAATATCTTTATTACTGGTGCTTTCAAAGTATCGATAGATCCCCAACTTCTCTAACGTATAGGCTAACCCTTGTGCGGGGTCAGAGCGATACATTGTCAAACTACGCAACCAATCAGCTCGTTCGTAGAGCTTTTTGGCACGCCAGCCATCGGCCTGATCCGCCATGGTATCGATCATTTGAGGCAACAAGTGTGGCGATTGTTTTGCCTGCTGAATCAAGGTTTTTCGTTGTGCCATAGAACCGCCTAAGCTGGGTACACTCAGTAGGAATTCCACATCATCGCGACGAAAGAACAACTCGGGATTATCTAAGCCACCCGCAATCACCCCTAAATACGCCACCAGCATTCGAATCTGGCGGTTTTCCATTAAAGGGGAATCACCATGTAACTGGTAAGGAACGGCTTTGTGCATCAAAGCCAACTGGATAGGCACCATGTCACTGTACAAACGCACCAAAACAGCACTTTCACTCAAGGCTCGCCCTTCTTCGACCCAAGTTTTGAGTTCCCTCAATAGCGCTTTGCCTGTTTTTGGTGCGCGAGCGAACGACACCCGCGTACGATCCCCTTCGCCGATGACCAAGGCATCTGGATCGTTTTCACTGATCACGCTCGATGCCATCAATCCCACAGAATGTCCAAAACGAAAGCTGGTACTGAGTGGGTAAGTTTGCACAGACTGAAAGTCCCTATCAAACTGGGTCGCCATAATATCAGGGCTTGCACCACGCCATTCGTAGATACACTGCTGAACGTCTCCGACAATCATCCATTGACATGACGCGGGATAAAGCATTTTTAGCAACTCGTACTGACAAGGATTAATATCTTGAAACTCATCAATCAACAAATAGCGAAAAGCGGGCACAAAACCTTGTATTTGGTGGCGTTCTTCTTCACTCAACGCAAATAACAATTCATAGGGGTCAGACAATAAATCGGAGAAAAAACGTATATTATGACGTTTACGCAGGCTTTCTAATTCATTATAGAGCGCCGGAAAAAACTGACGTTCTTTCGACCAACCGAGACGATTAAATACCTCTTGGGCGGGCTTAGCAGAGGCTTTCACTTGGTCAATAAACAGCAACACATCTTCAAGCCAGTCCTTTTCATCTTGAAGCGTCACCTTCTCGCCTTTGCGAACTAAGAGACTCATGGCCTCTCGTAACATTTTTACCAAACTAAAATCATCGGTGACTAACTTTGCATTGGGTAACCAACCTTGCTGCTCCATCCGACGACACAGTTTTAAACCAAACCCATGAAACGTCATCACGCTGGGTGAACGCATAAAGCCATTTGAAGACAGGTGTTGACTTAAGCGTTCGGAAAATTCTTCTTGGGCACTTTTGTTAAACATGAACACGCCAATCTGTGAGGCATCCACCCCTTGCATCAACAAATACTCAATGCGCGAAATCAGTGTCGTGGTTTTACCCGCCCCCGCCACGGCAATGACCTTGGCTGGCGTGGTTAAATCGTGTTGCACAACACACTGTTGTTCTTGGGTGAGCTGTCGTGTCTGGCTGGCTTGTTCTGTCACTCAATACTCTCAATACTAAAATACAATCGTTGTCTTCTCTTTGGCCGTTTAAGCCAATCCGCTGCTTCGATATCAGTCCTCAAACAAACGACCAATTTCACGATAAGCAAGATGCTCTCGCCCCGCAATTTTCGCCACAGATTCCCCACACATGACTAATCGGCGCTGGTAACGGGCAAACAATACGCCATTCGTACGTGCCACTAATGGGTAGCGCGAAGCAGTTACATCATCTTCCATTAAATTAACCACTTCACCAATCACCTCTCCAGCTTCCACCTCGTCGCCAATTTGTTTGTTATAGCAAACAATACCCGCACAAGGCGCTTTCACCAGATCCATAGCATCTAATGGATAGTAAACAACCGCTGAATCGTCTCTCTTTGAGCTATCACCTTGAGTAACCTCACCTTGAGTGACCTCTTCGTGAACGACACCACGCAGCACCAGATACTCAAGCAGCGCTTTGGCATCGTGTTCGGCCACCTCATCGGAAATATCATTCTCCCCCCGTAGTTCAATGGTCATCGAACGGCACCCCCACGGGATAAGATGGGCATAGTGCCCTTTCAGCTCACGCCAAACACTTACATTGGTCTCGTCAAATGAGGCCGCGCCCGTTTCTAACTCTGACAAACCGACTTTTGCCCCAAGTAATCCTAACAACGGCTTAAAATAGTCTTCAAATTCTTGTGGCAAATAACCATGAAGCATCGCTTCACCGGAACAATGCAAATCCAATACTTCATCGGCGTCCATAGAGAGCGCCAAAAGTGTCTTCTTCATGCCTTGCAGCTCAGTCATATCCGGCAATTGCTTCAACTCTTCTCGAATGGCTTCACGCACCAGCACTTTATTTTCTTCAACATCCCCTGTAATAGAGGATTGAATACGCTTGGCGACCTGTTGACCGATTTGCGGCCAGTTACGATTAAAGTTGCCGCCCCCATCGGAAAAAGCAAACCGACCGGGGACATAACCATGGAAGTTTTGCGCTAAACCAATTGGATTCGCCACGGGGACAATCACAATTTCCCCTTGAATCAACCCCGCTTCATCGGCTTTTTTTAAATACTTAAGTAACGTATTCAGCAGCAAAAAGCCAGGCCATTCGTCCGCATGCAATCCAGCTTGTAGATAGACTTTTGGTCGAGCACCCTGAACACCAAAATGATGGGCTTTAATAATACGCTGGGTGCCCAGCGAAGCACTGGGTAATACGTGAGAGAAAATCTGATATGACATAAAACCTCATCGTTTAAACATGTCGACCATGGAAAATCGTCATTATTTTACGCTAAATGATTGAACTTATGGATATAAATTGCATCCAACCACTAAACTTACTACTTTATATTTACCTTAATCATCGCTATAAACCAGATACATTAGCTGAGCTTGATTAATCAGCCCCTATAACGCAGGAGCCTTTCTACCATGACGTTTATGAAGACTATAAAGATGGCCAGCTTTTTGTCTGCCAGCCTAATGGCCTTATCACTTTCAAGCAACCTGATGGCACAAAGCTGGTCAGACACCTTAAAAGAAGCCAAAGGTGAAACGGTCTATTTCAATGCTTGGGGAGGCGCAGATAATATTAACGATTATATTCAATGGGCAGCGAGACAAGTCAAAAAGAAATATGACATCACCTTAAAACAGGTCAAACTGAGTGATACTGCAGATGCCGTCAATCGTATTTTGGCCGAAAAAGCAGCGGGCAAAAACACACACGGCTCTGTGGATCTAATCTGGATCAATGGCGAAAACTTTCGAGCAATGAAAGACCATCACCTATTATACGGTCCTTTTAGTCACAATTTGCCCAATTATAAAAAATACGTCGATCCAAACGCACGGGAAAGTTTAACAAACGATTTCGGCACTCCCGTCGATGGGATGGAATCCCCTTGGGGCATGGCGCAAGTCGTTTTTATGTATGACACCGCCACCCTAAAAAAACCACCTAAGTCTATGAAAGCTTTGCTCGCTTACGCCCAAGCCCATCCAGGCCGAGTAACTTATCCTGCACCACCACAATTCTTAGGGGTTACCTTTTTAAAACAAGCCCTATACGAATTAACAAATGATCGTGCTGCACTGCTTAAACCCGTCAATCAAGCGACCTTTCAAAAGGTGACGGCACCTCTTTGGGCGTACCTTGATAAACTCAATAAGGTTGCTTGGCGCGATGGAAAGACCTTCCCAAAAGATTCTCAGGCGATGATGCGTTTATTAAACGATCAAGAAATCGATATTGCGTTTAGTTTCGATGTCTCCGCCGCATCCGTACAAATCGCCAAGGGGAATTTGCCAGACAGCGTTCGCTCTTACGTATTTACCAATGGCACCATTGGCAACACACACTTCTTAGCCATTCCTTACAACAGTAGCGCCAAAGCCGCTGCACAGGTGGTGGCCAACTTTATGCTTTCGCCAGAAGCGCAAATAGAGAAACAAAAACCAACTGTATGGGGGGATTTAAGTGTCTTGTCTTATGCCAAACTCCCGCCAGCCGATCAAGCGAAATTTGATGCCATACCAAAAGGCATCGCCACTCTCAGCATCAAGCAACTAGGCAAAACACTCCCAGAACCTAATAGCACCTGGGTAAATGCCTTAGAAAAAGAATGGCGCAAACGTTATGCCCAATAAGAGGCAAGCCATTGATAGAAGTGAAAACATGAGCAAACCTTTTCCATGCCGTTGAAACACCCAAAGCAGGTTGCAAGTTTGCTGGTTTTTCTACTAGCCATGCCCATTGTCGTGGGGCTAGTCGGCACCGTGTTACCTGCTTTTCAGTATTTTCCGCCCTTAGGTAGCCATCAATTTTCACTCGCCCCTTGGCTCACCCTCTTTCATTCTGAAGAGTTCTACTCAAGCCTTAAACTCACCCTAATTTCTGGCATTGGCGCTCCATTATTAGCGGTTTGGCTGGCCTTATCCTTGCTTGCTTGGGGGTATGAAAAGCCGCTTTTCCGTCGCATTGAAGCCATGCTTGCGCCCATTTTGGCCATCCCCCATGCCGCCATCGCCATTGGCTTGTTGTTTTTACTTAGCCCATCGGGTTGGTTACTTCGCCTCTTTAGCCCTTGGTTAACAGGCTTTGAGCGCCCGCCTAATTGGATCACCACCCAAGACCCCTATGCTCTTTCGCTGATCTTCGCTCTCGTTATCAAAGAGATGCCTTATTTACTGTTTGTCATGTTGGCCAGTTTGCAAACCATACAAGCCAGACAGAGTTTACAAGTGTGTCGGACGCTCGGTTATAGCCGGTTAACCACATGGCGAAAGATCCTGATTCCGCAGCTCTACCCCATTGTGAGACTGCCTATCTTTATCGTCATTGCCTTTAGTCTCACGGTGGTCGATTTGGCTATGATTATCGGACCCAATACTCCCTCCACGCTGTCCGTCACACTGCTACGTTGGTTTAATGCTCCTGACCTTTCTATGCGCTATATCGCCAGTGCGGGTGCGGTGGTATTAATGGTCGTCATTGCCATCGTCTTGGCGGCTTGGGAGTTTGGTCACCGTGTATTACAACAAATGACGACGCCAGAACGCAGTAACGGCAAACGCCAAGGGGCAACAGATTATCTCGTTCAGCTCGGGGCAATGCTCGGCGTCTTATCATTAATCACGGCCTTTTTAGCCCTTTTGGTATTGCCAATGTGGTCGCTAACACGCCGTTGGCGCTTTCCTGATGCCCTGCCCAGTCAATGGACATGGGACAACATCCACAGTGCCATCCCTTTATTAATTCAATTATCCAGCAATACATTACTCATTGCCTTAGCTGCGACGGGTATCGCCTGTTTAATGAGCTTGCTCATGCTGGAAAGCAAACGCGCGTCTTACACTAAAGAGACGCCGCCAAAACACCATCCCTTTGATTGGCTGATCTACGTACCGATTCTGTTACCTCAAGTTGGCTTTCTGTTTGGGGTCTCCGTCCTCATGCTACAAACCAATATCAATGGCTCCTTTTTGGCCATTATCGCCATGCATTTGTTGTATGTATTGCCTTATGTCTATTTGACGTTAAAAGGCCCCTATTTGGCTTACCAAGAAGAGTATCTGTATCAGGCAAACCGCTTACGCTACCAACCTTGGCGCAACTATCTGTTCATTAAACTTGCTATGCTAAAACCCGCCCTCTTTACCGCCTTTGCCATTGGCTTTTCCGTTAGTGTCGCGCAATATTTACCTACCCTGATCGCAGGCGAAGGTCGCCATAGCACACTGACGACGGAAGCCGTGGCAAGAGCCGCTTCAGGCGACCGAAAACAAGTTGGTAGTATGGCCTTATTACAAGCCTTCTTCCCTGTTTTTGTTTTTTGGCTGTCACAACAGCTTCCGCACCATTGGACACAATGGCGGTTGGCGTTAAAAACGTCATTGAGTATGAGGAAAAAATCCTCTATCGATAAAAAGTAACTGTATATAGAGACCTTTGAGCGATGTCACGAGCGACGCCAAGACGCGGCAAAAACAGACGAGAAAGCGGAGTTTATACCTATAAATGAGCATTTTGAGTCTGTTTTTAACAAACTATTGGCAAGCGCAGTAGTCGTGCAAACGTTTCATACAGATAAAATAAGCCAGCAGAAGGACGATAATGTGCTCAGTGTAAACGCGTTTTCCTTGTCATTAGACGGTAAACGACTGATTGACAATTTAAGCTTCAAGATTGAAAGCGGACAAGTTCTCTCCATTATGGGGCCAAGCGGCATTGGCAAATCCAGCTTACTCAACTTTTTGAGCGGCTCACTCACGCCTCATCTTAGCGCCTCAGGTGAGATCTACCTCAAGGATCAAGCCTTGCACTTATTACCCACTCAAGAGCGCCAAGTCGGCTTGCTACAGCAAATGCCTTTGCTCTTTCCACATATGAGCATCATAGAAAATTTACTTTTCGCCATTCCCTCTCGAGTCAAAAAAAGTGAGCGTCAAGTACTTGCTATCAAGGCCCTTGCTCGACTCGATATCGAAAACAAGGCCAATGCCCTACCCAAAGAACTCTCCGGCGGCCAACAAGCTCGTGTCGCCCTGCTGCGCACTCTACTGGCTGAACCAAAATACCTGCTCCTAGACGAACCCTTTAGCAAACTTGATCCTGCTCTTCGACGCGACGTAAGAGCCTTTGTGTTGGACGAAATACGCCAAGCCAACATACCCGCACTGCTTGTCACCCATGATCCTGAGGACGCGAAAGCCATGGAAGGAGAATGTTTGGAATTGAAGAACGTAACAAGTGTTAGCGCGGTGGAATCATAAAAATATTAGACTAATGCAATGTGAAGCTGATATACATTTATGGAAACTGAATGTCAAAAGAGCCATAAAGCAAAGTGAACGGAAGAAGCCCATATGATAAGACGAGCTGAAAAAAGCGATTGCTTAAACTTAGCAGCACTTTCACTACAAGTCTGGCTGAATACTTACGCCACCGAAGGGATTCGAAAAAAGATATCCGAATATGCTTTATCAACATTTACTGAAAGTCATTTTCTTAAGCTACTTGATCAGGCATCGTGCAATATTCTTGTGTATGAAGAGGAAGATCACCTTGTGGGTTTTGTCCTTGTTGATGTTGAGTCTAGGTTCAATGAAAGCTCAATCGCAGGGTATGAAGTGGTAACGCTATATGTCTCCACACGTTTTCAAGGACAAGGCATAGGTAAAAAGCTGCTAAAGGAAATAGAGTCTTTGTATGGCTCGCCTTTTTGGCTATCGACTTGGATAAACAATCACGGAGCCATCGCATTTTATAAAAAACTGGGATTTCAAATCATTGGAGAACTCAATTTTAATCTTGATGGTGAACTCCATAGTAATCATGTACTATCCTATACAGGAAAATAAACAAGGTTAGAAGGGACGACGCTTTGAGTAAAAAACGTTATTCCCCATCAAGTGCCTGATCGTTATTCTTATAATCTGAAAATGAATCTTCAAGGAGCAAAATCTAATGTCTAATTTGCAAGATGAAAAAGCCATCGCGGAAGGCTTCTTAAAAGAAATGCTGAAAGCAGACGAGACGGGTGACTATGAGCTGTTCATAAAACATTATGAAGAAAAAGATCTGGTCGATTTTTCTCGAGCGCGTTTTGAAGATGATATAAAACACATGAACGCGAGAAATGGTAAGAACCTAAGTTACGAGTATTTTGGTTCGTTACAAGGCTACCGTGATGACGATCACGACGGATGCTACCGTTTTGTATGGAAAGGCATTTACGAAAAACGCGAAGGACTTATTGTCATTGGCATTCACCGGAAAAATGATACTTGGTTTGTGAACACATCAACTCTTACGTGTTAAACATAATTTGAATAGCTGCCTTTGGTACAAATACACGACGACACCAAGTAGAACCTCATATTGACTTTTCTGCCGCGACATAACAATGTACTTAGATGGATCTAGATTCAATACCATCACATTCACAGGGAGAACGTTGTGTCGACATTGAATAGAACCAGCTCACTCATTCTGGGAGTCTGTATTATTATTGGCCTGTCTTCTCTGGGCTATCTGCTTGGTCATGCCGCCATCCAATACAAGGAATTAGAGCGAACGGTGACCGTAAAAGGACTATCCGAACGAGAATACAAAGCCGACATTGTTATTTGGCCCATTCAGTTTAATATCGCCGGCAACGACCTTGAAAAAGTGTACGACGAGATTGATAACAACACCGCAAAAATCAAAGCCTTTCTGGAGAAATCAGGCATTGGAGCGAACGAAATCTCTTTCTCTTCTCCCTCAATCATTGATAAATCTGCCCAACAATACGGCAATAACAGCCAAGCTAAATTCAGATATACCGCCACCCAAACCGTCACTGTCTATTCCAAAAATATAGACCTTGTGCGCCGTGTTATGGAGAATATGTCAGACTTAGGAAAACAAGGCATCGTCTTTACTGGCAACAATTATCAGGCGCAAACAGAATACCTTTTCACTCGCCTAAACGAAGTAAAACCCAAAATGATTGAAGAGGCGACCCAAAACGCGCGTAAAGTCGCCGAGAAATTTGCTTCCGACTCAAAAAGCACATTGGGTAAAATTAAAACCGCTTCGCAAGGTCAATTTAGCATTAGCGAAAGAGACAAGAACAACCCTCAAATCAAAAAAGTTAGAGTGGTTTCAACCGTCACTTACTATCTATCAGACTAGTGTTATCCCATATAACGAGAAAGCTCACTCTCTGGAATTGAGGTCAGTAAAGTGACAATTAATCGCAATATTAAACAGCCAAATTACGCTATTCATGATGACATGTATGTTCAGGCGAAAAACCCAGGTTGGGCGGGCTGGAGTGACAACGAGCGACTGGCTAATTCAGAACAGGTAATAATCGATGGCAACTGCTTGCACTGCATTATTGGTGACGATAGACGAACCTTTCTAAAAAAGTACATGACTATTTAGCAGACCTGCGCGAGGGCTCTTTAGCAGACCCGCATGAAGGCGCTTTACAAGAAGCGAGCGTCTTTTTTGTCAGTAGCCTATGTTCAAAAGGCGATAGCTATCAGCTTTTTAAAGATGGTATCGTTTATCGTCATATTAGCTCCGCTGAAGATCTCGTTGCTGAGCTAGAACAATCAGGCTTTAGTATACTAGACATCCAACGCTATGAACGAGAAACAAACGATCACATAACGATTCATGCCGTTAAAAGCGGCTAGGGACAATTTATGGAATCCTTGCCCTATCTAAAAGAAATTGAGCTGAAAAGGAAAACCATCGATTCATTCGATGTCTACCCCTTCTCAATCCCGGCGGTCAAAGAGCTGGATTTTTTAGAATTTGACAAAGAAGTCACCATATTTGTTGGTGAAAATGGCAGTGGTAAATCAACACTGCTCGAAGCCATTGCGGTGGGTCTAGGATTCAACGCCGAAGGCGGCTCGAAGAACTTTCATTTTGGTACTCGTAGTACCCACTCTGAACTACATCGTTACTTGCGATTTTCAAAGTCTTTTAAGCGCTATAAAGATGGTTTTTTTCTTCGGGCAGAAAGCTTCTATAACGTCGCTACCAATATTGACGAGTTAGACGAGGCTGCTTTTCCCTATATTAATCCACCTGCAATTAAAGACAGTTATGGTGGGAAATCGCTACACCATCAATCCCACGGAGAATCCTTTCTATCACTTATGATAAAGCGCTTCTCTGGCGATGGACTTTATCTGCTTGACGAACCGGAAGCGGCTCTTTCACCGACTCGACAACTAGCTATTTTAAGCAGAATGCATCAACTCGTGACACAGCGGTCGCAGTTCATTATGGCAACCCATTCCCCCATTTTAATGGCTTATCCCGGCGCCCAAATTTATCAAATCGACAAGTCGGGACTGTATCCAATAAAATACCAAGATACCGAACATTATGAGGTCACTAAAGCATTTTTAAACAACCCTGAGCCAATGCTAAAAGAGCTGTTTTCTGAGGAATAGCTCCATTGAATTGAATGTTGAACGACTGGGGCGTGAGTAGACCCACAGTATTTTTACAATACGCATTATTACAATAATACTGTCATCTTCTCCACTTGCATGAGGAAATAAATATGCTCTCTTTACTTAGTATCGGTCTCGCTTTCTTTGTGATTGCGGTATCACCTGGACCTGCCACGGTTTCTAATGCCACCGTGGCCATGCGTTTAGGAAGAAAAACCAGCTTAATCTATGGAGCGGGACTATCCACGGGGTTGGTATTTTGGGGCGTTATTGCCGCAAGCGGCCTAGGTGTGGTTCTGCAAAGTTCTGTTTATTTACTTATGGCGCTTAAAGTGTTCGCAGGTCTCTATCTCATCTGGCTAGCTTTTTTATCCGCTAAATCCGCGATACATCCCGACAACGACATGGACCAAGTTGAAATAGGCACAAGATCCCTTATGAGCTGGTTTATTAAAGGCGTCTTCCTCAATGTATCGAACCCTAAAACAGTAATCGCTTGGATGGCCGCGCTGTCCGTAGGCCTAGGAGCTAACGATAGCACGGCGTTTCTTGTACTAGGCGTTTTTGTGTGCGTACTCGTTGGCTTTTTCACGAATGCCCTCTACTCCATTGTGTTTTCTTTGAACGGTGTCATGAATGGCTATAAGAAAGCGAGTCGCTGGATTGATGCCTCTGTTTCAGGGCTTTTTGCATTAGCGGGTATTGGGCTGATTCGCTCTGCCTTTATAAAACAAGTTTGACTCGTCGTGACGCTGGCATTAGCATACTTTTTCTTTTTATATTAAGTACTCTACACCATGAATAAACTCAGTTTTGACCAACTTTCCGCGCTTAGCGATGACGCTCGACTATCACCCCGTCTGCGAATGAATCACAATATTCATAGTGATTTATCAGACCCCGTTCAACGCTTAGCCATCGCGATGGAGCCAGACACCTACATTCGCCCTCATCGCCATATGGAAACATGGGAGCTACTCACAGCATTGCGTGGTCGATTCATCGTCCTGACTTTTGACGATGAGGGCGTAGTGATCAACCGTGCCGTCTTAGGTGAAGAAGACTCCGTTATTGAAACACCTGTTGCGGGCTGGCACGCCGTACTCTCACTGGACACCGATGCGGTCATCTTTGAAGTAAAACAGGGCCCTTATAAAGCTTTCAAAGAAGAGGATTTTGCCCCATGGTCGCCAGCGGCTGACGATGATAATCATAAAGTGTTAATGCGTTGGTACCGCGAGGCCCAAGTAGGACAACGTTGGTCAGGCTGCTAGACTCAAATATAAATCAGGATACCCTGCACTGGCAGGCATTAGACTTATTCATTGTGCAGTTGGAATTACTATGACAGCAGGTAAAATCACCGTTGCTATTGTTTTTGGTGGGCGTTCGGCGGAACATGAAGTTTCCTTACAGTCTGCTCAGAATGTGATTCGTTCTCTTGATCCTGAGCGGTTCACGCCAGTTCTCATTGGCATAGACCGTGATGGACGCTGGTTCCTAAACGAAGAGTCCATAAAGTTATTTCATGCGGATAACCCAAAAGACATTGCTCTTAATGTGTCCTCCCCTCAAGTGGGCCTAATACCCAATGGCCCAGAAAGACAGCTGGTGCGTATGGACAATAAAGAGGCACTTGGGCAAATCGATGTATTATTTCCCGTCCTGCATGGGCCTTATGGCGAAGATGGTGCGGTTCAAGGACTGGCTAAAATGGCGAATCTGCCTTGTGTTGGTGCCGATGTCACCGCCAGTGCAGTCGGCATGGATAAAGACATCATGAAACGTCTACTACGGGATGCTGGCATCCATAACGCGGCGTTTACAACACTCTATCATTGGCAAAAGGAATGGCCGATCGATGAGATCGAAGCCCAATACGGCTACCCGGTGTTTGTCAAACCGTCAAACATGGGGTCTTCCATTGGTGTCAGCCGAGCAAGCGATAAAGAATCCCTGATCCAAGCCATAACCCATGCTTTCCAATTCGATCAAAAAGTACTGGTCGAACAAGCCGTAGACGGACGTGAGCTGGAAGTCGCCATTCTTGGCAACGATCAGGTAATGGCCTCCGGCGTCGGCGAGATCCTTACCCGTGACAAATTTTATAGCTATGAAAGCAAATATCTGGATGCCGATGCCACCGAACTAAACATTCCCGCCGACATTAGCGCAAGCCAAACGGCTAGAATTCAAACCACGGCCATTCAGGTCTATCAGCTACTGGGCTGTTCTGGACTTGCACGGGTAGACATGTTTTTAACACCAGATGATGAGATTTTCATAAATGAAATCAATACATTACCTGGTTTTACCAACATTAGTATGTACCCAAAACTGTGGGAACATTCTGGTCTATCACAGCAGTCACTCGTTACCCAGCTGATAGAGCTTGCCATCGAGCGATTTCAGCAAAAACACAACCTTAAAGTCACCCGATAATAAGACGCACTGATCATTCAGCGCTCCGATGAATTAGAACCTGCCAATGCTTCTCAGCCGGATATTAATCCGGCTGATTCAACAGTGTATAAACACCAATCGCCAAGCCGCCCGATTTATTCAACGCTTTAATGGCGCTTCAGTCGGTGTTTTTTGAGCAAATGCTTTTGTTTCTTCTGTCACCTCTTTACTGCCCGATAAAGGGTAAATATGCCCTTCTTCGCGATAAAATCCCAAGTCCTTTAAGAAATGATTATCTAGGTGACGAAAGGCTCGTTTTGTCCGACGCGTTTCTAGATATTCTTTCGCTAAGTTAAAAAGGGCGATAATACTCATTAGAAATCTCCATAACTGCTTATTGGTATTGAATGCCTCATGTATTGAAACAAGCATAAAACCTCAGGTTAACTTGAGGTCAATAGCAAATACTGGTTTTCTTTCGTTTTAATCAGCACAGTAAAAATGACGCTATTGCTACAGCCAGAATAAGCGGTGACTACTTAAAGAAGTGACGAATAAAGACAGGCTTTCCTTTAGATCACAGTCGAAGCATTGGCAAGCAAATAACGCTTGCGATATTGACTGGGCGTGCAGGCAAACAAGCTCTTAAAGGCAAAAATATAGGCTGAGTCAGACTGGTAACCCAAATCCAAGGCCACTTCATGAACCGCTCGATTTTTTTCAAGTCGCTCTAGCGATAGCACCAATCTAATATTTTGCCGCCATAATGAAAAAGATTGATTGAATTCCCTTGCGCAAAGTCGCGAGAGTGTTCGCTGGGAGGCCCCCACTCTCTGGGCCCATTCTGCTAGGGTGAACGACAGGTCTGGCTTTTGATTTAATTCATTAAAAATAGACAGTAGCCTTCTATCCCTAGGAATCAACAAAGGAATTTCATAGCGTTCAGCAAGGGCTATTTGATCCCACAATACACGCAGCAAATTGGTCGTCATTTGCTGCAAATGGTTGTCCACGCCCTGTTTCACTAATAATACGATGAGTTCTTTTAAAAACGGTGTGACTAAACAGGATTTCGGTTCATTTCCGTAATGCACATGACACTTCGGGTTGAGATAAACCGCTAAAAACTGTGTTCTTGTCACAGAAATGGACTTATGAGTGGTGTGTGCTGGCACAAAGAGTATCCCATTATGCGGAACAATCACGCTTTTATTATCAATAGTTGACTGCAATAGCCCTGAAATAGGAAAGATGATTTGATGCCAAGGATGCTCATGGGGTTGCTCGACAAAATGCGGTGGCATATCCATGGACAACGAAATGACTTGGTGATCGGCAAATTTTTGAATCAATTCGTTCGATTTCATACTTGGCAACTTATCTAGGTTTTATGTCTTATAGTGTAAATTAAGCCACCCTCTTTTCCTATAGCATGATCTCTCCTTAGCAATCTTATCAGTTGCCTTTCTAAATAAACCTAAAGGGAGAAGCCCCATGAGCATGCAAGTCTGGTTAGTGTATTTAATGACAGTCCTCGCTTTTATGTGCATACCGGGACCAAGCCATATTCTTATGCTTTCGAACAGTTTAAGTAACGGCTTTCAGAGATCAACAGCGACAGCCGTGGGAGATCTGTCAGCCAATTTCTTGCAAATGCTTGCCGCAGCGGTTGGATTAGCAAGCCTTCTTCAGTCATCACAAGATTACTTTGTCGCGATCAAATGGGCGGGGGTCGCCTATCTCATCTATGCGGGTATTCGACTATTTTTTGCCAAACATTCTCCGATTAAATCGGCCTCTCAGCGTTCAGCCCCCTCTTTATATTGGCAGGGATTTATCACCTCGGCAGCCAACCCAAAAGCGATCATTTTTTTCGCTGCCTTATTTCCTCAGTTTTTATCGCAATCCCAACCTTTGGCAGCGCAATTTTTCATTCTAAGCATCACTTACCTTACGATTGATGGCTTGTTTTTATGTGGTTACGGCAGGTTTGCTGATTTTCTAGCCGCCAAGTACCGATCTCATCTAGGCCAATATTTCAATCAAATGTCAGGAAGTTTATTTGTCTTAGCCGCCTTTTTGCTTGCCATCAAAAACGTTGCAAGCAAATGATCCGCTCACAGAAAAGACAAGTGAATGAGAAACCGCACAAGAGACAGATGGGAGAAAGCAAATGCAGCTTATATCATTGAACGTATCGCAACCTAAAATGGTTGAACATAATGGGACAAGCGTGCTGACAGGAATCTTTAAACAGCCCTGTACAGGTAAAAAGTTCGTCACAAGCAACAACGTTGAGGGAGATGGACAAGGGGACATGGTAAGACATGGCGGCGTTCACAAAGCAGTCTATGCTTTTTCCTACCATCACTACGATTACTGGCGTCATACTCTCAACAACCAGAACTTAACGCCCGGCGCCTTTGGCGAAAATCTCACGATATCGTGTCTAGATGAGTCCGATATCTTTATTGGCGACCGTTTCCGTTTAGGTGAGTGTCTCTTGGAAGTCAGTCAGCCAAGAATGCCATGTTTTAAACTTGGTATTGCTTTAAACAATGCCCTTGCCATAAAACTCTTTATCGACCATTACTGTACTGGTGTGTATTTTAGAGTGATAGAAGAAGGCTTTATTGAACAAGGTGACGAGCTGATAAAAGTCGGCCAATTAGCCGAATCCGTGAGTGTGAAAACCCTCTTTCAAGCCTTCATGGATAAACAATATAAGAATGCCCATCACATTTTTTCACAGGCTCTTCGTATTAAAGAGTTAGGACCTGAATGGCAAAAAGCACTCGCCAGCCGAGCTCCGTACAGATAAACCGATTAAAACACGATGAGACCTTTGCACGATGTCACGAGCGACACCAAGACGCGGCAAAAACAGACGAGAAAGCAGAGTTTATCGCCATAAATAAGCATTCTGAGTCTGTTTTTAACAAAGTATTGGCAAGCGCAGTAGTCGTGCAAAAGTCTCACTATAGAGCAAAACCATCCATTAACGCTCTATAGTGTTTTAACACCGTCTCCCTTTGATACTCATTTACCTGTGGTGCCGTGGTTTTCTCATTAACAAGTTGCGCAATGCGATCCACTGCGGCAGTGGCTTCCTTTGCAATATCATTTAAATGACTATCATAGAGGTAAGCTGGTCCAAAGAGTTCTGGGTACACTTGTCGAGCAGGCAAAACGGGCACGCACCCAAGAGCAACGGCTTCAAGAACGGCTAGCCCTTGAAATTCATGCAAGGCTGTTGAGAGCACGATATCCGACGTAGCCAGAAAACCAAGATACTCATCTCGACTGGGCGCGTAACCAAATTGACGGATATAGGAAGCAAAGCGACGTTGAATAACCTCAAACGCTTTAGGTATGGTACGAAATTGTTCGCCTAAAATAGCGATTTCAAAATCCACACCTCGGGATTGTAACGACTGCAAAATGGCCAGCAATCGCTCAGGCCCTTTATCAAACTCCCATCGAGCATTCCATACTAATCTAAGCGGAGAATTATTTTGACAGAGAGTTGTTCGGCTCTGTTCTCCCCTCTTTTCCCAATCGATATCAATTGGCACAGGCACAACACGGGCGTTGCCTTCTATGTTACTCAACCAGTCTGGCGAGACGTAATCTGGTAATTTCTTGAGCAAACGACGAGCGCCCTCGAAAAAAGAATGTTTATTAAAATGACTATTAAAGACACACTGATCCGCCGCTAAAGCACTGTATAAAGTAACCATTTGCATTTCAACCAGACCTTGTTGTTTGTCGCTGGCGGGATAGGCAAATTGATTTTCGTGAAAATACAATAACCAAGGAATAGACTGTAAGTTTGGGCAGAGGGCTTTTAGCCCAACGCAATCCGTCATGGAGGTTGCGATGACCAGATCGTACGCTTGTTCAATCGAGGGTTTGAACGCTGCATCAAACGCAAAACTCATGGCATTACCTCGAATACGCCAGGCAAAATGCCTTGGCGGAAGCGCTAGGTAGGTCCAATCATGCTCGCCCAACCCATTCATCAGGCTATTTGCCCAGGCTTTGTGACTGCTCGCCTCATAGGCACTAAGTAGTAATATTCGCACGCCTTGCTTCCGTTTCTTAGGTTAATAGACACCACTGGTTAGGTTAACTGACCGAGTATTTCTGGCCCATCCTCGCTCGCTCGAATATCATAGTGCCATCTTGGACTATTCAAACACGACTTCTCGTAAGGATTTTTTTATGATCATTCAAAAACACGATGTCGATCTTAACACGCCGACAGGCACCATGCGCTGTACTGTCTATCGCCCTCAAGGGGATGGAAAATTCCCTTGTATTATCTTTTACTCTGAAATTTTCCAGCAAACAGCCCCCATTGCCCGCTCTGCAGCGATGATGGCTGGGCATGGTTTCGTGGTTATCGTGCCGGAAGTCTTTCATGAACTAAACCCAATTGGCACTGTATTGGGTTACGATGATCAAGGCAAAGATAAAGGTAACGCTGATAAGTTTACCAAGCCTCTTGAATCTCACGATAGTGATACCGTTGCCATCTTAGACTTTTTTGCTAAAGCAGAGTATTGCACCGGACAGTTTGGCAGCATGGGCGTGTGCTTAGGTGGCCACCTTGCCTACCGCGCCGCGCTTAATCCGCGCATACAAGCGACCTTCTGCCTGTATGCAACAGACATCCACTCGAATACCATCCCTTGCGGTGAAGGTAATGACTCTTTCACTCGTACAGGCGAGATTCAAGGGGAAATTGTCATGGTGTGGGGCAAGCAAGACCCTCACGTGCCCACCGAAGGTCGGCAGAAAATTTATCAACAATTGATCGATACTAATCGTTTATTCAGCTGGCATGAATTTAATGCTCAGCACGCCTTTATGCGCGACGAAGGAGATCGCTATGATCCCGCTCTTGCACTGGAATGCTATATAAAAGCGATAGCCTTATTTCATAGAGCTCTGCATAAGGCCTAATCAAGACGCGAGGTCGGCTTATTGCCCGCCTCGCCATACTGGACGCAGGGTGCATTCACCTACATCACTAGAAATCCACATGTCGCCATCTTGCACCGTCACGTTTAATTGCATAGAACGGGTACATAAGGCTGCCAGCTTTTGCACTTGCGACTCGGCAAATTGCAATACTCGTAGATTATCAAACCGACTGTTTTTACCTTTATTCTGTTCCCACCAAATATCAGACTTATCGTTATAGTTCACAACCACCACTTGCTGAGCGCGACCACAGGCTTTGCGCAGGCGCTTTTCATCTGGCTGACCTAATTCTATCCACATTAAAATGTCGTCTGAAAAATTCTTCTGCCACAGATCCGGTTCATCTTCCGTGCTAATTCCCTTCGTAAAACTTAACTGCTCCGCCCCTTCCTTTTCATCAGCCAATAATGCAAAAGTGGCTAAACGTACCATCATGCGTTCTTCTGTTTCAGAAGGGTGAAGCGCTAAGGTTAAGTCATAACTTTGATAATGCTGACGGTCCATATCGGACACTTGAAGGGAGGCTTTATACACCGTTGCTTTGATTGCCATGCTTGTTCACTTACTGCTAAAAGTGGAAATAGACAAGAACAGAGCACCTGAGAGGATCAACACTGCTCTGCCAATATAAAGATGCGCGTATTGTACAGCAAATGATGCTATTCCGGTAAATTACTCACTAACAACACCATGAAGATGAGGTGCAATATTTCTGACCAAATTTCTGACCAAATGGTTAATAAATATATGAATAAGTCGTCTAAACCCAAGTCTTCTGGAGTATTGCCCATTAAGGCATAACGCACCTTAAATTTTTTTCAGTTATTTATTTATTTTTATTTGACATAAAGCAAAGATTAAGGCGTAATAGGTTTTATTCTATTTAGCCCTAAAATAAATATGGATTTTCAGGCTAAATAGAATATCAAAGATTACATAGAATTTAACGCAATAAACGGAGGAAGTTATTATGATCATTACTAACCATAATCATTTTACTTCCTCAACAGTCAATCGAGAAACCCGATACTGTTAACGTTTTTCGCATAACTTGTTGAATTAATACGTAGAAATGGAGGACGCAATGATGATGAACGCCAAACGTAATAACGTTTCGTCTTCAGTTGCGCCTCGTTTGCATCGTAATAATGAGCAAGCTTTGCACCCTACGCGTTCAATGTCTATGTAATATCACATTGACCGCGGAATTTACGCGGTCTATATCTCTAGGCAAATATTAAACCTCGTAAATTCCGCCAAAATATTATTTTTTGGAGAATTATAATGAGTATCATCGCCCTATTTAACTTAGCAAAAGAATACTTAGAAGCTCGTAGAACCAAACAAGCGTTTCGCCATCTTGATGACCACTTTCTAAAAGATATTGGTTTTCACCGTGAAAATGGCCAAATTCGTCCATTGTCTGGCTCAAAAGACGTCAATCAAGAAACAAACGAGCTTATTCAAGAGCCGCCAGGGAAACACTCGAGTCATAGTTGATTAGATCGTCCTGCTGCCGCAACAAAAAAGCGGCAGCAGGACGGTAAACAACGGCAGGGGGTCAATAGAAAACCGCATCATAAAAGGCAAAGATAAACCTTTAGTGCATTCTATTGATTCTCAACAGCCCCTATGGGCTAAAAAAATCCCGATCCGTTACCTTCTGTCTTTCATATTAAAAAGCAAAAGGTAACAGGTCGGGATTTTTTATTGAATGCCTGACGATATAAGGCATTCAATATGAAGAAACGTGACT
The DNA here is from genome assembly GCF_056173505.1 of Marinomonas sp. 63XJN7_7_ISO-PGPR-S23-202. Classification (NCBI taxonomy): domain Bacteria; kingdom Pseudomonadati; phylum Pseudomonadota; class Gammaproteobacteria; order Oceanospirillales; family Oceanospirillaceae; genus Marinomonas; species Marinomonas sp. 63XJN7_7_ISO-PGPR-S23-202. The sequence continues at coordinate 2,332,337 of NZ_CM149677.1, read as the reverse complement.
ATAATAAATTAATTTTTATTTGCTCAGGTACAAAGCCAATTTTCAAGGCCACACTAAGCGCTTGGTCGTATTCTAGAATATTCAGGCAGCCCCCTTGATCATTCTCGATAATATATTCCTGCTGCTCACCATGGCTTGATATTACGACCAAATTTAAATAGGCGATATCATCCTTCGACCGCCTAAATTCGCATCGATCCAATTGACCATTTTTTAGCAACTCAACGGCTTGTTCTAAGCAACACATTGGCTGACCACCCACGCTATGACCTCAAATATAAACGCTCTACTCAGAAAGGATTTATCCATAATCCACCTTTTCGAAAGCAAGTGTATCAGAATGTTCTTTAGAGAAGAAAACTAAGCTCTATTATCACTATAACACTGCTTTTTCTTCTAGCGGCGACTGATGAATGACGTTAACCACCACACCGAGCGACTCAAACCCAGATGCCTTCATAGAAGCCTCCGCTGGGTAAGCCTTATTTTTTGGGCGCAGCAAAACATCGGGTTGTAACATGAGGGCTTGTACCGTGATTTCACCATTCTCACGCGCCAGTACAATATCCCCGCTGCGTGCGGTTAAGGATCGATCCACCACTAAAATATCGCCCGATTGAATGCCAAACTCTTTCATGGCATTACCTTGAGCACGCACAAAAAAGATGGCCATCGAATGTGAACTCGTTGTTTGCATAACGGATTCATCAACGAAGGAGAACTGAGAATGAACCAACGCTTGCGCCCTGCTCATAGCAAGGACAGACGCGGATTCGGAAGAGCCAAGATAAGATACACGCATAACAGTATCACTCATACTTTATATTTTTCCAGAATAAGGTCTGTCATAGAGAATAGCCAAGCGAATTTTTTTCATCACAAAGACCCTCTTTCGCATAAAGATCCTATTTGCAAAAATGCCATTCTGTGTTCTTAGCCTAAACGTCGTCGAAAAGGCGATAAACACGTCATTAAGTCGTTAGAAAGGCTCTCTCGTCTTTACTCATCATTTTTTAAGGGAGCCTTTTTTCTTAGGATAAAAAATCGCCTCACCGCTTAATTGCACAGGGGGAAAGCCGTCGCAGCCATAAAACCCACCACAACCATAGAATCCACAGCAACCGTAAAATCTATGCCCATAATTCATTCCTCCCATCCAAGGCATCCCTCTAAAAAAGTAGGTTCCCATATTTGCCCGCATGTAGGCAGCCAAAAACATATCCGTATTACCAATAATGACGCCATTTGCCCCCAGTGCGGCCGCTCTTCTTTTCAACCCATGGATGGCACTTGCCACAATGGTCTGTCGATCAAAGGTATCAAAGGCAGGTGAGCTAATCGTGCCAATGACTTCATAAGTAAAGTCCGGCGCCTTTTTAAAGACCGTCACCTGGCTTACGTCTATCGGATCTCGGGCATTAGGATACATATCTTGAACGGCACAAGCGGATAAACAACACGTTAGCAACACACAGAAGATTAATCGACCCAGCATTAACACATACTCCCAACCTGTTATTAATAGTCACTAGAATGATCATAAAAAGCACTAATAGCAATCACTAAGCCTAGCGACCTCTTCGTCATGATATATCAGCCAGCTTGTATACGACTAAAGTCGAACTGACGAATGACCTGAAACCAGACACTATAGATTGAACGTCAACGTCAGGGATCGGAAGTAAGACAAAGTCCGAAACCTGATTATGGTGCTAAAACGTTTTTAGGTAAAAATACAATCATTAAAATAAATATAATAAGAAGGTATCTATGGAAAACGTCACGTCTTCAATCAAAAATGTCGATTTGTCAGCCAATCCAGCCCCATTGGGATTGCTTGCTTTTGGTATGACAACCATCTTGTTGAACTTACATAACTCTGGTTTGTTTCCCTTAGGCTCAATGATACTGGCCATGGGGATTTTCTATGGCGGCTTGGCTCAAGTGATTGCTGGCATTATGGAATGGAAAAAAGGCAATACCTTTGGGACTACCGCTTTTATCTCTTACGGTTTTTTCTGGCTAACCTTAGTTGCCCTAATCACTTTACCCAAAATGGGGTTGTCTGATGGGCCCAAAGGCTTATCGATGGTCGCCTATCTCATCCTGTGGGGCGTGTTTACAGGCGGTCTATTTATTGGCACCCTGCGATTAAGCAAATCTCTGCAAGTCGTCTTCGCTACCTTAACCGTTCTGTTTTTCCTACTCGCACTGGGTGATTACACAGGAAGTGCGACTATTGCGCATTTAGCGGGCTATGAAGGACTTATCTGTGGAGCGTCTGCAGTGTATGCAGGGATGTCCCAAATTTGGGATGAGATCTACCAAAAGTAGTCGGTCAACACACTTTCTGACATTACGCCTTCTCTAATGCTCACATTCCATGTGAGCATTAGTTCCTAAAGATCATCATACAAAGTCATGATTTATCCCGACAACAAACCACATCGTGCTGAAGCACGACCTACCAAACCTTAGAACTTTTATAGGCTGGACTTTAGTCAAGGGTCATTGTCGAGATGAATCTCGACCTAAGTCGTAGAGGATTCTGGAATAAGCTATGTTACATTGGCGAATTATCATAATAAGTCTTAGCACAGGTAATGTAATCGATGACGCTTTTTTGGGCCCTATTAGCCATACTTTATATTCTGGGTTTATATTGGATCGCTCTATGGGGAGATAAGGAAAGCCCAACCGCGAAGAAGCTGACTCGACATCCCGTTGTTTACAGCCTTTCACTGGCGATTTACTGTACGGCTTGGACCTTTTACGGCGCGGTTGGCGAAGCTTCTCGGTCTGGTTGGAATTACTTACCCGTTTTACTTGGCCCGATTTTGCTGTACTTGTTTGCCTTTCCGTTTATCCGCAAGATGATTGCCGTCAGTCACAAGCAGAATATCACCTCCATTGTCGACTTTATCTCTTCTCGTTATGGTAAACGGCCATTAACCGCACCTCTGGTGATTTTAATTGCCATGGTGGCCATCATTCCTTACATCGCTTTGCAACTCAAAGCACTGGGCTCTAATTTCGCTTTATTTGTCAATCAGGATGAGCCTTCGGCGAACTTTGTGGTGTTGATCGCAACCATCTTGATTGGCGGATTTGCGATGTTATTTGGCACCCGGAAAGTGGAAGTGACCGAGTATCGCTCTGGCATGATGTTGGCCATAGGGGCGGAGTCTTTGTTTAAACTGATTGCGATTGTCGGTGTGGGGGTCGTGGCCGTCGTCGCAATGAGAAAAAACCTGCCAGAGTTAACCCCTATCACCCTCGACCTAAGTGCATGGCACTCGCATCAGCTTATTTCTTTTTCTTTTGTGATGCAGACCCTCATGTCTGCTGCAGCGGTGATTTGCTTACCAAGACAATTCCATGTCACGGTAGTCGACCATCAGAATAAACGTCAATCCAATATGGCGCGCCTACTGTTTCCTTTGTATTTATTAATCTTTGCGCTGATTATTCCCCCTATTGCGATTGCTGGACAAAGTTTATTCTCAAGTGACATCAATGCCGACACCTATGTGATTCAATTCGCTCTGGCATCGGATAATCTACCCCTGAAGATGCTGATTTTTCTGGGCGGCATGTCTGCTACCACCGCGATGGTCATTATTTCAACCTTTGCCTTAAGCATCATGATCAGTAACGATGTGGTGCTGCCTTTAATGCTGGCGCGCAGCAACGCCCAACAAGCCTTACCCTTTTATAGGCGTCGCATTTTAATCATTCGACGCCTCGCCATGATGGGGATTTTAACCCTGTCCTTTCTGTATTATCAGAAAATGGCAAACAGCGAATCCCTAGCGGGAATTGGCTTAATTGCTTTTTCTTTAGTACTGCAATTACTCCCTTCGGTCATCGGAGGACTCTATTGGAAGCGGGGTCATGCATACGGAGTCTACGCAGGCTTAATTCTGGGCTTTTTATGTTGGAGTGTATTACTCATGATGCCTCTCACAGGCAACATGAACTGGACATTACATGACGAAAAATCTTGGTCCATGTTGCTCAGCCATGGGGCTTTTATTAGTTTAATCGTCAATATCATAGGGTATATCGTCGGCTCTCTCTTATCGACAGAGCGTTTAATTGATCGGATACAAGCCACCGCTTTTGTCAGCCCCACTGCGGAGATTGAGCATCGTTTTTTTAAACCTAAAAGCAAAGCCCTAAACAGTGACCTTTTTGTCCTGTTGGAAACCTTCTTAGGCGCCCAAAAATGCCAACAGGTCCTAAACACCTTTGAAACTGAGCGCGCTCATCACCTTTCTGCCAATATGCCCCCTGATAGCCATTTTATCGATTATTGCGAGCGTATTTTAGGCGGTGTGCTAGGTGGCTCATCGGCACGAACTATTATTAATTCGGTCTTGGTGGATAAGCGTATCAAGGTAGAAGAAATGGTAACCTACCTAGATGAAACCACTCAGGCGATCCAGTTTAATCAAAATTTATTGTTTATTTCGATGGACAATTTAGACCACGGCATCAGTGTGATCGACAAAGAATTACGCATGGTGGCTTGGAACAAAACCTACTTAACACTTTACCCTTATCCAGAAGGGCTCCTGAAAATTGGCTTACCCGTTGAAGACTTAATTCGCCATAATGCTGAGCGCGGAGAATGTGGCGTAGGCGAAGTGGAAGATCTGGTCAACAAACGTTTAGGCTATTTACGCAAAGGCTGCGCCCATCGTTTTTTACGACGCCGAGCCAATGGACAAGTGATTGAAATGGTCGGAAACCCGCTGCCTGGCGGTGGCTTTGTCACCAGTTTTACCGATGTCACGGAGCACATTGAAAGTCAGCAAGCCCTTAAAGAAGCCAATATCGATCTAGAAAAACGCGTTAAAGCCCGTACAGTAGAAGTACAGGGCATCAACCAAGCCTTAATGGAAGAGATAGAGCGTCGTAATATCGCGGAAAAAGCCCTGATAAAAGCCAAAGCGGAAGCCGAGCATGCTAACGCCTCGAAAACCGAATTCTTAGCCCTTGCCAGTCACGACATTCTCCAACCGTTAAACGCAGCAAAACTCTATATGGGGGTGTTGCAATCCAGCGAATTGGCTGCCAATACTGCAAACGTTGTTGATAAATTATCCGACTCCCTCGAGTCGACTGAATCCCTTATTTCTACCCTATTGGAAATCGCACGCTTAGATCAAGGGGCCATTAAACCCAATTTGGTCGATTGTAATTTAGAAGAAATCTTGTCACCTATTATTGCGGAGTTTGGTGTCATTGCTGACAATAAATCCCTCACCTTATCCACTCGTATTTTACCCTTACATGTCCATAGTGATCCGATTTACCTACGCCGTATCATTCAGAACTTTGTCTCCAATGCCGTAAAATACACCGCTAAAGGACGAATTCTTTTATGTACACGTAAGCGCAAAGATTATGTATTACTGCAAGTATGGGACACAGGTATTGGTATTCCCGAATCGGAACAGAAAAAAGTGTTTGACGATTTTTATCGTTGGGAAAACACCAAAGAACAAGGGATGGGGTTAGGATTGGGCCTAGTTCGACGCCTGCAAAGTAAATTAGGTCTGGAAACTCAGTTACGCTCTACTCCAACAAAAGGCAGCTGTTTTTCGATTCGCATTCCTCTTGCCATCCATAAACAGAAAAGCACCCTTAACTCGCCCTTAAAATCGACAGACAAGCTACTTCATCTTGCCCACTGTTACGTCTGGTGCATCGACGACGATCCAAATAACCTCACAGCGATGACCTCTTTATTAAGTCACTGGCAATGTGACTGCCAAACCTTTAAAAGTGCGGCGGATGCCAGACAAGCAGAAGGAGAAGCAGAACTATTGTTAGTCGATTATCAACTGGAACAGGGGCAAGATGGCTTATCGCTTATTCGTGAGCTACGCCACAAGGCCAATAGGGATATCCCAGCGGTACTCATCACCGCACAGCGAGAACCAGAGCTTGTGGATCACTGTAAAGAGAATAACGTGATCTATATGGCTAAGCCGGCTAAACCAGCAAAATTACGCGCTCTGATTCAACACATCCATAAGCAAAGAGAGAGCCAGACAGACACCTTTGTTTAAGCCCTTGAAGATATTGATAGTCCTATAGAACACAAAGTCAGTGAACAAGCTCAATGAATAAGCCCTTATCAGCCTGTATAACACATCAGCTCGAGGTTACGCATCACATCTGCAGCTTTAGCTCACTGGCCACCAGCACCGCTTGTGTACGATTATTAATCTCAAGCTTGCGAAAAATAGCCGTAATGTGGGCTTTTACCGTCGCTTCGGATATGGATAATTCATGGGCAATTTGCTTATTGAGCAGCCCTTCATGAAGATAACAAAGCACTTTATATTGCTGGGGAGTAAGCTCTGCTACTCGATGTTGCATGCTCAAATCCGGGGTAGGTTGGTCTTGTAATGCAGATTGTAGATAATCGGGCAACCAAATATCGCCCGCTAAAATGGCGTGAATCGCACGGCTATAAACCGCTGGTTCACTGGTTTTGGGAATAAACCCCAATGCACCAGCTTCGATGACTTGCGCGACCATCGCGCTATCGTCGCTACCAGAAATCACCGCCACAGGCACATCAGGAAAATCGGTACGAATACGTATCAAGCCAAACAGCTCACCGCTGCCAGGCATCTTTAAATCCAACAAAAGCAGATCGACCTCCTCCATCTCGCTTAAACAGCGCAATGTCGAATCCAAGTCGTCTGCTTCTTCTATGGTAATACCGTTTATTTCTGCACGAAGCGCACCACTTAGTGCGCTTCGGAACAGAGGATGATCATCTGCGATAATAAGTGAAATCACTCACAATCCTTGTTAAAGGTTATTAGGATTTCATATTTAAACGGTTATCGATTAAATCATCAACCACACTTGGGTCCGCCAAGGTACTTGTGTCTCCTAATTGATCCTGTTCATTGGCCGCAATCTTACGCAAAATACGGCGCATAATTTTGCCTGAGCGAGTTTTTGGTAACCCTTTGTTCGCCCACTGAATCAAATCAGGCGTGGCAATAGGCCCTATCTCACTACGCACAAACTGCTTAAGCTCTTTCATCAAGTCATCACTTGGCTGAACACCGTCTACCAAGGTCACGTACACATAAATACCCTGCCCCTTGATGTCGTGTGGATAACCAACCAGTGCGGCTTCTGCAACCGATGGATGAGCGACCAGCGCACTTTCTATCTCAGCGGTACCAAGACGATGGCCAGAGACATTCAATACATCGTCCATGCGACCAGTAATCCAATAGTGACCATCTTCATCCCGGGAAGCACCATCACCAGTGAAATACATGCCTTCAAAAGTACTGAAATAGGTCTGTTCAAAACGCTCATGATCACCATACACAGTACGCGCTTGACCAGGCCAAGAATCGACAATAACTAAGCCGCCTTCAGCAGGTCCGTTGCCTTGCTGCAATTCACCTTGAGCATCGACAAGAGCAGGCTGAACGCCAAACAAAGGCCCAGTACATGACCCAGGCTTCGCATTGGTCTGTACAACACGGGGGGTCATCATCATGCCACCCGTTTCCGTTTGCCACCAAGTATCGACAATCGGACAATTGCTCTTACCAAACTGAGTGAAATACCAAGACCAAGCTTCAGGGTTAATTGGCTCACCCACACTGCCCAATACACGTAACGAATCACGTCGGCTGCTGCTGATTGGCTCATCCCCTTTTGCCATTAAGGCACGAATGGCCGTTGGCGCTGTATAAAGAAGCGACACTTGGTATTTATCCACGACACGACCAATGCGACCAGAATCAGGGTAAGTGGGCACCCCTTCAAACAAGACGCTGGTTGCTCCGTTAACGAGTGGGCCGTAAACCATATAACTGTGTCCGGTAATCCAACCAACATCCGCAGCACACCAATAGACATCGTCTGGTTTTAGATCAAAGGCGACCTCATGGGTCAAAGAGGCGTACACCAAATAGCCGCCCGTGGTGTGCACGACGCCCTTTGGTTTACCCGTTGAACCAGATGTATACAGAATAAACAAAGGATCTTCCGCATTCATAGGTTCAGCCGGACATAAGGTCGACTCTTTTGCTACTTCTGCGGCCCAATCCAAATCGCGCCCTTCCACCCAAGGCACGTCTTTTTGGGTATAACGATAAACCAGAACACACTCAACCGAAGGGCATTTATTGTTCTCAAGAGCAGCATCAACATTATGCTTAAGAGGTATAGTGTTGCCCGCACGACGACCTTCATCTGATGTCATCACCAGTTTAACGCTACTGTCATTCAAGCGATCCGCAATGGCGTTGGCTGAAAAGCCGCCAAAAATGACGGAGTGAATCGCCCCAATACGGGCACAAGCCAACATGCTATAAACGGCCTGCGGAATCATCGGCATATAAATGGCCACTCGATCGCCTTTTTTAATGCCTTGACGTTTCAACACATTAGCAAGTCGACCCACTTCATCATGTAATGTTTGATAGGTAATGGCGCTCTTATCGGCATTTTCGCCATCCCCTTCTAGATAGTAGGCGATTTTATTGGCATGCTTTTCCAAATGACGATCAATACAGTTGTAAGCCGCGTTTAACTCGCCGTCTTCAAACCATTTGATGCTCACGTTGCCACGTGCGAAGGAGGTATTTTTTACTTTGGTGTAGGGAGTAAACCAATCTAGACGTTGGCCTTCTTTTTCCCAGAATGCATCTGGGTTCTGTACTGACTCTTGATAGCGAGCGTTAAACTCCGACTCACTGATATTTGCGTTCTTTACGACTGAATGCGATGGTGACAATGACTCCATGATCCGCTCCATTATTAAAGTTGTTTTGAGGATGCTAAGAGCAACTATAGACAATAAAAAGAGAAGGTCTATTAAACTTTAGTCTTAGAGCCTTAGCTGTATACATAATTGAGTGTCCCATACATCCTCTACTTTGATGCGATCTAAGTCAATATTTCACCAGCACACAAAAAAAGCGTCTCATTTGAAACGCTTTTTGTACACAAAGCTATTTAATCGACCCAATCGCTACGATGACTTTCCTACGTTCGCTTGACGGGCTTGATGAAGTTTTTTGTAGCTTTCAATCAAACGTAAATGAGGCTCGATACCTTCAAGCTGCATGCTGGTTTTTGTGAGGCCATAAAAACGCACCTCACCCGTCACGGAACCTACGACGTTTTCCATCACCTCTTTGCCAAACATGCGATTAAAACTATGAATAAAGTCTTCCAACGCTAACTCATCGTCTAACGTCACTTCTAACACGCAATTCATGGCTTGATAGAAGAGGCCGCGTTTTACGGTGTTGTCATTAAATTGTAGATACTCACCAACTAGCTCTAACGCCTCTTCGTGTTCACCCAGGGCCAAATAAATCAGTATCTTCAGTTCCATGATGGTTAACTGGCCCCACACCGTATTGTCATCAAACACAATACCAATCAGGGTAGCAATGTCGGTGTAGTTATCAAGCTGACTGTCTTCTAAACGCGTCACTAAGTCGGCAAGCTGTTTGTCACTTAACGAATGCAGATTGAGAATATCTTCACGATAATCCAAAGCCTTATTGGTATTATCCCAGACTAAATCTTCCACTGGATACACTTCAGAATAATCTGGAACCAAAATACGGCAAGCGGACGAACCCAAGTCGCTCAGTTCTGCAACATACACCTCTTTGCCTAAGCCTTCCAAGATGCCAAACAGTGCACTGGCCTCTTCCTCACTGGTGCCAGAAAAATCCCACTCACAGAACTCGTAATCCTGCTTATCACTGAAGAAACGCCAAGAGATCACACCTGTAGAATCGATAAAGTGTTCAACAAAGTTTTCAGGCTCACTTACCGCCATGCTGTTAAATGTGGGTTTAGGCACGTCATTCAAACCTTCAAAACTACGGCCTTGCATTAATTCCGTTAGGCTACGCTCCAAAGCCACTTCAAAACTTGGGTGCGCCCCAAATGAGGCAAAGACACCGCCCGTTTTAGGATTCATCAGCGTCACATTCATTACCGGGAATTGCCCCCCTAGGGAAGCGTCTTTCACTAGGATGGGAAAGCCTTGCTCCTCCAGAGCCTGAATTCCTGCCAGGATACTTGGGTATTTTGCCAAGACTTCCATAGGCACATCAGGCAAGACAATTTCGTCTTCGATAATTTGGCGTTTAACGGCACGCTCTAAAATTTCCGATAAACATTGTACTTGTGCTTCTTGTTGGTTATTACCTGCGCTCATGCCATTGCTTAAAAACAAGTTTTCGATCAGGTTTGACGGGAAATACACCGTTTCGCCATCAGACTGGCGTGTATAAGGAATGGCACAAATACCACGCTCTTTATTGCCTGAGTTGGTATCAATTAAATGGGAACCACGCAGCTCGTCATCTGGGTTATAAATGTCCAGGCAGTAATCATCTAAGATGCCTTCTGGCAGAACGTCGTCTTCTGTTAGTGCAAACCATTTTTCATTGGGGTAATGGACAAATTCGCTGTTGGCGATTTCTAGCCCAAAGAATTGATCATTGTAGAAAAAGTTATTGTTCAAACGCTCGATAAATTCACCAAGAGCCGAGCATAATGCACTCTCTTTCGATGCCCCCTTACCATTGGTAAAACACATTGGCGACGCGGCATCACGAATATGCAGCGACCACACATTGGGCACGATATTACGCCATGATGAGATTTCAATCTTCATACCAAGGTCTGCCAGCAGCGACGTCATATTGGCAATGGTTTGTTCTAGTGGTAAGTCTTTCCCAGGAATAAAGGTGTTGGACGAGCCATCGGGCTGCCCCATTAACATCGCGTTAGCATCAGCGTCCAGATTGGCAACGGTTTCAATCTTAAATTCCGGCCCTGTTTGCACCACCTTCTTAACGGTACAGCGTTCAATAGAACGTAAAATTCCTTGGCGATCTTTATCGGATATATCGTCCGGTAACTCGACCTGAATCTGGAAAATTTGATTGTAACGGTCTTCTGGATCGACAATATTATTCTGTGACAAGCGGATATTATCCGTCGAGATATCGCGCGCTTTGCAATACACCTTAACGAAATACGCCGCACACAACGCAGAAGACGCTAAAAAATAATCAAATGGGCTTGGCGCAGAACCATCCCCTTTGTAGCGAATTGGCTGATCGGTGATCACGGTAAAATCATCAAACTTGGCTTCCAGTCTCAGATTGTCGAGAAAATTAACTTTGATTTCCATTAAACAGGGTTTCCACTTGTATATGCGAGTTGCTCAACCAACACCGTTTATCGGCTAGGGTGAGTCATTAGCAGGAATTATCCGTGATAGATGGGGGCCGAGTAAAATCAAATCGGCTTTTTAAGGAAATTAGATGCCATAACAGCCACTTTTCAATAGTGATGGATGCACCACTACTTTGTTTGCATCACTGGTGAAGAGACAATTTTGTTTGATGGGGTGTTTTTCGTAACCAAAGAAATAAAGGCTAGGCCAAACAAAGACCCAATTAGGGTATGAACTGGGAGCGCTGAACGATACGTAAGTAACGGTTCAACCATTAGATTTCTCCCTAGAGCCTAATGCTAGAAATCACCTCAGGTAAAAAGCAGAGCCGCTTTTTGACGTCCGCATGAATTGTCTTGTTAAGTTCATGTGGAAAATCATACGCGTTTATAATGTTATCCATAGCCTGTTATTCCAAGGCTATAAATCACTATCCCTTGATGCTAAAAGACTTTTTTATTAACTACCAGTATATAGTGCGCAATTGAGTTATTTTAAATAGTCCCAAATCTCAATGTGGCAATGTTTCATCTACATCCAAATGCTCCAAGCGTTCTTCAGCAGCGGCACGTTGTCGCAGTAGAAAGCGTTGAAGTTTACCACTGGAGGTCTTTGGTAGTTCGTCTAAGAACTCGATTTCCCTTGGGAAAGCATGAGCGGATAGATGCTGACGAACAAATTGCTGCAATTCCTCCATAAGCATAGACCCAGCCTCGTATTCAGGCTTGATCACAACATAGGCTTTAATGATGCTGCCCCTTTTTTTATCGGGTTTTCCAACCACTGCACTCTCCGTCACGGCGGGATGCTTAAGCAAGGAACTTTCCACATCCACTGGCCCAATTCGGTATCCTGAAGAGGCAATAATGTCATCATCCCGTCCGGCATAAGAATGTGAGCCATCACCATGACTGATCACGATGTCGCCCGTGAGGTAATATTTTCCTCTAAATGGATTCTTCTCTTCCCAGGTGTAACCTTGGAAGAAGAATTGCGGTGACGCTTCAAGGTCAACCGCCAGTTCTCCCGTTTCACTCGGCCCCACTTCATTTAACTGATCATCCAGCGCGACTAAGCGATAACCAGGTAACGGATAACCCATGCAGGCGGTACGTTCCTCATGGTCTAAAGCATGAAAGTTAGCGGACGTCATACCCGTTTCGGTTTGCCCATATTGGTCTTTCACGGAACAGCCAAATGAGCGCTGAACCCAACTAATTACTTCAGGATTTAGTGGTTCACCCGCACTGCTCGCCACTCTAAGATGGATCGCCGCATACTCAGCAAGTTGATTTTCATTAGCCATTAAGAGTCTGTAGGCGGTAGGTGCCGCAGCTAAATTGGTGATGCGGTAATCTTGTAGGAACTTAAAGGTATTATCTGCCGTAAATCCCTGTTCATTAAAATGCGTGGTACAACCTAACAGTAATGGTCCGACCACGGCATAGTACAGCCCATACGCCCAACCTGGATCAGCGACGTTCCAAAAACGATCATCTGGACGTAATTCAATGGCATAAGTCATATAGATCCAAAAAGGGATCAAAGCTTTCGCGGGAATAGACACCCCCTTGGACTTCCCTGTTGTCCCTGAGGTGAACATTTGTAAGAAAGGATCGTCTTTACCAATTAAAACGGGCTCAAACTGGTCCGATTGATTTGATTGAGCCTGATCGAACAAGGCATCCGCCTGAGACGCATAGTGATCGTCAGAATCGGCAATTAATAGCGTTTTTGGCAAAACCTCAATCTCGCCAAGTTTTGGCCATTGGTCGGAGTTGGTAACAATCAGTTTTGTGTTGGCTTGATTCAAACGATATTCAATGGCATCACCACCAAATGCAGTAAACAATGGCTGATACACCGCCCCCACTCTAAGAGTGCCTAATATGGTAATTAACAACTCAGGCGTGCGAGGTAACAGGCCTGCAACTCGATCTCCTTTACCTATGCCTTGAGAATAAAGATAGTTAGCAAATTGTGCCGAACGGTTCTTTAACGTCTTAAAACTCATCTCACCGCTTGAGCCATCTGCTCGTTCATAGCGAAGCGCTATCTTATCGGTACTAGCATAACGGTCACAGATCTCTACACAGACATTTATTCCGGTATCAAGACAGCCAACAAACTGCTCTTCGACCATGGATGAAGAGAATTCTTTAATAAACGTTTCATATTTCATCTTGTTCATGTCTAAGCCCCATAATTTGTTGTTATTTTTATCGTTTGCATAGAGTCTAGCGCGTTAAATAACAAGCTAACGTGGTGCCATACGAATGGCCCCATCAAGTCTAATAACATCGCCATTTAGATAGGAATTACGAATTATATGAGCCGCTAAAGAGGCATACTCTTGCGGATCACCAAACCGTTTGGGATGTTGTACCATCTTAATGAGTGGATCACGCACCTCATTGCTCATTTCTTTCATCATTGGGGTATCGAAAATCCCTGGTGCAATGGTCATAACGCGGATCCCCAGATTCGCCAAATCCCGGGCAACAGGCAACGTCATCCCTACGATACCCGCCTTACTCGCCGCATAGGCGGCTTGACCTACCTGACCGTCATATGCCGCAACTGATGATGTATTGATGATCACACCCCGTTCGCCATCTTCATTCGGCTCATTTTTCGCCATCTGCTCAGCGGCCAAACGTAGCACATTAAATGTCCCCAGCAGATTAATGTTGATGACCTGGGAAAATGCCTGCAAAGAAAGCACACCGTGACGCCCTAGGGTTTTACCACTTGGTGCGATACCAGCGCAGTTGATACAAACATGGATGGCGCCAAAATGATCAACCACCTTTGCGATCCCCGCTTCCACGGCGGCCGTATTAGTGACATCGACGTTGACAAAGATAGCGTGTCCGTTGAGTTGATGAACGAGTGCCTCGCCAGCCTCTTGGTTCAAATCAAAGATGGCTATCTGAGCCCCTTTTTGCACTAATTGTAAACAAGTTACCAATCCAAGGCCGGAAGCTCCGCCTGAGACGATGACCACTTTTTTATTAATATCCATTAGCGAGTCCCTCATGAGACGGTCTCAATTTTTTAAGCGATTTCACGTAATAACTCTCTTGCAATAATGACCCGCTGAATCTCACTGGTTCCTTCATAAATAGAGGTTATCCTTACATCGCGGGTATAGCGCTCTAGTGGAAAATCTTTGATATAACCATAACCGCCCATGAGCTGTAGGGCCGTGTAGCAAGCTTGATTGGCTTTTTCAGAGGCAAATAACTTGGCCATTGAGGCTTCTTTAGAAAAAGGCCGATTTTTTGCTTTCTTATCCGCCGCATTCAACAGCAGCAAACGAGCCGCTTCTAAATCGGTGAAGGCGTCCGCCAGCATCCATTGCAAGCCTTGGAAGTTCGCTAGCTGCTTACCAAATTGCTGACGATCAGTAATATAAACTCGGGCATAATCCATCGCCGCTAGGCCAATTCCCAGAGCCATGGATCCCACGCCAATACGTCCACCCGCCAGTTCCCCCACAGCGATTTTGAAGCCTTGATTAAGCTCACCCATTAATGCGCTTTTAGGAATACGACAGTCTTCAAAAATCACTTCATTCGTGGCCGCAGCGCGTTGCCCCATTTTTCTTTCCGCTTTAGAGATGCTTAAACCCGATGTGTTGTTTTCGACCAGAAAGCAGGAAATCCCTTTGCCTCTAGGCTGACTCTTGTCCGTCACGGCCCAGACGACAAAAACCCCCGCGTACTCAGCACTACTGATAAATTGTTTAGCCCCGTTAAGAACCCACTCTTCCCCATCGAGAAGTGCCGTCGTTTTTATGTTTGAAGGGTCAGAGCCCGCCATGGTTTCTGTCAGGCAAAAGCCACCTGCCGGATACTCACCACTGCACAGTTTGGGTAAGTAGTGTCTCTTTTGCTCTTCAGAGGCAACCGCTTGAATGACTTCGGCAACCATATTGGTCACGGAAAGCGTCAGAGCGGTTGAAGAGCACGCCCTGGCGATTTCGGTAATGGCTAGACTAAATGCCACCGTTCCCGCCGCAGTGCCTCCGTATTCGCTATCGATATTTAAGCCCATGAACCCTAGATCCGCCAATTTCTCTAGGTTTTTAAGAAAGAGCGCTCGATCACCGTCATGATCCAGCTTTTCAGCAACGGGAGCCAACTCAGCCTGAGCAAACTTACGTGCCATATTTTGAATCATTTGTTGGTCTTCCGTTAAGCTCATGTCCATCAGACAAATCTCTTTATAAACTGATTAATCAAAATAACCGCAGCAGAATGTGACGATATAAATGTCCTTCTCTGTGTTTCTTACATGATTTCAATGGCGATCGCCGTCGCTTCCCCTCCGCCAATGCATAAAGATGCCACCCCACGTTGTTTCCCCAATCGTTTAAGAGCATAAATTAGAGTGACCAACACCCGAGCGCCGGAACAGCCAATAGGGTGCCCAAGTGCACACGCACCACCGTGAACATTGACCTTTGCTGGGTCTAATGCCAGCTTTTGTATGGCAAGCATGGTTACCACAGCAAAAGCTTCGTTTATCTCATAAAGATCAACGGCATCGCTGGACCAGGTCACCTTATCCAACAATTTTTGGATGGCAGAAATGGGGGCTATCGAGAATTCGGCAGGAGTTTGGGCATGTGTCATATGTCCAACAATGCGTGCCAATGGCGTTAAGCCTCGGGCTTTGGCTTCCTTTTCAGGCATCAATATGAGCGCCGCCGCCCCATCGGAGATGGAGCTAGAATTGGCTGCCGTGATCGTACCATCCTTTGCA
Organism: Marinomonas sp. 63XJN7_7_ISO-PGPR-S23-202; assembly: GCF_056173505.1. NCBI lineage: Bacteria > Pseudomonadati > Pseudomonadota > Gammaproteobacteria > Oceanospirillales > Oceanospirillaceae > Marinomonas > Marinomonas sp. 63XJN7_7_ISO-PGPR-S23-202. The sequence goes on along the minus strand of NZ_CM149677.1, from coordinate 2,316,301 downwards.
AAAGCGGGACGTAACTGAGGGATTTTATCTGGGCTGGCTTGGCTCGGTTGCTCGTCTGTCGAAACGCTTATCTCACCTTTTCTTGTCTTCAGGGTGACAGGAACAATTTCATTATCGAACCAACCTTCGTTGATCGCTTGGTTGGTGCGACGGAGTGATTCAATGGCAAAGTCATCCATCGCGGCCCTACTGACGTTAAAGCGATCCGCTGTGGCTTGGGCAAAGGCTCCCATTAAACCACCTTCATAGGCATCTTCCAGACCATCAAGGAACATGGAATCCAGCACTTCACCATGTCCCATACGCATGCCACTGCGAACTTTGGGCAATAAATAAGGCGACCGACTCATGTTTTCCATGCCGCCAGCGACCATAATAGTACTTGTACCAGCCTTGATTTGATCATGAGCATCCATTACCGCCTTCATGCCAGACCCACACATTTTATTCACCGTGGTACAAGCAGTAGATTGGGCTAACCCAGCACCAAGTGCCGCCTGACGGGCTGGCGCCTGCCCTAAACCGCCCGCTAATACACACCCCATGATGACTTGATCAATTTCACTGGTCGTCAGACCGGATCGCTCTACGGCCGCTTTGATGGCAGTCGCCCCTAGTTGCGGGGAAGGCACATCGCTCAGAACACCTATTAACCCTCCAATTGGAGTACGGGTCGCGGCAACAATAACAATAGCATCTTGGTTATATGACATGATTTTTCCCTTGATGGGATAGCCCATTCTTTTTATTTTGCTTACTCGTCACTCCCTGACGGCATATCTCTTTATTTTCATTGAGTTTTGTCACCCGATCTTTCAGAGCCATTAAGCTCTGTTTGTCCCATGTATTAGCGGATGGGTTATTGATCGTGATGACAGCCGTTTGACCAGTCACCTCAACGAGTATTTTGTGAGACATGGGCGATACCTTACTTATTTTTTTATGTGGCTCTTGGTTCAGTGTGGCTAAAAAAGAGGTATCCATAAATGACAGAAAGAGACAAAATGAGTCACAGAATGTGACACCCTATTGGCCTATGCACTATTCTATGACCGATGCATTAAGGGACTTTTTATGGCAACCGTTGACAATCACTATGTAAGAGCGGCCTTACGATGTGCTCAACGCCACGGCGTTTCAATAAACCAATTGATGGAAACAATGGGACTCTCTTGGGAGCAACTGGAAACGCCCCAAGGCAGAACCCATGGGGATCAGATGACAAAGTTGGTACAAATGATATGGGCAGAATTAAGAGACGAGTTTATGGGCTGTACTGAACACCCCTGTAAAACTGGCGCTTTTGCCTTTATGACTCGCCATACGATGCATTATGATTCATTAGAAGCCGTCTTAGAACAAGGCATACTGTTCTATAACCTGTTTACGGATGATATCCAGATGAAACTGGTGCAACAGGGAAAAAGCACCAGCATAGAAATTGAATTTGCCCGTCCCGATCTCGACCCAGATCATTATTTTCAAGAGTTTTGGATGGTCATCTGGCACCGCTTTGCCAGTTGGATTATTAATAAGAAAATCCCCTTAATCGAAACCCATTTCACCTATGCCAAACCTCAATATCACGCCGAGCTGAACTACCTATTCCCCTGCCAACATTATTTCAACCGTTCAGTGCTTAAATTCTGTTTTAGCAACGCATTTTTAGCGCAAACGCCTGTCAGAACACAACATGAGCTGTCCCTGTTCCTCAAAAACTCCCCTGCAAACTTAATTACCATTCCAGGAGAAGAACTGAGTTATCAAGGACGCATTCGTTCACTTCTCCTTCATCAAGACAGCAAAGTCCTTAAATGCCCTTCTTTTGAATCGCTTGCCGACGCATTTAATATGACGCCACAGACTCTAAGGCGAAAACTAAAGCAAGAAGGCAGCTCTTATTCCATGTTAAAAGAGGCAATTAGGCGCGATGTATCAATAGAAAAGCTTTTCTCACAAAAGCTAAGCGTCTCAAAAGTCGCTCGCCTACTCGGCTACGCCGAGCCTCGATCCTTTTCAAGAGCCTTTAAAGAATGGACGGGCGCAACACCAACTGACTATATGAAGCAAAGAAAGAAAACAGAGGACTAAACGAGCACCAGTGCTGTTTTCATCCGACGCACATAGCTTGAGGAACAAGCCCGCTATTCTAGGAACTTTTTAATCACCATGTCAGTTTGTTGTTTGCCCGTTGGGTCTGCTTGAGTTTTAAAGCGACATAAATCTTCTGCCCAGCTGGAGGTACGGATACGCAATGGTGGCTCATCTTGTGAAATCACCCCCAGAATAACGTTCGCAACGTCTGTCGGCGTTTGAAAAGAATCCACCTCACCTCTTTCTACCCGACGCTCTCGCCCTCCAACATATTTGGCAAGAATGGGGCTGTATTCATCTTCAATAAAACCGCCTGTTTGCATAATGCGACTCATAACATTATTGACAAATTCGGTACTGATTCCTCCTGGCTCAACTAGACTAAATTTGATGCCAAAAGCCGGCTGCACATAGGTAGCAAGTGATTCGGTATAGCCTTCAACAGCAAATTTCGCCGCGCAATATATTTCATTAAAAGGCTGCCCAACAAGCCCTCCGACAGAACTGACATTGATTATACGACCACTGGATTGTTGTCGCATAACAGGCAAGACCGCACGGGTACAACGCACAACCCCATTAAAATTAATGTCCATGATAGTTTGAACGTCTTCGTCAGTCGCCTGTTCCGTGGTACGCACGTAACCTGCTCCAGCATTATTCACCAGAATATCAATCCGACCATACTCAGCAAGCACGTGTTTAAAACAGGTTTCGACACTTTCAGCGCTTTGCACATCAAGGGGCAAAACGGTGATAGACACCTTCTCACTCTCTGCTTTGCTTAATAACGTGGCTTGTTTGCTAAGATTGCGCATGGTTGCAATGGTAGTGTAACCCTCTTTTGCCAACATAACGGCCAGCTCTAACCCCACCCCTGATGAGGTCCCTGTAATGACAGCGACTTTATTCATTTTTACTCCCCTTATCCTATTGCTCTGGAAAAAATCGATTCTATTAGGCATTATGGAAGTTAGAGTGCGCTCTAAGTCAAGCGTAATATCAAACGATTAAATGGCGACCTTTATGACAAGCTACAATATAAACAAAATGTCCGAAGTGACGGGCCTAAGCCCCCATACACTCAGGTATTACGAAAAAGAATTCATGGTGCTAGATGTGGCACGGGACGCCAGTGGGCACAGGTATTATTCAGAAAATCATGTTAAAGCCATTCACTTTATTTCTGCCCTGCGACGAACTGGTATGCCTATTAGAGAAATAAAGCGCTACATTGAGCTTTATAAATCAGGCTCAAGTACAGTAGAACAAAGACTGGATTTATTAAAACAACATGAGCAACGCGTTGAAGAAGACCTTAAAAAGACCCAACAAAGCTTATTATTGATACAAGAAAAAATTCAGCATTACCATGAGCTTTACGATTTATAAGTGATTATCGTAAAGACTGGTTATGAGTAAATTCCTCAATCGGATAGGCCCCTTTATGGTTTCTCACACTTTAGGCTAAACAACTATTACATTGCTGAACACCTTGTCGCTCACAGAAAGTCTTCTGGGGTTTCAATAAAACCACGTCCAATAGCATGGCAGCGAGTCCTGGAAGGCAAATTCAAACAATCCATATTCAAAAAGTTTCCCTGACCAAATTGCTTAATCCATTGTGATGCTAATCGACCCAAACTTTGTCACTTCTAATATATCAGCTCCCTTCCTCTCTTATTAAGCACGATTGGAGCCAGTAAGAATTATCGCTATATTACCATTTAATTTTCTTTCTTTACTTATAGCCATAACCCCTGCTATTCCAGCAGCGCCTGATGGTTCTAGTACAATGTCATCATTTTCTTCAGCGTCATTCATTGCTTTCAAAATTTGCTGGTCAGTCACAAGAACCATTTCGTCTACAAGCGTTTGTATATCCTCTACAGCCTCAGGAATAGGAACTCTAACCGCTAAACCGTCAGCTACTGTGTCCACAAAGTTCCGTATTATCGGCTTTGACTGCTTCCAACTGGCATACATTGAGTCAGCCCCTTCAGGGACAACAGCAATTATTTTTGTGCCAGGAGATGAAGATTTGATCCATCGAGCAACGCCCCCAACTAGAGCGCCATTTCCCAATGAAATATACACCTCATCAAAATATATCCCACTTTTCACTAGTTCAATGCCAATACTACCTGCGCCTTCAGAAACAGATACATCTTTACCGTCTTCCAAAAAGGCATAATCATGATCAAGACTGTATTTTTTAGCTTGCTTTTTAGCACTATCAAAGTCATCACCAAAGACCATGATTTGGGCACCTAATGATTTAATTTTATTCACTTTTAGTTGATTGGCATTTTGAGAAACAAAAACAGTAAGAGGACGGTGTTGTTTTTTACAGCTCCAAGCCAAAGCTAGCCCCCAATTACCTGCGCTGGCACATACTATAGGGCGTATATCTTTCTGATGTGCTGCCGTAAACATATAATTTTCTGCTCCCCTTGCCTTAAAGCAACCAATAGGATTATGGGTTTCATCTTTTAGCCAAATTTTTACATGGAGTAATTCGCTTAAATAGAACCAATATACTCGGCACTAATTTTCGTATTTTTCCTGTATATTGATAATATTTTCAAATCTAAACTATCCACTTTAACCTCGTATGCAATTATTTAAGGAGTTGTGTCACCATATAGTCAATTTTGAATTAGATCAAAAACCCTATGTTAGGACTGGAACATGATACAGAGCAAGGATACACTTTAAAAACTAAGCCCCCTTATTGCCTCAATGGTAAATTTATCCATTTAGCCAACAAAAACAACAAAGATAGCCCGCGCTCAATGGACTTTTTACTACTTGAAGAACCTATCGACTCAGCCATCTAAGAAGAAGCAGTTGTAATATTCCTTGATATTGTCATCGTTGTCGTTTAATCAGTTGGGCGCACCTAATCTCGGTTTCCTGTACGAAGGTCTCGACCGCCGAAAGTGGCGAGTAGTTGTTTTTACTCATGGAGTAACTTAGTATTAGTGAAGACTAAGCACTATTTTTAATTACACATACATATCGATCTAAACTTTACAATAGAAGATACTAACATTATTTGAAATCCTATTAAATTTCTATAGACGAATCAGCAAAATAGAAACACTTGTAAGGAAAAAATACATTATGCAATCAGCATATAGCAGATTAGTATCTATAAGAATTCGCTGGTATTCATTCTCAACCGCCCGCCTTATCATGAAACATTGGCACTGGGTGATACTTTCTATGCTCTTCATCCCCATGGGAATGCCTTTGATTAGGCTTTTACAATCAGCAGCATTTCCTCTTTTAGCGCTTTTTTCTCCAAACCAGAGCATCTTCTGGTACGTTAGTTATATCCTAATTCTGCAGTTAATTGCTATCACTTGGGTGCTTCTACAAAAAAAATTCATTCAGGGAGGGAAGTTTATGGCATATATCTCTACTCTTCCTATCTCTCATACAACTCATACAAAAGTAAACCTAACACTATTGCTCATGGCCAATAGCATTTTATTAATCATTATGATTAGCGCTGTCTTAATATCCTCTTTTAATATGGTATTGAAAAGCAATTTTGAAATACTATCAATTATCACTTTACTTATATTAACACTCATCGCTCAACTAGCTACTCTAGAAAAAATGCTGACCATTTTGCCTTTAACTTTTTTGGCTGACTGGTTGTTAGCCTTCAGCTTAACCAGCGATAACACTATCACTATTTTTTTAATAAATGGAGGTGGACTGATTTTATCTATTTTCGCAGTTTGCTTGCCCCCTCTTCCCAAACGAGTCAGAAAAAAACCAAATAGGCGCCCCCATGCAGATTCATTTAGCTACAAAAAAAATTTCCTTCCCATCACGCTCATAATTCAATGTAAAACCCTGACAAATAAAATAAGCCATACCATTATACTCATAGGTTCGACACTAAGTTTAACAATAGTAACATTTTTTTATTCTCTCTCATTACCTGCATTGGTATTGATTATGAGTGTTATCGCTTTCATTCTTAGCGGTTTTTATAGGACTCTTTATTCAGCCCATATTCAAATGCATAATTACAGCAACACCTTACCACTGAAGCAATATTTCTGGGCGATACGAGATATGGTTTTCATTACCAGCATAGGAATGATGTATCTAGCTCTGTTATTTTTACCTTTTTTATGGCAATCTCAAACAGGCCTATATAAAACTCTATTCCTTTGTTCTGCCTATATTTTACTGTTGATTACCCTTCGCTTACCTTTATTATATGGAGGTAATCATACAGTCTTGCTCAGTGTTGTACTGACCGTTTGCTGGGCAGGCTCGGTCATCAGCATTATTCTTTAATATGGATTCATCTATGCTAAAATTCGAAAATCTTTATAAGTCCTTTGCTAGCCGCACGATTTTTAACGGTATAAGCCATAGCTTTGACCATGGCACATATGCTCTACAAGGACCAAATGGTGTAGGAAAATCAACGCTACTGAAAATACTTTCTGGTGCCATTTCTGCTGACAAGGGAAGAATTTGGATAAACAATGTTAGTTTAATTGACTCACCAGAACTCGCCCGAAGCTATCTATCTTATGTACCCGATGAAAGTCCAGTCTACCCTTTTATAACAGGCAAAGATTTTCTTGAGTTTGTTGCTTTGGCTAAAAAAACAAAACTTGATCATAAAGTAATAAAAATAGCCGAAAATTTTGATTTAACATCACACTTTGAAAGTCAATTTTCTACTATGTCTATTGGGACACAAAAAAAGTTTATGCTTTGTACTGCATGGATAGGAGACCCAAAAGTATTTTTGATAGATGAACCTAGTAACGCTATTGATGTATTGGCAAGAGCAGAACTCACCAATCTTATTAAAGAAACATCAAAAAATAGCACAATACTGTTTACTTCCCACGATGATGATTTTGTCAAAGCAACACAAGCATCTATTATTTATATGAATGATATTCTATAGCTTATCATCTAAAAACAAACATCACATTTAATAATTTAAATACACAAAATTTAGAGCCAAATCATTTTGTTATCGTCACTCGTATCTAAAAAGTAGCTAGAGCATCAAGTTCGTTTACTAACCACCAATATGTAGCCAACCCCACAAGCCTTGGAACAGAAATGGGTAAGCTGGTCAAAGGATGCTTCTCCAGTGCATCGCGTCGAATGGCTAAAAAGTGGACTCTACCACTGGTTGAGCATCCCAAAGCAGAGCACGACTTGCCGCTGGATGATCCGCAGTGGTTGATTGATCAGCTTATAAAGCGAAAACATGACTAATCGATTTAAGTGTTAACTGAAAAAACTTAAAAAGTGAGCATGCATTCTTCTCATTCGGTCACAAGTGGTTGTTATCTAATGAACATTTTCTAGCAACATCTATCATGTTCTGAATCGTTGGAGTAACTAAGTCTCGTCGCCATACCAGCATCAGTTCTAGTGGTAGGTCGAGATCATCAAGCTCTAGAGCAATAATGCCTGATGGTAGGTTGGACGTCGCCATTCTTGGAACTATGGTACATCCCACCCCCGATGCGACCAAAGACAGCATAGTTGCATTGTCACTTCCTCGTTCAATTACATTTGGAATGAAGTTATTTTGGTGAAAGTGACTAATCAGATGGTCGTGGTAATTGAATGTTGCTTCACGATCAAACCAGATAAAGCCATGCTGACCAATGTCAGCGAGTTTTTTAGGCGGTTTTTTTGCTAACTCAGAATCGCTTTGTGTCACCAAAACTAATCGATCAGTATAAAGTTTGATGGTATCTAGGTTTGAGTCAGGAGGAGGAAAAAACAATAGCCCTACATCCAATTGACCTCGTTGTAGAGCGGTAACTTGCGGGCCAGAAAGCATGGTATTTAATTTCAACATCACTTCTGGAAAGCGAGTGCGAAAGGCCCTAAGGAACTCTGTTACTCCCTTTATCCACAAATGCATGACGGTTATGCCGACAACCAGCTCTCCAATATTGCCTTGATCAATTAGACGCGCTTTCTGTTCAGCTCGCATAAGTTGGTGCAATATTTTTTGTATATCATCATAAAAGGCTTGTCCTGCAGCGGTCACCTTTACGCCTCGTGACATTCTTTTCAGTAGCTTAACCCCTAGCTCTTCTTCTAAAGCACGCACTTGTCGTGTCAAAGCAGGTTGTGCAATGTGGATTCGACGAGCTGCGGCAGAAAAAGAACACTCGTCAACGACGGCAATATAGTAACGAAGCTGTTTTAAATCCATATTAAACTCATTTAGCCATACTTTTTTGGCATGGAGGATGGTCATAATTGATATTTTTATCATAACTTAAGTGATGCTAGATTGAAAAAGTAAACCGTAGATTACTCAAGTAACTGTAAATATTGTTTTATATGTTAGGAGATTGTTATGGAGAGCTTTTTTTCTGATCAGCTAAATGAACTCAAAGCATTGCGACATGATTTTCACCGCAACCCTGAATTGGGTTTCAAAGAAGAGCGAACCGCATCTAAGGTTAAGGAAATTTTAACGACATTAGGCTTTCCGTTTGTTAGTGGTTTAGGGGTTACCGGTATTGTCGCTACAGTTGAAGGTACATTACCTGATAATGGTAAGCGAGTAGGCCTAAGAGCCGATATGGATGCGCTGCCGATGTATGAAAAATCCAATCATGATCACTGTTCGGAAAACCTCGGGTGCATGCATGCATGTGGGCATGATGGACACACCACTATTTTGCTAGCGGTCGCTAAATATCTTGCTGAAAATCGTGATTTTTCTGGCATCATTTATTTGATTTTCCAACCCGCTGAAGAACGTGGTGGTGGTGGCCGTGAAATGGTTAAAGATGGACTGTTTGAGCGGTTCCCAATGGATGCTATTTTTGGCTTACACAACTGGCCTTATATAGATGCAGGAAAAATTGCCGTATTGGATGGTCCTGCTATGTCGTCAGTCGATATTCTTGAGCTTGAAATCAAAGGTGTCGGTGGCCATGGTGGTGCAACGCCTCATCTGACCAAAGATCCTATTCGCATTGCCGGCACTCTCATCCCAGCATTACATTCTATTGTTAGTCGTGAAATAGATCCGCAAGAGCCAGCGGTGCTCAGCTTGTGCTCTATTCAGGCCGGACAGCTTTCAGCCTTTAATGTTATTCCAGATACCGCGCAGTTGAGTGGAACAGTACGTACTTTCTCTAAGGCGGTTCAGGATCGGATACAAGAAAGTGTTGAACGTATTAGTGCTGGCATCGCTGCAAGTTTTGGGGCTGAAATCAAAGTGGATTATCAGCGTATTTTTCCAGCTACCGTTAATGATGTAGAAAAGGCGCAGTTTGTTCGTGACACCATCAAAGCCATCTTTCCAGAAGGCACACTTGATGAGACGGTTAAACCATCCATGGCGGGTGAAGATTTCTCATTTATGCTCAACGCTTGTCCGGGAGCCTATATTTTTCTAGGTAGCGGAAAGGGAGTGAACTCGGAGCCGTTACACAGTCCATTTTTTGACTTCAATGATGATGTCATTCCTATTGGCGGCAAACTTCTTGTCTCTATTGCGCTACGCGCACTCAATGATAATTAGTTCAAAACTTGGCTAATTTAAACAGAGTTAACGCTGTTTTAACTTGGAGAACACTATGAAGCGAAAAACACCAATGCACCCTGTGATGATGCTCTATTTTCTGATTTGCATCTTAGCCTTAATTTGGCCTGGAGCGACCATAGCCAACCGTATTGATCCGATGATTCTAGGGCTACCGTTTATCATATTCTGGTACTTATTATGGTTCTTTATCACATTTATAGGTTTGGTCATCTGCTATCGTACAGAAGAAGGAGATGAATCATGACTTCATCTTCTATGCTAATTACAGCCATTACTGTGGGTTACCTAATTCTGGTTTTGTTTGTTGGGATTTGCGCTAAGCGTGGTCAAAAATCAACATTAGAAAATTATGTGGCTGGTGGCCGACATATGGGTTTTCTGGTGTTGTTCTTTATCTTTGGCGCAGAGATTTTTTCGGCCTTCGCTTTTCTAGGGGCGCCTGGTTGGTCCTACAGTAAGGGTGTGCCTGCTTTATATATATTAAGCTATCTAACATTAGGCACTATTGTATGGTGGTTGATGGCTCCGAGTATTAGTAATGCTGGTCGTAAGAAAGGATTTTTGACTCAGGCTGAGTACCTTAGTGATCGCTACCCTAGTAATATTTTGGCGATAGTTATAGGTGTGGTTAGTTTAGGGGCAATGATTCCCTATCTAACGATTCAGATATCAGGGGCAGGGTTACTTTTCCAGAGTGCGACAGGGGGCGAGGTGCCTTTTTGGGTTGGTTCATTGGCGGCTACTGCCGTGGTGGCTATCTATGTCTTCGTTAGTGGCTTAAGTGGAATCGGCTGGACCAATTTGATCCAGGGACTCATGATGGTTGGTATCGCCTGGTATCTCGGATTAGCAGTACCTGAGCATTTTTTTGGTGGTGTTGGTCCTATGTTTGAACAGCTTAAAGAGCAGGCTCCACAGTATTTAACTATGCCAGGGGCTAAAAACATGGGCTGGGGAGCTTTTTCTACTGCTGTGCTAGTGAGTTCTCTCGGCATCGTGATGTGGCCGCATATTTTTATGAAGTTCTACAGTGCCAAAAATAGTCGAACGCTAAAACGTGTTTTTGTGTTCTATCCGTTATACGCATATATTTTGGTTCCGCTTTTGTTTATCGGCTTTGCTGGTGTATTAGTATTTCAAGTGCAACCTTTGCATAAGGCGGATGAAGTACTGTTGAAATTGGTTGTTGATCAAGGAGCATTTCCACCCTGGATAATTGGTATTGTCTTATCCGGTGCTATGGCTGCTGCAATGTCCACCGCCTCTAATCTAGCTCATAGTAGTGCCTCTATTTTGACACGAGATATAATTTATCGTCTTCCTGGTGGTTCACGCTTAGATGACGGTAAATTACTCATGTTAACCAAGGTTGGGGTGATCATTGTCTCATTGGCTGCTTATGCTTTGGCTATGACGAAACCCACATCATTAGTAGCATTACTACTAGGGGCTTATGGCATTATCGTACAGTTATTACCAATGCTAATTGGTGCGTTATGGTGGAAGCGAGCCTCAACTAAAGGGGCCGTGGCTGGTTTACTCGTTGGGTCTGCACTCACACTGACCTTTCAGTTAAGTTCTTTAACCGCACCTTGGGGATGGAATAGTGGTTTCTTCAGTTTGATCATAAATGCAATTATCTTTGTTGTGATCAGCAAAATGAGCTCAGAATCTCAAACTAATCAGATGGCTAGGGCAGTACCTGAATCTTAACAGGCTATTTACTCTGTAAGAAAAAAGTCTCGCTACAAAGTTGAGGCTTTTTACAACCATTTAGGGTCAGATGCTGAGGTATCCCCACAAAATCTCAATATAGATCAAAAAGTTAGTACAAGAAGGGAACGTTCATAGCCCTTGGTGATCAATTATTTCGCCAAAAAAACTTTCACTGAGAGCTATGAACGCAACCGCTATATTGAACAAAATCCTCCCCATTGTCAGCCCTAACATGCATAAATCTCGGCTTAAAGCCTTATCCGCTTGTGTGCTTAGCCTTGCCGAAGGGAGTTTTTGCTCTGTCACCAATATTGGCAGAGGAATCCGATCAAAGGCCTTTGAGAAGCATCGAATTAAACGTTCAGACAGGCTGTTATCCAATCATTCATTACGCCAAGAGGCCCTGACAATATATGCCTCAATGTGTCAAATATTTATCCCTCAAAAACAGCCAATCATAAGTGTCGATTGGTCAGATCTTGATGCTCGTGGAGAACATTTTTTAATTCGTGCGACAACCGCTTTTGAAGGTCGTCCTATTACGCTCTATGAAGAAGTACACGACAGGCTCACGAAAGAAAAATCAAAGACACATAAGTATTTTTTGAAAAGGCTGAAAGCCCTAATACCAGACACGGCAAAGCCCGTTATTGTTACCGATGCAGGTTTTAAGACACCTTGGCTGGATGCCGTCGCTGATTTGGGGTGGGACTATGTAGGACGAGTGCGTAAGCCACGAAAATACTATGATCAAAAGAAGCAATCGTGGCGTTGCATCTCGACACTTTATCCTAAAGCAAGCTCTCGCCCGAAAAGAATATCACTGATTCATCGCCAAACGAACCCAATCACTAACGAGTTTGTGCTCTATAAAAGTCAGCCAAAAGGGCGTCATTCAACGAATCAAAAAGGCAAAATTAGAACCTCGAAAACTTCTCTTACAGCAGCGAGAGGTGCTAAAGATCCGTGGTTATTAGTATCTTCTCTTCCTGTGAATCGACATTTTTCTAAGCGTTGTGTCAACGCATACAAAACTCGGATGCAAATAGAAGAAGGTTTTCGGGATATGAAAAGCAGTCGTTTTGGTTTGGGATTTGAGCAGAACAATACTCGCAAAATGGATCGGTTGAAAAACCTTATTTTACTGACCACGTTGGCGTCGATGATACTAATTCTTATAGGAAGTGTTGTTGCTTCGAAAGGCTATTCCTACCGATTTCAAAGCAACAGCACGCGAAGTCGCCGAGTTCTGTCTTACTTTTATTTAGGAAAGCGAGCAATCCATACAGACTTAAATATCCCCAAAGCAGACTGGCAAACTGGAATACGACAGTTTGAAGACCAACTTGGGGCCTTGGAATGCTAATTAAATTTGTGAGGATACCTCAGGGTCAGATGAAAAACTAATCTGTTTTTCATCTGACCCGAACTCCGAAAATTTTCATTTGACATCACACTTTGAAAATCAATTCTCTACTATATCTATTGGGACACAAAAAAAGTTTATGCTTTGTACTGCATAAATAGGAGACCCAAAAGTATTTTATTGATGAACCTAGTAACGCTACTGATACATTGGCAAGAGTAGAACTCACCAATCTTATTAAAGAAAAATCAAAAAATAGCAAGATACTGCTTACTTCCCATGATGATGATTTTATAGTTTATCATCTAAAAACAAACATTTTATTCAATAATTTAAACACACAAAATTTAGAGCCAAATCGCTTATAAAAATAGATAGAAAAAATAATCATAAATATCAAGTAAAAACCATTATTGCTTACTAAATAAAATCATAAACAATATTTAATACGCTAAAAAAAATATTAAACAATGAGTCAAACCAATTATTTATAACCTCGTCCATATTCAGCTGATATTTCAGTAATTAGATCATCGATATTATTTAAATTAGAAATCACCACACCTCTCTTTCTATCCAGTGTTTCCAAAATAATTGGTCTAGCACGATCTGGAAATTTCCATATTATTTTTAATAGCTGAGGTACAATGAGTATTTCCGGACAATTTTCAGGAAGCTCAGGCCTCGATTTGAAAAGGTAGATAAAATTTCGTTTGAAACATCGAAAAAGGCAAACTAACCGAGGAACATCAAGAAAAATAATATAATCAGCATTCTCTCTAACTGTCTTCGACACGCCTTCAATTACCCAGCAATCACTACTAATTAAACGCTGCTCGCTATGGATTCTTTCTTCCATTGAAGCCGGAACCCAGCCTTTTTTCCAGACAACACTATCTAAACTTGTAACAGGGATATTCAAAGATTGACCTAGTTTCAAAGCCAACGTTGTTTTTCCCGATCCCGCATTGCCAGTAATATGAATTTTCATCGTACCTCGAAAATATAACGCCCTGTTAAGTAGTGAGGCACGCTACACCAAAGCCTTTGCACTACTCCGTAATCAGAAAACTCACCGCAAACCAAAAATGCCACGCGAGCCAAATCTGCTTGAACAATTTGTTAGGGATATTTTACCAACGTCTCCACTTCGCTTAGGTTTTCAATTTGAAAAATACTGTCTGGAAGGTTTTCCGACGAATGGTAACCTTTAAGTAACACTGACCGCATACCCGAATTTAGTGAGCCAATAGCATCGTTTATAGGATGATCCCCAACATACATGCACTCGTGAGCGCTAAAACTCTGAGATGTCATCGTATCAACAAATATCTCAGAGTTTGGTTTTTTCTTACCAAATTCTCCTGAGCTGACAACTTGGCTAATCAGTGAATAAAATGAAGTAGCTGCTAAAGTTTGTATTCTTGAAGCGTGTGCGCCGTTAGAAATGACACCTAAAAAGTACCTCTGATCGTATAAGCTTTGCAGCAAATTCATAGCACCAACCATTTCTACGGTGCTTTGTGGAAAAACGACTTTCCAAAAGTCAATTAACTCTTGAGCGCTAATCCTAATCTTCCAATTAAGTTGACGACTCAGTTCATAACCAACAGCTTCACTAATTTTTCCGTATTTTGAATCTGTAGCTAAATACCCTCCGTTGTCTACAACCTTAATTATTGAGGAAATACTTTCAGGGCTGGGTTTGTACAAGCAACTACCATATTTTTCTACAAACATAGTTGCAAACCGCTCAATACTCGCTGTGCGATCTACTAACGTATTGTCTAGGTCAAAATATACTGCCTTAATAGCCATGTGCTGTTCTCCCAACGCCAGAATCAGCCGTTTTAGTCGAGGCTTTTTGGCGAGTAAAATCGGCTGCATCCATTTGTTAACTGGTTTCCTGTAAATTATTGAAGCTTATTTCAAATCCTGTATCTGTTTCAATTGCTGACGCGGAAGAAACAGGGTTTATGAAATTTGAGAATTCACCCTGATCTATGATGAACCGTGATGCTTCCTCTGATGAGGATAAATCGAATCCAGAACCACTATTATGTACTGAGATTTGATTTCTCTCATATGTTGATAAATAACGATATGTATCTGGTTCTAATCCAAATACTTTGATCTCTAGTCCATCTGATCGAATAATTCCCAACGCCAATGATTTTAATCTCCGAGACCCGACTGCAGCAATTCGAGGAGTGGAATAGTCATCATGTTCAAAGTCCATGCCGAATAAAACTGATGTTAATGAATCTCTGATACTCATACCTGATTCCAGTTTTTCAAATATAGGATCAGTATGTGTCCCGTTACCAACAACCACAAATTCGGAATTGTGCCGAAGGCAATTGTAACTAATGTAAGGATTGTGATAGATATCTGATTCAGATCCTGGAGTTGGAATGACAGATAAAGCGCCATTTATTTCTTTAATTACCCTATTTGGAAACGAGCGTGAAGACACACGGTACATCAAAGACAAACGATTTGTTTTTGTTATTCCAACTGCTACAATTCTACCAAGATACATTTACCTCTCCTTTTTCCAGTTGACGCTTGTGGCACGGGCGAGTCCAGTGACCACACTTGTGTTATGCATTGTCAAGCTGGCTAGCAAGTAACAGGCTAACAAGTTGTACATTTTGGTCAGCTAAATTTTCCTTTCCACCCGTTTCACGATCAATAGCGCAGATTGTTACATCAACCGTAAAGCCGTCATCACGCAACATTCTAGTAGCATCGAGTATTGCGCCACCACTGGATACTACGTCTTCAACCAACACTATCTTTTTTCCTGTTAAGTCAGTTCCTTCAGCATATTTACACGTGCCATATTCTTTTGGCTCTTTTCGGATAAACGCTGATGGCAGTCCTGAGTGATGACTCATCATAGTTACAATGGGGATACCACCCATTTCTAAACCACAAAGCACTTCGGTGCCGACTGGTATTAGTTTTACCATTTCTTTCGCAATGTCTGAGAGTAGTTCAGGCTCAGCTTCGAACTTGTATTTATCAAAGTATCTATTGCTCATTTTGCCACTGCGGAGTGTGAACTCACCTTCTAATTCTGCAATATTCTTTATTCGTTTAGCGATACTCATTAATCCTCCATTTCCTAAATGCTCTCTTTTTGCATAGAACGCTAAGCTAAGTGCCTGCAAACGCCCCACTAAACCTAACATAACCACCGTAAACACATAAAACTAATTTGAACGAAAGCCGCCCCACGCTTGCTGTCCGTCTTAAGCGCCTTGTATGTGCGAACTTAAAGCGCCACCACGACCTCTATTTCTATTTGCCAATCTGGATGAATTAACTTTGATACTTCAATAAGTGAGCAAGCCGGAAGACATCCATCGTAGAATTGAAAAAGTTGCTCTCGGATTGAGGCTAACAAACCAATATCTCTTACAAATATTATGAGTTTTATTAAATCACTCTTGACCGCTGTTCACATTCAAGAATTGCAGCTATTTGACCCAGAATTTCAGCACTTTACACTACTAAACCCGATGATTGTGCACCTGTTCCGCATGCAGTAAGTCCAGATATATAAAGCGTTTTATTATGCTTTTTCGTATGAACATATGAACCCGCTATTTTGATCTTAATTTCTTACTTTTTTAGCGCGATTCGACTTTTAAGGCAAGACTATTCTCTCAGACTGTAAACTATTTAGGGACAGATGAAAAACTAATCTATGTTTCATCTGACCTCAAATTCTCCGGTGCGCTGTAATCCCTCATATGGCGAGCCTTCGCTTAGCGAAAACACAAAACCACCGATCGACATCATCTGACGCATAATTACTCCTTAGATAAAAATGGAAGGACAGAAACGAAAAAGCCCATCAAGAGATGGACTTGGGGGGAGATTAGAGAGTTTAAGAGCTATTTTAGTCTTACCAAACTAAAGTGGGTTACCTAAAAAATCATAAAACACATCAACTTCGTATTTGAACTTTATTTTTTCTTTCACTCCCAGAATGTTGCTTAATTCAGAAGGAAACACAAGACTACAAGTGGAATCAACTTTTTTTGTCTCACGCATAGCATTCACAAATTTTTTATCCGTTGTTAAGAAGTATTCAATGCCACCTAATTCAGCACTCCAAAAATGAAAAGCATCGATACATTGCGATTCTGATAAATTCTTACAAAGTGATCTATATCTTTCCAATGACCGAATATTACTTTTCATTTGTTCAGGCAATTTACTAGCAACTTTTGATCTTAATATTTCACTTTCCAGATTTGGCGTATTGAGCCAGCTACAAAACTCAATCACACTAGATTTATCTAGATATTTTTCTAAAAAGGATTGAAAAAAAAATGATCTCTCTACAGCAGGAGGGACTTGCATAATTTCTTTTTTATTAAATAGATTACCAAGCTCATTAGAGAAAAGCGATCCAGACCTCTTCCACTCTTCTAAATCTAACTCTATATATCTATATAATTCTATTTTTCCTGCTTCCACAAGGCTTGAAATTGTAGGTAAATATTCAAACTGCTCTTTCTTCCAGCCATCCATTGGAGGCTTCTTTCGAACGTACCCAAAAATTCCATTTCGCTTTTCACCAGTTAAAATATGCCCATCACTAATAATACACTGATCAATAAAAACTGATGTCATCAAGTTCTCCAAAAAACTAACGACTTTAAAATACACATTCATTGATACTAAAAGATTTTCTCGTTTCCTACCAATCCAAATAACAACTAAAACCCACTTTTCGTGGGCTTTTTGTGCATGTTATTTGTACTTAGGTATCGGCCAGTCGTCTAGGAAGGTGCGGTTGGCGTATTCCTTGATGTGGTCGACGTTTTTATTGACCCAGTCGTGGGGGGCGTAGCTGGGCGATTTGTGTTTAGTACATTCGGATGGCTTGTAGCATGTCGTTTAGGTCGCTGGCAGGAAGGTGTTTTTGATCGTGGAGTTGTTTTTGGGCGGGAAATGTTAGGCGCTATTTTTCACCTGACTCCATAGCCCAAGGCTAAAAATATGCAGGTATTGAGCCATCAAGATCCACTGAGCCGTTTGAAATAACCATGCAGTTAGAGCCTTCAATAGGCACAAAGCCAAGCTTGCTATAAAACTGATGACCTATGTCGCTATGTAAATATATGGCTTGGCACTGGTGATTAGCGAACAATTCAGTTTTTACTAAAGAGAACAAGTGAGACGCATACCCTTGTCCTCTTAGATCTTGTGGTGTCGCGACTGATCCCACACCAAAACAAGCCTCTTTGAGTCCAAACATACCGCTATAAACAATGAGAGACGAGACGATTTGATCGTTTTCAATTAGTACATACCAAGTGCCTGCTTGATACTTGTCGCTATTGCGACAGTCTGTTAGATAGTCTTCAAAGGACAGGCCATCATGCCACACGTCAAAGCCCATAGCGTAAATAATGTCTAGCTCATTTGCTTTTGCTTCTCTTAAGTACACTCTTGCAAACCTCCACCCTTAGTAAAACTAGATAGATACTACCTTTATTTCACTCCAAACACCTTTAAACACTAAAGTTTCATCTTTCTTTTGTCGTTTTCTATCACTAGACATACCACGAACCTGTAATTTTATGACATAATTGAGATATCACTTTTAAAATGCATTGTTTGGCGATAAAACAACGCTTGCTACAAAAAATTTTTTTAGCACTTTGTTAGCACTGCACCACCTAGAACGCCAATTTTTAACCCAAAATGACAAGATTAATGCCACAAGAAAGAGCAATAAAATCAGAGTTTAACCCAGTAAAATCAATGGATTCAGTGGATAGGCGCTTTTCTATCGCACCCATGATGGATTGGACTACAAGCGATTACCGAGTATTTGCGAGAACATTAAGCAAGAATACGCTACTGTATACAGAAATGGTCACCACTGGGGCGTTATTGCAGGGCAATAATCCTGAAAGATTCTTACATTATGATGAATGTGAGCATCCTATCGCCTTACAACTCGGCGGTGCTGATGCGGTGGCTCTGGGCAAATGCGCGAAGATGGCGGAAGATTATGGCTACGATGAAGTCAATTTAAACGTCGGTTGTCCGAGTGATCGAGTGCAAAACAGTTTAATTGGCGCTTGTTTAATGGCTTATCCAGACAAGGTAAAAGACGCCATGCGTGCTATGCAGGATGCGTCTAGCCTACCGATCACGGTGAAGCATCGTATCGGGCTCGATGATCAAGAAGAATACAGCGTAGTGCGAGATTTTGTGGGTGATGTGGCAACAACGGGTGTTAAGACCTTTATTGTCCACGCGCGTAATGCCATTTTGGCGGGCTTAAGCCCAAAAGAGAATCGCGAGATTCCTCCATTAAAGTACGATTATGTGTACCAGTTGAAGAAAGATTTCCCAGACCTTGAAATCATTATAAACGGTGGCATTAAAACACTAGAGGAATGCGAACAGCACTTACAATTTGTCGATGGTGTCATGGTGGGTCGCGAGGCGTATCAAAACCCTTGGTTACTGAGCCAAGTGGACAGCCGCCTATTCGGCCAAAATGACCGCTTCGATAACCGCTTTGATGCATTGATGGCCTTTGTGCCTTATGCGAAACAGCAACTCGCCAAAGGCGAGCGTTTGATGCATCTCACTCGCCATATTTTAGGCCTTTTCCAAGGTGAGCCCGGCGGTAAACAATTTCGACGCTACCTTTCTGAGAAAGGTCATAAAGCGGACGCAAATATAGACGTATTATTAGAGGCCATTGACTTGGTCAAACAACACCAACGTAAAGGATAAGAGCAATGAGCAATAAGTTATCTCAATTAAAAGAGTTCACGACCATTGTAGCGGATACGGGTGATATCACGGCAATAAAAGAGTATTTGCCAGAAGATGCCACTACGAACCCTTCTTTGATGCTAAAAGCGTCTCAAATTCCTGAATACGCACCTTTTCTAGATCAAGCCGTTGCATGGGCTAAAGAGCAAAGTAACGACAAAGAGCAACAATTGATCGACGCCAGCGACAAGCTAGCGGTTATCGTCGGTACGGAAATTCTAAAATACGTACCTGGCCGCATTTCCACAGAAGTCGATGCGCGTTTATCTTACGATACCAACGCTACTATTGAAAAAGCCCATCGCTTGATCAAACTCTACGAAGAAGCCGGCGTGTCGCGTGATCGTATTTTGATCAAAACCGCGTCGACTTGGGAAGGTATCAAAGCAGCAGAGCAACTGGAAAAAGACGGCATCAACTGTAACCTAACCTTGTTGTTCTCTTTCGCCCAAGCCCAAGCCTGTGCCGAAGCGGGTGTATTCCTGATCTCGCCATTCGTGGGCCGTATCCTTGACTGGTACAAAAAGTCTACTGGCGAAGAATATACCGCTGAGACGGACCCAGGCGTTGTGTCTGTTACTGAAATTTATAACTACTACAAAGACCACGGCTACAACACCGTTGTGATGGGCGCGAGCTTCCGCAACATTGGTGAGATCGAACAGCTAGCGGGCTGTGACCGATTGACCATTAGCCCTGCTCTACTTGAAGAACTGAAAAAAGACGAAGGGAAGCTAGAGCGTAAATTAATCCCAGCTAAAGAGATTAAACCAGCGCCTGAAGCAATTACTGAACAGGCATTCCGTTGGGCAATGAACGAAGACGCTATGGCAACTGAAAAACTTGCGGAAGGTATCCGCAACTTTGCGGCCGACCAACGTAAGCTAGAAAAAACGCTGGCAGCTATGCTGTAAGCTATCGGCTTAACGGTAATACTATCTAAAACGCGGCTTCGGTCGCGTTTTTTATGTGTCCCATTTATTAATCTCTATAATAATGAGTGACCCTACTCAGGGAGTAATTAACCAGCTATGACAGAATTTGAAAAGATGAAAAGCGGGGAACCATTTAATGGCCTAGATAAAGACCTTAGATTGCGTCGAGAATCCGCTCGCCTTGCTTGCGCTAAATACAACGCTCACCCAAGCAAAGGCAATTTACGTCATATCACCCGCCTCTTTGCTAAGTTTGGCAGTGTCGTCATTGAGCCTGGCTTTCAATGTGATTATGGGACGCAAATTCACATCGGTGAGCGTTGCTATATTAATTTCAATTGTGTGTTTTTAGACAGCGCGGCCATTTATATCGGCAACGATGTACTGATTGGCCCAGGCTGCCACCTTTATGCGGTGGACCATCCACGAGACCCTCAAGCAAGAGCCGACGGAAAGTGCTTTGCCAAACCGATTACCATTGGCAATAACGTCTGGATTGGTGGGGGCGCAAAAATACTTCCAGGGGTAAACATAGGTGATAACGCCATTATCGCAGCAAATGCCGTGGTAAGACGTGATGTTTTACCAAACGAACGCTATATAGGGTGACACCTTCTCTATGAAAAATTTCACTACTAGGCAAGTAATTGGCAATGATTGAGGAACGCCAGCAGTGCAAACAGCATAATGCCATTTTTTATATATACTCGAAGAACATATTTGAGAGATTAACTTGTTATGAAAACTTGGCTGTTATGCATTTCACTTTTGTTGAGCTTGCAAGTAGATGCGCAAATGGTCACCACCAGTGGCCCACTCAAAGTAAAACAGGTCACCCAGTTTAACGGTATTCCTTGGGGAATCGCCCTGCTTAGCAATAAAGAAGCCATTGTCACCATCAAAAAAGGGGAAGCTTACAGAGTTGACCTAAAAAATGGCGCCAAACATGCCCTCAGTGGATTGCCAAAGGTGGATAATCGAGGCCAAGGTGGCTTATTCGATGTGGCCAAAGCTCCTAACTTTGAACAAAGCAAGTTACTCTATTTCACTTATGCCAAACCCACACCAAAAGGCGCAACAACGACTTTGGCTCGTGCCAAATTAGTTGGGAATAAGCTAACAAACTGGCAAGATATTTTTATCTCCGATGCAGCCACTAAAACCAACCGACACTTTGGTGGACGGATTGCCTTCGATGATGCAGGACATGTATTTTTCACTATTGGTGATCGCGGTATAAGAAAGAACGCACAGGATCTAACCAATGATGCTGGTAGCATTTTACGTTTAACGTTGGATGGCAAAGTTCCAGCAGACAATCCATTTATAAACAACAGTCGAGTGAGAAATGAGATTTGGAGCTATGGGCATCGTAATCCCCAGGGTATTTATTACGATACAAAAGATCATAAACTGTGGTCAAACGAACACGGGCCTAGAGGAGGCGATGAAGTCAACTTAATTCGTCGCGGCGCGAATTATGGTTGGCCGATTGTTTCCCATGGCAAAGAGTACATCAACAACAATCCCGTAGGTGAGGCCAAGGAAAAAGACGGCATTGTCAAACCACTCAAAGTCTACATTCCCTCTATCGCCCCTAGCTCACTTATTCGCTATCGGGGAAATTTATTCGCCGACTGGGATGGCAGCTTTTTATCAACAGCTTTAGTACTGAAACACCTCAATCGCATTGAGATGAAAGACAATAATGAAACAAAAGAAACACGCTACCTTGAGTCATTACATGAACGCTTACGCTCCATGGCAGAAAGCAAAGATGGAGCCCTCTATATTGGAACGGATTCAGGCAAGTTACTAAAAGTCACGCCTCTACAATGATTCAGACCAATAAGCGTTTAGCGTCGTACTTAAATACTTTGATGATAGTGCAAGAGCGCTGATATACCCCATAAAACATATCAGCAGCGTTGTTAATCCATCAGCCGATGGCTATAGATTAACAACGCTACTAAGACTAAGCCTCAAGTACCCACTCAACAACCTCATTTCTGAGTGTTTTTTGAACTATCCGTATTTTGTGGGATGGTTTTTTGAGCACTATCAGCCTTTGTTGGTGAAGTGCTTTGTTTATCAGCCTTAACCTTAGCTTCTGCGGGTTGCTTTGGTGTTGTTGTTTTTGCTGGTACTGGATCCCCCCAACTATCTGTCGCTTGAGATTTAGCCGGTATAGGATCGCCCCAGCTATCCGTTGCCTGAGATCCAGAAGAGTTCGAATCTCCCCAGCTATCGGTCGTGGAATCCCCACCCCAACTGTCGGTTGCATCAGATTGCGAGTTTTTCGATGAATTGTCATCCTGTGCTTTATAATCATGGGTTTGGAAGTACACATCACGAACGAAGGTATAGGGATCGCCCACAATCAAGTTTTCAGCCCCTAACAAACTGGCTCGTTTACTGACCGCATGCAAGCCTAATAGGCCCCAACGTTGGTCACGGTTCAGCCCCACTTCATCTTGTGGACGGTAATTACTGTAGTCAACAACCATGCCGCTCGCAGCTCGAACGGTGGATGGCCCAAAGAAGGGTAAAACGAGATAAGGGCCACTGGGAACGCCCCAATATGCCATGGTTTGACCGAAGTTTTCATCGTATTGACGAAGCCCTAATGCGCTTGCCACATCGAATAAGCCGAAAATACCAATCGTGCTGTTAATCACAAAGCGCCAGGTCGACGCGACAAAGCCATTTTTCTTACCTTGCAATGCGTTATTGGTAATGTTCGACACTTCGCCAAGGTTAGAAAAAAAGTTACTCACCCCTCGCCTGACAATTACGGGCGTATAGTCCACATAGCCTTTGGCAATGGGTTTAAAGAAATGGGTATCTAGGGTGGTATTAAAGTTAAATACCTTACGGTTCCAACTTTCCCATGGATCCTGCTTGCTTTCATCTGCTGCCGCAAAAGTGGCTTGGGAGAAAACCAAAAGGCAAGCGATCAATACGCCGCCCACTCGTTGCAAAAGTGAATTTGTCATTAACCTTTCCTAAACCAGTTTTTTAACTTCTTGCCATTGTTTACTAAGCCGTTTATCCGAAATGGGCTCCAGCGTCCCTACCGATTGTGCAAAAAGCGAAATACGGTATTCTTCTAACATCCAGCGATATTTAACCAACTCAGGGTCATATAACGCTTTTTCATCATGGGCTTTCTTTTGTTTAACATAGGTTTGCCATAGCCCCTCTAGTTGGGACACATAACTGTTCTCTTTATTCAAATGATTCTGGAAGCGCTCTAAACGCACTTCGATCCCTTTAAAATAGCGAGGCAGTTGGCTCAACCAAAACAAGGGTGTATTCCCGATAAAACCGGGATAGACTAAGTTTTCGAGCTGCAGTTTAATGTCACCATAGACCCTTGTCCATGGTAATGGAATATTGCCTTTCATTTTCTTGGCAACTCCTTGGTAAGATGACAACACTCTATACAGTTGATTCGCCATTTCATTGCCGACGCTGACCAATTGCTGTTTGTTATCGGCAATGCATGTTTCAAAGTCAGTCTTACGCCGCGGCAGTGTTCGACCATCTAAAAACACTTTATCCAGAATGGCGTTGAGTAGATCGTCTAATAGCAGCTCTTTTTTACCAATGGGTGCAAAAATCAACATGGACTCTTTTAGCTTAGGCAAATTCTTTTGCAAATAGCGCACGTCTTTGTACAAAGTGAGCTTGAGTAACGTAATCACCCCTTTGCGATGGGTTTCGACCGCCGTTTGCTGATCGTCAAACATTTTCAGCGCCACACTTTCCCCTTGAGGCACCAAGGCAGGAAAGGCGGTGACTTTAATCCCCGCCTGCTGGATCTCTTGTCGTTCAGGGATATCTTGATCAGGCCAATGGGTTAAATTCTCTTGCTCGTGCTGTTTGGTACCGAACTTAGCAAAACTTTCTTCTACCAAATCACCAAATTGCGTTTGCAGCTGCGCAAGGTCTTTGCCTATACCAAGCACTTTCCCCCGCTCATCGACCACTTCCAAGTTCAAAGTTAAGTGTGTGTCCAGCTTATCCGAATTCCACTCATTAAGGGGAATATCAATCAAGGTTTCACGTTTTATCTGCAAACTGAGCTGTTCTAGCAAATCTCCCTTATCTTTAGACAAATTGGGATAAATTCGTTCGACAAATTGCGGAATGGGGACAAATCGTCGACGCAAGGCTTTTGGTAGCGCTCTCAAAAGGGCTTCGCAGCGCTCTTTGATAAAACCAGGCACCGCCCAACCTAGATCCTCTAAACTTAACTGACGCAACAAACCAACAGGCACTTTTAGTGTGGCGCCATCGGTTTTTTGGCCCGGTTCAAAGCGATAATCAATCGGTAAGGCCACGCCATTAAGACCATAAGAATCTGGGAACGCCATATCATCAACGTTCACATCCTGATTAATCAGGTCGTCACGGGTCATCACCAAGGCCTCAGGCGAGGTTTTTGCAAAGTACTCCAAGCCTTTTTGGTTATAAACATCTTTGGGGATGCGTTGATCATAAAACTGAAAAACGGCTTCATCGTCCACCAGAATATCGCGAGTTCTCAGTTTGGCCTCTTGTGTTTCTAACTGCTCAACTAACGCCTTATTTTTTCGATAAAAGGCTTGTTTGGAGCGCATCTCTCCTTCTACCAAGCCTTGTCTGATCAAAATTTCACGGGCCTCTGGCTGATTAACACGACCGTAATCAACACGACGCTTGGCAACAATAATCAGCCCGTATAACGACACCTGCTCACTGGCCATCACTCGGCCTTGGTTACGCTCAAAATGGGGATCAAAATATTGGCGCTTCACAAAAGGCTCTGCATACTCTTCGATCCAAGCGGGATCAATACGTGCCGATACGCGAGCATATAACTTACTGGTTTCGACCAACTCCGCTGCCATGATCCATTGCGGTGGCTTTTTGAACAACATGGAACCAGGAAAAATCGATACTTTCCGGGAACGACAGCCAAGCATCTCTTTACTGTCATCCATTTTGTTCGCCACCTGAGTAAACAAACCCGCTAATAAAGAACGGTGGATGGCTTCGTAATTTCGATTTTCATGGCTGACTTCTTTAAAGCCCAATTGCTTGCAGGCGATAATGATCTGACGGTGAATATCGCGCCATTCACGCATCCGCAAAAAATTCAAAAATTGCTTACGGCAATACTGACGTAGTTGATTTTGTGAGAGGGCTTGACGCTGCTCCTCATAGCGCTCCCAGAGATTCAAGAACACGACAAAATCCGAGTCTTCATCTTTGTCTTGAGCATGCGCTTGATCCGATTGCGTTTTTTTATCTTGCGGACGTTCTCGCGGGTCTGGGATCGATAAAGCACTGACGATCACCGAGACTTCTTTCAGCACCGAATGCTGCTGAGCGGCAATCAAAATTCGCCCTAGTTTGGGATCAATCGGCAGCTTAGCAAGCTGACGACCAATAGGCGTCATTTTATCGCCTTTGATTGCTCCCAGCTCGGTCAACGCACGATAACCATCGTTGATCATGCGTTTTTCTGGCATTTCAACAAAGGGAAATTTATCGACTGCACCAAGGCGTAAATTCGCCATTTGCAAAATGACTGAGGCCAAATTGGTACGGAAAATTTCTGGGTCGGTAAACTCTGCCCGAGTGGCAAAATCAGCTTCGTCGTATAAGCGAATACAAATACCATCTGCAACACGACCACAGCGCCCTGCTCGCTGATTTGCACTGGCCTGACTGATTTTCTCAATGGGTAATTGCTGTACTTTTGAACGCACACTGTAGCGGCTAATACGCGCTAAACCTGGGTCGATCACATAACGAATACCTGGTACGGTCAAAGAGGTTTCCGCCACGTTGGTGGATAACACCACTCGACGCCCAGAATGGGACTTAAATATGCGCTGTTGTTCGCTCACACTCAAACGCGCATACAAAGGTAAAACTTCGGTATTGCGTAGCTCAGCGCGGCGCAAAATCTCTGCGGTTTCCCGAATTTCACGTTCACCCGGTAAAAATACCAAGATATCGCCAGCCCCTCGATAACCGGATTGACGCTCTTCTTGAATTAAACTCTCCACCGCATCAAGAATGCCCTGCTCCATACTCTGGTCTTCGTCTAACTCTTCCGAATCGGATTTGCTCAACAAAGGCTGATAACGGATTTCTACCGGATAAGTCCGGCCTGACACTTCAATAATCGGCGCGTTATTAAAATGCTTGGAGAAACGTTCCACATCAATCGTAGCGGAAGTCACGATGACCTTAAGATCAGGACGCTGAGCCAACACGCGCTTAAGATAGCCCAACAAAAAATCAATGTTTAAGCTTCGCTCGTGGGCTTCGTCTATGATGATGGTGTCGTAACGATAAAGCAGGCGATCTTGTTGGATTTCTGCCAACAAAATACCGTCTGTCATTAATTTAATCAGGGTTTTATCATTGCTCTCATCATTGAAACGTACCTGAAAACCAACTTGTTCTCCCAAGGAGACCTGCATTTCATCACTGATACGCTGCGCCACACTACGGGCTGCAATACGCCTTGGTTGTGTGTGTCCAATCAACCCCGCAATGCCGCGTCCGGCCTGTAAACACATTTTAGGAAGCTGCGTGGTTTTACCGGAGCCCGTTTCCCCTGCAATAATAACCACCTGGTTATTCTGGATTGCTTCAATAATCTCTTCAGAACGCGCCGCCACGGGCAAAGATTCGTCATAGGTGACCTTAGGTAAAGCAGCCATGCGAGCTTGGTATAGGGTTTCTGACTGCTCAATCATGGTATTCAATTCAGCTTGCATCCGGTCGAAAGGCAAACCGTCCTTTTGGCGTTTTAAAAGCTGAGCGTGTTTTTGATCAATAAGATGACGATCACGCGTCATTACGTCATTTGTCGGCATGATAAGTAAACTAGTATCCTTTTGCTGGGCGCAGATAATAATTTGCAAAGCAACAAAGCTTGCAAAAACAGTGAATAAGGCGCGCCGTTTCTATCTATATAGTTGTAAATTCTAACATCAATCGTTAAGTAAGGGTTATAGTGAACAGAGTTAAGGGCACATCTATTACGGTGTCACATCCATAACCAGATCAACGAATAAGGAAGCATCATGTCTCAACAAGTATACGACGATAATTCATTGACTATTGGTAACACCCCACTCGTTCGTCTCAACCATATTGGTAAGGGTAATATTTGGGCGAAACTAGAGTCTCGCAACCCTGCTTTCTCGGTAAAATGCCGTATTGGTGCGAACATGGTGTGGGATGCTGAAAAAAAAGGCATTTTAACCAAAGGCAAATCCATCGTTGAGGCGTCCAGTGGTAACACAGGGATCGCATTGTGCTTTGTTGCTGCCTCGCGCGGTTATCCTATTACCATCACCATGCCATCCAGCATGAGCGTTGAGCGCCGCCAAGTAATGAAAGCATTAGGGGCAACTATCGTACTCACTGAGCCTGCTAAAGGCATGAAAGGCGCTATCGAAAAAGCCGAAGAGATTGCACAGGATGACAACTTCGTCCTACTAAAACAATTTGAAAACCCTGCCAACCCAGAAATTCACGAGAAAACCACTGGCCCAGAAATCTGGGAAGATACCAATGGCGACATCGATGTTTTTGTGGCCGGTGTGGGCACAGGGGGTACCATTACAGGAGTCACACGCTATATTAAGAAAGTCCAAGATAAGCCCATCACCAGTGTGGCGGTTGAGCCAGCCAGTTCGCCTGTTATCAGCCAAACCCTTCATGGTGTCACGCCGACACCAGCGCCTCACAAAATCCAAGGTATTGGTGCGGGCTTTATTCCAAAAAACTTAGATCTTTCTTTGGTAGATCGTGTTGAGCAAGTAGAAAATGACGACGCCATTCAAATGGCACGTCGCTTGATGCGAGAAGAAGGTATCTTGTGTGGTATTTCTTGCGGCGCTGCTGTGGTCGCTGCAGAACGCCTGAGCAAACTGGACGAATTTGCTGACAAAAAAATTGTCGTAATACTGCCTGATTCCGGTGAACGTTACCTTTCTACTGCCCTTTTCGAAGGTGAATTCACTGACAATGAATTGGTTCAATAGTCATTAACCAGAACCCAACCCTGCCTCCTCTTTCCCAAGGGTGAGGGGCAAATAGTTCCCTCCCCTTATATCTTCCAAGGGGAGGGCTAGGGAGGGGTTACTGTCTCCTGTTAATGTGGCTTTTTAAGGCCGTAACGAACCATATCCTTACCGTTTTCAAATACCTCATTGGTTACCCAACGACCCAACACCAGCTGCTGATTATCATCCAGCACGGCCACAAATGGACGACCGTTCGCGTTATTCGTCGCCAAAGCAACCCCCGCCGCATTATCAAGCGCCAAACTGCCCGATTCAACCAAACGTAAAAACGCCTCAAGCTCCTCTAGGGTTTCGATTACTTCATTATCATTAATCATTATCACTTCTCTATTACATCAATAATGGTGCTAGAATAACAGTTATCGAAGTTCGATAAAAATAGAAGGACATATCGCCACC
Source organism: Marinomonas sp. 63XJN7_7_ISO-PGPR-S23-202 (assembly GCF_056173505.1). NCBI lineage: Bacteria > Pseudomonadati > Pseudomonadota > Gammaproteobacteria > Oceanospirillales > Oceanospirillaceae > Marinomonas > Marinomonas sp. 63XJN7_7_ISO-PGPR-S23-202. The sequence goes on along the minus strand of NZ_CM149677.1, from coordinate 2,287,294 downwards.
TTGTCATTCTGCCTATTTTTAGCTGCTTCGAGGAGGTTCTTCTATACTTAATAAACAACAGGGATGTTGAAGTTGAATAATGTAACAAGACACATTCCTATGTGCCCATTTTTGGTATTAAGTAACCAATACATTTCAATTAATACAGGAGATAGTAAATGTCGAAACTCATTCTTTGTTTAGATGGCGGTGGAATTCGTGGGGCTGCTACCACCCAATTTTTAATGCAAGTTGATCAACTGCTTGGCGAGAAATATCAAAAATCACTGCGTGACTGTGTGGACTTTTATGCTGGAAACAGTACTGGCAGCATCATCGCCTTGGCACTAGCAAACACCAATATGCCGATGCAAGATATTAATGAGTTATATAACGAAGAAACGGCAAAACAAATATTCACAGAAAATCGCGGTTTACTTGAAATTGATGGTGTTAATGCCCCCAAATATGAGGCATCAGGTAAAACCGATACACTGAAATCCAAACTGGGTGAAGCCAAACTAGGTGATGTCAAAGAGGGGAAACATGTACTAGCCATTACTTATGGTGTAGAAAAACGCAGGCCCTTTATTCTTAAATCCACCAAAGACTCTTATCGCGACATACCATCTTACCAAGCAGCTGATGCATCGAGTGCTGCGCCAACGTATTTCCCCACCGTAGAAGCTTATTTCCCCTATGACGAGGAAAATTACTGGTTAGTAGATGGTGGCGTCGTTGCAAACAACCCAACTATGTGTGCTATTGCCGAAGCCAGACGAGAATGGCCAACCGTGCCGATGGATGAACTGAGGGTATTGTCAATTGGCACAGGGACCGTTACTCGCAAGATCAATGGGCCAGAGTCCCGCAAATGGGGGGCGGTGCAATGGATGCTAAAAGGCAACATGATTGATTTACTATCCGATGAAAAGGTAGTCGCCTATCAGGCCATAACCATAACTCGCCCAGGCAATTATATTCGAGTCAATGCAGAAATGCGCTCACAACCCGGTTTACCTAACCCCCCAGACGATGCCATGGACGATATTAGCCAAAGCAATATAAACCGTTTAAAAGACCTAGGGGCTTTTTGGTTTAGCCAATATGGTGAAGCTACCGTTGAATTATTAAATAATAGTTACGCTGGTCCCTCACTTGACCGCATCGATCCAAACACTGGCACACCAGTAATATATAATCCTACAACGTGACAAAATGGCTTATAAGTGGTGTCGTTTGGGATTACGGTAATAAGACTTATAGAAACATCTCTTCGTAATTTTCGATGACTTTTATTGCACTACTGAGATCGTTTTTGACATTAAAGTTATGCCTAAAGGCAATGACTTCGCAACCAGCGGCTCGCCCAGCATTTAATCCTGCTGTGGAGTCCTCAAATATGATCGTTTCATATGGGGAAGCTGATAACTTAGATAACGCTAGTTCGTAAGCCTCAGGATCTGGCTTATGTTTAGTAACATGATCTTGAGTTATTATGATGTCAAAAACGGTTCTCAAATTGAAAGACTCTAGAATATTGTCTACCATCCAAGTAGCCGCAGAGCTGACAACACCACACCTCTTTCCCGCTTGTTTTAAGCGATCAATATAAGCCCTTGCACCTTTGTTCAACTCTAGCTGCTCTTGAAGCATTTTTTCATAGTGACTACGAAAGTGTTTATTAAACGCGGTTAAATCGGGGGAAATCTTTGCTGACTCAAAAAAGTGCCCCGTTACCACCTGCCAATTTTCTCCCATTACGTCTTTGTAAATGTTGTAATCAACATTTGCACCATACTCTGCACAAGCTAAGGCAAGCGCCTTTCCTTTTAGCGGCTCAGAATTCACTAAAGTACCGTCCATATCGAACAAGTACACATCATAGTCTTTCAAATTTAGACTCCATATTAATTTGTGCGAGCTTATATAATGTCTATATAAAAGGGGCATCAGAAACCCCCAATCTTAAAGGCAATTTTTGATGCGCTTGTTAAGTGCGGCTTTTTCCATAAACATCTGTTTGTAAGATTGAGTTTGTAAAGCCTCTTTGGTTAAGCCAAATTTCTGCGCCAGAGCTTCGATCTGAGCTTTATAATCGGGCAGCTTCAACTCATCGTCGGTCATAATGGCAAATTCCGCAAAATCCCCGATGCCCTCTAATGAATCCACCGTAATATGAAACGCTCCGACAAAATAAATACTACGAGTTTTCTGAGCTTTTAACACCACCTCAAAGCCCATGGTTTCTAACATGCTGATGGCATTCGAGGCATTTGTAATATTGGTGGCTTCACACCGATCCGGCTCTGGCCCTTTAACAATCCATAACTTAATGCCGGACGGCTCCATGGTACGGATGCAGATACTTTTATTATCCGCTTCTAAGGACTTATCAGGACGATCAAAATACCAGTCACTTTCAATATTGTCTTGCAGCATAATTTCATGAGGAATGCCACTCAATGTCTTTAGAAATTCAGCTTTTGAGTGTAAGCAGAACTTTAGCTCCACTTCATACTTACCTTGGAAATGCTTGTTTGTCATATAGCGTTTTCGCCCTACAATCAGAATTTTCAGAAGTGTTTTGTTTTACCGCAATAAATGGCCAGCTCTGGTTGATATCCTTTAACGGCGAAACCATCATCCACTACACAAATTAATTTAAAGAGGAAGGATCTTTGATGCGCTTGTTAAGTGCGGATTAATCCCGGAAGCTCTTTCATTGAATGGAAACTAACAACTGACAAAAGTTACCCGCTCAGCAGAGCGGAACTCGCAAACACCAATCGAATCAGAAAAATCCACTCAAACCTGCGACACCAAATCCCCTTTCCCCTAAAAAAGGACAAGACCTAGATTATGCAGTATCTGACAGGTCGTTGGGTTTGATCTGACTAACCACTTCCCCACCTTTAAACACGCATAATTCCCCTTCTAGCATTTGTTGCCAAGTTTCATCATGGGTTAAGGGTTGTGTGGCGATCACGGTAACAACGTCTTTGTCCGTGGTAACCTCTTTAAAATCAACAATCACATCTTCATCGGATAAGGTCGCTTTTCTAAAGGGAGCTCGTCGAGTGATCCAGTGCAGTTTCGTAGTACAAAAGCAATATAGCCGCACGCCATCAGACAGCATCATATTAAAAACCCCCTTGTCCTTAAGTTGTGAGGCAAGTTCAAAGATGCCGACACTTAATACATCCAGTTCTGGCTCAGTATCGCCAAATTGCTGGGAAAGCTGTTCTACAATCCAACAAAAGGCGCGCTCTGAGTCGGTATTGCCAAGGGGTTGATGAATGCCAACGGGCAACCCTTGGAAACCTTCTAATTGCCCATTGTGAGCATAGGACCAGGTTTTGTCCCATAAAATACGACAAAAAGGATGGGTATTGGGTAAGCTCACCATGCCCACGTTCGCTTGACGAATGTGACTGATCACGATGTCACATTTAAGCGACGTTTTACTCATCACTTCAGCCATGTCTGAATCGGCGCTAGGACGCGGATCATGGATGGCCCAGACTTGTCCGTCCCGATACATTGCCATGCCCCAGCCATCTTTGTGAGGTCCCGTTCGGCCACCCCGTGCTCGTAAGCCGGAAAAACTAAAACAAATGTCCGTTGGGACATTGGCACTCATACCTAATAACTCACACATCGTCTAGATCATCATCCTGGAAGTCGTCGTAGCGATTACGACGACGGCTACGTCGAATTACGAAAACTATCACCGCTAACAATAAGACAACCCCAGCAGCAATGCCCAAGTAGACTAGCAAACTGTCGGCACCAAAGGTTTCGGCATCTTGTGCGCTGCCATCCCCTTGGTTATTAACGCCTGCATCATTGGCTGCTTGTTGATTATCCGTTGTCGGAGTATTGCCCACTAATTCAACATTTGGCTCAACCAAAACAGGCGCCACATTTTGTTCAGACTCAACTAACACGGTTGAGGTGGGTGGTGTAGACGAAGCAACACTGCCCTTTTCCACATAAACCGGGTCTGACCCATTGCGGTGGATGGTCCAAGTGGGTGTCCAGTACTCAATACGCGTACCGGACTGGGTAACCCCTATTAATCTTGCCCGAGCCTTGATATTGGAATTGCTAGCAACAGGAATCACTTTATTCCAATCACCATCTTTCAATTTGGCCATTTGATCAAATTGTTTGGTACCATCCGCGAAGGTTAATTCCAAACGCACATTGGAACGTTTAATATCCAGTTTGCCATTAGAGGGGTTAGCAGAGACCGTCACTAAGTTATCACTGCTGCTTTTAATCGAAAAGTTAACAGGCGGTCGGACCGTAAAATATTGACTCATTTTACGATCCAGATTTTTTCCAATAAAGTCCGTTGTTAAAACATACTCACCCGGTTGTGACAGGCCTTCTATGCGATTTTTAAAACGGCCTTTTAAGGGATCCAAATCCGTCTTAAAAATAACGTCCTTGCTGCTACCTACCAGACGGGTCAATATCTGTTCAACATCCCCACGGGGAATTTGTGCGCCTTTTAAAGCCTGATCATCTCTAAACAAAGACGCCGTTGAATAAATAGGCTCGTTAACAAAAGTCACAGGGGCGATTTTGGTCACTTTTAAGTTCAAATCAGAAATCGCTCGCACTTTCACACGGGACAAATTCACATCATCCACGTGCCACTCACCGACTGCCGGATTGGTAATAGTAACCAGCGTAAAATGAGGCCCCTCGCTCACTGAAACATCGGAACGGTTTGATAACACTAAATTTTTGCCATTGGGCTGCACAATCGTCGGCAACCCGCCCGCTTCGTGTAGTGACTCGATGGAAATTTGACTAACGGATGGGTCCACTTTGAAATGGTCATCGATAAGCGGTAGCTCTTGATAAGGCATGCTTTGCGAGAAAATACGATCAAACGCATCCAGCATGTTTTCTGGCACGGCGGCTTCTGTATGGGTTGCGTTGGTTCTAAAAGACAGGTGATCCAATAAGGCTCTATCGGAATACCCTGTTAGTGAGATAGTATGAAGATGAATGCCTCGCTCTTCCAACTGTTTGGTTATGTCCGTCCAAATACGCTGACGGGAGGCTTGGTTCACACTTTCATCCAAGCTTAAATCGACATTGCCATCGGTGATTAAAATCCAATCTTGTTGGAACCCAGGTTTGAGCGAACCAGCAGCGGGCGTCTTCAGTAAAAGATCTAGAATGGACTCCACATCCGTCTTTAAATCCTGTGTCACATAGCTTTTAAGATAATTCGCCAATTTGACTCGGCTGGCTTCCGTGACATCCGTTTCAGGAAATAAAACCCTTGGCTGCTCACCAAAAAGCCAAACACCGATTGTCGCTTTTCCTTCTGGTGCAAGTTGAGATAAAAGCCGAATTGCTTCAGGGGTAATTCTGTCGGGGTCGCTGGTTTGCATACTGCCAGAAGCATCAACCAGAATACGAAATTGCGTATCTGCCCGACTAAGAGAAGACCACGTCGAGACAACAACAAGAGTCAATACTGCATAGACTTTAAACCATTTCACGTCTGATAACTCCTTAGCATGAACACAATAAACGTATCATTTCGCTGAGTCGCTGATCTCAAAAACAGAACTGATTAAACCGTACTAAGCAAGTGTGACCAAGCCAGTGTACGAATCGAACAGCACTAAGACACGGCGTGCCAGCATACAGTGAGTCGCCCTTATCAAGCGGCATCATAAGGTTTCGGCATACCATGAACCCATTTAATCGCATGGGTTTCCCAATCTTCTTCCGCCACCTTATTCTCACTGATCGCATAATCACGAACCGTCAGTCCTTGACGCAACATCTCACGATGACTTCCTACGACCAAGGGATGCCAATTCGGCAAATCCCCTGTTTCTTTTAATACCCGATAGCTACAAGTATCTGGCAGCCAATCAAACTCGTCAATTTGTTCCGGCGTCAACGTAATGCAAGAAGCCACTTTCTCTTGTCGAGTGGCATAGACTGTACATTGACACTGACCAATATCAAGCTGCTCACAGGCCAAATTGGTGTATACAACTTCCCCTGTGTCTTCATCTTCTAACTTTTGCAGACAACACTTACCACATCCATCGCATAGAGATTCCCACTCATCTTTAGACATATCAAACAACGATGTAGTTCGCCAAAATGGCTCATAACGCTTGGCAATCATGGTTAATAAACCGCCTCAGTCGGCGTCTTATACAAATCCAATAAATAGTCTTCTTTCGCAGGTGGTAGCTGCAAATAGAAGCCCTTTTCCTTAATGTCTTGAATGACACTTTCAGCATTGGCTCGTGCCAATTTGCTGTCTTTGGTCAAGAGCATCGTCATGGCACTGATGCCCGAACCAAAACGCGTCATTAGATCCTCAGGAATCTCTTTTAAGCCAACGCGTTTTTCTACATACAAGTACATGCCATCTTTTTTAGAGGAGCGAAATACTTCAACGATCAAGTGCTGTTTCATAGTGTTCTCAAGGTTACGGTTTTTCAGATTTAAAACGTTCTAGAATTGGATTAATAATCGCCTCACGACGCCATCCGGTCATCGCAGGATTGTGCCAATCAATTGGTGTTCCATCAAACAAGTGGCGCACAATAGGATCCAACAGTTTTCGTTTCATCATCGCTTCTGGCGCAATCTGTAACGCTGTGGCTCGTTCTCGCACAAAAGCCTTAATCTCTTTGGTCAGCTCACCGGCTTGAGAAGGCAGTGGCACCTCTAAAGGCAATTGGAACTCGTCACGGGAAAGGCTTTTCACTATGGCCACTTTTTTGAGAATCTCCTCGCCATAAAGACGATGTTGTCGCCCGGTCAACTCTTCCGTGTTGGCGATCGCCTTATGGTGATCGGGTAAATTTTTCCCCAACGCCCACAAGGTTCTGTCTTTCAAGATCTGCCCTTTGGGAACATCTTCCTTACGTGCCTGTTCGTCTCGCCATATGTACAATAAACGCAGCAACGTTAATCCTTCAGGCGAAAGGCGCCAAGCGGCTTTAATACCGTCCCAGTTTTGCTCAGGATCGGCATTCACTTGGTATTGCCATTTCAAGGATTCACAATCCTCAAGCACCCAATCGAGCATGTTTTTTTCTTGTAAACGTGCCACTTGTAGTGGGTATACCTCGGCCAAATACACAACATCCAACGCCGCATAGCGTTTCTGCGCCTCCGTCAATGGCCGCTGAACCCAGTCAGAACGAGTCTCATCTTTTGCCACTTCAATTTGCAAGTATTCTTGGATCAACCTCACATAGCTAAGAGACCATTGCCCTCCCGCGTAGGCTTCACCAATTTGTGTATCGTAAAACGGCGCAGGCAAGACACCTAATAGACGATCAAACACATCTAAATCTTCAGAGCAGGCATGAAATACTTTCATGACAGATGGATTGACCATCAACTCCCGCAAAGGTTCCCACGCATCAATCGTGAGCGGATCGATCAGTACCGCCTTATCCCCTTCACTGATTTGGATAAGCCCTGTTATGGGGAAGTACGTCGTACGACGGATAAATTCCGTATCCACCGCAATAACAGGCAACTCGGTCCAGTACTGACACCATGATGCCAGCGACTCGTTATCATCCACCCAGACAATATTTAAAGCGTGTTCTTGGTTATCCATGCTAGAGTTTTTTCCTACCCTCTAGCGCCAAAGCCAGAGTGTTACCATCTACGTATTCCAGTTCACCGCCCATGGGCACCCCATGAGCGATACGACTAACGTTGATGTTTTTGGATTTAAGTTTTTCAGCGATGTAATGGCAGGTTGCTTCGCCTTCGACCGTTGAGTTGGTTGCGATAATCGCTTCTTCCACATGATTGTATTCGACCATTTTCTCTAGGTGTTCAAGCCCCAGCTCTTCCGGCCCAATACCATCAATGGGAGACAAATGCCCAAGTAAGACAAAATAGCGACCATCAAACGTACCTGCCGACTCAATCGCAATCACATCGGCTGGCGTTTCCACTATACACAGCCTTGTTGCATCGCGCTCTTCATCACGACAAATACTGCACTCGGATTCTTCAGTTAAGGTACGGCAGCTAGAACAGCGGCCGACCTTGTCCAAAGCATTACGTAGTGCACTTGCTAACCTATCCGCCCCTTGATGCTCTCGTTCCAAAAGATATAACGCCATCTTTTGAGCCGATTTAGGGCCAACACCGGGTAAACACCGGAGCGACTCAATCAATTCTTTAATTAAGGGACTAAACAAGCACTTCTCCTAGAACGGCATTTTGAAACCAGGTGGAAGAGACATGCCAGCCGTCGCCGCTTCCATTTTTTCTTTTTGACCCACTTCGATTTTACGAACGGCATCGTTCATCGCAGCGGCCACCAAATCTTCTAGCATTTCTTTGTCGTCTTCAAACAAAGAATCGTCAATGGAAACACGTTTGACATCATGACGGCCTGTCATAACCACTTTCACAAGGCCTGCGCCTGCTTGGCCTTCAACTTCCATATTGGCCACTTCTTCTTGGGCTTTTTGCATGTTTTCTTGCATTTTCTGCGCTTGGCGCATCATGTTACCCATTCCACCTTTAAACATAGTCGTCTCCAATTAAGCTTTCACTTTAACAGTATCATAAATCAGTTGTGCACCCATCGTCTGCGATAGAGCTTGCACAACTGGGTGCGAATTAAGATGATCAATCGCCACTTGCAACGCTTCTGCGCGCTTGCTGGCGGCAAATTCCTCAGCGGTGACTCCCCTAGTATCTTCGACCGTATCGATGATCAAAGGGACATGCAGAGAGAAAAAGTCGCTTAAGGCTCCTTGTATTTGCTCATAGCGTGTTTGGTTCAACATATGGCCATATTCTAATGGCACCTCCAAACGAACCCCTTGCTCGCTGGCGTCAACCAAACTCGAATTCATTAGTATATTTTGTACCAGCCCTGTTAGTGGCAACCTAGGGGCCACCAACCACCACAGCTCCATCGTGAGATTCTGATAGTGGGCAATTTCAGGCAACGGCATCCCTAATGCTGGCTGAGACACTGTATCCTGCTTTCTGTGAGCGGGCACATCGGCCTCAACTTCTTCCGGAGCGGCCGCTTCCTCAGTAGAAGGCTCATCACTATCGGAATGGCCAAGGGCTTCGACTAAATCCGCCGCCGGATTAAAAGGATCAGATACATCGGCAATGGCTCTTTCTTCTGCCTCTTCTTCATCCTCTTCGTCGTCCCCATCCTCTTCTATAGCGGCGGCTTTTACTTTTTCAACGACCGCTTCAATATGCTTGCTCGATGGCAGTATGGCATCTTGCGGCTGACTTTCGTCTGTATCACTTTCCAGCTCTGGCTCCATTTCAGGTTCAGAGGAGGAATCTGTTTTTATTTGAGCGCGCTCACTGGTCGTATTATCGACATCAGATACCGGCGAAACTTCATCATTTTGCGTAGCTTGCGGGACCTGCGGCCCCAGTTCAGGAGAATCTTCCCAAGGGGGACGCTCAGATTCAGGTACTGACTCGCTGATAGGGTTGGACAACTCAGCGTCGTCTCTAGCCGATTCAAAACTGTCTTCGGTCAATTCAGGGCTACTTCCAGTTAACTCTGCTCCGTCTTCGGGTTGCACAGTACTCTGTTCAGACAATTCAGCCTCTGGAGATACTGGCGAATGTGCTTGAGTCGGCCCATCGGCAACGGCTGTCGGCTGGGCAACCTCTGTCTGGTACGATTGCGGCGGAGCGGCATGACTCACTCTCATAGGTGGTGCTGGGCGAAAAGCGATCAAGCGGAGCATCAACATCTCAAAGCCAGAACGTGCCGTGTGCGCCAAATGCAAATCACGACGACCTATCAATAAGCTTTGGTACATCATCTGAATTTCTTCAGCGCTCACTGTCGCGGCGATATGTTGAATACGAGCAAGGTCGCCCAACTGATCCAACAAGGCACCAGGCACTTGCTGCTCAATCGCCACACGGTGCAAGACGTCCAGCAAACTGCCACAAATGGCGGAAAAGTCCGGCTGATAGTCGGCAAGCAATTCCACTCGTTGTAATACGTCAGCGGCATTCTTAGCGGCCACACTTTCCAGCAAATCCATCACTTGGGACTGATTCACCAACCCTAACATGGCCGTTACACCGGATTCCGTAATCGTTCCATTACCAAAGGCAATGGCTTGATCCGTCAAACTTAGCGCATCGCGCATACTGCCGTTCGCAGCTTGACCGATTTGCCATAACGCAGGCATATCAAAGGAAACTTGTTCGGAATTCAGCACCGTTTGTAGATAGTCCACCACTCGCTGTGGCGACATATTTTTCAGATTGAACTGCAAACAGCGCGACAAAATCGTCACAGGAAGCTTTTGTGGATCCGTCGTCGCTAATAAGAATTTAACATGCGGCGGCGGCTCTTCCAGGGTTTTTAACAAGGCGTTAAAAGAATGGGTCGATAGCATGTGCACTTCGTCGATCAAATAGACTTTAAAGCGGCCACGAGTGGGCGCATATTGCACATTTTCCAGAAGTTCGCGGGTATCTTCGACCTTGGTTCGAGACGCCGCATCGACCTCAATCAAATCGACAAAACGCCCTTCAGCAATTTCGACACAACTGTCGCACGTGCCACAAGGCTCAGGGGAAATACCATGGGTTTCGCAGTTTAAACATTTAGCAAAAATACGGGCGATGGTGGTTTTCCCCACACCGCGAGTGCCACTAAATAAATAAGCGTGATGAAGACGCTGCTGGCGCAAAGCATTGACCAACGCTTGAAGGACATGGTCTTGCCCAGCCATTTCAAGAAACGTCTGCGGACGCCATTTACGTGCTAAAACTTGATAACTCATGATAGATACTGGCTAATAAAAAGCGATTTTTTATTGTACGGCAGTCCGAGCAATTTCGAAACCATTCAAACTCAAGTTTTGCAGCGTTAAGATGGGGATAATACTAAAAATATCATTTTATAGATCAGTAGCTTAGCATTTAATCAATCGACTCACCCAGAGGCTCTGAGTGAGTCGCAGGCAATTAATTTACCTTTTGCTCATGAATTTTACGCTGGCGCTCACGCTCTAGCTCTTTTTCACGACGGTGTTTTTCCACGGCATCCATGACTTCCGCCCCAATATGGGCTTCGCCGCGCTCTTTGGCCAATTGCACTTGGCGTTCACGCTCAATAAAACGCTGGCGCTGCTCATCCGTGTATTTGTCAAAACAATGTGGGCAACTTACCCCTTGCTGGTAGCGCTCGTCTTGTTTTTCTTCTTCGGTAATCGGCATACGACAAGCATGACACTGGTCATATTGTCCTTTTTCCAAGCTATGATTTACCGATACACGGTTATCAAACACAAAACAGTCGCCTTCCCATAGGGACTCTTCTTGTGGCACTTCTTCTAAATACTTAAGAATACCGCCCTCAAGATGATAAACCTCTTCAAAGCCTTGCTCTTTTAAGAAAGCAGTAGACTTTTCACAACGAATCCCCCCAGTACAAAACATGGCCACTTTTTTGTGCTTCGCCGGGTCTAAATTTTCTTCCACATAACTTGGGAATTGACGGAAAGTGTCCGTTTTAGGGTTTACTGCGTTTTTGAAGGTACCGATTTGGTATTCATAATCGTTACGGGTATCGATCAACACCACATCTGGATCAGAGATAAGATTGTTCCATTCCGTTGGCTTGACGTACGTTCCCACCACACGCTTAGGATCGATGCCTTCAATCCCCATGGTGACGATCTCTTTTTTCAGCTTCACCTTGGTACGATAGAAAGGCATGTCATCATCGAAAGACTCTTTATAGCCAATGTTTTCTAAGCCTGGCTGTTGATCCAACCACGCCAACATCGCATCAATACCTTCGCGCGACCCAGCCACCGTACCATTGATGCCTTCGCTAGCCAACAATAAGGTACCGCGAATCCCGTTGTCTTCTAACACCGTCTGTAGCGGTTCACGTAAAGATTCAAAATGGGGCAACTCGACAAATTTGTAGAGCGCACAAACAACAACTTTAGACACTTTCTTTCTCCTATGCGGTCTGGAACGTAAAACCAGAGCAATTAAACAAGCGGCGCATTATAGAGATTTTTTCAGGACATTTCGAGTCTGATTTGCAGCTTCGAATACGGGGCGACCTAAACGATAAATAAAGTGAAAGTGATTATTGATCTGGGTCGAGAGTCTTCGCAGTGGTGTTATTAACGCGAAACCACCCGGCAATACTGTGGCGAGTGCGTTTCGCCACCTTGACCTCGTGGTAAAAATTCTCACTTAAAAACACCGCCAGCCGACCCTTTTTCGGGAAAAAACGCCCAATTTCCATATCAGGATTATGCTCGTCGTACACCACAAGCTCACCGCCATCCCCATCTTGCCAATCGTCGTTAAGATACAAAACCGTAGATAACACGCGGTTGCTTTTCCCCTTAAAGGCATCAAGATGCTTTTCGTAAAACGCGCCTTTTTCATAGCGGGCAAAGTGTGCCTCGTAATCAAACAACCCCAAGAAGAACTGACGATTCAACACAACGCGCAGCGCTTCCATTTCATCCAAAAAGGTTTTACGGGTGGGGGTTACTGGGTCAATCCATTGGATATAATCACGGCGGGCATCCAAAGCGACTTGGTGATCCTGTTTACGGCCAATACCCGCTTGCAGCATGGTGGCATTGCGAATACTTTCCGCTTCTTCCATCAGCTTTTCCGTAAACGCCTGCGAGAAAAAATCGTCCTGAATACTCCAGCCTTTGGCCTGCAAATCGTTCAACAACAAAGCAAACGGCTCAATGCGACTAAACGCAGGCAACAATTTTTCAGGTAAATCATCAGGCAGCAGCTCAGCCGCATCAAGCTGAGAAAGGGTCGTATCACAAGTCATATCAATTTCATTCGCATTAAAAACGGCATTATTGCCAAAGCATTATGATACTGTAGCACACGCCATAACACACGAATTTCGTTACCGATAAGTGACTGGTGTCATGCTTCCCAACAACATTGAGACGTGCTATTTTTCGCAGCCATGAAACAGCCTTACGTTCTTCGCGATTATCAGCAACAAGCGGTTAACGCGACCTTATCCCATTTTCGAAAAAGTGCCGATCCAGCTATCATCGTCCTACCTACCGGTGCTGGCAAAAGCCTAGTCATTGCCGAGCTCAGCCGCTTAGCACACGGTCGCGTGATTTGCTTAGCCCATGTAAAAGAATTAGTCGAGCAAAATCACGCCAAATTTCTCGCGACAGGCTTATCTGCAGGCATTTTCTCCGCTGGACTCAATCAAAAGAGCGCTACGGAAAAAACCACGTTCGCCAGCATTCAGTCTATTTCGGCTCATTTGGATGCGTTTCAACAGCCTGCTAGCCTCATCATCATTGACGAATGTCATCGTGTTGAAATGGCAGAAGACAGCCAATACCAAAAAACCCTAGCCCATTTTTTAGCATTAAACCCCAACACCAGAATATTGGGGTTAACCGCCACCCCCTATCGTTTGGGTTCTGGTTGGATTTATCACAGCCACTATCATGGTTTTGTCCGTGATGCCGTCAATACATTTTTTAAACGCTGCATCTATGAATTACCGCTCCAACATATGGTGAAAAACGGTTATTTAACCAAACCCATTCACTATGATGCAGCCATTGCCCATTATGACTTTAGCTTGCTCACCGAAAGCTTAGATGGTGAACAAGACACCGATGCCATCGCGTTAAATGAACTCATCCACAAACACCCGCGAGTCACACAAGCCATTACAGAACAGATCGTGCAGCTCAGTCAGGATCGCCAAGGCGTAATGATTTTTGCTTCCACCATTGAGCACGCCACCGAGATCGTAGGCTATTTAAAGCATCTAGAACACAAGCAAGCAGACACGACAAAAGAATCGTCCATTGCTCTCATTACAGGTAAAACCCCCAATAAAGAGCGAGACAGATTAATCAATGAATTCAAAGCCAAGCACATTAAATATTTGGTGAACGTATCGGTACTGACTACAGGGTTCGATGCCCCCCATGTGGATGTGATTGCCATTTTACGTCCGACCCAATCCATTAGTTTATTTCAACAAATTGTCGGCCGAGGCTTGCGCTTAAGCCCAGGCAAAAAAGACTGCTTGATTTTGGATTACACCAACAATAGCTACAACATTTTTCAACCTGAAGTGGGCGAAAAGAAACCCACCAAAGACTCAGAAGCCGTCTTAGTACATTGCCCTGAATGCGACTTTGCCAACATATTTTGGGGCAGAAAAGACAGTGAGGGCAATATCATTGAGCATTTTGGACGTCGCTGCCACGGCTTGATGGACACACCCCATGGCGAAGAAGAATGCACCTATCGGTTTACCTTCAAACGTTGCCCACACTGTAATGAAGAAAATGACATCGCCGCACGCCATTGCACCCACTGCCATGAGCGATTGATCGATCCAGACGATCAGCTGCGCAACGCACTCAACTTAAAAAATAACAAGGTCCTACGCTGCTCCGGTATCACACTCACCTTATTAAAGGCTGAGCAAGCCATCAAAGTGACCTACCACGATGAAGACGGCAGCACGCTCAGTGAATCTTTCTTTTTTAATCAGAAAAAATCCCGACAACGCTTTAATGAGCAGTTTGGCCGACGTATTGCCAATGGCACTCATCCATTGACGTTTGACACGCCAGAAGACGCTATCAAATTTGAGTCCTACTTTCCTGCGCCAGATTTTGTCATCGCCAAGAAGCAGAAAAATTACTGGCAAGTCAGTGAACGGTTATTTGATTACCAAGGACCATATCGAAAGGCAAACGAGCCCCACTAACCCGCCTTCTTTTGTGCATTTTTAAAAGACACATCAAAGGGCAAGTTTAAATTACTCAAACGCTCAATCGCTTTAACACCCAACACACCAGAAGGCAGAGCATCAAACAACACCATGCAAAAATTCGCGGCCATATTTTCGGCAAAAATGACGGCCGTTTTTTCATCGACACCCACGGACTTAAAGCGCCGAGTAACCCCCTCCGTCATCACTGACAGTTGTTTACTGTGATAACCTCCATGGGCCAAACTATCAAACAATGCCAAACGGGCAAACTCAGAGTACTGATCATAAAAAACAAAGAGAACTTGGGCCATTTGCAGCAAGTAATCGGTTGGGGATTGAGAATGTGTTTGTGCGTCCGCGGCCTCGCGAAGGGCAACGTCCATTTCGTCGAAGAAAATATCTTTTACTAGGGAAAGCTTATCAGGGAAGTGAACAAATAAGGTGCCAACAGACACACCAGCCTGAGCGCTTAAATAACGCGTGCTCGTATTTTCTATGCCATTGTCTAAAAACGCTTGTTTGGCGATACGTTTAATTTTGGCGCGAGTATTGGCCTTTTGAGTTTGACGCAAGCTCACAAAACATCCCTCTTGATATCAGTATGTTTTGGAGTTTATCCTGTCCCAATTATGAACACGAGTCTATTTTTCACTCAAAAGACCACAAAGATAATTTTTCACTTAACTTTTAGCTTTCGTCATTAATTAATAAAACGCAGCCGCTGCATTTGATCGGGATTAAGACTCGCCGACAACGAAGACATAAACCTAACAATGCGCTTTGCATTGACACCAAAATCCCCCTTGCCAACACGGGAACAAGAACGCATATCCACGCGAGTCTTGCCATTTTTTGTCGTCATAAGGCGTATCACCACATCATCACGAAAACCAAAAATAGGCGTTCTTGCCGTCGCTTCGATTAACCCCACTTCCGGATAGGAGGCAACCAGAAGCCAATCGTTATCCAACACCAACTTTAGTGCTTTTTGAAACACCACGCTTTTGCTCTTGGTGGTGAAAAGAGGCTTCACATTGGGATAAAACTTTTTCTGAATACTCGCCCACTTTTTATTATATGAAAGGCTATTCTCGCCAGCGTGTCGCAAAAAATCGACATTTATATAGGCAGGAGGTGTCACCGTATCGGTCGTGATATCGTTAATTTCAGGCAACCCAGAGCGTTGCACGTAAAAAACAATCCACATGGTGCTGTATAACACCGTTAGTACCAGCACCAAATAAAAGAAACGGGTCGTCGCGGCATTGCACTCTTTACGACAGACGATCAAGGAAATCACCGCCAACAAAGACAATACAAGAGAAGCGATGACACTCTTTTTTAATAATGCAAACCCTGTTACAGGGTCAAAAACACCCACTCTAACACCAGCGATGGATATAAAAGCTAAGCAACCAACCAACATCAGGAGTACGTATAACACGGGCGAGATGTAGCGACTCATAAAATACTCAGACAAAAGATATATACCTCACACCTTAGCCTGCTAACGCCGCCTCGAACAGAACAACCCTTAACCTTTAATTCTTATTCCTCAATTTTTGCTTATTTTTCGTCAATATATACGCAAATCATAGCAAAGAACGTCGCCTAGTTATTGATTTTCAATGACTCTGTCGAAAAATACGCTAGAATAACGCCCTCAAAAAATCATTCGCATCTGTGCAAATTAACAACAAACTATGCCCTTAAAACACCCTCCCCACTGTGTTGATAGACTCCGTCAACAATGTCAGCAAAACGCGATGCGCCCTTTCATCGCTCGTGGCTCTAACGCCACCCGCTGCCCCTCCTGTTTGATGGCGGAATTTGCCTGTTTTTGCCAGCATAGAAAGACCAGTGAGGCTCCCTTCCAGTTTATTTTGCTCTTCCATCGTGACGAGATACATAAACCAACCAACAGCGGTAGACTGATTGCCGATTTGTACCCCAACGACACTCAAGCCTTTATTTGGGACAGAACACAGCCACCAGAATCTCTTATTAAGCAACTTAAAGCCGCCCAAGGGCATTGCTCCATCTTGTTCCCCAACACCCCTACCGCGCAATCACAAAATCGACAACCCCAAACCTTACCACTGCCTACTCCGCCAGAGGGCAACAAACACACCTTTATTGTGCTAGATGGCACTTGGAAACAGGCCAGTAAAATGTTTCATCAAAGTGAATGGTTAAAAGCCGTTCCCCACCTCGAAATCAACAGCGAAGCGCAACGGTCTTTTTTAGTCAGGCACTCCAGCCACCGCATGCAATTTGCCACCGCCGAAGTGGTCGCTCTACTGATGGACAGTCTCGGACACCAACAGGAGGCAACCAATCTATTAGCCTATAACGGCCTCTTCAATACCCATTGCCTTAACAGTCGAAAACGAGGCAACGAGAAGACAGGCGACTTAACGGCGTAATAACAAGGTCGCCATGCCATCAGAATGAAATTGTACCGCTTGATTTTTTTTGCGTCCCACGAGAATCGGACCATTATCCAAAAATAGAAAAGCCTTCCAAGTACGTTTAAATACTGCCCAAGGCATTTCGAACACTAACTCGTTATGACAGCAGAAAAAGACTTTTGTCTCCTCTCCCCAAGTAGCAACATGAGCCAGAATCTCCTCGGGCAATTCCTCCTCTGTGGAGTCCCAACGCTTTTCCCATGCCACTTTCTCCCCTTGTCGCTCAGCTTGGTTCGGCCAGTCTTGCTCCGTGAAATGATCGGGGTGAATTTGGTTATCACTAATATAATCACGCCACACCGACGCCGCGCCTTGCTCATCCTGCAAGCGAATCTCAGCAAGATCCTGAGCCGTGACTTTTGGGTCTTCGCGCTTAAAAATCCAATTTTTTGAAAAACTGTCTAACGATGTGTATGCCATTATTTCCTTCGCAAACCGTGAATGATGAAAAAAAGTAACCAAATAGATGAAAAAGGATCGTTTGTTCGTAACCGCATCCCCCTCTATTATTATAATTGTTGTAATAAAACAACATTTTGAAGCAAGAGCACGAACAAGTGCTCATCAAAAAATACTTAATAAGGAGTACATTATGGATTCTCAAGAACAATACGAAGCACTATTAAAATCATGGGGCTTTGAAGACCGCAGTGTAGAACGCCAAGCGCGTCGTGAAAAAATGGTTCGTGCAGCAAAAGTTGTTATCGCTTTCTGCAAAGATATGATTCTTCACGCTCGCAAACCACGTTCTCACGCAACAAGCCACTAATGCTGAACGGCACATTGAAACAAATAATAATACTTAGACCCAATTTTCGGGCAACAGTATAACCTATTTGATACATTTTAAGGGGAGAAAAACAATAAAACCCCCTCCCTTCCTCTTCGTTACCCTCACACCTTTTATCTTAACCTTACACCTTCTTTCATACTTTGAAATTCGCTATCATCCAAGCTCACACATAACCTAAATTGTTTTTTTATGACTGAACAATACAAAGCCATTCTTTTTGACTGCGACGGCGTCATCGTTGATACAGAAAACATCTCTAACCAAATATTAAAAAAACAATTTGCCCGCTATGGCCTCATCGTTGACGATGCCATGCTGCACGAGCGCTTCTCAGGCTATAGCAGCAAGAAGAACATTGAGACAGCCGAAGAAATGCTTGGTAAGGCTTTACCAGAGTCATTTGAAAGAGACTTCAGAGAAGAGTTTCAAGACACCATTAACCATCATTTAGAACCTATTGATGGGGTACGTCAGTTATTAAGCAAAATAACGGTACCCATCGCCATGGCGACAAATGCGCGACGGGATGAAATGGAGTTCAAACTCCACAAAATTGGCCTAGCAGAACGCTTCGCAACCCGTTTTAGTTTTGATGATGTGGCCAATGGCAAACCTTTTCCCGACCTCTACCTAAAAGCCGCCGCGGCATTGGGGGTTGCCCCAGAAGATTGCATTGTCATTGAAGACTCCATTGCCGGAATTACCGCAGGGCGAGCCGCCGGTATGCGTGTTTTTGCCTTTAGCGAAACACTATCCGCTGACAAACAAACCGCCGCTGGCGCAACGGTTTGTTTTGATACCATGGAAGAACTCGAAAAGCTGCTCGGTTTGCACTAGCTTGGCGGCGATTATTGCTCACCAAACCAGCAACAAGACCGACTAGCTCATGGATTTTAATTGCTTTAGCAGACTCTTTGGCAACTCTTTAATAGTAAGAGTGCCAGTGTCTGCATCAAAGTGAACCGTCTCACCAAGCAGATCACTGTCAAAACTCATGGTGAGTGCTCTTGAACTCCCTGAAAGGCGCGTTAGTTTTTTCAACCCAGCCTTCTCGACGAAAATCTCTTTTTCCATTTTAAAACTGTCTGAATCAGCGATTTCCAAAAACTTATTGGCCTGTTCTACGGAAAAGCGCGTTTCCACTTCATGGGCAATGTCCTTAATCTCCAACGGCTCCCGCTCTTCCGCTTTGCTTTGACAATGCTCTGACACCACACGCTTAAAATCATTTGCCTGCTTCGATGGCAAGCCTTCAGATTGACAAAACGCCGAGGTCAGATCCACCAGCTTGCGGGTTTCTTTGGCGGCTGCCTTTGGCTCATCGCAACCAATAAATTGTGTAAAATACTCACTTTCAAATTTAGGGGCCCGACCAAAACGAAAGGCAATGTAGCGCCCTTCATCCTCTGCCTGCCAGGCGCTAAGGTTAATGCGTAACGCCATATGGAGCTTTTCCATTTCAATTTGTTCTACTTGCGACAAGCTCAAATCCGCCCCGAGACCAATGCCTTGCTTGCGCTTTAACAAGACAATGTATAAAAAATGCGTGTCATGCAGCTCATAATGGTTAAACCACAACAACCCGCCTTCCGCTTCTTCAACATTTTCTAAATACTTTAAGTACTCGGCCGCACACTCCTTAGAAAAACCAGCAAAATCTAGAAATGCCTCGTCTTTAAAGTGCTTCGTCAGCAGCGCTGGCAGCTGTGATCCCTCCTCACTGCCATGTGGATTCGAAAAGCGCCCCGTATTCATTCCGGAGCGATTAAACAAATTAGTAACCTGTTCAGAGAGCGCTTGGGCCTGCATATCGACCGGATTTTCATTAGGACGCGCAATCAATATTGCTTTTCGCTCACCTTCATGCTTTTGAATTTCATGAACAATTAAGTTGGTAATAGACACCAGCAACCTCTTACGTTTAGTATGAATAGATTATGACCACGCCTTTAGAGAAGGCAATTCAACACCGATAGCACGACTTATGATCAAACCTAAAAGCACAAAGAAAGACACACGCAAAGAGATTGATTCTCTCGTCGAGGAATTTATCAAAGCTAAAGGACAGATCCAGCAAGTTGAAATGGGAGAATCTGGTCTTGTTGATGGCAAGTATAACACGAGCCATATAGGCTTTACCGAGCCAAAAAAAGAGCGTACACCACTAAATCACATTGTGGCCGCTTTAGATGAGCGCAAACACCCAAAACACAAATCATCCAGCATTAAAAAACGTCCTAAAAAGAAAATCATCTACGATGATTTTGGCGAACCGATACGCTGGGTATGGGAAGAATAGTGCAAATATTTCCCGCGAGGTGTTCTTCATTGTCCAATACCTTTATTATATCGATATATCTCAATATGGGCATCTTAATAGAGACCAACAAGGAGCACTCATGTCAGTACGATATCTACACGCCATGATCAGAACCGACAAGCCTGAAGAAAGTCATACCTTCTACACCCAAGGTCTAGGCCTTATTCAGACTCGCCGCATGGACAGTGAAAAAGGACAATTTTCGCTTATCTATTACGCAACAGAAAAAGGGGCACCGGAAGTGGAGCTCACTCACAACTGGGACGATCGAACCTATAGCGGCGGCGATCAATTTGGTCACCTTGCTTTTGAAGTAGACAATATCTATGACGTCTGTGCCAATTTGCAGTCCATGGGTGTCACCATCTTGCGCCCCCCACGGGATGGTCACATGGCATTTATCAAAGACCCGAACAACATCTCCATCGAGCTATTGCAAAAAGATGGCAGCCTTGAACCCGCAGAGCCTTGGTTATCCATGGAGAACACTGGTTCTTGGTAACATTCCTATTTGAATAAACAGCCTGATTACAAAACATTTATTTTGATTACATTCGATTACAAAAAATGTTTTGTAACAGGCCTTCACTACATTTGCACTACAGTCCAGCCCACCTAAATCTCCTAACCTGTATAGAGTCAGAAGTTGAGCAGTGCTTTTTCTTCTAGAAACAAACCAAGAGAACACTCTCAAAAAATATGAGCCTAGTCATTTAGGAGACTCTAATGGACCGCTATCGTTTTATGACGCTTTGCGTCATAACCAGCTTATTTACTCTTGCACAGAATGTCTTTGCTGAGACAGATACTAAACTGTTCCCCAAAGATAGTACCTATAACAACAATGCCAGACTTTATAGCAGCGCGATTCAAACAAGACTCAATGACCAAGATGGAGATGGTGTCATCAATGCTCGCGACCTATGTCCGAACACACCACCCAATGCCGTGGTTAACAACGATGGCTGCTCGATTCAATCCTCTAAACTGCTCACCTTAGACATGAAAGTCCTGTTTGATTCAGGTAAAGCGATTGTCAAACCTAAATTTTATCCGCAAGTCAAAAGACTGGCCGACTTCTTGAAAAAATACCCGAAAAGCCACGTCAAAATTGAAGGCTACACAGACAATGTTGGCAACCAAGTATACAACTTAAACCTATCTCAACGACGGGCGTCTGCCATCGCTGATGTATTGGTCAACACTTTTGGCATTTCACCCGCTCGAGTGGAATCCATCGGATACGGTCAGAGCAATCCTATTGCTTCTAATAAAACAGCGGCAGGAAGAGAGCGTAATCGCCGGGTGGTTGCCGAAGTCTTCGCGAAACAAAAAGCTAATAGCGTTCGCTGGAACATCTACAGCGTCGATAAAAATCAAAATACCGCTTTTAATACAAGAAATTAGACACGTCAGCCACCTTTTAGACTTTGCGAGCTGCTAAGGGCATGACCATAACCACCACATAAAAAAACAACAAGCGTTATAAAGGCGGTTAAGCCTTTATAACGCTGTGTGTTATCCCTCTCTACACAATCCACCCATAACTCAAAGACATATCTTAAAATCTACTTAACCAAGAGAAACAAAGTTACCTCTCCCTTACTGACGATAATCATGCTTGCCCCCCTCGACTTTTCTTTAACCACTTGTTCAAAAGATAACCTTTAGAATAAGTGACGAGAGCAAAAAGCGCGTCTATACTACTTCTTTGCGGTTTCTTTAGTTTTTTGTTTCTAGTAGGTTGTCATGGTCAAAGCATGTTGTTACCAAAAAACCATATCAAACAATAAAGATATAAACAAAATTTATATCATATTATTACCCATCTTCACTATCATCATGATGCTATCGTCGCCAAGTGCCGATGCAATGACCGTCCAAGCGGTTTATGACTCTCCCTCTAAAGACACCACCCCCATTTTAGAACTGGGTCTTCCAGAGCACACAACCATTCTTTCTATGGCCGATATTGAAAGCTTGCCGATATACAAAACGGACAACATGACACATTTTGACGGCCCCTCCGGGCAATTCTATGGTGTCTGGCTGAATGACCTGTTAGCAAAATACCATCTTGAGAATGCGCCGCGACTACGCTTTACGGCACTGGATGGTTACGAAGTGTTTATCGATCAAGCAAACCGCGAAAAACGGCAATATTTTTTAGCCACTCGATTAAATAACCGCCCCATTACAACCGACAACCTAGGCCCATTGATGCTTCTGATCCCTTATGATCTCAACCTACCAGCCACCCAAGCCGAATCTAAAAGCCGCTGGATTTGGGCCCTTCATACCATAATCGCCCAATGAAAATAGCCACTTCCGCAAAAAAAATGCACCTTATTGTCTGGCTGATTTTTATTTTCTTTTTAATTCTGTGTATTGGATCCTTGTCTTATTTCCAAAAACAGTCACGCCAATTACTGGGGTCTAACTTTACCGCGCTGGTCATTGATGTAATGCAGGCAGAGGAAGACTCTCACTTATTAAAACGCGCCCTATTACAACTAAAAAGCAACAGCCCCTATTTTGAAATTAACGACCTAAAAGCGATTCGTTTAAGGCTGCAATATCGCTTTCCAATCATTGTCAGAAAAATGCAGAACAGCTCATTTGATCCGAAAACTTACATGCCTTATATAAAAAAGCTGCAAATGTTAAAAGGTTTGCTGCCAGAACTCGCTAATCGCATTGAGACCTACCAAAAAGACCCAAGCACCAAAGTATCCCTTGTCAGTTTATTAACAACATTTGATGTCAATATGAGCTTTGCCTATAACGAATTACATACCATGATTCAGGTCAATTCGGACATAGAGCGCCGTTTAAAAAACAAATTGACCATGCTGATTTGGGGGTTAGTCTTTGCGTTCCTTTGCACGCTATTTGCCCTATGCATCGCCATTACTCGTTTATATTCCAAAAGAGAAGAGCTCACCATACAAAGCAACGTGGACCATCTTACTCAATTACCCAACCGGCGTTTTATTGCAGAAAAGACCCAAGAGATTCTATCCGAAGCCCCGGATTTTATTGGTCTCGCCATTTTAGACCTTGACCACTTCAAAAAAGTGAACGACTTATTTGGTCATCCAGCGGGAGACGAAGCACTCAAAGCCATCGCCAACCTCCTCAAGCAACACATCACGGCCCCTCATGTTGCTGCACGCCTTGGTGGCGAAGAGTTTTGTATCTTATTTACCAATATTTCAGAAAGGAAAGCCAATGCCATTTGTGAAGACATTCGACAGGCCGTCGAAGAAAACAACATCCCAATCAACAACACCACCACCCACGTAACCATTAGTATTGGCCTGTATTGCCAAGCCACACCTTGTTACGGTCAAGCCTTTCGCCATATCTACCAGCTGGCCGACAATGCTCTCTATCTAGCGAAGAAACAGGGAAGGAACCAAGTCGTCATGTTTCAAAAAGAAGTAATGGATCACGCTTAACCGCGCCCTCTCTAAGTAAAGAGAGAAACAGCAAATCGACCTTGACAGGAAAGTGAATCGTTACGATTCACTTCTAACCATGGAAAAACAGCATAAAGTTAAGCATAATACTGCCCATAAGGTCAGGGTTCTTGCTGTATGGAAGCAGAATAACGAACGTAGAGAGACCTTTACACGATGTCACGAGCGGCGCCAAGACGCAGCAAAAACAGACGAGAAAGCGGAGTTTATCGCTATAAATGAGCATTTTGAGTCTGTTTTTAACAAAGTATTGGCAAGCGCAATAGTCGTGCAAAAGTCTCGTAGATTTTTTAAATGGCACTCCCCCCTAATGCCAGTAACATGCCAAGCAAACACTAATACCCGATGGTAATACATCCAGTATTAGCGAACGTGCTTGAATTTCATAACTTATCAGTGGAAAGACTATGCTTCCGATATTTCACTTTATCTTTGCGTTATTGGTTATCTTTGCCTTAGCCGCACTAGTCAGTTACGACCGTAAAAAGATCCGTTTTCAATACATCGCCCTCATGATTATTATTGAGCTTGCCATTACCTGGTTTCTGCTCAACTCATCATACGGCCTAGCCTCTATTCAAAGCGTTGCCACAGCGTTTGAGAAATTGATGAAATTTGCCGGAGAAGGCACCGACTTTGTCTTTGGCAATATGAACAAACAGGGGTTGGCATTTGTCTTTATCAACGTGCTTTGTCCTATCATCTTCATCTCCGCGCTCATTGGCATTTTGCAGCACTTTAAAATCTTGCCTTGGATTATTCGCATCATCGGCACCATTTTGTCCAAAGTGAATGGCATGGGGAAACTGGAATCCTTTAACGCCGTTAGCCCATTATTGCTTGGTCAATCAGAAAACTTCATTGCCTATAAAAGCATTTTGAGCAAACAGTCACCGCGTCGCATGTACACCATGGCAGCAACCGCCATGTCGACCGTGTCCATGTCCATCGTAGGGGCCTACATGACCATGCTAGAACCCAAATACGTGGTACTGGCACTCATTCTTAACCTCTTCAGCACCTTCATTATTCTGTCCATTATCAACCCATACCGCCCACACGAAGAGCCAGAACCCGAACTAAACGACATGCATGAATCGCAAACCTTCTTTGAAATGCTTGGCGATTACATTCTAGCGGGCTTCCGTGTGGCCATGATTGTCGCGGCCATGTTAATTGGTTTTATCGCCTTAATCGCCCTACTAAACGCAATATTTAGCAGCCTCTTCGGCTTAAGCTTTCAAGACATCATGGGCTACCTGTTCTACCCACTTGCTTGGGTCATCGGCATTCCCGCACACGATGCGTTGCAAGTTGGCAGCATCATGGCAACCAAACTGGTGTCCAACGAATTTGTCGCCATGTTAGAAGTGCAGAAAATTGCTTCACAACTTGAACCCCGTAGCCTTGGCATTCTGTCAGTCTTCCTGGTTTCCTTTGCTAACTTTGCCTCCATCGGCATTGTGGCTGGCGCGATCAAAGGTGTCAGTGAAGAACAAGGTAATGTGGTCTCTCGCTTTGGCTTCCGTCTTGTTTACGGTGCAACGCTAGTGAGCTTGTTGTCTGCTGCTGTGGTGGGCGCGATTTTATAATCGCCCATAATAAAGACACAAAAAACCATTAAAAAAGAGGTCAAGCGACCTCTTTTTTTTGATAAATACATTATGGAATTTACAGATAAACAGAGCGTTTACCTATAAGAGAGCTGACTCAGCGCTAGAATAAACGCACTAGAACGAGAACACGATTAGAAAGACACGCACTCAGGTGAATCCACACGCATCACAGACTCTTGCTGAAATTGCTTTCTGTACAAATTACGCAACGCTTCAATCTTCTTATTACTGGCTTTGTCATTGGTAGGATAAATCAGCATCAGCGCACGACTGTCTTCTTTCGCCACCTTACCGTCATTTCCCAACCATTGGCCTTTCGCCGCAAACACCGTTAAACCATCACGAAAACGCGGTGTGACTTCTTTATCAACAAACCCTTGCCACTGAGCCTCAGTAACCACCCCGCCCGCAGGACGACTCATACCAAAATACAAGGTTGTCTGCTGCATTTGATCACCTACTGTACACGCCATAGTGGGCGCCGCAGACGCCTCTTTAGAACCCATCTGCGCACAGCCAGACATACTCAAAACCGCTACCGAGAAAACACCAACCACCACACTACGGCGAAAATAAGACTTCTTCATACTGTTTACCTTTTAGCCAAATACAAAGCGCCCGAAAACGCCAACAACGAAAATAAGAGACCTTACCGTTCCGTCGAAAAGCCACCCACTAAGAAATGAATTTGAGGAGCATTTTACTGTAAACCGTATAAAATTTGCCAGCAATAAGGAAAACAGAGAAAGCCAATAGCAAGCTCCCTGCTCAAGCACCACATCTTGTCCAAAAATAAAAATGAAGCCTAAGAGCACTTTACGGTAGAATAAACAAAAGTTTGCCAGCATTAAGGAAGAGCATGATCCCTAACTACCAAGACTGCATGAGGCCTTTTTTGGAAGCCGTCAACAATGCATCGGATGCGGAAGTAAAATTAAGAGACATCATTACGGCCATTAGTGATCATTTCCAACTTTCAGAAGCGGAACGCGCTGAACCTTTGCCCAGCGGCAAACAACCCATCATCGACAATCGTGTGGGTTGGGCACGCACCTATCTGAGCAAAGCAGGTTTAATCGAGAGCCCACGCCGCGCCCATTTTCAAATTACTCAACGTGGATTAAACGCCCTAAGCGACCCAAACGCAGAGATTAATACCCAATATTTAAAACAGTTTGAAGAATTCATCGACTTCACTAACACCAGTGCGAAAACAAACGATGCCACACCACTAGAACAACAAAACGTCGACGCCAACGACACCCCCGACGAAGTATTGCGTAATGCCTACAAAACCATCAACGACGCCCTCGCCCAAGATATTCTAGAGCGCACTCGCAACGTCACGCCGGCTTTCTTTGAACAACTGCTTATCAATCTACTGATTGCCATGGGTTACGGCGGCACAGAAGAAGGCACAGCCCACGCGCTGGGCAAGTCAGGAGACAATGGCGTAGACGGCGTTATCAACCAAGACCCGCTCGGCGTAGATCAAATCTATATCCAAGCCAAACGTTATAAACAAGGCAATAACATCAGCTCTGGCGACATTCGCGACTTCTTCGGCGCACTCAACCTAAAAAATGCTCAGAAAGGTATTTTTATCACCACTTCAGACTTTACCACCTCAGCCGTAGAAACCGCCCAACGCCTGAATACACGCATTGTTTTAATCAATGGAAACGAACTCGCTAAGCTTATGTTGCGGTACAATATCGGCAGTCGAAACGAACAGACCTTACAGATCAAAAAGATAGACGAAGAATTTTTTGACCAAGTTTAAACCGTCATTGCAACAGCATAAGATTAAGGGCACTCAAGATGCTATTGGACAATAAACTCAATATCACTGACCAAATAGAACTCTCGAAAGCAGAGGAAAAAATCAGTAAGCAAAAAGCCAAGCAGCTATTTGACTCCAATGACATAGAAAAAATTGAGATTGGCACCTTTAAAGGCCTCGCCTATATCCATGCCTACTTGTTTGAGGATATCTACCACTTTGCGGGTAAAATTCGCGAGGTTAATATAGCCAAGGGAGGCTTCCGCTTTGCCCCTCTGATGTATTTAGAGCCATCACTCAAACACATCGACGCCATGCCCCAAAGTAATTTCGATGAAATCATCGAAAAATACGTCGAAATGAACATCGCCCACCCATTTCGAGAAGGCAATGGCCGCGCTACCCGCATCTGGCTTGATCTTATACTCAAAAGAGAAATCCAACAGGTCATCGACTGGAATGCCGTCGATAAAGACGATTACCTTTCTTCCATGCAGCGCAGCGTCGTCAAAGACGTTGAAATTAAAGTATTACTTAAACAAGCCCTAACCGACAAAATCCACGACCGTGCGTTATTTATGAAAGGTATAGACGTAAGTTACTACTACGAAGGCTACAGCGAGTTTAAGACCGAAGAGCTATAGCAACAGAATTTTTGACATTTAAATTATCACGCACTTATTAGAAGACCTATATGAACAACCAAGAACAGGAATACTTAAAAGAGTTAGAGAAAAAACTCTGGAACGCCGCCGACAAATTGCGCGCTTCACTAGATGCTTCACAATACAAACACGCTGTACTTGGGCTGATCTTCGTTAAATACGTGTCTGATGCCTTTACCATTCGTCAGGAAGAGATCAAAGCCGACCTTGCCAACCCTGAACACGAATACTACCTAGACCCAGAAGGCTTTAGCGCGGAAGAATTGGCCGAAGAAATCGCCATCGAGCTAGAGCAGCGGGACTACTACACCGAGAAAAACGTCTTTTGGCTACCAACCGAGTCGCGTTGGTCGTTCCTTCAAGATAATGGCCCAGTGGTAATCGGTGGTGCAGATCTAGAAATTGACGGCAAAACCAAGAAAATCACCTCAGTCGGTCACTTGATAGACAATGCCCTAGAGGGCATTGAGCGCGAAAACAAAAAGCTCAAAGGCGTACTGAACAAACATTACGCTCAGCTGCGAATTGATCAAGCCAAGCTTAACGAGCTGATCAACCTGATTGCCACCATTCCGTTTAACCACAAATCGCTCAACAGCAAAGATATTCTTGGTCATATTTACGAATATTTTCTGGGGCAATTTGCTCTAGCAGAAGGTAAAAAAGGTGGTCAATTCTATACACCCGCTTCCATCGTTAGCTTAATTGTAGAAATGATCGAGCCCTTCGAAGGTCGCGTCTACGACCCTGCCATGGGTTCCGGTGGCTTCTTTGTGCAATCGGAAAAGTTTATCGAACGTTATGCCAATCAATACGATATCGACCCGATCACGCAAAAACAGAAAATTTCCATCTACGGCCAAGAGTACAACTACACCACTTGGCAACTGGCGGCCATGAACATGGCGATTCGCGGTTTAGACTATGACTTCGGTAAAGAGCCAGCCAGTACCTATACCAATGACCAGCACCCCGATTTACGTGCTGACTTTATCATGGCGAATCCCCCCTTCAATATGAAGGAATGGAACACGGGCGTAGACGACAACGACCCACGCTGGAAATACGGCACGCCACCCGCTGGTAACGCCAACTTCGCATGGCTACAACACATGCTACATCACCTAGCGGCGGATGGTTCCCAAGCCCTATTGCTTGCCAATGGTTCGATGAGTTCCACCACCAATAACGAAGGGGAAATTCGTAAAGCGCTGATCGAAAATGACCTTGTGGAGTGTATGGTCGCCCTACCCGGCCAGCTCTTTACCAATACACAAATCCCCGCCTGTATTTGGTTCCTCACCAAAAACAAAGGTATGCGTACCGACAAAGCTGGACGCAAACTGCGTGATCGCTTGGAAGAAGTGTTATTTATCGACGGCCGTAACCTTGGTTATATGAAAGACCGCGTACTACGCGACTTTACTTGGGACGACATTCGCAAAGTCGCCAATACTTTCCACGCTTGGAAGACCACCAAGGATGGTGGAAATATTGAAAATGCAGGAGCAATAAGCGACGAGGGAAGCGACCTTACACCCTATTCCGACATCGCCGGTTTCTGTAAATCCGCAACGCTCGCAGACATCCAAAAGCACGATTACGTTCTCACACCAGGCCGTTATGTGGGCGCAGCGGATGTGGAAGATGATGGCATTCCCGTTGCCGAGAAAATGGCCAACCTGACTCAAAAACTCAGCGAGCAATTTGCCGAATCCGCCAAGCTAGAAGCGGAGATTAAAAAGAACCTAGCGGGGTTGGGTTATGAGTTGTAACTGGCCTACAGTTCGTTTAGGAGACTACATTGATTCATGTCTAGGAAAGATGTTGGATCAGAAAAAGAATAAAGGAACATTTCATAAATATCTTGGTAATAGCCACGTTAGGTGGGGAGTATTTGACTTAAAAGATCTTCCAGAAATGAGATTCGAAGATGCTGAGCATGATCGTTATAGCCTCAAGAAAGGAGACCTTGTTATATGCGAGGGCGGTGAACCTGGCCGTTCTGCGATTTGGGAATGTGATGAAAGCATTAAAATCCAAAAAGCTCTACATAGAGTGAGACCACACGATTCTCTAAACAACTATTATCTATTTTATTGGCTCTTAGATGCGAGCAAATCAAGTAAACTTGAGCCATATTTTACAGGTACAACGATCAAACACTTGACGGGGAAAGCATTAGCTAGCCTTCCAATAGAGCTACCTCCAATTGATGTTCAGAAAAATATCGCTAAGGTGTTAAAAAGCCTAGATGACAAAATACATTTGAATACTCAAACCAACCAAACCCTAGAAGAAATTGCGCAAGCCATCTTTAAATCATGGTTTGTCGATTTCGATCCCGTCAAAGCCAAAATGAACGGCCAGCAGCCAGTCGGTATGGACGAAGCCACAGCTGCACTGTTTCCAGATAAGCTTATTGAAAGTGAGCTGGGACTGATACCGGAGGGGTGGGATGTCGGCACTCTTGGTGATGTAGCTCAGTATTGCTCATCGCGCATATCTATGGAAGATGTTTCCTTAGAAAACTATATTTCAACAGAAAATATGCTTGCTGAGAAAAATGGTGTAACCACAGCATCTAAGTTACCTACCGCGAAAATGATAGCTGAATATAAGACTGGTGACATTCTTGTTTCAAATATCCGACCCTATTTTAAGAAGATTTGGTTGGCTGAAGGTAATGGTGGCCGCTCAAATGATGTCCTTGGGTTTGAACCGAAAGCTGCAAACACATCATTATTCCTGATGAATTTGCTCTACCAAGATTCGTTTTTCGAGTATATGACGAGAACTGCCAAAGGTGCAAAAATGCCTCGTGGCGACAAGACTTCGATTATGAATTGGGAAATGCCAATCCCATCTGTAGAGCTTCGTGAGGCATTTTCAACTATCGTCGATAAATTTTACAAACTGATTAATCAAAATCGTGCTCAGAATGAATCGCTGGAAACACTTCGCGATACACTACTTCCTAAGCTTCTTTCCGGTGAACTTTCATTAGACCAAGCTCAAGAATTGACCGAGGTATCACCATAAACACCCGAGTTAAGATGATTATTAAAATCTTAAGAGATAACCCCGATCAGAAGTTTACCGCTTGGGAGTTAGCAAATCCCGCAGAAATAGCGGAGAACATAGACTTTCACCACTATGTTACGCAAGTTGGCATCTACACCCAAACAGGTACAATCACAGAACAAGCTTGGAACCAATAGAACTAATTATAAAAAGGATTTATATATGTACGAAAGCTTACTTGTTAACATCAGTAAATATGCAGCAAGCGACAAAAACTCTCCTATTGAAAACTTCATAACAGAAGCTTTTGCTTGGTTATTACGTAACGACGATTCAGTAAGAGAAGCCATCGCTACGTTCTTACACAACAAATCAAAAGAACAAAGTTTAGAAATCCCACTCGTTGGAAACTCAGGGCGTATTGATACCCAAGTTAATTTCAATGGTAAGTATCCAGATATGTGCTGGGAGTCTAAAGACCATTCTTTTCGCATTATTTTTGAACATAAGATTTGGTCAGAGCTTCACGATAAGCAGCTAGATAACTACCGTAAGTATGCCGAAGAAAAATTCTACGAAGCTTATGCTCTTGTGCTGATCACTGCTCATATAGGACAACACAAACAAAGCCCAGATTTAGCGCTATGTTGGTATCAAATCGCCGAAGAAATCGAAAAAGTCACAGACGGTAATGACAAGGAAAAATGGGTTCGAGGAGAGTTTATCAACCTTTTAAAAAGTAATGGGTTAATAGATATGTCACCGATCAATCCCCTGTCTATCTCCTACTACAACGATGTAAAAAAACTAGATAAGCAGCTCTATGATATCGCCATAAGAACGGCAAACAAAAGCTGGCCCATCCAGCAATTAGCTGATGAACATATTTCATACAATAAAATAGCACTTCAACGTAAGGTAGGTATAAACGAAAGGATCGGTAGGTACGATGCTTGGGGCCGTATTGGCTTAGAATTTAACAATGTCACTGAAGAATACGAAGAAGGAGGTTGGGCTCCCGGATTCTTCTGCGGTTTTGTCATTGATGATGAGGATCACTGCATAAATGACCTTATGTCAACAGAGCCATTAGCCGTTTTAATTATGGACATTGATGAACCGCTACACCCAGCAATGAACTCTAATGTTTATTATAAGTCCTTAGTTAATGAACTCATTTTACCTAAGGGTTGGCATTTTAGTGACCGTACTACTAAAAATAAGAACGAAAACCCATGGCACCCTCTTATTATTTATCAAGGTCTCACAGACTTTATTGGTAATGCGACCACACTTGAACAACAAAGTGACATATTTTTCCAGCAGATGACAGAACTCCAACAAGCGCTACTCAATTGCGCGTCTTTTGTCGCTTTCTGTAAAGACATGCATCGCCTGTATGGGGAAAAACAATAATGATCAACGAAGATCAATTAGAACAGCTGTGCCTTGATTGGTTTAAAGAGCTTAACTACCAATATGTGAATGGCTATGACATCGCGCCCGATGGCACTTCTCCTGAACGAGAAGACTTTCAGCAAGTCACTTTGCGCCAGCGTTTCATTGATCGACTGGTAAAGCTAAACCCTTTTGTGCCTTACGATAATCTAATTGAAGTCGCTAAAACGGTGGCGACCCCGGAAACACCTATCCTCATTAAAAACAACCGTATCTTTCATAAGTATTTGATCGAAGGCGTGCCGCTTGAATATTCCATTGAGCAAGATGGCGAGCAGATTACCAAGCATACTCATGTTCGCTTGATCGACTTTAATGAGCCAGATAACAACGAATTCTTAGTCGTTAATCAGCTCACCATTACAGGGACTAAAGGCAACCGCCGCCCGGATATTGTCGTGTTTATCAATGGTCTGCCAATGGCGGTGATCGAGCTTAAAAATCCCGCCAACGAACAAACCGATATTTGGAATGCTTTCAACCAGCTGCAAACCTATAAAGACGAAATCTCAGACTTATTTGTCTTTAACGAAGCCTTAGTGGTAAGTGACGGTTGGGTGGCACGTGTTGGTTCTCTTACCGCGAATCAAGAGCGTTACTTACCTTGGAAAGCCATCAATAACGAAGACGATAAACCCTTATTAGAGTTTCAATTGGAAACCTTAATACGAGGCTTTTTCAAACCTGAGCTTTTGTTGGATTATTTACGATACTTTATCTTGTTTGAGAACGATGGCGACAAAGTAATCAAAAAGATTGCTGGCTATCATCAATTCCACGCTGTTCGTGCAGCGGTTAAAGCAACCGTCATCGCGGCAGATAGCCAAACGGGGCTTGGTGAGCGTCGCGCCACTTACCTTGAAAAAGTCAAACCTGGCAGCCGTAAAGCGGGAGTGGTTTGGCACACTCAAGGCAGCGGAAAAAGTATTTCCATGGTGTGTTATGCCAGCAAATTGTTACAACAGCCCGAGCTTAATAACCCAACGCTTGTGGTAGTAACGGATCGTAATGATTTGGATAGTCAGCTCTTCAACACCTTTTCCATGGCAAGTGAAACCTTAAAACAAATGCCACTGCAAGCCGATGGACGCGACGAATTGCGTGAATTGCTATTAGACCGCCAATCCGGTGGCATTATCTTTACCACGGTTCAAAAGTTCTCATTATTGGAAAAAGAAACCGAGCACCCAAGGCTCTCTGAACGCTCAAACATTATTGTCATTTCAGATGAAGCCCATCGTAGCCAATATGGTAACAAGGCGCGTTTAGTCGATGTAAAAGACGAGAAAGGTGACGTCATCGGCAAGCGCTATGTTTACGGTTATTCCAAGTACATGCGTGATGCCCTACCCAATGCATCCTTTATCGGTTTCACTGGCACACCAATTGATAAAGATGACAAGGACACTCGAAGTGTCTTTGGTGATTATGTTTCGATTTATGACATTCAAGATGCCGTAGACGACGGCGCGACTGTGCCTATTTATTATGAATCACGTTTAGCGAAGCTTGATATCAATCAAGACAAGATAGAAGCACTGAACGATGAAGTGGAAGACGAAATCGGTGAGGAAGAAGAAACCGCTAGCCGAGAGAAAATTAAATCCCAATGGTCTGCTCTCGAAAAACTGGTCGGTGCGCAACCGCGCATTGATGCAGTAGCAAAAGACCTTGTGGAGCATTTTACCACTCGCTGCGAAACCTTCCCTGGTAAAGCGATGATTGTTGGTATGAGCCGTGAAATCTGTGTCGATTTATACGATGCCATTATTAAGCTTAAACCAGAATGGCACGATGATGATCCCAATAAAGGCGCCATTAAAATTGTCATGACAGGCTCAGCATCGGATCGCCAGAAGATGCAGGCCCATATCTATGATAAGAAAACCAAAAAGCTCTTTGAAAAGCGCTTTAAAGATACAGACGATGAGCTAAAACTCGTCATTGTGCGGGATATGTGGCTTACTGGTTTTGATGCGCCTTGTTGTCACACCATGTACATCGACAAGCCAATGAAAGGCCATAATCTGATGCAGGCCATCGCCCGTGTAAACCGCGTTTTTAAAGACAAACCCGGTGGCTTAGTAGTGGATTATCTCGGCATTGCCAACGACCTTAAAGATGCACTAAAAACCTATACCAATAGCCAAGGTAAAGGCCAGCCTACCGTTGATACCGCAGAGGCGTTCGCTTACCTAGAAGAGCGCATAGATATTATTCGCGGTATGTTTGCCACACCGTCTGATAACGGTGCGGTATTTACCTACCTCAACCAGATAGAAAGCCCCCTACTGCCTCTGTTACTGGGAGCCGTCAACCATATATCCGGTTTGAGCCACACTAACCGAGAAGGCAAAGAAGTACGTGACGGAAAGCGCCGCTTTCTTGATGCAATGGCACAGCTAAACAAAGCTTATTCCTTATGTAATACCCTTGACGAAGTCGAGCCATATAAAAGTGAAATTGCCTTTTACGGTGCCGTTAAAACGGCGTTTTTGAAGCACTCGAATGTGGATCAAAAACGCAGTGATGAATTACGTAATTCGGCCCTTCGCCAGATTTTAAATAACGCCATTGTTGCAGATGGTGTGGACGATATTTTCAAAGCGGTTGGTTTAGACAAACCCAATATTAGCTTGCTGTCTGACGAGTTCTTAGAAGACATGAAGCACATGAAAGAGAAGAACCTCGCCGTTGAATTATTAGAGAAGCTTCTTCGGGATGAAGTCAAAGCCAGAATGAAAACGGACAAAGTACAAGAGAAAAAGTACTCTGACCGGATCATGGCAACCCTTCAGAAATATCATAATCGCAGCATCGAAACCGCTCAGGTCATTGAAGAACTGATTCAATGGGCGAAAGAAATGCAAGCTGATGCTGAGATGATGAAGAAAATGAATCTAACGGCTGATGAAATCGCCTTCTATCGCGCCTTAGTTGCCAATGAAGCCTCTGTCAGAGAATTAGGTGATGACAACTTGCGCAAACTCGCTATTGAGCTCACACACCAGCTAAGAAAATCAGCAACGGTTGATTGGTCGAAACGAGACAGCGTTCGCGCTCGTATGAGAAACCTCGTACGCCGTCTGCTGCGTCGTTTTAAATATCCGCCAGACAGGTCTGATGAAGCCATTCGTTTAGTGCTAGAACAAGCTGAGGCACTGTCCGACAGCTGGGCTTAATAAAGAGTATATGGAAGGCATGAGTATCATAATTCCTCTAATAGCCAGTTACTTATTCTTCGTTGGTTGCCTGGGCACTTTCACTTGGCTTGGAATCGTCATTTATTTAAAGAAAAAATGGCTCTCTGAACTAGAAGATATATTGGATAATGGCTGTCGAACTTTCAGCAGTTTAGGCTTATTCTTTGCCGGACAAGGCGTCCTTCAATACGCCACGGTGTTCCTATGCCGCTTTCACGCCAAACGCTTCGGTATGTTGGAAAAAAGAAATAAGGTGCCTAAACATATCCAGCGATGGTTTATCTTTGCTTTTTGCTGGTTAATGACAAGTGGCCTACTTATGTTTGGCTCTGGTGCGGTTTTGCAGATTTACTCTTAAGCTTATTAGTTTGCGCCTTTGGATCGCCAATCCAATACGCTGAGGTCAGTGGCTCAATCACCCAAATCACACTAGTCATAGAAAAATCCAACGGTGAATGATGAGTTTCTGCTTTCTTCCCTAGGCCAGCATGGGTATGCTGGTAAGCAAAAATAAATTGGGATCCGCTGTACCACTTTAAGGATTGATAATGACCGCTTTGTTGAGCTTCTTCACTACCCGCATTCACTCCAATGCCTATATCTTACTGATTTTATGCACTCTGTTTTGGGGTGGGAATACCATTGCAGGCCGTCTGGCGATTGCTCAGGTCTCACCACTGTCCGTGGTGTCTCTACGCTGGCTGATTGTCAGTGCCGTGATGTGGTTATTTTATGGCCGTCAGGTACGTCAGGAATGGCACATAATACGCCCCCATTTGTTAAAAATGATACTGATGGCGACCTTGGGCTTCACCTGCTTTAACTCCCTGTTTTACATTGCCGCTTACCAGACCACCGCCATTAATATTGGGATCATTCAAGGCAGTGTGCCAGTATTGGTTCTACTCGGAGCCATGTTGCTGTTTCGGGAAAAAGTCCATCTTTTGCAGGCAATTGGCATTATTCTCACTTTACTGGGAGTAACTCTAGTGGCCACCCAAGGTCACTTAACCAAGCTGTTAGAACTGTCCATTAATCCGGGGGACGGCTATATATTGATAGCCTGCCTCTGTTATGCCATCTACACTCTGGCCCTACGTAGTAAACCAAACGTCTCCGCCATGGTGTTCTTTACGGTTCTGTCCTCTATCGGTGCGATCACGGCGCTGCCCGCGCTGGTCTATGAAATAGCCACTGGAGCGGCTTACTGGCCCACTCCGAAAGGCTGGCTGATTGTGTTGTATATTTCGTTCTTTCCCTCTCTGATTTCTCAGGTATTTTTTATGCGTGGAGTGGAGTTGATTGGCCCCGCCAGAGCCGGAGTGTTTATTAATTTTGTGCCGATTTTCGCCCCCATTTTAGCGGTACTACTGCTACACGAGACATTCCATTTTTACCATGCTATCGCCTTGGCCATGGTGTTGGCAGGGATCTGGCTGTCGGAAGGCAGAAAAAGAGCAGTCAAATAGACTTACCGAGACTTTAAATTTACCTTACCAGCATCACCCAGATGCCCGCCAACACAAAGCTTATCAGGGTAACTGGCACGCCAATGCGGGCAAACTCGCCAAAGCTAATATGAATATCATGGGCTTTGGCTTGCTCGATCACAATAATGTTGGCCACGCTGCCGACGATCAGCAAGTTACCCGCCAGGGTACTGAAAATAGCCAGACTGTAGAGCAGATGATCCGGCCAATGCCCCATGGGCAATAGCAACATGACCCAAGGAACGTTACCGATGGTATTACTTCCCACTAGGGACAGGCCCGCCAGCACGGCGGTATGATCAATATTCATCGCACTGAGCAGATGCTGAAAGTCGCCAGCTAGCACCGGCGCATTGGCCAAGGCACCGGTAACAATAAACAAACAGGTAAAGAGCGCCAGTAGCTGCCAGTCCACCTGTTGCAGCAGACGCTCGGTTCCAAGCTTTCGGTTAAGCAGTAACAACGCCACAATCAGTAAGGACCAGCTCCCTCTATCTTCTACGAAAATAAAAATCGCAATGAGCGCTATGGTTGCCAACACGGCTTTCAGCAACAGACGTGGCTTAAGCTGACATGGCTGAGACGATTTGTGTTCTCTTGGTGCAATCGCGTGGTTGGCATCCATGAACCTAGAACGGCTGATCACCAGATACACCACCCCCATGGCTAACAAGGCCGGTACAATACAGCGCCCTACGAAGGTCAGAAAATGCAGGTCCCCCACATGGGCGATCAGCAAATTTTGCGGATTACCAATCATGGTGGCCACCGAGCCGGCGTTGGCAGCACAAGCTAGAGCGATTAAATAGGGTTTGGGGTCCAGCCCTCTTTCCAGTAGGCCTCGAATCAACACTGGCGTGGTGGCCCACACCACCACATCATTCGTCATTAAAGCGGACAACACGCCGGCGATGACAATGACCACACCTAATAGATAACCGGATGATAAAGGCATATGTGTGATACGGTCGGCCACCCAATCAAAGAAACCACTGGCGGCGTACTGACCGGACAACACCATCAGGGTAAGTAACACCGCTAGAGTGGAAAAGTCGATCGATTCAAGGGCCTGGGAGCCGGATAAGGCCTGTGTCACCATCAACACCACGGCGCCGATCATAGCAACACCCGTACGGTTAATGGCAAAACCCGGCCAGCGGCCCAGGGCCATACCAAGATAAACGGCAACAAATACAGCGATAATCAGGCCATTCATTGGTGGTTCCTTAAACAAAAAGTGTTAGTAAATTAACCTGTGGTGTATTTGCATGACAAAACGAACGTTAAAAGGAATATAAACGCCCTAATTTCTTCAACCCCTCCCCTTAAATAAGGGAGGGCTGGGAAGGGGTTATAAGGGTTCAATGCATTGGCTTTGCTTTATCGTTTACGAAAACTGTTTAAATGCACCATGGGGTTAGCAAATTCATAAATTGTGGAAGAGCATATCACTGATTCTCTTAGCAACGTATGAGTCCGTGACAATTTCGTGAACACACGAAATAGAGGATGACTAAGCCATCCAAGCCGCATCTTGACCCCCCCGCTAAAGCCGTGAAGTCTTCATTAAATATTTACAAAATATTCGTGAAACATTCGTTAAATATTCGTTAAATATTCGTAAAGAACCTCGTTCTAATGATTCTTTAACAAAAATGGAGTATTTTATACATCTCTTCACAAGTAATCCGAATACATTAAGGATATTAATAACATGGCCAACCCTATCCCCTTACGAGATAGAAAACAAACTCTCGAACTGGATCGTTGGCTCAAAAATCAGGCTAAAGCCGTTAAAAATCCGCTTAATATCGCCATCACGCTGGGTAGTGTTAATGGCTTTTTCTTAATTGCTCAATGCTGGCTGTTGGCTCATGTACTGAACGCCACCGCCATCGAACACCAACCTATTATGGCCGTTTGGCCGTATTTGGCTGGGATTGTTGGAGTATTTTTTGTTCGCGCCCTCCTCAATTACGGCAACCAACGATTCACTTTTGAAGCCGCTGCTCGGCTGCGTACGGATCTAAGGGCCAAGCTCTTCCATCATATTCATCATTTAGGGCCAGCATGGAGCCGAGAGCAGCGCTCTGGTGCTCGTGCAACCGAGTTGGTAGATGGTGTCGAGGAACTAGAAAAGTACTTCAGCCTATATTTGCCACAAAAGCAGCTGGCTATCATTATTCCTGTGGCTATTTTAGTGTTTGTCTTTCCATTTGACTGGGTCTCTGGGCTTATTTTGGCCATTACCGCCCCCTTGTTACCCATCTTTATGATTATCATAGGAAGTCAAACAGAAAAGCTGAATCGCCAACAATGGCGTAGCCTGACACGTATGGGCGCCCACTTTTTTGATATGATTGAGGGCCTGACCACACTCAAGTTATTCAACGCGGCCCAAAAAGAAGCCCGCTTTATAGGTCAAATAGCCGAAGATTACCGTCTACAGACTATGAAGGTGTTACGCATTGCGTTTCTCTCCTCCATGGTATTGGAGTTCTTTGCCGCCATTAGCATTGCTATGGTCGCTGTGTACGTTGGCTTTCGGTTGATGTACGGCGATATCCATTACCTTAACGGTATTTTTGTCCTATTACTTGCGCCCGAGTTTTACCTACCTTTACGTAGCATGGGCACTCAGTTTCATGCTCGAATGGACGCATTAGGTGCCATTGAACCCATCATTGAGCTCCTGAATACTCAAGCCCCTACTGAGCATAACGGTAAACTTGAGTTGTGCTTGGAGCAGGCGCCGAATATTACCTTTTCCAATCTCGTGTTTGCTTATCCAAAACGAGACCCCGTTCTTTGCGGTGTCAATCTTACTCTGCCAGCCAGTAGTCGCACGGCGATTATTGGTGTGAGCGGCGCGGGGAAATCCACGTTAGGACAATTGCTGCTGGGCTTTTTGAATCCGACGCAAGGTGACATCATGGTTGATGAAACTCCCTTAGCACACATTGCCCCAAGCAGTTGGTATCAGCATGTATCATGGTTACCTCAAAACCCCACCTTATTTCATGGCACTATTGAAGAAAATATTGCCCTATCGCCTCGTTTAGAAGGTCACGAGACCGCTCTAAAGCAAGCAGCAGAGAATGCACACGCATTGGACTTTATTAATCGCCTTCCGCAAGGCTTTCAGACCATTGTAGGAGACCGAGGACAAGGCCTATCTGGTGGCGAAATCCAACGAATTGCCTTGGCTCGTGCGTTTTACAAAGACGCGCCTGTCGTACTGCTTGATGAGCCTTCGGCCAGTTTGGACCCTCATAGTGAAACCCTGATTACCGCCGCCATCGCGAGGCTAGCGGTTGGGCGCACCCTACTCACCATTGCTCATCGGCTAACGACTATTGAGCAGAGTGATCAAATTGTGGTGTTGGACAGTGGAAAAATCATCGAACAAGGATCGCACGATGCATTAATGGCGTTAAATGGAGCTTACACAGAGCGCTATAACCAGTATCGCAAGGCCGGATTATGAAGCGTAAACGCAATAATAGAGAGCTCCGCTGGCTTATTAACATCAGCCGTCCCTACCTTGGTTGGATGATGGCTGGGGTTTTGCTTGCCACCACTGTGATTCTTGCCAATGTCGCCTTGCTTTCTGTGTCTGGCTGGTTTATTACCGCCATGGCAATTAGTGGCCTGACAGGGGCTGCAATCAATTATTTTACTCCCGCCGCCGCCATTCGCGGGTTAGCGATTTTACGAACTGCGGGGAGATATCTTGAGCGATTGATTACCCATGAAGCGACGTTTCGCTTGCTTGCAGGGTTACGCCAATGGTTTTTTGAGAAACTGGAACCTTTAGCGCCAGCACGACTTCAGTATTATCAAGGAGGCGATTTATTAAGCCGCATACGCGCCGATATTGATAGTTTGGAAAATGCTTACTTACGGTTATTCACTCCCTCTTTAGCGGCACTGCTTGCTAGCTTTTTAATGATCATGTTCCTTTTGTTTTGGAGCCCGACCATTGCTCTAACGAACCTTATAGGGTTATTGATTGTTGGCATTGCGCTACCTTGGGCTGCCCTGCATTTAGGAGCAAACAGCGGTCAGAGAATTGTTGAAGCAAGATCTGTGTTGCGACAACGCGTCAGTGAAACCGTACGAGGCTTGGCCGAAATAACGCTCTATGGCGACAGCCAACAACGTATCGACAGTATTCAACAAGAGAACAAGGAACTGGTTGCACCTCAAAGGCAACAAAACCGCATTAATGCCAGCAGTACCTCTTTGAATGGACTTTTCAGCCAATTGACTTGGCTGGCAATGATCGTCATTGCCATTCCCTTGGTACAAAGTGGGCAGCTGGATGGACCAGAACTGGTCATGCTGGCTTTTTTTGGTATGGCCAGCTTTGAAGCGGTTACCACTTTGCCCGCCGCTTTTCTTGCTCTAGGCGAGACTCGAAGTGCCGCACGGCGCATTTTGGATCTAGTCGATGCAGAACCTGCGGTAAGCGACCCTATTGAGCCTTGTGCAGCCCCTGAGCAGTTTGATATACAATTTGATGCTGTTTGTTTTAGTTATCCGCAAAACACACAACCTGCACTTCGCGAAGTCAGCTTCCATTTAAAGCAAGGAGAAAAGCTGGCGATTCAAGGGGCAAGTGGTTCAGGTAAAACCAGCTTGACACAACTATTGCTGAAATTTTGGGCGGC
Source organism: Marinomonas sp. 63XJN7_7_ISO-PGPR-S23-202 (assembly GCF_056173505.1). Lineage (NCBI taxonomy): Bacteria > Pseudomonadati > Pseudomonadota > Gammaproteobacteria > Oceanospirillales > Oceanospirillaceae > Marinomonas > Marinomonas sp. 63XJN7_7_ISO-PGPR-S23-202. The sequence continues at coordinate 2,245,540 of NZ_CM149677.1, read as the reverse complement.
CGATAGTGGACAGATATCCATCGGCGCAACGAAGCTAGAAGAGCTAACGGGCGACACGGTCCGTAAGCTCTGTTCCGTCGTTTCTCAGCAGGTTCATTTATTCAACACCACTCTGGCAGCGAATTTACACCTTGCTAAACCCAATGCCACCCATGAGGAATTGGTTGAGGCTTGTCGTGCCGCAGCGATTCTTGACGATATTTTGGCTTTGCCTGATGGGTTTGATACCGAAGTAGGCGAAGCGGCAACACGTTTGTCCGGTGGACAAATCAGGCGCATCGGCATTGCTAGAGCCCTTCTTAAAGATGCTCCTATTGTCATTTTGGATGAACCCACAGAAGGCTTGGATGCGGCAACAGAACAACAAGTAACCCAAGCGTTGGCGAGATTATTGCAGGGTCGTACAGCCATTATCATTACGCACCGTCCGCAGTTACTGACACTCGCCGATCATCGCTTGATGATGGATAACGGCCGTATCGTCTCGTAATTTTACTTTAAATTGCGATGAGTATATTTAAGAAAACAAGTGACTTTTTAAACGTTGAATAGAAAACTTTATGAATATAATATGAATTATAGTCATAAGGTTATATCCGTATCGTATAATAAGTCTATACAGATTTTACATTTGCTCTGGTTTTAATATGACCAATGCACCCTTATACACGCTGCCTCAGGACAGTTTTTTAGCTTCCAACTTTTGGAGAAAAAAATGATAGATCCATCTCTCATGACTGACCTTGCAAGACTTGATTTTGCTTGGATCACGTCAATGCATATACTTTACCCGCCGTTGACCATAGGTTTGGCCACCTTCCTATTTTTTAGCGAATGGCGTTGGCTTAAAACCAATGATGATGAATGGTATCGACTGACGCGTTTTTTTGAAAAACTCTTCATCATTAACTTTGGGGCAGGTGTCGCCACAGGGATTACCATGGAAATGTCTTTTGGTATTCTCTTTGCGCCCTTTTCTCAGGCGGCTGGGCCGTTTTTTGGTAATATTCTTGGCTATGAGACCATTACCGCCTTTATGTATGAGGCTGGTTTCATCGGGCTAATGATTTTTGGCTGGGGCAAAATCGGCAAGAAGATGCACCTTTTCGCGACATTTAACGTGGCGTTTTCTTCTATGCTGTCTGCCATGTGGATCTTGGTGGCCAACTCTTGGATGCAAACACCTACCGGTGTTCGCCTCGAAAAAGGCTTATATGTAGTTGATAATTGGACACACGCCATTTTCAACCCTAACTTCTTGACTGCATTCCCTCACATGCTGGTTGCATGTCTTGAAATTGGACTCTTCTTTGTGGCGTCTATTTCGGCTTGGATGGTGTATAAAGACCGTCACGCCAAAATGTTTATGCGTACTTTGACGGTCTCCATTATGGCATTGGTAATTGTCGCGCCATTACAGGTCTTCATGGGAGACACTCTAGGACGGACCGTCGCGAAATATGATCCAGCAGCCTTAGCCGCAATGGAAGGACATTGGCATACTTACAATGCCGATGGCAGCCCAAATACAAGCTGGAATGTCATCGCTTGGCCTAATGAGGAAAAAGGAACAAACGATTTCCAAATTTCCATTCCCCATGTTCTTAGCCTACTCGAAGACCATAAATGGGTCAGTACGGTGCCAGGTCTTGATCAATTTAAGAAAGCAGATCGACCTCCTGTCGTGATTCCATTTTACTCCTTCCGCATCATGGCTGCGGCTGGAGCAGCACTTATGCTAGTGGCTTTTTGGGCACTCTATTTGCGCATACGAGGACAATTCACCGCAGAAAGACTAAGACGTCATCCTTGGTTTTTACGTATTGTTATCGCAAGTTCTATCCTACCTTATATTGCCGTTTGGACGGGATGGTGGACTCGTGAAGTCGCACGCCAACCTTGGATTATCCATGGATTGATGCGTACCTCCGAAGGGGTAAGCCAAATGAGTATTGTCGCAGAAATCGTTTGGTTTATTGGTTTTATGCTCTTCGATGTTCTCGTCTGGTTTGGGGCTTGGTACTTCTTCTCCAAAGTAATCCGTAAAGGTCCTGATATGAATAGTAAGGTTATCCATGGCGTCACTCCAGAACCTATGGTCTTGGGCGATATGCCCAGTAAAGAAGACGTGTCTGAAGGAAAACCTTTGTTTGAGCGGCCTACCCTCTAATCGATATAGAAGAGAATTAATATGCAACATATTATGGATATTACAGACGGCAACCAGTGGATAACCCTTCTTTGGTGGGCTCTAATTGGTCTATTTGTCGTGATTTACATTATTCTTGATGGTTCCGATCTGGGGGCTGGCATCTATTCTTTATTCCATTCGGACAGTAAAGAAAAAGGTGACATTATGGCCTCCATGGCAGGGACTTGGGATGCCAATGAAACCTGGCTGGTGATTGTAGGGGGCGCGCTTTTTGGCACCTTCCCTATGGTGTATGGTTCGGTGTTCCACTATTTAATGATTCCTCTGATGTTTGTGCTTTGGGGGATCATCATCCGAGCCGTGTCTTTGGAGTTCCACCACTACTCAAAAACCAGTAGAAAATATTGGGATTGGGGCTTTGGGATTGGCAGCCTAATGGTGGCATTTTTTGCGGGCGTTGCCTTAGGAGCATTCCTGCAAGGCTTCCCAATGACGAAAGGCGAAGTACCTACATTTGGTGGTAGTTACTTGGAGTTCTTATCCCCATTTAGCCTTTGGACTGGGGTAACCGCAACGATTGCCGCATCACTGGCAGGCGGCGTTTACATTCGTGCTCGTTTTGATCGAGAAAGTGACACCTACCATAAAGCCTTAAAATGGACCAATTTGATGTTCTATCTAGCATTAGTGGCCATTCTTAGCACCGTCATCTGGACATTCGTTCAGTTTCCATGGGCTAGAAGCAAATGGTCTGGACCTTTCTGGTGGTTTTTTGTCCTCTCTGGTGCTATGGTCCTTTTTGCCACTTGGTCGATGCGTCGTGCATCACATCAAAGACGAGATGTGGCGGCTATGGTTTGGCTCGCAATCATTGTCTTCATTAACTTTGCTATCATGATGATCACGATCTTCCCTTGGTTTGTACCGAATACCATAACGATTTTCGATGCGGCTAACCCATCCAACTCAACGGGTGCGTTTACCTATTCGATGCTGTTCTTTATCCCCGTTATGCTTTCGTACAATTTCTATCAAGCTTGGGTCTTCCGTGCTCGTCTTGGCAAATTGGCAGGCTATGGTGACCACGACTAATGTAACGGTAGGGAGGCTATTCTAATGGCCTCCCGATCATCATCTCCTAGCATACAGGCGTTATGGCGATTACGCGCCATGGCGCTGTTTTTGATCGGACCTGCCGCTGGGATTATTCTTGTGCAATGCATCTTCGGGCTACCCGTGGTTCTATGGTGGTCCGCTGGTGGCATGAGCCTATTCATGTTTGCTATTTTCTTTACCCTGTTTTTGAAAGAGCGTACTTTGATTGTCAATCAAACCAAAGACAAGCAAACGAAAGCCAACTAGCAAAAACAAAGCGTCACATAGGCGTTTCTAATAAAGAACTTATCAATCAATAATCCATAAGCGAATAACGTGGATGGATCAAATCAACACTTCCTCATCCAGCAAATAGTGACCAAGATTAATTTGGTTACTATTTTTTGACCAAACTAGCTTTGGTCAAAAGTTTATGCTTTGATAGTCTATCTGAAAAGCCATTAGATTAGGTTTTGCCATATAAGAGGCTGTCGTAGGAGGAGAATTCGATGACATCACTCAACAGTATTGAAACAGCCAATGATGCTACCTATAGTCTGAGTACAGGCGGTGTTGTCACAGGAGACATCGTCAATTCCAGCGCCCTATCGGATGCAGAGCACCAAGCGTGTTTGCAGCAAATTGAACAGACGATTACTGTTTTACAAGAAACCTTCCATGCCCAAGGCGATGTGTTTCGCGGCGATGAATTTCAGGTGTTTGTCCCCAGCCCAAAAGAGGCCCTACGCTGCGCAGTGCTATTAAGGCTCACCCTGATGAAAACCGTTAAAGGTGCGGATGCCCGTGTCTCTGTAGGCATTGGTGGCTATAAACAGATCGAAAGCGAACTGAGAAAAACCGCCAAGGGCGAAGCCTTTCAACTGTCTGGCAGAGCGTTAAAAGACATGAAAGAAGAGCGGCTCAAAATCTCTTTGTCGACAGCCCATAATATGAGCCCCAGCGATGAATTATTGGTACGCTACTTAGACTCTATTCTCACTGGACTGAGTGAAAAACAGGCTGAAGTCTTGTTCCCTCGCCTCCTCTACCCCGACTTAACTCAAGATGCGTTGTCAGACAAAACAGGCATTCATCGCCGTTCACTCGCCTCACGGTTACAACGGGCGAATGCCACCTTGATACTAGACACCTTGGCGGTATTAGAAACTGGCTTATAAAGGAGATTGGGATGCTTCAGGTCGATGGTTTGTCTGTGTTGCTTATGTTGTTGCTCGGTCATGTGCTTGGCGATTTCTTTTTACAGCCCGATTCTTGGGTGAAAGATAAAAACGTGCGCCAAGGCCGCTCGCGCTCTTTGTATTGTCATGCCCTTGTTCATGGGGTGATTGTGTTGCTAATCTTGGCATGCGCGACCACTACCAGCCTCTCAGCTTCATTCCTTATCGGTGTCATCGTTGCCCTCGCCCATGGTGCAATCGATTACGCAAAAATCAAAATAGGCCGAGGTTTTCGCTGGTTCCTGCTTGACCAGTTTCTCCATGTCGTCACCCTTGTGTTCGTATGGCTCTATCTATACGAGAACGCGCTTTCGCAACTCACCATGCTCGCGGATAAAGTCGATTACAACCACTTTTTCCTTATCACCTTAGCTTATGTAATGATGCTCAAACCTGCCTCTATTGTGGTCGGTGAGATTCTGTCTAAATGGTCGGCGGATTTAAACACCACCGGCGCCATCACCCATGACAAAAAAACAGAATCCTTAAGTAACGCTGGCCAATATTTAGGTTACATTGAGCGCGTGTTGGTCCTGACCTTTGTGTTAAACGGTCAATACACGGCGGTTGGCTTTGTGCTCGCGGCTAAGTCCATTTTTCGTATGGGGGACCTACGGGAAGCCCACGATAGGAAGTTTACCGAATACGTTATGCTGGGCTCGTTATTTTCCATGAGCATCGCTTTATTTACTGGCTTTGTGATAGCCAAGCTATTGCCCTGAACGGTCAAGCCCGACCATTACTCCACCCTACTCAATACTGAAAATCAATAATCCCTAGAGAAAATTTCGTAATTGAAGCCACCGCTCAAAAAAACAATGATGAAGATGAGATAAGAACAAAAAATTCATCAGGAGTTCAACATGAGCGAGATCTTCCAAAACATCCCTTTTATACAATACGAGGGGACCGAGTCACATAATCCTTTTGCTTTTAAACATTATGATGCCAAAAGGGTCATCATGGGCAAAAGCATGGCGGAACACCTAAGAATGGCAGCCTGTTATTGGCATAACTTCTGTTGGTCTGGGAGCGATGTGTTTGGTGCGAATACCTTTGACCGCCCTTGGAATAAGCCGTCTAATCCAATGGAGGCTGCCAAGCTAAAAGCGGATGCAGCCTTTGAGTTTTTTAGCAAACTGGGTATTGGTTACTACAGTTTTCACGATGTGGATGTCAGTCCAGAAGGATCGTCTCTAAAAGAATACATTCGTAATTTTTCCGAGATGGTAGAAGTACTACAAGCCAAACAAGAAACAACGGGCTTAAAGCTGTTGTGGGGCACAGCCAATGCCTTTTCTCATCCACGCTATATGTCTGGCGCGGCCTCTAACCCAAACCCAGACATTTTTACCTATGCCGCAACACAAGTCTTTCATGCGATGAATGCGACTCATGCCCTTAACGGTGAAAACTACGTGTTATGGGGTGGCCGCGAAGGCTACGAAACCCTGCTCAATACCGACCTAAAACGAGAGCGGGCTCAGTTGGGACGCTTTATGCAAATGGTGGTCGAACATAAACACAAAATAGGCTTTGCTGGCACTTTACTGATCGAACCCAAACCCGCTGAGCCAACCAAGCACCAATACGATTACGATACCGCCACGGTTTATGGCTTCCTAAAAGAGTTTGGGCTTGAGAAAGAAATCAAAGTCAACATTGAGGCCAACCATGCCACGCTGGCGGGCCACAGCTTCCACCATGAAATCGCCACCGCTTGTTCATTGGGGATTTTAGGCTCGGTGGATGCCAACCAAGGGGATGCGCAACTAGGCTGGGATACCGATCAATTCCCAACCAGCGTGGAAGAATACACCCTAGTCACTTATGAGATTCTCAAAGCGGGAGGATTTAAAACCGGTGGCTATATGTTCGACACCAAACTGCGTCGCCAATCCACTGACCTTGAAGACATGTTCCACGCACACATTGGTGCCATGGATACCCTCGCCTTGTCTCTGCAACGTGCGGTGAAGATGATCGAAGGGGAAACCCTGTCTAAGCTTGTTGAGCAACGCTACGCCAAGTGGAACGACACACTCGGCAGCGACATTCTCAGTGGCAAGCTCTCGCTACAAGATCTTGCCAACTACGCCGTTGAACATGATCTCGACCCTAAACCTGTCTCGGGCCGTCAGGAGATGCTAGAAAATATGGTCAATGGTTATATTTATCCTTAATTAGAAAGCGTCCAGCACGATTTGTGTGTTAAACATCGTGCTGGATCTCTTTTAAATAATAAAAAAAGAAGACGACAACTATGACTCTTTCCGTAGCGCAACCAAAAGATACGATTCTTCCTACCTACTCTCATAAATTGTCTGTGATTGAGAAAGTGGGCTATAGCCTTGGCGATTTAGCGGCTAACTTGATTTTTCAGACATTATTAACCTTCTTGGCTTTTTTCTATACCGACGTTTATGGCATTTCGGCAGGAAAAGCCACGGCCATTATTGCCTTTGGCGGTATGTTTGGTGCCTTTTTTACGCCCGTCATGGGAATCATTGCAGACCGTACACAAACTCGTTGGGGAAAGTTTCGGCCTTGGATTTTGTGGACATCCATTCCTTTTGGCGCGGTGGCTTTGTTAGCCTTCAGCACCCCCGATTTCGGAGACAATGGTAAAGTGATTTACGCGTTTGTCACGTATATTGCTCTCTTAATGATCTACGCTGCCAACAATTTACCTTACTCCGCATTGAGTGGTGTATTGACCAGCCGTATGACGGAGCGCAATAGCTTATCGTCTTACCGTTTTGTCGCCGTTATGGTGGCGCAATTTGTTATTCAGGTACTGCTGTTACCATTAGTACTCATTCTAGGCGATGGTGACAAAGCCACAGGCTTCCACAATACCATGTTATTGTTTTCCATCGTCGGTACCATTTTCTTTTTGATTACCTTTGCGACCACCAAAGAACGCATTCTTCCCGTTAGTACGAAAAGAAATGCCATTTTGGTCGATGTTACCGATCTCTTTAAGAATATGCCTTGGGTGATTATGTTGTTGGTCACCATATTGATTTTCATCACGCTTGCCTTAAAAGGTGGCATGTATATTTATTACTTTGAGAACTATCTTAACGAAGCTCAATTGACTTTATTTTTACAGAACATTGGATTTAATGATCTTATTACCAATCTAAATCATGTACTCAATACTCTCGGGTTATCGTCATTTAAGTGGCCTAAAGATGCTCCAACCTCAGCTTTCAGTGTGTTTAATGGGGTTGGCATTATCATGATGATCGTTGGTATTGGCTTTTCCAAAAAACTGGCGGACACCTTTGGCAAGCGTAATGTCTTCGGTAGCGCCCTGTTTCTTTCCACCTTATTTGTTTTAGTGTTCAAATTTCTCTCTGCAAATAGCATTGGCTTGGTGTTTCTTTCTCAAATACTCCATGGCTTTTTCTATGGCATTACCATCCCACTGCTTTGGGCGATGATTGCCGATGTTGCTGATTATTCTGAATGGAAAAACAACCGACGAGCAACCGCCATTATTTTTTCTGCCATGATTCTTGGCCTAAAAGTCGGCTTAACCATTGGCGGCTCTTTAGTGGCTGGGCTTTTAGCGCATTACGGCTACGATGCATCTCTTCATGTGCAAAATGCAGACACCATAGAAGGCATTAAAACCGCTGTCAGCCTGTTTGCCTCGCTGCCCTTCTTTCTTGCGGTTGGCTGCTTAGCTTTCTACGGCATAAATAAACAGGTAGAAAATCAAATCGAAGAAGATTTGAATGCCCGCCGTCGATCCGCTCAATAACGACTGTTTTGCTTTACCAACAAGGATGAATCATGTCTGAAGAACAACTTGCTCCAGAAATCGTTGAAGACTTAAAACAACGGGCGCTATCGCAGCCCCTCGTTGAACACATCTACACGGCGGACCCATCCGCTCATGTGTTTGACGGAAAAATCTATATCTACCCTTCCCATGATATTGAGGCGGGCATTCCATTTAATGACAATGGCGATCATTTTGGTATGACAGACTATCATGTTATTTCATTAGATTCGCCACAAAGCCCAGCCGTAGACAATGGTGTTGCTTTGGATGTAAAAGACGTACCTTGGGCTAGCCGACAAATGTGGGCCCCCGATGCAGCCCAAAAAGATGGCCAGTATTACCTCTATTTTCCTGCCAAGCGTGATAACGGCCTTTTTCAAATTGGTGTGGCCATCAGTAATTCACCAAAAGGCCCATTCAAAGCGGAACCAGAAGCGATTCCAGGCAGTTATTCGATTGATCCGGCGGTATTTGAGGACGATGACGGCCAATACTATATGTACTATGGCGGGATTTGGGGAGGACAATTACAGCACTACAGAAACAACCAATATAGTGTGGAGTATGATGAGCCGACGGATAACAGTCCGGCTCTGTGCCCAATTGTAGCCCGCTTAGACAGCGATATGACTTCCTTTGCGGAGACACCACGTCATCTACAAATACTGGATGAAGACGGTGAGCCATTACTCGCGCAGGACCATGATCGTCGTTTCTTTGAAGCCTCTTGGATGCACAAACATAACGGCAAATATTATTTCTCTTATTCTACGGGGAATACCCATTACATCTGCTATTCCATTGGAGACAACCCGTATGGTCCCTTTACCTACGCAGGTAGAATTTTAAACCCCGTGATTGGCTGGACGACTCACCATTCCATCTGTGAGTACTACGGACAATGGTATCTTTTTTACCATGACTCCGTGCTGTCAAAAGGCATTACCCACTTGCGCTCCATTAAAATGACCCCTTTAACTCACAATGACGATGGTAGCATTGAGACCATCACGCCTTACCGCTCAGAATAAGCTTTGACTCCGCTTTCTTTATAGCCAAAGGGTTATAGAGAAAGCGGATCGAATGCCACTTAACGTCGCCTTTACTCCTTAGCAAGCCGCGACAACACGTGATATTTCAATCCACCCAAGTTACGCTTTTTCATCATCAACAAGGATTTTAAATCATGTATTTATGAAGCTATTGCCTTGGTGATACCAGTGGCGCATAGCAAATCTCCCGGTACGATTATTGTTATTAGAGGGCGCTGACCTTGATGTCTCGTCAAGCAGTTATTCAAAACGCAAGCATCATGCCTGTTACATTGGAAGGCGCTAAACGGTTGGATTTGCGAGAGTTTAGTTTAGTCGAGCGTACGTCAACTTGATCTTTGTTGATGAACATGGGAAAGTTTGATGATCGAAATTAATGTCTCTCATCCTCTCGCAGCAATCGCTGCGTACAACAAAAATAATAGGAGAAAGCATGAGCCATTCAACCCTGCCCCCCGTAGTCGAGCCCTTTATTAGAGCCATGCAAGCATATGAAACGAGCCCCCCAACACCCGCAGACCTCCGGCGTTATCTACGTTTCTCTGACGAAGATGCTCGTATTTGGTTCGATGATCAGAGCATGGTTATGCTGCGCTCTACTGCATTCGGAGCATTACGCCATGAGCTGATTGAGAGAGTGGGGGTCGAGGGTGCTAAATGTATCATGATGCGCATAGGCTACTCGGCTGGCTCTCTGGACGCTGAAAAGCTTGGCGTAGTATAAAAACGCTAAGCTTTTTTGATTATATAATTATAATATTATTTAAAATCATTATTTAAAATCATTATTTAAAATCATTATTTAAAATCATTATTTAAATAGGATTTAGATATGTCATGGAGCACAGATCTATTATTTTTGATTACCGTTTTACCATTAATTTTCACTCCTGGCCCTGATATTATGTATGCCATATCTCAAGGCTTATCAGGTGGTTACTCTAGCATGATGAAGGCAGTATGCGGGCTGTTGTTAGGTTACTCTGCTCACGCTGTACTATCTGCATTTGGTGTTGCCGCTATTGTCGCCGCTTCACACACATTGTTTACTATACTCAAATGGGCTGGAGTGGTTTATCTGTCTTATTTGGCATTTCAAATGCTGAAATCGGCCTGTACCGCTAAATTGGTTACTGATGTGCCTAAATCGCCACCGGCTTCCTTATTCCGTGGTTTTCTCACCAGCTTTCTAAACCCCAAAGGCCTTTTGGTGTATTTGACTATCCTGCCACAATTTATGACCTCCCATAACCATATTGTATTCCAATCTTTAACTCTCTCAGCCATATTCATTATCTGTTGTGCCTTTGCTTACAGTGGTATTGGACTGATAGCAGTTAGAGCCACTTCGAGAAAACAGATGTCAGATAAATCTCGCAGAGGGCTAGAAGCGGCGTCGGGAGGCCTCTTAGCCATCGCTGCGATAAAAATGGCGTCTTAGTATTACCCTACTCCTTGGCAAGCCGCGACGACACGCGATATTCCCCTGGTGTCATGCCAAGGTTTTTCCTTGTGACTGTGTACATGTATTGCACGGAAGGGTAACCACAAGTGCGGGCGATTTCATCAAAGGGCAAATCGGTAGAAGTGATCAGTTCACAGGCGCGGTAAAACTTGGTCATGTGCAGCTGTTCATGCATAGAACAACCTATTTCTTCGGTAAAGCGGGTTTCTAGGTTGGTACGGGAGATGCCCACAAAGTCGACGACTTGTGCAACTTTCACCCCTCGACAAGCATTATGACGAATGAAGTGCATCGCTTGCATGACAAAAGGGTCTTTTAACGCACGAAAATCCGACGACTGACGATCTTCTATGCCCACAGGGCTGACCACCACGAGCGCCTTTTCAGCGGCGTATCCTTGCAGATTTCGATGCAGTATTTTGGCCGCCTCGTAGCCCATTTTCTTACAACCCTGCTGCACCGATGACAAAGCCGTACGGTTTAAATATCTGGCCATGTTTTCGTTGTCTATGCCGACCACCGCCACTTCTTCAGGTACAAGAATATTCAGGTGATCACAGGCTTGTAATAGATGACGGGCACGGGAATCCGTAACAGCAATGATGCCAATGGGTTTTGGCAAGCTCATCAACCAGCCTTCTAAATCCTGCTGGGCGCTTTGCCAACACTCCGCCGAGGTACAAAGCCCCTGATACACATAAGGCTCAAAGCCATCCGCACTGACCTGCTCAACAAAGGCGTATTCCCGCTCATTGGACCAACGGGTGAACGGGGTACTCGGTACGCCGTAAAAAGCAAACTGAGGCAAACCTTTGCGCTTTAAGTGGTCATAAGCCAGCTTGACCAAGGCTCCATTATCGGTCGCCACATAGGGAAAACGTGGATAGTCTTCTTTGTGATGGTAGGAGCCTCCCACGGCGACCGTCGGAATTGTTGTGTCCTTAAGGAGTTCTTCCACTTCTGGATTATCAAAATCAGCAATAATTCCGTCTCCTTGCCAATTTTTTAAACCATCTAAGCGATAACGAAAATCGTCTTCAAAGTACACGTCCCAATCACATTGAGCCGCTTGCAAATATTCGCCAATCCCTTCGATTACTTGTCGGTCGTATACCTTATTGGCATTGAACACCAAGTTAAGTCGATAACGTTTTTCAAACATATTCCATCTCTTATTTTTATTAACGTCGGTGATAGATAGTTGAATTTCTCAGCTAAAGCAAACTTATAAGAGTCCTTTTACTCCTTGATATAAAGACTGAAAACGAGCCCGTTTTTCCTCGTATTGATCCAGCATATGAACACGAGGTTCATAACGTTTTATCAATTCCGGCTGAAAGCAAACCTCATGAACAGACGCCAAACCTTGCACGCCAAGGGCCGCTAAACGGGCCGCCCCTAAAGACGGGCCAACATTACCCCCTTGTCGGTAATCCATGGGCACAGCCAATATATCCGCCAGCAGTTGCAACCAATAGGCACTTTTTGCCCCACCACCAATCACATCAATACTGTCCCCAATACTTTGTACCGAGCGCACGGCATCCAGACCGTCCAGTAAAGCAAAAGTCACGCCTTCTAATACGGCATTGACCAGATCCAGCGCTTCAGTTTCGTGAGTCATCCCCCAAAACACGCCTTTGGCATTAGGGTCATTATGGGGCGTTCGTTCGCCACTCAAATAAGGTAAAAACGTTACTGGGCGAAAAGCCCCTTGATGCGCTTCTAGGGCTTGAAATGCCGCAGGCACACTCGTAAAACCTGTGAGTTTTGCGACCCAGTCCATACAGCTGGCAGCACTTAAAATCACCGACATAGTATGCCATGTATTGGGTAACGCATGCCCAAAGCTGTGAAGCGCCATTGCAGGGTTCGCCGTAAAACCATCACTCACAGAGAAGATCACCCCAGAGGTACCCAGAGACAACATGGTTTGTCCCTCTGACACCACGCCCATGCCCACCGCGCCGGCGGCATTGTCACCTCCTCCAGCGACCACGGGCACCACGGGTAAAGACCAACGCTGGGCCAAGGTTTTATCCAACTCTCCGGTGATTTCTGGCCCTTCAAATACCTTTGGCATCTGCTCTACTGTAAGACCCGTTGCTGCCAGCATGCGCTCACTCCAGGCTCGCTGCTCCATGTCTAGCCAAAGGGTGCCTGAGGCATCCGACACATCTGTGGCAAATTCCCCTGTCATGCGCAGGCGCAAATAATCTTTGGGTAATAATACCTTCGCGGTTTGTTGGTAAATCTCCGGCTCATGCTGTTTAACCCAAAGCAATTTCGGTGCGGTAAAGCCCGGCATGACTAGATTGCCAGTAATCCCCTGAACATCGGGACAATGTTGCTGTAATCGTTGACAGGCTTCAAAGGCACGACCATCGTTCCATAAGATGGCGGGCCTTAGCACCCTATTGTCTTTATCTAGCAAAGTGGCTCCATGCATTTGCCCCGACAAACCAATGGATTTAACCTCCTGCAAATTATGTTCAGCCGCCAGAGCCAGCATGGCGTCATCAGTAGCCTGCCACCAAGCCTCTGGGTTTTGCTCAGACCATAAGGCGTGGGGTCTTGAGACACTTAATGGGGCGGAGTAACTGGCGGCGACACGCCCTGCTTCTGTCAATAAAATCACTTTAACGGCGGAGGTACCAAGGTCGATTCCTAAATACATAATTGTGCTCTCTTCTCAAATAGTTAAACGTGGCTTAGCGGGCTTTTTTGGTTTTTACATCCAGCCAAACGGCCAATAATAAAATCGCCCCTTTTACGATCAATTGCCAAAAAGTTGGCACATCTAACATACTCATGCCGTTATCCAAGCTCGACATAATAAGCGCCCCCATAATGGCACCGAAGACGGTACCAACTCCGCCCGCTAAACTGGTTCCGCCAATCACACACGCGGCAATGGCATCCAGTTCTGCCATGTTTCCTGCCGCTGGCGAGCCTGCCCCTAATCGAGAAGTTAAAATTAAGGCGGCCACCGCCACCATGATGCCATTTAGCCCAAACACCAACATTTTAGTGCGCTCAACATTCACACCAGACATACGTGTCGCTTCGATATTACCGCCAATGGCATAGACTCGACGACCGAAAGCCGTACGTTTGGCAACATAGGTCAGGATTATGATCAAACCACCCATAAGCAAAATAGGCGTTGGAATGCCCCGGTAATGGTCCAAAATAAAGACTAAAGCCAATAGTGCCACCACCATGGCAATGGCTTTGCTGTATTCAAACTTGGCGGATTGATTGCGCACACCGTGCTGTTGTTTAGCCTTACGACGCGAATATACTCTAGCTAATAGCCCCAAACATAATAGGCTGACCACGCTGATGCCCCAGCTAAATGGGATATAACTTTGACCAATCACAGACATGGCGCTGGATGTCGGTGCCACCGTCACGCCATCGGTAAAACCAACTAGGACACCACGAAAAGCCAGCATGCCTGCCAAGGTCACAATAAACGATGGCACCCGTTGATAGGCAACCCACCAGCCGTTAAATAGTCCCAGAAGCAAACCGATTCCCAAGGTCAACAAAATGGTGAGCGCAATGGGAAAGTGAAACCAAACATCGAAAATCGCGGCAATACCGCCCAACAAGCCCATCATGGAACCGACGGACAAATCGATTTCCGCACTGACAATAACAAACACCATGCCAATCGCGAGTACGCCGACAATGGCCGTTTGACGCAGTAAATTGGAAATATTACGAGGAGAAATAAAAGACCCATCGGTCATGATGGTAAAAAACACGACAATAAACAAAATCGCCGCCACCATGGCGAACAGCTGTAGCTGGTTGGTTTTTATTTTTATAAACATCCTAGGCACCTTCTTTGATAGCACAATTCATAATGATTTCTTGAGTTAACCCTTGGTGATCAAATTCCCCTTTTAATTTCCCTTCGTGCATAACCAACACGCGATCACTAATACCGATCACTTCCGGTAACTCAGACGACACCATGATGATGGACACGCCCTCTTTCACCAGTGAATACATCAGCTTGTAGATTTCGTATTTCGCCCCCACGTCGATGCCACGTGTTGGCTCGTCTAAAATCAAAATCTTGGGATGGGTTAACAGGCATTTGGCAATGATGGCTTTTTGTTGATTGCCACCGCTGAGATGTTTGATGGCCAGTTCAGGAGAGGCCGTTTTGACCTTTAAGCGAGCAATGTACTCTTCTATGTCTTGATATTCTTTGTCTTCATCCACGCCCCCAAACACTGAGCTGAAATGATTCGCCTTGTAGTTATCCAATACTGACAAGGTCATATTGCGTCCAACACTCATAATAGGAACGATGCCGTGGCGCTTGCGATCTTCTGGCACCATGGCAATGCCCGCGGCTAACGCACTACGCTGGGAACGAATCTGTTTTGTCTGCCCCTCTAGCTCAATGCTGGCTCGATACTGACCGTTATAGCAGCCATATAAGCACTGCATTAACTCGGTTCGACCGGAACCAATTAAACCAGCAATACCCAGAATTTCCCCACGATGCAGTTCAAAACTGACCTCATCAACTTGCGGTCGCGAGGCGCCAGCTTGTATCGCAGTAGCATTATTAACTCGTAATACCACCTCACCTATTTCATGGCCCTCACGGGGAAACAGCTCCTCTAGCTGACGTCCCACCATCATCGCGATGATGTCATGTTGCGTTAGCTCAGAAGCCGCCTTGGTGGCAATGTGATCGCCATCTCGAATCACCGCCACCCAATCAGACAACGCCAACACCTCATCCAATTTATGGGAAATGTAAATGCAGGCAATCCCTTGGGCTTTCAGCTCACCAACAATATTGAGCAAAATGCGAATATCAGCACTGGTCAAAGAGGACGTCGGTTCATCTAAAATCAACAGTTTGACGTTTTTATTCAGTGCCTTGGCAATTTCGACTAACTGCTGTTGGCCCACACCTAGCTCACGCACTAAGGTATCGGGTTGTATATCTAGCTTCACGCGCGCTAATAGTTCACTGGCGCGATGATGCATGGCCTCGTCGTTCAAACGTGCAAACGAACCGATCTCATTGCCTAAAAAAATATTCTCCATCACGGAAAGTTCTTGGACCAGCGCTAGTTCCTGGTGAATGATTACAATACCTAGAGCTTCGGTATCTCGAATACCGTTTGCCTGAATAAGCTTACCTTGAAAATAGATCTCGCCTTCATAGGAACCATAGGGCCAGACACCACTTAACACTTTCATTAAGGTCGACTTGCCCGAACCATTTTCACCGCAAACCGACAATACCTCGCCTTCTCCAAGGGTTATGCTGACACCGTTTAACGCCCGCACACCGGAAAAACTCTTCACTATATCGCGCATATCCAATAGGGGTTGTTTCATATCGACACTCTCTTGAAAGCAAAGGCGCCCAGATGAGCGCCTTATTATCAATAAATTAAGGGTTGTAAACGTCTTTATGAGAATGGAAGCCGTCAGCAATAACGGTACTGTCGATGTTGCTCTTATCCACTGCGATAGGAGTGAGCAAGACGGAGGGCACGTTCATTTTGCCGTTATTCACTGTGCCAGTGGTTTTGATTTTTTCACCTTTTGCCAGCTTCACCGCCAACTCAGCACTGATGGTCGCTTCTTTTTTAATGGGCTTATAAACCGTCATGGTTTGCGTACCAGCGACAATACGACGCACTGCAGCTAAATCGGCATCTTGACCGGAAATCGCCACTTTGCCCGCCAAGCCTTGTGCATCAAGTGCTTGAACCGCTCCGCCCGCCGTTGAGTCATTGGAAGCAACCACCGCATCAATCTTGTTATTATTGGCGGTTAACGCATTTTCCATGATATTCATTGCTGCTTGCGCCGACCATCCGGTGGCCCATTGATCTCCGACAATCTTGATATTGCCATCATCGATAGACGGTTGAAGCACCTTCATTTGTCCTTCACGGAACATTTTGGCGTTATTATCCGTTGGGGAGCCGCCTAGTAAGAAATAGTTGCCTTTAGGAACACGATTCAACAAGGCTTGCGCTTGCATTTCCCCCACACGAACGTTATCGAAGGACACATATAGGTCAACATGAGCAAACTTAATCAGTCGGTCATAGGCGAGTACTTTGATGCCTGCCGCTTTGGCTTCAGAAAGAACACTGCCTAGCACTTCGCCATTTTGCGGTACGATCACTAGGACGTCCACGCCCCGTGAAATCATGTTTTCGATTTGAGAGATCTGGGTAGTGGCACTGCCATTGGCAGATTGGGTATATACCTTAGCTCCTAAGGATTCCGCTTCTGTGGTAAAAAAATCACGGTCTTTTTGCCAACGTTCAAGACGCAAGTCAGACATCAGCAAACCGATCTTTTCACCTGCCGCCATCACTGGCACAGAAGCAACAAGGCAACTGGCAATCAAACTCATAGAAAGGATCTTTTTCATCGTCTTCATTCCTTTTATTTTTATTCATTGAAGGATCTCCATAAGAGAGTAAGCAGACTGTAAATTGATGCTTTCACGAGAAGTATTATCTTTTTTTGTTTTGGTTTAGCGTTTTTACAAAAAAGCCCTTTGAGAGGATTTTCAAAGGGCTTAAAGATGATGTGTGTCAATAACAACACTGACATTAAAAGAGGATAGATCTAACCTGGCAATAAAGCTCTTACCGCCAAGAACAACACAGAAGGCCCTAAAAGGCAGCCCAAAGCAGTATAGAAAGCCGCCGTTAAACAGCCATAAGGCACCAGCTTCGCATCTGTTGCCGCCAATCCGGCTGCCACACCGCTCGACGTGCCCATTAGCCCCCCAAAGATCACTGCTGTTCTCGGGTTATTAAGTTGAATAAGGGGAGCAACAAACGGCGTCACCACCATCACTAAAATAGATTTAACCAAACCGGCGGCAATGGAAAGCGCCATCACCTCGGAGCTAGCGCCAATAGCCGCTCCTGTCACCGGGCCCACAATATAAGTAATCGCCCCCGCGCCAATGGTTGTGATGCTAACGGCATCTGTATAACCAAACGCCATGGCAATGGCTGCCCCAGCGATAAAGGAAGAAAAGATGCCAAAGAAAAGTGCCAATACGCCACTTTTCCCTGCGCGTTTGATTTCTTCTATTTTGACGCCAAAACCGGTCGCGACAATAGCAAAGTCACGCAGCATCGAGCCACCCAGCAAACCAATCCCCGACAACAGGGGAACATCCACCACCCCTTTGTGCCCACCCGTAAAGGCACCACTGAAGTACGCCATGGTTAAACCTAAGAGAATCGCGATGGCGGAGCCATGAACCCGTCCACGGGTGAACTTTGCGGACAGCCAGTAAGAAAACCACATGGTCAAACCGATTACGGCAAAACCGACGATTAAGCTGTATTTTGTGCTAACTAACAATAAAGACTCAAACATAGTGTCACCTTAGACGCGGTCAGTAGAGGGAGACGAAATGGACGTTGACGCTTGCGTCTTCTCTTTGCCCATACGATCAAGCACTGGCACCAAGGCAAAACCAAGGACAACCGCCGTCACACCTGCACTAATTGCCATGGCACCGCCACTAAAGGCACCAAATACATTCTGCTTTGCCGCCATCGCCACCACGACGGGAATATACACCGCACTCCAAAATTCAACACCCTGTTCCGTTTTTGGATCGATCACTCCTTTTTTATTGAGATAACTGCCAGACAGAATCAATAAAATCATCGCGATGCCGACACCCCCAACATTAGCAGGAAGGCCCAATAAGTGCCCTAACACCTGCCCAATGCTAATACCAACTAACGTACAGATTGCTAATAACGCCACTCCATAAATAATCATACTGCTCTCCAATTTTGTAATTTTTGTTTTACTGGATAAAAAGGTTTTCTTTTTCGCTACCCTATCTTGAGTCCATTACCGTTTATCTTTGCTTTCTCACTCCATTTACTGTCTTCCTCCAAAACATAAAGTATTCAACTTGGTATTTTCGACGCTATAACACACACCCTGACGAAGCGTGTTACGAAACAAACTGGTTAATGTGCTCCCTGGCGGCATTTCAATGGCTTTGGTCACGCCGCGTTCGACGAGCATTTCGCAGCTATCATGCCAATGCAGTTGTTGCGCCATATTAAGCGCTAGATCTTCCTTTATGGCGCCCGCTTGTTTGATCACTCTGGCTTTGGCGGCGCTGACATAACGTACAACAGGCTCGTCTAGCTCGATGTGCTGAAATGTTTCCAACAACTGCTGAGATTCCGCACTGAGTAAAGGACAATGTGACGGGACGGCCACATCAAGCAGCGAGCTGGTCCCCGAACCTTTTTTACGAACCCTCTCCGCCGCTTGTTTGAGTGATGCTTGATCACCAGCTAACACAAATTGCTTCGGAGCATTTAAGTTCGCTAGATAAATACGTTTGCCCTGATCTTGGAGTGCTTCTACCACCGCTTGCACTTGTTCAAACACCGTACCTGTGATGGCGAGCATGCCATAGCCAGACGGATAAGCGCTTTTCATTAATTCTCCACGCGTTTTCACCAGAGATAGGGCATCCGTAAAACGCAAACAGCCAGCCACAACGGCGGCAGGATAGGCACCAATAGACAAACCCAAAACATAGGCGGGTGTGATGTCATTCGCTTGCAGGTAACGACCCCAAGCAACCCCACAGATAAGCAAACTAAGCTGTACATTCACCGTGTCTTTTAATGCCTCAGCAGAATCTAGAGCGCCTAACGAAACGCCTAACCCCTCTTCCGCTTGCTCAATCACCTCCCTCACTTGTGGATGCTTGGGTAAATGTTGCAGCATCAATGGCCGCTGCGCCCCCTGCCCGGGAAAAGTAAATACCGTGGTCATAAGCTCACCTCTTCTCGCCAAGGATCTCTCACCAAAAAGGGGCCAGTTTCCGATTTCAGCAATACCGTTTGACTCTGCCCCGCCCACTCCAATAACGCGATGGCCCCCGTGGGGGTTTCGATTTGAATATCCAAGCGACAGGGTAATTCACCGAAGTTTTGCCATATGTCCCGAGCGCAAGATTTGGTTAATGGCTCAGGGGATTGGATCACTAAATCAAGATCACTGTCCGCGTGTATTTGCCGCTCTCCTGTCGCTAACTCATGGCCAAGGCTGCCCGTTATTCCCCATGATAAATCGTATCCATCCAGCACTGGGGCGACGCTTGCCAACGCCTGCAACACGGGCATGGTGAATCGATCCGGATGCTCCATCCAAGCTTGCCGTTTGGTTATGTCATAGGGGGTGACGCTTGATTGCACAGCAGCCACAGACGCATAGGCGGCGCAACGCTGGCGTTTATTGGCACCACGCACACCAACGGCAATCAACTTGGTTGTTGCCATTTTTTCGCGGCGCACGACAACAGGGCCATTTCCCTCGGTTACCCAATAAGGCAAGCCCTGTGTTTCGTCTTTGGCAATCAACGAAGAACGATCAAGCCAAAGTAAATCGTGCGCCTGCCAAGTCATCATTTTGATGCCGCGCCTTTCCATTGGGCACGAAGCCGTTCACGTACCAAACGGGATGCCCCTCGATTTTCCCCTTGCAATCGCTTGGTGATTTGGGTGTCACCACCAAGTTTTTTCACCGCTTGAACCAATTGTCTTTGTACTAACTCAATGTCTTCAGGTGAGGGAGCAATGGCACTGCTAACATCGATAAAGTGGTCGATAAGCCCCAAGGTGGCAAAGCTTTTAAGATCGTAAGCCATAGGTGGTACGGTTTTGGCCAGCTCGTCCAGCGCGTCTTCCGAGCGCATAGTGATGCGTGCGGCGGCCGCTTTGCCCATGGCATGCACCATGACACCTGAGTCATTCAACGCCAAAATACTATTGGCCTGATAACCGTGTGCTAAAAATGCCCCCGACATGGCTTTCCCCACTAATAGAGAAATAACCGGATGGCCTGCTTGCCTCGCTTGGGCGTAAGCGGATACCGCACCAGCCAAGGCTTGATGAATGCCCAATGCTTCTTCTCTACGCCCATAAGCTTGGCTAGGCACATCAACGATAGCGATAATGGCCGATTTATGTACTGGCTCAACCGTCGCTTCTTGCGACACAATATGGCTAACCGCCTCTGCTAAAGCCCAGCCTTCTAATAGCCCCACTTCCCCATGACGTGCTCGCGGATAGCGATTATGGGCATCGGGCTGAATCAACAATAGAGAACAGGTTCGTCCGGACAGCTCACCCTCACCAATCAAAAGAGAAGGCACCGCACCTTCTTTGACGGTCATTTGTGCTGCGAGCAAATCAAACCAAATACGGCCTCGATGGGATGCCAACATATTCATAGGGACGCCTCCTTAGACAAGATCGCACGGGCCATTTCCGCTGTTATTTGTGAGCGGGTGTCCACCTTTTTCAGTCGATCTAAAGAGGATTGAATTGCTTCGCTACGAAATGCCTCCGGCACACCTTTACTCAGGTATTCTTGGACTTTTTCGCGCACTTCCATGACATCCGAGTCAATAAAATCGTCAATCAAGCCCGTTGCATCGCGTTGTTCGCCTCCTGTTAATCCCCAA
This sequence comes from Marinomonas sp. 63XJN7_7_ISO-PGPR-S23-202, assembly GCF_056173505.1. Lineage (NCBI taxonomy): Bacteria > Pseudomonadati > Pseudomonadota > Gammaproteobacteria > Oceanospirillales > Oceanospirillaceae > Marinomonas > Marinomonas sp. 63XJN7_7_ISO-PGPR-S23-202. Next base: position 2,224,211 of record NZ_CM149677.1, on the reverse strand, counting down.
ATAAAGGGGCGATCCTGAGAGTCGTACTCGCTAACTCCTGCTTCTTGCTCAATCACCTGAGGCCCATTCAAACCAAGGCGACCTTCGCGGGTCATTAATAGATAGCTACATAAGCCTGCCGTAATAGACATGCCGCCAAAGCAACCCACAGGACCTGTAATCAAAGCGACAACTGGCTGGAACTGACGCAAGGCAACAATCGCCGATTGAATTTCAGCAATCGCCGCCAAGCCTAAGTTGGCCTCTTGAAGCCGCACGCCACCGGTTTCTAATATCAGTACTGCTGCAATGGATTCCCCTGCTTGATTCGCCTCGACCGCTAACTCAAGTGTGCCGGCTATTTTTGCCCCGGCCACTTCCCCCAAGCTACCGCCCTGAAAACTGCCATCGACGGCGATGGCAACCACCGATTTTCCATCGATCGAACCGCGAGCCGTCACTACACCATCATCAAACTGCGGCACTATACCTTGCATTTCTAACCAAGGAGAGGTGACACGATCGAACGGCGTCACCATTTCCTGCATGGAACCCGCATCCAGTATGTGTTCAACGCGTTTTCTCGCACTTTGCTCAACAAAACTGATGGCCAATCTTGGATCATTTCCATTACTCATAAGACAACTCCTTGGCTAAGGCTTGCTCTAAAGCCTGCTCTAGACGCAAACGAATCACCCCCGGTGTGGCAGAAAAATCATGGATATCCATGCGCATCGCAGGTAATGGATGTGCCACTTCAAGACGCTCAATGATGCTTAACCAACGTTGCTCCCCCTGCTCAGCGGATGAATGGATATAAATCTCCGCTTGGGGCTGATCGCTGTTGTCGATCATGACTTCTAGGTCTCCTGATCCCACATAGCCAACTAGGGCTCGATCAATTGGCACGTTACGGGCCGGACGAGTAAAATGAAAAGTATTCATAGAAGCTCCTAAATTAGTGGTTCGCTTGATGTTTGAGCAGGCTGTCGATCAAACAGACCATCGATAAAAAGCGTGGCAGCCAGTAAATCCGCAGCCCCACCAGGCGAGGCATTAAATGACAAGAGTGTGTGTTCTAAATCGCTTAGTAACTGACGACCCAACGAGGTGCCTACACCACCCGCATTCAGCACGGCACTGGCGCCTTGCTGCATCGCCTCTAATCCTTCAAGCCCTGAACGAGATGCTACACAGGTGTCTGACAGTCTCGTCATGATGGCTAATAGCCCATTGAGTTGTGCATGGGATTCGCCATCGCCTCGGGCTCGACTCTGTAACAACATGGGTAAACCAAGTTCTTTCACATGGGGAAACCCTAATTGGGCCTCTTCTTTGGCGCCGGATAGACCATATTGGTGACGTACCTGTAAACCATTACTTAAATAGACTGTATTAAGGCCTGAGTCTGGTAGCATCGCTAAGTGCGCAGCATGACCAAACAGCTCATCAAGGGTGTTGGCTTGCGTTGCCGATGAGACCAATAAACCCAGCGCCCAAATAGCGCCTTTATGGGTATTAACGCCGTTTGTTTCTTGTAACATGGCCTTTTCAGCATCTCGCCCAATGGTGCCAATATGCCGACGTAATTCAGGACCTATGGGGTATGCGAGCGCCTTATCCGCCATTTCACAAAAGTAAGGTTGAAGACAACGGGCCGATGTTAATAACAGGGCCATGTCCATATCCAAATGGGCACCGGAACCGCGACGATCCACCAACGCAGGTTTAGGCGTTAGCGTGGCTTCTTGCACTAATGCGTTGTAAGCAAGGTGAGCAAGATTCGCCGCGTCAAGACGCCTTAATGAGATCCCAGTTACGGCGTCAATACCTTGCTGTGTGTCTTTTTTTAAATAGCTTCCCATTACCAGCTCCGGAATTTTGCAGGTGGCTTATAAAGCCCGCTTGACCAAGTTTCCAAATCCGCAATACTGGAAGCCGCCAGTAAATCTCGACTGGCATCACTGCACCTGATCCCTAAATCTTGCGGGTAAGCAACCAAACCATCGCGACGTAATTGCGCGGTCACTTCCGGGTCTTGGCTGAGTCCAAGTGGTGTTACCCCCGCCACAGCGGCAATCATGGCTCTTCGTTGTTCCAAGGATTGGGCTTTGTATACATAAGCAATCCCTTCCTCGGTCAGTACATGGGTCACATCACTGGCATAGATCATCACTGGCGCCAAGGGCATGCGGTAATCTCGGGCCATTGCCAAGGCATCTAGCTCATCAACAAAGGTCGATTTACTACTGTCTTGGTAAGTTTCCACCATCTGCACCACCAGCTTGCGGCCTTTTGTTAGCAAGGAATCGTCTGCTTTCATATCCAGCCATGCGGGGGAGGAATGACGACGACCGCCAGGGTCATGGCCCATATTCGGTGCCCCACCAAAGCCAGCTAAACGTCCGCGCGTTACGGTAGACGAATTGCCATCCCCATCGATTTGCAAGGTGGATCCTATAAACATATCCACCGCGTACTGCCCTGCTAGCTGACAAAAAGCACGGTTGGAGCGCATAGAACCGTCTTTTCCGGTAAAGAAAACATCTGGCCGCTGGGCAATGTAATCTTCCATGCCAAGTTCCGTACCAAAGCAATGCACACTCTCGACCCAGCCAGTTTCAATGGCGGGGATCAAAGTCGGATGAGGGTTCAACGTCCAGTGGCGACAGATTTTGCCTTTTAGCCCTAAGGACTCACCATAGGTTGGCAGTAACAATTCAATCGCCGCAGTATTAAAACCAATGCCATGATTAAGGGATTGCACTTGATGTTTTTCGTAAATGCCACGGATCGCCATCATGCCCATCAATACTTGTAATGGCGTAATTAAGCGTGGATCCCGTGTAAAAAGAGGTTCGATAAAGAAAGGTTGATCGGCCTGTACAATGTAGTCTACCCAAGAAGCTGGAATGTCCACTCGGGGTAAATCAGAGGCATCGTCAACGATCTCGTTGACTTGAAAAATCACGATGCCATCACGAAAGGCCGTTGCTTCCACCAAGGCAGGCGTGTCTTCTGTACTGGCCCCTGTGTAGATATTACCTAGTTTGTCCGCCTTAAAACCCGCTAACAGCGCCACATTGGGATTCAGATCAACGTACAAACGCGCATACAGCTCAATATAGGTGTGTATTGCTCCCACCTCTAAAAGGTCATCTTCCATCAATTGACCGATGCGTAGGCTTTGTGGGCCAGAAAAAGAAAAGTCTAATTTACGCGCGATACCCGCCTCAAAAAGGTCCAAATGTTCGGGACGGCTGACGCTGGGCATAATCATATGCAGATTATGGATTTTTTCGGGAGAGACGCTCGCTAAAGAGCGAGAAAGAAAATCGGCCTGTTTTTGGTTATTCCCCTCCAGCACCACCTTATCGCTCGGTTTTATTAGTCGTTCCATGGCGGCGACTATGTTTGATGTAGGAATGATAGAACCGTCGACTAGATCACTCAGTTCTAACATACGACTTTCTTTGTTCTGACGGCGACTGAACCAATTGCGTTCAGAATCAGTGTTCATTTGCATCGCATTTCATCCTGTTTTTTCTTTTACAGTATGAAGGAAACACGATGCCATCAATCAAGCTGCTTGAAGCTTCATTACTCTCATGCTAATAATCGTTTAAAAAGCCCACGCAGAGCCGACTCTCTTCCCTAGAACACTCTTTACCGGATTTAGGATGCCTTATGTTCGATGAAATGATCACATTGAAAAAGCTGGAAATTTTTCTCACTTTTATGAAAGTAGGCACCTTGTCTGAAGCCGCCAACCAATTGCAGCTAAGCTCTGTCAGCGTACACAGAGCCATTCACTCCTTAGAGGAAGGCTTAAAATGCCCTTTGTTTCGCCAAGAAGGACGCCTGCTGACGCCGCTGCCCAGCGCCAGAGTGCTGGAAGAACGAGTCACTCAAGCGCTCAATGATTTACAAGATGGCATTACCAGCACCCGGGAAGTGGCGGGCATCTATTCCAATCAATTTAAGTTAGGTGCTTTATACTCGCTGACCATTAATACCTTGCCGCAACTGATTGCAGGGCTAAAACGACGCAAAAGTGATTTAAATATAGAACTGTCACTCGGATCAAATTCCTCTTTGCTAAGTAAACTGAGGAACTTCGAGCTCGATGTCATCATTGTTTCGTCGGAAAAAACATTGGAGGATGACGAATTTACCTCTCTGCCCTTGTTTGAAGATGAGCTGATGCTGGCGGTCAGTCGTGATTCGCCTCTTGCCAAGCAGCGCAGCATCAAGTTAGAAACGTTTCAGAACGAAAATTTTGTCACCCTTTCAAGTGGCTTTGCTACGGCAGAGGACACCAAAAAAGTGTTCCAGCGTGCCAGTATACAGCCCAATGTCGTGATGGAAGTAGGCGATATATTCTCGCTAATGAGCATGGTCAGTGGCAACGTTGGTTACGCCATTTTACCGCGCCGCGTAGAACATGTTTTTGATAATAAAATCAAACTCTTGTCGATAGAAAATATGCCAGACATGAAGCAACACGTGGTCATGGTGTGCCTTGCCAGTCGAGAACGAGATCCACGTATTCTCAATTGCATCGTCGAATGTCGTCATTATGCGAGAAACCATAAACGTTAAGACGGCCAGAGAGCTAAGAGCCTAGTTAAGGCCCTCTAGCCGATCACTTAAAACAGCTCGCTAAAAGCCAATACAGCGGATGGAGAAACAGGACGACCATTCACGTAAAAAGCGCGCTGTTCATTCTCTGGTAGCGTAAACTCTATCGTATTGTAGGCAGGCTCCCATTCTCCTTCCCGTATGAGCGTTAATGCTATTCTCTCCAGATCACAGGTTAACGTCATGTTGAGTTGTAAATACTGGCCAGATAGATAGTTTGTCGATACGCCATCATCATCAAACACTGACAGCTCACGCTGCCCAGCCCCTTTAAAAGGAAAAATAAGCAGCTGACGCTGGTTATCTTGCGCCGCATCAACGTGGGCAATGCGGCGGCTGGTGGGTATCACACTGCCTGCCCGGGCGAGCAAAGGTATCTCTTCTAACGCGGCTGGCAAGGTAATTTCTTGTCCACCGGCGAACCAGGTTTGACGGTGAAAGTCGTACCAGCCCTCACCATTATTTGGCAGATAAACAGGCCGCGTTCTTTGGCCTTGCTCCACAACGGATGCCACTAATAAGTCTTCACCAAGCAAAAAGTCATCGCATTCTTCATAGGTACGCGCATCGTCTTCATGGTCCAAAAAAGTAGGACGTAGGATAGGCTCATGCTGTTGATGAGCTTTCCAGAGTAGATCATATAGGTACGGCATCAGACGATAGCGCAGCGCCATCGCCTCACGAATAATCGCCGTCACTTCTGTATACATCCAAGGTTCATTTACTGTTCGGTCATCGTTCCAGGAATGGATAGTAAAGCGTGGATGCATGACGCCATTTTGTACCCAACGGACAAACAATTCTGGATCAGGCCGATCACCAGAAAAGCCACCCACATCGTGGCCTATGTTGTACAAGCCAGAGAGACTCATCCCAATACCCATTCGTATGTTGTAACGTAACGTCTGCCAGTTGGTGCGGTTATCGCCAGTCCATGTTTGCACATAACGCTGCATACCGGGGCAACCAGAACGGGAAATTAAATAAGGACGTAAGGTAGGAGCAAACTCTGTTTGAGCTTCATACGACGCGCGCATCATTAATAATGGCTGTAATGGGCGAATCAGCTTAATCGGTATCGGCTTGCCAAAGCCAACACAGCGAGCATGTCCATCCCATACTTCGTATTCGTTGTTGTCATTCCAAGTGGCATCAATACCCTTTTCAAGCAATTGCTCGGTCACATTTTTCTTCCACCACTGAATCGTGTCTGGATTGGTAAAATCCAAATGTGAGCCAGAGTCATCCCAAAACTGGGAAGATTCAGGTTGGTCATATTCGGAATCTTGAATAAAAAGTTTTTGCGAAGCCACTTCCGCAAATCGTGGGTGATCCTGTAGCAAACAAGGTTTGATATTTGCGGCTAATTTAAGACCAGCCTGATGAAAGTCTGAACTCAACTTCAGAGGATCAGGCACTTTGCTGGTGTTCCAGTTGAACACATAGCGCTTATTACCAATCGACGTATAACCGGATGAAAGCTGAAAGGAGTCACAGGGAATACTGTGATGATCACAATGCTGAATAAAATGACCCAGTTGCTCTTGGGCATTCTCAGCATCCGTATAAAGCATGGTCGAGCCACTGTAACCCAGACTCCATTTAGGTCCAAAAATGGTCCGCCCCGTTAAATTCACATAGGTTTTAGTGACATCGACCACTTTCTGAGCAAACATAAAGTAGAAATCTAAGTCACCTTCTTCTGCATGATAACTGCGGTAGTAACCATGGTAGTTGTCTAGTTCATTGCCAAGATCAAACCAACTGGTGGACAAGTTATCGTAGAAAATCCCAAAGCTTGCCTGCTCTGTTTTGGTAATGTAGAACGGAATATGCTTGTACAGTGGATCAGTCCGCTTCGCATCGTATCCCATGGCATCGATATTACGCATTTGATAACGGGAACCATGACGGTTCAAGTTCCCCGTTTTTTCCCCTAACCCATAGTATTTTTCAGATAAATCACGCGCCATATAATGGTGAATGTCATTACTTCGAACACCTAACATATAAGCGCCACTGTGACGGTCTGACGCTAGATAATGCCACTCACCCACATCGTCAGCGTATTCCCAGGTCAGCTTTAATGGTTTCGACAAGGTGACACGCAGCGATGCAGTGGAAATCCTGAGCTGATTTTCTAACTCATCCACTTGGAAGTCTGGACAGGTAAAATCTTCGGTACTCATGCGGTCGCGCCCTTGCCAACCTGTCTCACTGTCGTTTGGTGCAACACACCAACTACGCTCTAACTGTAAAGCGTTATTTTTCTTTAATAACACCCGAAACACGTTCGATTCTAGAACAAATACATGCAATACGTGCTTGTTCTCGCATTGGATATCGATTCGATTATTTTTTATCTCAATAAGTTCCCAATGATTAATTGGCTTCATATATTGCCACTCCAAAACGTCATAAATAAGTGCCTATTGATAACCAAGAAAGAGTTTAGGTAAAAACAAACTGATCTCAGGAATAAAGGTCACCAACAGTAAGGCAATCACCAATAAAAAGAAGAAAGGTAATAATGGCTTGATTACCTGATTAATTTTTACGCCACTGACCGAACAGCCAACAAAAAGCGCACTACCAACAGGGGGAGTACAAATACCGATGCAAAGATTAAAGGTGAGAATGATTCCAAAATGAACAGGATCGATGCCTAGGCTTTTTGCAATAGGAAGAAAGATAGGCGTAAAAATCAATAACGCTGGTGTCATATCCATAAATACACCAACAATTAACAATATCAGATTGATAATAAGTAAGATAACAATCGGATTATTTGACAGTGACAATAGTCCATCACTAAAAGCATAAGGAATCCCGGCATCGGCCATGGCCCAAGCCATCGACATGGATGCACCGATCAACAACATAATCATTGATGTTGTCATCACCGATTCCATAATAATGCTAGGAATATCCTTAAGGGACACCTCGCGGTAGCAAAATGCCAGTAATAAGGAGTACACCACTGCAATTGCCGACGCCTCCGTGGCAGTAAAGACCCCACCGACGATGCCGCCCATAATGACAATAATCAAACCTAAACTGGGCAGCGCCCTAAGCGTTACGCGTCCTGCTTCCTTAAGTGAGATGCGTTCTGCTATAGGATAATTATTTTTCTTCGCCATAAACATGGCGACGACCATCACGCTCAACCCCATCAATATGCCTGGGATATAACCCGCTAAAAATAACGCGCTGATTGACGTGCCACCAGAAATCAATGAATAAACGATCAAGGCATTACTGGGTGGAATAAGCAGCCCTGCTGGGCTAGAAGTGATATTAACAGCGGCTGAATATACTGGGTCGTATCCGCTTTTTTTCTGTATTGGTGCCATAGTGCCGCCAACAGCAGCGGCAGCGGCAACCGCCGAACCAGAAATAGAGCCAAACAGCATATTCGAAATCACATTCACATGGGCAAGTGAGCCAGGAAGCCGCCCGGCAATCACTTTGGAGAATTCAATTAAGCGCAAAGCCAGCCCACCCCGATTCATAATGTTTCCGGCCAGAATGAAAAAAGGGATCGCCAGCAGCGTAAAGTTATCCATTCCAGTGGCGATCTTTTGAGAAACCACAGACAGAGCAGGGCCAAAAGGCAATGAAACCGAAATGGCCGCAAGAGAGGCAAGACCAATGGAAAAAGAAATGGGGACACCAAGTGTCAATAATAAAAAGAAACTACCAAAAAGCGTTAATGCAATTAACCATTCCACGTTTATTATCCTTATTATTATGTTTTATGATATGAGAAAACTTTATATAAGAAAATTATAAAAGCCTTTTAGGAAAAGGACGCTGTCCTCTCCTCAGAAATGACACTGACTGAATCCGCCACAAGATAACAAACCATACACAAACCACTCACAGGGGTTGCCATATAAACCCACCCCATTTGAATGCCCATTACCGGTGAAATTTGACCGAGCGTGAGACTTTTATAAACCAACGACCCGCCGCCGTAGACCATAACCACACCAGCAAATACCAGACAAAAAGCATTGATGAGCAATTGAAGCAGATACTTCTTTCGCCCAGTAAGCGTTGAGACCATAAAATCCATTGCTAAATGACGTTTCCTGCCTAACGTCACGGCCGCCCCGAGCAGCCCCACCCACACAAAGAGATAGCGTGCTAGCTCATCGGTTATTGTACTTGGCGCTCCTAACACGTAGCGGGAAAACACCTGCCACACCACACAAACCACAAGTGCAATACTGAGCAATACACACACTTTGGATAACATCCAATCCATGACACTGATAAGTTTCCCCATAATCACTAACCTCGATTCAACGCTCATAAAAAATGAGACTTAATTAGATGTATGATGTATAATGATCGAATGTGGGTGGTAGGTCAACGACTTTGTATACCACCCCAAATAGGGAAAAAGGGAAAAGAAACCGGGAAAAAAATAGGTTGGATAAACGGTGTGTTCAAGAGGCTCACCTACGTTTGTCCTGCACTTCGGTGCGAGTATTTGTCTAAAAACAAATACAACCAACCTCAGCAAATACAATAAAACTAACTTGTGAGGAATAAAGAAATGCAACTAAAACAAGGTGTCAGATTAAAAATAAGTGCGGCGGTTCTATTCAGCGGCTTACTCTTCTCAACCTATAGTAGTGCAGAAACACTCAAGCTCAGTCACAATGCCAATGTTGACGCCCCTATCAGTAAAGCCTTAAATTTCTTCGCCAAAAAAGTAAATGAATATACCGATGGCTCTGTCAAAATCCGTATTTTTCCCAATGGTCAGTTAGGCACACAACAAGAATCCATGCAGTTATTGCAATCTGGCGCACTAGCAATGGTAAAAACCAACGCCAGTGAATTAGAGTCCTTTGACCCAATTTACGCAACGTTTGATGTTCCTTACTTATTTAAAACCAGAAAACAATATTACGAAGCCTTAGAAGCAAAAAATATCGGTCAAAAAATATTAAACTCTTCAAGAAAATATGGCTTCATTGGTGTCGCGTATTTTGACAGTGGTGCTCGTAATTTCTACACCACCAAACCCGTGCACTCCCCGGCTGACTTAAAAGGCATGAAAATTCGTGTACAACCCAGCCCAAGCGCCATTGAAATGATCAAACTACTAGGCGCTTCCCCCACGCCATTACCATTTGGTGAACTCTATACCGCTTTACAACAGGGGGTTGTTGATGGAGCCGAAAACAACATTGGCGCTCTGACCACTTATCGCCATGGTGAAGTCGCTAAATATTACACACTTGATGGTCACACAATGATCCCAGACGTTCTGGTCATCAGCACTCAGGTATGGGATGGTTTGTCAAAAAGTCAGCAGGAAGCCATTCATAAGGCAGGCATGGCCTCAACCGAGTTTATGAAGAAACTTTGGACACAATACATTGCCCAACAAACCAAGATAGCGAAAAAAATGGGCGTGCATATTATTAAAGTCGACAAAGGTCCGTTTATCAAAGCCGTTGCACCTATGCATCAGGCCGCACTCAAAAACCCTCAGATTGCCCCCTATATCAAGGCCATCGACGCCCTACCTGAATAAATTTCTATCGGCCATTCAGCAAGGCTCTTCTTGATTGAAGAGCCTTGCTAATACCCAATTTTTAGACATTTCAAAGCTATATAATATGTAAAATCAAGATAAATGGAATTTTTAATATAGGCTACGAATTTTCCCTGTATTCAGTAATAAGTGAGGATCATTTTCTCTCTTACTTATTAAAATTCCACTACTCAAACTGCCTCCATGCTTGCCATCTTCTAGTGTATAAACATGAGGATTATTGATTTTAATTCCTGCTTCTTCATGCAAAGATATCAACTCCATAAGCCGTTCTGGTGTCGAATAACGAACCAGTGGCAAGCCAGTTATAAACAATGAGGTATCAGCAGTTCGAATAAATTCAAGATGGACTCCCACCTCATCGTCAACCAAATTTTGAATACTTGCTAATTGTTCAAGCACGTTATCTACTTGATAGTTAGCTTGTAAGTAGGTCAATGAATCATCTTTTTTAAGAGCATGTAGAGTTGAATGATTCCAGCAATACTCCATTATAGTATGTTGATTGGCCTGCATTTGGGCTGCCGTTTGACTCCATGCTACTCGTCCTGACATTTCTTTAAGCAACTGTAACATTGGTTCTTGTGAATTTGCCGATATGATAGCGATTACTAGACATTCAGAGGATTCTAGATTCTCCTTCGCTTCTCTAAAATAGGAAGCACTACTAGAATCGAATACCGCTATATTACGTTTATCTATGGCGATACTATGTGCCAGCTCTTTAGCAAAAGATACAGCGTTTTCTAACCCGTCAAATGCGAGCATGAATTCATCCCATTGGTTTGCTGGCGCAAGCGCCACTTCAAGTTCAACCAAAATACCATTGGTTCCATAGGTATGATGAAAGTTGAGGACTTCCTTTCCTCGCAATTCGATAACTCTTGGGGGATTTTCCAAAGTCATGATTCTTACACCAAGGATATTACCTGCTGCAGCAATAGGGCCATAATTAATTGATCCTATCCCTCCGAAACCACCAGCAAACAGCCCCCCAAATGTCGCCATTTTATAAGTAGATGGCATGCAACGTAGCTCCCAACCGGACTGGCGAGCGAACTCTTCCAAAATGCCTAATTTCATTCCTGGTTGAACACTTGCCACGCCATCCTTTAACCAATTCAGCTGATTAAATTCCGTCATATCAATAACGACACCACCACTTAATGGCACCGATTGACCATAATTCCCTGTTCCACCACCTCGCACAGTGACTGGAATACTAAGTCGAACAGTTTCGCAGATGAGTTTTTTAAGGTCATTTTCATTTCGAGGGCGCACAATCAAATCTGCTTTTTTATCCGCAAGTTGTTTCTTTAATAAAGGGCTAAACCAGTAAAAATCCTTTGATAGACGTTTAATATGAATAGGTGATGTTAGCCAATTTAATTCAGGTAATGTGTTTTGCAACGCTAGAATATGTTCATTTTTCATCATTAGGAGTACTCATATTAAGCATAATAAATGGTTTAAAAAATGTAGAAAACAAAAGATTAGTTTTCACTTTCGTGCCAGTGACCTATGGTTATTTTAGATAGAACAGACATAACAGAAAATAACACAACCCCCGTAAGAGATATCAAAATCAAAGCAGCAAACATTCGTGGAATATCAAGCTGATAACCTGATTGTAAAATCTGATAGGCCAGACCAGTATTGCTTCCTCCCGTTCCAGCAACAAACTCTGCCACAACAGCCCCCACCAAAGATAAACCGCTGGCAATTTTTAGTGCAGCAAAAAAATACGGTAAAGCGGAAGGAATGCGTAATCGCCATAATACTTGCAGGCGACTAGCCTGCCGTAATTTAAAATAGGCCAGTAAATTTGGTGAAACACTACGAAGTCCCAATGTGGTATTCGAGATAATAGGAAACAAGGCAACCAAGGTCGAACAGACAACTAACGCTAACACAGTACTTTTGATCCAAATAATAATTAATGGCGCAATAGCAACAATTGGTGTGACCTGTAGTAAAACAGCGTATGGAAAAAAAGCCGTTTCTACCATTCGACTTTGAACAAAGAGAAAGGCAACACCACACCCAACAACCGTCGCCATAAAGAACGATAGCAAAGTAATTTTCAAGGTAAACAACAAAGATGCCCCCAATACCCCCCAATCCTCATATAAGGTGGTTAAGGTCACTAGCGGAGATGGAAAAATATACTCAGGAATTTTTCCAACTGTCACTATGATCTGCCATAACAGCAATAGTACGAGTGCCATTATCCCTGGAATAAATATCCTACGAACTTTTGGCCGAGATAGCCAAGGACGTTTCTGCTTTAGCTCTGCTGATATCATAGCTCTTCTCCTTCTGATGCATTCACAAGACAGTCATGCAATTGCATTGCATATTCAGTAAAACGTGGTTGCATTCGAAACTCAGCTTTACGGGGAAAGGGCTCTGTAATTTTTATATTGGCGACAACACGTCCTGGTCTAGCAGCCATCACGATGACCCGTTGAGATAAAAAAACCGCTTCATGAATAGAATGTGTAACAAAGATAACTGTTAAGCCAGTGCGCTGCCAAAGATCCAACAAATCGCTATCCAGCTTAAAACGCGTTATCTCATCTAATGCGCCAAAAGGTTCATCCATTAATAGGAGATCTGGTTTAATCACTAGCCCTCGAGCAATAGATACCCTCATTTGCATGCCGCCAGACAACTCTTTCGGTAGCGCTTCTGCAAACTTTTCTAAACCGACAAGTTGCAATACTCTTTCAACTCTATCATCGGCCTCTTTGCCCTTTATACCTTCTAGTTCAAGAGCTAAACGCACATTCTTTCGAACACTATGCCACGCCATTAAAGACGCCTCTTGGAATACAAAAGACAATGTTCGAGCATTACTAGCAAGCTGATTTACTGGTTTTCGCCATAGTAAAAGTCGACCATCAGTAGGTGCTTCAAGTCCTGCAATCATCTTTAGCAAAGTGCTTTTGCCACAGCCAGATGGACCTAATAAAGTAACAAACTCCCCTTGTTTAATTTTCAAATCTACTGGTAACAGAGCTCTCGTCCCATTGCTATAGACCTTGTCTGTAGAGAGTAGCTCCACCGCTGGAGACACATCATCATATTGATGATGGCTGGTTGTTTGCTGATCGTCTTTTCCCTCTACTATTTTCATTGCTGAAAGTATACTCATGGCATCACTCTCACAGCATTGACAAACTGAGTGGTATATACCTTAGACAAGTCCACATCTTTGGCTTTAAACAAACCATTCTCGACAGCCATATCCCATGTTTTTTTCATTCGGGCATTCGTTATAACACCAATGCCTTTTGTTTTAGCATCACCACCTTCAACAATTCCGGAGCTCTTCATAATTTTTATGGCGTAGTCAATTCTGTCATCTGTCATATTAGGATTTGCTTTCTTAATCAGAGCATTGCCTGGATTCGGTGATTTAAGATATGATTTCCAGCCCAGCATAGATGCCTTAATAAAGCCTGCAATTTCTGTGGGGTGTTTTTCTATAACATCAGTACGACAAGCAATAGAATTACCATAAGGAGGATAACCGTCTTTGCCAATTAAGAAAGTATGAAAATCCAATCCTGCTTTCTTCATTGCATAAGGTTCCGATGTCATATATCCCTGCTGAGCCAATGTTTTATCAAGTGCAAAAGGCTGAATATTGAACGTATAGGGACGACTCATCGCATCGGTAAATCCATACTTTTTCTTCGCCCATGGCCACCAACTAGAGTAAGAACTACTAGCAATCAGAATTTTATGCCCTTTTAAACCACTCAGCTTATTAATATCACTGTGAGTAATAATAACGGTTGGATCAAATTGAAAACTTGTTGCGACTATTTTTACAGGAATACCTCTTTTCTCTGCCATCATCACCCCAATATCGTCAACAATTGCACATTGAGCTTTATCAGCCGCAAGTAGCTGTAGATTATTAACTTGAGGGCCACCCATACGAATAGTGACATCTAATCCTGCGTCTTTATAAAAACCTTTTGCAAGAGCTTGATAATATCCACCATGTTCAGCCTGGGCATACCAGTTAGTAATAAAGGTGAATTTAATGGGAGCAGCCATTAAATTTGGCACATAGAAAAAAGCAGACATGACAGCTGCAACTGAAAACACATCGCATAAAGATTTCTTACTTATTTTATATAAACTCATGGTTGTCTCCCGATTTATCGTTATACAGTAAATAAAGTTGAGCCTACTTATGACGCTGAATGTGACCCTGAAAGTGACCTCTTCCCCAAGAAACCTGTTGACGTTTAATCCAGTCAGCTTGATAAATTTCTGTAATAACTTGCGCCCATTGGCAGCCTAATTGCTTGAGTAATATCTCGCCCTGCTCTAGGGTTGCTCCAGTGGGATCACCAATGACGCCAGAAGGCCCAAAATCGTAACTTGCCCATGCTGCAGCAGGTCTACCAGTGGTTAACGTAGGACAAGGAAATGGAGGAGGATAACTGGCTTCGGCTCTTTCCATGTGAACTGAGTCGGGATCCAGCGCCATCATAATGGCTGTTTCACCATGACCGGCGTGCATAGAAAGCTGCTTTTCTTCATCAGAGAAGAAACTGCTATCATGATCGACACTCCAAGCAGATCGGGCAATCACCATATAATCACCATGCCGCAAGCGAAGTTCACGAGCGGCCATTTCTAGTGGCTGAGGTTGTCCACCATGAGCGTTAACCATAAGTAACTTTCGAAATCCTGCACGATAAATCGATTCACCGATTTCTTGCACCATATGCAAAAGTGTTTCGCCATTTAGTGTCACTGTACCTGGAAAATGAATATGCTCATCCGATTTTCCGTAGATAATGGCTGGGATGCCATAAGCAGGAATATTATTGGGTAGAAGAGACAATGCTCTACCAACAACACCCGATGCGACAGTTGCATCGACAGAACATGGTAGATGTGGTCCGTGCTGTTCAATTGCTCCTACAGGTAAGACAATGACGATATTCTCTTTATCTTCTAATGCGTCTATATCAACCCAGCTTAGATAAGGAAGAAAACGCTTTTTTGGGGTATATCCATGTAACATAAAACACCTCTACTCGTTAATGAGCCATACAACTTTCACTGTTTAAATAGGTAAATAAGCGGTAGCTTCCACTTCAATCAAAATATCATCACTAGGTAACATGCCACTCACCTCAACCACCGTTGAAATGGGAGATTCATCTAGAAAAAATTGCTTACGCACTTGACTGTAATTCGGAAAATGATCCAAGTTTTTGAAATACTGAACCAACTTAAAAACATTTTTAATATTGCCTCCCTCACGGATCATGTGTTGGTTTATCGCATTAAGTACATACCAGCTTTGCGCCAAAATTGGACCTTGCTTGAAATCAGTTGAAAACTCGCCAGTACGACCAATTAAATCAGCAGCTTCTCTGGGAATGTCATCAAACCCCTTAACAATAATTTGCGATTTGGGATCAACCGCAATGACACCTGAAAGAAACACAAAGTCTCCTATTCGTTTACTAGCTGCGTATTTGGCTAATGGTGCGCCGTTAGTCTCTGCATCTTGATTTTGCATCATTTACCTCTTTACCTTGATTTAAAATGGGTTTAGAAACTCGTTAAAAAATGCTTCATGGCTGCTCATCAATAGACCTTTTCGCATAACATAACGAGTCATATCAGTGGGCCAGCTCAGACTATTTTTTGTATTAAAAACAATTAAACTAGCCTCTTGTCCGATCAAGTTAAAAGGCGTATCTGTCACACTATTTAACCAGTCTGATCGGCAAATAGACTGAGACCAAAAATCAAATGCATTTTCTAAATGGCCACTATAAACACCGAGTTGAAGCGCTTTCACTGGGTCATATTCTCCCAATGTACAAAAAGCATCTTGAACATTATCTGTAGCTATCATGGTAGGAATATTTCTTTGAACGGCTTCATTCACTAGCGTCAAGCCACGGTGTCGTGGCGTTCTACCAGCTTTGGCATCTTGCAATAATAGGTTCGTCGCTGGTAACGCAACTAAAGTGATAGGATGCTTGGCAACTCGATCCAACAATGCCAGAGCATTAGATTCATTGGCGCTACTCAGAGCACATACATGACCACAGACGATCCGCGAACTAAATGTCTGAGTGTCGAGAATGTCTAATAAAGAAGAAAAGCCTTTAGGCTGATCGGTGAGTTCTTCATCAATATGAAGGTCTAACATTAGACCATCATCAGAAGCCGCTTCTACTAAGTTCGCAATAGCTGATTTATCAAAGTTGCTGCTGTGTATAAAACCGCCAATTAGGCTATCTTCAGAGAGCCTAATAGTATTTGCTACTTTTTGACTCCATGCTTTATTCGCAAATAAGGTAAGAGGAATAAGAGCCACTCTTTGAAGCCGAATCCGAGATTGCCATTTTTGGGCTAAATCGCCCAACACTTTCCAAGCCATTGGTGTCTCTTGTGAGATCCAATCAACATGAGTACGCAAACACACCACACCACTTCGATAAGCTTGTTCAAGTGCCTTTTCAGCACGATAAAATAAGTCGCTATAAGACCAGTGCTGCCGATCCGATTGCATTGCATCAATCGCATTTAATAGACCCGGTTTTAGTCCACCTAGTCGGTGTGTCGTAAAGGTCTTATCTAAATGAACATGCGCCTCAACCAGACTAGGTAAAACGAGACGTCCATCTAAATTCGTTCCTATATCTTCTTGTTTAGTCGGGTTGATACTCTGAATAATACCCTCAGCGAGAGCAATGGTAGCTAAGATAGGGGCTGCCTCATTCATTGGCCAGTCTGGAGATAAAAGCCACTTAGGAAGTCTTGCGTGAGTAAGGCATTGATCCATAATCACAACTCCAAAGTAATACGAGAGGAGTCACAGCCTGCACAGCACAAAGCGATATATTCTTCGCGCTCTTCCGACTCAAGACACTCATCACGGTGTATTGGGCTGCCATTACTCCAACGAACAAGACAACTACCACAGACACCTTGTTCACACACACTTTCGACATGGATACCTGCGTTACGTAACGCACTTATCATGGTCATACCTTTTTCGACCACAACACGCTTATTACTTTCGCTTAGATACAACTCAAATGTATTATTTTCAGATTCAAGAATCTTTGCCGCAAAACGTTCCTCATGCCAATGAGCTGAGGGCAAAAACGCACACTGATTTTTCGCCTCAATCATCATGCCTTCTGGTCCACAGCAATAAATATGCATATCTTCCGGTAATTTTTTTAAAATTTCCGATAGGTCAAATGAATCTCGTCCCTTCAAAAAATAATGAGTTTGCCAAGATGCGTTATGCAGAACATCAGAAAACAGCAGCTGATCTTTGCTGCTAGCGCAAACAATGAAGGTAAATGGCTCTAGTTTAGCGCTGAGGCTATAAGCCATCGATAGCATCGGCGTCAATCCAATGCCACCCGCTATCAATAGATGATGAGAAGCATGATCAGCTAGTGGGAAAAAGTTTTTGGGAGGGCTAATGTAGAGTTCACTTCCTACATCTACTGAATTATGCATTGCCTTAGAGCCACCCCGCCCAATATTTTCACACTTAACAGCAATACAATAATAAGAAGAAGCGAATGCAGGATCACTACATAATGAATAAGAACGAGTAAATTGGGAAGAAATTTGCACATCGATATGCGAGCCTGCCGAGAAGAATGGCAAGCAAGCAACCTCTACTGGCTCAAGCTTATAAAGGGCAGTATCTTTTGTTAAAAACTGGCGCAGACTAACTTTAACTTTTATCTTTTCATTTAATTTCATAATAGACCAAATGGTTTGTCCAATCGGTCTAACATAAGCACTTAACGTGCCAAAGTGAATTCTGTTTAGAGAATCACTTGGCCAAGAGAATTAGAAAAATAAAAAACAAAAGAGACCAAGAGCAGTCAGCGCTAATGGTTATTACAGTCCGCAACCTGCGAGAATAAGCGCTGTCACTTCATTTATTAGCTTCTCTTGAAGAGAGTATTCCTCCAAAGAAGTCGACATAACCAGCTCTACTTGAATTCTATAGTCAGCGTAATATTGAGTTAACGCCCAGATATTCATCATTAGTAAACGTCCATCTAAAACTCGGATTTGACCCCTTTCCACCCATTCGTCAATTACCTTTACATTCAACTCTGTATCTTTCAATGCTTTGGGCCAGAAGGGTTCTAAACGCTCTCCACCGGATAGTATTTCCATGGTAAAGACCCGAGACAACTCTGGATATTCCAAAGCAAACTTTAGTTTCACATGAATATATTGCTTTAAAATATCAGTCGGTGTTTGATTACTTTCCTTTAAGTTCGCAAACTGGCTCCATGCCTTAAATAATTTCCCAAGCACTTGATTATAAAGATCTTCTTTATCTACTATATAATAGTGCAACTGGGATTTTCTCAAACCTGCACGCTTTGCAATAGCTTGAGTAGAAGCTCCCATGAATCCATGTTTACTAAACTCGAAAATAGCAGCATTGATAATGTTTTCCTGTATTTCTTCTCGAGTCAATTTAGACTTTTCAACACTAATACTTTGACTATTTTTTTCCACTGTCGCACCACTCTGGTTCTAACTGCTCAAATATTGCACAAACTGTGCGCACTACTACGCTAAATTCAATAATAAACCAAATCAAAAGAGTTCCATTTTGGTCTACGCAATTAACAGTATCAAGTTTAAACACAGCTTGTAGATAAATTTTCAGCTAGTACTAGAGCACTTTGATCTTTTATATGTGTGTGCCAATCAACCCACATTGGTAGCTATAACCCTAGTCAACGTCGTCCTTTCCTTAGTATGGCATGCTGGATTCTCTCGACACTGAATCAACTCTCTCAATGTTTGTCTATCGTACCCATTATCAGCCACCACAGCTTCTACCTTTGGTGACGCTAATATAAATGATTAAAAGAGCTTGGCTATCAGATAACTGAAAATAGACCAGCGGACCGCCCGCCAATATCATCAACAAGGCTCTGCACCACGTAATAAAAATGGCTTAACAACATTCATGCTAAGCCATTTTTATTCATTTAAGTGGTTTTAAGAAACCATTACTTGTCTAGCAATGACGGATTCTTCATCCATTTAATCAAAGTAAAGCTACAGCATAGAATAATCAATGTGGCGGGTAAGCCACCGAGGTTTGATAACGATTTAATTCCAGCCACCCCAACTGTACTGACCATGATCCAAGCCACTAAACCAATGATAGCCCCCCACAAGATTTTGATTGGCATGCCAGTGCCCTCTTGGGACTCGACATTAAATCCTTTGACACATAGGTCACCAATGGCATCGGTACTTGAATCTGCAGCAGTAACGTAGGAGATAAAAGAGATAAATATCAATAGTAATGATGTCAAAGATCCAAAAGGTAACTCACCAAAAATATGGTAAAGCAGTTTCTCAATTCCTCCCGAATTTAAAATAGTATATAGACTGCCATTACCGTGTTGATCCATAAAGATCGCCGTTCCCGAGAAAACCGAAATCCACAAAAGGATAAATAAACTAGGGAAGATAACATTTACTTGGATAAACTCACGCACAGTGTAGCCACGGGCAATTTTTCCTAAAAACATGGCTGTAACTGGCGCCCAAGCAAACCAAACTGCCCAGTAGAATACACTCCAATAATGTGGCCAAGGGTCATTGGCTGCTTGACCAGTGAACAAACTTAAACGGAAGAAGTTTTGCAAAAATGCGCCCAGCCCTTCTACTCCAATACCCAATATGTAAAGCGTTGGGCCACAAATTAAGGTGAAGACAAATAACGCAATCAATAACCAAAAGTTCACCATGGACAATCGAGCGATGCCTTTGATCAACCCCCTCGCAGCGGACAATACAAAGGTAATCACGATGATCGCAATAATAATGCCTAACGTGAGTGCATTTTTTTCTATAGGTAAAAATTGACTCGTACCACCTAACAAGGTCAACGCCCCTGTTCCCAATGAAGATGCCATGCCCACGACGAGAGAATAAAGTGCGAGGGCATCAATCACATCACCCATTCGGCCCGTTACATACTTACCAAAGACGGGACGTAATGAGCTACTGATGGAGTAAGGGAGTTTTAGATTGTGAAATGCCAGAGAAAAGATCAATGCAGGCACACCATAAATTGCATAAGGTGTTGGTCCCCAATGCAAAAACATCGCAGAGAAAGCAAACAATACCGCATTTGGGCTATCCGGTTTTATTCCCCAGCTTTCTGGTGGCGAATGCAAATGATAAAGCGGCTCGGCGGTGGTCCAGAACAGTACGCCCACAGCCAACGTCGTACATAGCACAATCATAAACCAGCGAGACTTGCTGAGTGTTGGAGTGGCACTCTCCCCACCAATTCTGACATTACCCAGTTTCGAAAAATACGTAATGGCAATCAATACCAGTAGATAAAAGCTTCCCAAACTAAATAACCAGGAAAAGTGCGATAGCACGAAATTGTTGGCTACCTTGGTGTATTGCATAAATAGGTCTAAATTTACCAAGCTGAAAATTAACGCGCCAACCAAAATAATAAAGGTTGGAAAAAAGACCAGCGGCCGTAGTGATTTAAGCATAAAAAAATATCCTCACAGTATTAATCGATTAAACACCCGTTCTCTTGATGGTTTCGTCAAACTCTTTACTGAAAATGAGTTCGTCATCATGAAACGCTTGCCAAGTGCTAGTAATGTAAAAATGATCATGGTCACAACGCATGTGATAGACGCTTTTTAGACCTGTCCACCAGCCTTCTCGGCCCATTTTTAAATCGAATGTCAGTTTGGATTCCGCGCTAAGAGGGTCGTCTGAATGAATGGTCTGCCACTGGCTCATGGCCAAATCAATCTCACTGTCGCAGGAGTTAAAATGTTGGCGACCAAAGTCGTCGTGTGTTTCTAGTGTCACCAAGCCTGTTTTGTAATCCTGATGAACAATGCGCCGACTGCTTGATGGGCGAAGTGATTCGCCATCAAATGACACGGCCTTGTCATAAGCAGGCGGTTCAACTTCTGTGATTAAGTTTTCTCGATATGGTATTTCGATGCCGCTTTGTGCTGACTCTAAGGTAATCGTTGCGCGATCTGCAGAAGGCCAAATAAGTGGCCAACATGCTGTAGAGATCGACACTCTTAAACGGTGACCGATTGGTAGTTTATAAGCAACATGATTAATTGGTACGGCGATTTGGTAAAGCTCTCCTGGAATGAGCTGCTCGACAGATTCGTGGTTGTCTCGATGCGTTAAATTCAATACGCCAAAGCTGATGCGTGTTACCGCACCATCGGGATGGACATCACAGATGCGTACCGCGAGATTAGCTGTCGGTTTATCGCTGCGAATCGCCAAGTTCGCTATCACTTGACCTGCAATCGCCAGATCTTCTTCCAGAGGCAAGGTGTCGAAACAGAGAGAGCCCGCATCATCAGAACGCTGATCTGCGGGTTGCTCCATCTCCAAACGAATCCCCACGCAAAGACGCCCTCCATTAAGGCCAACCGTTTGTGGTGAACAGATCTGTTGAGCAAAAGTATCCTCTTGGGGTTTTTCAAGTAGCTGTCCATTTGTCGTGTAGAGCGTTTTATAGCGAGTTTGTGGTGAAGGCCAAACAGGTTCCGAAATCCATTGTCCAGGACGCTGTTTGTAGTCCCCTTGGGGACGAACACTGTCCTGCATGTAGTAGGTTAATACAGGCTCATCATCAATACCATTTTCCATATCTTTCAACCATCGATCCCACCAGCGAACAGACTCTTTCACATAATCTATTTTAGGGTTCGGGTAAGCGATGTTGGGGTATTTGTGTGCCCATGGGCCAACTAGACCTTTGCGAGGCACACCTAAGTTCTCGAGTAAGCTAAAGACCGTATTACGATAGTTGTCTGCCCAACCACTCATCGCATAGACTGGGATTTTTATATCACGGTAGTTTTCGCACACTGAACCGTGCTTCCAATAGCTATTGCGTACTTGTTCGGTTAACCAAGTCTTCGCTAAAAACGGCATAT
The DNA here is from genome assembly GCF_056173505.1 of Marinomonas sp. 63XJN7_7_ISO-PGPR-S23-202. NCBI lineage: Bacteria > Pseudomonadati > Pseudomonadota > Gammaproteobacteria > Oceanospirillales > Oceanospirillaceae > Marinomonas > Marinomonas sp. 63XJN7_7_ISO-PGPR-S23-202. The sequence goes on along the minus strand of NZ_CM149677.1, from coordinate 2,202,008 downwards.
TGTTCAAACGATCTAACCATTGATCTTTCCAAGCTTCGCCCACCAACTTGGCATCCGGCGCTCGCCCTTGTGCGTACGCCCAGAAAAACGCAGCCCAATCTAAATTGTCGTTCAGCAAGCAACCACCCATGTAGTGCACATCAGTAGCGTAACGATCATCCGTTGAACATTGAGTAATAATGGCTTTCAGCGCAGGTGGATTAAGAGCTGCGACTTGTAGTGAGTTAAATCCTCCCCAAGAAATACCGACCATGCCAACACGACCACTACACCAAGGTTGATCAGCAAGCCAAGCAATAATATCAACACCATCTTGCAGCTCTTGCTCGGTATATTCGTCGGTAGTGTGTCCTTCTGACTCGCCACAGCCGCGAAGGTCTACGCGAACACAGGCGTAGCCATGTGCAGCGGTTTGTGCCATGGTAATTTCATCTCGAACGATGGTTCCATCATTTTTCCGGTAGGGAAGAAATTCAAGAATGGCGGGGACAGGTTGCTGATCGGCATTGCTTGGTAACCAAGCTCTATAGGCTAACTTCGTACCATCTGGCAGTGCCAACATAGCATGATGTATGTGTTTGACGTTCGGCATGATATTCCTTCGTTTTATTTGTCATGTATATCCATATTAGGAAGCAGAGATAGTAAGTAAAACGCTATTTTGTTAGTCTCAATTGAACTAAAAGTTCAGGATAGATACATCCATGGCGATTAAAAACCGAACGATTCCTTCTTTGAATAGCCTGATTTTGTTTGAAGCATCCGCTCGTCTTGGCACGCTAACCAGCGCCGCTAATGAGTTGTGCGTTTCACCTACCGCTGTTAGCAAACAGATCAAGCAACTGGAATCTTTCCTAAATACCAAATTATTTATTCGTAAAAAAACAGGTTTAGAACTGACACAAAAAGGAAAAAATTATTTAAAAAGTGTTAATCAAGCATTAACTTTGTTAGCAGAAGAGTCACAGAAAATGGACGATCAAGTATCTCCTTTGCCACTAAATTTAGAAATTGGCGCTTGTTTTAGTCACTTCTGGCTGATTCCACATTTAGATGATTTTCGAGACAAATACCCAGATATTATGCTTAATATCAGCATCAATAATGAGAGGAATATGAGTGAAGTAAAAAGCGATGAATACGATGTCTCATTTTATTATGCTTCGTTAAATACTACTCATAAGAACAATTTTTTATTGTTTAACGAGCGAATGTTGCTGGTATGCAGCCCTGCTTTCTTGGCCAAAAGACCTGAAAGTCGTCATTTAAATAATCTTTGGCAGCAACCTTTGCTTGGTCTTAAAGATGCACCAGGCTTTTGGGAAAACTGGCAGACTTGGGCCAGCCTATTTGGCATAGACTATCAACAGCCACAAAATGAGATTCAAATGGAAGATCAAATTGCCGTTGTCCATGCCGCGATAAACGGCGCAGGCATTGCTTTAGCGTGGGATTGGCATGTGAAATCGCTACTCGATGATGGCAGCCTGATCGCTCTCACCCCAGCGGTGGAATGTCATAACAATGCCTTCTTTCTAACGTGTGCCGACAATGCTAATCGATACAGTTCAGGCTGCTTTATTGATTGGGTGATGGAGCAGGTAGAAGAACAAAAAACTATTACTCAAACCTTTACAGACATTTGAGTGCTTTGCCCAACGATAAGAAAGCGTTTGACTGTAATTTACAAACTCTGCCTTTTTCTATTTGTTACAATGGTGGAAATATCACTAAGAAAGAGGGTTTTATGGCTAGTGTTGGATTTTTAGGTTTGGGCATTATGGGTAAAGCGATGGCGTTAAATTTACTCAACGCCGGATTTGATGTGACGGTTTGGAATCGCAACCCAGAAAAATGTACTGAATTAGTCGTTAAAGGTGCCCATCAAGGTATCTCACCGAAAGACGTTGCAGCGAACTGTGACATTACCTTTGCTATGGTCTCAGATCCAGACGCCGCTTTGGCACTTTGCCAAGGGCCAGATGGAGTTGCTGCTGGCATTGGCTCAGGTCGTGGCTATGTTGATATGTCGACCGTAGATGACGGCACATCAAAAACAATCGCTCATTTAATCACTCAAGCAGGCGGCCGCTTTTTAGAAGCCCCCGTGTCTGGTACCAAAAAACCCGCCGAAGACGGTACGTTAATCATCTTAGCGGCGGGTGATCAATCCCTGTATGACGATGCTAAACCCGCTTTTGACGTAATGGGTAAAATGTCCCCCTATCTTGGCGAAGTCGGCCAAGGGGCTAATATGAAACTTGTGGTGAACATGATGATGGGCGGCATGTTGAGCATCTTCAGCGAAGGTCTGTCTTTAGGCCAAAAAGCAGGATTAGACGGACAGCAGATTTTAGACATCCTTGATGCTGGCGCCATGGCGAACCCCATGTTTAAAGGCAAAGGGGCCATGCTGTTGAATGAAGATTACACTACCAGCTTTCCGCTTAAACACATGCAAAAAGACATGCGACTTGCGGTTGCGTTAGGGGATCAGCTTGATCAGCCTCTGCCAACGGCCGCTATTGCCAACGAAGCTTTCAAACAAGCCATGAAAGCAGGTTTTGCGGATGAAGACATCGCAGCAGTTTATAAAGTGGTAAAATAGACACGGCTTGAAAACAAGTTAAACGTAAGAGGAAAGCTTCAAACGCTCTCCTCTTACTCTCTTTATCTAGGCATTTGCCGTCACGTTCACCCTTGGCAAATCTGACCCATCATAATAATTAACGTAAAAGGTTAACCCCTCACCTGTGTAGGTAATTGACTCCCCTGCGGTAACTCTTTTATCAACAACCGATTTCTTGTTTTGAAAAATAGCAAAGTTAGCCGTCCCTTCTGCTGAAGGATCTAACGTTAGTGTCAACGTTGTAGCATCAAAAAACGATGCGGTAAATAGTGAGTGTTGAGTACTCGTATCTAAGGCCAAACGTGCATATAACTGTCGGAAGGATGACATATGATATTCCTTTGTTGTGTATTTGAGTGAAACGTAAGCCAATTATCTGACCCAAGTGGAAAGATAAAAAAAACATCACCATCACTCAATTACACGGGATTACATGAGATCATCCTTTCCTAGCCAACGATGCTAAAATTCTCCACCAATCAGCCCGCTTTTCTAACCAAGGTTAAAATGTCATAGCTGGCAACCAGCTCATCGCGCTGGTTGGTGACTTGAACGTCCCACACCACGACACCTTGTGGCTCACCTTTAGGACTTAACTTGCCTTGATCGATTTTGCGTTTACAGGTTAAGCGCGCACGAATAGTGTCGCCCATTGGAACAGGTGTAATAAAGCGCAACGTATCCAAGCCATAATTCGCCAATACAGGGCCTTCGCCCGGAGAGACAAATAAACCCGCGGCAGCGGATAACACAAAATAGCCATGAGCAATACGCTGTTCAAACTGAGAATCTCGTGCGGCAATATCGTCGAAGTGCATATAGAAATGATCGCCAGACAAGCAGCCGAAGTTTACGATGTCGGCTTCTGTGACCGTACGTCGATGAGTCAATAGAGACTCGCCAATGCGAAGGTCTTCAAAATAACGACGGAAAGGATGCACATCGGTCTCATAGGTCTCGCCACCACGAACGTACTCACCCGTTACGGCGGATAACATGGTCGGTGAACCCTGAATAGCAGCACGTTGCATATAATGTTTTACACCACGAATCCCGCCCAGTTCTTCGCCACCACCAGCACGTCCAGGGCCACCATGTTTTAACATAGGCAATGGCGAACCGTGTCCGGTGGATTCTTTTGAGGAGGCCTCATTCAAGATATGCACTCGACCATGATACGCCGCCAGAGCAGGCACCACTTGTCTGGCAACATCAGGGTCTTGTGTGACTAAGGTTGTGACCAAAGAGCCTTTACCGCGCGCAGAAAGCGCAATAGCGTGATCAAGATCTTTATAAGGCATTAACGTACTAATCGGACCGAAGGCCTCTATGTCGTGCGCTCCGCCTTCGGCATCTGGGTCATTACTCAGTAGCAAGGTAGGTTGTACAAACGCCCCCTTTTCAGAGCCGTTGCCAAGACATTCAAAAGAGGCATTATGACCATAAACAACCTGACTGCTTTCTAACAACAGGTTGAGTTGAGATAACACATCCTCTTTTTGCTCAAAAGACGCCAATGCACCCATGCGTACCGAGTCTAAATGGGGATCACCAATCGACACTTTGGCAAGACGTGCGGTTAGAAGTTCAGATACCGCTTGAACTTGATTCTCAGGGATCAAGACACGACGAATCGCCGTACATTTTTGCCCCGCTTTCACGGTCATTTCCCGCGCCACTTCTTTAACAAAAAGATCAAACTCAGGACTGTCGGCTGATACGTCCGGCGCTAAGATGGCGCAGTTCAGTGAATCCGCTTCGGCGTTAAAAGGAATACCGTTATTAATTAAGTTCGGTGTGGCTTTCAACTTGGCGGCAGTGCTTGCAGATCCGGTGAAGGTCACCACATCTTGCCCCTCCAAACGATCCAACAAATCGCCGGTACGACCTATTACCAGCTGTATACTGCCCTCCGGCAATACACCAGACTCTTGCATCAGGCGCACACACGCTTCGGTCAAATAGGAAGTGGATGTAGCAGGCTTAACAATACAGGGCATCCCCGCAAGGAAATTGGCAGCAAACTTCTCTAACATGCCCCAAACAGGGAAGTTAAAGGCGTTAATATGTACGGCCACACCGTGTCGTGGCACCAAAATATGGGAGCCATAGAACTGTCCTTCGCGACCTAACGGAAAAGCATCGTCTTCATGAATCAGGTTACCTGATGGCAATTCTCGTCGCCCTAAACTCGCGTAGGTAAATAATGTCCCCGCACCACCTTCAATATCTACCCAGCTATCAGTACGAGTGGCACCGGTTAATAAGGAAATCGCGTACAATGACTCTTTGTGTTCGAGTAAATATTTACCTAAGTCTCGTAAACAAGACGCCCGGCTCTGAAAGTCCATCGCCATCAAAGCAGCGCGACCTTTGCTGCGAGCAAATTCCAGTGAACGACCAAAATCAATGGTTTCAGCGTGTGTATGATAAATCGTTTCACCGTTAACGGGGCTAACTAGCGCTTGTCCAGCTTGGTTACCTAACCACTCGCCTGCAATAAAACTTTGTAAGATAGGACTTTGGCTCATAGTGTTCTCTCTCCATCGGTGGCGTAGTACCACCGTCATCTTTGTTATTATGATGTACTGATCGTATTGTTCGCTTGTTAATTGTCTTTATGCTTTCTATGCAATCAGACGAACGATCAAGCTGAATTAGATTTGGTCAAAATCCAACACAACCTTTTTGGACACAGGGTAAGACTGACAAGAAAGCACGTAACCGGCTTCCACTTCGTAGTCTTCAAGACCAATGCTGATGTCCATGTCCACTTCGCCTTCAACCACCTTGCATTTACAGGTAGAACATACGCCTGCTCGACATGAAAACGGCAGGTCGGCACCGTGCTCGTTGCCCGCATTCAGCAAGTTCTCGGTATTTTGTTTTAGGTCAAAAGTCATCCCATGACCATCACGAATAACGGTGATTTCTGACGTATCCGCATGGGCGGCAGCCTGGGCACGTTTTTCTCGTTTGCGCTCATTGCCAGCGGCAGCAAACAGTTCAAAGTGAATGTTTTCCTCTGGCATGCCTAACGTTTTCAAGACATCCTGAACGGTTTCTGTCATGGATTGAGGACCACAAATAAACGCCCCTGTTAAAGCTTTCACATCCAGCCAACGATCAAATAGAACACGACATTTATCCGCATCAATATGGCCGTTATACAAATCGATATCCTGTTGTTCACGGCTCAATACGAAGATCAAATTCAAACGATCCATATAAGCGTTTTTGAGATCGGCAAGTTGGTCTCGGAACATGGTAGAAGACGTGGAGCGGTTACCATATAACAGGGTGACTTTACTGTGCGGCTCAGTGGCCAAGGTGGTTTTCGCAATAGACAGAATCGGAGTAATACCGCTGCCTGCGGCAACCAATAAATAGTCGCCATGACGAGCGGGATCAAGCTCTGAATAAAAATGCCCTAACGGCGGCATGACCTCAATAACATCACCTACTTTAATCGAGTCATTCGCAAACGTAGAAAACAGTCCATCAGGTACGCGTTTAATGGCCACCCGCATTTCATTATCGTGAACACCACTGCAAATGGAGTAAGAGCGACGCACTTCTTGACCATCAAGATGAGTGCGTAATGTTAAATACTGACCTTGTTTAAATTGGTAGGCCTTTGCTAAATCCGCAGGGATATCAAAAGCTAGGGAAATAGAATCCCGCGTTTCACGGCGTAAATCTGAAACAGTAAGTGGGTGAAATTGATTCATCTGTGTCTCCACGGCCAAATTATTGTTATCTATGGCTCAAATGCATTTAAAATAGTCAAACGGTTCTAAACAGGACTTACAGCGATATAACGCTTTACAGGCTGTCGAGCCGAATTCACTGATTTGCTCCGTGTCTTTGCTGCCACAATGTGGGCATTCAACTTGTGTTATTCCCGACAACAAAGAGCGCTTATTTGAGCTCCCAACTGGGGGAGCGATGCCGTATACTTTAAGGCGATTTCGACCTTGTTCGGTAATCCAATCCGTTGTCCAAGCAGGGTCTAAGCGCTGGGATACTTTCGGATGAGCAAAACCCGCTTCTTGCAGCGCATCCCGTATCGATGTTTCGATATATTCCGTCGCGGGACAGCCTGAATAAGTTGGTGTCACAACCACCTTAAGGTGCCCATCAACCCAACTGACGTCCCGCACGATACCAAGGTCCATGACACTCACCACCGGCACTTCTGGATCCATTACCTCTTCCAGCACCTTGTAGGCTTGCTGGATATCGGCCTCGCTCCCAGAACGACCCTGTTGGTCGGTGGTAATTAACTCACCAGCTCGCATCGGGATAAGCTCGTTGTAAGAATTGCATTTCTGCTAATAAGATGCCCAAATGCTCAGTATGCATGCCTGTTCGCGCACTCAAATAGAAAGTGCTTGGTGCATCAGGAACCGTCAAGGTCGCTTTAGCGAAGACCTCATTGACTGTCGCTAACCATTGCTCAGGCAGCTCGGCAAGGGATGGGATATCACCCGACTCAGCTAAAGCCATCTCAGTAGCGTTTTTCTCAACCAACTCAACAGTAAAACGCCAAACCGTATCGATCGCTTTTTCCATGCGTTGATGGCTTTCGTCAGTACCGTCTCCTAAACGCTCAACCCATTGAGAAGAACGACGCAAATGGTAGATCACTTCTTTTAATGACTTTGTGGCAATCGCTGAAATGCGCTCGTCTTTTGCGTCTTTCAGTATTGTCAGTAGGTGAAATTGCCAAGCGTCATAAAAAAACTGCTTTGTCATGGTGACGGCAAAATCACCATTTGGTTGTTCAACTAATAACAAGTTGCGGAACGCACGCTCATCACGACGAAACGCTAATACATCGGCATCGGTGCCATCGTTGATGCGCTCAGCCGCATATTCATACCAATTGCGCGCTTGGCCTACCAAATCGAGCCCAACGTTCATCATCCCCATTTCTTCTTCAATAGCTGGGGCGCGGCCTGTCCATTCACACAAGCGCTGGGCTTGGATCAAGGCGCTGTCGCCGAGGCGCAGTAAAAACTCGGTTAATTCATCGTACTGTGTCATAACCACCTCACATATGTCCGACTTCATCGGGCAATTCATAAAAACTGGCATGACGGTAGACTTTGTCTTCTGCTGGATCAAACAAAGGCTCTTTCTCATCACTCGCCGTTGCCGTAATGGCGGCGGATGGCACAACCCAAATACTCACACCTTCATTGCGGCGTGTGTACAAATCTCGTGCATTTTCAATGGCCATTTCAGCATCGGCTGCATGCACACTGCCCACATGCTTGTGATTAAGACCGTGCTTACTGCGGATAAAGACTTCAAAAAGTGTCCATTCAGACATGGTAAATACCTCAAATTCGTTAGGCTGCAGCCTGTTGTTTTTGTTTTTTGTTGGCATGAGCGACCGCCGCTTCACGTACCCACGCTCCGTCTTGGATGGCATTTCGGCGTGTTTCCAAGCGTTCGCGATTACAAGGCCCATTACCTTTCAGTACCTCGTAGAACTCTTCCCATTGGATTTCTCCAAAGTCGTAATGACCGCGCTCTTCATTCCACTTCAAGTCTGGATCTGGCGCTGTACAACCCAATATTTCTAACTGAGGAACCGTCTGATCGATAAAGCGTTGACGCAGTTCATCATTGGTGTGACGCTTGATTTTCCATGCCATGGATTGGGCTGAGTTTGGCGACTCCGCATCACTTGGACCAAACATCATTAGCGATGGCCACCACAAGCGATTGATTGCGTCTTGCACCATGTCTTTTTGCGCTTGCGTGCCGTGGCGCATCATATGCAAAAGGATTTCGTAACCTTGGCGCTGGTGGAAACTTTCTTCCTTACAAATACGAATCATGGCACGTGAATAAGGACCATAGGACGTACGCTGCAACACCACCTGATTGACAATAGCAGCACCATCGACTAACCAACCCACGGCTCCCATGTCCGCCCAATTTAAGGTGGGATAGTTAAAAATACTGGAGTATTTAGCACGACCGGAATGAAGCTTTTCGATCTCTTCATCACGATCTGCGCCCAAGGTTTCCATTGCGCTATACAGGTACAAACCGTGCCCGGCTTCATCCTGAATTTTCGCCATCAGTTGCAATTTACGTTTCAAGGTTGGGGCACGTGTGACCCAGTTACCTTCTGGCAACATTCCCACAATTTCTGAGTGAGCATGTTGTGAGATTTGACGAATCAAGGTCTTACGATAGTTATCTGGCATCCAGTTTTTTGCCTCGATTTTAATCTCGGCATCAATTTTTTCCTGAAAGGCCCTTTCTTCTGGCCCCATTTCAGCCAAGGATTTTACCGCTTTCACCCCTGTTTCAACTTGTTGTGCATACATACAAACCTCCGCAAAGTCGTAGCAATGAACTCTATTGCTTTCTTATAAGAATACATTAACGACACAATAAAACAATATTTTTTTAAATTAATGTATCATAATTATCGATAATAAAGCCTCTTCCTTCCTCAAAAGAGGCAACTCTCTATTATCAGACAAGAAAAAGATCGTTAAGCGGATGCTCGCTCATCATAAACATGTTTGGCCTTACCCTCTGAACGAGCAATATTGCCTATTTCTCTGAGCTTAACATTGATACTGATGCCCACAGACGACTTCACGTGATGGCGCAGCTGATTGATTGCGTCGTTGATTTTTTGCTCATCAAAATCCGCACATTCAGGACGCAGTTCAACATGTACATCCATACCATCCATATTCCCTTTGCGATACAGATGTATTTCGTAGTTCTCTGAAAAATGATTTACTTTAATCACTTCTTCTTCGATTTGCGTTGGGAAAACGTTCACCCCACGAATAATCATCATGTCATCGCTTCTGCCAGTAATTTTGTCAATGCGGCGCATGCGACGAGCAGTACCGGGTAACAAGCGAGTTAAATCTCGTGTGCGGTAACGAATCATTGGCAGAGCTTCTTTACTGAGGCTGGTAAACACCAATTCGCCCATCTCACCATCTGGCAATACTTCACCCGTATTTGGGTCAACAATTTCAGGGTAGAAATGATCTTCCCAGACCGTTGGTCCATCCTGACTTTCTGCGCATTCCATCGCCACCCCTGGTCCCATAATTTCCGACAAGCCATAAATATCCATGGCACGGATACCGGCTCGCTCTTCAACTGAACGGCGTAACTCATGCGTCCACGGCTCAGCACCAAAAATACCTAGGCGTAGCTTAAGGTCGAGGGGATCAATACCTTGCTTTTCCATTTCATCCAGCAAATTCAACATATAAGATGGCGTCACCATAATAACGTCAGGCTGAAAATCTTGAATCAGACGCACTTGCTTTTCGGTTTGCCCGCCAGACATAGGGATTACCGTGCAACCAAGACGCTCGGCACCATAATGTGCCCCCAAGCCCCCAGTAAACAAACCGTAACCATAGGCATTGTGCAAAATATCTCCTTTGCGTCCGCCCGCAGCACGGATTGAGCGAGCCACAATATTGGCCCAATTATCGATGTCATTTTGAGTGTATCCAACGACCGTTGGTTTACCCGTTGTACCACTTGAGGCGTGAAGGCGAACCAGTTGATTCACTGGTGTGGCAAACATCCCGAACGGATAGTTATCACGTAGATCTGATTTGGTAGTGAAAGGAAGTTTGGCAAGATCGTCCAAGGTTTTAATATCATCTGGGTGCAACCCCAACTGATCAAAACGTTGTTTATACATAGGAACATTGTTATAGGCATGATTCACCGACCACTGCAAACGCTCTAATTGATGGGCTCGCAACTCATCAATACTAGCAACTTCCATTGGATCAAGTTGATCTGGATTAAACTGGCTACGAATATCCATTGTTACACTCTCTCTATTTATTATTTTTAGAATTCAGTCTTCACGGTTGCATTCACTCTTGGTAATACAACCTCATGATTTTGACGTCTAGATTCATTCAGTTTTTACGACTACGGCGTAGCCCACAACGCCGCGACGTCACGAACAGAGCCTTAATTTAAGCGCTCAATCACCATTGCTATCCCCTGTCCTACACCAATACACATAGTGCACAAGGCATAACGCTTTTGTTTGACTTCCAACTCATTCAACGCCGTTGTAATCAGTCGCGCACCGCTCATTCCCAGTGGATGACCTAATGCAATGGCACCGCCGTTCGGATTAACTCGAGCATCGTCATCGGCTAAACCCAGTTCACGCAATACCGCCAAGCTTTGCGATGCAAAGGCTTCGTTTAATTCAATAACATCCATATCTGCTAAGGTAAGACCGACTTGTTCGAGCACCTTTTTAGACGCCGGAGCGGGACCGATTCCCATAATGCGCGGCTCAACCCCCGCCGCCGCCATACCTAATACTCGTCCACGGGCTTTTAATCCGTAGGCCTTAGCGGCCGCTTCACTTGCCAACAATAAAGCACAAGCTCCATCATTCACACCCGACGCATTTCCTGCGGTAACGGATCCGTTGCCATCTTTTCGAAAAGGCGTTCCAAGCTTCGACAATACTTCTAAGCTGGTGTCTGCGCGAGGATGCTCATCCTGACTCACTACGACTGGGTCACCTTTACGTTGTGGAATAACCACGGGCACAATCTCTTGCGATAAACGCCCATTCTCTTGAGCGATTGCGGTTTTTTGCTGACTACGCACCGCAAACAAATCTTGATCAGCACGGGAAATGCGAAAATCTTCCGCTACGTTTTCAGCGGTTTCAGGCATAGAGTGGACGCCATATTGCTCCTTCATCAGCTTGTTCACAAAGCGCCAGCCAATGGTCGTGTCATACATTTCTGCTTGACGAGAAAAAGCTTGATCCGCTTTTCCTACAACAAACGGAGCGCGCGACATGGACTCCACACCCCCGGCAATCATCAATCCCGCTTCGCCAGCACGAATGGCTCTGGCCGCCGCGCCAACCGCATCCATACCAGAACCACACAAACGGTTTATCGTCGAGCCTGGCACATTGTGTGGAAGCCCTGCCAACAAGGAAGACATGCGCGCCACATTGCGATTGTCTTCACCAGCCTGGTTCGCACAGCCATACAAGACATCATCAACTTTTGACCAATCCACTGTCGGGTTTCGTTCCATGAGTGTTTTAATAGGAATGGCCCCCAAATCGTCTGCCCTGACTTTAGAAAGCGCACCACCGTAACGTCCGATTGGCGTACGAATAGCATCAATAATAAGCGCATCAGTCATTTACGTTCTCCTGTGAAAGTATTTCACCTTTAAGGCGGTAAGATTTACCGTGAAATAGAGCGATCAATTGATCTTGTTGGTTATGAATCTCGACATCGTAATTTCCGGTACGGCCACCACGACTTTTCTCATGACATCTTGCTGTCAGCACATCCCCTTGAAAAGCGGGAGCGACGTAATCAATGGAACAACCAAGGGCGACGGTCGGTTGGTTGTAGGTATTACAAGCAAACGCAAAGGCCGAATCCGCCAAGGTAAACATATAGCCACCATGACAGGTTTTATGCCCTTGCAGCATAAAGTCTTGCACGGTCATTTTGACCAAAGACTCGCCAGGTGCCGAATCCAGCAACTCAATGTTCAGATGTTGTGTTGCCACATCACGGCGATAAAGTTCCTGAGCGCACTCTTTTGCTAGCCCAAGTGCATCGGTTTGAGTATCGTTATTTGTTTTCATAAAACCCTCTCCCTTGATCTGACAATCGTTTCAACAGTAGAGAGGTACGGTAACGATCTTCCCCGTAAGAAGATTGCAAGGCATTAAGCACCTGCTGGACACGGTCAATACCAATCCGATCAGCCCATACCAGCGGCCCTACCGGATAATTCACACCGTAGCGCATCGCGTTATCGACCCCATCCACACTGGACACACCATTTAATACAGCATCCGCTGCTTCATTCGCCAACATGGCAACGGTGCGCATCACCACCAAAGCAGGAGAATCCGTTATCTCGGAAACCTTAATCCCTGCAGCAAAGAACGCATCCACCACCTGCTGAAAAACGTCATCTGGCGTATTGTGAGCACGAGATAAAGCAAGATGTGTTGTCTTTTGATAATCCAAAGCCAGATCCACCAGCACCAAATTCTCTAGCGACTCGCTATTGGCTCGCTCGCTTGCCATGCGTCCATCGGTCAATACCACTGTCGCATCGCCGATTTTTAAAGCATTAAGCGCTGATGAAGGGTCTTGTTCGATGGTAATGCCCGCACCACTGAGACGCATAACTAATGCAGACAGAGCATCAAGGTTCCCCATAGCCACACATGAAGGCGCAGGATGATGGGAAGGAGGAACACAATGCGGCTCAGGTTTTACCGCACCTTCTTTATAGGAGTAAAAACCTTCGCCACTTTTACGACCAAGGTAACCGGCATCGACCAGATCTTTTTGAATCAAGGAAGGTTGAAAACGAAAGTCACCATAATAAGCATCAAAAACCGAACAGGTCACAGCATAGTTAACATCTTGACCAATTAAATCCGTCAGTTCAAAGGCCCCCATTCGAAAGCCTCCAGCCTCGCGCATTAAGGCATCTAACGTCGCACAATCGGCTACCTGTTCTTGTTTCAGTCGCAGACTTTCTGCATAAAATGGACGTGCCACTCGATTAACAATGAACCCAGGTGTCGATGCCGCATACACAGGGACTTTCCCCCAAGCGGCCGCTGTATCAAATACCGTTGTCGCGATCTCTTTCGAGGTAACCAAACCTGAGACCACTTCCACCAACTTCATAATCGGGGCGGGGTTAAAGAAGTGCATTCCCACCATACGCTCTGGATGTTTCATTCCCGCTGCTAAACGGGTAATGGAAATAGACGAGGTGTTTGTCGCTAAAATACATTGCGCAGAGCAAATAGACTCTAGTTCCGCAAAGACCGCTTGCTTCACGTCCCTATTTTCAACAATCGCCTCAATCACTAGGCCAGCATGTTCAAAATCCGCTAATTCATTTGCCACTTGTAGGTTGGCGACTGTTTGCTGAACTTGCTCTAGGGTGAATTTTTTACGCTCGACTAAGCGGTTCAGTTGCTTTTCAATGGAAGCGATGGCTTCTTTTGCAGCATCAGCACGATTATCATAAAGCTTCACAATATGACCTGATTGAGCTGCTACTTGGGCAATCCCAGCGCCCATGGCACCAGCCCCAATCACACCAATCATCATTGATTTGTCTAAAGCCGCCATCATTATTCTCCTTTAAACTCAGGAGTACGTTTCGCCATAAAAGCAGCCACCCCTTCACGATAATCTTGGGTTTGTCCCGCTAAGCGCTGCAAATCACGCTCTAAAAGCAATTGCTCTTCTAAGCCATGATCAAATGTCTGATTTAACGCCCGCTTAATATAAGCCAACCCTTTTGTAGGTTGCGTCGCCAAATGCTGAGCCAGGGTTAAGGCTTCTTGTCGAAGTAATTCATCATCCACAACGCGGTTGACTAATCCCATTTCCAACGCGGCGTCGGCGCTGACAGGTTCACCCAATAACGCCATTTCTTTTGCCTTTGCCATCCCTACTAAGCGCGGTAAAAACCAAGTACCACCCGAGTCTGGAATCAGCCCAATTTTGCAAAACGCTTGGATAAACTTGGCTGAACGCGCCGCAATAATCAGATCACAGGCTAGAGGAAGATTAGCACCTGCCCCCGCCGCAACACCGTTCACCGCGCAAATAACAGGCATAGGTAAGGCTTGAATGGCTTTAATCAGAGGATTGTAAAATTTCTCGATCGAGAGACCTAAGTCGGGTGCATCAGCAGTGGGATCCACATTGCGATCAGACAAATCCTGCCCGGCACAAAATCCTCGACCTTCCCCAGTCAAAACCAAGGCACGAACCTGTTTATCACTCTTAATTTGTTTAAACGCCTCACGCACCTCTAAGTGCATGGCCTCATTAAAACTATTAAGTGATTTAGGACGATTCAGGCTAAGCAGTGCCACACCCGAGTCCACTGAATATAAGATATGTTGGAAGCTCATTAAGATAACGCTCCTATTATTGTTGGACACTTTGAACACGGCGTGGTGCAAAGGCCTCTTCTAAATTATTGACCCGTAAATTTGGCAGAACGTTTTTCTAAGAAAGCAGCAATGCCCTCTTCACGGTCTTTGGTACCAGCCAATACCGTAAAAGCATGCCTTTCGAAACGTAGACCCGTACTGAGGTCTGTCTCCATGCCTTTTAGTATGGACTCTTTCGCAAGACGTAATGCCAATGGACTTTTTTTAGCAATCTGGGCAGCGACTTCCATCGCTCGGGTAAGGGTTAATTCTGGTTGGGTAATTTCACTAATAAGACCTGCCTCTTTTGCTTGAAGCGCGTTAATCGGCTGGCCTGTCAGCACCATTTGCATGGCAAGGGATTTACCGACAGCACGTACAAGGCGCTGGGTACCACCAGCTCCGGGCATGATGCCTAGATTAATCTCTGGCTGACCAAATTTGGCATCGGTTCCGGCGATAAGAATATCGGCGTGCATTGCGAGTTCGCAGCCCCCCCCTAAACAGTAACCATTAATGGCTGCAATAAGAGGTTTAGGAAAACGGCTAATACTTTGCCAACTTTGTTGACGAGGGTCCTTTAGAATCCCCACCATATCTCGCTCGGCCATTTCTTTTACATCTGCCCCTGCCGCAAACACACGGGCAGAACCAGTTAGTACGACAACTTTCACTGACTCATTCGCTTCAGCTTCTTCTAATGCCAGCGCCAACTCACCCAGCATGGCGGTTGTCAATGCATTTAGCGCTTCAGGACGATGCAACTGAATTTGCTGTACACCATTGGCCGGTGAATGAACATCTAGCATGCTATATAGACTATTGGACATTTGACCTAACTCACTATTTGTTTAACGCACGGTTTATTTTTTTATTTGTCAGCCTTAAAGACGCGATACATTGATCTAAGTCATGATCAGCCATTATAAGATGGACCAAAAAGAGACACAGTTCAATGTTTTTTTTAATTTTTTTTGTATCACTTAAAGGATGTTCAAAAATTTCTCAATAAAGCATTAAAAAACAATAAGTTAAAGATTAAAAAAAGATAAAATTGATTTTTACCAACTGATTACTCGGTAAAAAAACCAAAATTTAGATTAGATTAAGACACAATATTTGTATAAAATTCCAAATAGTTGAAGTATTAAACAGATAGCCAATACCAAATACAAAAAGAGACAAATACAAAAGAGAGAAAAACGATGGCCTGTTACAAAATTGATGGTGTTACGCCTGTAGTTCACCCAACCGCTTATGTTCATCCTACTGCTGTTTTAATTGGTGATGTTATTATTAAACAAGGCTGTTATGTTGGCCCAGGCGCCTGCTTAAGAGGAGACTTTGGCCGTATTACCATGGAGGAAGAATCTAACTTACAAGATAACTGTGTTGTTCATGGGTTTGCTGGCAGTCATACCATCATCGGCAAACATGGGCATATTGGCCATGGCGCTATATTGCATGGTTGTGTTATCGGTGAAGACAGTTTGATCGGTATGAACGCCGTAGTGATGGACGAAGCGAACATTGGACCAGAATCTATTGTCGCCGCAGCGGCCTTTGTTAAAAGTCGTTTTTCTTGTGACGCTCGCTCACTGCTAATGGGCAGTCCAGCAAGGCTCGTCCGACAAGTCGGCGATAAAGAGTTAAAATGGAAACAAACCGGAACGCAAGAGTACATAGACCTGACCACTCGCTGTTTGGAGTCTATGGTTGAGTGTCATCCCTTAACCGAACCTGAAGCCGATAGACCCAGCTTGAAAACGGGCCATCATAAGCCAAAAAATAATTAGCTTTACTCTTAAGGCACCATTTCAGAGAATGGTGCCTTCAATCAAACGATACTCATAGCCTGTCTCAATGAATGAATTAAAAACACTTAACACTCTACTGAAGCGTTTTCAAAACCAAAAACCTATTAGAGCCTCCTCTTTAATTATTTCTCTGTATGGTGATACCATCGAGCCACACGGCAGTACCGTTTGGTTAGGTAGCCTAATCAATGCCCTGGAACCGATAGGCATTAGCGAACGTTTAATGAGAACCTCAATTTTTCGACTGACGCAGGACGGTTGGCTAGAGAGTGAAAAAGTCGGCCGTAAAAGCTATTACCGCTTAACGACGCAAGGACACAGAAAATTCGAGCAAGCTTTTCAGCGCATTTATAGCCCGAACATACAAACTTGGAACGGTTCATGGCTACTCATCATTGGCAGCCATCTCAACCCTGATGAAAAAAAGCAACTAATGGATGAGCTTCAATGGCAAGGCTTTGCCACGTTTTCCACGCAACTGATTGCCAGCCCATGTTGCGACAAACAAACCCTCAAAGCGATTTTGCTCTCCCTTAATCTAGAAGAGAAAGTCATTGTCTTTGAGGCCTCATCAAACACTCAGTTTAGCAACAAACCGATACAAGAATTGGTTAGAGACTGCTGGAATCTGGATGCTCTCAGCCAACATTACCAAGAGTTTATCGAATTATTTTTACCGGTTTGGCAAGAGCTTTCCGAGCTGGATATACTTGACCCGCAGTCTTGTTTTTTAACGCGAACCCTACTGATTCATGACTACCGTAAACTCTTGCTAAGAGACCCGCATTTACCAAGAGAACTTCTCCCAATAGACTGGGAAGGCAGAGCCGCACGTCAGCTGTGCCGAAACATTTATCGCAAACTCACGCCAGCAACGGAAAAATGGATTGAGCACAATCTAGAGTCCGTTCACGGGCCATTGCCAGAAGCTAACGCTTTATTTTATGAGCGTTTTGGCGGTCTTAACATCTAACACGCCCCGGTCATACAGGGCATCAGATAATAACGCCCTGTATGATATTCATTGCCTTGCTACTTTCCCCACTGTTCAATCGTTTCAACAAAATGACTCAGGAATGCGTTCGCCTGATAGGCATCTAATGCCCTATGATCAATGCTAAGGGAAACATAACATTTGGGACGAATGACCATGGTGTCCAGTCCATCTATCTCTTCAACAACCACCCTTTTTTCCAGCTTACCAATGCCCAAAATCGCCACCTGGGGCTGGTTAATAATAATGGGGGCCGCCAACAGGCTACCACTGACTCCATGATTGGATATGGTAAAGGTTCCTCCTTTCATGTCCGCTGGGGTCAACTTACCCTGTCTGGCGCGCTCCGTTTGCTGTTGCAGCAAGGTAGCCACTTCAAACAGTTTCTTCATCTGTACCTGCTTAATAACAGGCACAACAAGTCCATCATCTCCCAACGCGGTCCCCACTCCGATGTTAATGTCTTCCAATACTTCTAAGCTTTCCTCATGAAATCGTGAGTTGATAACAGGGACTTTTTGGATGGCCTGGGCCGCAGCCACCACAAAATACGCGGTAAAGGTCAACTTCACACCCGCTTCATCAAAGCCCATTTTGCACAGTTTCCTGTGCTCTATAACGGCCCCCATATCCATTTCAAACACACTGGTGACATGGGGCGAAGTACGCAGCAGGCTGTCCACCATATGATTGGCAATGGCTTTACGCATGGGCGTATGGGGAATCATTTGGCTCTTTGCTTCGCTATTGTTACCTGACGAGATGGGAGAATCTGAATCATCGGCCCCCATAGCAGGTTTTTCATTGATAAAAGCCAGAATGTCATTTCGAGTCACCCGCCCCCCCATTCCTGTACCAGCAATTTGCTCTATATTGAGATTATGCTTTCTCAGTAACTTTCTAACCGCTGGACCAATAAGATGACGCCGATTTTCTTTTCCTCTTACACGCCCTGCTAATTTAGGCGCTGCGGCATCCTGTGGGCGGTCTTTGTTCGAATGCTCAGACTCAGCAGAATATTGCTCGCTGGTTTCCAACTCGCTACCTATGGATTCGCTGCTTTTCTGTTTTTGATCTTGCGTCAGACCACTTTCTAAATTGCCACAGTCTAAATAGCCACTTTCTAAATAGCCAAATATGGTTTTTTCACCCACCTCTTCACCAGGGGACACAAGCATTTTGTCTATCACCCCATCCTGCTCAGCACACACCTCCATTGCCACTTTGTCGGTCTCAAGCTCAAGGATGGGCGCTCCTTTTGTCACATGCTCCCCTTCTTTCACTAGCCATGTAGACAGGGTGGCGATCGTGCCTTCCAGCGTGTTATTCGGCAATGTAATCTCAATTGATTGATTCATAGCATCCCCTCACACTTCAATTTGGCTTTTCATTGCGTGAGCAATGGTGTCTTCATTGGGAAGTGCTCGATCTAACAAGCCACTATTATGAGGGCTGGGGATATCGGGCATGGTCAAGCGTTTAATGGGTGCATCCAAAGAAAAAAACAGCTCATCCGCAATCGTGGCGGCGATTTCAGCCCCAAAACCAGCGGTTTTATTATCTTCATGAACAATTAGACAACGTCCCGTTTTTTCCACAGATTGAAACACTGCCTCCTTATCCCAAGGCTGAATGGTTCTAAGATCAATCACCTCAATTGCCATATCCAAACCCTTTGCCGCCTTTTCACAGCGCTCTACCATCGCCCCCCAACAGACAACCGTTAGAGCAGTTCCGACTAGAATTGTCCTCGCTTTGCCAAACGGAATTACATAGTCATCTCCAGGATATGGTCTACGGGACCAGCTATTATCCAGCAAAGATCGATGCTCAAAGAAAATGGTTGGATTGTTGTCTCTTAGGGCATAGCGCAACAAACCCACCGCGTCTTCGGCATTAGAAGGCATGGCAAGTTGCCAACCCACTTTATGCGCCCATTCCACTTCGTCACTCATGGAGTGCCATGGGTCACCTCGACGTGCAAACCCTCCGGGAATTCGAACAACCATGGGCGCAGCAAACTGGTTATGGGTACGCCAGCGCATAATTCCCGTATCGGACAGTTGCTCTGCAGCTGGTTCAGCGTACTTACGGAACTGTATTTCCGGCACCGGCATCAACCCATTCAGCGCCATCCCCACAGAACGCCCAATAATCCCTTCTTCAGATAAGCTAGTGTCAAACACTCTGGCGTCACCAAACTTTTCATTCAGTCCTAAGGTTGCACCGTGCACTCCTCCTTTTGGTCCAACATCCTCACCAAAGACAATCACTTTGGGGTTAGTAGACAATTCATAATCCAGTGTTTTACGAATGGCTGTGATCATATTAAGACGGGAACCCTCAGGTTTGGGTTCTTCACTATGATCAGGAAAACGATGACCATCCGCTGCCAACCCGCCTCTAAGTTGCACCTGATCTTTTTCCGCGTAAACAAAGCGAGTCAATTGCTCTGGATCCGGCTGTGTACGCTGCTTCGCCCGCTCAACGGACTCACGAATCTCTCGATTAGACTGTGCTTCTAGCTCTTCCCATTCCTCCAAACTCATCAGGTCGTTTTTTAGTAGATAGCGTTTGAGTTTAGGGAGCGGATCTCGTGCTTGCTCTTCAGCAATAAAATCGGCCGTTTTATAGGTTTGTGTGTCCTGGAAAGTATGCCCACATAGACGAGGCACTTTCAGCCTTAATAAACAGGTACCTTTACCGGAACGGACATAATCCACGGCTTCTTTTATCAGCAATGGCGTCCGTTGCGGGTCTGTACCATCACCATCGATAATTTTCAGGTTTTTATAAGAACGTAGGTTAGCGACTTGATCGCCACCTGGGGTTTGCACCCCTTGAGGGACAGATATACCGTAACCATTGTCTTCAATATAAAACAAATGCGGCAAATGATTGGTGGTTGCAATATTCAATGCCGACCAAAAACCGCTGGTTGACATGGAGGCATCCCCTCCCATGGAAACGCCAATGGCCCCCGTATAACTAAAATCTTTTAATTGATTTTTACGATAAAGAATGGACTGTGCCCAACCAGAGATCGGCGTGTATTGCGCCCCGACGCCGCCACACATAGGAAACAGCATGGCACCATTTCTATTGGCATTGGGAAAATTACATACCACGCCAATGTCTCTTCCATCACTGTAGCCTCCGGCTTTGGCCATTGGGGAAGCAACAACATCATCTAAATGAATGCCAAGGCTCATTACAAAAGGTCTAGACCGATAATAGCCGGTTGCCCCATCGTGAGGATGGGTTAGCAGAGAGCCTAACAAAATCTGGGCAAAATCGTGACCACGGGCAGAAAACTGATTAAACACCAGCTTTTCAGGCACCAATTCTTTCTCTTCAATCTCATCAAGGGCTCGCGATTGCAACATCAATCGGCTGATATGCCTCCAATCGACAGCAGGCTCACTTTTAGGGGGACGCTTTGTGCGGGTAGCTTCTCTCAATACTTGATTCATAGTCGTACACCATTTTGTTGGCAGCTTTTCAGCTTTATTGTTATTGGTATGATGTAGTTAATGTTATCGATACTTCAGCGAAATTATCTTTCTTAATTGCTGAGCTTTTGCCAAACTAAGCAATATCGTTTCTCCAAATAACAATAAATGGAAACATTCTTATGCTTGATAAGTTTGATATCAGTATATTAGCCGCTTTACAAAAAGACGGACGCTTAAGTAACAAGGAGTTAGCCGAGAAGATTGGTCTCTCGACCGCGCCATGCTGGCGACGCTTAAAACGTTTGGAGGATGAAGGCTATATAACCAACTATACGGCTGAGTTAAACGCCAAAAAAGTGAACTTGCATGTGATCGCTTTTGCTCAAGTGTCAATGGACAACCATCACCCAGAAACCTTGGCCCCCTTTTTGACAATTGTACGGGAATGCCCAGAAATACAAGAATGCCATTCCGTCAGCGGTGATTGCGATTTCCTGTTAAAAATCATCACCAAAAACTTAGACAGTTATGACGAGCTGTTAAGTAAAAAGCTGCTCCAAGCCAAAGGCGTGCGCTCCGTCAACACCATGTTTTCAATGAAACAGCCCAAAATCACCAGAGAATTTCCTTTGAGCTTATTTCCCATCAGTGAACCGACTTGACGACCCACTACTGCCATTTTGATTGCCAAAAGCGCTTGGCGATAGCACCTTGGATGTTGTACTGTTGACAGTAATGGAGCCCCATATTGTTGGATTTCTCGTCATTGAGCTTTCGTCGAGCCATGAGCAGGTTCAATAATGACCCGGTAAGGTCTATCAAATAACAATAATGAAGAAGACCTTTGTGTGAAATCGCGGACGAAGCCGCCGTGCAAAGGTCTCATAAAGAAACTCCAATGAGGTCTAGATGAAACCACTTCTTCAATCTCATCATAATCACTTGCCCGTTGAGGTGTTTGCTTCTGAACTCCATCAAGTCTGCGGATTATTTAACATAGAGCCTCAATCCAGCTCGAGTGTTATTAATGGTGGCATAACAACAAGGCACTTTGGCGCATTTGAGGCCGCGATTGTTGATGTTGACTCTGTGCATATAGAACGGGATAAAGCATCCATACGCCAAGACCCTGGGGAATACTTTTTCCTATTAATACAAGATTCAGGATACAGCCAGGTTCAGCAAGGGAATAATTCTGTGGGGTTACGTCCTGGCGATATGTTTCTTGTCGATTCCGTCAAACCGTCTCTTTTTCGATACGATTATGGCCAATCCCGTCAAATATCGTTTCATATTCCCCGTGAAGAAGCCATACATCGCTTTGGTAATGTCGATTGTGGTGTAAACATCTCGCGGGATGATCCTCTTTGGCTTGCCATATACTCTGTTCTAAAGAAAATGGTTGACTATGAATGTATGGATCAACAGCATCTGGGCGAAGCGTTTATTAGCTTAATCAGCGCCTACCTTCATACTAATCATCGGGTTGATCATGCAGAGCCAAGTGAACAGTTACTGTCAAAAGCCTTAGCGCTCATTAACCGCCATTACTTAAATTCAAACTTTTCTCCACGGGAAATCGCATCTCATCTGAATATTTCCGAACGAACATTACAACGACATTTTCAAGTGTTAGGTGAAACCCCCAAACATAGAATTATCAGTTCACGACTGGAATATGCCTACAAGCAGCTTTGTTTACGAAAAGACGGTTTACTGAATGAAAGCATTACGGATATAGCATTACGTTCTGGATTCAATGATTTATCCTACTTTTATCGCGAGTTTCGCAAAAAATACAACATGCCTCCCAGCTTGATGGAACAATGACGTAATCGTCCAATACGGTTGGCGGATAAATCCAAGCCCCCTATCAAGAAGAGTTTTTATGATCTTAGTTAGTCGCAATTTTTAATGCACCGAGTCACTAGAGAGAATAAAAACAATGAATAGTTCCGCTTATAATGTAACCAAAAATACGCCTTTTGAAGTGTTTAATCCTTCTACAGGTGAGCTTATCGGTCATGCACCGAACATGGCCAATGATGAACTAAACGCCGCCGTAGAATCAGCCAAGTCCGCCTTTGTTTCATGGTCGTCATTATCGGATGAGGAGCTTCAAAAAAACTGTCTTGCTGTCACTCAAGCGATACAAGATCACTCCGAAGAGCTGGCTAAACTGGTCACACTGGAGCAAGGAAAACCTTTGAATGGTCTAGGCTCTCGTTGGGAGATAGGGGGTGCCGTCGCTTGGGCAGACTATACATCGAACCTTTCTCTTCCTGCTAAAACCTTACAAGATAACCAAGACGGCAAAGTTGAGCTATACAGAAAACCTCTGGGTGTTGTTGGCTCGATTACCCCTTGGAATTTTCCAGTGATGATCGCCATTTGGCACATAATGCCCGCCTTAAGAACTGGTAACACGGTGGTTATTAAACCCTCCCCAAGTACACCGCTATCCACCATTCGTCTCATAGAAATCATGCAAGAAGCCTTACCTACAGGTGTTGTGAATGTTGTCACAGGTGACGACAAAACATTTAACCTAGGTGCTGCCATGTCTGCCCATCCAGATATTAGAAAAATTGTCTTTACTGGTTCCTGTGCAACAGGTCAGAAAGTCATGCAGTCTGCAGCAACCACCATGAAGAGACTGACCCTAGAATTAGGGGGCAATGACGCCGGCATCGTCTTACCAGATGTTGACCCTAGCGCCATTGCAGAAGGGTTATTTTGGGGTGCTTTTATTAATAATGGTCAAACTTGTGCGGCAATGAAACGATTGTATGTTCATGAGTCTGTTTATGATGCGGTATGCGAGTCACTTGTTGCATTTGCTAAAAATATACCCGTCGGTGACGGCATGGATGAAGCCAGCATATTAGGGCCAATCCAAAACAAAGCGCAATTTGATAAAGTGTCTCAATTAGTTTCTGAAGCCAAAGAATGTGGGAAAGTGTTATTAGGGGGCGATCCAGGTGAAGGCCTTTTCTTTCCACCCACTATCATTGCCGACTTACAAAATGGCGACTCTCTAGTGGATGAAGAGCAGTTTGGACCTGCATTACCCATTATAAAATACTCGAATATTGATGATGCCATTCGTTCTGCTAATGATAGCCCTAATGGCCTTGGCGGTTCCGTCTGGTCATCTGATATTGATATGGCAAAGAAAGTCGCTGCTCGAATGGAGTGTGGCTCTGTTTGGATTAATAAACACGGCGCTATTCAACCCAATGCGCCTTTTGGTGGCGTGAAATCCTCTGGTTTCGGCGTCGAGTTCTCAGAAGAAGGCTTAATGGAATACACCGATATCCAAGTTATCTTTAGCTGATTTCGGTTGCCTTGCCATCCATAGGGTATGACTGAATGATCAGCCCTATGGATCATACTTTTTAAAATTATGTGCTAAGACCTTTGCATACACACCAGACTGCAGTACTCTATAAAAGGTCTTTTTTAAAATAATAATAATCGAGAGTTAAACATGAAAGATAATTAATAATAAAATATCTCATTCAGCTTGAGTATTATTAAGAATTGGTATCCGCTTTTTAAACCGGAAAACCACAATAAAAGAATAATAACAAATTGGTTATCCAATATGATTGAAAATTATAGCATTGCTAAAATCAAGTCAAAACAGCCTTGGTTTGTCCTTTGTGCAGCCGAAGAGTATTCGGTCAAAGTATCTAACATCCCCTTTGTGTCGCATTTTTATAGCTTTGAGTCCGCATCATCAGAAGTTACTAATGCCATTCCAGATGGTTGTATTGATATTTTATTTGATTGTGACAGCTCTAAGCCAAAAGCAACCGTTTGTGGAACAACACTCGGAGCAGAAGCGGTGGAATTCACCTATAAACATCGTTATTTTGGCGTCCGATTTTCTGCAACCTCTACACCTAATTTCCTGAGCCTTTCGGCGTCTGAATTAGTCAACCAAAGGCCAGAATTTAAAGATATTGCTCTTAAAATAAATGACTTATTTGAACAAGTTGCAAGCCAAGACTCTTTTACTAATCAAGTTCTATTATTTTCCAAATTTTTAATAAAACATGGCATTAGAAATCATTCAAGTCTTTCAAAACAAGTTATTCAATACATTTTCGTTAATAAAGGGAATGTTCAAATAAAAGAATTAGAAAACATAACAGGGTATACTTGTCGCACAATACAAAGACAATTTTTATTAGACACAGGCATGACGCCTAAAACATTCTGTCGCATTGTTCGAGTTCAATCTGCTTTATATGAGATAAATTTAAATACCCATACAAAACCTTCTGAGTTAGCCTATCGACTAGGATTTTCGGACCAAGCACATTTTACGCGCGAATTTAAATCACTGACGAATACAACACCAAACCATTACGTTAACCGAATAGAAGAAAGTATGTATTTAGAAAAAGTTAAATTTTATTAATCATTAAATTTCTTGTAACTATCTTGTTCAAATTGCAAAATTACAGCACTTATTATGAGTGCTGTAATGCCCAGAGAATTTATTCCACTACTTCTATGAAACAGACAAAGGTCACCATTATTTTTCATGGGTAAATAGACGTAAAAAACCTATTTTATTTTCCAACGCTCTAAAAATAACCATATTAAGTTGTTTTAAATAATCTTTTAATAGCCAAGTTAGTATAAAAGCAATGCATGACACCACGATGGAACCAACAATATCGAAGGGATAATGAACACCACAAAACACCCGAGCTAAACCACCTATTACGCCGAGCACCAAAAGAATTTGACCAATATGTCGAGTCTCAGTGTAAGTAAAAAGCCCTAATGCGACTGAAACCATCAAGGTTGTGTGGTCTGATGGCATTGACGTATCAGGCAAATGAGGAATTAGTTCTGTACCAAGATGATTCATAAACGGTCTTGGATGAAAATAAAACAAAGCAATTAAAAAATTAATAGAAAGCCCTATCAACATGGTATAGCCAGACAGAAAGGCAGCATGACGCCTCTTCTTTTGAAGAGAAGGCGAAACGTTATTAAAAAAACCTAACCACATCAGTACTAAGGCGAAAAGAATGGGAAGATATTCTGCCAGAATTTCCATTAATTGATCCAAAATAGCGTTTGCCCCCGCAAAATGGTTAATCATTAAAAATAGAGATTGGTTTAAATGTTCCACTTTATCGCCTCAGAATAGAATACAGTAAAAGCATGTTGACTATGATCGGTGTGAGAAGTTATCAAGGCTTTCCTTAAGGGGAACTTAAGTCTTAACAAATATGAAAATAAAGATTTTTCTTCCTACACAACTTTCTCAGATGAATTTTTATTAATTTTTCGCTATTTCACCATGATAATGATAGGACGACCTATTTTGAAAAGTGTTGGGAGGATCTCATTTTGCGTTTACTCATTGTAGAAGATGATGAATTTATTGGTGATGGTCTGCTCAGAGGGTTACGTCAAGAAAACTTAGCGGCGGATTGGGTACAAAGCTCTAAATTTGCGATAGCCGCTTTAAAAACAACAAACTACAGCATATTGTTACTCGATCTTGGGTTACCCGATAAAGACGGCTTATCACTGCTAAAAGAGTTACGACGGGCGAACAACTCAATTCCCGTTATCATTATTACGGCTAGAGACGATGTTTCCTCCCGCGTAGGCGGACTCAATGAAGGTGCTGATGACTACTTAGTAAAGCCCTTTGCGCTAGAAGAACTCATCGCACGCGTTCATGCTGTCATGCGCCGTAAAGTCGGACGCAGCCAACCCGTTTTAGCCGTTGGCGAATTAAAGCTAGACTCTGCTCACCATCTTGTCTGGTTTCGAGATGAACCCTTATCCTTATCCGCTAAAGAATTTGCGCTCTTGCATGAGCTTATGCAAGAGCCAGGCAAAGTCATTTCAAAAGAAACCCTCGAAGAAAGTCTTTATGGCTGGGATCAAGAAATAGGTAGCAATGCGATTGAAGTACATATTCACCATCTCCGTAAAAAAATTGATTCTAAAATTGTTAAAACAATACGAGGGGTTGGTTATCGAATTGGAGACATTCATTGAGATCACTTCGCACCAATCTGCTTATTTGGTTATTACCTACAACTTTCCTAGTCGGTGTTCTGGCAAGTATTGGCACGTACTGGGGGGATTATCTGACCCTAGAAAATACATTAGATGATCAACTTAAATACATCGCTCATCATGTAAACCTAAGCAATTCAACTGACTCTATCAGTCTAAAACAGACATTATCTTCAAAAGCTCACGACCATGAAGATCAAGACGACGAGGTCATTTTAGAAGTTTGGGAAAATAACAAACGGCAATTTGCTTCACATCCATCAATCGACTTTGCTCCCCCCACCCGAACAGGCATTATGAACGAAACTGTCAATGGTAAAGTCTGGCATACTTTTGTCATGAAAAGTGACAACAAATGGATTCTTATTGCTCAAGCTCAGAATCTTCGTTTTGAAACCTTAGCCAGTTTGTCGATTAACCTTTTTTGGCCTGTACTCGCCATGCTTCCATTACTGGCGATTTTTTTGTGGTTCGGTATTGGTTACGGGCTAAAACCTTTGCGACATATTAGTGAAGAATTAAAAAGCCGCAACGCTAAAAGCCTAGACCCAATCATTCCTGCTCGGCCAGTGAAAGAAATACAACCGTTCATACAAGCCTTGAACGATTTACTAGAGCGCTTGCAACAAACGTTCATCCAACAAGAGAGATTCATTGCCGATGCAGCTCATGAGTTACGCACTCCTATTATGGGACTCAGTGTAGAAATGCAAGTCATGGCACGTGAAACCGACCCCATCAAACAGCAAAAATCGCTTATTCAATTACAGAAAAGTATCTCTCGACTTTCTCACCTTTCTGAGCAACTACTTACACTAGCAAAGATTGATCCAGAAAAGTCAGCTCAATCCCCCGAAGAGGTTGAGCTGACTAACTTATGTAAGTTGATTATTACGGACTCAGTCAATGCAGCAGAACGCAAAAACATTGACTTGGGCATGGGGAAACAAACAGCAGCCGTCATTATGGGGTTCCCTGACGATTTGCGCATTTTGATTAGCAACCTCATCGATAATGCTATTCGCTACATACCGGAGAATGGCACCATCGATGTGTCAGTCTACAAAGAAAAAGGGGAGGTCATTTTAGAGGTATCTGATAATGGTCCAGGCATTCCAGAAGCTGAACGCCTCAAAGTAACTGAGCGTTTTTACCGAGGGAAGCACCCTAAAATTCATGGCAGTGGATTGGGAATGAACATAGTAAAAAACATTTCTGACAATCATCATGCGGTACTAACGCTGACAGACTCAGAACAAGAAACGGGATTGTGTGTCAGAGTGACTTTTAAAGGTCTATAGATCGTTAAGGTTTATTTAAGCCTTATTGCCCTATTGTATAAATATAATTCTTTAAAATCCTCCAAGGAGTGAACATTCCGATTCATATAGTTCTAAGAGACCTTTGCACGATGTCACGAGCGACGCCAAGACACGACAAAAACAGACGAGAAAGCGGAGTGTATCACTATAAATGAGCATTTTGAGTCTATTTTTAACAAAGTATTGGCAAGCGCAATAGCCGTACAAAAGTATCTCTAAATATTAACAAAAATTAGGGGGTATCTAATGAATGTTATTCAAAGAATTCACCAGCTTGATGTTTTCGTTTTTTCTTGGTTTATGGCTAGAAAAAATGGCAAGAGACGACCCTGTAACAGATTCTGTGTAACTGCCATTTAGTTAAGGTGCTTTTCGAGACGCTCCTCGAACTCAATAATAAATCGACTCATTGCTTGGCGCCAGTTCTGAATTGGCATCGTCCATTTCTTACTGGCTTCTTTAATGGCAAGGTATACCATTTTCCTCGCAGAATCATCGCTTGGGAAGACTTTACGTTTTTTAATGGCTCTACGGATAACACTGTTCAGGGACTCAATCGCATTCGTTGTGTAGATCGCTTTTCGGATATCGTCAGGGTAATTAAACAACGTATTGAGGTGATGCCAGTGATTGCGCCATGATTTGGTAATTTGCGGGTATTGATCGTCCCAGATGTCGCCGAAACGATCTAACTCTAGCAAGGCTTCTTCTTCCGTTGCGGAGCGGTAAACTTGCTTTAAATCCGCCGTCACTGCTTTATAGTCTTTCCATGATACATATTTCAATGAGTTGCGTACCATGTGTACGATGCACAGTTGGATGTTAGTTTGTGGGAAAACAGCATTGATGGCTTCTGGGAAGCCTTTTAGACCATCAACACAAGCGATGAGAATATCTTCTACGCCGCGCTGCTGAAGCTCAGTGAGGACGTTGAGCCAGAACTTCGCACCTTCGTTCTCCGCAATCCACATGCCCATGAGTTCTTTATGACCTTCAGTGTTGATACCGAGTGCCAAGAAGATCGATTTATTGATGACGCGTTTATCTTGGCGGATTTTCAACACAATACAATCAAGATACACAATGGGGTAGATGGCATCCAAAGGGCGTGCTTGCCATTCAGTCACTTGCTCAATGACCGCATTGGTAACGCGTGATACCAGTGTTGGAGATATCTCGGCACCATACCATTCATCGAAGGCATTGACGATGTCTCGGGTACTCATGCCTTGCGCATAGAGCCACAGGATTTTATCGTCCATAGAAGTGAATCGGGATTGGTGTTTTTTGACCAGCTTGGGTTCAAAAGAGCCTTCTCGGTCACGAGGCGTATCCAGTTCAAACTCACCATCTTCCGTCTTAATACGCTTGCTATTCTTGCCATTACGACTATTGGTTGAGGTGGACTTTTGATGTCTCTCGTAACCCAGATGGTCATCCATTTCTGCATTCAATGCCGCTTCAACGGTAATCTTCTTCAGCATTTGGCTAAATTCGTTGAGATCCTCAGGCGTTTTAATTCCCTTGGCGGCTTCTTTTGCGAACGCTTCAAGTTCTTTTTTGTTCATTTGCATCTACCTATCCTTAATTCTTAATAGAATATGTTGTGGTAGGCAGTTACACAAAATTAGTTACAGTCTCCAAGAGACTGGCAAGAATTGGGCGATTTATTTCATTTAGCGCAGATGGTCCGCTCTACGTTGTGACGGATATTGTGTTATGGCATTTCCATTACCGGCTATTAGCAAGCATCATTGCATTTGGATTTGCACTTGAGCGTTGCTTATATTTTGCTATCAAACTAGGTTTTAAACGAAATCGACCTGCCGACACACTGAAGAATTTCCACAGCTACATCACGCCATCGGATAAGTTTTCATTTCCTTCTGGACACACCTCCGGAGCGTTCTTTGTAGCCTACTGCTTGGCACAAGCTTTTCCATCGTATTATCTGCTCTTTTATATATGGGCTACTCATGTGG
The DNA here is from genome assembly GCF_056173505.1 of Marinomonas sp. 63XJN7_7_ISO-PGPR-S23-202. Classification (NCBI taxonomy): domain Bacteria; kingdom Pseudomonadati; phylum Pseudomonadota; class Gammaproteobacteria; order Oceanospirillales; family Oceanospirillaceae; genus Marinomonas; species Marinomonas sp. 63XJN7_7_ISO-PGPR-S23-202. Next base: position 2,171,751 of record NZ_CM149677.1, on the reverse strand, counting down.
GATTGTCTCGGCTGCTACTTGGGGTTCACTTCCCTACCGATACATTAATGGGCGCCTTGCTTGGTGTCGGTTGTGCTGCGTTGATGGTAGCGTTACTTCATGGCATCCTGCCATATTGACTACGGTGATAAATCCCCATATCACTATTTTAGCCGCGAAAAACACTAAACTTTCATGATCACATTAGCGCCTCCTTATTAAAGGTGACCTAATTAAATCAGGTCGAAGACCCATTGTGAACTCAGATTTACGCTATTACGGCTAAGGAAAGTACAAACATATCCTCTTGTCTCAGCATCTGGATAAAAGCTTGCTATTCGCGGCAGGCAAGAATGTGAATGGTGGGCCTATTGACGAAGAAGCTTAACAAAGAATATGAGTTTTTAGACCATGACCTATGAGACTTAGACGACTTATTCTCACCTTCCCTTGCTAATTCGGATGCCACAAAGCAATCTAGGTAGATTAGTCCAAAATGAAAACAAGCTTTCTATACTGTTTACGCGTGGTAATCTGCATAAAAGGAGCAGTGACCTGTAAATAAAAAAACACCTCACTGACACAGAGAACATTAAATCAAATAGGTTGGCTAAGGGCCTTGAGCGATTGCCCCATAATTCTTGAATCTTCCTCCTTATCTCCGGCCATTAATTTCGATGTAACAGAGTCGAGCTGAGTTTTCCACCACCATGTGATAGCGTTGCCAACGGCGTTTGTGAAAACGCGCAAAGGCTTCTTCCTTGAATATATGCGGAATCAAGGCTTCAATATCCATAGTTCCCCCTACGCCAGGTCCCATGATAAGGCTTTTTCAACCAAACTAGATAAGCTTCCATCGTGCAAAAAACCTAAACTGTCGGCCTTTTGAGTATCTAACTCAGGAAAAGAGCCAAACAAGCGTTCAATATTTTCATTTGCTTCGTAACGCACAAGATCATTCGCCGGTTGCTGGAAGGTTTCGCCAATTGCAGCGGTTAACTCTGCCATGTTAAAGCACAAAGTAGGCAAAGTAATGGCACGGTTGCTTCCTAATCCATTGCTATCAATGGATGCCGCATGAAGTAAATTATCGATGATATTAGGCAAAGATGAAGCCCAGGTTCTGGCTTGTGTAGACATAGGACAAACAAAGGAATTCCCTTTCGCAACTTCACGAATAATGTCGCTTAGAAAAGCAGACAATTGCCCTGTATTTGCAGGAGGTCTAGCCAAAACCCCGGGTAAACGAAGTGAACGTCCATCCACCCAACCTCGTCGACTAAAATCATTAATCAACACTTCACCAATCACTTTATGAGCGCCGTAGCTCATTTGAGGTTTAAGCTCAGTCGCATCCGTTACCTTGTTAGGCATAGAACCAAATACCGCAATGCTACTGGCAAACACAAACACGGGGGCAAAGGATGAAATGGCTTGCGTCTTAGCAATATCCAAAAGCGCTTCTGTCGCGCCAATATTGACGCGACGAGCCAGCGCTTCATTTTGTTCCGCCATGCCACCAGGAATACTCGCCAAATGAAAGATCGTATCGATTGTCTCTTGCACAAGAATATCTCGTAACCATCTCTCATCGGATATATCACCACTATGGCACTGAATATTTGCAGCGTTTAAGCAATACCTCAGTAACGACTCGTCGAATGCTCGATCAATTAAGACCAACTTGCCAACGGCCCTGCCCACTAACATCCCCTTAGAGAGCAACCTTTTGGTTAAAGCAGATCCGACAAAACCATTTGCTCCGGTAATCACAATATTCATAGGCATATTCTTCTTAACGGTTGGCGATAACAGTTTGCTCGATCACACCGAATGGCCCGTCGCGGCCATCATCAAATTTGGCCTGCATACGAACTTTGTCACCAAACTTCATAAACGACGTTTGGATTTCACCCAAATCGATTTTCTCAATCACTCTGCGCTCAGCAATACACGCAGAGCCTGCCGCGCGAGACTGATTCGATACGGTGCCAGAACCTACAATGCTACCTGCCGTTAATTTACGGCTACGCGCTGCGTGAACAATCAATTCAGGAAAAGAAAAATTCATCTCACTACCATGGGGTTCGCCAAAACGCTGGTCGTTCCATTGCACGCATAAGTGCATATTCACTCGCCCATTATGCCAAGCATCACCCAATTCATCTGGAGTAACAGCAACAGGCGCGAAACTGGATGATGGCTTCGCCTGAATAAAGCCGAAGCCTGTGTTCATTTCACGTGGTCCTAAGGCACGCAAGCTCCAGTCATTAATCTGTACGATCAAACGAATAGCTTGTTCTGCTTCTTTAAGCGTAGCGGCCATTGGCACTGAGCCTGTGATCACACCAAACTCCCCTTCAAAATCGATACCGTCCTGTTCACTTGGAATCACAATATCCACTGTCGGCCCTTGAAAATCATCACTGGCACCTTGATACATAACAGGGATCGTGTCGAAGTCAGGGATTGGGTTTGTATCAAACGCCTGCTCCATCAACTTGCCATGATTTAAAAAGGCAGAGGCATCTAGCCATTGTGAGGTACGTGGTAACGGTGCAAGGCAAGTCTTTGGGTCAAAATCAAACGCAAAGTCCACTTGACCAGCATTTAATAAATCGTATAAGGCTTTTAAATCGACTTCGGTTTCTTGCCAATTGTGCAGCGCGCTAAGTAAATTCGGCGCGATCACCGTGGCATCCACGGCTCTGGTTAAATCTTTAGAAACCACAATAAGGCGACCATCCAAGGTGCCGTTCGCAAGTGTTGCTAATTTCATTTTTTACATCCTACATAGGGTTAATCGGTTAGCTGTTTTTGCAAATCTTCGTCATATTTACCATCGATAAGCACAAAGAGAATGCGGCACATTTTGTCTGAGCGATTCGCCCAAGCGTGGTTTGTCCCACGCTGAATCACCACACTGCCGGGCTTTAATAGCGCTTCGCCATTGTCGACAATAAGGGTCAACTCACCTTCAATGACAATGCCATAGTCAATGGATTGGGTTCTGTGCATCAGAGGATGTGGGGAATTGGCTTTCACCGTGGAGGCTTTTTCGTCCCCTACCTTAGAAAACATTTCCGCCATTTTGCTGTCGCCATGTTGTAAAAATTCTTCTGTATCAGGCGGAATATCCACAAAGCGCAAACGCGTGCCATTGGCCGGCGGAGGCAAAACCACAGGTCTAAGCGTTGGGTCAGTCTCGGCGTGGGCCACTTGGGCAGGCGTTGTCGCCGTACTCCACACTTCATGAAAACGCGTACCGGGTACCGCCTCTAAATCCATCACAGTTTTTAGCGTGTCATTTTCTAAAATGACCGCTTTACCGTTCTCGTCATGACCTGTAACAACACGATAAATATCAGGAAAGCTCATCATTATTCCTTAAAAAAAGACAGCACTCACGACTGCGCTTCACGCTGTCATATGGCGTTAAATAGGTTGGCTAAGAGCAATGAGTGATTCACGCATAATTTGCGAATGTTCAGCTTTGTCACCATCGTGAATTTCGATTTCACATAAGCGAGCAGAGTTCTCGACCACCATGCGACAGCGTTCCCAACGACGTTGATGAAATTTTTCAAGTGCTGTCTCTAGAGAATCATTAACGGCAAGTTCATCGGCTAACACAATGCCACTTTCTATGCCGATACCAGCGCCAGAAGCTAAATGAGGTGTAGTGGCGGCAACCGTATCACCAATCATGATAAGGCGGCCTTTATTCCAAGGCTGTTTCACCAGAAGGTTTGCTAATGGGCGGTAATCGATATTGGCTTCTTCCTTGAATATATGCGGGATCAAGGCCTCAACCGTTGGATTCGGGAATTGCTTCATCAAGGAAGCAAGCACCTCGGGCCAAGTCTCTCTGTCAATGTGCTCCTTAGTTGGACGATCTTCCGTAATAAACATATACATATGCGTCTCTGATACTGGATTAACGCCCAATTTCAGATGATGTCCCATCCACATGGTGACTTGATTGATACTCTCTGGGCGCGGCATAATGGCACGCCACACACCTTGGCCTATGTATTCAGGCTCAGGTACTTCTGGGAAATACTCTTTACGAACACTTGAATGCACGCCATCCGCCGCAACAACAAGATCGTATGCGCGAGTGCTACCATCGGTAAAAGCTACTTCGATGCTGTTATCCGTTTGCTTGATATCCGAATAGGTGCAACCTAAACGCACATCAACGCCCGATTCCAAAACGGCTTTCGACATAATGCGAGCCAGTGTTGGACGGAAAATACCGCCACTGCCACCGACCTGAGAGCCTGCTGGGCTTGGTGTTGGTAATTCCATCAACAAAGGGCCGTGAGCCAAATGAATTGCCACACCATTGGTGACGCAACCTTGTTTCACCACTTCATCATAAAGGCCCAGATCATCCAGCGCTCTCATGGAAGCGCCATTAATACTGATACCTGCTCCTAACTCACACCACTCTGGATCAATGTCCACCAGATCCACCGCAATCCCATGACGCCGTAATTTTATTGCCACCGACATGCCTGAGAACCCACCACCAATTACGAGAACTTTATCTACCACTGCCATTATCGACTCCTTATTTATTGTTTTTATTGAATTTTATTGAATTTTATTTATTTTTATTAGAGTGTATTAGCCAAACATTGCCCATTTGGTCTATTTCAGTTATGACTTTTTCAAGCCGTTTGCCTTTGCATGGTCCTTGTATACAGAAGCCACTTACTGGTTCAAATAAAGCCCCATGGGCATGACACGCAATGTACTGTTTAGAAGCATCCATATAGGCGTCTTTGCGCCATGCCATGGGAGCGCCATCTATATGCGGACAGGCATTTTTCCAGCCATAAACTTGCCCAGCATGCTTAACGATAAAGATCTGATCATTACCATCGTCATTTAGGAAAAAGCCTTTTGATTGCCCTTCTTCAATATCGCTCAGTTGGCAAAGCCATTTTGCTTGGTTATCCATTTATGCTGTCTCCTTCCCTTGCACTTGATTACTGTTAGAGAATTTGGGCTTCAACAAAAATGCGCGAGGGCCGATAGCAGAATTAATGCCCCTAACATGTTCCAAATGAACATAAAGGCCAGTAGCAATCCCATGTCCGATTGGAATTTGATCGGGCTAGCAACATTTACGTCGCTTAAGTAATGAATGGGAACAACGCAGTGTTCGCCCCCTTAATTCACTATTCACTCTTCATAATCCCCTTTTGGCGTGCTGACTTGCCCCGGAGCCCACTTATTACGGTAACGCAACAAGAAGGCCTGAGAGTTGTCCGCACTAATTGGTGCAGTCCGTGCCTGCCAAGTTTTATCATGCAAGTCCATGTCTGCATCCATCTCAATATGACAAGCAAATGGACTGTTGAAATACCAAAACCAGTTTGAACCAAAGATATGACGGCCTGGCCCCCAAAAGGCTTGATACCCTTTCTCAATAAAGCGAGAGCCGTTTTGCATGACTTCTGTTGGCCCCGCAAAATGGAAAGTGAAATGCTCTACGCCTTTCATAAATTCTGGGGCGCCAATAAAGAAATGTGTGTGGTGATCCAACGTCCCAGCAGGTTGTAAGAAAGGCCCCATGCCTTCAAAGCGATCTGTACATCGAAAGCCTAAACGTTCCACATAAAATGCTTCCGCTTTCTCTGGGTCTGATACAAAGTACACGATATGGGACAAAGTGCGCGGGTGAATCTGTTCTGCGTTCACATTAACGGCATTCTGGTTTACGGGACGTTGCAAAGGAGACCCAGGTGCATTGGATATTTCTCCCGTCAAACTCATGGTTTTTCGTTTGGTTACTTGAAAGCCAATAACAAAACCCATGTCGTCTATGGATTCGATGGAACCATCAGCAAAGCTTGTTACCTCTCGATCCTTACTCAATTCTGTACGAATCGCCTCTAAATCCTTCTCATTGGCCACACCCATGACGGTTTTGCGCATCATACAGCCGTTACCTACACTTGGCGGTAAACTCTGATCGGATGCCTCCGCGAGTACAACACAGGTACCATCTAACGCCTCAAAACGGCCGCCTTTATCAGTCACATCAACAGGGATAAGTCCGTAATCTGTTAAAAAGGTTGCGCACGAAGCAATATCTTCCACTGCAAAAACAATGCTCTCTAAACCTACTATATTCATCTCTTTCTCCAAACAAGGTGTTAGGCGATATGCCCATATAAAAATTCTGCGATCCTATCAGCAATGTATGCGCCAGCATTGACTGAGTGATCAAAACTAGAGTGTTTAACATCGCCTTCACGAGCCTTCAACTTTCGGTCAGATGATCTGTGACCTTGCAAACACTCCCTCACTTAGCGAATACCTTGTCTAGCAAGACCCCGCCCTGTGAAGGTACTAGTCGGCATGCGCTGAACTGGTTTGTTCTGGAATTTCTTATCGTTTATCATATTGGCCACATAGGCTTCTCCAGAAAGCAGATTGTAAGAGCCAGCAGGAAGACAACGTGATTTTTCCCATTCGTAGCCCACATAAGCACCAATAGAGGCCGTTTCAGAAATCGGCACATCAATCGACACTTTTCCTGTTGGGCGAACAGTTTCTTTGAATGATGATAGACATCGTCGTACCAAGCAGCAGCACTGATTCGCGCGCCATAATCTTTATAGGACAAGTCAAGTTCAGACAATAAATCCAAGCGATTAGAAACTAATCCTCTATGAAAGTTATTGTCGCCGTCATTAAGATTGATTGCGGTTTGACCTTGGGTTAAGCCAGGTGAGGAATTTTTTAAGCGGTAAGCAGCACTGTATTTCACCGTATTATCCAAACTAAGTCTTAAATCTGGATTACTAGTCGTAATCTCAAATCCATAGGCAGTGGATGTCGTAGAGATAATTGCAAGAGCGATTGCCTTCGCTCTAAATGGAGTCGTATTTAGTGTGTTCACTTGTTCTTCCTTTTTGCTAGGGTTTTATTTTTATTTTCAAGAACAAGCCAAAATGTAAGCGACTCCAACCTTTTAGAAAAATCCTTTAAATCATATCGACCATTCGATAGTATCGAATAATTAAAATAACAATATCGAGAGAGCTGCCATGCGTTTTAAAAAACTGGATCTGAATCTACTGGTCGCGCTAGACACGCTTTTAACTGTAAAAAGTATTACCAAAGGTGCAGAACAACTAAATATGAGCCCTTCTGCGTTAAGCAACTCACTGTCACGCTTAAGAGAATATTTTGAGGATGATTTGCTGACCCAGATTGGTCGAAAAATGGTAATCACTCCACTTGGAGAAAGTCTGAAGGTCCATGTTAGAAACGCACTAAATAACATTGAAAGTACGATCTTAGTTCAGCCGACGTTTAATCCACAAACGACCGACCGTATATTTAGTCTGTTTTGCTCCGACTATACCCAAACGGTTCTAGTACCTCATGTACTCGAATTAGCCGGAAAGCTAAAGAGTTCAGCACGTTTTGAATTTTTACCTCAGGTAGATAACCCACACGAACACTTAGAGCGTGGTGAGGCGGATTTATTAATCATCCCAGCCAACTTTGTGTCTAAGGATCACCCAAGCGATGTTCTTTACGAAGAAAAGTTTGTTTGTGTGGTATGGGCAGACAGCCAGCTTGCCAAAAACGAACTGACATTTGAAGAATACGCAAAGGCAGGCCACGTCTTAATGCGCCCTGCTGCAACGAAAAAAGATTACTTCGAAACTACTTTTGTCCAAAAGTACAATATTAAACGTCGATTGGTTGCGACCACATTCAGTTTTTCTGTGTTATCAGGTATGGTTATCGGGTCAGAAAATATTGCGACCGTTCACCGACGCTTGGCAGAAAGAATGGCAAAAGCGTGGCCACTAAAAATCCTCCCCCTGCCTTTTGACATGCCGCCAATGCAACAATGCATCCAATGGCATCAATATAGAAATAACGATGAAGGCTTAATCTGGTTCAGAAAAATACTAAAGGACGCTGCTATCAATATGGATAAAGACTAAAAGATAACAAAGAGTTTTTATGCTATGAGTAAAACTCTTGTTTCATCATTTGCTTTATCTTCTTCACCGGAGTTTGAGATGATAACAGGCGCAGCGTTTGTGCCATTTTGGGCACGGTATGCGTTAAATACGTTTTAAATCCATCCTCGCCCATCACTGGATATTTCAAACCTGTGTTTCGGGCAACCACCGTGGCAGACAGATCGTACTTCGCATCCTTGGCAATCCGCACTTATATTAAGAAGTTTATCTTGTCCAAAGGCGAGGTTTTGCGGCAGGTTTACTAGCTCAATAAGTTGGTTTTCGTTGACGTTACCAAGCTTATGCTCTGGATACACATAATGGTCACATGAATACACATCACCGTTGGACTCCATCGCTAAACCATTACCACAACTCTCACTGAATACACAGGCTCCGGGTCTTCCGGCAAGCTGACTCATGGTTTGCTCAAAATTCATGACAACGATTTTGCCTAGATCATTTTGAATCCAATGTTCAAATATCGTGTTCAGAAACTTGCCATACGCCTTTGCAGGTACCGACCATTCTGCCAAGTTAGACTTCGGTTGGATTAGGATCAAACCATGACTGTCTGGCACGATGGCTTTGCGCTCCACTAAGGGAATAAACTGCATATATTGGCTGCCTATTCGTTTTAAGAAGTTATAGACATTCAAAGGGCGCTTTACATTTTCGGCATTCACCACGGTCAAAGTATTGAAATCGACTCGATGCTTTTTGAGTAGAGACAAGCCTCTCAGGGTGTCATCAAAGGTGCTTTGTCCTTTTCGCGACAGACGATAAGTATCATGGCTGATTTTATCACCATCAATAGACACACCAATTAGGAAGTTATGCTTTTTCAGAAAAGCCACCCAATCATCATCGAGCAAGGTGGCGTTTGTTTGAAGTGAGCTGGTGATGGCTTTCACACCACGATATTTGTCCTGCAGGGCGACAACCTCTTCGAAAAAGCCAACCCCCAAAAGCGTTGGTTCCCCGCCCTGCCAAACAAATTCGATCAAATCACTTTTCTGAGAGTAAATTTGACTGCGAATGTAATTATCCAGCGTGGCGTCATTCATTCGCCAAGCCCTCTTTCTATCTGGATAAAGGTGCTCTTTTTCCAAATAGAAACAATAGGTACAGTCAATATTACAGACAGAACTACTTGGTTTGGCCATCACGCCAAAGCTGTCAATTCGATTCATATCACTCTCTCACGAGGTTTTAACGACCATTATACGAAGCCGCTTGCTCAAGTACTTTATTTTTCTTCACGTACTCTTGGTAATCTGCTTTTAACACTTCGACTAATTCTGGATGTTGGCTGGCAACATCTTGCGTCTCACCACGATCCTTAGTGATATCCTACAAGGCAAAAGGCACATCTTTTCTAAACACTGGTTTGCGGCCTAATGACGGCTGCTGAGCCAGTTTCCACTGGTCACGCACCACATAACTTGCTCCCATCAATTCATCCGCAAGCACAGTGCCTTTCTTATAAATGTGTGAGAAGCTCGTATTTTCTTTTAACTCTGGAAGAAAAGAAATACCCGTTGGTTGGTAGATCTTACGGCCTTTGTATTCTTTCCCCGGCAAACTAACATCCGCTGCGGCTAATAAGGTCGGCACGATATCTGTCACTTGAACTCGCGCATCTGACGTGGGTTTGGCCTTCTCTTCACCGTTTAACTTCACAATAAAGGGCGATAACGTACCACCTTCCGTTCCAGTAAAACCTTTAAATAATTTAAACGGAGCAGAACTTACCTGAGCCCAGTTTGCGCCATAAGCCACCACAGAACCTGGTCGCCCCATATTCTCTAATGAGTTATTCACCTTAGTGCCCGGAATTGGCAATTGAAACGATGGCGCGCCTTCTGCTCCGTTATCAGACATAAACATAATCAGCGTATTGTTGTACTCATGAATCGCTTTTAGATGCGCAATCAATTTGCCTACATTGCGGTCCAAGTTACTGACCATAGCCGCGTAAATTTCCATCGAACGCGCTGACTTTTGTTTTTCTTCGGATGTTAGTTAGTTCCAATGTTTAAGAATTTTCTGCCCTTGATCTGGCTTAATAACATCCTTCAACAAACCAAGTTTCTTCATACGCTCTAGACGTTGCGTCTTGATCACATCGTACCCCACATCGTAACGACCCTTCTGCGCATCAATATCCGCTTGCGGCGCCTGCAAAGGCCAATGGGGTGCTGTGTATGCAACGTAGGCAAAGAAAGGCTTTTCATCTTTGTGACTTGAATCAATGTACTCGATCATCTTCTGCGTATAGAAGGTGGTTGAGTAGAAATTCTTAGGAAGCTGTTTCGCGGGGAAAACATGATCGTTATCCGCATACATAGTTAAGTCCAGTGGAGTAGGAACCGTTGGCGGTGCATAATGAGAACCCGCACCATCAATAAGCGTGAACGATTTTTCAAAGCCACGCGCATAAGGCAGGGCACTTCGATCAATTCTAAACCAACGTTTATGCTTTGCATCCGACCAAAGCTCAGCAATAGTCTCAGTATTCTTGCTCAAATGCCCATCGTATTGATCTGGAATATTATCAAAATCATAGGTATTGGATTTTCCCCAAGGCGCATTGATAGGTTGGTTTTGAACAATGTTTAGCCCAACCACCTCAGCCATGTTGCCAATCCCAGCAAAATGATGATATCCCCCTGTCATTTAGCTTGAGCGGGTTGGCAAACACACGGCAGCGGTATGAAAGTTGCTCAGTACGCGACCTTGTTTTGCTAGCGCATCAATATTAGGTGTCTGGATTTCGCTGCCAAAAGCACTTAAATCGGAATAGCCCAAGTCATCCGCAACAATGAGAAGAATATTAGGACGAGATGTTTAGTGAGTGGTATCGGCTTGAACCGATGGTGAAAAAGACACAATGGAGGCCGTGACCAAGATAAAGCAAAGGTGAGGCACTTTAAAACGTAATAGTGTATTAACGTGATTACCAGTAAATCTATTGAACATAGTTACTTTCCACTCCCATAACAGTAATTATTTTTATAATCTCCCCAAATTAACAGGAGTATAAATAATGGGAAGCCATTAAAATTGCACATTCACATTGATAAAACAGAATCATAAAAACCGCTTTACTCGTTTAAAAAAAGCGGTGTTTTAGTGGATTTATTCACGTTTAAGGTGCAGTTCATACATGGCAAGACTCATTTTTCAGCGTCACTAAAATAGTCTTTAGCGAGCGAATTCCACATAATGATTCACATACTCAACACGCTCGTCACACCTTTCAGTAATACAAAGGCATGTCACCTTCTCTTTTTAGAAAAACCTTTTATCAGTGTTAACTCACCATAATGCCGATGCACTCACAAATAGCTTGTGAACCGTTGTGGTTATTTTGAACTTATTCAACAAGGAGTCAATATACAATGAAATTTCGACTCATCCTATTATTCACCTTGAACTCCCCCTTTATATTAGCTTTTTCAATTTCTAACCTTGGCATATAAATGCTTTTAGAGGGGGAACCAATAATGTTTCTCGAACAATCTAGTAAGTTTTTACTAATGTTATTAATCCAAAAATATTATCGCTGTTGGCGATTTACTTCAGTCATCAATAATAGCAACAGCGCGAGTCCAACCCGCTGAGCCACCGCGTACTTTATGAGGAAAACAAACAACGGTATAGCCAAAGGGTGGAAGGACTTCGAGATTATGAAGCTTTTCCAAATGACAGTAGCCTATGTCCCTACCGGCTTTGTGCCCTTCCCAAATCAGCGAATTATCACCCGTTTCAGCGACGCGTTTGGCAGTATGGCTAAATGGTGCATCCCAAGACCAAGCACCTGTGCCCGTCACGCGCACACCACGTTCAAGTAAATACATCGTTGCTTCATAGCCCATACCACAACCAATATTGACAAAATCAGGATCGCCAACCGCACTACCCGCAGCGGTATTCACCAAAACAATGTCCATGGGTTGCAGCTCATAGCCAATACGTTTCAGTTCCGCCTCGACGTCCGCTGCGGTCACAACATAGCCGTTTTCGAAATGACGAAAATCCAACTTCACCCCAGGACGAAAGCACCAGTCTAATGGCACCTCGTCAATGGTAATCGCTCTTTCACCATTGTTCATAGTGGGATGAAAGTGCCAAGGAGCATCCAAATGTGTACCATTGTGCGTGGTGAGCTTCACGGTCTCAGCCGCCGCAAATCCATGACCACCGGGAAACTCATCCGCCGCAACACCGGGGAAAAAGTGGTTCGCCTCTGGAACCGTTTCCTCATGCGTCTGATATGTAATCTCTGGACGCATAAACGGCGGATCAGTGATCACATCGTTCTCAAGATAAATCGATAAATCAATAAATTGACGAGCCATCTCTTTCTTACCCCCGTTTGCCACCCAACGTTTTGGCGAACCAATCAGCAATATAATCGCAACCAAAACTCATATTATCTGCACCAACATGCTCGACCCCGCCTTCACGTTCCGTAAAGATTTTAAATTCACGATTTGGTGAGTTGATTAGCTGGTCATAGCTTTGGTAAGCGTAATCCAAATTAATTTGACGATCTTTTTCTCCATGAGTAACAAGGAACGGCACCTTAATTTTGTCCATCACACCATTAAGATTCATCCCTTCTGTTTTAACAAAGAAATCATCCATATCTTTTGCTCCAAACACCCACATGACATGCGCCCAATAATGTGGAACAGGGTTTTCACCCTCACGCTTTAAGCGTTTCTGCTGCACTTCTGCCCAGTTATGATTTGCTCCCCATACAGCACCAGCTGCGAACCTTGGCTCATAGGCGACAGCTCTAGGCGCATAATGACCACCTAAAGAAATTCCCGTCATACCAATACGAGATGCGTCTACATCGTCTTGTTGCTCTAGCCAGTCAACCGCTTTGGATGCCCAAACTTCACTGTTATAAACCGCAGGCAAACCGTAAGTGCGCAATGTTTCACCAGTACCAGGTTGATCAACACAAAGCGTCGATATTCCTCGTTTGGCCAGAGACTGTGGTAGATTTGACCAATAGAGCATCTCTTTACAACTGTCCAAACCGTTACAATAAACGACTGTTGGGTGAGGGCCCTCTCCTTCAGCTCGAACATACAACGCAGGCATAATACCGCCGTTATCAAGTGGCACTTTTACATACTCACAATTATCTTTGCTGAGCCTAATGCTTTTACGGAATGTCTCTTGCGCTTTATCCCAAGTCTCTTTTCGATTCGGATGTCCTTGACCTTGCATTCGCTCAGCCACCATTAAATACAGCGCCGCTCTCTTTAGCTTGGTACCAGCCGAAAAGTAATTCCCTGCGTCTTCATCTTCATCAGCTAGTCCAATCAGTTTATCCGCCATATTGACCCACTGAATCAGAAATTCTGCTGTCCCCGCATCTTCGCCATTTTCTGCGGCTTCGCGTAAAGGCTTACACATATCAATAACTTCACCAATTTTGGCTCCGCTTCCTAATGCAATAGAAACGGATAAATTCCAAACATAGTTTGGGAAATATTCAAATAACGCCATAAGCTATTCCTCTCATTTTTATAGTTTTTTTAAAACAATATCCCATTCAGGAAAAACCAATATGATGACTTATTCTTTAGGATGCAGGTTTGGTTAATCAATAAAATCCAGAAATATTAAAAAAACACAATCAAATTTTTTATACGATGGTGAAAGCTTTTATTAAAGCTATAATATCGACTAATTTTTTTTAATCATCATATCCCTATCAAATACGTGGGCTAAACTTACACCTGAAGATATTGCATAAGTAGTGACCATCAACATAAATGGCTAAAAATAATAAACTACGTTTATGAATAATGAATTTTTATTCTCTTGTTAAGATCAACTTAATATAAACCACTGTGATATCTCACAAAAATCCTTTAAACAGAATCGTTCATTCGATCTCATAGAAAGATGGACATAACAAGGATTCGAATGATGACAACCATACTGTCTGCAAGAGATGAAAGGCTCATGTTGTAGAAGAGTTTTTCAGGAACTTGTTGATGACTGAAAAAAATCGCTGTTTTTAGTCCCCTTGCGTTACGGGCATTCAGCGCCTAAGGCTTTATTATGAGGGTTACAAATCAAAGAGACACGGCTTATCCAGCTGTTTATATGAAAGGATTTTTCTCTAAAAACAACCGGATTTTTTTCATTGTAGATTACATCGTTGGCAACTTTCGGGGACAGAAGTAAAGCGTTTTAGGCTCACTAGAGCCTAATGGCGTAAATTAAAAATCCCTTGTTGAGATCAACAAGGGATTTTCATTAAAAGCTAATTAGTCGACCAGAAGCAGTACTAATTAAAGTTAAGCTACTGTTGCTCGTGCACGAGCATGTTTGTCTTCTAATTCTGGCTTATCAGTTTTACAAATTTCAATATTGAACTCAACGTCCAAATATTCGCTATCAAAGCCATGGGCTTTGTCATTCAACGGTGTTGCCTCAACAACCAATTCATCTCGAGTCGCAAAAGCGAAGTCATCGTATGTATATGCATCACCAGCCAAGTTAATCTGTGTGGTTAGATGCTTGAAGCCTGGTTTAGATACAAAGTAATGAATATGAGCGGGGCGGTTACCATGACGACCAAGACTCTGAAGTACTTTAATGGTATTACCTTCTGGTGGAACGCCGTAGCCGTTTGGCACAATACTACGAGCGCTGTAGCAACCTTGAGCATCCGTTATCACTTTACGACGTAGATTGAATTTGCTTTGTGTAGGGTCAAAATGAGAGTAACCACCTTTAGAGTCAGCGTGCCAAAGGTCGACAACAGCTCCCGCTACAGGGTTACCCTCTTCATCCAACACTTTACCGTGAAGCCACATGCCTTGGCCCGGTGTTTTGCCATCATCCATACGTGCCTCACCTTCTGAGACTGGTGCATCCTGAACATATAGAGGGCCTTCAATAGTACGTGGTGTACCACCCGCTAGGCCTGCTGCTTCATCTTTAGCATCTTCACGAATATCTAAGAAATGATCAAACCCTAAACCTGGCGCAAGCAAAACGGCTTCTTTAGTCGTACCAAGGTCATTTACATAATTCACGCACATCCAAAACTCATCTGGCGTAATATCTAGGTCTTCAATCATTTTGTAAAGATCAGAAACTAGGCGATAAATGATTTCTTTCATGCGAGGATTGCCTTGGTCTTTATCCAAGCCAGCCACTTTTTTCAATAACGCTTGTACTGCTTCTGTTTGAATTGTTTTAACAGTCATTTCAATCTCTCCGCTTCTATGTGCCATCACAGCACTTTTATTAAATTTTATTTTTGTTCTAAATAGTTAGCGCTATTTTATGGAAGATGGATGTTGACATAAGGCTGTCACTTCCATCGTCATAAAAGGATACAAAGGTAAGCCTGTGAGGACTTCATGCAAATGAGCATTGTCTTTGACATCAAATATACTCACATTTGAATACTGTCCAACGACACGCCATAAATGCAGCCAAATACCCGCTTTTTGTAATTCTTGTGAGTAATTCTTCTCCTTCAATTTGATCGCATCTGCCTCTGCAACCGGAAGGTCTTTAGGAATATTTACTGTCATTTCAACTTTAAAAAGCATGTTCATTTCCTCATGATTGTTTGCGTTGGTGCTGTATTATTTACGTCGATAAAGCGCCAGCTTTTCTTCGTCAATTTCAATACCTAAACCAGGTGAATCTGGAACATCCACACCATTGTTATGGTAACGAAGCGGCTGTTTAATGATGTCATCTTGCAAAAGAAGAGGACCAAACATTTCACTGCCCCAATGCAATTTCGGTAAAGTAGACCAAGCATGAATTGAAACCGCTGTACCAATAGAACCTTCTAGTAAAGTACCACCATATAATCCCATACCTGACGCAGATGAAACGGTAGCCGCATAAAGTGCTTCAATAGGTCCACCTGCTTTGGCAATTTTCAAAGCGATACCGCCATTAAAACCACGTTGAGCAAGCTGGAAAACATCTGAGGCATCAGCAACACCTTCATCGGCTAAAATAGGAATCGTAAATTTTTGCGATAATCGAACCAAGGCATCCCATTCTTTTGCTGGAGTTGGCTGTTCAACTAAATCCACACCGGCTTCTTGAAGCGCCGCCATACCTTTTGTTGCCGTTGATTCATCCCACGCTTGATTCACGTCGACTCGCACACTTGCGCTAT
This sequence comes from Marinomonas sp. 63XJN7_7_ISO-PGPR-S23-202, assembly GCF_056173505.1. NCBI lineage: Bacteria > Pseudomonadati > Pseudomonadota > Gammaproteobacteria > Oceanospirillales > Oceanospirillaceae > Marinomonas > Marinomonas sp. 63XJN7_7_ISO-PGPR-S23-202. The sequence goes on along the minus strand of NZ_CM149677.1, from coordinate 2,155,581 downwards.
TACCCAAGGCCGCTTTAATAGCCGCCACATGGGCCACGTCATCATTCACATGTCGAGAGCCGATTTTAAGCTTGAAGTCGCAATGTCGACCGCTAGCGATAAGCGCTTTCGCTTCGGTAATATCTTTATCCGTATCACCCGATGCCAACACCCATAGACAGGGGATATGTTGGTGAATAGCGCCACCTAATAAAGTGGAAACAGGAACGCCTAAATGTTTGCCTTGCAAATCCAACAACGCGGTTTGCAAAGCCGATTTGGCAATCATATTACCCCGTACAGACATGCTTAAACGTTGGATAAGTAGCTTTATGCTATGAAGTGGCTGATCGATAAGTAGAGGCGCAAGGTAGGTATCGATGTTCATTTTAATGCTTTCTGGGCTTTCAGGACCATAGGCCAAACCACCAATAGTCGTGCCCTCGCCTAAGCCTTCACGACCTTGATCATCTTTGATACGAACAATCACCATGGTTTGCACGGCCATAGACGTCATAGATAATTTATGAGGGCGAATCGTGGGAATATCCACAAGCATTGTTTCAATATGAGTAATTTTCGATGTCATGCTAAGGTGCATCCGTTTATTGTTTTTACCTACACTAGACTCACCCGAAACAGAGAACAAATATCAATTTAGTTCCTAGCGATACCTATAAGGTATGGATTACCCATCGCTCAACTAAGCCTTTACTTCTAGAAGAACGACGGGTAACTGGTTGGCGTTAACGGCTCTCTTGCTCAGCCTCTACCATTTTTTTTAATAAGCGTCGCACTTTGACAGGCGCGGCATCGCTGGTAAGCAACACTGGGTTGAGACTAAATAGATCTGACGTACCCATCTCTTTATGGACAGCATCCAATACGGGGCCATCTTCCGCGACAAACGCTTCGTGCATGGCTTTGATCTTCATCTCGTTGTATTCAGCGTCTTCCTCAAGATGATTACGACGCGTTGCAAAGAAGTAATGGGTATAATTTTGAGAGCCTGGCGTACTGGTGTGGAGATCGTACTGACCGACAGTATGTTCTAGGTCTAAAGCCCCTTTATTTTGGTTTGCTCCCACAGTTAATTGGATATTGGCAGGTGGCGTCCATGTGATATCGAAGAAATGATCGGCTTCATCATCAGGCTTTGATAGGTGCTGATTAAAAATCAGCATGGCGGGCTTTTGCACCCATTCCCATCGCGCTGAAAGACTCCGCTCACCTTCTCGAATCAGAGGCACCTTTGGCGATAATTGACCTCGAGTGGTAATGATTTCGCCGTGTAAATGATCAATGTGACTCAGATCCATAACATTGTCGGTAATCAGCTCGTAGTGACATTCACGTGGCATGTAAGTGTAACCAACCGAGTTAGGATGCCCTTCGACCAATGTACTAAAATCAGGAAGCAAAGCTGGATCGGCTGCGTCTTCGCCCATCCAAATCCAGATGAAGCCATACTTTTCAATAATTGGATAAGACCGCACTTGAGCAGCCGTCGGTATACGATTATTCCCATGGGGGTTATGGTTACATTTACCCTCACAATTAAATTTCAGGCCGTGGTAGGCGCAGACGATGTCATCCCCTTCTCGTCGCCCCATACTCAGCGGTACAAAACGATGAGGGCAGCGGTCTTGCATCGCAACGGCGGTACCATCTTCAGTTCGGTAAATGAGAACCGATGTATCCAGCAATGTACGACTGAACAGTTCTTCTTTGCCTACTTCTGTAGACAAAGCGGCGACGTACCATACATTCATTAGATAAGGATTTTTATTATCTGAAGTCATAATTTCTCTCTCTTTTATTATTGTTTTACAAACGTACTTCATTTGAAAAATGGCTGACTGACGAGCCACCATAAACGACTAAGATGCCTTAGCCATTGGACCATTAAGTCCAAATTTGTATCGTCGTAGCGCTAGTTATTCACTAAATATCTAACACCAAGATTTGGCTGTGTGAGCGTGAGCAGCAGGGAGTAAACTGATTATTCCTTTTCTTCTCTGCCTCAGACTGAAACATGTCTCGATGATCAGGAATCCCCTCAACAACAGGGATCATGCAGGAACCACAAATGCCCTGTTCGCAGGACATGGCGACATCAATACCATGGTTAAGTAATGTCTGAGCGACAGTTTGATCAGCTCCAATCTCGATCACTTTGCCACTTTTTTGAAGACGAATTTCAAACACGCTGTCTTGGCCGCTAGTATTGCTTTGCTCCATATTAAAACGTTCAAAGTGAATACGCTCACTCGACCATTGGTTGTTGATCGCGACATCATTAATCCAATTGATAAAACCCGACGGGCCACAGCAATACAGGTGCGTGGTCGGCGCAGCATTCGCAATGAGCTCTTCTGCATCGATTTTTTGATCATCTTCGTTAAAATAGAAAGTCACCCTATCCACCCAAGGCTTCTGCGATAGAACCTGTAAAAATGCCATTTTCGCTCTTGAGCGGCAGGAATAGTGAAGCTCGAAACTTCTTCCAGATTGATACAGTAATTCGGCCATCGCAAAAATGGGCGTAATACCAATCCCCCCAGCAAATAACATGACATGCTCGGAATTAACTAACGGGAAATAGTTGTAAGGAGTTGAGACGGATATCTCATCACCTTGTTTCAGCGATTTATGAACATAGGCAGAGCCGCCACGGCTATTGGGATCAAGTAAAATACCTAATTTATACAACCCCACTTCGTCAGGGGAATTGGTAAGCGAATATTTCCGAGTGATACCATTGGGAAGTTTAACATCGATGTGAGCCCCAGCTTCGGCCGGAGGTAATGTCTCATCGTGAATAGCTTTCAACTCAAGACCAATAACATCTTCTGCTAGAAGATACTTATTGTGTACAGCAACCTGTAACCAAGAATCAGCCATACGTATACTCCTCTCTTATTTTTATAGTTTTGGGCGTCATTCAATGCATTAAGACACTGGCATTTATGTAGAGAACTAGAGCGAAAGATATGCCAGTTTCTTAAACCCTATCTAACTATATGTTTTATATGGAATTTATTTTTATCAACTGATACAGTAAAAATTATGAGAAATATTTTTCTACGCAAATGATGAAATTTTTATCTGTCTATAACGTGTTTTTTCTGCTATTGCTGAAAAAATAAGTGTGGAGATAACAATGAATAAAAATAATAAAACCTTGCACAACATAAATGAGATGATCGATGACGACGTACTGGCACAGTACTTAAGATTCACGCCTGATAGCGGCCATATCCACCTATTCGATCAGCGGATGCTCCTCATGCACTGCTTTTCAATGACGTCATTAAGACAAGAATTAATTGAACGGCTAGGCCTAGATAAGACCCGAGAGATATTCACCCGCATCGGTTATCAGCAAGGTGTCGTGGATGGTCGTTGCTTGCGACAACATGAAGGGGGAAACCTCAAGCACAGTATGGCGCTTGGACCTAGGTTGCGTGAGATAGAAGGCTTCATGCACAATCAAGCTGTCAACCGAATGGCCTACAATACAGACACGGGGGAATTTCATGGGGATTACTATTGGCAATCCTCATGGGAAGGAGAAGCGCACCATAACCACTTTGGGGTCGGAGGGAAACCGGCTTGCTGGATGATGACAGGGTACGCCAATGGCTTTACGACAACCATGATGGGGCGCCCAATCATCTGGCGTGAAGTTGAGTGTGTCGCCATGGGGCACTCACGCTGTCGAGTCATTGGTCAGCCACTGGAAGAGTGCGAGGATATCGAGCACGATCTTTCCTTTATGAAGCTGGAAAGTTTTGTGTCGGCTCCGGGCAGCCCTCCCCATACTAACAACTCCTTGCAAACAGGACGAACAGAGACAGCCGAACCCTTACCCGAACTCATCGGTGTGTCGGCTCCATTCAATGCCGCCATTCATTTGCTCAAGCGCGTCGGCTCAACCGATGCAACAGTGTTACTAAACGGTGAGAGTGGCGTTGGTAAAGAGCGCTTTGCTAAGACATTGCATGTCATTGGCCAACGATCTAACAAACCCTTTATCTCCATAAACTGTGCCGCAATTCCCCACGACCTTGTTGAAGCAGAGCTGTTTGGCGTGGAAAAAGGGGCGTACACTGGCGCAATCACTTCTCGGCGCGGACGTTTTGAGAGAGCCGATGGCGGCACTTTATTCTTAGACGAAATTGCCAGTTTACCTCTGCCTGCGCAAGGCAAGCTATTGCGGGTATTGCAAGAAGGCGAAGTGGAACGTTTAGGGGGAAGCGAGATCATTACCATAGATGTTCGCATTGTCGCCGCCGCAAACAGAGACCTTCGCGACGAAGTACGTGAAGGGAGGTTCCGCGAAGATTTATTTTTTCGGCTCAACGTCTTCCCCATCAATATCCCCTCCTTGCGAGAACGACGCGAAGACATTCCTTTGCTAATGAATGTGTTTGTGGAGCGTTATGCAAGACGCTTTAAGAAAAAAATTAATGGTATCACTCAAGCGGCCCATGCTGCGCTCTGGGCTTACGGTTGGCCTGGAAATGTTCGAGAATTAGAAAACATCGTTGAACGTGGTGTGATCATGGCCGACGACGGTGATAATTTAGACGTTTACCACTTGTTTTCTGGCGGTGAGCAAATAGATGACGTTCTGTTTAGGCTTGGCGAAGACGGCCACCTGCATAAAAACTCCCCGGTCCCAGATTCTGATAGCTTCGCTACGGAGCAACTGATTGAGAATCTAGTTGAAACAACGGGGTCACTTGAAGCTGTTGAAAAAATGGTGCTGACCTATGCTTTAGAACGCTGTCAGGGCAACATTTCGGCCGCAGCACGCAAATTAAAAATGCGACGCGGGCAATTTGAATATCGCCTAAAAAACATACAAAAAAAGCAGTCTCAAAAACATTTCAGTACACCAAACTCTAACCACTGACAAAAGGTAAAAATACAATGGAGTTAAGACATCTACGTTATTTCTGTGCAGTGGCAGAAGAGAAAAACCTTACTCGCGCGGCAGAAAAACTCTTTATTGCTCAACCGCCATTAACAAGGCAGATAAAGCAATTGGAAGACGATGTGGGGGCACAACTTTTTACTCGTCACTCCAGGGGGTTAACACTGACCCCCGCAGGAGAGTACTTCTGGGAACAAGCAAAGCAGCTGCTAGCAAAGGCCGATATGGTCATTGAAAATACTTGCCGAATAGCAGAAGAACAAAAGGCCGTTTTCAGCATTGGCTTTGTTCCATCCGTGTTTTATGGTCAATTACCCTCCCTCGTTAGGGACTTGCGTCAACAAACTAACGCGAAAATTTTGATGCATGATTTAAAAACCGGTGAACAAATCGAGGCCTTAAAGACAGGTAAAATTGATATTGGTTTTGGTCGTTTAATCATTCCCGACGAGCAAGTAGAGCAAACTATCTTATTCCAAGAACCCTTATTGGTGGCATTGCATGTTGGTCACCCTCTGCTAAAAAAAGGGGAACCGACGCTGGAAGAGCTGGCGAAGATGCCGATGATCTTGTATCCAGCAAACAGAGCCACTACGCCTACCTTCGCGGATATTTGTACTTCATTGTTTACCAGCCGAGGGTTAACCACAAACGTGACTCAACAAGTCAATGACCTCCAAACAGCACTAGGTTTAGTGGCTTCCGAAATGGGCTTTACTCTGGTGTCTGAACAAGTAAGACATTTTGGACGAGATGATGTGGTGTTCCTTCCTTTGCAAGATAAGTCCATCACCTGTCCAGTTATATTTAGCCGTCGAAAAGAACCCATGGATTCCATTACAACATTGGCCGTTAAAATTCTCAAAAACTTGATTGAGAATCGTCAGAGCGGCTTATAAGCATTGATTACGGCAAGGTTATTTTGTATGCAGGCGAATCTGTTCTGCTGCCTCCTGCAACACAGGTAAGTATTCTTCTATCAGGGTTTGATGACTTACCCGCGATGCATTGGTACTCAGATTAATGGCCCCCAGCAACGCGCCATCGAAAGTGAACGCAGGCACCGCCAAGGAGCGTAAGCCAAGATCCAATTCTTGATCCACTATACAATAGTTTTGCTCGCCGACCTGAACAAGCATTTGCTCAAAAGCAGACTTATCGACAATGCTATGCGGGGTATAGGCGTGAAGGAACACATTGTTGAGCCAGTCTTTTTGTTCTTCAAACGGTAATCTTGAAACCAATATCCGACCCATGGAAGTATATGCCGCAGGCAACCGTGTCCCAGCACTTAATGTTATCGACATCAAACGGTGGGCTGCTGGCGAACGCACCACATACATGATGTCTTGTTGATCCAACACAGCTAAAGACGAAGATTCCCCCAGTCGCGCGGTAATGTCATGTAGATAATGCTCAACCACATTGAGATGGTCGTTACTGACGTTATAAGCGTAACTGAGTGCTAACACTTTGGGCGTTAACGTGAACTTCCGCCCTTCTCGCTTAATGTACCCAAGAGCGTGCAGAGTCAGTAAAAAACGTCGGGCTTTGGCTCTATCCATACCAGTTTGCTCAGCCACTTCGGACAGAGTCATCTCTTTATGCTGCGGATCAAATGCCATAATGACGTCCAACCCTGATGCCAATGCCCCGACATAGTCACGATGATCCGGTGACAGTTTTTCCTCACTCATACCCTGTTTACTCATAGCCATTAATAATCCCGCCATTATTTATGATTCGTTACGGGCTCGCTAGAGGGAAGAGGCTTTTCATCGCATTTTTTATCTAAATCAAGAGAAAAAAGACAAATACAAAATTTTAACTTGACCACTAATCTTGGATTGATTTATCTTGTTCGTATTGCAAACTTAAATTCGTATAACGAACAGGATACATTATGACTAAGTTTATGACACTGAAAGACGCTGTCGCGACCTATGTAAAAGATGGTGACACCATTTCGCTTGAAGGGTTTACTCACCTCATTCCTTTCGCGGCAGGGCATGAAATCATCCGTCAGAAAAGACGCAACCTGTCTCTAATTCGTATGACTCCCGATCTCATTTATGACCAATTAGTGGGTGCCGGTTGCGTTCGGAAATTGACCTTCTCTTGGGGTGGAAACCCTGGTGTTGGCTCCCTTCACCGCGTTCGTGATGCCATAGAACATGATTACCCTTGCAAGCTAGAAACGGTTGAGCATAGCCATGCTGCTATGGCAAATGCCTATGAAGCCGGGGCTGCTGGCCTACCGCTGGCGGTTTTTCGTGGTTATGTAGGCAGTGAGTTACCCCTCGTCAATAAAGAAATAGCCACCATAACCTGCCCTTTTACAGGCGAGCAGTTGGCTGCCATTCCTGCCATTAGACCCGATGTGGGCATTATTCATGCTCAAAGAGCAGACCGCGCTGGCAATGTGCTTATCGAGGGGATTGTTGGTGTGCAGAAAGAAGTTGTCCTGTCTGCCAAACGAAGCATTGTCACAGTAGAAGAAATTGTCGATGACTTAGATGTCACACCAAATGCCTGCGTTTTACCAGCCTGGACAATTGACGCGATAGCCGTCGCACCTGAAGGCGCAAAACCCTCTTATACGCTCGGCTATTACGACAGAGACAACAATTATTACAAACAATGGGATCACATCAGTCGCGATAGAGACAGCTTCAACCAATGGTTGGAATCCCATGTGTTTGGCCAAGGAGACGTTTAATATGACAACGCATCAAGATACCACTCAATACACTTCTTCTGAAATGATGACCATCACAGCGGCACGTGCCCTAACCAATAACACCACCTGCTTTGTGGGGATTGGTTTACCTAGCGAGGCTGCCAACGTAGCACGTTTGACTCATGCGCCTGATGTGACCTTGATCTACGAATCAGGCACCTTGCAAACCAAACCGGATGTGTTGCCTTTGTCCATTGGCGATGGAGAACTATGCGAATCCGCTCTCACCACCGTCTCTGTGCCAGAAATGTTCCGTTATTGGCTACAAGGTGGACACATCGATGTTGGCTTTTTAGGCACCGCGCAGATAGACCGTTTTGCTAATTTGAATACCACGGTGATTGCAGCCAATCATCCTGAAAGCGGCAAAAATGGTGCTCACAGTTATGCCAACCCAAAAGTTCGTTTACCGGGTGGTGGTGGTGCCCCTGAAATATCCACCAATGCCAAAGAAGTCTTTATTACCGTGAAACACTCAAAACGTACCTTTGTAAAAGACGTAGACTTCATCACCACGATAGGTTTTGGTCGTGATGGCAAAGGCCGCGATAACTTACCGACTATTGGTCGTGGACCAAGTGTGGTAATTACAGATTTATGTATTTTAAAACCCGACCCAGCAACCAAGGAGCTGATTGTCACTAGCTTACATCCTGGTACAACAAAACAAGACGTTATTGAAGCGACGGGGTGGGAAATTAAATTTGCGGACTCTCTTGAGACCACACCAGCACCAAACGAAAAAGAGCTGCAGGTATTACGCGAATTAAAAGCCCGAACTGAAAAAGCACACAGTGCACAGGAGGCAAAATGAGCTCTGTTTACATCTGTCACCCTAAACGCTCTGCCATTGGCCGTTACGCCGGATCTCTTGCGGCTGTTCGTCCAGACGACATGCTAGCTCAAGTCATTCAAGCAGTACTCAAAGATGCCCCAGACCTTGATCCAGCCGCCATTGATGATGCAATTTTTGGCTGTGCCAATCAATCAGGTGAAGACAATCGTAACGTGGCACGCATGGCAACCCTATTGTCTGGTATACCCTATAGCGTATCTGCGACGACTATGAACCGCTTATGTGGATCAGGAATGGACGCTATTGGTACCGCATTCCGAGCCATACAAGCGGGTGAAGCAGAATTGATGTTAGCCGGTGGTGTTGAATCCATGTCTCGCGCGCCGTTTGTAATGGGGAAGCCCAATACCGCCTTCGATAGACAGCAAAAATTAGAAGACACCACCATGGGCTGGCGCTTTATCAACCCCGTCTTAAAATCCATGTATGGCACGGAATCCATGCCAGAAACGGCGGAAAATATTGCCGAACGCTACAAGATAGCTCGCGAACAGCAAGATGCATTCGCTTTGCGCTCTCAACAAAAAGCCAAAGCAGCACAGGAAGAAGGCCGCTTTGCTGAAGAAATCACCCCTATTACGATCCAGCCAAAACGTGGCAATCCAATAGTCGTCGATCAAGACGAACATTTACGTCCTAATACCACACTAGAAGATTTAGCAAAACTGAGAGCACCGTTTCGGGACAATGGCTCAGTGACAGCAGGCAATGCATCCGGTATAAACGACGGTGCCGCTGCTATGTTGATTGCAAGTAAAGCAGCCGTTGAAAGCCACAAATTAGACCCATTAGCGAAAATCATCGCGATGGCAACAGCAGGCGTTGAACCCAGTGTAATGGGCATGGGACCGGTTCCCGCCGTACAGAAATTACTAAAACGTACCGGCCTTTCTCTCGACGACATGGATGTGATCGAATTAAATGAAGCCTTTGCTGTACAAGGGTTAGCCTGTATACAAGAACTGGGACTTTCCCCAGAAGATGAACGTATTAATCCAAATGGTGGCGCGATTGCTCTCGGGCACCCATTAGGTATGTCAGGTGCTCGTCTATTACAATCTGCTGCTATGCAGTTAAAACGTACTGGTGGACGCTATGCAATGTGTACCATGTGTATTGGCGTCGGACAAGGCATTGCTATGCTAATCGAACGGAGCGACATTTAATGAAGAAGCTATTTTTTACACTTGAAGGCGACAGTAATAAGCCCACTATTGTGCTTGGTCACCCTTTGGGCATGAACAGCCGAGTTTGGGATGGTATTGTCCCAGAGTTATTGAAACAATTTCGAGTCGTTCGCTGGGATCTTCCGGGTCATGGACTAAGCGACGCACTTGATCCAAGCACTTCCCCATTAACAGCAAATGCCTTGATCAATCCATTAATTGAAAAATGTGATGAACTTGGTATCAAGCAGTTTCACTATGTGGGAACCTCCATTGGCGGCATGATTGGCCAACAACTGGTAACCCAATACCCTGAGCGTTTATTAAGCGCCACCTTAACCAACACGGGGGCAAAAATTGGCAGCAAAGAGGCGTGGCTAACTCGCCAAAAAGATGTCATGGCTCAGGGATTAGAAAGTATGGCGGCTACCTTAGTGTTACGCTGGTTTAGTGAAAACAGCGTGCAAACCAACCCAACCTTAGCAAGCTACTGGCAGGAGCAACTCGCCAAGGTAGACGACTTCAGCTATGGCGCACTCTGTGCCTGGCTTGGCAATATGGATCTCACCGATGAACTAGGGCCAACATCACTTCCGGTACAGTTAATCTGTGGTGAAAAAGACGTCGCCACCACACCGGAGTTGATGGAAACACTTGCTTCGTTACTTCAGGTTAACAAGCTAGAAACAATAGAGAAGATTGGCCATGTACCATCGGTAGAATCTCCTGTTCAATTTTTAGCTCTGCTTAAAAGCTTTATTCATAAATGATATTTTTGTTGAATCAAGGGCATTCATCCTCATGCCCTTGATTCGACAACTACATTTTACTCACCGTGGCGAATAACAAACCATTCACCGCCGGACATTTTGAACATCAATAAAAAAACCACTTCACCTTAAGAGCCACTGGCTTATTACTATCAGTAGATTGTTTTGTCACAGACTATGGTGATATTCAATACAATCCACAAAAGCCCCTTTGATCACCGCATAATCTTCATGGGTCTTTATTGGTAAAAAGCCGTTGTGCTGTAGGACTTTCTGCGAAGCGATATTATCAGCAGAGACATAGGCTATTAAGGTTTTTAGATTCAAGTAGGCGATTTGTGCAATCAACTCTTTTACGGCTTGTTTTGCAAGCCCTCGATTAGTAAAAGCTTCTCCTATTCGATAGCCTAAATAAGCAGATCGATCCTGCATATCAATGTCCCTAAGGTTAATCCGCCCGACTATCTCATCGCCACCATCCACTATCAGCATAGGAAGCATCTCTTGGCTTCGATACAAGGAGAGGCATTTAGCAATATGCTCGCTCACGCCATCGACACTATAAAACGCTACAGCCCTCGGATCTATATAGGACTCAAACCATCGCCTATTGTCTATTTCAAACGACAACAAGCAATGTACATCGGCTTCAGATAACAAACGTAGTACCATAGGCTCTTACCTAAATTTAACTTTTAGAACATGCTCCTGAAAAAATACATCGTTTTATCGATCCTTCCTCGAAGCACATTGCTAGTCATTTATAAGAAATAGCAAAACGTTTAGGCTCGGATGTAAGACCAACCTTTTAACTGCTGTTGCGCTAGGTACTGTACAGCAGCATCCACTTCCTTAACTTGGGGTTGGGCAGTCAGTCCCTGAGCATGCAGACTATTACGACAAAGCACCAATCGACTCAGAATATCCTCGTCATTCAAGGTGACTGCCGACGCCGTAGCAGGGCCATTTACGACGATTTCAACTTGAGCTTCCGGTTCTAATTTAAGCAAATTACGAGCGTTGTTCTGCGCTCGCTTCAAAGCATCCAAAGTTGGTGCGTGGATCAATAACTGAGTGACTGCCATCACGGTATCCTTCTAAAATGAAAGTGTCTTTCTAAAATTAAAGTGTATTCGCGATATCTTGAGCCAATTTTTGTAACGCATCGGAACCTCGACGACGAGGACGGGGCAGTTCAATACGTTGATCTAATACAATATTTGCAGGCGAGCCAGATAACACGACCACTCGATCTGCTAAATATACAGCTTCTTCAATGTCATGGGTGATAAACATCACCGCTTTACGTGTTTTTTCCCAAATTGCCAACAACTGATCTTGCAAATGTTGACGAGTGATAGCATCTACCGCACTGAACGGCTCATCCATTAATAACAAATGAGGTTTGACAGCTAATGCTCTGGCAATCCCGCCACGCTGAACTTGCCCACCAGATAATTGGTGCGGCCAGCGATCCGCCAATTCTTCCAGTCGAGCCAGTTTTAGCACATCATCCACTCGGGCACGCTTTTCTTCTGCCGTCAGATTAAGCCCTTTTAGGCCATAGGCAACATTACTGCGTAATCGACGCCAAGGCATCAAGCGACCATCTTGAAACACAATACCGCGAGAACGTCGGGTATCATTCTCCTCAACATTGAGTGAGATAGTGCCGTGGCTCGCCTTAGCAAGGCCTGCTACACAACGAAGTAGAGTCGATTTGCCGACACCAGAACCTCCCACAACCGCAATGAATTCATCTTTTTCGACCCGAAGATCCAAATCAGCAAATACGGGGTTTGGATTGTTACCATAGTGATAACTCAGACGATCAATATTTAGGATGGGCGCCATTTCAACACTCGCTTTTCAATCAAACCAAACAGTGTATCGCTCAGGGTGTAAACCAGAGAAATAACCAGCATGTAAACCACAACAACGTTGTAAGCTCCTACACCAGCAGCCGAATTCATTTCCTGCCCCATACCGGGAACCCCCAGTAATTCAGCAGCGATTAGCGTCATCCAAGCTTGTCCAATACCAGTGCGAATACCTGAAAAAATACCAGTAGCGGCACCAGGCAAGGTTACTTGAAGCGCCTGACGTAAATGACCATTTTGACCAAACGCATTGGCCAATTCGTAAAAGCGAGGGTCCACATTACGTACCGCTGAATACGTCGCAAAGTAGTTCACCCAGAACACGCCAATGGCAATAACAAACGCCGCCCCAGCATGGCTAACTTTGAACCAGGCAATAGCAAAGACAACCCAAGCCAATGGTGGAATCGGCCGTAGAATACGTGCCAGCCAAGCGTGCAATGCGTCTAGCAATAATGAGGATGCGGTTAAGGTGCCCACCATGAAGCCAAGAAAGGTACCAATCGCCAAACCCCAACTATAGTGGATCAAGCTAGAAAGTACCGCTGGCAACAAGCGCCCAGAGGTCCACTCATCGGCCAACGCTTGCGGTAAACTAAATGGATCAGGTATCGTTCCCGGCGCCCCCCAGCCTGCCAATTGAGCGTATTTCCATAGCAATACAAACGCCGCAACCCCGATAAAACCCAGCAAAGCACGCCCCCATCGAGAGCGTGTTAAAAAGTCGGTCTTGAATACCATGAGGGGGTATTACTCCTTAGTTAACTCGTTATAGAAGCTAACATCAAACAAGGTTTTGAGGTTCACATTCACTTTAAGTGTGCCCTGACTGGCTTGAAAATCACGCATGGTACGGGTGCCATCGATGATCGCACTTGGATCGGCTTGGAAATGATCCGCTGAATGCTTCAAGGCCGTTAACACAATTTTTGCTGGTAGACGGCCACCACCGACATATTTGCCAACGGCTTTTACAGCCTTTTCTGGGTGGTTGCGTAATTCGTTGGTTGCCGCAATATGTGCTTTCACCAAAGCTTTCACCACTTCAGGGTGCTGCTTAATCAAAGATTCACGCACAACCAATACGGCACCTGGCTGGTGAGGAAACATAGCAGAACCAGACGCCACAACTTTCGCATCCGGCCTACGATCAAGTACGATACTGACCACGGGCTCTAAAATCGCCGCTCCGTCTACCGCATCTGTCATCAGTGACTGTTGAACCTGAGCAGCGCCTTGGTAAACAATATCGATGTTGGCCTTAATCTCATCACGACTCATGCCCAACTGTTTTTGCAACCAGTACTGCAACACGGTTTCTGGTACGGACCCACGAGGAAAAGTGGAAATAACCGCTTTACGCCCAGTCGCTGCCTTGAAGCGCGCAAACGCCGTTTTGGCATCACCATTTTTAAAATAAGGGGCTAACTTGCCCAAAGCCACCATACTGATCTGCTCAACAATATCAGAAGCGACCACTTTGATATCCGCCCCTTTAGCACGCGCAACCATCGCCGGCCCAATACCGAGATACGCAACGTCTAACTGCCCAGCCAACAATGCCTGTACAATCGCAGGGCCATTTTGAAATTGATACAACTTAGGGTCATTAACGCCTGCCTTCTTTAAGGCATCACTTTCCAAAACAACAAATGCTTGGGAAACCGGAATAATGGGCATATAGCCAATTTCAAGGGGCTTGTTTGCAGCGGACACTAAACTACTCCAGCCACACAACACCAAAGCAATCAGAGTCACTAATCGACGCATGGACGCTCTCCAGATAATTAAGAATTGGCTGTGGATTATATATAAACTAAAAGAATATTAAAAATGAAATAAAGATCATTTCGAACTAAAGAAAATCAAAAAGTAACTAAGACAAGCCAAAATTGAAATAATATACATAAATATCAATTAGATAGAGTTTTTCTTGTTTTTGATCGCACCCGGCAAGAAATGCCTATAGTCGATATTCCAGTGGGGGTGCCGGAATACCAGTCAAACATACTGTCCAGCGCAATAACCACTTGCCCAAGCCCACTGGAAATTGTAACCACCCAGCCAGCCTGTAACATCGAGCACTTCCCCTATAAAATAAAGCCCTTTTTGTTTTTGTGACTCAAAGGTTTTGGATGAAACCTCATTAGTGTTCACGCCGCCCAGAGTCACTTCGGCAGTGCGGTAGCCTTCTGTGCCATTGGGTGCAATATCAAAATTTGCCAAATACTCGAACAAACTGTCGATTTGATCATTGGAAATTTGCGCGCTGCGTTCATTCAACCAAGGAAATTCAGCTTTCATCAACTCCACCAAACGTTTTGGCAACAAGTTCGATAAAACACCTTCGTAGCTTTTCTTTGGTGTGTTTTGGCGGACAGCAAGTAAATCATCTAACGATAAGCTTGGCGCAATATTAATACTTAGCGCCTCGCCGGGTTGCCAGAAGTTGGTAATTTGCAGAATCGATGGGCCACTCACACCGCGATGTGTGAATAACATAGGCTCTTGGAAAGTGATGCCATTGGCGGTGGCTGCAATATCACAGGCGATGCCAGACAATTCGGCAAATTGTGCTTTGCGTTCTGGCTGTACAGTAATTGGTACTAAACTGGCCCTAGTAGGCAGAATCTCATGACCGACTTGTTTGGCAATCTCATAGCCAAATCCTGTTGCCCCCATAGTGGGAATGGACAGGCCACCCGTCGCGATAACCAAAGAGTCACATGTGATATCACCTTGATTGGTTTTGAGTATCGTATGTCCGTCTTGAAAATCAATATGATGGATGTTGGTATTGAGCTTAAGTTCTGCACCAGACCATTCAATCTCTGTCAGTAAGATTTCGAGCAAGTCTTTAGCAGAATGTTTACAGAATAATTGTCCTGGGGCTTTTTCCACATAATCCAGACCATGACGGTCAACCAAATCAACAAAGTCTTGAGAAGAAAACCGACGTAACGCCGAAATACAAAAATGTGGGTTATCGGATAAGAAGTGTTTGGGTGCCGCATCCATATTGGTAAAGTTGCAACGTCCACCACCTGACATGAGGATTTTTTTTCCTGCTCTATTGGCGTGATCCAGCACCAGTACTCGCTTACCTCGGTACGCCGCCGTCGCGGCACACATTAACCCAGATGCCCCCGCCCCGATGATCACTACATCTCGTTTATCCACACTTAGCCTCTCTCATTTTTGTTGGCATGCATTATAAAGATTGGCCTTAATATTGCCATTAAATCTGCATTTCGAGAGAAAGTTGCTCTTTTCCTAACCATCAAATCAAAAACGAATCAGTCTATTTATATTGTCCACAGAATCCGTGAAGAAGGCTGTGGGAATCATCAATAATTTTTTTATATTCAATGACTTACTCAAAATCAAACATTATTTTAAGTAATTTTATTTCTTTTGATTTATCAAGGGGTTTGCACTGATTCGCATAAAATTTGAACGAAATATCACTTAATAGTATACATCTTTACTGTTTTTATATACAGTACTGTATAAACAAACAGTTAATTGATTTCTTGAGGTTGTGGATATGATTGGCATTACAAAACCAAGACACTACTTTAATCAGCTTATCATTGGCACTTTAGCCCTACTCGCACTCTATGCGCCGACGAAGGATCTAATCTCTTATCTTAATGGACTTTTTCAACACAAAAATATTGAGATCGTCGAAGCGTCCTTTGGTGCAAACATGCCTTGGCAAACCCAAGGCATGAGCTACGTAAAAGTCGCCCAAGAGATCAGACCTAGTTTTTCCAAATCCCAAATTATTTATACGCGATTGCGTTTAGATAACCCGACCTCTCAACCACAAACCTATCGCAAGATTTGGCTCAACTTTAACCATAGCAATGGCTCTCGGGAGTATACGACGGATTACACCTTATATAATGCAGAAACCCGTCAGCGACTCATCGGGCAAAGCGTACAAGTGGGGCCACACTCCAGTGTTGACGTTATCGCAGCATATCGTTTTATTCCAAGTTACCGTCACCAAGCTCCCTCTTCCATGAGTGTCTCTTGGGAAGGAAAAGACCTTATACGCGAAAATGCCTGCGATTATGATTTAAAAAACTTAATGACGAACAACTTTCATACTCAGTGTAGCCAGTAGAGGCTTTTCTGACCGTTTAGACCTTTAACAAGAGAGGACTTTCCTCAAGCTCTCTCTTAATTGGCTCATTACGTTCCTTCCCTAGTCATATAGATTTTGAGGCATACTGACGATAGCTGTAGGTAAAGATCGGCTATTGGCAAAGCACTACTCGCTCGGTTTTCAGCGTTATTCATAAAAAGCGCGTCCCATAAGACCTCCATCATAAGAAAATACCATTCATTACAAGCATAGTTTCCAAAAAAATACAGTTATAAACAAAAAACATGATAGTCATTAGGCTCTTTTTTCGGTAGCCTCTAATCTTGTTTAGTAACCCCTTCCATCTGTATATGAAGTTAATCGATGTTAATTGACTTTTTGAAAGCTTTTTTTCTAATTGAACCTGAAAATCAGCAACAGCATAGCAAGATAACGTTTCAGCAGAGCGCCCTTAAAATTCTGATCGTTGTGACACTATTAGTGTTCTTGTTTGTTGAAATAAATGGTCTGCTTATTCCGGAGTTTGAAGGAAAAACGTTTTTCCTTACCATCAATAGCAGCTACGTAGCCATCTTAATTGGATTGCTGGTATATTGTCGGCGCTATACCTTTACTGTTTCAGTACTGTATTTAATCGTCATGATAACCACAGGCATTTTGCTTATCACGATGACAACGAATACCAATGCCATAAAGTATGGACTGCTTTCACTCTACTCTTTGCCCCTAATAGCCCGCTTATTCTTTAATTTCCGTACCACATTAGCCATAAGTATTGCCAATATTGGCTCTTTTTACTTAGCTGTACATATGTCACACTCTTTGGAGCAAACGAGCGACACTATACTGCCTGAATTTACTTCGTTCTATTTTCAGCTGCTGACGTTTGCCACCCTCAATTTTGGCTTACCATTTGCGGTGTCGCGAATGGTTTATACGCTCGAAAGCAATACCACGCATTTAGAATCCTTGTATCGCAAACTCAACCTTAACAACACTCTATATGAAGAGATTTTCGAGCATACCGGAACACCAACCATGCTCTGCAATAAGGCTGGAAAAATTCTAAAGGTGAACGAACTGGCAAGACAGTTACTCTCCCACTCAGAAAGCCAACGAAATAAAATAGAAAACAGCCTAGTACAGCACTGGCTGACACCCACCGAAGACCGTTCTGAACGCTACTTTTGGCAATCGAACACTAGGGAATGCTCACTGAAAGCCAATTCTAATACGCTAATTGAAATGCATAGAGTCAGCCTGACGAATCATGGTCACTATATCCTGCATTTACAAGATATTTCGCAGATTAAAGCCTTAAAACAGCAACTGGAAAGCTCTCAACAAACCAACTCCCGATTAACAAATTTTGATACCCTCACGTTGCTACCAAATGTGAAGTTCTTTTGTCAGCAGGTAAATAACAAGCTAGCATTCGAAATAACCCATTATTCTGGCGCCATGATCATTATTCGCATTAGCCAGTTTAAGTTGCTTAATAAGCAATATGGCAAAGACAACGCCAATCGCCTCATCTTAAGTTTCGCCAAAATCCTCAAAAACAAGCTCTCAGATCAAACCTTTATCTGCCGTCTTCGAGGCGTAAAGTTCGCCTGCTTTGTCCCTCTTGGACAAACCTATTTAATCAAACGAAATCTATCCGCTCTGATTCAATCTACCCTACCAGATCAAATAAAAATGGATGGCAACCTATTAAATATGGATTATCAAGTGGGTGTTTCTTATTATCAAACCGATGGAAACAGCGCGGAAGAATTGCTTGATCGCTGCGAAATGGCGTTGGAATACTCATCCAACGCTGATCGAATTTCTTATTACAACAACCAGCTTGAAGACAAATTAGTAGAAGAACATCAGCTTGGACTTGAATTAAGTAACGCCATAAAATGCAACAACGTTGTTTTATGGTTACAGCCTCAAATTGGACGGGATGGCTACATCTGTTCCTTTGAAGCATTGGCTCGCTGGCAAAAAGCAGACGGCAGTTTTGTCTCCCCTATGACGTTTATCTATTTAGCAGAAAAGCTGGGGCTTCTACCCACTCTTGCAGAAAACTTACTTCGCTCTCTCATCCCAATTTTATCCGAGTGGCATAAAGAAAAAATCTACACGCCCATCGCTTTCAATTTAGCAGGCCAAGAATTAATGAATGATGTGTTTTTTGCTCATCTAATGTCTTTATCTGCGGACCATCCTTGGCTTGGTAAAATGCTTGAATTGGAAATTACTGAAACCAGCGCTGTAATGACTCATCCGATTGTCCACAAACGTCTCAAAGCCCTATCGCAGTACGGTTTTATTATTGCCATTGATGATTTTGGTACGGGCCTCGCTTCATTAGGGCAATTAATCGACATTCCCGCCAAAATCTTGAAAATAGACCGACGCTTTGTATCGCCCTTACCTGACGACCAACGACACCTAGATATTGTTAAGTCAACCATTCAACTTGCTCAATCACTTAATATGAAAGTCATCGCAGAGGGCATAGAGAGCAAAGAACAAGCAGATACACTTATCGATTTGGGCTGTCATATCATGCAAGGCTACTATTTTGGCAAGCCTGCTCCCATGACAGAATGGACAGAAAACAACCACGCCAAAGCAAAACATTTAAGACTGGTTCGCTAATAACAACATAAGGGGTTATCCTCCAAAGATTTTATCTGGTATAACCGCCTTAATTTTCCATGATACAGGAAAAAGAAACAAAAAAGCCTGAGCATTATTAATACTCAGGCTTTGATCATCTTATTTCTCAACCTATCATCATTAAGGGTAAAACTCGTAAAAAGCTGAAAATAGAAAGCTTTGAACGGTTATCTAACACCTAGAACGCTTTCGTATAAGCCAAGGAAACCACATTTGCTGAAGAGTCATAATCGGCTTTATAGGTCCCTCTTGAAGCATCTTCTGGCAAACTACCATCACGATTCACACTCACATTCTCTATAGCGACATGGGTATAAGCAAAGGAAGCGGAGCTGGAATCATCAATGTGATACGTCGCGCCCACGGAGTACCACTTACGATTACCATCTGGCGTTCTTGCTGAACGGTATTTATCTGTCACAGGTGTGTTATCCATAGCAATACCAGTGCGCAATGTCCAAGCTTCGGAATAATCGTAAGTTAAACCTGCTGAATACATCCACTCATCATCAAAGCCAAAAGTGAGGACGGAGTTAGGCTGATTACTACCAAACTTAATGTTAAGACCATCCTTCATTGAACTCCAACCTGTGTGTATTGCACTTAAGCCAAGACGCAGTTTATTCGTTAAGGTTTGATCCAAACTGATGGTTAGCACATCAGGAAATTTAAGGCTATCTTCAGCGCTTGTATTTACCAACTGATAGCCCGCTCCCAGTTTAGCAAGACCTTGGTTTACCCCAGCAACATTGTCGTACTTAACCCCACCTTTGAAATCAAATTTCACTTTGCTTCGATAACCGATACCGATACGGGTTCCTTTAATGGGCTCCATTAACACCCCCAAACTGAACCCATATCCGGTTGCCGCAGCCTTAATCTTACCCAGCCCTTCACCTCCAGCATAAGGGTTAGCTGTTCCCACTGCAGAGGCTAACACAACATGAGCACGATGGACTTGCACACTGGCACCAGCAGAAAACCAATCATTTACTCTATGAGCGACGGAAAAAGCTAAAGCAATGTCTTTTAAAGACGTTTCAGTCGCATGGAAACGGCCTGGCCAAGTATTACCATAGTCCCCAGACAACCCAAAGGGCGCATTTAAAGAGACCCCAGCCACCGTGCCTTCAGACAAAGGCATCGCATAATAGAAAGCAGGAATAAGAGCATTATCGACAGAATTAGTGTTTGACGTTGAAGAGGTTGCTAAATTTGTTGGTCCACCTACTTTAGCAGGAGCCGCATCCTTTGCCTGAATATTCGTTACGTCCATTTTTGGCATAACATACGCGCCCGATACATAAAAGGTATTTTTCTTAGCATTCAGAAAAAGGGCGGGGTTCCAGTAACTAAAAGAAATGTCTTCACCAGAAGCTGCAGCACCAGCTAAAGCATTTCCTGATGCCGTCGTACTATGATCATTTAAAGCAAAGCCCGCTGAGTAAGCGCTAGAAGCCGACGCTACCGCCAAAGCGACCACACTTGCTTTAAATAAAACGCAAGAACGAGTTGATAAGGTTGTCATATTAAGCTCCATTTTTTATTTTTATTGGTGAATCTTTAGGGAAATTTGACAAATCCCCCTATACGGTCTGAGTATAGTACTCCTCGACATGATATTACCAGTAGGCATCACGACTTTATTTGAATATTTACAAAAAACATTTCATAAAAATGCGCTCACTGCACAAGACGCAGCAAGTTTGCTTCAGATGACAATCTATATGTCATTGAAGTCGAAAATTAAAAACTATTAAAGTGGTTTTTTTTATAAAATTTAATAATAGAGAAGACCAATAATGATAAACTGAATTATTGAAAACAGTGAAAAAATAGAAAGACTGAAAAATGATATTGCTAGAGAAAGGAGATATTTAGTTATCTATCTAAGAGGCTATTGATAGATTTTGATTTTTACTAGATGAAAATGGCGGAATGGACGGGACTCGAACCCGCGACCCCCTGCGTGACAGGCAGGTATTCTAACCAACTGAACTACCACTCCGTTGTTATAAGCTGTTTAGCCACTGTCTTATAAGTGGTGGGTGTGGAGAGGTTCGAACTCCCGACATTCGCCTTGTAAGGGCGACGCTCTCCCAACTGAGCTACACACCCAATCAACATTTTACATCTGGTCGATGTGGAGTTCGTGAACTCCCACTGATATGCGCCTTGTTAAGATCAATTTCCCAACTAAGCTACACACCCAATCAACATTTTACATCTGTTCGATGTGGAGTTCGTGAACTCCCACTGATATGCGCCTTGTTAAGATCAATTTCCCAACTAAGCTACACACCCAATCAACATTTTACATCTGTTCGATGTGGAGTTAGTGAACTCCCACTGATATGCGCCTTGTTAAGATCAATTTCCCAACTGAGCTACACACCTATCATAATGATGGTACTGCTACCAACTTACTTCTCATCAAAAGTAAGTGGCGGAATGGACGGGACTCGAACCCGCGACCCCCTGCGTGACAGGCAGGTATTCTAACCAACTGAACTACCACTCCGTTGTCATAAGCTGTTTAACCACTGTCTTATAAGTGGTGGGTGTGGAGAGGTTCGAACTCCCGACATTCGCCTTGTAAGGGCGACGCTCTCCCAACTGAGCTACACACCCATCATAATGATAGTTTTACTTGCAACTTACTTCTCATCAAAAGTAAGTGGCGGAATGGACGGGACTCGAACCCGCGACCCCCTGCGTGACAGGCAGGTATTCTAACCAACTGAACTACCACTCCGTTTCATAGGTTGTTTAGCCACTTCCCTATAAGTGGTGGGTGTGGAGAGGTTCGAACTCCCGACATTCGCCTTGTAAGGGCGACGCTCTCCCAACTGAGCTACACACCCATCATAATGATAGTTTTACTTGCAACTTACTTCTCATCAAAAGTAATTGGCGGAATGGACGGGACTCGAACCCGCGACCCCCTGCGTGACAGGCAGGTATTCTAACCAACTGAACTACCACTCCGTTTTCATAAGCTGTTTAACCACTGTCTTATAAGTGGTGGGTGTGGAGAGGTTCGAACTCCCGACATTCGCCTTGTAAGGGCGACGCTCTCCCAACTGAGCTACACACCCAATAACATTTTACATCTGTTCGATGTGGAGTTCTTAACTCCCACTGAATATGCGCCTTGTAAAGAAACATTTTCCCAACTGAGCTACACACCCATCATAATGATAGTTTTACTTGCAACTTACTTCTCATTAAAAGTAAGTGGCGGAATGGACGGGACTCGAACCCGCGACCCCCTGCGTGACAGGCAGGTATTCTAACCAACTGAACTACCACTCCGTTGTTATAAGCTGTTTAGCCACTGTCTTATAAGTGGTGGGTGTGGAGAGGTTCGAACTCCCGACATTCGCCTTGTAAGGGCGACGCTCTCCCAACTGAGCTACACACCCAATCAACATTTTACATCTGTTCGATGCGGAGTTCTTGAACTCCCACTGATATGCGCCTTGTAAGGAAATATTTTCCAAACTGAGCTACACACCCAATCAACATTTTACATCTGTTCGATGTGGAGCTCTTAACTCCCTCTGATATGCGCTTTATTAAGATCAATCTCTTAACTGAGCTACATAACCATTTTTAACACTTCCATCCCTTTTGATAAGGATGGTGCCGCCACCAAGAGTCGAACTCGGGACCCTCTGATTACAAGTCAGATGCTCTACCAACTGAGCTATAGCGGCTTAGTGCCAAAACAATTTTTTAATTTACAAACCGAAGCAAGTAAATGGTGCCGCCACCAAGAGTCGAACTCGGGACCCTCTGATTACAAGT
Source organism: Marinomonas sp. 63XJN7_7_ISO-PGPR-S23-202 (assembly GCF_056173505.1). Classification (NCBI taxonomy): domain Bacteria; kingdom Pseudomonadati; phylum Pseudomonadota; class Gammaproteobacteria; order Oceanospirillales; family Oceanospirillaceae; genus Marinomonas; species Marinomonas sp. 63XJN7_7_ISO-PGPR-S23-202. Next base: position 2,132,651 of record NZ_CM149677.1, on the reverse strand, counting down.
CAGATGCTCTACCAACTGAGCTATAGCGGCATAATACATACGCGCAGTTTACTTTTAAGTACTTCTATAAGAAGTGGTGCCGCCACCAAGAGTCGAACTCGGGACCCTCTGATTACAAGTCAGATGCTCTACCAACTGAGCTATAGCGGCTTTAATAAAAGCAAATTGTATTCTTACTCTCAAAGAGAGCTTTGACCAAAATTGGTGCCGCCACCAAGAGTCGAACTCGGGACCCTCTGATTACAAGTCAGATGCTCTACCAACTGAGCTATAGCGGCAAACTCAAATTATGGTCGGGACGGCAGGATTTGAACCTGCGACCACTAGCACCCCATGCTAGTGCGCTACCAGGCTGCGCTACGCCCCGAAACTGACAACTGAAAAGTAAAACTCTGTCCGTGTCAGCGGGTGCGTATATTACTATAACGAATTGAAAAGGGAAGAGTTTTATTCAGTTTTTTTAAAAATTAATCACGACCTGAGCCTTTACAGCAAAAATTGCTTAGCTATTGATCTAAATATACTTATAACCGAGCAAATAACCACCCACTCTTTAGAACTGCACGACTCTCTTAGAAGAAGTAAGGCAAACAAAAAAGCCATCCTTAGTGCTAAGAATGGCTTTCTATCCAACAACCAACTTGTGCCAACCGACTCAGCAACAGAAAGTGGTTATTAATAAAGGTAACTCAGTACATTGCCTAAGCAAGGTTACTCATGCATGTAATCTTCTACCTTTGACTTAAGTTTTTGCCCAGGACGAAAAGTCACAACAGTCCGTGCGGTAATAGGAATCTCCTCCCCCGTTTTGGGGTTGCGACCAGGACGCTGACTCTTCTCGCGCACCTCAAAGTTACCAAATCCAGACAACTTTACCTGCTGTCTTTCAACCAGCGACTCACGAATGACATCAAAAAAACCTTCGACAAGATCTTTTGCATCTTTCTTAGACAAACCGATAGAGTCTACCAAGTTCTCAGCAAGATCCGCTTTAGTCAACGATCCCATAACACTACCCCCTTACAACAGCACTAAGCTCTTCTGATAATGCAGCAACAACCTTTTCAACAGAATTGTTCACTTCTTCATCACTAAGAGTGTGTGAAGGATGCTGCCACGTCAACCCCAAAGCAACACTTTTTTTCGTTTCATCAATGCCTTGCCCCTGATAAACATCAAAAACTAAGACATTTTTGAAGGCATCTCCAGCCGATGAACGAATCACCTTCTCTAAATCACTTACAGGTACGGAACGATCTACCAATAACGCCAAATCGCGACGCACTTCTGGAAACTTAGAAATTGCTTCATATTCTGGTAAACGCGCATTGAGTACTGCTTCTAAGGCAATATCAAACACGTAGAGCGACTGATTAGCCCCGAGCGACTTCGCAAGTTGTGGATGCAACTCACCCATGAGACCAACAAAACGACCATCAACAAAAATATCCGCCGAGCGGCCTGGGTGCAGAAATTCGCAAGCAGAGCGTTCATAAGTGGGTTTTACACCATTATTCAAAGCAAAGATCATTTCTACATGGGCTTTAAGGTCGTAAAAATCCACCTTTTCCCCATTATGATACCAAGCCTCACCATCACGAGACCCTGCCAACAATCCTGCAATCTGTAACTGTTGATCCAGTTCCGCCAACGCGTCAACCGACCCAATAAATCGACGCCCTGTTTCAAACAAGCGGACACGAGACTGTTGACGGTTTTGGTTATACAGATACGCCTTAACCAACCCAGGCACCAAACTTGGACGCATAACGCCCATATCGGCAGATATCGGATTAGCCAATGGCACTGGCTCAATATTTGGCAAGAACTGCTTACTTAACACAGGGTCAATAAAACTATACGTAACAGCTTCTTGATAGCCCTGCGAGACCAATACAGAACGCAACAATTGTATTTGCGTTTTTGATTCGGACAAAGGCGTGAAGTTTACCGCCGCCTTAGGCATGGAAGAAGGAAGATTATCATACCCATAGATACGAGCAATTTCTTCGATCAAATCCGCTTCGATAGCGATATCAAAACGATGAGACGGCACTTTCGTTGTCCACGCATCATCCGTCACGTCTATCATTTCCAAACCTAAACGGGTCAAAATATCCGTTACCAGCGCTTTTTCGATAGACATAGCTAGATATTGATCTAACTTCTTACGACGTAAAACCACCGTCTCTGCTTTTGGTAAAGAAGCCTCATTAACGGCATGAACAATTGGCCCTACTTGACCGCCAGCAATTTGCAACACTAGCGCCGTCGCACGCTCAATCGCCTTCTCTTGCAATGTTGCATCCACACCACGTTCAAAACGATGAGAAGACTCTGTATGTAAGCCATAAGAACGCGCCTTACCCGCCAAAGCAAGTGGCGCAAAGAATGCACTTTCCAAGAAGATATCTTTTGTCTCTGAGTTGACGCCAGAGCCTTCACCTCCCATCACACCGGCAATGGCCAACGGCGCCTTCTCATCCGCAATCACCATGGTGTCGTCACGCAACGTCACTTCCTGACCATCAAGCAAGACGATTTTTTCGTCTTTATTCGCCATACGCACCACAATTGAACCGGACAAATTCGCCAAATCAAAAGCATGCATCGGCTGCCCCAATTCCAACATGACATAATTCGTAATGTCGACGATCGGATCAATCGAGCGAATACCACTGCGACGCAATTTCTCTACCATCCATAGAGGTGTAGCCGCTGACACATCAACACCGCGAATAACTCGACCCAAATAACGAGGGCAAGCGTCTGTGACGTCGACACGAACGGGAAATACATCATCAATGGCTACTGCAGCGGGAGCAATCTCAACGGGTGTTAAATCTATTTTATTTAAGACGCCAACTTCGCGAGCCAAACCAGCGACACTTAGACAATCACTGCGGTTGGGCGTTAAATCGACATCAATAATCTGATCATCCAAGCCTAAGAAAGCACGAAAATCTTGCCCTGTCACAGCGGAATCAGGCAACTCCATGATGCCATCATGGTCATCACTCACCCCCAACTCAGAGGCAGAACACAACATGCCGAACGATTCAACTTGGCGCAGTTTGGCTTTTTTGATTTTAAAATCGGCACCAAGCACAGCACCAATTTTAGCAAATGGAACTTTAATGCCCGGGCGTGCATTGGGCGCACCGCACACCACCTGAAACTGCTCAGCACCGTCAGACACCTGACAAACTTGCAATTTATCAGCATTAGGATGAGGCTCAGCGCTCATAATTTCACCCACTACCACACCGGAAAACGCGGCTGCAGCAGGCAACACTTCATCCACTTCAAGGCCAGCCATAGTAATCTGGGCCACCAAATCATCACTACTGATATTTGGATTGACCCACTCTCTTAGCCAATTCTCACTAAATTTCATATAAACATCCTAGATCGACTGGTTACTTGAACTGTTTAAGGAAGCGTAAATCGTTCTCAAAAAACATACGAAGATCATCTACCTTGTACCGCAGCATGGCAAAACGCTCAACGCCCATTCCAAAAGCAAATCCCGTGTACTTCTCTGAGTCAATTCCTGACATTTCAAGCACTTTTGGATGAACCATGCCACAACCCAACACTTCCAACCAAGACTCTTCACCTTTGCTATTAGTGCGCATAATATCCACTTCAATAGATGGCTCAGTAAATGGAAAATAGCTAGGACGAAAACGCACTTTAAGGTCATCTTCGAAAAAGACATTCAAAAACTGTTGCAATATGCCTTTTAAATCTGCGAACGAAATATTTTCATCGATCAACAAGCCTTCCACCTGATGAAACATAGGCGTATGCGTCTGATCCGAATCACAGCGATAAACACGACCAGGACAAATAATACGGATCGGTGGCTGAGTATTTTCCATAGTACGTACTTGAACAGGTGATGTATGGGTTCTAAGCACGGTAGTAGGATTGAAGTAGAAGGTATCTTGCATTGCCCGAGCAGGATGATGCGCCGGAATGTTCAAAGCTTCAAAGTTATGGTAATCATCTTCGATTTCTGGACCGGCAGCCACATCGAAGCCAATACCACGAAAAAAGGTTTCAATTCGTTCCATAGTACGCGTCACTGGGTGCAACCCACCCACTTCTTGACCCTTACCAGATAACGAAATATCAATGGTTTCAGTCGCAAGTTTGGCATCAAGTGCCGCCTTTGCTAACGAACTCTTACGCTCAGTAATTTTTTCCTGAACTTGGCTTTTTGCCTCATTAACCATTTGACCAAACTTTGGTCTATCCTCTGCAGAAACATGACCAAGCTGTTTCAACAAAGCCGTAAGAGCGCCCTTCTTACCCAAATAATGCACACGTACATCATCCAGTGCGGACTCACTCTCAGATGCAGCCACTGCGCTTAGCGCATCAGCAAGAATCTGCTTTAGGTTCTCCATTTATACACTCCAAAAAATAAAATAGGGGAAGAACCATTGGCTCTTCCCCTATCAAAGACTGCATTGAGTAACTCGATCTATTAAGACAGAATCTTTCAAGACTGAATCACCCTAGGGCTACGTCAGAATTAAGCCAAGCTTGCTTTCGCTTTAGTAACGATAGCAGCAAAAACTTCTTTCTCGTACACAGCAAGATCAGCCAATACTTTACGGTCAATTTCAATGGCCGCTTTTTTCAAGCCAGCGATGAAACGGCTGTAAGACAAACCGTTGATACGTGCAGCAGCGTTAATACGAGCAATCCACAAAGCGCGGAATTGACGTTTACGCTGACGACGGTCACGGTACTGATACTGACCTGCTTTGATAACAGCTTGTTTCGCTACACGAAATACACGACTACGTGCACCGTAGTAACCTTTAGCTTGCTTTAAAATCTTCTTGTGACGGCGACGAGCCTGAACACCACGTTTTACGCGAGGCATAATATAAACCCTTTACTAGTGAAATGAATGAACTAAAAAATAAATCTAAACTTAGATGTAAGGCAACATGCGTACAATTAACGCTTTGTCGCTCTGCGCGATCTGGTTCATAGAACGAAGATGACGCTTACGCTTAGTCGATTTCTTAGTCAAAATGTGACTAGTATGAGACTGTTTATGTTTAAAACCATTCGCGGTACGTTTGAAGCGCTTAGACGCGCCACTGTGTGACTTAATTTTGGACATGATAAAACCACTCTCGCATTCGTTAATGTTAATGTAATTTCTTAATAATATGGTCTTTTAAAAAGCCTAAGCTTTTCTTAGAACATTATTTAAAATTACTTCTTCTTTTTGGGGCCTAGCACCATCGTCAATTGACGACCTTCCATTTTCGCGGCTTGTTCTACTACACCATATTCCTCTAAGTCTTGAGCGACTCGATTCATAAGCTGCATGCCAAGCTCTTGATGGGCCATTTCACGACCGCGATATCGTAGTGATACCTTGGCCTTATCCCCGCCTTCAAGGAAACGTATCAGGTTGCGGAGTTTTACCTGATAATCCCCTTCCTCCGTCCCTGGACGGAATTTCATTTCTTTAACTTGGATCTGCTTAGCATTTTTCTTTTGAGCGGCTTTCGCTTTTTTTGCCTCAAAAATATGCTTACCGTAGTCCATGATTTTGCAAACAATTGGATCTGAATCAGCAATTTGCACTAGATCTAAAGAAGCGTCCTGCGCAGCTTTTAGTGCCTCGTCTAGCGAGACAACGCCAACTTGTTCGCCATCGGCTGCGATTAAACGCACTTCGTTAGCTCGGATGTTTTCGTTGATTAAAGGACGCTGCTTACTGGCACTACGTCCACGATTCATATTACCTTTTATAGCTATATCTCCATTTATTGTTTACGGCTACGGCGAGCAACTTCGTTTTGAAGCAATACTTCAAAATCGGAAACACTCATTACCCCAAGATCTTCGCCAGTACGAGTACGAACAGCAACCTGTTGTTGTTCTACTTCTTTATCTCCAACGACAATCAAATAGGGTACGCGTTGAATTGTGTGCTCGCGGATTTTAAACCCGATCTTCTCGTTTCTCAAGTCAAGTTTTGATCTAAAGCCGTTTGAATTTAATCTTTTTTCCAAATCAGAGCAGTAATCTGCCTGACGATCTGTGATATTCATGATAACAACTTGTTCAGGCGCTAGCCAGAGGGGAAATGCCCCTTCGCTCTCTTCAATCAAAATACCGATAAAACGTTCCAATGAACCAACGATGGCACGATGCAACATTACGGGTGTCTGACGAGAGCCATCTTCAGCCACATATTGTGCCCCAAGACGAGTCGGCATAGAGAAATCTACCTGAATAGTACCACATTGCCAAATACGGCCAATGGCGTCTTTCAAAGAAAACTCTATTTTAGGGCCATAAAACGCCCCTTCACCTGGCAACTCCTCCCAGTCCAAATGAGCTGAATTCAATGCATCGGCCAGCGCTTTTTCTGCTTTATCCCAAACCTCATCCGACCCGACACGTTGTTCAGGACGAGTAGACAAGCGATAAATAATATTATCAAAGCCAAAATCCGCATACACCTCATGCAACAAGTCGATAAACTCAGATACTTCTTGCTGAATTTGACCTTCTGTCACAAAGATATGGCCATCATCTTGGACAAAATTACGTACACGCATAATGCCATGCAACGCGCCAGACGGCTCATTGCGGTGACAAGAACCAAACTCCGCCATACGAAACGGTAAATCTCGGTAGCTCTTAAGGCCCTGATTGTACACTTGGATATGACAGGGACAATTCATGGGCTTAACGGCATAGTCTCGGTTTTCTGAATGGGTAGTAAACATGTTTTCATGGTACTTACCCCAGTGACCAGATTTCTCCCATAAAACGCGATCAACGATCTGTGGCGTTTTCACCTCTTGATAGCCATTCTCACGCTGTTTATTACGCATGTATTGCTCAACAGCCTGATACAAACTCCAACCTTTAGGGTGCCAGAACACCATGCCAGGAGCTTCTTCTTGGACATGAAACAAATCCAGCTTCTTACCTAACTTACGATGGTCACGCTTTTCCGCTTCTTCAATACGTGTTAGATACGCTTTTAACTCTTTCTTGTCGTTCCAAGCGGTACCATAAATACGCTGTAACATTTCATTATCAGAATCGCCACGCCAGTACGCGCCAGCCAACTTCATCAATTTAAAATGACGTAAAACACGGGTATTTGGCACATGAGGACCACGACACATATCCACATATTCTTCATGATGATACAAGCCAACACGCTCAACAGAATCATCCATATCGTCAATCAAAGCGACCTTGTAGGTTTCGCCACGGTCCACAAAAAGTTGACGCGCCTCGGCAATAGGGGTCATGTGCTTAACAACATCGTAATCGGTTTTTACCAATTCTCCCATACGTTTTTCAATCGCCGCTAAATCTTCTGGTGTAAACGGACGCTCGTAGGCGATGTCATAATAGAAACCATCGCTAATTACAGGCCCAATGGCCATTTGCGCCGTTGGATACAATTGCTTAACAGCATGTCCAACAAGGTGAGCAAAAGAATGGCGAATAATTTCCACACCTTCAGGGTCTCGACCCGTAATGATGTTCAATTCAGCGTCGTCAGAGATCAATTCACAAGCATCAACTAGCACGCCATTAATGCGACCAGCCACCGTTGCCTTTGCAAGACCTGGGCCGATATCTTCAGCCACTTGCATAACAGTAACTGGGTTAGAAAAAGTACGTTGGCTGCCATCTGGCAGAGTAATTACAGGCATTTTATTCCCCTATCGGAGTCAGTGGTGCTCCATACCAAAGAGCACATGTCAATTTCAGGCCGATAAACTACCATTTTTCGTCCCATCTTGCGAATCCTTATTTGGCAGAAAAAAGACAAACAAACCAATGAAAAAGGAATCATAGAAAATCAAGGTATTTTTCTTTCCTTTTGCCATAGACATTCTTGAGAGGCAGAGTAAAATTGGCATCCGTTTCGCAACACACTTAATATCTGAAAGGCCTTATGGATCTTAATACTCTTGACAACTACTGCATTGAGACAACTCAATCAGAACCTGATCTATTAATTGAGTTGGTTGAGAAAACCTACTCAGATATGGGTTACCCAAACAAGTTGTCAGGTAAAATCGTTGGTCGTACTCTGAAACTTCTTAGTACGATCAAACAGCCTAAGCGCGCACTAGAGATCGGTATGTTTACTGGTTACTCTGCTCTATCCATCGCCGAAGGTATGCCCGAAGATGGTGAACTAATCTGTTGTGAAACCAACCCAAGAGCAATCGAGTTTGCTCAGTCCTTTTTTAATCGTAGCCCTAACGGTCACAAGATCACGCCGATTTTTGGCCCCGCTTTGGATACGATTCAAGACCTTGAGGGTCCCTTCGACTTCGTCTTTATTGACGCCGACAAACGCAACTATTTGAACTATTATGAAGCAGTTCTTCCTTTAGTTGTTTCTGGCGGGCTTATCATCATTGACAACTCTATTTGGCAAGGGCGTGTCCTTGATCCAAAAGAAGACAGCGATATTGCGGTCAATGATCTTAATCATCTGATTGCGCAAGATAACCGAGTCGAAAATGTCCATCTCAACGTCCGCGACGGTCTGAACCTCGTCGTAAAACGTTAATTCCTATTTTTTAGAAACTTGGCTCGCTTGAGAATTTCAAAAGCGAGTCGAGTTTATATGCTATTTAAAAGACATTAAGTTAAGAGGCAGCGATTTTGGTCGTTTTTAAAATCACAAATACTATTACTGGCAAACATTATATAGGCACTTCATTCAATAGTGGCTTTCAACGCTTTGAGCAATATGTTGAGGCGGCCAATGAAGGGTTAGACTTTCCACTATATGATGACATTCGAGAGCACGATCTTAGTGCCTTCTCCGTTGAAGAACTGTTTGAAACCGATGATAAAGAAGAGCTTTATGAGCTTGAGAAAGACTATGTCTCAATTTACAACGGTGAAAGCCTTCGTGGTTACAAAATAGGTCAAACAACCACCAAAGCCGCGACACTGAGCTTTGGCAAAAAAGCCTTGTTTGACTCTAATGGCGTTTCAACTGCTGAACAACCTAAAAAAACCAGAAAGGCCGCAACAAAAAAGTCAGTTGAGCTCCCCATCAAAAAAGAGGTAGAGCCAAAACCGACGGCTCGTTCCTTTTTTGGCGAGCTCATTGGTGAAGATCGTTTGGATTCTCCTGCATCGGCCGCAAAAGCAGCAGACCCTAAAAAACCATCAGACGTCTCTAAAGTAGAACGCCCTAAAAGCAAAGCCAGCATTCAACGCATGCTGCGCGAAGCGGAAAAGGCAGCCAAAAAAGAGCGTGAAGACAAATTAAAAGCACAACAACAAGCCGAAGCGGAAGAAATGGCATTGATTATGGCAAAAATTGATATCACATCAAAATCAGCCATGTCAGCCTTTCGCCGTCGTAAAGGGTAATACTGAATAGTAGAGCCCATTAGCCCTACAACTAAAACACGCATAAAAAATCCCAATCATGATAGCTTGATTGGGATTTTTTTTTGAAAAGAGATAAAGCCTGCATCAATAAGCAAGCTCGCCGACAGTTACGCCCGCGCTTTTTTCAAGGTTTCAGAAATCATAAAGGCCAACTCAAGAGACTGATCCGCATTCAAACGTGGATCACAATGGGTATGGTAACGATCACCAAGGTCGGATTCTGACACCTGGAACGCCCCGCCCACACACTCTGTCACATTTTGACCCGTCATTTCGAAATGCACCCCGCCAGCATAGCTACCTTCTGCTTTATGCACTTGGAAGAACTGCTGTACTTCACGCAACACATGATCCACATGACGAGTCTTGTAACCAGAGCTGGCTTTAACCGTATTGCCATGCATGGGATCACTGCTCCAGACAACCTGCTTACCTTCACGCTGAATCGCCTGAATTAGCTTAGGCATGCCCTCTTCAACTTTATCAGCTCCCATACGAACAATAATATTCAAACGTCCCGCTTCGTTTTTAGGATTCAACGCATCACATAAACGCAACAAATCTTCAGGGTCCATTGTTGGGCCAGCTTTCACACCAATTGGGTTTTGTACACCCCGCAAAAACTCCACATGAGCACCGTCCAGCTGGCGAGTACGATCCCCGATCCACAACATGTGTGCAGAACAATCGTACCAGTCACCAGACAAGCTATCTTGGCGCGTCAGAGCTTGCTCATAAGGCAACAGCAAGGCCTCATGGGAGGTATAAAACTCGGTTTCGTGCAATTGACTCACATTACCGATACCACAGGCCTCCATAAACTGCAGCGCGTCATCGATTTTATCGGCAATACCTTGGTATTTTTCACCGGCTGGACTGGCTTGCAAAAAGTCATTATTCCACTTGTGCACCTGATGAAGATCTGCATAGCCCCCCTGAGCAAAAGCTCGTAGCAGATTCATTGTCGAAGCACTTTGGTTATACACTTTAATCAAACGCTCTGGATCAGGTATGCGAGCAGACGAATCAAATTCAATGCCATTGATAATATCACCACGATAACTGGGTAATTCAACACCATTAACGGTTTCCGTACCAGCGGATCGAGGCTTTGCAAACTGCCCCGCCATGCGGCCCACTTTTACCACAGGACATTTACCTGCATAGGTCAACACCACAGCCATTTGCAGCATGACTTTGAAAGTATCGCGAATGTTATTAGCATGAAATTCCGCAAAGCTTTCCGCGCAATCCCCACCTTGCAACAAAAAGGATTCACCTTTAGCCACTTTAGATAAGGCTTGTTTTAACTGGCGAGCTTCACCAGCAAACACTAAAGGCGGCATTTTCCCCAGTGTGTTTTCAACTTGCGCCAAATGCTCTGCACTTGGGTAAACAGGCTGCTGCAGGGCCGTCTTCGCCCTCCAACTCTCTAAACTCCAGTTACTCATATCGTTTTGACCTTATTGTATTTAAATTCACTCTTTTCTATGACTGGTTATCCAGGCAATAAAAACCAACATTCTCTTAAAGTCGATTACCTTTCCTTTAGCGAGCCACCACCCAAAGGATTAATGCATCTTTACTAGAGGTAGAGACAACCACATGACCCATAGTGGCATCATAATACACACTGTCCCCTTCTTTTAATTCAATTGGTTCATAGAACTCAGAGAAAAAATTAATTTTCCCTTCCAACACCAATAAAAACTCTTCTCCATCATGACGCACCCACTCCTTAAACTCACCAAAGGAGCGCGCCCGCACCGTCGTTTTAAACGGCACCATTTTTTTACGGCTAATGGAGAAATTCAATAACTCATGCTCATAGGTTGCCGTTGGGTGAGGTTCCCCCCTACCTTTACGAGTAATATCTCGGCGACCCGCAATGGAATGTTCACTTGCTTCAACAAACAGTTGAGGCAAATCCATCCCCAACCCCTGGATTAACTTTTGCACAATTGTGAAACTTGGCGATACCTGATCATTCTCAATTTTCGACAATGTTGATCGAGCAATCCCTGTACGCTTACTGACTTCCTCAAGCGTCCACCCCTTTGTCAATCGAATCTCTTTTACTCGTTTACCTAGCTCTAAAGGTTCAACAAATCGGTCGGGGTCTGACGCGGTAGCCGTTTCTAAAGATGGTCGACTTACCATAATTCACCTATCACGTTGATGTACTGAAAGTTTACTAAAAGACACCACGTTAACCTATCTAATATTTGCCCCCATCATGCTTACCCATTAAAAAACCTGCTACTGCAGGTTTTTGTGGCAACACCATTCACTAGACTTACGCGTTGTTAGTAGCCAGGGGCTGCATTGCCGCCTCACAACGTGCAAGATCAAAACCTTTGGCAGATACATAGTCAACCAACGTCTGGTAATCCTGGCCCTGAGCGTTATTTACCAACACCCACGCAACAGAAGAACGAGTGCCAGTACGACAAAATGCAAAGGTCTTTTTACTCTCTTCAAGAGAAGCTTGCTGTTGGGACACTTGCGCCTGCCCTAGGGCATTCAAGTTAACTGGATTATAAACGTATTCTAACCCCTGTGCCCGCGCCGCCATCTCAAGATCGGCAGAAGCAGGCTGTTCCTCAGCCTCACCATCGGGGCGATTATTAATCACTCGCTCAAACCCCATGGCTTTTAGTTTTGCAAAATCCTCAACCAAAATCTGAGGACCAACAAAATACATCTCATCTAGTGCAATCGGATTATTCATAACTCTCTCCTTTAAATGTCTTTCAATTAGGATCGGTACAACACTTTAATCAAATGGTAACCGAATTGTGTCTTAATAGGACCTTGAATTTTCAACAACGGGCCAGAAAATGCCGCCTTATCAAACGCTGGCACCATATCTCCTTTGTGAAACTCCCCCAAATCGCCCCCTTTTTTCCCTGACGGGCAAGTGGAATATTGCTTAGCTAACTTATGGAAATCCTCTCCCTTATCCAGTCTGACTTTAATCGATTCCGCTTCTGCTTTCGTTTTTACTAAAATATGACAGGCGCTGGCTATTGCCATAATAATACTCTCCACCAAATAACCGTGACTAAATAGCTCATTTTAACCTAACTGATGTGCTAGGATTGTATAAGATGGATAAAAAATAGGATAACTCAACGATGATAGGCTTCACCGCAATAAAAGATCTTTCTCTACTCCTTGTCGAACCGTCCGATATGCAAAAAAAAATTATCGGCAAAGCCCTGAAAGATGCGGGTGTAAAGCAAATCGATTACACCAACAATATTAAGGAAACACTGGAAAATCTCGCCAATTTTCCACCAGATTTAATCATTTCTTCCATGTACTTGCCCGACGGTACAGCTAATGACCTAATCGATACCATCCGCAATAACCCCGAGACAGAAAACCAGTGTTTCATGCTCGTCTCAAGTGAAAAGAATCGCGATCATCTAGAACACCTTAGACAATCTGGCGTACTGGCTATCCTTCCCAAACCCTTTTCGAAACGCGATTTACAACGGGCTATTTACTCGGCCATTGATTTGATTGCCGAAGAAGAAATCGATTTGGAACTGTTCGACCCAAGAACTTTGCGCGTTCTCGTAGTAGATGACAGCAAGATGGCCCGCAAGCACGTTAGTCGAACACTCAACACCATGGGAATAGAGCAAATCCAATTAGCGGAGAATGGTCGACAAGCCATTGAAAAACTCAACACAGAAGAATTTGATTTAATTGTCACGGACTACAATATGCCAGAAATGGATGGCAAAGAATTAACCGATGCCGTCCGTCAAAACCCAGCCATTGCACACATCCCCATTCTTATGGTCAGCTCCAACTCTGAGGACAGCCAACTCTCCAACATTGCCCAAGAAGGCGTCGACGCCATTTGCGGCAAGCCTTTCGAACCAGGCACAGTAAGACAGCTGCTTGCACAAATACTAAATTAGCCTCTTTTCTGCATTCGTTTACCAGTCTGCATTTGCTTACAAGGGTTTCGAAAAACTTGTAAGCATTAAACCTCTCATCTATCACATACGCAGCAGATTAAAAACGCAACTAATCAAACTCTATTCTATCGCGCCCATTACTCTTAGCTTGATACAGCTTTTTATCGGCAACTCTCACGGCATCATCAAGACTGACTTGATTTTTGCGACACACACCAATACTACACGTCACTTTTATCTTCGCCCCGGTAAACTCCTTTTCTCGCAAAGATACCTGAAAGTCAATAAGCCTTTGCTCAAATACATCATCCTCTTCATCCGACACAATACAGAACTCTTCTCCACCAAATCGGCAAGCCAATGATTCAGGGAAAGCGAGGCCGATTTCTTTGCCAACCAACTCCAACAAAGTATCGCCCACCATATGACCATAGGTATCGTTAACGGATTTAAAATGATCCAAATCCAGCATAGCAAATCCTGCCCCATCACCCTGGGAAAGTGCCTGCTGATAAAAAGACTCGCCTTCATCGAAAAGATAACGACGATTTTTCAACTTAGTCAGCACATCAATATTGGCCAAATCTCGAATGGTTTCGAGCATTTCTTGTGATTCCAAGTTATGAGTAATACGACAATGAAACTCTTCGTGGTAAAACGGCTTTTTCAAAAAATCGTTGGCCCCAGCTTTGATAAACTTTGCAGACAACGAACTGTCATTACCCGTTGACAACCCAATCACCACTAAATTTTTAAAGCGATTATTATGACGCAACATACGCACCAGATCGTAACCATTAATTATGGGCATATTATGATCGGTAATAAAAAGACGAATCTCAGGATCTTCTTCCAATTTTGCCAGTGCTTGCTGGCCATCTTCTGCCTCAACCACATTAAAACGGTATTGCTCTAATAAGGTTTTTACAAACAAGCGACTGGTGCGAGAATCATCCGCGACTAATGCTTTAATATGTTGATTTTTTCTTAAACGCTCGACCACTTTCATAACATGATCAAAAGAGTAACGACTGTCTTTCGTTATGTAATCCAATACGCCTTTATTCAACAACGCTAAACGAAGGTCATCATTAAAATTCCCCGTCAGCACAATACAAGAAACACCTGCCCCCAATACTAAATCGACTATTTCACCGTTAGGAGCATCAGGCAGATTCAAATCCACTATGGCAGCAAAAAACTCTTTTCCATTTTGGGATGCTAAGGTCGTTTCGGCTTCCTGATAGCAGGAACAGACAGTTGGCACATAACCCGTTAGCTGACTCAACAAATGCTTTAACACGTTTTGCACAACAGGACTGTCTTCAACCACTAATATTTTATACACCATGAAAAAAACAACACCTTATAAAATCACATGCTTATTTAGATTATCCTCTATGACCAACGGCCTCGATACACTAAAATACCTATGAAATATGAAAATCTAAAAAACTTGGTCAAATGCATCTTTAAATGCTGCCCATCTTATTTATTAAAGAAGGTAATTTGCTTTTATGCAATGTCGTCCGCATTGTGGTGCTTGTTGCATAGCACCTTCCATATCGTCCCCTATTCCTGGAATGCCTAACGGGAAAGCCGCAGGAGAAAAATGCATACACTTACTTGAAGATTTCCGCTGTGGCATCTTTAATAGCCCTAATCGGCCAACGGTCTGCCAAGCATTCACCGCTGAAGAAATGATTTGTGGTCACTCAAGAGAAGAAGCCTTACTCATCATCTCAGACTTAGAAAACGCTACGTTATCAACGGACGAAACCAAAACCAGGAGCAATCAATGACCAATGCGTTAACGAGACTTGTGACCCTAGTCTTTTTTACAGTCCTTTTGAGCGCCTGTGCCAGCCAGCAAACAGGCCAAGGGTTGGTAGCCAAACCGCCTAGCGACTCACAAATAGAAAGCAGTGTAAAAGGCCAAGTCGCCTTGATGCTGCATGCCTTTACCCCTGTAGCCGGACAAGCCATACCGAATAATACGGTACTGGATGTGTATAAACATCGTGGCTATAGCCCTATGTGGATCAAAGACAAACAGATCAACTTGTCTATCTACAAACTGGTCGACATTCTGGAAAAGGCCAATACCCATGGTCTCAATCCGATCCATTATCATGTGGGCATCATTAAACATTACCTTTCTCTCAAAAATCCAACCCCTCAACAATTGGCAGAAATGGATGTCATCACCACCATCGCTTTGGCAAGTTACGCCCACGATTTGAGTAATGGACGCTATGAGCCACAGCTTATTGATCCTAACTGGCAACTGGATGCACCCAGCAATGACTGGAAAAAGCTGCTACAAATGGCTTCCGTCAACGACATGGTCAATTCATTACATTTGCTAGCGCCAAGAAGTCCACAGTATCAAATTTTACAGAAATGGCTGGTCTACTATCAGGAGTTATCTAAAAAAGAGAAAGACATTCTGGTCACACCCGGCAAGCCTCTCGCTATTGGTGATCAAGGCCCACGCGTTGCACAGTTACGTGCTCGTCTTGTACAACTGGGCGACATTCGTTTTTCCACTCGAAAAGTAGATGAAGATCGCTTTGACATGCAACTTAAAAAAGCATTAGAACGTTTTCAGAATCGCCACCACCTTATTGCCGATGGAGCAGCCGGTCCAAACACCATTAAAACTCTCAATGTCCCACTTAAACGTCGTGCAGAACAGATTGCCTACAACCTAGAAAGATGGCGCTGGCTACCAAGTCAACTGGAAGCCAATCGTATATGGGTCGATTTAACCAATTATTCTGTTGATATGTATTTAAATGGCAATCACACCACCATGAAAGCCATTATTGGCAGGCCAGATAGGAAAACCCCGGTTTTTAAAGCCATCATGACTTACATGGTGGTAAACCCAACATGGCGGGTACCGGATCGTATCGCACGTGAAAATTTGCTACCCAAGCTACAAGCTGATCCAAACTACCTGAGCAAGCATGGCTATAAAGTGTTTGCCAACTGGGGAATTGGCGCAAAACAGCTAGATCCGACACAAATCAATTGGAAAGCCATTTCACAAGAAAACCTAGCGTTTCGCTTCGAACAAACACCAGACAAAAACAACGCGCTTGGCTCTTACAAATTCATGTTTCCTAATAGAAATGAAATCTATTTGCATGACACCCCAGCCAAGCGCTTATTTAGAGCGAGAAACCGTGCTTTTAGCTCAGGCTGCATCCGCCTTGAAAGACCCGCTCTTTTCGCAAAAAGCTTAATGACCGATGCCAAAGACCTCAGAGAGCTAGCCGCCGCAATGAAAAGCAAGAAAACCAAAGTGCTTACCCTGCCCCATTATATTCCAGTGTATTTGGTTTATTTTACGGTGGTAGCCAATGCTAACGGCATGCTAGAGTTTCGTAATGACATTTACGGTCGAGACAAGTTAATGGAAGAAGCCATGGGGTACAAAGCCTTCAGCCCAAGCGACTCTATCTAGCATCATAGATAATGAAAAGCCCCACTATGATCCACATAGTGGGGCTTTTCATATTTATGCAGAGCTTAGATCACCTCATCAAGCAAGATTCAGACAGCATTTAATCGGCTTAGCTCGCAATAATGCATAACGTCACTTCTTCCCTATCGTGATAAAGGTGCTTTATTTGGTATTGAAAGCCAACCCCCGCTTTATGGAGCCTTTCTTCAATAAGCTCAATGCACAACATCACTTCTTGATAACGTTTTTTCATAGGCAGCTTCAAATTAAAGATCGCGCGACGCGTCCAACGCTTAGCAAACCAATCGGCCATCAATTCAGCCACTTTAATTGGACGTTCCACCATGTCACATACTAGCCAATCAACCGTATAGGGCGGCTCATACTTAAATCCGTCCGCTTTTTCATGCTGGACCAAACCGCTCGACATCAGTGCTTTTTGCATTGGCCCATTATCGACCGCAAACACATGAATGCCTCTTTTAACAAACTGGTAAGTCCAACCACCAGGCGCAGCGCCTAAATCCACTGCGGTCATTCCTTCCGTTAAATCCTTAGCCAGTTTTTTCTCTGGAACAAACTGCAAAAAGGCTTCTTCTAACTTCAACGTAGAGCGGCTCGGCCCAGCAGCAGGAAAGCGCAGACGACGAATACCCATGGGGAATTCACTTCGACAAGCCGCATAGGACACACCCAAATAGGCAGACTCACCATCCAGCAAAAACACATGATGACGAACACCAATGGCTTTGTTTCGCAGCACCCCGGACTTTTTCCAGCCTTGCCTTAACGGCTTGTCTAATTTTTTAATCAAACCAGACAAGGCTTTGGCATCATTCGTGTCCGCTGTTTCTATCCATACTTCTTCCGCAAGAGGCAGCTGACGCGCAGCACTTAACAAAGACTCCACCCGTGAACCGGATTCAAAATGGATCACTTCATTGACTGCAATTATTTGACGAGCAAAAATCAAACGATTAAAAACCCATTGCTCAATCAAGGTCTCAGCAGGCTCTGAATGATCAAAGTGATACACCACAAAGCCTGAGTCCGGCACCACTTTCGCGTAACCATAAAACCCTTTTTCCGATGATATTTGTGCCAATTCCGCCGCACAATCTTTCTCAAAACCAGGTCGGCAATATGCCAAAATATTCTTCATTCATTATCCCGTCCTAAGTCACCTTCATTACAAACAAGGCGCCTAGGTTTTATTTGCCAGAAGGCCATTTTAAAAATTTCTCAGCGAAGTGCGCACGAACAAAATCACAGAATTTGGCATTAAAGTGTTCACCGTTTGAAGGCATGACACAATAACTTTTTAATTCACCCGCCCATTCAAATGACACAGAGTAAGCATGTAGATAGCCACGATCTGCTGGCGTTCCACTATAACGATCATCGCCAAAAATAGGCGAACCAAGGCTTTTTAAGGCCACACGAATTTGGTGTGTCTTGCCAGTCAGAGGCCGTACAATGAAAGCTCGAAAACCATCGAAAGAAGTGGAAAAGAATTGCGTCACCGCCAAGTTGTCATTTTCTGTGGTTAAACGCCATTGCCCTCGGCGACTTGGCACCATACCACCTTTCACCGCCCCTTGTTTCTTTTTAGGCTTACGGTCCGACAAAGCTATGTAACGTTTTTCTATTTGATGCAACTCGAACAACTCACCAAACTTTGCCGCTGCTTCTTTGTTCAGCGCCACCAGCAAAATTCCCGATGTCATTTTATCAAGACGATGTACAGGATAAAACGTCATACTGGGGTAATCTTGCTTTAATGCTTCCATCACTCCTCGCTCATCAGATTCAGCGTGGAAACTCATACCAACAGGTTTATTTAACACCCAAAAATCATCACAACGGAAAATAACGTTAAGCAAAGCAACCTCATATATAAGGATAAAAAAGGCATATAAATAACAGCGCCTCCCTCAGGCTATCAGAGAAAGGTCACAACACATAAAAAAACATCAAGGTAACTAATACACTTTATTACGACCCGCTTTCTTCGCCTTGTATAACGCTTTGTCAGCCAGCGCCAATACATCTTCAAAAATAGTCGTTTCTTTAGACATGGACGCAACGCCAATACTGACCGTGACAGGAATACGAATACCGTGACTCGACACAATATTCAAAGACTCAATCGATGCCCTTAAAAGTTCCATTTTTGACACGGCCTCTGAAGCATCCGTATCAGGCATAATAATAACAAACTCTTCACCACCATAGCGGCCTATTTTATCGTGTTTTCGCAAACAAATGGACATCGCCTCTGCTCCTTTTTGCAACACAAGATCACCCGCTTCATGGCCATAAGAGTCATTAATCCTCTTAAAATGATCAAAATCGATAATAGCAAATGAGCACGCACTAGAAGAGTCTAACGCCTCGTTAAAAATGGCCAATGCTTCATTTAATACCTTACGACGATTCGGCAACCCCGTTAATACATCTCTCTCAGCCAGCTCTCTTAATTTCATATTGACACGAAACAAACGACCAACCAGCGCTTGAACAGCCACCCCAAATGCCAACAAAGAATAGACAAAGACTAAAATAATCGAAACAACCTGCTCGGATTTATCCAATAAGAGACCACTGCGTGGGGCATATAGCTCACATAAGACAAACGCTAAAAATGAACTAACAATAGTGATGGCTTGCCAAAACCGCTCATTTTTCTGAAAACTTAAAAAAGAGTAGGACGAAAACATGGCCAAAAGCCATTGTAGGCCACTTCCGGAACCCAATACCAAAAAACAAGAAAGAATTATTTGAGCAATGGCCAAAAATGGGGCGATAATCCTCATCCATCCAAGCCATTTGCTTCGGTTAACCAAGAAAAGTCCAATAGAAAAGACAAAGCCGACTAAATAGGACAAGCTTGCGAATAGATCTGGCCGAACTAGTAAAAAAAACATCAATAACAAAAAGTCCACTAATGCCACTAACAGCAGGACTAAATTAACAATGTATTTATCACCAAAATCGACATCTGTCTCCAGTTCCCCTTGACTCAGTAGCCTTTCAAGCAAATTATATGAGCACAATATCGCTATATTCCTAAAACAAGACAACGGCAATTCAATCCCTGACTCAGGGAGAACAATCAACTGGAAACTTTGTATAAAATAAAGGCGCTACTCTACCATTTTCTATCAGTAAAGTGTATAGAAATCACATAAGGCAAGGAACAGAATCCCCCCGAGATAGACACAGTCACGCTGTATCGGTACTTGGGGGGAGGACGCTATTTCTCGGCTAAACGAAAGCGAGCAATTTGATGTACCTGTCGCATAGCCATGTTAAACTCTTCCTGTGGAGAATGATGAATCCTTTGGTCAAAAGCCGACAAAATAACCTCTTTGGTCGCACCTTTTACCGCCATGATAAAAGGAAAACCAAAGCGCGATTTGTAACGGTCATTATAATCGGTAAAACGCATAAGCTCTTCGGGCGTACATTGATCTAAACCAGCGCCAGCTTGCTCACTACTAGAGTCTTTAGTCACTTCTCCAGCCAATGCCGCCTTACCCGCCAAATCTGGATGAGCACGTAATAAAGCCAGTTTTGTATCATTCGTACTTTGTTCGACCACATCAAACAACAAACGCGCTAAATGCTCTTTCTGATCATAGTCAATCAGGCTGTTTTTGTGGTTCATTGCCTGCCATGCCTGTTCAGCAACCCAAGCAGAGTGCTCATACACTGAACCAAACACCGTAATAAACGCCTCTTTCGTCATGGTACTTGGTTTAGCGTCAAACACTCCATCCAACGCCTGAAATTCCATCGAAACGGACAGTTGGTCTGTCATGTTTTTCTCCATATAACTCATCATTTTGTATAATCAATTAAGCGGTTGCCTGATAAGGAAAATGCTCATGCCAATGTTTGGCAATATCAATACGTCGTGCACACCAAACATCATCAAATTGACTCACATAACTGAGGAAGCGTCTTAACCCTGCGATGCGAGCAGGACGACCGATCAGACGACAATGCAGTCCAATAGACAACATTTTTGGTTGCGTTTTACCCTCTTCGTATAAGGTATCAAACGCATCTTTTAAGTATTGAAAAAAATGCTCGCCTGTATTGAAGCCTTGCATCGCCGCAAAACGCATATCATTGGTATCAAGGGTATAAGGTACCATTAATTGAGGCTTCCCGCCTTCCAAACGCCAGAACGGTAAATCATCACTATAGTCGTCTGCGTTGTATAGAAATCCTCCTTCCTCCGCGACCAAACGACGAGTATTGGGTCCTGTTCGTCCTGTGTACCATCCTAAAGGACGTTGACCCGTCAGCTTAGTAATGACATCAATGGCTTTTTTCATATCAGCACGCTCGGTTGCTTCATCCACGTACTGATAGTCAATCCATCGATAACCATGGCTACAAACTTCGTGTCCTTCCTCAACAAAGACCTTAGCTATTTCTGGATGACGCTCAAGAGCCATACCAATGGCAAAGATGGTCAACGGAATTCCCATCTCTTTAAATAACGCCAGAACACGCCATACTCCAGCACGACTACCATATTCATACAGGGACTCCATACTCATATGACGAACACCTTCTCTGGCATCCGTCCCGATCATCTCAGATAAAAACGCCTCCGAGGCCTTATCCCCATGCAGAATACAATTTTCTCCTCCTTCTTCATAATTCAAGACAAACTGCAACGCCACCTTGGCATTCTTAGGCCAATGCGGATGAACTGGTTTTCCTGCATAGCCGATTAAATCACGATCATAAGACATCACATCACCCCATTAAAAAGACAATTCCATGGCAACTTCACCATACACAGTAGATTGCCACACAATACATAAAAAAATTGGCACAAATATTGATTAAAAGAAACAAACATTTCATATAAACAAAATGAGCTAAGTGAACCAATCAGTCAACTATTTTTTAAACCCCAAAAAGGGGCAAACAAAAAACCAAAGCACAAAAAGAGTGCGGTTTTTTTTAATTAAACGCGCTAATAAGAGACATGAACTGGCGTGGCTTGTGCAGTATGCAGTTTATATACCGAGTCACTCTATTGTTAATAACACAGCCAGACATTTAAAGATGGGAAATTTTTGTGAATAACACCAAAACCGCACAGCATATTTCACCTAGACTGGAACTGATCAATATCAGCAAGCAGTATCCTGGCTGTCTTGCCAATGACAATATTAGCCTGAGCCTCATGCCTGGAGAAATTCATGCCCTATTGGGAGAAAATGGTGCCGGCAAAAGTACTCTAGTCAAAACCATTTATGGCGTCGTCGCGCCAGACACAGGGCAACTTATCTGGGATGGTAAAGAGATAGAGATTAAATCACCTTCCACGGCGAGAGAGCTTGGGATAGGTATGGTCTTTCAGCACTTTTCTCTGTTCGAAACACTAACAGTCAGCCAAAATATCGAACTCTGTTTGAGCAAACCTCAACTAACCTCTATTGGCAATCTCGCTGAGAAAATCCGTCAATTATCCCAAGAATACGGTTTGGATATTGACCCCCATCGTTACGTACACTCACTCTCAATTGGAGAGCGGCAACGGGTAGAAATAATGCGCTGTTTAGTCCAATCGGTAAAACTCTTGATTCTGGACGAACCGACCTCCGTATTAACCCCTCAAGAAGTGTCTGGTCTTTTTAGCGTACTACGCACGCTTGCCAAAGAGGGGTGCAGTATTCTATTCATTAGTCACAAACTGCATGAAGTCACCGAAATTTGTGAAAAAGCCACCATTTTACGGGGTGGCAAAGTCATCAATACTTGCTCACCTGCAGAAGAAACCTCCCATTCCATTGCTAAAATGATGGTGGGCGATTTAGCAGAACAAGACGCTGGTTACTCCAAAAAAGAGGGAACGGAGGTACGCTTTCAGATTCATGACCTCACCCTTAGCACACAACACCCCTTTGGCACCTCACTAAAACACATCAATCTTGAGCTAAAAGCAGGCGAAATTCTCGGTATTGCAGGTGTCGCCGGCAATGGACAAGACGAGTTAATGGCCATTATTAGCGGCGAAGACAGCCGTCCCGTCAACACTCACCTAACCATGAAAAGCCAACCAATTGGCAATTTAAAAACCGCTACACGACGACAGTTTGGGATGGCTTATGTCCCCGAAGAGCGCTTGGGCCGAGGCGCGGTTCCCGATATGAGCTTAACGGAAAACACCCTCCTCACCCACAGTCAAGGCTTTATCAAATATGGCTTAGTCCAATGGAAGCAACTAAAAGACTATG
Organism: Marinomonas sp. 63XJN7_7_ISO-PGPR-S23-202; assembly: GCF_056173505.1. Taxonomy (NCBI): domain Bacteria; kingdom Pseudomonadati; phylum Pseudomonadota; class Gammaproteobacteria; order Oceanospirillales; family Oceanospirillaceae; genus Marinomonas; species Marinomonas sp. 63XJN7_7_ISO-PGPR-S23-202. Next base: position 2,109,546 of record NZ_CM149677.1, on the reverse strand, counting down.
CCAAACAACTGATCAGTGATTACAGCGTCAAATGCCACGGCGAATTTTCTGAAGCAAAAAGCTTAAGTGGCGGGAACTTACAAAAATTCATTATGGGACGCGAAATCGGTCAACGACCTGATGTATTGATTTGCGCCCATCCGACATGGGGAGTAGATGTCGGTGCAGCATTAGCGATTCACCAAGCGTTATTAGAACTACGCGACCAAGGGGCTGCCATTTTATTGATATCAGAAGACATTGATGAACTATTCTTACTAGCAGACCGAATGGCAGCCGTATGCGATGGTTATTTGTCTCCTATTGTCCGTACCCAAGACACCAACATAGACCAAATTGGCCAATGGATGGCAGGGACCTTTATTAACAACCAACAGCATGATGCTGACATGTTACAGGAGACCACAGCATGATGCGTATTCAAGCGCGAACGCAACCTAGCCAATTAATGACACTTGTCTCGCCCCTGCTGGCGATTACACTCACCCTTATTTTTGGCTGTATTCTTTTTTCAGCGCTCGACAAAAACCCGATTGAGGCGCTGCATGTATTACTCATCGCCCCCCTGTCTGATGGCTATAATGTGGGAGAAATGCTGGTAAAAATGTGCCCTCTGCTACTTTGTGCCGTGGGCTTATCACTTTGTTATCGGGCCAATATGTGGAATATTGGTGCGGAAGGCCAATTACTCGCTGGAGCATTAGGGGGATCTGCGGTCGCACTAGCCTTTGGCGATTCCACCAGCGCCTTAGCCTTGCCTTTAACACTTTTGGCCGGCGTTGCCTCGGGTATTGCCTGGTCTGCCGTTCCCACCTATTTAAAACTACGCTTCAACTCGAACCTTATTCTCACCACCATTATGTTTAACTACATTGCCTTTTATCTACTGGTGTGGGCAGTCAATGGGCCACTGCGGGATCCTGATGGCTACGGTTTTCCTGAATCCGCTATGTTTTCTGATCAAACCATGCTGCCGATTCTTGTTGAGGGAACTCGAATTCATTTAGGCATTTTGTTGTCTCTACTGTCTGCTGTTGTGGCTTGGTTTATCTTGTCTAAAACCCACTTAGGCTTTCAAGTGCGCGTCTTTGGCTCTGACGAACCTGCGGCGACCTACGCTGGCTTTAGCAGCAAAAAGCTCAGTTGGTTTGTTATGCTCCTTGCTGGTGCGCTGGCAGGTCTAGCGGGTGTATGTGAGGTGACTGGCCCCATAGGCCAATTGGTACCTAACGTCTCCCCTGGATATGGCTATTCCGCCATCATCGTCGCCTATCTGGGCCGCTTACACCCTCTGGGTGCGATTATTGCAGCCATCTTTTTGGCCGTACTCTATATGGGGGGCGATCTGGCACAGATTCAAATGAATATTCCCACTGCGGTGGTCGGTATGTTTCAAGGCGTTTTGCTTTTCTTCTTACTGGCGTGCGATTTCTTTATTCGCAACCGCCTTGTTTTCACTCATCAAGCCACGGCTTAGGAGCCTATTTTGGACGCAGATTTCATAGCACAAATCTTATTCTCCGCAATAAAAACAGGCACTCCCTTGTTATTTATTGCTCTTGGCGAAGTCATATGTGAAAAGTCTGGGGTACTGAACTTAGGCCAGGAAGGGATGATGCTCATGGGAGCCGTCGTTGGCTTTTTGGCAGCCTACTCAACTGGCAACATGGCGTTTGGCGTGCTTGCGGCAATGGCTATGGGTTGTGTCATGAGCCTTATCTTTGGTGTTTTAGTGTTGCACCTTGGCGCCAACCAAGTGGCCACGGGGCTCGCATTAACCATCTTTGGCACGGGATTAAGCGCCTTTGTCGGATCGGATTTTGTCGGCAAAACCATTCAAGGCTTTAATCCCATCCCCATCCCGTACCTATCCTCCATTCCGTACCTTGGCAAAATTCTCTTCGAGCACGATCTGTTGGTCTACCTTTCTTTCATCATGACCGTGCTCATTATGTATGTTGCTAACAAAACCCGCTTGGGACTAACACTCAAAGCCGTCGGTGAAAACCCCAATGCCGCCAATGCCATTGGCATCAAGGTACTTCGGGTCCGCTATTTGGCCATTATGTTTGGTGGTGCCATGACGGGGATCGCCGGAGCTTACATGTCCTTAGTCTATACCCCTATGTGGGCAGAAAACATGACAGCCGGCCGTGGCTGGATTGCCCTTGCGCTGGTGGTCTTTGCTTCTTGGCGGGTAGGACGCATTATGCTGGGGGCCTATTTGTTTGGCTTGGCCAGCATTATGCATTTGGTTCTCCAAGGATTCGGTTGGACCATTTCGACCAACTTATTAGCCATGTTGCCTTATGTGGCAACGGTATTCGTCATGGTCATCATCAGTGCGGATAAATTTAAAGAAAAACTGTTGGCGCCACGATCACTCGGAAAACCGTTTGATCCAAGACATATGGCCTAACCATGCGTCAATTTGAGCTGTCAAAGGCCACAAAACCAATAAAAATAGTATAAAGCGTTCCATTAACAACGACAAAATCGCCGAAGGGCACAAGGAGTTTCATCATGAAGTTAAAGAGTTTATTACTTGGCGTAGGTCTCATGCTTGGCGTGACCATGGCCCAAGCAGAAGAACCTTTTAAAGTTGGCTTTGTATACGTTGGCCCAGTGGGAGATCTGGGCTGGAGTTACGAGCACGACCAAGGCCGCAAAGAAATGGAAAAATATTTCAAAGGGAAAGTAAAAACGACGTATGTTGAAAACGTGGCAGAAGGTGCAGACGCAGAACGTGTCATTACCCAACTGGTCAAAGCAGGCAACAAAGTCATCTTTACGACATCATTTGGCTTCATGAATGCAACCGTTAAAGCGGCCAAACGCTTTCCTAATGTAGTGTTCGAACATGCCACAGGGTATAAACGGGCAAAAAATTTAGGCACTTATGTTCTTCGTACTTACGAAGGCCGTTATATTTCTGGTGTTGCCGCTGGATTGCTCACTAAAACCAATACCATAGGTTACATCGGAGCCTTCCCTATTCCGGAAGTTATCCGTGATATCGATGCGACCTACATGGGGGCAAAAAGTGTTAACCCTAATATCAAACTAAAAATTGTTTGGGCAAACACTTGGTATGACCCAGGTAAAGAAACTGATGCCGCCAATGCTCTAATGGATCAGGGAGCAGATGTACTGATTCAGCATACTGACAGCCCTGCGCCATTGATTGCCGCACAAAAACGTGGTGCTCGTGCCATTGGTCAAGCATCGGATCAGAGTAAATTTGCCCCTCAAGCGCATATTTTCTCAGTACGTGATCACTGGGCACCCTTCTACATAAAAACCGTACAACAAGTGATGAACGGTACTTGGAAGTCGCAAGATTTCTGGGGGGGATTCCATGACAACATGCTGCAACTGGCTTCCATCAATCCTAATTTGCCCAAAAATGTGCGTGCTAAAATTGAGGAAACATTGGCAGCCATCAAATCTGGCAAACTAAAACCGTTCACCGGACCTATTAAAGACAATACCGGAAAAATCGTTGTGCCTGCTGGTCATTCGTTGACAGACCAAGAACTAGCAAGAGTAAATTGGTATGTTCAAGGCATTACCGATAAAATCCCCCACTAGCAGTCGTTTAATGTAAATGGGTTATCGATTCTCTATAGGCGGAGGATCGATAACTTTTCATCTATAATTAAAAAAACGGATAGAAAACAACGAAAGCGCTATTGATAAAAAAGCGAAAGCACTTTATAAAACACCCTACCCCCTTGGCAGAACACCTGTAACGTCACACTTTAAACAGTGTCGCTTTAAGTAGTGGATCAACCGGCATAAGAAAAAGCGAGCACAGGAGAGAAAACCATATGGGATACCTAACGACACACATTCTGGACACAACACACGGCACCCCAGCGGCGGGCGTAGCCATCACGCTCTATGAGCTGATCGATGGCAATAAAGTCCAACTTAACACCAGCATCACAAACAGTGATGGCCGCTGTGACCAGCCTATTCTGCCTGAGAAAGACTTTCACCAAGGCGTGTATGAACTAGAGTTTGCCATCGGAGATTATTATCGCCGCTTGGACAAACAGCTTGCAGAGCCACTGTTTTTGGATGAGGTGGTGATTCGCTTTGGTATTAATGACGACACCAGCCACTACCATGTTCCCGTTTTAGTTTCCCCCTATGGCTACAGTACATATCGAGGTAGCTAAACCATGGATACAAAATGGGTTCAAGAAGCGGCTAAACTGGAAAAATCAGGCATCGATTTTGTGATGGTATCTGTTTTTGCCATAAAAGGGTCTACACCAAGGGAAATAGGCGCTCGTATGCTTGTTACACAGCATGCCACTTATGGTACCGTCGGCGGTGGTCATTTAGAATGGAAAGCCATTGCGAAAGCAAGGGAAAAGCTTAGCGAAAAAGACAGTCAAACAAGCACCGAGGATTACCCTCTTGGGGCGACATTAGGACAATGTTGTGGTGGCTTTGTGACATTGCTGTTTGAAAGTGTCCTGCAATCTCCATTAACCATTGCAATTTTTGGTGCGGGGCATGTTGGGCGGGCTATTGTACATTGCTTAGAAAATATCCCTTGCCATTTAATCTGGGTAGACAGTCGTCAAGATGAGTTCCCCACACAGGTATCGGACAAGGTAACCACTAAAATCAGCGATTACCCCGTTGATGAAGTCGCCGATATGCCTGCCAATACTTTTTATCTGGTACTCACACACAATCATCAACTGGATTTAGAACTGACTGAAGCCGTAATAAAACGTAACGATGCGGCCTTTATCGGGGTTATTGGCTCGAAAACCAAAAGCGCTCGGTTCCGCCATAAGTTAGCCAGTAAAGGCTTCAGTCAGGTTCAAATAGACCAAATGCATTGCCCAATGGGTGAACCCAATTTGCGCTCAAAGCAGCCTGGAGAAATCGCCATCTCTGTCCTTTCCCAGCTGTTAAAAGTACGCGCATCACAACACACAAAAGCATCCCTAGCGATGCCCGTTAAATGAAAAAGAGGTATCCCATGAGTGTGGAAACACTGATGACACTGGCCGAAAAAATGCCAAAAACCGAACTACACCTTCACATTGAGGGAACCTTTGAACCCGAACAGATGTTTGCACTGGCTGAACGCAACCAGATCCCGCTAAAATATTCGAACGTTGAAGACCTGAAAGCCGCTTATCAATTCACCAATCTTCAAGACTTCTTGGATCTGTACTATCAAGGCATGTCTGTCCTGTTAAAAGAAGCAGACTTTTACGATTTGACGATGGCCTACCTAACCAAAGTACATCAAGAAAATGTCGTGCATGTGGAAATCTTTTTTGACCCTCAAGGGCACCTATCCCGTGGAGTGGATTTCGAGCCACAAATCAGCGGCATTTATAAAGCGTTAAAAGACGCAGAAGAACAGTGGGGAATGACCTCCAAGCTCATTATGTCCTTTCTGCGCCATTTAAGCGAAGACAGTGCGTTTGAGACCCTAGAACTTGCCAAACCCTATCTTGATTGGATAGACGGCGTAGGATTAGACAGCTCGGAAATAGGCCATCCCCCAGAAAAATTTGCTCGCGTTTTCAAAGCCTGCCAAGAATTGGGACTGAAAGTCACTGCCCATGCCGGTGAAGAAGGCCCTGCTGACTACGTATGGCAAGCCATCGACCTTATACAAGTAGATCGCATTGACCATGGCAACAGAGCACTTGAGGATGAACAGCTCGTTAAGCAAATCAAAGCCCGCAACTTAACTCTCACCGTTTGTCCCTTGTCTAACCTAAAACTGTGCGTAGTTGATGAGTTAACCGATCACCCCATTAAGCACATGCTAAAGCTCGGCCTCAACGCCACCGTCAACTCAGACGATCCGGCTTACTTTGGCGGGTACATGGTGGACAACTACCATGCTTTGATAAAAGAGTCCGATCTGAGTAAAGCAGAACTGCACCAATTGGCCAAAAACAGCATTGTCGGCAGTTGGATGTCAGCGGATGCAAAGCAACAACATCTGACGACACTTGATCAACTGTTTAGCGCATCTTAATAACCACCTTGACCTTCGGAAAAGCAAAACAAGCGGGTCACCACCCTCTGTTTTGCTTTTTTATCGCCTGCTGTACGATTTTATCTAAAGTATTCTAGCGCTAGGCAGCCCCATTAAGATTTCTTATGATAGAATGCCCTCTTTTTCCATTAGAGCAAAATCCATGACTGAGACTTCTTCTCTTAACGATACATTTTTCCGCTTACCGAGTCGCCAACGTTACGACGAAGTCATCGCACTCATTAAGAAAAAGAACAGTATTTGGACCCTGGCCGATGCGCAAGGCTGCCTAATTCTCCCACTTGGCCAAGATAAAATCTTACCTATTTGGCCAACGCCTGAATTAGCGCTCTCATGGGGACAAAAAGACTATTCCAGTTTTAATCCCCTAGAGATTTCTAGCATGGATTGGACTGACAAATGGTTACCTGGCATGGAAAAAGATGGTTTTGATGTGGGCGTCGCTCCAAATCTTGCCGGTGAATGCATTGTGTCAAGCGCGCAAGAACACGCTGGTGATATTCAAGGTTAAATAACCTCGATAAACGTCTCTCCATAAGGATTGTGTGATGACATGGTCGATGATTCAACCCAATAAGCGAACAAGACGTTTTCCCGTCTTGCTTAGTCTATTTGCAGTCATCGCCATTTATGTCGTTCCTCTCATATCACAGCTGAACATGCAAGCTCATGGAATGAGCCACATGGATATGAATCCAACGATGCATCAGCATCACAACCTTCCCCATTCACCAACCAAACAAGTCATAGCCCAGCCACCATCATCGATGGAGCATATGAATGAACATGGTGGCAGGGAAAAAATGGCGGAATCGGGTTCCATGGACTTCCATGACCCGGATTATTCCAATAAGTCGATGGACGATGGTGATACCTTAGAACTTAGGGCGGCTTGCGGGTTCTGTACACTCCTCTTCCACCTCGCCTGCTTAGCGGTACTTATCTTTATCCTGCCAATCTTAGTGGCGACTTCTTATCCCGCTATATCTTATACTATTAGCACTCATCTCTTACCCTCGCGCTATTCAAGATTACAGCCAAGGGCCCCGCCAAACACTTCCCACGCTACGTTTATATCATCACACAGCGATCTATTGGCATAACATCCTGATGACGGCATATGACAACCAGTCACGTCATATCATCATGTAAGGTGGTTAACCAATAGAAAACTGGGACCTTTGACGATCACGGATAGGTTAAATAAGAGTTCCTCAAGGAACCTTTACGTCCATTGTTCACATCGTATTAACCGACGACGTCATCGAACCCAGGGCACCGATCGCTTATTTTATTGTTAGATAAGTTTCGCTCCTCTTTTGGAGACAACTTATCCTGTTAGACAGATGAAATTTATGTCCAATATACAGAACACAAAGAAGCCAGACGCTTCGAAAAATGCCATGTTATTATTGATCACCCGTTTACACTTTTATATTGGCATGTTTGTCGCCCCGTTTATTTTCATCGCGGCATTGACAGGCACCGTTTACGTATTAACCCCGCAACTTGAGGCTTATGTCTACAAGCACGAACTCAAGACCGACAGTACAGGGCCAAATAAACCCTTAACTGAGCAAATAGCCGCTGCTCGCCGATCCTTATCAAAAGATCTCACCCTATTTGCTGTGCGACCCGCACCGCTACCAGGGGACACCACTCGCGTCATGTTTCTCGATCCAAGCACATTATCGGGCGTTCGCTCCGTTTTTATTGACCCTCATAACTTAGCGGTTCGCGGCAGCTTAGGTGTCTATGGTACCAGCGGCGTCCTGCCCCTTCGTACTACTATCGATTACCTACATCGCACCCTATTACTAGGCGATTTGGGACGAAACTACAGTGAACTGGCCGCTTCTTGGTTGTGGATTGCCGCGCTAGGGGGCGTGTATCTTTGGTACAAGGGAGGTAAAAAGAACCAAACCAAGCTTGCCTCTCGCACACCCTATTTGAGAAAACGTAGAAGCCACTATCAACTTGGCTTAGTGATTTTTCTTGGACTGGTGTTCTTTTCAATTACTGGTCTGACTTGGTCTAAATGGGCCGGTGGTAACATCAGTACAGTCCGCCAACACATTGGCTGGGTCACACCCTACGTCTCTCTAGATATCAAAAAGACGGCGCACAGCACAGGCATGGGTGAGCATGCGAATCACCTTGGTCATTCAAACAACACCAATATGGCCATGGCTCAAACCGCACCATCCGCAACAGAAACCGACCCGCTTTTCGACAAGGTATTAAATACCGCGCGAGCAGCGGGCATCCATTCCACTAAGATTGAGATCAAACCACCAAGAAAAGCCAATACAGCTTGGTTTGTTCGTGAAATCCATCGGGAATGGCCCACTCAAGTCGACTCTGTCGCCATCGATGGCAGCACCTTAGCGGTATTAGATCATGCGCAATTTGCTCACTTCCCATTGATTGCCAAATTAATCCGTTGGGGGATTGATGCTCACATGGGCTTATTATTTGGTTTAGCCAATCAACTCATATTAGCCGCTTTTGGTTTGTCACTGTGTGTCATGATTGTTTGGGGATACACCATGTGGTGGCGTCGACGTCCAACCGCTGGAGCCACCTCCAAACCACTGCTTGATGCTTGGAGTAAACTATCGCCCACATGGAAAGCCATTAGCCTTCTAGTGAGCCTCTTTGTTGCGATCAGTCTGCCCGTGATGGGCATCAGTTTAGTCGTGTTTTTACTTATCGACGCGATTCGTTGGCAAAAACGGCTGCGAACCAAGACCACACTTCTCCAGTAAAGAAATCAAGCGCCCTATTCTAGACGGAATAGGGCATTTTTGTGGGTAGCCTGCCTTACCGCTTTATACTGCCATCTCTTCATATTACGTTGTCACAGTAAGATTTTTTTGAAATATTTATGAAACATTTTTCCATATTTTATACTATAATCAAACGTTTTCATCCTTCTGTTTGGTTTCTAATATGGTAAACGCATTAAATCGATACCGCTCTCCACTCAAACCCTTTCTTACTTTTTTTCTCATTACATTATGTACCTTAACCTTAAGCCGGCTTGCTCTGATCATCTGGCAACATGAACGGGTCGATTCGTTTAAAGATTGGCTCACCATATTAGGGTTTGGTTTGCGTATTGACTTAGCCTCGCTAGCCTACCTAGCCGCCTTACCCGCACTCTTTGCCGTACTGGTCTCCGGCATTCCTTATATTAATCGTGTCTGGGATATTGTATGCCGCATTTGGCTCTCGGCAGCCTTTGTTTTTTGTGTCTTTATGGAAGCGTCAACACCCGCCTTTATCAACGAGTACAATTTACGCCCAAACCGCCTGTTCGTTGAATATTTAATCTACCCCAAAGAAGTGTTTTCCATGCTTATGGCGGGGCATAAACTCACCCTTGCCTTATCGTTACTGGTCACGATTGCCGCTTTTGTGGGCATTTATTATTTAATGCGTAAACAGCACATCACCAACAAACCGCAACCAAAATGGTTTGAACGACCGGTTCTCGCCGTGCTCATTTTACTTCTTGGCGTATTAGCCGCGCGCTCTAGCTTGCAACATCGAGCCATTAACCCAAGCTATACCGCCTTTACCAATGATCCTTTGGTCAATAGCCTAACCCTCAATTCAGCTTACTCCATGCTCTATGCGGTCAGTCAGATGCAAGATGAGGTCAGCTCGTTTCAACTTTATCCGCAAATGAGCAAAGCAGACATTCTCTCCAACATACACAAATCCATGGGCCTAAAAGAAGCGGACTTTGTGTCGAAAGACTTCCCTACTTTGCACAAGCAAACCGCGACCCATCAATACAAACACCCCAAAAACCTCGTGATTATTTTGCAAGAAAGCCAAGGGGCACAATTTATTGGCAGCCTAGGAGGCCTACCGCTATCCCCTGAATACGACAAATTAGCCAAAGAGGGCTGGGCTTTTAACCAGCTTTACGCAACAGGCACGCGCTCTGTGCGAGGAATCGAGGCCGTCGTGACCGGGTTCGTCCCAACACCAGCACGCAGTACGGTTAAACTACCCAACTCTCAAACGGGCTTTTTCACCCTTGCGAAATTACTGGGACAGAAGGGATACGACACCAGCTTTATCTACGGTGGTGGTGCGCATTTTGATAACATGAAAGCCTTTTTCTTAGGCAATGGTTTCGACAGCATTATTGAAGAAAAGGACTTTGTAAATCCTGAGTTTATTGCCTCTTGGGGCGTCAGCGACGAAGACCTGTTCAAAAAAGCCAACGAGACATTTATTGAAAAAGCTCAGCATAACAGACCCTTCTTTAGCCTTGTGTTTAGTTCCTCCAATCACGACCCTTTTGATTTTCCTGATGGCAAAATTGAAGATTACAACACACCGAAAAACTCTCGTGAGAATGCGGTAAAATACGCGGATTACGCAGTAGGCAAATTTTTTGATATGGCGAAAAAGTCTAACTATTGGAAAAATACGGTATTTCTTATTGTCGCCGATCACGATGCTCGCTCCAGCCGACCAGAACTGGTTCCCATTACCAACTTCCATATTCCTGGATTAATCTTAGGCGCAGATGTTCCACCGCAGGAAGATCATCGTCTTATCAGTCAAATAGACCTAGCACCAACCCTGCTGTCTTTAATCGGCATCAACTCGTCGCACCCGATGATTGGACAAGACTTAACCAAACGAGATGCCAGTTATGTGGGCCGGGCCATCATGCAATTCAATCAGAACCAAGCCTTTATGCGTGGTAATCAGGTCGTCATCTTACAACCCAAATTGCCACCAAAGACCTTTATTTATCGAAATCATCGCTTAGAAGCCTCTAAGGATGTCAGTCCAAAGCTCATCAACGAAGCCATTGCCCATCCATTACTCGGCACTTGGCTCTATGAAGACAAAAAATACAACATACCAAGAGAAAGCGAGGAATAAACAAACAGAAGCCGAGCAATGCTCGGCTTCACATTCAATCGGTTAGCAAATTCAGACTCTTAATGTAAAGCCTTTTTGCTGGATAACGACGATCGCGAACCCTGCCATCAAATTTTAGAACGATGATAGCTAAGGACCTGCCCCTTAAAAGGTTTCAGCAAATAACCCGTTTCCAACGGTTTACTTTGACTATGTTGATACCCTAATGACACCATTTTCTTACTAAACACAGCATGATGACCCCGACCCGGATCAACCAAAATCACTTCACAATCTGGCGCTGCATGACAGTCAATAAAATCTGCTAGCATGTCCACATGGGAGCGCTCATACAACAAATCACTACCAATAATGCAATCATACTGACCTAATGAGGTCTCGCCATCTTGCCAACCAGTTCGTACAAATGGAATAGGACGATCCCCATTGAGCAATACGTTCGCACTCAAAAAACGCCCTGCTTCTGGGTGATAATCCGTCGCGGTAATATTGGCATGACGATGATTCAATACCAAACTGGCCAAACCAATACCACAGCCCACTTCTAAAATACGCAACCCATCGATGTTATGGGTATACATCAAATGCGCTAATATCTCACCTGAAGGCCAAATAATGCCGAATAACGGCCAAGTAGCAGAGGAAATACCCAGATTTAGAGCTTCATTATCATCATCAGAAAATTGTTGATTATCGCGAAGAGTACGTACGTGAATATCGGAAAGATCAAACTCTAATGTTTGATAACGCACACGAAAAGTTGACATAGTTGACCTAATTAACGCTCAATACTACTGAGCTAAGAGCGTCATACTAACCGTATCTTGGCCATTTACCTACTCAATAACACAAATTAAATGTTGCGTTATGTGCATAAAGCCTGCCCGTCCTACTAGACATACGATAGTTAAAGCCTCTCTAATCCCCTGCTAAGACATATCTAACCATTCGTTGAAAAATAAACCTCCCACAGAAATAAACGACCTAAACGCCAATAATAAGGAAAAAATGTGAATAAGTTGTCAGGATACTAACACCTGAACTGAACATACATATAATAAAACAATATTGATATTCATTATCATTAGTATTTATAAAACGCATTACATTTCGATATTTTTAGCTTTTATCACTCACAGGCAAGGTGTCACCTATGTTTTTTGTTCCCTTTCTAATCATGCTCCGAGAAGGACTTGAAGCGGCGTTAATCGTCAGCCTTATCGCAGGTTACCTTAAACGCACTCAACGCGGACATTGGATGCCAGCTGTTTGGGGGGGCGTTTTCAGTGCCGCACTACTCTGTTTAGCAATTGGTTATGGCATCAATGAAACCACGGGGGAGTTTCCTCAAAAACAACAGGAATTATTCGAAGCCATCGTTGCTGCCATCGCCGTTGGTATGTTGACCTACATGGTGTTTTGGATGCGTAAAGCAGCGGCCTCAGTCAAAACGGATCTACACAGTTCCATCGATAAAGCATTGGGCAAGTACCAAGGTTCTCGCCAAGGTTGGGCTTTGGTTTGCATGGTGTTCCTAGCGGTCGCCCGCGAAGGGTTAGAATCCGTCTTCTTTCTTCTCTCAGCCTTCCAGCAAGGCGCTGGTACTTCCGCACCACTAGGGGCGGTGACAGGCTTAGCTTTGGCCGTCCTATTGGGCTTTGCCATTTATTTAGGTGGTCTCAAATTACCACTGAGCGCCTTCTTCCGTTGGACCAGCTTATTTATTTTATTTGTGGCAGCAGGTCTTGCAGCAAGTGCCATTCGATCACTACACGAAGCAGGTATTTGGAATTACTTCCAAAGCATCGCCTTTAATGCCAGCGATCTACTCTCGACGCACAGTGTGTTTGGCACCTTATTAGAAGGTTTATTGGGGTATCAAGAAACCCCCACTATCAGTGAAGTTGCCATCTACTTTATTTATCTTCTTCCCGCGCTGTATTGGTTCTTCAAGAAAGATGATCTCACTTCCAGCCCCACGAGTCGTCCGGCGAATAGTGGGACGTCTTAGGTCAATCGGAATAACAAGTAAAACACTCTATTACAAACGCTCTACTCTTAAACAACAACGATACGGAGTCACTAATGAAAACTACTCTCTCAACGCTTGCTCTTGCTGTGTCTATCGCCGCTTGTTCAACCATGGCTCAAGCCAAAACACAGGCTTCTGATTTGGTCGCTCCCATTACCGACTACAAGTTCTACGTGATTGAACAAGTCGATGGTATGGTGAAAGATACGAAAGCCTTTACGGATGCGGTCATCGCAGGGGACGTGCAAAAAGCCAAACAACTCTATTCTCCTGCTCGTGTACATTATGAGCGAATTGAACCGGTTGCCGAATTGTTCTCTGACCTTGATGGCAGTATGGATGCCCGAGAAGACGATTATGCCAAAGGCGCAGAAGACCCCAACTTCACAGGCTTCCATCGTATCGAAAAAGCACTGTGGGCAGACAATACCACCCAGGGCATGAAGCCTTATGCAGAGAAACTTTATCAAGACACACTTGAACTGCATAAACGACTCACCAACTTGGCTTTCCCCCCTAGCGCAGTAGTAGGGGGCGCCGCGGGCTTAATCGAAGAAGTGGCTTCCAGTAAAATCAGTGGTGAAGAAGACCGTTACGCCCGTACCGACCTTGACGATTTTCAAGCAAATGTCGATGGGGCGCAAAAAATCGTCTCCTTGCTAAAACCCATTCTCATTGAGCAAAACCCTACTCTGGTCAAAAAGATCGACGGCAATTTCAAGCGTGTTGATAGTATTTTAGCGAAATACCGTACTCCAACAGGCTTTGAATCCTACGAAAAATTGACCAATCAAGATCGTCTGGCGTTAAAAGGTCCAATCACGGTATTGGCTGAAGACTTGTCTCTGCTTCGTGGCGAACTCAACCTTAATTAATCCATCATACGATCACATCAAACACCACGGTTTGATTGGTTTCAAACCGTGTGTTGCTTATGGAGAGAAACATGTCTGCTTTATTCCAGAACATCTGGCGAAAACCTGCTTTGTTCGCAGTGGCGACAGGGAGTTTGCTGGCATCTTGTAGTGCATTCGCCAGCGATGTCCCGCAATACAATGTCGTCGTCGACGATAAAAAGTGTCAGCCTATGGCCCTTACCGTTCCAGCAGGCAAAGTACAATTTATTATTCGTAACCAAAGTATGCGAGCACTGGAATGGGAAATTCTTGATGGTGTTATGGTCGTTGCCGAACGGGAAAACATCATCCCAGGCTTTCAGCAAAAAATGACCGTTACCCTAGAGCCTGGCACCTATGAGATGACCTGTGGCTTATTAACCAACCCTCACGGAAAACTTACCGTGCAAAGCGACGGTCAGAACAAACCTTATAAAATCACCAGTAACGATTTTATTGGGCCTATTGCCGAGTACAAATTCTATGTAATGAATGAAACCCGCCAATTGACTCAGGCGACTCAAGCCTTTACTGATGCCATTCGTGCCAACGAGATGGACAAAGCCAAGGCACTTTACAGCCAAGTGCGTGTGCATTATGAGCGGATTGAACCTATTGCTGAATTGTTTTCTGATCTAGATAACCGTATTGATGCCCGTGAAGATGCCTTTGCCATGGGGGCAAAAGACCCACACTTTATGGGGTTCCATCGTCTTGAATATAACCTCTGGAAAGCCAACAGCTTGGCAGATAGCAAAGCATTAGCCGATCAGCTTGATAAGGATGTGACCGAACTACAGGGCCGCATACGTAATCTACCCTTTCCACCCTCTACCGTCGTCGGTGGTGCGGCAGGCCTTATTGAAGAAGTGGCAGCCAGCAAACTCAGTGGTGAAGAAGATCGTTACGCCCACACCGATCTGGACGATTTCAACGCTAATGTGGAGGGAGCTCAAAAAATCGTCTTCTTATTCAAGCCGATGATGGACAAGATTAACCCCCCATTACAACACCGTATTGAAAACAACTTCAAACAGGTCAATGAGATTTTGGCACGCTACAAAACCGACACAGGCTTCGAACCTTATAACCAGCTATCTGAGCAGGACAGAAAGCGTTTAAAAGGGCCGATTACCGAACTGGCGGAAGATTTAGCAAAACTGCGCGGCAACCTTGGTCTGAACTAAGCAAGCACGCACAACATATTTGACAAGCGAACAAAAGGCCATGGGCGAAGACATTCGGCCCGTTCATCAACAACCGTTAACGCAATCCGCTGGAGCAGAGCGAAAGCGTAACAAGTGACCATATTTGAGGGGAATAACATGAATTGCCCGTTTCATTCTCTATTACAATCCAGACAGACACAAAAAAACAATCAAACAGAAAAAACCGAACAAAGCCACGACTCAATTGTCGAGGAGCGCCGTAATTTACTGAAAGGTCTTGGCGCCTTTGGCGGGGCTGTTGCTCTCGGTAGCGCCGTCTCTACTCAGGCACTGGCCGGATCAGAGGGTATGATGGAGAAAAACATGAAGGCGAAAGAAGATTCATTCGACGCTGAATTTTACACCAGCCGTCAAATGAAACAGCCTTTTTACGGCGAATATCAAAGCGGTATTTTAAATCCACCTCCTGCGTCAGCTTGTGTCGTATCCTTTGATGTGATCGCTTATAACAACGACGATTTAAAAGGCCTCTTTAAAACCCTCACCGAACGGGCAAGGTTTCTAACCCAAGGAGGCAAACCGCCCAGCACAGGGGATAAGTTTCCCCCGTTGGACTCTGGCATTGTAGGCACTTATATCAATCCAGATAACCTAACCCTTACCGTTGCACTGGGCGCCAGTCTGTTTGATGAGCGTTTTGGTTTAGCGGATAAAAAACCCAAGCATCTCGTCACCATGACACGTTTTCCAAACGATGCCTTACAAGCCGAAAGCTGCCATGGTGATTTATTAATTCAGTTCTGCGCAAATTCCCCCGAAACCGTGATTCACGCGATGCGCGACATCATTAAACACACGCCAGCCACATTGAGCGTGCGCTGGCGCCGAGACGGTTTTATCTCCAACCACGTGGCGGCAACAGCGGGTAAAGAAACCCCAATCAATCTACTTGGTTTTAAAGACGGAACGGTCAATCCCAATACAAAAGATCCAAAAGTGGCTAACGAAGTCATTCTCGTTACACCAGAAAACCAAGAACCCAAATGGGCTACTGGTGGCAGCTATTTGGCCGTACGAACCATTCGCTTTTTCGTCGAACAGTGGGACAGAACACCACTGCAAGAACAAGAAACCATTTTTGGTCGAGAACGTGATACAGGCGCACCGTTGGGCATGAAACACGAGCATGATATTCCTGATTACGCTCAAGACCCTGAAGGAAAAATCATCCCACTGGATGCCCATATGCGCTTAGCGAACCCTAGAACTCCAGGCTTTAATCAACACCAACTGTTACGCCGCGCTTATAACTACTCAGATGGTGTGACCAATGCTGGCCAACTGGAAATGGGACTGCTCTTCCTAGCCTATCAAGCAGACTTAAAGGCGGGCTTTATCACGGTACAAGAGCGCTTAAATGGCGAGCCACTAGAAGAATACATCAAGCCATTTGGTGGTGGTTATTTCTTTGCCTTACCAGGCGTGAAAAAACCAGGAGATTACTTTGCCCAAGAGCTGCTAGAAAGCTAGTCTCTTGTTTCTAGTGGAAAGGGAGATAAAGTGGCCTCTTCTCCCTTTCTGCCCGAGCATTATTACTATGTGGCTTCCGTCGCATACTGGTTAATCGCGGTTTGAATCAAATCAATGACAGACTGGGCAGCAAATTTACGTGGGACCGTGATCGCGTAGAAATTTTCAAACGCCTGTGGAATGCTTTCATAATCCTGCAGCAACTTAGCTTGAATCTCGTCTTTAACGACTACTGGTGGTAAGACAGATAAATAGCCACTGTCACGGGCTAACAATCGCAACATGGCCATATCGTCCACTTCCGCCTTAATCTCCGGCTGATATTGATGGGCGGCACAAAAAGATTCAAACGAAGAACGAATATCGGTATTTTTCCCCGGCACCACCCATTTTTTATCCCGATAGCCCTCTGGAAAGCCCGTGCTTGGCTTGTCACCATAAGGCCCGATAATGGCCACCGCTTGGCGGGCAACCAACTGGTTTTGCCAAGTGGTCTCTTGGCTTTCGCTTAAAATCGCTCGATTGGTTAACGCTAAATCCAACTCATGGTTCACCAAACCATTAAGTAAATCTGTCATCCCACGAGAAGACAAAGAAAAACTCACATGCTCACTTTCTAGTAACGGCTCAATAAAGCTCTCAATAAAATTTCTTGATAGATTACTCTGTATGCCCAAAGTAATGTGCTGCACTTGTGTGGCCCTGCCCTTTTGTAAAAAGTTTTCAAGTTCCTCACCGGTATTAAAAATGTCTTGCGCATAAGCCAACACGCGTCGCCCCACATCCGTCAGAATCAATTTGCGACCCTGGCGCACAAATAAGGTCACATTCAGGCTGTGCTCTAATTGCTTGATTTGTGCCGACAGAGCCGACTGGGAAATATGCAGAACGTCAGCCGCCTCCGTTAAGCTCGGACTCTTCGCAACCTGCCAAAAATAATACAAATGATGGTAATTCAATCGCGCCATAGGTCAGTCCGCCCATTCAGATAATTCAGACTCATTCTGCTTAGATACATACAAAAAACAGAACGATTGGTTTTAATATATGTATTTTTATTAACAAAATAAAGACTTCATAATACCTACATCCGATGTAAGTTCTTGTTTAGAGGTAATACATGTCTCTCATTGCTTTGAGTTTTTTGCCTATCTGCATCCCATTCGCCTACCTTCTCGGCGGCTGGTATGTTGGACGCGCTACAACTACCGCCGTGTCAACCAAAGCCACTTGGTTAAGCCGTGGTCTATTGGTCGTTTTCTTAATGACCTTTCCTGTTAGCTATTTCTTCGCGGATGCGTGGCAATCTTCTGACTTAATCCGTCACACCTCATTAAGTCAGGTCATGTTAGGATTAGTGACCATCATGGGCTGGGTACTGATTACCTTCTCCCGACACTACATGGCAGGACAAGCCAATAGCAACCAATACTACCGCTGGATGATGTTTACTTTGGCATCCGTTGCCATCACGGTGACAACTAACCACTTAATCATTTTCTGGTTGGGGTGGCTGGGCATTAGCTTGTCTCTACATAATTTGCTGACCTTCTATCCAGATCGGCCTCGTGCCATCCTAGCGGCCCATAAAAAATTCATCTTAGCGCGTATTGCAGAGTTGTCCTTGTTGGTGGCCTTTGTATTGCTTGGCCTACAACATGGCACCCTCTATATCAGTAATATTTTGAGCAGCTTAACCATCGACTCCAACGCGGGATACCACCTCACGACACCAGATCAAATCGCGGCGGTACTCATTGCTTTTGCCGCCTTAATCAAATGCGCTCAGCTGCCCTTTCATGGTTGGCTCATACAAGTGGTCGAATCACCAACCCCAGTCAGTGCTTTGCTTCACGCCGGTGTCATTAACCTAGGGGGTTACATGGTGCTGTTATTTACACCACTAGTCGCGCAAAGTACCGCCGCTCTTTGGTTACTGCTATTAGTTGCGGGGTTTTCGACCTTAGCCAGTGCCTTGGTAATGACCACTCGTATCAGCGTCAAAGTTCGTCTTGCTTGGTCCACCAGCGCACAAATGGGACTAATGTTGTTCGAATTCGCTTTAGGGATGTATGAGCTGGTGTTATTGCACTTATTGGCTCACTCTTTCTATAAAGCCTATTCATTCTTAAATTCCGGCAATGCGGTTAACGATCACCTTCGTCTACTGTTGTCTAAGCCCTTTGTTAAAGGTATGCCCAAAAAAGAAGTACCGAGCGGACAAGAGTGGTTTTCGACCATCGCCATCACCACCGCCTGTGTCGTCGTCGTAAAAGCCTTATTTGATTTTGAAGGCGCCTTTAGTACTTGGTGGTTATTTTCTCTGGCACTGACCGTCTTAATTATCCAGTGGCGAACATCCGAACATGCCCCCTCAAGCGTCTATACCATGATAGTGGGCCTCTTATTGTGTGTGGTTTACGCCACATTGAAAAAACTGATCGATATGACGATTCCTATTTCAAACATAGGTCATATTAGTGCCTTTTCTTTGGCCGACGTCTGGGCAATGCTGCTCTTTACCAGCCTCTTTGTACTGAATGCACTACTGTATTACCAAGTACACTGGCCGGCGGTGCGCAGGCTGTCTATTGCCTTGTTCGCAGGCCTGTATCTAGACGAATGGCTCACTCGTGTTGCCCTTAAAATCTGGCCCGTCACCTTACCTGCCAGAGCAAAGGAACAACATATTTCTCCTGTTACCATTAATTCACCCGCTAAACCATAGGAAGATTGCATTATGGTTATGACTCACACACAAGATCTGTCACCATCTGAGCCAATACTCAGTTCACGCCAGCAGGCAATCTTGACGCATGCGGCAAGTAACATCGCTCCCAGTTGGCCACTAGACAAACTCATTGCGGTTAACCCTCTGTGGTCCATGGTAAACCAACCCTATGATCAGGTCGCCAGTGAGCTATCGGCCCTAGCAAATGTTAAAACTCATCTGCCTCTGGAGACTTACGTAGCCTGGTATGAAGAAGGTCGAATCCAGCTCGATAAGTTGGAAAAAGCCGCCAAACAGTATGGCCTTACGCTATGCTCAACAGAACTGCTAAACCACTTAAGCAAACCGCGCTTTCAGCCGATTTCATGGCAGTCCATTGCTGACCTAGCGGACCAACAGCGCCCAGCGACCAAAATGTCATGGCATGATGAAATCACCCATCAAGTGAGTCAGTTCTGTGCGGCCCATTATCAAAAACAAAGCCCGACCTTAAGACAGAAAGACAGCCACCATGAGATTGGGCTATATCCTCATTGGTTAGAAATCACCACCGAAGACCGAGGCTTAAGCATTATCATGGGAGAAGCCAATCTCAGTCGTTTTTTCCACGAATTGCCTAAAGACCAAAACGAACTGTTTGCGTTGGCCATACGAGAACTTGGCATAAATGACGAAGCCTTAGCCGCCTACGCTCACGCCCTGCTGCTCGATATTAACGGTTGGAGTAGCTATCTTGCTTATTTAAACTGGCCCAGCAATACAGAAAGTGACCAACAAGAACACCATGTTATGGCGTTGCTTGCCATCAAAATGGCGTGGGAGCTGGTTATCTGGCGTTACTTAAATCACGCCAAACCAGCTTCATTGAGTAGAATAGCCAAGAAATGGACACTACAAAAAAAGAACATTGAATCTCTGTACAATGCACATCATGATGCCCTAGAGATACCTAAGATCTGGGCATTAGCGCTGGAATACAGCGAACAAGCCGATTTTCACCACATACTGCGAGAACCACTACCATCACAGGAGCCATTCGACAATCCACAGCTGCAGGCAATTTTTTGCATCGATGTTCGCTCCGAAGTGTATCGTCGTGCCTTAGAAAAACAATCTAATCATATTCAAACATTGGGGTTTGCAGGCTTTTTTGGTTTGCCCATTGAATACCAAGCAAAAGATACGCAGTTCGCCAGACCACAGTTGCCAGGCTTGCTCAGCCCTGCGATTACCGTGAGCGAAACCAAGTCGAACGCCAAGCACGTCCATCACCAACAAAATGAAGCCCGTTGGCATCGTTGGGGACACGCAGCCCCCGCTGCCTTTTCCATGGTAGAGTCCATGGGGTGGTGGTATGCCTTTAAAATGTTTAAACAGACACTCTTTCCAAAACGTCAAGTTCATCCGGCTAACCGTCTCGCTCCTGACACCCAATGGCAACTCACTCAACAGGGCATGGCATTAACGGACCAAGACAAGGCAAACCTAGCCAAAGGTATATTGGATACTATGGGGCTGAAACACTATGCTCCTATCGTTATGCTAGTCGGCCATGGTAGCCACACCAGCAACAACCTCCATGCTGCTGGACTAGAATGTGGTGCCTGTGGCGGACAAAGTGGTGAAGTGAATGTTAAAGTTTTAGCCACATTATTGAACGACACCAAAGTACGGACGCTTTTGAATCAAATGGGCGCCAATATTCCCGACACCACACAATTTATCGCGGCGCTACACAATACCACCACCGACCAATTGACTTGTTTTGAATCCGTCGATGGCCAAATCTCAAGCTGGTTAGAACAAGCCACTTATCTCGCACAAAAAGAGCGTGCCAAAAAGCTCGATGCGTCACTTGTCGACTTATCCAACCTAGAGCGCTTTCATGCTTTTATCCAACGGGCAAATGATTGGTCACAAGTCAGTCCTGAATGGGGCTTGGCAAACAACCACTCCTTTATCATTGCACCGCGCCATAAAACCCGTCATATGGACCTGAAAGGGAGAAGTTTTTTACACGATTACGATGCGAACCATGACCCAGATTTCAGCATTCTAGAACGTTTGCTAACGGCCCCTATGCTAGTAGCCCACTGGATCAATATGCAATACAACCTTTCCGTCACAGACAACTATAAGTTCGGTAGTGGTAACAAAGTACTGCACAACGCTGTAGGCGGTAATATCGGCGTATTTGAAGGCAATGGAGGGGATCTGCGGATCGGTTTACCGATGCAATCCATCAGCGATGGTACCAACTGGATGCACACACCGATTCGGCTCGCCGTCTACATCGACGCCCCTAAGCATGCAATTGAACAAATTACCGCTAAGCACGATATCGTCAGACAACTGATCGACAATGATTGGCTTTATTTATTCCAATGGGAGAATGGTAACAACATTGAACGCTTTTATAAAAAGGAATGGTTAAATACTTCGGCAGATAATTAAGCGGCAGATAAGTAAATGGACTGTTAAAAGATTACAGAGCCTTTGCACTATACTCTCGAACAGAGGTCAGTATTCAAGCTGCAACGACGAACCAATATGTTGCTATAACATACCCAAGTAAACCCCTTACCTCTCAGTCAGTTTGGGCATTTTTGCCCAAACTGGGCTCAATTCAAATTCACCATTTTTAAGCCTACTTGCACCACGATGTGACATTTTTTATAGCCAGTAGACCAATCGACAATAAATCCTCACCTCTTCCTTTTTTTATGCAATAAAAAGGCGAAATATTGAATATAAAAATCAACAAAACCATGTAGCATTTTGTAACAGAAACAAGGATTTTCTTATATAAATCTAACACACAACAAATATAATTATAAAACTTGGAGTGCTACATGAAAAAAAGATACCTAAACCTATCTTTAACCACCGCCCTTGCAACAACCGCTTTTCTTGGCCTAGCCTCTACACAAGCGTCAGCATCCGATTTAACCGTACGATTTGCATGGTATATGCCACCGCATACAGCTACGGCTAATCAAGCAGAAACCATTGCCAAAAACATCAAAGAAATGAGCCATGGTAGCATTAAAGTGCTTACCTATCCTTCTGGCTCTCTCCTCAAAGCCTCTAACATCGCCAATGGTTTAGCAAATAACACGGCTAATATGGGCATTAATGCCATGCACTGGTGGTCTAAATACGCTCCAGCGCTACAGTGGGATACCATTCCTTTCCTCGCTCCAAATGCGACAACATTACTAAAAGCATTACACGGTAAACTGGGTAAAGATGTTGATGCTATTTTAGAAAAGCACGGCGTTCACGTTGTTGCTTGGGGCTTCTACGGTTATGCTAAATCTTATGTAAACAGCAAAAAAACAATCATCAAGCCAGCAGATCTTAAAGGCTTAAGAATGCGCTCAGAAGGTAGCCTTTCAGCCATGTTCCTTAAGAGCCAAGGCGCCACTCCCGTTGCCATGGACTCCAGTGAAGTCTATACCTCCATGCAACGAGGCGCTTTAGATGGCGCCACATCGGGCCTATCTACCATCACGTCACGTAAATGGTACGAAGTAGGCAAATACGTTACCGCTATTCACTATGTTCCTTTGGTTTACCCTGTTCAAGTCAACCTACAATGGTGGAAAGGACTAACCCAACAACAGCGTGATCTGATCAGCAAAGCCGCTAAAGCGTCAGAAAAAGCAGCCGTTCAAGACATCGAAAATGAATTTACTAATGACATCAAGTTCCTGAAAGCGAAAGGCAACCACGTCACGCAATTAACTGGCAAGCAGTTAACGCCTTGGAAAGAAACCGCTGGCGTCATGGAACGTAAATTGTATCTTAAAGAAACAGGGGCAACTGGTCAGAAAATTCTCGATGACCTAAAACCCTACAGCAAGTAACACGCCTCCTTTTCTTCTAGGTATATTCAATGACACATACAACTGAAACATCCCCATTTGGCCGTTTGGTCAAATGGGTAAGGGATCTAACGGGAGGGCTGGCTAAATTAGTCAGCACCATCGCAGCCCTATCCCTCATCTTATTATCCATGTCCATCATTGCCGGTATCGTCCTACGCATGATGAACATAGACAACTCTTGGACTTACGATCTTGATTTATTTTGCTTAATTTGGCTGGCCTTTACGGGGGCCGTTGCGACGGCAATGGGCCGCCATCATGTAACAGCAGGTATTGCCCTAGAAAATATAATCGGACGAGGAAAACTACTGATCATTCTGCGTTTTTTAATCCTATTTAGCTTTTTGTGCTTTATGTCATACGCTGGCTTTTTGCAGGCATTAAACAGCTTCACCATGCAAGAAATCACTTTAGATGTGGTTCAGTGGCCAGTATGGATTGCTAAAGCGGCTATTCCTTTGGGAGCCGGTGTCTGGGCGGTGGCAGAATTACATAAGTTCATACTGGATATCAGCCAAACCGATTAGAAACATTGCTACGACACATGTTTTATAAATTCGCGACTTCGTGAAAAAAGTCTCGATTAATTAGTACTTATTGGAACTCATCAATGACCTTTACGATCACTATCTGTGCCTTGGCTGTACTCATGATTCTGGGGTTGCCAATCTCCGTATCACTACTTATTAGTGGTATGCTCGGTTACATGATAACCATTGGTGTTGGGCCTGGCATTAACGCGCTCACACAAACGGCCTACAGTGACCTCAATTCTTTTGTTATTATTGCCATTCCGCTCTATATCTACATGGGCCAGCTCATGCTCAAAGGAGGAGCAGGGAAAGACTTATTCAGCTTTGCTCATCGCATAACAAGAAAACTTCCTGGTGGTCTCGCCATCGCTGCCACCTTAGCCAGCACTATATTTGCCGCGATTTCAGGCTCCTCCACAGCAACGGCTGCCACCATCGGTTCGATTAGTATTCCAGAGATGCGTGAACGTGGTTACCCAAAACGGCTCAGTGCAGGCTGTGTTGCCGTATCGGGTACATTAGGGATTTTGATACCGCCAAGCATTTCATTCATTCTCTATTCATTAGTCACCAATAGCTCTGTTAACCAGTTGTTTTTAGCGGGCATTATTCCCGGCTTAATGTTGGCTGGATTGTTTTCTCTCTATTCCATCTATGCCATGCGTAAGCATCCCATTAACCCTACAAATAGCGAGCAATCGGCAGAGGCGAAAGCCCCTATCACCTTTGATATGATTGCCAGTTTGTTATTGATTCCAGTGGTGCTGGGCGGGATCTATACGGGACTATTCACCCCAACAGAAGCCGCTGGTGTCGGGGTAATCTATGCTCTATTACTGACCATATTTGTTAAACGCAGTTTATCACTTAAACTCTTCTGGCAAGCCACCATGGCCAGTGTCGAAACCAGCGCCATGATACTGATGTTAATCGCAGGGGCATCCGTATTTGGTAACACTCTGTCACTTCTGCAAGTGCCTCAAGACGTGGCGCAATGGATAGATTCACTGAATTTATCCGCCATTCAGTTTTTAATCTTAATCAACATCCTTTACTTAATACTCGGTATGTTTATGGATGCGGCCGCAGCAATTCTTGTCACTGTCCCCATTCTGTTACCAGCACTACAAGCATTGGATATCAACCTTGTCTGGTTTGGCGTGATTCTGGTTATCAATATGGAAATCGGGGCCGTGACGCCACCTGTTGGCATGAACCTATTTGTGGTTAAAGCCATCTGCGAAGATTACACCATTAAAGATGTACTGGTTGGCGCCTTTCCTTACGCCATGATGGGATTGTTAGGATTAGTATTGATTATGGTCTTCCCTGACATTGCGATGTTCTTACCCAACCTATCTCCAAATTAATCCCCAAGAGCGACCTATAGAAGAAATATAGGTCGCTCTTACTTAATTAATAAAAAAAAGCGAACCAAATGTTCTGATTCGCTTAAAGTAGGGGTCTCTAATTTATTGCCATCATCAACTAGGCTAGTTCTAACCTATGCATGACGATAATAGCCGTACTCATTTTCATATTCTTCGTATACATCACGGGGCATTTTCTTTGGCGCTCTCATCTTGTGAAAGGCCGCTTTCATGCGCGTTGCTTTGGCTTGCAAACGCTCAATACGTCTTGATACCGTTCGGCTTGTACGGCTGGCAGCATTGTCGATAGCATAATACATATCGGCTTGCCGCTCGTTTATCACCACTTCTTTCTGGCCATTGATTTTAACCAAGACTTGGCAGTGTTTGTCTTCACCACCCTTAGGACCGTTAACATCCGTCAACATAACGGTCACTC
This sequence comes from Marinomonas sp. 63XJN7_7_ISO-PGPR-S23-202, assembly GCF_056173505.1. Classification (NCBI taxonomy): domain Bacteria; kingdom Pseudomonadati; phylum Pseudomonadota; class Gammaproteobacteria; order Oceanospirillales; family Oceanospirillaceae; genus Marinomonas; species Marinomonas sp. 63XJN7_7_ISO-PGPR-S23-202. The sequence goes on along the minus strand of NZ_CM149677.1, from coordinate 2,083,996 downwards.
GTTGAATATTGTCATAACGGGAATTCAATGCAAAATTCAGACGACGTTTTACATAAGCTTTCAAGCTTTTAGTAAGAGATAAACGACGTGCTTGCACTTTGATTTTCATCTTCTTCTCCTTTACCCAAGAATGGATAAGTTATGTTTGAAACTTTAAGTTAGCTGCAAAATCTCCTAAGATATAATCGATTTATTCAGAAAAATAATCAGTTTTTCTCGAACTATTGGTGAAATATGATCAATTTCAAGCATTTGCATTACTTTTGGGTGGTGGCTAAGCAAGGTGGTATTGGCAAAGCCAGTGAGAAATTACATATCACACCACAAACCATCAGTGGACAAATCCAGTTACTGGAAGAACAGTTTGGCAAAGCCCTTTTCGTCAAGGTAGGACGTAATCTTAAGCTGACGGATACTGGCCGTATGGTACTCAGTTACGCCGACGAAATTTTCTCTCTGGGCAGCGAACTAGAACAATCCGTGCGCACCGCGTCGACCGATAGGACCCAATTGCTGCGAGTCGGTATTGCCGATTCCATCCCAAAGTCCATAGCCTATCGCCTCCTCGCTCCAGCCATGACACTAGAAGACCCGGTTCGATTGGTTTGCAAAGAAAACAGTTTAGAAGATTTACTTGGCGCACTGGCGCTGCATAAACTGGACTTGATCATCGCCGATGGGCAAATTCCCACGCAACTGGGCGTGAGGGGGTTTAACCACTTTTTAGGAGAATGTGGCACCTCTTTTATGGCCTCTCCCACGCTAATCGATACGTTTCAAACCACCTTCCCTGAATGCCTCGCAGGCGCGCCTTTTCTCATACCAAGCGACCAATCCTTGATCCAGATACAACTTTTACAATGGTTAGAAAAGCATAACATTCACCCAAAAATCACTGGCGAATTTGATGATCGCGCACTAATGAAAACCTTTGGGCAAGCTGGCGTGGGCGTGTTTATCGTACCATCGGCCATTGCAGAGGAAGTCGCTGAGCAATTCAAAGTCGAGATCATTGGCAACACTGAAGAAATTCGCGAACAATTCTATGCCATCTCGACAGATCAACGTCTCTCCAACCCTGCGATTATCGCGATTAATGACGCCGCAAAGGATTGGTTAAGCTAACCTTTGTCGCTTAATTAACCTAAATTTAGGAGCGCCCTAGAAATAAACAAACTTGCTGCTAGCGCATCATAGAAGGCTAAGCGATCAATCCTTAATCGCTTAGAAGACAGTGTCTACAAAAATGCTTCAGAGATTTGAGGAATAAAGGCAATTAACAAGGCAGCCACAAGCATGCCTCCTAATGTTGGTAGAGCACCAATAAACACACTTTGAACAGATGTTCGACTTATCTGATTGGCGATAAATAAGTTTCCTCCCAATGGTGGCGTCACAAAACCCAAGCCTAGACACACTATTAGAATAATCCCGAAGTGATACGTGCTGATACCATATTGACTGACTAGTGGATACAGCAACGGGGTAAGCACAATAATCGACGCCAAAGTATCCATAAAGCAGCCGATAAAGAGTAACAGCAAGATGATCAAGAGAATGGTGGCGACCTTTCCATCCATAAACCCTGATAGTGAGTGTGTCATTAACTCTGGCACCTGTTGTGAGGAAAGTAACTTCCCTAGCGCGACCGCAAACGGAATAAGAAACATCGCAACAACAGACATAATGGCTGACTTAGAAAGGATATCAAATATGTTAGTAACCTTTATTTCCTTATGCACAAACATGCCGATTATAAATGCGTAAAGCGAAGCCACGGCTGCGGATTCGGTTGGCGTGAAAACACCTGAGTAAATTCCTCCCAAAATGATTACTGGCGTTAGAATGGCCCATTTTGCCTCATAAATTGCTTTCCCACGGGTTCCCCATGTTCCGGCGGCTCTGGTTCCACCCCAGCCGTTCTTCTTCGATACCCAATACGCTGGTATTGCAATACCCAGCGCCAATAAAAACCCTGGCAAGATCCCGCTCAAAAACATGGCCGACACGGACGTTCCTGGTTGGGATAATGAATAGATGATCATAGGATTTGATGGTGGCACCAAAATCGCAATGACGCCAGAACAAGCCGTTACACCAGCAGCAAACCCTTTGCCATAACCTTGTTTAATCATTTCAGGAATGGTGATTGCCCCTATCGCCGCAACCGTAGCAGGCGCAGACCCAGATAAACCACCGAACAACAAACAAGCAAAAATAGTCACGATGGCAAGGCCGCCAGGCAAATGGCCAACAAATTCATCGGCAAGCCCTAATATACGTTTTGCTACGCCACCTGTCGCCATCAGTGTGCCAGCAAGAATAAACATCGGGATTGCGAGCAAGGGAAAACTATCAAGAGACTGATAAGCGTCCATGACTAATTCGATGGTGTTGAACCCCATAATGTAATAGCACAAAAACAGGACCGTTCCTAATGCAATCGCAACGGGAACTTGAAGAGCAATAAACGCAAAAAACGAGCACACCATCAGTAAAACTTCAAAACTAGACATGAGGCACCTCGTGCTCTTCTATTAAGGTTTTATTGGTAAGCAATAAATAAATTCGTTGTAACAGACGAATGATGGTTAAACCGAATATGGCAGGTAAAATAGATAGCGGTATCCAATAAGGAATTTCCATGCCTTCCGTTACCGTTCCCAACATGTGATGGAACTCTGCTGCATGTATTGAAGCAAAGATAAAACAGATGCTAAAAGCGATAAAAATTAGGTGTGAAATTAAGGCGATTACACGACGCCTAGTACACCACTTTTCTGAAACAGGGATCAAATCAATAATGACATGTTTATCAAGTTTGACAGCCCAAGGCACGCCAAGAAACACTATCATGATCATGAGCAATCGAGCGGCCTCATCTGTGTAGGCAGATGGCGAGTTCAACACATAACGATTAAATACTTCGATATTCAAGGAAACCATAATGTAGCCAAGCATAAGGCTACAGAGAAACTCTTCGAAATGTTTCTCTATTAATTTTATAGGCTTTAGCATAATAGGTACTACTTATGAAATTGGGCAGGTTGCCCTGCCCTGATGACGTTACTTAAAGCTTTTAATAGTCTCTTTCACCGTTTGGTAGAACTGCTTCTCACTGCTATTAAACTCTTTCGTCGCCACTTTACTAGCCGGCCCTTGAATAACATCCGCAAAGGCTTTTTTCTCAGCGGCCGTAGGCTCAATAACATTGGCACCCTTTGCTTTGAATTTATTAATTGACTCGGTTAAGACGGACTTAAAGAGTGCCGCATTGTTATGCACCGCATCATCAGCCGCTTTTTGAAGTTCATCCTGAATATTGTTTGGAAGCCTCTTCCAGGCAAGAGCATTCACTGTCATAAATGAGCCATGCGGTTGAAAGTTCAGCTCATTGAAATTGCCCGCCACTTCATCTAAACCAAATGCGACAGCGGTAATTGGAGGGATAGCCAAGCCATCAACGGTTCCCGTTTGAAGAGCTGTGTAAACCTCTGAAATACCTAATGTTGTCGCGCCAGCGCCAAGAGATGTAATAATGGTACGTTCAACATCGCTTGGTGTTACTCGCATTTTCAAGCCTTTCATATCGCTCGGCATGCTCACTTTCTTGTCCGTCGTTAAAATGCCACGGAATTCAAACGGCATTACGTAAAGCAAACGAAGATTCTTTTTCGCCATTAAGGCTTGGAGCTCATCCACTACTTTGCCGCCAAGCTTTCCATTTGGATAGAAAAGCTTCATCCCGGTTTCGACGCTGTTAAAAATATAGGGAATATCAAATACTTTAAAAGCGTGAACTGTCGTGCCTAAGTTTGCTCCAGAGGATTGAGCACCTTGTACGATAGAACCTAGCTGAGCTTTTTGAAGTAACTGGGTGTCATTACCTAAAGCACCGCCGAAGCTTGTCTTAATTTCAACTTTACCGTGGGTGTATTGCGCCGCTAAGTGTTGAAAGTTTGTTAGCGTCTTCCCCCATGGAGAAGATACCGGCATAGTTGTCGCCATCGTAAAATCATATTGCGCTGCAAATACAGAACTTGCAGTAAAGACAGTAAGCCCCAAAGAAAGTACTTTCGCTAAAGATATGAACTTCATTTTATTGTCCTTTGTTAACCTTGTTATTAGACGATTAAAGTTGGAGGCCCCAAAGCCCCCTTTCATTAAAGAGCAGACAAAATCTCCGCCGTGTTATGACGAGGTACATCACCGATTTCGGCCATCTTCTGATCAAGCGCAATGGTCAGCTCTCGAACAACCTCTTTGTATTCAGGTTTGCTATAACAGTTAAATAGCTCTAGAGGGTCTTCTTCACAGTCGAAAAGCTCCCACTCTTTCTCTTCACCACCCGGCTGTGTACCAGGTAAGTCAAAGCCTTCGTTGTACCAGAAAATTAATTTGTAGCGTTTATTACGAATACCGTAATGCGCATAGGCATTATGATGCTCATCGCTGTGCATCCAGTAACGGTGGTAGGCCACTGTTTGCCAATTCCTAGGAGTATTGCCTTCCAGTAAAGGACGTGCGCTTGTACCTTGCATATAACTTGGTACTGTGATTTTGGCGTAGTCTAGAAAAGTCGGTGCAAAATCCACATTGGAGATAATGTCATTGCAGACGCTTCCTGCTTTGATGCCATTGGGATAACGAATTAAGAATGGCATTTGGAAAGATTCTTCGTACATAAATCGCTTATCAAACCAGCCATGTTCACCTAAAAAGAACCCTTGGTCTGAAGTGTAAATAACGATGGTATTATCGGCTTGGCCTGTTTCATCTAGATAATCCAGTAAGCGACCAACACTTTCATCAATGGAAGCAATGCTGCGAACATAACGCTTGATATAACGCTGGTATTTAAAATGCGCTAACGCTTCATGAGTGTTAAAGGTAAATACTTCGCCAGTGGCTTTATCAATAAGCTTGAAATGACTCAAATCTTTTGGCGTAGGAATTTTGCGGTCTTTTGAGCCAATAAAGGAGGCTTCACCAACTTCTGCACCGCCTTCTGGTTGCACAAGACCTAAGTCGAAATACGTGATATCGCCATCAACACGCATTTTGGCGGCTTTAGCGGCTTTTGCACGGTTTTTGTAGTCATCCGTAAAGGTATCTGGAACCTTAATATCATCAGTGTAGATATCGCGATATTTTGGATGAGGCTCCCAAGAACGGTGTGGCGCTTTGTGATGACACATTAAAAAAAACGGCTTATCCGTAGAGGTTTCTCTCAGCCAATCAATGGATTTATCTGTGATGATGTCTGTCGCATAGCCAGACTCATGAACCTCTTTACCCATTTCAATAAATTCGGGGTCAAAATACTCCCCCTGCCCCGGTAAGACAGACCAAAAGTCAAAACCAGATGGCTCGTGATCTTCACCTTCTCCTAGATGCCATTTGCCTATCATTGCAGTCTGATAACCGCCCGTCTGAAGATGCTTAGCAACATTGGGGATGTGCTTATTAATCTTACTTGCTAAGGTCATGACGCCGTTTACATGGTTATAGTTACCACACAAAATGCTGGCACGGCTTGGTGTACAAATTGAGTTGGTGACATAACAATGGTTAAAACGCATACCTTCTTGACCAATACGATCAATATTTGGCGTTTTGTTTAAGCCATGACCATAGCAACTGATTGCTTTTGAAGCATGGTCGTCGGCCATGATAAATAGAATGTTTGGCTGCTTTTTCATGTTTATTTGACTACTCCCTATGAAGAAAGGCGGTTAACTTAGCGGCGGCTTCGTTAATGATTTTTTTATTACTTTCGATATGCGATTGAATGTCGTGCTTGGATATGGCAGCTTCAGCAATACAAAGCAGATGAACAAACTGTCCATGACGATCAAAAATGGCTTTTGAAAAACGTCTTATGCCTCGAATATTCCCTTCTACGTCGTAAACCACATCGGTTAGGCAAGTATTTTGAAGGCGGGATTTCAGTGATGCCTTAGACACCTTTTCTCTTTCCATTCCCGTTTCAAAAAAGGCATTGACATCAAATTGCTCGCGCACTTTATCCCATCCCATTGCGGCGAGGCTTAATCGAGAAGGCGAATCGAGTTCATACAACGGACGCTTGAATCCTGGATAGGCTTTCAAACGGAAGGCAACATTCTTAGACTCTTTTTTGGAAAGCCAATGCAACTGACTGTTTTCAATAAAAATGGCTTCACTGGACTGCTCAGATAACTCTGACACATCTTCTAAGACTTGTTCTAAGCAACTTAAGTACCCTTCAGACAGATTCATTTTTTTCTGTAAAGAGAAGTTACGGTAATACATCTTGTCTCTTGAACGATGTAAATACCCTTCGCTCTCAAGCGTACCAACAATACGAGAAGCCGTTGCCATCGGAATACCACACTTGCGTGAGATAGTGGCTAACGTTTCAGGTTTGTCACTTTGAGCAAATAGTTCAAGGACTTTTATTGTTCTTATTACTGGTGTTGATGTCATATTGATCTCCGATACCGAATCTTAGAAAAGAGAATTTATCGAGTAAACCATATAAGAAATTCATATTTCCATATATGAAACAAAGTCCATAACGCCATGTTTTAAAAAAATTTATTTAAAAATTTGCATTAGTAAGAACGAACTTAGAAGGGGAAGAAATCAATAGAATCCATCAGAATCAACTCCGTAATGGCTTGCATCCGACAGAGAGTTAAGAAGACACAAACCAAAAAGAGCATTGTCAAAAGAGCCGTTTTTACGCGAATTCGATTTCTAAGAGCGACACTTTCCTATGATCGCTCGACCAATCCAGACGGTTTGATCTGCCAAATCAGTTTGAAGCCTTTTGTGCCTAAATACAGAAACAAAATGGGAATGAATACGGTGTTGAAAGCAAACAAGGCTAATAAGGTGAGAAAGTCGTTCACTAGGCCGTTGAGTGTTTCTACATAGTGGCTGATTTTGTCTTTAAAATGGCTCAAACCAACAACATTTTGTTTTAAATTGTTCAACAAGCCATCGTTTGAGTTATCTGAACTCAGCTTTTGGATGGACTCTTGTATGGCACGAATCTGACGTTGTGTGCTTTTCATGCTCTGCTCTGTTTGCAAACGCTCGTCGTTAAGGGCGCTTTGCTTGTCTTCTAGGTCAGACAATGCCTTATCGTTATTAAACAAAATATCTAACGTGGATAACGCTTTTTTACGCTCGGTAATTTGCTGATTTAACGCCTCATTTTGCAGGATCAATTGTCTTAAATGGACACTCTCATCAGCCAGCACTTGCTGCTGTGTGTCGCGTTTTTCTTCGAGTGTTTGTTTGTCTTTATCAAGGGACTGTTTTAAATCCGCAGCGACACCCAGCCCTGTTGTGACCTCGTCCATATCGGCGGAATGTGCTTGGATTTTGTCCATGGTTTGGGTCTTCTCATGACTCAAAAAAGACACGTCCACCAGCGCGGACAATAACACCACCAACACCAATAGAAACTTGGCCCCCAACGCGCTCACAAATATTTTATAAGCGAATTCCGTAAAGCGACTTTTGATCCTGTATAAATAGCCAAACAGTAAGGCCGATAGGGTTAAAAACCCTTTGAAATAGACAGTGGAAATAATTTTAATCAGAATGCTTTGAAAAATCAGTGACGTGACCGCGATTTTCATCACACCGGAAAAATCTTCGATCATGTCGTTAAAGGGATCTAATAACTCGCCAATAGTCACCGAGCTGACAAACACACTGATCTGCACACTTTGCAGCACAGACACCGTGGCATTGAATAATTTAGCGAGCCCAAAAGCACTCAACGCCTGTACCAGTGACGACGAAATGTATTCCGACGCTTTGCTGTCCAACAAGCCCCACCAAGAAAAGACAATCGCCACAATAATCGCGATGTAGTAACCGTTTATAGTGCGTTTTGGCTTGATCACTCATTTCCCCTCGCTATGATATAGGCCAGATTACCGTATCTGGTGGGAATAAACGAGTAGTAAGGACAGGCTGAACTAATCCAGTAACAACCCCATACTGACTCGGGGCTCCACAGAAAAACCAAGGGCTTCATAAAACTGCACAACTTGTTTGTTGTCCTCTCGCACCTGTAAATTGACCTTAATGCAGCCTATTTCTCGCAAGGCGTCTAGTGCATGAGTCACCAAAGCTCTACCAATGCCTTCGCCTTGATGGTCAGGCCTTACAGACACAGCATATAGCCATCCACGGTGGCCGTCATATCCTGCCATGCAGGCTCCTACCAATTCCCCACCCTCCTTGGCAACAAAAATCAAGTCATCCACCTCGCGCTTCGCCGCCAACATTAAAGCGGGTTCATTATGAGCACCGTTATTGGGAAACAATTGCTGCCATAACTCAATCAAGTCCTGCTGATCATTGGGGTGATAGGTTTCAATCGCCATATTCTGCTTCCTTCCATTGCATTTAATACTGGGTTAAAACAACAATACGGCCTGATAGACCGTATTGTTCGTTGTAAATGTGCTAATCGTTTATCCTACTAGAAAGTCCTCCTAAAACAGAAGAAAGCCGGCTGAAATAATCACCCCAGAGCCTAGTAGCGCCATAATGCAATAGCCCATCACGTCTTTTGCCCCAAGCCCTGCAATCGCCAAGGCAGGCAAGGCCCAAAAAGGTTGGATCATATTCGTCCAAGCATCGCCCCAGGCAATGGCCATGGCCGTTTTTGCTGCATCCACACCCAGCGCCGCGCCCGCTGGCATCATGATAGGTGCTTGTACCGCCCACTGACCACCGCCAGAGGGCACAAAGAAATTCACCACACCAGCACTTAAAAAGGTAAACAATGGAAACGTCGTCTCATTGGAAATGGACACAAACAGCTGGGAAATAACCCCAGCGAACGACTGACCGGTTGGACCGACCGCCGTCATCATTCCCATGATCCCCGCGTAGAAAGGGAACTGCAGCAGAATGCCCGCACAATTCCGCGCCCCTTGGGAGACCGAATTCAACAAGCTCTTAGGGGTACCATGGAGCAAAATCGCCGTGAACAAAAAAGTAAAGTTCACGATATTCAAATTCAAAGCAAACCCTTTGGTCACAAAATAATAAATAATATGAGACCTTTGTACGATGTCACGAGCGACGCCAAGACGCGGCAAAAACAGACGAGAAAGCGGAGTTTATAGCGATAAATGAGCATTTTGAGTCTGTTTTTAACAAAGTATTGGCAAGCGCAGTAGTCGTACAAACGTCTCAATATAAGCAAAGCCCATAACGCCCAATAACCAAGACAGTAAACGGCTGTTCTCTAAACGCTCGGCAACTTCCAAAATCCACCCGCCCACGCGTTTACTACATGCATTGGCGATTGTCCCGTGCTGGGCATTACCATCACAAAAACCACTAAGGTCAATACAATGGCGAAAATAAACGGGTCAGGCAGATAACGTTGCAGTAATACTACAAAGAATTGGCTAATTTTTTGTAAGAGCGTTTTCTCTTGTGTGAGAGTGTTCATAAGTCTTCCTGTTTTTGTATTTGTTATAGGAGATACGAAACGATCGCCTGTAGACGACCGTTTTATTAATACCAATGGATAAGGCTTTTAAGATTGTGACTGACTAGAGGGTGACAGACTAACGAGACACCAACATGGCGACGCCCATGCCACCACCAATGCATAAAGTTGCCAAGCCTTTATGGGCATCTTGCTTATGCATTTCATTCAACAAAGTCACTAAAATACGACAGCCCGATGCGCCAATAGGATGACCCAGTGCCACCGCACCCCCATTAACATTGACTTTGCTGGTGTCCACGCCCAGTTCTTTATTGACACACAACGCTTGTACGGCAAAAGCCTCATTTGCTTCGATAAGATCCAAATCCGCCACCGACCAATTCACCTTCCCTAAGACTTTTTGCGTCGCCGAGATCGGGCCTGTTCCCATAATGCTGGGATCAACGCCTGCACTGCTGCAAGCTTCAATGGTGGCCAATACCGTTAAGCCTAAACGCTTCGCTTCGTCGTCGGTCGTCACCACAACCATGGCAGCACCGTCATTCAATGATGAGGCATTGCCCGCCGTAACGGTGCCTTCTTTATTAAAAGCGGGACGCAACTTAGCTAATGAGGCTTCACTGGTATCCGCACGGATTTGTTCGTCTTCTGAAACAATAATCGGCTCCCCTTTTCGTTGCGGAATGGAGATCGGAAAAATTTCATCAACAAAGCGCCCTGCTTCTCTGGCTTTAGCGGCTTTTTGCTGAGATTGAACAGCAAACGCATCCTGTTCATGGCGACTAATATCCCAACGGGAAGCAATATTCTCAGCGGTTTGCCCCATATGATAATCATTGAACGCATCCCACAGACCATCTTTTACCATGGAGTCCACCAACTCCCAGTTGCCCAATTTCTTACCACTGCGACTGTTCGGCAACACATGGGCCGCTTGGCTCATGCTTTCCTGCCCGCCAGCCACTACCATCTTGACATCTCCGTTCAATACGGATTGTGCCGCTAGTTGCACCGCTTTTAAGCCAGAGCCACAGACTTTATTGATTGTCATGGCTGACACCGTATGGGCTAGGCCCGCATGAATCGCCGTTTGACGAGCTGGGTTTTGCCCACAACCCGCCGTTAATACCTGACCTAAAATGACTTCGTCTATTTGCTCTTTTAACTCAGGCTGTTTGGCTAACAAGCCTGATAACAATTGCGTTCCCAATTGAACCGCACTCAATGAAGATAACGCTCCATTAAATGACCCTATGGGCGTTCTACCCGCAGCAACAATAACAGCTTTCATATCGGCTCCTTTGACGGTCTCTTATCTTTATGTATTTTCGTTTGTCGAAACAGCGTTTTACGACGCCTGCGCGAACTGCATCTCTGGTACATCATCCGGCACGATTAATTTACCCTGTGTTTTCGCCTGAATCTCTTCCACGGTCACACCAGGGGCACGCTCTTTAAGAATAAAAGCACCATTCTCTATTTCTAACCAGGCCAAATCGGTCAGCACTTTTTTGATACAGCCTTTGCCCGTCAAAGGCAAGCGACAAGACTCCAGCAATTTGGAATCGCCATCTTTAGAAGCGTGGGTCATGGTGACAATGATATTGTCCGCGCCGGCGACCAAATCCATCGCTCCACCCATGCCTTTCACCAATTTGTTTGGAATCATCCAAGAAGCAATACTGCCCTGAACATCCACCTCAAACGCCCCCAATACGGTTAAATCCACATGCCCACCACGGATCATCGCGAAGGATTCAGCCGAAGAAAAAATCGATGCCCCCTTTATCGCCGTGACCGTCTGTTTGCCCGCATTGATCATATCCGCATCAATGGTCTCTTCAGTAGGAAACTCTCCCATGCCCAATAAACCATTTTCGGATTGCAGCATCACCGCCATGTCTTGTGGAATATAATTTGCCACCAAGGTTGGAATACCAATCCCCAAATTGACATAAAAGCCATCTTTTAACTCTTGAGCGACTCGCTGCGCCATTTGTTCTCTTGTTAAAGCCATCTGACACCTCGTTATTCTTTTAGTGTGCGTTTTTCGATGCGTTTCTCAAAGGTACCAAGAACCACCCGATCCACGTAAATACCTGGCGTATGAATTTGCGACGGCTCTAACTCACCGACGTCAACAATTTCTTCCACTTCCACCACTGTGATTTTCCCTGCTGTGGCGGCAAGGGGATTGAAGTTTTGCGCCGTATGACGATAAATAACATTACCATAGCGATCCGCTTTCCAGCCTTTAACAATAGCAAACTCACCGGTAATGGCTTCTTCCAATAGATATTCACGCCCTGCAAAGACACGAACCTCCTTGCCTTCTGCAACCGGTGTGCCCACCCCTGTTGCGGTGTAGAAGGCCGGAATACCTGCGCCGCCCGCCCGCATTTTTTCAGCGAGGGTTCCTTGGGGCGTGAGCTCTACCTCCAGCTCACCATCAAGAAGCTGCTTTTCAAATAGCGCATTCTCGCCAACGTAGGAAGAGATCATTTTTTTGACTTGTTTCTTTTCTAACAAGAGACCAAGGCCAAACCCATCGACCCCACAATTATTGGAAACAATCGTGAGCCCCGTGGTCCCTCTGCGTTGAATTTCGGCAATCAGATTTTCTGGAATACCGCATAGACCAAAGCCGCCAGCAAGGATAGTCATATCATCTTCTAACCCCTGCATGGCTTCTTCATAACTGGAAACCACCTTATCAAACCCCGCCATTATTATTCTCCTTATGAATCGGTGTTTAAAACAGATAAGTTCAGTTTGACGGATCGTGACAAATAAATTAATTTTAATTTTTATATTTATTAATAAGTTTTACAAAACAAGGGCAGCAATGAATATAAAGCAACTACGGGCCTTTTTGTGTGTCGCGCAAAGCATGAGCTTTGCCAACGCTGCCAACCAACTACACCTATCGCAACCGGCATTGAGCTTATCAATCAAAAGCTTAGAAGCGAGCCTCGGCGGAAAGCTACTGACTCGCTCCACCAGAACGGTATCATTAACGCCCGAAGGGGAAGCCCTGTTGCCCATAGCCAAACGCTTATTAACACAATGGGAAAACGCCGAAGATGAAATGAAGCAACGTTTTGCCTTGCAACTAGGTAAAATCAGCATTGCGGCCATGCCATCCTTCGCTGCCTCCTTACTGCCCCAAGCCATTCGTCAATATCACCAACGCTTTCCCAACGTCCAAGTAACCATTGACGATGTACTATCCGATGCGGTGGTCGACATGGTCGCCAACAATCAAGTGGAGCTCGGCATTTCCTTTGAACCAGACACCCTAAATGACCTCACCTTCCACCCTCTGTACGAAGATTGCTTTATTGCCATATTGCCAAAAGACCACCCACTCACAGAGCAAAACAGCATCACTTGGCAAGCGCTCCTCGCCTACGACTTTATTACCCTACAACGTCCCTCCAGCGTACGCGCCTTAATAGAAAGCGCCCTGGCTAATGCTGGCATTCAACTCCATGTCGCCTTCGATGCCCACCAACTCGCCACCGTAGGACGCATGGTCAGCGAAGGCATGGGCGTCGCCGTCGTGCCCGCCCTTTGTCGCAAGCAAGCCAACGAACAAGGCGCCATCTGTCGCCCTATCACCACCCCCGATATCCGCTGGCAAGTTGGCGTCGTCTGCAAACCCAGATCCCACCTCTCCGTTGCCGCCGCCGCAATGCTGGATGTACTGATCGACTCTTATCGATCACTCGACATGGCCACCCTATAAACAAACACCTAATGATTCCAAGTAGCGTATCTCATCATTTCCAATTTCCTCAACTCACTACCCCACTATATCCACACTCATCCGTCATTTCCTCATCCACCCGTTATTCCGGACAGTAGTACGCGAAGGTGGGAACCTATTGTTGGCAACCTTCCTGTTCGACGGTGAACGTAAACAGCTAGGTCAATATGGGACGGGAGATTTTCTAAGCCACGTATTTGGCAATTATTGTTGTTTATTTCAAAATCCGTTTATACATAGCGTTCTCCTCGAGAAAGCCCAGCACCAATCTTAAATACGAGTAATCGCTTCTTTAAACACTTCTCGTAACCAGATCATTCCGAGGTCGGCATTTTGGTATTTGTGCCATTGCATGCGCTCATTTAAGTGAGGCAGTTCAATTGGCAACGCCATTGAAGTTAGTGCCATACCTTGAGAAATAGCTTTTTTAACCAGTGTATTTTGTAAAGTGGCAATACGATCTGTGCCAATCAATAAACTGGGTAAGCATGAAAAACTAAAGGTTCGGATTTGTATATTGCGGTGAATGCCAGCTTTTTCGAAGGAGTACGTCTCAAAAGAAGGGTTCGAGTTGGGTGGCTGCATACAAATATGTCCAGCAGAAAGAAACTTTCCGATAGTCATGTCACCGAGTGCAAGGTGACTTTGGCTCCATACGACACATCGAAACTCATCCTCATGAAGAGGTTCGCTTGGGTGATCGTCCGAACAGAAGATACTCGGTATGATAAGTAAATCGGCCTCACTTCGATCTAGCTCTTTTTTAGGATCACTAACCTGAGGGAGAAAGTTCAGTTTCACGCTACTGTTCTGCTCATGCACCACTTCTAATACATGAGGCACTAAGGTATAGAGCGTGTAGTCAGATACGCAAATTTTAAATTCTCGATCCGTGATGGTTGGGTCAAACTCTGGTGAGAGCATGAGTGACGCCTCAATGCGCCCCAATATCTCTCGAACAGGATGTTCTAATTGTTGTCCATGGGGAGTCAATACCATCTTACGACCGACTTGGGTCAATAGATCATCTTGAAAATAATCTCGTAATCGCGACAAAGAGTTACTCATCGCCGATTGGCTAAGGTGCAGCTCTTCCGCCGCCAAACTCACACTTTGTCGGCGAATTAACGCATCAAGCGCCACAAGTAAATTCAAATCTAACTTTCGAAAATGCATGGTTATTCTTCTTTTTTTGTTTTTGTTTTTTATAAAGAGAGACCTTTATCTGAAGCAGATTACACTCTTCGAATCGATCTTATCAATACATAATAGAAATACAATCCATTTAAACAATGCTTTTTTTTATTCTAGGATGATTTTCATCATAGCAAATCAGACGTAATCGTGAACATAACCATACGATGGCCACTTTTCTTTTTTTGTTCACAATAAAAATAATAAGGAGTTATCTATATGTTTCGTTTCTTTCCTACCAATTACGTTTGGGATTTATCGATTAACCTTGCCCTAGAGATGGGAACGAAAATTGGAGAAGTTCAAGAAATGTGTGGCCCTCTTCAAGCGTTTGCGGATAAACCTAATGCCGCTGCATCCATTTCCTTTCGTGAAAGTTGGTCAAAAATGGCGGACAAATTATACGAGTTGGCCGAAGAAGAATGACCCAGTGAACATTGAATACAAAAAGAACCAGTTTCTCTCAAAAGACACGAACCACATTATTTGCTTTGCTCACTGAGCTCGGTTTGAAGCTAAAACAGGACCTTGTGTCCACGGATCTTGCTTAGGAGAACGGCTGTCTAAGGTCGCTTTTCGCGTAATAGACAAAAAACTCTACCTCGACAGATAGGTTGTTTTCCTAGTTATTTTCCTACTAGGAAGGCAGTCATAAAAAATCAATAAAAATAACAAAATAAAAATAAGAGGCAACATACCATGAACAAACACCACGCCGGCTGGCCTCAGTCCATCCTTCTGCTGCTTGGCAGCTGTTTGCCCGTACTGGGAGCAGTACTCATTGCTCCCGTACTACCCAAGATGCAAGCGCATTTTGCTGACAATGCCATGACAGCGGTGTTAGTGCCTATTTCACTCACCTTGCCAGCATTGATGGTTGCCTTTTTCTCTCCCGTTGCTGGGTTGATTGCTGACAAATTAGGTCGCAAACGCATTCTGGTGTATTCCATGTTGATGTACAGCATTTGTGGAGTGTTGCCTATCTGGCTACCTACATTAGGAAATATCGTCATCAGCCGTGCTGGCATTGGTTTAGCAGAAGCCGCCATCATGACGTGCTGTACCACCTTAATAGGAGACTATTTTGATGGCAAGCGCCGCGAACGTTTGTTTGCCTTACAAATGGTTGCTACGTCTCTGTCTGCCGCTATTTTCATCTCTGTAGGTGGGGTATTGGGCCAAGAAAACTGGCGAACGCCATTTTGGCTTTATGCATCGGGCCTGTTGTTTCTTCCATTAATGGCATGGCTACTTTGGGAACCCGTTGCCAAAATCGACGATAAGATGACATATCAAGATGCAACAACCAAAGCTTTAGCGGCGCAACGTCAACCCATCCCATGGAAAGCACTAACCCCGCTCTATTTTCTCACCATAGTGACAGGCATAAGCTTATTTTTAGTACCAGTTCAGGCTGGTTATTTGCTCAACCTGATTTCGGTGGATGATCCAAGCAAAATTGGCTTAACCATGGGCGCCAACCAAGTCGGTATTTTATTAGGAGCGATTGGTTTCCAAGCGCTTGCTCGCTACAGCCGTACCAGCATATTCATTGCTGGCTTAACACTTACCGGTATAGGCAGCCTGTTAATGTCGCAAGCGAATCAATACACCTTGATGACACTCGCCGTTTCTCTTTCTGGGTTGGGTGTCGGACTGATGATGCCGACCTTAATCACTTGCATCATGTCTTTTGTGAACATGGCACAACGTGGCCGAGTAACAGGTGTCTTCACAGCAATGCTCTTTCTTGGTGAATTCATTAGCCCGCTCATCGTGCTTTCCATGACTCATGGAGACATCAGACAAATTCCTCACGCATTATTTGTCGTCGCTATCGGTCAGCTCGTCATCAGCGCCTTGATCGTCATTCGTATTGTCAAAATCCAACTTTCTGTCGCAGTACAAGGACACAACTTATGAAACTCGCCAGCCTTAAATCCACCCATCCTGACGGCTTATTAGTACTTGTCTCTAAAGACATGCGCCAAGCCTCGTTAGTCTCTGATATAGCACCAACATTTCAAGAGGCGATCAACCATTGGCATCGAGTCGAGCCGTTATTGCAAGCCCGTTATGCCCTATTAAATACAGGAGAGGACAAAACCGCCTTTGCTGCAAAGAAAATGAAAACAGTCTTTGGGTTCATTCAAGCCAAACCTTCCACCAGCTTTGCACCTATCGCCATCACCCCAGATGAACTTGGGGAGGATTGGCAAGATGGCCGTGTAAGCCGCCCTCTTACTATTTCTTGGAATAAACAATGGTTTGGTCACCCAAATGGCAAGGAGATGCACTTTGGTTTTCACCAACTGATCGCTCATGCATCGATCAATACGTTCAACCTAATCGCGCTCAACAGTAAGGAGAAAAACATGAGACTTTCAAGCAACCGCCGCATCGTGGATCTTTCCGACACATTGGATAATACCCCTTACACCGACCCACCACCGCTGCTACCTAAAATCGAATATACGGACCATCAACAAGGTTGGCCTGAAATGGCAGACATGTTTCCTGGGGTGAAAAAAGAAGACCTTCCTGGGATCAGAAGCCAGGGCTGTCGAGAGAATGCAAATTAGCCCGCACAATGGCACACACATGGATTTGTCTTGGCATTATGCCTCTGAATAAGTATCACAAAAACTATTGTGTTTTAAGACATAAAAATAATAAAGCCTTACTTGGATCAAATTATGAAAAACAATAAAATTTCTTTCGCCCTTTCAGCTATCACTCTAGGCATTGTAATGGGTATTTCCTGCCCCGCATTTGCCACAGAGGATCAAGCTCCCACTCCGGTTATGGGATTAGTCGATTTTGGAGCTGGTTTTTTACCTCCAGTCACTCCAATGGGTCTTTTTGCTACTCGAACTGCCTACTATAAAGCAAAAACGATGCATGGTGGTAACGGTAAGGATGTCCCAGGAGAAGACTTCTCAATGGGAATTTTAAGCGTTTCTGCTGCCTATGTTAAAATGACAAATCATAAACTTTGGGGAGGCAACTACGGTGTTGCCGCTGCCTTACCCTTTTTCAATATGAATGGGTCACTTGATATGTATGGTAACCATGTTGCCAGTAGTAGAACGTTTAACGTTGGAGATTTAGATTTCACACCTCTTATCGTCGCTTGGAAACCATCGCCAAATTTAGGGATAAATACTCAGTTTCAAATTCAGATGCCTACAGGTAGCTATGATAAAAACCGGTTCACCAACCCCGGTCTAAACCATTGGGCATTTACACCTAAATTTGCTGTTAGTTATATTAACGACGAAGGTTATGAGTTTTCCTCAAGCTTTGAGTTAGATATTAGCACACAAAATAAGGATACAGATTATACTAATGGCATTGAATACCTACATGAATTTGCTGTTGGTAAACACATTAATCATTGGACCATAGGTCTAGCTGGATACTATTACAAACAGCTCTCAGATGATAAAAAAGATGGCGTCACTTACAAAGATGGCAACCGAGGTAAAGTCGTTGCGATAGGACCTTCAATTCAATTTTTATCGCCACGACTACCAACAATAGACTTCCATGCTTACAAAGAGTTTGATGCAGTAAATCATGCAGAAGGGTATAACCTTGCTCTTATTGTTGCGCAAGCTTTTTAGAAAATAAAAGTGACATAACTAAGAGACTTATGTATAAAATAACCGTCTCTGAATAATGGCGTTTCTGATAAGGAGCGCCATTATCTTCTATAAACCTACTCAAGTAAAAGGCTTAAAATTGAGCCTTGCTGGTGGCCCAAGCAGATCTTTTAGACGAGATTTTGACAATACTCATCATTAAATAGCGTCGCGTTGTTTAAATTATCTTGATAAATAGAAATCTTATTTAAATCATTTACCTTAAAACAATATTCAAAGAGAAAGCTAATGAAAAACTAATCAGATATTTTTGCCAAAAAGATGTTGAACTTATCTATGGCAAGCGCTATTGCGTTATTAGTCGGCTGCGCATCACCCGCTCAATACCTCAAATAGACCTACCTATCATGATCCAAAAATGGTGATGCAGCATTGGCGACGACATGTTGAACAAAGAACCCTCAACCTTATTAGCCTTTAATGATGCTGTAAGAAAAAGTCGGGCTGATGCTTCTGCGACAGAAAGAGAACACTTAGCAATAACGCCAAATCGTACATTGATGATCAGCATATGCGGCTGTTTTATTTCCACAATATGATTACTACCCCCCTAAGCTGTGGTCAGACCGAGGCTTTTCTCTACCTCTTATAACTTAAATTTATATTCTATATAAGAATATATAGATCATTTTTTATTTCTTTTAATTCTTAAAACACGCTCTAGAATGCCTTTTATCCGATTCTTTTCTTTGCCATCAAACTAGGAGCCTATATGGGTTGGGACGGTTGGTTTTCGTTAACTCTTACCATTGTTGTTTTAGCTACATTAATCGTTTCACGCATTGGCCCTCACATTGTGATGATGGGAGCGCTGACCTTGCTCAGTTTATTTGGCATCTTATCTCCTAAGGAGGCCGTTGTAGGGTTTAGTAATACAGGATTAATTACGGTCGCGGCGATGTTTGTGGTGGCAGCAGGCATTCATTCCTCAGGCGGTGTCGATTTGTTGGTCAACAAGCTCTTGGGGTCACCAAAGTCCGAACGCTCGGCCTTGCTTCGCATATTTTTCCCGGTTGCTTTGCTGAGTGCTTTTTTAAATAACACGCCAGTGGTCGCCACTATGATTCCAGCGATTCATTCGTGGTGCAAAAAGATCAATATACCAGCCTCTAAATTAATGATCCCATTGAGTTATACGGCCATTTTGGGCGGTACGGTGACGTTAATCGGCACCAGTACAAATTTGATTGTTAATGGGCAATATAAAGCCTTAACGGGCCACGCAGGTTTTAGCTTGTTCGATATCACTGCCTTAGGTTTGCCCGTGGCCATTCTTGGCGGGCTATTTATGTTTATCTTCTTTCCTAAGCTGTTACCCAATAAGAAAGACAATCAAGCGTTTGCAAATGTTAGAGAATTTACTCTAGAAGTGATGGTGACAGAACATGGTCCCTTAGTGGGTCGATCCGTTGAAAACGCAGGCCTGCGTGATATCAAGCGCATATATTTGGTTGAGATTGAACGCAACGGTGCCAGTATTTCTGCCGTGTCGTCAGATGAGGTCTTATTTGCTAACGACCGCCTTGTATTTGCTGGCGATACGGAGGCGATTTCAGATTTACTAAAAATTCATGGGTTAAGTGCCCCACAACATGATGATCATCTGGACACTCTCAAAGAGCCGAAAGCAGGACGACGCCTTGTTGAAGCGGTTGTTTCACCTCACTGTGATGTCATTGGCAGCAATATTCGTAGTGCCCAGTTTCGTAACCGCTATGGGGCTGCGGTATTGGCCGTTGCCAGAGCGGGGGAACGGGTAAAAGGCAATTTAGGGAACATTACCCTGCGCGCAGGCGATACGCTTTTATTAGAAGCTCGTCCCGCCTTTGTCACTCGTCAACAATATAACAAAGACTTTTTGCTGATGAATGAGCTTGATCACGATACCCCACGCCATGAAAAGGCCTATTTAGCGTGGGCGATTCTCACGTCGGTTGTGGTTGCAGCGGGATTGGGCGTGATATCTATGCTCAATGCGGCTCTGTTAGGGGCTGGGTTGATGCTGTTAACGGGCTGTTTGAGCGTCTCTCAAGCGGAAAAAAGCATTGATTTAACCGTGATCATCACCATTGCTGCCTCGTTTGCCCTTGGCGCTGCCTTACAAAAAACAGGGGTTGCCGAGTATATTGCGACCAACATAGTGGCGTTAAGCGCTGGCAACGCCGTACTCTTGTTGATCCTCACGTACATCACTATCTCCATATTAACCGAAGTGATCACCAATAATGCCGCCGCTCTCTTAATGCTACCGATCGTATTAGAAATCACCAATAAGGCGGGTTTAAACCAAGAGCCCTTTATCTTCGCCATTATGATGGCCGCGTCGGCCAGCTTCGCTACGCCACTTGGCTATCAAACCAACCTAATGGTGTACGGGCCGGGGAACTATCGCTTTGGGGACTTCCTAAAAGTTGGCCTTCCCATGAACATCTTTGTCGGCATTATCACCCTTAGTCTATTAATTAACTTTTGGCCATTGCACCAATAATTAATCATCTATTCTCCTTAGTTAATACAATTACGAATCAAATAAGAAAGGATGAAAAGCGACTTCTAGGAGGTCGCTTTTAGCGTGTTTTTGGGTCGTAAAAAGGACTATCCTAATAATGATTGGTGACAATATGACCAGTCATTCCATACATAAAATAAAAAAGGATGTCATATATGAACAATCATGCAAATCGCGGTGTCGTCTATCAAGGTAATGGGACAGTCAAAGTTAATGCGATTCCCTTCCCTGAATTGTCTTTAGGAAAACGTCAGTGTCATCATGGGGTTATCCTGAAAGTCGTCACCACTAACATATGCGGTAGCGATCAGCACATGGTTCGTGGTCGAACCACCGCCCCAACAGGATTAGTACTCGGGCATGAAATCACAGGTGAAGTCATCGAGTGTGGACGAGATGTTGAGTTCATCAAAGTGGGTGATTTGGTGTCTGTGCCATTTAACATTGCCTGCGGCCGTTGCCGTAATTGTAAGGAAGGCAAAACGGGTATCTGTTTGAATGTTAACCCTGCTCGACCAGGAGCGGCCTATGGTTATGTCGACATGGGCGGCTGGGTGGGTGGACAAGCCGACTACGTCATGGTGCCTTACGCTGATTTTAACCTACTTAAATTCCCTGATGCGGACCAAGCCCGCGAAAAAATCCAAAGCCTCACCCTATTATCTGATATTTTCCCAACAGGCTACCACGGCTGTGTAACAGCTGGCGTTGGTCCTGGCTCTACCGTCTACATTGCAGGGGCAGGTCCGGTTGGTTTAGCGGCGGCGGCCTCGGCTCATTTACTAGGAGCAGCCTGTGTCATCGTTGGTGACATGATCGAAGATCGTCTGAATCAAGCCCGTTCATTTGGCTGTGAAACTATTGATCTAAAAGAAGATGGCGATATTCAAGATAAGATTGAAGCCATTCTTGGTGATCGCGAAGTGGATGCGTTCGTGGACTGTGTCGGTTTTGAAGCTCATGCTTGTGGCTGCAACCACCATCAAGAAGCCCCTGCTGTGGTATTGAACTCTGCGATGCAAATGACCCGTGCAGGCGGTCAGATCGGTATTCCAGGGCTGTATGTAACAGAAGACCCAGGCGCCCAAGATGATGCAGCAAAACATGGTAGCTTAAGCATGCGTTTTGGACTTGGATGGGCAAAATCTCATTCCCTACATACGGGTCAATGCCCTGTGATGAAGTACCATAGACAGCTCATGCAAGCCATCTTGTTTGATAAAATTGACATCGCTAAAGCCGTGAACGTGCAGATGATCTCCCTAGACGAAGCACCACAAGGCTATGCTGATTTTGATGGCGGCGCGGCGAAGAAATTCGTTATCGACCCTCATAAAATGGTGAGCTAATCAGTTAATTATGTGTCGTCCTAAAATAAGTTGACGGTTGTTAGGCCAGCTCCCGTAGCTGGCCTTTCTCTTTCCGCACTTGATTTGGTGTCTTCATTTTAATACTTAAATGATTATACATATTGACTGATTCATTAATCCAAACAGCAAGATCGTCGAAGGTCTGGCAATCATATATCAGAAACTCCAGTTTCAAAATGCCGTTCACTCTCTCTGCTAGAGCGTTTTGGTAGCCATCATACCCATCCGTCATTGATGGTCGCATTAAGTGAACTTGAGCCTGTTTATGTCAACGTATTTCAGGACTGCCTCCAAAAAAAAGCAGC
Organism: Marinomonas sp. 63XJN7_7_ISO-PGPR-S23-202; assembly: GCF_056173505.1. Lineage (NCBI taxonomy): Bacteria > Pseudomonadati > Pseudomonadota > Gammaproteobacteria > Oceanospirillales > Oceanospirillaceae > Marinomonas > Marinomonas sp. 63XJN7_7_ISO-PGPR-S23-202. The sequence goes on along the minus strand of NZ_CM149677.1, from coordinate 2,061,709 downwards.
TCCGTATAGTGCTTTTCTAAGCTGTGTATTTGGCGGTGAATACTTATTTCTGTCTCGTTTTTTAATTCAAAAGCAGTTAGCTACGAAGCCAAGATTCAACATTCTCGGTTGAGGGAATGCTTCCCTGATGGATCACTTTCTCATTCATAACAACCGCTGGCGTTCTCATCACGCCGTACGCCATGATTTGTTCTGGGCTTTGTATTTTCTCAACAACGATTTCAATGCCTGCTTTTTCGGCGATTTGCTTGAGTTTCTTTTCGGTGTTTTGGCATTTTGTGCAGCCTGAACCAAGTACTTTGAAGGTTTTCATTATTTTCCCCTGATGATTTTGTAAGAAACATGGCTTTATAAAAAAGCCACAAGGCCATTAAATACCCAGCCTAGTAGTGTGAATGACACCAATAAGATGGCGAATAAAACGGCTAATAATCGCCAATGCATGACTTGCTTGAGCAAGATAAATTCCGGAAAACTGGCGGCGACAGTGCTCATGCAAAACGCCAGTGCGGTACCGATTGGCAAGCCATTCACGATTAAACTTTCCATAATGGGAATCACGCCAACGGCATTGGAATACAAAGGAATGCCCAATAATACGGCCACAGGAACCGACCACCATTGGCGACCTCCTAAATTCGCTTCGATCCAGCCATTAGGAACAAAACCATGTAGCGCTGCGCCTAATCCCACGCCCACAATGACCCAGAGCCAAACGCGAGAAAAAATATCCGTGGTTTCTGTTTTGGCAAACTGATGACGCTCAGGCCAAGTCAATTTAGTGGGCTGGTTCGCTTCTGTTGCTTTATTGGCTGTCGTGTTTGTATTCGTCGCGGATTCTATTCGTCCCCGTTGTAAGGCTTCTAAAGCGAAAGATTGCAGCCAACGTTCGGCTTTGATGGCATCCAAAAACACACCGCCTAAAATACCGACGACCATGCCTGCCACCACATATAAGAGAGTGAACTTCCAACCCAGTAAACTCAACAGCAGCAACACAGCCACTTCGTTGATCAAGGGAGAGGTAATCAGAAACGACATGGTAATGCCGATGGGAATACCAGCAGAGGTGAAGCCTAAAAAAACAGGAATACTAGAGCAGGAACAAAAAGGTGTGATGGCTCCAAAAGCCGATCCTAATAGGTAACCAACAGCACGATGCTTGCCACTTAAATAATCTCGTACTCGCTCCACGTTTAATGAAGCGCGAAGCAAGGAGATCAAATAAATCATCACCACCAGTAAGACTGCGATTTTACTCACATCTTCGACGAAAAAGTGCATGGCGTCGCCGAGTTTGCTGGCTGGCGATAAGCCTAAAAGCTGGAAGGCAAACCAATCCGAAAATGCTGTAAATATCTGAAACATAGTTTGCCCCCGCTGGTAAGCATGGCATGGTGGTTTTAAGGACTCATCTTAGGTTCTTTTTTAGGTAATGCTTCCTAACCACTGTTTCCTAGTGACTTCGTTCTAACTCTCTATTCTTAGCTAGAGGGAAGCTGGCTTTTAAGAATGGCGATGTGTTTTTGCAGATCGTCAATTTCATCCAGCAGTTCAAGGGTTAGAGCCACACCCGATAAATTCAATTCCAAGCCTTCCATCAAGCGTTGTGCTCGTTGCAATCTTACTAAGGCATGAGAGTTAAAATACCAATCCGATGGTGACGGCTGCTCAATCGGTTCGACAATGCCGTATTCGACCATCTCGACGATGAGATCCACATGAGCTCCGCATCGCTCACAGAATTCCTCTAAGGTAAATATTCGATATTCACTTGGCGATTCGATAACCACTATCTCTGATTTGGTCATGATCTACCTCTCGAAAACGTGTCGTGGGTTAAAGTTGGCTTCACACTCAGACAATTGTCGATAAAGTGCTTCAGCTTCGGCGCTGTGTGTCTTAGGCAAATGCACTTGTAGTGTGACAATTTGGTCGCCAGGGGTCTTACCGCCTTTACCGAGCAGACCTTTGCCTTTGATGCGCAGCTTATTACCACTGCTGGCCCCTTTGGGAACCTTCACCTTCACTTTGCCACTGATGGTCGGTACTTCAATGGTTGCCCCTAAAGCCGCTTCCCAACAGGTAACGGGTAAGGTGAGTAAAATATTGACACCATCGACGGCAAAATAAGGGTGGGGAGCGAACTCGATTTCCAGTAATAAATCACCCGCTTTGCCATTGCCAACGCCTGCTTCGCCTTGTCCAGCCAAGCGAATATGCTGACCTTGTGTGACACCAGCAGGAATTTTGACATTTAGGGTCTTTTCTCTTTGTCTTGAAAAACCATTTTGATCAGGCTCAAACACCAAAAACGAAATTTGTCGTTGGCAGCCTGCATAGGCTTCTTCTAGAAATAAAGCAATTTTGTGGTGCATATCGCGACCACGTTGATTCGCTTGGCGTTGGAAACCATCTGCTTGATGAAATCTGCCTCCATTTGCTCCAAAGATAGAATAGAAGAAATCACTAAAGTCGCCACTCGAACTGTGGCTGTATTGTCTGTGGTCTGCCTGAGACGACTGCCAATCTGGCGGTGGCTGGAATCCACCATCGGCTCGCCGGGTTCCTTGCTGACGTAATAAATCGTATTCAGCGCGTTTTTCAGTATCTTTTAATACGGCGTAGGCTTCGCCTACTTCTTTGAATTGCTGCTCAGCATTGGCTTCTTTGCTGACATCAGGATGATATTTTCTGGCCAGCTTTCGGTAGCTCGCTTTTATTTCGGAGGCATCGGCTTGTTCACTGACGCCGAGAATCTTGTAGTAGTCTTTAAACTCCATGGTATTCTGCTTCCATCGTAACGTCACTCCTCTTACTAAAGATATTCGCTCGTAACGCTGCTATCGCGAATCACTAAACCTCCATCATAGGCTTTTTCTAATGAATTAGAGTTTAAATTTCAAACAAGCCTGATTTAGATCTATAAAACTCCATGCTTAATAAAAGCTAACTAAACCTGCCGTGTTTTTTTGTTATCAATACTTGTATGGCAACTTGCTGACAACAGCAAGATATCGCATTATGATCGTATCGAATGCGATACACTCGCCCTCTCTTTTTACCGTTCTTACATAACACGATGCCGAGCTTAAGGATACGCTGCATATTATGCCTGCTTTAAACAAATTCACCGGATGGCTGGTGTTAGGGACACTCGTTTTTTATCTTTTATCGGTCGCAGACTGGGTAAGTACCGCGTTGCCAACCTTATGTGCTTGGGGCGCTAATGCGGCAATGTGGAAAACTCTGCCCAAAGGCGCGAAACGTCAGGTGCTGATTTTAATGGGCATCGGCGTGCTTGCTCTGATCTTTGCAGCAACACAAGGCATTTGGATGACATGGCGGGAAGTACTGGCCATCAATTTACCCATGCTTGCCATGTTCGTTGCGGTGTCTTTTTTGGATTTAACCAGCTCAAGAGATACCAGCCGCCCTTTACCAAAAGGACTAAAAGCCATTGTGAATACGGCTTTTGGAGTTCAATTATTGGGGGCGGTGATTAATATGTCGGTCATTATGGTCTTTGCTGATCGAATGAAAGGCATCGGGCGCTTAAGCTCAACACAACAATTTGTCATCACTCGCAGCTTTTCCGCCGCCGCTTGGTGGTCGCCATTTTTTGTCGCAACCGGGGTCGCCTTGACCTATGCCCCTGGGATGAAATGGCAACACACGGTAATCCCCGGCATTTTCATGGGGTTAATGTCTGTGGCTTTTTCTACGATTCAAGCCTATCGACGCACCAAAGGCGATTTCGAAGGCTACCCCATCCGGCGTGAAAGCCTGTTTGTACCCTTGCTTTTGTCCATTGCAGTCATCATCTGCCATTTTACCTGGCAAAACGTCAGTATCTTGGTGCTTATTTGTCTGATCGCGCCAATAGCAACCATGTTACTCATGAAAGCTCGACCTAGAAAACAAGCGTTGCTGAGCTTTGTGGATGACAAATTACCCCGTATTGGCAGCCAATTTGCGCTGTTTCTTGCGGCAGGCCTGTTTTCAAATGGCATCAAAGCCATTATTTTGTGTTACCCACAGGTCTTTGATGTCGCGTCCTCTCATTTCAGTGTGTTTATCTTCGCCATAACCTTAGCAGGAATGATATTGGTCAGTTATGTCGGCGTTCACCCTGTCATCAGCGTCGCGGTTGTCAGCCCAATTTTGTTGCCTTTGCATCCTGAGCCGACCCAATTGGGTTTTCTCTTTTTTAGTGCTTGGGCCATCTCCACGGGGAGTAGCGCGTTAACAGGCCTCGGCTTATTGATGACTGGCCGTTATCAGGTACCCGCTAGCGTTATTGTCAAAAATAGCTGGCGATATGCCTTATGCATGTGGTTCCTTGCCTCGTTCGTGAACGCGGTCTTTTTATAATGGCGATTTTTCAAGCAAGCATTGAGGACAAATCTTTTATTAAGTGATAATACGTAGGGGCCTTCTCAAAGAAGGGGCGAGCATTGGCAAAAAAATCCACGTATAATCTGGGATAATTGCAGCAACAAATACAGGAACAAGGTTGTGAAAAAAGTATTTATCGATGGCGAAACAGGTACCACAGGCCTTCAAGTTAGAGATCGTTTAATCAAGCATCCGAACATTGAAATCATCAGTATTGATCCTGAAAAAAAGCGCGATGTCGAAGAAAAGCGTCGTTTGATGAAAGAAGCCGATGTCACCGTTTTGTGTTTACCTGACGATGCCGCAAAAGACAGTGTTGCGCTGGCGAAAGAAGAAGGCTGCCGCATTCTCGATGCCAGTTCAGTACATCGAGTGGCTGAGGGTTGGGTGTATGGCTTACCTGAATTGGATGCTACCCAACGCGAAAAAATTCAACAGGCGCAGTTTGTTTCTAACCCAGGCTGTTACCCTACCGGCGCGATTTTACTGCTTAAGCCCTTAGTAGAGGCAGGGTTGTTACCCTCTTCGGGGGATTATAGTGTCAACGCAGTGTCTGGCTACAGCGGTGGCGGTAATGCCTTGATTGATCGCTATGAAAGTACTCATAACGCTCCGGCATTCGCGGCTTACGGCTTGAACTTTAGCCATAAACACCTTCCTGAAATGCAAATGTGGGCTGGATTAGACAAAGCCCCTCTTTTTGTTCCCAGCGTTGGGCATTTTCGCCAAGGGATGCTGACCTTTTTGCCGATTCAGTTAAAAGATGGGGTCACCATGGCCCAGTTGCACACCAAGCTGGCGGAGGTATACGCTAAGGATACGTTCGTGACAGTAAACGATCTTAATGTGGTGAAAGACAACTCGGCGCCTTTCCTAACGCCCCATGGTTTGGAAAATACCAATCAAATCGAGCTATCTGTTTTAAGCGCACCAGACAACCAATCTGGCGTTCTCGTTGCGAAGTTAGACAACTTGGGTAAAGGAGCATCTGGTGCGGCGGTGCAAAACCTCAACATCATGTTAGGTTTTGCGGAAGACATAGCGGTTAATCTATAAGCTCTCTAGCCGCGACAGTGCCTTACTAAAAGTCACCCAAACAAAGCCCCTCTTTGCTAAGCCGCGAAGAGGGGCATTTTTTACTCCTTATTTTTTAGCGTTAATGTCACCCCTGTTGGTAAAAAACGTACACCTTTGCGGTTTTGCCATTCCCCCCAAATACCATTAGGCGCATAAAGCGCAAAGAGAATCGCAATCACCCCCAATCCCGCTAAATACCAAGCGCCATAGTTCCCGAAAAACTCCTGCAATAGAAAGAAAACGATGGCCCCTAATATAGGCCCTTCAAAGGTTTTTAGCCCACCGACTAATACCATAAACAACATAAAGACGGTCCATTGCACGCCAAAATAGGTTCTTGGTTGAAAGGTGACCGAACTGGCCAGCCACAATGACCCTGCCAGCGCACAACCAAAAGCGGCCACCACAAAGATGATCTGTTTCACCCGCATAACCCGAATACCAATCGACTTGGCAGCCTCTTCATCATCTCGAATCGCCTGGGCCGCTGCGCCAATACGGCTGTTCACCAACCAGAGAACAAGCCCTAACATGCCTGCCACCACCAGCAAGCCAAACCAAAAGTTAATATTACGCCGCAGCTCCGGAGCATACTGGTTCATGGCTAATAGCGACGTACCAGTTTCTCCTTGAACAATGGGATCAAACATCACTAAGATGCGAATGACTTCCGCTGTCACCCACATGGCAATAGCAAACTCCCCTTCTTTTAAGCGTAATGCGAATACCGAAATCACCAGAGCGACCACAGCACAAATCAACGCGCCCACTATAAACGCAGGGTAAGGAGACATACCAATGTCCACCAGACGCAGCGCAAAATAGCCTCCTAACCCCAAGAATGCCTGTTGCCCAACGGATACCAAGCCCGCATAACCAGCTAGCAAATTCCACATAACAGCCAGCAGAATATAAACAAACAAGGTTGTTAGTTTATCAACCACTAAGCCACTGCCCCAAAAAGGCACCGTCGCAAGTACGAGGAAGAGTAAGCCCCCAACCATTAAAGCGGGTCGACCTACTTGATACCAATGCTCGGTACTAAAACCTTCTGTATTCACTTGTGAAGAGATTTTCATTCCAGATCACCCATTTTTTATTTTTGTTTTTGTCACTTTTGACGGCAATGAGCCCGTTATAGAAAAATAAGACTGCTTGAGAAACATCCGCCAACCGCCCCGTTGATGGGCAATAGCGCTGTAAAACCGAGCCGTTAAAACAGCAAGAAACACAAGGTGTCCGGTTAATTGAAACCATTGTGCAGAGATTAACGTGGCACCCAGGCTTTGAGAGATGCCTAAGACAATGCCGCCAATCAAGGTCCCCCATAGGGAACCAATGCCACCGATGACAACGGCTTCAAATGCAAAGATTAATTGCACGGGGCCATCATAAGGTGTGATCTGCGCACGCATGGCTAAAAAAGCCCCAGCAAGGCCCGTCACCATCACCGCAATCGCGGACACAGAGCAGTGCACGGCGTTGGCATTAATGCCATTGAGTTCAGCTGCTTCAGGGTCGCTCGCTGTGGCTCGGATGGCTCGCCCAAGGCGAGTAAAACTCAGCATCAACTGCAATCCGGCTAACACTAGGATCGCGCAAGCAAAGGTTATCACCGGTAACTTACCTACGCTGATCTGATCGGTGAGTTGCCAACTATCCCAGGATAAATCGCCAATGTAATTGGCAAGGGAACGAGTATCTGATCCGAAGACGCCGTATAATCCATTTTGTAATACCGCTCCCAAACCAAAGGTCACCAGCAAGGGCAACAAAAAGCCCGCCGCCTGAGTTCGAGTAAACAAATATTTCTGCAATAACCAGCCCAGTATGCCCATGATAGGCAATGACAATAAAACAGACAGCCAAGGGGATAAGCCCAACACTTTCACACCAAACAACACGAGATAGGCGCCAAGGATGGCTAAATCGCCGTGAGCTAAGTTAATAAATTTGGCCACACCAAACAGCAGGGATAAACCCGCCGCGAGCATGGCGTAGTAACCGCCTAGTAGAAGGCCTTGAATAATGGCATCAAGCATTCTCAGTCTCCTCTGCTTCCAACCCAAAATACGCTTGCGTAATGGCTTTGTGTGTCAACTCATGCGAACAACCAGACAAGGCAACACGGCCTTCCAATAAACACAGCAAGTGATCAGAAAATTGAATGGCACGTTTTAAATCTTGCTCAACAATGATCATGCTGGTTACTTTGCTTTTTTTGAGCTGTTCAAGAGACTGGTATAAACCCTCTACAGCAATAGGAGACAAGCCCAACGAGACTTCATCTAATAGCAATACCGATGGGTTACACATCAAGGCACGGGCAATCGCCACGGCCTGACGCTGCCCACCTGATAAGCCACCTGCCACTTGATTCAAAATAGGCTCAAGCACTGGTAACGCGGCTACGACTTTGTCCAGTACCCAATCTCCTGAACGGCCGTGCTCAGCGGCGATTTGTAAGTTTTCACGCACCGTCATATCGACAAATAAACGCCGACCTTCAGGTACCATCGCCAGTCCACTGCGCACTCGTTGATGAGCTGGCCAAGCGGTAATGTCTTCGCCATTTAGAGTAATGTGCCCTGAGTCCACAGGATGTACACCACTTAAACTACGAAACAGTGTGGTTTTACCCGCCCCATTTGCACCCACAATGGCCAGTATTTCCCCCTTCTCTAGAGAAAATGAGACACCACGAACAGCCATCAATAAACCATGCTTGGCAACTAATTGGTCGACCATAAAAGCACTCATAGGGCCACCTCCAGCTCAGAACCAAGATAGGCTTTCATAACCTCATCATCACTCATCACATCCTTAGGATGTCCCTGGGCAATGACACGGCCTTCACTCATACACACTAAGCGATCAATTACTTTGAGCAAGGCATGGAGAATATGCTCGATCCAAACAATGGTCAGCCCATCGTCTTTTAATTGACTAATCAGTGTGACCAATTGATGAAGTTCGCCTTCGGTTAATCCTCCACCAATCTCATCTAATAGCAGTACTTTAGGCGCTGTTGCCAACGCGCGGGCAAGTTCTAAGCGCTTACGATCCAACAAACCCAACGCCGCTGCAGGACGGTTCGCCAACGGTGACATCCCCGTCTGAATCAAAGCCCGTACAGCGAATGCTTCCGCCTCATACCCAGTCAGCCCCGCGCCATTGGTCGCCGCTGTGAGCAGGTTTTCAAATACCGTCATCCCTAAAAAGGGTCTAGGAACCTGATGGGTTCTGGCGATGCCGGCATGACAGCGTTGGGCCGCATTTGTCGCCGTTATATCAATATCTTGATAGGTAATGACTCCGGCTGACGGTGCTGTCGAGCCGGCTAATACACCAAATAAAGTCGTTTTTCCGGCCCCATTGGGACCCACAATGCCAACGGCTTCCCCCTTATTCGCAGAAAAATTCACCCCATGAAGAACCTGAAAAGCACCATAGTGTTTATCAATCCCGATTCCGGCAATGACCGACGTCGAACCAAGCGTCATCCTTTAACCCCCTATTCTATAAGGCGTCATTGTGCTCGTCACTTTGACCAGAGGATGGTCCGCATTGGACACAATATTGAGCGCAAACTCCCATGGCCCTTGTTGTGCTTTCACCCACTGCACGCCCACTAACCCCGTGGTCGCACAGTTGGGAACAGGGCCTTTGGTAAAGTCGATAATGCCGACGGCGGTTTCAGTGCGTAATTTCGTGATGGCCATCACCAGTGCAACTTTGTCTTTAGGTGCATTGGATTGAATCAGGGCTTCAATGGCAGCATCAAACAAAGAGGCTGTAGCCCCCACTTGCTGATTCCATTGTTTTCCTGTGCTTTTCTCAAAGCCACTCGCGATTTGTTGACTTGACAGCCCTGTTGATCCTGAAGCAAATGGAAAGTCTTTATGCCAATAGGCCCCAGCAGCTAAGCCGTAACCCAAGCGTCCTAATGAATTCAGTTCGGCAGGAAACAAACCTGCTTTTGCTAATTGCGCAATTTTCACCCTCTGTGCATAGCCTTTTTGCGCCGCTTGTCGCCAAAATACGGGGAAATCTGGTGGAAATGGGAAGGTATTAAAAATCTCGCAATGTTCTTTTTTAAATAAGTTAATTTGTTGAGAAAAATCACTGGCACCGTCTTCATACGGACCCGCATCAATCACGGTATAGCCGGCTTTTTCTAAATCAGGGATAAGCAAATGCCGAATAGAATTACCATCGGCGTCATTTGGTAATAACATACCAACACGGTTATTGGTTTTTACCTTACTCCATTGATCAATATACAGTTTGGAAAAATCCGCTACCCCAAAACAAAAATGGTAGGTCCATTTAAAAGGCGATGGCTGGCCAGGTTTGGCCCCACGGCCGTAATAAAAACTTTCCCATGGCGCCGTGGTCGATAAGCATGGTACCCCTGCGGCCTCACAAGCATCGGCAACGGGGTTCACCGTTTCCGGTGTGGATGAGGTCAGCATTAAATCAATGTTTTTGCCGTTAATCAGATCAGAGGCAACCTGACTCGCGCGTATTGTGCTTGATTGTGTATCGCCAAGAAAGAATTCCAACGCATACTGCACACCATTAATATTCAAGCCATTGGCCAGTTGCTTATGAACCTGCTTCAGAAGAAAATCGTCCCCTTGGGAAAAGGAACTGAGCGGACCTGATCTCGGCATCACGTACCCGATACGGATCACATTATCTGGATTAGCGAATAGAGACGATGACCCTAACAATCCAAGAGAAACAATACCTCCACTGGCACCCTTTATGAATTGACGGCGAGAGACAGACGAACGAATCAATGTGTTCTTAGACATTATTAAACTTCCTTTATTTTTATTATTTTGCTGAATCAATCACGAGCAAAAGGATTGCAACGAACATGCCGTCAATCGAAAAATCTAAGAAAGTTATTTTAATACATTGATTTATAATGACTTTCGTTAAGTATCACCCGCCCCACTATCATTTTTGAGCTGCCGTGACTTATTCATTTCGTCAATAAAAACCAAAAGTCGATCAAACAATATGATGATTTCATAAACAATATGAGACCTCTGCACGATGTCACGAGCGACGCCAAAACGCGGCAAAAAAAGATGAGAAAGCGGAGTTTATAGCGATAAATGAGCATTTTGAGCCTGTTTTTAACAAAGTATAGGCAAGCGCAGTAGTCGTGCAAAAGTCTCAATATGGCACGGAAGAGGCTGCCTTCAGAAGGAGGTTATGCGCAAGGTTCTGCCGCTTGGATCCTGGCGTGTTGTCGCAACCATAATAAATGCTGTTGATAAAATGGCAGCTCCGCCATGCCATGTTGGCGTGCTTTTTTATAAATGCTGGCCACAAAGATATCAGCAATGGAGAAATGCTTTCCTATGGCAAATGGTGAGTCTGCACACAACTGCCCCATTAACTGATTTAGACAAGTCGCGATCCAATGCCCTCTAAGCTCACGTTTAGACTGCTCCGTCAGCTCTGGCCGAAACGCTTTGAGTACCGTTCTATTTTGAGGCGAATGAATACTCGCATTAACGTATTCACATACACTTCGAACCGCCGCTCTTTCCAGAGCAGAGCCCCCTATCAGCTTATCCTTGGGGAAGGTTTCTTCTATGTATTCAATAATGGCCATGGATTCTACAAGCGTATGACCCGACACCGCTAAACAAGGCACATAGCCAAAAGGATTAATTTCACGGTAGGTGGTATGCAACGCCTCGTTGGTCACTTCGATTCGCGTATAAGGAATACGCTTATAATCCAGAACCCACTCCACTCGTTCGGAACTATTGGAACCTTGTGCACTGTATAAAATGAGCTCTTGCAACATAAACACCTCTTGTTTCTATCTAACCCGTTACTAATCTTATAAGGCAATTTTGGCATAAACCACTGTATTACTGACTTTGCCATTTGGTAGGATGCGCCATTAATGGTGCCACTAATTTGAGGCGTTTACTTTCCACTATTGAATCCTTCTCCCTTCGCTCATTATCATTAGGTTTTCATAACCATATGAATCACCCCATAGATAAACAATAGTAAACCTAAACTCGCTAGTGGAATTGGCTCCACTCACTGCGCAAGATAGCCAACACCACCGTATCCCACCATTGACCTTTGAAAAATCGATGTTCGCGAAAAATAGCCTCCTGCCTCATTCCTAACGATTGACACAAGCGCACTGCGGCGACATTTTCTCGAATCGTTTCAGCATAAAGCCGATGAATACCAAGTTCCGCAAAGCCAAAACTCACTAATGCTTTTGCCGCTTCCCGAGTTAGTCCTTTTCCTTGGTATAGCCTAGAGACTCCACACCCTATCGAAGCTTGGTGGTCTGATTCTAAACGTAGGCAAACCGTACCAATAAATTTTCCGCTACTTTTATGCTCAATCGCTAGTTGAAAAGCTTTTCGGGGCACCTCATGCGACTGATCAATAAATAACTTAGTTAATTGTCTGTATTTGTCAGGATCGCAATCATCCTCATTATAAAATCGCTGATATTTATCATCCTGAGATATCGCAACAAAAGAGGCCTCATCATCAAACTGCATATCACGAAGTAGCAATCTTGGCGTATCAAGCTTAAACATTTTATACCTATGACTTTGTTGAACAATAAAGTTTAGATTACCAACATAACATTCATAATCGTTATCCAGCTCATCAATTTGAAAGCCAACCCTTAATATAAACAGCTTAACCCCAAAATCTACAACACTTTTCCATTGATTCCAGACAATGGTGTATTTTGGGGGAATACTAAAGACCATTTCCAATTATTTAAACTCAAGCATGAAGGAGTCAACGACCTTCGAACGGCTGTGCCGAATAGGTAAAAAGCTGAGCCCGAGAGCCACTGCTCCGTGATAGACTAATTTTTACGATGTGTTTCTGAAAGGATTGTGGCAGCCCTTTTCTAGTAAAAAGAGTACCAACGATCTTACAGTAGATTGGTTGCGGGAGCCGCTGTTTATAGCATAAGAAAGGGAACCAACGACCTTCGAACGGCCGTGCCGAATGGGTAAAAGGTTGAACCCAAGAGCCACTGCTCCATCCCGCGTCAGATTTGTGATCTTGTCACAAGCAAATTTGCATTGCATTGAAGTGGTTGCGGGAGCCGCTGTTTATCACATAAGAAAGGAACCAACGACCTTCGAACGGCTGTGCCGAATGGAAAAAAGCTGAGCCCGACGAGCTACCAGACTGCTCCATCCCGCGCCAGATTTGTGACCTTGTCACAAGCAAATTTGCATTTCATTGAAGTGGTTGCGGGAGCCGGATTCGAACCAACGACCTTCGGGTTATGAGCCCGACGAGCTACCAGACTGCTCCATCCCGCGTCAGATTTGTGATCTTGTCACAAGCAAATTTGCATTTCATTGAAGTGGTTGCGGGAGCCGGATTCGAACCAACGACCTTCGGGTTATGAGCCCGACGAGCTACCAGACTGCTCCATCCCGCGTCAGATTTGTGACCTTGTCACAAGCAAATTTGCATTTCATTGAAGTGGTTGCGGGAGCCGGATTCGAACCAACGACCTTCGGGTTATGAGCCCGACGAGCTACCAGACTGCTCCATCCCGCGTCAGATTTGTGACCTTGTCACAAGCAAATTTGCATTTCATTGAAGTGGTTGCGGGAGCCGGATTCGAACCAACGACCTTCGGGTTATGAGCCCGACGAGCTACCAGACTGCTCCATCCCGCGTCAGATTTGTGACCTTGTCACAAGCAAATTTGCATTTCATTGAAGTGGTTGCGGGAGCCGGATTCGAACCAACGACCTTCGGGTTATGAGCCCGACGAGCTACCAGACTGCTCCATCCCGCGACTAATTCTTTTTTCACAAAGTGAAACGTTAAGATAGGCGTTAACTTAAAAGCAACGATTTATTTTGCTTTCCCCGTCTCAACGAGGTGCGTATTATAGGTAAGTTATAAGAATAGTCAACAGGGAATTATCCATTTTGCCTTTTTTATTTTAAAAAAGAAAAACTTAGCGTGAAATAATGCAAATAAAACGCAACAACAATGTTCAATCATCTATGTATTGTATTTTATGATTACAACACTATTAACATCCTCAACAACCATTCATCATGCTTGAGAAGAGTATGCGCTATTGGAGAAGAATCGTGTCAAATAGTATTGAAAAAATTCTTAAAAAGTCTTCCTTACCCGCGAATAAAAACGCTGCCTTACCGGGCAGGCAGGAACCGCTTTCTATCTCTGGCATTCATGCCGTCAATTCAGAATCCATGACACGTCAACCAAGTGCCGATGAAAGTGAAGTTGTACTAGGAATGGGTTGTTTTTGGGGAGCTGAACGTCAGCTCTGGAATACGCCTGGTGTTGTGACCACATCGGTCGGCTATGCAGGCGGCTTCACGCCTAACCCAACCTATGAGGAAGTCTGTTCAGGGCAAACGGGTCATGCTGAAGTGGTAAAAGTCTTATTTAATAAAAAAGAAACGTCATTAGAAGCTATTTTGAAAGTCTTTTGGGAAAACCATGACCCAACACAGGGAATGCGTCAAGGCAACGATATTGGTAGTCAATATCGTTCTGCTATCTATGTCATGAGTGATGACGATATTGCCATCGCAGAAGCTAGCAAAGCGGCCTATCAAAAACAGCTCTTAGAAGCAGGCTACGCGATGATCACCACCGAGATAGAACCTCTAGAAGCTTACTATTTCGCGGAAGAGTACCATCAACAGTACTTACACAAAAACCCAAATGGCTATTGTGGACTCGCGGGCACTGGCGTCAGTTGCCCCATTGGCTTAGGCGTATAAACACGGAGTCTATCCACAAAATAGTCCGTTTTATTCATTACATTGAAGACGTAAAAAAGCCCGAGTTACAAAGTAATTCGGGCTTTTTTCATCCATCTATCGGTAAAGAAAAGACTTAACCGTCTAGGTTGATATTGTACTCGTGATCGTTGTAAACCACTTTGACTGAATCAGTACTGTTTACATGACCATCACCGTTGGAGTCAAATGATGTATGATCCGCAATACCAGAGTTGCCACTGCCAAAAGTTGCCACATCGTGACCATCAACTTTAACGTGTTTGTCGGTGACCGACACATGGGCTGATAGGAAGCTTTCAATCGCGTCAGCCGACGCATCCTTACCTGGGTCACCATTAGCACCAGACAATAAATCCGTTATGTCTAACGCATCATCTTTGGCATTAAAGTCAGTAATGGTATTGGTAGCGCCTTTATCTAAAATAAATAAATCATCACCAGACCCGCCAGTAAGGACGTTATGACCAGATCCACCGTCCAAGACGTCATTACCAGAGCCACCAAATAGCATATCATCACCATTACCACCTAATAAGTAGTCATTACCGTCTCCGCCATATAGTGTATCATTACCATCATCACCGATAAGCCAATCATTGCCACCCTTACCGTCAATAATATCGTCTCCGCTGGTACCATAAATAGTATCATTAAAAGATGTACCAGAAAGGGAGTGGTGCCCAGGATGATTTATGCCACTTATAACAAAACCACCATTATAAGAACCCGCTGCATTTTCTATAGCCGATGCACCAGACTCAAAAGTGGTGCCTCTCGATTCAGTAACCGTACTTCCTGTACCATGAACGGTAATATTAATGCTATTGGTGACCGAATCACCGTCCTTATCAACCACGGTATACTCGTAATTCACGTCTTGAGAATGACCTTTACTTAATGATCCTATGAGACTATCACTGGCCGTATAGGTGTAGTGGCCATCAGCACTTACACTAAATACGCCCTGATCATTAGTAATGGTACTGACGCCATCAACAGTAGAAAGTTTATCTCCAGGCTGACTCACGCTTGCGACGACATGGTCTACAGGGTCGTCAGCAGTCGCTTCCGTATGTAATGCACCTGTTATCGAGTTTAGTGAATCCGAGTTAACGGGCTCTACATGAGCCACAATAGAGTACGTATCCGTTTGATTTTCAGGAGTCGTTACAGTCGTCACAACTTGGTTATTACTGTCTAAGAAACCATCCAAAGACACTTTGTAACTAACACCATTCACCTCCACCAGTACCGGTGTACTGGGTATACTCAAAGCCAGCGAATCACCCGTCTGATAGCCTGAGTTCTGTGTCTCATCTACTTTAACCAGCGATGATAAATCAACTGTTTTCTCCATTCCATTAATCACCAAAGTGGCATTAATACTTAACTTCGTTGACTCTAAACGATCCTCACTCCCACTTGTCGCCTTATTGACATGTGTCAGTCTAGCAACAACGAATTCATCTCCCGTGTTAACATTGTTCAATGAACCAGCACTTTCAACATGCAATGAGCTTCTATCATCGGGCACCTTCTCGCCCCAAGTCAAGAAAGTATCCGACAGACTATGGCTATCTCTATCAGTATCATGAAACTCATCATTAACAAATTTAACTGACGTTGCAGCCATAGCCACACCCAAGTCTAGCTCTGCGTGCTGAGCTGACATATGAGCGGACTCACTGTCACCGCCAACACTTTCTGTTGAAGTTGCTTCTGCTGTGACTGTAAATTGATCCGAGCCATTCGGAACAGTAATTGTTATATGAAGATCTTTTAATTCTTTATCCGCTGTTTTACCACTAACTAACCAATCTCCATTTTCTTGTTTGGTAAGATTTATACCTTGATTATCGTCTGCTGTGACTTTTGCATTTTCAGGAATGCCTTTTAACGTGATCCCTGATAACGTTTCACTACCATCGCTATCAGTAAGTGCAGCAGACACATCAACCAAAAACTCTTGGCTAGTGGCCATTTTTTCAATTGTTGTATCACCTTGGTTTGGCCCAACTAGCGTTCCATTTCCATAGATAACACCTTCAATATGGTTACTACCTTGGACATCTAGTGATTGTGTTCCATTTGTGATACGTATATTTTCGAGTGTATTAACCTGTGTGTCACTATTATTATTAGTCCCATAACTAACATCTAAACCTGAACCATCACCTGATAAGAAAATGTAATCCTTCATTGCATCACTGCTTTGAGATACATTATTTCCATCAACAGAGTGAAGGGGTTTCAATTTCTCAGATTGAGTGTCATAAAAACCACTTCCAGGATGAATTACAAATATATCCGCATATCCTTTGGTACCATGAGCATTACCACCATTAGAGTAATATTCAATAGCGCCTGCATTAGAAGACCCAGGGTTAGCTATCTCTGGTTCAGGATCACCTTTGGTCAACCATACATGAACGCCATCACCAATCTTGATAATTTGCCCATTTTGAACATCAAAACCGCCAGGCTGACCACTACCACCATTAACCTGAAGAATGTCAGTCGCACTAGAACTCACACTTGACTCCGTTGGTGTGACCGTAAGCTCAACTTTAGGCGCATCAGCAACCGGTTTAATATCCACTGCTAGCGTGGCTTCGTCTCCTTCTAGCCCGTGGCTATCAACCGGTTTAAAGCCAATATGAGCGTAATCAGCTTGCTGATTACCTACTCCTGTACCGCCATAACCATTAACACCAGACTCATTTTCACCGGGAACAAAACGAACATGCCCCCCATCAAATTGTGCCTTAGTCAATTCACTTCCAACGACCACTGCGTGCCAGCTTCCATTATCATCTTGGACTTGCAGTTCACCGCCACCTGAAAGCTGAGTCACTTTGATACTTAACGACGAGTCGCTATTCGAATCACTAATATTAAGCTCACTCCAGCTAAGCGACAAAGCCGTATCCTCAACACCCTCTACACTACCACCAGAGGCTGTTGGCATATTATCGACCGTGACATTGATCTCTTTTGTCGCACTCGCTGTACTGCCATCACTTGATTCAGTCGATGTCGCTTTAAACGCTAAAGAGAAGCTACCTGAATAATCATCCGGAGCCTTGATCGACATATTATTAAAATCAGTCGTCGTACCAAGATCAATCACTTGATTTGTCGATTCGAAGGTATAGGTAACAGGGTGACCTTGCGAATCAGTAATGGTTAACGTCGTACCAACAGGTGCACCCGTCACGGTGGTACCCAAGGTTTCAGAACCATCTTTATCAGGGGTGGTGACCGTAAAACCAGTAAGAGGAATATTGGACGTACTTGGCCCTTCATCGCGTACCTCAGGCACGTAATAATCTAAGTGACCATCATCATCACTTACTGCGATGCCAGCGTCTTCAATCGCTTTTACATCGGTAAATAATTCAAAGTGCTCAGTATCTAATGTGACGGGGGCGCCACCATTTATACTGACGGATACATTGTAATCACCTGGCCCATTTTGATTATGGTGAGCAAACACAATCGGATAATACCCTGACTCTTCCACCGTAATCGTCTTACTATCAATCGCCCCTTTATCATGCCCCCATTCCGCTTGGGCATCGACTTCTGCACCAACTTTAATATAGAGACTATCGTCTCCAGTACCAGTAAATTGGTATGTACTTCCTTTCTCAAGGTAGATAAATCCATTAATGACCGTTAGCGTACCAACGTCCTTAGATGGCGCAGCAAATATGCCATCTACGGTTGAACTCACGGCAGCGGTAGAATCACTATGACTAGCAACAATTTCAGCTAATCTATCAGGAGCAACCCCCTTACCACCTACTGCATTATGACCGGCTCCTGAATCCACATTATTCCAAACATGGTAGTTCAGGCCATTAGAGTGCACACTATTAGTGGTATCAAACTCTGGCGTATCAGCTACTGCGGCTATTTTAATGGATAACGTATCACTGGCCCCAGTTGACGTTGTATAAGTCACTTGTGGAACATCACCAGACCAATTTGCCGTTGGTACAAATTTATAGGAACCATCTGCATTTAAGGTTAGGGTGCCGACATCTTTCCCTTCATCAACCCCGCTAGTTCCTTTGATAACAACCGTACTACCCACCGAATATGATGTATTATCGCCCTCAACTGTAAAGGTAGAAACCTTCAGCCCACCATCTAAGTCTGAATCGTTAGACAACACACCGTTGTCAGCATTAACTGATAAAGTATGGTCTTCTATTCCATTCCCTATATCTGGTTGGGTATGAGTAGAGTGGTCTACATCAACAGCACTACTATCGTGAGCCGTTGCAGTGTTGCCAGCAGCATCCGTAGCTTTTGCAGTAATACCTAGTGAGAAGTTTGTGTTTCCGTCTGGTACTGTCATCGTGAGATCTTTATCGATAGAATCAAGAGCCTCACTATTATGAGGTACATTGATTGACCATGTACCATCAGGATTTTTAGTACCTTCACTAAGGGTTGCGTTATCTGGTACTCCTGTAATAGTAACAGTCAACGTCGCTGCGTTATCCGCAACACTGGTTACTGCGGCACTAATATCAACGTTATATTCGTAAGTTGTTTCCGTATTCGTCAGGGCAACCCCATCCCCTTTACCAAAACCAAAACCTTCAATGTTACTAAAGGCTAGCTTATCTCCAGTATCTTTGTCGACCAAGATACCATTCATATTGCCTAGGCCATGTACATCACAAAGGAAAGTAATGGACTCAAATTTATAATGATCAGCAGTCTTACCTAGATATAAAACATCTGTACCCGAACCACCGTTTACGACCCCTCCTAAATCATTAATAGCAATAATATCATTACCTGCCCCTGTATTAATGGTCGATTTCCACATATTGCCATCAACCACAACAATATCATTGCCGTCTCCAGTATCAATGTGTGAACCCAGCATTGTACCATCCACAACAACGGCATCATTGCCGCCTTCTGTATGAATACTAGATTGCAGCATTGTTCCATCCACTACAACGGTATCATCTCCACCTTCTGTATCAATACTAGACAACAGCATCTGACCATCAATATGAACAGAGTCATTACCAGCACCTGTATTAATAGTAGAAGATCTCATGTTTCCGGTCGTTTCAACAACATCATTTCCATTACTATCAATAGTATCTGTATTAATGGACGAACCAATAAGCTCCCCATCCACTTTTATTTGATCATTTCCATCACCTAAAAAAGCAGAAGATTGACTAAGGTCACCATTAACAATAACCACATCGTTCCCGTCTTTGGTAACAATGGTTGAGCCTTTTAAGTCACCTTCAAACTCAAGTAGATTGTCATTATCATTTGACTTAATAACATCATACTGAACCGTATCCTTCGCAAATACTTCATCATTAGATTCAGATGGCATCTGGTAGACACCTGTAACTTTATCGGTATGCACAGGAACATCTGTTGTATCAGGCTCAGTTACTGTTGCAGCGGGAACAACCAAAGGCGCTGATGGATTAAATACAATACTATTGATATCCTTTGTCTCCGTCGGTTCATAGAGCGCAAAGTCCCCACCACCTAATGCCGATGCCTCTAAACCAAACTGAACTATCTTAGTCTGTCCAAACGTACCTTTTTCAAGCTGAACTTCCGTTTCAGATTTAATGTTCTGCTGACCATTAAGGAATGAAGACAAACTACCCAAAAGCTGAGCAGATTGAGACGCAACGGTCGTTGTATTGATATGTGAAAATTCAACAGAAATACCCGCGTCAACCGTTACCGTCGTATCCAGGATCGCACTGTCTGTTCCTGGCGCTGACACGTTACCCGCTGCATCGGTAATGGTCGCTGTCACGGTCAACGTCGCGCCGTCTTTTGGCGCCGCCACCGTCGTCGATACGCCCTCTGCTGCGATTTGAGCCGCTGTCAGTACCATCTCCTTGCCGTTCACCGTCAAGGTATCGCCTTCTACCGCGCCTGTGCCTTTCAAGCTGATGCTCACCTTCACGTCTGTGGCACCATCCAACTCGGACTTGCTGATGTAGCCGTCGTCGTTGCCATCTGTTGTGATGGTCACACCTGGCGCACCCGCCGCCGTCGTATCCAGGATCGCACTGTCTGTTCCTGGCGCTGACACGTTACCCGCTGCATCGGTAATGGTCGCTGTCACGGTCAACGTCGCGCCGTCTTTTGGCGCCGCCACCGTCGTCGATACGCCCTCTGCTGCGATTTGAGCCGCTGTCAGTACCATCTCCTTGCCGTTCACCGTCAAGGTATCGCCTTCTACCGCGCCTGTGCCTTTCAAGCTGATGCTCACCTTCACGTCTGTGGCACCATCCAACTCGGACTTGCTGATGTAGCCGTCGTCGTTGCCATCTGTTGTGATGGTCACACCTGGCGCACCCGCCGCCGTCGTATCCAGGATCGCACTGTCTGTTCCTGGCGCTGACACGTTACCCGCTGCATCGGTAATGGTCGCTGTCACGGTCAACGTCGCGCCGTCTTTTGGCGCCGCCACCGTCGTCGATACGCCCTCTGCTGCGATTTGAGCCGCTGTCAGTACCATCTCCTTGCCGTTCACCGTCAAGGTATCGCCTTCTACCGCGCCTGTGCCTTTCAAGCTGATGCTCACCTTCACGTCTGTGGCACCATCCAACTCGGACTTGCTGATGTAGCCGTCGTCGTTGCCATCTGTTGTGATGGTCACACCTGGCGCACCCGCCGCCGTCGTATCCAGGATCGCACTGTCTGTTCCTGGCGCTGACACGTTACCCGCTGCATCGGTAATGGTCGCTGTCACGGTCAACGTCGCGCCGTCTTTTGGCGCCGCCACCGTCGTCGATACGCCCTCTGCTGCGATTTGAGCCGCTGTCAGTACCATCTCCTTGCCGTTCACCGTCAAGGTATCGCCTTCTACCGCGCCTGTGCCTTTCAAGCTGATGCTCACCTTCACGTCTGTGGCACCATCCAACTCGGACTTGCTGATGTAGCCGTCGTCGTTGCCATCTGTTGTGATGGTCACACCTGGCGCACCCGCCGCCGTCGTATCCAGGATCGCACTGTCTGTTCCTGGCGCTGACACGTTACCCGCTGCATCGGTAATGGTCGCTGTCACGGTCAACGTCGCGCCGTCTTTTGGCGCCGCCACCGTCGTCGATACGCCCTCTGCTGCGATTTGAGCCGCTGTCAGTACCATCTCCTTGCCGTTCACCGTCAAGGTATCGCCTTCTACCGCGCCTGTGCCTTTCAAGCTGATGCTCACCTTCACGTCTGTGGCACCATCCAACTCGGACTTGCTGATGTAGCCGTCGTCGTTGCCATCTGTTGTGATGGTCACACCTGGCGCACCCGCCGCCGTCGTATCCAGGATCGCACTGTCTGTTCCTGGCGCTGACACGTTACCCGCTGCATCGGTAATGGTCGCTGTCACGGTCAACGTCGCGCCGTCTTTTGGCGCCGCCACCGTCGTCGATACGCCCTCTGCTGCGATTTGAGCCGCTGTCAGTACCATCTCCTTGCCGTTCACCGTCAAGGTATCGCCTTCTACCGCGCCTGTGCCTTTCAAGCTGATGCTCACCTTCACGTCTGTGGCACCATCCAACTCGGACTTGCTGATGTAGCCGTCGTCGTTGCCATCTGTTGTGATGGTCACACCTGGCGCACCCGCCGCCGTCGTATCCAGGATCGCACTGTCTGTTCCTGGCGCTGACACGTTACCCGCTGCATCGGTAATGGTCGCTGTCACGGTCAACGTCGCGCCGTCTTTTGGCGCCGCCACCGTCGTCGATACGCCCTCTGCTGCGATTTGAGCCGCTGTCAGTACCATCTCCTTGCCGTTCACCGTCAAGGTATCGCCTTCTACCGCGCCTGTGCCTTTCAAGCTGATGCTCACCTTCACGTCTGTGGCACCATCCAACTCGGACTTGCTGATGTAGCCGTCGTCGTTGCCATCTGTTGTGATGGTCACACCTGGCGCACCCGCCGCCGTCGTATCCAGGATCGCACTGTCTGTTCCTGGCGCTGACACGTTACCCGCTGCATCGGTAATGGTCGCTGTCACGGTCAACGTCGCGCCGTCTTTTGGCGCCGCCACCGTCGTCGATACGCCCTCTGCTGCGATTTGAGCCGCTGTCAGTACCATCTCCTTGCCGTTCACCGTCAAGGTATCGCCTTCTACCGCGCCTGTGCCTTTCAAGCTGATGCTCACCTTCACGTCTGTGGCACCATCCAACTCGGACTTGCTGATGTAGCCGTCGTCGTTGCCATCTGTTGTGATGGTCACACCTGGCGCACCCGCCGCCGTCGTATCCAGGATCGCACTGTCTGTTCCTGGCGCTGACACGTTACCCGCTGCATCGGTAATGGTCGCTGTCACGGTCAACGTCGCGCCGTCTTTTGGCGCCGCCACCGTCGTCGATACGCCCTCTGCTGCGATTTGAGCCGCTGTCAGTACCATCTCCTTGCCGTTCACCGTCAAGGTATCGCCTTCTACCGCGCCTGTGCCTTTCAAGCTGATGCTCACCTTCACGTCTGTGGCACCATCCAACTCGGACTTGCTGATGTAGCCGTCGTCGTTGCCATCTGTTGTGATGGTCACACCTGGCGCACCCGCCGCCGTCGTATCCAGGATCGCACTGTCTGTTCCTGGCGCTGACACGTTACCCGCTGCATCGGTAATGGTCGCTGTCACGGTCAACGTCGCGCCGTCTTTTGGCGCCGCCACCGTCGTCGATACGCCCTCTGCTGCGATTTGAGCCGCTGTCAGTACCATCTCCTTGCCGTTCACCGTCAAGGTATCGCCTTCTACCGCGCCTGTGCCTTTCAAGCTGATGCTCACCTTCACGTCTGTGGCACCATCCAACTCGGACTTGCTGATGTAGCCGTCGTCGTTGCCATCTGTTGTGATGGTCACACCTGGCGCACCCGCCGCCGTCGTATCCAGGATCGCACTGTCTGTTCCTGGCGCTGACACGTTACCCGCTGCATCGGTAATGGTCGCTGTCACGGTCAACGTCGCGCCGTCTTTTGGCGCCGCCACCGTCGTCGATACGCCCTCTGCTGCGATTTGAGCCGCTGTCAGTACCATCTCCTTGCCGTTCACCGTCAAGGTATCGCCTTCTACCGCGCCTGTGCCTTTCAAGCTGATGCTCACCTTCACGTCTGTGGCACCATCCAACTCGGACTTGCTGATGTAGCCGTCGTCGTTGCCATCTGTTGTGATGGTCACACCTGGCGCACCCGCCGCCGTCGTATCCAGGATCGCACTGTCTGTTCCTGGCGCTGACACGTTACCCGCTGCATCGGTAATGGTCGCTGTCACGGTCAACGTCGCGCCGTCTTTTGGCGCCGCCACCGTCGTCGATACGCCCTCTGCTGCGATTTGAGCCGCTGTCAGTACCATCTCCTTGCCGTTCACCGTCAAGGTATCGCCTTCTACCGCGCCTGTGCCTTTCAAGCTGATGCTCACCTTCACGTCTGTGGCACCATCCAACTCGGACTTGCTGATGTAGCCGTCGTCGTTGCCATCTGTTGTGATGGTCACACCTGGCGCACCCGCCGCCGTCGTATCCAGGATCGCACTGTCTGTTCCTGGCGCTGACACGTTACCCGCTGCATCGGTAATGGTCGCTGTCACGGTCAACGTCGCGCCGTCTTTTGGCGCCGCCACCGTCGTCGATACGCCCTCTGCTGCGATTTGAGCCGCTGTCAGTACCATCTCCTTGCCGTTCACCGTCAAGGTATCGCCTTCTACCGCGCCTGTGCCTTTCAAGCTGATGCTCACCTTCACGTCTGTGGCACCATCCAACTCGGACTTGCTGATGTAGCCGTCGTCGTTGCCATCTGTTGTGATGGTCACACCTGGCGCACCCGCCGCCGTCGTATCCAGGATCGCACTGTCTGTTCCTGGCGCTGACACGTTACCCGCTGCATCGGTAATGGTCGCTGTCACGGTCAACGTCGCGCCGTCTTTTGGCGCCGCCACCGTCGTCGATACGCCCTCTGCTGCGATTTGAGCCGCTGTCAGTACCATCTCCTTGCCGTTCACCGTCAAGGTATCGCCTTCTACCGCGCCTGTGCCTTTCAAGCTGATGCTCACCTTCACGTCTGTGGCACCATCCAACTCGGACTTGCTGATGTAGCCGTCGTCGTTGCCATCTGTTGTGATGGTCACACCTGGCGCACCCGCCGCCGTCGTATCCAGGATCGCACTGTCTGTTCCTGGCGCTGACACGTTACCCGCTGCATCGGTAATGGTCGCTGTCACGGTCAACGTCGCGCCGTCTTTTGGCGCCGCCACCGTCGTCGATACGCCCTCTGCTGCGATTTGAGCCGCTGTCAGTACCATCTCCTTGCCGTTCACCGTCAAGGTATCGCCTTCTACCGCGCCTGTGCCTTTCAAGCTGATGCTCACCTTCACGTCTGTGGCACCATCCAACTCGGACTTGCTGATGTAGCCGTCGTCGTTGCCATCTGTTGTGATGGTCACACCTGGCGCACCCGCCGCCGTCGTATCCAGGATCGCACTGTCTGTTCCTGGCGCTGACACGTTACCCGCTGCATCGGTAATGGTCGCTGTCACGGTCAACGTCGCGCCGTCTTTTGGCGCCGCCACCGTCGTCGATACGCCCTCTGCTGCGATTTGAGCCGCTGTCAGTACCATCTCCTTGCCGTTCACCGTCAAGGTATCGCCTTCTACCGCGCCTGTGCCTTTCAAGCTGATGCTCACCTTCACGTCTGTGGCACCATCCAACTCGGACTTGCTGATGTAGCCGTCGTCGTTGCCATCTGTTGTGATGGTCACACCTGGCGCACCCGCCGCCGTCGTATCCAGGATCGCACTGTCTGTTCCTGGCGCTGACACGTTACCCGCTGCATCGGTAATGGTCGCTGTCACGGTCAACGTCGCGCCGTCTTTTGGCGCCGCCACCGTCGTCGATACGCCCTCTGCTGCGATTTGAGCCGCTGTCAGTACCATCTCCTTGCCGTTCACCGTCAAGGTATCGCCTTCTACCGCGCCTGTGCCTTTCAAGCTGATGCTCACCTTCACGTCTGTGGCACCATCCAACTCGGACTTGCTGATGTAGCCGTCGTCGTTGCCATCTGTTGTGATGGTCACACCTGGCGCACCCGCCGCCGTCGTATCCAGGATCGCACTGTCTGTTCCTGGCGCTGACACGTTACCCGCTGCATCGGTAATGGTCGCTGTCACGGTCAACGTCGCGCCGTCTTTTGGCGCCGCCACCGTCGTCGATACGCCCTCTGCTGCGATTTGAGCCGCTGTCAGTACCATCTCCTTGCCGTTCACCGTCAAGGTATCGCCTTCTACCGCGCCTGTGCCTTTCAAGCTGATGCTCACCTTCACGTCTGTGGCACCATCCAACTCGGACTTGCTGATGTAGCCGTCGTCGTTGCCATCTGTTGTGATGGTCACACCTGGCGCACCCGCCGCCGTCGTATCCAGGATCGCACTGTCTGTTCCTGGCGCTGACACGTTACCCGCTGCATCGGTAATGGTCGCTGTCACGGTCAACGTCGCGCCGTCTTTTGGCGCCGCCACCGTCGTCGATACGCCCTCTGCTGCGATTTGAGCCGCTGTCAGTACCATCTCCTTGCCGTTCACCGTCAAGGTATCGCCTTCTACCGCGCCTGTGCCTTTCAAGCTGATGCTCACCTTCACGTCTGTGGCACCATCCAACTCGGACTTGCTGATGTAGCCGTCGTCGTTGCCATCTGTTGTGATGGTCACACCTGGCGCACCCGCCGCCGTCGTATCCAGGATCGCACTGTCTGTTCCTGGCGCTGACACGTTACCCGCTGCATCGGTAATGGTCGCTGTCACGGTCAACGTCGCGCCGTCTTTTGGCGCCGCCACCGTCGTCGATACGCCCTCTGCTGCGATTTGAGCCGCTGTCAGTACCATCTCCTTGCCGTTCACCGTCAAGGTATCGCCTTCTACCGCGCCTGTGCCTTTCAAGCTGATGCTCACCTTCACGTCTGTGGCACCATCCAACTCGGACTTGCTGATGTAGCCGTCGTCGTTGCCATCTGTTGTGATGGTCACACCTGGCGCACCCGCCGCCGTCGTATCCAGGATCGCACTGTCTGTTCCTGGCGCTGACACGTTACCCGCTGCATCGGTAATGGTCGCTGTCACGGTCAACGTCGCGCCGTCTTTTGGCGCCGCCACCGTCGTCGATACGCCCTCTGCTGCGATTTGAGCCGCTGTCAGTACCATCTCCTTGCCGTTCACCGTCAAGGTATCGCCTTCTACCGCGCCTGTGCCTTTCAAGCTGATGCTCACCTTCACGTCTGTGGCACCATCCAACTCGGACTTGCTGATGTAGCCGTCGTCGTTGCCATCTGTTGTGATGGTCACACCTGGCGCACCCGCCGCCGTCGTATCCAGGATCGCACTGTCTGTTCCTGGCGCTGACACGTTACCCGCTGCATCGGTAATGGTCGCTGTCACGGTCAACGTCGCGCCGTCTTTTGGCGCCGCCACCGTCGTCGATACGCCCTCTGCTGCGATTTGAGCCGCTGTCAGTACCATCTCCTTGCCGTTCACCGTCAAGGTATCGCCTTCTACCGCGCCTGTGCCTTTCAAGCTGATGCTCACCTTCACGTCTGTGGCACCATCCAACTCGGACTTGCTGATGTAGCCGTCGTCGTTGCCATCTGTTGTGATGGTCACACCTGGCGCACCCGCCGCCGTCGTATCCAGGATCGCACTGTCTGTTCCTGGCGCTGACACGTTACCCGCTGCATCGGTAATGGTCGCTGTCACGGTCAACGTCGCGCCGTCTTTTGGCGCCGCCACCGTCGTCGATACGCCCTCTGCTGCGATTTGAGCCGCTGTCAGTACCATCTCCTTGCCGTTCACCGTCAAGGTATCGCCTTCTACCGCGCCTGTGCCTTTCAAGCTGATGCTCACCTTCACGTCTGTGGCACCATCCAACTCGGACTTGCTGATGTAGCCGTCGTCGTTGCCATCTGTTGTGATGGTCACACCTGGCGCACCCGCCGCCGTCGTATCCAGGATCGCACTGTCTGTTCCTGGCGCTGACACGTTACCCGCTGCATCGGTAATGGTCGCTGTCACGGTCAACGTCGCGCCGTCTTTTGGCGCCGCCACCGTCGTCGATACGCCCTCTGCTGCGATTTGAGCCGCTGTCAGTACCATCTCCTTGCCGTTCACCGTCAAGGTATCGCCTTCTACCGCGCCTGTGCCTTTCAAGCTGATGCTCACCTTCACGTCTGTGGCACCATCCAACTCGGACTTGCTGATGTAGCCGTCGTCGTTGCCATCTGTTGTGATGGTCACACCTGGCGCACCCGCCGCCGTCGTATCCAGGATCGCACTGTCTGTTCCTGGCGCTGACACGTTACCCGCTGCATCGGTAATGGTCGCTGTCACGGTCAACGTCGCGCCGTCTTTTGGCGCCGCCACCGTCGTCGATACGCCCTCTGCTGCGATTTGAGCCGCTGTCAGTACCATCTCCTTGCCGTTCACCGTCAAGGTATCGCCTTCTACCGCGCCTGTGCCTTTCAAGCTGATGCTCACCTTCACGTCTGTGGCACCATCCAACTCGGACTTGCTGATGTAGCCGTCGTCGTTGCCATCTGTTGTGATGGTCACACCTGGCGCACCCGCCGCCGTCGTATCCAGGATCGCACTGTCTGTTCCTGGCGCTGACACGTTACCCGCTGCATCGGTAATGGTCGCTGTCACGGTCAACGTCGCGCCGTCTTTTGGCGCCGCCACCGTCGTCGATACGCCCTCTGCTGCGATTTGAGCCGCTGTCAGTACCATCTCCTTGCCGTTCACCGTCAAGGTATCGCCTTCTACCGCGCCTGTGCCTTTCAAGCTGATGCTCACCTTCACGTCTGTGGCACCATCCAACTCGGACTTGCTGATGTAGCCGTCGTCGTTGCCATCTGTTGTGATGGTCACACCTGGCGCACCCGCCGCCGTCGTATCCAGGATCGCACTGTCTGTTCCTGGCGCTGACACGTTACCCGCTGCATCGGTAATGGTCGCTGTCACGGTCAACGTCGCGCCGTCTTTTGGCGCCGCCACCGTCGTCGATACGCCCTCTGCTGCGATTTGAGCCGCTGTCAGTACCATCTCCTTGCCGTTCACCGTCAAGGTATCGCCTTCTACCGCGCCTGTGCCTTTCAAGCTGATGCTCACCTTCACGTCTGTGGCACCATCCAACTCGGACTTGCTGATGTAGCCGTCGTCGTTGCCATCTGTTGTGATGGTCACACCTGGCGCACCCGCCGCCGTCGTATCCAGGATCGCACTGTCTGTTCCTGGCGCTGACACGTTACCCGCTGCATCGGTAATGGTCGCTGTCACGGTCAACGTCGCGCCGTCTTTTGGCGCCGCCACCGTCGTCGATACGCCCTCTGCTGCGATTTGAGCCGCTGTCAGTACCATCTCCTTGCCGTTCACCGTCAAGGTATCGCCTTCTACCGCGCCTGTGCCTTTCAAGCTGATGCTCACCTTCACGTCTGTGGCACCATCCAACTCGGACTTGCTGATGTAGCCGTCGTCGTTGCCATCTGTTGTGATGGTCACACCTGGCGCACCCGCCGCCGTCGTATCCAGGATCGCACTGTCTGTTCCTGGCGCTGACACGTTACCCGCTGCATCGGTAATGGTCGCTGTCACGGTCAACGTCGCGCCGTCTTTTGGCGCCGCCACCGTCGTCGATACGCCCTCTGCTGCGATTTGAGCCGCTGTCAGTACCATCTCCTTGCCGTTCACCGTCAAGGTATCGCCTTCTACCGCGCCTGTGCCTTTCAAGCTGATGCTCACCTTCACGTCTGTGGCACCATCCAACTCGGACTTGCTGATGTAGCCGTCGTCGTTGCCATCTGTTGTGATGGTCACACCTGGCGCACCCGCCGCCGTCGTATCCAGGATCGCACTGTCTGTTCCTGGCGCTGACACGTTACCCGCTGCATCGGTAATGGTCGCTGTCACGGTCAACGTCGCGCCGTCTTTTGGCGCCGCCACCGTCGTCGATACGCCCTCTGCTGCGATTTGAGCCGCTGTCAGTACCATCTCCTTGCCGTTCACCGTCAAGGTATCGCCTTCTACCGCGCCTGTGCCTTTCAAGCTGATGCTCACCTTCACGTCTGTGGCACCATCCAACTCGGACTTGCTGATGTAGCCGTCGTCGTTGCCATCTGTTGTGATGGTCACACCTGGCGCACCCGCCGCCGTCGTATCCAGGATCGCACTGTCTGTTCCTGGCGCTGACACGTTACCCGCTGCATCGGTAATGGTCGCTGTCACGGTCAACGTCGCGCCGTCTTTTGGCGCCGCCACCGTCGTCGATACGCCCTCTGCTGCGATTTGAGCCGCTGTCAGTACCATCTCCTTGCCGTTCACCGTCAAGGTATCGCCTTCTACCGCGCCTGTGCCTTTCAAGCTGATGCTCACCTTCACGTCTGTGGCACCATCCAACTCGGACTTGCTGATGTAGCCGTCGTCGTTGCCATCTGTTGTGATGGTCACACCTGGCGCACCCGCCGCCGTCGTATCCAGGATCGCACTGTCTGTTCCTGGCGCTGACACGTTACCCGCTGCATCGGTAATGGTCGCTGTCACGGTCAACGTCGCGCCGTCTTTTGGCGCCGCCACCGTCGTCGATACGCCCTCTGCTGCGATTTGAGCCGCTGTCAGTACCATCTCCTTGCCGTTCACCGTCAAGGTATCGCCTTCTACCGCGCCTGTGCCTTTCAAGCTGATGCTCACCTTCACGTCTGTGGCACCATCCAACTCGGACTTGCTGATGTAGCCGTCGTCGTTGCCATCTGTTGTGATGGTCACACCTGGCGCACCCGCCGCCGTCGTATCCAGGATCGCACTGTCTGTTCCTGGCGCTGACACGTTACCCGCTGCATCGGTAATGGTCGCTGTCACGGTCAACGTCGCGCCGTCTTTTGGCGCCGCCACCGTCGTCGATACGCCCTCTGCTGCGATTTGAGCCGCTGTCAGTACCATCTCCTTGCCGTTCACCGTCAAGGTATCGCCTTCTACCGCGCCTGTGCCTTTCAAGCTGATGCTCACCTTCACGTCTGTGGCACCATCCAACTCGGACTTGCTGATGTAGCCGTCGTCGTTGCCATCTGTTGTGATGGTCACACCTGGCGCACCCGCCGCCGTCGTATCCAGGATCGCACTGTCTGTTCCTGGCGCTGACACGTTACCCGCTGCATCGGTAATGGTCGCTGTCACGGTCAACGTCGCGCCGTCTTTTGGCGCCGCCACCGTCGTCGATACGCCCTCTGCTGCGATTTGAGCCGCTGTCAGTACCATCTCCTTGCCGTTCACCGTCAAGGTATCGCCTTCTACCGCGCCTGTGCCTTTCAAGCTGATGCTCACCTTCACGTCTGTGGCACCATCCAACTCGGACTTGCTGATGTAGCCGTCGTCGTTGCCATCTGTTGTGATGGTCACACCTGGCGCACCCGCCGCCGTCGTATCCAGGATCGCACTGTCTGTTCCTGGCGCTGACACGTTACCCGCTGCATCGGTAATGGTCGCTGTCACGGTCAACGTCGCGCCGTCTTTTGGCGCCGCCACCGTCGTCGATACGCCCTCTGCTGCGATTTGAGCCGCTGTCAGTACCATCTCCTTGCCGTTCACCGTCAAGGTATCGCCTTCTACCGCGCCTGTGCCTTTCAAGCTGATGCTCACCTTCACGTCTGTGGCACCATCCAACTCGGACTTGCTGATGTAGCCGTCGTCGTTGCCATCTGTTGTGATGGTCACACCTGGCGCACCCGCCGCCGTCGTATCCAGGATCGCACTGTCTGTTCCTGGCGCTGACACGTTACCCGCTGCATCGGTAATGGTCGCTGTCACGGTCAACGTCGCGCCGTCTTTTGGCGCCGCCACCGTCGTCGATACGCCCTCTGCTGCGATTTGAGCCGCTGTCAGTACCATCTCCTTGCCGTTCACCGTCAAGGTATCGCCTTCTACCGCGCCTGTGCCTTTCAAGCTGATGCTCACCTTCACGTCTGTGGCACCATCCAACTCGGACTTGCTGATGTAGCCGTCGTCGTTGCCATCTGTTGTGATGGTCACACCTGGCGCACCCGCCGCCGTCGTATCCAGGATCGCACTGTCTGTTCCTGGCGCTGACACGTTACCCGCTGCATCGGTAATGGTCGCTGTCACGGTCAACGTCGCGCCGTCTTTTGGCGCCGCCACCGTCGTCGATACGCCCTCTGCTGCGATTTGAGCCGCTGTCAGTACCATCTCCTTGCCGTTCACCGTCAAGGTATCGCCTTCTACCGCGCCTGTGCCTTTCAAGCTGATGCTCACCTTCACGTCTGTGGCACCATCCAACTCGGACTTGCTGATGTAGCCGTCGTCGTTGCCATCTGTTGTGATGGTCACACC
This sequence comes from Marinomonas sp. 63XJN7_7_ISO-PGPR-S23-202, assembly GCF_056173505.1. Classification (NCBI taxonomy): domain Bacteria; kingdom Pseudomonadati; phylum Pseudomonadota; class Gammaproteobacteria; order Oceanospirillales; family Oceanospirillaceae; genus Marinomonas; species Marinomonas sp. 63XJN7_7_ISO-PGPR-S23-202. The sequence continues at coordinate 2,030,023 of NZ_CM149677.1, read as the reverse complement.
TGGCGCACCCGCCGCCGTCGTATCCAGGATCGCACTGTCTGTTCCTGGCGCTGACACGTTACCCGCTGCATCGGTAATGGTCGCTGTCACGGTCAACGTCGCGCCGTCTTTTGGCGCCGCCACCGTCGTCGATACGCCCTCTGCTGCGATTTGAGCCGCTGTCAGTACCATCTCCTTGCCGTTCACCGTCAAGGTATCGCCTTCTACCGCGCCTGTGCCTTTCAAGCTGATGCTCACCTTCACGTCTGTGGCACCATCCAACTCGGACTTGCTGATGTAGCCGTCGTCGTTGCCATCTGTTGTGATGGTCACACCTGGCGCACCCGCCGCCGTCGTATCCAGGATCGCACTGTCTGTTCCTGGCGCTGACACGTTACCCGCTGCATCGGTAATGGTCGCTGTCACGGTCAACGTCGCGCCGTCTTTTGGCGCCGCCACCGTCGTCGATACGCCCTCTGCTGCGATTTGAGCCGCTGTCAGTACCATCTCCTTGCCGTTCACCGTCAAGGTATCGCCTTCTACCGCGCCTGTGCCTTTCAAGCTGATGCTCACCTTCACGTCTGTGGCACCATCCAACTCGGACTTGCTGATGTAGCCGTCGTCGTTGCCATCTGTTGTGATGGTCACACCTGGCGCACCCGCCGCCGTCGTATCCAGGATCGCACTGTCTGTTCCTGGCGCTGACACGTTACCCGCTGCATCGGTAATGGTCGCTGTCACGGTCAACGTCGCGCCGTCTTTTGGCGCCGCCACCGTCGTCGATACGCCCTCTGCTGCGATTTGAGCCGCTGTCAGTACCATCTCCTTGCCGTTCACCGTCAAGGTATCGCCTTCTACCGCGCCTGTGCCTTTCAAGCTGATGCTCACCTTCACGTCTGTGGCACCATCCAACTCGGACTTGCTGATGTAGCCGTCGTCGTTGCCATCTGTTGTGATGGTCACACCTGGCGCACCCGCCGCCGTCGTATCCAGGATCGCACTGTCTGTTCCTGGCGCTGACACGTTACCCGCTGCATCGGTAATGGTCGCTGTCACGGTCAACGTCGCGCCGTCTTTTGGCGCCGCCACCGTCGTCGATACGCCCTCTGCTGCGATTTGAGCCGCTGTCAGTACCATCTCCTTGCCGTTCACCGTCAAGGTATCGCCTTCTACCGCGCCTGTGCCTTTCAAGCTGATGCTCACCTTCACGTCTGTGGCACCATCCAACTCGGACTTGCTGATGTAGCCGTCGTCGTTGCCATCTGTTGTGATGGTCACACCTGGCGCACCCGCCGCCGTCGTATCCAGGATCGCACTGTCTGTTCCTGGCGCTGACACGTTACCCGCTGCATCGGTAATGGTCGCTGTCACGGTCAACGTCGCGCCGTCTTTTGGCGCCGCCACCGTCGTCGATACGCCCTCTGCTGCGATTTGAGCCGCTGTCAGTACCATCTCCTTGCCGTTCACCGTCAAGGTATCGCCTTCTACCGCGCCTGTGCCTTTCAAGCTGATGCTCACCTTCACGTCTGTGGCACCATCCAACTCGGACTTGCTGATGTAGCCGTCGTCGTTGCCATCTGTTGTGATGGTCACACCTGGCGCACCCGCCGCCGTCGTATCCAGGATCGCACTGTCTGTTCCTGGCGCTGACACGTTACCCGCTGCATCGGTAATGGTCGCTGTCACGGTCAACGTCGCGCCGTCTTTTGGCGCCGCCACCGTCGTCGATACGCCCTCTGCTGCGATTTGAGCCGCTGTCAGTACCATCTCCTTGCCGTTCACCGTCAAGGTATCGCCTTCTACCGCGCCTGTGCCTTTCAAGCTGATGCTCACCTTCACGTCTGTGGCACCATCCAACTCGGACTTGCTGATGTAGCCGTCGTCGTTGCCATCTGTTGTGATGGTCACACCTGGCGCACCCGCCGCCGTCGTATCCAGGATCGCACTGTCTGTTCCTGGCGCTGACACGTTACCCGCTGCATCGGTAATGGTCGCTGTCACGGTCAACGTCGCGCCGTCTTTTGGCGCCGCCACCGTCGTCGATACGCCCTCTGCTGCGATTTGAGCCGCTGTCAGTACCATCTCCTTGCCGTTCACCGTCAAGGTATCGCCTTCTACCGCGCCTGTGCCTTTCAAGCTGATGCTCACCTTCACGTCTGTGGCACCATCCAACTCGGACTTGCTGATGTAGCCGTCGTCGTTGCCATCTGTTGTGATGGTCACACCTGGCGCACCCGCCGCCGTCGTATCCAGGATCGCACTGTCTGTTCCTGGCGCTGACACGTTACCCGCTGCATCGGTAATGGTCGCTGTCACGGTCAACGTCGCGCCGTCTTTTGGCGCCGCCACCGTCGTCGATACGCCCTCTGCTGCGATTTGAGCCGCTGTCAGTACCATCTCCTTGCCGTTCACCGTCAAGGTATCGCCTTCTACCGCGCCTGTGCCTTTCAAGCTGATGCTCACCTTCACGTCTGTGGCACCATCCAACTCGGACTTGCTGATGTAGCCGTCGTCGTTGCCATCTGTTGTGATGGTCACACCTGGCGCACCCGCCGCCGTCGTATCCAGGATCGCACTGTCTGTTCCTGGCGCTGACACGTTACCCGCTGCATCGGTAATGGTCGCTGTCACGGTCAACGTCGCGCCGTCTTTTGGCGCCGCCACCGTCGTCGATACGCCCTCTGCTGCGATTTGAGCCGCTGTCAGTACCATCTCCTTGCCGTTCACCGTCAAGGTATCGCCTTCTACCGCGCCTGTGCCTTTCAAGCTGATGCTCACCTTCACGTCTGTGGCACCATCCAACTCGGACTTGCTGATGTAGCCGTCGTCGTTGCCATCTGTTGTGATGGTCACACCTGGCGCACCCGCCGCCGTCGTATCCAGGATCGCACTGTCTGTTCCTGGCGCTGACACGTTACCCGCTGCATCGGTAATGGTCGCTGTCACGGTCAACGTCGCGCCGTCTTTTGGCGCCGCCACCGTCGTCGATACGCCCTCTGCTGCGATTTGAGCCGCTGTCAGTACCATCTCCTTGCCGTTCACCGTCAAGGTATCGCCTTCTACCGCGCCTGTGCCTTTCAAGCTGATGCTCACCTTCACGTCTGTGGCACCATCCAACTCGGACTTGCTGATGTAGCCGTCGTCGTTGCCATCTGTTGTGATGGTCACACCTGGCGCACCCGCCGCCGTCGTATCCAGGATCGCACTGTCTGTTCCTGGCGCTGACACGTTACCCGCTGCATCGGTAATGGTCGCTGTCACGGTCAACGTCGCGCCGTCTTTTGGCGCCGCCACCGTCGTCGATACGCCCTCTGCTGCGATTTGAGCCGCTGTCAGTACCATCTCCTTGCCGTTCACCGTCAAGGTATCGCCTTCTACCGCGCCTGTGCCTTTCAAGCTGATGCTCACCTTCACGTCTGTGGCACCATCCAACTCGGACTTGCTGATGTAGCCGTCGTCGTTGCCATCTGTTGTGATGGTCACACCTGGCGCACCCGCCGCCGTCGTATCCAGGATCGCACTGTCTGTTCCTGGCGCTGACACGTTACCCGCTGCATCGGTAATGGTCGCTGTCACGGTCAACGTCGCGCCGTCTTTTGGCGCCGCCACCGTCGTCGATACGCCCTCTGCTGCGATTTGAGCCGCTGTCAGTACCATCTCCTTGCCGTTCACCGTCAAGGTATCGCCTTCTACCGCGCCTGTGCCTTTCAAGCTGATGCTCACCTTCACGTCTGTGGCACCATCCAACTCGGACTTGCTGATGTAGCCGTCGTCGTTGCCATCTGTTGTGATGGTCACACCTGGCGCACCCGCCGCCGTCGTATCCAGGATCGCACTGTCTGTTCCTGGCGCTGACACGTTACCCGCTGCATCGGTAATGGTCGCTGTCACGGTCAACGTCGCGCCGTCTTTTGGCGCCGCCACCGTCGTCGATACGCCCTCTGCTGCGATTTGAGCCGCTGTCAGTACCATCTCCTTGCCGTTCACCGTCAAGGTATCGCCTTCTACCGCGCCTGTGCCTTTCAAGCTGATGCTCACCTTCACGTCTGTGGCACCATCCAACTCGGACTTGCTGATGTAGCCGTCGTCGTTGCCATCTGTTGTGATGGTCACACCTGGCGCACCCGCCGCCGTCGTATCCAGGATCGCACTGTCTGTTCCTGGCGCTGACACGTTACCCGCTGCATCGGTAATGGTCGCTGTCACGGTCAACGTCGCGCCGTCTTTTGGCGCCGCCACCGTCGTCGATACGCCCTCTGCTGCGATTTGAGCCGCTGTCAGTACCATCTCCTTGCCGTTCACCGTCAAGGTATCGCCTTCTACCGCGCCTGTGCCTTTCAAGCTGATGCTCACCTTCACGTCTGTGGCACCATCCAACTCGGACTTGCTGATGTAGCCGTCGTCGTTGCCATCTGTTGTGATGGTCACACCTGGCGCACCCGCCGCCGTCGTATCCAGGATCGCACTGTCTGTTCCTGGCGCTGACACGTTACCCGCTGCATCGGTAATGGTCGCTGTCACGGTCAACGTCGCGCCGTCTTTTGGCGCCGCCACCGTCGTCGATACGCCCTCTGCTGCGATTTGAGCCGCTGTCAGTACCATCTCCTTGCCGTTCACCGTCAAGGTATCGCCTTCTACCGCGCCTGTGCCTTTCAAGCTGATGCTCACCTTCACGTCTGTGGCACCATCCAACTCGGACTTGCTGATGTAGCCGTCGTCGTTGCCATCTGTTGTGATGGTCACACCTGGCGCACCCGCCGCCGTCGTATCCAGGATCGCACTGTCTGTTCCTGGCGCTGACACGTTACCCGCTGCATCGGTAATGGTCGCTGTCACGGTCAACGTCGCGCCGTCTTTTGGCGCCGCCACCGTCGTCGATACGCCCTCTGCTGCGATTTGAGCCGCTGTCAGTACCATCTCCTTGCCGTTCACCGTCAAGGTATCGCCTTCTACCGCGCCTGTGCCTTTCAAGCTGATGCTCACCTTCACGTCTGTGGCACCATCCAACTCGGACTTGCTGATGTAGCCGTCGTCGTTGCCATCTGTTGTGATGGTCACACCTGGCGCACCCGCCGCCGTCGTATCCAGGATCGCACTGTCTGTTCCTGGCGCTGACACGTTACCCGCTGCATCGGTAATGGTCGCTGTCACGGTCAACGTCGCGCCGTCTTTTGGCGCCGCCACCGTCGTCGATACGCCCTCTGCTGCGATTTGAGCCGCTGTCAGTACCATCTCCTTGCCGTTCACCGTCAAGGTATCGCCTTCTACCGCGCCTGTGCCTTTCAAGCTGATGCTCACCTTCACGTCTGTGGCACCATCCAACTCGGACTTGCTGATGTAGCCGTCGTCGTTGCCATCTGTTGTGATGGTCACACCTGGCGCACCCGCCGCCGTCGTATCCAGGATCGCACTGTCTGTTCCTGGCGCTGACACGTTACCCGCTGCATCGGTAATGGTCGCTGTCACGGTCAACGTCGCGCCGTCTTTTGGCGCCGCCACCGTCGTCGATACGCCCTCTGCTGCGATTTGAGCCGCTGTCAGTACCATCTCCTTGCCGTTCACCGTCAAGGTATCGCCTTCTACCGCGCCTGTGCCTTTCAAGCTGATGCTCACCTTCACGTCTGTGGCACCATCCAACTCGGACTTGCTGATGTAGCCGTCGTCGTTGCCATCTGTTGTGATGGTCACACCTGGCGCACCCGCCGCCGTCGTATCCAGGATCGCACTGTCTGTTCCTGGCGCTGACACGTTACCCGCTGCATCGGTAATGGTCGCTGTCACGGTCAACGTCGCGCCGTCTTTTGGCGCCGCCACCGTCGTCGATACGCCCTCTGCTGCGATTTGAGCCGCTGTCAGTACCATCTCCTTGCCGTTCACCGTCAAGGTATCGCCTTCTACCGCGCCTGTGCCTTTCAAGCTGATGCTCACCTTCACGTCTGTGGCACCATCCAACTCGGACTTGCTGATGTAGCCGTCGTCGTTGCCATCTGTTGTGATGGTCACACCTGGCGCACCCGCCGCCGTCGTATCCAGGATCGCACTGTCTGTTCCTGGCGCTGACACGTTACCCGCTGCATCGGTAATGGTCGCTGTCACGGTCAACGTCGCGCCGTCTTTTGGCGCCGCCACCGTCGTCGATACGCCCTCTGCTGCGATTTGAGCCGCTGTCAGTACCATCTCCTTGCCGTTCACCGTCAAGGTATCGCCTTCTACCGCGCCTGTGCCTTTCAAGCTGATGCTCACCTTCACGTCTGTGGCACCATCCAACTCGGACTTGCTGATGTAGCCGTCGTCGTTGCCATCTGTTGTGATGGTCACACCTGGCGCACCCGCCGCCGTCGTATCCAGGATCGCACTGTCTGTTCCTGGCGCTGACACGTTACCCGCTGCATCGGTAATGGTCGCTGTCACGGTCAACGTCGCGCCGTCTTTTGGCGCCGCCACCGTCGTCGATACGCCCTCTGCTGCGATTTGAGCCGCTGTCAGTACCATCTCCTTGCCGTTCACCGTCAAGGTATCGCCTTCTACCGCGCCTGTGCCTTTCAAGCTGATGCTCACCTTCACGTCTGTGGCACCATCCAACTCGGACTTGCTGATGTAGCCGTCGTCGTTGCCATCTGTTGTGATGGTCACACCTGGCGCACCCGCCGCCGTCGTATCCAGGATCGCACTGTCTGTTCCTGGCGCTGACACGTTACCCGCTGCATCGGTAATGGTCGCTGTCACGGTCAACGTCGCGCCGTCTTTTGGCGCCGCCACCGTCGTCGATACGCCCTCTGCTGCGATTTGAGCCGCTGTCAGTACCATCTCCTTGCCGTTCACCGTCAAGGTATCGCCTTCTACCGCGCCTGTGCCTTTCAAGCTGATGCTCACCTTCACGTCTGTGGCACCATCCAACTCGGACTTGCTGATGTAGCCGTCGTCGTTGCCATCTGTTGTGATGGTCACACCTGGCGCACCCGCCGCCGTCGTATCCAGGATCGCACTGTCTGTTCCTGGCGCTGACACGTTACCCGCTGCATCGGTAATGGTCGCTGTCACGGTCAACGTCGCGCCGTCTTTTGGCGCCGCCACCGTCGTCGATACGCCCTCTGCTGCGATTTGAGCCGCTGTCAGTACCATCTCCTTGCCGTTCACCGTCAAGGTATCGCCTTCTACCGCGCCTGTGCCTTTCAAGCTGATGCTCACCTTCACGTCTGTGGCACCATCCAACTCGGACTTGCTGATGTAGCCGTCGTCGTTGCCATCTGTTGTGATGGTCACACCTGGCGCACCCGCCGCCGTCGTATCCAGGATCGCACTGTCTGTTCCTGGCGCTGACACGTTACCCGCTGCATCGGTAATGGTCGCTGTCACGGTCAACGTCGCGCCGTCTTTTGGCGCCGCCACCGTCGTCGATACGCCCTCTGCTGCGATTTGAGCCGCTGTCAGTACCATCTCCTTGCCGTTCACCGTCAAGGTATCGCCTTCTACCGCGCCTGTGCCTTTCAAGCTGATGCTCACCTTCACGTCTGTGGCACCATCCAACTCGGACTTGCTGATGTAGCCGTCGTCGTTGCCATCTGTTGTGATGGTCACACCTGGCGCACCCGCCGCCGTCGTATCCAGGATCGCACTGTCTGTTCCTGGCGCTGACACGTTACCCGCTGCATCGGTAATGGTCGCTGTCACGGTCAACGTCGCGCCGTCTTTTGGCGCCGCCACCGTCGTCGATACGCCCTCTGCTGCGATTTGAGCCGCTGTCAGTACCATCTCCTTGCCGTTCACCGTCAAGGTATCGCCTTCTACCGCGCCTGTGCCTTTCAAGCTGATGCTCACCTTCACGTCTGTGGCACCATCCAACTCGGACTTGCTGATGTAGCCGTCGTCGTTGCCATCTGTTGTGATGGTCACACCTGGCGCACCCGCCGCCGTCGTATCCAGGATCGCACTGTCTGTTCCTGGCGCTGACACGTTACCCGCTGCATCGGTAATGGTCGCTGTCACGGTCAACGTCGCGCCGTCTTTTGGCGCCGCCACCGTCGTCGATACGCCCTCTGCTGCGATTTGAGCCGCTGTCAGTACCATCTCCTTGCCGTTCACCGTCAAGGTATCGCCTTCTACCGCGCCTGTGCCTTTCAAGCTGATGCTCACCTTCACGTCTGTGGCACCATCCAACTCGGACTTGCTGATGTAGCCGTCGTCGTTGCCATCTGTTGTGATGGTCACACCTGGCGCACCCGCCGCCGTCGTATCCAGGATCGCACTGTCTGTTCCTGGCGCTGACACGTTACCCGCTGCATCGGTAATGGTCGCTGTCACGGTCAACGTCGCGCCGTCTTTTGGCGCCGCCACCGTCGTCGATACGCCCTCTGCTGCGATTTGAGCCGCTGTCAGTACCATCTCCTTGCCGTTCACCGTCAAGGTATCGCCTTCTACCGCGCCTGTGCCTTTCAAGCTGATGCTCACCTTCACGTCTGTGGCACCATCCAACTCGGACTTGCTGATGTAGCCGTCGTCGTTGCCATCTGTTGTGATGGTCACACCTGGCGCACCCGCCGCCGTCGTATCCAGGATCGCACTGTCTGTTCCTGGCGCTGACACGTTACCCGCTGCATCGGTAATGGTCGCTGTCACGGTCAACGTCGCGCCGTCTTTTGGCGCCGCCACCGTCGTCGATACGCCCTCTGCTGCGATTTGAGCCGCTGTCAGTACCATCTCCTTGCCGTTCACCGTCAAGGTATCGCCTTCTACCGCGCCTGTGCCTTTCAAGCTGATGCTCACCTTCACGTCTGTGGCACCATCCAACTCGGACTTGCTGATGTAGCCGTCGTCGTTGCCATCTGTTGTGATGGTCACACCTGGCGCACCCGCCGCCGTCGTATCCAGGATCGCACTGTCTGTTCCTGGCGCTGACACGTTACCCGCTGCATCGGTAATGGTCGCTGTCACGGTCAACGTCGCGCCGTCTTTTGGCGCCGCCACCGTCGTCGATACGCCCTCTGCTGCGATTTGAGCCGCTGTCAGTACCATCTCCTTGCCGTTCACCGTCAAGGTATCGCCTTCTACCGCGCCTGTGCCTTTCAAGCTGATGCTCACCTTCACGTCTGTGGCACCATCCAACTCGGACTTGCTGATGTAGCCGTCGTCGTTGCCATCTGTTGTGATGGTCACACCTGGCGCACCCGCCGCCGTCGTATCCAGGATCGCACTGTCTGTTCCTGGCGCTGACACGTTACCCGCTGCATCGGTAATGGTCGCTGTCACGGTCAACGTCGCGCCGTCTTTTGGCGCCGCCACCGTCGTCGATACGCCCTCTGCTGCGATTTGAGCCGCTGTCAGTACCATCTCCTTGCCGTTCACCGTCAAGGTATCGCCTTCTACCGCGCCTGTGCCTTTCAAGCTGATGCTCACCTTCACGTCTGTGGCACCATCCAACTCGGACTTGCTGATGTAGCCGTCGTCGTTGCCATCTGTTGTGATGGTCACACCTGGCGCACCCGCCGCCGTCGTATCCAGGATCGCACTGTCTGTTCCTGGCGCTGACACGTTACCCGCTGCATCGGTAATGGTCGCTGTCACGGTCAACGTCGCGCCGTCTTTTGGCGCCGCCACCGTCGTCGATACGCCCTCTGCTGCGATTTGAGCCGCTGTCAGTACCATCTCCTTGCCGTTCACCGTCAAGGTATCGCCTTCTACCGCGCCTGTGCCTTTCAAGCTGATGCTCACCTTCACGTCTGTGGCACCATCCAACTCGGACTTGCTGATGTAGCCGTCGTCGTTGCCATCTGTTGTGATGGTCACACCTGGCGCACCCGCCGCCGTCGTATCCAGGATCGCACTGTCTGTTCCTGGCGCTGACACGTTACCCGCTGCATCGGTAATGGTCGCTGTCACGGTCAACGTCGCGCCGTCTTTTGGCGCCGCCACCGTCGTCGATACGCCCTCTGCTGCGATTTGAGCCGCTGTCAGTACCATCTCCTTGCCGTTCACCGTCAAGGTATCGCCTTCTACCGCGCCTGTGCCTTTCAAGCTGATGCTCACCTTCACGTCTGTGGCACCATCCAACTCGGACTTGCTGATGTAGCCGTCGTCGTTGCCATCTGTTGTGATGGTCACACCTGGCGCACCCGCCGCCGTCGTATCCAGGATCGCACTGTCTGTTCCTGGCGCTGACACGTTACCCGCTGCATCGGTAATGGTCGCTGTCACGGTCAACGTCGCGCCGTCTTTTGGCGCCGCCACCGTCGTCGATACGCCCTCTGCTGCGATTTGAGCCGCTGTCAGTACCATCTCCTTGCCGTTCACCGTCAAGGTATCGCCTTCTACCGCGCCTGTGCCTTTCAAGCTGATGCTCACCTTCACGTCTGTGGCACCATCCAACTCGGACTTGCTGATGTAGCCGTCGTCGTTGCCATCTGTTGTGATGGTCACACCTGGCGCACCCGCCGCCGTCGTATCCAGGATCGCACTGTCTGTTCCTGGCGCTGACACGTTACCCGCTGCATCGGTAATGGTCGCTGTCACGGTCAACGTCGCGCCGTCTTTTGGCGCCGCCACCGTCGTCGATACGCCCTCTGCTGCGATTTGAGCCGCTGTCAGTACCATCTCCTTGCCGTTCACCGTCAAGGTATCGCCTTCTACCGCGCCTGTGCCTTTCAAGCTGATGCTCACCTTCACGTCTGTGGCACCATCCAACTCGGACTTGCTGATGTAGCCGTCGTCGTTGCCATCTGTTGTGATGGTCACACCTGGCGCACCCGCCGCCGTCGTATCCAGGATCGCACTGTCTGTTCCTGGCGCTGACACGTTACCCGCTGCATCGGTAATGGTCGCTGTCACGGTCAACGTCGCGCCGTCTTTTGGCGCCGCCACCGTCGTCGATACGCCCTCTGCTGCGATTTGAGCCGCTGTCAGTACCATCTCCTTGCCGTTCACCGTCAAGGTATCGCCTTCTACCGCGCCTGTGCCTTTCAAGCTGATGCTCACCTTCACGTCTGTGGCACCATCCAACTCGGACTTGCTGATGTAGCCGTCGTCGTTGCCATCTGTTGTGATGGTCACACCTGGCGCACCCGCCGCCGTCGTATCCAGGATCGCACTGTCTGTGGACGTCGCTTCGTTACCCGCCGCGTCTGTCACATCCGCTTTCACAGTCAACGTGCCATCGGCCAGACCACTTAGGTCCGCACTGGTTGTAAACTTGCCATCCTCACCCACGGTCGCGGTGAACGTCTCTGTGTGCGCAGTACTGTCCGTCACCGTCAAGGTCACTGTCCGACCCGTTTCAACATTCGAAGTGGTCCCTGACAAGGTCACCGTGGTTGATTCAGCAGCGCTGATATCGCCGTCGCCGACGATCGTCAAGTCGATGCTCGGCGTACCATGGTTATCTATAATAACGGTAGTGGCACTATCATCTGCCACCACACCTGTCACACCGTCAACATGTACACTGAATGTTTCATCTCCTTCTGAAGTTGAGTCATCAATGGTCGGAACGGTTAAGGCAACACTTGTCACACCTGCCGGAATGGTTAGCGTACCATCAGCATTAATGACCAACGGCTGCGTTTTTCCATTAGCATCAACATAGCTCGCTGTCATTGTGCCAATATCATTGGCGCTGGCAGTAATAAAGTTCGTCGTCAACTTAACGGTAACATCGGTTGGAGAGGCTTGATTTAGAGAAAGGCTAAAAATAGCGTTCTCACCCTCAGGCGTGGAGCCATTATCATCAATACTGGCAATAACAGGTTTAGAAACATCGTCATCAATAATTGTTCCAGTTCCACTTACACCACCCACGGTCAACGTGAAGGTTTCATTTGGCTCATTAGTCTTATCATCAACCGTGGGAACATTAGCGGTAAAATTTGTTACGCCTGCGGGCACGGTAATCGTGCCGTTATTATTGTTCACCACACCATTCGTAAACGTAATGCCAGAGGCAACCACATCGCCCGGACTCGTGGTTATATTAGATAGAGTTAAAGTAAATGTTTGTGCTGCGGTTGTGGCACCTGAAAGCGTCACACCAAAGGACACATTTTGCCCTTCTGTCGCACTTGCATCTGTAACCCGTGAAACATTAACTACAGGAGAAGTATCATCTCCTGTGGTCGTGCCTGTCACGTTGATAACGGAGGCAGAACGATCTCTTGAAGGTGTGGGTGTCGTATCAAAACCACCTGTACTTGAGGTAAAGTTATTATTTGTATCGTAACCATAGGTTGGCGTAACGGTTTCATTAAGACGTTCTACTGTAACAATATCAGCACTTTGTTCACTGACAATGATATCGTTACCCGCCGCTGGCGCGTTTTGAATTAACGTCGGGTCTTGCCCTGCTAAAATAGCTTGCTGGAGTGAGTTGGCGTCTGTTGATGAGTCTTGAGCTAAAGAAGAGGTATCGCCCGGCGTATAGACCTCATCGTTCATATCAACAACGGACTCACTGCCTATTACTATTTGAGTCCCATCGACAAAATTAATGGTGGCACTGTCACTTGGCCCGGTTATAACTTTTTCACCGAAATAAATAGGATCACCGACGTGTATTACACGCTCTTGTCCATCTAATGAACGAACAATGACGGTTCCAGTTACTTGAGAGAAAAAGCCAATTGGGCTGCCCATTTTTGCAAACGAAGTCTGATTGTCGCTCATTATGTGGTTTCCTAAATAAGACGATTAAATTTCTAATTAACGTCAGAGTAGGACATATAAAAAAATGCCGCTATTGTACCTTGGTACAATAGCGGCATTTTTTTTACACAATTCTTACTCTACATCATGAACACAAGCAATTTAACGCTTTAGCCCACGATAAAAAGGCAGTAATAGGTTGCTTACATCAATTAATGAGCAGTCATCAATATCAACACACCAAATAGGATTCGATACCAGCCAAATGCGACAAACGTAAATCGCTGCAAAAAGCTCATAAAGAGTCTCATCACAACATAAGCACTGATGAAAGCCACCACGAACCCAACGAGGAGTGGTATCCACTGCTCGTTAGCGAAGTCTTTATAGCTGGACAAGAGATCATAACCGGAAGCCGCAATCATCACAGGCAAGGCCAATAAGAAAGAGAACTCCGCACTCGCCTTACGACTCAAACCAACATACAAAGCACCCACGATTGTTGCACCAGCACGGCTTGTTCCTGGAATCAATGCAAATACTTGGGCGATACCAATCCATAAAGCTTGTTTAAAGTTGAGATCATCAAGCTCTACTACCTTAGGGGTTTTGTCTTTTATCACTCTCTCAGTAATCAAAAAGATGACCCCACCAACAATAAACATAGTCGCCACAACGGTAACCGAAAACATGTCTTTGATTTGGTGTCTAAATAAAAAACCGACAATAGCAACAGGCAAAAAGGCGACAAACAATTGAATCCATAAGCGAGTGTGCTGAAAAGTAAAGCGCTCTTTATAGTTAGCCACAACAGCTAAAATTGCAGCCAATTGAATGATAACTTCAAACGCTTTCGTGCCACTTGTTTGCTGCATCCCCAACCATTGACTAACAACGATCATATGCCCCGTTGAAGAGATAGGCAGAAACTCTGTCACCCCCTCAACTAACCCTAAAATGATACTTTGAATGAGATCCACAATACGATTCCAACTAGGTGATTAATACGAATAAAAAAAGCATAGGAACTATAAAGAAATATCTCTAAAATAAAAATGAAAAAAACGAGATAACAACGTAATTTTGCTCTTACTATTTCAATAGCCTGTTTAGGATGAGATTGTCCTAGACGAATTACCGTAAAGCAAAATCCCTTTCTTCATTAATTGCTATCAATTCGTCAAAACTCTATAATTCGCGCATGTTTAATTTTCACTGTATAAGTGTGGTGTGACGCGTTACCAAATCGCAACACATAAAGCACCTCCCCATCGCATGTCACCAAACGGTCATCATGCAGATGTCATAGTCTTATGACGACAAATTTCCGTTCATGCCGAGAAAAACAGAATACGAACCACAGACATTTAAGTTTGGTAATGCATGACCTTAGTTAAGAATAGCGATTTAGAAGGTAGTAAATGATCGAATCAATAAAACGAGACTGGTTCTCAAACATCAAAAACGACACCCTCTCTGGTACGGTTGTCGCCCTCGCCCTCATTCCCGAGGCCATTGCTTTTTCCATCATTGCTGGTGTTGACCCAAAAGTTGGTCTTTACGCCTCATTCTGTATCGCTGTTGTCATCTCTTTCTTTGGTGGACGGTCTGCCATGATTTCAGCGGCAACAGGCGCCATGGCACTGGTAATGGTTAGCCTTGTCAAAGAACACGGTCTTCAGTATATGCTTGCGGCCACCATACTCACTGGTGTTTTTCAAATTATCGCAGGGTATTTAAAACTGGGCAATCTCATGCGCTTTGTCTCCAAATCCGTTGTGACGGGTTTTGTGAACTCGCTGGCTATTTTGATTTTTATGGCGCAACTTCCCGAATTGACTAATGTAACATGGGTGGTGTATGCAATGACTGCTGCAGGACTGGGGATTATCTATCTATTCCCCTATGTCCCCGTCATAGGAAAATCATTACCGTCCCCATTGGTCTGTATTGTCGTTCTGACTGTCTTCTCTATTTATAATGGGCTAGACATTCACACGGTCAGCGATATGGGATCACTACCCGATTCGTTACCAACTTTTTTGATACCAAACGTACCATTTAACTTAGACACGCTGTTAATCATCCTACCCTATTCTCTTAGCTTAGCTGTTGTTGGTCTACTCGAATCCATGATGACCGCAACCATCGTCGACGAACTCACTGATACTGGCAGTAATAAAAACCGTGAATGTAAAGGCCAAGGGGTTGCCAATGTCTTCACTGGCTTTATCGGAGGTATGGCAGGGTGCGGCATGATTGGCCAAACGGTTATTAACGTAAAATCTGGAGGACGTGGCCGTTTATCCACCTTTATTGCAGGTTTGTTCTTATTGATCATGGTGGTGTTTCTTGGCAAATGGATCGGACAAATTCCAATGGCGGCATTAGTTGCTGTCATGATCATGGTATCCATCGGTACTTTTTCTTGGGACTCCATCATTAATTTAAAAAAACACCCTATGTCGACCAATATCGTGATGATTGTCACCGTCTGTGTTGTTGTCGCTACCCATAACCTATCGATTGGTGTGCTCGTCGGCGTTTTATTGGCTTCTCTTTTCTTTGCCAATAAAATTGGGCGTTTTATGGTTGTTAAAAGCGACATAGATGAACAAGGGGCTCATCGAACTTATAAAGTCGTTGGGCAAGTATTTTTTGCTTCCTCAGATCAATTTAATTCGTCTTTTGACTTTAAAGAAGCCCTTGATAGCGTCACTATTGATCTATCTGACGCACACTTTTGGGATATCACGTCCGTCGCCGCTTTGGATAAGGTGGTCATCAAATTCCGTCGTGAAGGTGCCGAGGTCAATGTTATTGGCTTGAATGAAGCCAGCGCCACGGTGGTGGACAAATTTGGGGTGCACAACAAACCAGAAGAAGCAGACAAACTGTTGAACGGCCACTAAGACGCTCACAAGGAGAACAAAAATGACAAATGTAATTGCCTGTATTGATGGTTCTTTTCTGTCGGAATACGTAACAGACGCTGCAGTATGGGCGGCCACTAATATTGAGTCACCATTAACATTCTTACATTCGCTAGAAAAAAGCATGACGTCTAACAGCGACCTATCAGGTTCTATTGGTTTGGGCAGCCGAGAGCATCTCCTTGCTGAGCTGACAGAACTGGATGAGAAACGTGCAAAGCTCGCTTTAGAACATGGCAAAGACATGCTCCATAAAGCAAAAGCCCATGCCGAAGAGCAAGGGGCTCAAAATGTCAGCATTATGCAACGCCACGGCGATTTGGTGGACACGCTAATCAGTCTAGAATCTTCTACAAAATTAGTCATCCTTGGACGTAATGGTAGCGAACACGCCATGTCAGCCAACACAATCGGCTCTCATATTGAACGAGCGGCACGGGCGTTACATCACCCTATCCTGATCACTGTTGGGGAGTTCAAAACACCGAGCAATTTTATGATTGCCTACGATGGTCGTGAAGCCGCTGACAATGCCATTGCTCGTATCGCGCAAAGCTCTTTATTGAAAGGACTGACCTGTCACATGGTCATGGCAGGAGAAGACACCCCAGCCAGAAAAGAAAAGTTCGCCAGAGCTCAGGCTATTCTGGAAGCAGAAAACTTCAAGGTAAATGCATCTTTGATCGCAGGTGATATTTATCCAGTTTTGACTCAATATCGAAATGAAAACAACATCGAACTCATGGTGATGGGAGCCTATGCGCACTCAAAAGTGCGTCAATTTTTTGTTGGCAGCAACACCAGTAAAATGATCATCGAAAGCGATATTCCATTGCTCATCTTGCGCTAGTATAGACAAGTAGTCATCCTCCCATAGAACAATGGGCAGCATGTTATCGTCACGCTGCCCATTGTTAATGTTTACGCCCACTCCCTTTTGACATGATATAAATTGTCATCAAAACGTCACGCTTCCCATTGATAAAATCTGCTATATTCGATTTTCCATATATATGAAATTTCACATATAAACTAAAAGCCGTGCCAAATACTATGTTTGAAAAGACACCCCTTGATCCAACAATTTTTTTTAAGGCCATTGCCGACGAAACCCGTTTGCGTTGTTTATTACTCATTGCTCATTATGAAGAACTCTGCGTGTGTGAGCTGATGGCCGCCCTGAGAGAAACACAGCCCAAAGTGTCGCGTCATCTTGCGCAACTGCGAAAAGCTGGCCTACTAACAGACAGAAAACAGAGCCAATGGGTATTTTATTCCCTTAACTCACTCCCTCAATGGGCGCATGACGTCATTACCGTCACCCTTGAACACCAGCAACACTGGTTAAAGGGTAATTTTCTTCAACTTGAACAGATGGGTAGCCGACCAGAGCGACTCGTTACCTGTTGCTAACCACGCCATAATATTAGGAGATAACCATGACTATAAAAGTAGGCATAAACGGTTTTGGCCGTATGGGACGACTTTCTTTTCGTGCCGCATTTGACTGGGACGACATTGAGTTTGTACAAATCAATGACCTCCAAGGCAATGCGGCTACTTTAGCGCACCTCGTCAACTTTGACTCCGTTCATGGGCGTTGGCAGCATGAAGCAGGCAGCGATGGCAACAATCTCATCATTAATGACAAGATTATTCCGTGCACACAACACAGCACCATTGGGGCAACAGACTGGTCACAATGCGATGTTGTCATTGAAGCTACAGGCGTTATGAAAACAAAGTCAGCCCTACAAGCCTACTTAGACCAAGGCGTAAAACGTGTGGTCGTGACGGCCCCAGTCAAAGAAGAAGGCGTGCTGAATATCGTTATGGGCGTGAATGATGGCGATTACGACCCTCGCTTACATCCAATCGTGACAGCCGCTTCATGCACCACCAACTCACTTGCACCTATTGTCAAAGTATTACAGGAAGCCATTGGCATCAAACACGGCTCCATGACCACCATTCACAACATAACCAACACCCAAACCATCATTGATGCACCACACAAAGACCTACGCAGAGCACGCGCTTGCGGTAGCAGTTTGATTCCAACCACAACGGGATCAGCAACGGCTATTACCCATATTTTCCCAGAGCTAAAAGGTAAATTAAACGGTCATGCTGTACGTGTACCGCTGACCAATGCCTCGTTAACCGACTGCGTGTTCGAAATGGAGCGCCCCACCAGCGCAGAAGAAATCAACCAATTATTAAAGATGGCTAGCGAACAAGGGCCTCTTAAAAATATTCTGGGTTATGAAGAGCGCCCCCTAGTTTCCATTGATTACCAAACCGACCCTCGCTCAAGCATTGTCGATGCATTAAGCACACTCGTCATCAATCACACTCAAGTGAAGCTCTACGTTTGGTATGACAATGAATGGGGCTACGCCAACCGAACCGCCGAGCTGATGAGAGAAGTTGGCCAATTAGACCAAACACTTTAAGTCTAGGCTCACTGAGCAAATGACCTATCGTTTCGAATAGTCAGAGAAGAAAGTAAAACAACCATGCTATCACAATTACCAAAAAGCGTTCGTCAGTACCTGATCGTCACGGGAAATTACTGGAGTTTCACCCTAACCGACGGCGCATTGCGCATGCTGGTTGTCCTCTACTTTTATCAACTGGGTTACGGCGCTCTGGACATTGCCCTGCTCTTCCTCTTTTACGAGTTCTTTGGGGTGCTAACCAATCTATTTGGTGGCTGGCTTGGAGCAAAATGGGGACTCAATCGCACCATGAACATTGGCCTTTTCATGCAGGTTGTCGCCCTTAGCATGCTCTTATTGCCAGCAAGCTATTTATCCATTCCTTGGGTCATGGCGGCACAAGCGTTATCCGGCATCGCAAAAGATCTCAACAAAATGAGCGCGAAAAGTGCCATAAAAACACTTGTTCCTAAAAATGCCAGTAGCACTTTATACAAATGGGTTGCGCTATTAACAGGTTCAAAAAATGCACTTAAGGGGGTGGGCTTTTTTCTAGGGGGGTTCTTACTCAGTGCCATTGGTTTTCATCATGCTATTTTAAGCATGGTAATTGGCCTTGGCATCGTATGGCTTGCCAGTTTATACCTACTCAAAGAGGATTTAGGCAAAGCGAAAAACAAGCCCAAGTTCTCGCAAATGTTCTCCAAAAGCAGAGAGATCAATATCTTATCGGCCGCCCGACTGTTTTTGTTCGGCGCTAGAGATGTCTGGTTCGTCGTTGCCATCCCCGTCTATTTAACCAGTCAGTTCCATTGGGATCACTGGCGTGTCGGCAGCTTTCTTGCTCTGTGGGTAATCGGCTATGGCCTCGTACAAAGCCTTGCCCCTCACCTCACAGGCAAAAAGCAGAACCAAACGCCAAGTGGCAGTCAAGCCAGATTTTGGGCGATATTATTAACCCTAACGCCTGCCGCAATTGCCATCGGCATGCAAAACTTTGATCAGACACTAGAGATTTTATTAGGTGGGCTCATCTTATTTGGTGTTATATTCGCGATTAATTCGTCATTACACAGCTACTTAATCGTTCACTACGCCAGTGAAGATGGCATCTCATTAGATGTGGGCTTCTATTACATGGCCAATGCGATGGGAAGACTCATCGGCACTGTTTTATCCGGTTGGGTGTACCAAGATGATGGCATTATTCCTTGTCTTTGGGTGTCCTTTGGTTTTCTTGCCCTTACCAGCCTTATCTCGTTCTGGCTACCTAAAGACAGCCACACGATCCATAGATAGCAACTCATCAACACCAAGTAGAGTATTTAACCTGAACCTACTTGGTGTTTCACTCAAAGCAAGGCATTTAGTTCGACTCTACGGCTTTAATATGAAGCGCACCAACTTCTGCTTCCGTCACTTCAACCCGAGTTCCCGCTTCAATTGTCTCGTTGCTGATCAAGGACCAAGTCACTCCAGAATAATGATGAGTCGCTAATTGCGTTGGAGACACAGTGTCCTGTAAAACAAATTGATAACCGACAAAGTCACTTTTGGTTTTTTTTGAGCTCACATTTGACTGCATTCGTTTGAGCGGTCGCCATAAAATGATCGCCGCAATCACAGTAAACACACCCGTGCTCAAAAATGCACTTAACACATCCTGAGGGAGTATCCCAACGAACAATAAAGCCCCTGTCACCATTGCAGACAGACCGACAAAAAACAGCACAAAAGTAGAAAACCCTAGTACAGCGACCTCAATGACCAGCAGAATAAGGCCCGCAACAAAAAAGCTTTGCGCCAAATTGTTGATAAACCAATCCATGACCTAACTCTCCTTCGTCATTTTTTGAATAATTGTCATGGCTTGTGCAACAACAGCAGAAGCCTCCGTCGCCCCATCAGGCAACAAGACAACAGACGATTCTTTAGCGATTGCCCGTTTCGCTTCAATGGCCTTACTCGCTAAATCCAGTTGAATAGCTTTTTGTCCCTCTTCTGTAGCAGCCGCTTCACCCACTTGACGCAACGCCTCAGCTTGAGCTGATGCCACAGCAACGATGGCCTTTGCTTCACCTTCGGCACGCAACACCTGTTCTTCCTTATCCGCTTCTGCCGCTAATACCACAGAGGCTTTTTCACCTTCGGCACGATTAATCGCCGCTTGACGATCCCCTTCTGACTCTAAAATTTGCGCACGTTTCACCCGCTCTGCTTTCATTTGTGCTTCCATCGCTTCCATAACGGACTGCGGTGGCACAATGTCTTTGATCTCATAACGGAGTACTTGAATTCCCCATGGACCGGACGCGTCGTTAATCGATGCTACAATATTGGTATTTAAAACATCACGTTCTTCAAAGGTTTTATCCAATTCCATTTTACCTAACTCAGACCGCATTGTTGTTTGCGCTAATTGAGTGACGGCGAAAACATAATCCTCTACCCCATAAGTGGCTTTATAAGGATCTAACACGCGAAAATACAACACCCCATCAACACTGAGGGAAATATTGTCTTTTGTAATGGCGCTTTGTTCAGGCACATCCACCGCCTGTTCTTTCAAAGAGCGCACAGCTGAAATACGATCAATAAACGGCAAAATAAAGTTCAAACCAGCCTCTTTGGTGGATTGATACTTACCAAAACGCTCAATCACATAAGCCTGATTTTGAGGGACAAATTTGATCGAATTTTTTAATAAAACGACCGCTAATACAAATATTAAAACCTGTACGTTCAGTACATAGTGAAGTAGATCTTCCATCGTTATCCTTCCTTAAACACGCAATTTGAGCCTTATTATTGACCCACAACGAGCAATGCACAAAAATACAAGCAACATGCTCCATTCATCGATACCATAGTAGGCTGGTTTAATGCACAAAGTCATTAACAAAAGCACATTTCAAAGTAAAACGATTGTTACCACACGAATGCACTCACTGCATTCAGACAATAAAAGAGCCTCTTTATGACCTCTAAGAGTTCGATCCGATATCAACATATTGAAGATTTTCAGGGCTTAGTCATCAGCGAAGCTTCCCTTAGCTTGTTAGATTTCCAGCCCCACTTCCATCTTGATTTTCATATTGGCTTAATAACAAATGGCGTGTTTCGACAAACGCATAAAGGTCAGTCGATGGATTTTTCACAACAGCACATTTGCTTTATGCCGCCGGGAGAGGTGCACGATGGACGCGGTGTTGGCAATGAGCGACATCAGCTCACGACCTTTCGAGTTCCGCCCATTTTATTGCAGACGGCCTTGTTAGACAGACACCCAGATTCATTAACACCGAATATTGAAAGCTTTGCTCCTGCCGTAATTCACCATGGGACGCTTGCTCAGGCTTTTAGTAAGCTTAGTCAGGCACTAAAGCCCGATAGTCAAGCAAGCCAACTATACAAAGATAGCTTGTGGACCAACGTATTAGCAGAACTCTTCACATTGCTCGATAAAACACCCAAACAGGAGCCGCACTGGGGATTAAGTGATCAGCAACTAGGTCAATTACGGGACTACTGCGACAGTCATCTCGAACAAAAAATCACGTTGGATGAACTAGCCCATTTAACGGGTCTCACTCGTTTCCAATTTATAAGGCACTTTCAGAAACGAACAGGTCTGGCACCACATGCTTGGCTACTAAGACTAAGACTGGAACGTGCTTGCACTCAGTTAAAAGACACGAAAAACAGCCTAACCGACATTGCTGCCAATGTCGGCTTTTATGATCAAAGTCACTTTCACCGTGCCTTTAAAAAAGCTTATCAAATTGCGCCATCGCGTTATCGCTACGGCGCATAAACAATGGTTCACAAACAACGATTATACAGTGCGTTCAGCAAAGGACTTGGCAGCATGAATGAACGCATCAACACCTTCTTTTGGGGTTCTAAAAGACGTCACTAAGCGAACCACACCTTCTTCCCAACGCCCACCATAAAAAGCAAAACCTTCAGAATGCAGGTGATCAATCATGGCCAAAGGCAAGGTGCAAAACAACATATTCGCCTGGGCAGGCGTATTAATTTTTACACCCGGTATGGATTTTAGCCCTTCTTGCATATGCGCCATCATCGCATTCGCGTGAGAGGCATTGGTTAGCCATAAATCGTCTGTCAGATAGGCAATCATCTGGGCCGATAATAAGCGCATTTTCGAATGCAAATGTCCACCGCGCTTACGACGAAAAGCCAATTCCTTCACAACCCTATCAAAAGACAACCCTTTCTCTTCAAGGGGTTGCTTAAATACCACAATAGCTTCCGACGCCATGGTGCCATTCTTCGTCGCGCCAAACGAGACAATATCCACTCCCGCTTTCCATGTCATTTGCGCGGGAGTACAGCCCAATGATACCAGCGCATTAGCAAACCGTGCACCATCCATGTGAACTGGTAACCCTGCCCCTTTTGCTACACTGGTTACAGCGCGAATCTCTTCTAATGAATAAACACTCCCCACCTCAGTCACTTGGGAAATACTCACCGCAGCAGGCTGGCAAGAATGCACATCGCCAATTTTCTGAGTCACCGCCTTTTTTAACCACTCTGGATCAATTTTAGCGTTTTCACCCTTAATACCAACAAAGCGCGCACCACCAGCATAAAACTCCGGAGCGGTATTTTCATCTTGCAATAGATGGCTTTCTTTGTGGCACAAGACACTCCCCCAAGGTGGCGTCAACGCACTGATACTCAACACATTTGCCGCCGTACCAGTAGACACTAAAAAAACCTCAACCTCACACTCGAACAATTCAGACAACTTATGAGTCACCAGCGCAGTGCTCTCATCATTCCCGTAAGGCATAGCATCCCCTTGAGAAGCCTCTATCATGGCTTGAAAAACCGACTCAGAGGCACCGGCAATATTATCACTGGTAAACGCGACCTTCATTGAACTACTCCTTGATTGATTCTTTGTAAGCATTATCATGCCAGCTAATAGCAAGAATGACTTGGATTTTTGTGCAGGCATTTCATTTCGTAGCGATTAACGTCGTTAACTAACCAATAAAAAAGCGAGTATGCATCAACATACTCGCTTTTTTATTTTCTGGTACATGTGAGGTAAGTGTTAAAACTTATTCCTCGTCTTCTTCAGCCCATTTTAGTGAGCGAGAGACCGCTTTTTGCCAACCTTTATAGCGCTTAGCGCGCTCTCCATCCGCCATGGCCGGCTCAAAGGTATGATCAATTTCGTAATTTTCTTGAATTTCGTCAATAGATTCCCAGAATCCCACCGCTAGACCCGCCAATAGCGCTGCGCCAAGTGCGGTGGTTTCCGTCAATTTGGGGCGTTCCACTTTGGTACCAACAATGTCCGCTTGGAACTGCATTAAGAAATCGTTTGCAACCGCGCCACCATCAACTTTCAATGTGGCCAGCTCCATACCAGAATCCTGTTTCATAGCATCCACTAAATCACGGCTTTGAAACGCCACTGATTCAAGAGCAGCACGAACAATATGGTTACGGTTCACACCACGTGTTAGACCAACCATGATGCCACGGGCATGAGGATCCCAATATGGTGCCCCCATGCCCACAAAAGCCGGTACCAGATATACGCCATTGCTGTCTTCCACTTTCGAAGCAAAGTAATCGGTATCTTGTGCATCGCGAATAATACCCAGCTCATCACGCAACCATTGAATCGTCGCGCCTCCCATGAAGACTGAGCCTTCTAGCGCGTAATTCACTTCGCCTTTGGCGCCAACGGCCAAGGTGGTAATCAAACCATGTCGAGATAGTACGGGCTTGGTTCCTGTGTTCATCAGCAAGAAACAACCAGTGCCATAAGTATTTTTCGCCATACCTTCTTTGACACAAAGCTGACCAAACAAGGCAGATTGCTGATCCCCTGCAATCCCTGCTATTGGCACACGGGTACCATCTTTACCACCAATATTCGTATCACCGTAGATTTCGCTGGAGCCTTTAACTTCTGGCAACATGGACTCAGGAATGCCTAACTCTTCTAGCATTCGTTTATCCCACTCCAACGTTTTAATATTAAATAGCATGGTGCGAGAGGCGTTGGTATAGTCTGTAACATGCACTTTCCCACGCGTCATGTTCCAGATCAGCCAAGAATCTACGGTACCAAATAGTAATTCTCCGTTCTCAGCTTTTTCGCGAGCGCCTTCTACATTGTCGAGAATCCATTTTACTTTCGTACCAGAAAAATAAGCGTCTATGACCAATCCGGTGTTTTCACGGACATAATCTTCTAAGCCGCGAGCCTTAAGCTCATCACAAATATCAGCAGTACGGCGACATTGCCACACAATCGCATTATAAACAGGACGTCCAGTATTTTTATCCCATACTACGGTTGTTTCACGCTGGTTAGTAATACCAATCGCGGAAAGTTGATCAGGTTGAATGCCACTTTTCGCCAGCACCTCAGCTAATACAGAACTTTGGCTAGACCAAATTTCCATTGGATCGTGCTCAACCCAACCAGATTGGGGGAAATACTGGCTAAATTCCCGTTGAGACACCGCCACAATATGGGAATGTCGATCAAAAATAATGGCACGGGAAGAGGTGGTTCCCTGATCTAGTGCGACAATGTAATGTTTATTTTTAGCTTGCTCTGACATTGTTGTTCTCCTTATTGTTATGATTTATTTTTTTACTGCTGACGCCATCGAAACAGACTGTTCCAATTCAATTTTCTCTTCTATATTCGCTGGTAAAGAAGGGCTCACGAACCGTGTATAAATAAACGCTCCCAATTGCGCGCCTAAAATAGGACCAACAATCGGTACCCATGCATAAAGCATATGACGACCACCCGTCATCACAACATGCCCCCACCCCAGAAAATCAATCAAAAGACGCGGAGCAAAATCACGAGCGGGGTTCATTGCAAAGCCTGTTAACGGCCCAACAGATGCACCAATAATAGCGACGACTAACCCAATGAAAAGCCCTGCAAGGGGTCCCTTAGCACCACCATTTTTATCATCAGTCAGCGCCAAAACGCAGTACATTAATAATGCAGTGATACTCAGCTCCACTAGCATGGCATGAAAATAACTGATATTAGCATTGGCAAATGTGGTAAAGATGCCTGCGGTTTGCAAGCCTGAGGCGGTACCTCGCACAACATGATGCGCTAACTCCCATTCAGAAATCACCGGACCATACAGGAAGTATGTCAAACTGACTCCAAGCGCGGAACCAACAAACTGAGCAATGATAAAGAAAGGCACTTTGCGCCATTCGAACCCCATAAAGGTCGCAAGTGCTAAGGTGACGGCAGGGTTAATATGTGCCCCCGAGACACCAGCAACGGCATAGATAGCAATAGCCACCGCAAGCCCCCAGATAATACTAATCTCCCATTGCCCATATTGGGCACCCGTCGTGACCAAAGCGGCCACACACGCCGTACCGATAAACATAAATAAACCGGTGCCTATCGCCTCCGCAATGCACTCCCCCATCAAGGTAGGCTTAGCTAACTCTTTCATCTTAGTTATCCCCTGTATTTTATTATTATCTTGAACTGCAATGAGTCATTCACTGTCTGTATTTGTTTCGATATTTGATGATTTGTTTTCGTTATACAACGAATTTTCTATTTTCCACATAAAATTTTCGAAATACAACAAAAACGTTTTCGTTATCCCACTAATCTACCCACGAGTCAAGCATTGCAAATAGATTTTTTGCATTCACTCTATAATTTAGTACTATCAATAATTGAAATTTATAAGATTTTAGGCATGAGTTTTAGTTAGGCGCCATAAAAAGGCGTAGACAGGGAACGCACGGCAAAGCCTATCCCACATTGGGCGAGATAGTCATAGCAAAGAACAAGAGGAATATTTTTTAGAAAACAAATAGTTAATGTAACTGAGGGCCTTTATTGTATTGATCAATCCATTGCGTCATTTTGTCAGCAGACATAGGTCTAGCAATATAATATCCTTGTCCTAGATGACAACCTATCTCGATCAGCGATTGCATATGATCGAATGATTCAACACCTTCCGCTATCAAGTCGTATTTAAACGCCTGGCTAAGCTCAGCAACACAAGCAACAATCGCTCTATCGTCCTGATTTGACAGTATGTTCTGGATAAAGCTTTTATCGATTTTTAACGTGTTCAGAGGCAACTTTTTCAAATAATTAAGAGAGGAATACCCCGTACCAAAGTCGTCTAGTGCGACTCGAACCCCCAATTCACAGCAGGCTTTCACTACTTCAACGGCACTGTGTATATCCGCCATTGAAACAGTTTCTAAAATCTCAATTTCTAATAACTTTGGGCTAATGTTGGGCATGTTATTCAACAACCGCTCAAGTTGCTGAACAAACCCTTTGCTAAGCAAATGGGCTGGGGCAATATTGACACTGACAACAAGGTCTTCTCTGTCCCAAATGGCAAGTTGTCGCAACGCTTCTTCCAATACCCACTCCCCTATGACAATCCCTGTAGTGGGATGTTCCAACGCTTCTGAGAAATCACCTGGGTACAAAAAACCACTATTTGGATGATTCCAACGAATAAGCGCTTCAACCCCTTTTAAACGATGATTTACCATATCAACCTGCGGTTGGTAATGAAGTTCAAACTCATGACGAACAACACCACGCTCGGCGGCTTGCAAAATGGCTCTTCGTTCATGTAAGCGGCGCTCTTCCTCCGGATCAAAAAAAACAATGTTATTTCTGCCTAGGTTTTTCGCTTGATACATGGTTTGATCCGCCCGCCGGACAACGGTATCAGCGTCTAAACTATCATTGGAGACTAAGGTAACACCAATGCTTGCAGACACCTGAACAACGCTTTCAAATTCTTCAATCTCAATAGGCTTGTTAACGACTTCAAGTAACTGGTTAAGAAATTCAATACACTGCTCTTCATTCACAACACCGCGCAATAACAGTACAAACTCATCACCACCAATACGAGACAGAGTGTCGTTTTTTCGCATGATTTGCTTAAGTCGATCCGCAATTGTAATAAGAACGAAGTCGCCAATATCATGACCATAATTATCGTTCACGGGTTTAAAATTATCTAAGTCGAGGAATGCAACGGCGGTGGGATCTTCATCAACAATCGCCGCTTGTAAGTGTTTCAGCAGAAGTGGTCGGCTAGCTAATCCCGTTAAATTATCATAATGCGCCATATCGTGAAGTTTCTTTTCCAACTCTGCACGATGCACCGCACTGATGACAGCACGTATTAATTGGGGACTTTGTAATTGATTTTTCAATAGATAATCACTCGCCCCCAAACGCATGGCTTCTGCTGCAACCTCTTCATCACCAAGCCCAGTTACCATAATAACCGCACATCGATTTTCCAATGTAGTACGAATGCTGTTGAGCAAAGTGAGCCCTGAATTTATCCCTAAGCGGTAGTCAACAATGACACAGTCAAACTCACCCCCTTGCAGAAAATTCATGGAATCTTCCAAAGAAGACGCCTCAGATACAAACGTTTCTATGTCAGATTTAGCCAACATCCTACATAAACGCTCTCGATCCACATCGTCATCATCAACGATCAGTAACCTTAGCACATTAGCATCAACATCAACATCAAGGGTCTTTGAAACATCCATGCCTGCATCCTCAACCATTTAATTCCACCGCATTTTTATAGGCATTTAATAAGGTAGCTAATTTCGCAAATTGCGGTCCAACTTCAGACTTAACCATATAACCTGCAACATTGTTCGCATAAGCCCGAGAACGGTCAGTGTCATCATTTGATGTCGTCAGAATAAAAATGACCGTGTCTTGCAAATTTTTACTATCACGAATGTACTCTAAAAACTCAAAACCATTCATAACGGGCATATTTAAATCCAACAACACCAAAAAGGGTGACTTTATAACCTTATCTGGGTGTGTTTTTTCCAGTATTTCTATGGCCGTTTTACCCTCTTCCGCATGAATAATATCGATGTCCGGTGCGACTTTTCTCAGACTACGGGTGATCGACTCTGCTGACACATCATCATCTTCGACAATAAGAACACTTAATTCTTTACTCATGGGTATCTTTCCTTAAAAATCGCGGCCACCAAACATGGAAGGTAACGCCGCGTTGATGTTCGTTTTTCTCCACACTAACACGCCCCCCATGTGTTTCGACCAAACGTCGACTAACAGAAAGGCCGATGCCCGTTCCACTTCGTTCACTGGATGTCACCGTTTGAAATAAACGGAAAATACGTTGATACGCGGCTTCTGGAACACCAGGCCCATCGTCACAAACGCTAAAATGGCAAAAACTATTTTCGACCATGCAACGCACGACAATCGTGCCCGATTCCTGATCATGATGCTTAATGGCGTTACTGATTAGATTACGCATCACCGTTTCCAGCGGAGTCCATACCGACGTAAAACGCTCAAACTGGACATCTCGTATTATCTTAATCCCTTCGGGCACCTCTAATAATTCGACGATATTATCAAGCAGTGTATTAATGTCGATTTCCTGAATGTTAGACTCGACATTGCCTGCTCGTGCATAAGTCAATAAATTGTCGATGAGTTGTTCCATCCGCTTAATGCGAACATCAATTCGATTGAGATTATGGGTGACATCTGGAAGTGCGTCAGGACCAAGGTCTTCTTTAATCCATTCAAGCAAATCCGCAATCCCCCGCAACGGCGAACGCAAATCATGGGACGCAACATAAGTAAACTCTTCTAAATTGGTATTGGTTTCCCGCAGCTTTTGTTCCATACGTTTACGCTGTGTGATATCCAATAAAGAGACTAGCACCATGTCATTATTGTCTTCGTCTTCAAAGGGACTGAGCCCTATTTCCACAGGAAACTCACGACCATCTTTATGCAAAGCGGTCAAATCTCGTCCCACCCCCATCATTCGAGGCATGGGGTTTTGATGAAAGGAACGACGCAAATGATCATGGTTTTTTCGATAACGACTTGGCAGCAACATGGCTAAAGGTTGATTCAACAACTCATCCGAGGTATAGCCAAAACATTGACACAACATACTATTCGTTAAACGAATCACGCCATCAGAATCCACAACCAGCACACCATGAGGCGCATCTTCGATGGATCGTTGAAACATATTTCTCGCACGATCTCGCATGGAAAGATCGATCAAAGTCGCTAAAACAAAGGTTTGGCCTTTCTGTTCTATCGGGTTTAAACCAATTTCTATTGGAATGTGCTTGCCGTCTTTACAGCGCGCAAACAGAGCCTGCCCTTTGCCCATTTTGCGTTTGTGAGGATGCTTGAAAAAGCCTTGCATGAGTTTTTTATGGTTGGTTTGAAACTGACTAGGTAGCAACGAGTCAACATCCATACCAACAAGCTCATCTGTTGAATAGCCTAATATGTCTGATAAAGTCTCATTCGCTAAGAGAATAACAGAATCTGTATTCACCACCATGCCGCCCATCGGCAAATAGGTTAGCAGTTGAGAAAAAAAAGATTCGTCATCTAAGTCATTATTCTTTAATATTTTTTTTCCCTCTTTGACGTCACTTTTTGTCATTATCTATTCCATATAATAATTTGTTATAGATTAATGCAGGGATGATAAATCAGCAATTAGTAAATTTACAATATATTCCTATACAAATTGTTACTCTTCTCCTGCAACCACAATTTTCTACCGTGACTAGTTTCTTTTCGTCAACACAACCGTCGCTTGCAATCGACTTCTGCCAAAACGAGACATTTTTTCGAACTCATCCCGAGCAATCGGTACATATTGACAATCCAATGGGCTTGGCGGATCGTCTGATAATTTTTTATCATCCTCTAGGTCTGGGTCATGCACGAGAACACTGTGCTCGTCATAACCAGACATCACCACCCAATGGGGAGATTTTTTGCCATCCATGCGAAAAGTACTAATCAGGATAATTGCAAGCGCCCCTGAATCAAACGCTTCAATCAACTGTACTAACGGCATCACAACATAATGTATTGGTATACTCTCCTCATCGCATTGCTTGACAAAGCCTTGATGCACTCGCCTGATGACGTTTTTCTTAAGCTCATCCCGTACACTGTCAACAAACAACGGCCCGTCTTCACTCAACCAAATATTGGCAGTCAAACCTCGTTTCTCGGCCGCCAGCGCCAATCCCATAGGATGACACCCGCCATGTCCCGATGTCATAAATATCGTTGTCGCTTCTCGCCAAATTTCCAACTCATCATCTGGCGTTGCTTGGTAACTTGGATGCAAAGCAGACAACACCATCTGCAACGAGGCTGGACCACAAGTAAAGGGCGTGCCTTGCGCTAGCCAGGGAATCGCTCGTGTCGTTTGCTCATCTCCCGCATGGCGAAGACGCTTTTGCATACGAATAGCATCTGTCTGATCTTCATAGTACGCATCGTAATGACCAAATTCTCGGTACCCCATTTTTTGGTATAAACCAATCGCATTATGATTCACATCGCTCACTTCTAAGCGTAGCAGCAATTTTCCCTTTTTGACGGCCTTCTTCTCACAAGCTTGGATCAATAGCTTGCCCACCCCAAGACCTCGCGCCTCTGGTGATACAGCCAAAGAGTACAAACGTGCCAAATGCGTACCTTGTCGAAGATGCAATAAGGCATACCCTAAGAGCGTCTGATCAGACACGGCAACTAACAGCGCAGAACCTGAACCCGTTATAGCACGGCGAAAGCTACGTCGACTCAAACGATCGCCAGAGAAAGAGCGCTCTTCAAGCACCAGAAGAGATTTCAGGTCATCCAATGTTGCTAAACGAACATCGCCAGAAGTGATTGCTGCAGAGGAGTGAGCCAATGTTGTGAGTGTTGTCATGTGTCGCCTTAGAAAAGACAAAAGGTCATAGGTTCGTTTTTTAGAGTTTTCGCCACAAGCAAAGGCAACGAGAAACACCAAAACCACGAGAGAGATTTTCGCGAATTCTAGGACGAAACCTGTTTAAAAGATAGCCTAAAAAAATCATCGAAAAAAACATTTTATTCTTCATTTTAGTCTATTGTTAAAACCGAAAATAAAGCGCACTATCCGCACAAATTCAGGGTGTTTTTTTATCCCTCTTTTTAACACCACGACACTTAAACAACGTTACACAAACGCAACTATAAGGAAAAGCAGAACACATGTCACAGACATACATCGTTGTTGATCAGGCCAAAGATTGGTCCGCGTTTTTACCCAGCGATCGAGTGATCACCTTCACTCAATACCTAAACTTAGCGACCACCAAAAGCCAAGGACGCACGCGCATCATCAACCTGTGTAAAAGCAGTAAATACCTATCGGATGGCTATTACTGCTCGTTACTGGCAGAAAGCCGTGGTCATCACGTAATGCCATCTGTTCGTGTGTTGAATGACCTGAGTAAAAAAGATCTCTATGAGTTAGAGATTTCTCAATGGTTGCCCTTGTTAGCGAAAAAACTCGCCAAGCCAGACGCCCCAATGGACATGAAGTTCCACTGTGTATTTGGCCGCACCATTCATCCAGAAATGAAGGAGTTTGCACGTAAACTGTTCGAAAGTTTCCCAAGTCCAGTACTCGAAGTCACCTTAAAATTTCGTAAAGAGTGGCAAGTCACCGCACTGCAAACCACCTCGCAAAGTAAACTAAACGACGAGGAAGAAACCCTATTCGCCGAATCTCTGGAAGCCTTTAGCAATAAAGTATGGAGCAAAGGTCGCATTCAACGCGCCGCCAAATTTGACATGGCGATTTTGCTGAACCCAGAAGAAAAACTTCCACCGAGCGACGGCCAAGCGATTAAAAAATTCATCCAAGCGGGTAAGCAACTTGGCATCCACGTAGATACTATTGGTCCAAAAGACATTATGCGTCTGCCTGAATACGATGGTTTATTTATTCGCGAAACCACCAACATAGACCACCATACCTACCGCTTTGCGAAAAAAGCCGAGGGGTTAGGCTTGGTTGTTATGGACGACCCACAGTCCATCATGCGTTGCACCAACAAAGTCTACTTGGCTGACTTATTCAACACCCACAAAGTACCTTGCCCGAAAACACGCATTGTCCATAAGGGAGAGAGTAACGTAGAAGACGCATTAGAAGCGGCCATCAGCTACCCAATGGTGGTGAAAATTCCCGATGGCGCCTTTTCTAGAGGTGTGATCAAAGCCGAGAATCGCGAAGCCTTAACTGAGAGTTTGAACACGCTTTTCAAGAAATCTTCTTTACTCTTGGTGCAAGAATACCTTTACACAGAGTTTGACTGGCGCATTGGTATTTTAAACAACAAGCCTCTTTTTGCCTGTCGCTACTACATGGTGAAAAACCATTGGCAGATCTACCAACATAGCGATAGCAAAAGTCAAAGTGGTGGCTTTGATACCTTGCCCACATTTGAAGTGCCACGCCGGGTACTACAAGCGGCCATCGCAGCCACCAAACCCATTGGTGATGGCCTATACGGCGTTGATGTGAAAGAAATTAATGGCCGTGGCTACGTCATCGAAGTCAACGATAACCCAAGCATCGACCGTGGCGTAGAAGACAAATACATAGGCGATGAACTTTACATGCAAATCATGTCGGAATTTTTACGTCGTATGCAAGTGAAACGGGGCGATTCCCCAACCTAAGGGCATGTAGGTTGGACTTTAGTCCAACAAACCATAAAAGATCAAAGCGACTGATCTACCAAGCCCTATCCTCTTTTGCCTTCAAGAGGATAGGGTTGTTTCTTAGATTTTTATGTATATTGGACACTTCTCAATGACTTTGACCTGCCAGTTTATTCCGCCCTGCTGGGCGTGTTACTTTTGCCAAGCGATGCAAAAGTAACCAAAAAACCATGTTTAACGAGAAGCGTGTGAACAACTACTTTTATACAACCCACTTTATCTAAACGCTATATTACGTAAGGCATGGATTCGTCTTTCGATGGTGTACAGAATATTTTTAACTGGCCCTGAAACGCCATACAATCGCGCAATCGGGATTGCGTCGAACTGACTTTTTCAGGGGGTCAAGTTCAAATGGTGAAGACAACCAATAAGCGAAGCCCTTTAGCTAACAGACTGACCATTCAGCCAATCGTCAACAATGGAAGGTACCAATGAGCTGGCGTTGCCTCTAAACAGTTTAAAGCCCGTCGGTCTTATATCAATTTGCTTGGTCACAATGATTTTCTCAGCGTTATATCGTGCTTTTTTCAGGATATCCGCAGCGGGGAAGACGGACAGAGAGGTCCCTACTACAAGCACTTTTCCCGCCGCAACAAGTTGCTTTCTCGCTGTTTCATAATGGTGAATTTGTTCGCCGAACCAAACAATATCGGGCCTCAGTTGACTCCCCTCTTCGCATAGATCGCCCATTTGTATGGGCTTGCCTTGGTCATAAAGATAAAGCAAGGCATCATTGACGCTGCTTCGAGCGTTTTTAAGTAATCCATGAACATGGATTACCTTACTAGAACCAGCGCGTTCGTGGAGGTCATCAACATTTTGAGTGATGACAACCACCTCATATTTTTCTTCGAGCTTTGCCACCGCATAATGAGCAGGATTAGGCGAGGCCTCAAAGGCTTCTTTCCTTCTTTTATTATAGAAGTCTAAAACAAATTGCGGATTCGCCTCCCACGCCTCGGGCGTTGCCACATCGGCAACGTCAACATTATTCCAAAGCCCGTTGGAATCACGAAAGGTCTGTAAGCCACTTTCCGCGCTTATCCCTGCACCAGTAAAGACAACAATTTTATTAGGGTTGATCTCGGGCTTCACATTCACCTCTACCACTTAACGCCACACAAATAAAAATACAATATGGCATTAAGCACTCTCTGCAAACAAAACACGTAATATACTAACAATACTACAACACGACGAGAAAGCGCTATCAAGTCGCGATTCAACCTTATTCGATATCCAATAATGATGGGAAAGCTTTTTCGTGAACACTTAACCATGCTGATTTAAAATTAACTGGCGAAGCGTCATAAAGTATCATTAGAAGAGGTATATCAGCATCCCTTTATCGGCTTTAGCCCTCGTACCAGCATTCGACAATACACGGACAAGCTGTTTGAAAAGAAAGGGATACAGCTAAACTATCACCTAGAAGTGCAACAGCTAACGACCATGATGGGACTTATTTCTGCTAATCACGGAATCAGCATCACAACGGGATTAACCTTATTTCAATTCAAACATAAAAACATTGTCATCATTCCCTTTGAAGACATCAATATTGAAAGAGACATTTACCTAATTCAGCTTAAAAATCACACCCAGCCAAACCATATCAAAATATTTTCAGACTTTATCATTAATCAATCGAAAACATTCAATAAAACAACTTCTTTTCTTTAATTGTAAAAAAGGCGAATAAATTCGATCTATTCGCCTTTTTTACGCTAACAACTGGATATATTAACCACTAGGATACTATCGGTATTTTTATAACACTTAATAAAAGCCAAAATAACACAATGAGACTACACCCAGTCTATTCACAATTTTAATCCGCCAAGAATTCATCCACCGCAGCTAAAGCTTGTGTACCATAAATAACGGACGGTCCACCGCCCATCATAACGGCCACATCAATGGTTTCGACTAACTCTTGCCTTGTGGCGCCTGCATGAATTGAAGCTTTAGCATGAGAGGCAATACAGCCATCGCAACGCGCAGCAATGCCGATACCTAGTGCCATTAGCTCTTTTACTTTGTTAGATAAGGCTCCTTCGCTCATAGAAGCCTTATACATGGTCATGAAGCCATCCAAAATGGCAGGAGATGACTTGCGGTACTCCC
The DNA here is from genome assembly GCF_056173505.1 of Marinomonas sp. 63XJN7_7_ISO-PGPR-S23-202. NCBI lineage: Bacteria > Pseudomonadati > Pseudomonadota > Gammaproteobacteria > Oceanospirillales > Oceanospirillaceae > Marinomonas > Marinomonas sp. 63XJN7_7_ISO-PGPR-S23-202. Next base: position 1,995,272 of record NZ_CM149677.1, on the reverse strand, counting down.
TCGCAAAGACATTTTGCTCTTTATTAATCTCTTTATAACTTTTCATCCACTCACCTCGTATCAGATTATTTACGACTAATTCCATTAAAGAATAAGCTTATAATAAACTGATAGAATGAAAGCGTTTTGATATAGAGCAATACTTGGTGACTCAATCTATTTGTTTCTGAGCAACCACTCTTTTTTTAAGATAGCGTATTGAAGTGTATTCTCGTACTTAGGCGTTCCATCTGGGTGGTTGACAAATGAGACAAATTCCACAAAGCATCCCTCCTTACGCATGCCAAGCCTTTCGCTTAATGCTTGTGATTTAATATTATCATCTTCTACAAAGGCATAGAGTCGTCTGGCATTTTTATCCATAAACAAATAATCAAACAGTGCATGCGCACTTTCGCTCGCGTAGCCCTTCCCCTCAAACCGCCCATTAAAATTCCACCCAACATTGTAGGTATCAGCCTCTTGTCCGTTTTGGATATAGCGCTCTTCTGGGTGAAAAAAAAGCTCACCGATTAGCTCACCAGTGTCTCTTAAAGTGACAGCAGCACACCATTCATCTTGACAACGCTCTTTCACTTTTTGCTTTGCTTCCTCAAGTGTGGTGATTTTATCGTCCAGAAAACAATTCACACGAGGCATTGACAAGTATTCGAATAAACCGTCGACATCGGTTTCGAAAAAAGATCGGATTATTAATCGGTTTGTCTCTAGGTCTTTCATGAAACCCCCTAAATAGAATGAGGGTCTAACTGTGAATAACATCCTAGAATAAAGCAACACTATTGGCGACAAAATGACAGAAAGGGGAAAAAGAGACAGGCAAGCAGTAACGACTGCCATTCAAGACAAACGCCGTCACTGCTTCTTTAACTATCAATTAGGTTAACGTGACCGATCCATAGCTTGGCTCTGAATGCGCTTTCGATAAGGCCGATGCCGCGTGGGGCATGAGTAAATTAACAGGCTCAGGAAAAGCTGTGTCCTCTAGCAAAGGAGTGATAACTGCTTGTGACCACGCCATTTTTCTATCATCTCGTGGGGAGACCCCTAAATGCTTGCGATAACAACGGCTAAAATGTGGCGTGGAAATAAACCCGCAAGCTGTCGAAATTTCGACAATGGACATACTGGATTGCTTCAACAGCTGACGCGCCCGATCCAATCGCAGTCGTAAGTAATAACGCGATGGCGAACAATCCAAATACTTATGGAACATACGTTCTATCTGGCGACGAGACACCCCGACAAAGACGGCCATCTCATCCAACTCGATCGGCTCTTCCAAGTTGTTTTCCATCAATTGAATGACATCCAATAACTTGGGCGTACAACTTACGCCATTGTTGACTTGACGCAATGGCATGCGCTGTATATCGGACTCACCACGAATACGTTCACAGATAAACATGTCGGACACCGCATTCGATAATTTAGCACCATGTTGACGAGCAATCACCGTCAAAAACATATCCATTGGAGCGCTGCCACCCGATGAGGTTAAGCGGTTACGATCAATAGAAAACAGCTGGTTATTACTCTTCACCTTGGGGTAATTTTCTTGCAACGCTGTTAGACATTCCCAATGAATACTGCATTGATAGTTATTCATTAGCCCAGCATGAGCCAACACATAAGCACCAGTACAAATGCCGCCAAGAGTGACATTCTGCCGAGCCTTTTGCTGTAACCAAGAAACCTGCTTAGAAGTATAGGAACGTGTAATGTCCAATCCACCTGCGACAAAAATGAAATCGAAGTGGGGGGCATCCTGCATTGAAAAATCCGCACTTAAACTCAACCCATCGCTCGCGGTCACCGCCTGTCCAGTTTCCGAGATAAGCTGCCAACTGTATAATTCCTCAGCAGATAACTGATTGGCCATACGAAGAGGCTCAATCGAAGAGGCTAACGCGATCATGGTGAAATGATCTAATAGAAGAAACCCAATCTTAGTCACTTTTTTATTTGGCTTATGAGCGGTTTCTGCCGTTCCTATCAACATAACTTATCCCTCCTAAACAATGCTTCGTTTAACTAAGCAAAATATAGACCAATTAGTAGAAGTTTGTCAGCTATGCAGAAATAACCCGCTCATATAACGATAACGATGCCCTTTAAAAGTATTGATGTTAAAACGCACCGATTAGGCACACCTCTGCCCATTAATTGAACATCTATTGATCACTAAAACAAGTTTACATATCAATCACAACATCCGTTTTCGCAACAGTACAACAAGACAACACATAGCCCGCTTCCACATCCTCGTCAGTAATACCGCCGTTATGTTCCATTTGTGTCTCCCCGTTGGTAATCAGTACTTTACAAGTACCACAAATCCCCATACCGCAGGCTTTAGGAATCATCAAATCCAATCTCGCTGCCGCATTATGCAGGGTTTCCCCTTGAGGCACCTGAATACTCTTACCTTGCTTAACAAACGAAATGGTCTTCATATCCGTTTCTACAATGGATTCAGCCTCTGCTTGAGCGACCTCTGCCAATTCAATCGCATCTTCAACGACTTCCACCGGCGTCGCACCAAACGACTCCTCATGGTAGTGAGACATATCAAACCCTTTCTCCGTTAAAAGGGTTTTTATCGCTCGCATATAAGGGGCAGGTCCACAGCAAAAAATTTCTCGTTCCATGAAGTCAGGTGCAATCATGTTCAGTTTTTCGATATCTAAAAAGCCTCGATAACCATGCCAAGCTAAGCCGTTTTCCATGCGCTCCACAATCATATATAGACTAAAATTATCCACTCGCGACGCCATGTGATCGAGTTCACGAGCAAAAATAACGTCTCTAGGTGAACGGGCACTGTGAATAAAAGTAACATCGACCTCTGCATTGGTATCAAAGTACCAGCGCGCCATCGACATGACCGGTGTGATGCCGACACCACCAGACAGCAATAGAACCTTTTCAGCAGGAAAATCAATGCAGTTAAATTGACCAACAGGCCCATGCACAGCAAGTTCTGTCCCTACCGTCATGTTCTCATACAACCAATTAGACACTTCTCCACCTGGCACCCGCTTTACGGTGATCGAAAAGCTATACGGCACAGAAGGCGAACTGGAAATGGTATAAGAACGCATCACCTGCTTCCCGTTGATTTCTAATTCCAATGTGACAAATTGTCCCGGTTTGAAAAAGAACATCACAGGTTGTTGTGCCATAAAGCAGTAGGTACGAACATCCCAAGTTTCGTGAATCATCTTCACACAACGTACATTATGTCGACCATTGACCCATGTTTGGGTATGGACGGGAGCAAAATAATCTGTGTTGACCGCCGTAGTATTTGAATCACTCATAAAGGCTTCCTAACTAAAAGATGATGAGATATCGGCCATTCTCGTTTGAGTTGCTCAACGCAAATTAACCATTAACGACACGAAGTTGCTCAATGCAGTCACTCCCCCAGACAAAGACCATTTCCATCATTTCATGACGTCGATTTAAATACTTTGGCATGTCGTGAATAGACATTTTTATTCAAACCATTTAAGAGAAGATAGCCTTTCACAATCCTCTTCCATCTATTCTTTTTGTTATGAAGGATCCAGAAAGATGAAGCAAATAGATTTAATAAACATACGGCATAATTCGCTTGATGAAGCTCGCGCTTCAGTAACAAGCTCACTTGAACAACGCCAACAGAACTATTCCCTTAGTGCTGAACTTTATAATGATCCACATACATTTCGTATCGACATGGAAGAGATTTTTCACAAAGAGTGGCTATTTGTGGGCATGACCAGTGAGATCCCTAAAAAAGGCGATTACTTCACCGTCGAGATTGGTCAAAACCCCGTCTTCCTCGTACGCGATGGCGACGGCAATGTGAATGCTTTTCACAATACCTGCCGCCACCGCGGTTCTGTCATTTGCACCGAACACCGGGGCAAAGTGGCAAACTTAGTGTGCCCTTATCACCAGTGGACCTATGATTTAAAAGGCAACCTCTTGTTTGCTGGTACAGAAATGGGCAAAGACTTCGATATGAAAAAACATGGACTCAAACCCGCTCATTGCAAAACGGCTGGTGGGTTCATCTTTGTTTGTTTAGGAAAAGACGCCCCAGATGATGGTTTCAGCGACTTTTTAGCCACGTTAGAAGAATACATGGCGCCTTATGATGTAGAAAATACCAAACTGGCTGTCGAATCCAATATGCACGAACAAGCCAATTGGAAACTCGTCCTCGAGAACAACCGTGAATGCTACCATTGTGCCAACAACCATCCTGAATTGCTTAATACCTTACTGGAATGGGATGACACTAACGATCCACGAGCTCCTCAGGACTTTCTCGACCACTATCAATCTCAAGCCGACAAATGGGACGCCGAAGGCATTCCTCACAAACATCAAAGCTTTGGTAGCCGACAACGCAACCGCATCGTGCGCATGCCGCTTAAGAAAAACACCAAAGTGATGACTATTGATGGCGGTGCAGGCTGTCAAAAAATGTTGGGGCGCATTAAAAACCCAGAACTTGGCTCCATGCGGATATTGCACCTACCTAATTCCTGGAACCACATGCAATCCGATCACTTTATCGTCTTTAGAGTCTTGCCTATTTCCCCGCAAGAAACCATGGTGACCACAAAGTGGTTTGTCCATAAAGACGCCGTCGAAGGTGTGGATTACGACCCTGAACGACTACGCCAAGTTTGGGATGCTACCAACGACCAAGATAGAATACTCGGCGAGCGCAACCAGCAAGGCATTAACTCCATCGGCTACGAACCTGGCCCCTACTCCGAAACCTTTGAATATGGAGTGATTAACTTCTTGGATTGGTATTCAGACACGATTCTCAAACATCTGAAAGGCTAAATGCATAACGTACGTGTAGAGTCATTGCGCTCCACACGTACGACTTCTCTTAAACACTTATCTCGCAATAGGCGCCATCGCCATCATCAATCGAAAAAACACCCATTATTTTTTGATCTAAATACACTCAGTCAAAAATCCAATAGAAATAAAGGCACATGCCACCCATAAAAAAACGCCTTAACTCGAATCAAGTTAAAGCGTTTTTTTAATGACTTTATTAGATTAGAGATACGCCTGCATGATGGTTTTGACTTCAGGGAGGATGGTGGCATTACTTTCGATGATTTCTTGGCAAACCAGTTTGACGAAATACGTTTGCTCTGGGCATTCATTTAGCCAAGAGACAAGGCAAGTATCAACTTCTTTTAAGTCTTTAGCGGTGTCCACTGGCGCGCCAATACCGATGAGCTTCTCTTTAAAATCCACTTCATCGATTAAATCTACGATCATCATTTCGTCTACTCCCTTCCCCAACGAATAGCATATATCTAACGAATAACATTTTCTTCAATTAATAGGTCAAAAATGGCTTTAGCTTTCTCAGCAGCACTTTCATTTTTCATGACTTTACCGGATCCACCTTGTGGTTTCGCAGTAGCGGCTTTAAAGCGATCTGCCGCTGTCTTAGCCTTCACGGTTTTCAAACGCTTAGGACGAGGTTTCGCTGGAGCCTCTTGCCAATCTACACGAATTTGGTCCACTTCACCATGCGTGTTTACACTTTCCATACGTACACGCTGCCCTGGCCCAAACGCACTTTGGCGAGCTGGTGCTGCCGCATTATCAACACTGGCAATAAAGGGTAACTTAACCGTTACAGAACGGCGTTGACCACGAGGCAATGCTAGCAACACCTCAGCAACACCGTCTTTAATGGAAACAATATCCGCCACCCGAGCCACGACTGGCCAACCAAGCTTTTCCGCCAACAGATAAGGCACCATACCTGAAGATTCACCACTTTCTGAGCGAACACCTGTGAGCACAATGTCAATTTTTTCTTGTTGCAAATAATCACTTAGCGCGGGGACGGCATCCGCTGTCTCATCTTGCTTCAAGACGGTCATAGCGGGTAATCCCATACCAGCATATTGACGAAGCACGGGCTCTTCTGGATTACCAACATGCAACACAGAAAGCTTTTCACCTGCAAGCTTCAAGCCAAGCTCAACACCTCGGCCATCTTGCTCAGCACGACGAGCGCGACCCGATTGAGGATGGCGACCAATTGATATCAAGGAAACAACGTTAGGCTGCATCGCTTTGCTCCTCTTGTGAACCCTTCTTACGAGCTTGTGCCAACAACATTAACTCAGCCAAAATGTCTTCACTATCACCGATGACACTCAAGGCAGCGCGTTTCACCATATCACACCCCGCGTCCGTGTTGATGGCAACCACTTTGTCACATTGACCAATACCCTGCATATGCTGAATCGCACCCGAGATGCCCACAGCAAGATACACACGAGCCGTCACCCAAGTGCCCGTCGCACCAACCTGACGGAAACGTGGCATAAACCCATCATCCACCGCAACTCGACTGGCCCCTTCGGTAGCACCAAGAATCGTTGCTGCTTTGTGGAATTGATCCCAATTATGAATGCCGTTACCCGCCGAAAGAATAAACTCGGCTTCGGCAAGCGGAATGGCACTAGGATCAACGTCCATCAAACCTTTGTCTTGCAACGCAGGCTCACTCACCGAGATACCATCCACCTCAATGGCCAATGCTTCATGACGCGTTTCGTCAATGGCTTCGCCACACTCTTCTAACAACATCAGAATACGTGGCGTTTGACGAGAAATATCAAGGCTACCACCGCCACCACGACAGACCGTTTGCTCGCTAGACACTTGCCAAGCCTGAGCGGCTGGGCGCTCACCTAAACGCGCGGCCAAGCGCGAGCCTAAATCACTACCGCCATGAATACTGTCTGGAAACAGCCAGTGCTTAGGTGCCAATTGAGCTTCAATATGCGTCAGCGCGGTTAATCTTGCCTCGGGCGCAAAACCTTCGTATTCGCTAGCGGATAAATGAATCAAGCGATCCACACCGGCCAAATCATAATGGGTTTCTTTACTCTCGCCAAAGCACACCGCCACCACAGCGCCATTACCTTCAATCGTTGAGGCCATGGTATGTGCTAGACAGAGAATATCTTTATCGTGACCGGATAAGCGACCTCCGACCATATCCGGCACCACCACAATGTAGAAATCGGGATTGTCCACTTTATGAAGTGGCAATACCGCCTCTTGGTTCGCCGCAGAACGCTTGTTGCCCACGCCCGCTACAGCGTTGCCTTTTAAGCGATCAATACGTTTGAGGCCATTCGGACCAATGAACCCAACTTGGTGAGGGTTCTTACGGAGAAGACCACTTGGCCCTCTCACCTCTCCTTGTACAGCATTAGCCACCGAATCATGGAGTGGATGCAGCCTGTTACGGGCAATCCACTCTCTGCGAGGATCGCGTCGAATGATGTCGCTCATTAATGCACCTCTTCAATCAATTGTCCGGCGAGAATTTCGGCAATGTCTTTTACTTCCGGACGCGGTTCAACCACCCCTTCCAGCATAGCTGTACATTGCTGACAACCAACGGCAACCAATTCTGCACCGGTTGCTGTCACATCCTCCATACGCATATCCGCAATACGACGTTCACCAGGGATATCGGTAATGGGCGCACCGCCACCACCGCCACAACAACGTGAACGGAATCTAGAGCGCTCCATTTCAGCAACCTCAATACCAAGGGAACGCAGCAAGTCTCGTGGTGCTTCGTACTCACCATTGTAACGGCCTAAGTAACATGGATCATGGTAGGTCACCTTGCCACCTTTAAACGTATCCAGTTTCAGAGAACCAGCCTGAACCAATTGATTCAAGAACGTCGTATGATGAAGCACTTCCACACCCTTTAACGCCCCCTCGGTATCAAAGTCCGCGTACTCATTGCGTAAACAGTGGTAAGCATGGGGATCCGTGGTAACAATTTTCTTGAAAGAGTATTGAGATAAGGTAGCAAGGTTACGTTTTGCTAAACTTTGGAACGTGGCATCATCCCCAAGACGACGCGCCACATCACCGCTATCACGCTCTTCATCCCCTAGGATGGCAACGTCTACGTTAGCCGCTTTCATCAATTTTACGAAGGAACGTAAGATACGTTGGCTACGCATATCAAATGCACCGTCAGACACCCAGAACAAAACATCCGCCTGTTTTTTCTCTTTCATCACAGGCAAGTTTTGATCTGCCGCCCAGTTAGTGCGACTGCCCGGCGCGTAACCATTTGGGTTGTCCGTCGCGATAATATTTTCGAGAACCTCCGACCCTTTATTAGGTGTATCGCCCTTTTCCATGGTTAGGAAGCGGCGCATATCGACGATCGCATCGACATGCTCAATCATCATTGGGCATTCTTCAACGCAGGCACGACACGTCGTACAAGACCATAATGTATCCGCTTCGATCAAACCCGCTGTAATAATGTTGTTCGCCCCACCTTTAGCATGACCAACTTCTTTACCTGGGTAAGGGCTACCGGCGTACTTCGCATCCGTACCACCAGCAAGACCCACAACCATATCTTGAATCAATTTTTTCGGGTTAAGGGGCTGACCCGCTGCAAAGGCAGGACACATAGCCTCGCATTTACCACACTGTACACAAGCATCAAAGCCAAGTAATTGGTTCCATTTGAAATCACTTGGCTTAGCAACACCGTGTGACTCGCCTCCCAATGGTGCCGGTTTTAGCCCGGTGGATCGACCACCACCAAAGCGCTCAGGGCGACGGTGAAACGCAAGATGCAAGGCTCCAGCAAAGGCGTGCTTCATGGGACCACCCCAGCCCATGCCGAAGAGCAACTCTCCTAAACCAACGATGACGCCTACACTCAGAATCAATGTCAGTAGTACACCGCCAAACCCTTCTGGTAGCACACCTGCCACAGGCAGCGTTAACACAATAAAGGTGAGCGCAAAGGTAATCAGGCTCTTAGGCAAACGCATCCAAGGGCCTTTGGATAAACGCGAAGGCGGATTCAAACGACGCTTGAAAACAAAAAATGCGCCACAAAGCATAAGCACCAAAGCGCCCAACAGTAGCCATGCGACAATTTTTTGCTCTACGTGAAAAACATACACCGCAATGACAAGCACCATAGACAACACAAAGCCGCCCGCTGTCGCAACGTGCGTTCTAGACATGTATTTGTCACGTTCAACAACGTGGTGCAAATCGTTAAGGTAACGCCCTGGCATCGCCATCAGGCCAGCAATGAAATTCACTTTTTCAGGCTGCCCTGCACGCCATAGACTGATACGGCGCAAGGCACCGATAACGCCAAGTGCCAGAAGCACAATAATCAGAATAGAAGGTAACCAGTCGATAACCATCTTTCACCCTCATCTAGTAAAAGCGGGGGCAGCTTAGCTGCCCCTTGGGTTCAGTTTCAGTTGGTTTAGTTGAGTACGGCTAAACGTTAAAGGTCTTTGCACAAGCGCAGCGCATCATACATGGCGGCGTGTGTGTTGCGTTGAGATACGCAATCCCCCAAACGCCACAAGATCATGCCATCGACTTGTTCAGACAACACAGGCTGAGGTTTAATATCAAACAATGCTTCAACATCAATCTGCCCCTTGTTGTAAGACGCCTCTTTCAGAGCGTAGTACAGCTCTTCATTGGGACGAGTACCGTTCTCAATCACAATTTGATCTACCACGCGCTCTTCTTGCTGACCGGTATATTCGTTCTCAAGTACCGCCACCAAGCTGCTGCCTTCGCGATATACTTTTTCAAGAATCATGTCAGATGTCATGATCACTTCTTTCTCGTATAGCGAGCGGTAGTAAGTTGGGAAGGTCGTACCACCGATACCCACACCGGGCTTGATATCATCAGTGACCAGCTCAACCAAAGACCCTTTAGACGCCAGATAATCCGCCGCAGACATACCTGAGAATTCACAGATAGTGTCGTAGATCAAAACGTTTTTACCGGGTTCGACTTTGCCACTTAGAATGTCCCAAGAAGAGACACATAAGCCTTCATCAGCCCCCCACTCAGGGTTTTGTTCAACGAATGGGCGACCGCCTGTTGCAAGAATACAGACATCTGGTTTGAACTCTTTAATCAGCTCTTCATCGGCCGAAGTACCAAGACGCACATCCACACCTAGACGATCTAGCTCCATCACCAACCAACGCGTAATACCTGCAATCTGGTCACGTTGTGGCGCTTTCGATGCCAGAGTAATTTGACCGCCTAACTCTTCAGCACGCTCAAGTAATGTCACCTTGTGTCCACGTTCTGCCGCAACACGTGCCGCTTCCATACCGCCAGGGCCACCACCGACAACAACAACATTACGAACTGGCCCCGTTGTTTTCTCGATAATATGAGGCAACCCCATGTACTCTCGAGAGGTCGCCGCGTTTTGGATACACAGAACATCAAGACCTTGGTATTGACGATCGATACAGTAGTTTGCCCCCACACATTGACGAATTTGGTCAACCTGATCCATTTTGATCTTCGCGATAAAGTGAGGGTCAGCAATGTGAGCACGTGTCATCCCGACAAAATCCACATAACCCGCTTCGATAATACGCTTCGCTTGGTTAGGGTCTTTAATGTTTTGCGCGTGAATAACAGGCACACTCACGACTTCTTTAATACCCGCTGCCAAATGTAGGAATGGCTCGGGTGGGTAGCTCATGTTGGGAATAACGTTTGCTAAGGTGTTGTGCGTATCACAACCAGACCCCACCACACCGAAGTAATCGATAAGACCCGTGTCGTCATAGTACTTAGCAATTTGCTTCATGTCTTCGTGATTTAGACCATCTGGATGGAACTCATCCCCCGTGATACGCATACCCACAACAAAATCTGGGCCGACTTCAGCACGAACCGCTTTCGCCACTTCAAGACCGAATTTCATACGACCTTCAAATGTGCCGCCCCATTCGTCAGTACGCTTATTCACACGAGGCGACCAGAATTGGTCAACTAAATGTTGGTGAACGGCAGATAATTCAACACCGTCCAAACCACCTTCTTTAGCACGACGTGCCGCTTGCACAAAGTCACCCACAATGCGCCAGATTTCTTCCACTTCGATGGTTTTACAGGTTGCACGGTGAACGGGCTCACGAATACCGGATGGCGACATTAAGTTCGGCCAGTTTTCGCCGTCCCAACGGGAACGCCGTCCCATGTGGGTAATCTGAATCATAATCTTGCCGCCGTGCTTGTGCACCGCATCCGCAAGATTTTGGAAATGAGGAATAATACGATCCGTCGATAAGTTGACGGAACTCCACCAACTTTGAGGGCTATCAATAGACACCACACTGGAACCACCACAAATACACAAGCCACAACCGCCTTTGGCTTTTTCTTCGTAATATTTCACATAACGGTCTGTCGTCATGCCGCCATCAGTCGCATATACCTCCGCGTGAGCCGTACTGACAATACGGTTACGTATGGTCAATTTGTTGATGTTTAATGGCTCAAATAACGCATCATACTGGGACATAACAAGACCCCCGTCCTTATAAAAAATACCAAACTAAAAATCTAAAAAACACAAGAAAGCGCTCCCTGGTTTTGCGAGCGCATTGGCTGTGAAAATTTACAGAGGAGACACTTCAAAATACCCTACATCGCAACCTTCTTCTGCGGCGCTTTGTGTTTGAATCGCTTGAGTGCGAATCGTCAACCCCTGACTTTTAGCCACTTGATCTAACGCACCAGCAAACCAGCCAGTAAACATGTAATCCACCTTGCGGTTGACTTTTTTACCGTGGATTTTTTCGTAGTGGTAAACAAAAGCGGAATTTTCTAAACGCACTTTTGCAGTGCCTTTTTCAACGTCTAACGCCTCAGTGATAAAAAAGCCCCAGCCACGTTGAGATAAGCGTTTCAAATAGTGATGCCACACTTCATCGCCCGTAAAACCATGACACTCGGCTTCTTGTTCACACCAAAAATAGGCGGATTTGTAGCCAGCTTTATAAAGGATCTCAGCGTAACGCTCAGCACCAATCTCATCCTCTATTCCCATATGGTTATTAACAAAAAAGTGACGTGGTACATACAGCATAGGCAAAGCGTCTGTTGTCCAAACACCGGTTTCATCGTCTACTTGGATGGGCATTTCAGGGGCATGTGAACTCATTTTACTTCCTCATTAAACGGTCTATTTTTTGTAACTTGTCATATCTAACTGAGTTTCGGCGGATAGCGTGACTATTCGCCCCAGACTTCGCGCAGCAAGCTCACCCAGTTCTCACCCATAATTTTGCAAACTTGGCGCTCACTAAAACCATGTTTTAATAAGGCTTCCGTCAAATTTGGAAACTCACCAACCGTACGAATGCCTTTTGGATTAATAATCTCACCAAAACGTGTCAACCGACGGGCATAGCCCTTGTCATGGGTAAGGTATTCAAAAAAGTCTTCGCCATGGCCTTGAGTAAAATCTGTACCAATGCCAATCGCATCTTCCCCTACGATGTTGTAGATGTATTGAATGGCTTCGACATAATCGTCAACCGTGGCATTCACCCCCGCTTTTAAAAACGGTGTAAACATCGTCACCCCAACAAACCCGCCATTATCGGCAATAAACTTAAGCTCTTCGTCGGAGCGATTGCGTGGGTGTTCTTTCAGACCAGAAGGTAAGCAATGAGAGTAAGCAACCGGCTTTTTAGACTCGATAATGACTTCTTTAGCGGTGTTTGGACCAACATGTGATAAATCACACAGCATGCCGACACGATTCATCTCAGCCACGATTTCGCGACCAAAGCCAGAGAGCCCCCCATCACGCTCGTAGCAGCCAGTACCTACTAGGTTTTGTGTGTTGTAGCACATCTGCACAATGCCCACGCCAAGATCTTTAAAAATCTGCACGTAGCCGATTTGATCCTCAAAAGCGTTAGCATTTTGAAACCCCATCATCACGCCTGTTTTGCCTTCTTCTTTAGCGCGGTAAATGTCTTTGGTTGTGTAAACCTTGGTCAGCAAATCACTGTTGGTATCAATCAGCTGATTCATCTGGGCAATATTACGTACCGTACCCTCAAAGTTTTCCCAAAAGCACACAGTGCAATTAGCGGCCGTCAACTTGCCCTTTGCCATGTCTTCGAACAACTCACGATTCCAATTCGCACAAATCAAACCATCGATCACAATAGCGTTATCATGTAATTCTGCTGCGTTCATTGTTTTTCCTTACCTCTCGGTGTGGGGCTTTTAATCTAGTTATAAGCAATGAACTCAGTGTAATTTCTCGGTTGGTGGGATAGATGGCTGGAAACGACTAGAGGTAGACTAAAAGCGACGAATCGCGACAAGCATGTCGTGGAGGCTCACTAAGAAACTTTTTCTGTATTGTTGACCCAGAAGGCAAGAGTATCACTTGATGATTTCGTCCCCTCTTTATTAAAGGGCAAGGCTAGAATGGGACGATTCTTTTGGTTCCAATCAATAATGTTGAAACGCCATAGCGTCTCGCCAAACAACGGCGTTGCCACATTTAGGCCGCCTTCTCTATAATGTCTGCTATTCCAACAGTCCATGCAGTTTTACAAGGCGGTATTAGATGCAGGTTATGTCGTTTTTTTCTAAAGTTGTGCTAGTGACAGTGTTGGTTGCTGTAGCAGGTTGCAGTTCATCTCCAACAGGACGTAAGCAGTTTGCGGTGTTACCTGATAGCGAGATGAATAAAATGGGAGTGGCGTCTTTTTCATCCATGAAACAAGAAACACCAGCCTCTTCTAATACAAAACTCAACCGAGAAGTGCAGTGCGTTGCAGACGCCATCATTGCAGTGTTACCCGCCCCATACCGCAATCAAAAATGGGAAGTGGTGTTATTTAACGATAAGCAGGTTAATGCATTTGCCTTACCCGGTTATAAAATTGGGGTATACACAGGGCTATTGAAGGTTGCGAAAAACCCATCCCAATTAGCCGCCGTCATTGGTCATGAGATCGGCCATGTGATAGCAAGACACAGTAATGAACGACTATCAACACAACTCGCCACTAGCCAATTATTATCCTTAGGCTATCAAGTCAGTGGTGAAGAATCCGCAGAGAAAAAAGCGCTTTTCCAAGCCTTGGGCATTGGGGCGCAAATCGGTATCATTTTGCCGTTTAGCCGAACACAAGAATCAGAAGCGGATTTACTCGGCTTACAATACATGGCAAAAGCGGGGTTTGATCCTAGGGAAAGCGTTAAATTATGGCAAAACATGAGTAAAGGCAGTACCAGTCAAACACCTGAATTGTTATCAACCCACCCGGCTAATGCTTCTCGTATTCAACATTTACGAAACAATATGCCTAACAACCTCGCCATTTATGAAGCCTTGGTTGCGAAACATAAACAGGCACAATGCAGCGCATAGAAAAGGCCGCCAATTGCTTGGCGGCCTATCTGGTTTCGCTGGTCATAATGCGCCCCTTTTATCTACTTTGTTTGGCTTTCAAAAACGACACCAGTTCGTTTTCCTTGATGACCTCTATCTGCTTACCCCGCCGGATAGAGAGGCTCGCTGTTTTAGCTTCTTGCGCGCCAATGATAATGATATTGGGGATTTTCAGCTCAAAGCCGCGTTTAATTTTACGACCAACAGAATGGTCACTAAACTCACACAGCACATTGATGTCTTCTTGCTCTAGGTTGACGCGTATTTGATTAGCGTAGTCTAAGACGGAATCATCCACTGTCACTAATGCAACGGGTTGTGGATGCACCCATTCAGGCAATACACCTTGCGACACTTCGAGCAGTATGCCGATCCATCGTTCTATCGAGCCATATACTGCTTGGTGCAAAATAATAGGGCGTTCCACTTCGCCTTGGTCATTATTGAATTCTAGGGCAAAGCGCTCTGGCAAATTGAAGTCCAGTTGGACCGTTCCACATTGCCAAATTCGTCCCATGGCGTCTTGTAATGCCAGCTCTATTTTCGGCCCATAAAATGCCCCCTCACCGACTTGGATCTCATAGGGAACCTTTTCTAACTGACAAGCCGACTTAAGTATCTCCTCCGCTCGGCGCCAAGTCGCCTCATCACCTAGAGCCTGCTCTGGTTGAGTGGAGATTTTCACCTCTAAGGCTTGGTAACCGTAGTCGTTATAAATTTGTTTAGCGCGCTTAAGAAATAAGCAGATTTCTTGTTTAGCCTGAGACCAAGCACAAAAAACATGGGCATCGTCTTGAGTAAACTGTCGTAAACGTAGGCTACCATTTAACGACCCAGACGATTCATTACGATGCACTAGACCAAATTCAAACAGCCTAAGTGGTAAATCACGATAGCTGTGTACACCCCGTTTATACATCAGTATATGAGCGGGACAAGACATCGGTTTCAACGCATATTCTTGATCACCGTTTTGCTCGCCACCAAAGAACATATCGTCTGCATACATAGCCATATGACCTGAAACCTGCCACAGGGACTTTTTCATAAGCTGAGGCGTACGCACTTCTTTAAAACCATATTGGCGATAACAGCGTCGCATATGTTCTTGTATCTTTTGGAACAAATACCAGCCATTTGGGTGCCAAAAAAGCATTCCGGGGGCTTGCTGTTCTGAGTGAAATAGATCGAGCTGTTCTGCTAGTTCGCGATGAGTTTTCATTTCTTTCTCCTAATGAAAGACATTGAGTGAAAAACTCTGAGCGAATAACAAGAAATAGACATTAAAAAAGCCCTCTGGCAATTCGCTCAGAGGGCTTTTTTAATCAAACAGCAACTACCCTCCAAACAACCTTGTGGTCGTGGTGGTAGCGGTGTTGCCTTTGAAAAAACAAAATAATTGGTTCATAACCAATATTTTTATCACTTAAACGCCATGATGACAACAATTAAAAAATAAATGGCGCCGATCCGTCTAGAAGCTCAACCCAAGCTCCTTTAATGCCAACTCACATTGTTCTGCATTTTTAAATTGTATGGCTGACATACCAACCGCTTTAGCCCCTTCTACGTTATAGGACATATCATCGATAAAAACGGTTTCAGAGGCTGTTAAGTCATATTGGCACAACAATAACTGGTAAATTTCTGCTTGAGGCTTCATAACACCAATATTAGCTGATACAACGACACCATCAAATTCAGACCAAAAGTCATAGGTCGACTGTAGATACTCCACCGTCTTAACTACATTATCGGTGAGTGCGTAAACACCATAGCCTGCTGCTTTCACACGCTTCAGCAAATCGATGGATCCAAACAGCAAAATCTGGGAGTGTTTGACATAATAAAACAGTCGCTCACACTCTAATTCAGACAATCCCATGGACGCCTGATATTGATGCTTGGCTTCTGCTTCAGTCACTAGTCCTTTATTCAGGTCCACCCAGATATGACTATGGAAAAGGTCTTTTGCATACTGCTCCAGATCTTCCATGTCACCGAAAGTCAACCTTACTACCTCAATAGGAGACCAACGAACCATCACATTGCCGATATCAAACACGACGTTCTTAATGTTGCCTAGTTGCATCTATTCACCTTCGTCATATTGGCACAGCCGCACAGCAGACCATCATAGAAAAACCAATCTTACCGAGGATTTTATCGAGACGTTATGTCAAAAAGATGACTTTTTATTTTCTTTATATCGTAAAAAAACAACACACATCGTCAGTCTTTCTCATCGCGTTACCAGTATATTAAGCTTCAGATTTTGAGAATATAATCAGCCTTTTTATTCTATTTATGACAATCAATTAAATATGCCTAAACTAACGATATAGGGAACCCCATACTATTGCCAAAACAGAGCTGGGGAAAAACGAAGATAAGACGTCTTATTAATCATTTATTTACCTAGTGATAATTTTTCCATATAGTTAGCAAGACTTTGAGCCCCTAAGTCTTGAGAGTTTTTCAGAGCATGATAAACACCAGCTTGATCATCCGTTTTTCTTTGTTGCCCCAATTTTAGCTTACCTTCAATATGTGATAATTCCACTTTAAAACCCACAATAGCAGGCAGGAGTTTATCCCTAAACTCGTCCGTGATGACATCTCGTTTAACAAGAAGCTCAGGTTCATACTGATGCACAACTTCTTCAACCGCTTCAAGGGTTTGTTTGTCGTTTAAAAGGGATACTTTCCCATATGCATGTACGGCAGCATAATTCCAAGTCGGCACCGCTGGTGATTGAGCATACCAGTTAGGAGATATGTAGCTATGGGGGCCAGAAAATACAATTAAGACATCCGCTCCCTCAAGCTCTTTCCAGTGAGTGTTAGCTTTAGCACAGTGACTATAAAGAACCCCATTCTCCCCTTCGTCAGAATGTAAAACAAATGGAATATGCGTTCCTGTCAGTGAGGTTGACACCATTATGCCAAAGCCGAATTCATTGATGAAATCATGAATAACAGATCTATCTTGCATTTTAATATTGTTCGGAATATACATAGAGTTCCTTTTCTAATAAGAGGCTGCTAGCACCTGAGTAAACCAGCATAGTCACCATTTTTTAGGATATAGTTAGCCTTTAGTTACGTGTTTTTTATAATCGCCATTTTTTCGTATATCAATCTATTTTATAATGCTGAATTTAACGTCAGCTCTTGTATATCGGTTATATCCACTTCCCTGTTAAGTAAACGTTTATACTTGATTAATTCGTCTTTAGGGATAACGGGCACTTCGATGCCTTGATAGCATAGTGGTATTGATTTAGAAAAGTCTATTTCCAACCTATGCCACGAGCCATCGTGGGCAGATTGAATTCGAGTCTCCTGAGATAAGCCAATTTCTATTTTTTGTGAATGATAGATTAGCTGAAAATACTCTAAATCCCAGCCATATTCAGCGTAGCGCATTAAAGGCTTTGAAAGGTATGAAGAAACCCTAGCTAACAGTTTGTTGGCGTCTGAATTACGGATATATAGGTCAATATCAGCAACTTCTCGACTGCCTCCGTGAATGGTTGCCGCCAACCCACCAACAATCTGGTAGCCAATGCCTTCTGACTCCAATATTCCCTTAAACCAACTCAAAGCGTCTTTCACTCTATCACTCATCTAGAGACCTTATTCATCTGATGGTACAAACGTCTGATATACAAACTGGCTAAAGCCCTCAGTTAGCTTTTTTGTATGCCAACCATTGAAAAGTGATGACTTGCAATATTGAAACCTTCACGTAAATAAAACTTATGTGCGGGAAAACGCTGAACACCAGAATCTAAGTGAATTTGCCCACAACTATTTTCCAAAGCATAGGATTTGAACCAATCCATTAAAAACTTACCCACACCACGGGAACGACACTCAGGGTTGGTAACCAAATCTTCGATGTAAATATGTTTACCCCACGCGAGTTTTTCACCAACGCTGAACCCAGCGACAGCCAACACACCCTCTGATGATTTAACATAGACAACTTGATAGCCATTCGATTGCTGTTTGTCGATTTGAGCAGACAAAGAATCGACATTATAAGTCGTACGAAGTTGTAACAACACTTCCAGTACGGATGCATAATCAGAGTTTTTCTTTAAAAATTGGACTTCCACTTTATTGTCCCTTTAACAGCTAGACGGAATAACGACTCAATAATGCAAGTTCGTATGATTGAATGTAACATACTTTTCTTGAGTGCAAGAGAGCAGATTGGAACGCTTTGGAGACAAATAAGACGCCCATCACAGTCGTTACAGGTTACTCACCGGAAAATTGCCAGCGAAGTGAGTATTTTATTGGCCAATATAGAAACGGCCTGTATCCTTACACCGTTTTTAGGCCTCTCGGTAAGTTCGGGCGGTGATTAAGGTAGGTTTTAATGAATATAGTGTTTCTTGGAACGTCATCCGGTGTTCCTACTAAAACTAGGAATGTGACGGGCATCGCCGTTCGTGAAGGCAAAGGCAGTGGTTGGTATCTTATCGATTGCGGGGAAGGAACACAGCATCAAATTCTGCATACCAATTTGTCGGCCAACTCCTTGCAAGCCATCTTTATCACCCATATTCATGGTGATCACTGCTATGGCCTCCCGGGCATTCTCGCGAGCGCGGGAATGAGTGGCAGAAAAGAGCCTTTGAAGATTATTGCACCAAGTGGTGTGAAAGAATGGGTTGAGGCCACGCAACAGCATACCCAGTTATATTTGCCGTTTGCATTAGAGTTCATAGACTCTGATGATTTACCGTCTGTCGATTTCAGAAATGTACGAGTGGAGACAGAAGCGCTTTCCCATAGAGTACCATCTTATGCCTATAGCTTTACTGAGAAAGATATCAACCCTAGTTTGGACGTTGAGAAGTTGGCGTTACATGACATCCCTAGAGGCCCACTTTGGGGACAATTAAAAAAGGGGCAAGATATTGAGCATAATGGCAAATTGCTCAGTAGTAACGACTACCTGCTATACGATAAGCACCCGCGCAAAATGATTATTGCAGGAGATAATGACCAGCCTGAACGGCTATCGCAATTTAGTCACGGGGCAAACGTGCTTGTTCATGAAGCCACTTACACAAAGGAAACCGCCGAAAAAGCGGGAAATAGCTATGGTCATAGTTATGCTGAGCAGGTAGCGGAATTTGCTCAGCGCACCAATATTCCTAATTTAGTGCTGACACACTTTAGCCCGCGCTACCAATCCAACCCCAACGCCTCCCCCTCCATAGAGGATATTTACCAAGAAGCCAAAGCCTGTTACTCAGGTAGGCTATATCTTGCCAATGACCTTGACGAGTACCAGCTGAACAAATCAGGTGAGTTAAAGAAAGTTTAGGGGAAGCCATGTAACCAGTCTAGTCGTCCCTGAATAATGGCGTTTCAGGCAAGAAACGCCATGCTATTTTTGGATCTTTCCAGTGGCAAAATTATTTTCAGCCACAATCTTCTTAAAAAGACTCCAAAATATGGGGAGCAATAAAGCCACTTCAGTAGCTTACGTAGGTTCTGACCACAGGCGCTTAAGAGCACGTTCATCGCATCGCCTAGTATGCCTTTTAAGAAGCACCGTCTGAGTTTACCATCAGATTTTAAATGACCGATGATGGGTTCTACACTGTTTCGTCTTCCCATCCAGCGTTTCTCTTTCTTGGGTACACCGCGTTTTTGACCTGTAACCAAGACTTTAATGTCTTCCACGCCCGATCCTTTATATCCTCGGTCAACAAAGCAGGTTTCCGGTTTTTTTCCTGTCAGGGTTTCCACTTGTTGAAGTTGATCTTTCAAGGTATGGCCATCATAAGGATTGCCTGGATAGCTTCTTGCGCCCACAATAAAGGATTCTTTAGCCGTCACCGCGATACTGGCTTTCACACCAAACTCATAGCGTTTATGCGCTTTGCCTTTGGAGATACAGTCCACATTGGGTTCATGCAAGCTGTAGAGTTTGTTTTTGCTTTGGCGGGTTTGTTTTAGTAATCGATAAGCTTGGTTGAGGGTGTCTTCTTGCTTTTGGTTAAGTGTTAATCCTTGTCGCTTTACTTGCCGATCAATGTCCCGCAATACCCGCCCTAAGAAGCCTTTAACTTGCTTAATCGCCTTTCTCATTCGTTTGTATTGTTTGGCATGCCCATAGCGTCCAATCTTTGGCATTAACTCACAGCAGGCTTTGTCATAGGTTTGTCTTAGCGTGATAGCGAGATCTTTTGCCACTTGAGTGAGTTGCTGTCGTGCCTTGTTGTAGAGTTTGGCATCGGTTGGGAAGGTGATGTTTTTTTCTTGTACCGTGGTATCAACAATCACACGCTTTAGACTCGCAGACTTGATCACTTTTAGCTTTAGCCCTGCTTGTATTGTCTGAGTAAGCAGCCATTCACGGCCTTCTTCTCCTAACCGTTTTCGCCATTTAACAAGACTGGCTGGATGGCACGGGAAGTCATGTTGAAAAAAGGTTTCGCCGCAAAAGTATTGGTAGTAAGGCGATTCAAGCCATTGCTCTAAGACCATTTCATCAGACAAATTATACAAATGCTGTAAATACAGTAGCCCTACCATCAAGCGAGTCGGCAGAGCCGCTGCGCCAACCGTCGCGAAATGCGTCCCCAATTCGATATCCAACCGATCCCAATCCAGCACTTTAGCCAACCGAACGAGTGCATGGTTGGGGTTAATAATATCGATTAGCTGAGGCCGGAATAAATCCTTCTGAGGATCTTGCTTTGTTTGACGAGGCTTCATAAAAACTCACTGATTCTGCAACTTTTTGGGGCTAAAGCGCCATTATTGGCGAGATTTTAGTCCTTAGCATTATACAAAAGGCATTGCATTTCAATAGGTTGAGCTTATTTCAGGGACGACTTGATAGATAGGACTCGAATTATCCGCAAAGCCTCCTCGTGATGTACCAACACCTCAATAACCGGTACGCTTTAGCGCGTCCGGCGCGAAATTGATTGATTTGTTAGGCATTATCGATATCCTGGTACCATCAATTCATGCCCTGTTATATCGCTTGCAACTTGGTCAATAAAATTATCTACACCTTGATTCATGAACTCTGTCAGCAACCAGTTATGCTGACATTCAAAATGATTTAGCAATTTTTTGGGATCATATCTAGTTAGCTCACTTAATCTGTGCATCGCAACAAATATCAACGAAGGGATTGGCCAGTGTAGTATACCCACTCCTCGATCGTTTCTTTTGTAATACCAAAGCCTCTGATCACCAAAGATGTATTTGATATCACGTCTAATTTTTTCATGATATTTAAGAAGCCTAGCCATCCGATCAGATTTTTTAATTCCACGAGACGTATCCCATCTGAAGCGTCGTTTTCTACGGATTACAAACTTATCTGATTCGCTTTTGTCAATTTCCCAACCTCGCTGCCGAGTCATGACTTTAACGTCACAGTACTTGGCGTCTGTTATTTCGGCGCAAAACCACGCTTCCGACCCATTAGACTGCCTTACAAAGCGTGGATTTTTGATTGGAATAAAAAGATCTTGGGCACCTCTGTAAGTAACCGTATAAGCTCGATGAATGAACGGAAGGTTGTACATCACATCTTTTAACGACACTTCGACTCCAGACACGTTAGAGCCATAGTATTCGTTGAGAGCAACGAAGATTCCCTTGTGTTTTATAACTGAAATTTCGTTTGAGAGTGAAGTTCTAGTCCCAATTGATTTACCTGATACTCCGTGAAGCTGAGAAAATATAATACCCTTTGTCTCCAGTAAAGCCTTCGCGGCGTTCAACACACAGTAGTATGTGGCGATTGCGCGAGATTCGTTAGGCATTGTAAGGCTGGCTCTGTAGAAGTTTTCAGCTTGTTGCCATAGCAATTGAGCTTTCTGAGTTGAGTGCCGCTTAAGCCATAACTCAACATAGTCGAATTTATCAGCTACCAATACTGTAGGAGCATCGAAGGCAGGATTAATGAAAGCCTTATGGGGGCGTACCGGAGACTTTCTTATTTTTATTACTCTATGGACCATATTTCCCTTTGCCTAACGCTATCATAAGCCGCAACCGGCCAGAGCGTTTTTTGGGCTAAACTGCCGCTTGCGGCAAGCCCAAAAAACGAGACGGATGGGCGTCGGTTTGATGGTTTTGTTACAACTTTTTACTTGTAATTGAAATCGTAGCCCTGCGCGCACCTTATTGCTTCCATCAACCTTTTCTTTTCGGCACGATCTCTTACGTTATTTTTTACAAGCAAATCTAAACCATTCAGCGATTTTCGAATGTACAGATACTGTTTGTTAACCACAGAGTCATCTGTATGTATTGCTAATGTTTTAGATAGCAAACTAAACTTCTCATGTACACTTGGATCCTCAATATGCTCATCCAAGTATATCTTTATGTCGCTAATCAGATGCGGTATTAAATCAAGATCTATTTGACTTCTCGATCGCTTCCCGGAGTTAGTTTCGAGAAGCTTCTCTTCCAACCCCATGTGGACACATATTAACTCCTCTCTATTAAGAGAGTTAAATTCGCTATCGAAGCGAAATTTTCTCTTCTTCTCACCCCTTCCACTATTACCAATGATACTGTTTTCAAAAAACACATCAATCAATTCATCAGAGTCATAATGACAGTCAGATTCAGATATCTTCCCGGTTTCAACTCGATTCTCATATATGGATATGAAGTCCTCACAGTGGAACGTTTTCCTTCCCAATTCAGAAAATATGGAGAGTATTTTCTTTAGACCCGGAATCTTTTGTCCTAGTTCGTCTTGCAACTCATCAATGAATAGTTCAGAGTATTTTTTGGCCGTGTTAGCTACTGTACTAGCGGATATCCTATTATTACCTTTTTCAACCTCAACCTTACAGCATTCTTTGATGAAAACGACATAGTCTCTAGGTCTTCTATAGGTCCTTGTTGTAATAAAGTCCCAAATGGATGATTTAGTCACGATGCCATTATAATTTTTCCCAGTTTCAATCTTTTCATTTTTAAAGATTGAAAACCAACTATCATTGAAATCACACTCTCCAGAAATATTCAAGGTCTTATTTATTCTGTGCGCTAGCATTTCTTGCAAAGTGTCGACTCTCCATTCGAGCTCTACACTTACATCCCGCCACTTGTTCTTATCATTATCTCTGACTTGCGAATAAATCTCTTTTAATATAAAAACTATTGGGTATGCCCTCAACCCTTGTCTTTCAGATTCAGACTTAACCGATTTAGCAACTCGAAACAGACAAGCCAACATTGAGAAGTATGTTCGGTTACTCTCGTTGCTTATATCTGGAGAAACATTATTAAACCCTATATCAAGACTATCAAAAAGCACATAATAACTCATATCTTTGCTAGCTTCGCGATAGAATGTCGACTTTAAAAAATCCCTTACCAATCGTATATCTTTGCTAGCAACATTTCTCTCTTCAGATTTAGAACCACCAATAGATCCAAATCCAGTAGGGAGGGTCGCAGAAAACCCCTTTTTAACTACCGATTGTATTTGCTCATATAGTGACTCTGTTTCCTGAGGGCAGATGTCATTTAACTGCTTCCTAACTTTTGAATCAAGATTGCTATTTTTAAGAAGTAACTTACATAGGCTACTATATATAAGGAGTTCCCATAAAAGCGTATACTGGAACCCAGATGGCGCATTAATATCTGAGTAACCCCTCAGATTTTCAATCGGATAATCTGAAAAAGTTAAATTTGCTGAGCAGCTATTAACCCGCAAACTCTTTACATGTTCGAGAATAGCAGTTTTTCCTGTGCCTTTACGCCCGATCACGAATATAGCTTTGCCATCCTTAACCCTCTTTAGCCAAGGTGGCTCGTAGAACAAACGACCACTTTCATCATTAGCTTCTTGCATCCAGCTGTCATATATCTTTTCTAGCCCATTCATGACCTCTCCTTAGAAAAATAAACCTTAACTTTCAATTAACTTTATAGAAACACTTTATTTTGTAGCTCAATTGCTTAATTTAATTCGCCTACTACCTATCGTAGAGCATAGTTCAACAGTTTAATAGTGAGCATGTGCGTTTATCCAATAAATCGGCATGTGTGTTATTCTAGTTTTAGCTATTTAGATAAATTTAGCTAACATCATGATTTATATAAAAATATTTATCATAATGAGCGTTCAGGCTTCGACCAAAACAAGCACACTTGTTTTACCTAACAACCGTGCATCAGGAGCGGGAGAAATATGTGGTTTTCGTCTTCCTATACGCAATCCTTACACTTTAATCTATTTTCAAATAAGTGCCAATTAGAACATGTTGATATCTGATTGAAATTGACCGTTGGGGTCAAAACCCTTTTCGAGAAAGCACATCAGAATAGTTAGCTTGGATGACGGTAATCAAGCCGTAGAAGCAGCTTCGACGCAACGAAGTTGCGCGACCCTATGGAGTTTCAGAGTCAGTTAAAAATGCCCTGTCTCTATCCTCAAAACCAATCTATGCCTTGATGAGGCTCTGCATTGACAACATCATATCTTTATGAGGAAACGAGGCGCTGCTCTTAAAAGCGAATTTTTGGTTACTTTTTGGGCGCTTGCAAAAAGTTACCCGCTCAGCAGAGCGGAATAAACGAGCAGCTCAAAGTAATTGAGTGGAAACAAATATACCGGAAGACCCAAAGAACAACCCCATCCTAGCCTTCCCCTTAAAAAAGGGGAAGGAACAAACCTCTTACAAGTACCGCCCTTCCAAGTGTTTTCTAAAATGCGCTGCATTTAACACTTCCCCTGTGGCGCGTTTAACTAGGTCATCCGTGGTATGAAGCGAAGCTTGTGACCAAATGTTGTCGCTTAACCATTGGAAGATTGGGCTTAAGTCACCACCTTGGATAACGGCGTCAAAGTCGACGTTTTGTATCATAGTGGCTTTGTATTGCGCAGCATACATGGCGCCTAGCGTATAAGACGGGAAATAACCAAATGCGCCATCTGTTTTGTGCTAAAAGTAACTTACATATATTATGTCTAAAAATTAGTATGTTAGGTGGTTTAAATGAGTGCACAGGTCTATTCGTATCAACGATTCTCAAGTCATTTACAAAAAAGAGGATCGTCTCTCAAAAGACAACAAGACTATGCTAGAGAAGTCGCCGAAAAATTCGGCTTATCTCTTAATAAAAGCCTAACTATGACGGATGAAGGCAGATCCGCCTTCCATGCGGATCATGTAAAAAATGGTGCGCTAGGTGCTTTTATAGAAGCTGTTGAAAAGGGTATTGTTGCAAGAGGTTCGATCTTAATCGTTGAATCATTAGACCGATTAAGCAGACAAAGTGCTTTGAAAGCACAAAGACAATTTATTGAGCTCATCGAGCACGAGATAACAATTATCACTGCATGTGATGAGCAAATCTACAATACTGAAACTCTCTTAAAAGACCCCTCGAAACTGGTTCTATCAATCGGTGTTATGATGAGAGCTCATGAAGAGTCTCTAGCTAAGCAAAAAAGATCAATAAAGTTTATCCAAGGGAAGCTAAAAGAATTTAATGAAACAGGAAAAGCTGATGTTACCGGCCCTGTGCCATTTTGGATATCAAGAAAAAATAAAAATTTTCAACTAAACGAACATGCAAGTGTAGTAAATAAAATAATCAACTTATATTTAGATAATGTTGGACTAAATCTTATAGCTAGAGAGCTAACTGAGTCTGGTATCAAACCTCCAAATATACTGAAAGGAGTTAAGCCAAAGAAGCCAAGAAAAAACGAATCTTGGGGTGTAACAACTATAAGAAAAGTTCTTGATAATAAAGCGCTTTATGGTTGTTATGCTTTCAGTATGAGTCACCTAATAGACGGAATAAAAAAAAGCGAATCTTATGAATTAAAGAATTATTATCCAAATCTTATATCAGAAGATCAATATAATTTAATTCAAGAAAGAAAGAGAAAAAAGAAAAGTAGTAGAGAGTCATATAAAAAAAGCGTGTACATTTTGACGTCGTATGGCAGAGGGCGTTCAGTATGCGCACATTGTGGTCAATCTCTAGTTAGTCAGTTACAAAAACAAATGAATCGAAAAAAAGAATACACTCAAAGTGTTTTGAGAATTCACTGTACTAAGCATAAAGAAACAGCTAACTGCTGTAGTAGCGTCAAAGCTGGAGATCTAGAAAATCACTTTATTCATGCAGTTATAGCTAATGTAGATAAGCATTTATTTGAGCCTCCTGAAAACGGCAAAAAATCTATCGAATCTACTGAAGCAACTATTAATATATTGACTGAAAGATTAAATAATCTTATGCAATCTTTTGCTGAAAATAACGTAGATGCTGTTAGAAAAGCAGCCATGAAGCAAATTACAGCGATTGGTAACGAAATATCGATTAATGAAAAAGAGCTCGAAAGATTAAAAAGCGAATATTCATATGAATATATAAATAAAGAACAAGAGAAAAGAATAAAATATTTAGCTTTAGAAGCACAGAATTTCGAAAATTCTAAAGAACGCTCTCAATTGAAGCAAATATTAATGCAATCTATAAAAAGAATACGAATAGATCTTAAAACTTTAGAATTAGAAGCCATATTTTACAACGGAAGAGTCTTATCAATTCGGAGAAAAGATGGTAAATTCATCAGCAATGTATATGTTAATGACAAAAATGGTAACAACATATATAGAAAACTAAACAATATAGAATGATTTTTATACTGGATTCATAAGGGCGTAGCACCTTGTGCCGACGTTTATGAGGAACGAATAAGCATAGTCGGTCACTATGTGTATCTCTAGATCTATAAAGCTCAAATACTATTTTATTTTTGCCCTCTTTCAGAGGAATGATCGAGTAAGATTATTAATCAATATCAATCTATAAAAAAATAGGGATCTCAGCAGAGCCCTATTTTTTATTAATAACTAAAAATCGAATAAATCTAACTCATTTAAAGCTTGTTCAATACTACAACCCTCTTCTTCCTCACCAGAATCAGATTGTTTTTTATCTTCTACTTTAACAAATGATGATTTTATTGAATCAACGAAAGCAACAGTAGAAGCATCTGATGAAAATAACACATACATTAAATTAGTCATTCTCTTCTGAAAAGCAATCATTTCATCAGCCCTATGAATAGTTTTTTCTTTTATCATATGTTTTATCATTAATTCAATAAAAAGCACATGCTCTTTTTGAAGCTCTTTAATAAAATCGCTATCAACATTTATCTTTTTAATTTGGTCAATATACTTATAATGACTATTTAGTAGTATTCTTATTTCATCAGGTTTCATATCGCTCTCTCCATTTTATTATTGTTGTTATCAGAGTCATTTAATTTTTTAGTTATCTTCTCTATAAATTGATCTGACATTCCAATTTTCTTGAGAATAAAAACTAATTTTTTTTCATATTTTTCAAGTCTTATT
This sequence comes from Marinomonas sp. 63XJN7_7_ISO-PGPR-S23-202, assembly GCF_056173505.1. Taxonomy (NCBI): domain Bacteria; kingdom Pseudomonadati; phylum Pseudomonadota; class Gammaproteobacteria; order Oceanospirillales; family Oceanospirillaceae; genus Marinomonas; species Marinomonas sp. 63XJN7_7_ISO-PGPR-S23-202. Next base: position 1,967,555 of record NZ_CM149677.1, on the reverse strand, counting down.
CTCTTCTTATCTAATTCAGAAGAGATAAATTTTATCTTTTTCTTTATAGAATCAGATCGATTTAAAGTATTAGCTAAACGCTTAGAAGCTTTTTGTTCTACTTTCCATTCTTTTCTAGTTAATCTCCGCCTTCTAGGGCCATCCCGAGTAAGCCCGCACGGAATACCAACATTTGTATAATATTCATCTTGAAAAGCTCTCATAGCATCGCTGTATGCTTTCAGTTTGATTTTTGCGCTCTGAGAGCTAACTGTATTACGAGCTGCAATACCATCGTGCACAGCCCCAATATCAAGTCTGTTATTCTTATCTAGCTCAGAAACTAGATAAAAATGACAATGCCAATATGGTTCATCAGAATGGACAACGACTGACTTTAATTGATCGCCATACTTTTTCGAAAGAAATTCGACAGTAAGTTTCAGCCATTTTTGTAGATCTTTATTATCAAAAGAAATTTCATCTGTACGAGCTGGATATGAAGCGACTCCAGCTACTAGAATAAGTCCATCTTTTCTAAACTTTCGACCAATATTATCTTTAGCTAATTCCGCTTGTTTTTCGGCAAAATCAAGAACCTCTAATGGATCTACACCATGGATCAATATTGGCACTTTTATTTCAGAAACATGTGGGCAAGAATTAGGAACTCTTACTGCTTCATTAATAACATTCATAGCACTTTGACGTTTATTATTTTTACTTGATACTCTAGAGTAAGCTTCGACATGAATAAATTGATATCCTTCCACAAACAATTTCTCTTTTTTATAATATTTTTAAATAATATCAGTTTAAAGAAATAAATAAAAATACAAGATTTTATATATATAACATAACTTATATAAAGACAAAAATAACAATAAAAATAAGAGTATGATTTAGAAGTGTTTTTTTTAAATATTTTATATTAAAATAGAAATAAAAATTATTTTTTATATTTTTTAAAGATGAATTTCATGAAAAATAATCCAATTATTCTTGCGAAAAACATTTACTTTTTATTAAAAATATGCTACCCTAAAGATCTAATTAAGTTTTTGAAAAGCTAACTTTCTACAAACAATTCTTATATATACATTCAACCATCATTCATCAAATACATATTATTTATAAAAATAATAAAGAGGCATATACTCGATTATCTCGCGAAGCGGTATAAAAAAACGATCTTCAATCGATTTCAGCGAAACAGACAAGATTTTTTGAAAACAAACAAAACAGCCCCTATTTTTTTTAAAAATTTTCCATAAAAATCAAAGACTTATAAACCACTATTAGCTAAGAAGAAATAGCAGCATCGTAGATAGTCGCCCCTGAAAAACTCTCAACCTATTGAATCTAATGTGTTTTTATAAGATAGTTAATATCTAAATCTTGCTATAAATACGCCATAAGGCCCAAAAAGTTGCAGAACAGGTGAGTTTTATGAAGCCTCGTCAGACACAGACCATACCGCAAAAGGATTTATTCCAACCTCAGCTCGTTGACATCATTAACCCCAATCATCCTTTAGTTCGACTGGCTAAGATCATTGATTGGAAGCAATTGGACTCAACGCTTAGTGCCCATTTTTCAAGCGTTGGTGCGGCCGCGTTGCCAACGCGTCTTATGGCGGGATTGCTGTATTTGCAGCACTTGCATAATTTGTCTGATGAGCTGGTGCTAGAGCAATGGCTTGAATCGCCTTATTACCAATACTTTTGCGGCGAAACCTTTTTCCAGCACGACTTCCCGTGCCATCCAACCAGTCTTGTTAAATGGCGAAAACGGTTAGGAGAAGAAGGCTGTGAATGGCTGCTTACCCAGACGATACAAGCAGGATTGAAACTAAAAGTCATCAAACCAGCGAGCCTAAAACGAGTCGTGGTAGACACCACGGTACAAGAAAAAAACATCACCTTCCCAACCGATGCCAAGCTCTACAACAAGGCTAGAGAGCAGCTCACTCAGGTCGCCAAAGAACAAAACATCACGTTAAGACAAACCTACGACAAAGCCTGTCATGAGTTAATGCCAAAAATTGGACGCTATGGCCACGCCAAACAATATAAGCGGATGAGAAAAGCGATTAAGCAAGTCAAAGGCTTTTTAGGGCGAGTCCTGCGAGATGTTGATCGGCAAGTAAAACGACAAGGATTAACGCTCACTCAAAAGCAAGAAGACACACTCAACCAAGCCTATCGATTACTAAAACAAACTCGCCAGAGCAAAAACAAACTGTATAGCTTGCATGAACCTAATGTGGACTGCATATCCAAAGGCAAAGCGCATAAACGCTACGAATTTGGTGTAAAAGCGAGCATAGCCGTAACAGCAAAAGAATCCTTCATTGTGGGAGCCAGAAGCTATCCAGGTAATCCTTATGATGGCCATACCTTGAAAGATCAACTTCAACAAGTTGAAACCCTAACAGGAAAAAAACCGGAAACCTGTTTTGTTGATAGAGGGTATAAAGGATCGGGCGTAGACGATATTAAGGTGTTGGTTGCAGGTCAAAAACGTGGTGTACCAAAGAAAGAGAAGCCATGGATGGGAAGACGAAATAGCGTAGAACCCATCATAGGACACCTCAAATCAGATGGAAAACTCAGACGATGCTTCTTAAAAGGCGTACTAGGCGATGCGATTAACGTGATCTTAAGTGCCTGTGGTCAGAACCTACGTAAGCTACTGAAGTGGCTTTATTGTGCCCCATATTTTGGGCAATTTTTAAGGCGATTATGGCTGAAAATAACTTTTCTACTGGAAAGACCCAAAAATTGCATGGCGTTTCTTGCTTGAAACGCCATTATTCAGGGACGACTAGATACTCAACCACACGGCAACGAAAGGTGCTTAGAGCACGTAGGAGTCATAGAATTTTATTTTACGTGCTTCTTATCGGTTTCTGCTTAAAAGAGCTCTCGTGCTATCACGAGAGAGCATCTAATCCAAATTAACACCCTTCCTCTTTATATGCCTTCTTATTACAGTAGATATCTCTACAGCTCTCGTGATCTAGATACTCATCCATTTCTGCCTTTAACGTCTTTAACTGTAACCTTCCATCTAAAAACCTCGAACTCTTTTTAGTTTATTTGCATCTATCTCTTTATATTGTGATGATCAGTTACATTTAAAATTTTATTTTAATTCCCCGTCACTCTTTAACACTAAAAAAATAGTTTTCTTCCTATGTGTTTCATACTAGTACAAGTATATTTCTGCCTTTGTGTTTCATACTAAAACAAGTATATTTCTATCTCTGTATTTCATACTAAAACAAGTATATTTCTGTCTTTGTGTTTCATACCAAAACAAGTATATGACTACATAAATCTCCAATAATGAACCACCCCGCCCCAAGGGGCGAGGTATCGGTGTTTCATTCGAACATCGCTAACTGATTCGAGCTGTGTAATTTGACATATTTCTCTTCATTCCCTTGGTTTTTCACATAGTTTCCTATTGTAGACTCATCGCCATGTTTCCCTACCGTGCTACAAAAATATCCATCTGACCAAAACTCACCACCCCACAGCAATTGCTTTACCTGTGGACATCGCTTGAAAATATGTCTCGCTGTTAAACTTTTTATCATCGTAACAAGTTTCGTTACACTGTATGTTGGCACTGACTGAATAAGAAAGTGTACATGATCTTGATCCGTTCCAATTTCAAGAAATTTAATTTGGTATCTCTTCTCTATTTCCAAGCAAACAGCTTTTAGTTCTTGGTCTACTGCCACATCAAATACCACTTTTCTATATTTGGCAGGAAAAACCAAATGGTACAAAAGTACGGTGACATTGTGTCTTTTGTGAATAAATTCGCTCATGTACTCAGTTTAGTGATTTACGCCGCAAGCGGCGAGGAATTAAACCCGAAGAGATTAAAAGTTTTATTTAGATAATAAAAAAGGGCTTATTCAAGATTGAACAAGCCCTTTTTAATATCTATTCAGTAACTAGTAAGTCATAGACGCATATAGACCATACGATTTTTTTTCAATAATTGGAGCAACGACGAGATTTCTTACGCTCATCCCCATACCACTTATTGCATATTGAACACCCACTGCTAATGCCGCTCCAGCTGCGACATCGTGCCAATAATGGTATTTACCATGTACCCGTGAATAACCTACAAAACTTGCAGCGGTGTAGGCAGGAAGTCCATAACTCCAGCCATATCGCATTTGTAAGAATGCTGCCCCTTGGAATGCAGCTGAAGTATGCCCTGATGGAAATGAGTTGTTATCCATACCGTTGGGACGCTCTTCACTCACAGCTAGTTTAAGTGTGTGTGTAGCAACTGAAGTCCATAATGCCCCCTCAGCCCATTGCCCTGTTCCATCATAATCATTTTTCATTAGTGAAATCATACCTGCGACCAGTGGAATCCCTATTTGTAAGTTATCTCCTGCACGAACAATGCTGTCATCAGCATGAACTACACTTACATAAGAAGCAGAAAAAACAAGCAAAGCGATCTCAGATATCGCCTTAAAACCACGATAACCAGTGCTTTTTCTGTTTTTGTTGAATTTTGAGCGTAAAAATCCGCCCCAATCGCTTTCGGCTGGGTTACATAAACAATGCATTCTAGTTACCTTGTAGGATTGAATTAATTAGATTTTGAATACCACTTAGTCAGTGTTGTGAAATCATAAATGTGAAATCCTTTGAAATCAATAAAGATCCCACAAAAAGATTTCACAAATTATTCAAAATCATTTTTTCACCCACAAATTAACGGTGTGATAATGACAAAAGAATGGTTTACAGCAGCAGAGCTCGCTGGACTCGACGGCATGCCTGCACACGCAACAAACGTAACTCGTAAAGCGAAAAGTAAAAATTGGAAGCACAGGCAAATTGCAGGATTAAAGGGCGTGAATTTTGAATATCACGCAAGTAGCTTACCCAAAGAAACCCAAGCAGCACTTGGATTAGAAGATGTAAGTAAGCCTATACAGGTTGAAAGCAATGATTCGGACATGCTTACAATTCAAATCTATTCAATGAAAGGTAAAACATGGAGTAAAGCTAAAGTTGTAGCTCATATGACACTGCCTAAGAGTTATTTGCCAGACGCTAAGCAAAACGAACTCTTAGCTATAGAAGTCCCAGATAACACTATGCAGCCAACTCTAAACAAGGGGGAAGTCGTTTTAGTATCAAAGGTCTCTACTAAGACAGTATCAACAGGTCTATTTGTTGTAGAAACAAGCACGGAAGTTACTATAAGACGTTTAAAACCTAATGTAGCAGCTACACAGATTAAGGTGTGTTGTGATTCTGAACAATATGATGATGAAACATTGAGTAAGGATGAGTTTAAACAGTCTACTCGAGTGCTTGGTAAAGTCATCGGGACTATGATCAAAGCAGTAATGTAAATTGTTTTAAAACTTTAGGATCCACACCAAAAGCCGCGAATGAGCCAGTACAGATTAAACAAAATCCATTGATTCTGATACTGGCCAAGGTTCAGCTTTACCAAAAATTGATTCAATGCCTTCTATTATTTCTGAAATATCATCAAGATACAAAATCCTGAGATTTTTTATCGCTCGCGAACAGGCCACATAAAGCAAATTCTGCGTATTAATGTGCTTTTCTTGAACTACAGAATTAGCTAGTAATTGTTTCTTCCCTTCCTCATTTTCTTGCACAACCTTGAAATAGTTTTTAAATTTATCTCTATTCTTGCTGCCAAAGTTATGCTCTAAGATAATAGCAACATTTTTATATTCTTCGCCCTTAGTACCATGATAGGTATGGAAACTAATCTCACCTGTTTCAATACCATCAATAAAGTTAACCCAGTTTATTAAAGATGTAATTGATAATTCTAAAATCTCACTAACCTTACTTTTGGCTTCACTTTCGACTTCTGAACCATCATTCATTAAAGCACTAATACTATCCAATAATGTTTCTTTAAACGTGGCAGGAGAAATAACATTATCTTTTTCATAATTAATTCGATTCATTAATATATGAGCCAACTCACCTTTAATCTCATTGTTTTTAATTTGCACAACAATTGAATCTATCCAATCTTTAAACAATAAAACTCTGCTATTTTTAAGGTTATGTATAACTAAGCTAGCCTTAGAGAAAGTGATATATTTGCTTGCTGCCCCAAAAATATCATAATAGGAAACCTGTTCTTGCTGTATGTCTCGGTAGAGTTTCACGAAATGATAAATGGCTAAAACCGTTGGGTGCAACTTTTCTAACTGTTGAGACAATACTTGAGTACTTATATTCTCATAAAAAATCACTGACTTTTGAAATACCTCATAGACATCGCCAAAATTATTAAATTTTGCCATGAGCTTGTTTGTTAATACTAAGCAATGAATTTTAGACTCTCCACCCACTAAGAATCCTGACTTATTATTTATGATGAGATCTTTTTTATATTCAGAGAGAAACTCTTGAGCTGTAGCTAACTTATCTACTGCATCATTGTAAATAAAACGAACAGACCCATTATTTCGATTGTCGAAGATAGGGACTTGTACAATTTCATCAACTCGAATGTTATTTGCAACATCAATAATTTGTTGGTGTGAACGCCGATTGAATTCCTTCTTGATAGTATTAAGCCCATTATGAAGTTCTACGATATTCCGCCCAACACCACTATCGTAAATACATTGAGCAGTATCTCCAAAGTAACCTACCATCCACTTTTTCTTATTCTTTATCGCATAATCATGAATAGTTTTGAGGAAATTAATCACGTTTTTATGCGTATCTTGATATTCATCAATAAAAAAATAAGGATAACTATCAATAATAATGCGACAAAGGGTAGGATACCTCTGAACAAGCTTCAATCCATACTCAAGCAAAGTATCATGGCTAAACTTCATATAATGAAGCCTGTCTGAATTTACCTTGCTATCATAGTTAACACGCGTCTCCTCCCCTGTTTCAATTTTTTGTAAACACTCTTCAAGTCTTTGTTTTTTATATAGCCTACTAACGACATATTGAAACTTATCTACACTCTTTAGATATTCATCCAGAGAATCTAGTTTATTAATCTCGGTGTTATTTTTATAAGCATCTCTAAAAGGTTTAGCATTAAGGTTTTTAGACTGATAGAAAAGATCTTTAGTCTGTATAGCAAACTCAATGAACTCATGTTGCAGTGATTCATCAAGATCATTAAAAAATTTTGCTTTTTCAATAGCAAGTTCTTCTTGATTTTTTTTTATAACCTCTTTTATCTTCTCTTTATGACATATCAAAAGCTCAGGCTGAGCTCTTTTTATTATTTCCCATAACCTTTCATGAATGGTTGAAACATCTACGATCTCTGAATTTCCTAATCGGCCCTTGATTTCATTCACTGCAACATTGGTATAAGTAATACATACCACTTTTTGTGAGTTTTTTTTGTCGCCTATTTTTCTGGTAGCAACGTATTTTAACGTTTCGATAAGTGCATAGGTCTTACCAGCTCCAGCACCAGCATTAAAAAGAAAACTTTTGAAGTTATTAACATACTCATTAATATTTTCCTGAATAGCTAACTCTATACTCTCATTAGATGTCATCGACTATAGCCTCCACATTCTCTATTACTATATCTTCAACTTCTACCTCAGCGACAGCATTACTTAGTGAAGATTCATCATTATTTTTCAAACATTCTTCAAGCCATTCAAAACCATCATTTATGTAATTTGGTAGAAGCGGTAAGCCTGCTTGCTTTTCTGACGAAAGAAGACTAAATAACAATTCATTGGAAAATTCACTTTTACTGGCAGAAAGTTTTTTCTGTAATTTATATGAATTCTGGATTAAATTTTCACGAGACTCTTCACCACCTTCCATTAATATCTCGTTATAAACTTTTGGCTTACATATTTTAAGAACTTCATTAATTACGTCATTTTGATAGTTGGTCAGAATCAACGCTTCTTCTAGACTTGTTGCGTGCTGCCCCTCGATAGAATCTTTTTGGAAGACAACAAAAAGGTTATCATCTTTAAAATACTCTATATCATGGATATTTTTTGCTAACTCTTTAGACTTGTGTTTTAGCCTATGATTGAACTCAATTAGGGTTGTATTAGTTGTAGAACGATTATTAAGATCAATAACTTGAACATAGATAGGCTTCGACCCTTCTTCGTAAGGCATATCTCCTTCATTGGCTTTCTGCCCACATACTTCACAAGATTCGTTTTTTTCGTGTTTTTCTCCTTTCTCACACTTCTCGCGCTTGATATCTAAATCAGTCACGATCAAACTAGGGACTCTAAGTTTTTTTGCTAATGGGAGATACAGTTTACCGTGCGCACCATTGATGTTAAATACCGAGATATAGTATTTGCTAAGAGTCTGGTGTCTTTCCAAGTAGTAGTTCAGCAAAGTTTCTTCTGTAATCCCTTCAACAAAAATAACCGCGTCTGAAAAGAATAACTCTGAAACTTTGTACTTAATATGTTTTTTAATAAAATTAAGTTTTTTACCTTGCTGATCATCCTCACTCGAAACGATAGAGTCATCAGTAAGATTTATGGCTTCAGCACATTTGTTAATTGAGGCTAAATAGTTAAGATTATTAAAGGTATTACTGCTGTGAATCTTACTATTGACAATGTGAGATGAGTGAGTGGTAATCGCTATTTGACACTGTAAAGCTTTTTTTTCTTTTGAAGAGCTATTTACTACCTCAAGCGCCTTTTTTACTGCATTATCGATACGCTTGATAAAAAACTCTTGCATCTGAGGATGCATAAAGGCTTCAGGCTCTTCAATAAATAGCAGATTAATGCAACTAAAATGACTTTTTCCTTCATAACTATCTACAAAATGGATGATTTCACCAATAATGTTCAATAGGTTGATATATCCTAAGCCGAACTGATCTTCTGGAATGTAGTCATCGCCATCCATGAATTTATATTTAATTAACCCTCTCATTATTGCATCATAATTAACGTTGCCTGACAAATTCAAATCTATTTTATCAGTGCTTTCCAGCTCACTCAACACACTAGAAATATCAGAACTTTTAGAACTAACATTATAAGATATCAGTTCATTTATAGATTTAATACTTGCTTTCAAATTTGATCGAGAGCTTTTATCATTAGTAAACTGAAAATCAACTATTTTGTTAAATACATTACTTAACACATCTTTTTTAAGGTGACGATTAGCTTTAATTTCTTTAATTTTGATGAATTTTTTTAAAGAAAAATTTGCCACTAAATCGCCAAGAATATCTAAAAATTGAACTTGATAAAGATTGCCTTCTGCTTGAATCTCATTTGTTTCTCTAGAAAGCAAAGCGTAAAAAATCTCAAATTTCTCAGCATCATCCGAATCTATGAAGCCATTTCGAACCGCTTCTTTAAATTCAAGCTCTTCGTTTAATACTACCTTAACTCTAATTTCTACACTGGTTAATTTTCCATTATTTTTTTCACTTATTGAAATAAAATGGGCAAGATGATTAATCAAATCTTCATTATTAAAATCAACTTTAATTCTCAAATTAAACTCTAAACTAGGTGTTTCTAAGCTTTCAAATTTTGTTTCTTTATTAACTTTAAAAGCCTGACTATATTGATGAAACAAATCATTTAAATAGGAGAGATTAAAATCTGAAGCTAAGGGTTGCTGTGTATTATTGCATAATAGATTCAGTGCATTTACAACGGTCGTCTTACCTGAGTTGTTCTTACCTATAATTAAGGTTGTTGAAGGTGCAATAATCGAATCAGGAAGATCTTCCTCTACATTAATATCGATGTTTTTAGGCTCGACAAAACATATAGCATTATGTTCTGTACGAAATTTTCGATAATTCTTGATAGTTAGACTTTCTAAATACATATTTTTTCCTTTGGTATTATTTAAATCCATTAAGTTATTGAAGTTACCATCTCAATTAAGTACTGAAGTAAATCATCTTTTGATTATAGCCTCAAGTTACAAATACCGCCCTTCTAGATGCTTTCTAAAATGCGCGGCATTCAGCGTCTCGCCCGTTGCGCGTTTAACTAGCTCATCGGTGGTGTGCAGCGAAGCTTGTGACCAGATGTTGTCGCTGAGCCATTGAAATATTGGCGACAAATCACCGCTTTGAATAGCCGCTTCTACATTCACTGTTTTATTCATCGTTGACATAAATTGTGCTGCATACATAGCGCCTAGAGTGTAGCTTGGAAAGTAGCCAAAACTTCCTCCAGACCAATGGATGTCTTGCATACAGCCATTTTTGTAATTGTGAGTTACTTTCTTGCCTTTGAGGTCTGTCCAGTGGATGTCTTGCATGCAGCCGTTTTTGTAGTTGTCTTTGGTGGAGATGCCAAGGGACGCTTTCATCTTCTCGTCCCACAATGCTGGCACGTCTGTGTGTTCTATCACGCCATTGATCAAGTCGCGTTCGATCTCGTAACGCATGATCACATGTGCTGGGTAGGTGAGTTCGTCCGCATCAATGCGAATAAAGCCTTTTTCTACTTGGGTGTAGATTTTATAAAGATTTTCTTCGTCGAATACAGGATCTTGCTGTGCATTAAACGCCTGTTTAGACAAACGCGATAAGTGGTGAATAAAGGGTTTGCTGCGGCCAATCTGCATTTCGAAGAAGAGTGACTGAGATTCATGAACGCCCATAGAGCGCGCTTCGCCCACTGGTAATCCAGCAAAGGCTTTTGGCAAGCCTTGTTCGTAGCGGGCGTGGCCTGTTTCGTGAACGATGCCCATCAAGGCTTGCACGAAGTCTTTTTCATCATAACGGGTGGTAATGCGCACGTCCGTTGGTACGCCACCGCAAAATGGGTGAACACTTTGGTCGAGTCGGCCACGGTTAAAGTCGAATTGCAGCAGCTTCATCACTTCTAAGCCAAGGGCTTTTTGCGTCTCAGTGGAAAAGGTGCCTGACGGCAAAAGGATGGATTCTGACTTCTGCTTTTCTAACACGGTTTCGATTAACTCTGGCAACCAGGTTTTCACGTCAGTAAATAAAGTATTCAGCGACGCCGTTGTGGTGCCTGGCTCGTATTTGTCTAGCATGGCATCGTATGGTGTAAGACCAAGTGCTGCACCACGAATCTTGGCTTCTTCACGGGATAGAGCGACAACCTCTTTCCAGTTTTTCTCAAGGCCTTGCCAATCATTTTCTTGACGCTGCGTACGCCATGCATGTTCGCACGTAGAACCCGCGATGGACTGCGCTTGTACTAAATCTTCTGGAACGATGGTCGCTTGCTGCCATTGGCGTTTCATCTCGCGTAGGCTGGCTTGTTGCTCGCTACTTAACGATTCTTGCTCCGCGTTGCCAAACCAGTCTTCTAACTGTGGCTGGGTGGATAAACGATGAACATGAACGGATAACTCTGCCATGGCGTTTGAGCGTGCTTCGCTACCACCCGATGGCATGTTCGCTGCGGCATCCCAACCCAGTATAGATTGAGCATGGTTAAAGTGATTTAGTGTTTGGTAGTGTGCTGTTAACTTGTCGTAATAAGACATAATTTGTTTTTTTCCTATTCGAATAAAATAGACGCTGTCGGTTTCTTTTGGCGTCGCTGTAGTTGAGGCTAGCTTAGCAACGATTGAACCTCCGTTGTATCAAATACTTACCCTACGCCTGTTTCTTTCATAACCTGTTCAATAACGTTTTCAATCCACGCTATAGTAAGCCAATCTGGTGCGGCCGCAGCCCGAGAAAACGCAATTTCAACGGCGGGAAGGCTAGGCAAAAACTCGCTGTCGATGATATCCAATGCGTCATTCATGCTAATGCTGGCAATAGCGGAGATGGCTTTTTCTGCCACTAAAAGACGTTCAATAAGGGCGAGATTGTCAGTAACGCAATACAATCGGTAATCTATGCCCTTCTTCTGTAATCCATCGATAGCGCTAGAATGGAACTTACAACTTGATTCGTATAGGGCCAACGGCAACGGCTTATAAGCCTGCCAGTCGAACCCTTTTTTCGCCACCCAAACGCCTTTGTCCTGAAACAAGGTTAAACCTTCGTCACTGTTGGGGGTTCGCGTCACCAAAGCCAAATCCACCTCCCCCTTATCCATCAGTTCTCTTAATTCAGCCGATGTGCCAGTACGCACTCGAAAACGAATATTCGGCTGCATGGCTTCCATTACAGACATAATAACGAGGAGTAAATTCGCAACATAATCATTAGGGCAACCAAAATTAAGTAAAGCTCCTTGTTGTGGGCCTTTAATGGATTGCAAAGCACTTTCTTGCAGTTGCAGTATTCGCCGTGCGTAATGCACTAGCTGCTGGCCGTCTTCGGTGAGTACTTGATCTCGCCCTTGTTTGCAAAACAGCTCCGTACCGACCTGCTCTTCCAGTCGCTTCATCTGCATGCTAATGGCCGATGGTGTACGAAAGGTTTGCATGGCGGCTCGCTGAAAACTGCCATGGTCGACAATCGCCACTAAGGTTTTTAATAGTTCCGTATCCACTGCCTTCCCCTCGCGACTCTAGCCTCGTTACTTTAGCCAAATTACGTTAACTCAGTCGCCTTCTAATTTATTCATCAAAACGCGTTATGCCAGCCTTCAATTTAATTGGCTTTTTTCTGTTGCTTTCTTATTGCAAGATCAAACCATCAACTTACGAAGGAAAGAGATATGATTCTGCACGATTTTTTGCCCTCAGGGAACGGTTATAAAATCCGTTTATTATGCGCCTACTTGGGCCTCAACGTGACATTAAAAGAATATGATATTACTAAAGGGGAAACACACACAGAATCCTTTTTAGCCATAAACCCGAATGGCAAAATACCAGTGCTTGAATTGGATAATGGGCAATGTTTAAGCGAAAGTAACGCGATACTGCTCTATCTTACAGAACAGAATCACCTTACTCAGCAGCATCAGTCTGCTTTGTTGCCAGCCGACCCTATCCTTAAAGCCAAAGTCTATCAATGGTTATTTTGGGAGCAATACAACCACGAGCCAAACATTGCTTCACCGCGTTTTTGGTTGACCCATAACGCCATGACGGATCTAAAAAAACGCATGCTGCCGGACCGAATTCAGCAAGGTCACGCGGCGTTGAAACGGATGGATGACACCTTGGCAAAACACACGTTTTTGGTGGGAGACGCGATGACGTTAGCGGATATTTGCTTGTTCCCTTATACCCATGTGGCAGAGGAAGGCGGTGCTTATCAATTGTCTGAGTATCCGAATATTCAACGCTGGATTAAACAGATTGAAGCCTTGGATTGGTTTATACCCATTACTCAAGGGTGATACACCTCAAGCGCTCTTTAATAGAACTATCGAGAGCTTAATATATTGACTTTCTAATGCTTTTTTTGCGTTTTCAGTGACAATTCATAGCCACAAGCATGAGCATATTTAAGAAGCGTCGCCCAACTTGGGTTCGTATTGCCTCGTTCTAAGCGACTGATATTGCTTTTTTGCGTATTCATCTTTTCGGCAACTTGCTCTTGTGTTAACCCAGCTTTTGTTCGCATAGAAAGCAGTTGATCAATTAAATTAAACTCTGCTTCAAGCTTATCGTATTCCGCTTTGACATCAGAATTCTTGAAGGCGCGTTGTTTCAGTTTTTGTAAACTCATCTTTTTTGAACTTCCTTCTGGCGTTGACGTGCAAGCTTCAACTCATTTTTTGGCGTTTTTTGTGACTTTTTAACAAAAGCATGTAAAACATAAATATGCTTTCCTTTTAGGAAGCAAAACAAACTCCGCCCAATACCTTCTTGAGCCTTTGCTCTAATCTCAAACAATCCATTCCCCATAGAATCTGTATGAGGCGGACCTAAATTCGCGCCATGCTTTTCCATCAGCTCTAACAATCTAATCATTCAACCATTCATCAAACACAAAAAGCGTCATCCACACGCACGTCGGTCAGCACCGAGTTGGCAATAAAACAGGCTTCATGGGCTTGATGATGAAGCTCTTTTAACACCTCTGAGCTGGGCCTTTCACCAACAAAAGTGACGGTGGGTCGTAATACTACTTCTGTCATCATTTGTTTACCGTTAGGACCACTAGCCAAGACGCCCATAGCCTTATCGGTATACTGGTCGACAATAAGCTTTTTACGAGAGGCGAAGTCTAAAAAGAACAACATGTGACAGCTGGATATAGACGCTACAAAGGCTTCTTCAGGATCAACATTTTCCGCCACAGACATAGGCAAAGGAACAATATGTGGTGAAGACGAAGCTGGCACGGCCACGCCCCCTTCGAATTGCCATTCATGGACACGACTGTATTTTTTGTCCGAAAATAACTGTGAGCCTCGTTTCCACTCAACCGTTGCAAAATACTCCGACATTACTGTAGCCTCCTCGTCAAAACTCACTTAAGAGCATTCTCTTTACCTTGCTAATTTAATACGGGATAATGAAAAGTTTATACTCTAAGTTAATCTCAGGTATCTAGTTCTGCAATGCTAACCAGTCTTCTAACTGTGATTGAGCCGATAAACCAAGTGAATCGACAACCCTGCCATAGTACTTGAGTGATTTAGTGTTTGGTAATGTGCTGTTAACTTGTCGTAATGAGACATAATCGGCTTCTATTCCAGTTCAAATGCTCTAGCTATCTTATTAGAGAGAAAAAGATGGGAACAGCGTCCCACCCGGTGCATCTAGGTAAAATCGTTTTATACTTTTTAAAATAACAAAGCTATCTAACAAGTTACATAAGGAAAAATAGAATGTTTAACAGGGAATCAATTATAAAACTTCTTACTCCTGTATTGATATCACTTATTTCATGCTTATCTTTATCCGCATGTTCATCATTGTCAGCTAATGATGACACGAAAAAACCAAAAAAAATTAGGGTACAAACCGAATGGGGAAAATATTCATTTTATAATGCTCAATCTCAATACTTACAGAACTATGGTTTTGCAAAGAAATCAATTTGTGCGATATCATTAATGAACAGTTTTTCACTCAATATTGATAACATAGAAGGGTACGTATTAGAAAAAAATAAACGTGAAAAAAAGTTCGAAGAAGTCGTAAATGAAGGAGTAAACATACTCAAAAAAAGCCCTCTACACTCTGAGGTCAGCAACAATAAGCTACATGAATTCGTTTATCAAAACCTGCTGCAGAATGAATTACTTCTAAGTTATATTTCAATGACAAATAAGCGTGCTAAAGAAAACTCAGAAAACAGTAATAGATCAAATTTTTTAATTAAAATTGACGACTATAAAAAATTCTATGAAATATATCATTGTTCATCCGTTCTTAACTATAATATAGAATAAATATGCTGATTCATAAAAAAAGCCGAGATATCTTTACAAGAAACGTCTCGGCTTTTTATCTTTAGCTTTTCTATTGCTCTGCTCTTAAATTTTTGCCCTTATAAGCTGAAAACTCTTATTTATGACAACCACAGTCTGTGTGTTCGTCGCTCAGTGCTTGCCAGTTTTTTAATTTGCTGGTGCCGCCGATGCCTGCATTGAAGCTGTTGGTTGGGTCGGTTTTTTGATAAAACTCACGCAACGCGGGTTTCGCAACGTATTCGTGGCCGACGTTGTGCTCGGCTGGATATTCCGCGCCACGAGCATCGTAACTAGATAGAATCTGCTTCTTCACCGCTTTCGCATCAACGCCTTTTTTCATAATGTAGTTTTGGTGCATGACGTGGCAAAAGAAGTGACCGTAGTACATTTTTACGGCGACTTTGTCTTCGATGTCTTGTGGTAGCTCTTCGAACCAATCGCGTTCATTGCGCGGAAATGCCACGTCTATGGTCATGATGGAACCAAGATCCTTACCATTCATCACATGATAACGACTCAATGCGCCCCCCGTCACAAAGCGATGCAGGATGGCTTGATCGGCTTCTCGCTTGGTACACGCAAAGTAACCGCCTTCGTTATCTTTAAAGAAGTTGTCTAAATAGGCTTGCGCTTCATCAACTCCATCGTTACTGGTTTCCACAATCCAGTGATGTTCGTATTTTTCACGAAAATCTTCCATGCGCTTTGGCAGATGATTGGGGAAAAGTTGACTCATATACTGCATCATGATGTCGGAAAATTTGGTCGGCATGAACTTAAATTTGCCAGCCCACCTATCAACCGTACGCTTTAAAGCAAACATTTTTGGAATGTATTTGGTGCCAAGTTTGTCGATCACCAAATAGCTGTCTTTGCCGTATTTTTTACTGATGTCGTAGCTGCTGTTATGCATGTATTCGCCAGACACAGGTAGATTTTTAAAGGTCGACAGCATGTCGCGGCGCATTTGTTCCATCACCGCAGGATCATTGGTGCCAATGTAGAAGACTTGGTACTTTTCTGGAATAGGAAAAGTATCGATGCGCACGGCAAAGACAGCCAGTTTGCCTGCACAACCGGAAGCCTCGTACAAACGTCGTGGATCATTGTTAAAACGTGATGGCGTCTCGGCATCGACGTCTCGAATACGCTCATGATATTCGTTATCAGAACCGCGTTTTTCTGGGAAGTGAATGTCTTTTTCTTGATAGGTTTTGTTTTGCAAATTTGTGAGAATGTCTTCTGGATCGCTTCCCAACTCAATGCCTAAGTTGTTCACCAATTGCAGTTCGCCATCGCCGTTCACTTGAGCAAACAACGACATTTCGGTATAAGCGGGACCACGCTGAACCAGGGCACCGCCTGAGTTATTACACACCCCGCCAACAATAGACGCGCCAATGCAAGAAGAACCAATTACTGAGTGAGGCTCCCGGCCGTATGGTTTAAGCGTGTCTTCCAAGCCAAATAATGTACTACCGGCTAACCCTATGATTTGTTTACCCTGATCGATAAGTTGAATATCATCGATGCGCATGGTGCTGATAATAACAATGGGGCGATCATAGCCCGTACCATTGGGCGTTGAGCCGCCCGTTAGCCCTGTATTGGCCGCTTGCATAATGACGATCACGTCAGCCTTCACACAGGCTTGTAAACACCGCCAAATTTCAACCAAACTACCAGGACGAACAACGGCATAGGCCTTGCCACCGCCAAGGCGAAAGCCTTGACTATAGGGTTTTGTCTTGTCTTCATCGGTTAAAGTGTATTGATTTCCTACGATGGCCTTTAACTCAGCGGCCAGATCTGAACTGCGGGGTGCTGTCATAAGAATAAGTTTGCAACCTATTGAGAGAAAGAAGCAAGTATACTCGACTTAACGACGAGTA
This sequence comes from Marinomonas sp. 63XJN7_7_ISO-PGPR-S23-202, assembly GCF_056173505.1. Lineage (NCBI taxonomy): Bacteria > Pseudomonadati > Pseudomonadota > Gammaproteobacteria > Oceanospirillales > Oceanospirillaceae > Marinomonas > Marinomonas sp. 63XJN7_7_ISO-PGPR-S23-202. The sequence goes on along the minus strand of NZ_CM149677.1, from coordinate 1,950,377 downwards.
AAAAACACCCAACAGATAAAAAGCCTTGAAGGAAACATAAAGAAAGCCAGAAAATCAACAAAAAGTGCGTATTTTTAGGATAAATGGCTGCTCCCTGGTTTTACTATATTCTCTACTTTCCCTAGCCCTATTCTATGTTGCTCATCGCCGCAGTATCCTTTTAAGATAATACGGTCACCATCCTCTACAAAGGTGCGCTGTTCACCATTGCTCAATGTTATGGGCTCTTTTCCACCAGCGGTTAGTTCTAAAAGCGAACCGGATTCTTCGCGAGTTGAACCCGATTGTGTGCCGCTGCCTAGCAGGTCTCCCGGCTTTAAATCACAACCATTAATGGTATGGTGAACAACCATTTGAGCGATAGTCCAATAGGACTCTTTAAAATTACTGGTTGAAAGACGCTCAGCAGGCTGGTTATTTGAGCGCATTTTTTCCGTTTCGATCCAGACCTCTAGTTTAATATCAATCGCACCCTGGGTACGGTTGGTTGCCGAATCAAGGTAATCAAGCGGTTGAGGATCCCCTGCTTCTCGCGTCCAATGGCAACGATAAGGGGCCAACGCTGCCATGGGCACAATCCAAGGGCTTAGACTAGAAAAAAAGCTTTTCGATAAAAAAGGCCCTAACGGTTGATATTCCCAAGCTTGAATATCTCGCGCTGACCAATCATTAAACATGGACACGCCAAACACATGCTGTTCCGCCTCCTCAATGGCGATGGGCTCACCTAGCGAATTGCCTGTGCCAATGAAAAATCCCAGTTCTAACTCATAATCAAGACGCTGACAGAGGCCCAGTGCAGGACGGTCAGATTCTGGTACCTTTAACTGCCCTGCTGGCCGCGTAAAAGCCTCTCCTGAGATACGAATGGAAGACGCTCGCCCATGATAAGCAACTGGCACCCATTTATAGTTTGGCAACAACGGATTATCGGGGCGAAACAAGGCTCCTACCCGCGAAGCATGATGTACAGACGTATAAAAATCCGAGTAATCACCAATCTGACAGGGAAGATGAAACACCACATCGGCCTGAGGTATAAAACAGGGCTCTACCACTTCTTTGTATTCAATGTGACTGAATAACGCCGTTAATCGCTGACGCAGTGCGCCCCATTGATCGCTCCCTAATCCCATTAATGGATTGAGTGTACTTTGCCTAACAGACTCTCGTAACGGTGGGCTTAGGTCATCAAATAATCCCGCTTCTTCAAGCAGGCGAAGGTTCGCCACTTGATCACCCAGCCCCACACCGATTGAATGGCTTTGTTCCTCAGCGGAAAAGACGGCATAAGGTAGATTCGCTAATGGAAACTCACAACCTGGCGCGTTGGCACTAGCCAACCAACTTTTCAGTTTTTTCATACTCTCTCAATACCTTCTTTTAACCGCTCCAAACCTTGAACCTGATTGTTATGCTTGGTTCCCGACAACCCCACGGGCCACTTGATCTCGCTCAATTGACTCAAATAAAGCCTTAAAGTTACCTTCGCCGAAGCCATCGTCCCCTTTGCGCTGGATAAACTCAAAAAAGACAGGACCTAGCTGATTCGTCGAGAATATTTGCAGCAATAAACGAGGAGCGGTTTCTGTTGTGCCATCGAGTAAAATACCACGACTTTTTAGCTCATTTACCGCTTCACCATGACCGGGTAAGCGCTCTTCAAGCATCTCGTAATAGGTATCTGGCGGGGCGGTCATCAGCTCAATTCCACTGGCACGCAGTGAGTCAACACTGGCGAATAAGTCTTCTGTTCGCAGGGCGATATGTTGAATTCCTTCCCCATTGAATGACATAAGAAACTCTTCAATTTGTCCCGTACCATTGGATGCCTCTTCATTCAACGGAATACGAATTTTACCATCCGGCGCGGTCATGGCCCGTGAGGTTAGACCGGTATATTCGCCTTTGATATCAAAGTAACGAATTTCCCGAAAGTTAAACAAGGACTCATAAAAATGACTCCAGTGTGCCATACGACCTTTATAAACATTATGTGTCAGGTGATCGATCTCATAAAAACCGTGACCTTTAGGATGCCGATCCACCCCGGGTAAGAACTCGAAATCAATATCATAGATTGACGCCCCTTCTTCGTAACGGTCAATCAGATAGATAGGAGCTCCCCCAATGCCTTTAATAGCAGGCAACCTAAGTTCCATGGGGCCGGTCGGAATCTCCATTGGCTTAGCCCCTTTCGAGAGCACATAACGATAGGCTTCATGGGAGTTTCTTACCCGAAACGCCATACCTGATGCCGCATTACCATGCTCCTGACCAAAATAGTAAGCCTCGCTGGCTTTTTCTTTATTTAAGATAAAGTTGATGCCACCTTGGCGGTAAAGCGCCACGTCTTTCGAACGATGTGTTGCGACCAACTCAAACCCTAGGAGACGAAACACCTCTGTGATTTTGTCTGGATTAGGGCCGGAGAACTCAACAAACTCAAAACCATTTAAACCAACCGGATTATCAAACAGATCTGTCATTTCTGCATTCCTATTTAAGTATTTGGATAATTGTGCTTCATGCAGTGCAAATAGTGTTTTCAGATCTTTATAGGGGGAGGCATCGCCATGCCACGGACACTACGGGACAAGTGGAGCGCGATGGATAATGATAAGCGGCCACCAGCAGGGTTAATCATGATGACTATCCGATAGACGAGCAGGCTGAATAGATTCCCAGCATTCTACGTAGTCTTTTTGTCGTTCTGGGGCATTGGCAGCAAATGTTGTCATACGTTGTGGGGCACTCGTTTCAAACATAAAGGCAAGCGTACCCTCTAATTTGTTTGGAGCCAATGACGATGTGGACGCTTTGGTATAAGCCTCATGGTCAGGCCCATGGGGTGCCCCAGCGTTATGAAGACTGGCGCCACCTGGGAGAAAGCCATTCGGCTTCGCATCATACACCCCATAAATCAGCCCCATAAACTCGGACATAACATTACGATGATACCAAGGCGGCCTAAAGGTATTGTCCGCCACTAACCAGCGGTTACCAAATACCACGACATCAATATTCGCCACGCCTGCTCGTAAGCCAGGTGAACTCAATACGGTAAAGATAGAAGGATCAGGATGATCATAGCTGATGGAGCCTAGCGTATTAAAACGCCTCAAATCATAGCGATAAGGCGCGTGATTTCCATGCCAGCCTAGGACATCGAATGGAGAGTGATCAAGGGTAAATTCACGAAAGTCCCCTTCTCGTTTTTCGATCACCCATGTGTTGATGGGTTGTTCAATATAGTTCGCCACAGGGTATTCAAAGTCACGTTCATTCGCTAGACCATTGGCCCCGATAGCACCACGATGAGGTAATTCAAAAGGGGTCCCATAATTTTCTAACAAATACAGCTGGGTCGTCTGTTCACCGATAAACTCGACAAAAGCAGAACGCGGGATAACCGCGAGATGACCAACCTCAACTTCTAATACGCCAAATTCGGTACGCAAGGTTATCGCCGCACTGATCGGCATCACAAGCATTTCGGCATCATGGTTTTGAAAGACGGGTTGCTGTTCTGGATTCAGGGTAGTAATACTCGCGGACATGCCCGTTTGAGATGTCGCTCCCCCAGCAATGGTCAAGGTACGTACCGATTGCACCCAATGCCCTGCAACGTCGGCTAATGGACACCATCTAAGGGGATCAAACGCAATGTGTGTATTGCTCTCATCGGCTTGGGATACCCAGTTAGTGACCCCCACCCTTTTTCCATCAGCGCGATGGGCAACGCTTGGTCGGATGCGATACAACCAACTGCGTAAATTATGCCCTTGGCCTGCCGTAAAAGACGAACCACTAATCTGCTCCGCATACAAACCAAATGGGCAACGCTGAGGACTGTTCTGCCCAATTGGCAACACACCAGACAGTGCCTCAGTCGAATGATGATTTCTAAAGCCGCTGAGATAGAACATAACTGAGCTCAACATAGCGAATGAAAAACCATAAAATCATTTCAAATGAAATGAGTCAAGCGATTTTTCGTCACTCTTCTTAAGGAGAAGTTCAAAGAAACCCTATACAATGCCCAACAATATTTTATCGTTAGACTCTCTGTTTGCGTGTTAGAAGGTAGGACATGTTTGATCTCAATAGCTTTATTCCATATCGTCTTAATCAGGCGGCCCAAAAAACCTCTGAGGCCTTGGCCCGCAAATATCGAAAACAATTTGGTTTGAGCATTCCTGAATGGCGTGTTCTGACACATCTAGGTCGTCATGATAAGCTTTCTGTCAGAGATCTAGAAAAGTCCATTGGCTTAGCCAGAGTCGCCGCCTCACGTGCTGGAAGCAATCTTTGCAACAAGGGTTGGGTCAAAAAAATAGTCAATGAACAAGATCGTCGTTTGGTGGAATTTTCCCTCACCGACGCTGGCCGAGAAAATTATGAGCGCGTGACTCTTTTTGCCGAGTCGACTGAAGCCTTACTGCTAAAATCACTCGCGGAGTCTGATCGAAAAAAATTACTGGAGTTACTGGATAAGATCGAAGAAAGCGCCAGACAGATAATTTGATAGAGAGTTTTGGAATCAGATTAAATCGAAGTTAAAACATCATTTTCATTGCTAACAAAAATGACTGAGCCTTATTTACTCAAAGGAAAATTGCTCAATTAAGCCGCTAATTGTTGACTGAATAAATGAGAAAATCCGATATCAGCAATGATATCGGATTTTCTATGAGGATTCAGTTCAGCCTTCTAGGCCTTAATAACATGCTTAATGTCGCAGGTCTCAGACCTTTACTCATACATTTAAAGGCTGTATCAAAGCCAATACGCAAGCGCCTAAGCAACAACATTGATACGCTGTCCAATAGATTGCCCACTCAAGTTACGAGTAGGCGAGCTTGCTTGAACCTTACTAACATTGTGATCATCACTGTCACCATCACGCTCTGGGGCTGAGGTTGACTCGTTAACTTCTTGCGCAGAATAATGGGCTTTCGGGGTACTCACTGTACTCATAGATGATGAGCTCATGTTTGAACTAACATTCATTGTTTCTCCTCCAGTCTATTAAGCTATAAAATTAATAGCTGAATAGACGTTAACATTCCTTTCTGAAGCGAATCTTAACAATAAAAAAGAATGTTAGTTCAATCCTAAACGCTTACCCACCAAACACAACTGTCCGCTTACCATTCAAAAACACACGTTTTTCGATATGACATTTCACCGCATTAAACAAAGTAACACGTTCAATATCTTGACCTTTTGCCACCAGATCTTCCACATAGTGAGCGTGATTCACAACTTGGATACCTTGGGTGATGATCGGCCCTTCATCTAAATCGTTGTTCACGTAATGGGCCGTGGCACCCACCATTTTCACCCCTTTTTCCCACGCTTGGTGATAGGGGCGAGCCCCCTTAAAACCAGGCAATAGAGAATGGTGAATATTAATCGCCCGGCCATCCAAGTATTCACACATGTCAGGAGACAATACTTGCATATAGCGGGCGAGAACCACCAGCTCAGTATCGTATTGCTCGATCAAACTCTTTACTTGTGCCTCTTGCTCTAGTTTGGTTTCCGCTGTGATGGGCAAATGGTAATACGGGATGCGATGCCATTTAGCGAGCTCTTCTAAATCCGGGTGATTTGAGATAATCACCGTCACATCAATGTTCAACTGCCCAGTTCGAAAACGATAGAGCAAATCGTTCAAACAATGGTCGTATTTTGAAACCATGATCGCCACACGAGGACGATGGTTTGGCTCAGTCAGTGTCCATTCCATGTTGAAGTCTTTTGCTCGTGCCGAAAACTCCTGATCGAATACACTGGCACTAAACCCTTCTTTTTTAGGTAAAAACTCAACACGAATAAAAAATCGCCCTGATTCTCTATCATCAAAGGAGTGAATTTCATCTACATAATGACCCGATTCCGCCATATAGCGGGTAACCACGTCAACGGTACCAATAATACTTGGACAGCTAGCAGTAAAAATCCAAGGGGCGATTTTTGTTGTCATAAGAGTCTCTCAGATAAAAAGTGTTAAATACGACCAAAGTTTGATATCAGGCCTCGATCACAAGACCATATTCCATGCTGGCATCTTGAAGCCATAACCAGATATAGTCCGCGAAGCTACGTCTTATAATGAGTTCAAATGCGTTGTCGCCAGTGCGGCGCAACATCATTGCGCCACTTTTGGCAAACACACTGGACACCACCTTACCAACAGGGAAAACACTCGGGTGAACATCAATTGGCGTTGATTTTTTCAGTACATCAACCACATTGTCGCCAGAGAGTTGCAAGATAGTGTAACCACCACTCACATTCACTAAGGAATAATGCCCTGAGACAGAGGTTTGAAAATCGCTTTCCAATTGAAACGCGGTCGTCGCAGGTACGACGATAAACCATTCATCAGGCGATACCCAACGTACGCTGATATCGCCTTTTTCACCCGATTTCTCCACACTGGTCAGTGGTGTCGTTGGTAAAGCCACACCCAGTACGCTTTCGATTTCTGCCAATTGAGCCTCATCAGGCTTGGCCCGTAGGATCAGTAAACCTTGCAGCGACTTCTCTTTAAGATGCACTCCACCTTGGCCTTGCCCACGACTTGCCAGCGTCTCTAAATCCGCATGGTGTAATGGACTTTCTCCAACGATATCGGCTGGGATTTGATTCATCACCATTTTGCCTTTCGTCGCCTCTACTTGTTCATTAAGCATTGCATCAGACATTTTGGCGCTCCCCCTTTGGATCTAAAAATACTGGGCTGCATATTTCCGCTTCGACAACACGGCCATCAACCAAGGGGTAATAGACTTTTTGCCCCATTTTATCGTGACCGCCTTTCACAAATCCCATGGCGACAGAGCGACCTAAATTGGCACTCCAATAACTGGATGACACATGCCCTACCATCGGCATAGGAATAGACGCTTTCGGGTCGAATACCCCTTGTGCACCTTCTGGTAGCACCACACTTGGATCTGTGGTCTTTAAACCCACTAATTGCTTGCGATCTTTTCTGACACAGTCTTCACGCTGCATGCCACGTTTGCCGATAAAGCTAAACGGTTTTTGCATGGACACCGCCCAAGGCATACCCAAATCAAATGGGTGCACTGAGCCATCGGTATCTTGACCGGCAATAATAAAGCCTTTCTCCGCACGCAAGATGTGCATGGTTTCTGTACCATAAGGCGTTAAGTTGAACTGTTTACCCTGTTCAAACAAAGCTTTCCAAACGTGCATACCGTAATTAGCTTGAACGTTGATCTCGAAAGACAGCTCCCCAGTGAAGGAGATACGGAACACTCGAGCCGGTACACCAGCAACGGTCATGGCTCTCCAATCCATAAAGGACATGCTTTCTTTGGATACATCCCCATCCGTCAGGGTTTCTAATAAGCGACGGCTGTTCGGACCAGAGATGGTCATGGTCGCCCAATGATCCGTTACACTGGTAAAATATACTTCCAGTTCTGGCCATTCTGTTTGATGGTAAAGCTCTAGCCACGACAACACATGGGCTGCCCCACCGGTTGTGGTTGTCATTAAGAAATGATTTTCCGCTAAGCAAGAGGTTACCCCGTCGTCAAAGACCATACCGTCTTCGCCACACATCAAACCGTAACGACATTTGCCCACCGCCAGTTTCGCCCAAGCATTGGTATACACACGGCCTAAGAACTCACGAGCGTCTTTACCTTGAATATCAATTTTCCCCAGCGTAGACGCATCCAAGATACCCACCGACTCACGAGTCGCTAAGCACTCTCGGTTCAACGCTTCTTGCATGGTTTCCCCTGCTTTTGGGTAATACCATGGGCGTTTCCACTGACCAACGTCTTCAAACTTCGCACCATGCTCCATATGCCATTGATGCATAGCGGTGTAGCGTTTTGGTTCAAACAACTCGCCACAATCACGTCCAGCAATCGCCCCAAAGGTCACTGGGGTGTAATTCGGACGGAAGATTGTTGTCCCCGTTTCTGGAATGGATTGCTTCAAGTATTTCGCCGCAATCGCCATGCCGTTGATATTGCCCAGCTTACCTTGATCGGTACCAAACCCCATCGCAGTGTAGCGTTTAACGTGTTCGATGGATTCAAACCCTTCTCGACAAGCCAACTCAATACCCGCAGCGGTCACATCATTTTGCAAATCGACAAATTGCTTAGGCGCTTTGTGAGTCGGTTTTGGATGCGGAATATGAAACAAGGCCATAGGCTCAGCCTCATTCAAGGTTTCCGTTTCGGGAACACTCACATCGGCTGTTTTCATCGTCAATTTTTCTAACGCCGATTGCGCGGCATTCATACCTTGCTCAAGTGCCGCAGCCGTTGAGTAAGCGCCATTAATCGCGCCCGCTGTTAATTGCTGTTGCTGACTTGGTCCAGGCAAAAAGCCAACCACCTCATCACTCCACACGGGTCTTGAGCCAGTATGGCAAGATAAATGAATAACAGGGCTCCAGCCGCCAGAGCTGGCAACGGTATCCGCTTTTACTTCAATCACCGACCCCTCTACTTGATCACCCGCCTCATTAAGCTTGGCAATAGAGACACCAGTGACACGTTTGCTGCCTTGCACATCCACTACACCAGAACCGAGCATCACCGTCATACCACGTTCACGAGCCGCTTCGACCAAAGCACCTTTTGGATTCTTACGGGTATCAACAATCGCCACCACATTGTGGCCAGCATCATGCCAATCTAACGCCGCACGATAGGCATTATCATTGGTGGTCATCAGAACCAAGTCCTTACCTGGTACGACGCCGTAACGCTGAATGTAGGTGGATACGGCATTGGCAACCATACAGCCAGGCACATCATTATTGCCATAAACCAAAGGACGCTCATGTGCACCCGTCGCCAAGACAACCCACTTGGCACGCACACGATGCAAACGCTGACAAATTTGTCCATTGGGCGCTTTGTCAAAAGACTGATCTGTTAAGTGTTGATGAATGGTCAAAAAGTTATGATCGTGATAACCATTCACCGTCGCATGAGAGAGCAGTTGCACATTATCAAAGCTGGCCAACTCTTTGACGACGTCGTCAACCCATTCTGTTGCGGGTTTGTTGCCAATGCTTTCTTTACTGCTTAATAAGCTGCCGCCAAATTCGTTTTGTTCATCCGCTAAAATCACTCGTGCACCGCCACGAGCCGCCGTCAATGCTGCCATCAAGCCAGCAGGGCCACCACCCACCACCAGCACATCGCAATGTTGATGCATATTGTCATATCGGTCAGGGTCGTTTTCTTTTGGCGAACGACCAAGACCTGCGGCTTTACGAATATAAGACTCGTAGGTTTCCCACATGGATTTTGGGTACATAAAGGTTTTGTAGTAAAACCCTGGTGGCATCATCTTCCCACCAAGCTTGCCCACCCAACCCATTAAATCGTTATCGACGTTGGGCCAGCCATTGGTCACTTTACACACTAAACCATCATACAAGGCTTGTTGAGTCGCACGTACGTTAGGAATTTGTGTGGCTTCAGTGGCACCCAATTGCATAATCGCGTTAGGCTCCTCTGCCCCAGCGGCCACAATGCCACGAGGTCGGCTGTATTTAAAACTACGTCCGATAATGTCCACGCCATTGGCCAACAAAGCGGAGGCCAAAGTATCGCCTTCGTAGCCTTTGTACTGTTTGTCGTTAAAAGTAAAGGTGATCGGTTTGGATCGATCAATACGACCGCCAGCGGAAAGTCGACGCGTCTCTTTATGTGTCTGTTGAGCCATGAATAAATCCTCTACTCAGCAACAACACTTGGTTGTTCACCAAGCTTGTAGACTTCTTTGATTTCGTAGGTTTGCGTATTACGCGTTATATTAAAGAACTTACGACAGCCTGCCGAATGCACCCACAATTCATGGTGCACCCCTCGTGGGTTACGACGAAAATACAAAAACTCCCCCCATTCTTTGTCTGAGCACGCATCTGGGTCTTTAGGCCGTTCTATATGGGCTTGACCTGCGGGGTGAAATTCTTCTTCATCGCGACTTTCACCACAATGAGGACAATAAATATGCAACATGGAACTTTCTCCTTTCCAGCCAACCTTTCTTTGCCAGAATGTCCTACTAGAATAAAAACGTAAAATCTAGCGCTAGTGAGCCACACCAGCTGCGCCGTGTTCGTCAACCAAGGACCCATCGTGAAAACGAAACATAGAAAACGGCTTCGCTAATGGGTGCATTTCGCCCTTCGCCAACGACGCAGCAAACACATTGCCTGACCCTGGCGTGGCTTTAAAACCACCCGTTCCCCAGCCACAGTTAAAAAACAGATTTTTGACGGGGGTTTCACTGATAATAGGGCAAGCATCCGGCGTCGTATCAACGATACCGCCCCACTGACGGTTCATGCGCACTCGGCTGAATATTGGGAACATTTCGACAATCGCTTGAATCGTATGCTCAATGGTGCTGTAAGATCCCCGCTGGCCGTAACCGTTATAACCATCGATCCCCGCGCCAATCACCAAATCCCCTTTATCGGATTGTGATGCGTAACCATGTACTTGGTTAGACATGACCACGGTATCGAGAATCGGTTTGATCGGCTCAGACACTAAGGCTTGCAAAGGGTGCGACTCCAACGGCAATTCAAAGCCTGCCATCTTCGCTAACACACTGGAATTTCCAGCAACCACACACCCCACACGATCGGCTTTAATATCGCCATAGCGTTTGGTTCTCACCCCGACGACTGTATCGTCTTCAATGATCAAATCTTCCACTTCGGTTTGTTGGATCAAATCCACACCGTGAGCATCGGCTCCACGGGCAAAGCCCCATGCGACGGCATCGTGACGTGCAATCCCAGCTCGTGGCTGCCAAGACGCGCCAAGCACTGGGTAGCGAGTGTTCTCGGAGCAATCTAATACAGGGACAATTTCTTTGACCTGTTTAGCGTCCAACACCTCTCCATCGATACCGTTTAAGCGGTTGGCATTGACACGTCGTTCAATATCACGCATATCCTGTAAAGTATGACCCAGATTCAAACAACCACGTTGAGAAAACATGACGTTATAGTTCAAATCCTGAGACAAGCCTTCCCAGAGTTTCATAGCGTGCTCGTATAAATGTGCTGCCTCATCCCACAAGTAGTTGGAACGCACAATAGTGGTATTACGAGCCGTATTACCGCCCCCCAAGAACCCCTTCTCGATCACCGCGACGTTGGTCACACCAAACTGTTTAGCAAGGTAATAGGCCGTCGCCAAACCGTGACCGCCACCGCCAACGATGATCACATCGTATTTCTTTTTCGGGGTTGGGTTACGCCAAACTCGTTGCCAATTTTCATGATGACTGAAACTATGCTTCAGCAACGCAAAGCCTGAATAATGCTGCATTTGGTCAGTTCCCTATATAGACAAAAACCTACTGATGACAGCCACGATGATACGGGCTGTGATTTACAGAATTATGCTTGGAAACGTCCACACCATGACGATTTACGACAGAGGGGATGGCGGCTTTGGGTAAGCCCATCGCTCTAAGGGCCGAGCTGTTTTTGATTGACCTCAAAACGCCCCACCTTTTATATAAAAAAATTAAATCACAACGAAAAATCTGCACACATTTATTTGCAAACAAATGCTTGCAATCTTATAGTCCTGCAAAGCGTCGCTCAATCAGGCTACGGCCATGCCGCCTATCAAACCTGAATTAACAAATGAAAAACGCACTTTCTCTCGGATTGTACCGGATACCATCGCGTTTCAAGCTCTGGCCCATCCTGTGCGGCTGAATATTTTAGGGATACTACGCATTAATGGTCCGACGACCGCTTCTTTGCTGGCAGAACGCCTAGGGCAGAACAGTTGATTAAAAAGCTCGATGGCCTCCTGCTGGAGGCGCTAGAAAATGCGCCAAAGCCTTATGAAGATGCGGCAAAAAATTGGCTGCCATTTTCCATGATGGTGCATACCTTCCCCTATCTCGGACATCTTCCTTATCGCAACGAGGACGAGGCGTTATGAGGAAACAAATCAGTTTCTATGCTCTGCTGATAGCCGAGGCTTTTTCAATTTCCAGTACCATGCTCTCGTCGATGGCTATTCCTTGGTTGGTGTTAACCATCACAGGCAGCCCGGTGCTAACGGGGCTAGTCGCCATGACGGAAATGATTCCTTATGTCATTGCCAAAGTGCTGGGGGGGCCTTTGATTGACCGGATCGGGGCAAAAAAAATTGCCGTTTTCTGCGACACCTTCTCTGTCATGATCATAGCATTGATCCCCCTGCTCCATTGGATGGATAAGCTCAGTATGCCAATACTGTTTCCTGTGGTGTTTCTGATGGGATTGCTTCGCGGACCAGCCGATGCAGCCAAAAGTTCACTAGTTCCAGATATTGCCGAACTGACAAAAATGCCTCTCGAACGACTTACTGGCATGGCTGGAGCCACTCAACGACTCGCATCAACCATTGGTACCGCTGGAGCAGGAGCATTAATTGCCTTAATGGGACCAAGTCAGGCTCTTGCTATTAATGCCATTGGCTTCACCTTTAGCGCCCTAATTATCGCCATTGGCATTCCTTTGATTTCTCCCGCCAAACACATCCAGACAGAGGGAAAAATTACTTCTTATGTTAAAGAGTTATTGGAAGGCTGGCATTTCTTGCGTAAAGATGTGGTTCTGGTCAGCATTGTCCTCATGGTGGCTGCTACCAACTTGCTGGACCAAGCCTTTTTCGTGGTGATGATGCCAGTGTGGGCTAAAACAAACGCCTACGGCACTGAAATGTTAGGAATAGTACTGGCTGCTTTTTCCGGCTCATCAGTACTGGGCTCCATTATCGCTAGCTTTATAGGGAGTCGTATGCCTAGGTTACCCGTCTACGTTATCGCTTTTTTACTCACGGGATTTCCCCGTTTTTTGGTATTTGCTCTTAGTGCCCCGCTGCCAATGGTTTTTATGACGTTATCAATCGCCGGATTGGCTGCGGGCTTTATCAACCCGATCTTATTTGCCGTGCTATTCGAGAGAACCCCGAAAGCTATGACAGGTCGGGTTATGTCTATTTTTCAGGCCGCCTGTTTTGCCCTGTTACCATTTGGTGGATTACTTGGCGGCACATTAGTCAGCTTCAGTGGACTTTCCAACACTTTTATGGCTATCGGAGTAATCTATCTGATACTGACCCTATCACCCTTAACAATAAAAGGGTTTCGTGATTTTGGTAAACGAAAAATCAACGATTTTGAGGTGTCTTAGCCTTTGCGTTTTTACCGTAGTTAAATTCATCTTAGATATCAACAATAACCAACACATTCAGTGTAGATAAGAGCATCAGCCAATATAAGCCACGGACACTGAAAGATATGTTGCTAGCAAACTTTTGACCAGCTCTCAAACTCCCTTATTATCTGAGTCCAAAGATGGCGTTTCACTTTTAAAACAGCCTTATTCAGGGGCGACTATATAATCAGCTTTTGCATTGCTATATTGGTCGTTTTATATCCGTTTGACTTGTATAAGTTATATGCCGCTGTGTTATCTTCAAACACATGCAACCCGATCTTTTTAATAATTTACTAGCGTACCCTTTTACGCCTAAATTCTGCATATACAAAAATTAGACAAGGAAAAAACCGTGTTTATACCTATACGGAATCAACACTATAAAGCTCTTTGTGCATCATCGATTATTTCATTAATAATCTCTGACACGCTTTGTCTTTTCTTAATACACTCTACTGTCTGCCCTGCCCAATGAGGCATGGCCTCAATATGCCCAGAAATGCCTTTGTGGAGTTCTACTGCAGCATATTTTGGAATGTTTCTTATTTCACCCGTAATAGGATCACAGGATGTACCCACATAGTCACCTTCAAACGCCATAGCGGATTCAAGAGAAGAACGAAGCACTCGATGCGGCGCGTCTGGCCAACCGATAGAAAATTTGTCGGTATAAACCGTATCGGTAGCATTAGCATGAATTAATGCTTCGACATAATCAGGATGGGCCTCGGTTTCATAAGCAGCTAAAAAACGTGTCCCGCATCGAACCCCAGCAGCGCCAGCCGTCAACACGGCAGCAAGAGATTCTCCCGAACCAACGCCACCACCAGCAAGAACAGGGATATTTACAGCACCGATCACTTGATCGAGCAAGGCGAATATATCAATCGTACCACGGACGTGCCCACCCGCCTCAATGGACTGTACGGTGATAAAATCACAGCCCGCCTCTTCGGCCAATAGCGCTTCTTCTAATGAGCCCACTTGCCAGCTGGTGATGGCCCCAGCCTTTTTGGCGACATCAACTAGCTTTTTATCTGGTTTAGCCAAAAAAAAGTCCACCACATCCAACAACCTAGCAGCAACTTTCACCGTTTCGATATCAATCGGCTGATACAAGAGAAAATTCGCCCCAATCTTTTTGGATGTCAGAGCATAGGTTTCTTGAACGATCTTTTCTATCACTTCCCCGCTGTAGCCCGTTAACGACAGCATGCCTAAGCCACCCGCATTGGCAACCGCTGAGGCTAAACTTGGTGTAGAAGTACCTTTCCCCATTGGGGATTGTTGAATGGGGACATCACAACCCACCAAACGAGTAAATTCTGTTTTTATCATACTGAGCTCCTTTTGGCTGGATAGTGAAGGGACTAAACGTTATACAAAACGCTTTGTCAGATTCGCCACTCTATGAGCAAGAAATTCTGCCGATAATAAATCTTGGGGGTGGACGGTGCCATTTGTGGATTGAGCAACGACACCAAGTTGGCAACCAAGTCGGTTCACATCCATTGTTTCGCCATAAGAAGCATCTAAACCGACCCAAAGCATACCGTGCTGGCTAGAAAGCGTAGAAAAATATTGCAAAGTATTCGTTTGATCACCATTTAGCCCAGTTCCAGAGGTAATGCCTGCGGCCAGTTTTCCGGATAAGCTCTGATTCGTCCAAAAAACACTCGTTGCATCAGCAAAGGCTTTGAATTGAGCGGATACATTTCCCATATAGGTTGGAGAGCCAAAGATAACGGCACGGCATAAAGACAGCTCATCTAGAACAGACGCCTTAATAAATCGGCCTTCGATAATGTCAGTCCCCTGAATGCAGTGTGAGAATGTACTCAACCCTGCCAATTCAATTGCTCTTTGCGCCGCTGACATTAGCGTTGCCGTTATGTCCGTTTTAGAAAAATAGATTAACGCAACATCCGCCACATTGAATTCCCCCTAGAAATACCACTTAATCAAATCATTCATCCTGTCGACTACGATATAACGCCGCATGTTCAAGACAATACTCGCCCGATAGCTCTGTCATTATCTGAGCTCCTTGCAGCATTGCTGGTAGTTTGCCATAGGCCCAGACGCTTATCTCCTCACCTGACTCTTGGCAAATCACAGGAATACAGACTTTCCGATACCCATCTGGAAAGGTAATTCTTTCCAACGCGTCCATTTCGGTTAAGACGTCTTCTGATACGTCGAACACTTGCCCTTTGACGGGGTAGCCTTCACCGGACTGTAAAACAAGCCAAGGTGAAAAGCGTTCGCCGATTAGATATAGCGGGTAGCGCTCTTTGGTTGCAAAGTCTCCTCGATAACGAATACCTTTATTCGTTTTAAAGTTGGGAAACCCTTCTTTTAATGTTCCAAATACAAATACCTTGTGCACAAAACATATTCCTTATTCATGGATTCACCATTATCACACTCTGTCAGTTAGTTTTTCCACCCACTGAGCTCGCCATTCTGGTGCTGGGTAGCTTTCTGGCCAAAATTCGGTTTGTTTGGCAATAAGCCCAGTTTCTATGTCGACGGTATGAAAGGTAATGGCGCGATCAGTTCGTGTACCGTCTGAGACGGTTACGTCGGTAACAACTTGGCGCTCTTCAACGACGATGCTGTTTAGTTGAAAGGTCCATATCCCGCTAGCAGGATAGTGGCTATTGAGATTGGCAAAGTTGTCTCGCCCTAAAATGACCTCATTGCTCTGCGGCCATTCACAACGAAAATTTTCCGCTAAATATTGGCTAGCGGCAAAGAAATCATTGCTTCTCATGGCCTGCCAATACGCTAGAACAACTTGTTTTGCTTCCATAGCAACGTTTACCTCAAGCATTTTTTCATTTATGAACCCTGTCGTTAAGGCACTTTATTTGCTGTCATGACTCGGTTCAATAGGGATCAATTTGGTGCGGACAACACCAAACACAGCAAGACAAGCCCCCAACAATGCGATAACTGACAAGATTAATCGGTAATGCACATTATCAATAAAAAAGTTTATGAGACTTGGGAGGAGTATTAATGCATAGCCCGCAAATTTGAATTTCATTGTTGCGGGGTCAATTGTCAACCATTGATCGCAATGTGGACATTGCACTTCAATTCTTTTTCCGCCTTTTTGAACATTTTTAAAGGCTTTGTTTTTGCTAGTGGTGTGACAAGATGGGCATTTCATTTGGGCTTCCTTAGTGTCTTAGTTGTGGACAAAGCAAATCACCCCATTCGTTTATTGACCATAAATAATATTACGATTGACTCTATATACTTCCTCAAAATTGACTAAAAACGAATATAAAACCCATTACTAAACTTACAAAACCGCTTTTTACTTTCATAAAAAGTCCCAGATCTTCCGCCGAGCCAGAAGATTGGTAGACTTCGCTGCACAATAAAACAAACAGAAAAATAAAGAGAGTCCTCCATGATCTTAACCGATGCTACGACGGCACAATCAAGTATTCGTGCGCAAAAAATCGTGTTTGCCCTAGTCGGCGCTGTTATCCTTATCACCACTTACTTAGGTAAAATGCCTTCAGGTATCATTGGTGCAATGGGCATTATGGCTGTTGTCGGCTTTATTCTAAATTATATTGGGGACAGGACCCCCATTATCAACCAATATTTCGGTGGCGGAGCTATCGTTGTCATTTTTGGTTCTTCTTACCTTTTCCACAACAGCGGCTTATTTCCACAAAACTCTATCGACACCATGACGACTTTTATGAAGAGCGGTGGTTTCTTAGGGTTTTACGTGGCAAGTTTGGTCACTGGTTCCATTTTCGGCATGAAAACAGAGACTTTGAAAAAAGCCGCTCTGCGTTACATTCCAGTGATTTTGGCCTCCGCAGCCGTCGCTTGTTTACTAACAGGGACGCTGTCTATGCTGATTGGTAAAGGTTTCTACCACGGATTCATGTACATTGGTCTGCCTATCATGGGCGGCGGTATGGGTGCGGGTGCTGTACCACTGGTTCAGATTCTTCACTCAACAACAGGGATCGACTCTACCACACTGATGTCTACTATGGTGCCTGCTCTACTGATCGGTAATGCTATTGCCATCATTATGGGTGGTTTGCTAAATAAACTGGGGACGGTCATCCCTAGCTGGACAGGTAACGGCGAGTTAATTCGTGGCGAAATCAATCTAGAGCCTGAGTCAGAAAAAGAAGCCCCTATTACCGTCAAGACGCTAGCAACAGGCGGACTATTAGCGATTAGCATGTTCTTCTTAGGCGCTTTACTGCACAGTTTCATTGATATGCCTTTATATGCATTGATGATTATTTCTGTTGCCATCATTAAAGTATTGAACCTAATGCCTGTCGAACTAGAACAAGCGGCTCAGTCTTGGTTTAAATTTGTTGTTGGCAATTTAACCCCTGCACTCCTTGTGGGTATCGGTGTGGTTTATACCAACATTAATTTGATCCTTGATGCCTTAACACCCATGTACTTCGTTCTTGTATTAGCCACTGTGATTGGCGCAATGATTGGTGCTGGTCTAATGGGTCGTTTAATGGGCTTTTACCCTATCGAGTCTGCCATTACTGGTGGTCTTTGTATGGCCAATATGGGTGGAACAGGTGATGTTGCGGTATTGGCTGCGTGTAAACGTATGAACCTCATGCCTTTCGCTCAGATCTCATCACGAATTGGCGGTGCATTTATGCTGATTCTGGCTTCGATCGTAATCCAAATGTTCTCTTAAGTCTTCTTAATAAGCCATCCCTAGAGAGAAGCCTGTAACGGCTTCTCTCTTTTACTTCACTTCTCTTTTCCCTCCTTACTCATTATTTGTACATGTTGTATACTAGCGTTTCTTCTTTTATTTACCCTGATTCGCGAATGACCTTAAAGTCCTATCTTGCCCTGATCACATTATCGACCATTACCATTATTGTGGTTGCTGTGGGTGTGGTATTTGGTTACTCCTTAAAACAAACCTACCTAGAAGGCATCAGTCAGCGAGGCATAGAACTGGCCCGAGTCGTGGCCCACGATGAAAAGGTCATTAAAGCCGTTCAGCAAAGCAATTCAGGTATACCGACCTCACTTGAACACTATATTGAGACCTTACGTTCCAGTACAGACGCCTCTTTTATTGTTGTAGTAAATAAACACGCCATTCGTTTGAGTCACCCTATTCCCACACGCGTAGGTAAAAAATTCGTAGGTAATGATGTTTACGAAGCACTGGATAAAGGGCGTGATTATACGGATGTCGCCCGAGGCTCTTTAGGCATGGCCATTCGAAATTTCACACCCATTCGTGTAAATGGCAAAATCATTGGGGCTGTGAGCATTGGTTATTTGTCGAAGCCAACAGGGGATCTAATCTATCGACACTTGCAAGAAGCGGCCCTTCTCGTTGGTTTTGTCTATTTACTAGGCATCGTTATTGCTGGTTTTTTTATCATCAAACTAAAACGGACCTTTTTAAGCCTTGAACCAGAGGAAATTGTCCAGAAGTTTAAAGAACAAGAGTTACTGCTCGATAGTATTCGCGATGGCATTATCGCCATCGACACCCACCAAAAGATCACCACAATCAATAATACCGCCGTTGAATGGCTCGACAGAAATATCCCCAGTCGCTATCAGGTCATCGGGGATCAACTTAGCAATCACTCTCAGGCTTTGTCACATTTTGCACTGGAAGCCAATGGCCAGTTATCAAAACGTGACTTCCATATTGGCAAAGTGGCGTTTTACGCTAACCTTTATCCTATGCATCACAAAAAAGGCCAATATGGCTACGTGATTGTGTTTTTCCCTAACTATGAAGAAAAATCCCTTGAGCAAGAGCTGATTACCACAAAAAACTACGCAGATTTATTGCGTGCTAAAACCCATGAGTATTCTAATCGGTTAAATGTTTTGTCAGGCATGTTGCAAAGCGAGCGCTATCACGATGCCGTCGAATATTTGCAACAAGAAAGCGACGGGTATCAGAAGATTCTCAGACAAGTGATTCACTCCATTGAAAACAGCGCTGTAGCTGGATTAATCCTTGCCAAGCAGAACAAAGCGCTTGATTCTAAAGTAGAGTTTCATATCGATGCTGACAGCTATTTAGGAGGCTACCCTGCCCAAGTCTCGGAGAATTTAGTAACATTACTTGGTAATTTAATTGATAATGCTCTACTGGCTGCCTGGTCCAATCGCGATCAGACCCCTCCAGAAATTAGTCTCTATATCAGTGACCGCAGTGCACATATTATGATTGAATTAGAAGACAGCGGTGCGGGCATTCCAGACGATTTAGAAAATCGTATTTTGGATTTTGGCATCAGCAGTAAACACAGCTCAGAACAGCATGGTATCGGCTTATACCTAGTGAAAAAAATTGTCGATCAATATCAAGGCAGCTTGGATTGGGAACGTAGTGAAGCCCATACGACCGTCTTTAGCGTGTATTTAGATAAACAGGCACTAACGAGATGAATATGATTCCTGTCATGGTCGTCGAAGACGATATTCGAGCCAGCTATGTGCTCGAAAACACTATAAACCAGCATAACGAGTTTCAAGTCGTTGCGGTATGCGAGAGTGTGGCGGAAGCCCTTTTAAAAGCGGACGCCTTCTCCCCAGAACTGATCATGGTAGATATTACGCTACCCGATGGCGATGGCATTGACTTAATTCGTCAATTAAAAAGCCGTAACTTTGACGGCACCTTCATCATGACAACCGCAGAGCGTGAAACCTCAACCATAGAAAAAGCCATCCAGTTAGGTGTCATGGACTATCTGGTTAAGCCCCTACGCATGTCTCGTGTATTACAAGCTTTAACAGACTACCTTGATTTAAGAAAGCAGTTAGCCAGAGCCGGAAAAATTGATCAAGAAGGTATCGATGCTCTGTTTCGTAAGCCAGTATCACTAGCGAATCGACGAAAAACCCCAAAAGGTATTGATGAAAAAACACTCGAAGTATTGAACGAGCATTTAGAGACATTAGGGGAAAACGACTTTACCGCAGAAGAAGTAGGCAATGCGATCAATTTGAGCCGCATTACCACACGACGCTACCTTGAATATTTAGAAGAGTGTGGACAAGTCACCATGACACTCGACTATAAAACGGGTGGTCGCCCTAAACAGCGCTATACAAAAACCTCTTCGTCTTGATAAAACCCATCAAGTTAACAGGGTCGTTAGCATAGTGATGTACCTAGTTCATCGCTTGCTGCGACCCATTGCTCGAAAAGCCTAGAATACTTCGCTCGGACCGTAACATTTCATCTTGGAGAACAGCGCAATGGGACGAATGAAGCGTTGGTTTACTCACCTACTTGGCGCCAAAAGACCGATTACTCATATTATTTTGGTCGGCATCGACTATCCAAGCTACGCCCTAGCACAGGCCTTGCAAAATACCCATACTCATTTAAAAATCGTTGCCTTTATTGACGACGAGCCATGGGTGAATAAAACTCAAATGCATGGTATTACCATTTATTACCCAAGCGATTTATGCGCACTGATTAAAAAACATAGCGCTAAATGGGTTATTCAAATTGACGGCCAGAAGCCCAAACTCGCACCTGAAGTCATTCACGAAATTCAAACAAGTAAAGCGACTCTATTACACTTTCCCTCCGATATAACCCTCGAAGAGCAAATCGATCAACTAAAAACTATCCCTAATAAAATACGATAAGACAATCGCATTTAATATCAAATCAAACACAGGTGATGAAGGCACCTCATGACTCATCACCATGCTGGAAGATCAGCAGTAGAAAACGGCCTTCCTCCAAATAGGGTGATGAGTCGAATACGAAGTGATTAAGTGAAATAGCCTATTGATAGGCGACGGAAGTAGCGGAGTGAGATGCCATAGCAACCGTTTGGCTAGGCGAATTGACAGCATTCAATAAAGCTTGTTTAGAAGACATTGCCACAACGCCTAAGTGATCTTTCGATGCCGCTTTAGGAAGGTTGATATCACCTCGTTGAGCCAAGATAGTTTGCAAGACACCTACATTCACTTTGTCTTGCCCTTCTTTTATCTTATTCAGTTCATCAGGCGTTAGCGAAGCGACTTTACCGCCCGGTAAGTAGATGGCCCCTGTTGCAAAATCAACACCAAAAGCTATCACTCCAGGAACAAAGAAAAACAGTAGCCCAAGCGCATCCAATACTGCCACGCCCACATCAATCCTTCCAGACTCTTGACCGCGACGATCAGGGTATAGAATCGTTCCGCAAGCCGTTAGCTGAGTCACCAGTAGTGCTGCCACGATACCGCGAGTCATCGTTCGAGCCATCGTTTTATTGTTTGAACTTACCATTGCTTATCCCCGTATTACCGTTAGTAGAAGTACTCTATCCTTGAATCTATAAACAGGCAAACTATGCTGTTTTAGATTCACAAAGCTTTCGATCTAGAATAGCTTCCTGACAAACACAGTGAAAGACGAAAAATAAAAAGCCCTTTTCTTTAGCCAGCAGAGAACTAAATACCCCCAACCAATAAAAAGATCAATAAAAAAATCTAATGGATAAATCTCTTTTTTCCGTTATGATGCAATTCAAAGTCATAAAAATTGACAAAAAAATAACAATAAATTGACAAAAATTACAACGACAAGGGATATGAAAATGAAACAAGCAAACTCTGCTCAGCATTTATTCTCTTTTTTAATGAAAGATAAAATTGTCGCCTCCCCCGGTTTTAACCGTTGGCTTGTCCCTCCCGCCTCTATTGCCATTCATTTATGCATTGGTTCTGTTTACGCTTGGAGCATTTTCAACCCAGCGCTAACCAAAGAGTTTGGCGTTGTGACCAGTGCTGCAGAAGACTGGAGTTTAAGCAGTGTCGTTTGGATTTTTTCAGTAGCTATTGTGTTTTTGGGGCTTGCTGCCGCCATCGCAGGAAAGTGGCTTGAAGAGGTTGGGCCTCGTTGTGTTGGCGTCACTGCAGCCTTTCTTTGGGGCGGTGGCTTTATTATTGGGAGCATTGGTATTTCCACCCACCAATTATGGCTTCTCTATTTGGGGTATGGTGTATTAGGCGGCTGTGGCTTAGGGCTTGGCTACGTATCTCCTGTATCGACCCTGTTACGCTGGTTCCCTGATAAAAGAGGTATGGCAACGGGTATGGCAATCATGGGGTTTGGTGGTGGTGCTATTATTGGCGCGCCACTAATCACTTATTTATTAGCAAAGTTTGCCACGGCACCGACTTACCTTGGTTCTGAATCAGCCGTTCATTTAATCACAGAAGGCGGTAAGCGTTTTGCTGAATTGGCAAGTGGTAAGGTAGAAGTGGTGGTCGCAACGGCTGCGGAAGCCGCTAAACTGCCTTCGCCTGGCGATGCTGGTGTATATGTGGTTGGCACAGGAAATACTGGCGCCTCTAGTGTGTTTCTTACCCTTGGCATTGTTTATTTTATTATTATGATACTGGCTTCTTTCGCATACCGTATTCCAGCGAAAGACTGGAAACCGGAAGGATGGATTCCACCCGTTAAAGACAATGCCATCAGCAAAATGATCACGACCAATAGCGTCCATATTGATCAGTCGTTAAAAACCCCACAATTTTGGCTTTTGTGGATTGTATTATGCTTTAACGTTACCGCAGGAATTGGTGTCATTGGTATCGCTAAAACTATGATGACAGAAATTTTTGGGACAACTTTGCCCACGATCGCTACCGCCAGCTTTGCCGGCACCTATGTTCTAATGATTTCAGTGTTTAATATGTGCGGCCGCTTTTTCTGGGCATCGGCCTCCGACTTTATTGGCCGCAAAAACACGTTTCATTGCTTTTTTGTCATCGGTACACTTTTGTACCTTTCCATTCCTTATGCCGCCTCTGCCGTCAGCGCCGATCCATCCGTCACTTGGCTTATTTTATTTTATGCGGCAACCATGATTATTTTTACAATGTATGGTGGTGGTTTTGCGACTATCCCTGCGTATTTGGCCGATATTTTTGGCACTCTTCACGTTGGCGGTATACATGGGCGCTTATTAACCGCCTGGTCAACTGCGGGCGTTCTTGGGCCGTTTGTTATTACGTATTTAAGAAACTTATCAGTCGAAAATGCCATCACGAATTTAGCCAGCAAGATCGATCCCGCCGCATTTCAAGCCAAGTTTAACGCACCTATCAGTCAATTAAATGAGTTAGTGGCGGCCAAAACGGTCACGGTTGCCAAGTTAATGGAAATAGCCCCGATAGGCACGATTGACCCAACCTCTAGCCTGTACAACACAACCATGTATGTCATGGCTGGCTTATTAGTGATTGCATTTTTTGCCAATCTAATGGTAAGGCCTGTTCAAGCGAAACATCACGTAGGTCATACTCACCCAGACCTAAAGGCATAACGCGAAAACGGCACTGTCCAGAATAATCTGATCAGTGCCGTGATTTATACAGTGCGACATTGTCAATATCAGCCAGATTAAAACAGAGAGCCAATAATACTCTCTTTTAAAGGAGCGACTATATGATCAAACGAATCTATGCGATGCCTATAGCTAAACAAATTGCTCTATTGGTTTTTCTTGTCTCTATTTTGTCATTTGGGGCACTTAGTTTTTTGGTCTCTAACAAAGTTCATGATGGCTTTACAAACAACATGGAGCACGAACTGCAAACCAGCGCCGACCAAGTCGACTATATGTTAAGCTTCTACAACAAAAATCTAATGGAGAGTACCGATAGATTAGCTGATATATTTTTTACTCTCTTTCCTGGCGGCATTAAGGTCAGTGATACGAAAACCGTCAAAATCGGTCAATATGAAAGCCCCCTTGCAACCAACTCAGGCGAAACCATCAATTTAAACTTCTCTAAACCAGATCAATTCACCAAAATGACGGGGGGCACCGCGACCGTTTTTATCCGCTCTGGCGACGATTTCCTTAGAATTAGCACCTCCTTAAAAAAAGCGGATGGTACAAGAGCGTATGGTACTTTTCTAGGAAAAAACCATCCAGGTTATGCTCGACTAATAAAAGGCAAAGCCTATGAAGGCCCAGCCACTTTATTTGGGCGACACTACATGACCAAATACGTTCCTTTTAAAAATGCGAATGGGAAGGTCATAGGAATTTTGTATGTCGGGTTTGACTATAGTAAAGGCATGAAAGAGTTGGAAAACACCATTAATGGCTTATCTTTTGGTAAAACGGGTAAAGCGACGGTCATTAATCTCAAAGAAGGGAAAGACTTCGGCAAGATCATCATTGATGCAAAAAATAGCGGTAAGTCTTTTAAGGACATTGGTATCAAAGATCCTGAAAAACTGCTTTCCAAAATGAAGAATAATCAAAAAGGCATCTTCTATTATCAACAAAAAGTAGATGGTCATTTGGTTGATAAAATCATGGCTTTTAAAAAAGTGGATAGCTGGCACTGGGGTGTCATAACAGGTGGCCCCGTCAAAGACTTTACCAAAACAGCCGATTCAGTTCTGCAAAACTTAATTATCTTTTCTGTTATCTGCGCTATTGCTCTGGTTATGCTGATTGCTTTTTTTGTGAAACGCCTTCTTGCACCACTCAAAGAAGTCGGCAACGACTTAGAAAAGCTAGGTGACGGCAACCTGTCAAAACACCTCTTCACGAGCCGAAAAAACAGTTTGGATAACAGCAATAACGAGATCGATATTTTACTTAGGCATGGGCAAGACACCATACATCAGCTCAGATCCATGCAAAGAGATATTAAAAAGTGTGTTGAGCTGATATCCAGTGCCAGTGAAGAGGTTCAAAAAACAGCATTCTCCGCCTATCAAGGCATAACAAAACAACAAACAGAAACTGATTTAGTCACTGCCGCTATTAGCCAACTGGTGACATCTGTTGATGAAGTATCAAGAGGCGTCACGAATACGACCAATGAAACACAGCGTGCCGATGAAGAAACCAAATCTGGAACACAAATTGTTGATCAAGTCGCCGAAGACATGCAAAGTCTGGCAAACATTATCGGCAAAGCATCTAGCGTCATGCTGAAAGTTGAAAAAGAAAGTGAGCGAATCAGCTCTGTTTTAGATGTCATTCGCAGCATAGCAGAGCAAACAAACTTGCTCGCATTAAATGCTGCCATTGAAGCTGCAAGAGCTGGTGAGCAAGGTCGTGGATTCGCTGTCGTCGCAGATGAAGTCAGAACATTGGCCAACCGAACCCAAGAAGCCACCACAGAAATAGAAGAAATGATCCAACTTCTTCAACAACTATCAAAGCAAGCGTCTAGCGAAGTACAAAACGGCCGAGAACAAGCAGAAAGCAACGCCGAAAAAGCATTACTGGCTAATGAGGGCCTGCAAAAAATCACCCAGTCTGTCAGCTTAATCAATCAAATGTCTATCAACATCGACAGGTCAATCACCGAGCAATCAGAGGTAACCAATCACATCAATGAAAACCTCAATAACATTAAGGATGTTTCAAAAGAAACCTTAGATGGTGTAGATAAAATGACGGATACCACTAAAACCTTGTCTGACACGTTAGTCAAGCTTCACTCATCCGTTGATAAGTTTACATTATAAGCTTTGCTGTAATTAGGGTTTTGTTGTTGAGCTGACTTCTAGAGAAATTAGCATGAAAAATAGGTCAGCTTAAAGTGCTCAGGATCGGATTTAAAGCAATCAATACAAGACCGACAGACACAACGGCGGTCAATATGATGTGCCGCTAAAAGAGCCAGCAAGGAGTCGGGAATGATGTCATGAAAGCACCAACAGTCGCCCTGCGCGTTACATGCATTCTCCCTAGCACATATTGGGCATATTGCCTCACTCTTTTCTTGGTCCATACCATCACCGTTAGAGAATAATAAGCAAAAAAAATCCCTGCCTAGGCAGGGATTTTACTATAAAGATTTATAGTGAAATTATCGACTTACCAGCCAGTAATTTCTTTAAGTGCAGAACCGATGTCCGCTAGAGAGCGAACTGTCTTAACACCTGCATCTTGTAGTGCAGCAAATTTCTCATCAGCCGTACCTTTACCGCCAGAAATGATCGCACCAGCGTGACCCATACGCTTACCAGCAGGTGCCGTTACACCAGCAATGTAAGACACAACAGGCTTAGTCACGTTTGCTTTAATGTAAGCAGCCGCTTCTTCTTCCGCTGTACCACCGATCTCGCCGATCATAACGATCGCTTCAGTTTGAGGATCGTTTTGGAACATTTCTAAAATGTCGATGAAGTTAGAACCTGGGATTGGATCACCACCGATACCAACACAAGTAGATTGACCGAAGCCTGCGTCAGTCGTTTGCTTAACCGCTTCGTAAGTCAATGTACCAGAACGAGACACGATACCAACTTTACCTGGCAAGTGAATGTGGCCAGGCATGATACCGATTTTACATTCACCCGGTGTGATAACACCTGGACAGTTAGGACCGATTAGGCGAACACCCAGCTCGTCACACTTCACTTTGCAGTCAAGCATATCAAGTGTTGGTACACCTTCCGTGATACAAACGATCAACTTGATACCAGCGTTCGCTGCTTCAAGGATAGAATCTTTACAGAAAGGCGCAGGTACGTAGATAACAGATGCTTCTGCGCCTGTTTCTTCTACGGCTTCTTTTACTGTGTTGAATACAGGGAGGCCTAGGTGAGTTTGACCACCTTTACCTGGTGTTACGCCACCAACCATTTTCGTTCCATAGGCAATTGCTTGCTCAGAGTGGAATGTACCTTGGCCGCCAGTGAAACCCTGACAGATTACTTTAGTATCTTTGTTAATTAGAACAGACATTATTATTTGCCCTCCGCAGCTTTAACAACTTGTTCAGCTGCGCCTTTAAGACTTTCTGCAGCAATGATGTCTAGACCAGAGTTCGCTAGAACTTCACGGCCTTTTTCTGCGTTAGTACCTTCAAGACGTACAACAACAGGCACGTTAACACCTACTTGCTCTACCGCACCGATGATACCTTCAGCAATCATGTCACAACGTACGATACCACCGAAGATGTTAACCAATACCGCTTTAACATTGCTGTCAGAAAGGATGATTTTGAATGCTTCAGCAACACGCTCTTTCGTTGCACCACCACCTACGTCTAGGAAGTTAGCAGGCTTACCACCGTGTAGGTTAACAATGTCCATTGTACCCATTGCTAGGCCAGCACCGTTTACCATGCAACCAACATTACCATCTAGTGCAACGTAGTTTAGTTCCCACTGTGCTGCATGCGCTTCACGCTCATCTTCTTGAGATGGATCGTGGAACTCTTGCATTTTTTTCTGACGGTACACTGCGTTGCTGTCGATGTTGATTTTACCATCTAGACAGTGAAGATTACCTTCGTCAGTGATAACAAGAGGGTTGATTTCTAGTAGTGCGAAATCGTAGTCGTGGAACATTTGCGACAAGCCAAGGAAGATCTTAGTGAACTGCTTGATTTGAGCAGCATTTAGACCCATTTTGAACGCGATTTCGCGTGCTTGGTAAGGCTGTGCACCCACTAGAGGATCGATGATCGCTTTGTGGATTAGCTCAGGGGTTTCTTCCGCCACTTTCTCGATTTCAACACCGCCTTCAGTAGACGCCATGAAAACCACTCTACGAGTTGAACGGTCAACAACGGCACCTAGGTACAACTCGTTCGCGATATCGGTGCAAGATTCAACTAGGATTTTAGCAACTGGCTGACCTTTTTCGTCAGTTTGGTAAGTTACAAGGTTTTTACCTAACCAGTTTGCTGCAAATGCTTTTACTTCATCATAAGAATCAACAAGTTTTACGCCACCAGCTTTACCACGGCCACCTGCGTGCACTTGAGCTTTTACAACCCACTTGTCACCACCAATTTTTTTCGCTGCTTCCACGGCCTCTTCAGGCGTGTCTACTGCGTACCCTGTAGATACTGGCAGGCCGTATTCAGCAAAAAGCTGTTTAGCCTGATATTCATGTAGGTTCATTTGATTCTTCCGCTCATATAAATGATTGAGATAAGCTCCGCCCATTAAGGGCAGAAATTACCGGCTCAAGGCCGGCAAATCGAATTACGTATTAACGCTTTTTACGGTTAGCAATATGAATTGCATGACCGTCAACAGCCAATGCAGCTTCATGCACCGCTTCACTCACTGTTGGGTGAGCAAAGACAGTCAATGCAATATCTTCTGCAGTTGAGCCGAATTCCATTGCGATGACGGCTTGTGCAATCAAATCAGCAGCTTGACCACCGATAATGTGGCAACCTAGGATACGATCCGTTTCTTCATCCGCGATGATTTTTACGAAACCGTCAGTATCATTTGCTGCCATCGCACGACCAGATGCCGCAAATGGGAATTTACCCACTTTGTATTTAACCCCTTCCGCTTTAAGCTCTTGCTCGTTTTTACCAACCCAAGCAAGTTCTGGATGAGTATAAATAACAGATGGGATGCAATCGTAGTTCATTTGTGCTTTATGGCCAGCAATAATATCAGCGACCATAACACCTTCTTCAGACGCTTTGTGTGCCAACATCGGACCACGTACGATGTCACCAATAGCGAAAACGCCAGGAACAGAGGTGCGGCACTGTTCATCTACGAATACAAAACCACGCTCGTCCAAGTCTACACCAGCATCGCCAGCTAAACAGCCATCAGTGAATGGCTTACGGCCAACAGCAACGATCAGCTTGTCAAACGTTTCTTTTTGCTCTTCACCTTTTGCATCAAGGTAAGTCACTTCGACTTCTTCACCGTTCACTTGGCTGCCAGTTACACGAGCGCCAGTGCGAATATCTAGATCTTGTTTCTTAAAGATCTTGGCGGCTTCTTTAGAAAGATCCTGGTCACATAGGCTTAAGAACGACTCTTGCGCTTCAAGCACAACGACTTCAGAACCCAAACGAGCCCAAACAGAACCTAACTCAAGACCGATGACACCAGCACCAATGACGCCAAGACGTTTAGGCACTGAACGGAACTCCAACGCCCCTTCGTTATCAACAATGATATCGCCAGTACGAGGAGCTGGTGGAATGTTCACAGGTACAGAACCCGTCGCTAGAATAACGTTTTCTGCTTCCAACGTTTGTACAGAACCATCGTGCGCAGTGAATTCCACTTTTTTGTTAGCAAGCAATTTACCAAAACCTTCAAAGCTCGTTACACCGTTTGCTTTGAAAAGGCCTGCAATACCACTGGTCAATTGATTAACAATTTTGTCTTTGCGATCAACCATGGTATTAACATCCATGACCACATCACCAACAGTGATACCATGAACACCGTAAGACTCTTTCGCGTCATGATATTTGTGAGAGGAATCTAGAAGCGCTTTCGATGGGATACAACCCACGTTCAAACAAGTACCACCTAGACGAGGTTTATCTTCTTTGTCCAACCACTTTTCGATACAAGCAGTTTTAAGGCCTAGTTGAGCTGCACGAATAGCTGCAACATAACCACCAGGGCCACCACCGATTACAATAACATCAAATTTAGTAGACATATGCGTTTCCATTTATCTTGTCGAACTGTTGTGGCCCTTTTAAGACCACAACAAAGTCAATTCATAACATTTGTTCTGCTACGAATACTTAGATTTCTAGTAAAAGACGAGCTGGATCTTCTAGAAGCTCTTTGATTGTCACCAAAAATTGTACGGCTTCCTTACCATCAATCATACGATGGTCATAAGAAAGCGCTAGGTACATCATTGGCTGGATAACAACCTGACCATTAACCGCCATTGGACGCTCTTGGATTTTATGCATACCCAATATAGCGGTTTGTGGTGGGTTAATGATTGGCGTTGACATCAAGGAACCGAACGTACCGCCATTGGTAATGGTAAAAGTACCACCTTGCATGTCATCTATGCCCAACTTACCATCACGGCCGCGAACAGCGAAGTCCATAATGCTAGATTCGATATCAGCAAGCCCCATGGCTTCTGTATTACGAAGTACTGGAACCATCAAACCACGATCAGTCGATACGGCGACACCGATATCTTGGTAGCCATGGTAAACCATATCATTACCGTCAATAGAGGCGTTCACCGCAGGGAAGCGTTTAAGCGCTTCAGTCGCTGCTTTTACAAAGAAAGACATGAAACCAAGCTTAGTACCGTTATGGGTTTTCATGAACAATTCTTTGTACTTCTTACGGATCTCCATAACAGGACCCATGTTCACTTCGTTGTACGTCGTCAACATAGCGGCTGTTTGTTGAGCTTCAACAAGACGCTTCGCGATTGTGGCACGTAAGCGTGTCATTGGAACACGTTTTTCTATGCGACCATCCGCACCCAATGCAGGCATAGCGGCAGGTGCCGCTTTCGCTGGTGAAGCAGACGCAGAAGGTGCTGCCGCTGGTTTGGCTTTCACAGCGGCATCAACGTCTTCTTTTGTAATACGACCACCTTTACCAGTGCCTTTCACTTGAGACGCTGTTAAGCCCGCTTCTGCTAGGGCCTTGCGTGCAGCTGGACCTGCAACACCGTCTTCGTCGCTGTCTGACTCTGCAGCAGCTGGAGCCGTCTCTTCAGCAGCTGGAGCGGCTGCAGAGCCAGAAGCACCTACTAGGAATGTACCAAGTACTTCCGCGCTTAGTACCGTCTCGCCTTCAGCTTTTAGGACTTCACCGATTACACCGTCAGCTGGCGCAACCACTTCAAGCACAACTTTATCTGTTTCGATATCAACGATATGCTCGTCACGAGCACACGCTTCACCTGGCTGTTTGTACCAAGTAGCAACTGTGCCGTCTGCGACAGATTCTGGGAAAGTTGGTGTTTTGATTTCTACTGTTTCTGTTGCTGAAGAAGCTGCTGCTGGAGCAGCTTCTTTCTTCTCAGCCGGTGCGGCAGGCGCTGCCGCACCAGATTCAAAAGTAGCAAGGACTTCCGCACTTAGAACAGTGTCGCCTTCATTTTTATGAACTTCTTTTAGTACGCCATCAGCGGGTGCAACCACTTCTAAAACAACTTTGTCTGTTTCAATGTCGACAATGTGCTCATCACGGGCGCAGGCTTCGCCTGGCTTTTTGTACCAAGTAGCGACGGTACCGTCTGCTACGGACTCTGGGAAAACAGGTGCTTTAATTTCAATACTCATTTTATACCCTTATCTCTCTGACAGGCTATGGTGCTAACCAACAATGGCTGCGTTGACTAGCGCTTCTTGTTCTTCAACATGGACAGACATATAACCAGCGGCAGGCGCTGCGGACGAAATACGACCAGCAAAACGAATAGACAGTTTTGGATATAGCTTTTCCAACACTCGAGTCATACGGTGACGGTTAGAATGCCAAGCACCTTGGTTTTTAGGCTCTTCTTGACACCAAACCAAACTCTCAACATTTTTGTATTGCCCCAACACTGACTCAAGGTCATCGTATGGGAATGGATACAATTGTTCTAAACGAATCACTGCGACATCATCTTTTTCAAGTTCATCACGACGATTAATCAAATCGTAGTAAACTTTACCACTACACAACACAATGCGTTTTACCTTGTCTGCTTCAATGGCTTGCGACGTTTCTGGCAACACTGTTTTGAAGCTGCCTTCGGCCAACTCTTCTAATGTTGAGATCGCTTGCTTATGACGCAACAAACTCTTAGGAGACATGATAACAAGCGGACGACGCATAGGGCGAATGGCTTGACGGCGAAGAATATGGAAAATCTGTGCTGGTGTTGTTGGAACACATACTTGAATATTGTATTCCGCACACAACTGCATAAAGCGCTCAAGACGAGCAGACGAATGCTCTGGGCCTTGTCCTTCATAGCCATGCGGCAACAACATGGTCAAACCACACAAACGTCCCCATTTATGTTCACCACTAGTAATGAACTGGTCAATAACCACTTGTGCACCGTTCGCAAAGTCACCAAACTGCGCTTCCCAAATGACCAAGCCTTTTGGAGAGGTTGTAGAGTAACCATATTCGAACGCTAACACCGCTTCTTCAGACAAGAAAGAATCATAAAGATCTAAAGTAGGCTGATCATCAGAAAGGTGTTTTAGTGGGATGTATGTACTGCCGTCTTTTTGGCTATGAATCACGGCATGGCGATGGGAGAAAGTACCACGACCTGAGTCTTGACCTGTTAGACGAATAGGATAACCCTGCTCTAGCAAGGTTCCAAAAGCTAACGTCTCTGCGTATCCCCAGTTAAGAGGCAACGCACCTGCTGTCATTTTATCGCGATCTTGGTAGATTTTCTGAACTTGACGCTGAACCACAACACCGTCAGGAATAGCCGTTAGTTTTTTCGCCACTTCTTGCAATTGAGCAAGCGGATAAGTTGTGTCACCCGCATCCGTCCACTCGACTCCAATGTAGGGTTTCCAGTCAACAAACAACTCCGATTTAGGCTC
The DNA here is from genome assembly GCF_056173505.1 of Marinomonas sp. 63XJN7_7_ISO-PGPR-S23-202. Lineage (NCBI taxonomy): Bacteria > Pseudomonadati > Pseudomonadota > Gammaproteobacteria > Oceanospirillales > Oceanospirillaceae > Marinomonas > Marinomonas sp. 63XJN7_7_ISO-PGPR-S23-202. The sequence goes on along the minus strand of NZ_CM149677.1, from coordinate 1,917,787 downwards.
AAGTACTAGACTCTTCGCAACATGACGGCCATCGTCTAAGTCCTGGCGGTTCTCACCAACCATTTCTTCAGCTTGGGCTTTCGTTAAAACATTCTCAGCAACCAAGCGTTCCGCATACAATGTACGAGTTGTTTTTAACTTGTTAATCACACTGTACATCAAAGGCTGAGTACCTGAAGGCTCGTCCGTCTCATTATGTCCACGACGACGGTAACATACCATGTCGATGACAACATCGCGACCAAACTCGTAACGGTAGTCTAATGCCAATTGAGTAACAAACAACACAGCCTCTGGATCATCTCCATTTACATGGAAAATAGGCGCCTGAATCATTTTCGCAACATCGGTTGCATACTCAGTAGAACGTGAGTCATCCTGACGGTTAGTCGTAAAACCAACCTGGTTGTTAATAACAACGTGAACCGTACCACCCGTGCGGTAACCACGTGTTTGAGACATCTGGAATGTCTCCATCACCACGCCTTGCCCTGCAAATGCAGCGTCACCATGAATCGAAATAGGCACAACGGTTTTACCGATTGTATCTTTACGACGATCCTGACGAGCACGAACAGAACCCTCTACTACTGGCGAAACAATTTCCAAGTGTGATGGGTTAAAGGACAACGCAATGTGCACCTCACCGCCCGAGGTCATTACATTAGAAGAAAAACCTTGGTGGTATTTAACATCACCAGAGGTATTAACCAGTTTTTTACCTTCGAATTCGTCAAACAGATCTTTAGGGTTTTTCCCTAACGTATTAACTAACACGTTTAAACGACCACGGTGGGCCATACCAATCACAACTTCTTTCGCTCCTAATGAGCCAGAGCGTTGGATCAGCTCGTTTACCATTGGAATTAAGCTCTCACCACCTTCTAGGCCAAAGCGCTTCGCCCCTGGGTAACGACTCGCTAAGTATTTTTCAAGACCTTCTGCGGCGGTAAGCCGCTCTAACAAATTCTGACGAGTTTCTGGGGAAAATTCTGGGCGGGATCGAACAGATTCAACACGTTGCTGTAACCAAGCTTTTTCTTGGGTATCAACAATGTGCATAAACTCATAACCTATAGAACTACAATAGGTTTTTTCAAGCTCAGCAATGATTTCGCTTAGCTTCATAGATTCCTTGTTAAAGAACAAAGAACCCGTTTTAAATTGAGTATCAAAGTCAGCACCCGTTAACTGGTGGTAACTAATATCAAGGTCAGCTACTTTTTCACGCTTTCGAAGCCCTAGCGGGTCTAACGATGCGTGCTGATGACCTCGAACACGGTAAGCATTAATCAGTTGTAACACATTGATTTGCTTCTGCTCATGGTCTGAGCTTGCAACAACACCCGTTGATACAGGCATTGCGCGAAATTTATTTTTGCCAATTTCTAAAAATTGCTGCTGAATTACTGAGTGCGGTAGATCTGTTGATTGAGCCTCACTTACGCGAGGTAGTTGATCAAAACATTTCCGCCACTCTTCCGATACAGAGTTCGGATCGACTAGGTAGCTTTCAAACAACCCCTCAACATATTCCAAGTTTCCACCTGAAAATTGAGAAGTGCTCCATAGCAACTCCATTAAACTTTCGTGCATTCTCGATCACCCTTATGTTCGAGCCAGCTACCGGAGTCCCGGTATGAATTTATCATGCATTCGATAACTCCAACAGGCCCGTTAAGGCCATAAAGCCTCGATTTATTGTTAACTTGCCACCACAATTGTTTTGTACACTTATGCGTTAAACTCATGTGTAGAGAGGATTTATCCTATCCAATCAATTAAGCGAAACATAATCAGTACCGCTTTAAAGTACTGTTATGCTAGCACGTAACAAATTCTAAAGCGTTTTGATTGCATTCTCTATATTGAAACATGCAAAAACGGCGGCATTGAACAATTCCATTCAAGCCGCCTAGACTTTAGCTTCCTCTTACCATCTAGATCCGGTTAAGAGAAAGCTAAGATCGATCAGGTTGCTCGTTGCAAAAGCATGGTGCGAATATTACCGATTGCTTTCGTAGGGTTCAAACCTTTCGGACAAACACTCACACAATTCATAATACCGTGACAACGAAACACGCTAAATGGATCGTCTAACTCGCTTAGGCGCTCTTGAGTTGCTGTGTCACGACTGTCCGCTAAGAAACGGTATGCTTGCAACAAGCCAGAAGGTCCCACAAATTTATCTGGGTTCCACCAGAAAGATGGACAGGCGGTTGAACAACATGCACACAGAATACATTCGTACAAACCATCTAGCTTTTCACGCTCTTCAGGACTCTGCAGACGTTCAATAGCAGGCACTGGCGTATCATTAAGAAGATAAGGGCGAATTTTCTCATACTGCTTATAAAACTGCCCCATATCTACAACAAGGTCACGAATTACTGGCAAACCTGGTAGTGGTCGCAACACTAATTTGCCATTTTTCACGGCTTGTGAAACGGGTGTAATACATGCCAGGCCATTTTTACCTGATATATTCATCCCATCAGAGCCACACACACCTTCACGGCAAGAGCGACGCAGAGAGATAGTTGGATCTTGCGCTTTTAACAAATTCAACACATCCAATACCATCAGATCTTTACCCGCAGGCAAATCAATTTGGTAATCCTTCATGTATGGCGCATCATCCACTTCAGGATTGTAACGATAAATACTAACTAACATTCTGAGTTACTCCTTAGTATTTGCGAATCTTAGGCGGGAAAGGTTCCATTGTTTTGGGCGCAAAATTCACATCACGCTTAGTAACGGCTTTGCTTCCAGAATGGAACAACGAGTGCTTCAACCAATTTTCATCATCACGCTCAGTAAAATCATTACGAGCATGGGCACCACGGCTCTCTTTACGGAATTCAGCTGGAATGGCGGTTGCTTCAGCAATCTCCAACAGATTCTCAAGTTCCAGCGCCTCAATACGTGCGGTATTGAATGCTTGACTCTTATCTTCAAGATTTAGGTTTTCAACACGCTTACGAACCTTTTCAAGCTCTTTCAAGCCTTTTTGCATGGATTCGCCATCACGGAATACACCAAAGTACAATTGCATCACTTTTTGCAGATCAGCTCGAACCGCAGCAACACTTTCTCCACCTGTTGTATTGTTCAATCTCTCTAAGCGAACCATCGCTCTTTCGATGTCGGTGTCATCCGCATTGAGCGACTCAAACCCTTCATCCAAAGATTTTTTAACATGCAAGCCAACGGAACGACCAAACACAACAAGGTCAAGTAGAGAGTTACCACCCAAGCGGTTAGCACCGTGTACAGATACGCAAGCGGCTTCGCCACATGCATACAAGCCATGAATGATAGCGTCTTGTCCAGCTTCGTCTTGCTTCAAGGCTTGCCCACTCACATTCGTAGGAATACCGCCCATCATATAGTGACAAGTTGGGATAACTGGGATCGGCTCTTTCACTGGATCAACGTGAGCAAAGGTACGCGAAAGCTCAAGGATACCTGGTAGACGTTTATTAAGAGTTTCCTCTCCCAAGTGATCCAATTTTAGAAAAACGTGATCTTTATCTGGACCACAACCACGTCCTTCAAGAATTTCAATAACCATTGCACGCGCAACAACGTCACGACCCGCAAGGTCTTTCGCATTAGGCGCATAACGCTCCATGAAGCGTTCACCATCTTTGTTGATCAGATAGCCACCTTCACCACGACACCCTTCAGTAACAAGCGTACCCGCGCCATAGATGCCTGTTGGGTGGAATTGCCACATTTCCATATCTTGGGCAGGGAAACCTGCACGCAATGCCATCGCAACACCGTCACCCGTGTTAATGTGAGCATTGGTAGTCGATTGGAAAATACGGCCAGCACCACCGGTAGCAATAACCGTTGCTTTCGCTTTTAAATAAACGGTCTCGCCTGTTTCAATACAAATTGCAACAACACCGACCACGGCATCGTCTTTATTTTTCACCAAGTCGATTGCATACCACTCATTGAAGAAAGTCGTGCCGCCTTTAAGATTACCTTGATACAGAGTATGCAACAGCGCATGACCTGTACGGTCCGCAGCAGCACAAGTACGTGCCGCTTGAGTGCTATCATTTGGACCTTTAGATTGGCCACCAAAAGGGCGCTGATAAATACGGCCATTTTCTTTACGAGAAAATGGTAACCCCATGTGCTCAAGCTCAAAAACGGCTTGTGGACCAACAGAACACATGTACTCGACCGCTTCTTGGTCAGCAATGTAATCTGATCCTTTTACGGTATCGTACATATGCCAACGCCAGTCGTCATTTGGGTCCTCACTAGCGATTGCACAAGTAATACCACCTTGAGCCGATACTGTATGAGAACGCGTTGGAAATACTTTGGTGATACAGGCCGTGTGCAAACCAGATTCAGTTAACTGAAGTGCGGCGCGCATACCAGAGCCGCCACCGCCAATCACGATGGCATCAAAAGAAATCGTACGAATATTAGCCATTACTTATAGCCCCCAAAGAACCTGAATGCCCCATACGATGTAAATAAACATCAATAAACCGCACAGAGCTTGAAAAAAGAAACGAATACCAGTTGGCTTAATATAATCAGTAGAAATTGACCACAGACCAATCCAAGAATGCATGCCAATGGACAACAATGTCATCAAACTGAAAACACGCATCCAAGTTGAACTGTAAAGCGCACTCCACTGTTCAAACGTAAGATGAGGGTGCAATAAAAGATAACCGATAATAAAAATGGTATAGAGCGACAATACCACAGCGGAAATACGCTGCATCATCCAGTCATAAAGACCAGAGCGGCCAAAGCTTGTAATTTGAGTTACCATATCCACACCCCAGCTAACACAATTAGAACCACTGCAATAAGAATGTTTGCAATAGCTGCATTACGTCCACTTTCTAATTCTTCAAAGTGTCCCAAATCCATAAACAGGTGTTTAACACCTGCGACGAAGTGATACATCAATGCTGATACGACACCCCAGATAACAAACTTAGCAAGGAAGTTTGTCTGAAGCATATTCACAACCTGATCAAATCCTTGTTGAGACTCTAAAGAAACATCGAACGCATACAATAAGAAAATCAAACCTATAAATAGGATAATCCCCGTCACACGATGAATAATAGATACGATTGCTGTTAACGGCATTGATATTGTTGAAATATCAAGGTTGACTGGTCTTTTTTTATTCACGACTATTTACACCATCTTATTAAGTGAATGGTCCATCACGACCCAATTTCTATCTGCGAACCTAACGAAATTTTTACATTACGTTGTCGCACCATAGGCCTATTCGAAAATTGCATCGATTTGCAAACGACATTTTCTGTTCAAGCAACTACTCTTGAATGGTATACGCCGACAAATCAATGAAATCATCGGGAATGCAATTATAGACTAGCGAAAATTGGGAAGACAAATAGACTGGAGCTAGGGTTTTCAATGGTCGCCATTCACAAGCTGAATGTACCCATAAGCCGTAACAATAATGGTACTTAATTACAGCTTAGATATTGTTATTTAATAAAAAATATTTATTATTTTTCAACTACTTAAATAACAAAAAGGATTAAAAATCTTTATGAGAATGGTTTTTATTGTCAGATAATTACAAATAAATTTACAATATTGTAAACTCTTTGCAAGTGTAGAAGATTGACTTTTATAGTGCTGAGACAGTATTTTTTCCCCACCTTCTGGGTCAGGAGGGTCTTTTTTGACTTCTTAGCCCCGGACCAGAATTCGAAGGAGAGCATAAATGGCCGATAAAAAAGCACGACTTACCGTAGACGGAATCGATAAAACCATCGAACTTCCCGTTATTTCAGGCACCCTTGGCACAGATGTTATTGACGTACGTGGTTTAGGTGCAAATGGTGTTTTCACTTACGACCCTGGCTTTATGTCCACAGGCTCATGCGAGTCTGCTATCACATACATTGATGGCGAAGCTGGCATACTGCTACATCGAGGTTATCCCATCGCTCAACTTGCTGAGCACTCAGACTATCTAGAAACCTGCTACCTTCTGCTTTACGGAGAACTCCCAACAGCAGAAGAGAAAAAAGAATTTGTCGACATGGTTGGCGCTCATACTATGGTCAACCAGTCGATGCATAAGTTTATCGAGGGGTTTAGAAATGACGCCCACCCGATGGCGATTATGTGTGGATTAGTTGGCGCCCTGTCCGCTTTTTATCAAGATCACATGGACATCACCAATCCAAGACACCGTGAAATTGCTGCATTCCGCTTAATTTCCAAGATGCCAACACTGGCGGCAACTTGCTACAAATATTCTAAAGATCAGCCCGTTATGTACCCTCGTAACGATTTGTCCTATGCTGAGAACTTCCTTTACATGATGTTTGCAACACCTTGTGAAGAATATAAGGTCAACCCTGTTTTTGCGAAGGCAATGGACACCATTTTTGTCCTGCATGCAGACCATGAGCAGAATGCTTCAACCTCAACCGTCCGCCTTGCTGGCTCTTCAGGTGCGAACCCATTTGCCTGTATTGCTGCTGGCATTGCAACACTATGGGGACCTGCCCATGGTGGAGCAAACGAAGCGGTTCTTACCATGTTGGAAGAAATTGGTGACGAAGATCAAATTGAAAAATACATTGCCAAGGCCAAAGACAAAGACGACCCATTCCGTTTAATGGGCTTTGGACACCGTGTCTATAAGAACTTCGATCCGCGCGCCAAAGTAATGCGTGAAACTTGCGATCAGGTCTTAACAGAACTTGGTCAATCTGATGATCCGTTGCTAAAAATTGCAAAACGCCTAGAGCAAATTGCCCTTGAAGACCCTTATTTCATAGAGCGTAAATTGTATCCAAACGTTGACTTCTACTCTGGCATCATCATGAAAGCGATTGGCATCCCAACGAGTATGTTTACGGTTATTTTTGCGATGTCCCGCACCATTGGCTGGATTTCTCACTGGAACGAGATGATCAGTGGACCTTATAAAATTGGCCGTCCACGTCAATTGTATGTTGGTAAAACCCAACGCGACTATCCAACCAAATAATCATTAGCTGTTCGCTAATAATTACAACTAAAAAACGCGCCTTTCGGCGCGTTTTCTTTACTAAACTTCCATCACCTAATATCGATAATTTAAATTCTGCTATTCGTCTTCTTCAACGATTTCGGTAATCGTTTTAGAAGCGCATTTCACACACTCCCCCTCAATCCAAACATCATTCCCTTTTGCGTATTCCACGGGATTTTTCATCCCTAAGTCCATCTCCATGCACTCATTACACCAAGTCTGAGATAAAAAATCCGCTTGCTCGGCCTCATCTCTGACATAAAAGTCACGCTTGATAATTTTATCTTGCTGGTCAGACACTACTGGGCTCCACTGTATTTAAAATATTCAATATTGTTGCTCACACTCGGAGCACTCGAATCGGTAGAGGATACAGGATCTGGTGTTTGCGAGGTAGCAGCAGACTGCTGAGTCGTCTCGACAGTATTTGCTGAAGGCATTTCTGCCCCACCAGTATCCGCCTGTGTCGCTGAAGCCTCTACCACCGGAGCCTGCGTCAAAGGCGGCGGTGAATCGGCCTGTAATAAGCTACTCAACTGAATACTATCCATCAATTTTTGCTTATCACCGTTGATGGCAACAGAGAACACGACAGAGTTATTGGTCGCTTTCACCACATACACATCTCTCACCACCCCCACACTCTCTAAATATTGCTGAATTTTCTGCATGGCAGCGTAATTCGTAACACCGGAAACAGACAAATCAAGGCGACTCTCCGAGGCACTGTTTCGAACCGCAGCATAACGTTCAGATAATGCCTTTGCCATATCGGCACTGGCTTGATCTGCTAAATCCTGCAAGTTAGAGCCAGTCAGCGAAAATTGCTGGGTATCATTACCGATTATCATCAATAAACTTCCCGTCAAGGAACCCGCATATTGCGACACACGCAATGCCGCGATAGCATCAGTCTGGTAGCGTTGACTAGCGCTTCTGATAGTGTCTACAAAAAAGCCCCACACATCCGAAGGCGAAATAGCCGCAGCATCCACTGAGTCCATCAAAGGCGCATAAATGGGCACGCCATAGTTTGTCGATGACACAGCTAAGTCATTCAATAATGGCGAAGGAGAGTTTGCACCAGATAAAGTACGAACCCCATTATTATCATCCACCGCCCAAACCAACACGGACGGTCGATTATTCCCCCACACAGGTAAGTTGTGCTGAGTCAAAAATTGGTCGATTGACTCGTGATAGAAAAACACATTGATCTGCTTACCCGCCACCAAATCACCATTTACTGGCAGCAAATCCTTCAATGAGGTCACAGAATGCTGCGCAACCCATGTTGGAGCGGCTTTTTGCGCTTCTTGTAACAGGTCGCCAGTTATTGCCGTTTTATCGCCCGACACTCTAATCAACACTTGCTTGACCGCTTGAGAAAATGCATCGCTTAACATTTGATCTTCAGACTCGGTGGCCGGTAATTTAATACTGGCTCGATATAAATCTTTAACCGGAACAGCAGACGCCATCGACACATAAAAAATACTGATTAAAAATAAAAAAATACGGATTTTCATAGCCCCTTCCTTCGTTTATTTGCTTATTCTACTGCCTTAATGCCAAAGAACCATAGCCCTAATGTGCCACTATGTTAAAATGCCCTCTTTTCCCCGCACATGATAAGGCATAGGCAATGACCAAATCGGATAAAACATCGATTAGTTATAAAGACGCAGGCGTTGATATCAACGCTGGAAACCAACTTGTTGAGCGCATCAAAGGCGTTAGCAAAAAAACTCGCCGTCCAGAAGTAATGGGGGGGTTAGGTGGATTCGGCGCATTAACCCGCCTTCCGACGAAATACAAAAACCCTATTCTTGTTTCGGGTACTGACGGCGTTGGCACTAAACTTCGCCTAGCCATGGACCTCAATCAACACGACACCATTGGCATTGATTTAGTCGCCATGTGCGTTAACGACCTCGTTGTTGCAGGCGCAGAGCCCCTTTTGTTCTTGGACTATTACGCGACAGGTAAATTAGATGTTGACGTGGCAGCAAGCGTCGTCACCGGCATTGGCGAAGGCTGTATGCAAGCGGGCTGTGCACTGGTTGGCGGCGAAACGGCAGAAATGCCAGGCATGTACCACGATGGCGATTACGACTTGGCAGGCTTCTGTGTCGGCGTTGTTGAAGAAGAAAAGATCATAGATGGTAGCAAAGTGACCATTGGCGATAAACTGATCGCTCTTGGCTCCTCAGGCCCTCATTCTAATGGCTACTCTTTGATTCGAAAAATTCTCGACGTCAGCAAAGCCGATCTCAATCACAAGATCGACGGTGTTGCACTGAAAGATGCGCTAATGCAACCCACTCGCATTTACGTTAAATCCATTCTTAAGCTAATGGAAAGTATCGATGTGAATGCCCTCGCTCATATTACTGGCGGTGGCTTGCTTGAAAACATCCCGCGCGTTCTTCCTGACAATACAGCGGCACGTATTGACGCTTCTAGCTGGAAACGCCCCGCTGTGTTTGATTGGTTACAAGAACAAGGAAATGTTGAACAAGAAGAAATGTACCGTGTTCTTAACTGCGGCGTTGGTATGGTATTGTCTATTGATGCCAACAAAGCCGATGAAGCCTTAGCCATTCTAAAAGCAGAAGGTGAAAATGCTTGGGTTATTGGTAACATTTGTGAGCGTACGGATAGCAAAGAGGTACTTATCTCTGACCTAGAGGCACAGGCATGAGTTTCCCCATCGTTGTCTTAATTTCTGGCAGCGGTAGCAACTTGCAAGCTTTGATTAATCAAAGCTTGCAAGGGAGCTTAAACATAACCATCAGCGCCGTGATCAGCAATAAGGCCGACGCTTATGGACTCGAAAGAGCCCAAAAAGCGGGTATACCAACTCATGTGCTGGATCATAAAAGCTATGACAGCCGCGAAGAGTTTGATACAGCATTACAATCTGCTATTGACCAATACCAACCCAAGTTAGTGGTGTTGGCTGGCTTTATGCGAATTTTAACGGAAGATTTTACTCGGCATTACGAAGGAAGAATGCTCAATATTCACCCTTCTTTATTGCCCAAGTTTAAAGGGTTAAATACGCACCAACGCGCGATTGATGCCAAGGAGACAGAACATGGCGTGTCGGTACACTTTGTAAGTGCAGAACTGGATGCTGGCGCGGTGATTGTACAAGCGCGGACTCCAATAGAACCATCGGATACAGCCGATACGCTTGCCGAAAGAGTTCATAAACTTGAGCATATTATATACCCTTTAGCGATAAAGTGGTTTAGTGAAGAACGCCTGACACACCAGGACAAATATGCTTTTTTGGATGGTCAAAAACTGCCCGTGAACGGCATTGATTATCAGGAAAAGCCATAATGATGTGAGGACAGACGAGTATGATATATCTAAAGAAGTCACTATTTACTTTGGTAACCTTAATGACCATATCATTACTCCCTGTCCAAGCAGCCAGTTCCGCCGACTCTTTTTTAACCCCCTACTCCGCTGTCTACAGTACTATTTGGTCAAAAGGCATCAAACTAAAAATTGAAGGAAAACAAATACTTAAAAAAACCTCTAACAATCAATGGGACTTTATTTTCACTGCAGATAGCCTTATTGCTTCCCTAGATGAAAGGGTACATTTTGAGGTAAAGAATCACCAAATACTCCCTCTTCATTATCAGTATAAAAGCAGCTTACTTGGCAAAAAACGCAGTGCCGTACTGGACTTTGATTGGCATTCAATGAAGGTACGCAACGATGTTAAAAATATACCTTGGTACATGCCAATCGAGCCTAATACTGTCGACAAGTTGAGCGTTCAGTTGCAAGTTAGAGAAGATGTAAAACTAGGAAAAAAACGATTCAGCTATAAAATTGCTGATGGAGGACACATTAAGACATGGACCTTTAAACGAGACAAAGAAGAAACCATTAACACCAAACTCGGACGCATTAAAGCCATTAAAGTCACCCGGACAGATAACCTCGATAGCGGAAGAAAGTCCTCATTTTGGTTCGCTCCTAAGTATGATTACCTTTTAGTTAAGCTTGTTCACAAAGAAGGTGGTCAATCGTACGACCTAGATATTGAATCCTTTAAAAAAGGCTAATTTTAGCTTACGAATGACGCGGCTCCAATTGCTCAGAGTAGTTAATATTAATCAACTCCGCCTCTTCACACCAACTTAAAGACTGGCAACCATGAAATTCATAAAACGCCATGACGCTTTTTTTCATATTTTGAGCAAGAAAAGCGGATAAAGCAGATAACGCAGTCGAAACGGGAAGAACTGCATGCAATGGATGACGACCTGTTGGTGTCACAATGTAATGGATTTTCTCCGGCTCACGTTTGATGGCATCGAGTAAAGCATGAAAAACATTTGAAGAAACACAAGGGCTATCACAAGGCGAAAGCAGTAGAAATCGACTCGTTGCGTTATGTAAACCCACCATAACGCCTGATAAAGGACCTAAATTTTGATAATCCGCTAAGTCTGTTATCACCTCAAAACCTAGCGCCTTATAGTCCTCTTGATGTTGGTTTGCGTTAACCACGACCACAGATGTTAATTCTTTTAAGGCCATCGCCACGGACACCACCATAGGCACGCCTCGAAAGCACTGTAGCCCCTTCTCCTTGCCTAACATTCGCTGGGCTTTGCCACCAGCCACTATCAGAGCAGAAACCTCTTCATTATCATCATGATGAAAGGACACAGTCGTAACGCTCCTAAAAGTCACATTCTATAACCACCATACAATGGGTTGAGCAGTGAAGATATCTATCAACCACAAATCTAATGAACCAGTTTAGGCGAGTTTTGCACCAATAACGCCAAGGACAAACGATCTTTCGTGTGGGTTTTTTTAAAGATTGCCGTTAAATGCGCTTTAACCGTTCTTTCAGTAATGTCCATTTCAGTCGCTATTTGCTTATTAGATAAACCATTTGAGACAAGTGTCGCCACATCACGCTCTCTATCTGACAGGTCCACTAGCGTGTCTTTTTCGTCTTCCCCCCTCAGTAATGAATCTTGCTGATCATTATGTGTGCTTGTTTCTGTTAACGACGCGGATTGAGCAATCAGCCTATTGATAAATGCCTTCCCTCCCCAAATTTCTCCAGAATCAACCACGGATAACACTAGCTTCAGTTGTTCTCTTCCTATGTAAGGAGAACACTGCCCTAATACACCAACAGAGAAAAGTCGCAGCGCGGCAGCTTGGCTCGCTTGATTAGGAAATACAATTATAATTTGTTTAGGGTACTTACTTTGTAAAGAAACAACACTCTCCACATTGGCTGAAAAATTTTTATCCGCCAAATAAATGAAACAGTACTTATACTTTTCTTTTGAGGCCAAAGCGCTATCGATTTCACTAAAGTCATGCTCACGGAACAGCGTAGCATTAGAATCAACCACGTTATTCCAATGATTCCAAACAGCCTCATCAGTACTCAGACACAATATCTTCAAAGTATTCCTCTTTCTTTATGCAATACTGATAATAAATCTTACGAAACTCTGCCTATTAGAATCGTTAACTTTTGTTACACAACGGCTATTTCTAAAAGAAATTTGTAATTATCGTTCATGCAGTGCATTCTCTTTGGCCTTTAAGATGGGTTTAAACAAGTACTGCAAAAGTGTTTTTTTACCCGTAACGATATCAACCGTTGCTTGCATACCAGGAATAATTGGCAGTGGATTTTTTTTGGTCCCAAGGTAATTATGATTAGTTCGCACCCGAACCAAATAATAACTTCGTCCTTCTCTATCAGATTTATCGACAATGGTATCGGCACTAATGGTTTCTACATGGGCTTTTAACCCCCCATAAATAGAAAAATCATAAGCGGTCAGTTTCACCATAGCAGGTAGACCTGGCTTAATAAACCCAATGTCTTTAGGTTTTATTTTAGCCTCAATCAATAGAGTGTCATCAATGGGTACGATATCGATTAAGTCCATCCCTGGCTTGACAACGCCACCGATGGTATTAATTTGAATCTGTTTAACAATGCCATTCACAGGTGAGCGCACTTGTGTCCTAGACACCTTATCTTGTAATGAGAAATTCGCTTGCTTCAATTGGTCTAACTTATTTTGCACCTTATTAAGTTGCTCTTGCGCATCAGACATAAACTTTGCATCACTTTCCACAAGTTTATTTTGTGCTTCCTTAAGCGCCGAGTGAGCCCGAGGGATTGCAAGCTCCGTGGCATTAAGCTCTCCTTGTATTTTATTCACATCACTCTCTAACTGTAACAGCTCTACTCTCGAGACCGCTCCCTGCTTAAAAGCAGGTCTTGTCAAAGTAAGCTCTTCAGACGATAACTTGTAGCTTTTCTTAAGGTTTGCTAACTTCGCTTTTTGTTCAATGATTTCTTGTTTTTTTTGATCGACCTGTTGTTGGAAAACTTGTTTGTTTGCTTGCAATGACTCTATTTGACTATTATACAAATCCATCTCACGAGCGACTAAATTCGGATACTTTTCAGCAAAAGACTGACTAAAAACAGGTTTCTTACCATCTACTTCCGCTTGTAAACGAACAGAACTGGCGTATAAGTTCGTTGATTCTGCTTCCTGTTCACGAAGGGAAGACAAGGCTGTGGAGTTATCAATGGTCATCAGTATTTGACCTTTTTTCACAGTAGCCCCTACTTGGGTGTTAATTGTCTTTAATATACCGCCCTCTAAGTTTGAAACTTGTTGAACCTGCTGCGAGGGAATCACCGTCCCAACCCCAACCGTTCTCTCCGTTAACGTTGTATGATCCGCCCAAACTGCCGCAATGGCGAGAAAGATAAAGATCACCCACAAAATGATACGCCCCCCCCGTGGACTTTTAAGCATTAAGGCGGAGTTGCGATCACTTAAGAACTCAAGGTCTCTTTGTGCTATATTTTTTTTACTGTTTTTCATATGCTTAGCTAACCTTCAGCCGGCCTTGTCGTAACGCTTCATGCACTTGTGCTTTCGGTCCATCTGCTATCAGACGACCATTATCCATGACAATAATTCGATCTACCATATCGAGCATAGATGCTTTATGGGTAATGAGTATTAACGTCTTATCTTTCATGGTATTCATTAATCGACGCTTCATACGAGCCTCCGTAGTGTTATCCATTGAAGCCGTCGGTTCATCTAAAATAAGAATTGGTGGATCAAAGAGTAACGCTCTGGCAATGGCAATACTTTGTCGCTGTCCACCGGATAGTTGCATACCACGCTCTCCAACAATACTATCCAAGCCATTCGGCTTACGGTTAGCAAACTCGGAGACACCAGCTAATTCAGCCGCACGAACAACGGCTTCATCTTCCATATAGGGCACCCCCATCAGAATATTGTCTTTGATGGAACCGTAAAACAGGGTGACATCCTGGGAAACTGACCCCACATTACGACGCAGATCCGTAGGGTTGATTTGTCGGACATCCACTCCGTCAACACGTACAGCACCATCAATAGGGGTATACAACCCTGTCATCAATTTACCTAAGGTCGACTTACCGGAGCCAATTCGGCCAATAATGGCGACTTTTTCACCCGCATTAACAGTGAAGTTTATATGACTAAGCGCGGCCTGTTCTTGCTCTGGATAAGCAAAGCTTACTTCATCAAACTGAAAGCCCCCTTCAAAACGAGGTCTATGCACAAACTTAACGTCATCCGGATTTTCAACAGGTGACCCCATAATGCTGTTAAGGGCGGTAAAAGCTGATTTGGCTTGGTTATACCGAGTGGCCAACCCCGCAATCTGACCCACAGGACCAAGCGCACGACCAGTCAGCATAACCGATGCGACAAGCGCCCCCATTGACATATGTCCTTCTGAGATTTGGTACACGCCAACAATCACAATCACCACTGTGGTTAAATGTTGCACCATCATGGCAAAGGACGAACAAGATTGTGACAATTGACGGGTTTTTACCCCCCAATCAGCGATGTTACCCACTGCACTTTCCCATTGTTTTTGTAAGACGCCTTCAGCATTATTTAACTTGACGCTTTCGGCGTTATATAAGCTTTCAATGAGTATGGCGTTTTTCTGGGAAGAAGTCTTTTGACTTTCTTCTATTGAACGTTTTAGAGGCACCTGAACAATAAAGCTGTAACCCAAAATCAAAAAAATACTCACAATGGGAATATAACCAACAGGCCCACCTATCAACCAAATCACCGCGATAATGAGAAACATAAAGGGAAGATCAACCAATGTGGTAATGGAAGCAGAAGTGATGAAGTCGCGGATACTTTCAAATTCCTGAAGGTTTTTTGCAAATGCACCGACCGATTTCGGCCTAGACGACATAGTAATATTGTTAACCCTAGAAAAAATCTTCGAAGAAATGAGAATATCTGACTTTTTCCCTGCAATATCAATAAAGTAGGCTCGCAGTGTTCTGAGAAGAAAATCAAATATATAAATGGTTACCACGCCAACAGCCAATACCCATAATGTATCAAACGAGTTATTTGGTACCACTCGATCATATACGTTCATTGTAAACAGAGGGCTGGCCACCGCAAAAATATTGATCAACAGCGAAGCAATAAAGACATCTCGATAAATCCGCCAAGATTGCGTAATCGTCCCCCAAAACCAGTGTTTATGGGAGGCCTTTTCATCTTCATGCTGAGAGCGTCGATCAAACTTGTATTGAGGACGAACGAAAAAACAATAACCTGAATAGGTTTCATGAAGATCGTCTAGCTCAACCTCTACCTCCCCTTCCCCCGATTCTGGGCGGAGTATCGTTGCCGTATGGCCGTTCTTATCGACACGCAGCAAAATACAAGCTTGTTTATCATGCAAAAGCAACACCGCAGGCAACACCATATCGGGTATTTTACCAAACGGGCGCTTTACAAAACGCGAGCTAATACTGATGCGTTTAGCCGCACGCTTAAACATTTCAGGTGTCATTTCGTTATTCGTAATGGGCAAGCCCGATGCGATGGAATCCGCCGAATAAGGGTTATGAAAATATTTACTCAGCAAAACCAAGCAATCTAACAAGGGATTGGGATATTCTAACGATGCCCCATCAATTTTCCATTGAGGCTTAGGAGGGACTGGCTCGTCCTCATCATTTTCTGATGAGGACGTTTCATTTTGCGGCTCATTACCTTCTAACTCTTCATTTTCCAAGTCAGTATCAGATGACTCATCCTGTTCCTTTGTCGTATCATCTGGATAAGGTGTCGTCTCAAGTGAAGCAGAATCGTTCTGTTTTGGACTGGTGGAGTCAGACATACTGCAGATACCCTTTAAAATATTGTAAAAAACATAGGTTTATTTTGCTAAGCTTATACATAATGACTATAGAATAGAGCTTATTACAAGCGAAGGGAAGAACGCTTCTTTATAGAGACAAACATATAAGTTAATACATAACAGGAGCTTAGATGCTTTACGCCAAATTAAACAAAGAAGGGCATATCATCGATGTTGCGACGTCGCAATCCGATGAGTTCACACAACTTGTCGCCCCTAATGATCCCGTTGTTGCCGCGCTTCTTGAAGAAAAGCTTAAGTCATCTGAAGCCAGCACCGAAGACATACTAAAAAATTCGGACAATGAAATGATGAGGATTCTAGAAGACCTTATCGACCTGCTAAGTTCCAAACGATTGATTCAATTTACCGAGCTCCCTTTAGCGGCCCAGAAAAAATTACTCAGTCGTAAGTGGATTCGTGGTGTGCACAGTAACAACTACGATGAGCACCTTATTCTAGAGGACAGCCACAAAATGAACGGGCATGAAGACTCTCTTATTTAATCTTCATGCCTATTGCGAGCCCTCAGCGTTATGTCACTATACCGCCAGATAGATATTACATATCTGACGGTAGGCCAATTGCGTATCCTTGTCCACCCACAACATCAAAACGCTGCAAAGTAGACAGTTGATTTACACTCTCTATTCCCGTTGCAATGACTTGAATATTTAAGCTGTTGAACATTTTACACAGAGTCTGCATAAAAAAGGACTCTGACTCCCTACCCGAAACCAACTTCGTATAAGAAGGATCGACTTTAACATAATCAGGCATCAAAACTTGTAAATAGTGGAAGGCCGAAAACTGCTTACCAACATTATCAATGCCAAAGACTACCCCATGATGCTTTAGCATTTGAGATAAATCAAAGGCATAATCTTCTGAAGCGAGAACGCTTTGTTCCGATATTTCAAACACCAAAAAGTGGCGTAATCGCTCATCTAGCCCTTTCAATATACCATCCAACCAATCAATAAAGGACGGTTTAATAAAGGCCGATGCCGAGATATTGACAGCCAATGGAGAGGTCAAACGATCCTGACGTACTTTAATGTAGGCAATAACCCGTTCAATAATCACTTGGTCTACTTGGTCACCTAAATCAAACTGCTCTGCTAAACCAATAAAGTAGCCAGCATGATATTGCTTACCTTCATATTCAAGACTGGAAAACACCTCCTCATGTAGGGTTCCTAACTCACCCTCGAATAATGCAACTCTTTGCTTACGTAAAGTAAAGGCTCGGTGCTCAATGGCATATTCCAACATTTCCCGCCATTCGATACGACCAATCGCCATTTCCTGACCTGTTTTGACGTCAAACACTCGACAGGTATTTATACCCGCCATTTTGGCCTCTCGCAATGCGGCATCGGCTTGTGCCATAGCACTAGAAACGTCAATGTCTCCGCTAATAACCACCGCTCCGATATTAGCAACCGCATCGGAATAACTGATCTTAGACGTCACTAACTCCAATAAACTCTCCATCATGTCATTCACAAGATACTTCAACCTATCCTGATCAACATTGGGAATCAGAATTACAAAGTCCGCACCAGACAAACGCGCAACCGTCGCGGCCGATGGTAAGCTCATCACTTTACCGGTTAATATTTGAGCCGCCGAGCGAATAAATAAATCCGCCGCCTCATACCCTCTCTCGTTATTTAACTTGGCCAGGTCAGTCAAACTGATTAAGGCGATTCCATCCATGGTTCGATCATTACTCGCGAAATACGCTTTCGCTTGCCGATCAAAAAAATGTCGATTGCCAAGCCCACTAACAGGGTCTTGAAATGCTTTAGATTGCAGCCATTGCACCGCGTTTGCCTCAGCCTCAAACTCCTTCTCTAGTTTTTCAGCCATTCTATTCATAGACAAAACAACAGATTTGAGCTCTCGCGTTTTAGGGATCTTAGTCATTTTTAAAAAGCGACGCTGCTGAATCGCTTCCGCTTGCTTCTCAACTTCTGACAGCGGTTTAAAAAGCCAACGTAATCCCAACCAACCCAATGCAACCATTACTAATCCAATCACGATAAATGATATAAGTAAGTCACGTGAGGCTAGCCAAAGCTGGTAATAGCCGTACCCAGCACTGCCAGTAATATACACTTGCCCCAACTCGTTCCAACCATTTGATACAACCGCATTCGCAACAGGGACATTAAAATTAATCAGATGAATAAACCACTGCGGGACCCCCACAATTTTGGTTTCATTTTTACGGATAAGATCGGTGTTATCGGCATAAAAATGCACGCGCACTTCTGAAAAATAACCACTGTCAAATACTGCATTGACTGTACTAACGATGGATGCTTTATCTTTGTCGGCCATGTAACCGGACAATGACATACTTAACGAGGTCGCACTGTCCTGAGCCGTTGATGCTAATTGGTTGACTAGATAACTTTTTGTCGTATTAAAGTTAATTCCCATCACGGCAATCAGGACCAACGACAAGATGACAACAATCATCATCAGCAACTGGCGGAATAATGTCATCTGATTCTCCTAGTTATTGTACTTAGCAAAACGGTTGTTAAGATCTCTCCAAAGACTCAATCGAGAAGAGCCACCCACTAGAATCCCTCGCCCTTTTTCCTTAGATAACCATAAATTTCGCGCATTAAATGAATAAATTGGCTTTAGATCAGGCCGTCTAGAAGCTGGCTCCAATTCTTTATTTAAATTATCTAATATCACAGGAATAGAAGTCGGCGTATGGTAATAAGCCAATACCATATGATGCTGATTTAACGTTAATGATTTAACGTATACAAGACGCAGCTTATCATCGGGGACACCAATCTCCCTAAGCGTAAAATACTTGGCAATGGTGAAATCTTCACAATCTCCCCCATCGGTTGCCAGAAACTCAATCGGCGTCGCCCAATAATCCTCTTTTCCCCAATGCTTAAGATCGCTCACAAACGGTATCTGATTAAAAAAGTTATTCACCACTTCTAATTTTCTAACAATGGGGAGTTTTTTAGAGTTAGCGACTAAATGACGCCATGCCAGTATACGCTTCTCCGCCCTTGGGCCATACTCTTTGCCGATTTTTGCGGCCAAAGCCAAATATTTTTTCGACACATCCGCTTGTAAATCAATTTGAGGCAAGATGCAAAGAAGCAGCAACACAACTATGAGCCGCCATTTTTTTCCATTGAGAATCGAAAGATAATGCATCAGTCCAATTGACCTATGACAGCCATGATAACTTATTTAGAAAACTTAGCATTAAAGTCTGCTAACTGTTCCGGTGTCGCGGCTGGCTGGTATTTCTCTTTCCAGTCGTTATAGGGCTCACCGTAAACATACTCGCGAGCGGCATCGTAATCGATGTCTAGACCTCTCTTTTCAGCTTCTGCAAGATACCACTTACTTAAACAATTACGACAAAATCCGGCCAAGTTCATCAAATCAATATTTTGTACGGATTTATTATCATCTAAATGCTTCAAAAAGCGACGTAATACAGCGGCTTCAATTTCGGTTTGCTGATCCATTATCTTCTCCTAACACGCTTGATTAAACCGCAATCTCTTTATTAAACAGAAATAATAGCGGGAATAGACCTAATAGCGACGGTATTCATTATCCCAAATATCATGGTTTTCGGTGCTGATGCTCTACTGGTTGCTGACGCCATTGAAAGGACTGAGATGAGACCATAAAATCACGCAAAGGTTGCATATTTTTTTGGGTCAACTGTTCAATAGCATAAGCACACGACTCTAACGTCGATAACGCCTCACCCTTTGGTGACTTACGGATTGTATACTCGTTGTGAGGAGGTGAAACAAAATGCCACGATACCATCTCTTGCAACCTAGGTATCGACAAAAAAAGACGCTTTGCTTTTCGCCACGTCGCATCAATCAACACAATACCATCAACATCCTTTTTCTCTTCTTTTGACACCTGTTCAATGGGGATTGAGCCTTCACTCGGAAAAACTAACCGCCATTGATCAAGTGGCAATGCATCTAATATTCCATGTAATTCCTCGCTGTCCTCCGACGAAATGCAACGCAATAAAGGTAACCCCAACCGCAACAAAGTCAGTGTATTCTTAGCATGTTTCGCTTCTTTTGGGTCTTGAATGACCAGCACAGGCAATGTGTTGTTGATAGTAGGTATCCATTGACAGACACACTGACTCGCCAAAAAAGAACAACTCTCACAAATCGGACGACGCGGACGATACATGCGTTACACTAACTTTGCCAAATACGCCTTCACAACTTGATCCCAACCTAAATCAAGCGCTTCAACTGTCAAGGCATGGCCGATAGACACCTCCGTAATTCGGCCAGTTTGACACAAAGCTTCAACGTTTGTTAAATCCAAATCATGACCAGCATTTACCCCCAAACCAACGTCTAGGGCAGCTTGAGCGGCCTCTTGATAACGCTCTGCAATGGCCTCAAAACCATCTTTGCCGTAATGACTCGCGTATTCTTCCGTGTACAGTTCCACACGATCGGCACCAACCTCCTTCGCTAAGACCATATTATCAGCATCTGGATCCATAAATAGCACAACACGAATGCCTTTCTCTTTGAGTTTAACAATAATTGGACGCAATGCATCCTGATCGCGCGCCACGTTCCATCCGTGATCGGAGGTTAATTGATTAGGATCATCCGGCACTAAGGTACATTGATGAGGGGCCACCTCCAGCACGACATTAAGAAACGGCTCATCTGGGAAGCCTTCGATATTCAGTTCTGCATCAGGATAGTGCTTAAGTAACTCTTTCAAATCATAAGCATCTTGGTACGTAGCATGCCTTTGGTCAGGTCTTGGGTGAATAGTAATACCAAATGCCCCCAAATCTAACGTGCGCTTCGCCATCTCCACCATATTCGGATAATTTCTGCCGCGAGAATTGCGTAGTAGGCCTATTTTATTCAGATTAACGCTCAAATGTGTCATATAACTTCTCTCGTTATCATTGTCTTCGCTCCGCCATCATAACAGTAGTATGAATATGCCTACCATTATAGAGAAAGGCACTGAGCGCTTCACTAAACTCTTACACTTTGTTATCACGCACGCCCCTTCAAGAAGCATTATGGTAAACTTCCCAAGGGAAAGTGCGAATAGCAAGCTTTTACCCACATGCTGATTCCTACGAGGATATAAGCCGTTAGAGCAATGCAGGAGCAATTGCCAGTACAAGAGGACTTGTTCGCACCTTCCCTAGTGAATAAGAACAAACAGATTCGTTTTGCCGTCTCTGTAAAAGAGGAATAAGTGATGAAGTATGAAGCATTCCAAAGCATTTATGATCGCGCGGCCCAGCGCCATGGAGGTACACAGGCAATAGAACAAATCTTAAATAAACCATTCTCGACTGAGGCACTCAAACAAATAACGGATGATAGATGGTTAGCGGCTTTTTCTCAAAAAATATTTCAATCAGGCATTAACTGGCAGGTCGTACGAAATAAATGGGATGGCTTTGAAGATGTTTTTTTTGGCTTCGATATCGAAAAAATGCTCTTGATTCACGACGAGATGTGGGAAGAAAAAGCCAAAGACACACGCATTATTCGCAACTTAGGCAAAGTTATGACCATTCGGGAAAATGCGTTAATGATCAGCGAATGCCAAGCAAAACATGACACGTTTGCAGCCTTTATTGCTGACTGGCCGACAGATAACATCGTTGGCCTATGGATGTACTTAAAACAACACGGGAAACGACTGGGTGGCAACACCGGCCCCTATACATTACGAACAATGGGCAAAGACACCTTTTTATTGACCAAAGACGTCGAAGGCTACTTACGCCAACATAAAATTATGACCACGGGAAAAAACACTCAGTCCGCCTTATTCGCAGCACAAACTGCGTTTAACCACTGGCACAACGAAAGCGGCCGCTCTTTAAGTGAAATTAGCCAATGCATTGCAATGGGGGTCAATTAATTGCAATAGCCCATCAATTAAGAAGGATGCGAAGTCATCCTCCAACATAAGAGCCATTATAAACACGCTACAAAACATACATTAGGAGAAAACATGGCCGATTTACGCATCGACATTATTTCAGATTTATCTTGTCCATGGTGCTACTTGGGATACAGCCGCCTAAAACAAGCCTTAGATCAGTTAGGCGATAATTACCTTATAGATCTGCATTGGCAACCATTTGAATTACATCCCGATCTACCAACAACAGGCGCGGATAGAGAGACTTATCTAGGTGAAAAGTTTGGCAGCCAAGAGCGCCTTAATGAAGCAACCCACGCGCTTCAACAAGTTGGGCTTGAGAATGGTATTACCTATAATTTTTCGGATAAGGACCGTGTCCCTAATACCAAGCTTGCCCATCAGTTTGTTGCAGCCGCAAGCCAAGTCAAACTTGATACGCCGCTAAGCTTAGCGTTATTTGATGCCTATTTCACACAAGGTAAAGACATTGGACAAAAAAACGTTCTAGAAGACGTAGCACAAAGCATTGGCATGAAAGACAAGGACATTCAGCTTGCCTATGAAGAGAAAACTCGAAAGCTGGTTGATAAAAAAATCCAGCAGCTTACTCAAGTCGATATAAAATCCGTTCCAACTTACGTGATCAATGACAAGTATATGTTACATGGCGCCCATCAACCTGAATCCTTTCTAAAAGTATTGAGCGATATTGCTGAGGACACCGTTAAAGGTTAACTCCTGCTATCTAGCATGCTGTGTACAGATTGACAGTCATTATTAATCTGTACACTCTCTATACAGAGAGGAAATCTATTAGACTTCACTAATACATAAATTTTTACCTTTTGATAATCATTAGCATTTGCACTAAAATCTCTTTATCTAATACTATTGAGAGTGATTTTCATTTATGTATGTATGTCTTTGTAACGGTGTCACCGACAAAAAAGTGAAGGAAGTAATTCAGGAAGGTGCGACCACAATGCGTGAGCTATATAAGCAGACTAATCTGGGGAATCAATGTGGCAAATGCTGCCAATGCGCTAAAAAAATACTTAATGATGAATTGATTAATATTGCAGAAACACAGATTCAAATTCAAGTTGCCTAAAGGCTCTCACTCAACAGTAAGAGCCTCCAAGCAAAGAATGCAATACTACATTTGAGACTGAAGATAGTTTTCAATACCAGATGTTTTGATCAAAAGCTGTTGCGTTTCCAACCAGTCAATCTGCTCTTCTTGCTCTTCCTGAATTTTCTCAAGCGTATCACGGCTCATAAAATCCAGTTTCTCTTCACACTGCTTAATGACGTCTTTTAGCATCGCCAGTGTGTCTAATTCCAACTCTAGATTCGCGGCAATCATTTCTTCGCTGTTTTCACCAATGCGTAAACGACCAAGATCTTGCAAATTGGGCAGGCCTTCCAAAAATAAGATTCGCTCAATCAAGCGATCCGCATTTTTCATTTTTTGGATCGACGTCTTATAATCCGCTTTATCCAGTTCACTAAAGCCAAAATCTTTAAACATACGGGCATGAAGGAAATATTGGTTAATACCCACTAACTCGTTCGCTAGCACCTTATTTAAACCCGCGATAACAGCCGAATCACCTTTCATCAAAAACTCCTTCAATTAGCTCATCTGAGACTGAATGTAATTTTGCATACCAATCTTATCCATTAGACCAAGCTGCTGCTCTAACCAATAGACATGATCCTCTTCAGTATCAAACAAAAGCTTCTCTAGGATTTCTCGAGTTTGATAATCGCCTTCAGATTCACAGATAGCAATGGTCTTACGAACGCCCTGAACCACTTCTAACTCAAGAGTCAAGTCATTCGACATCATCGAACGAGCGTCTGTTCCCACCAGCAAATCACGACGTTTGGTCATACAAGGAACGCCTTCAAGGAAAAGAATACGTTTGATAATCCAATCGCAATGTTGTTTCTCTTCGTCCATCTCATGGTTTAAGCGTTCATACAGTTTTGCTAATCCCCAATCATCATACATACGAGAATGAATGAAGTATTGGTCAATCGCAGCCAATTCATTGGCCAGCAACGCGTTTAAACTATCAATAACTTTTTGACTACCTTTCATGATTCTTTCCTCCTAGGCGCCTCGATAAGGCTGAAAACTCATATCTACTAAAACGATTAGCTTACCCTCCCCATTATCTATTAATACAACAAAAAGAATAAGGAAAATTTAATAAGAAATTTTAATCATCTAAAAGGTCTCCCTCTATTTTAGCAGGCTTCCCTTCACCTGTTTTCACTTCTAACCGGTCAATGCGCTGGAATCCACGAGGCAATTTCAGACCTCGACGACCACGCTCACCACTATAATCCATTAAATCTTTCTCAACAAATGACATAAAGCGCTTACCTGCATAGGCCATTAAAAGATCGTCAGACAATACACTGGCCATCGCAATCAGCAACTCTTCTCGTTCGGCGGCTCGGGCACTTGGAATGCTCAACATTTTATTGCCTTTCCCTTTGGCCATTTTGGGCAAAGAAGCCACATCAAATACCAACATGCGCCCTTCATTGGACACCACCACAACCTTTCCAGATTCAGGGTCATCTACCAATACCGGCGCCATTACTTGCGCGCCTTTGGGTAAACTCAGTGTGGCTTTACCTGCTTTGTTTTTAGCGTAAAGGTCTTTTAACTGAGCAACAAAGCCATAACCTGCATCGCTGGCAATCAAATAGTGAGCGTCTTCATTATTCAGCACCGCTGAAACAATGGTGACACCACTTTCTAATGAAATACGCCCCGTAATCGGCTCACCTTGTCCTCTAGCTGAAGGCAGAGAATGAGCCTTAATAGAATAGGTTCGACCATTCGACGCCAATAATACTAACGTTTGATTAGAGCGTCCCTTCGCGCTCACCAAAAAGCCATCACCGGATTTATAACTCAGCCCTTCTACATCGAGGTCATGCCCCTTACCAGCCCGAATCCAACCTTGTTTCGAGATCACGACGGTAATGGGATCGTTTGATAACAATGCTTCTTCACTAAATGCCTGCGCTTCTTTACGTTCAACAATGGGAGTACGACGCTCATCACCAAAGTCGTCTATTGCCTCACGAATTTCAGTAGAAATCAGTTTTTTTAGTTTGCTATCGGAAGCCAACAAGGCTTCTAGGTGTTTACGCTCTTTCTCAAGCTCATTTTGTTCAGCGGTAATACGCATCTCTTCCAGTTTGGCAAGATGGCGCAATTTAAGCTCAAGAATGGCCTCGGCCTGAATATCGCTTAACGAAAAGCGAGACATCAATTCCACTTTTGGCTTTTCTTCGTTACGAATGATTTCAATCACTTCATCAATATTTAAAAAAGCTATGAGCAAACCTTCTAAAATATGCAGTCGATTGATTACCTTATCTAAACGGAATTGCAAACGACGTCTGACCACATTGATACGAAAACGCAACCACTCCGCTAAAAAGCTTGGTAACGTCTTCACTTGTGGCAAGCCATCTAGACCGATTACATTCATGTTCACACGATAGGATTTTTCCAGATCCGTTGTGGCAAATAAATGCGTCATCAGTGCTTCAATATCGACTCGATTAGACTTAGGCACAATGACTAATCGGGTCGCATTTTCATGGTCCGATTCATCACGTAAATCCACGACCATAGAGAGTTTTTTAGCGGGATTTTTATCTTGCATTTGAGCCGCTATCTGCTCAAGAATTTTACTCCCTGACACTTGATGCGGTAGTTCGCTTACCACCACCTCTCCCTCAATAATCTCATAACGAGCGCGCGCTTTAATCTGACCTTTGCCGGTTTCATAAAGCTTACGAATATCGGCCCGGGGAGTAACAATCTCGCCACCTGTCGGAAAGTCAGGCCCTTGAACAAACGCCAGTAAATCGTCCAAATCTGCTTTTGGATTGTTCAAAAGATGAATACACGCTTCACCGATTTCACGTAAATTATGGGGAGGAATATCGGTTGCCATGCCTACGGCAATCCCTGTTGTGCCATTCAACAGTAAATTCGGCAGACGTGCTGGCAGGACAGAAGGTTCCTGTAACGTGCCATCAAAGTTTGGCACCCAATCCACGGTGCCTTGAGACACTTCTTTCAGCAGTACATCCGAGTATTTAGATAAACGAGACTCGGTATAGCGCATGGCGGCGAAGGATTTAGGATCATCTGGCGCTCCCCAGTTGCCCTGTCCATCGACCAATGGATAACGATATGAAAATGGCTGAGCCATCAATACCATGGCTTCGTAACAAGCACTGTCACCATGAGGGTGAAACTTACCTAATACATCACCCACGGTACGAGCAGACTTCTTATACTTAGCTGTCGCCTTCAGTCCCAACTCGCTCATCGCGTAAATGATACGACGCTGAACAGGTTTTAAACCATCACCAATATGAGGTAATGCTCGATCTAAGATAACGTACATCGAATAATTCAAGTACGCTTTTTCTGTATAGTCTTTCAATGAAAGCGTTTCATTGGACTCAAAATTTGACAACTCACTCAAGGAGGATTTCCTTCTAACACGATTTTAGTGCAGGTTTATGAGCACTCGTCTCATAAATAAATTAACTGTGCGTACTATAAAGAAACACCCTTGCTAACTGCAACCTTCACACCCATTTTATGATGGAAAGAAGGGGCTTCTCATGCTTCAATAAAGACGTAATGATAATCAGGAAAGAATGGCGATGATGAAGGTAGTCCAAAAATGCTAACGCAAACTCACTACAGCCTAGGAAAAGAAGCCCATTCCATAGTGTTACATCATTGCGATAATCTTCGTGTTCACCTAGAAACCCTCACCCAAGCAACCAATCCGACACGATTTTACCATGGTTTTCAACACACTTTTCTGTTCGTATTAAAAGGGGAGGTATTTCTCAAATATGAACAAGAAGACATGCTACTGAAAATGTACCAAGGTGTCTTACTCCCCAAGCTAAACACGACGATTGCCACGCTACTGACCCCTCAGGTAGAAATTTGTGTCATTACTTTTTTTCGTGAGCCCAATACAGTTAACGAGAACGAATTTAAAAAAGTGTCTTCCGGTACCGTTGAAGCCTTACCAGAACGCCTAGGGGTGACATCTTGGCCTCTCTGGCATGGGAGAAATGGGGCTGTCAGCATTAATCTTTACCCAGCACACTACAAAGAATCAACCTACTATCACAAAAACACGGGACAGTTTTTATTGCCTCTAAATGGCGAATCATTAATGGTAAGCATCTGTATGAAGGCAGCGGAGAAACTCTCTGTTCATGGACTATTTATAGCCCAAAAAACGCCCAAAGCGTTTTATAATATAAGTGATAACAGTACGACTGTGCTCAGCATTTACACTCCGCCCCCTGAAAAAGGGAGAGTGATGTTACTGGCTAAACCTCTCAATGACTAAACACCAAAGAGGTCAATACATGATCCTCCCACTGCCCATTGATTTTTAAATAATCACGCGCCATTCCTTCTTTTAAAAAGCCTAAACGAGCAAGGACGGCCGCGCTTTTTTCATTTCGGGGCATATAGTTAGCCTGTATACGATGGATACCACTTTGCTTGCACATATATTCATTGCCAGCACTGAGTGCCTCATGCATCAAGCCTTTGCCTTGTTCCCCTTCTCGCAAACTATAGCCTAAATGACAGGCTTCAAAGACGCCGCGCACAATATTAGAATAATTAGCATACCCCACCATTCGCTGCTCATCCTTTGTCAAAAAGCACAAAGTCACGGCTTTATCCTCTAAAAAATCACGGCGCATTTCTTCCACCCTGAGCCGACAAACTTCCAAGGAGTAATAGGACTCACTTCTAGCAGGCTCCCAAGGGGCGAAAAAGTCTTTTTCTTGCCTTACATATTGCTGCAACAAAGGCACCTGAGACCGATCAAGCACCTTTAGAATCCCTCTCTCCGTTTCAATATAAGGAAAGCGCGATGAATAATCGGGAGCCTGGGACTGAATAAACAACCGATCATCAAGTACTTCAATTAGGCGTAACGCATGACTCTTAAACCAAAACTGCTCCCCAAGATATAACACCCGATTCAATACTTTATTCTCTTTCCAGGCCTCGGCATGCTTTCTATCTGACCAATAGGTGATGAAGATAGAGCTCTCTCCATCGTACTTTTCCTCCCCCAAAAAACCCAACTCATCTTTTGCCTGATCGGATATTTTAGACATCATGACATGGTAAGACATATCATCTAAAAGTAAGGTGGAGGTCAACACAACAGCGTAGTAAGGAGGCTTGAAGGAAGGTAGAAAGGTCATAAAAATCCTGCATTAAAAACAGTGCGCTAGTAAAAAAACATGCTCGCCCCATCTTACCAACTTGACGATGAAAGGAACGAGCATGGATATGTGCGCATTTGTGATGTTACTAGTTAGCAGCGAAAGTCACTAGGCTAAATAGGTTGAACCTTGCAACACTTTTTTATAAATCTTAATCAGATTTTGCTGGTCCTCATCAGACAGCGAACTCGCGGCTACTTTATCAGCATATCTTGAGGTTAACGCTTTTTCATCGTAACTGACGTATTTCAGTACATCCTGAACACTATCGCCCATTAATACATGATCAATTCTAAAGCCGTCGTCAGTCAAGTATACATCTACCGACGGTGTATCTCCGAATAAATTATGCAGATCCCCTAAGGTTTCTTGATACGCCCCTACCAAGAAGAATCCCATTAAGTAATCATCATCTTTTGGCGGTGGCGGTAACGGCAAAGAGGTCTCAATACCCTGTCCATCCACATACTGATACAAACACCCATCAGAGTCACAGGTGACATCTTGAATTTTCCCACGAAAAGACGGCGCTTGGTCTAACCCTTGTAGTGGCAACACAGGAAACAACTGATCAATCCCCCAAGCATCCGGCATGGATTGAAAGACAGACAAATTAACAAACAGTTTTTCCGCCAAACGCTCATTGAGTTCATCCATCACAGGACGATGACTACGATTACGATTATCCAACTTCGGTAATAAATTCCGACAGGCTGCAAGAAACAGATTCTCCGCTTGGGCCCGTTGTTCAAGATTTAACTGGCCATGATTATAGAGCGTCAGACTATCGTTAAAATCGTCCAACAAATCATGGTAAATTTCCACTAAAGAACGAGTATCAACCTCATTGCCTCCTTTTAAACTCTGGTAGCAGCTCCACAATCGTTGTATTTCCAATACCGCATCTTCATGGGGGGCTTCAATTGGTAAAAGCTCGGCGCCATACGAAAAAACATCGGCAATCATCATGGCATGATGAGCGGTTACTGCACGACCAGATTCAGAAATCAAATTAGGGTGAGGTAAATCATATTGTTCGCACACATTGTGGAACGCAAACACAACATTGTTCGCATACTCGCTGATACTGTAGTTCGCTGAATAGGCATTCTGACTACGTGTTCCTTCGTAATCCACCCCCAAACCACCACCAACATCAACCCATTTCACTGGCACTCCCATCTGGTGCAGTTCAGAATAATAACGAGCACATTCTTTTAGACTGTTTTGAATATCCCGAATACGGGTAATTTGAGACCCTAGATGAAAGTGAATCAGCTCCAGACAATCCAATAACGCCAAATCCCGTAAACGATCAACGGCACGCAGCAATTGCGACGTGGTCAAACCAAATTTAGATTTCTCTCCTCCACTGTTGCCCCAGTGAGTGGTACAAGTCGAGGCTAAACGGATACGAATACCAATACGTGGCTTCACTCCAATTTTATGGGCTTCTTCTAGAATCCAATCCAATTCATGTAACTTTTCGACAACAATAAAGACCTGATGACCCATTTTCTCCGCCATCAAAGCTAGATGAATGAACTCTCGGTCTTTATAGCCATTACACACAATGATGCCATTAGGATTTTGGTGCATCGCCAGCACGGCCATTAGCTCTGGTTTACTCCCCGCCTCTAAACCTACCGTGGAGGAATTATCAGGCTGACAACCTGCAATCTCTTCTACCACACGGCGCTGTTGGTTAACTTTAATGGGGTAAACAATGGCATAATTCGCCTGATAGTCATAATACTCAATTGCCTGACAAAACGAATCGGTAATTTTTTCAATTCGAGAATGCAAAATATTAGGAAAACGCACCAAACAAGGGTATGGAATACCCTGACTTTTAAGCTGTTTCGATAGCTCAGTCAGATCGATACTCTTTTCTCGATCAGGTAATGCAATTGTGCGTCCCTCTTCATTAATTGAGAAAAAGCCCGCACTCCAATGATTAACGTTATAAAGCTCAAGCGAATCTTTGACTGACCAAGGCGTCATTTTGCCTCCTACTAAAATAAACCATGTAACGGTACTAGGTCCTAAGTCTTAACTCAGCACAGTATTGTTGATAACTCATCAAACCAGCAAGCAGAAACATGATAGTTTGTACTAATAATAAAAAAGCGGAGTCAGGAACCCAATCCCAACACCGCTTCGTTGACTCTTTAAAAAGGCTTAGGAGACGTGCTCACCATGAGCCTGCTTATCCGCATGATAAGATGAGCGCACGAGAGGCCCACAAGCCGCATGTTTAAAGCCCAGCTCTTTTGCCACTTCTTCATAGCGAGCAAACTCTTCTGGCGGAACAAAACGCGCCATTGGGAAGTGGTGCTTAGACGGCTGTAAATACTGACCAATTGTCAACATATCAACATGATGGGCACGCAAATCTTTGAGCACCTCAACAATTTCTTCAAACGTCTCTCCCATCCCTACCATCAAGCCAGACTTAGTGGGCACATCGGGACAACGCTCCTTGAAATTTTTCAACAAATCCAAAGACCATTGATAGTCGGAGCCTGGACGAACTTGACGGTAAAGACGAGGAATCGATTCCAAGTTGTGATTAAACACATCTGGCGGTGCAATTTCGAGAATATCTAATGCCGACTCCATCCGTCCTCGGAAATCCGGCACGAGGGTTTCGATCTCGATTGAAGGACTTAACGCACGGGTTTCACGTATACAGTCAACAAAGTGCTGAGCCCCGCCATCACGCAGATCATCACGATCCACAGAGGTAATGACCACATACTTCAATTTCATGTCACGAATGGCAATCGCTAATTCTTTCGGTTCATCTGGACTCAATGGGTTAGGACGACCATGGGCCACATCACAGAAAGGACAGCGTCGGGTACAAATCTCCCCCATAATCATGAAGGTTGCGGTACCATTACTAAAGCACTCACCCAGATTAGGGCAATTCGCCTCTTCACAGACAGACGCTAATTTATGCTCACGCAGTGTTGCCTTAATACGAGCAATTTCAGGCGAAGCAGGCATACGTACACGTAACCAGTCCGGCTTACGTGGAATCTCTTCAGTTGGGATAACTTTTACAGGTATACGCGCCATCTTATCGGCGCCGCGAAGTTTCTCGCCCTGGACGACGCGTTTGCGTTCTGCAGTCATTTTATTTCCACCCTTTTTGGATCGTCGGATTGGCATATCCGAGCTGCCCAGCCAGCGCATTAGCTAGCTGAGTTTTAACTTGTGAAAAATCAATATCATTAGTGAGACGAGCCATATCAACCATTTGTAATCCTTGATAGCCGCAAGGATTAATTCGATTAAATGGTGTCAGATCCATATCGACATTTAGCGCCAAACCATGAAAAGAACACCCCCTTCGAATCCGTAAACCGAGGGAAGCGATTTTCTTCTCATCAACATAAACACCAGGCGCATCTGGCTTGGGGTAAGCTTGTATATCGTTATGATTTAATACATCAACAATGGCATTTTCAAGCGCACTCACCAACTCTCTAACGCCTATTCCTAGGCGTTTAAGATCTATCATAACATAAACGACTAGCTGACCGGGTCCGTGGTAAGTGACTTGACCTCCTCTATCTACTTGAATAACCGGAATGTCACCAGGTGCTAACAAATGTTCTTGTTTACCAGCTTGGCCCTGAGTGAAAAGAGAAGGATGCTCTAACAACCAGAGCTCATCTTGATCTTCTTTAGTACGGACTTGGGTAAAGTGTTTCATCTTTTCCCAAGTTTCTTCGTAAGTGACGGTTCCTAGATCACGAGCAATCAGATCCTGATCCATTACATAACCATCTTAACAAATTCAATATCCATTAAATCAGAGTGAAGAGCAGATAACTGCTCTTCACCTGTTGCTAGAATACGAAAGCTATAACTAACGAAACGCCCCTTGCTAGAACGGTTTATCCCAGTTGCCTTAGGATCCAACTCCGGTGCATGCACCTTCAATCGTTCAATAATTTCAGCGTGTCCACCTTCAACGTCAACGGACACCACCTTGATCACGTAATTTTCACAAGGAAATTCAATTTTTGGTGCATCCACCGCGTTGGCAGCTTGGTCACCATTTTTCGTAATTAAAGCCATTAATATTCCACTTGGCCGTTAGGGCCTAAAACAAATTCATAAAAAACAGTTTGATCTTATCGAACATACGTTTGAAGAAACCACCCTGCTTAACGGGTTCAAGCGCAACAACATTACGCTCCAGAATGGTATTACCGTCACTACCAACGATAATTTTACCCAAAACCTCTCCCACCTTAATAGGGGCTTCAATCACAGGTTTCAACTGTAATTTAGCAGGAATTGATTTAGCATCCTGACGCGGTAACGTCACAAACACATCTTTAGTAAAACCAACTTTCACACTATCTTTAGCGCCGCCCCAAACGGTGGCATTAGCAATAACTTGGCCCTTACTATATAGCTTACGGGTTTGATAGTAACGGAAACCGTAATCCAACAGTTTTTGCGACTGAGTCGCACGCGCTTCGTCTGTTTTCGTGCCCATAACGACAGAAATCAAACGTGTGCCATTACGAAGAGCAGAAGCGGCTAAACAATACCCTGCCGCTTTAGTATGACCCGTTTTCAAGCCATCGACAGAAGGGTCCCACCATAATAGGCGGTTACGATTTGGCTGACGGATGCCATTATAAGTGAAATATTTCTCTTTATAGAAATGATAATTCTGGGGGTAATCATTAATGATTGCTCTGGCTACAATCGCAATATCGTGGGCGCTAGAGTAATGATCGGGTATAGGATACCCCGTTGCATCAGAGAAGTGTGAGTCCTTCATACCAAGCAATTTAGCATGCTGATTCATCAAATCAACAAACGCAGACTCGCTACCGGCAACATGTTCTGCGATGGCAACAGTCGCATCGTTACCTGACTGCACAATCATTCCTTGAATCAAGGTTTTTAGTGGCACGACACTACCTTCACGAAGAAAGGTTCGAGACCCCCCCATACGCCAAGCCTTCTCACTGATTCTTACTTTATCATTCAGTGAAATATCACCACGAGCTAACTCATACTCAGTGACATACGCTGTCATCAGTTTGGTTAAACTGGCTGGTGGCAATTTCTCGTCAGCATTATGCTGAACAATAATATCGCCCGTTTTAGCATCCATTAATATGTAACTTTTAGCGGCTATTTCAGGCGGAGCAGGAATAAAAGTAGGTTCTGCGCGAAGTGCAGTGGCTGTTAAACCTAGAAATACGGATAAGAATATTAGGAATCGCTTCATACTGTACAACATCGTCTCATTGGAAAAGTTCACAAATGATACTAGAGGCAATTTTGAATCTCTAGTACGCCAACACCGTCTTTACGGAACCAAAGCAACACGTATGGGTTTTGTAAAGCCTGCATTCTGTAACTTTTTCTGCCACAAGGCCAACGCTTCATCGTTTGAATAAGGTCCTAAAAACACCTTAAACAACCCATCACTTTGCTTGATTATCGTTATTTTTATCTGTGTATCAAATACCTGTATTAGCCTATTTTTTAGACGCTCAGCAGCCTCTTTTGTTGAGAAAGCGCCTGCTTGTAAGTGATTAAAATTTAGGCTTTTCTTAACGGATTGATGATGCTCTTTAGCATGCTCTGAAGCCAATACTATAGGGGGGTTAACTTCTTTTTTAGAAGTGCCCGCTGTGTATAAACCTGGATGATAAGTAGCGCCTTTAGGAACCGTAATGGCCTGAATACGCACATGCGCAAGCCCCTTTTTTTCGAACCCTAACCTCACCGCTGCAGCGTAAGACAAATCAATTAACCGGTTACCATGGAACGGCCCTCTGTCGTTCACCCGAACAATCACAGTACGGCCATTTCCTAGGTTTGTTACCTTCAAATAGGTTGGTATCGGCAGGGTTTTATGGGCGGCTGAGAAAGCGTACATATCATATTTTTCCCCATTTGATGTGGTATGACCATGAAACTTCAGTCCATACCAAGACGCCGTCCCTTCTGCGACATAACCTTTTGCCGATTTCATCACCCAATACTTCTTTCCCCAGACTTCATAAGGGCTTTTATTCCCCCCAACACTTCTTGGTTCCCATTTGGGCACCAAATCGGGTAAATGATCTACCTTTACATCATGATCTGGCGCTTTATCTTGCAAAAGACTATAACGCCCTCCTCCAGATGCTCGGTCGTAATCAAGTGGCTGTGCAAAGTTACTCACACAGCCACTCAACGACAACAACGAAAGCATGGAGAACACAAGGAGGCTAGTGCGCATTACTACCTATTCTCTTTGCAAGCTCAAGTACCGCCATCGCGTAACGCCTACTTGGATTGTAATCCATGATTGAGTAGAAATTTTCATAAGCCAACCAATAGGTTGTTTTACCCTTTGCTGTGTGCAATCCGATCAACCCCATTTTTTCAGGTAGAAATGGCTGACTAGGCGAGACACCCAACTTAGACCATTCTTCTGCTGTCTTCACTGGTTTACGTTGAAAATTCACCCAACTCGACACTTTATCAGCATTTTTTACCTGAGCTAAAACCACACAAGGCTTATCATATTCCCAGCCATGATGCTTCATATAATTTGCGACACTACCAATGGCATCCGCATCAGACTTCCAAAGATCCACATGCCCATCGCCATCAAAATCTACGGCTAATTTTTGGTAATTAGACGGCATAAACTGCACCATACCCATAGCACCTGAATAGGAGCCATCCGTTGCACCAATTTTCCAGCCTTCCTTGCGAGCAAGTAGCAAATAAGCCCGCAGCTCATCTTGGAAGTAGTCTTGACGACGGGGATAGTTAAACGCCAAGGTCGCTAAGGAGGTAAACACATCTTTTCCTCCTGTAATACGCCCGTAGTAGGTTTCAACACCTATCAATGCAACAATAACATGCCAATCAACACCATATTCTTTCTGCGCTTTTTGCAGCCAATAGCGATTTTTCTTGGCAAATGCTCGCCCTTCCTTAATGCGCTTTTTAGTCAGAAAATTTTTCCGATAGTCATAAAAAGGGGTGATCACTTCAGGCTGGTTATTAGATTTCGTAATAACCGTTTCACGAGGTTTAATACGCGAAAAAGCCAACTCTAACGTTGCTTTGTTATAATGATCTTCTCGCACCATCCGCTTAATAAATGCCTGCACTTCAGGGTCTGCGGCATAGGAGTCTTTATAAGAGTCTGGGGCATCTTTCAACAGTTCGTTACTGACCCCAAGTCGATTCCCTTCCTGTAATGTTTCTTTGCTTTGGCTCAGGGTGCTACACCCAGACAGACCAAGCACTAGTAACATCCCTAATGCTAGTTTTATCATCATCTCGCTCTTTTATGTGTTTGCACTGACATCAGAATTCCAAAGGTCGCCATAATAGTAATAATAGAGGTGCCTCCGTAACTCACGAGTGGCAAGGGTACCCCAACTACAGGCAAAATGCCTGAGACCATACCAATATTTACAAAAACATAAACAAAAAACGTCAAAGTCAGACTGCCCGCCAACAAACGCGCGTAATTATCTTCTGCATTGGCAGCAATATATAAGCCACGAGAAATCACTAACAAGTAACCAAACAGCAGCAGACAACAGCCAATCAGGCCAAACTCTTCTGCTAATACCGCGATAATAAAATCCGTATGGCTTTCAGGTAAAAAGTTAAGTTGTGCTTGCGTGCCTTCCATCCACCCCTTGCCATATAAGCCTCCCGAGCCAATGGCTGTTTTTGACTGAATAATATTCCAGCCTGCGCCTAATGGATCACTTTCGGGATCAAGCAGCGTTAACACACGCTGACGTTGATATTCGTGCATGAAATGCCATAGCACATAACCGGCAACAGGCGCCAAAACAGCGGCCCCCACAATATAGCGCCACCCAAGTCCCGCCAAAAACAAAACAAAAATCCCTGATACCGCCACAAGCAGTGCCGTTCCTAAATCAGGCTGTTTGGCAATCATCAATACTGGCACAATAATCAAGCCAAGTACCACTAAAACTTCGTTATACCTAGGCGGTAATTGCCGATCAGAAAAGTACCAAGCAATCGTCATGGGCATAACGATTTTCATCAATTCAGAAGGTTGAAAACGCAACCCTCCAGGTAACCCTAACCAACGCTGAGCTCCCTTAGCTCCAATACCAAACAGTAGTACAGCAATTAATAAGACGACAATAAAAGCAAATAAAGCAGGGGACGCTCGGCGCATATACTTTGGAGGGAGCTGAGCAAGCCCTAAACACACGCCCATTCCAATAATAAAACGCACCCCTTGACGCTCTACCATAGCGATATTTTCACCTGATGCCGAATACAGCACAATCAAACCGCCAGCCATCAATAACAATAAAGCGCCGAGCAACAAGATATCCAGATGGATTAATTTCCATAGACGAGCATTAGTAAACGCCACCACCCTTTCAAAAAAACTATCTCTCACTTGCTATTACCTTTTAAATAGTCATAACGCTTGGGATATTTTCCATCAATGTAAGCATCAAATAATTTTTTAGTTAATTCGGCAGGCTTTGCTGCACTACCACCGTTTTCAAATATTGCAAATATCGCAATTTTGGGTTTCTTAACCGGTGCAAAAGCAATAAACAAAGCATGGTCATGCAACCGCTTAGCCAATTTACTGGCCTCATATGTTTGGCCATCTTGTAAACTAAACACCTGTCCGGTACCGGTTTTACCAGCAATAGTATAATCCGTCCCCCGTATACGGCGCCCTGTTCCTTTAGGGTCGGTAATGACCTTCTGCATGGCCGTAATAATTTTCTTCCAATTGCTTTGATCTTTTAGAATCAAATTATGCACGCCACCTTTACCGTCAAAAGTCGCTGGCTTATTGCCAATATCCTTCACCATTCGTGGGTAATAGTAATGTCCACGAGCAGCAAGAATGGATACGGCCGTTGCCATTTGCATAGGCGTTGCCACCATATAACCTTGTCCAATACCTACGTTCACAGAGTCGCCTGTATACCAAGGCTGGTTGTATTTCGCTCTTTTCCATGCTTTAGAGGGCAAGATGCCATCACTTGCACCATATAAATCCAGCAAATAGCTTTTGCCAAAACCAAACCGTGATAAAAAGTCATGAATAGGTGTGATCCCCATCTTATCCGCTAATTGATAAAAATAGGTATCCACAGACTCAATAATGGCGCGCTGAAGATTAATCCAACCATGTCCGCCACGCTTCCAATCTCGATACTTACGGCCACCAGGGTTAATTTGATAATAGCCTTTTGCAAAATAACGTTGAGTCCATGAAGCGTAGCCATATTGTAGTCCGGCTAACGCCATATAGGGCTTAATCGTCGAAGCGGGCGGATAGCCCCCTCGTAACGCCCGATTAAACAACGGCAACCTTTTCGAATTACGCAGAGCAGCATAGTCTTTACTTGAGATACCTCGGACAAATAAGTTCGGATTAAATCCAGGCTTAGAAACGAGGGCTAAAATCCCCCCGGTATTAGGGTCAATCGCGACGACAGAACCTTTATAGTCTCCTAACAAATCGTAAGCATATTGCTGCAACCGAGCATCTAAATACAAGTGGAGGCTTTTACCCGGTACGGGCGGTGTCCTTCCCAACTCCTCCATGATGCGCCCACGGGCATTGACTTCAACCTTACTAATACCAGGCTTACCAAATAAAACATGCTCATAATACCCTTCCACCCCTGTTTTACCGATGAAAAGGGCCCCTTGATAGTCTTGTTTATTGACTCGATCTAGATCTTTTTCGGTGATACGGCCAACATAGCCAATGGCATGAGCGAATGCTTTACCGTAAGGGTAGTAACGCGTTAGCTGTGCCTCAACTTGCACACCATCTAATTTATACAAATTCACCGCAACACGTGCCCACTGGGCATCCGTTAGCTGAGGTTTTAATGTGATAGGTTGATAGGGTCGACGATACTCTTTGAGCTTTTGCTCAAAGTCGTGCCATTCGTCTGGAGTGATTTTGATAATGCCCGCCAGCTGTTTTTTTAACCAAGCAACACTTTTAATTCGCTCGGGGACAACGGTTAAACTGTGTATTGGCCGATTATCAGCTAATACAACGCCATTGCGATCATAAATCAAGCCACGAGTTGGCGGAATAGAAAGCAATAATACTCGATTATCGTCCGCTTTGGTTTCATAGACCTTATGCTCCAGTATTTGTAAATAAAACAAACGCCCCAGCAAAACACCAACGAGAAGCAGTACAAAAATAGACGAGGCAATAATACGATTTCGAGTAACCTGCCTCTCTTGACGATAATTTCGAAAGTTTTGATGTCGATGGCTCACCTAACGCCCCTTTAGCGGTGGTATGGATGATTGTTCATCAAAGTCCAAGCACGGTAAATCTGCTCGGCTAAAAGAATCCTTACCATTGGATGAGGCAATGTTAAACGAGACAACGACCATACCTGGTCGGCCCGCCCTGTACACCTGGGATCCAGTCCATCAGGGCCACCGACGAGCAAACTCACATTATAGCCGTCCATGCGCCATTGTTCGGTTTGTCCAGCAAGCTGCTCCGTAGACCATTCTTTTCCTAACACTTCCAAGGCAATCACCTTATCGCCAGATGGAATTGCCTCGAGCATTGCGTCGCCTTCCTTACGAATCGCCTTGGCGATGTCTGTGTTTTTGCCACGAGGTGACATGGGAATTTCTAATAATTCTAGAGCAAAATCCTTAGGCAGACGTTTAGCATATTCGTCATACCCAGCTGTCACCCATTGGGGCATTTTATTGCCTATGGCAATCAGTCGAACGCGCATTACAGATGCCTTACATTACTTCTGGTTTGATATCCCATAATTTTTCAAGATCATAGAAAGATCGAGCTTCTTCTGTCATCACATGCACAACAACATCATGCAAATCAACCAAAACCCAATCACTTCCCATACCTCGGCCTTCGGAACCAAGAGGTTGAAGTCCCTGTGACTTAAGATGCTCAAACACATTTTGTCCAAGTGCATTCACATGACGCTTAGAAGTACCGGTACAAATAACCATGTAATCCATCATGTCAGTATGATTTGCTACGTTCAACACAGTAATCTTGTCCCCTTTTACATCCTCTAACGCTTCGACTGCAAAAGCTAAGATTTGATCCGCTGTGAAGTTAGGTTGACTCATATTTTTACATTTTCCTATAGGTATAAATTATTTTGCTTAATGTAGTTCTGTACTGGTTCGGGCAATAAATAGGCAATGGACTCTTGCTTTTTGCAAAGCGCCCTTATCATGCTAGAAGAGATCTCTAGAGACGGCAACATTTCGAACCAGACAAACCCTGAGGGCGCGCATTGTAACTCATGAGCAGAGGTGGCACGACAATTTTCACAGAATGTCTGCAACTCTGAAATAAAATCAGGTTCCCATCCTGGACGAGACACCACAAGAAGATGCGCATACTCTATTAATGCCTGCCAATTATGCCAAGTTGGCAGTGACAAAAAGCTGTCCATGCCCAACACCATAATAAGCGGCTCGTCCGGCCCGACCTCTTGACGAATTTCTTTTAAGGTATCAATCGAATAGCTCGGACCTTTACGCAAAATTTCGCGTGAATCCACTAATAGCCGCTCATCACAGGAAATCGCTTTTTCAACCATATCAAGACGCTGCTGTGCCGTGACACTGGGCTGACCTTTATGAACTGGTTGATAGCAAGGAATCAGCCGTAAAGCTCTAAAGGCAAAACGGTCCACAATTTCTACCGCCGCACGCAGATGACCATTATGGATAGGATCAAATGTCCCCCCCATCATCGCGGTACCAGCAGGATGTTTTTTCTCTTTTAAGGATGAACGTGTCGCAGAATTAATTATCACGGGTATGACCATCACCCAATACGATGTATTTTTGACTGGTTAATCCCATCAACCCTACAGGACCGCGTACATGTATTTTATCCGTTGAAATACCAATTTCGGCACCGAGTCCATACTCAAACCCATCAGCAAATTGGGTTGATGCGTTAACCATCACCGATGAAGAGTCCACTCCCGCCATGAAAACGCGAGTTTTTGCATAACTGCCAGAGACGATTGCGTCCGTATGATGGGATCCATACTTGTTGATGTGCAAAATTGCCTCATCAATATCACCCACTAGCTTAACAGATAGCTTAGGCGCTAAATATTCCGTATACCAATCTTCTTCCGTGGCCGACGCTACAGACGACGAAATGGCTTGGGATGCATCACAGCCAACTAATTCAACCCCTTTTTCTTGATAAGCAGCGACGAGTCGAGGCAGAATATCTTTCGCCACCTGCTTATGAATAAGCAAAGACTCCATCGCGCCACACACACCATAACGTCGAGTTTTAGCATTCATACAAATCGTAAATGCCTTATCAAGATCCGCCTCATCATCAATATAAACATGACAATTACCATCAAGGTGTTTAATTACGGGGACTCGTGCATCCTGGCTAATACGCTTGATTAAGTTCTTGCCACCACGAGGCACAATCACATCCACATATTCAGCCATAGTAATGAGTTTTCCGACGGCATCGCGATCTACCGTATTTAACACCTGCACCGCTTCTTCTGGTAAACCTGCCTTTTTTAGTCCCACACTCAC
This sequence comes from Marinomonas sp. 63XJN7_7_ISO-PGPR-S23-202, assembly GCF_056173505.1. Classification (NCBI taxonomy): domain Bacteria; kingdom Pseudomonadati; phylum Pseudomonadota; class Gammaproteobacteria; order Oceanospirillales; family Oceanospirillaceae; genus Marinomonas; species Marinomonas sp. 63XJN7_7_ISO-PGPR-S23-202. The sequence continues at coordinate 1,876,551 of NZ_CM149677.1, read as the reverse complement.
TGCCTGCGCAATAGCTTGATTGGAATAAAATGCTTCCGAACCACCGCGTAAAATGGTCGCATTGCCAGACTTTAAACATAAACTTGCCGCATCAATCGTCACATTGGGTCGTGACTCATAAATAATGCCAATGACCCCTAAAGGTACACGCATTTTGCCAACCTGAATGCCTGATGGTCTATACACCATATCCGTTATTTCACCAACAGGATCAGGTAACGTCGCCACTTGTTTAAGCCCTTCAATCATGCCATCAATACGAGCATCGTTTAGCAGTAGCCGATCTAATAAGGCAGCATCAAGCCCTTTTTCTTGACCGTTAGCCATGTCTTTAGCGTTCTCTTCGATCAATCGAGGTCGTGCTTCTTCCAGCGCCTTTGCCATGGCAAGTAAAGCGTCATTTTTTTGTGCAGTGGAAGCTTTAGCAAGAAGGCGAGAAGCAGATCTCGCTTGCTGACCAATTTGATTCATATAAGATTCTAAAGACATCATTTGAACTCTAATTAAGTAAACATAAAATGAAAACCGCAAAAATATCGCTGTCGGCTTAACCTTGACAGTATACTATCATAATATTTTTAGTGATTTTGCTCAGAATTAAGGGAAAAAGGAAACCAAATTGTCTGCATTTCGTAATTTCACCTTTTCTATCATTGGGATTGCTCATTCTTGTTATAAAGAGAAGTTTGGTATTCCTCGTCAACCTGGGCTCGTCACAGAAGCCACCGCCCGCATTGAGCTGATAGCCCCTTATAATCGACTCGATACACTAGACGGGCTGGAACAATTTTCTCATATATGGGTACAGTTTATTTTTCACGGCTGCTTAAATGAGAAGTGGAAAGCGAAAGTTCGCCCTCCCAGACTTGGAGGCAAAGAAAAATTGGGCGTGTTTGCCACCCGCGCAACCCATAGACCGAACCCAATAGGTCTGTCTGTGATTAAGTTGGGCGAAATTTATCAAGAAGAGAAAAAAGTATTTATTGATTTACACGGAGCAGACCTACTAGACGGCACCCCCATTATCGATATAAAACCTTACCTCCCCTATGCAGATAGCATTCCTAATGCACAGGGTGGGTTTGCCCCGTCCCCTTCCCCAGTGAGAGAAGTGCACTTTTCACCGCTAGCAAACCAACAGTGTCAGGATTATAAAGCATTGCATAATCGAGACATTGCCACTTTAATTAAACAAATTGTCCAACAAGACCCTCGCCCTTCCTATCTCGCAGGGCAAGTAGATCGAGAACACGGCACAACTGTTTGGGATATCAACGTGAAATGGTGCGCTCGTGATGATCATATGGAAATCCTCTATCTAGAGAATGTGGAAATAAATTGAGAGCACACCTATACGAGAAAGTGGCCACACGAATACTTCATAATAAGTAACAGATGGGCATGCAATTGATTGAAAGACGAGCGGAGAGTGTTATGAATAAGAAAGACTTCCTAAAAACTTACAAGACAATCAACAAGATGAACCTCTCGACAGACACTCAATCGGATCCCGCTCTGCAAGAGCCAAAGCTGTATCGCTCAGAACAAGATGAAAAACTGATCAAAGAAATGCATTTTGCCAAATTCCAGAAAAACTTACACAGAACCCAACACAGCGAAGAGTTTAAAAAGCTCGTTGAAAAGGAAGAATGGGACGAGCAAGACATGCAAAAACTGCTTGCCAGTTTACGCTAACCTAGCTAGGAAACAGACTATACCCATAGTTATCCACATGTTTTGTGTATAGTTTTCCTGTCAATGTGTTAACGCAAAATTGACAAAAATTTTTGATAAAAAAACGGGCCGAAGCCCGTTTTTCTATTCACTAAGATTTTACTTATCTAAATCTTAGTTTTGGTTTTCTAGTTGTGCTTTGATCAAATCACCGATAGTGGTTGGACCGTTTGCTTCAACTTGTTGCTTCTCTGAATGAGACTTAAGCGCTGCTTTCTCTTCAGTTGCATCTTTCTGCTTGATAGAAATAGCAATAGTACGGGCTTTACGATCAACATTGATGATCGCAGCTTCAACTTTATCGCCTTCTTTCAATGCAGTTGTTGCATCTTCAACACGCTCACGACTAATTTCAGATACTTTCAACGTCGCTTCAACACCATTAGCTAGAGTAACAACCGCACCTTTTGCATCAACAGATGCAACAGTACCATTGACGATAGCGCCTTTGTCGTTTTCAGCAACGAAAGCAACAAATGGGTCTTCTTCTAGCTGTTTAACGCCAAGAGAGATACGCTCGCGTTCAGCATCGATAGACAATACAACGGTTTCAAGCACATCGCCTTTCTTGTATTGACGAACCGCTTCTTCACCAGCTTCATCCCAAGATAGATCAGATAGGTGAACAAGACCATCAATGCCGCCATCAAGACCAATGAACACACCAAAGTCTGTGATAGACTTGATTGCGCCAGAGATTTTGTCGCCTTTGTTGAAAGATGTAGCAAATTCTTCCCATGGATTCATGGTGCACTGCTTGATACCCAAAGAGATACGACGACGTTCTTCGTCGATATCAAGGATCATAACTTCTACTTCATCACCGATCTGAACGACTTTAGATGGATGAATGTTTTTGTTCGTCCAATCCATTTCAGATACGTGAACAAGACCTTCTACACCTTCTTCAAGCTCTGCGAAGCAGCCGTAATCAGTCAAGTTAGTTACTTTAGCAGTAACTTTGGTACCTTCTGGGTAACGTGCTTTGATAGCAACCCATGGATCTTCACCCAATTGTTTAAGACCTAAAGACACACGGTTACGCTCGCGGTCAAACTTAAGTACTTTAACATCGATTTCATCGCCAACAGCAATGATTTCACTTGGGTGCTTAATGCGTTTCCAAGCCATATCAGTGATGTGTAGAAGACCATCAACACCACCAAGATCAACGAACGCACCGTAATCTGTAAGGTTCTTAACGATACCTTTAACTTCTTGACCTTCCTCAAGAGAAGCAAGAAGTGTTTCACGTTCAGCGCTGTTAGTCGCTTCCATAACGGCACGACGAGAAACAACAACGTTGTTACGTTTTTGATCAAGCTTGATAAGTTTGAACTCTAGATCCACACCTTCCAAGTGAGATGTATCGCGAATTGGGCGAACATCTACCAAAGAGCCTGGTAAGAAAGCACGGATATTAGCGATATCAACAGTGAAGCCACCTTTAACTTTACCATTGATAACACCATTGACGATGGCACCTTCTTCGTAAGCTTTTTCAAGAACCGCCCACGTTTCAGCACGTTTCGCTTTTTCACGAGACAATTTAGTCTCACCGAAACCATCTTCAACAGCATCTAGTGCAACTTTAACTTCGTCGCCGATGTTAAGGTTGAACTCACCACTTTCCGTTAGGAACTGAGAACGAGGAATTACGCCTTCAGATTTAAGACCTGCATGAACAGTTACCCACTCGCTGTCGATGTCAACAACAATACCAGTAACAATTGAGCCAGGCGCCATTTCGACGCTTTTTAGGCTTTCTTCAAACAGTTCTGCGAAGCTTTGAGTCATTGTATTTCCTATATAGTCGGCCAAGAAACCTTAGCCTTATCCGTATCACCAGCAAATACGGGTCAATTTTTAAGAATATTGCGATAAAAGTATGCTGGTCTCTTATCGACTTGTATAAAACCTAATCCATTCTAGCACATTCTTGTAAAAACAGTACACGCACAAAAGAACAGGCTATGCGAGACCTGCTTTTACTACTTCAGCAAAAACTATCTCGACAACCTGTTCTATTGTTAAATCTGTACTGTCAATCACTAAAGCGCCAGCCGCTGGCACTAGAGGCGCAATGGCTCTGTTGGCATCGCGTTCATCCCTTTCTTTAATCGACTGAACCAATTCATTAAGATTAACAGTTTCCCCTTTTTGCTGCAATTGTTGTAAACGTCTTTGCGCGCGCTCTTCAGCCGACGCCGTCAAAAAAATCTTAATCGGGGCATTAGGGAAAACAACTGTCCCCATATCACGCCCATCTGCTACCAAACCTGGCGCTTGTGCAAACGCTCGTTGACGCAACAGCAAACCTTCTCTAACTTCCGGAATAGCAGCCAATTTCGAAGCATTATTTCCCACATCTTCCGTTCGAATTGCTTGTGTGACGACCTCACCTTCCAACACAATCTCAACCTTTCCCTCATCATCACCTTGCTGGAACTGAATATCGAGATGCTCGGCCAACACTTTTAGCGTATCAACCTCATCTACAGACATTCCATGATGGGAAACAGCCAACGCCAACAATCGATATAAGGCACCACTATCAAGCAAATGCCATCCCAGCTTCTCTGCGACTAATTGGCTAACAGTTCCTTTGCCAGCACCACTTGGACCATCAATCGCGATGACTGGGGCTTGATTAATCATAAATCTTCCTCTTTCAATGCTATTGAGCAACAGCACAGTGGAAACCCACCCGCGCCGCTACCTCTTGTAATTCTGTAAACTCGTTTAATAATTTTTGACAATCATCAACCTTCGTTGCTCCAGAGCTCCGTACGGCAATGGCTAACATCGCTAGCGCAAGATGATAATCACCGGCACAATCCATTTCTCCGCCAGTAGGAGAACCACCCACAATTTGCAAATGTCCTGAATGGTACTCACATTCAACCCCCACTTGCACAAACGCATCCACTAAACACTGGACTCTGTCCTCATGATAATAAGGCAATAAATTAATACCACTAAGAGAACTGGTACCATTAGAATAGGCCGCGACAACACACAGCAAAGGTAACATATCTCGCACCTCATACACTTGCTCTGCATTAAGCGTCAAAGGGGACAATTGAGCAAAAGACACAACCAGCTCTCCAACATCAAAGCCTCCCTCTTTACTTTGCTGCACAGAAAAGTTCGCACCAGAAGCCTTTAGAACAGGCCAATAAGCCTTCGCCAATCGCTCACAAAATACGTTTTTTAACGTCAGCTTTGACCCTGGTGACAAACTTGCTAGCAACATCCACCAAGCGGCTTTCCCCCCATCACCAGGCAAAGTAATCTCATTACCCTTGGGAGGTAAGCTAGAAAGGGCCACGCCGCCTTCTTGAATCTGTAAACGAATGGAAAAATTCGCAAACACATCTCGATTGACATCTAATGTCGAACCACCTTGCAACCTAGCCCCTTCAGGCATAAAAAGTAAAGCAAACAAGGCCGTCGTATCCAATAATTCCGCCCCATATGGGGTAACCAGCTTTTTACCCTCTAATTCACTTGGCTCAAGCTCAACAGGCAAACAGTCAGCCGCACTCGGCGTCAAATGACTTCCCATAGAGCGTACCAAGTCAAACAAATTTCCCATGGGGCGATTGAGTAATATACCCTCAGCAATCACCTTAGAAGAAAAGCTCTGAGCAGCCAAAACTGGCAACAAAAGATACAAACTCATGATCGATTCATAAACATTAATCGGTGCAATCGGGGCCTTTAACCCCCGCAGACCCACACCGTGAATGCGCAATTGATTTGCTGCCACCTGTTCAATCACTACCCCCATATCTCGAAAGGCTTGCAAGGTAATTAAAACATCGCCACTCAAATCAACATTGCGCAATACACTAAGACCCTCTGACAGGCAGGCTAGGGTAATCGCCTTATGTGACAAAAATTTGTCACCCAACAAAGAAATTTCCCCCTTTATTGAGGAAACAGGAGACACATTGAGCGAAATGGGCTTTATTTCTTGAGAGCGTCCAGAAGTTCGGTGCTCCAACAAACGCAAAAAGTGATCTCTGGCAGACTTGGCCCGTGTAAAAACACCAAACATGCCAGCGCCATCGCCTTGCTCTATGGCTTCTCTCATCACCGCTAGACGCTCAGTAAATTGATCTAACGTCGCTAACGTCGCTTTTTTATTCGAAAGAAACACATCACGCCACATGACAGGATCACTCGAAGCAATGCGTGTAAAGTCACGAAAACCACCCGCTGCAAACTTAAACACATCTTGACTACGATCACTGTTCGCCAATGCATCGACCAAAGTATACGCCAAGAGATGAGGTAAATGACTGGAGGAGGCAAGAACATAATCGTGATGCTCAACATCCATGCTCACAACCTCCGCCCCAACAGCCATCCATAATTGATGCAAACGATCTACCAACACAGGATTACTGACTGGCAGCGGCGTCACAATCGCCATATGTTTTTCAAACAAATGCGAATTGGCCGCTAACACCCCACTTTTTTCTGCGCCAGCAATCGGATGCCCAGGAATAAAATTTGCGGGCATATCGCCAAAGACCTGCTTAGCGGCTTCAACAACACTGCCCTTTGTCGACCCAACATCTGTCAACAAGGTAGTAGGTTTTAGATAAGGTTTTATCTCAGACAGGACTGACTCCATCGCCCTCACAGGCGTAGCCAGTATGATGACATCCATCTTTTCAATAAACTCGGATGAAAGCATTGCCGGATGATCAATGACCCCCGTAGAAACACCAAGTACCAATTCAGACTCACGTCTATCAACCCCATACAGGGTTGCCAAACCTCTCTCTTTTAGTGCCTTAGCGAAAGAACCGCCAATCATGCCGAGACCGACAACTAATACATTCCCAAACAGAGGCACTTCTTTTGTATCCATATCCAACACGCTTATAAGACCTTTATATCTAACGGCATTCGCCACATTATCAAGCTCACAGCACAGCCACTGGATAAGACCCCAGCACCCTCACTTCCGACGCTCTAGCCTTTAATTCCTCAATCACAGACTGGCAAGCTTTATCTTGATGGTGACCAACAAAGTCGATATAAAAAACATAATCCCAGCGACTCACAAGAGATGGTCGCGTCTCAAGCCGTGTCATGTCGACACCATTACGATCAAAAGCGGCCAACAGATGGTACAAAGCCCCGGGTTCATTTTTTGCGCTGATAAGTAAGGACGTTTTATCACAGCCACTTGGCTCAACATCCTGCTTACCTACCACCAAAAAGCGCGTGGTATTATCTGGTCGATCTTCTATATTCGCCGAGACTTTTACCAATCCATAAAGCTCACAGGCAATGTCACCTGCAATCGCCGCAATCGCTTTCGCTGACATTCCCGCTTCCGAGACAAGGCGTGCTGCCTCGGCATTAGACGAGACAGCAATACGCTCAGCATGAGGCCAGTATCGATCCAACCAAGCACGACATTGCGCCAATGACTGTTGATGAGAGTAAATATGCGTCACATCAGCAGGATCAATATTCGGGCTCACCAACAGATGGTGATGAATACGCTCTTCAACTTCCCCGCAAATTTTTAAGTGGGTATCACGAAAACTGTCTAATGTATGATTCACAACGCCTTCAGTGGAATTCTCAACGGGCACCACACCATAATGCGCCGCCCCAGACTCTACCTCGCGAAACACCTCATCGATGGCCGCCATGGGAGAGCTAATAATGGACGCACCAAAATGCTTTAATGCGGCCTGTTGAGTAAATGTTCCCTCAGGTCCGAGAAACGCAATGCGCATTGGCCTCTCAAGCGCCAAACAAGAGGACATAACTTGGCGAAAGATCTTCGCCATTTCTTCGTGACCAAGTGGCCCTTCATTACGTTCCATCACACGGCGTAATACTTGCGCCTCGCGTTCAGGACGATAAAACACCACCGACTCTTCGCCTTGCTCATGAAGTTTCACTTCCGCCACTTTCTGAGCACAACGCGCACGCTCATTAATCAGTGCTTGAATTTGCGAATCTATCGCGTCGATACGGTCTCGCAACAATGGCAGAGTATCTGGGATGGTTTGAATAGAATCTGACATTATTATTTACCGTAACGCCCTTCAAAATCGCGCATAAAACCAATCAGAGCCTGTACACCTTCCATCGGCATGGCATTATAGATACTGGCACGCATACCACCAACAGAACGATGGCCCTCTAATGTTCGTAAACCTGCTGCTTTAGATTCTTCTAGGAATGTCCCCTCCAAAGATTCATCAGCCAATGTGAATGGCACGTTCATCCGAGAGCGATAGCGTGGATCAATGGGGTTAGCGTAGAAATCACTGCCATCAATGGCGGCATACAATGCATTGGCTTTGGCAATATTTTGTTGCTCAATCGCAGCAACACCACCTTGAGCCTCTAACCATTCAAACACCAAATCCGCCAAGTAAATGGCAAACGTTGGCGGAGTATTAATCATGGAATCATTGGCAGCAAGGGTGGCAAAATTCCAAACGGTCGGTAATGTATCAGAGCTACGGGCAAGCAAGTCTTTACGAACAATACAAATCACGACACCAGCTGGGCCTACGTTTTTCTGCGCGCCTGCGTAGATCATACCGTACCGACTCACATCTATTTGGCGAGACAAAATGGTTGAAGATAAATCAGCCACAATCGGCAAAGACGTGTCTGGTAAATCCGCAAACTCTAAACCACCAATCGTTTCATTAGGACAAAGGTGCAAGTAAGCCGCGCTATCATCCAAATTCAGCGTCGCGAAGTCTGGCACAGTATGATAGCTCTGCTCTTTAGAAGAGCCCGCTAAAACGACGTTAGTGTATTTCTTTGCTTCTTTGATAGCCTTCGACGACCAAGCCCCTGTATCTAGATAGCAAGCGGAGTTAAAGCCATGGGTAAGGTTGGCAGGAATCTGAGCAAATAGCGCCGATGCGCCACCTTGTGCAAACAAAATTTCATAGTCGTCGCTAATATTCATCAAACGCGACAAACGCGCTTTAGCCGATGCTAAGATTGACTTAAACTCGGAGCTACGATGACTCATTTCCATCACAGACACACCAGCACCGTGCCAATCTAATAACTCAGACTGTGCTTTTTCAAGAACCGCTTCAGGAAGCGCTGCTGGACCAGAACAAAAATTGTATACTCGACTCATCCCGCCTATTACCTCTAAAAAAATCAGGACTTATAACAGAAAAACGACGCACCTAAGTGCGCCGTTGCTTTTTACTCTGCACCGTCTTCCCGGGCATCAGGGTCTAGACCTGCTTTTGGCTCTTCACCATCACCCTCGAGCGCATCTTCATCTTTTGGTTCGACATCCGCAAGCGCATCGTCGATAGCCAGATCACTCTCATCATCCTCAACCACACGAACCACACCTACTAAATGCTCATCGTTGGTTAAGCGAATCAAGGTCACACCTTGCGTGTTACGCCCTTGACAAGACACTTCAGAAACACGGGTACGAACCAGAGTTCCTTGATCGGTAATCAAGATAATTTCATCCGTTTCATCGACCTGAGTAGCCCCAACAACTGGACCATTTCGCTCAGACACCTGAATACCAATAACCCCTTGACCTCCACGGCCATACACAGGGAAATCATCAATCATAGTACGCTTACCATAACCGTTCTCACAGGCCATCAAAACCGCTGTGCCCTGTTGAGGAACGATCAAAGAAACCACTTTGGCACTTTCTGCCAAACGGATACCACGAACACCAGCTGCAGTACGCCCCATGGCACGGACATCCCCTTCATTGAAGCGGATCGTCTTACCAGAACTAGACACCAACATAATGTCATCGTTACCACTGGTTTGAGCCACACCAACCAAGGCATCCGTCTCATCCAAACTCAAGGCAATCAACCCTGTTGAGCGTGGGCGGGCAAAATGTTCCATCGCCGTTTTCTTAACCGTACCATTCGCTGTTGCCATAAAGATGTAGCTGCTTGCCTCTTGGGTAGCCTCTTCATCATCCGCTTCAGAGTCGCTTTTTTCTGGTGCGGTTAACGGCAATAAGGCCGAAATATGCTCACCCTCTGCCAATGGCAATAGGTTTACGATAGGACGCCCCTTAGAGTTACGGCTAGCCACTGGAATTTCGAATACACGCAACCAATACACTTTGCCGAAATTAGTAAAGAGCATCACAGTATCATGACTACTGGTTACCAACAGATGGCTAATATGATCTTCGTCCTTCATCGCAGACGCCGACTTACCACGACCACCACGACGCTGGGCTTTATATTCTTCTAACGGTTGAGATTTCGCATAGCCAGTATCTGAAATCGTGACAACCATAGGCGCTTCATCGATCAGATCGGCAATGGTCAAATCTTGGCGAGAAGTCAAAATCTCAGTACGGCGAACATCACCAAAACTGTCTCGAACGTCTTCTAACTCTTCACGAATAACTTCCATCAAGCGCTCAGGGTTAGACAGGATATACAGCAACTCGGCAATCACGTCGATCAAAGAGCGGTATTCGCCCATCAACTTCTCATGCTCAAGTCCCGTCAAACGATGTAAGCGCAGATCAAGAATGGCTTGAGCCTGTTCAGGAGAAAGATGATAAATACCGTCCACAAAACCATAACGCTCATCCAAGTCATCTGGACGACAGGCATCCGATCCGGCGCGCTCCAACATTGCGACCACATCACCTGGCTGCCAAGCTTCCGTCACCAATTTTTCTTTTGCCTCAGCCGAAGTGGGCGACGTACGAATCAGCTCAATAACACGGTCAATGTTCGCCAAAGCGACCGCAAGACCTTCAAGGATATGACCACGTTCACGGGCTTTGCGAAGCTCGTAAATCGTGCGACGGGTCACCACTTCACGACGGTGTTTAACAAAACATTCAAGAATTTGTTTGAGATTCAATAACTGTGGGCGCCCATCGACCAAGGCCACCATATTAATACCAAACACTGACTGAAGCTGAGTTTGGGTAAAGATATTATTAACCACAACATCGGGGTTTTCACCACGACGCAGTTCCACAACGATGCGCATGCCTTCTTTATCAGACTCATCACGCAGCTCGCTGATGCCTTCCAGCTTTTTATCTTTCACAAGCTCCGCAATTTTCTCAATCACTTTTGCTTTGTTAAGCTGATAAGGAATTTCTGTAAACACAATCGATTGGCGATTGCCTTTTTCCATGTCTTCAATATGGTGACGGGCACGCATGTAAATACGCCCACGGCCTGTCTTATAAGCTTCAACAATACCAGCACGGCCGTTGATAAACGCAGCCGTTGGAAAGTCTGGCCCAGGAATGTGCTCCATTAACTCTTCAATGCTCACATCAGCATTATCAATTAACGCTAAACAGCCATCGATCACTTCACCTAAATTATGCGGTGGAATGTTTGTTGCCATCCCAACCGCGATCCCCGCAGAACCATTGACCAACAAACCGGGGACACGTGATGGCAAGACAGACGGCATAAACTCAGTGCCATCATAGTTAGGCACAAAATCAACCGTTTCTTTCTCTAAATCCATCAATAAATGATGAGAGATTTTCTCCATGCGGATTTCTGTGTAACGCATGGCGGCCGCACTGTCACCATCCACCGAACCGAAGTTACCTTGACCGTCAATCAAGGTGTAACGCATTGAGAAAGGCTGCGCCATACGAACAATCGTGTCGTACACCGCCACATCGCCATGCGGATGGTATTTACCGATGACATCACCGACAATACGTGCCGATTTTTTGTAAGCTTTATTCCAATCGTTCTTCAGCTCATTCATGGCAAACAAGACACGACGGTGGACAGGCTTAAGCCCATCACGCACATCTGGCAACGCTCGCCCAACGATTACGCTCATTGCATAATCAAGGTAGGAACCCTTTAGTTCATTTTCGATACTGACGGGAATAATTTCTTTGGCTAATTCACCCATAGATACAACCGATCCTTATGCCTCGGAGTCTGACAGACGCCCTGATATCTTTTTATAAGCGCAGTATTGTACCATAAGGAATTAAATAAGACCTCTGCGGTGTCATGTTTTGTTCATCATTTATCAAGTAAAAAAGACCGCCTCTATCCCTTATTTTTTTATTGATCCCCATCACATATCGCACACACCCCATAGCAAATCTCCCTTACCTTTCTATAGTTCCACTTTTTAACCTTGGTCAGCTTACAGGTTGTCGTTATAATGAAAGTACACGTAAGTCATTTACATTTAGCTCAGACTAAGAACATATCAGGCTCTATTGCTTTACATCCGCGTAGAGATGACTAAAAAAACATCCATGAAACTCTATTTTGGAACCCAACATGACAGACAATACCGAACACAAAGCCAATGTCGACCTAACTGAAGTGGCGAAGTTTGAAGCACTTGCCAGTAAATGGTGGGATACCGAGAACGAATTTAAACCTTTACACGATATCAACCCACTACGAGTAAATTACATTAATGAGCACGCACCTCTTAAAGGTAAAAAAGTCATTGATGTTGGATGTGGTGGTGGCATTCTATCTGAAGCCATGTCCAAGCTAGGCGCACAAGTAAAAGGCATTGATATGGGAGAAGCCCCTCTTGCTGTAGCAGAACTGCACAAAAAAGAATCAAAACTGAACATTGATTACGAACGCATCACCGCAGAAGACATAGCAGAGCGCGAAGCTGGTCAATACGACGTTGTCACCTGTCTAGAAATGTTGGAACACGTTCCAGACCCCTCTTCTGTTATAAAAGCCTGCATGACATTAGTGAAACCAGGCGGCGATGTATTCTTTTCCACCATAAACCGCAACCCCAAGTCCTATCTGTTTGCCATTATTGGCGCCGAATACATTCTCAACATGCTTCCCAAAGGAACCCATGACTACGCAAAATTCATCCAACCCTCTGAATTAAACAACTATGCCCGACAAGCAGGTTTAGAGGTGCAGCACATGATAGGCATGACTTACAACCCAATTACCAAACACTATAAGCTGACTACAAAAGATGTATCCGTCAATTACATGATGCATACTCAAAAGCCAAACGCATAAAATCATTATGTTAAAGAAAGAGGGAGTTGCTATGTTCGATTACAAAGCCCCAGAACAATTATTAAAAGATAAAGTGATTTTGGTCACTGGCGCAGGCGACGGCATTGGCAAGGCAGCAGCAATCACCTATGCTCAATACGGCGCCACCGTTATTTTGCTTGGAAGAACAGCCAAAAAACTGGATACGGTCTACGATATCATTAAAGAAAAAGGCTACCCTGAAGCGGCTATTGTACCTCTTAACTTGGATGGCGCTGGGGAACATGACTACTCCGAACTTGCCAACACCATTAAAAACGAGTTTGGGCAGCTAGATGGCATACTCCATAACGCAAGTCTACTGGGTGAGCGCACCCCTCTTTCCGCTTACAATGCCAATACCTTTGAACAAGTTATGAAGGTCAATGTTCATAGTCAACTTCTTATCAATCAGGCACTTTTACCTCTGTTGGAAAAAGCACCCAATGCCTCCATCGTTTTTACCACGTCAAGCGTCGGCAGAAAGGCAAGAGCATACTGGGGCGCTTACGCAATTTCTAAGTTTGCTACGGAAGCCATGATGCAATTACTGGCTGACGAATTAGGCAACATCTCCAACATTCGATCGAACGCCATTAACCCTGGTGCAACCAGAACCCAAATGCGCGCCGCCGCCTACCCAGCTGAAAACCCTGAAACATTGCCCACTCCAGAAGAAATCATGCCTGTTTACTTATATTTGATGGGCAATGACAGCCTTGATATCAATGGACAATCCCTAGACGCACAGGCACAAAAAGCCTAAAAGGCAAAAAAAAGAGACGGTCAGCATCTTCCGCCACCGTCTCTTTTTTAGCAAACACCACCCTTCCACCTTCAATACAATGGGCTACTAGCCACCACCAATCAACTGGTTCAATTTCTCTTCTTGTGTTTTTTTCGAGAGGGGTGTCGACCCATTATCTGTAGAAGCAGGCTGTTTTTCAGCTTTATCTGCAGAGGCTTTGCCGCCCATTGTCTTACTTCCATCATCCGGCGAAATGGCCGAAAACTCTCCCGCATCGGGGTTAATACCTTGAGACTTTTCGGCAGTCTTTACAGACTGCTTTTCATCTTCATTTAGTTTATTCAACTGATCACCAAAAATTCCGACTTCCGGCATCATACGCAGCCGTTTTTCTTGAATTGCTTCAGGGATATGCCCTGTAAACAACACAGTAAAAGGCGCCTCTTCTGTACGACGATTGATCTCGTTATATATCTTGTTTTCTTTTGCCGCGACGTCATTTTCCTCCAAATAAGCCCAAGAGGAACCATTTGGAGACACCACAACATCTGGCTCCTTTACAGAAGGCTTAGATTTTTCGACAGGAATAACATCCACTTTATTGGGAGAATCGAGCACAACTTGATGCTGGGCATGAATAATCTTATTACCATAAATAATATTGACAGGCTTCTCGACCACCCTTTGCGCCCAAACCGTCAGCGGCAAGAATAAGACAGCCCAAACAATGCTTTTCATGACAACCCCAAATTACGCACTCAGACACTCCAAAAGACAACCTCACATAGACTATAAAATATATCATCCCATTAAAAAAGGAGACCAAGCAAAGCTCAACCTCCTTTTCGTAACTCGACGGTACTAATATGTAAAATTACAGCGTGATCACATCAAACTCGACAACTGGCTCAGCATCTGCCTCATAATCCACACCTTCAACGCCGAAGCCAAACAACTTCAAGAACTCATCTTTATAAAGCTGGTAATCCGTTTCTGCGAACAAGTTCCCATCGTTAATTTGCGGCCAAAGATCACGACAAGCCTGCTGAACGTCTTCACGCAGTTCCCAATCATCCAGACGCAAGCGGTTACTGTCATCCACAAGCTCTGCTGGATTATGATTGTTGTACAAACGTTCAGCAAACATACGGTAGATTTGATCCATACAACCTTCGTGAAGCCCTTTTTCGCGCATTACCTTGAATACCATGGCAAGATACAGGGGCATCACAGGAATCGCAGAAGAGGCCTGAGTCACAACCGACTTAAGTACAGCCACGTTTGCACCGCCTTCAAATTCAGCAAGCTGATCATTGATTGCATGCGCCGCACGGTCCAAGTCTTCTTTTGCTTTACCTAGCGCACCGTGCCAATATATTGGCCAAGTGATATCAGAACCGATGTAAGAGTAAGCAACGGTACGAACGCCTTCCGCTAGTACGCCAGCCTCTTTAAGAGCAGACATCCAAAGTTCCCAATCCTGACCGCCCATAACCGTTGTTGTCGCTGCGACTTCTTCTTCCGTTGCCGGCTCAATTTCCGCTTCAATAATCACATCTTTATTGGTATCAATCGCAGTAGAGCGGTAAGGCTGACCAATAGGCTTAAGTACAGAGCGAACCACCTCCCCTGTATCTGGTAACTTACGAACAGGAGACGCCAAGGAGTACACCACCATATCCACTTCACCCAGATCTCGCTTGATCAGCTCAATAACTTGATCGCGCGCTTCATTTGAAAAAGCATCACCGTTAATACTTTTTGCGTACAAACCTTCTTCTTTTGCCGCTTTATCAAAGGCGGCCGCATTATACCAACCTGCGGTACCGGTTTTCTTTTCTGTTCCAGGCTTTTCAAAAAACACACCAATCGTCGCAGCACCAGAACCAAATGCAGCGGCAATACGAGAAGACAAGCCGTAACCGCTAGACGCCCCAATCACAAGTACTTTTTTTGGCCCATTCTGAATTTGACCTTTACTTTTTGTGAAGGCGATCTGATCCCTTACGTTTTGCTCACAGCCCACAGGGTGAGTTGTCGTACATATAAATCCGCGAATTTTTGGTTTGATGATCATATATAATCTCTCAATGACATGTTTTCCTTACGCCTTGTGATCCGCCAATCCTAAGAATCAACCACACAAGACAAATTTGCCCACCATGATACAATAGCTCAATGAATATGTCCTGACCTTGAATCAAAATTCAACGATTCAACCTCAGTCTTAACCCTTTTAAAAATCAAAGAGATCAAGGTGCATTTACTTATCATCGGCTACGTTTGGCCCGAACCCAACTCCTCTGCAGCGGGTAGCCGCATGATGCAGCTACTTAGCACATTTCGCAAACAAGATTGGCAAGTCACCTTCGCCAGTCCCGCACAACCAACTGAACATATGGCCAATTTAGAGGTCATTGGCGTTCAGACTGCGCAGATTCTTCTTAATGACGAGTCCTTCAACCAGTTTATCCTCGATGCCACTCCCGACGCAGTCATCTACGATCGTTTTATGATGGAAGAACAATTTGGCTGGCGTGTTGAAACATACTGCCCAAACGCCTTGCGCATTCTAAACACCGAAGACCTCCATTCTCTTCGCCACGCCAGACACCAAGCCGTCAAACAAAAGCGACCATTCCAGTTAGAAGACATGTATAACGATCTTGGCGTTCGAGAAATCGCCGCCATTCTTCGCTGCGACCTAACCTTGATGATTTCAGAAATGGAAACCAAACTATTAATCGATGAATTCCAGGTACCAGAAACACACCTTTTTCACCTACCCTTTATGCTCCCATCACCACAGGAAGCAGGCTCGCTCCCCAGCTTTGAAGCACGCCAACACTTCATCAGTATCGGCAACTTCCGCCATGCACCGAACTGGGATGCAGTATTACAGCTAAAAACAGAAATCTGGCCCCGCCTTAGAAAACGACTCCCCCAAGCAGAGCTGCATATATATGGCGCCTACCCACCCCCTAAAGCCACTCAACTTCATAATGCAAAAGACGGTTTTCTTGTAAAAGGCTGGGCAGAAGATGCTCAGGCCGTCATGCAACAAGCAAGACTCTGTTTGGCACCATTACGCTTTGGTGCGGGCATCAAAGGAAAGTTGGTCGAAGCGATGCAGATGGGCACACCAAGCATTACCACACACATTGGCGCAGAAGCAATGCATGGGACACTGCCATGGAATGGCGTCATCACTGATGCGATTGACGCATTTGTTGAAGCAGCAGCTTCCCTATACGAAGACAAAGCCAATTGGGAATTAATGCAAAAAAACGGCGCGACGATTTTAAACGCACGTTATTTGGAAACAGAATGGGCACCAAAGCTTATCGCTAAAATCCAACAGCAATATCAACAAAAGGAAGACTTAAGGAAAAAGCATTTTTTCGGTAAAATGCTCAGACATCACTCAATGAAAAGCACTCAATATATGTCTCAATGGATTGAACTGAAAAACCAACGCGATGCAAGCAAGAGCTAGCAAGAAACCATCAGCACCAGAAGCAAATTAGCCAGACACTAATTTGCTTTTAGCTTCTCGTTCTCGCACTTTTTTCATAACCGCCAACTGGGACGCTTTATTCATGCCACCCCATAAACTAATTTCTCGACCACTCCGGTAGCAGCCAACGCAAATATCCTCTTCATTCAATAAGCAAATGTTAACACAAGGAGACTTGACTTGAGGTTTTGGTCTACTCATAGCAATCACTTACCCTCATCATTGTGGGATGAACTCTGACTCTCTTTTATCTTTTTCTGTTCCGCATTCCAAGCTCTAAGCTCTTCATAATAAGTGTCCCATACACAAGGGGAACACTCACTTTCACAACATTCCCAGTCCTCTGGCGGTGTTGGACGCTCAGACATAAACAACCTTCTACTTACCTTTAAGACTACTAAAAAAGAAAAACTCTGACGAAAGACCCTCTCGCCAGAGCTATCATAACGTTTCTCTGTCAACTACAACTCAGCGTTATGGTAAACACGCTGAACGTCATCCAAATCGTTTAGCAAATCTAAGAAGCGCTCAAATTGCTCAACGTCCTCACCTTCAATCGGCGTTGTGTTTTGAGGGACAAACTGAATTTCATCCACATCAAACTCAATCTCACCAAACACCTCTGTCAGTGCTGTTTTTGCTTTATTATAGTCTGTATTAGGAGCAAATACGGTCACTTTACCGTCTTCTAGCTCAATATCAGTAACATCGACGTCCGCCATCATCAGCGCTTCCAGTACCGCTTCTTCATCGTCACCAGAAAAAACAAAAATGGCGCTGTGATCAAACATATGACTCACACTACCTTGACTGCCAATTTTACACTTCACTTTGTTAAAGCAAGTGCGGACATCCCCAAAAGTACGGTTGGGATTATCAGACAAACAGTCAACGATCACCATGGTGTTACCAGGACCAAAACCTTCGTAACGAGCTGTATCAAAATCTTCCCCGCCACCGCCTTTCGCTTTATCAATTGCTTTATCGATAACGTGCGTTGGCACCTGATCTTTTTTCGCGCGCTCAATCAAAGAACGCAGTGCTAAGTTGCCATTTGGATCAATACCGCCGGATTTTGCACAGACATAAATCTCACGGCCATATTTGCTGTAAACCTTGGCTTTTTGATCAGACGTTTTTGCCATGGACTCTTTGCGGTTCTGGAAGGCTCTGCCCATTACATATTCCTATTCTATTCGTTCTTAAAAGTAAGATTCTAACGTGTCCCCCAAAAAGAAGGAACTCTTTCACCATTATAAAGACGATAAAAAGCCTGTCAGCCTAACCTGTTATGGAATAGCAATCAGCAAAGAGTAGGTACCCTTCTATTTTGTTAGCAGTCGCTTAATCACGCCAGCAAGGACCGCCACCGCCTTATTAATATCATCCAGCGAGACACGGGCAAAACTTAATCGTAAAAATGAATCCTTTAGTGGGCTTTCAGTAGGGAAAAACGGCACGCCTGGCAGCACCAGCACGTTTTCTCGCAAGGCCTCCTCCAATACTAGTGTCGATGACACACCGTCCGGTAAACGTAGCCAAAAAAACATACCACCAGCAGGAAGGGTAAATGTCACCAAATCGCCTAACTCCGATGACAATGCTTGCGCCATCACATCCCTCTTATGCTTATAAACCTCTTTCAATGTCACCAAATGAGCAGGAAACCCACCGGAAGACAAGAAATAAGACACCATCTCCTGCCCAAGACGGTTCGTATGAAGATCAATCGCCTGTTTCACCTTAACCAAATACGGCGAAAAAGCCGGGCACGATACCGAATACCCAGTACGCACACCTGGCCATAGTACCTTAGAAAAACTGCCTAAATACAACCAAGGCGCCGTTTTCAACAACGAACATATCGGTGTTAAGTCAACCTGCTCGTAGCACAAATCGCGATAAGGGTCATCTTCAATCAACAATATCCCTTTCTCATCCAGCAAGGCTGCTATGTCTCGTCTACGCTGCAGGCTATAGCAATGACCAGCGGGGTTTTGAAAATTAGGGATTAAATACAGGGCTTTGGGATGATAAGCATCAATCGCCTGACGCAATGCCTCTAATGACATCCCTTGTGCATCAGAAGCAACATCTTGAATCGTCGCCCCCTGTAAACTAAAGACCTGACAAGCGGCCAAATACGTCGGCTGCTCAGTCAAAATTGTCGAATCACCATCCAATATTAAGCGGCTAATAATATCCAACCCTTGTTGCGATCCGGTGGTAATCAAGACATCGTCCGCCACAGTCGACAAACCACGACCCGCAACAATAGAAACTACTTGCTCACGAAGTCTTATTTCCCCTTCACTCGGCCCATATTGACGGCTGTCCGCTAACACATCCAGACTTGGGTAGGCAGGCATGTATTTTTCATCAGGCAATCCCCCTGCTAGTGACAAAATGTCTGGTTGTTGGCTATAGTGCAGCAACTCGCGCACCAAAGACTTTTCTATTTTTTGAGTATGAGATGTAAGCAAGTGAGAGATCGTCATCGCAATATCCTGCATATAAAAGGAGAAGAGTAAAAATAATCCTCTACAGCATCACAAGAAAAAAGACACAGATTTTAATTAAATCGGGAATACAGATCTCTCATTTAACACAACGAATAATAAAAGTTTGTTATTCCTCATTTATTACACGCCTCAAAAGTAGCTATAATTTCCATACGGGCCTTATAATCGACTATAAATTTTTCTTTTTTATAAAAGCAGACATGCAAAGACGTTCTCAATGCGAAGACGATTAAAGCTGTTCTTTTGCCTGAGCCAAAGGATTCAACATACTTTATTATGACCTTCACCAAAAAAATTAAAATTCGACACAAACTCTTTGTCGTTTTCGTCCTTAGCAATATTTTGGTCATTGTCTCCATGTGGCAAGTCTTTCAGTGGAGCTTCGACAAAGGCTTTGTGTCCTACGCAACCACACGCGATCGTGATTTTCTAGAACAAATGGCCAATCGCACGGCAAACCTCTACGCTTATTACAAGGATTGGTACTTTCTCGTTCAAGAAAGCCGAATGGAAAAGAAATGGAATCAAACTCGATTAGAAAATCTGCGAGACTTGATTCCACCACCAAGCACACCTAACCTAGACCTTATTTATCCATCTCAATACTATCGTCAACGTTTTTTATTATTTGATAAAGACCAAAAAAATCTGATTGGTCATGTGCCATTTGATAAAGCCGAAACCCATGCAGTCATCGTCAATAAGAAAATTGTTGGCTATGTCGGCCTTAGATCCATGCGCGCCGTTGTTCAAGACCAAACCCTGCGCTTCGTTCAGCAACAAGGGGAAGCCTTTTTATTAATTTCAGCGTTTATTCTCGCTATCGCCGCTTTATTAACTTGGCCTCTTGCTCAATGGTTAAGTCGACCCATCTGTACCATAAGAGAAGCCACCAGAAAATTAGCGACAGGAAAATTTGATACTCGAATTAAAATACAAGGCACCGATGAACTCGCGGATTTAGGCACCGACTTTAACCACCTAGCAACGACACTGGAGGATACACGCGAATCTCGTAAACGCTGGGTTGCAGATACTGCCCACGAGTTGCGTACACCCGTTGCTATTTTGCGTGGTGAAATAGAAGCCATGCAAGACGGCATCATTAAAGTTTCACCGGAAAGCCTAGAGTCACTGCAACAAGAAATTGTTCATATAGCTCGCTTAATCGATGATTTAAACCAGCTATCCATGCATGACATGGGCAACTTGAACTATGAAATGGAAGAGGTCGATTTGGCAGACACGCTTGAACAAACCTCCCAATCCATGTCTTTGATTTATAAAGAAGCAGGATTAGACTTAGAACTTGAAGTTGTCACAAAACACCCGATATTAATTAATGGTGATGAAAATCGCCTTCATCAACTCTTTGCTAATTTGATGAATAACTCATTAAAATACACAAATACGCCAGGAAGACTTAAGATCACCTTGCGAGAAGAGAAGAATTTAGCCATTGTTCTATTTGAAGACACACCGCCGGGTGTCAACGAAGAAGAAAAACAACGAATTTTTGAGCAGTTTTATCGCGTTGAAAATTCACGTAATCGAGCAACTGGGGGGAAAGGCTTAGGTCTGGCCATCTGCACCAATATTGTCAATGCCCATCAGGGTACGATAAAAGCCTATCACTCCCCTGAAGGCGGCTTAGGCATAAGAATAGAGTTTCCTTTACATTAATAATATGGAATAACAAATACTATGAGCAAAATACTGATTGTTGAAGACGAACCAAAATTAGCAGAATTAGTTGCAGCCTACTTAGATCAAGCTGGCTATGAGAATCACCATATTGACCGTGGTGACCAAGCCGTTGACTATGTAAAAAACAACCAAGTAGACCTTATTCTTCTTGATCTGATGCTACCTGGTTTAGATGGCATTGAAATCTGCAAGCAAGTTCGTCAGTTTAGCGGTGTTCCTATTATTATGGTCACAGCAAAAGCCGAGGAAATCGACCGCTTAATTGGTCTTGAAATGGGGGCAGACGATTATGTTTGCAAACCGTTCAGCCCTCGCGAAATTGTCGCGCGTGTTAAAGCCAATCTACGTCGTGTTGAATTAGATCAAACCGAATCACCTCGTACTGACGGCTTTGACTTAGACGTTGATCGTCTTCGGGCTACTTACAAAGGCGAGCTGATCGACCTAACTACCGTCGAATTCCAGTTGCTACAGCTTCTAATTAAAGAGCCAGGACGTGTATTTGGTCGTGATTTGATCATGAAAAGCATTTATGCGGACAGCCGCGTTGTTAGTGACCGTACAATCGATAGTCACATCAAAAAATTACGCAAAAAAATCTCTGCCGTCGCACCGGAACTTAACGTCATTCATTCTGTTTATGGCGCAGGTTATCGTTTCGAAAACAACGACTAATTTGACTATCATCGAGACGAGCCTTCCAGTGGGAAGGTTCGTCTTCCATAAGGAACCACGTTGAATAACTTTTGGGAGATATTGGGCTTTTCACTCTCTATCACAATACCCATTTTTTTAATTTTGGTATTAGGAGTGGCTCTTTATCGAGTACGTTTAATCAATGATAACTTCGTTGATGTCTCTTCCAAGCTCGTCTTTAATATTACACTTCCAGCTCTTCTGTTTATCAGTATTTCCAGAACAAACATCACTAAAGATACCGATTTTTCTTTAGTACTTTATGCTGTTGGTTCAGTGATTGTCGTCTATGTCCTACTGGAACTCCTTGCCTCCCGAATCATTGCCACAAAAGCCGACAGAGGGGTGGTTATCCAAGGCGCTTTTCGGTCAAACATGGGCATTATTGGCTTGGCTTATTGCGTCAATGCTTATGGGGAAAGCGTTTTTTCGGTCGCCTCCATCTACCTTGGTAGTGTGACGATTTTATTTAATATTCTATCGGTTATTTGTCTAAATCGCTCTATGAACGCCCAAAAGAGCATCACATATACCCTAAAAAGTATTGCAAAAAACCCACTTATCATCGCGATTGTAGCCGCCTTACTATCGTCTTACTTGGGGTTGCATATACCATCTACCCTTCACAAAGCAGGCAGCTATTTTGCACAAATGACTCTCCCCTTAGCATTAATATGCGCTGGGGCCTCATTAAACTTCGGTGCACTAAAAAAAGACATGTCGACCGCCCTCCTCTCTGCTATAGGAAAACTGGTCATTGTCCCCTTATTAATTACACTAGGCGGCTATTTTTTTGGCTATCGAGGCATGCAACTTGGTGTGCTTTTTCTTATGTCTTCCGCACCTTCGGCGTCGGCTGGCTATATAATGGTCAGAGCAATGGGGGGTAATTCCGCCTTAGCGGCCAACGTGATTGTCTTGACAACCATTGCCTCAGTATTCAGTACGAGTATTGGTGTCGCAATACTAAGCAGTCAGCATTTAATGTAGCCGTTATGGTACAACGCAAACACCATAAAAAAGGGTTTCATACCCACAATGAAACCCTTTTAAATATTACTAATACAACAAATAGACTAGCGAGTAATCGGTTGGATTTTTAGCTCCACTCGACGATTTTCTTGGCGGTTGGCCGCAGTCGTGTTAGGCACTTTGGGTTGGAACTCTCCCATACCAATGACGGTTAAACGCTGAGCATTTACACCGTCTATAATCAGCAAGTTTTTCACTGACTGCGCCCGTCGCTTGGACAACTGCAGGTTATACTCTTCAGGCCCAGTATTATCGGTATAACCTTCTATTAACAACACGGTTTTGGGGTAATGGTTCAGAATTTTCGCAACACCGTTTAATACTGGATCAATACTAGGGTTAACAGCGGCACTATTCGTCGCAAATGTAATGTCCCCTGGCATAATCAAACGCAGATTATTTCCTTCACGCACCACTTGGACACCCGTTCCCGCTAACTCGTTTTTAAACTCCTGCTCTTGATTATCCATATAGCGACCAATCGCGCCCCCAGCCAACGCCCCTACCGCGGCCCCCCAGACGAGACGGCTATTGTCATTGTCCCCTGTGGCTTTTCCCAAAAGCGCCCCGATTGCCGCCCCAATTCCGGCACCTTTCTGGGTATTATTAGGATTTGTCGCACAACCACTTAATGCAATAGACATCGCCACAGTACCGATAACTAAAGTCTTTTTCATGTTTTCCTCACCCGTTTATTTTATACCAATGTCAAAGTGCCGGACGGTGGAACAAGAACCCGACAACTAGGCCTCAACCGTACTTACACACATCATACCACAAGGAAATCACCACTAAATCGTCAATACGTCGAAAAAACACCCTGCAAAACAGCCAAAATAAACTTTTAATGATAACCACTTGCATTTGAGAAAAAATAATACTTAAATGATAACCACTATCAACAAGAAGGAAAGGGCAAACAATGCAAATTGATCTTCATCATGCCTACAACCACCAAGGCGATATAAAAGACCACTACGCATCA
This sequence comes from Marinomonas sp. 63XJN7_7_ISO-PGPR-S23-202, assembly GCF_056173505.1. NCBI lineage: Bacteria > Pseudomonadati > Pseudomonadota > Gammaproteobacteria > Oceanospirillales > Oceanospirillaceae > Marinomonas > Marinomonas sp. 63XJN7_7_ISO-PGPR-S23-202. The sequence continues at coordinate 1,852,565 of NZ_CM149677.1, read as the reverse complement.
GTGATATCTGGCTATAAACGCCATATTGCCCTAATGCCCAATCTAGAGTTAATTGAGCAGCACATTACTTGTCAGCAAGATTGCATCCTGTCCGAACAAGCAAAGCGTGGACTCTATTTCACCATTATCAGTGATGAGCCGATTAAAACCACAAACGACATTCATTCTATCAGCATAAGTTATTTACCTAAAAATTGGGCGGGGGATTTTTATCTAGCACAAGGCGATCAAAAATCACTGATTCAAATGCATATTCTCCCCGAACAATTAGCGCACGCTTTGGGAGAAACAGAAGATCAAACCCTTCAATACTTTAGTTGTCTTTTCCATGCGCTAGAAGCACAAGACAATACAGTCAATCTACCCGTCACCGACACGAGTAAAACTGTATGGCAAGCTATGTTAGCGCACACAGGACAGAACCTAAGCCTCACTGGACATGCCTATGCCTGTATTTTTACCCTTATAGAACAATTAAAGATGCTTAAGCATATTGCTCAATGCAACGACTGCCAAAGCAAAATTTTCCATGCACAAAACTTGCTTGAAGTACCCAAGAATTTAAATCTAAAACCTCAACTCCTTGCTCACCAAGTTGGTCTTAACGAGGAAGCGCTTACACTCGGTTTTCATTATCTTGTCGGCCAATCCATCTCAAGCTATAGCGAGCACCGCCGCATACAATACGCTGCCGAACAGCTACGCAAAAATCCTAATGCCAAAACCAGCATTGTTGCCGATAGTGGCTTTTCCGAAGCCCAATTCGAAGCCATTTTTATTCAACACTTTGGCATTAGCAGCCAGCATTACGGACAAATACATTAGGCAATAGGAAAATAAACACTAATGAACACATCATCCATTGCACTGATTTATGGCACAGATACCAACAACACCGAAGAAGTAGGTATTAAAATTGCTAAACAGTGGGAAGACTTAGACGAAAACATTGCTATCTATAACATTAAAGACGTTGATTTAAGTGTCTTTGAAATGTATTCAACGCTCATTTTAGGCATTCCAACTTGGGACTTTGGAGGGATTCAGTCCGACTGGGAGGAACTAACTGACACATTAAGCACCTTGCCTCTTGCTGATAAAACCATTGCACTATATGGGTTAGGTGATCAATTTGGCTATGCCGACTATTTTTTGGATGCAATGGGATGGCTATATAACAAGTTACAACCCACTGGTGCGACGTTTATTGGCCAGTGGCCAACAGAAGGCTATGAATTTGAAGCCTCTCAAGCCTGTACGGAAGATAAAAGGCATTTCGTCGGTTTAGCCATTGATGAAGACCAACAATTTGAACTCACTGATCAACGAATTGAACAGTGGGTCATACAACTTTACGCTGAAAGAGCACTATTGATGGAATAAATATCACTGACTGGTCCACCTGTTATCGGCAACTCAACAGCATTTGGACGACTGCTCATTCGCTGCCCCGAATGGCCAAATGCGTCAATAACAGGTGGGATATTTATCACCAAGCTCTTCGGTGTGAAGCGCGTGACCGCCCTCTTTTTCTCTCCTGCTTGGGGGCGGTCACGAATTTCTTTTTGTCGATAATTTCGATAAGATGGAATCCCCTTTCGTTAATAGAGACACCATGAATTTCAACCTGTCTGATATTGCCTTTATACTGCTTTTGATCACTCTCATCTGGGGGTGGTGGCGCAACAGCGCGGTGCACGAGCAAGCTATCCGCCTCGCTAAGCAGCATTGTGCAAAGCACAATCTACAGTTACTGGATGATAGCGTCTCTGGAAACCGCTGGAAAATCACATGGCAACGTGGTCAACCCAATATTCAGCGATCTTATCAATTTGAATTCAGTTCAACTGGACGCTCAAGATACCCAGGAAGCATTACCTTTGTAGGAAACACACTCACTGACATTTGGTTAAGCCCCCACGATATTTAGACCAACAAATCGACCCTTTACCTTCAAATTTCCCATCAAAAGAAGATTTATCGTGACAAATTCGCCCAATAAAGACTATATTTTATTACAGTTTTAACAAATGCTTACGAATAATTTGCTTTTCGAGACAAACTAAACATAGAATGAAGATTAGAGCTGTTCCCGATAAGGATTAATAACTTACGATTGAAATAAATTGGCACGTCATGTTAGACATAAAAAATATTTTTCCAAATAATAAAATGTATGCAGGTATCTCATATGTTGGCAAACCTCAGCTTCCGTTCTAAGCTCATCTGCTTGTTATCCGCCACAATCATTGGCTTTGCTGCCGTTACAACCGTTGCATTGTATGGCATTAATACACAGAATAACGCCTCCCAACGTTTCGAAGTCCTCACTAGTATCGACAAAAATTTAGACTCTCTTGTTATTACACTATTACAACAGTATGAACAGATCGATAATCTCAACGATAAGTCATACAAAAGCTTCTTAAATGGGGTAGAAAAAGAATATAAGTCAGCGTCTTCTGAACTTTCATTTGATATAAATAATGCTTCTTCTCCTGCCGCTAAGTCCTTATTAGGCAAGGTAAAAAGTGCATTTACAGATTATAACACCGCGCTGGTTGCATTGATTGCACAAAAGAAATTGGTCGGTTTTAATAGTAGCTCAGGTCTCAAAGGTGACATTTCAAATAACGGGCAGAAACTAACGGATGAAATTTCGTTTCTTAGCCTCATTAAGCAAGAGTTTTTGCCCGTGAGGGAAGCGGAGAAAAACTTTATTTTTGAACCAACAGCCGCTAACAAAGCCGTCTTCCTCAGTAAATTCGCTAAATTCGAAACCCGAGTCAATAATTTTGGTCTAAAAGAGCGGTTTAATGATCAAATTCAAGCATATATAAATTCCGTAAACACCTTTGATAAGGCAACTAATAAACTCAACAAACTCCAAGCAGATTATGAGAAAAACAGCAAATCGCTTAATAATTCGCGCCTGAATGCGGCAAAATTTCTTCAAAAAGCCGTCTCTGACGCTCGAAATAAAGCCGACGCCAGTTCACAACAAGCTGTCGTACTGTTAATTATTGTCAGTATTGGGGTGGCCGTTTCATCGGGATTACTGCTACTCGGCATTGGTCGCAGTGTGAACAAAACCCTTAATCAAATCATTCGAGATCTAGTCAAGGTCAAAAGCGGGGACCTTACCGCTCAACTACCCATCAATACTAAACGCAATGACGAATTTGATTCGCTTTGTGGCTCAGTGAATGAAATGACAGACGGCCTTGGTTCCGTCATTGGAGACGTTGTTGGCACTTCCGCAGAAGTAGCCAGCATGATAACCGAACTCAATGAGTCCATTCAAAACATTGCAGGCAGCAACCGTTCTGTCAGCGAGCAAACCAATTCCCTTGCTGCTGCAACAGAGGAAATCTCTACTACAATCCACAGTATTTCCAATACCACAGAGGAACTCAGCGCCCAATCTAAAAATACTTACGACTCCGCTAAGGTAGGCGCGAATACAATCAAATCAACTATATCGAATTTGGCCAATACCATTTCGATCGTCAATGAAACGAGTACACAGCTGAACGAACTCGGAAAATTATCGAAAGACATCGACAATGTCATTGGCATGATCAATGACCTTGCCAACCAAACCAACCTACTCGCTCTGAACGCCGCGATTGAAGCCGCCCGGGCGGGCGAAGCGGGCCGAGGCTTCTCAGTGGTGGCGGATGAAGTGCGTTCCTTGGCGGAAAAAACGGTTGAAGCAACATCCAGCATTACGGATATTGTAAACACCATCCAAAGTTCCACACAGTCGGCCATTTCCACCATGGAAAGTGGTCAAGAAAGCCTACATGCCATTGAAGAATTAAGTGGAAAGGCCGAAGTAGCCATTCAAGAGATTGAAAAAAATGCTCAGACCAGTTCTCACTCTTCTGTTGATATGGCGCAATCCATTCAGGAAGTGGCAAAGACAGCCGTGCACATGAGTGAGGAAATGGACCGTATAGCCCAACAATTACAACGCGACAACAGTTACATCGTTAATATTGAAGGCAACACACGAGAAATTCATGATCATGTTGCTAACTTAGATAGTAAAACTCGCGTTTTTACGACGAAAAAAAGCAGTTGAATATGCCCCAATAGTAGAGCCGTCAAACGCCTAAAACAGTACATACCTAAAACAGTAGTGCACACATAAAAGCCGATCATCAGATCGGCTTTTTGTTATCTAAACCTCTACAATTCTAGCATCAAGGATTAAATCACAAAGCGGCGTATTCTTTTTCCCAGCGCTTTGCTTCTTTTTTAGAGGGGCCACCCAGCACATTGACCGCCGTACGCATACGAGCTCGAGAAATATCTGAGCCAAGGATATCCATAGAATCAAACACCGAAACCGACGCCGTCGTACCTGAAATAGCCACAAATATAGGAGCAAAAAAATCCTTCGGTTTAATATCCATAGCTTGAGCTAATGTTTTCAGTTCATTAAAAATGGCATCTTTATTCCAAGTCTTTAATGCTTCTAGTTTCCACAAGGCAAACCGCATGGCTTTACGTAATGTCTCTTCTTCCATCTTTACGGACTCAAAGTCTTCTTTCGTAATGGGCAACATACCTTTCAAAAAGAAGCCAGCAACATCAGCCACATCGGAGAAAGTTTCCACACGAGGGATAATCAAGGGTAAGATCTTCATTAAATACTCAGGATTTAATGCCCACTCAACGTACTTTTGAGCAAAAGCCTCTGGTGTAAGATCTTCACGAATCCACACGCCATTTAGCCAACTCAATTTTTCAACATCAAAAACGGGGCCACCCAAAGAAACGCGCTGAATATCAAAGTGCTCAATCATCTCCTCTAAAGAGAACTTTTCACGTTCATCCGGCATGGACCATCCCATACGTCCAAGATAGTTAATGACCGCTTCCGCCATATAGCCCATGCGTTGATAATACAAAATACTGGTTGGGTTTTTACGCTTAGATAATTTCGACTTATCAGGGTTACGCAACAATGGCATATGACAAAGTGTCGGCATTTCCCAGCCAAAGTATTGGTACAGCAAAATATGCTTAGGTGCAGAGTTAATCCATTCTTCCCCACGAATAACATGGGTGATCTTCATCAAGTGATCATCCACTACATTTGCCAAGTGGTAAGTCGGCATGCCATCTGCTTTTAAAAGCACTTGCATATCGACCTGCGCCCAATCGATCTCTATTGAGCCTCGTAACATGTCTTGTACTACACAGGTTCCCTCTTCTGGAATCTTCATGCGTACAACATAAGGCACACCAGCCGCTAATTTTGCTTGAACCTCTTCCTCACTCAGCAATAGCGCACGGCCATCGTATTTTTGCATCAAACCTTGTTCTTTTTGTTCAGCGCGCATTTGCTCCAGCTCTTCTGCTGTTTCAAATGCATAAAAGGCATGACCTTTTTTCACTAACTCATGGGCATATTGACCATAGATATCGCCACGCTCACTCTGGCGATAAGGGCCATATGGACCGCCTATATCAGGTCCTTCCGACCAATCAAGACCTAACCAATGTAACGCGTCTAAGATCATTTTCTCAGATTCCGGTGTACTACGTGCTTGGTCAGTATCTTCAATACGTAAAATAAACTTGCCACCCATTTTTTTGGCAAAGGCCATATTAAACAAAGCAATATAAGCCGTACCTACATGAGGGTCTCCAGTTGGCGAGGGCGCAATACGTGTTCTTACCTCAGACATAATGATCTCTTTTATCCGGTTCGTGAAAAATGCGACCATTATAATCCCCTTAACTCCAAGGAGTAAGGGTGATTTAATATCTTTTATGATCAGAAGTTTGATGACAGTAAAACATCCCTTCTATCTGCATAATCTGCTAGTGATAGAAAGGGAAAGTGACCCAATTCAAGCAAGGAAGGTCCATTACGGAAGATAGGCTAACTGCGAAAGGCGCACACCGATATTAACATCCACCCTTAATGCCACAAGCTGACGCGATAACAGGCATTGTTCGTATCCTCCTGAAAGAAGACTTTGAATACGCGCTGAGTAATCCTCTAAGTGGTTGTATATTTCTTCAATGGTCCCATGCTTTTCCATTACAGAGAGTGCTGTTTTTGGACCAATCCCTTTCACTCCCGGCACCCGATTGGTCGTATCTCCAACCAATGCCCAATAATCCGTCAACATAGACGACTCAACTCCATATTTGCCAGGCACCCAAACTTTGTCATAACCCAGCTTAGCAAAATAGTCGTATTGCAAAATAAACTCGTTATCTAATAGCTGTGTAAAACCTTTGTCCGTCGAAACAATATAGGATTTCACCCCTTGCTTAGCAGATTTAAACGCCAGCGTCGCAATGACATCGTCCGCTTCCCAACCTGCCAAACGAAGACAATGGATGCCGTTATATCGAAACACCTTAGCAAACCCATTGAGCGAATCAAGCAAAGCATCATCCATCGGCACACGCCCCAGCTTATACTCTGGATAAAGTGTGTGCCGCCAAGTTTTTCCACTGGAATCAAACACAACCACCACATGGGAGGGAGAAAACTGCTGCATTAACTTCGCTAAAGCATCAATACTAATACTTTGCGTTCTCTCTATACGCCTAACCACGTCTTGCTCAGACTCAAGTGCAGCATACAGGCGTCGAATCAGGTTTAAACCATCGACAATCAATAATCGCTTTTCCACGCCAAACCCTTTATCTTATCCACAAAGTCGTTACTATTTACGAGGGCAAGGTTAGCACGCTCTGCATTTGAGCACGACCTCTTACCTAATAAGTCCATGAACCATAGAAGCAAACAAGAAGGAACTTATGAAGAAGCAAGTCATTGTTTTAGGTATCACTTCACTACTGACACTAGGAACAACGAACGCCATTTCGGAGCCTCTAAGGGCGGTCATTGGTCTTAACAAGAGTCAAGTGACAGAAAACACGCAAAACTCATCGGGTCTATCCCTTAACCCAATTGCGGGTTCATTGCTCCCTTTGGACGAGAATTTTCACCCTATTATTCAACCCATTCAATCAAACCTACCTAATTGGTCCAAATCGCTTGGTCAAACGGTACGGGTAGATAACAAACGACGCGCTCTTTCCTACACGGGCAAGCTCACTAAGATAAATACCAACCACCTAACCTTTACGTTAGACATGGAGGGCCACAAAGCCCAACTGCCTATTAATGATTTTTACCTCATTCCACTGCAAAACCCTCACGATCCAGTCACAAAGGAAGACCGTTATCGAGGCAAAATAAGCTATCAGTCTAATGAACTGAGCTGGTCACCCAAACGAGTGTTGATCATCAATAAAGATCACATTTCCATTATTAATATGGCAAACATTGAAAACCACTCGACGAATAACATCACGCTTACAAACAGTCTGTTGCATTATGCCCACTCAAAAGTGCCTCTATTTAAAACTGAGCGCAGTCCCACCTTAATGATGAATGCCAGTACAGATAAACACGTGGATTATTCAGATAGCGAAGTGACTTATCCAATTAAGAAGCTTACATTACCTGCCAACACCCATTTACTCACACAAATTAGTAGAGAGACGGTTAGCATTGATAGAAGCGTCAGCGAAGCGACTGTTTATAACACCGCAATGGCTGACACAACAGAGCTGCGATTTCACAACAATTTGACGTTTAAGCTTAAGCAAGCAAGCTTACCCGGTATCTACCAAACCTATTGGCAACGAGACGGTCTTTTGATTCCAGGTGATACCGTCTCAATCCCGTTGGCCCGAGCCAAGCAAACACTTCATGTCACCACCAATAACAATCTTGATATAACGGGTCAGTTGACATTGATTCACGCCTCATCAAGAAAACTGCCAACCACACAAAAGTGGAAACTCACTCTTAAAAATCATTCCAATGAGCCCAAATTATTTTTACTAACACAACACACACAAGGAGTCATTAACAACGTGGAAGAAGCAACCCCATCAACCGGAAAGATTAAAAAACACAGCGCAAACAGTGTTCAATTGACCGGAACCTTAACAGCAAAGGAATCCAAAACGATTCTCTATACTGTTAAGATCAATGAGTAAAATTCTAAAAAGAAACGGACAACAACCTTATATACTTCAAAAAGTCCTCACAATATCGCATATTGATCGATTAATTGTGGTATCACTTCATGATATGGTGATGGGTAATAATAGATATACTATTTCGCCCCTGCCATCTTATGATTGCTTAGGATAATATAACTGTATTTCATACTACGAGCCTACTAAATTCCATGAAAAAGCATATTATTACATCTCTGATTACCGTTGCCACTTTAAGCAGTACCGCTTCTCATGCAGAAGGTCTGTATGACGTCTATAAACTTGCTCTGAGCCATGATCCAGGTCTTCGCGCCGCTGAAGCCACTTACCGAGCCGATAAAGAACAAGTTACAGTCACTAAAGGCAACCTCTACCCAAGCATCAAAGCGACTGGCAGTCTTGGGTATGCTAAAACCAACCCACCTTCTGGCAATACTGTAGATACTCGCTCAAACAGCGTCGGATTAGATCTAAGCTATCCAATCTACTCACCTGCCCTTAACTATGGCGTTAAAAACACCGAACTTGGTTACCAAAGCGCCGGCGTGAGTTATGACAACACCAAGGAAAACTTGGTACTGACCACCATGACGGAGTTTTTTAACTTATTAATTGCTCAAGCCACTCTTGAGACAACCGAAGCACAAGTAAAAAGCACCAAAAGTCAGCTAGATCAAACACAGAAGCAATATGATGTGGGCTTAAAATCCATTACCGATTTACAAGACGCCAAAGCGGGCTACGATGCAGTAAAAGTACAAGAGCTGACCGCTAGGTCGGACGTTGCTTATGCACAAAAAGCCTTGCTGCAACGTACCGGCAAAGTCATTACTGACATTCCTGAACTGTCCAAAGACTACCCTATCAAGCTGGATCCCAACATCACGGTTGACGAACTGATTCAAAAAGCGATCAAAAATAACAAAGAACTCCACATTTTAGATATTGCTGTTGAGAAAGCACAAAACAATATTGACCTGAAAAAAGCCAGCGGCCGTACGCCAGTAGTGAGTCTTGTCGGCTCTATTTCTCGTAGCGATGCCAATAACGACCCTGAAAGTGTTCAATCACCGAATGGCGCAACCAATACCTCTTCTGTTGGCTTGCAAGTCAGCATCCCTCTTTACTCAGGCGGCGCCATCAACGCCTCTGTACGCCAAGCGTCAGAGCAAGCGAATGCTGCCATCGAGAATCGAGCTAGCCAATTACAAAGCATTGAACTGAATATCCGCAATACCTTCTTAAAACTGCAAACGTCGGTGGCTCAAGTTAAAGCACAGAAAGAGCTTATTAAGTCTCGTCGCAGTGCACTACAAGCCAGCAGAGCAGGCTATGAAGTAGGAACTCGTAACCTTGTTGAGCTACTACAAGCACAATCCAACTTATACACAGCGATCAGTGATTACCAAAAATACCGTTACAACTTCGTGATCCAAAAATTGACGCTAGATGAAGCCGTGGGTGATCTGAACGAAAGCAAAATCGTTTCGCTTGATAAATGGTTAGTAGAAGACCCTTCTAGTCTAAAATAGACATCAGCAAGCGATAATGTATAAAGCCTCGCTTTACTAAGTAAACAAAAAAAACGCCGCAAAATCATTTCTGCGGCGTTTTTTTATACATTATGGTTTAGTGGATCAAATCCGCTTATTTAGCAATCAACTCTTTACGTCCCGTAAAGCGAGCCAATACCTTGTACAAGCCATAGGCATCATGGCTGCCCGCTAATTCGCGAATCGAATGCATACCGAATGTTGGCAACCCGATGTCTAAGGTTGGCACACCGATTTCTCCCGACGTAATAGGTCCAATGGTAGTCCCACAGGCCATGTCACTACGGACAACAAAACTTTGTACTTCAAAGCCCTCTTCAGCGGCAATATCACGATAAATACTAGCGGTTTCACTATTTGTCGCATAACGCTGATTACTATTCACTTTGATAACAGCACCATGGTTAATGCTTGGAGCATGGTTGCCATCGTGCTTACTAGCATAATTAGGGTGCAATGCATGGGCATTGTCTGCCGAAATCATCATAGAACGCTGAATAGACTGCACAAAATGCTCAGTGGTTGGAGACAAACGGCGCAGCACATCTTCTAGGAAGGGGCCATTTGCCCCACAAGCTGACATACTGCCCACTTCCTCATGATCGGTACAAACCAACAAACTCGGACAAGCCTCTTGAGAATCCAACAAGGCTTTCATACCAACAAAACAACTCAATAAATTATCTAAACGCGCGGAACAGATGAATTCTTTATGCAATCCCACCAAAGCAGGCGGCTGCGTATCGTATAAACTCAACTCAAAGTCTAAAATCGACGCGACATCAGACTTCGGGTACTGGTTTTCCAACTGCTGAGCCAACAAAATGTGAAAATCCAACTCTTGATCAACACCACATAAAATCGGCAAAAGCTCTTCTTGAGGATTCACCTTAAACCCTTCATTGGCCTGACGATTAAGATGAATGGCCAAATTCGGCACTACAGCAATCGGCTCTTTAAAATCAATCAGACGACTTACAATGTCGCCACTGTTGGTTTTAAAAGTAACACGGCCAGCAAGCGATAAATCTCGATCCAGCCAGGTATGCAGCAAAGCACCACCGTACACTTCCACACCTAACTGATGATAACCATGGCGCTTAACATGGGCATTGGGTTTCAACTTCAAACATGGGCTGTCTGTATGAGCCCCTATCATACGCCAACCAGTTCGGTTAACATTCTGATGTGGCATAGTAAACGCAATCAAAGAAGACTCGTTACGAGTAACAAAGTATTTTCCGCCTAAATCGATAGACCAGTCGTCTTGCTCAAATAGCTCAATAAAACCATTCTCAAGTAACCCTTGTCTCATACTGTCAGTAGCGTGAAAAGGAGTGGTAGAAGACTGAAGAAAAGATAACAGTGACTGATTAAAACTAGAATGTTGCATAAATTCTCTAAAGGACAATACCTTAAAAAAAAGTGACTTTATTAGCGGATAGGCTAGCCTTACTGCTCCGTGTCTAATATGATTTTGATCAATGACGTAAAACAGACTAAGAGAACCCACACCGGATGAATTATAAACGCCTTTTGTCTTGCCTATTAACAGCTTTTCTCTTTGTGTCAGTGCAAGCTTCTGCTTATACAGAACTGAAGCCTCTACCAGTATACAATGAAGTAGCAAAGCAACTGTTTAACAAACTTGAAACCGAACACTATAGCAAACCGATAATCGACAATCGAATCTCGGAAATGGCATTCAAGTATTATATTGATGATTTAGATCCAACAAAAAGCTTTTTCTTAGAAAGCGATGTCAAGTCGCTATCTCGCTACAAAGACAGCTTTGATGACGCCCTACGCGAAGGCAACACACAAGTCGCTTACACGATTTACAATCTATACCAAAAGCGTGTTGATAACCGTTTGAACTATCTAGAAAAACACATTCCGGACATGGTTAAACACTTCAACTATACCAAAAACGAAACACTCTCGAACGACCCCGATAAACGCAAATGGGCAAAAACCGAAAAAGAGCTGAATGCGTATTGGTATAAACGTATCAAGAACAGCGCTCTGACATTAAAAATGAATGGCGATGACAACAATAAAATCGTCAAAACCTTAACTCGCCGTTATAAAAATCAGCTTCATCACCTTGATCAAACCGACTCGACAGACGTCTTTCAAATTTTTGCTAACGCGATTACTGCCACCCTCGATCCTCACACAAGCTACTTTGCACCACGTGCTTCTGAGACGTTCAACATCAATATGAGCCTGTCCTTAGATGGTATTGGTGCGGTTCTTCAAGGCGATGATGACTACACCAAGATTGTTCGTCTGATTCCTGGCGGACCAGCGGCTAAACAAACCAAATTAGCACCGAACGATAAAATCATAGCTGTGGGCCAAGAAGGTAAACCCATGGTAGACGTGGTTGGTATGCGTCTTGACGATGTGGTAGACATGATCCGAGGCCCTAAAGGCACTAAAGTAAGATTGGAAATCATTCCAAGCAAAGGCAGCCAGGCCAGTAAAATCATCACCATTGTCCGCGAAAAAGTGAAACTGGAAGACCAGTCTGCCAAAAAAGACATCATTGATGTCAAACGCGACGGTAAAACCTATAAAATAGGTATCATCCACCTTCCAACTTTCTACTCGGATTTTGCCGCCATCCAAGCGGGCGATAAAAACTATAAGAGCTCAACCCGTGACACGAGGAAGCTTATTGAGGAATTGAAGAAAGAAGGCATTGTCGGGTTAATTTTGGATCTGCGTAACAATGGCGGTGGCTCTCTGCAAGAAGCCGTTGGTATTGCTGGGCTATTCATTCCTGCTGGTCCGATCGTCCAAATCCGTGATAAAAACGGTCACGTCACCGTACTGGGTGACACCGATGGCAAAATCGCTTACGGTGGCCCAATGGCTGTTTTAACAAACCGCATGAGCGCATCGGCCTCTGAAATTGTGGCAGGTGCATTAAAAGATTATGGACGTGCACTCATTATTGGTAGCCGCACTTTTGGTAAAGGCACCGTCCAAGTCCTACAAGACATGGATAAAGGCCAGCTGAAAGTCACCCAAGCCAAATTCTACCGCGTGTCTGGCGAAAGTACGCAGCACCGTGGGGTTATTCCCGACATCGCCTTCCCTTCTTTAATCGATACTAAAAAGATTGGTGAAAGCGCGCTGAAAAACCCACTACCTTGGGATAAGATTCACGCCACTCGCTACCCAACTTACTGGGACATGGCAGCGTATGATCCGCTTCTAGAAAAACGTCATGAAGAGCGAATCAAGCATGATCCAGACTTTATCGCCCTTGAGGATCAGATCAAAGCGTATAAAGAGCAGGAAAAACGCTACAAAGTAATTTCTTTAAACGAGAAAACACGTGAGGCAGAAGAAGCTGCGATTAAAAAACAGGATCTAAACATCGAAAACACACGTCGTAAAGCCTTGGGCTTAAAACCTGTGAAATCCCTCGATGATATCGATTCCAAAAAAGACAAACGTGACCCTTACGCACGAGAAGCGTCTAATATCTTGCTGGACTTTATCGCTATCAACCAACAAGCGGCTAAAGAAGCCCAAGAAAAACAAGCCCAAGCAAAACAAGCGAGCAACAACTAACATTACTCGCGAAGTTAACGCTTAAACTTAGCAACAAAGGGCTTATCAAAGGCAGTCTGTTATTCGGACTGCCTTTTTATTATTGATATGCTGGGTTTCTTTATGACCATCCCGCTCGTTTGTTTGGCGACGACTTTTGCCTTAGATGACAAATTAAAAGATAATAGCGACCCAATGTTTAACGTCCGGTGTTTGCGTCTTTGCGTCAATCGTTAAACAATCATACACACAGCAACCACCCAAAAATGAATGAAGTAGAAGCATGGCAAAAGCGTCGTCCGATCGTAATACCATTGACTTGTTCGGCTCTTCACGAGGACGCCCGAGAAAGCAGCCTCTCAATCGAAAAGATCAATTAAAACGAAATAAGCGTATTCAGAGAGAAAAAGAGAAAGCACTGGGGTTCAAACGTTTGGAGCTGGTCATCGATCAAGACACCATCGACAAGTTGGATCAATTGTGTGAATTAAATGAGGTAAAGCGTGCAGAATGGCTTACGATGCAGGTTGCTTTGTCTTTTTCTAAGGCAAAACTCAGTAAAGCCAAAAAAAACAACGAAAAAAAGAGCAAAACCGATAAAACAGCGACACTCAACGAACAAGTCATACAGCAAATCGCTGAATAACTTTTACGTTACTTTTTTACGCATAGCAGCGGATTCAGCCTCGCTGTTTGTTATACTCCATCGCCCACTAAACAAGACGAAAACGACTGACGATCCATGGCCAAACTGTATTTTTATTATTCTGCGATGAACGCAGGCAAATCAACCATTCTCTTGCAATCTGCGCACAACTACCAAGAGCGGGGAATGCAAGTCATGCTATTAACCGCCGCCATCGATGACCGCTATGAACAAGGTCAAATTGCGTCGCGTATTGGTATTCAAGCCGACGCAGCTGTGTTCAATCAAAAGTCTGATTTATGGTCTCAGATCCAGCGCACACACCAAGAGCGGCCATTGAGTTGCGTATTAATCGATGAGGCTCAGTTTCTCAGTAAACAACAGGTTCAGGCCCTTAGCGATGTAGTCGATGAACTTAATATTCCTGTGCTCGCCTTTGGGATTCGCACCGATTTTAAAGGTGAGCTGTTCGAAGGCAGCCAAGCTCTCCTCGCTTGGTCAGATAAACTGATAGAATTAAAAACCGTTTGCCATTGCGGCAGCAAAGCCACCATGGTGATTCGTCTTGATGCACAAGGCATCCCAGTAAAAGAAGGTGCCCAAGTAGAAATTGGCGGCAATGACCGCTATCTTTCTGTGTGCCGTAAACATTTTAAAGAAGCCGTGAGAGACTAATTTATGTGGTTCAAAAACGCCCAAATATTTCAGCTAAAAGACACAGAATCACTGGATACCAATGAGCTTATCGACAAAATCCCTGAATTTCCGTTAAAAGAATGTGGATCACAAGAAGAGTTTTCCTTCGGCTGGTTGCCACTGATTCGAAACAGTGAACAATGGAGCCTGGCCAGTGACCGTTGCCTATTATTCCGTGCTGGAAAGGAAGAAAAAGTCCTACCCTCTGCGGTGGTTCGTGAAGAGCTGGAAGCTAAAGTGGCTGAGGTGGAATTAATCGAAGGTCGCAAAGTCGGTCGTAAAGAAAAGTCCGACATGAAAGACGAACTGGTTTTTACCCTTCGCCCTAAAGCCTTTTCTAAACGTACTGATATTTGGGCTTACATTGATTTACAAGCTAAAATCCTAGTTCTCAACAGCACCAATGCCAGCATGACTGAACAGCTGTTTAAACACTTGCAAACCACCTTGGGCAGTTTCCCAATGACACCATTGCAAGCACAAGTCTCTCCTGCCTCCTTAATGACGGAGTGGCTGACAACCAATGCGGTTCCAGCCAGCCTAGAAACAGGCGATGAATGCGAGATTCAAGACAGTTCAGAAGACAAAGCCACTATTCGCTTTAAAGCGCTAGAGCCCTTGTCTGAAGATGTAACTCGCCACCTTGAGAACGGCATGGCCGTTAAAAGTCTCGCCCTACGCTGGTCAGATAAATTAAGTTTTGTGCTTCACGAAGACTTAACACTGCGTAAGATAAAATTCGACGACGCCTTGAAAGAAGCCGCTTTTAACGACTCCCAAGGTGGTGGATTATCAGACATGGATGCAAATTTTTCCCTTATGTCATTGACCATGAGAGAGTTTTTTGATTCATTCTGCTTATGGTTTGAAATTCCACGAGACTAGGTGATTACTGACCTGCCCAACCTTTTCCACAGATTTCGTGGATAAGGTTGGGGAGAACATTCGCCAAGCTAGACATCATGGCTATTTGCAAAAAAATACACCAAATCGCCATACTGTTCACGACGGAATGCTACTCACTCAGCCTATTTGTCAACCGATCTACATGGATAATCTATGTCAGAATTATTGCAAGAACAGAGCATTGCTAAGCGCGTCACACTCATCGGTGCCGTCTGGGATTGTCTGCTTGGCATCGCCAAAATCATCGCTGGATACTTCTCACAATCACAGGCCTTAATCGCCGATGGCATTCACTCCTTATCTGACTTAGTCACCGATGTGTTTGTCTATTTTGCCTCATCAAACGCACGCCAAGGTCCAGACGAAAACCATCCATACGGCCATCTACGCTTTGAAACCGTTACCACTGTCTTTCTCGGTATCGTGCTGATCGTCGTGGCGTTTGGCATTGGCTATGAGTCCATCAGCTCGCACACTAAGGCCGAGTTTACTTGGTACGGATTAGCCGCACTGCTTACCACAATTGTCGTTAAAGAGATTATCTTTCACTACACCAAAAGCGCAGGTGAAAAGATTCAAAGCAAATTGCTGATTGCCAATGCTTGGCACAGTCGCAGTGATGCCCTATCTTCCGTAGCGGTGTTAATCGGTTTAATCGGCGTGTACTTTGGCTATGCTTGGGCCGATATGGTCGCTTCCATCGTTGTGGCGTTACTGATCGGTAAAATGGCCGTAGAAATGATTTGGGAAAATCTCGCTGAATTAGTGGACACAGCCCCCGACCCTAAACTCATCGCACAAATAAAAGACACAGCAAACAGCTTAAAAAACGTCATGGCGCCACACGACGTGCGAGCACGTTCCATGGCTGGCAAAATTTACTTGGACATGCACATACATGTACCAAGCTACGCCAGTGTTAGTGAAGGTCATTACCTTGGGGATTTGGTCGCTTACACCATCCAAAAAGCTCACCCTCAAGTGGCGGATGTTATGGTACATATCGATACGGACGATAAAGTTCAAACCGATAGTTTTCAAAATACCGACAATAAAAAACCACCTCATTTAAATTTGCCTGCTCGTCATCAAATCATGGCAGACCTGGGCTTTTTACTGCGCCAACATAAGGACTACTTAGATATTGAACACACTAAGCTGCATTATCTGTCCGACGGTCTAGACATTGAACTGATTGGCTTACTTGATAAGGTTCCAGAAGGACGTCAACTTCATCACATTACCCAGGCTATTTACCTAGACATGCAAGCAGCACCATATGGCAACAAGGTAACAGTATTGTGGCAATCACCGGAAGCGAACAAATAGAAGCACGTAAGGCTTAGAACAGAACCACTAAACAGAAAACCTTGCTCGTGACAGTACGAGCAAGTTCTACCTAAGGTTACTTGCCCCTTTCAAATTCAGACTCAGCCGTAAAAGTGTGATGGGGCTGTGTTTGCTCAGAGGCACCGTCCTCTATCGACGACAACCCCTCTTCTTCGTAAAATTCCTCTTCATCGGGTCCTTCTATAGGCAAAGTGTCTTCTTTATTAAGATGTCCTTCTGGCAAGGATTTGGTTGTTTTCGCTCCCATCTGTTTTAACTTCTCAGCACGAGCTAACAAATTACCACGTCCCAGTGTGAGCTTCTTCAGCGCCGAATCATGGCTGCGATTTAGCGCATCAATTTTACCGCCGATATCGTCCATATCCTGAACAAAACCGACAAATTTGTCATACATTGCCCCCGCTTGACGAGCAATTTCAATGGCATTCTGACTTTGTTTTTCGTTGCGCCAAATATTTTGAATAGTACGAAGTGTTGCCAACAAGTTGGAGGGTCCGACGATAATAATATTATGCTCAAACGCCTCACTGAATAAGCCGTTATCACCTTGTAACGCTAGACCAAAAGCCGCCTCAATTGGAATAAACAAAAGCACGAAATCCAGCGAGGTGATTCCTGGCAATTCATGATACGCCTTGGCACTCAACTCCTTCATATGGCGACGTACGGCATCCATATGCTGTTTCAAGGCTCGATTACGCTCCTCCTCGGTTTCCGCCTCCATATAGGCCAAATAACTGACCAATACCATCTTCGAATCCACGACAATTTGCTTACCTTCGGGCAAATAAATCACCACATCCGGTTGTAAACGTCGCCCTGTCTCCGATTGAAGAGAGACTTGAACCTCGTATTCTCGGCCTTTCTCAAGACCGGACTTTTCTAAGATGCGCTCAAGAATCACCTCTCCCCAACCACCTTGTAGCTTGTTCTGTCCTTTCAAGGCGGACGTCAAACTGACCGCATCATCGCTAATTTTCTGATTCAGTTGTTGCAAGCTTTTTATTTCTTTCACCAATGAAAAGCGTTCCCGCGCCTCTTCTTGATAACTCTTATCCACACGCTCCTGAAATTTTTGAATCTGCGACCCCAAAGGCTGTAATAACGACCCTAGTTGACGCTCATTTTCCTTTGCTAAATGTTGTCCCTGCTGCATCATGATCTCGTGCGCTAACTGCTTAAACTCTGTCTCATTTTGGCGCTTTTGCTCACGATAGAAGGACTCTTTTTCCTGCCATACTGTCTGTGCCGCAGCAAACTGCTGCTCTAAAGTCAGAGATTCTTTCTCTAAATAATGAATATGATCCTTAGATTGTTCCAAAAGTCTCACTAATTCATCATTTTGTTGCTGCATTTTTGCTTGAGTGAGGTGCCACTGGCGACGCATAGCCTGTACAATGTAGCCAGCAACACAAGAAACCAACAGGGCGCCGATGCAAAAGCCCGATAACACCAAAACGGATTGCCAAAGCCAATCTGACATAGAAAATAAAACCCACTATTTTTATAGAGAAAACAAGAATTAAGCCAGTTTACATGGATTACTACTTAAGCCCAACACACACACAACGCTTTGATCTTGAAATTAAAAATAGCCAGTTTATTACCACGGTCAGCCGGACCAAAGGCCGTGAAGCGGCGAAAACCTTTCTTGATGAAATACGCCAGCGCTACCCAGATGCCAACCATCACTGTTGGGCATTTGTTGCAGGCGCTCCAAACAACGCACACCTGTGGGATCAAAGCGACGATGGCGAGCCTAAAGGCACAGCGGGCAAACCCATGTTAAACGTCTTACAGCACTCCAGTTTTGGTGAAACCACCGTTGTCGTTACCCGCTATTTTGGTGGTATCAAATTAGGCGCTGGTGGCCTTGTGCGAGCGTATAGTCAAGCCGTACAAGAAGCACTCAGCCAAACAGAATATGAAAACATTTATCCGCGTTCACCTGTGCAATTAGTTATCTCCTACCCTTTACTGGGCAAGGTTGAATACTGGCTAGAACAAAGTGATATCGAGATAAACAACAAAACGTTTAGTGACAATATTGTCATGGACCTCGCCGTTATTGAACGAACTTGGCCTGAACAAAAGCAAACGCTAACAGATTTATGCCAAGGCAGCCTAACATTAATCGAATCGGACAAAGAGTAACTATGTACAAAATTGGACAAAGATGGAGCAGCCGCAACGAACCTGATCTGGGCGTCGGTATAATCACAGAAAGACAAAGCAAATCCTTTTTATTGCATTTTCCCGATGCGGAAACGGATCGCCAATACTCAAATGACCAAACCAGTCTTGTGCGCCGCACTTTAACCCCAGGGGATCAACTTTCTTTTCAGGATGAAACCTTCACGATATTGGAAGTAGAAGAGATCGACGGACTGGTGGAGTATCGTATCAGCGACGACGATGACTGGTTAGAAGAGTCTGTCATCCAATTCCCACGTAATGACAAAAACGAATTGGACTATATTCTGTCTTTATCACCTGCACGCCGTATGTGGTTCGACCTACGCCGCCATACACTAGAACACCAAGCCGACAACGCCGCCTCTCCTGTGCGTGGCTTAATGGGCTTGAAAGCCGAACTGCTACCACACCAGATTTACCTAGCACACGATATTGCTAATCGTCCAAAAGCGCGTGCTTTGTTGTGTGATGAAGTTGGTATGGGGAAAACCCTAGAGGCGGGTTTGATTTTACATCAGCGTTTATTAAACGGCCTTTGCAAACGCGCCTTAATTTTGACCCCCACCAATCTACAACATCAATGGTTGGTCGAAATGCTACGCCGTTTTCATCAGCCCTTTAGTTTGATCAATGAAGCCGTCTACGAAGATTTCATGGAAGGCGATGACAATCCATTTGAGCAGCAACCCTTTGTTATCGCCCCAATTGATTGGGCCAGCCAGCATCTACATGCGACACAACACATGCTAGAAGCAGAATGGGATATGGTGATTGTCGACGAAGCTCACCACTTGGCTTGGCACCCAGAAACACCCAGTATTAGCTACCAAGTGGTTGCCCGTCTCGCGGCAACAACGGAATCCCTATTGCTGCTAAGCGCCACACCAGAACAAACCGGTGAGCGAGAACACTTTTCTCGTTTGCAGTTATTGGATGCAGATCGTTACCACGACTTTGAACAATACCAGGCTCAGCAAAAAGAGTTTAAACAAGCGGCCGAACTGGCTGAAATGTTGCTCCCTCTAACGGAAGAAGAAAACAGTGACCTGTCAATAGACTGGGATAACGCCTTCGCCCCCTATTTAGATCAGGTTAAATCGAAAGAGTGGTTTGCCAATCTAGATCAAAGCGGTGAAGCACGGATGAATGGGGCACAAGAAGCCATTAGCTGGCTGATTGACCGTCATGGCACGGGCCGCGAAATGTTCCGCAATACACGGGCTGCCGTGGGCGGTTTTCCAAATCGTTACCTGCACGCTTATCCGCTCGACAACAACGAGCACTTTGCTTCTGCCAACCACCATGTTCAGCCCGAGACCGATGTGCAAGACGGACTCTGGGAACTCGACCCTCGCTGGGTTTGGCTAAAAGAATTCCTAGAATGTCAGGCCGATAAAATACTGGTGATTTGTCACACCGCTGATATGGCCCAATGGCTCAATGATCAGCTCACCTTTGCTGGCTTCCAAAGTGCCGATTTCCACGAGCAGATGCCACTAATCCACCGTGATCGTGCAGCGGCTTACTTTGCCGACGAAGAAGGGGCACAAATTCTTGTCTGTTCAGAAATTGGATCCGAAGGGCGTAACTTCCAGTTTAGCCATCATATCGTCATGTACGATCTGCCAGAACACCCCGACTTGTTAGAACAGCGAATTGGTCGCTTGGATCGTCTTGGACAACTTCATGACGTGCAAATCCACGTCCCTTACCTGTCCAATAGCGTTCAGGAACGCTTATTCCATTGGTTCCATAACGCTCTTAATGCTTTTTGTCGCACAACCAGTGCGGGCGATAAAGTAGAAGAAGCCTTCCGTGAAACCCTGCACGCTTACTTACGAGGAGAAGACGACGATCTCAGCTTACTGGACGAAGCCAAGGTCTACCATGAAGCGCTATTACAGCAAATGGAAGAAGGCCGTAATCGCCTATTAGAAATGAGCTCGTGCCGTCCAGAACAAGCTCGCGCTTTGATCCAACAGATCAACGAGCAAGCAATTCACGGCCTGCATCACTATATTGAAGATGTCACCCATGCCTTTAATATTCATGCGGAATGCATCAACAGTGACCCAGATGAAAGCGCTTGGTTTATTCGCCCCTCTACCGACATGATGCTAGAAGCCCTCCCTGGTATCGAAGAAGAAGGCAAAACGCTCATGTTAAATCGTCGTCAAGCAAGTCAGCGCGAAGATGTCGCCTTTGCCACCTGGGAGCATCCGCTGATCACCATGCTAATGGATGAAGTACAAGGCTTTGATTCTGGCAAACTGACGTCTGCCATCTTACCCATCGCCGCCCTACCAGAAGGCACGGTGTTGGTAGAAAGTATGTTCGTCATTGAAGCGACGGCTCATCCGCGCCTGAAACTCGCGCAATCGCTCCCCATGACACCTATGTGGCAATTGTCCGATTCCAATGGAAAGTTCCTACATCAACAGTTTACTGCGGATAAATGGGCAGAAAAACTCAAAGGCGTCCCCAATCGTGTCGCCGAACAATGGGTAGCTGCACTTCGCTCTAACTTGATTGAAGTGCTACAAGCTCATCAACTCAATGCACAAGATCAAGCACGTCCTATCGTGCAAGCTGCGAAAGTGTCTTACCAACACCGCTGCCAAAATGAAATTGAGCGTTTGGGCGAGCTAAAAGCCTTTAACGATGCCATTACAGAAGACGATATCCAGCGTCTTGAAACAAACATGCAAGAAGGTTTAACTCGTATCGACGAGCATCAAATCCGCTTAGATGCCATTCGTATCATCTTGACCACCAAACCGGAATAATCGTCTGTGTTAGAGATACTCTACGAAGACGATTGGTTCGCCGTCATCAACAAACCTGCTAACTGCTTATCTGTGCCCGGTCGGGGCCCAGATAAGCTAGACTCTATATTACATAGAGCCGAATTGCAGTTTGGCGAGGCATTCGCTATTCACCGCTTAGACGAAGCCACTTCTGGCTTAATTCTGGTCGCTAAAACTCACGAATGCCAAAAGCGAATGTACGCCCACTTTCGCGAACGGGACGTTAAAAAGGAATACCGTGCTACCCTGCGCGGTCATCTTCTTGGTGAACGCGGCGAAGTGCGCAAACCACTACGCTGCGATTGGCCCAACCGCCCCAGACAAATTGTCTGTACCGACGAATGGAGCAAAGACTCCATTACCTATTGGGAAAAAATCGCCTATGAAGACAACACGACTCGCGTTCGACTCGTGCCTTTTACCGGCCGTTCTCACCAATTGCGCGTCCATATGCAAAGCCTAGGGCACTCGATCATCGGCGACGAATTCTACGACCCAGAGTATGCAAATGACCCTCGCTTGTTATTGCATGCTTATCGCTTAGAATTTCGACATCCGTTTACCAAGGCTTGGGTAGCCTTTGTGGCCCCCTGTCCTTTTTAAATTTGATGACTAACCTCCTCTCACTGGTTTTGAGCTGCTAGCTTATTCCGCTCTGCTGAGCGGGTAACTTTTATCCAGAGCCATAAAAATTACCAAAAGGTCTCTTATCGGGCTTTCGCCCAAACGTCTCCTTCATTTTGTTTAATACTGGTTTAGCAAGACGATTTTTATCGTAAGGCATAGATTGGTTTTTTGGATATATGAGAAGGTATTTTTTACTGACTCTGAAATTCCATAAAGTCGCGCAACTTCGTTTTGTCGAACTGGCTTATTTGGGATCTCAAAGCCAGAAAGTAAAGTATTAACTCTTAGGATGAATTAAGGTCTATTTGAGGTGATTTTGCGGTAGTTGTGACTGGCCTAAAACGGCAACAACTAAAATGAAACCACTCTCCTTGATGAAATAAGCATTGTGCTTACCAATAGGGAAATAAAAGCCATTGAGGTATATCTCGTCACAGCTTCTGCCTAATCCAGGGTTATCCGCTAACATCTGAAAACCAGATAAGAGGGTTTCTCTATATTTTTCCCACTGCGATTCGGAAAAATTATCGATAGTATAGTGTCTAATTTTACGTAGGTGTTGTTGAGCCAAGCTACTCAGTTTGTATTCTTTGCTCTGCATATCAATAATTATAGCGTACTTAAAAAGCTTTGACCGTCAACGACATTGCCTTTAGCCAAGTCTTCTTTGGCAGATTCAAAGCAATGTTTTAGGTATTCCACCTTCATCGCTTCAAGCTCTTCATAGTCTCTGATAGACATTACAACTACAGCATCTTTGTTGTTCTTGCTAATCTTCACGGGCCCTCGTTGGGCACTCATAAGTAACTCCCCAAAATTTCGTTTAGCATCATTTGCTGTTAATGTGTTCATGTTCAATTCTCATATTTGAAAGTACAATAGAATTATAGTCTTTCGAGCGAATAGATCAATATGATTAAATCGTGTGATTTAAACAAAAGCGCGACAAATCATTTAAAACGCTTTATAGCGGAATTAGACACCCGAGTCAGCTGAAGCTGTATGTTCTAAGGATTAAGTAAAACTAAAGAGAAGCTATGTTTTCACTAGAAGTAGAAAAAGGATTAGAGTTAGCGCTTGTTCACCCCAAGTTCGCTAAAGCGTATCTACGGATAGTCACGCAGCAACGTGACTATCTTGGGCAGTGGTTGGCATGGCCACCTCATGCGCACAGTGAGGATTTTTTCCTCACTTTTATTAAACAAGCTCTTCACGATTACGCAGATGGTAAGTCGTTAAGTTGTGCTATGTTGTTTGAAGGCGAAGTGGTCGGCAATATTGGTTTCAATACAATTGACCATAGTCTCAAGCGGGTGGAGATCGGTTACTGGCTCAGTAAGGATTATCAGAAAAAAGGCATTGTCACGAAGTCGGTTGCTAAGCTGATTGAGTTGGCTTTTACCGATTTTGATATGGAGAAAGTGCAGATTTCCGCAGCAGAGGAAAATCAGTCAAGCCGATCTGTTTGTGAGCGTTTAGGTTTTACACTTGAAGGCATTATCACTCGAAAAGAGAATCTCAATGGTAAAGTGGTAGATCATGCCGTCTATGGCTTAAGCCGAGCCAGCTGGCTGATGGATCATGAAAACTAGAGCTATCCATTTGGCTGATGGTGACGACAAGTTCGCCCCAACAGCCAATGATGATCGCTTAAGCTTTCAGCTATTTTAATTCAGCTTAGCGGGTTGTTTTACCGCCTTTTCAGATACCTCCATTACTGGAGGTGTTTTATTTTCGTTCCCTGTTAACCATAAAATAGCACTGCGTTTTTTATCGCTACGCGGATGCCCTATCAATAAAAGACGGTAAGGGGTGCTTGAAGGCAATCCCATATAACGGATAGGGTCTTGAGTGGAGTCCGTTCGATCAAGGATCAAGTAATCATATTGGCTGTCTTTCCCCTCGAGAATGCGTTGTGCTCGGGCTTTATCTACCATAGGCACGGACCAATCGTCATATAAATAAAAGATAGACGACATGGTCTCTGAAAAGCCAATGCCTGCAGTTCGCTCCCTTTTATCCTGCGGGATTTGCTTCACAAAGGTGTTAAGGTCATGCCTCATGTCTTTAGCGATGTCTACGGCGATAAACACATAATGAAAAATGGCAATAAAAAATAAAGATGAAATGAATGATAACTTAGTCCAGCCAGGCCACTGAGTGACTTCGACTTTTATCATTAAAATAATAGCAAATAGCACCCACAGCGCCGTCACCTGCCAACTGGAAAGCCACAACATAAGAGGTTGTGGCACTTTATTGTTTGGTAAGAGCTGGGCCCACAAAGGCGTTATAGCAAATACAGCTATAATGACAATCATCATTACCAAAAAAGCACGTCGATACCAGTCGGACCATCTACCTTTTAGTGTCATTAACGCAGAAGCTATCATTAAGGCAAACAAAGGCATTAAAGGCGCAAGGTACATGGGTCTCTTGGTTGCCGAATAGGACAAAACAAAAACGGCAAAGCAAAACCAAAAGAGAAAAAACCCATCAAGCCAATTCGCTTGGTGCCGAGTCACGGCTCTTTTTACTGAAGAGGCCAAACCAATAATAAAGAAGACAGACCAAGGTAACGTATATTCTATAATACTACTAACGTAATAAAACGGTTTGCCCTGATGGTTATGACCTAAGGTTTTCGTCGAGGAGCCGGTTAAGCGCCCTATCTGATTATCCCAAAACCAGGCATGCCAAAGCGCTGGAGACGCTTGTTTATAAAAAGGATACACCCAAGCAGCGATCACTAAGCACATTATGATGAGTCCCATCACATGGAAGAACAACGCACGTCCCCATGTTGCACTTTGATGGGCACCTCGCTGTCTTAGATAGACGTAACGAATAAAAAGCACCAACCAAGCAGGCCCAACACATAGGATAATGGCAATAGGGCCTTTGCTTAAAAACGCCAATCCCGCTAACGCTCCCGCCAGTAACACATAACGTAATTGAAGACGTAAGTAAGCTTCTGCAAAGGCCCAAATGGCGGCAATAGAGGTAAACATCATCATGGCATCCACTCGTAGCCAATGAAAGTTCAGCAAAAAACCCTCGCTGGACGCCAATACCCCAAGGGTTAGCCAAGCATACTCCTTCCCTTTAAGCAGCCATGCTAAACGAAACGTGACCACTAAGGACGCTAAACACAGTAGACCTAATCCTAATCGAGCCGCCATCAAGGCGCCCAACCCTGTAATATGCATCAGTGACACACAATAGATAAAATACAACGGCGGCTTTTCAACAAAGGGAATACCCGCAAAATGCGGTATGATCAGATTATCAGAGAGGTACATATCCTTAATAATAGCAACCACTCTGGGCTCATCTGGCGTCCAGACGGTGTGGTTGAACAGTCCGCTAAATACAACAAAAATGATGCTAAGCAGCAAAAAGACCTTCCAAGAATCTTTGCTATTCCATTCCATTAAGGTGTTACGGCGCACACTTATCTCCGGTAAATCGATGTATATAATCAAACAACAGGTTAAAAAATCATGAAAATATAAAACTAAATTGAAAATACTTTTAAATTATTCCAACTCATCTAAACAAAGACTTTTTCTATTTAAGGAATACTGACCATTGGTGTTTGACAAAATAAGAGTCATCATCCTTAAATAGCGATAAGTCTCTAATGGATCATTTATCCTTTTGCTCCATTAGCAAATCAAGGATCCATTGCGGATCATCTAGAGGTAGGTCGTGGCCTGCTTGGGGATGTTCTATCAGTGGCACTTTCCAACGTTCTGCAATTCGGCGTGAGGCACTGCTATTTACCAAATGATCATAGGAACTGGCAAGTAATAAAAGTTTTTTGTGGTGCGTCAAATGGGCTATCTCAAAATTCGCTGCCGCCCAAAGCTGACGAATAAGGTTGAAAAGTCCTGGGGAGGCTGCTTTTGCCCACTCACACCATTGTCGCTCCAAGGTTTGTGGGCTTGATTGCATATTGGTCGTTAATAAACGAACTTGATGCTCTTGTTGTGTTTTAGAAATCAGTCCGAATAACAGTAAACGCAGCATGGCGTTTAGACGCATTCGCTGCCAAGGCAAACTACACCCTTTCATGCTGGTATTGATCACATAAGCAAATGAGATCTCTTCTGGGAAACGATTCAACCAGTCAAGGGCAACCATGCCTCCCATGGATAAACCAATTAACGCTATTGGGCCTATGACAGTCTGTTCTTTTACCCATAGTCGATAATAGTTAGTCGCCTGGGCAATGCTGGCAGGGCTTTTCAAGTGCGCTAATGATCCATTTCCTGGTAAATCTGGTGTCAAAACGCGATGCTCAGGGAATGCTTGTTGCAATAGCTTCGGAAACGCCCCCCAGTGACGCTGATCTCTCCCTAAACCTCGCAACAAAAGCCAGTTCACGCTATTGCTCTTGAACCTCTGCTCAGTCATTTTGATACCAATGCTTTAAGGCTATCTTATGCATTCGTTGGCGTTGCGACTCTTTAGGCAACCATTGCGCCATATTGGCACTGGCACGCCAAAGAATCTCAATAAGAAACAGGTTTTCTCGTAACACTCGTTTTACTCGATGGGGCTTAATCGGGTGAAACATTCCTAAAAAGGAGCGTAATTGCAATGGGTTTTTCTTGACCCAACGCCAAGACCCCAGCTCCAGAGTCAGTGGCAGCAATGTCTGCTGACGTGAATTTGCCTTAAGATACAAATAATCCCATAGGTCACCATGACAAAGATAATGGTGGGACTGAGGCTCAAGCAAATAACGATGATTCGGATGGCTATGCTTTAACAATTTTTTCAGCGCATAGTAATCTGCGATATGAGGCACTGGCTGTCGAGTACCAGCCATAGGAAACCAAAGCCGATCTTGAGCTCCAAAGCCCGAATGTACATCCAAAGCCATCACAATTGGGCTTTGCTCACAAAGACGCTCTACTAGATCACATAGGGCCTGGGCTTCCATTTCTAACGGCTTCCCTAAACCACCACGAAACCAAGGTAAATGCCGAGTCAATCGCTGACCACCAAAAGGCCAAGTTATGGGATCCAGTGCATCAATCGGCGCATTTCTCATCAAATCCACACCATTGCCATTACCACGATGCTGACGAGCCATTCCCACTGGATTTAATATTGGCAAACAAACAAAACGCACATTTTCCAATGCCATCTGCAACTGTTGATCCCAAATCAATCGATGCAATAAAGAATTGAGATAGGCGAGTACCACTTGCGAGCCAATACGTTCAACACCATGCACCCCGCCCACCAGCAGGAAGGTAGGCACATTGGGACGATCACTGCCAAGAAATACAGCATCCACGGGATACTGCTCAGGGCCATCAGAAAGTTGAGCCAGTGTTTCACGATGTACGCTGGGAATATCCAAGCGCAACAAACGTTGTAGTTCAGCCAATTCAGATAACATGCTTTGCATAACTGCCCACTTCCTGCTTACCTTTGTAGACAGTAAAAGAGAATCATGGCAGTTATATGACAATAGAAAATAATACTTTTTCGGTAGGAGCACCTTGCAGCTAAATTAAATTCATATACCCTACGAAAAAGATCGCCCATTAGGAATTAAGCCAACAGTCATGGATTTAGTATTCGACATTTTTGCATTCTTGATAATAATCGCATCGATAGCAGGGATACTCCAGCATTTACATATCCCTATTACCTATACAGACATTTTAATAATACTCGTATCTATACTAGGTATCCTCGTTTTATATAAACTTAAGAAATGGAAGATTGCCGATAATATTGGCGCGTACTTTTCTCTACTTCAACTCATTGGCGCCACCATAATCAATATCCTCTGCTTAGTATTTGGGGCAGCCTGTGCTTATTTTGGTTTTAAGCATCCGTTGCTGCTACTAAAAGGGGAAAGCCAAGTGTGGGGTCGCGGATGGGGACCCATGCACGGCTATTCTGCGGCTATTTTTGGTGTCGTTGTTGTTTTGTTAATAGTAGCATTTATATATTTCTCTATAGCCAACCACAATAGAACCAAAAAACGTTAAGCGGTTACTCTATAAACATCTTTCCCAAACCCAATGAGCTGCTTGATGTACTAGACTATGCCGCCATGCCACCTTATCTTCTTGTCGGTCGTAACCGCCGCCAATAACACAAGCGACGGGCAAATTTTGTTTAATACACGTTTGGATAACGTATTTATCCCGTTCTAGAATGCCCTCGTCCGTCATATTGATATGCCCTAACCGATCATCTTTATGCACATCGACACCCGCATCGTAGAAGATAAAATCCGGCTGATGCTCGGCAAGCGCCTTTGGCAAGGTTTCCCTTAAAATGGACAAATACAAGTCATCGTCAGCCCCTTTAGGAATGGCTATATTAACGCCATCAGTTTGCTTAAGAGTGGGGTAATTTTCTTCACAGTGCCAAGAAATTGGCACAATATCGGTTCGGTCTTTAAAGAAGGCGATGGTGCCATCTCCTTGGTGTACATCGCAGTCTAAAATTAACACCTTTTTTGCTTTACCTGAATTCACTAGCGCTAACGCTGCGACGGCTAAATCATTAAAAATGCAAAAACCTGCACCACGTGCAGGCTGAGCATGGTGCGTTCCACCTGCAAGATGGCACGCCAAGCCATGCTCTAGCGCTAACTCGCTGGTTAAGATAGTGCCAGAAACGGCACGTAATGTTCGTTCAACCAACCATTCGGACCAAGGTAGACCAATGTCTTTCTCTTCTTGTTTGGAGAGTTTCCCCCGAATAAAGCGTTGCACATAACCTTTGTCGTGGGCCTGCATTAAGGTCGTTAAGGATAATGGTGAGGGTTGATATTCATTCTTTTCCGTGAGAATCCCTTGCGCTCTTAACGTTTGTGCCAAGAGCCGAAATTTATGCATAGGAAAGCGGTGCCCTGCTGGAAAGGGGATGCTGTAATGGGGATGAAAAACAAGTGGAAGTTGTGCAGCCATAGTCTTAATAATCCATAATAGATAAGACTATGGTAGCAATTTTTGGTGGGATTAAAAAAAGCGTCGTAACAATTATTTTTTCCGCGCCACCAACACCTTGCGAATGGCAGCATTAAAAGAATCGACAATATGAGGAGGAAAGCCTTTGCCACTTTCAAAGTTCACTTTTTGGATGGCGCGCATGGAACTCTTTCGATATTCTTCGCCCGATTTACCCCAAACGATATCAATAAACATGACCGCCACAGCCAAAATAAACGCCCCTTGTGGAATCATTGAGCCGACAAGTTGCTCAGGAAACCCTGAGCCGTCAAAGCGTTCTTTGTGGGCCATTACCATGGAAACCGCCTCGTCCCAGCCTTCGTGTTTACTCAATAATTGAGCCCCCACCATAGGATGATTCCATTCAGCTTGTTTGCGCGCCTCTTCATCATCTTTGCAATTTAAGATCACCGCCATCCCCATATTATGCATATAAGCTGCCGCGCTTAATTGGGCGGGATCTTCCTGTTGTTTGCATTCAATATTAATCAACTGGCAAAGCTTTAATATACGCTCACTACGTTCGGGGGAATAACCTAACAAACGATTTAACTTGGAACTGAATGCCTTAAACTGTTCGATATCAAACTCTTGCTCTTTGGTATACTCCACCTTGACTAAAAGATCGACTGTTCTGGCCGGAGCCTCAGCTGCCTCAGACTCTTTTTTCTCCGTTGAAATATCATCCAATAAGGCCTTTGCCAAGGAAGAGCGCTGCTCATCGTCTTCACAGGCATAAAGCGTATCCAAACCATTTTGTAATACATTTAACGTAGCGGTTTCTGCGCCATGAAATTTATAAAGTTGCATCAGCAAATTACCGATTTGCTCAACCACAACATTAATTAACTCACCAAGATGATAATGATACTGGATATAACCGCCTCGCATACCGTCGACGATTTCTTCAAGACGATGCAGTGCCCCCACAAGTGGATCTAAAAAGCACACTGAACAATTGCCCTTCATGCTATGCAAAGAACGAAACAAATTATCTAACTTATCAAAGGAAAAACCATCATCTTCGATGCTATTGATGATTTCTTCGATTTCTTGCTGTGCTTCCTGATAGCACTCGAGAAGGTCATCCTTAAGTTCCTTTTCCAGTGCGGAAAAATCTTTACAGGCGAATTGACTCATATATCCTCATCCATATGAAGAGCATCACAACCCAAGACATCGAGAGATAAGCAACTCATTGAGGACATTGGGTAAATTTTCTTTAATTGTAGATACAATTTTATAAACC
Source organism: Marinomonas sp. 63XJN7_7_ISO-PGPR-S23-202 (assembly GCF_056173505.1). Taxonomy (NCBI): domain Bacteria; kingdom Pseudomonadati; phylum Pseudomonadota; class Gammaproteobacteria; order Oceanospirillales; family Oceanospirillaceae; genus Marinomonas; species Marinomonas sp. 63XJN7_7_ISO-PGPR-S23-202. Next base: position 1,821,930 of record NZ_CM149677.1, on the reverse strand, counting down.
ATATACTAAGAGTATGTATCATTATGCAAACGGATAATAGTATGCCTAATTACTGGCTCATGAAGTCTGAACCCAGTGCTTTTTCCATTGATGATTTAACACAACAAGGCCCCTCTCCCTGGGATGGCGTTCGCAATTATCAAGCACGTAACTTTATGCAAAATATGCACATTGGCGACCTCGTCTTTTTTTACCACTCAAACTGTAAGCCAGCGGGCATTGCTGGCGTGGCGAAAGTGGTACGCGAAGCCTATCCAGATCACACAAGTTGGGACCCTACCAGCCATTATTATGACCCTAAATCCTCCCCAGATCATCCTCGCTGGTTCATGGTGGATATTGAACTGGTCGAAAAATGGCCCAGTGTCTTACCCCTTAGCACCTTAAAACAAGACCCAGCACTTAGTGACATGTTACTTACCAAAAAGGGCAACCGTTTATCAGTCATGCCAATTAAGCCAAACGAATGGCGGCACATCAATACACATTTAAACTCAAATAATAAACCAAGATGATCGAAGGAAATAAGGACTATTTTCAGTTTAATGGGTTCGAATGTTCATCACCCCTGTGATTCAGAGGCAAAGCCAAATATAATAGCGCCAAAGTCGATAGACGAATAATTTTTAGGTTATAAGTGACATGGCAAAAAAACTCTTTATCCAAACTCACGGCTGCCAAATGAATGAATACGATTCCTCTCGTATGGCAGATTTACTCGGCGAAAGCCATGAGATGGAACTCACAGACAATGCGGAAGAAGCGGATGTGCTTCTTTTGAACACCTGCTCTATTCGCGAGAAAGCGCAAGACAAGGTGTATCACCAACTTGGCCGCTGGAAAAAACTCAAGCAGAAAAACCCCGATTTAGTCATTGGTGTGGGCGGATGTGTGGCGAGCCAAGAAGGCGATGCCATTCGTAAGCGGGCCAAACATGTTGATATGATTTTCGGACCTCAGACATTGCACAAGTTACCTGAGATGGTGAACTCTGCGGGCAAACACATCCCCATTACGGATGTAACCTTTCCCGAAATTGAGAAATTCGACCACTTGCCCGCACCGCGTGTGGAAGGAGCAGAAGCCTTTGTGTCTGTCATGGAAGGGTGCAGTAAATACTGTACTTTCTGCGTGGTCCCTTATACCCGTGGTGAAGAAGTCAGCCGTCCATTCGACAGCATTTTGAAAGAAGTCATACAGCTTGCAGAGCAAGGTGTACGCGAAATTCATCTATTGGGGCAAAACGTCAACGCTTACCGTGGCGAAACCGTAGAAGGTGATGAAGCAGACCTTGCCGATATTATTCACGCTGTGGCACGCATTGATGGCATTGAGCGCATTCGTTTTACCACTTCTCATCCGGTAGAGTTTACCGACAGTTTAATCGAAGCTTTCCGCACTGAACCCAAACTGGTTAGCCATCTTCACTTACCGGTTCAAAGTGGTGCCGACAACATCCTTAGTGCCATGAAACGCGGTCATGATCGCCAATATTATATTGATAAGATCAATCGCATTAAGGACGCGCGACCTGGCATCAGCCTGTCCTCAGACTTTATCATTGGCTTCCCAGGCGAAACCGACGAAGATTTTGTCGATACGATGAACTTAATTCAGGAAATCGGCTTTGATCACTCATTCAGTTTTGTTTATAGCCAGCGCCCAGGTACGCCAGCAGCAAGTCTGGAAGACGACACACCAGAAGCATTGAAAAAAGAGCGTTTAGCCATATTACAACGTCGTATCAGTCAACAAGCATTCGACATCAGTTTAGCAATGGTTGGTGAGGTTCAGCGCATTTTGATCAGCGGTTATTCACCCCGTGATCCTGGGCAGCTTCAAGGCCGAACTGAAAACAATCGCATTGTTAACTTCCGTGCTTCCGATCCTCAATTGATCGGTAAATTTGCAGACGTGGTGATCACAGATGCTTATTCAAACTCGCTACTAGGTGAGTTGATCAGCTCTGAACTTGACACCGATTTTATCCTTCACTAAGTAAGGTAACTCTTGGAAACGACACAGACAACTCAACAAATGCGCCTTGCACCAGCCGAAGCCGATGCTTTGGCTGTTTTATGTGGGCAACTAGACGAAAACATCAAACTGATTGAAAAGCGTCTTGATGTCACCATTCGCTACCGTGGTGATCTGTTTGATATTTCAGGCGAAAGCTCTGACAATGTCGCGGCCACAAAAATTCTACTGGAAAACTTGTACCGTGAAGCGCGGGCACAAGGGGTTCTTTCAGCCGAAACCATTCACTTGTATTTGCAGGAATCGGCCATTGAGTCTTTGAGCAAACACTCAAAAGACAAAGGCGATCAGTTGGTCATCAAAACACGTAAAGCTTTTATCAAGCCAAAAGGTAAAAACCAGCAAAGCTATGTAAAAGAGGTGCGTAAAAACGACATTAACTTTGGCATTGGTCCCGCTGGAACAGGAAAAACCTATCTGGCAGTGGCTTGCGCCGTCGAAGCGCTAGAAGCAGATCGTGTTGAACGCATTATGTTAGTTCGTCCAGCGGTTGAAGCAGGTGAAAAGTTAGGCTTTTTACCTGGGGATTTATCACAAAAGATCGACCCTTATCTACGCCCTTTATACGATGCACTTTATGAAATGCTGGGCTTTGAACTGGTCGATAAACTGATAGAGAAAAACGTTATCGAGATCGCCCCACTGGCCTTTATGCGTGGTCGTACTCTAAATAATGCCTTTATCATTTTGGATGAAAGCCAAAACACCACTCGCGAACAGATGAAAATGTTCCTGACGCGCATTGGCTTTGGCTCCACAGCGGTGATCACGGGGGATACATCTCAAGTGGACTTACCTCGAGGCACATCGTCTGGTTTGGCTCACGCTATGCATGTACTTCGTGGCGTCAACGGCATTAGTTTAACGCACTTTGCGGCCTCCGATGTGGTTCGTCATCCACTGGTTCAACGCATTGTTGAAGCGTATGAGCGTTTTGATACAGAAGAGGAAGAAGCGAAAAAGGCGCGAACTGAAGCGCGCTTACAAGCACAGGCTGAACAGACGGCGCATGCAAGTGACTCCACGTCTAAGAACGAAGCTAGTCCTTCCCACTCAGCCACTAATCAGGGTAACAAAAGCTAATGGCCCACTTGGAATTAGATTTACAAATTGCCTGCGAAGCAACAGACAATGTGCCAAGTAGCGATGAGTTCAAACAATGGGTAACCACCGCCTTACCATTATCTGGCGATGAATACGAAGTCACTATCCGCCTAGTTGATGAAGAAGAAAGCCAAGCGCTTAATAACGAATACCGAGGAAAGGACAAACCAACTAATGTCTTGTCTTTTCCTTTTGATGCGCCCATGGAACTTGATATTCCCTTATTAGGTGATTTAGTCATCTGCGCACAAGTTGTTGAGCGTGAAGCCATTGAACAAGAAAAACCCTTATTGCATCATTGGGCTCATATGACCATACACGGCATATTGCATTTACGTGGCTATGATCATATAAATGATGATGAAGCAGAAGAAATGGAAGCCTTAGAAACTCAGTTATTGGCTTCTCTTAATATTCCAGATCCCTATTTGATAAAAGAGTGAGTTCATAACCCCATGAGCGAAGACCGATCGAGTAACACCAACGATCAACAAAAATCTTGGTTTGAGCGTTTAACGCAAGCATTTAACGATGAGCCCCGCAGCAGAGAAGACATTATCAAACTGCTGGAGGCGGCCGTTAAATCAGACATCATTGATCGTGATGCCTTTACGATTGTTGAAGGTGCATTAGAGGTGTCTGAGGTACAGGCTAGAGATATTATGATACCGCCTTCCCAGATGGTGGTGATCAGATCAGAAGATGATCCAAAAACCTCAATTCGTAAAGTCATTGATTCATCACATTCACGTTTCCCTGTGGTCGGTGAAGAGCCAGATGAAATATTAGGTGTGCTGCTGGCAAAAGATCTTCTGCCGCTCCTATTTAAAGACGAAGACATTGTTATGGACGATATTTTGTCCTGCCTTCGTCCCGCCAACTTTATTCCTGAAAGCAAGCGCCTCAATGTGCTACTCAATGACTTTAGAACTAAGCGCTACCACATGGCCTTGGTTTTAGACGAATACGGTAGTGTATCAGGCTTGGTGACCATTGAAGATGTTCTCGAACAAATCGTTGGTGAAATTGAAGATGAAACCGATCGGGAAGAAAGCGAAGAGATCCAAACAACAGACGAAGACAACGTCTTCTTAGTACCTGCTTTATGTCCAGTTGAAGATTTTAATGAATACTTTAAAGTCAGCTTTAGCGAAGAAGAGTTCGACACCATTGGCGGCATTTTGGTACAACAATTTGGCCATGTTCCTGTGCGCGGTGAAGAGATAATCTTTGGCGACATGAATTTTTACGTCTTAAAATCCGATGGGCGGCGCGTTAAAACCATCAAAGTTTCACGATTAAATATAGAAGCGATAGAGTAGTATGTCCCACTCCCACCCCAAATCAGCCACAAGCAAGCAGGCGGGGTGGAAACGCCCTTTTTTTATCAAATTATCTTCTCCCCTCGCGCTATGCATAGGTTTCTTAGCAGGCGCACTGGGAGTGACAAGTTTTTCGCCCTTTAACTTTTGGCCCAGCTATTTTATCACCATTGTGGTTTTCTGTTGGCTGGTCTTAACGAGTGATAGCGCAAAAAGCGCCGCATGGCGAGGTACCGCCGTTGGCCTAGGCTTTTTTGGCTGCGGCGTCTCTTGGGTATTTGTTAGCATCGATACCTATGGGCATGTAGGCAATATCATTTCTGCTCTCATTACCTTTGGTTTTGTGTTCATTCTTACCCTGTTTTGGACTCTATCCTCTTGGGTCACTTGGCGACTGGTTAAGATATTTACCCGAATCCCGCCCGGACTTATTTTTGCCATCAGTTTATTAGCATTCGAGTATGCACGAAGCACATTTTTTACGGGGTTTCCTTGGTTACTGCCTGGTTACTCTATCCAAAAATCTTGGCTTTACGAATTACTCCCCATTGGCGGCATTTGGTTAACCAGCGCCATTGTGGTACTAACGTCCAGTATCATTACCAGCTGCATCCTCAGCCGTCATAACCATGCTGTTATGATCATTATTGTTCTCCTGGCATGGCTTGGTGCGGCTTATCTACAGTATTTTCCTGAACAATGGGTGAAGCAAACAGGACAGTTCAAAGCCACACTGGTACAAGGAAATGTCAAACAGAGTGAGAAATGGCAAGCAAAAACTGCCAGCTCTTCCTTAGAGTATTATGAATCGGCAACCATACAGCACTTAGACAGCGCTTTAGTAGTATGGCCAGAAACTGCCATCACTTACCTCTATCAACAGATCCGACCGCATTTAAGTCAATTAAATAAATTACTGATAGAAACACATACCACCTTAGTCACAGGCGTGCCAGCTTTCAATAAAGAAAAGAACACCTATTATAACGCCATGTGGGCATTGGGTGACGGAAAAGGTCTTTACTACAAACGCCATCTCGTTCCCTTTGGCGAATACATTCCGTTCTCATCCATCATCGGTCCGGTACTCGATATTTTTGGCATGCCTATGTCAACTTTTTCACCAGGCGGCGCGCATCAGGGCCTCATACATGTTGGTAAATGGAAAGCAGCCCCTTTTATCTGCTATGAGATTGTCTATACAGATCAAGTACGTGACTTAGCAGCCAAAAGTGATTTTTTAATCAACATCAGTAATGATGGCTGGTTTGGCGCTTCTATCGGTCCATGGCAACACTTGCAAATAGCCCAGTTTAGAGCAAAAGAAACGGGGCGCTATTTAGTTCGCGCGACGAACACAGGGCTCACCGTGGTGGTAAATGAAAATGGAAAAATCACCGATGAAGCGCCGCAATTTAAGCGTACTACCATGACGACAACGGTAAAAACCTTTAGTGGATCAACACCCTATGTCAAATGGGGAGAATGGCCCGTTGTACTATTAATGATCCTCTGCTTGGTATTATCTTACGGTATAAATCGAGGCTCTAAGCCGTCGGATAAGCGATAAATAGCCAAACGAAAAAAGCCACGTTATTTAACATCCCGTGGCTTTTTTCATTATGCTGCCCACCCCTCTTAACAAAACACAGGAATTAGAACATCAGAGCAAGACGAGTATAGAGAGCCTCCCCTGCTCTAGTCGTCTTTTTCTTGGTGAGTCGACATCAAACCGTAGTGGCACACTTCACAGGGTTCCAGAGTGCCGTCTTCTGCTTTGATGTTATCGTGCCCACATGCCATACAGTGATAAACACCCGCTTTGGCTTCTTGGCCAGCGACATGACATTCTTCTAAAGGGACGGGATTATTATTGGCATGGTTAATCAGCCATAATAATGCGGCATCTTCTTTTGCATCCAACTCTTTGGTCAGTTCTTCCCCTTCTTCTAGAACCAAATGCCAATTGGCATCAATCCAAGCTTCGGTGTATCCCATTTTATCGTGCCAGTAAGCTTTCATTAAAGATACGTCGTCTAGAAACCAATCCTTCGCCCCTTTTAAAATTTGGCGCGCTTCTTCGACAAGATCGGTGTTGTTTTGTTCATTTATCGGATCTTTTTTCATTGATTTCATAACTCCTCTTCTATGTGCCTTCTCATTAGAGCCTCATCTCTATAAAATAGCGAATATTCTTAGTTTCTGTTGGGCTCTACACAAGTTTCCTGTCGATTCAGCTATGTTTCCTCACTTGGGTGGCTTTTTGTGTAGTTCAATCCAACCTAACGCCTATTATGGGATCATTAAACATCATGCAAGAACAATACAATCCTCAGCAGATTGAACAAGCAGCTCAGTTATTTTGGGATGAAAACAAAGTATTTAAAGCCGTAGCAGACGCCAGCAAAGAAAAATTCTACTGCCTCTCTATGTTCCCTTACCCAAGTGGCCGTTTACACATGGGGCATGTGCGTAACTATACCATTGGTGACGTTATTTCCCGTTACCAGCGTATGCAAGGCAAAAATGTCATGCAACCCATGGGATGGGATGCCTTTGGCTTACCAGCAGAAAACGCCGCCATCAAAAATAAAACGGCCCCCGCAAAATGGACCCATGAAAACATTGCCTACATGAAAGGCCAGTTAAAAGAATTGGGCTTTGCTTATGACTGGGACCGTGAAATTGCCACTTGTACCCCCGAATACTACAAATGGGAACAATGGTTCTTTACTCAATTAGTCGAAAAAGGTTTAGCTTACAAAAAAACCTCTGCGGTTAACTGGTGCCCTAATGACCAAACCGTGTTAGCGAACGAACAAGTAGAAGACGGTGGCTGCTGGCGCTGTGGCACGACCGTTGAGAAAAAAGAAATCCCTCAATGGTTCATCCGCATCACGGCCTATGCAGAAGAATTGCTTAACGATCTTGATCAACTTGATGGCTGGCCCGAAAAAGTGAAAGCCATGCAGCGTAACTGGATTGGCCGCTCTGAAGGCTTAGAATTCAGCTTCTCAGTGGCAGACAAAGAGGAGCGTCTATCTGTTTACACCACGCGCCCTGATACGATTATGGGAGTCACTTACGTTGCCGTTGCTACGCAACATCCTCTGTCTTTGGAAGCCGCCCAAAACAATGCCAAGCTTGCTGAATTCATCGAAGAAAGCAAGAAAATGTCGACCACCGAAGCGGACATGGCAATGGTTGACAAAAAAGGCATCGACACCGGTTTCAAAGCCATTCACCCCATTACAGGGGACGCTGTCCCTATTTATGCGGCTAACTTCGTGTTGATGGATTACGGCTCCGGTGCGGTGATGTCGGTTCCCGCTCACGACCAGCGCGATTTTGAATTCGCGAAAAAGTATTCACTGCCCATCAAACAAGTGGTGAAACCTGCAGGTGATGAAAGCATCGATCTAGAAAAAGAAGCCTTCACCGAAAAAGGGATACTCTGCAACTCTGGTGAGTTTGATGGACTGTCTTTTAAAGACGCCTTCGATACCATTTCTGCGTGGATGGTTGATCGCAACTTAGGCGAAATAAAAGTCAATTACCGCCTAAGAGACTGGGGCGTCAGCCGCCAACGCTATTGGGGGACTCCAATCCCAACGATCAATTTAAAAGATGGCTCCGTCGTACCCGTTCCAAAAGATCAATTACCCGTTGAATTACCCACGGATGTTATTATGGATGGCGTCAACTCGCCCATCAAAAACAACCCTGGCTTCTCTACAATCACTTACAACGGGGAAGAAGCAGAACGTGAAACCGATACCTTTGATACCTTTATGGAATCTTCTTGGTACTTTGCACGTTACTGTTGTCCAGACGCAACGGATACCATGCTAACCGAAGAAGCAAACTACTGGCTTCCTGTTGACCAATACGTGGGGGGCGTTGAACACGCTATACTTCACCTTTTGTACTCACGTTTTTTCCACAAACTGTTACGTGATGCGGGTCTTGTTAACTCTGACGAACCGTTCAAACGTCTATTAACCCAAGGGATGGTGAACAAAGACGGTACGAAAATGTCTAAATCCAAGGGTAACACCGTTGACCCTCAGGAAATGATTGAGCGTTATGGCGCAGATACGGTTCGTCTATTCGTCATGTTCACTGCGCCACCAGAGCAATCTCTTGAGTGGAATGATGCGGGTGTTGATGGTGCCTCTCGCTTCCTACGTCGACTTTGGTCGTTAGCGTATCGTCATACAGAAGCCGGCGTGCCTAGCGAGCTAATGATTGATGAGTTAAATGGTGAACAAAAGTCGCTACGTCGTAAAACGCACGAAACCATCCAAAAAGTGACTGATGATATTGAGCGTCGTCAAACCTTCAACACCGCCATTGCTGCAGTCATGGAGCTGTGTAATGAAATCAGCAAGTTTGAAGACCAATCCCCCCTTGGTTTGGCTGTTGAACATGAAGCATTAGAAGCAGCGATACTCCTTCTATCACCCATCGTTCCGCACATTGCCCATCAACTGTGGATTGAGCTTGGCCATGCGGATAACGTTGTGAATACCCCTTGGCCCGTCCTTGATGAAGCCGCTCTTGTGAAGGATGAATTAACCATTGTGGTTCAAGTACTAGGTAAAAAACGTGCAGAAGTCATTGTTTCTGCTAATGCGGATAATAAAACCATCGAAGCGGCGGCACTTGCTCATCCGAACGTGACGAAATTCCTTGAAGGGAAAACCGTCCGTAAAGTGATTGTCGTACCAGGTCGATTGGTCAATATCGTCGCGAACTAACGTGCCAAATTAGGGATGGCCAAGTGGCCTCCCTAATTTTCTTTTATCGCTTTAGAGATCATGGATATGATAATACCATTGAATAAAACAGCCCGCTTTTTGTTACTCATTGTCCTATCGTTTAGTGTCGTCGCTTGTGGTTTCCATCTACGTGGACAAGTCGCCATTCCCGAAAGCTTAAAACGATTGGTATTAACCTCTGATTCTGGCTCTCCGACCTTTGATACCGCATTACGCATTGCGTTAACACGCGCTGGCGTTAAAGTTGTGGACTCAAAAAATGCGGGTGATGATGTACTTGAGTTAAAAGTTAACCACCTTAAAACGTCCGATACGGTCCTTGCTCGCAATAGCTCAAACGATGTGACTCAAATACAGCGTGAATTAAGTGGTGTTTACTTTATTCGCCAAAAAGATGGTAAATCCATCTATGGCCCTCGCAACTTCAGTACGACCCAAGTTCTGTCGAATCAAAATGCGGAAGAAAGCACAAAATCAGCGTATAACCAAACAGAAATGCAATCAATGGCAAATGATCTTGCCAATCAGCTGGTTTCTGATCTTGCTTATGCGCCCGTTAAATAGCGGCCTTAATAACGCATTGATAATAAGATTGCTATGAAAGTTAGAGCAGATCAACTGCCACAACAGCTCAACAAAACCCTCGCCCCCATTTATATTATCTCTGGGGACGAGGTGTTATTGTGCCAAGAAGCCGCTGACAGTGTGCGCAAAGCGGTATTCAACAATGGCATTAACGAACGTTTACGCTATGTAGCAGATGCTCAATTTGATTGGCAAGATGTGATTAATGAAAACCAAAGCCTGTCGCTTTTCTCTAATCAGCGATTGTTTGATATTCAAATAGACAAAATGGGGGAAAAACATACCAAGGCACTGGCACAATTATCTCAGTCATTAAGTGATGATAATGTTATCTTGCTGACCTTACCTAAAATAGATGCTCGCTCACAAAAAGCGAAATGGTTTTCTCAGCTTGAGAGCAAAGGAGTCTTTGTTCAAATCTGGCCAATCGATGCTAATCGCTTACCGGCTTGGGTTCAACAACGGGCCCAAGCTCTTGATCTTTCACTAAGTCGAGATGCGGCCAGCATGATTTGTGAACGCGGCGAAGGTAACTTACTCGCTCTTTCACAAGAACTGGAAAAACTGGCATTGCTACATGGTGCAGGCAGTAAAATTGATGCAGAAAAAGTCGCTGATTCGGTAGCTGACAGTAGTCGCTATTCCATTTACGATTTAAGTGATCGATTACTGATGGGCAAAACCAAAGAAGCCATGCATTGCTTAAACCAGTTAGTAGGAGAAGGGGTAGAATCCAGCATTATTCTCTGGCTGTTTAACCGCGAAATACAGACACTTAGTTCGCTTTTTAAAGCCATGCAATCGTCCGGTCTAAGACAAGCCTGTCAGTCTCAAAAAATTTGGGATAAGCGAATCCCCTTTTATGAAAGTGCTCTAAGCCGACATAACCACATCACTCTTCCCTACTTGCAAAACTATCTGGCATTGATGGACAAGCGCATCAAAGGGCTAGAAGGACCTGACATAGACACGGGGTTTCGCAATCTCGTGATGATGTTTTGTGGCTTCAAACCCGTGGCCACAGAACTGGATCTGCCAGTCCACTAAAATAATGCCATAGCAAAAAGTCAGACCCACCCCAGTCTCTTCTAAGCCTGCCCTCGCTGCTGACGACTGACACTAATGAAGATAGCCAATACGGCTGTGACAGCAGCAACCCAGAGACTTACCTGGATACCTTGGTCTTCTAATAAAGTATTACTTCCTGATTGTCCATAAAAGGATAAAACCACGCCAACCAGAGCAGCGCCCAAACACTGCCCAAACGTTCGAACAATCGCCAATACACCCGAGGCATAGCCACTTTTCTCTCGGGAAACGTTCGATAGCATTTCGCGATTATTAGGACTCTGAAAACAACCAAAACCAATACCACACAACAAACTGCGCAAACAAATATCCCATACAGAAGGCTGATCAGGCAGTAAGGCGAGTAGTATGACTCCCAAAGCAAATAAACAGGAGCCTATAACCGAGATGACGGCAGCGGAATAACGGTCTGACAGTTTGCCAGCATTTGATGCGGCTAAAATAATGCCTATGGGCCAAGGCGTAAAAAGCAGTGCCGAGTCAAACACACTGTATCCATAAACGGTTTGGAATAAAAATGGCAATGCAATAAACACGATCCCTTGACTGATAAAAGACGCTAAAGACGTCAAGGCCGCAAGCGAAAATCGCATAGACAAAAAGATCTCCAGAGGTAACAACGGCTTGGGAGCAACACGCTGACGCTTAATAAATAGCCACCCAGCCACAATCGCCGCCACACCATAGGTTGTGGCGATGATGAGCGTTTCAGAATAAAGGGCACCGTGACTGAGTTGAGAGAAGGTATTCGCCGTCATAATCAACGACCCTAACATCACAGCGGATAACAACCCACCAAGAATATCAAACGGTTCACGACGGATACTGTCAATACGAGGAACCGCCCGCAACGTAAACAGAACCGCCATGATACCCAATGGAATGTTGATGGCAAATAACCATTGCCACCCCAAAGTCGACAACAAGGTTCCACCAAAAATGGGGGCCACCGCCGTAATAGAGCCTATCAACAAAGCATTCAAGCCTAATATTCGCCCCAATAATCGATTAGGAAAAACGGAACGTAAAATCGCTGGTGAAATGCTCAACGTAGCGGCACCACCAATGCCTTGCAATAAACGCATTAAAATAAGCATTTCAAGCGACGATGACAAAGCACAACCTAAAGACGCCAAGGTAAAAACCACCAAGCCAATGGTGAACTGCAGGCGAAAACCAATGCGTGTCGCCAGTGCTGAAAATATCGCCAACGTCATGGCAGCCGTTAACAAATAACCATTAGACACCCATACTGCGTGACTCGCTGACACTCCTAGTGTTTGAGCGATTTTGGGCAACGCAATGTTTACCATGGAGCCATCAAAGACGGCCATGGTCGTTGCTGTCATCGTGGCCACCATTGCTAAACGACGTTCGGATCCTACCAATCCATCGTCACCTGGCTCATCGGAAAATAATATCATGTAATAAAGATACCTCTTATGTAATAAAGACTCTTTGACATAGAGAACTCGCAAAGTATAGGCTTGCTGTTAACATAGCGGAAGGCGCATCAATGATACTTATAAACTGCACATAACGCCTCATCTATTACCAATCACATTATCAACTAGGTAATTACACTGTATGGCTGAACCAGACCTAAATCTATTAGTTGCACTTGATGCCCTACTGACGGAAGAGAGTGTTGCAGGTGCCGCAAGACGGCTTAAACTAAGTCCTTCAGCAATGAGCCGAACCCTGAACAGGCTTCGAGTTGCCACGAAAGACCCATTACTAGTAAGAGCCGGACGTCATATGGTATTAACCCCTTATGCGCAAGAGATACGAAATCGTACTCGCGATGCGGTCTTCGAAGCTCGTAATATACTCAATCCCCTTTCATCCCCTCTCAATTTATCGACATTAAAGCGAACCTTTACCATTCGAGCGAATGATGGCTTTATTGAAGCGTTTGCCGCATCACTTATCTCGACAGTCGCCGTATCCGCACCACTCGTTCGCTTACGCTTTGCCTCCAAATCAGAGAAAAACGTCAAATATCTTAGAGAGGGGCAAGCGGATCTTGAAATAGGAGTACTAGACGACACAATGGGGCCAGAAATACGCTTACAAGCCCTGTTTAGAGACAGATTTAGTGGTGTGGTCAGAAAAAACCACCCACTCTACAAAACAGACAGCATAACACCTGAACAATATGTATCTTACAGCCATGTCATTGCTTCACGTCGTGGCCTGACAAAAGGCCCTGTGGACGATGCCCTGACGGCACTAGGTCTAGAACGAAACATAGCGGCTATTGTTCCAAGCTTTCCCGCCGTCCTTACGGTCATACAGACTTCTGACCTAGTTGGACTAGTGCCAGACTCATTTTTAAACAATCACAAAAAGCTGAATGACCATGAAATGAGCCCTTTTCATACCTTTGAACTCCCTGTAAAAACGGACGCCATCACCATATCCCAAATGTGGCACCCTCGGCTAGATAAAGATCTCGCTCATCGTTGGTTACGCACATTAGTACTGGATGTTTGTCAGCAGAAAATGCCAAATTAACCTGTCAATCAAACCATTACCGAGATGGCAAACCGAGTCTCTGAGATAGATAAAGAAGTCAGCGAGATTGAACGCCTTAAATTAGCCAATAATTTATCGTTCATCATCTAGCCCAGCCGCCTGACATCCATATAAAAAAACACGACCTTTTATTGATAAGCCTTTTTTTCTGTTGTCAGGCTGGTACTATCTCGGCGAGTATATTCACCTTCTATTTTAGCGCCAGGTTGTACCTTGATGAATAACACCACTAGCATTGAAGAAATGAGCGTTTGGACAACACCAATATTTAGTGCCCAACTGCCTGACCATGAATTTCTAAAAGACGCCCTTCTTGATATCGTCTATCAACAAAAAGCAGCCCAATCCACAGCCATCGAAAGCCTGATCGCACCATCGGCAAAACATGCTCTGCACGAAAGCACACTGGACTTCTTAGACCTACAAGACGCCACCATTATGGAGGTCAAACGCACCTTAGAAGAGCTGATTTTAGAAGTGGTCAGTAGCTTAAACCTAGCCTATTGGCCCGAACACACTCAAGCTGAAGCCCATATTATTGAGTCTTGGTATCACGTAACGCAAACGGGTGGCTATCATGACACACACTCCCATCCAAACTGTTCTTGGTGCGGAATTTATTATTTAGAACCAGGTGACGCGGCCACAAAAGGCAAGGGAGGAGTCAACCGTTTTTACGACCCAAGAGTCAATGCAGAACACTATTCTGACCCTGGCACAGCCTACTTGTCGAATCAAGGGGTATGGGATTTCTTACCAACAGAAGGGCAAGTGGTGGTTTTTCCGTCTTATTTAAAACACTCGGCCCTACCCTATTTTGGAGAGAAAGACCGAGTGGTTATCGCATTTAACAGTGCTATTGATCTGTATTAATTGCAATGGTATTTAGGTGGTCGCCTTCATCTTTGTGCTGCTATGATTATTCATCAGGAGCACAAGTGTAAGTTTGTACCAACCCATTTTTCCCCCAAGACTCCAAGCGCACATCAAACCCCCATAAACGCCTAAAGTGCTTAATCACTTCAACGGTATCATCATTGAGAGGTCGGTCACCATCCATAACATGACGCAACACTAAACTACGATCACCGTTAATGTTTACCTTCTGCACCTGAATATTGGGTTCACGATAACTAAGATTGTATTGCTGCGACAAACGCTCCCTAAGTTTTTGAAAACCTTCGTCATTGTGGATCTCTTTAATTTCGACAAAAGGGTCTAGTACATCATTTTCCATACCGAAAAACCGGAAATCACGCATCAACTTAGGCGACAAATATTGCAGGATAAAACTTTCATCTTTGAAGTTACGCATAGCGAAATCCAGCACTTCTACCCAAGGCTTACCAACAATATCAGGAAACCATTCTCTGTCTTCTTGAGTTGGGTTTTCACACATGCGCTTGATGTCTGAATACATTGCAAAACCCAAAGCATAGGGGTTTATTCCTGAGTAATAGGGTGAGTCAAAGCTTGGTTGATACACCACATTCGTGTGGGATTGCAAAAATTCTAAAATAAACCCATCATCCACTTTACCCTTATCGTACAAGGTGTTCATTAAGGTGTAGTGCCAAAATGATGCCCACCCTTCGTTCATCACTTGAGTTTGGCGTTGTGGGTAAAAATACTGTGCCATTTTACGCACAATACGAATCAGCTCTCGCTGCCAAGGACGCAATAATGGCGCATGTTTCTCTAAAAAATAGAGTAAATTCTCCTGCGGCTCCGAGGGGAAAACACGTTCTTTCTTGGCCGCTTCTTCATCCTTTTCGGTAACTGGAATGGTCCGCCATAAGTCATTTACCTGTTGCTGAAGAATTTGCTCGCGCTCATCTTGGCGAAACTGTTCTTCTTGAGCTGAAAGCGGTACAGGACGCTTATAACGATCCACCCCAAAGTTCATCAAAGCGTGACAAGAATCCAGCGTTAATTCCACTTCCTCCACGCCGTATTTCTCTTCGCACTCTTGTACGTATTTCTTGGCGAAAACCAGATAATCAATAATCGCCGTCGCATCCGTCCACGTTTTGAATAAATAATTGCCTTTAAAGAAGGAGTTATGACCATAACAAGCATGGGCAATAACCAACGCCTGCATCATCATATTGTTCTCTTCCATCAGATAAGCAATACACGGTGAGGAGTTAATCACAATTTCATAAGCCAAGCCCATGCGGCCACGCTTATAATTTTGCTCTACTTCTAGAAATTGCTTTCCGTAGGACCAGTGATGATAACCCAACGGCATGCCAACAGACGCGTAAGCATCCATCATCTGTTCAGAACTGATGATTTCAATTTGATTCGGGTAAGTATCTAACCCATATTCCCTGGCAATTTTACCAATCTCTTCATCGTATTTTTGAATCAACTCGAATGACCACTCAGGCCCTTCGGACAAAAACTGACGCTTCTTCTTACTGGCCACTTGACTCATTTTGCCTCCTTTGGAACAAGTCCCGGAAAACAGGATAAATATCGCCGACATCCGTGATATGCCGCATCGAAAAATACCTTGGATGGGCTGCTTGAACCTGCTCGTAGGAATACCACAGACTTTGGTGATCGCGAGGAGTGATCTCGATGTAGGTAAAGTATTGAACCTTATCGACAATGTCTTCTTCAAGAATCTTCCGACAGATCATTGAGTCATCATCCCAGTTATCGCCATCAGAAGCTTGTGCCGCGTAAATATTCCAAGAATCAGACGGGTAACGTTCCTCAATAATTTTATTCATTAATTTTAAGGCACTGGAAACAATGGTCCCCCCGGTCTCCCGTGAATAGAAGAACTCTTCTTCCGACACTTCCTTAGCACTGGTATGGTGGCGAATGAAAATGACGTCGATCTTTTCGTAGTTACGGCGCAAGAATAAATACAGCAAAATAAAAAACCGCTTTGCGATGTTTTTGGTCTCTTGTGTCATAGAACCCGATACATCCATTACACAAAACATAACCGCCTGTGAACTGGGTTTGGGCTCCTTCACATGGTGGTTATAACGTAAATCGTATGTATCTAAAAACGGTGTACTGCTAATTTTTTGCTCTAGTAGCGCCTTCTGCTCCTCCAATTCAGCAAGACGATGATCGTCCCTAAGCACCGAGTCTTGAGCCAATAAACGCGCGATTTCCGCTTCAACCTCCTTAAGCTGACGTCGCGAACCACCACTCATCACCATACGGCGCGCATAGGCATTGCGCATAGAACGCACGATATTTAATTTAGAGGGTGTGCCATCGCTTACCACACCAGCATGGCGTAAGCTAAACTCTTTAATTTCTTTCAGTTCTTTTTTGAGTAAATTAGGCAACGCAAGGTCTTCAAAGACATAGTCGAGAAACTCTTCTTGAGAAATCTGAAACACAAAATCGTCTTCCCCTTCTCCTGAATCACTCGCATCACCATTGCCAGAGCCACTACCCGATCCCCCTTTCGGTTTGGGTATACGGTCTCCAGTTATAAATTCCTTATTACCAGGGTGGACAATGGAGCCAGTCCCACCCTGTCCATGTCCAAAGCTGGGCTCATGAATGTCTTTTTGAGGTATGGTAATTCGTTCACCACGATCTAAGTCTTTGATACTCCTTTCATTGACCGCTTCTTCAACGGCTTTTCGAATATGTTCACGATAGCGACGTAAAAATCGCTGGCGATTCACGCTGCTCTTATGTTTACCGTTTAGGCGGCGGTCAACTATGTATGACATACCCACCTCCTTTTACTGATCAGACAAAACAACCTAGTCTTACTCATAGACGCTTACTCCAATACGCTATTGAGACTTACGCACTCGTAAGTACCACTCAGACAGCAAGCGAACTTGTTTTTCGGTATAGCCACGCTCCACCATGCGTTTTACAAATTCATTGTGCTTCTTCTTATCTTCACTGGACGATTTCGCACTGAAAGAGATAACCGGAAGCAAGTCCTCAGTGTTAGAGAACATTTTTCGCTCAATCACTACACGAAGTTTTTCATAGCTTAACCAGCTAGGATTTTTACCATTATTGTTGGCTTTCGCACGCAGTACGAAATTCACCACCTCATTACGGAAGTCTTTAGGATTGCTGATGCCGGCGGGTTTTTCGATTTTTTCCAACTCATCATTGATAGAAGAGCGATCCAAAATATCACCGGTTTCAGGATCACGATATTCTTGATCTTGAATCCAAAAATCTGCGTAGGTCACATAACGGTCAAAGATATTCTGCCCGTATTCAGAGTATGACTCTAAATACGCCGTCTGAATCTCTTTACCAATAAATTCCACATAGCGAGGCGCTAAGTATTCTTTCAAAATCCGTAGATATCGGTCATGACGGTCTTGATCAAACTGTTCCTGCTCAATTTGTTGTTCAAGTACATACATAAGATGTACAGGGTTAGCCGCAACTTCTGTTGGATCAAAGTTAAACACCCGCGATAAGATCTTAAAGGCAAAACGCGTTGATAACCCGTCCATGCCTTCATTCACGCCCGCAGCATCTTTATACTCCTGAAGCGACTTCGCTTTTGGATCCACATCTTTTAGTGATTCCCCATCGTAAATGCGCATTTTCGAGAACAAACTGGAGTTTTCTGGCTCTTTCAAGCGAGATAAGACGGAAAACTGGGCGAGCATTTTTAATGTATCTGGCGCACAAGGCGCGTGGTTCAATGAACTGTGCTCCAACAGCTTCTGATAAATAGAAATTTCTTCTGTCACACGAGTACAATAAGGCACTTTCACGGTGTAAACACGGTCAATAAAGGCTTCATTGGTTTTGTTGTTTTTGAACGTTTGCCACTCTGATTCGTTTGAGTGAGCAAGAATCAAGCCATCAAATGGAATACCGCCAAGCCCCTCGGTTCCATTGTAGTTCCCCTCTTGAGTTGCGGTTAACAAAGGATGCAATACTTTGATTGGCGCTTTGAACATTTCCACAAACTCCATGATGCCTCGGTTACCCCGACATAAGCCGCCAGAATAACTGTAGGCATCCGCATCATTTTGTTCAAAAAATTCAAGCTTACGAATATCCACCTTACCCACCAAGGCGGAAATATCTTGGTTATTTTCATCGCCCGGTTCGGTTTTCGAAATCGCCACTTGATTGAGAGCTGACGGATAAACTTTTACCACACGAAATTCTTCAATATTCCCATTGAACTCCTTCAGGCGTTTGGTGGCCCAAGGCGACATGGACGTTTTTAAATAACGTTTTGGAATGCCATATTCTTCTTCTAAGATGTCACCATCTTCGGCGATATCAAACAAGGATAAAGGAGACTCAAAAACTGGTGACCCTTTAATCGCGTAGAACGGCACGGATTGCATCAACTCTTTGAGCTTTTCCGCCAAGGACGATTTACCGCCACCAACAGGTCCTAGGAGATAAAGAACTTGTTTCGACTCCTCCAAACCTTGGGAGGCATGGGTCAAAAAAGCTACAATTCTTTCGATCGCCTCTTCCATGCCATAAAAGTGCTCAAACGATGGATAGCGTTTGATTAATTTATTCGAAAAAATACGACTCATCCGTGTGTCTTTAGAAGTATCTATAACCTCTGGGTCACCAATGGCCATAAGGAGGCGCTCTGCCGGAGACGCATAAGCAGACTTATCTTGTTTACATAAAGTTAGATACTCATCGAGAGACATTTCTTCGTCTTTTTGAGCGTCATAGCGAGATTGGACATGATCAAAAATACTCATTTACAGCATCCTCTCAAAATCAGTGTGGCTAGGCTTGTAGCAAAAATGACCCATAGATTTTTTGGTCAAATCACCAGAAAAATTTATCAGGTTCACTCTTTATATTTAGCATAGTCTGGCTGGTACTCAAGCCTGATAACGTAAAATAAAAAAGTTAAGGGCACATACAATATGCCCAACAAAACAACAAATTAGAAGAATAAGTGACTGAAAAGTAAGCGCTTTAAGGAGTATATTCACCCTCCTTATAAACAAGAAAAATTCACATTTAGATACAAAAATACTCTTTTTCTGTTCAAAAAACACTCACTCTTTATAGATATATTTTCATTAAGAAAAAATAAAGACGTCTATTCCCCTGCTATACATTACCAATAATTACCACAAGTTCTTCATAAGGCATTCACAATCTATTGATATATGTAGTAATTTAGGTAGTAATTTACCAACGAGGTACATAACCTAGGTACATTATCGAAGAAAGACACAGGCAGATTGCTTGTCTCGGCAATCGCGTTTACATTGCTCTATGGGCCTACGTAGACATCCGAGGTGTAACAAATGTCTTCCTCTCTTTCTTAAGCCTTTTCAACGTCATCAACAGGTAATCATATGATTTTTGATTTTCAGCAAACGAATCCATTAGACCGTTACCACCTCATGACACAGACAGTGACTCCCAGGCCCATTGCGTGGATCTTGACCAAGAACGACAATAAAACGTATAACTTGGCTCCCTTTTCTTTTTTCTCCGTTATTTCTCCTGATCCCGCTTTACTGGTTGTGTCCATCGGCAACAAATCCGATAGTATTCAGAAAGACACTAAGAACAATCTTATCCGTGAACAGGAATGTGTCTTGCATATTCCAAGTTTGGAACAGATTCATGCGGTCAATGATAGCGCTGCCACTATGGAGTACGGTGTATCTGAACTGGAGAATGCAGCGTTGAGCCTAACGTCTTTCGCGCCATCGCTGCCACGCCTAAAAGAAGCCAAAGTGGCCATGTATTGTCGTTTATTTGAGTTGCATAACGTTGGAAACTCGCCCTTTGGTGCGTGCTACCTAGAGATACTCAGTCTGCACGTGGATGATGACATCATCAAACAAGAAGGTGACCGAAATATTATTAATAACGCACAACTCAACCCAATTAGCCGACTGGGCGGAAGTGATTATGCCGTTATTGGAAAAACACTGACGATCAAACGCCCCAATTAAGGGCATACAGAATCGAGGTAATAAAATGGATGTCATAAAACACGTAGATGCCCTTCCATTTATGGAAAACGTGGACGACGAATTGCGTCAGTCATTAATCGAATTGTTCAGCATCAGAACACTCGACGCAGGTGATATACTCGCGAAACAGTTTGAAATTGGTCAATATCTATACTTTTTACTGGACGGTGAAATCGCCATCTCTATTCCTTTACGAGAGCAAGGAAAAACCTACAATGTGGGGCTAATTAATAGTTTATTTGCCCCTATTGGTTGGTCAGCATTTCGCCAGCCTTCTCGTTATGCCACCACCTTTACAGCGACCAAATCAACGAGCTTGCTTGCTTTACCGATTGTTGAGTTGCAAAAACACCTAAACGCCAATTTAGCCTTTGCCAATTGCTTTTTGCAGTTTGTGTATGAAGAGTCTTTGCCCGTTCTGACAACCATTCAAAACCAAACTCGTCCCTTCTTTTCCAATGAGTCTTTGGCATTTGAAACCACTCGACCACTGTTGAACCCAGATACCCAAGTACAATCATTAAAAGATTCTATTGAGTTACTCAATTATGCTCAGTTCTGCCAAACCTTTACCCAAGCGGAAATCCACACCTTAGCGAAACAGGCATCCATCCTCCTCGCTCACCAAGGTGATATTATCAGTCAACAGGATCAAGACCCCGATGGTCTGTATTTTCTGGTGAAAGGTAAAGCGATCATGAGCTACCAGACTGACAATGGTGAGCTCATTACTACACGCTCTATTTCTCGCGCGGGTACTGTTTTATCTTGGTGCACACCAGACAGTCGCTTACGTAATCGAGCTTCTATTATCTCTTCACGAGATAGCAGTATTTTATTCATTCCAAAAGAAGCACTAGCAACCGTGTTTGAGGAATCACCAAAATTTGCCATCAAATATCGGTATCGGTTAATTTGGTTGGTCGGCACGCATTTACTCTCCGCCCGTATGCGTTATTTATCACAAATATCAAATGATGAAGCGTTAGCGGTTAATAATGTCATTGAGCAAAATGCGGCCATTCTTCCCGTCAGTTCGCCTCTTTACAAAGTAGCCGAATTACTGAAAAGCGTCATCACGACAGACGAAGCGTTCGGTGTATTGTATAAATGTCTCCACTTTGGTGCTCCCCTAGAACGTACTATTTCAGGTATGTGTTTAGACATACTAAAAGACCTACAACGGGAAAATGCCTTTTATCGTCACTTGCAAACAACCTATGACACCATCAATAGCCTTCCTAAAGACACCCCAGCTCTTGATGCAAGACGATTTGGCACTGAACAATTTAAACAAGCCTTTAAGCAAGTTCCCTACGTGATTAAAGGGCTAGAGAATTTACCCAAAAAAGCAGGCAGTCTTTTTATCTACAATCACCTTCTAGGCTCGCAAACCAATCGTCTGCCTAATGGCTTTCGTTTCTCAGTCGATGCGCAATTCATCAGCGCCATGATCATTGATAAAGAGTATGGCATTTCCGGGCAACGAGTTGTTCGCCGCAGCGCGGAGAGTGAATATTGGCGTGATGACTACTACGAACGCTTTGGCAATATTTTTGTGAGTAGTTGGGAAAATCTAGGTAAAAACCCCGCAGAACACGATGCTTTTATCAAAGAATCTCAAGAGACTTTACGTCAAAATTTTCCACTGATGATCTCGCCAGAAGGCATGAGTTACTCGACACAAGACTCGCCCGGTAAGTTCCTACCTTATGCATTCGAACTGGCCCGCTCGATGGAACAAGATGAACCCTGGATCGTTCCCATTGTCGCGGTCAACTTCGATCAAAGGGCGGATCATAATCTCTATACCGTTGTCATCAAACCGGCCTTTAAACTATCCGATCGAGTTGATTCGGACGACCCGAGTGCCTTGCAGACTTTCTTAGTTGACTATCAAGAAGAATATCGTGGGTATGTGGCTGAAGCGATTGAGCTGGCCCGTGAAATTCGACAGTACCCTATATTAAGTGGTCGAAATGGCTACCGCTCAAATGTCATGAGTTTAAATCAGCTGGATGTGGAGTTTGAATCCGATGTTCGGGAACTGGAGTTCCGTCTCGCCAGCCGCCACAGTAAAAAGCGCCCAGTCGCTTTTTACGGCTCTTCCACTATGCGCTTATGGGAAGACATTGATGACAAATTATCCCATAAAGACGCGATCAATCTTGGCTTTGGTGGCGCCACCCTTGAAGCTTGTGTTTATTACTTTGAGCGTATTGTACTACCCTATAATCCGCGTTCTTTAGTCGTTTATGCCGGTGACAACGACGTTGGAAATCATAAGGACAGCAACAAAGTCATTGAGCTCTATATCGACCTTTTGCAGAAAATTGACCAGCACTTGCCCGGTATTCCTGTGACATTAATCAGCATAAAATGCAGTCCAGCGCGATCAAGCATGCGAAAAACCATCGAAGAAGCTAACTTTCAAATTGAACGTTTAGCCAAAACCCGACCCAATACACAATATATTGATCTATTCTCAGGGCTAATCGACAAAAATGGTGCCATTAAGGACACCCTCTTTGAAGGAGACAAACTACACTTAAACAAAAAAGGCTATGACATTTGGTTAAAAAGCTTATTAGAGTTAGAAGAGTTTATTTTTCCTTAATAGCACTCAATGCCCATAATGATAGACAACGAAATGCATTGTCATCTCTCTATCATTATGGGGTGGCATATTGGTAGACATTTCACACTCTGTGACTCGTCGTATGTACTGTATTTTGAATGGATATAGAGAAACATGACTGATAGTAAATTTCGTCTAGTAACAAGAAGTGACTTCGATGGATTGGTCTGCGCCGTTTTACTGAAATACCTTGATGTCATCGATGATATCGTATTTGTGCATCCCAAAGATATGCAAGATGGCAAAATTGATATCGGCCCCAAAGACATAACAACCAACCTTCCGTATGTCTCAGGTTGTCACATGGCCTTTGATCATCATTTGAGCGAAACCGTTCGTAATAAGGGCAATATTAAGAACCATATTATTGACCCTGAAGCCCCTTCTGCCGCTCGTGTTGTCTATGATTATTACGGTGGAGCCCGTAAATTTCTCAATATCTCCAGTGAAATGATGGACGCCGTCGACAAAGCCGACTCTGCTCAATTTAGCAAGGAAGACATCCTCAATCCGAAGCGCTGGGTTTTGTTAAGCTTCATTATGGATGCGCGAACAGGCTTAGGACGCTTTCGAAACTTTCGCATTTCAAACTATCAACTCATGATGAAATTAATTGACTACTGTCGCAATCACTCAATTGATGAGATTCTCGCTTTAGAAGATGTCCAAGAACGGGTCACGATTTACCAAGAACATGATGAACTGGCTAAAAAACAAATCCAGCGATGCGCAACCGTCCACGACAATCTTGTGGTGTTGGATCTTATGAATGAAGATTTAATCTATGCCACAAACCGCTTTGTTATCTATGCGCTGTTCCCCGAATGCAACATTTCTATTCATAAAATGTGGGGGCTTAAAAAGCAAAATACGGTCTTCGCTGTCGGTAAGTCTATTCTCGACCGATCCTCACAAACGAATATTGGCGAACTATGTTTACGCTATGGCGGTGGCGGTCACCTAAACGCTGGCACCTGCCAGGTAACGAATGATCAAGCAGAACGAGTACTGGACGAGTTAATTGAATCGATTAATCAAGATGGCTAAGGAAAGGGGTGAATAACGCCTTATCATGAGAACTCTTTCTAAAATATTTAGCCTCTTACTCGCCCAAAAGCGTGTTAAGGGGCTAGCGTAAAAAGATACTTAACCCCAAACCGATTAATAAACACCCCATCATACGGTCTACCCACACTCTATTACGTTTTAACCAACGCAATAAAGGGCCACCGGCCAGCAACAAGGCAACTAATAAATACCAAACCGTATCGATGGCAAACACCATGCCCCAAAGTTGCATTTTTAAAACCGCCCCCATATTGCTGTTAATATATTGACTGAACAAAGCGAGAAAAAATAATGCCGCTTTTGGGTTCATCAAAGCAATAGCCAACCCATCACGAGCCGATTGCCAATAGGACACACTTGTAACAACGCTCTGCTCTTGGCTGCCCTGGCCTGCAAAGCGCAAAGCCTTAATCCCTAGCCAAGCAAGATATAAACCACCAAGCATTGCTATAACATGAAAAGCAGAAGGATAATGAACCATTAAAATGGCCAAACCCTGCATGGTAAATAGTGCCCACAAACCAATGCCAAAACCATGAGCAAGTGCGGCAACCGCACCATGGTAGGAGGATTGGGAAAGTGTCACCCTAAGAATAACCGCCAGACTTGGGCCAGGAGAAATCGCGCCCATCACACAAATTGTCGCAAGGGAAAAAAACGTAGCAGTATCCATATTGTTATTATTTATCCTTTATCAAGAAACAGAGCATTAGAGGGATTTCAACACTATGATAGAATGGAAGATTCTTGCAAACGATGCTTCAAAATATGCGTCATGCACGCGACGGTTAATGGTCTCGAAAAATAAAACCCCTGTAGATACTGACAGCCAAATTCACGCAATAAATCCCATTGCGCCTTGGTTTCGATGCCTTCCGCCACCACTTCCATTGACATGCTATTAGCCAAAGCAATGATGGCTTTGGCCACATCGCGATCATAGAAATCCGTCGTAATTCCATTGATAAAGCTACGATCTATTTTTAAGGTATTGGCATTCAATTTCTTTAAATAGCCAAGCGATGTGTAGCCGGAGCCAAAGTCATCTACCGAGGATTTCACCCCCATTTCCAATAAACTGTTTAAAGACAAGGTTGCTTGATCTGGGTTCGCCATAATGGCGGTTTCAGTCAGTTCAATTTCCATATAATTAGCAAGATACGGATGCAGTGCTAATATGTCTGCAAACAGCGTGACCAATTCATGACGACTAGCGTGAGTAGCAGAGACATTAATCGAAACGGGTAACAATTCAAAGCCCGCCGCTCGCCATTCGGCCTGTTGTTGTGCGACAGCACGAATCACCCACCGATCCAACTCAATAATCAAGTTGGTTTCTTCCGCAATGGAAATGAATTGATCAGGATAAAGCAATCCCAATCTCGGATGTTGCCATCGTACCAGGGCCTCTAGACCACAGTGCTGTCCTGTCTCCGCCTCTACTTTTGGCTGATAATGAAGCTCTAACTCTCCATTCTCGATCCCTTTGCGAAGTTCAGATTCTAAACGCATTCTTTCCGGCGCCACATCAGTCAAATATTCACTTTGCCAGAAACGATAGCACCCTTTACCAGCACTTTTCGCCTTATACAGGGAAATGTCCGCGTAACGCATGGCAGTTACCATATCAGAAGTATGTTTGGGCAACTCGACAACCCCCAAACTGGCACCGACATAGACAGGGTTATCGTCAATCATAAAAACACTAGACAGAGCACTGACAATTGTTTCGCAACGTTGGGTAATTCCATTATGATTCAAATGACCCGACAGGATTAATACAAACTCATCGCCCCCCTGACGAGCAATCATCAACGCATCAGGAACACTTTCACGAAGCCGCTCTCCAACCAAAGTTAATAAAGCATCTCCGGCGTGATGACCTAACGAATCATTCACATATTTGAAGCGATCTAAATCCAAGTAGATCAGCGCTAATGGCTCTTTCGTAAAAGCCATTGAGCGCAATTTTTGACTTAAAAAACGTTCAAACTGAAGACGGTTGGGTAGCCTAGTTTGAGAATCAAAATACGCAATCTGATGAAGTTTTTCTTGTGTCTTTTTCGATTCTGTAATGTCGTTAACAATCGCAATAAAATTGACAATTTTGCCATGGCTATTTTTATGCGCTTCGAGCGATAACCATAATATTTTGTCTGATAGATCTGAACTTGAGAAGTATACCTCTCCCGACCAGCTACCGTGCTCAATAACATAACTCCACATACCTGAAACAGACATATTAGCGGTCCAAGCACTTCTCAAGCACGACATAATGCCAGAAGCAAACTCACTACGTTCTAAATGAAAAATCTCGCAAGCCACATCATTAAAATCAATGATATTACGCCGACGATCCAACAGGATATTGCCCTGCAAAGATGACTGAAAAAAGCGTGACGACAACTTTATCTGCTCAGAAGTATGGTAGCTATCGGAAACGTCCTGCAACACCCCCAATAAACAAGTACATGAGTCACTCTGCTTAAAGCCGCCACGAATCACAACATGTCGTTCTTCTTCATCCGCTAAATAAAAGATTGTCTCGATTTTAAAAGACTGCTTATTGGATGCAGCATCACTAAATAGCTGCATGATCTTAACTTTGTCTTGAGGAGACACTAAGCTGAAAAACGTATTAGAAGAAATTCGTGCCTTATCACATGACATGTCAAGCAAGGTCAATAATTCTGCAGACAAGCGAAACTCTTGACGATCAATATCGTATGTCCACGCGCCCATTTTGGCTAATCGGTGGGCTAATCTTAAATCATGAGCAGAGGCCTCTAAGGCTTTTTTATCCAGCTTACGCTCAGTAATGTCCGTCATCATCCACAAACGACCAATATGATTACCAAGCTGCTCGCTAATGCGGCATTCATACTCTATATAGCGGCCATCTTTTAGTTGGATTTCACCCACTACATCCTGGTCATTATGGATAATGGCATTAAAGATATGTTGGAAAGTATCAAGATCGTCAAACGCTGGCTGCATGAATTGTTGCAAACTGGATGGAGTAATTTCATAACCATAAGAAGCAGGCAAACGCCACATACTGGCAAATAATTGATTATAGCGAATACAATTATCATCGTTCTGAGCGATGATAAGCATGGCATCTTTTGCCGCGTGGAAGGTCGCATCAAACAGCTCTTGACTCATATTAAGGTAATCACGACCTTGATATAACTCATTGGAAGCAAGCTCTAAAGAACGTTCTAACAACTGAATTTGCTGTTGCTGTTGCTGCATTGCTTGAGAAATCTCTTCAATGAAAGAAGCAACATCAGAGTCTAATGTGCGCCCTTTCAAATGTCGTTCCATCAGTGTATGAAGCATATCCAGCATAGTTTTCTCACACAATTACCCCCCGACCAGACACACCTTTTGGGCATTTGGCTCCATGGAAATCGGAAGGTTTTTTTATTTGGGAATATGTTAACAAGGCCATACTAATTAATAGCTTGGACGAATATTAACCGATTGCTGAGGTAATTACTAACAAGTTTCAGCGCTTTTTGACTATTGACCTTTATGAATAAAACAGTCAGCATACAGAGATATTGATAAGCATAGATTAATAACATGATATTTTTGTTCTTAACTCCTGCAAAAAAACGCCACGGTGATAAACGTAAGGTAAAAACACCTTGTGTTGCTGACGTGCGGATTTAAGAAAACGTTTCCCCGGCAGCTTCATCGCTGACGGGCTCATATACTCCTCAGCGACAAGCCTCCGGTTACTTTAGTCAAATATAAATAACAACCATTGAGGTAATAGTATGTTCCATGGTGCCATCACCGCATTAATCACCCCATTTCGTGACGGACAGCTTGATGAAGTCGCATTGCGTAATATTGTTCGTTGGCAAATAGATCAAGGCATCAACGGGCTGGTTCCAGTGGGTACCACAGGGGAATCCCCTACCTTAAGCGAAGCGGAACATAAGCGTGTCATTGAGATCACAGTGGAAGAAACCAATAAAGCGGTGCCCATCCTCGCTGGAGCAGGTTCTAATAATCCGGTGGAAGCCGTTACCTATTCAGACTATGCCTACAAAGCGGGAGCCGATGCCACGTTACATGTCGCCGGTTACTACAATCGCCCCAATCAAGCGGGCTTGTATCAGCATTACAAACATGTCCATGACAACACCCAACTCCCGATCATCATCTATAACATTCCACCGAGAAGTATTGTCGGTGTAGAGGTTAATACACTCGCCCAATTAGCCGAATTGCCTCGCATTATTGGTGTCAAAGACTCCACTGGGGACCTCACGCGCCCTATTCGTGAACGCGCGCTCATCCATAAACCTTTTTGCTTCTTAAGTGGTGATGATGTTAACAGCGTCGCCTACAACGTTGGCGGAGGAAATGGCTGTATTTCGGTTTCGTCCAACGTTGCACCAAAACAAATTGTCGAACTGCAGCAGCTCTGCGCAGAAGGTAAATTCACCGATGCTATGCATCTACAAGACAAGCTGTTTGCCCTTCACAGTGCATTATTTCTGGAACCCAATCCCGCAGGTGCCAAGTACGCTATGTCATTGCTAGGTTTATGTAGCGATGAGTGCCGTCTGCCGATTACCGCATTGCAGGACAGTAGCAAAGCAGCCATCCGCCACGCTATGGAATCACTAGGTTTATTATAAGTTTTATTTATCTTAAAACCACCTGCCAGCTAACTTGATGGAACGACAAGCCAACTGTTTTAATAATTGGCTTGTCTTTTCAGATAAAAATAATTATTTGTCATGTTTTATTGCTACAGTAGAAACCCTAAATCCTTTTTTCTTTTGTCTATGTTAGATACTGGAACAAAAGAAAAAGACACGATCAATCTGAACACTTAAACCTCCAGTCATAGGGAGATATCAATGGCTAAAGTACATTTTGTTGGTGGTGAAAAAGGCGGTGTGGGTAAGTCCATGACGGCTCGAGTATTAGCACAATTTTATATTGATAATGAGAAACCCTTTTTAGGTTTTGACTGTGATGCTTCTCATGCTACTTTTTCTCGTTTTTACAGTGATTTCGCTTCGCCCATTATTGTGGGCGAAGAAGACAGCTTAGATGGTATGCTTGCCGCCATAGAAGAGTACCCAGAGCGTGATTTAATTGTTGATTTAGCGGCACAAACAGCCGAACCACTAGGAAAGTGGATAGAAGAAACTGATGTCTTTGGTCTGCTTGATGAAATGGGCTACCAAGTCTGTCTTTGGCATGTCATGGACGATGGAGCCGATACCATTACCCTACTTGATCAACTCCTAGAGCGCTATCCACAAGAGTCGGTGGACTTTGTCATCGTACAAAACTATGGCCGAGGCAATGACTTCTCTCGTTTCCAAAAGTCTGACACCTATAAAAAGGCAGTAGAACGCGATGCATTGATCATTGAGCTGCCTAGATTGCAAACGAAGTTAACACAGAAGATCGACTTTAATAACAGCAGTTTCTGGGCTGTCGCCAATGACCGTAGCATCATGAATATTGCCGAACGCCAGCGTATGAAAGTCTGGTTACGCAATACTTATGAGCAGCTAAATCAGCTTGGTTAACCTTTTTACCGTTACAGCAGAATAAAGCAATATTATAACGCCAAGGCCGATTCCACTTATGAATCAAAGCCTTGGCTTTTTTATGGGAGCCATAAAGACACTTAGGCCTGGAGAGAATATTTTATGTCTTAATCCCCGCTATCAGCGTCCAGATAAAGGTTTCTTAATTCAACGCATCTTAAGGTTTTTCGATCACTAAATAAAAATGCCCCTCTAACACAGCAGCTGTGTTAGAGGGGCATTTAGACGCTAATAATAGCGAATAATTACACTATCATGTTAAGCCGTTTTTGCTTCCGCCCCTTCATGATATTCAACCTGATGTTCATCGTCTTCATCAGGAATAACGGGAGTTTCATAGCTAGAGGCGATACCCCAGAAATAAGTCACCAGAGCAATTATCACAAGAATAATGATATCCACGGGTGAACTAATGTAGTCTTTACCACCGAAGCTACCAACGTAGGATAAGATGAAAAGAGCGACGTAATAAGCAAGCAACCAAACGGCACGTTTAACATCACCTTGACCTTGATCGTTCTTAGCAAATAAAGCATACCCTACCCACGCTATCATCAGCACAGGTAGTAGCAATTCATTGACTCCCCAACTACTCCAGTAAATCAACAAAGTACTCGCAATAAAGGCCAATGGACTAATAATCGCAAAAGCAGGTAATAAAAACGGACGCTTCAAATTTGGAAGACGCTTACGGAAAACCGCTGCACTGACAGGACCAGGCATATAAGTTAACACGTTAGCCGATGTCACCGCCGCAATCAAACCACCCCAAACTTGGAATTCAGAAGGTAGCGTCCAAGCAATGGCTAAGATCAAAGATAACCATAATGCACCACGAGGTACACCAGACTTCTCATCAACCTTACCCAGCGATTTAAACAAACGACCATTTTTTGCCCAAGCAAACAAGATACGACTTGCACCCGCCAAATAAATATTCCCCGTACCTGCTGGCGAAATAACCGCATCCACAAGAATTAAGTTAATCAACCAAGCAAGTCCTAGTGAGCGAGCCAAATCCGCGTAAGGCGAATTAAACACATTCTCAAGGCCATGCCAGCCATGGGCTTTCAATAAATCTGATGGCACGGCTCCCATAAATGAGAACTGCAACAGAATATAGATAATAAAACTGGCACCTAGCGCCAACATAATGGCAATTGGAATATTTCGTTGTGGGTTCTTCGCCTCACCCGCAAAGTCCACTGCTTGGCGAAAACCAAGGTAAGCGAAAACAATCCCGGCTCCAGTTAACGAGGCAAACACCCCATGCACTCCACCTGGGTGAGTTGCAGGAACCTGCAGGTTCGCACTTTTGAAGTAACCAAAAAAGGTAACAATAGCCACTAAAGGGACAATGAACTTAATCGCCGTAACAATCGTATTGATACGACCAAAAACATTCACACTCCAATAGTTTAATGCGAAGAAAAATACCAATAAGAGGATCTGCATAAAGAAGCCAAGATCTGTTGGACTGCCGTCAGGCTGACCCAACGCAGGCCACCAATACATGGCATATTGACGAACCGCCTCCACTTCAACACCTGCTGTACTGGTATAAGCCAATAACGCACTGATACCAATAACAAAACCAACAAGATTACCATGCGTGAAATTTGGATAACGAACAAACCCACCAGCACGTGGCACACTTGCCCCTAATTCGGCGAACACCAAGCCAATAAACAGCACCATAATGGCACCTAACGCCCAGGCATAGCCGGACCACGCACCTGCAAAACCGGAGCTTCTTAGCGCGGCATAAAGCCAGCCAGAGCCGATCATGGAACCGATCCCGAGCAGCGTTAAATCTAACAACCCTAATTTTTTCTTAAGTTTACCATTAGCCATAGCCGTTCCCCTACGAAAGCAAAAGGTTAGAAAAGTGAACTATATTATTATTTTCATTTAAAGATGCTTATTTCTTTAAATCATTAGGTACTGATTTATCACTATTTTTCTAAAATGTGTCAACTATTTGAAAAGGATGAGCTTATTGATTTAAAACAGCAAAACCAAACTCAAGGCAAATTAGCAAAAAACCGCCAAGGTAAACGAAAGTGAAGAGAAAATTTGTTTTTTATAAATGTAAGATATTGTTTTTAATGTGATTTTTATCGATTTCGGAACATGTTTATTAATTGAACATGCATAAAAAAGACAAATAAATGCCAATTAGCGACATTCAAACCTCCCCCATTATGAAAATAAAAATCAAATATGGTGCAAAAATATAGACCATATAAAAATTTAAATGACTTTTTTGAAAAGGAAAATGATTTGTAAAAATAGTGAAATAAATACAACCCACACAAAAAATAACCAACCCTATACATTATTGCTAGAGTTCATTCACATTAACGTTTCTTAACAGTAGACAAAAATGAAAGCCAGCGTTCAAATAATGAACACTGGCTTTCTATTGTTATGAAAAAGCGCATATCATGATTAAGATTGTTTAAATACTGGGATGATATGTTGGCCGTAGTTAGCGATGATTTCTTCCTCATCCCCGCTGTCTAAATAGATATTGAACTGAGTTGTACCCGCTTCTTCGAGTGCCTTCACCTTGCTAATGTGATCCTCAACGGTTCCCAGCACACAAAAGCTTTTCACTATGTCTTCGGTAATAAAGTCTAAGTAGGGATTATCACTTTGACCGTGCTTTGAGTAATCATAGCCACGGCGTTTTTCAATGTAGTCCGTCAAGCTTTTGGGTACCAAACCGGAGTCACTACCGTATTTTTCAACGATATCTGCCACATGGTTACCCACCATCGCTGGAAACCATTTGGTATGTTCAATACAGTAATCCATATCGCCAAAATAAGCAGGAGCAGCCGCTTGTATCTTAAAGTTAGACATATCACGCCCAGCTTCTTGACCCGCACTAATGGCTTGATCCTTAAACCAAGTCACCAAACTGGGATCACCAATTTGTAAAATCAAACCATCGCCCACTTGCCCTGCCGTAGCCAATGCCTTTGGTCCATACGCACCAATCCAAACAGGTAGCTCATATCCCACTGACCATGGCAATTTAACTGGTTCTGGGCATTCTCCATATTCCACCTCTTCACCGCGCACCATGGCTTTCACTTTCGTGGTGAATTCAGCAAGGCGTGCCAAGGTGGCAGGTTTTTTCCCCATCACTCGCATGGAAGAATCCCCACGACCAAGGCCAATGTCAAAACGACCATTACTTTGCAATGCAAGGCTGGCGTATAAGCTTGCCGATAATGACCAATCACGGATATTAGGATTCGTCACACAAGGGCCAAAACGCATGGTTTTGGTATGCTCCATGCACATGGCCATGGCAACGAATGACTCGCGCCATAAAATGTGTGAGTCATAGAACCAACAATAATCAAACCCAGCCTCTTCCGCTTGACGCACCAAACGACGTGCTCGGTCAGGGCTCACAAAGCCTTTAAACGTAATACCAAATTCCATAATATGTTCCTCTTGTGATTATGCTTTTTTAATATTTTTCAAAGTTTGAATCTGTTCTAAACAACTTTCCACGATGTACTGAGCAAAACCAAGACGAGGCAAAAACAGACGAAAAAGAGGAGTCTATAAGTTATAAATGAGCATTTTGAGTCTGTTTTTAACAAAGTATTGGTGAGTTAAGTAATCGAAACCTAATGATCTGGTGGACAAATGCGAACCCCGGCATGGCTAAAAGGCACGTCTTTTGAGATATTCAAACGGATCAAAATGGGCGTCAGCGCCTCTATACAACGAGCACTTTCGGCTAATCCTGCGTTATAAGCCTTGGTACCCATCCTTTCGATAAGCGACATCACGCTTTTTTTCGCCGCTAAATCATTACCACATACGAGAATATCGCAGTTGATGGAGCGCGATAGATCATTCAGCGTGACAGCTGACACATTATGCAACGCACCAACAACGGCAATACTTTCTCCCAGCAATGCCTGTGCCGATTCGGTAACCGAACCCACTTCAGGCATAACAACGGCTTTAGGGTTACCCGGCGCGAGAGGCACTACAATGTCGATTAATATTTTGCCTTCCAATAAAGGCTTTAATGTCGCCAAGGTGGCATCATGTCCGCTGTATGGCACGGACAACACCACCATTTGATCGGCAGCCTTGGTGGCTTCTTCCATGGACATGCCCGTAATATCAGCATCGCCTTTCCATTCAGGTAAGTCCCATTCAGACAAGGTCGTAATAAGCTGTTGGGCCGTTTCTTGTGCTTTGTCCGGATCACGAGACCCAAGCACAACGCTCACACCAGCCATGGCTAAACGTAACGCTAACCCTTTTCCTTGTGGTCCCGTGCCACCAATAATGGCGACTTTGCGGGTCTCTTCTTTCATCTCTGCGGTATTCATCGCTACTTTACTCATCGAAAAAGGTCCTCATTGTGGGAACGAATAAGATCTCGGCTGCTACTGTCGGTTTTCGGCCAATCAAGACCTCGAAAAACAATCACCGGGGCTTTGGCACTTTTTTCCATTAATAGTCCAGACGCGGCCGCCAACTCATCGCCAAACGCAGGCGCGGTGACACTTAAAGGTCGACCAAAAGCGTCCACTTCCCCCGCCATATTCATAACGCCTGGCACATTGGCCAGGCCAATCGCCACATTGGTTTGCCCTAACCGCCAGGGGCGACCAAAGGTATCGCTGATAACCACCCCTAAGTTGCAGTTAAAATGAGACTCCAACGCACAGCACAGTTGTCGAGCGCTTTTGTCTGGATCGTCCGGCAGTAAAATAAGCTGCCCAGGGTGATCCGCATTGGATTCATCTACTGCCGCATTGGCACAAATGTAGCCATTTTTATGCTCTGCAATCAGTACACCTTCTTGCTGCTCGGAACGCTTCACCGCGCGGACAATGCGTTTTGATTGAGAGAGAATCACTTCGACTTTTCGCGGATCCTTGTTGACTGTTTTGGCTAATGTAATGGCATCATCGCTGGGAGTGATTTGATCTAAAAAGGCACACGCCCCTTCGGTTTTCGATACCACTTTATGGGCAATCACTAAGATGTCGCCTTCAAGCAAGGTTTGTTGATTCAACGCAAGCGTATCGATAATGCTTTGCGCTAAATCATCTCCTTGCTGAAAGTCGGGTAAGCCACGTAAACGAAACATCGACATAGCATCCGAAGAGGCAAACACAGAAGAAGACGTCATAGGAAAAGAAGCAACAGCAAGTGAATCAGACATAAGACCGCTCCTTCGATTGCGGCGCTAGTCGCCATGTTTTAAAACGATTTGGTTGTTGCTGTGTTGCCTGTTCTAAATCATCGCTTTGATCAATATCCAAGGACAAATGAGGTAACTGCAAGGAACAGCAACGTAACCCCCGTTGTGCCGCATGTTGGTGATGAGACAAGGCCGAATGCACACCATAGTGAAATGCAATGGCACTCGGTGGCGTGGTTAATAACGCGTTGGTACCACCATCTTTCGCCTCCGCAATCACCACGTCTGATTCCCTTGCAGTCATTAATAGGGTGTGAATTTCTTGTTTATCCAACCAAGCAATATCACTGGGAATAATCAGCTGATGAGCGTAGCCCAAAGAAGTGACTTTTTGACAAGCACGGTCTAGTGCGCCATTAAGCCCTAAGCCACCTTCATCAAATAGACACAAGGCACCATGCCGTTGTGCCAAGGCTAATATCTCCCTTGAATCACTCACCACCAACACATCCAGACTGGCAAATTCATGCCGAAAAAACACCAAAGTGCTTTCAAACAAATTCAATGCCAGCTTTTCTCGAGATGCATCTGACAAACAACTCGCTAAACGCTGCTTAGCACGACGGGGCGATTTCATAGGAATCACCACACAGAGCTTTTTCAACAGAGGTTGTTCCATTATGCCGCCCTCAGATTACGTCGAGACTGAGCAAATTCAATCACCTTGGTCATGAGCCCTTGCTTGTCTTGAGTGCTTTTCATAAAAGTGTTCGTCACCAAGACATCCACCCCCTCATCATGCAACCAAGGCACATCGTTTCGGTCGGCATCATCTATTACCAAAGCGTGCAAAAAAGAGGAATAACACTGATAAATGCCTTTTGAATCGATGCTTTTCCCTGCACTTTCCAACATTTTGTCTGCTGGCCCTTTAATTGTTTTTCCGCCAATCAAAGGTGAAACAGCGATCACATAGGCCCCGCTTTTTGCAATGGCTTCTTGAATTCCGGACACCGCAAGAATGGCACCGATACTGACAATAGGGTTACTCGGTGCAATTACAATTACATCGCTTTTGGTGAGCTGAGATAGGGCTTCCGGCGTCGCTTTGGCTATGTTGGCACCACTGTATTCAATAGCTGACACTTCTGGCTGGCAGCGCTCACGTACAAAATATTCTTGAAACGACAACCAACCCTGCTTCGTTTGCACTCGTGTCTGCACTACATCGTCGGTAGGTAATAAAATCGGTAGCGTAACCCCATGGCGCGTCGCTAAACGCTGAGTAATATAGGTCGGGCGGACGCCTTGTTTGCGTAATTCCGTTCGATAAATATGGGTCGCAAGATCCAAATCCCCCAAGGTCATCCAAGTCTCTTTACCAAGGGCATTCAGCTCACTTAAAACTTGGTGTGTTTCATTTTTTCGCCCCCAACCTTGCTGGCGATCAATCTGATCACCAAGGGAATAAATCAAAGTATCAATATCGGGCGAGACCCAAAGTCCGTGAAACTCTTCATCATCGGCCACATTACCAATGATTTGTGTCGCGTTCGCATATTGGCTCGCGGCTAGGCCTTCGGCGGCTTTTGCACCGCCCACACCACCAGCGAGTAAGGTAATGGTTAATTCTGACATTAGGCGACTCCTTGAATAGCAATGCGTTTTTCCATCGCAGGAGCGGATCCATAATCTTTTACCATGCCATAACTTGTGTTGCGTTGAATTGCTTTAAGGCCCGCTGCATGAATATTGGCCACCATGTCTTCAGGCATCACTTCTTGGCCATGAGTCGCGCCTGCCGCTCGGGAAATGCTCTCGTTCATCAAGGTGCCACCCAAATCATTCGCGCCTGAACGTAACATGGCCGCGGCCACATCGGGGCCCATTTTTACCCACGATGCTTGGATGTTATCAATGTGGCCTTGCAGCATTAAACGAGCAATAGCGTGCATTTTAAAATGCTCATCACGGGTTGGCCCTGGACGAACCGTGTCAGGATTGTCTTTGTACAAGCGTGTTTCGTAGTGAATAAATCCCAGTGGCACAAACTCGGTAAAGCCGCCCGTTTCTTTTTGAATATCACGCAACCGTTTTAAATGATTGGCCCAATGGACGGGCTGATCCACATGCCCATACATAATGGTCGAGGTGGTTTTCACGCCAACGGAATGGGCGGCTTTGATAATACGAATCCACTCTTCTGTGGTGAGCTTATTTTTCGTGAGTTTTTTGCGCACCTCGGTATCCAAGATTTCAGCGGCCGTACCTGGCATAGTGCCAAGCCCTAATGCCTTTAATTCGGCTAGAAAGACCTCTGGCGCTAATTTCGCTTTTTTGCAGCCATACCAAATTTCAAATGGTGAAAACGCATGGATATGGATATCTGGGACTCGCTTTTTCACAGCGATCACCAAATTTCGATAGTAATCCGCATTAATCTCAGGATGTAACCCACCTTGAATACAAACTTCTGTAGCCCCTCGATGCCAAGCTTCTTCGGCACGGTCAGCCACTTGCTCCACAGTGAGAAATTCTGCCTCTTTATCACCTTTTTCTTTCGCAAAATTACAAAAGCGACACCCCATATAACAAACATTGGTAAAGTTGATATTACGGGTGATCACAAAGCTGCCCGTATTGCCGACGCGCTTTTCGCGCACTTTATCGGCAGTGTCCAGTACCGCCTGGCTTTCGACGCCCTGCGTGTCGAATAACACACATGCTTCTTCGACACTGAGTTCGTTGCCCGCCAAGGCTTTATTTAAAATATTACGTACCCTTGAGCCCACTTGATTTAACTGTGGTGTAAATGAATCTGCAGCAGGTGCCAATAAATAGGATGATAATGAGTTCATGCGACCACCTCTTCTTTAAGAAAATAATTCGAATGAGTCGCTTGTCCCGATAAGTCAGCCACTCGATGGGTTAAGTTTGCGGTGAGATAACGGCTCTCTTGCTCTTGGAAGCGGGCGTAAATCGTCAAGCGCTCCTCTAGGGAATAACCCAGCCCTTGACAGGCCTTCGCCACATTATCGATCTGTGGCCAAGCCCGCTCTGGATTAATAAAATCTTTCGTCAGCGGCGAGATTCCGCCCCAATCATTAATACCTGCGTGGATATAACTCCCGTATTCTTCTTGTAAATTCGGCGGAGCTTGTACACTGATTTCTGCAGGTAACAGCAAACGCGCCAGGGCGATGGTTCGCTTCATGTCATCAAGGCTAGGTTCCATACAAGCCGCCATGGCGGTTCCAGGTTTCGCGCGGAAATTTTGAATAATGACTTCTTGAATATGACCATAAGACAAATGACGTTCACGAATGGCAAGCAAACTATCAATACGATCTTGCCAACTTTCACCGATACCGATCAAAATCCCCGTCGTAAAGGCGATATCAAGGCGACCCGCTTGCTCTAAAGTATTAAGCCGACGCTTCGGCGTTTTATCTGGACACGCATGATGCGCTTGGCCTTTTTTTAATAGCGTATTAGAGACCGTTTCTAACATCATCCCCATACTCGCCGCGACGGGTTTGAGATGCTTTAATTCATCGTAAGATAGAGCGCCCGCATTAATATGCGGCAGCAAAGTGGTTTCAAGTAACACATTTTCACACTGGTCATGAAGGTAATCTAAGGTATGGGTATAGCCAAGATGGCTCAGTAAATCCCGTGCCTTTTGATGGCGCTCTTCAGGACGCTCCCCCAAGCTAAACAAGGCTTCTTTGCAATCCAGTACTTGGCCTTCTCGTGCCGTTTTCAACACTTGTTCAGGTGTCATGTAATTCGCATCGGGAGAATCAGGCCCTTGCACAAAGGTGCAGTAGCCACAGGCATCACGACACATATTGGTCAGAGGAATAAACACTTTTTTCGAGTACGTTAGTCGCTTTCCCCAATGTTCATCACGTATTCTGGCTGCGTGTTGGCATAATGCGAACAGATCAGGACCACTGGCAAATTCATAAGATTGCGCTTCTGAAATAGAAATCATATTCACTCCAACCAACAGGATTAAATTAATTTTTTACCATTTGGTATAAAAATTAATAACACGGTTTTTTTAGCGGAGTAAATTGTTTTTTTTAGTGCAGAATGTGCACCATTTTAGAGATAGGAAATTTAACTAAAGATAAATAAACAGTTAACCAAAGGGTTAAGATTATGAAAAATTTGATTTTTTGGTTGACCTTATCCAACAAAAAATGAAGTCAACCAAGCAGAATTAATAAAGAAAACATTGTGAAAATAAAGTTAATTATTTTTTTTGGCACCAAGAGCGCGCACAACAAACTCAGTGACAGCGTCTTCGGCTCGTTGAAAATCCTCTTCTTCTAGAGCATTTTTGCCCAGCAACACTTCCATTTGTACCGAAAAATCGGCATAAGTTTGTGTCGCCGCCCAAATAGTGAAGAACAAATGCTCGGGGTCGATACAATCAATTAATCCCTTATTTATCCAAGACTTAACCAAAATAACATCGCGCTCAAATTGAGGTTTTAAATGACTAATAAGATACTCTTTAAGCACTGGCGCCCCACTGATAATCTCGTGGGCAAACACTTTTGAGCCATTGGGATACTGTCGTGAAAGCGCCATTTTTTCACTGACATAGCGCCGAATTATCGCCTCAGGTGTATCACCTTGAACTTCTAAAAAAGACAGTTTCTCTATCCAAATATCCAACATCTCCTTTAATACTCTTCTATATAGTAAGTCTTTGTTTGGAAAGTAATAAATTAGATTTTGTTTGGAGATTTTTGCGATTTCAGCAATACGTTCCATGGAGGAACCACTAAACCCTTTTGACGCAAAAACAATTTCTGCAGCACGTAGGATACGCGATTCTAATACTTCCCTATTCACTGACTGCTTCGTCCGTTTTTCTTTTTTATCCAGCAAGCTTCACCTCAAACTATAAGACACTGTTTTTATTTAATTTTTCGACATTACATTTTCAAAATATCATAACAATTATACGCCTACGAGAAAATCATTTCTCACAATCATTTAAAAGTTGGCCTATTTGTTGCTGACCGAAAAGACAGCATCGATTTTTTTGAAAAAAGCAAGTCATTCTTATCATTTGGCATGAACATCATGTTTGGTAAGTTTTCTGTGCGATCAACTTTTACCTTTTGGTAAATTTTATTTTTCATACTGATTTATTGAGTTATAGGGGAGAACATCATGCAGGATCTTCGTATTAACAAACAACGCCTTTGGGACACACTAATGGAAATGGGAGACATTGGCGGAACAAAGAAAGGCGGTTGCAACCGTTTAGCAGGAACGGATTTAGACAAACAGGCTCGCGATCTTTTTGTCTCTTGGTGCAAAGAGGCAGGCTGCGATATTTCCATCGACAAAATTGGCAACATCTTTGCTCGTAGACCGGGTAAGAACAATGACCTCCCTGCCGTAGGAACAGGCAGCCATCTTGATACACAGCCAACTGGTGGTAAATTTGACGGCGTCTTCGGCGTTTTATCTGGGGTCGAGGTACTGCGTACCCTCCACGAAAATAACATTGAAACCCCAACGGCAATGGAATTCTCCGTCTGGACTAACGAAGAAGGCTCCCGCTTTCAACCAGCAATGCAAGGCTCGGGAACCTATGTAGGTCGTTTTGATTTAGAAACCGAACTCAACAAAACCGATGTAAATGGCATCCGCCTTGGCGATGAGCTAGAGCGAATTGGTTACTTGGGGGATATGGAACTGGGCAGTCGACATATGGGGGCCTTCTTTGAAGCCCACATAGAACAAGGACCCATTCTCGAAGACGAAGAGAAAATGATTGGTATCGTTCGGCTCGGTCAAGGGATTCGCTGGTATAACATTGAAGTCATTGGCCGCCCTTCTCATTCTGGCACCACCCCCATGCACTTGCGCAAAGATGCCATGCTCGCTGCCTCACTGATAGTGGCAGAAATGAAAGCCATTGCCGACCGCCATGAAAATGGTTTGGGAACCGTTGGTTTTATGCAAGTCTGGCCAAACTCTCGTAACACCATTCCTGGCAATGTGAAGTTCAGTGCCGATCTGCGTAATCCCAAACCCGATGTATTACTGGCAATGCACGAAGAACTGTTGGCCTTCTGCAAAAAAATCTCCATCGACCATGGTCTTGAAGTCAATGTGGACCCTTTCTGGTATTTCGCTCCCGTGGAATTTAATGCTTCCGATGATGTAAAAGCCGCCACAGAAAAGCTGGGGTACAGCCATATGGATATCTATGCCGGTGCGGGACACGATGCCTGCTACATGGCAGACCTTGTTCCCACAGGTATGATTTTTACGCCTTGTCTGAATGGCATCAGTCATAACGAAGCCGAATACAGCTCCCCAGAAGAATGTGCAGCGGGCGCCAACGTATTACTTCATACCATGCT
Source organism: Marinomonas sp. 63XJN7_7_ISO-PGPR-S23-202 (assembly GCF_056173505.1). Classification (NCBI taxonomy): domain Bacteria; kingdom Pseudomonadati; phylum Pseudomonadota; class Gammaproteobacteria; order Oceanospirillales; family Oceanospirillaceae; genus Marinomonas; species Marinomonas sp. 63XJN7_7_ISO-PGPR-S23-202. The sequence continues at coordinate 1,780,647 of NZ_CM149677.1, read as the reverse complement.
GGAAGCCAGTGAACGCATTGCGAAGGAACATTAGTCCACTTAAGAAACGGACAAAATACCCTCAAACCACTCTTAAATAATCACATGACAGAGGTGAATCATGACCAGCAAATCTATAAAAAAGGGCGACTTCTACGAATTAGAAGTTGATAGCGACCTCCAATATAGCACGGCCTATAACGATGACCTTGCACCAACAAAATTGAGTGAACGCACCTGGAGCAAATGGAACATTGCTGCGTTATGGGTTGGGATGGCCATTTGTGTTCCCTCTTATACATTAGGGGGAGTGCTAACGGCTTATTTTGGTTTATCCGTCATGGAAGCCTTATTCACCATTTTGATCGCCAACTTAATCCTACTGATTCCTCTGACACTAAACGCTTACCCTGGTACCAAATTCGGCATTCCGTTCCCGGTGTTACTTCGTTCCTCTTTTGGTATGGTCGGCTCAAATATTCCCTGTTTAATCCGTGGTTTAGTTGCCTGTGGTTGGTTTGGTATTCAAACGATGTTTGGTGGTATGGCCGTCCATCTGTTCCTATCTGCGATTTCCAGCAGCTGGGCCAGCTTAGGAGGCACCGGTGAAGTGCTTGGCTTTTTCATATTCTGGGCATTGAACATGTATGTGGTGATTCGTGGCTCAGAATCCATTAAGTGGATGGAAACACTCGCGGCCCCCCTTTTACTCGCCGTTTCAATAGGCCTGCTTGTTTGGGCAAGTGGCAAAGTCTCTCTTGTTGAAGTGTTATCCACCCCTGCGACACGAGCTGTCGGATCTAGCTTTTGGGGGTATTTCTTTGGTGGATTAACCGCCATGGTGGGATTTTGGGCAACGCTGTCGCTTAATATTCCCGACTTTAGCCGTTATGCAAAATCCCAAAAAGATCAAGTCATCGGACAAATTATTGGTTTGCCATTGACCATGTTCTTGTTTGCATCACTTGGGGTTATTCTAACCGCCGCGTCACCAACGCTTGTTGGGGCAACCGTTTCCGATCCCATTTCGCTAATCGGCAAAATCCACAGCCCTTTCTGGGTGGCCATTGCTATGGTGCTGATCGTCATTGCGACTCTGTCTACTAACACGGCCGCCAATGTCGTATCTCCCACCAACGATTTTCAAAATATCGCCCCTAAATACATTAATCAAACCCGTGGCGCTTTATTAACAGGTTTTATTGGTATTGCTCTAATGAGCTGGGAGCTATTGAAAAAACTCGGTTGGGTTCAATCCGATGTCAGTGTAGAAGGCATGTACTCCAACTGGCTTCTGGGCTACTCAAGCCTACTTGGCCCGATTGCAGGCATCATGATTGTCGATTACTTCTTAATCAAGCGCCAGCATTTAGACTTAGTTGCCCTGTACACCCCAAACAGCCTTTACCCTAACTTTAATAGCTCAGGTTTGATTGCTTTTGCTTTGCCAGTGGTCATTACGCTGATTGCCGTTAATACCCCAGCCATTGGCTGGTTCTACCACTACGGCTGGTTTACCGGGGCGGCCACTGGTGCCATTGTGTATTTCTTCTTAGCCAGTGCCAAACAAAGCCCCTCTCGCCAAGCAAAGGCGGTGCAATCTTAATCGCAGTTCAATCAGGGTCTTTTCGTTAACCACAAAGTAACCATAAGCACCAAAGTCACCCTTGGTGTTTATGGTGACAATATCCTTTTCACGGTACAAGGTGCAGCGGTCCAACATGACCTTATACACAATGTTCCGTGGGTAAACTTCTAATAATAGTGAACATCTAACAATAAGGACGTCATTATGAGTCTACTGATCAAAGGGGGGACGATTGTCACCCATGAAGAATCGTTTCAAGCTGACATTTTATGTAAAGACAATAAGATTATTGAAATTGGTGAGATCAACAGCATACCTGACGATACCAAGGTCATCGATGCCACAGGCAAGCTGATCATGCCTGGGGGAATTGACCCTCATACCCACATGCAATTGCCTTTTATGGGTACGGTCGCCAAAGACGACTTTGCCTCCGGTACCGTCGCTGCTCTTGCTGGCGGTACAACGAGTATTATCGATTTTGTCATTCCTAGCCCTCAACAATCGCTCTTAGAGGCTTATCAGCAGTGGCGTCAGTGGTCCCAAAAATCCTATGCGAATTACACCTTTCACGTGGCGATTACCTGGTGGGATGACAGTGTCGGAGAAGAGATGGCAACGCTCGTCAACGAACACGGGGTAAACAGTTTCAAACACTTTATGGCTTATAAAAACGCCATCATGGCAACGGATGACATTCTTGTCTCCAGCTTCACGAAATGCCTTGAACTAGGTGCCATCCCCACCGTCCATGCTGAGAATGGCGAATTGGTGTATCACCTACAAAATAAGCTTATGGAACAAGGTTTAACCGGGCCGGAAGCCCATCCATTATCACGGCCTTCTTCTGTGGAAGGCGAAGCGGCGAATCGTGCTATTAGTATTGCCAACACACTCGGTGCTCCCCTTTATTTGGTGCATGTGTCTACCGAAGAAGCTGTCGATGCCATTCGCTATGCCAAAGACCATGGTTATACGATTTTCGGCGAAGTATTAGCTGGGCACTTAACCGTCGACGATAGCGTCTACCAAAACCCAGACTGGGCCACCGCTGCTGCCCACGTCATGAGCCCGCCATTTAGACCAAAACAGCATCAAGACGCCCTTTGGAAAGGGGTTCAGGGTGGAACATTACAAACCACAGCCACCGATCACTGCGCTTTTTGTGCGGAACAAAAAGCCATGGGGAAAGACAACTTTACACAAATACCCAATGGCACCGCTGGAGTGGAAGAGCGCATGATGGTGTTATGGGAAAAAGGCGTCAATGCAGGCAAAATCACCGCCAATGAGTTCGTCGCGCTCACCTCAACCAATACCGCGAAAATCTTTAATATTTACCCAAATAAAGGCTGTGTTCGTGTTGGCTCGGATGCTGATTTGGTGATTTGGAACCCTGCCACCACTCGAACACTGTCAGCGAAAACCCATCAATCCATGATTGAACACAGCATTTTCGAGGGTATGGAAATACACGGCGTGCCTGAAACCACCATCTGCAATGGTAAAGTAGCATGGCATCAAGGTGAATTACTGTCTCGTTCAGGCGATGGCAAATACATTAAGCGTCCCGCCTATGCGCCTTATTACGAAGCACTTAAAAAGCGTCAATCATTAAATCAACCCAAAGCGGTTTCACGTTAATATTTAATGATCATAAAAAGCACACTTTAAAAATAAGGGCGCCAAGGCGCCCTTATTTTGGGATGATGTAAACGCATTTTAAACAGAATTTTTTTATTATATTAACGTGGTGCCAAAAATTGAATAGCTCGTTCAACGCCTATTCTAGGGCTGCTAATCACGGGGATTGAAAGCTCAACGCCATCAACCACTCCCGCCATAGAGGATTGAGCAAGCATAATTAAATCGTAGTCCTGTTCTTTTTCTCTCAAAACTTTGGCGATGTCTTCATAATAACCTTTTTCATTACCTGACAAAAAATGTTCCCAGGCGTCATCAACATATTGAAGCGTCACTGTGGGTTTCACTCCAAAGTGATTCATGGAAGATTTCAATAGCTCACGGGTCGGCTTTAGCGTACTTTGTAACGCGGTTAAGACCAATATATTATTCGCGCGCTCTACCGCAAAATCCGCCATCGCTCGATCAATGCTTTCAATATGGCTATCATTAAGCATACCGATACTTTCTGCCACTTGCCCAATATACGAACAAGTGACAACTACCACTTTCGATTTTTGGCTCAGCGCTTCGATGGCGGCCGTCACATCCCCCTCTAATACTCTGTCTATGCCATTGGCGTGAGCTCGGCTCAAAAAGTGGGGTCTCACTTCATGTTTGACGGATAATTGCGGCGCAAGTTCCGCCATAATGGCATCAAAGCTTTTGACACATAAAGCAGAAGTATGCAAAAAAGCAATATCGTATTTTTTTGTGGCTACTCTTCGTTTAACGGAAGTGTTTACCGGTGTCATATTAAGTGTGAATGTTTCTGTTATCGCAGTCATAATCATCCCTCGAATACATAAAACGACTTATTTATAATAAGCCATATATAAATATAACGAACTTAACGTTACTATCTTTAGCTTCTTTTTTAAAAAGCTTCTAATATAATTTATAGTGGTTTTTGTTTTAATATTCTAGGAGGCAATCGCTTCATCCTTATAGTTTTTTCATTCATAAAAAAACTGACATAGAAGGTTTATTTGTATATAAAGAGACAGTAAAACCCTCACCTCTATTAAGGATAGTAAAGATATATAGAAAGCGTTATTTATCAGGTAAGCCTTGACGCTCAATTTTTAAAACACTGACGCTTTCCCGCAATAAAGGTCGACTGCACGGCCCTATCGTCCCCCAAAATCATCAAAGCAAAGAGTATTTCTTCAATGCTCTGACATAAGGTTTGCCGACGTTTCATTAAGGGTGTGCAAGCAAGGTTATAAATGACAAAGTCCGCCTCTTTACCACTCTCAAAATTGCCAATCTGATGATCTAGACTCAAGACTCTCGCATTGCCTAAGGTTGCCATATAAAAAGCACGTATAGGCGACAAGCATGTACCATTGATCTGACAAATTTTATACGCCTCACTCAAGGTCGCTAACATCGAAAAGCTGGTGCCCGCTCCAACATCCGTTGCGATTCCCGTTTGAACCATTTTGCTTGTTTTATCTAAATGGAATAAGCCGCTACCGAGAAACAGGTTGGATGTGGGACAAAATGCAATACGACTATCGCTGTCTTTAAGGCGCACCAATTCCGCTTCAGACAAGTGGATACCGTGACCAAACAAACTGCGCGGTCCCAATAATCCATGATGATCAAACACATCGACGTAATCACGACGCTCTGGAAACATTTCTTTTACTAGGGTCACTTCCGCGAGGTTTTCGGCTAAATGTGTTTGCATATAAAGATCTGGAAATTCTTCCATTAACGTGCGGATGTGCGCAAATTGCGCCGGTGTTGACGTCACCACAAAGCGCAATGTCGCAGCATACAATTGCCGTCCATTATGATGCCAACGCTCAATCAACTGGCGAGTCTGCTGATAGGAAGCTTCCGTGGTTTCACTTAGAGCATCTGGCGTATTTCGATCCATCATCGACTTACCCATGATCATACGTGTATTGCGTTTTTCGCTCGCGCAAAAAAAGGCCTCCGCAGCGGAAGCATGGACACTGCCAAATACTGCCGCCGTTGTCGTGCCATTTCTGAGTAATTCCTCTAAGAAAAACTCAGCCGTTTCTTGAGCCTGTTCAGAGTCCGAAAACCTAGCTTCCGTAGGGAAAGTATATTGATCAAGCCACGCCAGAAGTTGCTCTCCATGGGAGGCAATCACATCTACCTGTGGGTAGTGAACATGCGTGTCTATCAGGCCCGGCATAATCAGGGCATCTTGATAATAAAATACCGTGGCCTGTGGGTACTGCTTAAGTAATGCATCACGATTTCCGACGTCTGCAATGCGTCCTGAGCAGGTGTCTACCAACAAAAGGCCATCGGAAAAATACTCGTATTTATCTTGACCAAGAAAATGCAAAACAGACCCACAATGGGCTTGCAACGATGTTGTTGACATGGATTAGTTTTCCGTTTTTACGGCACTGTCATGCCAATTACGTAAGGCTAAATTCGATAACCAAACCATCAAAGCAAACAATAAAATCCCCGTTGCCGTAATCAAAAATAAGGCAGCAAACATTTTGGGAATTTGTAAGTTATAACTGGACTGCAAAATCATATACGCCAAACCCGCTTTTGCACCGCCCGTGCCGGCTACAAACTCAGCGACCACAGCACCGATCAGCGCTAGCCCAGAACTGATGCGCAAGCCTCCAAAGAAATATGGCAGAGCCCCTGGAATACGCAACCGCACTAGCTCTTGCCATCGGCTAGCACGATACATGCGAAACATATTTAATAGATTAGGATCCACACTGCGCAGGCCCAAGGTGGTGTTAGAAATAACGGGGAATATCGCCATAATAACCGCACAAACAACCAAGGCCCACGTGGTGTCGTTAATCCAAATAATGATTAAAGGCGCAATCGCTACGATGGGGGTGACCTGCATCAAAATAGCGTAGGGAAAGAAACTGACTTCAATCCATTTGCTCTGAATAAACAGAAGGGAACAAGCGACCCCCAACACTACGGATATCGCAAAAGCAAAAAACGTCACCGTTAAAGTGACCCAGAGTGCATGAAACAAAACACCCCAATTATTCACTAGAGCCTCAAAGATAGCCACTGGATCCGGCAGTATATAAGGCGCGATTCCTAAAGCGCGAACGATCAACTCCCACAACAGCAGAAATATCACCCCTACGGCGATAGGCGCCGCAACTTGAACAAACCCTTCGTTTTTAATCAGTGGTGTTTTCATACCTTGCCCTCCTGACCCATGGCACTGGCTTTTTCTAAAGCGAAGGAGACCTGTTTGCAATATTGTGCAAAGCTCTGAGAGACCCGAAAATCAGAGTGACGAGGAAATGGCTCATCAATGATAATGTCCTCCACAATACGTCCAGGACGCGCCGCCATCACTACGACTCGACTGGACAAATACACGGCTTCATAGACACTGTGTGTGACGAAAACAATCGTCCAACCATTCTCCTGCCATAATCTCAGCACATCATCATTCAGCTTATTGCGTGTCATCTCATCCAAAGCACCAAAAGGCTCATCCATCAGCAATAGATTCGGCTGAGTCACCAGTGCCCGCGCAATGGACGCCCGCATCTGCATACCACCTGAAAGTTCTCTAGGGTAAGCATCAGCAAAACGGCTTAAACCAACCATATCAAGGGCTTGCTCGACTCTCTTGTCGACATCTCCCGCGACGTATTTTTCCAAATCCAAGGGCAAGCGCACATTGCCTCGCACTTTCGCCCAGGGCATTAACGTGGCGTTTTGAAAGACAAACGCTAACTTACGCCCTTTTTCTCCGACCACATCATAATCTTGCTCCCACCACTTAATGGTGCCGCGTGATGCCTCACCAAGACCGGCCATAATCCGCAACAAGGTACTTTTGCCACAACCGGAAGGCCCCAGCAGACTAACAAACTCGCCTTGCTTAATGTCTATGGTGGCGTCTTTTAGAGCAGTGGTACCATTGCCGTAGACCTTATCGACATTACGTGCCTGAATAACAGGACGACGGGAACGCTTATCCCCTGTTGGGGCCACCTTATTGCTAACATCGACATCCTCCCTGTTCGAAACCCTTTCCGTGGTGTCCATTGTCGTACCAGAAAACTCTCTTATCATTGTCATCATCGTGCTCCAATGTACACGGGAGAAAGTACCAATCGGTTACATCATTCCCCCGTGATGCAGTGTATTATTTGGACATTAAAACAGGGGGTTTAGGCAGATAATCAAGGGAGTAGACATCTTTAATATTGATGTCTTTCGTCAACAATTTCTCTTTTTTCATTAAATCGTATAGCTGGGTCCAACGAGCATTAGTCATGACGCCAATGCCGCCTTTTTTGGCATCACCACCATCAAGCAAATGGTACTTTTTCATCATGGCAATACTAAAGGCGAGCTGAGCATCCGTCATTTGAGGATTGGCCTTTTTGATCAAGGCATTCCCCGGTGCAGGGTCTTTCATATAACTTGCCCATCCTTCCATTGTCGCTTTGACAAACCGTCTTACCACATCAGGATGTTGCTTGAGCATTTTTTGAGTGGTTTCAATGGTTTCAGCATATGGAGGGTAGCCATAATCCGCCATCAAAAAGATGGATGGCTTCACGCCACCTTTCTCTATCGCAAAGGGTTCTGAGGTTATATAGCCTTGTTGTGCAACCCCTTTATTCGCTAAAAAGGGAGCAACACTGAACGTGTATGGCCGCGCCATGCTGTCCGTGAACCCGTAATTAGCCTTTAACCAAGGGTAAAAACTGGTATAAGCCGATGTCGCGACATAAACAGGCAGCTTTTTGTCGGCAATTTCTTTTAAAGACTTAATATTGGGATGAGCAATAATGGCTTGAGGGTCTTTTTGAAATACGGCTGCCACCGTGACGACAGGCAAACCTTGAGACACAGCGTTCACACTGGACATGGGATAGCCCATTAACATATCAATACGTCCGGCCACCAAAAGTTGCATTCCGTTAACTTGTGGACCGCCCATCTTGATGTCGACATCTAGGCCGTATTTTTTATAAATCCCCATCGCTTTGGCTTGATAAAAACCGCCATGTTCCGCTTCAGCGAACCAATTTGTTCCGAAGGTTACCTTGTATAACGCTTTCGCCATGGTTGCCGAACTAAAGACAGCCATTCCGGTGACAGCAATAAAATAAAGCAGTATTTGTTTCAATCTCATAATGAGCACTCCAAATCCTATATAAAAGTAGTTGAACGCTTTGAACACGTGTTCTACTGGGTGTCATGACACCAAGCAGAAAGACACTCTATTTATTGCGCTAAGACCGCCGCCAGTTCCACAGAAGCAGGCTCTGCCTCAACTTGCCGCGCCAAACGAGCAACACGAGCTCCCAAGGTTGACGCGATGGTTAACTCAATCTCATCCACACCCAGCGAACCATCAAAGCCCGTGACAGCAGAGGCACCATAAGGAGAGCCCCCTTTACGAGTTTGAATCAACGCAGGTTCGCTATGGGGCACCCCACAAAGAATCATGCCATGCTGTAAAAATGGCAGCATAAGCGACAGCAAAGTCATTTCATTACCTGAATGCATGCCGCCAGTAGAGGTAAACACGGCACCAATTTTGCCGATGAGAGCCCCCTCTCTCCATAACGGCGCAATCTCATCAATAAAGGAACGTAGCGGTGCGCTCATAAGCCCATAGCGTGTTGGTGAGCCCCAAATAATGCCATCGGCCCAAACCAAGTCATCAGAACAAGCTTGTGGCAATTCTCGGTATTCCTGTTGTGCGGCAATAAAATCGGCTCGTTTTGTATCCACACTAAACTCCGGCTCTTGGATCGCCACACGGCGTACACGCACATGGGCACCTTCTTCTTGAGCCCCATCAGCAATGGCTTTCGCTAACGCCAGCGTGGAGCCATAACGCGAATCCACAATGACCGTCACCTTGGCTGTTTTCATGACCCTTCTCCTAAAAACACTCAAATCAAATGGCGTACTTGCTTGACGTTTTGCGTTGTACGCCGTCACGAGCAAAAACCGTTACTTTTTACCTGCAAAGTTGGCGTTAATGCGCTGCAATAAGTAGTCTCGAGCGGTTATCGGGGCATATTTTTCTTCAGGCCCTTGGATCAGCTGATCCTTATTGGCTTGACAGAAAAACGCCATACTGTATCGAGAGTGATTCGCCTCAGTGGCCGTTGGCATACGCACACGGTGTAACGTGGACAGAAGCTTGTCATCACTCCAGCGCATCAGCATGTCGCCAATATTGCAAGTGATGATCCCTTCCTCAGGTTCGACATTGCTCCACTCTTGGCGATTCGTCTCTTTGGCTTCTTTGCCAGGACACACCTGCAAACCGTCCTGCCCTGTTTTTTGAAAGACCATGGTTAAACAATCAAAATCCGTATGCGCGCCTGCTCGCCATAATCCAGATTGTTTTTCAACATTCTCTAAGGGCAAATAGTGCAGTAAGCGTAAGGTGCTTTGGTATTCTTGAGAGGTACGATCATGGGCCTGAGTAAAAAAGTCTTCGACAAAACCAAGCTTGTTGGCAAAACAAGACAACACTTTCATCCCCAACCGCCAAGCTTGATACTCAAAGGAGAGCATAATGCGCTGAAACTCTGGCACGGCCATTTGACTCGGCCATAAACCTGTCATGTGAGGTAAGGTAATCTGATAGGATTCTTTTTGATCTGGTGTGCCTGTCGAGGGACGCACTTGCGCTTTAAATTCCCAACCGACATTCAGGCCGTCTTTTAATGCATAGTGTGCTTTCTCTTCCTGAGACTGAGCAAAGAAACGCTCAGAAGCCTCAAAGGCTGTTTGAATCTCCTCGCGGGTAAGGCCGTGATTGACCAGCTGAAAAAAGCCAACGTTCGTTGCGGCTTGCCAAAGCTGCTCGGTTATTTCTTCTCGACGTTCGTCAAACGCACTTAGATCGATTAGTGAAATCTGGCGTTGATGATTTTCGACGCCCAGCCCCCCAATCGTCTTTTCAAAATCCAATTCATTCAAACCATAAGATGTGTCCATAGACTCTCCCAATAACCCATTATGTTATTGGAGCAATGCCCGACGATATTAACCGTCTGCCGCTTCTACTCCCCTGATTCTACTCACTGATATAAAGCGAGCTAAGGAGTGCGTGATTGAAAAGACGTCTAAGGTCAATCACCACGCGACCCGCTACCATACGCCTAAGACGAATGCTTGCCCGACCCCGTGAGCAATGACCCAGTTATCATCAACCTGTCAGCTTCTACTCATGGAAAATACACCCAATCGATGTACCACACCCTCAGCAATGCTTATGCCAACTGAAAAAAAGGGTTAAAGATCAATCATCTAAAAAACTATTAGAGAGCATTCCTCTTCATGGTATGCACTAGGAAGAGTCAACCCAATTCTAAAAAGCACAATAAACGCACCACTGGGCAAGGATTTTATTCAGTAAGGACATGACCAAAACGCCACTTCGCCAGCATTCATCAAGTTGGACAGCTTTTTGCTTGTTGGTTATAACCAAATGGTTAGCAGGAAAGAGTAGAAGCAGGCAGATACATCATCGGGTCATTGCTCTTGCCACATCAGCAACCGTACAAAGCCATTCACACTACTTTGTGCAACTGACGATCAGGAGCTTGTCTATGTCTTACCTCATTCAAAATACACGCGCCATTTTCGATTCTCCCAACAATACAGATATTCGTATTCGTGATGGCATCATTGCCGAGTTAGGCAACAACTTACAACCGGCGCCAGATGAGACGCTAATTAACGGCAAAGGCTGCGTTGCCTATCCTGGCATGGTCAATACCCATCACCATTTGGCGCAATCCGTGTTAAAAGGCATTCCTGAAGGGCTGAACCATCGCCTTGATGACTGGCTTGTCTCCGTCCCCTTTCGCTTTTGGCCAAGTATTTCCCCTGATTTAATGTACCACGCTGCCAAATTAGGCTTATATGAATTGCTTCGTTCTGGTGCAACCACCTGTGCAGATCATCATTATCTTTACCATGCTGGCTCAACAACGGAGATAGAAGACGCGGTATGGCAAGCAGCCGACGACTTAGGTATTCGTCTTGTTCTCTGTCGAGGCAGCACCACAAGTCGAGGTAGCCATCGTGGCATGCAATCTTCACCTATCCAGCCAGAAACGCTCGACCAAGTCATCGCACGCATGGACAAAACGCGTGTTCGGTATCATCAAGACAGCCCTATGGCGATGCGCCGCTTGGTAGTGGCACCAACCAGCCTTATCCACTCTTCAGAACCAACCACCCTTCGTGCCTTAGCCGCCTACGCCAGACAACACCAACTTAAGCTGCATTCCCATTTATTAGAAGTGGAATACGACGAAATACAAGCACAGCAAAGATACGGTATGAGTGCCATTGATTACGCTGAACACTGTGATTTTCTTGGCAGTGATGTCTGGTTTGCCCACCTTGTCTGGTCTGATGAGTATGCCATTGCCAAACTCGCCCAAACCGGAACCGGTATTGCTCACTGCCCCACCTCCAACTGTCGTTTGGGCAGCGGCATTGCTCCAGCCATTGCCATGCAAAATGCAGGCATCAAGATCACACTAGGCGTGGATGGGTCTGCTTCAGCAGAATCTGGCTCAATGATTCAAGAGGCCAACCTTGCTTGGTTACTCCACCGCGCGGCGAATAAAAACCCAGAAGTTACCACAGTCGACGAAACCCTCCGCTGGGCCAGCCGTAACGGCGCCAAGTTATTGGGATTAGATGGAGTGGGGGAAATCAAAGTGGGCATGGCCGCCGACATCGTTTTATACGATATCGATCAACCTCGCTTTGCTGGTGTGCATTCTACGCTATTCGCACCACTGCTCTGCGGTGAACCTGTTTCAGTCAAATACAGCTTTATCCAAGGCAAGCCAGTCATCAGTAATAACCAAGTGAAAAACCTCGATGAGAAAGAACTATTGGCCAATGTAAAAGAAGGCGTGGCGGCATTGTTAAAAAAGGTGAGTTGAAAACAAGGTCAATAAAAAAAGCAGAAAGCCTTAAAGCGCTTTCTGCTTCCTATTTTAGTCAATCAGTTTGTTATTCTCATCAAAAAAAGGAAATGGACCAGCGGACTTTTCACCCGCTTCTATGTAACTAATATGACTCACAATACTATCCGGCGCCAGCTTGAACAACTGGATAGCTGGCGGTTCGAGGGAGAATCTTGATGGCGCATTGGGGTTTAAATCCAGCGTCACCGCATGGCTATGAGAGGGTCCAACCCACACAGGCAGACCATTCCATGTGGCGTATATAGCACGATGTAAGTGCCCTGCTATTAGCCCTTTCACCTGTTTATAAGGCTCAAGTACTTGCCATAACTCATCATCATTGAGGAGTTTTTGCACATCCATATGGTCAATTCCCACCTTCATTGGCGGATGATGAAGAAAAATTAAGGTTGGCAAGTCACACTTGTCGGCCAACTGAGTCGACAACCACTCTAATGAATCGGGGGTTAAATGTCCGTATGGCTTACCCAATACAGAAGAGTCCAGCCCTATCAAATGATAGCCATCCGCGACATGGGAAAAATGGCAATAATCTGCATGATCAAAACTTGAAAAACCCTCAAAGGCAGCACGAAGGTATGCTCTATGGTCGTGATTCCCAGGTATCACTTTAACGGGAGCCTGCAGTTTTTTTAGCTCTGGTACCAACACATCGTATTCTTCTGGCGTACCAAAATCCCCTAAGTCGCCTGTTACCACCACCCAATCTGGCTGGGGAGAGAGACCATTAATGTGCGTCACCGCCTGTTTAAGACACTGTAACGTATCCACTTTTTGATAGGCGATTTTGCCTTGTTTTTTTATATGAAGGTCGGTTAGTTGGGCAATCAGCATAGCGCTTACTCCATACCACTATTGGGTAACAGAACAAGACGTGACGGTGGAATCATTAAGCCCACCCGATCCCCTATCCTATAGCGCTTACGCTCAAAACAATCCGCATGCACAGGCTCTTGCAGCCCTTCAACATCGACTAAAACCCTTGTTCTGTCCCCTAAAAACACGCTGTGAGACACAGCCCCTTTGACAGTGGCCTCGTCAAGCGCCATTAAACGCACATCTTCAGGACGAGCCATACAGCGAAGACGCTTACCTTCGGAGCAGGATTGATAAAGCGATGGAGACAGTGGTAAAAACTGCTTCCCAAAAGACAAAGCTTGGCCTTGTAACAAACCATCAAAATGGTTCATTTGACCAATAAAGTTAGCCACGAACTCATTGTTAGGTGACAAATAAATCTCTTCAGCTGTGCCTATTTGGGCGATCTCGCCATGATCCAAAATAGCAATGCGATCTCCCATCGCCATGGCTTCTTCTTGGTCGTGCGTCACGTACACAGCCGTAATGCCGAGACGCTTTAATAAAGCGTTAATGTCGGTCCGTAAGCGTTTTTTCAACAAAGCATCTAAAGCGGATAATGGCTCGTCGAGTAAGAGTACTTCTGGCTCGGTAATGATGGCACGAGCCAAAGCCACTCGCTGACGCTGACCTCCAGATAGCTGATCGATCGCACGTTGGGCATAGGGTTGTAAGTCAAACAGCTCTAGCATTTCGTTTACTTTTTCCCGTTGCGTGGTTTTGCTTTCTCCACGCACCCGCAAACCGTAAGCAATATTTTCACTCACATCCATATTGGGAAACAGTGCATAGGACTGAAAGACCATACCAACACGACGCTGTTCGATGGCTATCTGAGTGACATTCCGCTCACCAAACAGAATTTGACCACCCTGATCACAAAACTCTAAGCCAGCAATAAGACGCAAAGTGGTGGTTTTGCCACAACCGGATGGCCCTAATAAAACTAAAATTTCACCCTGTTCAATATGAAGGTCTAAAGGCTTCAAGGCCAGTGTGCCATCAGAAAAGGTTTTCTGAACCTGCTTTAATGTAATCGCCACACTCGTTGATGCATTTTTCATTGTGTTACTCATCTTATTCATTCATAAAGGCTGTTTAATGCGAACTACGCGCTACGCTTGGGTCGACGGTTCAGAAATTGCGCGGCAATCAATAAAGGCAAAATCATGCCAAGGAAAATCAAGGTGTAAGCAGAGCTGACTTCCAACCGCATAGACGCATAAGAATCCGCCAAGCCAACGGGCAAGGTTTTCGTCAATGGTGTGTGCAACATCCAGGTTAAATTAAACTCCCCTGCAGACAAGGTCAGGGTCATCAAGATGCCGCTTACGATACCCGTTTTGCAATTGGGCACGATGACATGAAAAAAACGCTGCCAAAAGCTCGCCCCTAAACTGGCGGCCCCTTCTTCCAATACGCGAAAATTAATGCTTTGCAAAACCGCTAAGACAGACTTCACCATAAAGGGCAAAGTAAAAATCACATGACCCACTAAAATAAACGACCAGCTCATGCGAAACTCAGTGATACCGCCATATACAGAAATCAGCCCCAGCGCAATTGCCATACCTGGGATGGCAATGGGTAAGGTTAAACACTCATCTAAAAAGGCCGATAATTTGCTTCGAGTGCGCGCCAGATAGTAGGCACAAGGCACACCCACACAAAGATTCACTAGAGTCGTTACCAAGGCAATTTTCATGGTCAGCCAAATGGTATTGGAATACATACTCCATACCTGCTCGACCCAGCGAAAGGTCAAGCCACTTTTAATGCCAACAAAATAGTTATTGGTCAGCCCCGCCGTGATGGACATAAAAACGGGCACAATTAAGAAAGCACAAATCAATAGAGTGAAGGCCAATTGCAAATAAAAAAACACGCCCTTTTTCATATTAACCTCCCATCCCTAACGACGAACCACCTTGACGCCGCGCAATGGTCAAACATACCCAAGTAATAAAGCCAAGAATTAAACTCAATGCGGCCGCCATAGCGAAATTCGCATTTAAGGTAAATTCGGTATAGATCGTCATCGGCAAGACATTGAGATTGGTTGCCAAGGTAAAAGCGGTCCCAAACGCCCCCATGGAAGTAGCAAAACAAATAGAGCCAGACGAAATTAAACCTGGAGTCAATGCGGGTAACGTCACATCCCGGAGTAACTGCCAACGATTTGCCCCTAATGAACGCCCCGCTTCGATCAAATTATCATCCAACTTCTCCGCCGCGCCCATTACCGTCAGCACCACGCGAGGAATAGAGAAATACAAATAACCAATAAAAAGGCCCGAAATAGAATAAGCGAGCGTCCACCGTTCGTCTGTTAATGCAAGACTCAACTCAGCGAGCAAACCTTGTCGCCCTGCCAACATAATGACAAAAAAGCCAATGACAACCCCAGGGAACACCAAAGGAAAGCTCAACATAGCAACCAATATAGATTTGCCTTTGAAGTCATGGCGAGTCAAAAACAAACCAACAATGGTGGCAATGATCAAACTGGCTAGGGTAACCACGGCAGACAGCCAAAAGGTTGACCACAAACTGCTTAAATACATTGGTTTAGTCAAAATGTACCAATAACTGATGCCATGCTGTTTCGCAAAAGACAGCCATACCAGCTTCGCCATTGGCAGCAAAAAAAACGCTAAGCTGACAACCAGCGCAGGAATCATCAATAAAATATATTGCCTATTTTTCTTCATAAAAACGCTTCGTTGCGAGATAGTTCAAGAAAATGAAATAAAAAGAGCGGGTAATACTAGATTTAACCACAAGAGACAAAACCCGCTCTTTTCATGGTGGGCTTAATGCACTGCGTTTAAATAACGCTGAGCAAACCCATTCTGGGCCGCAGCCATTTTCTCGAAGTTGACAGGTTTCGCGCGTTTGTAATCTGACGCGGGTAAGAATTTTTTCTCGATTTCAGGTGTCATAGCTGAGGCAATGACAGGACGGAGATAGGCCTCAGCCCATAGACGCTGCCCTTTATTGGACAAAACAAAGTCTAAGATTTTATGGGCCAATTTAGGATGCGGTGCATTCTTGACTTCACTCATCACATAAGGGACTTCAATAGTACCTTCCTTTGGAATCACAAATTGAACATTCGCGCCATCTTTATACTTCGCACGGTAGGCATTGAAGTCATAATCCAGAAGAATCGGAATCTCACCAGAAATCACGCGAGCATAAGCTGTTTGTTTAGGAACAATCGGATCGTTCTTAGCCAGTTTTTTAAAGTAATCAATGGCGGGGGTAAAATTACTCATATTGCCGCCAAACGCCTGATTGATCGCCACAGCGCTGGCATACCCCACAAACGCACTGGTCGGATCAAGATAACCAACCATACCTTTATATTCTGGTTTCAAAAGGTCTTTCCAAGATTGCGGAACAGGACGACCATCTAAGGCATCTTTGTTAACAAAAAAGCCAATGGTTCCAGAATGGATGGCGAACCAACGTCCCTTAGGGTCTTTCAAGCCTTTGGGAATTTTGTCCCAATTTTTCGGTTTATATGATGCAACAACCCCCTTTTCAGCGGCTTTGATACCAAACGACACGCCGTAATAAACCACATCGGCCACAGGGCTGTTTTTTTCAGCCACCAATTGTGATAACGCCTGACCTGAGTTTTTATTATCCATTGGGATAGAAATCCCCAAATCTTTTTTGATCAACTGTAACTGACCACCCCAATTGGCCCATTCAGGGGGACAGTTATAACAAATCGCATCCGCTGCGTAAGACGCTCCTGCGGTCAACCCCAAAGATAGAACCGCCAGTTTAGTAAACTGCTTTAAGATACTCATCAACTTTCTCCTTCTCTTTAAAAGAATGTTTCTTATTGAACGCTTCGCATGTTGGATGACTGATGACGCTCAGCCACGGTTCCCACAAAGTGGGTTTGGTAATCTAACTGCCTTGCTAAAGGAAACGCCGTTTTGTGCTTGGCGTTAAACAGCAAATCCACTGCACACAACCCCATATCGTGGTGTGGCACTTGAATCGTTGCTAATGGTGGATAAAGAATCTGCCCCAATGCCATGCCGTCAAATCCCACTACTGACACTGCTTCTGGTACCGCCACGCCTTTAGACTTGAGATGATTCACTAGCTTTAACGCCAACAAATCGTTACTGCAAAACCAGGCGGTTGGAGAACTTGGGGAGACAAAAAAAGACGCTTGAGTTTGATCAAAAGGTGTCAGTGCATACTGATCCACTTCGATCAATTGCACGGAAATCGAGGTTGACTGTTCTTGCAGAAAATCGGTAAACCCTAAGTAACGCTGCTTAGCCCGATCAGAAGACAGAAAACGGCCAGCCACCATGCCAATCTTTGTATGCCCAAGACTTAGCAAATGTTCAGCAACGTCCCGGCCTGCTTGGTAATTATCCACAAAGACGCAAGGCTCATTTGATGATTGATTATGAACAAGACAAAAAGGGAAGCGAAACTCCCTTAGTAAAGATAAGGCATCATTATCATCCACCGATGTCGTCGTCAGAATCACGCCTGCAACACGTTGACGAATGAGGTCGATAATGGCTTGCTTTTCTAGACGACGCTCATATTGCGTATCCACAACGATGACAGAATAACCAAAATGTCGAGCTCGCTTTTGAATGCCCGCAACAATTTCAGAAAACACAGGATTTAATAAGCTAGGAATCATGACACCAATAGTCGGGTTTTGATTCCATTCAACCTGCTTCGATGTTCGGCCCGTATCATACCCTGTCAATGCCACAACTTTTTCAATACGAGCGCGAGTTGCCTTGCTCATCGGACCTGTATTGTTCAAACATCGCGACACACTGGCAGGAGACACTCCTGCTAATGCCGCCACATCTTTGATATTCATGGTAATGGACCTTCTTTCATCCTCCTAGATGCAGCGCAGTATAAAAACCCTCGATGACAAATTTGTGACAGATAAAGGCCATTAATCCGAAATTAAAAGATTTTAACTACAACTTATTGAGTTTTTAGTGAACTTTATCGACAGAAACACATTTGTTTCATAGCAAAAACCAACACAAAACAGAACAAAAAATAATCAAACTATTTTTCAATACGCCATCCATTCCCAGCAAAAGTCGCTTTGTTCTGACATGCACACAACGCTCAACCTCGCCTTTTCACAACAAACGCGATGCAATTCTGGCAATAACTTATTGCCTTTCTATGGCTGTTTTCCATTTTTGGTCTATGGTTAATGATAAAATGGCTGTATAAGGGATTATTAAGTTATGCGAACACAATCGATTCGAATCAAAATGATGCTCCCCATCGTCGTCCTATCTTTGATTCTCGCTGGTTTATTTGCGTTTAACGCAATCATAAGCAGTTATCAAAAAAGCGTATTAAAAAAACAAACCAGTCACTATTTTGAGGCCATGTCGGTGGTATTAAATGCCGATCGAGACATTTACCAGGCACGCTTAGCGCAAGAACAACTTTTTTTTAATCAAGGCAACGCTCAAAAGAATCGCGATACCTTTACAGAAAATGCTCAACAAGTATTTGATCGATTTCAAAAGTACCGTGAATACCTCGCTGATGAGCCCAAAGCAGTGCTAGCACCCTTTGCAGATTTTGACCGCCTCTATAAAGAGTGGCTAGAGGCCAGCCAACGACTGTTGAATACCCATCAATCTGCCACACCATCCCCGATGGTAGAGATAGACAAACAATTTATTAAGCTGCGTAATACGCTCGATAAAGCAGGCGAAAGCCTCCATGATTTCGCTAGTAACACAGAAAATGTGCAAAGTCTTAGTGCACTGAGCTTAGAACGTTACTTAGAAGCCATCACAGAAGTATTAAGTGCTGACCGAGATCTTTATCAGGCCCGCTTGGCCCAACAAAAAATCATCAACCGCATTGGCGAATATCAAGAAAATAAAGTTGAGTTTCAAAACAATGCAAAACAGGTGATTCAACGCTTTAACACCTATCGCACCTATCTTAAAAACGAGCCAAATCTCACAAAGCCTTTCGGTAATTTTGATGTGCAATTTAGTCAGTGGCTGGCTGACAGTACAGACTTAATCAATACTTACTCAGCAAGCAACTACACAGAGCCAAAGCAATTCAAACAAATGGAAGAAAAATTTTCTGCCATTCGTGATTTGTTAGACAAGGCAGGAGAATCCGTAAGAGAACGCTCCCACGAACTACAAGTCGATGTAGAGCAAAAAATTCAAGAATACCAAAACATTGCGAAGGTCATTCTGTTGATTTCCTTCGCCATTGCTCTCGTTGTCGGTTACGTCATTCCTCTAAGACTGACAAAAAACGTTGAAAGCATCACTCAACGAATTAAAGAGATTGCCGAAGGGGATGGCGACTTAACCCAGCGCATTCACTCATCCTCCAAAGATGAGCTGGGGGATCTGTCTAATGAGTTCGATAGTTTCCTAGAGAAATTACGCACTATCATTAGTCATATTCAAAAAGAATCCTTTGCCTTGGGAGACACCACCAGCGAACTGAATACCGTCTCCGATAAAACAGGGAGTATTACCGACGCGTTAGTCGCGGCGTCAGAGTCCATTGTCAGCGCAGGTCACGAAATGAATATGTCTAATCGGTCGATGGAGGAGATTGCAAGTACCACAGCCGCAGAGGCGAAAACCTCAAACCAATTAACGAAAAATGGCCTCAAAGCGGTCAATGATTCTCAAAACGCCATGTCCAATTTAGTAAAAGACATTGCCGAAGACTTATCCCGCTCCAACGAACTTGAAAAAAGCTCGGAAGCTATTGCCTCGGTTTTGGAAGTCATCCGCAGCATTGCAGAGCAAACTAACTTATTGGCCTTAAATGCTGCTATCGAAGCCGCTCGCGCAGGCGAGCAAGGCCGTGGATTTGCCGTCGTTGCCGACGAGGTTCGAACACTTGCGACCCGCACACAAGACAGTACAAACGAAATTGAAACCATGATCGCTCAACTTCGAGAAAACGTACACAAATCGTCTCAATCTATTCAAAACAGTCAGTCTAATGCCAACCATACCGCAGACAACTTTAATGAGGTCACCAAGGTCTTCAATGCCTTGACGGAATCGTTCAACAAAGTTCAGGATATGGCTTCGCAAACGGCTCAAGCCACACAGGAGCAATCCGCCGTCGCCAACGAAATTAACCAAAACTTAGCCTCACTGCAAGAGCAGACCGACAGCATTCAAGAGGTCTCTCAGCTCATTCGCAGCCAATCAACACGAATTTCCAGTCTCTACAATGGGTTGAAGGAACAAGTAGGCAGCTTTAAGGTTTAAATTTTAGGGAGGGGAAACGAACAGGCTAGAAAAGAACAAAAAGCGCCCAATGGCGCTTTTTGTTCAAATTCATTGCTATTCAATGAGCAATACGGATAGCCCATCTACAAAAGATGGCACACTGGCGATATTATTCTTGCACATCCATATATTTGCTTGCCCATACTCGGTTTTCTTCTAGAGTCGAATAACGAGTAGACAATTCAGAGGCATTCAACTTACCTTCCGCTATACCACGTTGTTCACGCAGGCAATCATATGTCGCCTTAATAGCCGCAAAATAAGCCGCGTGCCCATTTACCACAACACGAACGCCAAGCTCAGCCAAACGCTCACGGTCTTCTAATTCAGGATTACCATAGGCAATCAACATTAACGGAATAGACACATGTTGGCTGATTTTTTCTAAATGATCGAAGTCACGAATCCCTACCATACAAATACCATCAACACCCTCAGCCTCATAGGCTTTCACACGCTCGATGGTATGCTCATCGCTCAATTGCCCCGCATTGGTACGCGCGATAATACACATAGCAGGATCAATACGCGCCTCAAGCGCTGCACGAATCTTACCAACCGCCTCTTCCTGAGGGATTAAATCCGTCGATTTACGACCGTATTGAGCAGGTAGCAAAGTGTCTTCGATCGTCAAGGCGGCAACACCAGCACGCTCAAGCTCTGTGATGGTACGCATCACATTCAAAGCATTACCATAGCCATGATCCGCATCCGCAATAATTGGCAAACGGGCAACACGACCAATGCGTGTCGCTTGTTCTGTGAACTCACTTAATGTAATCAATGCAAAATCAGGAGCAGCAAGTACTTGAAGAGACGCAACAGAACCACCTAGTATACCGACTTCAAAGCCTAGGTCTGCTGCAATACGCGCTGACATAGGATCAAAGGTCGAAGCAGTGTAGTAGCATTTTTTCGTTGCTAATAATGCGCGAAAGTCATTTCGCAAATCATGTTGGGAAGGTGTTGCCATCAATCTACTCCTAAAATCTATAGTCAGTTTACATGGTGCGATGGCAGGTCATTATACCCACCTAGCATAGAGGCTTCATCAGATTTTAACTGATCGGTTAGTTTTGAAGCTAAAGAAAGTATAAGGAGAATTATGACAAAAAATCTCTTGTATACCGTTCCATCAAAACACGCATCCACCTAAAGTATTGGCTTGGCCCTGGACTTGTTGTATGGAGCGGATTCTAGCAAAAACATCTGGATAAAATTCACAACATTTGTGTATGAATCATTAGCTGTGCTTATACCGACTATTCATCGAACAAGGATATCAGCCAAAAAACACCTTGCTTATGGTTAAAATTCACATCACAAACTATGTCAATTAAGGTCGATTCTTGCCCTATAAAAACGCCTCTTACCTTTATAAAAGGTAAGAGGCGTTTTTATAGGCGGATGTTCCGTCACTGAATCAAGAAGCAAGTTGCATAAAAAACTTACAATGGCTCACCATCAAATTTTTTAACGATGCAGTCTTTGCCTTTTTGTTTCAGCATATTACAGAAACCAACACTGTACGCACGGTCTAAAAATGGCCCCACTTTTAACTGGTACATGGTTCGGCCATTAATAACAGTTTTATTAATACGTGGAGTAAGGTTCACATAGACATCTGAGCTATTTTTACTCAACCTCTTCCATCCATTCACTGCTTCTTGACGGCTTGTGTAAGCCGCAAGCTGAACACCGTATTGGTTATGTTCACTTGACGTTTTTGTCGTTGTTTTTGCAACAGAAGGCTTATTATTATAATTAGGCGTTACGGCTTTGGGCTCAGAAGACGTCATTGGCGCAGCTTGCACTGAAGACGACTGGGAGGAAGCGGTTTGTGCAGAGTTTTGTGCAGGAGAAGACTGAGCAGGTGCCATTTGCTGACTTTGATTATTCGCAACAGGGGTTACCTGAGGCGCGACACTGGGCGCCGCTTGCGTTTCACTCTCAGACAACCCTAAACCATCGCTGTTGGATTGAGAGGTTGCATTATTAGATTGTGACGCAGAATCAGCAGCCGTCGATTTATTTGCACTGTCAGACTGTTTGAGTTGCGCAAGCTGATCTTGTACCGCTTTTATTTCGGCATCGTGTTCTCTTACCTTTGTCTGCAAGTCCTGATAGGTCATAAAGGTATTTTTACCTTCAAACATTGAACACGCACTTAATGATAACGCCGCTGCAACAACCAGCAGTTTTTGTGTGACACCCATTAAAATTCCTCCATGTACACCAAATAAGGCAAAACCCGCTAAAGAAAGCGTAATCAAGAACATTACCACGCTCTAACCATTTAAGAGCCAGCTTTGCCCCCACAGTATAAACCCATATCTTGCCGCCTTCCCAGCAAAAACGAAAGGTAAAAAATACTTTATTTTCGTATGAAATACACCTGCAATTAATGAAATCCCATCACCAATGACAGGAAGCCAAGTAAATAACAAGCTCCAGTAGCCGTATTTGTGAAACACTCGCTCAGCACGTTGACGCGAAGTGGCGCTCACTGGAAACCATTTTTTTGTCTCAAAATGAGAGATAAAACGGCCGAGATACCAGTTAGTCAACGCACCTAAGGTATTACCTACACTGGCGAAAAACCATAGCCATACAACGGAGGATACTGCATCGCTTGCATAGTAAAGTAAAAAGGCTTCAGAACCCAAGGGCAAAATAGTAGCGGACAAAAATGCTGTACCAAAGACGATTAAATAGCTCAATTTTTATTCCTACTGGCCGCTATAAAGCCTGCGCTATACATACTTTATTTGTGAATATTATGATATATATCAAAGTGTAAGTTCGAGTTCGTACTATTACCACAGTAGAATGCGCCAGGGATCACATCGGGAGTAATGCATGCTAGGAAAAATTAATGATATAAAAATACGCTATAAACTCTGGGCAATTATTGGCTTAATGTCGTTAGGAACCACGGCATTAATCCTAGTATCATTAACGACACTGTTTCACAGTGAAGTGAAGGACCGAGAAAATCAAACGCGAGATGTACTCAGTATTGCCCATTCTATTATCGCCCCTCTCTACGAAAAACAAAAGCAAGGACAACTGACCGCTGACCAAGCCAAACGACAGGCGATCCAAGCCCTTTCACTTATTCACTATGGCAGCCATCAAAAAATATGGTTATTAGACAGTCACCAGAAGCTACTAAATGCTCCCAGTCTGGATAAAGATGACCAAACGCCGCCGAACTCTCTTATTACCGGACTACAGACCCATACCGAAAATCAAGCTTGGCGCTTTCAATATCAAGATGCAAGTGGCCAACAACACAGCATGATTGCTAGCAGCACAACGTTTGCCCCTTGGCAATTAACCTTAGTCACCACCTCCTCTATGGACGAAGTGATCAACCTATTTTTGGACACTTTAATTAACTATGCCATTCTGGTGGGGGTGTTAACCATCGTCATTGGCGGTTCTGCTTTGTTCATTATTCACTTAGTCACCACCCGCATCAGCACCTTGTGCAACACTATGACATCAGTGAAAAAATCCGGCAATTTGACTCGTCGTGTCGAGTTTGATGGAACGGATGAAATGGGGGAAATGGCCGATGCTTTCAACAGTATGATGAGCGATTTTCAATCGATCGTCCGCAACGTCAGTCACTCCAGCGAAACCTTAGACAACATTGTTGGCCATACGAACCAATCTACCGAAAAAACGGTTAGTGGTGTGACGACGCAATTAAGAGACACTGAGCAAGCCACACAGCTCATGCAAGACATGATAGCGTCAGTAGATGAAACACAAGACATTGCCGAGCGCGCGAGCCGAACCGCCACAGAGTTAGGTCAGCATTCACAGCAAGGTTTAAGTGTCATGAATAATGCGAATCAAGACATTCAGCGCCTGTCCCATGAAGTGGGTGATGCGACAAAAAAAATTCACCAGCTCCGAGAAGACGTTACCAATATCAATGAGCGACTCGGTATTATTTCCGAAGTCGCCGACCAAACCAATTTATTGGCTCTAAATGCAGCGATTGAAGCCGCCCGAGCAGGTGAACAGGGCCGAGGCTTTGCGGTGGTGGCGGATGAAGTTCGCCAGTTAGCTCAGCGCTCACAAATGGCAGCTACGGATATTGGCGGTTTGATCGATGAACTGACTCAACAAACGCTTACCACAGTGGAAGTCATGGAAAATGCACAAACCACGGCGAACCAAGGTGCTGAGCAAACATCCGAAGCAGGAAAAACCTTTAAAGAGATCGCCAGTGGCGTCCTATCCATCTCTAAGCTCAATACGCAAATTACAGAAGCGACCAATCGCCAGCATGCTTCTTCGCAAACCGTCAGTGCCGCCTTGGACAATATTGCTAATATATGTGGCACAACCACGGTCAATTCTAATGAGATCCATGAATCGGTCGAGAAGCTAACCCAGTGTGCCTCTCAATTACGCACTCTTGTGAACCAGTTTAGTACATAAAGAAATTAGAATTGAACTGTCTTTCATTTCCCTCCGCGCTCACCATACAGCCTGTTTCCATAAGACGGGCTGTATTACATCACCGTTGGTTTATCCACCCACTTCCCATAGCCTTTCTCTTATCGACTTATTTGTGCATCTGTTATGCTACGGAGTCATGGCGGCATTCTTTTTGCTAATTATTTTCCTCTGCATTCTAAGCCATTAGGTACAACCCAAAGAAGCGCCTACCCTATAATGGTAGATTAACTAAATCGAATCGATAAGAAGTTTGCTTTACTGCTTTATCTTAGTAGCAACTCACCATATGCTTAAGGCAGTACATACATATAAGTAAACGAATCCAGCATCCAGACAACTGATTTTATGTTTTACGTTCTGAGGAAAGGAATATGGCGTTTGATACCCAAGAAAAGCTAGACTCTCTATACAAACACATTCAGGCGGTGATCCTCTCTCGGCAACACCCTGTTACTGGACTTTTTCCAGCGAGTACCAGCATCAATAATCACGGCAACTACACTGATGCTTGGGTACGAGACAACGTTTATAGCATTCAAGCCGTGTGGGCTCTCCATCTCGCCTACAAACGAGCGTCGAACCCTGGCAAACGCTCCCATGAATTAGAGTATTCTTGCATCAAAATGATGCGTGGTTTGTTGTATGCCATGATGCGCCAATCCCATAAAGTCGAGGCGTTTAAACATAGCCTCGACCCGAAGGACGCACTGCATGCAAAATATGACACCAAAACAGGGTTAGAAGCGGTCGCAGACGATGCTTGGGGCCATTTGCAAATCGATGCCACCAGTTTCTACTTATTGACATTGGCCCAAATGACCAAAGCTGGCAGCAAACTCATCTTCACTCACGATGAAGCCAATTTTATTCAGAATCTCGTCTATTACATTTCTCGCACCTACCGTACCCAAGATTACGGCATTTGGGAGCGAGGCAACAAAGTGAATAACGGCAAAGCGGAAATCAACGCCAGTTCAGTCGGCATGGCCAAAGCCGCAATGGAAGCCTTGGACGGCTTAAATTTGTTTGGTACGGATGGGCCTGAATGGGCAGTGATCCACTCTTTTGCAGACGCCGTGGCCAGAGCAGGTTCCGTATTACAATCTCTCCTGCCGAAAGAGTCTCGCTCAAAAGAGGTGGACAGTGCGCTATTAAGCATCATTAGTTTTCCCGCCTTTGCAGTGAACGACGAGAAACTTACCCAAAAAACTCGTGATGAAATCCTCAGCAAACTGGGTGGTGAATATGGATGTAAACGCTTCTTATTAGATGGGCATCAGTCGGTTCTGGAAGATCAAAGCCGAATCTACTACGAATACAATGAGCTGATTAACTTTGAGCATATTGAATCTGAATGGCCACTCTTTTTCACCTATTTATACATCGGCCGACTCTTTGCACGAGACTGGGAAAGCGCAAACTTTTATCGCCATAAACTCGAAACACTGATGATCGAGAAAGACGGCGAGATGTTACTGCCCGAACTGTACTATGTTCCACAAGAGAGCATCTTGGCAGAAAAAGAAAATCCCGGTTCACAAAAGCGCCTTCCCAATGACAACCTGCCTCTTGTCTGGGCTCAGAGCTTATATTTGGTGGGTAAAATGCTCGATGATGAACTGATTCGAACGGATGACCTCGACCCTCTCGGATTACACCGCATTCAGCATCGACCGAATGTGGTCACCACCTCCATGGTAATTCTCGCACAAAACGACGTGGTGAAAGAAAAACTGCTGGAGGCAGGCTGTCTTTGTCAAACCATCGATGAAATCGCCCCCTTCAAAGCCATTAGCGCCGTACAGCTTGTGGAAACCTACCGACACTTAGGTGCCTCACCCGCACTAGGACTCAGCGGGCGCCCTAATAGAGCATTAAACAGCTTGGCTACCTCTCAGCCCTTTTGCATTAACGATGAAAACTACTTATGTTTATCTTGGATTCAGAATGAAGACAAAGATTACCGCAAAGTCGACCCCAGACTATTTCAAGCCCATATTTGTAATGAATTGAGCATCATTGAAGGTCATTGGTATTACCCTGCCAATGCCGTCTTTGCTATTTTGATTGATGAAGCCTTAAGCGAAATGCCCGGCTGCGATGAGTTATTTGAATTTATCCGTAAGCTACAAAACCAAGAAGTTGAAGAATTTAGAGTGATTGCTCAATCTGCCAAGAATGCTTTTAAATCAGGCAATCGTCGAGCCATCACAATTGTATCACCTGAATCCCAGGAGCTTGGTGCAACGTTACCATTACACGAGAAACCTTGGCCATTAGAAAAGGGCAATCCACCTTACGATACGCAAAAAATTCATGAAATAGGCACGGATACATTATTGGCACGCTTAAACCAAAAACCAAGCTTATCTGAAGCCATTGACTCTTTGATTGAGCTGGGTGCACGACGAGCGCTGATGAACACCATCCCCGGGTCAACACCCGCCGTTACCGCCTATAAAGTATTGGATTCCGTCTACACTCAAGCGCTTCTCACAGAGAATTGGCAAGCCTCTAGGCAACTGTTTTCTTTGATGCTGAAGCCAACAACGGATCTTGCCACTTATATCGCAGATATTACCGTTCGTCAGCGCCTATTAGTCGTCGGCGATGCTCTGGAAAACGAAACAGATATCACCTTACCATTGCACCAAGATGAGATTATGGAACTGTTAAAGTCGACCTCATCATCGGCCGTGTCTTTAGTTATTTGTCATGAGCTGATTGCCATTGCGGGTACGCTAATCAAAGTCCACCCAGAGTTTTTTTCCGGGGTGCGAACCATTCGTCTTCACAGTTTGGCCTTGCTCTGTGCCAGACACATAAACCCCGATGAAAACGTGCCAGTGTTCGAAACCTTATCAAAACTTTCACCTAGTTTACTTTACGACACCTTAAAACAAGTGTTACAACAGAAGCACGAAGATTTTAACCATGTGGTAAACCACGTTCGTTATCACCATCACCACAAAGTAGATAACGATAACAGTAAGATGAAAGATATGGACTGGTTTGACTGGCGTATAGAGCAAGGCATCATCACCAAACTACCAGAATCCATGCTAAAAGAGTTATGGGAAAGCCTAAGCCATGTGGATGCCATTGTTTTTGGTGATATGCAAAGTAATACCACGCTAAACTGCAAACACACATTAAGCTCGATGACACCTGGGGAAGACACTTTTGCTATTTTAATCGAAAGTCTTACCTCAGACATTCATCCCGTTTGGTATAAAAGTCTGATTTTTGAAGGGTTATACGCCTTTATCCAATTTTGTCAGCAGCATAAAAACTGTCACTTTGATCAAGAGATTAATTTGCCCGTTTTAGTTTCTCGTGCGGCAATGGATCATGTTAAACAACACCAAGTAGATCATCCTGAAAAGGACCTAACTGAGGCAGCATTAGATGAATTTGCCCAGTTAACACCAAATAGAGTGAATCAATATCTGCGTTGGGCAGTCAGCAAATTGCACAGTCGACAACGCCAAAAAGCAACGGAAAAGAAACACTAAATTAATATTATAAATACACTAACCCTTCTTTGGAGAAGTGAATGGTTCCGCTTAAAAATGTTCTAATTAACGATATATTGAACGCACGTTGTGCCGACCCATTTGGCTGTTTAGGCTTACAAAAATCAAAGACTTCCAGTGGCTTCACCCTCACGGTTTGGCGCCCTACCGCAACCGCCATCACGGTAATATCACTGACGGATGATACCGTTTTAGGTAAGATGAACTGCCTGCATAAAGACGGACTATTTGAATTATCTTTTCCTAAAGCGAAAGCCCCTTTTTACTATCGTATTAACGTCACCTATGGCGATAATACCTATACCATTGTTGATCCTTACCAGTTTTCAGAGACCACTTTTCACGACCCTGAGCACCATCAAGCTAACCTCTACAAAAGTCAGGGGGCGATACGTCGCGGGGCTTACATTAACGAGCAACTGACCATTAATGGCACACGGTTCGCCGTATATGCTCCTGCAGCGCGTTCTGTCTCGGTGGTTGGCGATTTTAATGCATGGGATGGACGACTTCATCCCATGTCGAGTAATGGTGATGGCATCTGGCGATTGTTCATTCCAGACGTTAATCATGGTGCGCGCTATAAATTTGAAATTCGGGCGAACAATGGTGACATTCTGCCACACCGCAGCGACCCTTTTGCCCAGCGCATTGAGCAATATCCATCTTTTGCAAGCGTAGTCTGCTTTGATGACAAGCATCAATGGCAAGATACCCAATGGACCCAGCGCCCACTTACCGATATTTACGAAACCCCCATGAGTATCTATGAACTTCACCTTGGTTCATGGCGTCGCAAAGAAGATAACCAGCCTCTCACTTACTTAGAGCTGAAAGACGAATTGGTTCCTTACTTGCAAAAAATGGGCTATACCCACGTGGAATTGCTGCCCATTAGCGAATACCCATTTGACGGCTCTTGGGGCTATCAACCCGTTGGTTTATATGCTGTGACCTCCCGCTATGGTTCGCCAGAAGAATTCAAGATGTTAGTCGACGCACTCCATCAGGCAAACATTGGTGTTATCATGGACTGGGTACCCGCTCACTTCCCCGCCGATAGCCATGGTTTAGCCAACTTTGATGGTAGCAAACAATATGAATACCCCGACCCGAAAAAGGGCTGGCATCCGGAATGGAACTCACTGATTTACGACTTTGGCAAAGATCATGTCGTCAACTACCTCATCAGTAACGCGGTTTTCTGGCTTGAAGAATTCCATATAGATGGCCTACGTGTGGACGCTGTCGCCTCAATGCTTTACCTTGATTATTCACGGGAAGAGGGAGAATGGATTCCTAATCAGGATGGCGGCAACCACAATTACGAAGCCATTGCTTTTCTACGTCGGCTGAACGAAACCGTCTACTTAAATCATCCTCGTTGTTTTACCGTGGCAGAGGAGTCAACCGCCTTCCCTGGTGTGTCGAAACCCACCTATATGGATGGTCTGGGTTTTGGCTTTAAATGGAACATGGGCTGGATGAACGACTCATTAGAGTACATTAAAAAAGACCCTGTACATCGCAAATACCATCAAGGTGAACTCACCTTTAGCATGGTCTATGCGTTCGACGAACAGTTTGTTTTGCCTATATCACACGATGAAGTTGTCCACGGCAAGGGGTCCATGATCGAAAAAATGCCCGGCGATCCATGGCAAAAATTCGCGAACTTACGCGTTTTTTCCGCTTACATGTATTTTCACCCAGGCAAAAAACTCAACTTTATGGGCAACGAATTTGCTCAAGGTCAAGAATGGAGCCACCAACGCTCTCTTGATTGGCATTTGCTGGACATTGATTACCACCAAGGGCAACATCGTTTAACGCAAGATTTAAACCATTTATATAAAAATGAACTGGCCCTGCATCTCGATCACTCAGGCCATGGTTTTGAATGGATCAGTTATGATGATAGTGCTAACAGTATCTTAGTCTTTGTTCGAAAAGCCAAAGAGTATACCGCCCATGGTATCGCTATCACTAACTTTACACCTGTGCCTCAAGCAAACTACCGTATCGGTGTACCAGAGCCGGGCCGCTATCAAGTGATCTTCAATTCCGATGATGGACGCTACGCGGGAAGTGATTACCTATTAAGCCAAGGCTGCCAAAAAAATCACATCTATCAAACTGAGGCCATCACCAGCCACGACAAAGCCAATAGCATTGAAATCAAAGTGCCACCTCTCAGCGGTGTCTTTTTAAAGTGGCTAGGTGAATAAAAAGGAACCTTTCATGAGTGATACTTACACGGTTAATCTTGGCCATCCTTTTCCCCTCGGGGCTCAAATCACCGAAAATGGTGTTAATTTCGCGGTCGCCTCCGAAGAGGCCAGCACCATTTTTTTGTGCCTCTTTGACGACAAAGGAAACGAACTAGAACGCTTGCCTTTTATTGCTAAGCGTCGTGGTATATGGCACATGGAAGTGTTTGGCTTAACAGAGGGCCAACACTATGGGTTTCGTGCACAAGGCCCTTTTGACCCCGAGTCACAACGACTATTTAACGAAAACAAGCTGCTTATCGACCCTTATGCGACAGCATTAACCGGTAAACTCGAATGGCATGAGGATCAAGCCGCCATCACCAAAGACGGGGGACAACATCTTGTAGACTCCGCCTATTGTGTGCCCAAATCCATCGTTAGACGTGTTAGTGCCCCATCGACTCGCCCTAAACGTGTCCATGTGCCACACGCCCAACGCGCCTTATACGAACTGCATGTCAAAGGATTCAGTCAGAACTTACCCATTGATGATGCACTTAAAGGTACCTATCTTGGAGTCATCTCCAAACCTGGCATTAAACATCTAAAATCCCTTGGCATTACCACCATTCAGTTAATGCCTTGCTTCAGTTTTGCCACAGAGAGACACTTACAACACCTTAAACTCAACAACTACTGGGGCTATAACCCCATCAGCTTTTTTGTCCCAGAACCCTCTTATGCTCAAAAAGACGCTATTAGCGAATTTCAAACCATGATAGATGGGCTTCGTGAAGCTGGTTTTGAGGTTATTCTCGACGTGGTGTACAACCACACAGCCGAAAGTGAGATGGATCAGTCTAGTGTCTGCTTTCGTGGTTTGGATAATGCCCAATATTATCGCCACAAAGAGGGCCAATACCTTAATTATACTGGCTGTGGCAACTGTCTGGACACCTATAGTCCAAGCACTATTCGCCTTATTTGCGATAGCATGCGCTATTGGATAAATGTCATGGGAGTCGATGGATTCCGCTTTGATTTAGGCGTGGATTTGGGCAGAACCGATCATGATTTTTCACCTAAAGCACCATTATTACAAGCCATCTTACAAGACCCAGTGCTAAGCGAAGCCTGTTTGGTCATGGAGCCTTGGGATATTGGTCCAAACGGTTACCAATTAGGTCAATTTCCCAGAGGGTTCTTAGAGTGTAACGACCAATATCGTGATACGGTACGGCGTTTTTGGCGTGGTGATGAAGGTTTGACTTCTCAATTGGCCACACGCCTGATGGGGTCAAGAGACATCTTCCATAAAGGTCAAAAAAGTGCGTTGCATTCTGTCAACTACATCACCTACCATGATGGCTACACAATGCATGATTTGGTCTCTTACCATCGCCGCCATAATATGGCAAACATGGAAAACAACCGAGATGGCCACGGCGACAATATTAGCCAAAACTTTGGTGTCGAAGGTGAAACAGACAACGCCGAGATCTTGCAACGCCGCTTAAATCAACAACTTTGCTTTATCGCAACCTTACTCCTTAGTCAGGGTACTCCCCACATTCTTGGTGGCGATGAGCTATCTCACACACAGCAAGGAAACAATAACGCCTACTGCCAGGACAACGACATAACATGGATTAAGTGGGAAGAAAGTGAGGCCAGAACCACATTACAGGAGGCCGTTTCGAGCTTAATGGCGATACGAAAAGCCTACCCCATTTTGGCGGAAATCTATTTAGAAGACGACCCATTATATCAACACCACTCCGCCGACCAAATTGAATGGTTGAATGAGCACAGCCAACCCATGACTAACGACGACTGGGAACAGAAAGAACGCGATTATTTATCAGCTATTCTTACTCCAGCGGATTTATCAACACGTCTTTGGCTTGTATTCTATCGTGAAGACCACCCTTTAAGCGTGCCCTTACCAAAAGCCACCACACAACTAGACGTGCTTTATAAAACACCAGGAATAGAGTTGGATAAAACGCACATCCACTGCCATTACCGTGGAGTCATGATCGCAAAGCTCTAACAGAGCCAGCCTGAGACAACTCAGGCTGTTAACAAGCCAAACCAAGATCTTCAGCTGACCATTGCAACATCTCTTGCCACACAGGATTAATATCCCAACGCTCGAACATAATGGATTTGGAAGCATGTTCGGAGCGTTTTTCAATCTTAGTAAAATAGTGATACATAAACGCTGAAACACGATAATTCATAATACAATGTACAAATACTTTCTGGGTGTTTAGCGAAGACAGCAATTGGCAGAAGAACGCCACTTGTTTTTTAGACGGCGCATCAAATTTTACCGGAATATGAATATAACTCATCCCTAATTCGCTGACTAACCGATCCTCTTCTAAGACCGCGTCTGGATGATCAAGCATCCCAAGGTTAATAACATAGTCATAACCCTGTTCTGCGATTTTCGAAAACTGTTCGGCCTGTGGTTGTCCTCCCGTCGCAATAAGTGGTGTCAACTGAACAAAGTTTTTAATTATCTCCATCAATCCTCTCCCTTATAACAGTCACTCCCGTGAGTCAAAATATAATAAAAAGTTCACAAAAGGCCAAAAAACGCTATAAGTAAATGATTTTTAAATTTTTTTCCCTTATTCGCTCATATATATGACCCGCTATTTCGATCATTTTGCACATAGGCGCAAAAACGTCACCGCTTTGTAACATAATCTCTCTATGGTGATTCCCGCAGATAAGCAATAAGGAAAACACCATGCCATTGTCGGTTGAAACACATCATAATCTAAAGCCAGACTGGTGGCTAAGAGCACGCCATTCCATCGCAGTCAGTAGACATGAACCAGCTAACCTCATCGCCTTTATATTAGCCGTTTGCTTTGCCTATTTAATTCTAGCGCCTGTTATCTCCATATTACTTGATGCCATTTTTGTTCACTCAGGCGATGCAGGACGAACTCATCAAGACGAAGGCGCGTTCACTCTCTACTATCTGACGCGTGCTTTTATGTCACGTATGTCTGAAATTATTCTTTGGACCCCTCTGTATAACACCCTCACGATCGCTATTGGTACTGTAGCATGTTCTTTAACCTTGGGAGTAACACTGGCTTGGTTGATCAATCGAACCAATATGGCAGGCCGTAGGTGGTTTGCCAGCGCCTTGATTGTCCCTTTCATGCTCCCGTCATGGACATTTGCCATGGCATGGACAACCATCTTTAAAAACCGCACGATCGGCGGACAGCCTGGGTGGCTCGAGGCATTAGGATTTCATACCTCAAACTGGCTCGCTTATGGCTTTTTCCCAATTGTCGTTATTTTAATTTTACACTATACCCCACTGGTCATTTTAATTGTTGGCAATGCGTTAACTCGTTTAGATGTACAAATGGAAGACTGTGCCCGCATTTTAGGTGCACCTCGTCGCACCATTGCTTTTTCCATCATTTTACCCTTAGTGCGTCCAGCGCTTATGTCCGCTGGCTTGCTGATTTTTGCCGACTGCATTGGCGAATTTGCTGTGCCATACCTCCTAGGATTACCCGTCAATTACGACACGCTGTCAACGGGCCTGTATCGCTCCCTTGACTCTCGACAAAATGGCGTTGCGGCGGTTCTAGCCGCCGTCATTATGATCATTGGTGTTATCACCTTGCTCATCGATATGCGCATGATGCGTGAGGCACGCCGTTTTGTGACCGTGGGCGGTAAAGGCAATATGGATCGCCAAACCTCCCTTGGCAAATTCCGCGTGATCGCGGCCAGTATTCCCATGGCGTTTATGCTCATCGGCATGGTGATCCCACTGATCACCTTATTTTTATCAACCATCATGACTCTGCCTGGCCGCTTCACCCTAAGCAATTTCACCTTTGATTATTGGATAGGACACCATTTAACGACCGTTGCCCTGCGCAATGGTATTTTGTTCACCCCAGAATTTTGGCAAGCCACTTGGAATACCATCTTCATTGTAGGTATTGCTTCTCTATGTTCTGGCATTTTAGGCTTGCTGGTGGGGTATGCCGTAACACGCTGTTCATTTCGTGGTGTCAGCGGCTTTTTACGCCACATTACCTTTATGCCCTATTTGGTTCCAGGGATCGCTTTTGCGGCCGCCTTTTTATCACTGTTTGCTGTCGCACGGGGGCCGATTCCTGCCCTTTACGGCACCCCTATATTGCTTATCATCGCACTTATTGCGGAAAAAATGCCCTTTGCCAGTCGTTCCGGAATCGCGGCAATGACACAACTCGGTAAAGAGCCTGAAGAAGCCGCTCGCATCGCCGGAGCGAGCTGGTTCACTCGCATGCGTAAAATCATCGTTCCCATTCAAGCAGGACCATTAGCAACTGGCATTCTTTTACCTTTTATATCCGGTATTAAAGGCGTCAGTCTGTTTATTATTCTAGCGGTTCCTTCGACCGATGTTCTTACCACCTATTCCCTTCGCTTACTCGATTACAACTATGACCAAGCGGCCAATGCCGTCGTCTTCATGATTGCCCTGATTGCTTGGTTTGGCACCCTATTGATCCAACGGATCTCTGGTACCCACTTGGCCCAAGGTCTGGAGAGCTAATATGCCAACTATTGAACTAAAAAACCTAACAAAAACCTATGGAAAGAATGCTGCACCAGCAGTCAACAACATCAATATCACCATCGCTGATGGCGAGTTTATGTGCTTACTTGGCCCTTCTGGTTGTGGCAAAACCACGATTTTACGTATGATCGCAGGCATTGAGCATGCCAGCTCAGGGGAAATCGTACTAGGAGGTTCAGTCGTTGACTCCGTCAATAAGTCGCACTTTACGCCTCCCGAACAACGCCAGATTGGTTTAGTGTTCCAAAACTACGCACTGTGGCCTCATATGACCGTGGAACGCAATGTGGACTTTGGCCTGCGTATACAGAAGATACCAGCAGAAGAACGCCATGCTCGCTGCCAAGATGTTATGGAAAAACTGCGTATCGCGGAATACGCAAACCGTTACCCATCACAGCTTTCTGGGGGCCAACAGCAACGTGTTGCCTTAGCACGTATGTTAGCGGTGAACCCAGGTATCTTGCTATTAGATGAGCCTCTTTCTAATTTAGACGCCACATTGCGCCTAGAAATGCGAGCCGAATTGCGCCGTATTCATGAGACATTTGGTACCACCATTGTGTTCGTCAGTCACGACCAGTGGGAAGCCATGACCTTAGCCAATACCATCGCCGTGATGAACAAAGGCACACTACAGCAAATTGGCACGCCCGATGAAATCTACGCAACACCGCAAAACCGCTTTGTTGCCGAATTTATCGGGAACCCCAAGATCAATATGATCGAGCTTAGCAAAGCAACCGATTCCCTCGACAAAGTGGCGGATCATATCCTCGCACGACTCCCTGAATGCGCTCATGCTGACACCTGCTGCATCCGCCCAGAAGAAATTATCTTAAGTGACAGACCACATAGCCATACTATTCCGATGATCATAGAAAATATCATGCCAACAGGTGGTAGCTGGGTGATTGAGCTAAGTTACGGTTCCAGTCGTCTGTTCCACTCGACACAACAGCGCCCGTATTGGCGCACACAGGAACAGATTAACGCTTTTTTACCAGCACAAGCGCTACATTTTTTTGATCAAAACCATCATCGACTGACAATAGACACACTCCAAGATGAGCCCCTCAAACGGTTAATGCAAACCAGTCAGTCCGGCTCAAACCATATGTTTGAAGCGAACCAATCACTTAACCAGCCAGCAAATAACAGGGTATAGACCTTCAACCTTAGACCTAGGAGATGACCATGAAATTATCAACAAAAAACGGACTGACCGCCTTGATCGCCTGCACGCTGTCAGTCTCTTCTGTTTGCGCGTTTGCTGCGGACTCATTTGACTTGCAAGCCTTGGTCAAAGCAGCCAAACAAGAGCCCCCTCTTATCGTGTATGCCTCAACAGGGAAGATTGTTAAACAAGCCAAAGCGTTTGACAAAAAGTATGGTCTTCATGCCACTGGGGTCAAAGCGAAGGCGCCACAGATATTGGAAATCGTCTCCCGTGAAGCCAGAGCTCATAACGTCAAAACTGGCGTCATATTGTTAGAGGATGCACCAGCGGGCATCGAACAACTGCTCTCTAAAGGCTATGTAGAAAGCTGGGTACCCCCCGACCTAGCGAAAAACATTCCGGCTAACTATCAACACCCTCTGACAGTGGTTCTTGCCCCCAATGTCTGGGCGTACAATACCAAACTGTATAAAACCTGCCCAATCACCAATATATGGCAATTAACCGAACCTAAGTGGCGCGGTAAAGTTGCCATGCAAGACCCATTGGGCAAACCCGCTTATACCGACTGGTTTAACCAAATGGCCACCCATCATGATAAGGCTATCGCCGCCGCCTATCAGGCAGAATTTGGTAAACCATTAAAAACCGATGAGAGCAGTGCGACGGCCGCCTTTGTTAAAGCCCTCGCAGAAAATGGTCCCCTATTAACCAGCTCAGACACCGCTGCCGCTGCGGCCATTGGTGCACCAGATGTCACCAACAGTTTTGTCGGTTTAATCAGTACGGCTAAGTTTCGTAAAAACAAAGATGGTATGAAACTGGGTATATGTAAAAATATGGTTCCTTTTAGTGGCTGGAGTTACCCAACCCTAGGACTCATTGTCAAAGGCTCTCAAAGCCCAAATGCTGCCAAACTCTTTATTCATTATGTGATGACGGCACAAGGCATCGCACCACAAAGTATCGATGGCAAAATGTCGACCAACCAAACCGTTAGCTTGCCCAAAAATGAACCATCTGGTGTTGGTAAGATACGTAATCAAATCATGGGGTACGAGACTTCCAGTGCCAATTCGGATTGGCAGAGTCGCCAGGATTGGCAAGATCTTTGGAGTTTAAACTACCGCAAATAATTATTCCATGAGAATGGGGGGGACCCCCATTCTCTTTATTCTAGGCGTCATTAAGGACAAGAACGAAATGATAGACGATATAACAACACGAGAATCCGCGCTAAAAAGCATCATCCTAAAAGCGGGCAATTTGGCTCTACAACATTTCAAAAGCCGCCGCCAAGGAGATTTCACCCTAAAAGGCCAACAAGACTTTCTAACGGAAGCCGATGCCTTAGTAGAAGAATACATTCGTGATGCCCTGTTCTGCCAATTCCCGAACGACGGACTGTTTGGCGAAGAAACGGGAGGGTCTATTGAAACACCATCGCTTTGGGTCGTCGACCCCATCGACGGCACCGCCAATTTTGCTCGTGGCATTGAGCACTTTTGCGTGTCTATTGCGTTCGTTCATCGAGGCATCACCCACCTAGGCGCCATCTATAACCCCGTCAGCAACGAACTCTATCGTGTGCGTCGTGGTCACTATGTCACCAAAAATGATCAACCTTTACGCGTCTCAAACATGCAAAATATGACAAGTGCTACCATCGAACTAGGCTGGTCTAATCGTATCTCCACACAAACGTTTCTCGATATAACCAACTCACTGCTTCAACAGGGGGTCAATATTCGTCGGGGAGCCTCTGGTGCCCTCGGCCTTGCTTGGGTTGCCGAAGGTCGAACAGATGGATATGTCGAAAAACATATGGCCGCTTGGGACTGCTTGGCCGGACTGCTCATGGTGGAAGAAGCGGGGGGTAGAATTGGTAAATTCCCTGAAAGCCATGAAGAGATTGCCAATGGTGGCCCCATTATAGCGACAACCAACACATTGGCTGACGCTATTTCCAAAGCAAGCAATATTGAACTAAGAACGTATTAACCCCCCCCCTCCCCCTTAAATAAGGGGGAGGGAACTGGAAATGCCTCAGTAAAAGGCTCAAGAGACAACACATGACAACACTAGACAACACGCAAAAAGCGAAGAAGAAAGCACCTCATTACCCACGCCCGCCAATAAGCTTAATTGAAAGCAATATCCCGGGCTGGGGGATCGATGTCTATATTGGTGGTTCAACGGGAGTAGCTGATCCCCTATTACTCGAAAAACATAATATTAAAGTTGTGCTTAACTGCGCCGTCAATCTAGACATTAACATGGTGCACTATACGGAAGATGGTATTCCAGAGCACTTGCATCAATATGGCTCCAGCCAAGTACGTTACTATAAAGTCGGCTTAATTGATGGGCCAGGTAATCCAGACACCTTAATGTTAGCGGCGTATTACTTAATGCGCTCGTCTTTACAACAAGTCTTACCAGTTAAACCATCCTACAAGGTTCGAGAAAAAGGCAATATTTTGGTTAACTGCCGTGGTGGTCGTAGTCGCTCCGTCACAGTTGTCGCCCTATTTTTGCATTTAGAAATGCCGGAACGCTACCCAACCTTGGAGGCTGCTATCAAACACATTCGTGAGAAGCGTGAACTTCACCCTGATGAATGGTATGAAACCCCTAAACCGGAACTCATTCGCTTGGCGGAACGCGCCGTAAAAATGGAAACACGGCTTAGGGAGATCGATTTTGATACCAGTGACGACTAAATTAAACAGAATGATCAAAATCAATAACGGTTAATTTCTATTATGTCTGTTAAAAATATTGCCAACGCAACACAAGTTGCTAAATTAGCGGGCGTGTCCCGCTCTGCGGTCTCCCGCACATTCACACCAGGGGCCAGCGTGTCGGCGGCAACTCGGGAGCGAGTGCTAAAAGCAGCAAAAGAATTGAACTATCATGTCAATCATTTGGCCCGTGGTTTATCCCATGAACGCAGCCGTCCTGTCTGTATTTTAGGAGCAGATTTAAAAGCACCTTATCAGGCTAGCCTATTGAATGCGATAACAAAACGCCTACAAGAGGCAGGTCGAGCGGTCATGGTAATTAACAGTTCCAGTGACCAAGCTAGCTCCGAGGCCGCCATTCGACAAACACTCAATTATCGAGCCTCCGCGACCATTGTTCTGTCTGGCACCCCACCCGCTTCATTAATTGAAACCTGCCTTCAGGCAGGGCAGCACGTTATATTGGTTAATCGTGAGGGGCAATTCGAAGGCCCAGACCACATTACGGTCAATATTCAATCTAGCATCATCAAAGCTCATCAATTAATGTCTGAGGCAGGCTGTCAAAACTTTGCCGTCGTCTCATCGACAATACAATCGCCAAGTTTGGTTAAACGAGAGAATGTCTTTATTCAAGCGACAAAAGACTCAGGACAAGTTTGTGAATTACGACGTGATGGCCCCACCAGTTATGAAACAGGTGCTCAGTCTGCCAGACAATTGTTGTCTAGGGATACGCCTATAGACGGCGTATTTTGTGTCACGGATTTGATTGCCTGTGGGTTTATGGACGTTGCTCGCCACGAATTTGGACTGAGAATCCCTGAGGATTTGTGTGTATTAGGCTTCGATAACATCGAGCAAGCTGGCTGGTACGGTTATCAATTAACCACCTTTTCACAACCACTTGGTAAAATGGCCGATGCCATTACCGAATTATTAGAAAGTGCATTAGACAACCATCGAAAAGCAGAAACCCGCACCTTCGATGCTCCCTTAACGTGGCGTAATAGTATCCGTCATCGAAACAGCACTCATAACCAGTACTCATAGTTAACCAATATTAAAAATGCTTTTACGACGATGTCACACTTAACCAACAATATCTTCAAAAACCTAAAGGCTGCCTCAATAGGTTATATAGATTTACCCGTTATTTAATTCTTCCCGCTTTAACAAAAAAAGGTAAGGTGATGCGTTTCTTTTGGGTGGGGTTTTGCCAGACGGTGGATAGAACTTGGTTAGCCTCGACCAAAAAGTCATCACCCTTGTCTTGAATACGTAATTGTGACGCCGTCCAAGTGCGCATAAAATCCATGGTTTGAGACATGGTCCAATTGCACTGTAAATCAAATGAAGGGGGTTCAATGGGCTCATAGGGGAAATGAATATCTTTATACTGATCCCAAAGTAAACGACTTTCTTGTGGCCAATAAGACGTAAGATGAGGCAGCACATGCTGAGCAATCACCGCATCCTCCTGCTCTCCGACTCGGAGCCAGTTATATCCCCAACAAACGAATAATCCACCGGGTTTCATTACCCTTTTCACTTCTTGCCAGAACGTCTCAAGGTGAAACCAATGCAGAGCATGACCGACACAAATCGCATCAAAATAGTTATCTGGATAATGGGTTTTTTCAGAGGGGAACACCTGATAATTGACTTTACGATGGGGAGTGGCTTCCGCAATTTGCGACTCACTGATATCGGAAGCTTCCACACGATTAAAATACGCTGCAAGGTCAATGGCTGCTTGCCCTGTACCGCATGCTGAATCCCAAACGATATCGGTATTCTTAACCTGTTGAGATAACCAATAGTACAACTCCGCAGGGTACGTCGGTCGAGAGCGAGAATAGATACCAGAAGATCGTCCGTCAAAAGTTCGCATAAAAACACCCAATTAAAATTATTATTTTACCCTACACCAGACGACTTGTTCCAGAAAAAGGGAAGAGAGGCACTTCGGCTACCAATAGCATAATAGTTATTGCTCCAATAATACATTATAGGAACTCAAAATTGATTTCGCCTCTTCAACGCCTCGAGTCAAATGTGCCTGTATACCTAAGGCATTCGCCGCATCAACGTTTACCTGGTTATCATCCACAAATACGATGCTCTCGGGCGAGACTTGTAACGCATTTAAAACATGCTGATAAATACTAGGCTCTGGCTTCACTTTGCCAATCAAGTGGGACGCAAAGTAGCTATGAAAATGCCCTGCCAACCCCATTTCATTCATCAACCTCGGCCAATGGGCAGCATTTGTATTCGACAAAATCGCCCTATGGTAATGGGGTTTGACCGAATCAACCAAAGCAAGGGCACCATCGAATAATTGCTTAGGCCACGCTTTAAAACGCGCCTTAAAAGTCTCTTTATCCATTTCCGTACCGACCTCTTTAGGAAGTCGCTCAGCAAACTCATCAAAAGAAATCCGGCCAGAATCAAACGCAGCAACCGCTGGAGACCTCAGCCACTTCAACCAAACCTCTGTAAGGTCCCCTTGAGTATTCAGCATACTATACATCTGATCGATACTACCAAGGTCCACAAGAACATTCCCTAAATCAAACATCACTACATTTATATCTTGATTTTTAACCCGCAAACGTCATACCCTCTTTAAAGAAATCGCAAACAATACGTAAAAACTAATAAAAAAGAAAGATTACTAACCCGGCGGTTGTCTACAAAGTTAGTAATAGATTAATCGATTCAACGCTTTAATTGGAGAATAATAAGATGAAATTAGCTTTCGCATCAAAAGCCCTATTAACTGCGTCTGCTCTTGCTACGCTTACCTTCGGAGCAATGAACGCCTCTGCATCCAATAAAGACTACATACTTGCCACGGCATCTACAGGAGGAACCTATTACCCTGTCGGTGTGGCGATTGCCACGTTGAGTAAAGTGAAACTCGAACCTAAACATCACTTCTCATTGTCTGCTATCAGCTCCGCTGGCTCAGGTGAAAACATCAAGTTAATGGGCGAAAACCAAGCTCAGTTCGGTATTTTACAAGGTTTATACGGTGCTTGGGCATGGAACGGTGAAGGCCCATACAAAAAAATTGGTAAGCAAAAGGAGCTGCGCTCTGTCACGATGCTGTGGCAGAATGTTGAGCACTTTGTCCTAAGAAGCAATCTGACGAAAACGGGCACGGTCAGTGATTTAAAAAGCCTTGAAAAT
Source organism: Marinomonas sp. 63XJN7_7_ISO-PGPR-S23-202 (assembly GCF_056173505.1). NCBI lineage: Bacteria > Pseudomonadati > Pseudomonadota > Gammaproteobacteria > Oceanospirillales > Oceanospirillaceae > Marinomonas > Marinomonas sp. 63XJN7_7_ISO-PGPR-S23-202. The sequence continues at coordinate 1,738,277 of NZ_CM149677.1, read as the reverse complement.
ACCAACCATAAATTTTCTATTGGTAGCAAAAACTCCGGTACCGAAGGCTCTGGCCGCCAGATTTTAAAAGGGCTTGGTATCGATCCAGATAAGTTTAGCCTAGCTTATATGGGCTACGGCTCCAGTGCGGATGCCATCCAGAATGGCACCATTGATGGAATGAACACCCCGGCGGGTGTACCAGTGAGCGCAGTAACTCGTCTCTTTGCCGCTATGGGTGATAAAGTTACTGTGCTTAATTTCACTGACAAACAGATGAAAGAAGCCAATGGTCGCTATAACTTATGGACGCGCTACATCATCCCCGCAAACACCTACCCAAGCCAAAGCAAACCGATTAATACCATTGCTCAGCCTAATTTTTTGGCAACACGAGCGGATGTATCGGAAGAGGATATCTACAATCTAACCAAATCCTTGTATGAAAATTTAGCTTATCTCAGCGCCATCCATAAAGCGACCAAGGTCATGGCGATAGAGAAAGCCATTGCGGGCTTACCTGTTCCATTACACCCAGGGGCTGCTCGCTACTATCGTGAGCAAGGAATTAAGATCCCTGCTGAACTCATTGCTAATTAATAAGCGTCATTACGCTAAAATCAGATCAAGATGATAAACACACACTGCCTAACTTGCGAACCAACCGTTAGACAGTGTGTTTTTTTTACCAGAGAGCCCTACTGTCTTTTATAAGCACGAATAAAAGTGCGAACAAAGACCTGATCCTGTTTGCAACAAAGGTAACTGTTTTATGTCTGTTTCCTCTAACGCCAGCTCACCAACGCCTTCATCACCTGACAATGAAATCAATTTAGACGATTTTGAAACCCAACACCGTTCGGGTCATTGGCTCAACCGTGTTGTTTTTACGTTAAGTATTTTTCTCGCCGTAGCACACATTTACATCAACACCATCGGCACCCTGCCCGAACTCTGGGTATCTTCCTTTCACTTTGCTGGCTTTGGAGCATTATGTGCATTATTAGTGCCCGCTCGCCCCAAATGGCGAGATAGCAAGCTGGCTCTTTTTTTCGATACTTTGATGGTACTGGCCTTGATTGGCATGGTGCTCTATATCGTGTTTTTTGAAGATGCCCTTTACGCCCGTGGAGTGACCTTTGATACGGGCGACTGGATCGTTTCTAGTATTTCAATATTGATGGCATTAGAACTCATTCGGCGCACCACTGGTTGGTTTATTCCTTTGTTAATTCTCGTCGCTCTCACCTATGTTGTTTGGTGGGGGAAATGGCTGTCAGGCCCATTTTCGTTTCCAGGGCTCAGCGTTGAAACGCTGTTATATCGCAGTTTCTTTAGTACAGATGGTATGTTCGGCCCAATCTCACGGATATCATGGAGTTTCGTCTTTATGTTTATCTTGTTCGGGGCCTTTCTTGTCAAATCTGGGGCTGGCGACTTTATCATCGATCTATCTCGCTCTTTGGCCAGCAAAATGATTGGTGGCCCTGGCTTTGTTGCAGTACTAGGCTCTGGACTAATGGGATCAGTATCCGGGTCCTCTGTTGCCAATACCGTTTCCACTGGGGTCATCACCATTCCTTTGATGCGAAAAGCGGGTTTCCCTGCACGTTTCGCCGCAGGCATCGAAGCCGCCTCCTCGACGGGCGGACAGCTTATGCCTCCAGTGATGGGAGCAGGCGCCTTTATTATGGCTTCTTATACTCAAGTGCCCTACGTCACCATCATTGGTGTTGCCGCCATTCCTGCCCTACTCTACTTTTTATCAGTGGGCTTTTTCGTGCGGGTTGAAGCCAAACGTAGCAAAGTAACCAGCACACCGGACGTTGGTATACCTGTCTCTCAGGTGCTAAAAGAAGGTTGGCATCATATCGTTCCCCTGGGTGTATTAGTCACCCTCTTAATCAAGGGCTATACACCCACCTACGCTGCAGGGCTGGGGATTCTTGCAGTGATTGCCGCTTCTTGGTTATCCAAAACACACCGTATGGGACCGATACGTATTCTTGATGCCATGGCCCAAGGTGCAAAAAACATGTCCACAACGGCCGTGTTGCTGATAGGTATTGGCTTAGTGGTCAATGTTATTAGCACCACAGGTGTGGGCAATACCTTCTCTCTCCTCATTTCAGACTGGGCTGGTGGGAGCTTGTTATTGACTATCATATTAGTCGCCATCGCGTCCTTAGTACTAGGAATGGGCTTACCCGTCACCGCGTCCTATATTGTACTGGGCACACTGTCTGCGCCCGCTATCTTTAACTTGATCGCCCAAAGCCAGCTACTAGATATGATTAGCAACGGCACCTTACCGCAAGCCGCCCATGCGGTCTTTATGCTGGTGGATCCAACATCGATCAGCAAACTGACTGAAGGCATGCCGATGGATCAAGCCTCTGCGTTATTAGCGCAAGTCCCTGCTGACTTTAAGGGCATGCTGATGGATCAAGCACTCGGTGCCAATACCGTCGCGATGACGCTGTTAACGGCTCATATGATCATTTTTTGGTTATCACAAGACAGTAATGTCACGCCACCTGTTTGTTTGACCGCCTTTGCCGCCGCAGCCATTGCCAAAACACCACCCATGCGGACGGGGATAACCGCATGGAAGTTAGCAAAAGGTTTGTATATCGTGCCGCTCTTGATGGCCTATACCCCATTAATTGGCGGTGATACAGAAACACTTATCAGGCTAACGATCTTTGCTATCTTCGGCATGTATGCTCTCGTTGCTGCCATGGAAGGCTATTTGGAAGACAGGCTGTCGATTCCCACTAGAGTATTAGCACTTATTGCCTCTATTCTAATGCTTTGGCCGCATTTCTCACTTTGGTTACAACTCATTGGTCTCGTTATTTTTCTGGCCTTGTTTGTCATGGGGAATAAGACCTACGCTAAAAACAATGCGCCCGCCTAACTTTATTTAAACTGCCCTCTCTCTACGCAACCCTCTTTTGATGACTTATCAAAAGAGGGTTGTCTGCGAGAATAATGGCATTACTATTTGCTAACGTCATCCAGTCTTCATCATAATAGTGTTTACTAATAAAAAAGCGTTCTTCATTCCATGAAGGGAAGGTACGAACAAGCCCTCTTGCCTCGGCAATTGCTCCGGCATAGCCCTAATGACCTACATCCATGTAGGCCGCATACGGGGCTTAGACGACTTATTTGCACCTTTCCAAGATTTGGTCCTATCTATTCACTACAAGGAATCGACATGTTTAAAAACAAGCACATTATGAAACGAACACTGGGACAAATCGCTCTGATCGGGGCCGTCAGCTTATCCACCAGCGCTTTCGCAGACAGCATCAGTATGGATGTCTTTGCGATTCCCTCTAAACCCATTACTGAGCTGGTCAAGCACACCAGTGACGCCTTGAAAAAAGAAGGCATCACCACCTTTTACGAAAAAGGCATGCCAGTACATGCCACACTTTACCTAACCAATTTTCCAGAAGGCGCAAAATCTGCTATCGAAAAAGCGGTTAAACAGATATCAACACAGTATCGCCCTTTTCCGATCAAAGCGAATGGACTGACGGTCACGAAAGGCAACTGGGCCTTTATCAATCTAGATGACTCAAGCAAACTTCAACGTCTTGCAGACGAAGTGACACTCGCCATTGAACCATTGCGAGATAAGCATGCGCCTCTACCAGGCTGGGTAAAAAACTACCCTAACAAGCTTGCTGCGTTCCAACGCTATGGCAGCCCAAACGTTTTCCAAAACTTCCAGCCTCATTTAACTCTACTAGCGAACGAAAAAAGCCCAAAACTGGCCAGTTTCAATATGAAAATGAAGAAGCATCCGCCAGAAGCTCAAGGTGAAATTGTGGGCATTGGCATCGGTATTGCCGATGAATGGGGTCAACAAAAAGAAATCATCGCTCGCTACTATTTTAAAAAATAGCAAACAGCTAAGCCAAGAACAGATCATTGATTGAGCGTTTGTTCTTGGCTTGACCTCTAACAGAAAAATTCACTTAACAATCCATATTCAAATAGAGTCAGGATTAGAAACAAAACATCTTTTGTATTTTGAACACTTTCTTTTTAGGCGATAACATAGCCTGTTATCTCACTTGTGTTAAGCGTACACAAAAGCAAACAAGCTTCTTTACTATTAGATGAAACAGCCAGCTGACCAGACGAATCCCAAGCTGCATTGTGACCAAATGTCTGCCAACCACCCGTTTGAGAAATATGATTTGAGAGCATAACAGGCATCTGATACTGAGCCGCAATGTGAGACAAAATCTTAGCATCCGCCTCATAGCCAGATTCTGAAATCAATGCACTGGCGACATACAGATCCGCCAATTTTTCAGCCGCCCTCGCAGGGTGACGAGCATCCGAAAAATCCGCACAAATCCCTAAGGACACTCGGTAATTCCCAACTAAGAACACATAATCCTTAGTGCCAATAGAACAATATTGATCTTCTCCATCGTGCAAATACTGCTTAGCGTAATGCTCAATCCGACCATCAGGAAAACAAATCACAGCACCGATGGTTGGCTTATCCTTTTCCACCGCGCAAGGGCAGCCTGCGATCACAATAATATTGTTCTCGATAGACGCTTTAGATAACACAGCAAACTCCGGTGCATGAGCATGAAAAGCAAGACCAGCGGCCAATTCTAGCTCGTATCCTGTCAGTGATAACTCAGGAAACACCACCAAATCTGCACCAGTCGCCGCAGACCTAGCGATAGCGAAAAGGTGTGTTGTAAGGTTTTCTTCAACCGCTCCTTTAACAACAGGAATTTGCGCCAAACTGACGGTTATAGACTGGGAACTCATCGCTTTCCTCTATTTTACAAGTCGATCAGTTGCCAGCCATTGTGCAACCTGTTTGGCATAGTAGCTAACAATAAACTCCGCCCCGGCTCGCTTAAAGCCCACGAGAGTTTCAAATACCGTTTGCTGTTCATTCAGCGCACCCGCTAACGCAGCAAACTTAATACCCGCGTATTCGCCACCCACTTGATAAGCGGCCAATGGAAGATGTGTTTCTCGGCGTAAATTGGCTAAAACATCCAAGTAAGGAGTTCCTGGTTTCACCATCAGAACGTCCGCGCCTTCTTGCTCATCCAGTAAGGCTTCTTGCAACGCCTGACGACCATTAGCGCAATCCAATTGGTATGACTTTCTGTCACCATTCAATTCACTTTCAACCGCTTCACGAAATGGTCCGTAAAAAGACGAGGCAAATTTCGCGGAATGGGCCAAGATGCCCACTTGCTTAAAGCCCGCGTCATCCAGACCTTGGCGAATGGCCAACACTTGACCGTCCATCATAGCCGAAGGCGCTAACATATCGGCTCCTGCCCGCGCTGCCGTAATGCATTGCTTCACTAAGTTTTTGACGCTTTCATCGTTATCCACATCACCATGATGCACGACACCACAATGACCGTGATCTGTGTATTCGCAAAAGCAAATATCTGGAATCACAATCATCTCAGGACACGCTTCTTTTATGGTCAAAATCATCCGCGCCAGTAAACCATTGTCATCCCAGGTATCGCTACCTATGGCGTCTTTTTTATGGCTAATACCAAACGGCATCACATAGCGGATGCCTAAAGCAAATAAGTCTTTTGTTTCTTGGGCCAAAGCCGTTTCTGGTAAACGCTCTATGCCTGGCAACTTAGTGAGTGGGATGGCTTTATCGATGCTCTCTTCGATAAAAAGAGGATAAATCAGATCATTGAGAGAAAAATCATGCTCTTTAACCAAGTCACGCATGGCTTGCGTTCCCCGAAGGCGACGTAAGCGACGTAAAGGACCGGTAGACGTTGAAGATGACATAATCTATTTCCTTATAATAAAACGTTAAAACACAAAGACTAATGCGAAGAAGATTACACCCAAGCCATTACCGTCAGCTATAAAGAGACAGGGGGTTCCTCATAAAAAGCACATTTCATCTACCACCTAAACTTCCACCACCATCCACAGCAAGCACCTGCCCAGTGATAAAACTCGCCTCTTCTGATAAAAGAAAGCAAACGGCAGAAGCCACTTCTTTAGGTTGACCAAGCCGACGCATTGGAATGCTTGAAATCGCCGCCACTTCAGATGAACTACCGACAGAATGTGCTTTACGAAATAACTCAGTCTCAGTCGGACCCGGTGCGACAGCATTCACCGTGATACCATATTCCGCGAACTCAAGCGCCCATGTTTGTGTGCAACCAACCAATGCACTTTTCGCTGCTGAATACGCAGTTCTATTTCGAGAACCATAGATAGCTCGACTGCATATATTCACAATACGACCAAATTTTTCCTGCTTCATTTGCTCTATAAAAAATTGAGTTACCTGAACAGCGCTTCTAACATTCAAATCAAAGACCTTTTCTAACGCTGATAGATCCACTGACTCTAAAGACTGTGGCATTGCAATGCCCACATTATTCACAATACCGATGATCTGAAATTCTTGATCTATCTTTTGCAAAACATCCTCCACCTGCATAACGTCCATTAAATCACAGGCAAATAACATCCCTGGAAAGTCAATGTCTTGAGTGTGCCGAGCCACACCAATCACATGATGGCCGTCCTCGGATAATCTCTTCGCAATAGCAAAGCCAATTCCTTTTGATGCTCCTGTTACCAGAAAAGCCAACTTTTTCATTTAAAGTACCTCTTACTATAAAGACATTAAGGCGCATTCCGTTGTGAGGGATCCGTCAAAAAGCTCTTAATCATCTTGTGAGGATCCACTTTTGCTCGATGATCTGTCGTTGCTTGGGCCCACCATACTAGCTGTTGAAACGTACGAGCAAAATAACCAAACCACTCTGACGGTTCGGCAACACCCTTGATCTCACCATATTCGTCAAAAACCTCCTGTGCTTTTGGAATATGGATCATTGAGGAAACGGGCAAACAGCCCAGTTCAGAAAGAAAGGTTCGCATACCAATGGCCGCACGCATTCCCCCCCACTGACCAGCCGAATAAGTCACAATGGCACTGGGCTTATAAGAGAACAAAGAACTACCAAAATGATTAAGTAAGTTGGCAAGTGCCGGGCTCATTGAATGGTTATATTCTGGGCTCACCATGATATAGCCATCCGCCCATTCTATCTTTTGGGCTAATTCTTCTAACAGAATTGGCACCTGACTCTTCGAATAAGAAAAATGCGGTTTAAAAACAGGCTCTAACGCATAATCCAACGCATCAACTAACGCTATCTCATGCTCTGGGAAATGCGCTTTAAAACAAGCAATACAGGACTTCGCAACACGCTCACCTAAGCGAGCAGGTCGTGGTGGTGTGCTGTCTCTTACCGAGCCAAGAAAAATTAAAAACTTCATATTGACCTCACCTTGATTAAAGAATATTTTAGAATAACCTAATGTCTATTAGTTATATTATTAGGTACCTAAGTCGAACCGCTCGTAAAAGCAGTAAAGCCACAAACAATAGCACTGTTTTTTATAGTGTTTATTTTGATTTTAATTATTAAAAACTATTAAAAATAACAGTTCAACAGCCTTTACCCTATTCGATCAAATGATAACTTCTTATAAATGGAGCTGTGTAATGCAAGTTAATCAAGAAAAAAATGATAGTAATATGTTGCTATCTCCCATGTTTTGGCAAATGGCAGGTGTCATGGCACTTGCTATTCGACTCGTCTCTGGTTGGATATATTGGGGCGGAGCCAGTCGTCGATTAATTTATGACCCAGTAAAATTAGACCCAACATCCCATGCCTATTTAGCGAACAAACTGGTGCATGCTGCCCCTGGTGCAGCCTTTGACCTGACGGGGGTAATGCATTGGTTGCTGGCCCATGGCACGCTACTTCATACCGCAATTATCTTTTTCACATTGGTCGAACTTGTCGTTGGTGTCGGATTAATTATTGGTTTTGCAACACGGCTATTGTCTTTCATTAGTCTTGGCTTAGCCTGTACTTTAATGATTATTTTTGGCTGGATGGGAACAACCTGCTTGGATGAATGGACAATGGCTGCACTGGGATTTTCCACCGGATCTGTTACCCTCATTACTGGTGGCGGTAAATTCGCAGTTGACCAGCTATTTCAAAAGCAACTTGAGAATAAACCTTGGGTTCGCTGGTTAACCAGCGGTCCTTTGCCACTGTCTATCGGCCAATTGAAAAAATTCTCAGTTGTGATGGGAAGTTTATCTATTCTGTTTGCTGTCGGCTTCTACGGTTATAATTACGGTGCTATTGTCACACCACTGGGTAAACGCATCGACAGTACTAAACATTCAGTCGCTTTATCTCAAGCTCTTATCAAAAACGATAAACTGGATGTAAACACCTATGTTGACACGGGTCCTGATACTGAAGGCGCTTATATAACGCAAGTAAATTTAGTCCAAAATGGCACGGTACTAACCTCTTATCAAGCAACTCAATTAAAAGATCCAAACATCGTGACCATTAAAAACCAATTTGCGCCTTGGTCTATCTGTAAAGCCATGGCTTTCGCGGTACGCTGCCAATTAGGCTCAAAAGCCACTTGGTCCTTAGCATTGCCAAAAGGGATCAAAGTCAACGCAACACAACCGGTCTCTTTACAATTTGTCAGCGTGGAAGGAAAAGTGTTTAAAACCACTGTTCAGCAATAGTCCTAACCTCTCTCTAGAAAAAGTGAGAAACTAATCCTTTCTCACTTTTTTAAAATAGCGCTTGTACTGAGCGTTTTCGAGATACCCCAATTTTTCGTATAACGATTGAGCGACATGATTATCAAGCGATGTTTCTAGCTCAACGCCTTTGGAATGTGTCTGCACCGCATAGTCGTCCACCTTAGCCATCAACAAGGTACCTACCCCTAAACCACGGGCATCGCTCGTCACATACAAATCATTCAAGATCCAATATTTTTGCAAAGACACCGAGCTAAACCCTTTATACAAGGTCGCAAAGCCGAATAGCCGACCCTCCTTTATTGCCAATAAAAACGTCGCATCATCATTGGTTAAACAGTCCGTTACCCACTTTTTAGATTCCTCAAATCCCGCCGTATTATCCAAACTGACAGAAAGTTGTCTGTAGTCGTGAAAGAGTGGTGATAAGAGATCGACATCGGATAACTTAGCTTTTCTTAACTCCATATTTCTTTTACTCACCATTAGGGTTTATTAACGAAGTAAGCACATGATCTTCCCAGTTGCCAGCAATTTTCAAGTATTTACGAGCGTAACCTTCTCGTTCAAAACCCAGCTTCTCAAGCACTCGACCACTGGCTTTATTGGCAGGCATATAACTCGCCATCACTCGGTTTAAACCCACCGTTTCAAACATATAAGCAATAGACACCTGCAAAATTTCTGTCATCAGTCCTTTGCCTTGATGTTGCTGCCCAATGGAGTAACCAAGAAAACAGGCCTGAAAAGGACCTCGAACCACCAGTGAATCATCGATTTTTTGGCTGAACTATTTGATGTTTTTTCATACGCCGATATATCGTGGGTCTTGACACCCCTAATTGTTTCGCAACGGCGGATATATTCCAACACTGCTGCCGTAATAAATCCAATAAATAACGCTGCTCTGAATCGTTTATCGGTGATTTTTGCGGATTCACATAAGTCGGTGCAACAGGCTGGATCGGTATGAATGGCTCTGCTACGTCATATTGCTGAACAAAAAACTCTTCAGGTAGATGTTGTATAGAGATTTCATCGGTTTCGCAGATGGCTTCTGCAAAGGTCAGCGTGTTAACGAGTTGGCGAATATTACCCGGCCACTCGTAAGCCAATAATGCACTCATCGCATCTGCTCGCAACCTCACAACTGGATTGATTTTTTTTAATAGCATTTGAATAAGATACGATTTATCGGCACGTGCTTTGAGTGTAGGCAGATTTAATGTCGCGCCATTCAGTCGATAAAAAAGATCCTCTCTGAAATGCCCTTCTTTAATAAGCTGAGTGAGATTGCAATGGGTGGCTGCCAACACGCGAATATCAACATCGATGGCTTGTTGCGCCCCCAATGGCATGACTTGTCTTTCCGCCAGTACACGAAGTAAACGGGTCTGCAAATGCAGAGGCATATCGCCAATTTCATCGAGAAAAAGAGTGCCAGAACTCGCCTGCTGAATTAATCCTTTTGCCCCTTTTGCGCGCCCTCCCGTAAAAGTTCCAGGCACATAACCAAAAAGTTCACTCTCAATTAATGACTCAGGAATCGCGGCACAATTCACGGCAATAAAAGGTGACGTTGCACGATGACTACTATCATGAATCGCTCGCGCTAATACTTCTTTCCCCGTCCCTGTCTCACCTAAAATCAGTACATTAATATCCCGATGACGTAGCCGTTTTGCCAAACTAATTGTTTTACGCATGGCGGGGTCATCCGCACTCAAGTCATCAAGCTGAGGGACAACTTCTTCTTGAGTCGTCAATATTTTTGAAACATGAGATTGATAAGACACATTAATAATAGGTTCAATCAGCATGCCAAACAGCGTTTGTTGTGTGCCTGATAAACGAAAGGCTCGAATACCATCTTTGCTTTCATAATTGATGGCGACAATATCTCGCCACTGGCATTCCAGTAGCGTGGGTAATGAGACTGTCGGCAAATTAATAAGGTGGCATTGCGATAATAAACGACGACCAGCAGTGTTTGCTGCCAGTACCTCACCTTCTTCACTTAAAGCGAATAAGAACTGCCCATTTACTTGGACCAATTCACGAGACTGATCGCACTTAAAAATCAGGCTACGCCGATGACGTCTCAAAAAATACGCATCCTCTATTAGTCGAGCGTAGAGCTGAGTTAAATGCAAAGCAAAATTTTGACTATCCGGTGTCTGTGACGAATCAAGCGCTGAAATATCCAACACTGCCAATAATTGCCCTGATGGGTCTTTAATGGGGGCCGCGGTGCAAGTCAGACCAATATGGGAGCTATCAAAATGATCCACACGATGACACGTCAGTGCTTGCTGTTCATGAATACAAGTCCCGACAGCACAAGTACCCGCATATTGTTCACTCCAATCGGCACCTAAATACAGACCAGCTCGATGCAAACGCTCATCGTCATTTTTACTTCCTAAAAATTGAACCGTAATACCACGATAATCACTCAGTAATAGAACGTAGCCCAAGCCAGCTATTTGCGTATAAAGCTGCTCTACCCCCGCTCTTGCGACGTTCAAAAACTCATCCACTGAATCTTGATGCTCACGAAGAATTTGATGCGTCACAATGCGAGCAGGTCTCGGTTGGCTTGGATCCAAACCATATTCACTAAGACATCGCTGCCAAGAACGTCCGATTAATTCATGGGGGAAGTAATGCTTATCCAGAGCTTGGCGGCCACCGTAGCGGAGTATTGTATCGATATGGCGGCGCTGCTGGCTTGTATTCGTCATACAAACTCCTCTCTTGTCTATTATTGTTATTTTAAGATGCCTTCGAGTTTACTCTGGAAAAAGCAGGCTTTCTATATTCCTTACAACGATTATTTTTTGACCGTCTCATCTAGAAATACTATCTGTAACACTCGCTCTATTCTTGTCACAGTGAACGTTACACCTGTATCAGAAACCATCACAAGTGTAACCATGATTAAGCGCATGAATATCTTAAAAATGATCTCAAACTAGTGACTATCTCTTGAAAAAATCGAGAAAAATCAAATGAGTAAAATTAAAAGAACAATAAAAGCACTCTATTGGCATGCATGCTGCTATTTCCTTACAACCAATAACATTCGGATAAGATCCTCGAATCTGAGCTTGGTATGAGCGCAGTAATAAAAATAATAATCTGCATGGGAGATAGATATGACCAACCAATCCGCATTGAATACAACGCATCAACCCAATATAGCCGTCATGAATTGGCTAGAAAAATTAGCGAATACGCTTAGTTCAAATACCCCCACCGATGCTGCTTTACTGTTTGAAGAAAATGGTTACTGGCGAGACTTAGTCGCTTTCACATGGAACATTAAAACCCTTGAAGGTCAATCCGCCATCAGCGACATGATTGCCGAAACCATGAGTCGAGTTCGTCCAACAAACTGGCAATTAGAAGAAGATGCCACTGAAGCGGACGGTGTAATTGATGCTTGGATTACCTTCGAAACATCGGTTGCCAAAGGACGTGCCTACCTACGATTACGCAATGATCTTGCTTGGACTTTCCTGACAACCATGACGGAGCTTAAAGACTACCCAGAAAAACGTAACAAACTGCGTCCAAAAGGGGCTGAACATGGCGCCAATAAAGACCGCCAAACATGGCTTGAAAAACGCCAACATGAAGAAGCAACACTAGGTTACACAGAACAACCCTATTGCCTCATTATCGGCGGAGGACAAGGCGGCATAGGTCTAGCGGCTCGTCTACGCCAACTTGACGTTCCAACAATTGTTATTGATAGCCTACCAAAACCTGGAGACACATGGCGCAACCGTTATAAATCACTCTCATTACACGATCCCATATGGTATGACCATATGCCTTATCTTCCTTTCCCTGAAAACTGGCCTGTCTTCACTCCGAAAGACAAAATTGGCGATTGGTTAGAAATGTACACCAAAGTGATGGAGATAAACTATTGGGGTTCTACACACTGTACACATGCAGAATTCGATGAAGAAAAACAAGAATGGCGGGTAAATGTCGATAGGAATGGCGAAAAGCTCACCATTTATCCTAAGCAGCTCATTCTAGCTACTGGCATGTCTGGCATTCCCAACATGCCCAACATTCCTGGAATGGACAGCTTTGAAGGAGAACAGCACCACTCAAGCCAACATCCTGGAGGGGAAGCTTATAAAGGTAAAAAATGCGTTGTACTTGGTGGTAACAACTCAGCCCATGATATCTGTTGTGCCCTGTGGGAAAACGATGCGGATGTCACTATGATCCAACGTTCATCCACTCATATCATCAAGTCTGACTCATTAATGGAACTCGTTCTAGGCGGTTTATATTCAGAAGAAGCCGTCGAAAATGGCATGACTACCTACAAGGCAGATTTAACCTTCGCATCCATCCCCTTTAAAGTGATGCCACAATTTCATATTCCTGCTTATCAAGCGGTTGCAGAAAAAGATAAAGACTTCTACCAACGCTTAACGGATGCGGGATTCCTGCTCGATTTTGGTGAAGATGGCTCTGGGCTATTCATGAAATATCTTCGTCGTGGCTCGGGTTATTACATAGATGTGGGCGCTTCAGAACTTGTCGCCAACGGTGATATCAAGCTTAAATCAGGTGTCTCTATTGACCACATTAAACCCAAGTCAGTAGTACTCACGGATGGTACGGAACTAGAAGCTGATTTAATCGTATACGCTACAGGGTTTGGATCTATGAACGGTTGGGCGGCTAAAATCATCTCTCAAGAGGTCGCCGACAAAGTCGGCAAATGCTGGGGGATGGGATCGAACACAGCGAAAGATCCAGGCCCATGGGAAGGAGAACTTCGCAACATGTGGAAACCGACGCATCAAGAAGCCCTCTGGTTCCATGGTGGTAATTTACATCAATCGAGACACTACTCTCAGTATCTATCACTGCAATTAAAAGCTCGCATGGAAGGAATAGACACCCCCGTATACGGAATGGAGCCAGTCCATCACCTTAGCTAACGCTTTTGTGCCAGACCGTTCATTGAAAATGGATAAGGCTGCAATCCTATCAGCCTTATCCAATCCATTTAACCATACTTACAATTGCTAAAGGCAATGCTATAGAAGTTCATAAGTTAGACGACCAAAAGTCACGTAACTTGTTGTTTAATAATATTTTATCTAGCTAACACATACACAAAAGCCAGCGAAAAACAAACCGCTGGCTCTGTATCTAGCTTTAGAAGTGCAATAGAGATTAAGCTTGGGTTGCTCTTAGCATCCACGCCGTTTTTTCGTGCACTCGCATACGATCGGATACCAATGATGCAGAGGATTCATCATCCGCCTCTTGTGCTACTTTTAAGACTTTACGGGCAGTTTTCACCACCTGCTCATGACCCTTAGTTAACAATTTCACCATATCCGCTGAGCTCGGTATGCCATCAACTTCTTTCACAGAACTTAACTCTGCGAAGGCTTTATAAGTGCCGGGAGCGGGAACATCAAGGGTACGAATACGTTCTGCAATGTCATCCACCGCTAACGCAAGCTCTTGATATTGCTCTTCAAACATTAGATGCAATTCACGGAACTGAGGGCCCGTAACATTCCAGTGAAAATTATGGGTTTGAAGGTACAAAGTATAAGAATCCGCCAATAGGCACTTTAGCCCTTCTGAAATTTCGGATCTATTTTCTTTATTAATACCAATATCGATATCTGTCATGTTGTTACCTCCTGTTTAGAATCGTGCTCAACCAGCTGATCAATCAGTCATAAGCCTTGCAAACATACAACGAATCCATACAAGATTTACTGACCGCTATCAGCTTCATTCCAAGTATTCCCCTATATTGTGACAGAAAAAAAGAGCCGTCCGAAACCATCTAAAACTTATAAAATAAGGAGATAATAAGAGAACATCACAACAAAAAACCAATCAGGTTTCATTCGCTACTGGCTACTGATAAGTACGGCCATTGTGTTTAAGCCAACCATTCACATGACGATGATGAGGGTCGCGATGGGTCCAATGCACTACGCCACCTTTGCGATTCCATTCATATTCACCATAGAACTCAACCGTATCGCCTTTTTTCAAATCCATAATTTTGGGCGCTAAATCAATGTTATGTGCTACTAACAGAGTCTGACCACTGGGAAGTTTCAGAATGAAGCGCTGATGTTTTATTCCTTTGGTGTCGTCTTTCAGTATACGAACCACACGCCCTGTCCCTTCCACTTGGAGGCCACTCTGATGTAATTCAAAGGCCTGCTGTATACGACTATCATCCGCCAGCGAAAGTGTTGGCAGCCAACTGACAAAACATACCAGTAAAATGAAAATAAACTTCACACGATCACCCTGCTCATTTTATAGACAAACACATATTAAGCGGATATTAAGAGTCAGATAAAACCTCTCTTCTAATCCGATCTTTCACCATCGAATGCTTTTTCAACGCATTCTAGACAAACCAAACACCACGCAGATGGCGCCACCAACCATACCCACCCACGCCTTCATCGGCGTGTCACCACTTAACGCGCGAGCCACTTGAGAGGTGGCGGCATCATAAATGTTGTAACCCCATACGGCTAAAGCGGCACCGGCAACAATCAAAATCAGTCCAATCAGTTTGTTATTCATATATGTACTCCAATAGATTCAAAATGTCAGTGCATAAGCAAGCCATAATGACACAGATAACAAGAAGACTTAAAAAAACATTCGCTTCGAGCACTTAAATAATCACCCGTTTACCGCTAGAATGGCCGAACTTGATCCCTCTCTTTATTGATCAGACAACAAGCGAGTCATTTCCATGAAAATAGTTATTAACTTAATTCGTAACCTACTAGGCTACATCATTATCGCTCTTGATCTTGTTACCCGCGGCGCAAAGAAAAAACGCGCCCCAGAACAGCAACAAGAAGTAAACAATGATCTGAAACATTTCGCGCTCTATCAGTTCGCAGCCTGCCCATTTTGCACCAAAACGCGCAGAGCGATGTACAAGTTGAATCTTCCTATCGAAAAACGCAATGCCCCAGAAGGATCAAAGCACCGTCAAGAATTACTTGAAGGAGGCGGCAAAGTGAAAGTGCCATGCTTACGTATTGAAAAAGAAGGAACGGTTGAATGGATGTACGAATCCTCTGAGATTATTCGCTATTTAGAAAAGCGCTTTGCCTAATCTTATTATTCAGGCTGACCTTCTTCAAAGCACGGTGTCTAGCAATAGACGCCATGCTTTGTCTACCCGCTCTACTCTTCGGGCACACTCACGTACTGACGCCAATTATGCTGTTCTTTAAACCCCAGCACTTCTCGAATTTTACGATTCGAAAACAAGGCTTCGTGCTCTCCCATTTCTCGAGTGAATGGCACGCCAGGAAAAAAGCGTTCGGCTAACTCTTTTGTTGGGATAATCGCCCCATTATGATCATTACCCGCATTAAACACCTGAAAACCTAAGCCGCCTTTTTGCAAACACAAATCCACAATTTGCCCGAGGTCGCGAGCATCTATATAGCAAAACGCATTTCGGCGGCGCACTTCAGGGTGTTTAAAATAATGCGGAAACAGTTCCGCGTATTCATGGGGCTCAATCACATTACCAATGCGCAGCGCGTAAATATCAAAACCTGAACGGCGCTGGAAGCTACGAGCCGTTTTCTCATTCACCACCTTAGACAACCCGTAACTGTCCATAGGATCAACATCATAATCCTCCTCTAACGGCAAAGAATGCGGGTCGGTTTGACCATCCGAAAAGCAAAGACCATAGGTTGTTTCTGACGAAGCAATCACCACTTTTTTAATACCCAACTTCACGGCGGCTTCGATGACGTTATAAGTCCCCATGGTGTTAACCCGAAAAGTTTCATTATCAGGGTGAATTAAAATGCGTGGGATAGCGGCGAAATGCACGACGGCATCAAATTTTGGCACACCGAGACCGGGTTCCAGCTCATCAAATCCCGCATAAGCGCTCAAGGCATTGAATACTTGTCCAGAGTCCGTAATATCGGCAATCAAATTATCTACTCCTGGATGATCCAAAGGGACTAAATCCACATTCAGCACTCGATGGCCCTGTTCGAGAAGGTAGGGGATAACATGCTTTCCTGCTTTTCCCGATCCACCAGTAAATAATATGCGCTTTGTAGTCATAAGCTAACCTCCATGAATTCTAATTATTGTTGAAAGACTCTACTTCATTCTTAGATAAATAACGCCATTGCCCAACATCTAGGTCAAGGCAAACTTCGCCGATTTGTTCACGATGCAAGCCAACCACACGATTCCCTACGGCAGCGAACATTCGTTTTACCTGATGAAACTTGCCTTCGGTGATGGTTAACAGTACTTCTTTTGGAGTAATAATGTCTAATTTGGAAGGACGAGTTAACCCCAGCTCACCTTGCAGTTGTAAGCCTTGTTTAAACTGAGTGACAAGATCGCTACTCCGTTCTGCAGGAATGGCTTGGGACAATTGAACTCGATAGACTTTGCGGCAATCATTGCTCGGTAGAGTAATATGAAAAGACCAACGCCCATCATCCGTGATCAGAACCAGACCCGTCGTGTCCGCATCCAAGCGCCCTGCTATATGAAGTTCTGAGACCTTATCAACCTCTAAATAATTGAACAGAGACGGGTAAACTTCATCGATATTGGAACACACCATACCCGCTGGTTTATGCATCAAGATATAACGAAAGTCCCGCGCTTTCAGCCTAGCACCATGCAACAGTACGGTATTGTTTTCATGGACCTGAACCGCTTCATTCATCGTGACTTCGCCGTTAACACTCAACTCACCAGAGTGAATACATTGAATCGCTTCCTGTCGGGTTAGCTCGGTACTTTTACAAACAAATTTATCAAGGCGCATAGCAGGCAACGTTAACGGATGAAAGAGCCAGACATTATCCTTTCTAACTGACTGTTATCAACCTAACCAAAATCTTAATGCGTTAACTTTTTTAAAAAAACGTATTCGTGTAACTTCATCTTCCTAATCTATTGTAATGACTTGATTGCGTAGAGCCTTAGCATAATGATTTTTCTGCGTTTAACGTGACGTTGGCATTTCTAACGTCGCTAACACAGGCAACAGAAACGTAGTGTAGGCCGTCCAGTGCAATGCGTTTTTTGCATTGCACGATTGTGCTTGGCCTTGTTATGCATTTAAGAATACCAATAGAGCAACCAATGTTATAAAAGAGCCAAAAACCGCCCTCCAAAACCAATGTAGCTGCTCGAATTTTTTCAAAAATGCTGACTTTTGGTGCTGATCATTCTGAATTAGGAAGCTTAGATACCAGACAATGACGTTGTAAACAAAAACCACGAAAAGCAAAAGCGCAGAAGTAATGCCAAAAAGTCCCTGCTGCCACCATACTAATTGAGAGAAAGGTAGAAGACACCACTGCCCAACTAAAAGCCCAAATGTTAGGCAGCCAATAGCATAGGTATTCGATAGTATTTGCTTAGCAATCAGCGATGGTGTTTTGAATGATGAAAAAATCACTGCTACTCCAAAGGTAAAAAGACCGAATGAACCAATTGTGTTCCAAAGATTTGGACCGATACCTTCAGCTATAGCCTTTTTATAAAACTCTACTTCAGGGTGGTAGGTATTAGCCCACAATACAAACATAAAAGCAGGAACGGCCCACGCAAAAAATACACGTACAGCTTCCCAGCTCTGCTCTCTTGGGAGGAAGTCGCTTTTGTTAAAAATACTTAATTTTTCGGTAAGATAGTTTTTCATTCTCATACTGTGCATAACGTCGCGTTAAGGCGTGACACGATGCGTGCCATACTATGAAATGCCAAGCGTTGCGAATCGCTCTAAAATACCTTGTTATTTTGCTGATACCCACCGACTTTCAAGCCCAATAGTTTGGCTGTCAAAATCAATTGAAGCCTGTACCCCTAGTGGTGTAACCAACATGGGATGCGTATGACAACTGTCGAAACCATAAAGTATAGGGACGTTTTTACCATTTAACACTTCAAGCAAAACATCAAGCGGCGTACGCCCCGTTCCTTTGTCATTAAACAGTTCATGTTTGCCTAATACAATTGCACCAACCTTTTCAAACACACCACAGGCCATTAGATGGGCAAAAGAACGTTCGACAGTTTCTATACCTTTAAGAGAGTCTTCAAGCAGGAGGATGTCACCTGACTCTATCTCTGGCATATATTGGCTACCCCATATACCTGCCATAGTATTGAGATTACCACCAATTATACGGCCTCTAACTTGGCCACTACCTAAAAACTGCCATTCATTTATGTAAGTTGATTTTGGTGAATTTTGAGTTTCCCAGTCGTGCTTCACGTCTGTCCACGACGAAGGCATTGTGTACTGATACGAATCAGACTCCGAACACAAGATTTCCAGAAAGGATTGAAGCGTTTCCTCGACTAAGGGTGGAAACTCACCAAATGATGCAACCAGTGCTGGGCCATAAAATGTAATAAGACCTGTTTGAGCATAGATACCCAATAGCAAAGCCGTTACATCAGAATAGCCAATGATAATCTTGGGATCGTTCCTAAGTGCTTCATAATCGATGTAGGGCAATAGCGAATTACTATTGCTACCACCAATTGTAGACATGACACACCGTACATTAGGGTCACGGATTAATCGGTTAAACTCTTCTGCGCGTTCTAGAATTGAACCTGAGCGATATGAATCAGAACAGCCAGTGAGATGCCCCTCTATTAGCTCAAAGCCTTGAGATTCCAGATAAGACTTTGCTCGCTTGAAACGATTTGGCGCAAAAGCCGTTGCTGGTGATGACGGTGAAAAAAAGCCAATTTTATCACCAACTTTTAAAGCTTGTGGAAATATCACCTACCCCTATCCTCCATAATTCAAATAAACAAAATAACGCTTGAAATAAGCGGCGCGCGGCAGCGTGTTCAGCCCGCATGAAATCCGGGCGTACTTGATTGAATTGTTATGTATTTTTCTCATTATATTCACTCTCAAATTTAGCCCCACATTTCAGGCACAACTTAGCACTCCATGTCTTAAGTTGATTGCCACAGACAGGACAGAAACGAATTCTTTCCTTACACATCTCATATAAACCATGTTCTGCCCATGACTTTGCAACTTCTAGGGTTACATCCTCCAGCTCAACAAGGCTCCTGATGTAAGCGTCTTTGTTGCTTGTGTCATATTTATGAAGATTCTCTATTTTGATAGAGCGCCTATAAACTAACTCGCCACATCTAATGCATATCTGTTTTTCTATGTGTCTAGTCATATCAGCACATAACGTTTACAGCAAGTGCGCCTTTGGCGTCGCTTGCCATTGTTTGTTATGCGCATTTTTCCTCAATGAACTTCAGAGTTTCCTGAGTGTTCGAATGCAATAGACTTTCAATACCCAAAGACCTAGCTGCCTTCACATTTTTAGCAGAATCATCAATAAATACACATTCATCTTCACTTACACCAAGTTTCTTCAGTGCAATGTAAAAATAGTTCAATGCTGGCTTTGCAACTCCTATTTCAGATGAATTAATGACTTGGTCGAACTCACTATCTAAACCAACGAAGTGAAGGTCGTCATTTAGTCTACTTGTGGCATTAGTCACCAGAACAAGTTGCCCGAGAGAAAGATGACTACGAATTTTGGTTAGAAACTCGTAGTCAATTTCAGCCTCCAGAGAGTACCACTTATTTACTAACTCTCCAGCCACACCTTGCCCGTACTCTTTTGACAGATCGAAACGGACATTATCACACCATTCTTCGTGTGAAATCTCACCCGTAATAGCCGGTTGCAAATGTCTCTCAGAAAAAGCGCATGCAAACAAGGGATTGCGTTCTAGACCTAATGACGCTGCGTGCTTATCAAGTTCAGCACTCGACCAGTGACGTATAACACCGTCAAAATCAATCAAAACTGTATTTTTCACTTTGTTCCCCATTCGCATAACGCCCGCTTAAGTATTGAGCAACGCTACCTCGACACTAAATTATTACACCGTAAACACAAAAGCAGAATCAAACCAAAACCGCCATGCGTTGCGAATCCGTCTTGATGCGTTTGTTATGTAACAATATTTTCGATGCAATAAATATGATCAGCATACAGTTTCCCACCAATTTCGTAGGCATTCGGTACTACGGTTTTGAGAAAAAAACCGCATTTGACAAGTACTTTCTCTGAACCAACATTGCCCTCTGTGACTACTGCACTAAATTCCGTAATAGCTTGTTCATTGGAAGCCCAGTTGATTAATGCCTTCAATGACTCTGTACCAAACCCAAGACCATGGTATTGAGGGAGAATTAAATACCCAACGTTTGCAACACCATCGATAAGTTTAAAGCCAGTGATTCCAATTTTTTCACCAGTTTCCCGTACAGTCATTGTAAGGCATAGCCAATTTTCTGAAGTTTTAGACCACATAGGAAGCCTTGATTCAAATTTTTCTTTTATTTCAAAAGCCGATGGTTCATCGAAACATAAGCTAATAACAGCAGGATCACGATATATAGACTCAAATAATTCCCAATCGTTGTCCGCAATTTGAGTCATTTTCAGTCTATCCGTAAATATTTCCATGCTCGATCTTTCCTTGTTACCAACGCCTCAATAACCGGCGCAGCTTTACTGGGTCCAGCGCCTGAAAGGCGCGTAGTTAATTGACTTGTTATAGAGCTCTTTCATAAATTGTATAGCGTTCTTCACTGCACTCTATTGGTTCCCCGTTTTCGTCTTCGTCACTCCACTTAACGATGTAACTAGCTTCGATGAACTCTTTTGGACAAGAAATACCATACTTCTTCAAGATTGATTGATCACCTAGCTCAGAAGGAATAAAGCTATTCAGGTATTCTTTATCAAAGAATACAGTAACCTCGCTAGACCAAAGGTTAGGGTAGCAAAGTAAAACAGCTACCCATGACTCACCTTCCTCATTTTCAGGTCGGGAATTCTTTAAATTCTGCGCTGCTTGTAAGAGCTGTAAAATCGCTTCTTCTTTCCACTCGGACTTTGATTTAGGACCTTCAATCAATCTGTCCAAAGTCCATATTTTGAAATTCTGATATCGACTTCTATCTCTTTCAGGATAAAACCCTTCAAAGCCCTTTGCCCATCTCTTCAAAGCTCTAAGGTGCCTTTCAGGGTTCCGAACTTTTTCATTGGGTCTACTGAAACTTAATTTTCGCATAGTTACTACTTTGCCCTATAACACCCTCATAAGGGGCAGTAATACGTGAGCTAAAATCCGAGCGAAGCGACAGAGCCCACGTGTTACTGTCCCAGCGAGCCTGCGAGCGACTTAATGTGTTTGTTAGTGCTGATATTCCCAGCGCTTTCCAACAGCTTCCCAAGGAAGAGCTTTTTGCTTTTTTACTTTCCGTACTTTGCCATTTTGAATGTGATATGTTTCCATTAAATCAAATATCCGTCGATTCTTGCGCTTAAAACGAATAAGAATCAGCACTAGAGGTTCTTCAGCATCTCCCCACTGATCTAAGACTGCATTTAGATTATCGTCATGAAATCTATCATCAGAATATGAAACAAAGACGGAGAACTGACAAAATTCACGATTATTATGCAACTGTCTGACTTCATTGACTTTATCTGTAAATCTTGGCTCTCTCCATTCCCATTCTAGATTAGCAATAGTTTCTTCATTATTGTCTTTTATTACTGCGTCTGTTCTTCCACCGCTTTCAAAATATGTAAAATAACCTAGAAGGTCAGACGTAGCGCGCGTGCAAACACCTAAATGAATAGTCCACTCAGCTCTCGTACCTATCTCTTTAAAATTTTTTGCAAGAGGGAAATCTCGATACCAAAAAGCATTAAAGATCGAGATAAAATCTTTCGTAATAATCTTCATGTCTAACTACTTCAACAAAAGCGCTAACTACTAAGCGGTTATACAGTGGCGAAGCCATGGCTATAACCGTCTGATGAACGGCCGCGTTATCTATAGGGGATTTGCTTTTTCAGAATGGGCGACGTCCCTGTTAATATCGCAGTGCTTTTTCTCCCTTGCTAAGGGATATTCCCAAAATTTAGGCGGGGTTTACGTTTATTTTTTATCACAGTATGACTCTTTTTACTCGAATCCTAAGCATTAGGCAATACTCGATCCTCAGGCTCCATGACCTGATCCGCTTTCAAGGCAATGTATTTATGCCTGAGTCTGTTAACGACTATTCAAGCCCAACTGAGGGGAATATTTTATCTCCCCAAGATAAACCACATTAGGTTCACCACACGCTGGGCATCGACACCCCATTGGCGCAGTGTCCATCTCCACTTTTACAGACTTCTTGTTTCGTTCAACACCTGCAACAGCGGCCGAGCGTAGCGAGGTCCAGGCCCGAAGGGCCGATGCTGCTTGCACTTGTTACGTGTTTAGACTTGCTCGAAGCCGATTTAGTAATTTTAGTTGCTCTTTATAGAGCCTGTTCCCCTCAGGGTGATTTTCACATTTAATATTGATTCGATTTTCCTGCTCTGAGACGAACTTTTCGATTGACTCTATTTTATTTCGAAGAGCGACTATATCTTTGTACTGGTCGTTATTCGATGCTTGAGATATCTTTAGCAATCTTCGCAAATCGGTCTCGGATAACGCCTGAAACTCGTAGCTGACTTCTGCACAATTTATGATGATAGGCTTGTCGAACCCATATACCCATATTTGTACTTCACTTCCTTCGATTTCAACGCCATCAATTTCGTACTCTTGAGCTTTGACTTCCTCAAGTTCTACTTGGTTAGAGCTTGAGTAATCATACCCATAGAGATCAATGGCCAGCACCGGGGTGCAGCCTTCTTCAAAAGCATTCCATGACAGCAGCCGCATAGACAGGTCATTATCTTTTGATAAGAGGTCTACTAAATGGCCGCCAAAATTTCCTAGTTTATCAATACTCATGACACGTAACGTTCCTGCTCACGGGCTCACCTACGAGTCCCATGCAACGGTTTGTTAAGTACCAGCATTGAACTCGTAGAGGTTCCTAGACATATCATCAAGATATCGAACTAACTTGAAACCAACTCGTTCTAAAATTTTGTTTGATGCTACGTTTTCAGGATGTGCAAAAGCAACGATTTTGCTGAGCCCAATTACATTCGTAGCATAGCTCGTAGCAAAATTCGCTAACTCACTGGCATAACCTAATCCACTTTTCTCTGGGGCGATATAGTAAATCAGCTCAGGCCCCCAATGTGGGTCATCTTCATCGATGACAACACCACCCCACCCAATTACCTGGCCGGTTTTCTTTTCAGTAATCGTCCAACAACTATAACCTAACGTTTTCCATTGCTCAGCAAATCTCTTTATATATAAAGCGCACTTATCATATGAATCAAGGTTCACGCTATACTTCATATGTTCAGAATTGTTCATAATCCCGATTAGATGGGGAAGTGCCTCAACTGAAATTTGCCGATACGATAAAAATTGACTTTCCATAAAAGTACTTAATGCCGCAAATCATCGGAAGCAAAAAGCAATGCGAAGCGGCTCTTTTGCTGTCCGAGTGAATTTGCTTTGTTAGCCATTATTTTTACGACGATTGGCCACAGTTGTGTTATGTCTTTCTTGAATGCGTCTCGTAGCATCAGAAAGTGACTCAAGCCCTACTTCCTTGCGTAGCGTTTCAACATTTTCAGGCTCTTCAATTGGCAATGGATAGGCAATTCCATTTTCGTCAATATCATGCTGGGTGCCATATATTTGAGGCTTGCCAGACATTGTAAAAACCCTATCTTGAAGGTATGCCAAGCACCATCCCTCTGACTCACCCTGATTTATTGCATCTTGTAATAGGGGTAAGCATTTATCCATGAAATCTGTATCCAGAACCGCATGCTGAATTACTAACCAGGCAGCCTTTGAACCTTCTTTGCCGACTAGACTAAAACCCGGCCAACCATATTGGTTGATAATTTCTTTGATGCGTGCATTGTTCTTTTCATGAACTGCTTTCATTCTAGGGTGGTAATCATTGGTTCCCAATTCCCCACTATCAATTAATTCCTGCAAAACTCGTTGATCTTCCTGTTGCATCGACTGCAATTCATTTTTCAATTGCTGGTTCAATTCTACGATTCCTTTGATGGCTAACGCCGCGCTCTGCGGCAATTTTGGAGCGCAGCGGAAAAATTGTCCGACAGAAACGCCTTGTTAGCCGTGTGTTCATCTTGCACTCAAGTCGGTAGAAAGCTTTTCCCATATTTCATGTAAGACATTAAGATTATTGCCAGCAGAGAAAAGCCTAGCTTGATCATATGTGAACATTTCTATGTGAAAACCATTTGATTTCCCTTGGACTTTACCAATAACCATAAGGTCATCATCATAACTTTCTATGACGCCATGAACACACACATCTCGTATCTGAGCCGTTCCCTTTGTTAAATCAATAATTTCATCTATGCTCGGATTACACTCTATCGACTGCGGTAAGTTCCGTTTTATGAAGTCTAACTTTCGATTTAAGCTTAACGGCTTTTTGTCATTGTCTTTTGATGATAGCAAGAATACACATTGATCTATCCTGCGTTCGATAGGTGTCCACATTACCGTAAGTAAACCAATAACAGTCAACCATGGCTCTAATTGCTTCTGTTCCTTCAAAATATCTGAATTCATATTGACTGACTCCATACGGCTAACGCCTATCTACGTTCCTAACTTTTGTGAGACACCCATATAAATACCTAATTTAAACTGAAAATGCCACGCGTTACGAATCTGCCTTAAATGCTTGTTATACCGCTACTCGCAAGCCACCCAATACCTCGCCAATGGCTTCGGAAAAACTTTCCCCATAACCACTTTCTCAAACTGACCACCGTTAAATTCAATGACCTTACGCGATGCTATATTATCTTCATCCGCCGTAATAAGTGCTTGAGCGATACCCAGCATTTTTGCTTTGGGCAACGCTAACTTGAGCATCAATTTACCATGACCCATTCCGCGATAAGAAGGAGCAACATCATAGCCAATGTGACCTGCTTCTAAAGCCAAAAACTCATTGTCGATATTATGGCGAACACGAATTACACCCAGAATATTTCGATGATTGTCGATAAGCCAGAAATGATTACACGGCACATAGCCATCAGGTAAATTTAAGCCTTGCGCCTCATTTTGAAGTCGTTGAACGTATTGCGCGAAATCAGAAATGCCGTCACGGTAATAATCCGCATTTTCTACGTCATTTTCAGCAAAATCGTGGTAATACACCGAAAACTCAGATTCAAACTCTATCGAGGGTGAAACTAATTCCATATAGATTTTTCTCCTTGCGGCAACGCCTCAATCAGCGGCGAACCCCAAATTTAACGGAACGGAGGTTAGTCCGCCTGCATTGATTTGTTATGCAATGCCCAGTTTTTAAACTTCAGTCTATATAACCGCACCAGTCGGTTATGAAACTCCTGAACCGTGTAATCCCCAAATCCCGCCTTCTCGGCAACCCTGACAGATGAGGTATGTTCCGGCTCGATGATAACAACTATCGATTCACAGCGTTTTAGATCGAAGGCATAATTTATAACACCTTTTGCAGCTTCAGTCGCGAGCCCTTGATGCCAGTACCTACACGCCAATCGATAACCTAGATTAATTTCCTCAACTTCACCGACTAACTCAGGGCCAACACCGCAGAAGCCAATAAGGTCACCCGATTCTTTCTCAGACAAAGCCCATGGGCCGAGTCCGTGTGATGAATAACACCCAATGCACCAGTCTATAAATTTACGGGTGGCCTCCTCGTCGCAAACTCCACGAACGGAATACTTCATAACTTCCGGGTCACTTAGAATCTCAGCTAGCGCTGGAACGTCCTGGAGAGATAACTGCCTTGCGATCAATCTATCCGTTTCAAACAGTTGCACTAAATCCTCCCTATGCATAACAGTTATTATACAGATATAGCCTATATAAAATTGTGAGAAATTACAGATACCATTTAATTAACATACTGTTTTATAAGTCTTAAACTTCCCTGTACTCACAGATGTCTGTATAAGTTTTTCCACTAGATGCATACTCTGCTATTAGGAAAAATAGGTCAAGAACTAACATAAGACAGTGGTCAGGAACCTAGGTCCAATACATTTCGGGACACAAACTAATGATTACCTCACCGTTTTAATCATCAAAAACCTTCTCGCAAACAATACACCTACGATGCACCGGATGTGATTCAGTCCCGCGAGCTGTCCGGTGGTGTGGTGTTCTGCTGAGAGTTACAGGGATCACAGTTATAGAAAAAATATTGATTTGAATCATCTTATTGATAGAAAAAACTAATAGTTAGAATAAGTTATCTATAATTAAAGAAATGCAACCTGACTCACCTTGAGGTATTGATGAAACATCTCAGTTTACTTGCTCGTTTTAGTGCCGTAGGCTTTATATCGATTCTCTTGGTCTGCTTTTTATTTATCTGGGGCGCAGTGCGTCTAGCTCAGCAGTTATCGGATGACTTTATTTTTACAAAGATGGCCGGGCTGGAACAACAGGTACAGTTCCAAATCGACTCGATCCTGTCCAAAAGTCAGTTAGCGGTAGATACGATTGCCGCTTTGCCTGACGTCCAAAAGGCCGTCGCACAGCATGATAAGAGTAAATTGAGTCAGCTATTTGATTCGCAATGGCCACAGATCCAGGCATCGGGGGTCAGTCAGTTTCAATTCCACATTCCGCCAGCCTACTCACTCTATCGGGTCCATAAACCGGGGAAAAGTGGTGATGACTTATCGTCTTTTCGCCATACGGTGGTTGATGTCAATACTTCGCAGCGGTCTATCTCCGGAATTGAAGCGGGTGTTGCAGGGCTTGGTTTGCGTTATGTTGCCCCGATCCGTTTTGAAGGGAAACCTGTCGGTAGTGTCGAATTTGGGATGACACTAAACCGGGAGACCTTCGCGAATTTGCTCAGAGATAAACTGACGGATGTCGCGATTCGCGTTCAGAAAAATGATGGATTGAAGGATGTGGTCACTCCCCGGACGGGCGGTGTGCCGGTTTTGACACCGGAGCAATATCAGCAGGTTATTTCCGGTCAGACGATGGATATCCGTTCAGAGCAGCAAGGTCATGAAACAGCCATCAGAGTTTTCCCGCTGCAAGACTATTCCGGAAAAGCTATCGGGGTGGTTGAAGTCAGCTATCGTATCTCCCAGTTACAAGCGATGATTTGGTCTGATACCAGAATGATGATGATATTCGGGCTGCTCAGTGCGTTTGTCGTCGCAGCGGGATTGATATGGATGACCCGTTACTCAATCCGTCCGATGAAGGACATCGTTGATGCCATCGAAAAAGTGGTTGAAGGACAACAAGGCTTAGATGCCAGACTGGAAGAAGGTGGCCCTCGGGAGATCGCAAGCCTGACCCGGGTTTTCAATCGTTTTTGCGATAAATTGCAGGCGACTTTTTACCAAATGTCAGATGCGATCAATCATATGGTCGTCCAGTCCGATCATTTATCGAACGAATCGGTGATGACCGACAAAGGGATGAAGGAACAAAAAGATCAACTGACTTATGTGTCAACAGCGATGACGGAAATGACGGCAACGGTACATGATGTTACCCAGAATATTGTGCAGGCTGCCGACAGTACATCACAGGCAAATGATCAATCTCAGGTCAGTAAAGCCGTGCTGCAAAAAGCTATCAATCAGATGCTGCAACTGGACGAATCTATTCATCAGATCGGGGATCTGAGTTCTCAGGTCCATGAAGCCAGTACTTCAATCGCATCGATTCTCGAAGTCATACAAAATATTTCTGAACAGACGAATTTATTGGCACTGAATGCAGCAATTGAGGCCGCCCGTGCGGGAGAGCAGGGACGGGGGTTTGCTGTGGTTGCCGGTGAAGTGAGAAATCTGGCACAGAAAACGCAGGCATCAACGGAGGAGATCCGTCAGAAAATCACGATTCTGGAAAACAGTGTGAATGCTACGATTGTGGTGATTCAGTCCAGCCAAGAACAAGCGCGACAAAGTGTGGATAATGTTCAGGTTGCCGGTGGGGCAATCTCTGAGATGGAACATTCTGTCGGGCAGATTAATGAGATGACGACTCAGATAGCGGCCGCCTCGGAACAACAAGTTCAGGTCTCCGATGAAGTGAATGCGAACATCAGTAAAATTCATGAGTTAGCCGAGACGACTGCCAGCTCTTCACTTCTGACTGCGAAACTATCCGCGGAGATTGCCAATGATGTGGAACAACTGAATAAATACTGTACCAGTTTCGGCGGCGATTCTGATGCACAGAAATTGAAACAGGCAAAAACATCTCATCTGGCATGGAAAACGGTTATCCGCAGTTATCTGTCCGGATTAACGCAGATGAATCAGCAAGAAATCGTCTCTCATAAAGAGTGTCATTTTGGTCAGTGGTATGACGCGGTCGGTCGGCAAAAATTTAGCGACATTCCGGCTACGGCGGCAATTGATATGCCGCATAGTGAGATGCACGCAACCATCAAGAAAATTATTCAGGCCAAAGAAAGCGGTGACATGATGGAGGCTGATCGTTTATTTCAGGATATGGAAAAATATTCCGCTGATCTTATCGCACTGCTCGATGAAATTATTCTTCAGGTCGAGCAGCAGGAAACCGCTAAAAAGCAAAACATTTGTTGAGAATCCAGCACTTGCAATTTTGTAAGACATATATGGACGGCACCGGAGCGTCCATATATGTCTCATTAGTACAGTGCCTTAAAATCTTCTCCATCCTCAGAAAGCTGAAAGGAAATCGCTCTGAAAGATGGTGCAACCTCTCCCAATAATGCAGCTTGAGCATATTGCATTAACTGAATTTCGTATTGAGTTTTCATAAGCACTTAACGCCCAGCTAAGCCGCTGGAACGGAGTTGATTGTTTTTTGCGAGCGTAGCGAAAAAGCACAAAACAAACAACGCAGTGGAGGTCGGCTTGAGCTGTTTGTTAAGTGCTGACTTTTCCATACTGCTTCGTCCATGAATTCCAATTATCTTCGTTACGCAAGTATACCAATAATTGAAGGTGACCCATTTCTTTAGGATACGGAATTGATAGGTGTTCTTCACTGTAGCTACGGTGATTTTTAGAATAGTTCGACTTTTTGTGAGACACCCATATTAAATACCTAGCTACATCATACAAAACTATCTTCTTCACAGAAAGAATTTATATGGAATTCATCTTTTATCGTTTCGTTAAGGGATAACTAACTGCTAAAAAGGCGGGTTTTTGGGGTTTTTAGGCGAGTAAATTTACTAATACATGATTAGTATATAAAGAAAGACTATGAATGCTGGAATAAAGCTAAGCGAGTAGTCGGTTATGACTGGATCTTGGCTTTCTATTCAGCTTGTTTGAATCACAATAATGCACAATAGACTGTTCGACACCAGCAACAGCACCGGTTCTTGCGCCAAATTCTGTGGCAATACAAAGGCAATTTTCTGAGGATATATTGAGTCGTTGAAGAATCGGCAACAGAGAGGCATCTATAGCGCCACGTTTATCTTCTCGGATGATTCGCCCAGTCATATCAACCCATTCAAGGTAATCTGATAATTCAAAAGGTAGGCCATCCGACATGTTTTCTCTGGGGTTACCGACAAAAGGATAAAGCAATTTTAGTTGTGACCATTACAAAATACAACATTCGCTTTATATAGCGTTACAGTTGAACGTCAGTAAATCGCTTAGTATTGTGCTAGTGTTGTTTTTAGCGGTACTGATTTTTACCTTGTCGCCAAGGAAGGCAATAACATCTGAACACATTTGAAGGTCTAATGTGGATAAAACCCCTTGGTTTGTAATAGCAGGATTGCTCCTGATCGTGCTCACATGGCGCGCTATTCGATTGTTTTTAAACAAACGCAAGCAGACACATTCCCTTGATACATATCAGCCCACTTATCAACAATTTATCTCTCTTCTCAACGCTAATAACGCCCATCTTATGTGGCTTACAACCCAACAAGGCCATATCTTATATGCCAACAAAGCGCTTGCGGAATTACTTAATACGCCACAAGAAAAAGTGCTAGGAAGCGCTTCTGAGCTTCCATTATCAGACGCAACAAGAACGCGGCTTGCTGTATTGTTAGACTCTCCTATTGGAGAAAGAGAGGAATGGTTAATTCAAGAAAATGGAGCCCCTGTTTGCTACCTAGTAAAAAAGCATCTTCTTGATGACAATACTGTCGCTTGTTCAGCCTACCTGATCACCTCTTACAAAGAACGAGAAAATGCGCTGATTGAATCAGAGCTGCGCATGAATGAGGCATTAAAAGCTACCAGTATTGGTGCCTGGGAATGGGACGTACGAAACGATAAGTGGTTCGCAAACCCCTCTTACTTTTCTATGCTTGGCTACCCTCCTATAGAAGGGTTAGGAAACCGCCAAGCTGAAATCGAAAAAATACATCCCGATGACCGGCCGCTTGTCTTTGACACTATTCGAGCTCTTCTCGAAGGCAAGTCCCAATTAAACCAATATAATTATCAAGCAAGAATTCGCCATGCTAATGGCGAATATCGATGGATTGCCGTCCGCTGTACCGTAACGGAATTCGATGAAAACGATGTGCCAACTCGACTACTGGGTATCCGCATTGATATTGATGCCCTTAAAAAAGCGCAAGAACAAGTCGAGTGGCTCGCCAGCCACGACTCTCTCACTGGATTACCCAATCGCTCCTCTTTGTATAAGAGCTTTAATACACTCATCCAATCCAGCGAACTCAAAAAAACGGGCTTGGCTTTAATATTTGTAGACCTTGATCGCTTTAAAAATATCAACGACACCATGGGACACAACATAGGCGACAAGCTACTAATGTCCGTGGCTGAAAGAATGACCTCACTGATAAAAGAATCCGGCTTCGTTGCTCGTCAAGGTGGCGATGAGTTCATTATACTTTTGCCCTATGTAACCGAAGAGCAGGCAAAAG
The DNA here is from genome assembly GCF_056173505.1 of Marinomonas sp. 63XJN7_7_ISO-PGPR-S23-202. Classification (NCBI taxonomy): domain Bacteria; kingdom Pseudomonadati; phylum Pseudomonadota; class Gammaproteobacteria; order Oceanospirillales; family Oceanospirillaceae; genus Marinomonas; species Marinomonas sp. 63XJN7_7_ISO-PGPR-S23-202. The sequence continues at coordinate 1,706,679 of NZ_CM149677.1, read as the reverse complement.
AAAAAGCGACCGAAATTAGCCAAGTGCTTTCACATCGCTACCAGATAGAACAACATCAATTTGTTATCACACCCTCTATTGGCATTAGTTTATTTTCCCGCGATGGCCGAGATTTTGACACCTTGTATAAACGCGCAGATACCGCCATGTACAGCGCCAAAAAAGAAGGTCGTAATCGATTAACGTTTTTCACGGCGGAAATGCAAAGCCACTCAGAAAGAGTATTGCTGCTTGAAAACGCACTCCACGACGTGATAGAAAAGCAAGAGCTCAGCTTGTTTTTTCAGCCTCAAATGGACCTAAAAACAGGCCAAGTCATCGCCGCTGAAGTGCTGCTAAGATGGCATAGCAAGGAACTAGGCACCGTCTCTCCAGCCGAGTTTATTCCCATTGCGGAAGATACTGGTCAGATTTTAATGATTGGTGAGTGGGTGTTACGCGAAACGATTAACCAACTGAAAAACTGGCAAGAACGAGGAATAACGCCAGTAAGACTGGCTGTAAACCTCTCACCTATCCAGTTTCAAGTCCAAAACCTGCCGGAAATCATCAAACATCGACTAGACGAGTTTCAAGTATCGGCTACGCTACTTGAAATGGAATTGACTGAACGAGGAGCAATGGCCGATCCGCAAAAAGCCATTGAGATGATGAAAGCGTTCCAACAGATAGGAGTACGCACCTCAATAGATGACTTTGGCACAGGCTATTCATCTTTAAACTATCTACAACAGTTCCCTATTTATAAGCTAAAAATAGATCAATCCTTCATTCGGGACATGACAACAGATACAAATGACTACGCAATTGTCAGTGCCATCATCAGCCTTGCTCAACAACTTGGCATAAAAACCATTGCCGAAGGCGTCGAAACTCAAGAGCAACTTACCATGCTGAAAGAGTTAGCATGCGATGAAATGCAAGGTTATTACCTTAGCAAACCTTTACCCTCAAAAGACTTTCAAAATAATTTCTTAGCACATTAACAACAGAGTAGCCTCAATCACTTAACTCTCATACCAGCTATTAATGAAGCAGTCGTCAAAGCCGCTAGAAAGTGATAAGGGATAGAGACTGGCAGGTTGTAGATATGTGCCTTGGTTTAACGTCCAATTAAGGTGTGAGGCACACGATACCAATGCTTCCGCAGAACACCTTAATCACTAAAACCAACGCATTGTGAAAATGCCACGCGTGCCGAATCACTCTTAAATTGTTTGTTATGCTGCTTTCTAATACGGTAACTCATCAGCTTCAATGCCAACATGATCAGGAGCTAGATATTGAGGAAACCTGACCGCTCGGATTGTATCGTGACCAAGTAACACTGCTTTACACACTCTGTGCATACCATCCATTACCCTACCTTTATGACACAGAATGATTGGGTATGATAAGTCAGCTTTTTGGATGAGTTTCGTGTGCTCTATAATATTTCTACAGGTTGGTTTTGCACCACTTAGCTCAAACCAAAATTCTTCGTCTAACTCACTGATGTCTGCTAGAGAGATTTCGATAACTGGCAAATCTTTAGCTAGTTCAATTAGCCGGAAAACATCCCACGATAACAGCCCTTCATCTGAGCTTCGAAAATGATACTGTTGTCTCATAATTCTCTTTGCTGCATAACGCTAAGCTCAATGGAGCACCCACTGAACTTTCAACAAATTCATCACCTTATACCAAAAACTGCGGACCGTAATGCTTCCATTGCAGCGCCTTGTTAAACAGTAATTAAACTCGAATGGGCAGCTATTACTTCCCAGTGATTACCTTCTGTATTTTGCCAAACTCGGGTGAACCTAAATGTTCCATTCGCTGGATTACCATCATAGTTACCATTGATTGTTACCTTGGCAAATACAACCGCTGTATCCTGTTGCAATTTTATCTGCTGGTCTTCGGCTGCAATATTAGATATATGCAACAAACCTGATTTATGTGCTTCTAAATCATCTTTTTTGCCAAGGATTTGACCTAAATGATTCGTAAAAATTAGATTGGAAGACAATAGCTTGTCTAAGCTAACGGTGTCAGACTCAAGCATTGCTTTACACAATAATTCTTCAGCTTCCAGAATTTGAACTTCTCTATTATTTTCCACCGTAGCTCCTTTTTACTGTTTAACGCTTAAAGCATGGGCGCGGCTTTTTCGCGTCCCTTGCCTTTACTTGTTACTTTTGACTTGATGTAAGCCTCAACGACATCAAATCCTGGCTTCTTAGTCAGAACTGTTTTCTCAATATTACGACAGTAATTACCAATAGCCATTGGAGAAGTTGCGTCTATGAAACTAACACCTTCATGCCCACCTGATAGCAACGATTCAAAGTATTCACGTTGAGGCTCTATCAAGCGAAAGTGCATATCAAAGTTACTTCTCTTTCGACTCTTATCGTTATCTTTCCTAGCTCGCAATTCATCAATACCAACATGCAATAAAACGTATGCATCGGGAAAATCTAGTAGGCCTTGCAGAAATGCTTTTGAATAAAAGTCTAAAACTTCATTCACAGGCTGAAAATTCAGATCATCGAATATCCAGTTATACCAAACTGGCTGCAAATGATCTCCATCCAAAATGGCTACTTTTCCTAACTCTGACTCTGTTTTCGCTAACTCCCAGCGCTTTACTTGCATCCGGAAATACCAATCATCTGGCTCATTGGATGAACGCTCAAACAACTCATTCACTTCAGGTATCCGGACATATCCGTACTCACTTTCCATAAATTTGGAAGCAGTACTCTTGCCAATTCCACTAGCGCCTTCAAGACATATTATGGTCATTTAACTTCCTTGAAAGTAACGCCAAGCTAAGCGGCGCGCGCCAGCGCGTCCTTGCTTGAGCGCCTTGTTAACTGCCTTTAATCGGATTAAAGCTCTCAAAATACTTTTGAATTTCTTCCCTTATTTCGTGAGCCGCCTCTTCAATTTGGGAAATACCACAACCCTCTTCATATAATCGTTCGTTGATTTTGTTATGAAACCAGTGATGATTCGATTCTAGGGTGTCCCAATACTTACCTTCTTTGAGGCCATCCTTATAGTTATCCAGCTCTTGCATGTATGCGGTGAACATTGTTTTTGTTCTTTTCTCAAGAAGAGATACAACCTTCTCACGTATTTGCCTTGGTATGAAGGGGTCTGACTTGAGCTTATTTAGAAAAATATCAAGCTCTTCAAATTTTGAAGGTAATCTTACCCCCGGAGGCATTTCCTTATTGGTAAGGATTTCATGTTTATAGGGGATTATTTTCTCATGGAGATCCTGCAAAACTTCCTTTGCCTGATCTTCCTTTGCCCAAAATTTATCTGATGTTCTGTCGAACTCATCATAAATCTCTGATGCCAACTGACTTAAACGCTCCATTACTTTTTTTTGATATTCCGTATTCACGGAATTAAGCAAACCATTCTTCGCCTTTATATAAGTCAATACAGCAATTGTTGATCCAATTATATAAAACAAGACTTGAAATATTTTTACGGCTATATCCACGAACTCTCCTTGGCAGTTAACGACAAGGGTAAACGGCGCGCGCTTTTTGCGCGTCCGAGCAAAGCGATTTTGACCCGCTTGTTATGTTTTTATTCATATTTTGCCATTTCATTTAATAGCTCTTCTTTTAGAGCATTTGGTTCTATACACCAAAAAGTCCATTTTTTATTAGGAAACACTGCAACTTTGACTTTATCTTTTTCAAATAATGGCAGCCAGTGCTCAAGTAGCTCTTCAAGGCTTATTTCAACTGCTTTGTGGCCAGGAAAGTTTCTATCTGCAATTTTTTGAGCATATTCCGGATGAGGCCATAATGGGAAATACTCAAATTCTTCAGGAGCAACAGGAACCAGCCACCCATCTTCACTTTTCACACCCCAGAGCTGTTCCCAATCAGCGACTTTGCCAATGAAATGAGAATAACGATCGAAGCTATCTAGCGCCAAAACTGCTTCAAATTGTTGTTCATTCATTTGGTAAGGCAAAGTCTTTCCTTGTAAACATAACGCTCGCGTAATAGGCGCGAGCTTGCGAGCGTCCTAATTGACGCGTTTGTTATGTACGTTTCACCGCGACCACGGAATATGTATGCCAATGCTTCATTTTACCCAATGAAGTCTTCGATTTTTCATCACGCTCAAAGAACCTGACAATTTCAAAATCCGAGAACAGCCCCTTGACCTCAGACTCCGTTAAAGGTGTTGTTGGACTACGATAATTATTAGCCCAACTGTCTTTGAAACCCATGAAGTCACCAGCAAACACCCCACCGACTTCAATTGAAGATTTAATGTTGCCCCAAGTCGATTCAAGTTTGCCTGGGTCAGCGAAGAACAAGCTTGAGTTTGCGATAACTACCCCAGATTTTGGATAGTCGAACAATTCAAAAGAAGACTCTACGATATTCACCAATGACTTTAACCCAAACCTGTCTCTACAGATAGCTACCGATTCAGGATTAATATCGAAGCCATGAACTTGAAAACCCTGTTGCTCTAAGTACTCGATATCACTGCCTGTTCCACACCCACAGTCAGTGGCTACTTTGAGGTTTGATTCATTGAGTTGGGCTGCAAGTTCAGTACGTTTTGAATGTGGGCGAGACAGTGCCTTTTCGTAGTACTGACGCCAAATTTCAGCATTTTCATCCATAATCTTATGATTTTCCGTAAAAGTACATAACGCCGCGTTAAGGGGTGAATGCCGCCCAAACCAGCTTTCCGCAAACCACTTCACCACCAAAACTAACTGCATACCAAAAATGCCACGCGGCATGAATCCCTCTTAAACGCATTGTTATGTGATTGATTTCTCATGACTAACGTGATGCTTATTTACAGACAAATAACCGCACGCTTCATAAAACTGACTGGCTCTTTGAGTATCGGTAAATAAGGTTACTCGCGAGAAATACTTGGATGCATGTTCCTCTAGGAATTTGAGCAATTCGCGTCCAACACCCAAGCGACGACACTTTTCACTTACATAGAATCGCCGCAACCGTGCTGAACTACCTTGACTGTTTATTCCACCGATAGCTGCTAACATCCCTTCAACTCTAACAAGTGCAAGGATTTCTCCAGTCTTATTAAACTGATTTACTCCGCTTGCGAAATCATTTTGAAGTCGGATTAAAAAGCGAAAACCTTCAGATTGGCTTTCAGCTATCAGAGCTTCAATATCACTTGGTAACTTTTCTACAGTCTCGATCTTCATAAATTCACATAACGTTGCAAATAATCGGTGCGGATGGAGCGCAGCGGAATTTGCATCCGAGTTAATTTGCTTTGTTATGCGTCATTGCTGGCTGTAATTTAGCCGACATTATGGCACCTGTATTGTTGATATAGGTGAGTATTCGATAGGATTAAGAATACGGCCTGTTGCTTGAAGGACTGGTTCACCAATATCAAGATCCATCTTTTTCTTAATATCTATCCACTCTTGATCTGCAAGGAATGCTTCCCATTGAAGCTTCATAGTCTCGATATCAGGCCAATCTAAGATATAGATGAACTCAAAATCATGTTCGGTAAATGACTCCCACATTGCGACTATACTAAACTCATATTTCTGCATAATGCGCATCGCATGATTCTTAAACCTGTCGTGAAACGCCTCACGTTTTTCAGGATTAACTTTGTAAATTCTCAGTTGATACATGATGCTCTCCTTTGGTGTCCACTTTCTCTGGGGCACACTGCGATATAACGCCTTTGTCAGTTGCGTTTTGGTTGTAGTGTAGTTTTGGCGTAAAGTGGCAAAGCCACGCCAAAACGGAGCGTAGACCAAAACGTCAATTGGACAAACTTGTTAGGCGCTATTGACATAGTTGGTCAACCATCTTTTCAAAGTCGGGATATTTAAGTTTAGCTTTTTCTATAATTTTGAGCGGAGTGCTCTCACTAGAAGGTGCGTATTTTTTTGCAAATTTGTAAAACTCTTCGTTTTTGGGCCGTTCCAGACCAGGATAGGCTACCGCTTCATATGGACCTATCCCGTTGGCCAATAACCATACGTATTCTGAAAAGTTTACCGAAACTACACCAACTTCACCTTCGGAGCCAAAAAACACAATAGGCTGCTCTAGAATATCATTTGATTCGTTCACTAACCAAAATGCTGCGTAACCGCCTGTTCCGTCTTGGCCAAATATTAGATACTCGCTTCCATCAAGAGAATCGTTCCCGGTCCATGCTTTAATCCAATCTGAAGTTTCTTCTTGAGAGTAAAAATCAGTGTATGGCTCGAAATCTATTCCTTCGCCGTCGGCGTAATCAATTTCAATATCATGTAATTTTTCTAAAATATCAGGAAATTTTCTTTCCATGTTTATTCTCCGATTTTTGCTACTGATCGCCTAACGCCCCGCTAAACGGCGAGCGTTAGCGAGTCCGGTGGAGGCCACGCTTTTTGTGGCCGGAACGTATTTGAGCGGCTTGTTATGTTGTAGACGCCAAGATCGATTTATAGCGATTAGCATGCAGGTGCCCCATTAAATTTGCCGCCTTTAACAAATGCTCCCAGAATACCCTTCCGGGATTTGGGTTGTCCTCTATAACCCCGTCAAGTTCCTCCATTGCTAGAAGCAACTCGTTTGCCTCGAGGAAAGCGAGAAAATCACTCTTTCGGTATCCGTTGTCGGATTCGACGATGTTCTCGGGAAGCAAACTAAAGGCTGCCCTCAGCTCTATCTCGATCTTTTCCCATTTTTCTACTTGGTTCATAGTTCACGAGGCAACATAACGCCTAGGCTAAGGGGCGGCGCTCTGCGCCGTCCATTACCTTGAGCCTTTTGTTATGCGTCTTTGCCTTGATAATCATATGTTTCTTTTAATCCAAATGCTTTTGCTAAAACAGGCTGAATGTTCTTGAGCCAACTTAATGATTTTTTCGAATATCTAGAAGCTGCTATAACAGCTAGGCATTCACCATTTTCAGATATAATATCAAGCCCAACAAAACCAGTTCCCTTCGCAGGCTCCATCTCATAAAGTTCGACAGCATAAGCTTCAGCAGTACTAGCAACAACACTTCTATTATTTTTAATGCAGCCAATAAACTTCCCATCTTCGCTAGTCCAAGCGATAAATTTGTCCTTGCAAGAATTGGCGTACTTTTCTTTAACACCACTAGGAGCCTGATCCTTTAGAGGAATATCTGCTTCTACATCCACAGGCCTGTCAATTTCGATCCATGTATTCATATATATTACGCATAACATTTTAATAGTGCGCATGCGCGTTTAGACAATTCCAAAAAGTTCTAATGAACGCCGTAAGTAACTGAATCAAAGTTACTTTACGAAATTACTCACAGAAACTGAAAATGGAAAAACGAGCATGCGCGTTTACACATTTATCCACAGCGCGTTATTTCTGATGCGGATATCCTTATTCATTGATACTAAAAGACTTTCAGGCATGCTACCAGTGCAGACACGCAATTTTTTGATTATTTTTCAGACAATCCGTGCCAAAAATTGGCAAGCTGAAAAAATATACTGTGTATTCATACAGATTTAGGTCAATTATCCACAAGGAGTGTGCGATGTCTTCCAGTCCTTTTCTTAACTTTATTCGTAATGAACTCAGGCTGCGCGGCTATAGCTTAAAAACAGAGAAGTCTTACCTGTATTGGATTAAATATTTTATTCGATTCCATAAGCTGCAGCACCCTCAAAATATAGGGGCAGAAGAAGTAAGAGCGTTTTTATCATTTTTGGCAATTGAACAAAATGTTGCAATTAACACACAAAAAGCTGCCCTTAATGCCCTCGCATTTTTATATAACAAATTACTTGATCAACCATTAGGAGACTTAGGATTTCAGCATGCTAAACAAGGTCGGCGCTTACCCATTGTTTTAGCACCTAACGACATTCAGAAAATACTAAGCTGCTTGAATGAACGGGATCACTTAATGTTCTCATTGCTATATGGCTCAGGACTTAGGATCAGTGAGTGCACCTGAAGCAAGCGATACAGTAAAGCAGAAATGTTACGCAGCAAACATGTACGTGTGCCAATTCTCGCACCACTTCGTGAGTTAGCAATTCAAGTCGAAGCCTGCATTGCTCTATACGCTAAGTACGCGAACTTAACCTCTATCGCCGTGTATGGTGGTGTGGATACCAACTTTCAAAAAAAGCACATACCTAATTGAAGGTAGACCTTCTAGTAGTAGCTACTCTGGGCAAACTACTCGATTTAGCTCATCATCATGTGCTGCATTTTGATGGGCTAAAAGTCATGCTCTTGGGCGAAGCTGGCAGAGTGATCCAATAACATCAGTTATAAGCACTTCTTTTCTATAACCTGACAGACATTAATTTACCGCGCTTACTCTAAGTGTCTGGCCTAACCGATATTATTGAAATTTTCGCTTAGAAAGCCGAACAAAGGCAGTTATTATGTTATCTCTCACAATACTATATTTTGATGTTGGCCAATACATAAGACGATGAAAGACAATATTACGATATCCATTTCTTCAATTCATGGAAGCAAGCATTTCAGCTTCGGGAAAAGAAGCCGTCACACCTTCAAGTTCATGAGCTACTTGATTTTTATTGGCATTCTCTTCACGGCTGGCGTCATCTACTATTTAATTAACGATGCAGAATTTTCTAAACTTAAGCTGCGTGAATTAGAGGATAAATCCTCCTATCTCAATAAAGAAGTCACCTCGCTAACAACATTAAAAACAAACTTAGAACAGGAATTATCGGAACGAGAAGAAAAAATGCAGTTGGTTACAGACCGGCTAGATGATCTAGAAAAAACCCTGGGCATGGATAGTGACAGCAAAGCTGGGCTAGAGTCTCGTTTGGATACCGCCGCCATCACCTCATCAATACGGGTGGCAATGCTGACGCAAATACCCAGCGGGCCTCCCGTAAAAAATGCTAGAATTTCTTCAGGCTACGGAAAACGCGTCCATCCGATCACAGGGAAAATAACCTTTCATCGTGGACAAGATTTTGCTGTGAATACAGGCACGCCGATTTATGCCCCTGCGGATGGAACAGTCGAAGTAATACGACCAGGAAATAAAGGGTCTGGTAATTTTCTTCGCTTGCAGCACTCTTACGGTTTTTCAAGCTCTTATTCCCACTTAAGTAAATTCGCGGTGAAAAGAGGGGATTTTGTGAGCAAAGGCGATTTAATTGGTTATTCAGGAAGCAGTGGCCTTTCTTCTGGGCCACACCTTCATTATGAAATACGATTTGTCGGACGATCATTAAACCCCAAACCATTTTTGGCTTGGAACGTCGATAATTTTGATAGCATTTTTAACAGTACAAGAGGTGTGGGATGGGAATCTTTGGTGGGCAAAATAGAGTTAAGAGTCAGTCAGCAGCTACAACTCTCATCGCAGAGGGTTGCACAATCAGCGGTAACATTAAAGTAGCCAACCGACTACAGATTGATGGGCATGTTGAAGGCCAAATAGAGGTCATTAATCAAATTAAAATCAGTGAGTCTGGCAAGGTATCAGGAGAAATCACCACAGAACGACTGATTATCAATGGCCATTTTGAAGGCACTTGCTACGCGAATTACGTGGAAATTTTAAGCAGTGGTCATGTTGAGGGCACAATCTACAGTGACAACTTAAGCATCGAAGCTGGTGGTAAGTTTGTTGGTAACACAAAACCGGCTAAAACAGCGCCCTCAAAACAAGAAATTGAGGGTCTAGATCAAGCAAAGCACCCAAAACAAGAAACTAAGGATATCGATAAAAAGGTTTCCCTAATCAGCAATAGCCCTAGCTCTTAATAGCATTACTCAGGATGAGGCTAGTAATCTAGAAATGATAACACCGCTTGGATTCATGGACGTCAGAATGCATCCAAGAGTTCGGCGTTGGTTGGGTACTTTTCCAATAAGGCCACTAACTTCTGAGCGCCTTCTAATGGCGTAAGATGAGTCAGTGCACGTCGCAAGGTTCGCACCTTTTCAATATCTTTAGCATCAATCAGCAGCTCTTCACGACGGGTACTACTTTTAGCAATATCGATTGCAGGGAAAATCCGTTGATTCGCCACTTCACGGGATAATACGATCTCCATATTCCCCGTACCTTTAAACTCTTCGAAAATCACCTGATCCATGCGGCTTCCCGTTTCCACCAGCACGGTAGCTAAAATGGTCAACGATCCACCATTTTCAATCTTTCTTGCCGCGCCAAACAGTTTACGCGGTATTTCCAACGCTCGACTATCTAGCCCGCCCGACATGGTTCGGCCATTACCTCGCTGCTCTGCGTTGTGTATGCGAGAGAGCCTTGTCAGCGAGTCGATAACTATCATCACATCCTTGCCTTCACCAGCTTGCTTGCGAGCCGTTTCAAGCAGCTTATCCGCCACTCGAACATGCTGGGTGTAGTTTTCGTCCGAAGACGACGCATGCACTTCTGCCGACACACTGCGTTTAAAATCCGTTACTTCTTCAGGACGCTCATCAATCAGCAAGGCATACAGCTTGATCTCAGGGTAAGCTGCTGCCACCGCCTGGCAGATGTGTTTTAACATCGTCGTTTTGCCGGATCCCGGCGGCGCGACAATCAACCCGCGCTGCCCCATACCAATTGGTGTAATCAAATCCATTGCTCGCACAGTGCGCAGCTTAGAACCAGACGCTAAATGAAGACAAGGAGAAGGATGAACAACAACGCCATTTAAAAAACGCTTCTCTGGATCATTAGGAAATTGATCCTCGACCACATCGTCAATCGGACCAGTGTCTGCCTGTCTTTTGCCTTTCAAACTTAATATTTTTCTCGCCATAATATCGATGGATCGCCTTGGGTAATAAAGTGAATGGATCTGTTTATCGTCGTATGACGAGGTGCTTTTGAGATAGAACTTACACTTGAAAGCGAATAAAATGCATCGTCAAATCCACATCGATATCGTCGCAGAGGCTATAGTCACTGCCCACAATACGAGACACTGCGGACTTCCAAAAATGAAGCGCGCCAGTATTTTCTTTTAAAACACGGATTTGCCACTTCCCTGGGTAGGATTTGAGAATCAGTTCAAGAACTTGCTTACCAACGCCCTGCCCTTTAAATTTGCGTAACACAAAGAACTGCTCTATATCGTAGACAGACCTATTAGCAGGATATTTGCGTACCAGGGCAAAACCCGCTAATTCCCCCTCCACATAGATAAAATATGGAAAATGATCTTCTCTTTGCCAGTAAACATCAAACTGAGACAATCGGAATGAAAACTGCCCCTGATCATTTGGCGCCCATCCCATGAATTCAGACATATCATACACATAGTAATGGAATAAGTTCTCCAGTACACGTCGTGATGTCGACTCAATATTGATCAATGAAACCTTTGAAACGCTTTTATCAGTCATGGACATTCATCATTTACCTGCAAACTCTTCTCTACCGTATTTCCTTATCTTAACAAGAGATTAAAAATCTTCTCGGCCTTTCAGCTCAGTAAAATCGCTCATGATCCATTTTTGATAGCCAGGATGCATTTTTAACCTCTCATACCAATGTGCAACATGTTGGGGAAGTGGCACATCTAGCCCTTGGGAAATAAGTCGATAAATAATGGAACCCGCGCAAATGTCACCCAGAGTCATGGTTTCACCAGCAACGAATGTGGAGTGAGCGAGTACGGCATCTAATGTTGCTAGACATGTCAGGCATTTTTGTAGAGCATCATTCACTTCAGGCATGTTTCGTTTACTGGCAGGCATTCGATAATACCCCCAGAACATCGCCATAAAAGCCGGTTGAAAAAGCACATGAGACCAATCCATCCAACGTTCATATAACGAACGCTGATAGGCATCGTCTGAATACCAGTTGTCAGTACCATAAGTTGCCGCAAGGTAACGCAAAACCGTGTGCGACTCCCAAATAACTTTATCACCATCGATTAAGACAGGGACTTTTTTCATCGGATTCAATGAGGCAAACGCGTCAGATTCAAGTCCACCAAAACGTCCACCTAGCTCAATATGCTCATAGGTAACGCCAAGCTCTTCCAAAAACCAAAGGACTTTTTGAACATTAAATGACGTCGTTCTACCATAGATTTTCACGAAAGAATCCTTTTATTTAGCAGGTGGCCAATAGAGGCTCAAATAAAACACCCTAGAATAAACGAAACAAGGTATACCCTACCAGCGTTTATCTAAATCCTTTGCATACAAGATTATGGCTTGTTGATAGGCTTTGATTGACTCATGATTCGTCGTCGATACCAACAACTCAAGCAATAATGCAGTGGCTTCTTTATGACGGCCTAGGTTATACAAACACATAGCATAAAAAGGTTTGGCTTCAATCTCATTGGGATACTCAGCAAGCGTTAACTCAAAGTAGTGAAGAGCTTCTTTATAAAAACCAATGCATCTGTACGTACTCGCTAACCCAAACAGTGCATCGAAACGCTCTTGCTTTGAGAGCAAGCCAGACAATGCCGATTCATAGTGGACAATAGCCTCATGCTCCTTACCTTCATTGTCATAGGACCAAGCAATCTCTAGATGCGCCTTTGCCTTCCAATCTTCATCGTATAACAAGGTATTAAGCCGCTTTCTGGACTCTTCGTGTTGACCAGACTGACGCAGTGCTATCGCTTCTTCTAAAACCGATTCCATCAATTCTTTAACCTCATTCAGCCAAACCTCTTATTCCGTTATTTTATGAAGAGTATCTCGTACGGCATCCACAACCACTTGGACACAATAACCATGTTCTATGCGTTCAATATACCAAAGGTGACGTTAGACACGACTGCTAAAATGAACCGTTGTAGATCAAGAATTCGCGCAGGAGACTAAACAAGATCAGCTTAAGTTTGCCCTATCCGCCGACATTAGGAAAGGTAGGATACTATGTAGCCATTTACCTTGGCTACATAGTACATAGTGGCGACTTATTTACGAGGTGAAGGTTCTCGTGATATCGAGACGACCCTCCACGAGTATGAAACAAAGCAAGGTTATTTTGAGACCTTTGCACGATGTCACGAGCGACGCCAAGACGCGGCAAAAACAGACGAGAAAGCGGAGTTTATCGCTATAAATGAGCATTTTGTGCCTGTTTTTAACAAAGTATTGGCAAGCATAGTAGTCGTGCGAAAGTCTCATTTTAAATCTTTTGCATCATCCGCACTAACCTGCTTCTCGGCTTTTATAGCGGCATTGTTTAGCAAGTTATACCACTTGTCACCGTTTTTCACGTTCTTCTCAAACCAAGCATAAACAGGCTTAGCGGCCTCTTTAAACTGAGCTTTTTCCGCAGGCGTTGGGACATAAACTTCACCACCAGCTTTCTTAAAGTCTTTATAGGCTTGAATGGATTTCCGTTTTGGCGAAGCAAAGGTCGCTTGCTGCAAATTATAAAAACCATCCACCACGACTTTACGCAGGTCTTTTGGCATTTTCTCAAACACATCATTGTTCATAAACCAAAGCGCCGACATATAAGCATGCCCATCAAGCGTTAGGTATTTCAAACCCGCATCGGTAAATTTCATTCCCATTATATCGGTAATGCCATTTTTGGAACCATCCACTACACCGGTTTGCAAAGAAGTAAAGAGATCGCCCCATGGAATCGGTGTTGGGCTTGCTCCCATCGCGCGAACCAGTTGCTGTGGTAGATCGGCAACAATCGTACGTATTTTCATGCCTTTTAAATCGGCAGGTGTTTTCACCGTATGTTTGGTATTCGCAAAATTACGCCAGCCGCCTGTGTTCCCTATTGTCATTAGACGAACCGAATTACCAGAGTCTTTTAAAATTTGCTGACGCAGCGCTCGAGTAAAATCGCCCGTTCTAAAGACGGTTTCAGCCACTCGGTCATTTGGCAAGATATAAGGCAAATCCAACACTTGAATGTATGGGAACATAGATGCCGCGCCACCAGATGTCGAGATATAGATATCGATCGATCCGGACTCTAGCGCTTCAAGGCACTCAACGCCGTTACTACAAAGCTGAGTTCCCATGTAAATATCCACGCCAATTTTCCCATTTGAATGGGACTCCACATAATCCTTAAAGACAATTAAGCCATCGTAATCCTCATCACTTTCATTGGCGTTAGAAACAGCTCGAAGATTAAACTCTGCGGCATACGTTTGTTGAATTCCACCCAGCATGACACACACGCCTATCAGAGCGGAGGCAATCACATGATTTATTTTTATTTTAGGTAACATTGACAAGTCCTCTGTATTGTTTGCTTGATAGCACTATCCAGCGACCAAACCAAGTAGTCTTGGCACGGTCATAGATATGGAAGGGAAAAACGTTATTAAGAATATAATGGCGATTTCAACCGCCAAAAACGGCAAAATTGCCCGTGAAATGGTTTCCACTCGCTCACCTGAGACACTGGAAGCGACAAATAATACCAAGCCCATTGGCGGGGTTGCTAAGCCAACGGTCAAGTTAACGCTCATGATAATGGCAAAATGGATGGGATCGACGCCAAGGTGGATAAAGATCGGAGCGAGAATCGGTCCTAAAATAATAATGGCTGGCCCTGCGTCTAAAAACATGCCGACAATAAACAACAACACGTTGATCAGAAATAACAGAATGAGCGGGTTGCTACTCAAAGACAACACCCAGTTGGCTAAAATTTCCGCACTGTGCGACAAGCTGACCACGGTTTTAAAGGCAATCGCCGCGCCAACCAGTAATAAAACCACCGCCGATGACTGAGCCCCTTTGACAAAAATCGCAGGTAAATCCTTTAGCTTGACCGTTTTCATCACCCAAACACTGATAATCAGTGCATAGGCAGTCGCAATAGCGGACGCTTCCGTCGGGGTAAATAAACCACCAATAATCCCACCTAAAATAATGACCGGTGCCATCAGCGGAAAAATGGCCTTGCGTGTTGCCGTTGCACGCTCAGGCCAACTGGCTTTCGCACCAGCGGCTGGAAAATTATATTTTTTCGCCATTAAGGCCACCATAAGCATCAAAGAAAGGCCGATCAAAATCCCTGGCACAATACCGGCGGCAAATAACGATGCGACAGACACCTGCATGGTATAAGCGTAAATAATCATGATGCCAGAGGGCGGAATAATGGGCCCAATGACGGAGGAAGCCGCTGTGATGGCCGCAGCAAACTTACGAGAATAGCCATTCTTCTGCATGGCGGGGATCATCATGGAACCAATGGCTGACGTATCGGCCACTGCTGAACCGGACAAGCCAGCAAACAACATACTCGACAGAATATTGACATGGGCCAAACCACCACGGACATGCCCAATAAATGATTGAGAAAATTGCACAAGATTATAAGTGATTCCCCCTCGATTCATGATCTCGCCCGCGAGCATAAAAAAGGGAATCGCCATTAAAGGAAAAGAATCAATACCATTATAGATATTACGGAACAGCAGAGAGATATCTCGCTCCATCCCAGTAGAAAACAACATAAAACCGGGTGCTACCAGCATGGCAAAAAAAACAGGCATACCGATTAACAATAGTACTAAAAATAAAGGTAAAAACAGGGCTAGCATACTGACTCTCTCTTTTTTTATTTTTTTGAGACGTTTGCATGACTACTACGCTTGCCAATACTTTGTTAAAAACAGACTCAAAATGCTCATTTATCGCTTTCTCGTCTGTTTTTGCCGCGTCTTGGCGTCGCTCGTGACATCGTGAAAAGGTCTCTTTTTAAGTAACGCTCTGTATTTAAACTATTCTGCACTAACGTTTTCTGAGGATAAAAAATGCAGTTCAAAGTCTTTTTTATAACCCATTAAACATCCAAGTTCCCTTAGACAAAGCTCAATGTTAACGAGCAGCATGGTCGCAAAACAAATCGGCATGGCCAGATAAATCCATGCACGAGCAATAGGCATTGAAGCCGCTCTCACCCTAAAACCCCGCTCAAAAAAATCCACGCCTAAAAAGCTGAGCTTTAACAGCACAATACCGGATACAACAAACAAAAAGAGTTTAAGTAGGCTGGATGCTTTTTCTGGCAAGGCATGCACAAACATATCAATGGCGACAAAGGAACCTCTTCGATAAGCCTCTCCCGCTACCATCGCCATCATCCAGATCATCAAAGAACGGGCCGCTTCTTCAGGCCAAGGCAGAGCGTTATTTAAAACGTAACGACAAAACACCTGGAGCAAGATGATGCAAATCATCGCGCTAACCAAAACCCAAGCGATTTGTCTGCCAATACAGCTGATCCACTCATTGATGCGAGCTAAAACGGTCACCAATATTTTTATCACTATCATCGTGCGCTCCCCTTTTAAGGGCTGTTTTTATTGTGATTAAGGCACTTCCTGACCCGCAGCGGCCGTCCATAACTCAAACCAAGTTTCACGATCTATGTCTATATTTGAGACATGGGATAAGGCTTTGATGCGATCCAAATTGTTCGTGCCGACCACCGGAATAATGCAAGCAGGGTGTGCTAACAACCAAGCGAGCGCGATTTGATCCACTGTGCAATGTTGTATGTCAGCCATGCGTTCAAAAATGGGGGCTAAACGTTGTGTTTCTGGTGACGAATTAAACAGCCCACCACCAGCAAGAGGTGACCAAGCCATCGGTGTCATACCGTCTATTTGCATGGCGGAAAGGTTGCCATTGGTAAACTCATCACGATGCAACAAACTCATTTCCACTTGGTTTGCCACAAGCGAATGCCTCATATTGGCTTGCAATAATCGCCAATCCCAAACGGAAAAATTTGACACTCCAACCGCGCGAACCTTACCGCTATCAACAAGAGCATCAAGAGCATGGCCTGTTTCAGTGGCATTCATGAAAGGATCAGGTCGATGGATTAGTAGGAGATCTAAATAATCGGTATGAAGGTTTTTTAAGCTTTGCTCAACGCTCTTTTCAATATAGAGAGCGCTGGTATCGTAGTATTTGACACGACGATTAGGGAATTTGTCTGACAAAAGCGCAATATCACACTTGGAAATGAGTTCCATTCGGGAACGTAGCGAGGAATCTTTTTCTAATATCTGTCCAAACAGCCGCTCACACTCATAATCGCCATAAATATCAGCATGATCGAACGTTGTTATGCCTTGATCAAGACAAGCATCCACTTTCTCTCGGATATGGGCATGAGATGTATCCGCCGCATCGGCCAAGCGCCATACACCGTATACCAAACGACTAAACTGCAGATCAGACTGACCAATTTGCAACTTTTCCATGAATTGTTACTCCCGACTAACACGCTTAGTAGCCAGATTCGTCCTAAACGACTCTGACTCATTTATTTTTATTATTGCCCTAATCTAGGTCGCCCCCAGCTTCAGAAGACGACAGAATTGGTTGTATATTTACCCTATCAGTGTATGCTCATGATGTAAATCAATAGTGAATGAATTTATTAAAAAAACACTTTACTAGTGATGAGATTAAGGTTCTGTCCGAGGAGTATCGGACATTTCAACTTACACAGAGCATGCTGACTTATAAAATAAATATGTCTATTTTCAGTAAATTAGGTGAGTAAGTGAAAAACAACAACACAGCAAAACAATTACCAATCTACATTCAAATCAGTGAGCTCTTACACCGAGAAATTGCGGCAGGTCATTGGCTTCCAGGTGACAAACTGCCAATTGAAGCGGAGCTTGCCACAAAACTCGGCGTCGCCGTTGGCACCTTGAGAAAGTCTCTAGCAAAATTGGAAGAAGATGGCTTGCTTGAACGTCGTCAAGGGTCAGGAAACTATGTAAAACGCGCCCCCGATGGACAAGCTATTTACCAGTTCTTCCACCTTGAATTACGTGAAGGTGGCGGCATTCCGACGGCAAGTACCCTGAGTGTTTCTGTTGATGACAACGACTACGTGTCCAAGCAACTGGCCCTAAAAGAGGACGAGTCTCATCAACTTTGGTGTATCAAACGTGAGCGCTATTTAAACCGTCAATTGGTCGCCATGGAACAAATTTGGTTCCGTCACGCCCATGCCAAATCCCTACAAGCATCCGATCTACACGAATCCTTATATCTCCATTATCGCGAAAATTTTTCCTTTTGGATTAGTCGAGTAGAAGACGAAATTGATTGTATCTGCCCATCTGAATGGGTAACGCAAGGACTGGGACTCGCCCCAGAGGCTGTGTTACCAAGAGTGCAACGTAGAAGTTGGTCCAACGAAGGCAATATTGAAGAGTTTTCATTCACTTGGTATCACCCTGAAAAAGCCAGATACATAGCACGATGGCACTAGTCATTTCTAACCACCGCTCACAAATAAAAATAAGAGGTTAAACATGAGTAAATCAGTAAGATACGGCATGCTCGGCTGCGGAATGATGGGCCAAGAACATTTACGCAACCTTGCTCTTATTGATGGCGCAGACGTCATCGCCATCACCGAACCGGACCCAGCTATGCAACGTCGTTGTGCTGAGTTAGTGCCGGATGCCCACTACTTCCAAACGCTAGATGATATGCTAAATGCTGATCTGGGGTTAGAAGCCATTGTCATTGCCACACCAAACTACCAGCATGCTAACCAGTTATTGGAATTGTTTAGTAAAACAGCCTTACCCATCTTAGTGGAAAAACCCGTGGTAACAAGCCTGGAACAAGTCGCCAACATCCGTGCCGCTGCCGCCAAACACCCTGCCCCTATTTGGGTTGCCATGGAATATCGCTACATGCCCCCCGTCAGTCTGTTCCGCCAGCAAATACAGAATGGCGATATTGGTGAGATGAAAATGCTCAACATCCGTGAGCATCGATTTCCCTTCCTAGAAAAAGTAAACGATTGGAACCGTTTTAACGAAAAAACGGGAGGCACATTAGTTGAAAAATGCTGCCACTTTTTTGATTTAATGCGCTTGCTGACAGGGTCAGAAGCCAAACGTATCTATGCCTCCACCGGGCAAGATTGCAACCACCTCGACGAGCGCTACGATGGTATGACGCCCGATATTATAGACAACGCCTTTGTTATCGTCGATTTTGCAAGCGGTCAACGAGCTTCTTTAGATCTCAATATGTTTGCTGAAGGCTCTCGCTACCAAGAAGAAATCTGCGCCATTGCTCCAAAAGCCAAATTGGAGTGCTTTGTTCCAGGCCCTGGGCGTTTTTGGCCAAACGAAACACTGGGCCCCGCTCCGGTACCAAAAGTCGTGTTGAGTCCTCGCTCCCCAAAAGGCCCCATTGAAAAAGATATTCCAGTGGATGATAAGTTGCTTGCCGCTGGCGACCATAATGGTTCAACGTTTTATCAGCATCTGGGATTTTTCAAAGCGATTACCGAAGGAGCAGCCGTCGATGTCTCCATTGAAGATGGACTTCGAGCGGTGGTCATCGGTTTAGCCGCCCAGCATTCTGCCCTAACAGGCCAATCAGTTAACCTAACGGATGATGGTTTTCACTTTTCTTAAAAAGCTTTTAAATCAATAGGTAAGCTGAATACACTTGTCGCGATAAGAAAAATTCATTCACTATTGATTTACTTTTTAAAAACAGAAGATTAAAGTGAACAGGCAAATTGATACACTATTGATTCACTATCTATGGTGTATCAGATCCAATAATAATAAAATTTTCGGGAGTAGCTATGAGTGTGGTAATTTCCAAACTGGCAGAACAAAAGCAGGTAAACGGTCTCGACTTTCCATTGCTTGTCACACCGCCTAATTATGATGTCCAAAAGGATGAACCAAGCTTTCTAAACTGGGTATCTGAAAATAAAACGGAACTTCATGATTTACTCATTAAGCACGGCGCTATCCTGTTTAGAGGCTTTCCTGTTGGCTCGTCACAATCTTTTGAAGACATGCTCAACCAGACGGACTATGAAAATATGCCCTATGTGGGTGGCGCTGCTCCACGAGAAAAAGTGACGGCGTCGCGTATTGTCACCGCCAATGAATCACCCGCTTCTGAAACCATTCCTTTTCATCATGAGATGGCACAAGTCCCTACTCCACCAGGTTATATTTTCTTTTATTGTGAAACACCCGCTAACAAAGGTGGGGCGACCTCCCTGCTTCATTCAGGTGAGATCTGTCAGAAATTTTTCGAAATCGATGAAGATTTCGCGCAAAAAATTGCAGAGCAAGGCGTGCGCTATATTCGTGTTATGCCTGAACAAACGGATAACAATTCTGCAATTGGTCGCTCGTGGAAAGAAACCTTCAATGTAGAAACCCGAGAGCAAGCCGAAGAAAAAATGCGTGAAGCTGGCATGAGCTGGGAATGGCTTGAAAACGGTAATTTGAAAACAGAAACAGCGATTTTAAAAGCCATTCGTTTTGATGAAGAAACACAGCAAAAAGTCTTCTTTAACTCCATCGTCGCGGTTTATACCGGTTGGAATGATGCCCGAAACGAAGGTAAAAAGGCGGTGTCTACCGCCAACGGCGATGTCATGGACGATGCTGTTTTGCAACAACTAATGGCCCAAATGGACGAAAGCTGCGTTAACTTTACATGGCAAGCAGGGGATGTGCTCTGGGTGAATAATCATACTGTACTGCATGCTCGTCAACCATTCGAAGGAGAGCGGCGCATTCTCGCCTCTATTGCCTGCAAATAAATACTTTTAGCCATTTCACTTTGATTAACCAGAGACCTTTGCACGATGTCACGAGCGACGCCAAGCAAAGGTCTTTTCTCCCCCCATCGGCAAGAATAACGTTAAATAGCCCCGACATGCCTTAAAGCACGAACGGTCATGGCTTTTCTTAGGCTTAAATGTTTTGCATCCTTAACCGCTAAATTGGTAGCGAAAAACCAAACACCAGAACGGCTCTCAACATAGCCAACATACCAACCAACAGGGTTTTCTACTCGTCGTGCCCAGCCACTTTTAGCGTACATTGAGTAGTTTTCCGTTTTCTCAGCCAGCATAATGTCTTTTAGAACATGGAAGGCGTTATCACTGAAAGGCAGCTCATGATGATATAAGCGCTTTAAAAAATTAACTTGTTCGTACGCCGTCAGCTTTAGCGTACCGTCTAGCCAGAAAGTTTGTACATCAAACTGGTCAGGCAAAGCACCGTAATGCATCGCTTTGATGTAGGCTTTATATTTTTCTGCGCCGACTTTTTTCGCTATGTCTTGATAACACCACACACAGGATACTTGGAAAGCAGAAGCCAGTGTTTGGTTTTGGTTCCATGCCTTAATGTCATGTTCTTTCCCATCCCACTCGAAAATACTGGACTTCCCTGTTACGAGATGTTCGTCTACCCCTATTAGCGTATTGGGAATTTTAAACGTTGAGGCAACAGCAAGCTTGGTATGGGCCCGAGCTTGGTTATAAACATACCTTTTTGAGCCGTCTAGGTTTTCAATAACAACCGTTCCCTCAACTTGAGAATCCGCAAATACTGTTTTAAGGCCTTCGTCTCCCTCTTGGGCAAAAACATTGGTGGCAATAAAAAAGATGAGTAATAGTAATTTATTCATTCCTTGATCCTTACTCGACGTAGCGTGCTGTTGTCAGCAGTTTTCTAGACAATGCTAGGGCTTCTTTAAGCTTAGCCAGCTCTTATAAAGACCAAGCTATCTCTTCTAACAGAATGCTTATTATGTTCGCTCGCTAAATACTAGCTTGAGGGCAAGTGCCGCAAAGCTTGTGGCAAAAATGCGTTGAATCATAACACTGGCCTTCTCAGATTTTATGATATAGGCACTAAACAAACTAGATAAAAAGCCATATATAACAAACACAACAAAGGTCATGAGCATAAACACAGCCCCAAGTAAAAGCATACTGTTCAAAGGGTTTTCTACACTGCTAGGAATAAACTGCGGAAGAAAAGCTAAAAAGAAAATGGACAGTTTAGGGTTTAAGATATTTAACAGGAAACCTTTGATGACAAGGCTCGAATACTGTTTGTTTGACTGTTGCTTAGAGAGGCTTAAAGGAGAAGAAGAACGCCACATTTGCCATGCTAAATAAAGTAGGTAGGCTGCCCCAGCATACTTAACAACTTGAAAAGCAACGACACTCGTGTGAAAAAGAGCCGCAAGTCCGAAACTACTCGCTAACAGAGCCGGAATAATACCTAAAGTACAGCCAAATGCGGCAAAGAAACTCGCACGCTTCCCAGAAAATAAACCTGTAGCAACAGTGTATAAAACGCCTGTTCCAGGGATCAACACGACAACTAGCGAAGTCAGTAAAAAACCAAAAGATATCATCGAATGTTTCCTTCTTGTAAGGTAGCAAGAACACTACCACCAAACCTAGACAGCATCACTATATGCATATCTTTAGCTTAGCGGACATTTAGGTTAAGCAGTAACCCCTGCTCAATGGCATAACGTGTTAACTCCGCTGAGTTGGTTAAACCCAGTTTTTTACGAATATTCGCCCTATGATTATCCACCGTACGCTTACTTAGTTTTAATCGTGAAGCGATGGCTTCACTGCCGTGTCCTTCAGCGACCAAGGTAAGCACTTCGATTTCACGCGTGCTAAGCGGACTTTCATCTAGATTATTTTGACCATCTTGCCAGGCCATTTCTTGAGCAATCGCGGGGCTGACAAAACGCTTTCCGCTCATAGCCCCCATGATGGCCTTTACCAGATCTTCAGAGGCATCCAGCTTAAGCACATAACCGTCAATCTTAGCGATAGACGAGGCACGCTTAAAAATACTCAGCTCAGTATGCATGGTCAGCATAACGATGGCACCTTGATAACCACGGGAACGTAAGCGCTCGGCAAGCTCCAAACCATTCCCCTGTGTTAAGGAAATATCCAACACACAAACATCAGGTTTTTTCCCCATGATGATTCGCTCAGCATCAATGACATTGGTAGCCGTATCGACCACACTAATTTGCTGAGACTCTTCCAACAAGGCTTTAACGCCTTGCTGAAACATCACATGATCATCCACCACAACCGCATTAATCATGAATTGGCACCTCTAACAATATAGTGGTTCCATTGGAACCTTGGCTGTCAACACTTAAACTTGCCCCAAGAATCATACTTCGCTCGTTCATCGAGTTCATACCATAACTGTCTTCCGCTGTCTCCTCTTCCATACCTTTACCATCATCCGCTATCTGCACTCGATAGATATTGCCTGTTACGCGAAACGATAAGGTAATTTCTTGTGCACTACTGTGTTTAATCGCATTATTCAAGGCTTCTTGTCCAATACGATACACCTGATAAGCGCCCTCTTGACTCAAAGTAACTTCATCTTTCGAAAATATTTTGAGAGTTATGCCAGCCAAACTGCAGTTATGCTGTGCCAAACTGATAATAGCTTGCGTCGGTGAGCCTGACATAACCTCTATAGGTTTTAGATTACGAATGACGGATTTCAATGTATTCGAGGTATTGGCGACTTCAGACTTAAGCATCTCCCCCAAATTGGACTCCAACTTAGACGCATTGAGGTTGATTAACAGCTTAAGTGTAGACAGCCCTTGGCCAACCCCATCATGAATGTCCCGTGTTAGCCTTTCGCGCTCAATCTCACGGATCGACACCAAACGGTTAGATAAGGTTAATAAGGAACTCGCCATCGCTCTAAAGCGCTGCGCTACATTAAGTAATAATATAATAGCAGCAATAAATAATGTGATATTCAAAGGCTGAGCTGGACTGTAGTTAAAGGCCCAGAAGAACTGGGCTAGCCACCCTAAAGACGTCAATATCAACAAAAGACGGCCAGAAAACGGGGATTTACTTTCTGTTCGCTTGAGAAAAGCGTGTCTAAATAGTGCATGAAGCAAAATGGCCGCACTTAATACCTGGTTACACACCAGTAATCCTTGATAGAAAATCCCATTGTAGGGTTCTAAAAATAGGCACAATAATACAAATAGATTGATCAAAAACAGCAAGCCGGTTAAACGCGCTACTCGCTGCCTTGGGGATAAGAGAACGACCAAAACAAAAACGGCAAAAGTCGAAAATAGAGCAGGAAACGGCGAATGAGCAGAACCATAGCCCAGTGTGTCTGGCAGCAGCAAAGAGTCACTTAAAATCCCACCAGCAACACACACAACGTAAGCACCAAACAGGGAGTTATCCCGCTCTTTAAACCCCACCGCCCGCATAAAAATCGAGAATAGACAAAAGGAAAGCAACAGAGCAACCATGCTACCTTGGGCTATTTTGATCAAGGTATCCGAGTCTTTGGCTTTTAACGCAAGGGTTTCATAATTGCCTACTTGAACCTGTTTAGGATTAAGTGTTAGGGGCTCTTTATTACCGATAAGATGCACCAAAATTTGGTTCTCTCTGCGAAAATCGAGAAAACTAAACCACAGTTTATGACGTGGCAGAAGATAAATCCGCGTTTGTGAATGTCGATAAAAACGTGCGGCACGGTTTTCCTCTAATTGAGTGAGCTTCACGCCATTCACATACACTTGTGCATCGGCAAACAAAGGACCTAATGACAAGGCTAATTGGGCATTTTTATAATGCCATCCGACTAAGAAAGAGGAGCGAAACCAGCGTTGAGTCAGTAGAGGAAAATGAAAATATGGCGGTTTATACTCCGTGATTTTCTGCCACTGAGATAATGATGTTGGACGGCCATAGCCATCCATAGAGGGTTTTCCCTTACCTTGATAAACCTCCCAAGAAGACATAGAAATAACGGTTGGGTCAAAGATTTTAGGCGCTTCTGCTTTGACACAAGTGGAGAAAAAAGCCGTAAGAGAAAGCAACAAGGCCATAAAATATATCATGACGCTTTAAACAATTCCGATTGCCAAATTTGTAACATTTGGCCAATGTCTGGAGAGGTTCGATTGACTAGACTATTTTTCAACACATACGCCACATCATCAACTTGCAAGCTGGCCCTTTGTTTCGCGGAATACATTTTTTCTACTTCAATATTAGGCGTTAAATTACAGGTAGCCCCTAAATAGGACAGAATATAAGACGCGTGAATTGAGGTTGTGTATTCCACTAACTTCATTGCCAACGCCTCGTTAGGATTCCCTTTCATCGCGGCGGATCCTTCCGTCCAAATAATGCCTTGCTTCAAACCATTGCGGGGCACGGGTAAGACAGTCTTAATTTGACTAAAACCCGCCCGTCTTAGCGCAGAAGTAAGATAGGTACCTGCTCCTATTATCGTTTTTAACGAACCATCCACGATGCCTTTTTGACCGATACTAATATCAGGCACAAAAATAGGTTGATTCTTGAATAAAGCCCGAAATGCTTGCCGCAAAGTCTCTAACGCATACTTATCTAGCGGTTGGTAAGGGTCAATGCCTAAATAAAGCGCTATCGGTAAAATCGGCCAATCCCCCCAGTCCATGACACCAATTTTGCCGCGGTTTTTTCGGGCAAAACAGGGCGCATAGCTCTGGTAGTCTTCCTCTTTAACATAGGCGGTATTAATCGTTGGGCCAATCCAGCCCCAACGAGTGGGTAACCAATTTCTGGGCGGATTTTGTTTTGGCAAAAACTGCTCGCGAAACTGGGGATAGTATTGCTCATAACGTGATTGCCTCAAGGAATCTGAAATTGTAGCCAGAGATCCTTCACGGTCCAATCGTTCTAACCATGGGCTATCAATAGAGGCCACGTCGTAATCTAAATGGCCCTTACCGCTTAATTTTACATAAGCCGCTGGACTGTCATTGATAACCTCACTCAACACATCACATTTATTCAAATGCTCAAACTCATTAAGCAACGCAGGTAAATCATAACCATCCCAGCACAAATAGCGCAAAACAAGGGATTGAGCAAAAGCCTGCCGCGAAAAAGCAGCATTCCCCAGAAAAATAGCACTTAATTGAAGAAAACGACGTCGGTTCATCTAGATGGTCAAAAGTAAAACAGACATCAGTGTCCCTTACCTTTTGACATTGTTCAATAGGTATAAATACCTATCGTGTTTGCACACAAATACCAACCCCATTGCACTTCTCCCTCATTTCTTTCTGTATGAAACTCGCCAAGAATAGAAAAAAGCGTCAACAACTAGGCAAAATAATGATGAAAATAACACTTGCTCAGATTGAAATAGATGACAACGATTTTACAAAAAATGCCGAGAAGATCGTTCATATCATCGAAACCCATACCCACTCAAACATCATCCTCTTTCCTGAATTGGCTGTTACGGGTTTCCCTACAGCAGACAATCTAGAAGATAAATTTACCCAATCCCAAGACGCTTTTGAACGTATTTGCCAAGCAACACTTACCACACAAAGCCACATTCTAATAGGTCAAATAGAGCAAGACGGCACAGCCTTCTACAACAGTGCGTTTTTGATCCACCAAGGGAAACAGCAAGTTTTACATCGCAAAGCGCATCTCTGGCTGGACGATATTGGCTTATTCACACAAGGCAATCGCTCTTCACTGGTACACATTCTAAATGCCAACGTCGGCGCACAAATCTGCTTTGACTTGGAGTTTCCTGAAGGCAGCCGAGCGCTTGCACAACAAGGCGCCGATCTGATCCTAATGCCTAATAGCAATATGCACCCATACGAAAATACCCACTTTATTTTGAGCCAAGCTCGCGCCATCGAAAATCAAGTCTTTGTCGCTACCTGCAACCGTGTAGGTTCTGGTCACGGCGGCCAATTTGCAGGCGAGAGCTTAGTGGTGTCTCCGTTTGGAGAAGTGCTGCTTCAAATGAACGAGGATGAATCGATTCAAACCCTGCAACTGGACATGGAACAAGTCCAGTTATCCCGAAAAGATTATCAATACATAAACCACCAATAGAGTGAAAACATCATGAAAGCGAACACACAACTGAAAAAAACACTTGGGCTCGGCAGCCTAATACTGTTTGGTTTGGCCTATATGGCACCGATGATTGTCTTCGGTACCTATGGCGTTATTTACAAACAATCCGGCGGCCAAGTGGCATCGTCCTATGTAGTTGCCATGATTGCTATGCTGTTTACTGCGATTGGCTACGCGGTGATGGCGAAGAAGATTCCTGAATCCGGTTCATCTTATGGTTATGTAAGCAAAACCTTTGGCGCCAAATTCGGCTTTTTAATTGGCTGGGTGATCTTGCTGGATTACCTTTTCTTGCCTATGGTAATTTGGCTAATCGGCGGTGTATATCTAGAAGCTTACGCGCCCTCCATTCCAGGCTGGTTCTGGTTAGTCGCGTTTATCGTGCTGACGACAGGACTAAACATTGTTGGCTTTGGCGTCGCCAAAAAGGTCAATCTTGTACTGATGATCCTGCAATTGGCCGTCATCATCGCTTTCTGTGCTTTGGCTATGATGATGGTGTCCGACCCAAGCCATGCAGCTGTCGCGACAACGACAACCGCCCCTACTCACCCTCACGTTAGCCTGGTGTTCGTTGGCGCCGCGATTGCCTGTTATTCTTTCTTGGGATTTGATGCGGTTTCAACGATGGCGGAAGAAACAGAAAATCCAGTGAAAAACGTTCCTAAAGCCATCATTTGGGTAACCGTAATTGGCGGTGTCATCTTCGCTGCGGCGTCTTTCATTATGAGTACGGCTTTTCCAGATATTTCTATTTTCAATTCAGACTCTGCTGCTGCGGATATGGCAAAACAAGTGGGCGGTATTGTCTTCTCATCTATCTTTGTGGCCACCTTGGTAATCGCTCAGTTCACATCAGGTCTAAGTGCTCAAGCTGGTACCTCACGCTTAATCTACGCCATGGGTCGTGATGGTGTACTACCAAATAGCTGGTTTGGAGGGTTACACGAGCGCTTTAAAACCCCTTATGTGAGCATTCTTTTAGTGGGTGTAGTGGGTTTCTTGGCATTGAAACTCAGTGTTACCACCTCCACATCCTTTATCAACTTTGGTGCTTTCTTGGCCTTTATGTTTGTCAACCTTTGTGCAGTCGTCTCTTACTTTCGCATGCCACAATCTGAGAAATCAGTAGGCACTTTTCTTACTCATGTGGCAGCACCAGTATTAGGTATTCTTTGTATCCTAAAACTGCTTGTTAGCCTTGATGAAGATGCCATTACCTTAGGCCTATGTTGGTTAACCTTGGGAGTATGCATTATGCTGTTTTTACTAAAACGCGGCACCAAACTCGAATTAGAAATAAAATAACGTTATAAGCGTCATACAAAAAGGCCAAGTGTTTGCTAGTTTTTGGCAACACTTGGCCTTTTTAATAAACGGGATTGACCTTAAAAGCTTTTCTATTTACAGCCAAACAAGTCCGCTATATGGCTTTGTTGTCAGAGCTTCTAACCTGCTTTTCAGTGAGCCTGAGTGTAACTCTAATTTGTGACCATCAGGGTCTAAAATATACAACGACTGCCCTTCACTTTTGTTTTCTTTCCAGACGTCGACACCTTGCGAAACGATACGTTTTGTAAAGGCTTGAAATTCGTTCGGAGCGATATCAAAGGCGATATGGGTGTAATCGTTTTTAGGGCAAGGCTCATCACAAGAAAGACAGAACCAAAGTTCACCTACCGACAAGTACGCCCCATTGTCCCACTTAACGTGAGCAGTGAAGCCTAAAGTATCTCGATAAAACCCTAGAGAACGTTCCAAGTCACTCACTGCGATGGTGATATGATTAAGGCCTAGAATCACGGTTTACTCCAACAACATGCGCATATTAACGTCCGTTGGTTCCTGTGAGCGGAATGATATTGCTCGGAAACGTCATTGACTCAACTTCACCGACAAACTCCTTTGCCACTTTCGAAACGGTTTTGCTCACATAAGCATACTGCTTCGAAAATGGCGGCCAATAATCACCAAGCCCCAGAGCATCGTTAATGACCAAAACTTGTCCATCGGTATCAGGGCCCGCACCGATACCGATGGTAGGAATAGACAATGCCTCGGTGATCTCACCTGCTAGCGCATAAGGGATATGCTCAAGCACTACCATAAACGCCCCGGCATTCTCAATCGCTTGAGCTTCATTGATGATTTTCTTCGCTTCCTCGCTAGACTGGCCAACTTGCTTGAAATTTTTGGCCGTTTGGGGGAGCAACCCAGTATGCCCGACCACCGGAATATTGTGCTTCACTAAGTGCTGGATAACTTGGACATTAGCGCCTTCCAGTTTCACGCTATCTGCCCCCGCCTGGATAAGCCGCTGAGCGTTAGAGAAGGCGGTTTCCGGATCAATATCTGTGCCATAAGGTAGGTCTCCTATTATATGGGTTTGCTTCGCACCGCGACGTACTGCCCCGATGTGATATTCCATATGTTCTATAGTGACCTCACGGGTGCTATCAAAGCCCATTTCAACCATCCCCACGGTGTCACCAACAAGAATCACCGGAATCCCAGCTTCCTCAAGACTTCTGGCAACCGGGCAAGTATAAGCAGTTAGCATGGGGATAGGCTTCGTTCCCTTCATTGCTACAAAATTTTGCGGATTCATTTTCATTGTTTTCTTCTCCTATTTTTGTTGCTAAGAAACTAACACCAAGGTTTGTTAAGCGCGTTTTTCCACTTTCCATGGTGGGTTTAAACGGTTCTCCCCCGCCCAATACAACTTAATTTTATTACCAGACGGATCTTTAATGATCGCCTCTTTCCAAAGGTAAGGTTGTTCTGTTGGTGCTTGTTCAAAGACAATCCTTTTTTGCGCAAGGTCCTCACACAGCTCATCAAGGGCTTCATGCTCAAAATAGATAACCGAATGATTTTCAAATGTATCGCTTTCAAGAGAAAGAGAAAATGTTGAAGTCCCATCTGGGCAAGAAAAACGAGCATATTCAGGGGCATCAACTATTTGCGTAAAGCCCAGTTTTAGATAAAACTGCACGGCGTCTGCCATATTGCTAACCGGTAAAGTGACCTGATTAAGTTCCACTGTTCCTCCACGTACATCGTCGTAGTGACTCTCCACGAGGCTAGCCTCTAATAACACACAGATCAATATAAAAAAGATGACAGTGAGGTGACGGTCAGATCAGCTCTGAGTGAAACGTCATAAGTTAAAACCGTACGACTGCGAACTATCTATTCGGATCCATCGATGGCAGCATAAACGTCAACAAGTAATATGATTTTTATTGCTCTTTATCTTGACTCACTTCACTAAATAACCATTCTCGGAAAGCCAGCATTCTTGGTAACGAAGCACATTCCGAGCGATAAACCACGTAATATGCTAAAGGCGAATGGAATTTAATCTCTGGAAACAAACGAATCAAATGCCCCGATGCTAGGTCATCTCGGACCATAACACTACGAGCAAGGGCTATTCCTCGCCCATCTATGGCCGACTGAAGGACGGCTGCGGAATTATTGATTTGAATATTGTGGGCTGTCGCATGATCTGTCACTCCCGCTTTTTTTAACCACTCCGACCAAGTCGGGAATCCCGTGTGGGCATCCATAGACAAATCATGAATCAAGGTTTCTCGAAGCAGTTCACTGGGATGATGAAAACGACGCTGTTCATGCAATAGTCTAGGAGAGCAAACAGGATACACCTCTTCGTCCATCAGCTTCTCAGCTTTCAATCCCGACCAATTACCCAATCCATAGCGAACACCAATATCGACGCGTTGAACCGCAAAGTCGACAGGCTTTAGGTTGGTATCCAAACGAACATCGGTTTCTGAACATATATCCTGAAACCGATCCAGTCGTGGCAATAACCATTTAGCGGCGAATGCCGGACTCACTGTCACGGTCAGAACACCGCTTACGGAGCTTTCCTGCAAGCGCTCTAGCCCAATGGTTAATTTATCAAACCCCGCTCGAATGTCAGGCAATGCCCGCTCTGCGGTTTCTGTAGGAATCAACCGAATTTTCCCACTGTTCATCCGATGAAAAAGAGGTGCATCAAGCCATTCTTCCAATGAGCGAACGAGTTGTCCCACGGCAGCGGGGGTCACATGCAGCTCTTCTGCTGCCGCTGAGAAACTCTGATGCCGGGCACTGGCTTCGAAAGCCCGGAGCGCATTAAGGTGTATAGGCAGCTTCATATCGATAAACTTTTTCTTTAGCGGTAATACAGATTATCTCGTTTGTGAATGGAAGTAAATCCGTGAAGAATATCCATCAAGCCGATAAATAAATGCTCCTTTACCAGTATCGGTGAGTAAACAGTATTTATCTAAAAGAGTCTCTGAAAAGTTTTTCTTTATGGTAATACATCAGACATAACGGTCAGAAGGCCGAATAAAACGTAAACAGCAAAGAGTGAGGACACGACACAACCGTCCTACTCAATCAATACCAACAAGTCCCGCGTTATGCGGCTAAAGAGAGATTAAGCGATGAACAATCAATTTGCAGGTAAAAAACTACTGGTTATCGGTGGAACAAGCGGAATAGGCTTAGAAACGGCTCGAATGGTCCTTGAACAAGGAGGTCAAGCTGTGATCATAGGTCGCCGCGCAGACAAGGCAGAAACAGCACGTACTGAGCTGTCTTCCCTAGGGGCAGTCGAAACGTTGACCGCCGACCTGACCACAGATGAAGGTACGCAAGCGCTACTAAAAGTCATTGATGACAAACATTCAGACGTTGACTTATTGCTCAACGCAGCCGGTGTGTTCTTCCCTAAACCCTTCTTAGAACATAGCGCATCTGATTACGATCAATACATGCAAATTAACCGTGCATTTTTCTTTATTACACAAAAAGTTGCCGCCAACCTGATCGCAGGAAACCGTCCAGGTGTTATCGTCAATGTAGGCTCTATGTGGGCTAAACAAGCGATTGCCGCGACACCGTCGTCAGCTTATTCCATGGCGAAAGCAGGTCTGCATTCTCTGACTCAACACCTAGCAATGGAACTGGCTGCCAACAATATTCGTGTCAACGCGGTATCACCAGCGGTGGTACAAACACCAATTTATGAAGGTTTTATTCCTAAAGAAGAAGTTCACCAAGCGCTTCAAGGCTTCAATGACTTTCATCCAATTGGCCGTGTGGGAACCCCTCAAGATGTCGCAAATGCCATTACTTTCCTATTCTCTGACAAAGCAGACTGGGTCACTGGCGCAGTTTGGGATGTTGACGGCGGTGTAATGGCTGGTCGTAACAAATGAAGTGTGGAAGACGCCCTCAAAATCTTTGTGTCTAAATGCACGATAGACATCAATATCACAGAAATGAGCGGATGAGAAAAGCGATCAAACAAGTTAAAGGCTTTATTGTACTCTAAATCTGAGACATTTTTACGGCGACTATGGCTAAAAAGGATTTAGTCATGAGACAAGAAGAAAAATAACATGGCGTTTCTTGACTGAAACGCCATGATTCAGGGAAGACAACATAGTGACTCCCACAAGGCTGGCCTTTAATAACACAGATATCGCTCGCTATACCTTTTTACTTATTTGTAGTAAGCAATAAAGCAAGCTCTCTTTTTAACTCGCTTAGTGGCATTTCATGCCCACCATTAAATTCAATTAGTTTTGATTTTGCGCCAACGGATTGAAGATATCGGTGAAAATTTAGCATGTAAGAATAATGCCAACGATCATTTTTTCCTATGATGGAAATTACACAACCGCAATTTGATAAATCTTTTTCTGAGTCCCCCCAAGCACCAGCACTTCCAATAGATACCACCCAAAAATCAT
This sequence comes from Marinomonas sp. 63XJN7_7_ISO-PGPR-S23-202, assembly GCF_056173505.1. Classification (NCBI taxonomy): domain Bacteria; kingdom Pseudomonadati; phylum Pseudomonadota; class Gammaproteobacteria; order Oceanospirillales; family Oceanospirillaceae; genus Marinomonas; species Marinomonas sp. 63XJN7_7_ISO-PGPR-S23-202. Next base: position 1,674,171 of record NZ_CM149677.1, on the reverse strand, counting down.
CAGGAAGCAAGCAATTTTGAATAAGCTTACTGGTAAAAAAGCCACCATTAGAAAAGCCAATTATCCCCTCAAGCTTATCCCCACTTTCAAAGTTGGCACTACTTGTTATCGTCGAAAGCGTCCTTTCCAACTCATCTACATTATCCTGTGGCCAGCAAAGCTGATTATCATTTTGATGACATTTAGTAACCGATCGAGGTAAATAGAATTTGATAGACAAGACATGGCCAATTTCATCTAGCTTTTGACGATTAGCCAGCTCTTGCTCTGACACATTAGGTAGATCCATCCCATGTAGATAGATAACAACCGAATGACTATCTCTATCTCCGAGGAACTTAGCATTACGCAACCGCTGAGAATCAATTGCATCACAATAGAAATATGTGGCAACGCCCCCAATCAAAATACAGATAGCAAGTATTATTCCTTTAATATGGCCCTCCAGAGTTCATGCCTGACTCTTCGGTTATACGTTATCGCTTTTGGTACTAAATAATGAAAAAACCGACTTCTATAACCTCTTTGCCAACTTTTTAACATGGTAGCTTGTTAAAAACGCTCCTAGGACTTTTATACTAGTCAATTCATATTTTTGCTAGCATTAGCCTCTTACCTAAACCAAGCATACCGAGACTTACGAATCAACCGTACACATAATGCACCAGTTCAGACACTCACATAGAGCACCTTCTTAGGTAAACAGTCCATGTAATGAGAATCGCATGTCACTCACTAGCTTGCCTTATGTCGTATAAATGAACGCATTGTCAGACCTGGAACCGTCTTAAACTCACTGGGCCATGGCTGCCCTTCATCAGCTGCGACAAATACGAAGTGATCGCCCTCAATAGCGTATATGGCAGGCAGTCGTTTTCCCGCATCAGGTCCTATGGAATCGATCCATGTAATACGCTTCGGATGTGCTGAAGGGTCGATGTCGAAGTCCCCTTCAATCAAAACCGTTCCGTCGGGCGTACGGACAGAGAACTGCGTCCCGAAAAAATAGCAAAGCGCTCCAGGAACCGAGTGCTCATCTGGAGGGTTGACTTCGCCATCCGCTTCCAAAGCAATCTGTTGCCACGCGCCTTGGAGTATTTCTATTTCATTTGCAATTAAATGCTCTTCTTTGTTCATAGCCGATGTTATGCCCATACGATGAATACCTCACTTTTGACAGTCATTGTCTCATTATCAGGATAGCCAAAAGTGTGGTTCAAGACCCTGTTAGATCAGCAAGTGCACTTACTTGGAAAGAACATGACTTGTCGTCACATCAGCAATCAATTTGTCGCCAGCACCTGTGACCGTTGTGCGCACGACACTTACCGTTTTGCCACGTTTAACAAACTCCGATTTTGCCACAAATTCGCCGCTTGTTTGGTTTGAAACGAGGTTGGCATTCAAATTAATCGCCAAAGGAAAGCCCTGCATGCCTTCTTTAGCTTCAATACCCCCCATAACCAACACGGTAGCAGTAACATCAGCAAACCAAAGTATCGCCCCAGCGTGCGCTGTACCGAATGGATTTTTGATACCTGCGGACACAGGCATCTCTGAGATCACAATACTTTCTGAGTGCTCTTTGATGGTAAACTCAATGTTTCCTTTGACTTTCATACATCATCCCCCTTTCCCATTCAGAAGAGACCTCCACGAGTATAGGCTGAAAACCCCATGCCTAAACGAGGTCTTTGCCAACTCTATCACGCTCCCTAAACGCATAAAACTATAATTTATATGACTTTTTTAGTTTTATAATACTGAGACTATCGATAGTTGGCCGCCTCTCGTTATAAAATACGGCCAACTTAAATCAATCAAGAGAGTAATTTAATGCGGGTGTTAATTGTCGGGGCCGGAGTGGCAGGCTGTGCATTATATCGACGTTTGAAGCCATTAGGTTTCACAATAGATATCATTGAAAAGTCAGCAACACTTAGTAGTGAAGGAGCAGCAATATGTTTACCCGCTAATGCCATGTTGGCACTGGATAAACTAGGCCTGAGTAAACCTGTTCTCAATCTTGCCTATCAAGTTGATCAAATTGAATATGCCTTATCATCAGGCAAAACCTTGGCGCGCGCTTCTTTGCATACCGCCCCATTAAATAAAGCCCCTTTTGTTGCGTTGAAACGCGATGACCTTATGTCTGTGTTGAGAAAGGACATAGCAGAAGATGTACAACTAAACACATGGCTTGAAGACATTAAACAAGATAACAACGAAGTACTTGTGACTTTCCAATCTGGTGAGACAAAAACCTATGATTTGGTGGTCGCAGCGGATGGCATTAACTCTTCCGTTAGACAGATGGTGCAACCCAGTTCTGCTCCCCTAACTCATAAAGTCACTAACTGGAGATTCACGACTAAAAAGCCTGTGGTAGGTATTCAGCCAACTTACTATGTTGGTAATGAATCAGCCTTTATGATTTACCCCATCAGTGAAGATGAAGTCTATTGTTACGGCCAAATTATGGATGAAGACGGCAAATTTGCCTCGTTAGCAAGCAATAAAGCCATTCAAGAGGTTTTTTCTGACTATGCATCACCCGTTACTGAATGCGTTAATAGCCTGAATGAGGATCAACACATAGTGCTTGGTCAGTTAAAGACCGTGCAACACACAGAACCGCTTTTTAATCGGGTGGTGTTAGTCGGTGATGCCTTACATGGTTGTCCGCCAAGTTTGCAACAAGGGGCTGGCATGTCTTTAGAAGATATCAACTGTTTAGCGGACTTTTTAGAGCAACATGAACTGCATGATGCTTTAAAACAATATCAGCAGAAAAGAGCCGACAGAGTCACTTGGACCGTTAAAGAGTCGAATAAAATTATTAAGTTAGCAGGTCTAGGCCGCTCGCCTATCGGGCGATTTATTCGCAATACCATAATTCGTCTAAAAGGCCCTGCCAATGTTGTAGGATGGCGAAAATTGCTAACGGAGATGGATTAAAAAACACGGCATTAACTTAGCCTAATCTGTTTTCGGCCACAAGTTGTGAAGGAGCATAGCAAACCTGCTGCTATGCTCCTTACTGAACCAGAGAATTTGCTAAAGCCAACTGCAGCCCAAACAACGATTGTCACTTGCTAAGCCCCCAATAGTGGTAAATGCTTAACTTTGTATAGGTAAGCGATAGCTTGATATAATGTTTTAACTCTTTTTGATAGAAATCGTCTTTTACATTAAAGATAATTACCCGGTTCCCCCCATTCTCCTTGAGCCTTAGGCATGGTAACTCCCCATATAAGCTAACCTCCAGCTCCATAAGTTAGTGTAAAACCAATGCCATTCAATTTTCGTCACTTTTATTGCTTTGATGATCATTCCACAGTTGCTTATAGAGTGATTTATCTTTCGCCAACAAAACTTCATGTGTTCCGGCTTCCACCACGACCCCGTCGCCAATACTGACGATCTTGTTCACCCAAGTTATCGAAGTTAGACGGTGAGCAATCATTATTATTGTTTTCCCAGAAAATTCGTTTCTAATTGAAGATATTATTTCCTTATCCGTAATGGCATCTAGTGCTGACGTTGCCTCATCAAAAATAACGATATCCGGCCGAGTTAAGAATACTCTCGCAAGGGATATTCGCTGTCTTTGTCCGCCAGATAACTGCATCCCTCTCTCACCCACCATGGTATCTAATCCGGTTCGCCCTTCGGCATCAATTGCATCGCTAATAAATTCCCAGGCAGATGCTCGTTCGCATGCCTGTCTAATTTCTTCGTCACTTAATTTGTCGTTCGCCACAGCCAGGTTGTCTCTTATTGATCGATGGAGGAGAGACACATCCTGAGACACATACCCGATTCGGCTTCGCAATTCGGGAAGAGACAGAGCTCGGACATCAATGCCTCCCACGCGGACAACGCCCCTATCCGCATCGTAAAGACGCAAAATCAACTTTATAATCGTCGACTTACCTGAGCCTGAAGCGCCAACAATGGCAACCTTCTCACCTGGGGCTATATTTAAATTGATATTTGATAACGTGACTTTATCGTGATTATAAGAAAAGGATACGCCTTCCAATTCAACCCCTAAAGGCCCTGCTCCCATTGGAGTTGGATGGTCTGAAGAGGTCAGGTCAATTTTTTGTCTAGCGGCATCAATAGAGGCCTGAAACATTCCATAGTATTGAAACAAGGTGGTGATTTGGTTCATAAATGAAGAAAAAAACGAATCCAATTTCAGTGCAAACGTCAGGGCAGCAGCACCTTCGCCTATGCTAATCTGAGCATTACCCCAAAGGTATATAGTAAGCCCAAACATACTACCTAGCGCGATAGAGTTTAATGTCGTCAGTGAAGTCTGACCAATCGTATCCAAGCGCAGAAACGACTGAGCAGCATGTAAAAATAATGACACCTTATTTTTTACGTAGTCGTATCTATGAGCGGATGCATCATAGTTTATTAAGGTTTGAATATTGGAGAATTCATCCACTAATGCCCCGTTTAATAAGTTCGACTGTTCCACGGAGTTTCTTGATCGTTTTTTTGTTAAAGGTACAAAAATTACTGCAAGTAAAATAAAGGCCAAAGTCCATATAAAAACCAACGTGATAAACCATGTGCTAAGCGTTGCCAGATACACTATAGCTAATATGGAAAATGCTATGTTGACCCACAAAACACCAAATACCTGAATGCTGATTTCCGTTACGGCATTGCCAAGCTGCCATGCCTTGGTTGCCAAAACACCAGACTGTTCCTTAAGGAAAAATGAGTAACTCTGTTGCGATATCCTCCGGTATACCTGCCAGCGAACAAGAGCTGATAATTTACCCCGTACTCCTTGTGAAGTGATTAATATCAGTGCGAATGAAACCAATGGCCTACATGCAATCAGCGCAAACGTTATTAAGGAATAAAATAAGATAGATTGAGAGAAAGACGAATAATTCTTAGTGGCAACGTCTATTAGAATACCAAACCAATATATGATAGCGACATCAACTAAAGACTTCACCATGCCCGTGGTTGCATATATAAGAAATATGCCCTTTAGCATTGATACGAACTGAATAAGTATCCCTATGCTATTTTTGTTTTCAAAATCAACGGCTTTCGTTGTAAAGGGATCAACCCAGTTTTCTACAAGTTTAAACAAACTCTTCATGTTACCAATACCATTTGTTGTTTTTTATCATCCAGCTAATAGAGTCCTGTATACCACGATTAAAGCAAAATATTCAGTCCCATTCTTCCAATCAAGAAAGTAAGCAGAATTAAAAAGCCAATGCGGATAAAGCGACTTCCATACCTAATTGCCAGAAATACACCAACAAGAGCCCCAAGAATATTGCAACCAGCGACGAAGAGGCCCACATCCCATAGGACATTGCCTGACGGGATAAAGAACAAAAGGGCTGCTGTGAACGTTCCCATATTAATTAATTTTGCCGATGCCGAGGCATTTAAGAAATCGAATCCAAACCCTCGAACAAATAGGAAAATGAGAAAGCTACCGCTACCTGGTCCGAATAACCCATCGTAAAAGCCAATCAAACTGCCAAAGATTATTCCCTTGGCGATCTCTTTGCTACTGACTTTTACGTGCTGATGCTCCCTTCCTAGATCCTTTTTTATGAAGGTATATATGGCCATTGTGACAAGAAGAATAAACACCACGACCTGCATCGTTTCTTTGGGAATCAAAGAAACAGACATGGCGCCTAAGTAAGAAAAAAAGAAAGCAGACAAAGCAGTCGGAATCATGATTTTCCATACGATCTTGACACCTTTTGCATACCGAAATATAGAAGAGAGCGTTCCAGCCCATACGGCAAATTTGTTTGTGCCAAATACCGTCGTTAACCCGTAATCTGGTAACGCATGAAGCAAGGCAGGCATCAAAACTAATCCGCCACCACCGACAGCGGCATCAATTAGCCCACCACAAAAAGAAAAGAACCCTAATGTATAAAGATCCATTACCATATTTTTCTTACCCTAGAGCGCCCTGACAAAACGGTGACAAGGGGTATATTGAAGGGAGGCGTTATTTCGTTAATGGCCGTTTTGCAAGAAAAGTCTGCTCAAATTCCAGCATTCCATAAGAGGTCGTTTGTTCAGAAAGTAAACAATCTGCTGATCTCTCTAGCGTCGTTTTATTCATGTCAGTCCCTTTCGTCGGTCTCAATTCGCATGATTTGCCGCGCCTTTATATGACGCCTTGATACATACCCAAATTAATCGGCTAGAAAGATAAATAAAAGTGACTTATATTGATTGGTAAATTCATTTTAAGTGATCGGTCATGGAATTATCTCAACTGCGCATGTTCAAGAAAATTACAGATAATGGCAGCATTGCAAGAGCGGCTGAGCAGCTTCACTGTGTCCCTTCGAACATAACCACTAGAATTAAGAATTTAGAGGAAGAGTTAGGAAAGCCACTGTTTATTAGAAAAGGACGTGGCCTGGTTCTTAGCCCTTCTGGTGAAGTTTTCTTAGCGTATACAAATAAAATCCTCTCACTTTGTGAAGAGGCCAAAAGGTCCATTGGCGCTGGATCCTCTCCTATAGGGACACTTAGTATTGGTGCAATAGAGTCCTCAGCAACGAGCAGACTACCGAAGTTATTGTCGTCTTATCATCTATCGTATCCATCGGTGAATATCGAATTTTCTACCGACACATGGAAAAATTTGGAGAACAAGGTCGTAAAGCATGAACTGGACGGTGCCATTATTGCGGTCAAGACAGCTCACCCATCGCTGCATTGTGAAGCCATTTATTGGGAGGATCTGGTTGTGATTGCTTCTTCCGCATTTAACAATATTGAATCTCCTGAAAGCCTCATTGGTAAAAACATCTATATGTGGCCTGAAGGTTGTCCCTATCGAAAAGCCTTGGAGAATTGGTTATCAGAAAGTGGTATTTCAGTGCCCATAACAAGCATCGCAAGCTATGGCACCATTCTTGGCTGCGTGAGCTCCGGTGCAGGCGTCTCCTTAGTTCCCAAGGGAGTATTTGAACAGTTCAAGCTTATTGGCGGGATAAAAGGGTATTCTTTTGCGGCATTGAAACCCATCCATAATTATTTTATATGGAACAAGGAAACCGGTCATCATCCCGCCAAAGAGGCTTTTTTAACGCTTATAAAATCTGAAATGTAGATTTGAGTAGCTGATCCATAGGTTTTATTGCTCAGGCATAATAACTTCCCACGAGGCTAGCTTCCTATTCCATGGGGTAGCCATAATTAAATCCTACCAAATTTTTTATTCGCTCGTAGGGCATTTTGAGGCTAATATTTTGTTATACAAAACCTCTCTACGCGACCCTACATAAGTAAGAATGTTTGGTTAATTACTTATTTTGATGCTTGGCGTCTAATCCACTCTTGTGCAGCGTCAGCCATAGTCAAGCCAGTTGCATTCTTCATCCAATCCATAAAAGTACGATCAAATTTAAACGATTCACCAAATTTCGATTTGAAATATCTACGGACATTCTGGGTTGTTTTATAGCTATCCGTGATTATTGTATAATCATCTATTGGATTTTTATGCCAATCAAACTTTTCCATGGTTTTGAAATCTCCTTTTTGTATAACGCCCACACAAACAAGGCGACGGAACGGATATCGCACATGGGGAAACGGTTATATATTGCTTGGCTTTGCGATGAATGCCTGTTTTTCACGACCATTAAATCCCACCCTTTCATAGAATTCCAATACACTTTCCTCGCTACGACCTGTCATTAACATCGCTTTATAACATCCCTGTGACCAGGCATGGTCCAAAACTGAGGTTAAAAGTGTTTTACCATATCCTCTATTTCTGTACTCTGGGTGCGTCACCACATTCTCTATCAAACAATACGGTCTACCACCCCGAGTCAGATTTGGCACTTGAACTAGCTGACAGGAACTCACAAGCGTACTTTTTAGAAAAAGGCCCCAGTAGGAAATAGCGTCGTTTTTCGCTGACTGTGCCCATATTTCTGAAGCCTTTTCAAATTCGAGGTGTTCGTCATCAAGATGAAGGTGCCTGTAAAGTCGTAACAACCCTTCTAGATCGGCTTTTTGAAGCTTTTTAATTTCCATGTTACCTATTCCTTCACATACCGACTTGTTAAGTAGCAGATAACACAATACAAAGGCTTGTGCATTGTGCCGTAAACACTAAAACTGACTCAGACTGACCATGTCAAGCGTTAAAAATCCCTCTTAATGATTGTTATGTGATAATTTTACGGCCACGTTCTAGCACCCAACAACGCTCATTTTTGGTGTAACCAAGTGGCCCGTAATAGTCATTGGCTGCCGGGGCAGCGATGAGAAACAGTTTACAAGTCGGCTCTATGTGACCTTGTGTTTGAACCTGTAGCTGCTTACCTATACCCAACCTTTGATATCCTTCATCAACCGCTAGATCTGACAGATAGCAGCAATAATGGAAATCTGTAACAGAGCGAGCAACACCAACAAGCTTGCTGCCGTCCCACGCTGTGATAATAAGATTGCTGTTTTCCAGCATACCATTGATACATTTGATGTTTTCAATTGGTCTGCGCTCCCCCAATGTTGAGCGCTTAAGTAAGTCTATAAATTCCTCGGCCGAAACTTGCTTATTCACTTTGTATTCGATATTCAATGTAATCTCCAATCACATAATGCTGAATGAAGCTGCGCATTTTAGCGTCAGCTTGCTTAATTTGTCCGGCCTCCTTCTAAACGCTTTCAGTCCCGCATCAATCTCTCAAAAGTGTGATCTGCCATACCTGACGACAGTCCGCCATCGACGTTGATTGATTGACCCGTCAAGTAACTACAGTCAGGCGCAGCAAGAAAATGACATAGTGCCGCCACTTCCTCAGGTTGACCAACCCTACTCATGGGGCTTGTTCGCTCGGTCATTACCACTTCAGGATGGCCAGGATACAGCATCTCGGTCCATATGGAGGCTGGGCAGATCGCATTCACTCGAATCTTTCGCGGAACCAATTCCATAGCAGCCACTCGCGTTAAACTACAAACTGCTGACTTGGTTGCTGAGTATTGACCGTAACCGGGATAACCAACTTTTGATACATCTGACGACGTATTGATAATCGACCCACCGTCATTCATGTGTAGCGGCGCAAAGCGCAAGCCGTTGTAGACCGCTTTTACATTGATCTCCAAGATACGCTGAAACTCATCGGCACTTTGCTCGGCAATGGTCGGCCCAGAATTTTCAATTCCGGCATTGTTCATGACAATGTCGAGCTTGCCCATGCGTGCCTGCGCTTCCTCGAAACATGCGCGCAACTGATCCTCATCGGTCACGTCTGCTTGCAGGAATATTCCGTTTATTTCATCGGCGAGATGTGTTCCATCACGGCGACCAACGACCGCCACCTTGGCGCCTGCAGCGGCAAAGCGTCTTGCGCTCGCCAATCCGATACCTGAAGTACCACCTGTAATAAGGGCATTTAATCCTTTAAGAGAAAACATTTATACCTCTAAAACTGTATCGGCGATAGTGCTACTGCCGATGATACTATATAGCGTTTTCCTAACGCCCTATTTTGATACGGCATCAAAGGGCATCAGGCGTTCAGAAAAACCCCTCTAACGGATCGCCTCCCTCATAGTGTTCAAACTGCATCAAAGCACCTATAAACAGGTTATGCAGATCAAGCTGAGAACCGATATCAAGTTTTTTGTAGCTATTACGCAAGTGAACCCGTACGGTTCCCGGAGAGATAAATAGCTTGTCGGCAATGGCTGCTGGAGAATACCCCTGTAATACCATGCGGATAACAGCGCACTCCCGTTCTGTCAGTTTTGAGGAGCCAAAATTAGCTAATGCCTGATCTAACTGACGGTTAAGAGGTTTCGACAGTTGTTCCCCCCAATGCTGCTGACACAACATATCAATGAGAGGCGTCAGAGTGTTGAGCAGTTGCTGTTCTGGTAGAGTTAAGCGTGACGAACTCCCTCTACCATGGCCAATACTCAGATGCAGAAACTGCCCACCGGGGAAGATAATCAGATAGCCACACTCATCTTCAAGTCCAATCTTAACCAAATACTGCTTGTAGAACTCACTCTGACGAAACCCATCGGGGACGAGTTCGTCGTAAGTGAAAAATTGGCTTTGCGTCAACTCGACACTCGCACGGTAAAATGGGTCCAGTAAGTAGGCCCCCGCAAGATACATATCAATTGACTGATTACCTATCTGCTCGGTTTTCTCCGACACCAAAACTTCAGGCTTATCCTCAAATAAAATCAGTGTTATCTCATCCGCAGGAACAAATAGCTTGACCACCTCAACCAGTAAGTGAGGAAAATCCTCACTACCGATCTGTGGAACGAGCTGGATCAAGCCTTCGGACAAACGGGCAATCATCGCTATGGCTGTTGGGTGTATTGTTCTGCTCATCAGTACCTCATTTGCATGTGCCTGCTACAATCCGTTGCAGGACATACAAATTCCCCCAGCAACGAATAGCCCATTATAACTGCATGATCACCGTTTTTACTTGTAGGAAGTGTTCTAATTGCTCCGGCCCCAAGTCACGGCCGATACCCGACTGCTTGTAACCACCAAACGGCAACGAGGAATCCATCGCATCATGGGTGTTCACAAAGACGGTACCAGCTTCCATTTTCTTCAATAATCGATGTGCTCGACTGACATCTTGAGTAAATACAGAGGCAGTAAGACCATAATCCGAATCATTCGCTAGGCGCACCGCCTCTTCTTCTGTATCAAACGGAATAACGGCCAGGACGGGGCCAAAGATCTCTTCGCGTACGATTTTCATTGAGTTATTACAATCGGCAAATACCGTAGCCTGCATGTAATAGCCTGGGCGATCCACTTGCTCACCACCGCACACCAGCCGAGCACCTTCGGCTTTACCCGATTCAATATAGTTAAGTATCTTATCCAGTTGACGACGACTAATCTGTGGCCCTTGCGTGATGTTCGTATCAAGCGGATCGCCAACTACCATCTCATTGGCCGCTTTTGCAACGGCGTCAACGGCTTGATCATACAAGCCCCGTTGAACATATAGACGCGAACCAGCAGAACAGGTCTGACCAGAATTAAAGAAAACAGATTGCAATGTTCCTGTGACGATATCCTCTAGATTGGCATCATCAAAAGCAACCATGGCGGACTTGCCACCTAGCTCTAACGTGGCAGGATTCATGTTTTCCAAAGCGGCTTTCCCCACCAGCTTACCCACGGGTGTTGAGCCAGTGAAGGACACTTTGTTGATTCCTGGATGGCCGGCCAGAGGGCTACCAATCTCAGTCCCCGTGCCAATGACAATATTCACCACACCATCCGGTAATCCAGCTTCCTGCCAAATTCTCATTAAATAGATCATACTCATCGGCGTGATCTCTGCAGGTTTCAGCACAATCGTACAACCCACCACCAGCGGTGCGCACATTTTCCACATCGCCATGTTCAGCGGCCAGTTCCATGGCACAATCGCACCAACGACACCAATCGGTTCTTTCAAGGTAAAACCAAACGCTTCCCCTGGACAGGAGACGTTACGGGTGCTGCCTTCAATCTTCGTCGTCCATCCGGCCATATAACGCAAAAAGTCGATCGACCCAGCAATATCCACTTCATGACAACCACTGATCGCCTTACCCGCATCAATGGCTTCCAGTTCAGCCAAAGTCTGAGCGTGAGCTTCCATCACATCGGCCATGCGGAATAATAGTGCTTGACGTTCATTTGGCTTCATCTCTGCCCATGGGCCCGTTCTGAATGCGCGGTTAGCGGCGGCAACGGCCCGGTCCAAATCGGCTACAGTCGCTTTAGGTACTGTCAACAAATGCGCACCATTGGACGGGTCTTCAATATTGAGCGTTGCCCCATCCTCGCTATCGACAAATTGACCGTCAATAAACATCTTCTGGTGACCGGCTTCAATAAAAGCGCGGGTCTCTGGTGTGACATTGTATTTTTCCAGCATTGCTTTAATCGTCTCATTCATAGCGGTTTTCATCCTGTTTTTGTGGAAATCAAACAAAGGGGGTCAGTTGAATTAGCGTCAAGGCTTCCGCTCACCGCTCAACACAACCTCCACTACTCTGAATCCCTCCAAGCCAAAGCGGTATACCCTTTGCAGGGTATTTTTCCACCTCTGATCTCTATCAACTACGCCATAGGGGTTATTTTCTTCTTTTCGACCTCACCTCAGAATAAGCTCAATGGTCTGCGATGACCCCACGCAGACAGCGTCTACTTATTCTGAAAGGACAACACTATGACGAATCACTTATCTCTAGCGAAGCGAAATCCACCTCAGTTTGAACTGTCTCAGATTAAATCTCTGGTCAGAGAACTGTATGGTCTAGAAGGGAGCTTTAGCGCACTGAATAGCGAACGGGATCTCGCTTGGCTGGTTCGTAATGAAGAGGGTCCTCAAGGGGTGATCAAAATTTCCAATGCGCAAGAACCCGAGGGGATTGTTGACCTTCAAATAAAGGCGGTCGAACATATCCTTGAGCAAGACCCTACCTTGGTCGTACCTCCTGTCATACCAACCCGTCAGCATAACGCCTACGAGTGGATTACGTCCGAGCTAAGTGGTGAGCGCCATATGATCCGCCTGATTGCCTTTATGGATGGTCGTGTTGTGGAAAATACCCCAGAAGCCTATTGCGATGAGTATTACTTTAATATCGGTGCCACCATGGGACGGATGAACGCTGCGCTACAAAGTTTTTATCATCCCTATGCAGGCAGTAACCAGCACCTTTGGGATCTAGGACATTGTCTGCAATTACGCGATATGCTCCCCGGCCTACCAGAAGGGGAACTGCGCGACCTGCTCACTTCTACCTTCGATAAAGCAGAACATCACACCCTGCCAGCCCTGAAGAAAACACGCTGCCAACTGGTTCATCAGGACGCTAATGACGCCAATGTGATGGTAAGTCATGACGATCCGACTGAAATAGCCGCGATTCTGGACTTCGGAGATGTGTCATTTAACAGCATTTTGGCAGAAATTGTCACCATCTCCGAGACCTACGCCGAAGATGAGGAAGACCCCATCCGCCCCTTATTGCATGTTGCCCAAGGGTACGACAGCGCCTATCCCCTCACAGGACAAGAAGTCGATTTACTGTTTGATGTGATGCACCTGCGACTGGCGATAGCCTCTCTTATCATCAACTACCGCAAACTCAACGACCCTGAGGCAGGAACCCATCTGGAAGATCGCTTCTTTACCAAGATGCTATTCAAGCTGAATGAAATGGGCCAAGAAACTGTTACGCGCCGGTTGCGTGACGCCTTACGCTTCCCTGTCTACAGCCCAATTGACAACAAGGGGCCTCAATTTTCAGATCATCAAGAGGACTTAGTCCAACACAGAGAGCAACATTTGGGTAAAATTTGGCACTTTTATGATCAGCCATTGCACATCACACGTGCTCAAGGCGGCTGGATGTATAGTGCAGATGGAACAGCCTATCTTGATGCTTACAATAACGTTCCCCAAATGGGCCATTGCCACCCGCATATTGTCAAAGCAATCGCGCGTCAGGCCGAGGCACTGAACACCAATACACGCTATATGTGTGACATCGTCGCGGACTACGCCGCAAGACTGACCAAAGACCTTCCCGACCATCTGGACACTTGCATTTTTGTCAATTCTGGTAGTGAAGCCAACGACCTAGCGATACAAATAGCCCAGTCTCTAAGTGGTCATCAGGGTGGCTTAGTCCTTAATAACGCCTATCATGGTTGCACTGAACTGACGACAAAATATTCTCCAGAGTCATGGCTGCATCTGCCAGAAGCACAATACCCAACACAGATCGAGTGTCTAATCGAGCCGGATATGTACAACGGCCCTTACGCGGACCATCCCGATGCGGCAGCCCTTTACGCAGCGGATGCGGACCGTGCCATACAGGCTCTAAATCAGCGTGGCTTTCAGCCAGCCGCCCTTATCGTCGATACGGCCATGTGCGCCCACGGCGTCATCACTCCACCCGACAGCTACTTTGACCGAATTGCCGATAAAGCCCACGCGGCGGGCGGTTATGTCATCGCCGATGAAGTGCAAGCAGGCCTCGGACGAATGGGAACTTTTTGGGGCTTTATGGGAGCGGGATTGAACCTAGAAAAAGTCGATTTTATTACCATGGGGAAGCCTGTCGCTAACGGTCATCCACTGGGTGTGGTGATTCTTTCTAGCCAGATGATGAAACAGTTCATCGGTGGCACCCACCCTCTTCTGTTCAGTACATTTGGCGGAAATACTGTTGCCTGTGCGGCAGGAATGGCCGTGCTTGATGTCATCGAACGTGAAAAACTGGTACAGAAATCCAATGACATTGGCGACCAGCTACGTGCAAGACTCCGCCAGTTGGCTGAGAAATACTCCCTTATCGGTGATGTCCGCGGACGCGGGATGTTAGTAGGTTTGGAGCTAGTGACAAGCAGGGAGAACCGCACTCCAGCGGCAGAAGAAACGGAGCAGTTAATTAATGAGATGATCCAACGCCAAGTCATGATCGGAAAATCCCTTCCGGGCACCCTAAAAATTCGACCATCACTGACCTGGGGGGAAGAGGAAGTGGATTTCTTTATCAACGCAATGGACGAAAGCCTGAAGGCACTTGGCTAAATTAGCGACTCCGCACTTTTAAGGAAGCAAGAAGACACTCTGTCACTAAATAGCCTGGCCGAATCGGCCAGGCTATTATAAACAACAAGACTATTTAAAATGTGTTAGGGTTAAACTTGTCTTTTTCGGTGGCATTTCCAGTTCCCTCCCCTTATTTAATGGAAGGGAACGACACTTTCTTCATCAAAAAGAAGACAGCTCAATCATTTTTCAACTTTTTTGCTTTTTGTTAGGTGAATGCGATGCAGCTCTCTCCTCTAGAAGCATAAACGAGAGCCTGACACGCTAAGGTTTTCTGCGACGAAGGGCACACTTAGCCACCCAATTGCCCTAAAAATTAAATGCGAAAGAATTAAGGTTCGTGTTTATCACACAGGTCTAAAAGATTAGGTGAAAGCAAGCAAAAGGAGGCATATCATGCAAATGAGGTCGTCTAAGTAAAAAAGTACTGTTACACTTTTTTCTTTCATCGAACTGCACTATAAGTAGAGGTGTTTTTAAATATATCTGCCGAATAGAAACCTTTGTACGAAATCGCAAGCGAAGCCAATGGGAGGCTCTTTTTAACCACAAGGCGGCAAACGCAGCAATCGTGCAATGATCTCTAAAACCAAAGGGGAACAAGATGAACAATAGTTTCGATACCCAACAACAGATCACTGTTAACGGCGAGCAATTTCATATCCATTCCTTAAAAGGGCTTGGCGATAAAGCCAAACGACTGCCATTTTCTTTGAAAATATTGCTCGAAAACCTTCTTCGCAACGAAGATGGCGTTAATATCAAAGAACACGATATCCAGGCTTTACTAGACTGGGACCCTCAAGCCAAACCGACTTCCGAAGTTGCTTTTACCCCCGCCCGAGTTGTCATGCAAGATTTTACGGGTGTCCCAGCCATTGTGGATCTGGCGGCTATGCGTGACGCCATGGAAAAGTTAGGCGGTGATCCCGCTAAAATAAACCCGTTATCGCCTGCGGAGCTGGTGATTGACCACTCAGTGCAAGTCGATGGTTACGGTAATTCTCGTGCATTTGATTTAAACACCAAGCTGGAATATGAAAGAAATAAAGAGCGCTACGAGTTCTTACGCTGGGGTCAAACTGCCTTTAATAACCTTAAAGTCGTGCCACCTGCTACCGGCATTGTTCACCAGGTCAATTTAGAATATCTGGCCCGTGTGGTATTTAACGAAGATCGGGACGGCCAAAAATTTGCTTATCCAGATACCTTAGTAGGCACCGACTCTCATACCACCATGATAAACGGCTTAGGCATTCTAGGTTGGGGAGTTGGCGGCATTGAAGCCGAAGCAGCCATGCTTGGCCAACCCATTAGTTTACTGATTCCTCAGGTTGTTGGCGTTAAATTAAGTGGCCGCCTACCAGAAGGCACCACCGCCACTGACCTCGTTCTAACCATCACTGAAATGCTACGGAAACATGGCGTAGTCGGTAAATTTGTCGAATTTTATGGTGACGGTCTCGCTGATTTACCCCTTGCCGATAGAGCAACCATTGCCAATATGGCACCAGAATATGGTGCAACCTGTGGTATTTTCCCGATTGATGACGAAACGATTAATTATCTTCGTTTAACCAACCGTGATGAAACGCAACTTAGCCTAATTGAAGACTACGCAAAACACCAAGGACTATGGCGTAATGATGGTGATGAAGCCAATTATACCGATGCCCTTGAACTGAACCTTGCTAGTGTTGTGCCAAGCCTTGCTGGCCCTAAACGCCCACAGGATAGAATTGCTCTTGATAAAGCGGGTGACGCGATTCGCCAACATTTAAAAGGCTTTCAAGACGAACGTCTGGCTCGTGAAGAAAAGAGCAGTGAAGACCACATTCGTATAGAAGGCGAAGGCCCTGTCACCCATCCTGATGAATCCGTTGATGAAGCCCCCATAAAAGGCGCTGCCATCGTACATTATAACGGCCAAGAATTTGAATTGAGTGATGGCGCTTGTGTTATCGCCGCCATTACTAGCTGTACCAATACTTCCAATCCAAGCGTTATTTTAGCGGCCGGTTTAGTGGCTAAAAAAGCAAAAGAATTGGGTATTAATGTTAAACCTTGGGTTAAAACATCACTGGCACCTGGTTCTAAAGTAGTCACCGACTACTTAGAAAAAGCAGGGTTAATGGATGACCTAGAATATCTTGGCTTTAACCTTGTCGGCTATGGCTGCACCACTTGTATCGGTAACTCAGGTCCATTAGCCAGTGAAATATCCGATGCTATTCAAAACAATCAACTGATTGTTAGTT
This sequence comes from Marinomonas sp. 63XJN7_7_ISO-PGPR-S23-202, assembly GCF_056173505.1. Lineage (NCBI taxonomy): Bacteria > Pseudomonadati > Pseudomonadota > Gammaproteobacteria > Oceanospirillales > Oceanospirillaceae > Marinomonas > Marinomonas sp. 63XJN7_7_ISO-PGPR-S23-202. The sequence goes on along the minus strand of NZ_CM149677.1, from coordinate 1,657,262 downwards.
CTATTTTATCGGGGAACCGAAATTTTGAAGGGCGAATTCACCAAGATGTGAAAATGAATTTCCTTGCCTCACCACCGCTGGTTGTCGCTTATGCCCTCGCTGGTCGTACCGATATTGATGTTTATAAGGAACCACTAGCACAGGACGAAAACGGCAAAGAAATTTACCTAAAAGACATTTGGCCAAGTGTTAAAGAAGTCAGTGATCTTGTCAAAGAGATCGTGACCAAAGAAATGTTCGCCAAAAGCTACGCTAACGTATACGAAGGCGATAAACACTGGCAACAAATTAAAATCCCCGATGGCAAACTTTACGACTGGAACGACAAATCAACCTACATTAAAAAAGTCACCTTCTTTGATGGTATGAGTATTGATCCTCCAGGTGTTCCAACCATTGAAGGGGCACGCTGCTTAGCCAAACTTGGAGATTCAGTCACTACCGACCATATTTCTCCAGCAGGTTCAATCAAAGCGGACTCACCAGCAGGTTTGTATCTGCAAGAAAATGGTGTCGAAAAAGCGCAGTTTAATTCATACGGCTCGCGCCGAGGCAACCACGAAGTCATGGTACGAGGCACATTCGCCAACGTAAGGCTGAAAAATCTGCTTGCCCCTGGCACGGAAGGCGGTATTACGCGTACTCAGCCTGACAATAACTTGGCCAGCATTTATGATGCCTCGGTAACCTACCAAGAAGAAAATACCCCGCTTATTATTTTAGCGGGCAAAGAGTACGGTACAGGTTCGTCACGGGATTGGGCGGCTAAAGGCTCATTGCTACTGGGTGTTAAAGCCGTCATTGCAGAAAGTTATGAACGAATTCATCGCTCTAATTTAATAGGCATGGGCGTCTTACCGCTTCAATTCAAAGACGGTGAAAGTTACGAATCGCTTGGTCTAACAGGGCAAGAACAATTTGACATTACAGGCTTGCTCGACAAAGCCGATGACGTCACCGTTGTGGCGACCAATAGCGAGGGTAGCAAAATCACCTTCAGTGCCGACATACGCATTGATACGCCAAAAGAATGGGATTACTACAAGCATGGCGGGATTTTACAATACGTATTGCGAGATATGCTCGACTAATCCCTCACCCGTTCCATAACAAAACACTCAGTCTAGCTCACTGTTGAGCTAGACTGAGTGTTTTTTATTGCACTCTTTTCTCTCTATAAATCAAACGTCAGTCTGGTTAATTTTCTTCACCATGTTAATGCTCACCGCGTCATAACCCATTTCGTTATAAAGCTTTTGTGCCGCAGCATTGTTAGAAAAGACATGCAAGCCAATATTGACAATATTATGTGTCGCCGCGAAGTCTTCAATTTCCCGCAAAGCAAGCTTGGCATAACCTTTTCGACGATGCTCTGCCTTGACTTCTAAATCGTAAATAAACACCGTGCTTGTCGTTGTACTATTCTCCAGCGACAACCAGACCATGCCCACCGTCTCATTCACTTCAGGCTCTTTCATTTCAAAAAAATGATGGTTTTCTGTGTCTAATCCGCATGGTAACAATCGCTCAATATCACGCCTAGCTCGAGATAATGATCCAGACTTTTGCCACCGACCAGCCTCTACATTCTCCTTTGCGTATTGCACTATCAACTCTTCAATATAAGGTGCAAAAAAGGGTTTTGACATGGGTACCAAGAAAGACATACTGACTCCAATTCATACGTGGCAGAACAATTCCTGCTCTCATACCTAAGTATGCCGTAACACTTCATGGCAAAACAATAGAAAGCAGACAATGTATTCGTCACTTATGCCCTGCTAAATCACGCAGATAAAAGGCCAAAATGCCGCAACGCTTTGATGGCATTGTCTACGCCATTTTCGGTTTGTTGTATCGTTGCCACAGTGCGGGCCCTTGCTCGCATTTCCGTACTGGATGCAAGGGTAATGGCCTTTGTTAAGTCTGCTGAGGTCAAGGTTTCACGCGGCAAAGCTCTAGGTGCCACACCAAGTCTTTCCAGACGCTGTGCCCAAAATGGCTGATCACCAAAAACAGGCACAACAACCGACGGAATGCCAGCGCGGAGCACAGCATGAGTCGTGCCTGCACCGCCGTGATGGACGGCCAATGCGATACGGGGGAAAAGCCAATCATGAGGAATATGGCCAACACTTAACATCTTGTCACGACTGGCCTCAGACATATTTTTTACATGCAAACCGCCCCACCCCGTCGCGATAATAACCCTTTGTCCGGTTTCTTCAATAGAGGCCTGAATCATATCCGTAAAAGCTTGGGCATCATGATGGAACATGCTGCCAAAACCGATGTAAATGGGCTTTGGCCCCGCCTGCAGAAAGTCAAGCAACTCTGAAGGTGGTTCCCAAGCGGCACCCGTTTCAAGCATCCATGGTCCGGTTGTCTGAATTCTTGATGGCCAGCTTTTGCGCGGTTCAATAAGGCAGGGACTGTAAGCAAACATCTTTGGACGCTGAAATTTCTTCTGATGGTATGGGCCAAAACGTGGATAAGCAGCTAACCCCAGCCGAGGCCGAACCACTTTGTTATAAACTGGTTGATAGACATGCCACACAATTTGGCGAGTAAGGTGACCAAGGCCCACATTTATCGCTGGTGGCAAGCTCTTCATCCAGCCAGGCAAAGGCATGATAGGAGCATGATGTGATGGCATGGTTGGCACTAACTGGGTTTCAACGACAGGAATCTCGAACACTTCACCAAGCGATTGCGCCAGAAAATACACCATGCCATTGCCAATCAACAGGTCTGCACCTTGTGCCGCTTGCCGTCCCTGTTCAGGCCAGTCTTGGCTCATTTCCAAAAGCTGGGCTTGAAACGCCTTCGCCATAGCCAATGTTGATAAGCCACGTTTTTGCAGGTCTTTGTCGCGTCGCATCCAATCCATGAAATCGCCAGTTAAGGGCGAAAATTCAAGTCCGTGATCCACAACCAGACTTTGACAACTCATATCCGTGGCAATTCTGACCTGGTGACCGAGTTTTTTAAGAGCAACAGCAAGTGCAACAAGCGGACGTACATCCCCTTCTGTACCGATCGTTAGAATCACAATCTGCATAAACGAGCCTTTTACAATATCATCCAATAATAAAAATCAAACCATCCATTGAGAAGAAATCATAGTTCATACAATAGAGTTTGCCAGTGAGAAGCCGAATTAGACGCAAAGAAAATGACTTGTTTTAGCCTGTGGTGCATTAGGAGGGTTTTAGTAATGAAGGATTGGTAAATGAAGAGAGGTTAGAGCACGCTAGGCGCAAAGCTTCATATTGTTTGTTCTAGGACTGATAGGATGTTTGCGTCCCCAGTTACCCAAGTACAGCTACAAAGTCTTATTAGGCTTGCTGACGCGAGCAACTCACTCAATAGCCTTCTTGCGTTCACTTGTATATGACCACCAAGGCTGGGCATCCTCGCCTTCCATAAAGCGAATGATTGATATAAAAACATCTATAACACACGGGTCATGTCGTTGCCCAGTTTTGAGACATAGCTCTTCATACATTTCATAAGGATTACGACCAATAAGCTCTTTGGGGGTTGTGATTCCAAGTCGCTGCAAGTCTGAAGCACCAGCCTTGCCAATATTGGGCAAGTCAGTCAATTTATAGGTTCTGTTACGATTAACTTTCAATGGATTCATAGCACACAACAACCTCTCAAACACACTGGCGGTGAGAAACAACGTCCACTTAGTTTGACGAGTTAGCAAGCCCGCTTTTTCTACCTAGAAAAGCACATCTATCATCTAGATGTGCTCTCCAAGTGATGGTTTAGCCCTAAGCAAGTGCTTGTCTAAAATCATCGATCAGGTCATTCGTATTTTCCAGCCCAAGGGACAGTCGAATTAGATTGTCATCTATGCCCATACTGGCACGGCGCTCTGCCCCCATTTCCCAGAAGATGGTTTTAGCCACTGGAATCGCTAGGGTGCGGGTATCTGATAGATGACTAGATAAAATCACCATTTGTAGACGATCTAAGAACGCCAAACAGTCAATAGTGTCGTCTAGTTCAAAGCTTAATAAACCGCCATATAAACCACTAAATACCTCTGCTGCTCGTTCATGTTGTGCATGACTAGCAAGGCCAGGATAATAGACTCGTTTGATTTGTGGCTGTTGTTCTAACCATGTCGCCAGCGCTAATGCGTTATCACAGGTCGCTTTGATTCGTAGTGACAAGGTTTCAAGGCCAGTGGCAATACGATGAGCATCTTCTGCCCTTAAAGTCGCCCCCATATCGCGTAAACCTTTTTTACGAATCTGGGTGATGCCCCATTTAGTTGGGTCACCTTTTTGGTACGCGGGGTAGATATTAGGGTATGTGCTCCAGTCAAATAACCCAGTATCTGAAATAGAGCCACCCAGGGCATTGCCGTGGCCCCCTATACCCTTGCTTAGAGAGTGTATGACTAGGCTTGCACCAATGTTTTTAGACTGCAGCAAAACTGGCGTCGTCATGGTGCTGTCCACCACATAAAGGATAGCGTGTTGTGCACACAGCTGGCCGATCTCGGCTAAAGCCGCGACTTGCGTGGCTGGGTTAGCAATCGTTTCGACAAAGACCATACGCGTATCAGAGCGAATGGCCGATGCAACCTGTTGTGGGTCTGTGGCGTCAACGAAACTTACTTCAATCCCCAATTGAGAGAGGGTTCCCATAAAGCTATTTGTGTTTCCAAACAGGAATTGACTACAAATAATATGATCGCCATGGCGTAGTAAGGCGATCATCATACCTGAAATTGCAGCCATACCTGTGGTGAAGCAGCAGGTACTGTGGCTGTCTTCTAGCATATTAATTTGAGCTTCTAGAGCAGCGCCTGTTGGGTTTCCTTGACGCGAGTAAACATAACCGGATTGCTTGCCTTGGAAAGTATCGACTAATGCTTGAGCACTTGGGTACGCGTAAGTAGCGGAAACATGTAACGGTTTGCGTACCGCACCGTGCTCGGTGTTGGAACGGCGGTCGGCATGTAATAACTTAGATTCTGAGAAAGGTTTTGCTGTTGATTTACTCACTTGATTTGCCTTCATTTTGATAAGGTGTAGCGGTGTTGATAAACCATATCATGCTCTTCTATTGGTCCACTAGAGGAGTTTTGCTTTGCATCATCAGCTTAGACAAAAGTTGCACGTATTGACAGCCATGTTAGACGGTTTGTTTACGACAAATTGTTCAGTAGAAACCCTTCAGAGCCAGCAGCAAAAAGGAGGGAACAGCGCCCTCCCAAAAGATCCCTTTTTAAATACTTGGTATGCTTATTTTGCTAAATCTATCCACTGACCTTGCGTAAGCTCACCTAGATACTGTGGATTGAGTTTAAACACAGAATTCGGTGTACCCGCAGCCGCCCAAATTTCTGTATATTGGTGTAGGTCTTTATCTAAGAGAGTTTGAACCTTCTCATTATGCGCCACGGGAGGAACCCCACCTATAGCGTAGCCAACTTTCTCTCGTACAAAGGATGCATCTGCTTTTTCCAATGTAATCCCTGTTGCTTCTTTAACTTTGTCGGTGCAAACCATGTTAGAACCGGATGCGACAACCAAGACAGGTTCCCCTGTTTCACCATCTTTAAAAATTAACGATTTAGCAATTTGGGAAACCGTACAGCCAACAGCCTCAGCGGCGTCTTTCGCTGTTCGAGTTGAACTAGGCATTTGCTGAACAACAAAGTCCTGTCCATGCTGAGACAAAAAAGCTTGTACTTTCAATGATGAAGCCTTCAGTTCTGTTGACATAATTCCTCCATATTCTAAGTAAATCAACGATAAACATAACGCCGCAGTCGCATACTTTTGCCGCGCATTGCTTTGTTAGCCAACGCCACATGAATGTCCGGCAGATTATCAGCCACCTCAAAATATAAAGCGTTCAGACCATGGAGACAAAAATGTGGTTCATCACCATCGCCCTTTAAGCGGCATATCTAGGTATTTGGTCTAAGTTTGGTTCGATAAAGGTTGATCGAGCTTGCTCTGAAAACAGCACATCGTCTGAATAATGAGTGAGCATAATATTTGAGTCCAGTAGCATAGTGTTATTTTCGATAAATCCCTTTGACGAGCTTGAACCATCTGAGCAATTCATAAAATGGTGTACTGCCAACACCCAAGCTTCGGTCAATGTCTGATGGTATTTTTGAGAGGGATCAATGCCGACATGCCTTAATAGCCCTATTAGTGTTGTGCGCATAAGTTGAACGGATACGCTGACACTATTCTCAGTGAGATAAATGTATGCTAAGCGCAAATGGGCTCTATGATTGAATTCTGCTATTGGAAACTGAAGCCTTTCGACTTGCTTTTTAAATTCTAGATCTTCATTTGACACCAAATGCTTCATGAACTTCGTTCCTTTTTCTGTTTGTCTAACGTTGATCTAACCTACAAGCTATTAGGTGAGAAGCGCTGACATAGCGAGTCAGGTTGAGCGACTGTTTAAGTCATTTTGGCCATTATCGTTGAAGTATAGGGCTTATAAGCTAGCTTCTATTCCGTAGGGCAAGAAAAAACTCTTATATGTTTACCTATCTACCAATGAATCATTAATGGCAAAACTGGGCGCAAGTCTTTGGATAATCCCTTACGCCCATTATCCAGAGTAAGTACTGCCATGTGCTCACTACCAAGCTCAATGCCAAGCCTATCCGCCGATTGCAATGTAAGAAGCGTATCAGACATTTTCTCTAGTGGGACCGATAGTTGCACCTTGCTAATAGACTTAAAGGTTCCTATTTCTTCAATTCTGCTAACTGGACCGATAAATGGCACGTAAATACATAAAGGCTCTTCTAATATCTCAGAATTCTCTCCCACATGGAATGCATTGGGTGGCTCAAAATAGTCTGGTTGATATTTCCACCCGCTAAACGGCATACCTAATTTGGAGTCATTAGTTCGCGTTAGAACGATTCCAAACGGAGATGCGTTTTCTGTTTGTATCCGTTCAGGGAATCTCAGTTTTTTTGCTGGACCATTATTCGACTCTTCGCTATCACGTACGTATAGTATTTCGAGCATTCCATTAGAAAACGCAAACCGACGATTTGAGGTACCCTGCCCCTTATGATCCCGACTAAAGCTTTCATTAAGCCCCATAGAAACTAAAAGATCACCCGCTTCTTTTGGTTTATCAGTCAGTATAAAAACGTGATCTAACTCTAAATCCACCACTCAACTCCTTTGAAAATATGACGTCTCAACCTCACGCTTGTTGTGTACATCGCTTTATGAGCCAACGCCAAGACGCGGCAAAAACAGACGAGAAAGCGGAGTTTATCGCTATAAATGAGCATTTTGAGTCTGTTTTTAACACAGTATTGGCAAGCTGCAAAAGTCTCACATTGATCCTAAAAGACTTTTTGAGCCACTACTAGTACAAACATACAAACTTTTGATTGTTTTTCAGACTATTCGTAGCCAATAGTCCACTTGATCCACTACTATAAAAAAACCACTTCTCCATCCCTAGAAAAGTGGTTTTCGCTTATCTCTGCATTGACTGGCTTACTATTTTATCCAGCAATTTTAATAGGATATTTAGGACCGACGATTAGAATCAGTGGACTCTGAACTGATGGTAAATTTCTCCACGATGCCTTTAAGTCCAGACGACATTTCTGTTAATTTCTGAGAAGTACCAGCCCCCTCTTTGGCTTCTGATGTTGTTTCAACATTTTTAGCCGCTATACGATTTAAATTGTTACTCGTATCATCAATGGTTCTAGACTGCTCATCGGAAGCAATAGCAATATTCCCCATCAAATTACAGACTACTTCAATAGAATCCACTATTTCTTTAAGGCTCTCAGACGAGTTTGCAGAAATCTCTGCACCTACTTGCGTCTTTTCAACCACTATTTCAATTAACTTAGCCGTTTCATTTGCCGCTTTTGTACTTTGTGCGGCCAAAGCACGAACTTCATCGGCAACCACAGCAAAACCTCTGCCTGATTCACCCGCTCTGGCGGCCTCTATCGCCGCATTTAAGGCTAACAGGTTCGTTTGATTTGCAATGTCTTCGATCGCAGAAAGAATAGAAGAAATATTACTGCTAGCCTCTCTGATATCATCCATAGCAGACACGGTTTTGCTAACAAGATCACTCCCAATCGTAGCCGACTGCTGTGCTTTTTGACCCAGTTCATCAGCCTCCTTAGCCGTATTAGCCGTAATCTTGACTTGCTCGTTTACCTCAACGATCGCCGCTGAAATCGACTGTATTGATTGCTCAGAACTTGCCGTATTAGACAGTATTGTTTCGCTGGAAAGCATGACCTTATTGCTTTGCTCAACGATGCTATTGGTATAACCTGAAATATCAGTAACGATGCTTTTCAGATCAGCATTTGTTTTAATCAGTGCATTAGTGATGACATCTTGTTGGCCTTTAGACGTTAAATTACTTGTCAAATCACCTTCTGATATTTTTTCTAAACTACCAACAAAAACCGTTTCCAGCTCATCAGCAAAGTTATCTAATGACGATGCCATATCGCCAAGTTCATCTGAGCGTTTTATGCTTGTCCTCTTACGAACATTGCCACTTGCCAATTGATTAACAATATCGGTCATGTTAAGAATAGGGTTGGTAATAGAGCGACTCAATACAATACCTATTACAATAATGACAACGACGGTAATCAATATTGAAAATATGATTACCCACTTTATTTCATTCACCGATCCGAAAGCTTCCCCACGTGACTTTTCTGCGACAATCGCCCACGTCGTCCCCTCAAATTTTAGTGGTGCATAGGCAGACAACACTTCCTGTCCTAAATAACTTTCGATCAATTTTGAACCTGTTTCACCCGACAGTGCATCTTTAATTGCTACACTGTTTGCTTTGTTGCTTTCTGGCTTGGAAAATGTATTAGCAACAGAGTAATGCCCGCTATCCAAATAAGAGTCGGAACGCATTAAGCCGTCTTTACCAATGAGATAGGTTTCACCTGTTTTTCCAAGTCCTGAACGCTGAGACATAATGTTATTAATTACCTCCCCGGACAATTCTAAAATGATAACGGCGACGATATCACCACGTAAATTAAACACAGGTGCACCAATAAAGAATCTCGGACTATTCTCTCGATAGCGATAGGGTGTAAAATCTTGAAACGCCACGCCTTTTTTTTCTAAAACCTTTTTCCATAACACTGAGACTGGATTTTTTTCATCAAAGTCCTTTTTAATATTTGAACCAAGCTCCTTACCTTTTTTCACACTATAAATAATATGTCCCTTATCAGCAGACACTAATAAAAGATCAAGGTAACCCAGAACATCGACATATTTTAATAGATTATCGCTTCTTTCTTTCCAAATGGCTTTATAGTCTATATTGTCTACACCAAACTTATCTTTTTCAGAAACAACTTCTTCTAAATCTTGATATACTTGCAGAGCGCGGAACAGCTCATGTACATCTCTACTATTTGATAAAATCGAAACATTCTTTTTAGCGCTATTAAGGTAACTTTTTATTTGATTTGCTTTAATATCCCGTGTACTGACCAGTTGCTCCAATGCGTCATTTTCCAATGCGGCACTCGATTTCATTAATGAAATGGCAGCAACAATAGCAACTGGTAATATCCCTATTAAAGAAAAAGCAAGTAACAATTTACTTCTAAGTTTTAATTTTATTTTCATATTACCATCCCGATAAAAAGGAATTTTTTAAAATATTTGAGCAAGTGGCTACGTGTATCTTTGCTATTGTCTTAACGACCAGTGATCATCACTTACCTCAATATCCCATAATGGAAGAGAAGCCATTGGTAATGGGGTGTAAGAAACCTTCTTATTAACTGCAACGACCTTGTTAGGAGCTGGTACAACAAGCATATAAGCATTCTTGTAGACATGATTAATTATTTTTGCTACAGCCTCATTGAATTGTGGCGTGTTTTCGGCTTCTTTAAACATTTCATCAATATACTCACCCATCAGAGGGTCTGCTGGCATCGTACTCCAAACACTATTTGGTTGATAAACAAAGATTGCCGCCCATGGATGATTGAAGTACCAATCATCATCCCCCCACACAATCAAATCCCACGACTTTGTATTCTTACCCGCATTGGTAGACAAAATTTGTCCAAAAATAGTCGTTTCATCAACAATCTCAAAATTAAGTTTTACACCAACCTTACGTAAATCTCGATCTAATGAGCGCCAAAGAAACATAAACTTCTGCTGTGTTAGCACTTTAAGCTCTAGCCCACCTAAAATGCTCTTTAGTTCCTGTCGTATTTCTTTTGGTGACTCAACTTCAGAATAAGCCTTCAGATTCTTTACCGCTTCTTTAACACCAGGAAAATTAGGTGAAGACAGTGTAGGCTTTATTTCACCATAACCGGAAAATGAATAATTTAATAACTGTTGCTGATCTATCGCTCTATTTAGAGCAAGACGAACATTTTTATCTTTTAGTTTTTCGTTACCATTAACCATATTAATATGGATGGCTATATTATCTGTTGATGGCCCAGTAACTAATTTAGCATAAGGAGAAGAAGTGACCAACTGAACGTCAGAAAATGCGATGGGCATAATATCAAGATAACCTTCAGACTCAATAACATCAGATAATGCTATCTTGGGGTCTAAATTTGTGTAAATAGTGAATTTTTCTACTTTTACTGAATCTTTATCATAGTAATAAGGGTTAGCAATTAATACCGCTTTATCTGTTTTTCTATCACCTTCTATATAACCTTCACTAAGAATATAAGGACCTAATCCATAAGGGCCCGCTTCAGCAAGGTTTGGACAGGTCGCTTTACCATTCCAACCAAATTTTTCAAGATATTTTGTTGTATAAAATTGAATCCAAATCACATCATTCAAGAATGTTCCATACTTTTCTTTTAAATAGAACCTTACTGTATAATCGTCAACTTTTTCTGTATGGTCATATACAGTATTAATTTTGCTAAACAAAAAGGGTTTCTTTTTAAAGTACTCCATATTTTCAATGACGGCATCGGCATTAAATGGTGTTCCATCTTGAAACTGAACCCCTTGACGTAACTTAAATTCATAGACGGTATCGCTAATTTGCGAATGAGATGTGGCCATATAGTATTCCCAACCACGTTCATTATTAGCGGGTCTTAAAAGTGAACCATTGACGGCATGGGATGTGTAAAGATAGGGAAGGCTTGAGACATATATTTTAACATGGGAACCTTTCACTGGTGTTGCATCAGCCATCGGTAAAAAAGATAACATTAAAAAAACAAAAAAAAATGAACGTGTGTTTCTTAGAAATGAACTACACATATATTTCTCCAAAATTCAGCAACATAAAGTGAATAATTAGTTTCCTCATTCACCTAGTATCATTAATAAAGACGGCATCAGACTGAAAAGCCCGAATTATTAATCTATTATGATGCTTAGAAAAATGTGTAGTCCTGTTCACTATCTAGCATCATTATATTTTTTCTAAGGTCGTCACTGACTTGACGTACCTGTACGGAGATAACTAGGATCAATACCTCAGGCATATCACGCTTTTTATCTATTTTTATCCGCATCAAAAAAAGCATAGCAGTTGTTTTTGGGAGTGCAAAAATAATACGTTGATTTTAATCAAAAATTACATATTATTACTCTCCGAAATGTTTTTTTGTTGGCGGCCTGGCGCTGTATAGCGGCTTTGTCTTCTAGCACCAATCAATGCTCTAAATCATTCGAGTTCACTCATCACATTTTTTAATGTATGTTCATGACGAAACGCTTAAATAGAGCCTATGCTCTAGTGCATCTCCCATGACTATTCTGGTTTTTTCTTCGTTAAACTCCGTGGCAAGAATGTCGCGCTGACGGCTCTTAATACGCCAGTTCTGATGCCTGTAATGATGCAAAGACTTATGATTAAGAGAGAACGAACGCTGTAGTACGACCGATCTATAATGGTTTTACCATTGTTTTTTTTGAACCACTCTACCGCCATAACACTGCCTATCGTCGGCCGCTTTTTGGGGAATTTGGGGGGATAATGTTGCTGTTAGAGGACCTTGCTTTTCACTGGTCTAGCTCATCAGAGCATCAAGCAAGTTTTCCGGAATCAGAGCTTAAGAATACGAACAATTGTGTGACCTCTTGGAATACCGTTTTTAAACTCTCTATATTGTTTTAGCCATTCTGATTTGTCTTGATCATAGGTTTCGATGCCCGGTCAACTTTCAGTACCCGCCATAATGGCATTAATGATAGGAAGCATGACATCAATAAGGTCACGTTTTGAGTTGATGTTGTAGCAAGTTTTCTTTGATGACAGATAGATGTTTGATGAAAAATAGGGAGGACAGATTTTAATAGGACATGCATGTTAAGAATCGAGACTGTAACTAATTTTGTGTAACTGCCTACCACAACATATTCTATTAAGAATTAAGGATAGGTAGATGCAAATGAACAAAAAAGAACTTGAAGCGTTCGCAAAAGAAGCCGCCAAGGGAATTAAAACGCCTGAGGATCTCAACGAATTTAGCCAAATGCTGAAGAAGATTACCGTTGAAGCGGCATTGAATGCAGAAATGGATGACCATCTGGGTTACGAGAGACATCAAAAGTCCACCTCAACCAATAGTCGTAATGGCAAGAATAGCAAGCGTATTAAGACGGAAGATGGTGAGTTTGAACTGGATACGCCTCGTGACCGAGAAGGCTCTTTTGAACCCAAGCTGGTCAAAAAACACCAATCCCGATTCACTTCTATGGACGATAAAATCCTGTGGCTCTATGCGCAAGGCATGAGTACCCGAGACATCGTCAATGCCTTCGATGAATGGTATGGTGCCGAGATATCTCCAACACTGGTATCACGCGTTACCAATGCGGTCATTGAGCAAGTGACTGAATGGCAAGCACGCCCTTTGGATGCCATCTACCCCATTGTGTATCTTGATTGTATTGTGTTGAAAATCCGCCAAGATAAACGCGTCATCAATAAATCGATCTTCTTGGCACTCGGTATCAACACTGAAGGTCATAAAGAACTCATGGGCATGTGGATTGCGGAGAACGAAGGTGCGAAGTTCTGGCTCAACGTCCTCACTGAGCTTCAGCAGCGCGGCGTAGAAGATATTCTCATCGCTTGTGTTGATGGTCTAAAAGGCTTCCCAGAAGCCATCAATGCTGTTTTCCCACAAACTAACATCCAACTGTGCATCGTACACATGGTACGCAACTCATTGAAATATGTATCATGGAAAGACTATAAAGCAGTGACGGCGGATTTAAAGCAAGTTTACCGCTCCGCAACGGAAGAAGAAGCCTTGCTAGAGTTAGATCGTTTCGGCGACATCTGGGACGATCAATACCCGCAAATTACCAAATCATGGCGCAATCACTGGCATCACCTCAATACGTTGTTTAATTACCCTGACGATATCCGAAAAGCGATCTACACAACGAATGCGATTGAGTCCCTGAACAGTGTTATCCGTAGAGCCATTAAAAAACGTAAAGTCTTCCCAAGCGATGATTCTGCGAGGAAAATGGTATACCTTGCCATTAAAGAAGCCAGTAAGAAATGGACGATGCCAATTCAGAACTGGCGCCAAGCAATGAGTCGATTTATTATTGAGTTCGAGGAGCGTCTCGAAAAGCACCTTAACTAAATGGCAGTTACACAGAATCTGTTACAGGGTCTAAGAATCTTGAAAACACTGACTCCTTAAAATACTTGTCCTATTAATGCCCTATTCAACCTCAAAATACCGAGCGTCTTAAACACCTTGTAATGAGTATGATTCAATTAGAGTGAGGTCTATACCTTCAATACCACAAACCGCTTTGATAGTTGGGTTTGAACAAAGACGTTTGTGGTAAGCAGCTAGAAGCTCAAAAGTAAGTGGTGACTTTTCTATTAGCAACGACCATTCCTCCAGTCTAAACACAGAAAGCTCGTATCAGAAACTGCTAGCTTATTGATTTTAGTCGATCTGTGATGGGGGTTAACAATCTGCTTTTTACTTTCTACCCGTCAGTAAAAACACAGGAAAATCACCATATGGTTTGCTGATGACGCTGGCATTCTCCACTTTCACATCCTTAAAACCCGCTTTTATTGCTGACGCTGCAATCCCATCACGCTCGAAACCAAAGTGGAAAACACCAGTATCTTCACCATGGAAGCTACCATCTTCTTTATCCAAGTCGGAAACGCCAATCACTCCGCCTTCATTCAGCATGGAATAGAACTTTTCGAACATAGCATCGATATGTTGTACATGGTGCATGGTCATCGAAGAGATAATGCCATCGAATGTCTGATCAATGGACGAAGACTCTAAATTCACTTCAAGAATGGCTAAATCACAGTGTAGACCATCACGTTTCTGCTCAAGCTGTTCAATCATGGCTTTGGAAATATCTACCGCAGTGATTTTTTCAACATACGGTGCAACGCGCTCCAATAACAGCCCTGTACCCGCACCAAAGTCCAATAAGTGCATGCCCTTTTCTAGATCCAATCTGTCCGCAATCAAGTTGACGATATTGTCTACGTTTGAGACCCTTCTGCTCTCCTTTTCATAAGAAGCCGCTTTGTTTTTAAAATAATCTTTTGTCATACCACCTACTACCTATAGGAACATTCACATCCGAGCCTCAACTCAAGCATAGAACTTTCTCTTGATTGGTTTTACTCGATTAATTTGCTTTTAAACAGAAAAAGCCACTTTTTTTGGTTAAAGGACTATTCATTCTAGTCTTATAGAATATCTTGCTAAGCGAAAATTTATGGTTGGTTATAACCTCGAAACGATGACCAACTATAATTTTCCGTTTAAGCAAGCAATTATACGCTTCCTTCTGATTCTACAACTAATACCCTTGCCTCACCACGAGGATGTGCAACATGCTCAGTACCAATAGATGCATAAAATATATCACCCATCTCTAAAACCGCTGATTTCTCAATTCCATTTTCTTTAAATAGCATTTCAACAACACCATCTAAAACAACAAACACCTCTTCACCATCGTTTATATGCCACTTATAAGGCTGATCAGTCCAATGTAAGCGCGTCGTAATGCCACTCATATTAGCGATATCTTTTGCCCCCCAAGCACGTTCAGGTTTAAACCCTTTACTTCTGATTATTTTCATAGCATCTCCAAATGATCAAAAAGCGTACAACACCGTGTAAAGTGGTGAAAAACGAGGCGACCAATCCATTATATCCTATAAAGCTAAACTGATTTGAAAAAAATCACCAAGCGTTAAGCATTGTGAACCGGCCTTAAAGGCTGTTTTATAAGGCATTTTCCACTGAAACTAACGATTTGAAATACTAACACTGCCAACACGCCCCCATCATGTACTTAGGCCTTACGATAAGTTCACTTTAATAGATTCAAAAACCTTTATATACATGGACTTGTTTTCGTTATAGTCCTTGCGATTAGTAATCACTGCTATACCAACAAAGGCACTTTTCACCTGAACGGCAGCAGTGACATAATAGGTTTTCTCCGACTCACTCGGGTATGCAGTTTCATACTCGCGCAAAACACCGTATTTAATTGGATAGACTTCACTTTGAGGGGTGTATAAACCTTGTAATGACCAGAAGCGATACTCGGCAAACTCTTCCAAATCTCCATCGTTTTTAGTGAACGCATTGGCAGTAATAGAAACGCTCCCATCTGGGCTAGAGATCGAAAGGAAGTCAGAGTCCGTTTTTTGCTGCCAGCCGACAGGCGCCATCAACCCAAATGCACCATTTGGCGACGGATAATACTGCACATCCACCCCAGTACTTGCCATTGACGACCTGCCAATTAGCCCCAAAATCATGGCTTTTATTTTATCCATTCTGATTGACCCATAAGATCTATTGAAATTCCATTTTTTGCAATAATAACTGGAAAGCAACGGAGTGTTGGAAGTCCCCCTTTATAGCTTTGTTAGGCTATTTTTTGCGCCACTATGTAGGTGTGTAACTCTGGGTACTGGTCAAACTCTAAGTGCTTGATGGTACAACCATTATCGAGGAAAACCTTTATAAAGCCATTTGTTCCTAAAGATGAGTAATACATCATTGGCCCCATCGTATCGTCAGTGTGATTTCCTGGCTCATTAACTCCACCAAATGAAAATATCATGATGCCGTTGGGATTTAACGCACTTGCCAATTTTGATATCACACTAACTTGCTCATCCAATGGGATATGCCAAATACTATCCCAAGCGGTTATGAAGTCATATTTTTCTGATAATGGATAGGAACAGATATCTTCTTGGTAGAAATTCCATTCTGGATTACGACTCCGAGCTAGTGCGATCATTTTTTCTGAGATATCTAAGCCTTCTGGCTTAAAGCCTTCTTTGGCTAGCAAATCCATTATTCTCCCAGTTCTTCCGCAACCAACATCAAGAGCCTTACCTCTCGACTTTACAAAGTTTATGGCTCTTCTGTGTTGATCGATTCCGTTTTTCATATTGAATCGGTCATCAGACCAAAGATCCGTAATTGTATCGTAGTTTTTACCTGTTTCTACAGGATTCATAATGTATTGCCTAATCCCTATTTAAGCCGAAATAAACTGCAGTAAAATTTAATATTATAATGTCGCATAGCGAAAAGGTAACATTAAGTTAAATCGTAGGTTTATAGTTGCTCTCAATGTTTTGTGACACTTCCATAAGATTGCTAGTGAATATCTATTTTCAGATAATACTTTTTGCAAACTCTAGCAAACTGCTATACATACCTTCTAGATTATTATTGGATAGTCTTCGATTTAACCATATGGAATTCCAATTTAATTGTTTTGATGCAAGATAGTCATTTTCGTAATCATCGCCAACATACCAACATTCATCAGCTGAAACACCGGCTAATTTATTAGCATATTCAAATATTTTTGGACTTGGCTTTGCCTCACCAACATCTGCGGGCGTAACAACGAAAGAAAAATAATGATCTATACGTAATTTTTTTAATTTCGACTTTTGTTGATTGAGATCCCCATTTGTAATAATACCCAACTTTTTAGAACGAAGGATATCTAAGGCCTCAATGCAATCAGGAAACAACTGCCATGAGTTTTGATAAAAAGAATAATATTCACTAAATAATAGATCCGCTTCTTTATCACTCTTGACGCCATGAATTACTGCCTTTATTCTTTCGCGCCGCTGTTCTTGAAAAGTTAATTCGCCTAACAAATATCTTTTCATGTACTCATGAGCTACAGTATCCCAAACTTTGACGAAATCAGACTTCTCTGGAATCAATCGATCAGAGAACATATCACAAAATTTACTGGCTGCTATATCCTGTGACGTTTTATAGTCAAACAACGTATCATCAATATCAAAAAAGATCATAAGAAATATTCCAGAAGTATCACTCCGCCAACTCGCGCATCCTTAAAATGAAGGCAAAGCCGCAATGTAGTAGCCACCGACGTGATTGGTATGCCTATGTGGAAACCTTAAATTCGGTATAAACGTCCTTAGCTACTGCAATGACTCTACACCACCTTGGGTCCTTTAAAAGGTCGATTACTGCAATTGCATAACGCTTGCCAAGCAACGAAGAGCTCGCGCTGCTGCGACTATAATCCACAGTTGAACAGCGGCGTTTTATATAAGGAATGTGTTTTTTCATGGTGCGACCTCCCTGTTATATTCTGTCGCTGAAAACCAAGCTTAATCAGAGCCTCTTTTGCCAGATAACCTAAGTTCGCCACTATTTTGATCCTAACTTCTTATTTTTTAGCGCGATTCAACTCTTAAGGCAAGACTATTCCCTCAGAACACGAACCTTAGCGTGATGTGTTGGCGCTATCCAGCGACGACCATGCAGACGATCAGAAAAGCTAGGTTTCCAAAAGTGAGGTTGACATATATATTGGAAGCCATATAATGGTTTAAAACTTAAATCACAACATCATCAAAGAGAGGCTTGATATGAGCACACTTTACTCAACAACTGTAAACGCTGTCGGCGGACGTTCTGGCACAGTCAAAAGTGACGATGGATTGTTAGAACTGCCACTTGCCCTACCCCAGACACTTGGCGGCAAAGGCGATGCCACCAATCCAGAGCAGTTATTTGCTGCGGGGTACGCCGCCTGCTTCGGTAACGCCGTGATTCACGTCACGCGAAACAAGGATCAGAAGGTTAAAGATGACGACATCACCGTGGTCGCTACTGTCGGTATGTCACCGAACGATGCAGGTGGCTTTGGTCTGACGGTTGCACTTGACGTCACCATCGTTGGAGTCAGTCAGGCCGTGGCAGAAGACGCGGTTGCTGAAGCACATCTGGCTTGTCCGTATTCCAATGCGGTCAAAGGCAATATTGATGTCAAAATCACCGTCAAAGCGCAGCCGTAACTGCTATGTCCGAGTCAAAAGAAAATTATCTTCTGCTGGAGAATCAGGTCTGCTTTCCGCTATATGCGGCAACAAACCTTTTGCAGCGTCTGTACCGTCCCTTGCTTGCACCACTTGGACTCACTTACTCCAAGTATCTGGTGATGCTGCTGTTGTGGGAACACGAAAGACTGACAGTCGGTGAGATCGGTGCTTGCCTTCATCTAGACAACGGGACACTAACGCCGCTACTGAAACGCATGGAGCGGGACGACTTCATCACCCGTCGACGCGATCCACAGGACGAAAGACGGGTTTTGATTGAGCTGACTGTTCACGGCGGGGAATTAAGAGCGCAAGCGCTGGCCGTCCCTGAAAGGCTTGCTCAGGAAATTTCACTTCCGCCCGAAGACCTCGAATCACTACGTCGGTCAGCCGTAACTTTGGTAAATCTTCTGGCTAAAGTGGACTGACTCCAGAGGAACATCGATGGTCCAAGAATCACGCAAATCTGTAGCGGCAGTGACCTAGCAGACCTCTAAAAACCCAAAGGAAGTGAGGGTTAAAGGCCGTCTTGGACCTCCTAGGATCGGGCTGTTTAGTCAGCCCGCAGCGGAGACACGCGGCTGTGGGATCGTAATAACCTTGGTAACAAATCTTTTCGGTCACCTACTAGGAAATTCATCGTGGGCACGCCTCGAAAACAGACTCTAACGAGGATGTCCCGATAGTTTCCTTATTTTGCTAATTCGGGTGATCGGCAAGTCGAGGGCGTAGCGCCGCAGTGACAGTGAATATACCAGTGTGCAGAACGTGCACACATATTTTCGCCCCAACCTCAGCGGTGCACAAAGCGTTCATCAGAGACAGAGTTTTTGTCACACAAAAACGCCCTACGGACACCCATATTGACTTATACACCGTAAGCAGGAAAGATAATGTCAATGCTGAAGAGACAAGAGAAGATGTGCCGGATAAGGTGATGAAGAGCCTTTGAGTTCTGTTTCAAGCCAGTTAGGCTGACTCACCATTAAATAACAATAAATGAACATTTTATCCTGTCATTTACCCTCCAATACACTTTTCATGCATTAAAGCGTCAGGAGCCCAAAACAAACAGAAAAGCGCTTGCCGGCGGTGTTACGTATTTAATCCTAACCCGCTTCTGTTTCAGAAGCCTTCGTCTGACGGCGACATATAGCCTTCGCCAGACTTACTTACATCTTTTTGAGGAACCACTATGGCAAAAACAATTGCAGAGTTTCTGGTTGATAGCCTAGCCGATGCTGGCATCACGCGCATCTGGGGTGTTACCGGGGATTCCCTTAATGGCATTAGCGACGCACTGGAAAAGCACGAAAGCGTACAATGGATTGGTACTCGTCATGAAGAAGTCGCTGCTTTTGCAGCAGGTGCTGAAGGGCAAATAACCGGTAAACTGTCTGTCTGTGCCGGATCCTGTGGGCCGGGCAATATGCATCTGATAAACGGTGTCTATGACTGTCATCGCAGCCATGTGCCTACTCTCGTCATCGCGAGCCATATACCTTCTAATCAGATTGGCTCAGGCTATTTTCAGGAAACCAACCCTAAAATGTTGTTCTCAGAATGCAGCGCATACTGTGAAATGGTTACCTCACCACAGCAATTACCCTATGTCCTCGACGTCGCCATGCGAACCGCAATCCTAGAGAAGGATGTCGCCGTTATCGTGCTGCCCGGAGACGTTACACTGCTTGAAGCCCCTGCAATAAAAATGAACTGGCAAACGCCTGAGCGTCCTTCTGTGACACCTTCTGAACAGAGTATCGACGAGATGGCGCGGTTACTGAATAAAGCGCAAAAAATTACGGTTCTTGCTGGTGCCGGTTGCCAAGGCGCTCACGAGGAACTGCTGGGACTGGCAGAGATCCTAAAGTCACCAGTGGTGCACGCCATGCGGGGTAAAGAACATGTTGAATTCGATAACCCCTACGATGTAGGGATGACCGGCTTGATAGGTTTTTCTTCTGGTTACCATGCGATGGAAAATGCTGATACGCTGATCGTCTTAGGCAGTGCATTTCCTTATCGCGAGTTTTATCCTCAAGAGGCAACCATCATTCAGGTAGACAAATCTCCCCTTGCACTGGGTGCGCATGCCAATATCGATCTTGCTTTACAGGGTAATGTGAAAGAGACCCTTCACGCATTAATGCCAAAGCTGAAACGTCATGATGACACGCGTTTTCTGGAAGCCGCCCGTAAGCATTACCATTCAGCCAGGCAGGCCCTTGATAAGCTGGCATCACCGTCTGATAACCAACACCTTATCCATCCTCAATATCTGACCAAACTGATCAACGAGCACGCCGACGACGACACCATCTTCACTTGTGACGTCGGAACCCCTACCGTCTGGGCAGCCCGCTATCTGACAATGAATGGCAAGCGTCGACTACTGGGATCGTTTAATCATGGTTCTATGGCGAATGCATTAGCTCAGGGCATCGGCGCTCAGAGTATCGATCGCCAGCGTCAGGTGGTTGCGTTGTGTGGAGATGGCGGTTTTTCAATGCTAATGGGGGATTTGCTGAGCCTTAAGCAACATAAACTGCCACTTAAAGTCGTCGTGCTTGATAATCGTTCGTTGGGGTTCGTCGCCATGGAGATGAAATCGGCGGGATTCTATTCTCATGACACGGATTTGGATAACCCTGACTTTGCAGCCATTGCCCAAGGAGCAGGTATTGATTCTGCGTACGTGGAGAATGGCAGTGAACTGGAAGCAGCAGTCAAAACCATGTTAGCCAGTGAAGGACCTTATCTGCTGTCAGTGAAAATAGCCAAACAGGAACTGGCAATGCCACCGAAAGTAAAGATGCAACATGCCAAAGGCTTCAGCCTCTATATGCTCAAAGCCATTCTGAATGGCGATGGAGATGCGCTTGTTGAATTGGGCAAAACCAATCTACTTCGTTAATTAACTGGACTCACAAGATGTTTACCCGCTTTACATCGGCTTTGCCGCCGATACAGCTGCAAGGCGGGTAAACATTTCTCATCAATGTTACGACTTGGAAAGGAAGTATTTACACCAAACGGCACTGTGGAGACATAGATCACCTCAGTGAGACAATCATAACACTAGGTTAGAGCAGGACTAAAAGAGCGATAAAACCTATCCCGTTAGGAGCATAACGTGGGCTCAAAGGTTAAAACACGTATTCGACATTATTCATGTGTGAAGCTTGTAAGCAGAGCAATGTAAAGGTAATTGCTTGTATAGCTGAGCTTGGCATTGTCCATAAAATATTGGCTCATCAAGATAAACAAGACTCACCTATCATCGGCAAATCGAGTCTGAGCAAATGACATTTATTGACGACTACACCATTCAAAGAAACTTTGAATTTGCTAGGCCAGTCAATTGTGTATAAAAAAACAGGACGTATGTAGGAATATGGAAAAGAGGAGACATTTTTCATAGGCTGTACCTCACCCCAACGCCAAGGATAGTCAATAATATTAATTTAACTTATACTGGGTTACCAAAAATAAGTACCTTTGTAAAGAAGGAAATAAAAATGACTACACCAAACAAACAAACGCCTCAACCAGGCGACGCCACAAACTTCCGCTGGATCATTGTGGCAATGCTCGCCGCAATCATTCTCATCAACTACATTGATCGTTCAGCAATCTCTTATGCAATTGGACCCATGTCGAAGGAATTGAGCCTCAGTGATGCGCAGCAGGGGATGATCCTTGGTGCCTTCGGCATCGGCTACGCCGTGACGACGCTTTTGGGAGGCATTCTAGTCGACCGATTTGGCGCAAGGATCGTGCTGTCGGTGTCAGTTGTCGCCTGGGCTTTGGCCACCGCCTTTATCGGCGTCGCCAGCAGTTTTATTCTGATCCTAGTCGCACGTGCGGCACTCGGTCTTGCCGAAGGGCCAATGTTCCCAGGCCAGACAGGGGCCATTGCAAACTGGCTATCGGGACGGGAGCGCGGAAGAGCGCTGGGCTATTCGCTGGTGGCCGTGCCAATCTCGCTGGCCATCGGTGCGCCGATAGTCTCCTATATCACCGCACTCACTGGCTGGCGCGAGATGTTTCTCATACTGGGTGTTGTCAGCCTCCTATGGATGCCACTGTGGTGGGTGCTGTTTCGTAATCACCCCAAAGACAGCAACAAAGTGAATAAAGCCGAGATGGCAATCATCGCTGATAAGGAAACGCACGATCGCGACCCCGACGCCCCCGTCGTGGAGCATAAGCCCACAAGCTGGGCAAAACTATTGACGAACGGCACGCTTCTGGCAAACTACTGGGCGTTCTTCGTTTTCGGCTACTTCCTGTTCTTTTTCATGTCATGGCTGCCGGGTTATCTTGAAAAGACCTTTAAACTGTCTATCACCAGCGTCGGATGGTTCTCAGCCGCGCCCTGGGTTGCCGCTGCCGTCGCGCTGCTTCTACTCAGCAACCTATCGGATAAGCTTTTGCGGCTTACCGGCAAACTGCGCATTGCCCGTAGCTATTTGATTGCGGCTACGCAAGCGCTGGCGGCGCTGGTGATACTACCCGTTGCCTTCACCGACAACCTGACACTGGCCCTGATCCTTATCACCATTGCCGTCGCCTCGTCCATGAGCGCGAATTCCGCCTTCTACGCCATCAACATTGACGTCGCCCGCGACCGTTCCGCCACTGCACTCGGTATCATGGACTTCGGCTTCGCGATCTCCGGCTTTCTGGCACCGGCGTTGACTGGCTGGATCATTGGCAAAAGCGGAAGCTTCGCCGATGCGTTCATGCTGATGTCAGCACTCGCGGCATCTTCCGTGGTCGTAACCCTACTCTTCCACCGCCCCGATAAAGCATAGAAGAGCCGATCACATACCCCGTGCCCAGTTTCATTGGGCACGGGACAGAATTTAGTGAGTGAGAAGTGAGATGAGACGCCGAACTATCGCTACGGTTGGCTAACATGAACAGCTTTGGTTTATTATACAGATAGTGTTTTTTTCAGCTAAATATTGGGACAATCGAAGCAAATACCCGCTTGGATCCTGTACCAAGAACATTAACATAAAATTCGTATGATCTTTTGAAATCAAGAACTGTGAGTTCAGATACTAATCACTGGTACCACAAAAGTTACACACAACTTGATTCAATTCTTTTAAATCATCAATTATTTTAATTGGGTTGAATCCATTAAGGTTCTCGCGTGGCGTCATTCCCGTTAGTACAGCTACATAGCCAACACCAGCAGCCCTCGCAGCTAGGCCATCAGACTTTGAATCACCCACATAGAGAGTTTCTTGCTTATCTATTTTTGAAGCCCTAATAGCCATATTCAAGCCTTCAGGAGATGGCTTGGGATCCTTTACTTTATCACCGCCAATTACTTCGTCAATCAAATCAATTAGCCCATCTCTTTCCAAGGCTGCCATAATTCGTTTTGTGTACTTAGTTGAAACGATCGAAATGTAATGCCCATTCTCTTTTAACTCGACAAGCGATTCTTTAGTACTTTCATAAAACTTAATGCAATCAACCATTACTTCATCTGCCTTTCTCAGGAATAGGCTTGAGAACGTAGTTAGATCGCCATCACTATAATCACTGACAAGCTGCTTATATGTTTCATCCAAGCTTAAACCAATAGTCTTCTTTATTTCGACATCTGAGCATTCAGGCTTGCCCATCGATCGAAGTGCATATCTAGCACATATAGCAGCTCCTTCTGAGGAGTCAGCTAATGTATAGTCAAAATCAAACGATATATGCATTAGTCACCTTTCCTTCCTACTAGTTCAAACCCTTGAGATTCTAGATATGACTTTGCCCGCTTGAAACGATTTGGCGAAAAAGCCGTTGCGGGTGATGATGGTGAGAAAAAGCCAATTTTATCAACCACTTTTAAAGCTTTAGAGAATATCACTTACCTTTAACCTTCATAATTCAAAAAACAAAACATTATAATAAGGCTAACGATTGTCGGTTGCGGAGAAGTCATGAATCCGCAACCCGTATTTGTTAGGCGGTTGCACGCATTTCATATGTTGTCAGTGTATCCATGTACGGCTTAAAACCAAGCTTCTGATAAAGTTCCTTTGCTGGATTTGAGCGGAATACGCTTAATTTTACAGAAGCTCCTTTAGAAAAAGCCCTTTCTAGAATGTCAGTGATAACTCTTTTTCCAATACCTTGACCACGTAAACAAGCATCTATCTGAATTTGAATTAATTCCCAATCATTACCTTCTTCAACAACCTTTATTAATCCACCGATTGCTCCATCAACCAGTATTATCTTTGCGCAGTCGAAACGATATTCGATTCTTCTAACGTGATCGGCATCATCTAGCAACACCCCTTCAGCTTCCAGATGGGGAGTCATCGACTCTTTTCTCAAAGAAAATAGGTAAGCAAAATCTTCTTTCAAAGCCTGTCTATATGTTATTTTCAACTTTACGCTAACCCCTTTGTACACAAGCGAAAAACGAACGCCAGTGAATTGTGAGTCCAAAGCCCGGTAAGGGCTGTGTGCTACAACTTGTTAAATTTTTTCCATGAATTCAAGTCTATTACCAAATGGATCTCGAATATCAAAGCGTTTATAACCTTTGATTTGAGTGTTTTCCATAACTTCAACATTATTGCATTGAAGCAATTCACGCATGCTTTGTTCGTCTTCAATTTCAAAAGCCACATGTGCTTTTGACTTATGTCGATTTTCTAAGTCTTCTATGCCTAAATGAAGCTGAGTTGCACCAACTTTTAACCAAAGGCCACCATTGCGCTTTAGCACTTCCGGCTTTTCCAATTCAGTTAGTCCTAGTAATTCACAATAAAAGAGGCGTGCTTGCTCTTCTGCCCCCTTTGGAATACTGATCTGTACGTGGTTTATTCCGAAGATCATTTTACGACTCCCCTAGATTTAACACCTGAATTAAGGCGCGCCGCAGAGCGGCGTTGGCTTGAATGAATAGTTAGGACACATTAATGGGAAGCGCTGCATATGGATGGACTGGAATGCGCATGGGCGGCTCGGCCAAAAGATTGATGATCTCGTCGCGGAGTTCGTCAGCAAGCGGGCTATTCTCATAGTTGGCTTTAGCTTCTTCGGATTTAAAGACCTCAACGTTCCAAAGGATGTCTGGATCTCCGTCCTCACGAGCAATGATGAATCGATCGGAAGCCCCAGATTTCGTCATTCCAGCGCTAGCCAATTCGAAAAGCTTGTCGCCTAGGCCCGGTTTTGCTCGCATTTTGATAATGTAAGCGGGTTGATCTTGAAGTGCCATAAAGTCTCCTATAAATCCTAGACATAATGACTCCCCACGAGGCTAGCCTCCAATTCCGTGGGTTAGTGTAAAACCAGAGCCATAATGAATGTGTCAACAACTAAATAATGGAGGCTAGCATGATTGAACATAGCATAGTTTTTATTGGGTTGGACACTCATAAAGAGTTTATTGAAATTGCCTATATCGAGGATCAGCGCGGAGCGACACCTACTCATTTCGGACGTATATCAAGCTCTAAGGTGGCTAACGTCTTTGTCAGTTATTTTGTCAATTGAAGCGATTTTTTCTACTGCCATTTCTGGCACTAATTCTTAATTATCTATTCGCCTCAAGTACCATTCTTGTTTCTCGGTAAAGCTTACCTTTGTGCTCGTACTCAAAGTTATCCTGTCGTTTAAAACCGAATGATTCATACAAGTGAATAGCAACTTTGTTCCCTAATTCTGCACTTGTATACAGTGTCACATTGCCGAATTTTGCATTAAAAAACATCAAGAAGACTTTAAGTGACTCTTTTCCGTACCCCTTTCCTTGGTATTCACTACCAATCATAAATCGACTCATTGACCACCCATTAATTTTTTTATCGAAATCAAAAAGAATAAAGCCAATAAATTTCTCTTCATCATAGATACCTAAGGGATACAAATCTGGTTCATACGCCGCTTCAACTAAAGAAACAATGTTAGGTGCTACGTAATCCTGTTGATCTGAACCAACTTTCAAATCAATACATTCTTGATAATTTGTTCGGTCTATTTCTTTTAATTGAATATTCATTCTCTACTTCCATTTGAATGATTTTTTGGTGATGATTAATTCAAAGCTGTAGAACGCCTAAAGCATGAGCGCGGGAGCTTTTTCGCGTCCCATGCCTTTGATTGTTAGGTCGAGGCTGCCGCTTCTACCTGGTAACGTTCCAATTTACTACTGACCAATTTTGATAAGTTCAAATACCGGTCAACTCCGTTTTTTGGCAGTTTATCCGGTCTTACAAACGAAGAAGGTTCTCTTAACTCTTCACTTTCCCAGAACTGATCGCCAGTTGAATCAAACGGAGTACCATCAGGTAACTCGTTTGAATAATGAAAGCCAACTTGCTCTTCACCTACAAATACCTTCCATAAAACTAACTTTCCACCAAAATAGTCGTTAACTATTAACGCGGAAATTCCACACTGCCCACGGCTTGGATTGGAGGGCGTCCAATTTTCCGGCTCCTCAGTGCTTTCCAAAGACCAGCTTTCTTGAAGTGCTTTTACTACATCATCTAAACTTGGGGTCATATTTACTACCTGCAATTTATTGGCCACTTAACTCCGCGTTAAGTGGTGAACACACCTGCGACCAAACCTAGACATTGCACCTTAAATACTAGATTTTGCGAGACACCCATATTAAATATCTTAAACGCTTTGTTATAACCGTTTTTCCATGTGCAGAAGACCCCACTCTTCACCTTCAAATGACCTAGTACCTACTTCATGCGAGGCGACAGAAAACCCCAATGACTCATAGCAGTTCCTAGCCACAGTATTTTGCTCAAATACTCCAAGTGACAAGACACTAGTTGCGTACTTTTCTTTTGCTAACTCAATTAATTGCCCTAGCATTTGCTTAGAAATCCCCTGACCACGAAAGCCATTTGATACGAATACTCGACAGATTCGGAAATGGGACTCGTCTACTTTGAAGAGTTCGACATAGCCTGCGCTTTCCCCTGAAACGACAAAGATAAAAGGAAACACTTCAGGCTGAGAACAATGTTGGCTAATTTGTTCGGAACTCAAGGGAAACTCGAACTTTGGACTACCCCATAGGTAGTTCAATTTCTCCGAGTCAATCCAGCTAATAAGTAACTCGTAGTCTTCCTTTTCAAATGCTCTAAGTTTCATTTCTTCCTCGAAGGTCATAACGCCATTTTATGGGGCCGTAACGAAGCACAGTGGAAATCCCAGCCGCGACAAAGGCGAACAGTTATGCTTCACCTATATGACCTTCCGATAGCTGTCTCTATCCATATCTACAACTTCAACCGTCATTGAAACATCATTGTAGGCTAAGGATAACAACTCCTCGATGACAGAATTTGAAAGACTTAATTTCTGCTCGGATGTCCGACCGGATAGTATTTTTAAAGCTACATGAATGAAGTCTGATTTTTTCGGCCCTGTCATATAGCTGCTGTATCCCAGCGCTCTAACTTTTATATCACTCCCATCAGGCTCGAAAAGCCCAGTATTTAACGCACCTTGAAAAACCTTTTGTACCAGTAGGTCGCTATCAAAGCTTTTTGAATGTTCTACTATACAGTGTGGCATTTAATCTCCTTTTCAGCCTAGAAATAGTGACTCCTCACGAGGCTAGCCTCCAATTCCGTGGGTTAGTGTAAAACCAGAGCCATAATGAATGTGTCAACAACTAAATAATGGAGGCTAGCATGATTGAACATAGCATAGTTTTTATTGGGTTGGACACTCACAAAGAGTTTATTGAGATCGCCTATATCGAAGATCAGCGCAGAGCGACACCTACTCATTTCGGACGTATATCAAGCTCTAAGGTGGCTAACTTTGTCAGTTGCAAAGTAGCTGACACCATATTTTGCGAAGCGAAATTCGTGACAGTTATTTTGTCAATTGAAGCGATTTTTTCTACTGCCATTTCTGGCACTAATTCTTAATTATCTATTCGCCTCAAGTACCATTCTTGTTTCTCGGTAAAGCTTACCTTTGTGCTCGTACTCAAAGTTATCCTGTCGTTTAAAACCGAATGATTCATACAAGTGAATAGCAACTTTGTTCCCTAATTCTGCACTTGTATACAGTGTAACATTGCCGAATTTTGCATTAAAAAACATCAAGAAGACTTTAAGTGACTCTTTTCCGTACCCCTTTCCTTGGTATTCACTACCAATCATAAATCGACTCATTGACCACCCATTAATTTTTTTATCGAAGTCAAAAAGAATAAAGCCAATAAATCTCTCTTCATCATAGATACCTAAGGGATACAAATCTGGTTCATACGCCGCTTCAACTAAAGAAACAATGTTAGGTGCTACGTAATCCTGTTGATCTGAACCAACTTTCAAATCAATACATTCTTGATAATTTGTTCGGTCTATTTCTTTTAATTGAATATTCATTCTCTACTTCCATTTGAATGATTTTTTGGTGATGATTAATTCAAAGCTGTAGAACGCCCTGTTAAGGTGTGAGCAACGCAATACCGATGCTTCCGCATACCACCTTAACCACTAAAACAAACGCATAGTAAAAATGCCACGCGTTGTGAATCACTCTTAAACAGTTTGTTATAAATCAGTACCATACATCCTGTAGTACGTAATGAAACTTAAATACATTACTTCCTGAAATATCAATTTTATAAGAAGTGTTTCTATTAATAACCGTCGGTAAAAATCTTTTTGTGGAACCTAATTCAATCTTAAGATAGTTGTCCACATCAACGTATTTGATAGCTTTACCTTCTTCTGCCTCAGTTGTTAACCAAGCTTCTAAGAGTGCTATTTTGTCGTTTTCATCGTAGTTATCGTGGTCATTTGCAGGAATCTTTTGCGAAGAGCCGCTCTCCTGCTGCTTAAACAAGCCTTGTAACTTCATTGCTTGACGAATTTCATGGCATGCAGGGCCTAAAGAAGCAGCAATTTCTGATTTATCTCGGGCTCCCGAATATTTAGCAGGTGTTACACCAACTAAATCTGTAGGTATATGAAGATCTACATTGTCTGGCATTACGATAAAGCAACGTCTCTTCCCGAGCTTTCCTATGAACAAACCCAATTCAAAGAGTACGTTATCCCTTACGGTGTCATTAACTGTACCGCGCATCTTTGTTTCATCATCAGGACTAAACACAAAGATGCCAAAATCTGAAGCATTCAAAGCTTCAGTTATAGAATCTAAAGGTGTTACAGAAAGAGAGAATACCCCCTGACTCCAAACCGTGATATCTGCATCATGCTGTAAATTCACTTGCATCGGGTAAGCAACATCTAAACCTTCAACAGAAGATGCAACAAATACTTTAGGTTTCAAATTACTACCTCATATAGATATGATTTATAACTACTAAGCGGTTATACAGTGGCGAAGCCATGGCTATAATCGTCTGTTGAACGACCGCGTTATCTATAGGGGATTTGCTTTTTCAGAATTGGCGACGTCCCTGTTAATATCGCAGTGCTTTTTCTCCCTTACTAAGGGAGATTCCCAAAATTTAGGCGGGATTTACGTTTATTTTTTATCACAGTATGACTCTTTTTACTCGAATCCTAAGTATTAGGCAATACTGAATCCTCAGGCTCCATGACCTGATACGCTTTCAAGGCAATGTATTTATGCCTGAGTCTGTTAACGACTATCCAAGCCCAACTGAGGGTAATATTTTATCTCCCCAAGATAAACTACATTAGATTCACCACACACGAAGCAGAGACACCTCATTTTTCGTTGTCTCTGCACTTACCGTCTTGCTATTCCAATGACGCCAAATACGCTCCCCAGCCTTTAAAGCCGGTGATGTCTTGTGCGTCTTCTATGCCGTAAGGTTCACGAAGTTACGATGGGTGTCCCATTAAGTTTCTCCAAGATAAAGCACAGTATGCTGCCCACAAACAGGGCATAAACAGTTTGACAGCGTTACCACCTTTGATCC
The DNA here is from genome assembly GCF_056173505.1 of Marinomonas sp. 63XJN7_7_ISO-PGPR-S23-202. NCBI lineage: Bacteria > Pseudomonadati > Pseudomonadota > Gammaproteobacteria > Oceanospirillales > Oceanospirillaceae > Marinomonas > Marinomonas sp. 63XJN7_7_ISO-PGPR-S23-202. The sequence continues at coordinate 1,626,925 of NZ_CM149677.1, read as the reverse complement.
TTGCCATCCTCTTTGCTGACCCTTCTATTTTGAGGGAATAGGTATATGTTTGAGCGACAACGCATAGTAAAAATGCCACGCGTTGCGAATCACTCTTAAACAGTTTGTTATGTACCGGCTCAAAACAAGGCACTTTCAATTTGGAACCATTGCTCCATAAAAGGGATAAAGTCCCTTTGAGGTATAAACTTCTGTGCTGCGGTATTGTTTTTTAAAAATACTTCTTCCAAAGCCCACACATGGTGGTCAGCATAAACAGCCCACGCCTGTGCTCCATCGTTAAGCTCTAATCGGGATAGAGGCTTGACGGACAGATAGCCTTTTAACAAAGCTAATGACCTATTAAACTCCAAGTCGAACATGTACATACAGGATCTCGCCAACTCGTAACTAGGAGGCATGTTTTGCACTAGATCCCAGTCGATCACATCGCTTACTGCGCAATTAGAATCAAAAAAGACGTTAAAATGATGAAAATCGCCGTGAATTAATTGCCTGCTTGTTAACGGTGTATATGAGTGAGTAGCTTTTGAGCTAGCTAGATAATCACGCTGTTGCTTCACTCTTCGTAGCACCGAGCCATTCGTATCAAATTCACTATTGGCTTCAATAGTGGCAACTATTTTTTGTAGTCTATCGACCCAAGCACTTTTATCCCAAGAAAGCTCAATTGTTGGAAAATTGTTTCCAACCACAGAAGCAAGTTGAACATGCAGGTCAGCAAGGGCTTTTCCCAGCTGAAAAGCATGAGACTCAGACAACTCACTTTTTTCGATTAATGCTCCTTTTGCTTCAGGAAATAGAGCATAAAACTCATCACCTATTTTACAAAAGGAGTGGTGATCGTGCGTCAAAAGTGGGGCAATTATAGTATTCAAATTTTGCGATAGCTTTCTCAGAAGCCCATGCTCTAGTTTGATCTTAACAACATTGCGAACGTTATATTTTCTAAGGTAAAAAGTCTCTGAGGATTGGATGCAAAAAACATGATTCGTCGCACCAGCTGATTGCCGCTTTATACTAGCGTCAACACCAATCTGACTCCAGTGCTCACCAACCTCACGAACAAAATCACTCATAATTCCAGTTACCTCGTAGGTACATAACGCCCGCAACAGCGAAATATTTGTAGTGGATTGTTTTACGGTAGCGTAGCGTTTAACGTCAAAACGAAGAACAGAAAATATTTCCGGCTGCTTGCGATTGTTATGTGTTTACTCATATTTTCGCCAAACCGCCTTCACTTCTTGAAATTTACGATGGGTGTCGCATTAATCGTTCCCGTTTGCTGTCCCTCTTGAAGCGTTTGTTAGGTGCGATCTTTTTGTTCCTGTGCCAAAGCTATTTTCTGTCGTCCTTTTATGCTTGCCCAAGACTCACCCGTTTCAATGCCAGACACCCTTTCTTCATACTTTTTGATAGCACGAGTTAAGACTGCTTTGGGGCATATACCTTGCTCTTTTTGTATGGCAGTGAGTACATTCAGGTAGTCCCATAGCACATCACCTAATTCTTCTTCGAGATAACACTGACGATTTTTTGGAATTTCTTCTGATACTTCGTCAATTTCTTTTTTCATTTCCGCTAGGTAAGTTTCAGAGCCACTAGACCAAGAGTTGCTTTGATCAAACTCAGACTTACGCTCTGCGATCCTCAACAGTTCAGTAAATTCTTTCATATTTCCTCTTAGCACCTAACGCCTGAGTTCAGGTGCATTTGAGGCGACGCCGTTTTTGCGTTTAGCAAAAATCGGTGACGGGTCAAATGTCACCTGCAACGACTTGTTGGGCGTCTACTGCACCAAGCCTATAAATATTTGTAATGACTGCAACAGCCACTCACATGAATTTTGGTTCACACCTATGAAACCACATTTATTTCATTTTGAATCAACTGCTCAAGAGTCTGCCGACGTCGGACTACTTGAACAGAACCATCCTGTCGGATCATAAGCTCCGCCGACTCGGGGAATGAGTTGTAATTCTTTGCCGCCATTGAAGCGCAATAGGCTCCAGTTCCAGCAATGACGACAAGATCACCGATCTTCATCTCAGGTAGCTCGATTGGCTTCAACCCATCAGGGTCGTTGGGCATCGGCGTTAAGATATCGCTCGATTCGCAGCAATGCCCCACCACCAGATAGTTACGTTTTTCGTTTTTATGCTCCGATGATGAAAGCGTGCTAATTTCGTGAATGCCCCCATACATCCCTGGCCGAATAAAATCGTTCATCCCGGTATCAAGCTTAATAAACTCGAATCCGTCATTGCCGGTATTCACGACATCTGTAACGGCAGAAATAATACCCCCTGCATTTCCCACCAAAAAGGCTCCAGGTTCGATCTCCTGTACTAATTTTCTTCCGGTGGCGTGATAAAAATCCTCAAATGCTGACTTCACGGGAAAACCGATTGCCTGTAGATCAGCGCCTTCTTCGGAACGATTTCTTGCAATCTTGAAGCCACCACCAAGACTCAATATTGAAACATCCGGCAGTGTTCGACACATCTCCAGAGACATCAACGCCACTTTCTTCCAGACGTTCGGATCTGCCCCGGATCCGATATGGGTATGGGCTCTAGTGACGGTAAGCGAATATTTTTTACAAATTTCAAGTGCGCGATCTAAGTGCTCGTGCCAGATACCAAATGACGAGCTAATACCGCCTACATTCGTGCGGTTGGTATGGCCTGAACCAAGCCCAGGATTGATACGGAGCGAAACCTCTCCGCCCTGACTTGCTGCACCAAACTTTTCTAATTGCATCAAAGAGCAAGCGTTCACCAATACACCAGCCCGATGCAGATCACCGATGTTGTTTGGCAGTTCCTGTGCCGTAATCTGTATGTCCGATGGAGCAACACCCGCAAGCAACGCGCGTTCGACTTCGTATCCGCTACTAGCGTCAATACAAACTCCAGCCTTGTACAAAGTACGCACGACGGAAATATTGGAGTTTGCTTTCATCGCGTATCTAACTTTTAGTCCAAACGCATTCGGCATAGCCTGCGCGAGCTGAGCTTGTCGCAACAACATGTCTTCGGAATAGATATAGACCGGCGTGCCATAATCCTTAGCAACCTTTTGCGCGAGATCATCCACCAGCAATTGGTTAAGTAGCTCGTTGTTCATAATGTTCATAACTCGTAGTCAATTGAGGTTACGGCACAACCGCGTCTGAGCTGACGTCCGACGCCCGCAGCACCGGGCAAATTTGAAGCGCAGCGGAAAATTTGTCCGAGTGCCTGCGCTTGTTAGAGGTTTATTACCCAAAAAACTCATGCTCTATTAAGAGTTTATCGTCTTCTAGTTTAAGCAAAAATGCTTTATTTGTTAAAAGACCATTATCTGGATCTTTTGATTTTGCCTTGAAAATATACAAATTATTTTCATCGTCTCCGTTTTGGAAAACCTCAATATCACTAAGACATCCCCAAATATGCTCTGGGCTGCTGCTAGATGAACAAGGCTGATAAAATTTTGCAGAGTTAGACCAATACTTATTATGTATTTCGGATTTTTTATTTAAGTAAGGTGTTAACTCAGAGCTGTCATAGTTTTCTTTGCCCATAATCACAGCTTCTTGCTCCTCAACCTCAAGAAGCTCTTGAAAGTAGCTATGAACAACAGAACAGACTGCTTTTTCAATTTCATCGTAAATTTGAGGTAAATTTCCAATTCTATTAATTAAATTAAACGCATCTTCTAAATCCATATGTACCTCTAACGCCGTTATAACCCGCCGTAACGGAGTTGATTTGTTTGCGTTAGCGTAGCGATTAAACGCAAACGAAGCAACGCAGTGAAGGTCGGGTTGATAACCTTGTTAACCCTTGCCCTCAATATAATTAAAAAATATTTCTGGTAATGATTTAAATGGAAGCAACCCTTCATCTTCTGGATTTTCAGGCAACAACTGATGACCTATGTATCGAATCCCAGCGGCGACGTAATACTCACCTATTGCCATATCCAATAGAATGTATGCTGCTTCTACAAATGTATTTCGTTGTGCCTCATCATAATTTGGAAAGTATACGATGAGGTCAAAATTACCTTCATCTTCTCTCCAGTAAATCCATAGGTCTTTCGGATCAAGCTCTAAACCTGAATAATTGACTGAGTATTCAAGTGGCATCCTGGGTCGAAATGGGATTATCTCCCAACCATCCAATGCTGGTCTCGATTCGTATAAGTCGATCACTGATTGGAATTCATCAATGACTCCTTCCGCGCTGATAATAAATTCACGAACTCCATCTTGATTCGGCTGTGATATTTCAAATGCCAAATTTGGATTATAAGCATTTAAATTTTCACTTACGGAATCAAGAACAGCATCCATCCCTGGCTCAAAGCTATTCAGCACTTCGAGATTTTTCTTGAACCAATTCCAAAATCTATCTGGCAACTCGAGATCTCCTTTAGAGGGTTAGACATAATGACTCCCCACGAGGCTAGCCTCCAATTCCGTGGGTTAGTGTAAAACCAGAGCCATAATTAGTGTGTCAACAACTAAATCATGGAGGCTAGCATGATTGAACATAGCATAGTTTTTATTGGGTTGGACACTCATAAAGAGTTTATTGAAATTGCCTATATCGAGGATCAGCGCGGAGCGACACCTATTCATTTCGGGCGTATATCAAGCTCTAAGGTGGCTATCAAAAAGTTTGCCCGCCAATTTCAAGCTAAGTATCCCTCTGCCACACTCCATTTTGTTTATGAAGCGGGGCCATGTGGATACTGGATCTATCGACTGCTGACCAGCTTAGGACACTGCTGTTACGTCGTGGCCCCTTCTCTTATCCCTAAAAAGCCCGGTGAAAAGATAAAAACGGATAAGCGTGATGCGATCAAGTTAGCAAAGTTGCTCAAATCAGAAGACCTAACACCTATCTACGTTCCCGAACCTGAAGACGAAGCGGTTCGAGATCTCTCTCGTGCACGGGAAACTTCTATGAAAGATTTAAAAGATGCAAAGTATCAACTCAAAGCCTTACTCCTGCGCAACAATATTCATTATGAAGGGACAGCAAACTGGTCTTTGAAACACTTAAGATGGTTAACAGAACTGGTATTACCTCACCCCGCCCAGCAAATCGTTTTACAAGAAGCCATACAAACCATCACTGAACGTATGTCAAGGTTGGAGCGATTAGATAATGAGCTATCTCATCAAGTAAAAACATGGCGGTATTATCCTGTTGTTAAAGCGATACAAGCTCTTCGTGGTGTGAGAATGCTCGTTGCAACAGGCGTGATTTCTGAGCTAGGCGACTTGAACCGTTTTGATCATCCGAGAAAACTTATGGCCTCTCTGGGACTAGTTCCTTCTGAACATGCCAGCGGTGGTAAACGCCATATTGGAGCCATTACAAAATGTGGAAATGGACGAGCAAGGCGCCTTCTCGTCGAAGGGGCACACTCTTATCGCTACCCAGCAAATATCTCTACGGATTTACAAATACGGCAAGAAGGGCTTCCAAAAGAAGTTGTTGATATCGCTTGGCAAGCACAGTTAAGGCTATGTAAACGCTATCAACGACTCATTAAAAAAGGCAAACATTACAATCTAGTGGTAACCACAATAGCGCGGGAGATGATTGCTTATATCTGGGCCATATCGAAAGAAGTGGTGCTGCCCAGAGTCGATCCTAAATTACGTTTAGCGAGAGTGCCTGCATGATTTATCAATTTGAGTGGATGCGTCGGAACAAGCAACGGGAGTGGCATAACCTCCGACGGCGTTAGGATGGCAATCAGATCGCTATCTGATTGAACCACGAGCATAGACTGAAGAAACGGTGCCACGACGTATCAAGTAAGGTCAGCTCTGATAGGGAAAAGCCCTATTAATCTACGGATACCAGCATGATAACCGACGAATTTACTGGCTTCTTCCAATGTGTTCACTCATCTCTTTTGAGCAGTGCAAAAGGTCTATTCATTTAGAAGGAATCGCTGTGTGCTACTTGACGTGGGGAGTCATACCAACGCCTTGTTAAGGGGTGAAGCACGCAGCACCGATGCTTCCGCATACCACCTTAATCACTTAAACCAACGCATAGTAAAAATGCCACGCGTGCTGAATCCCTCTTGAACAATTTGTTATACGCGCCCTATCGGTTGTACTTAACCTTATTCAGAACTTCTTTTAGTTCATGCGTTTTCTCAAGGTTTACATCGTGAATATTGGCTAAAGCACAAACATAGTACAAGACGTCATATAACTCTTCTGCGATTGAACCTTTGAGTTCATCTAGCGTTGGTTGCCCACGTTTACCTTTGCGAATTGATTCCGATAATTCGCCAACTTCTTCGATTAGTTTTAAAAAATAGTGTTCAGATTGCTCTGGCGCATAATCGAATTCTTTTATATGACTTTGTAACTCAGATAACTTCATAACATCCTTTTTGTATCATTTTCCATTAAGCGTATAACGCCTCAAACACCGACTTGGTGAAGTTGGCGGCTTTTTTGGAACAAAAAAGGTGACAGCTTTACCAGTCCGCGTGCTTTGACTTGTTAACCGTTGCTTGGCACCAAACCATTTAATAACCACTCTTCCAGTGAGGGCGCCAATTGATAAACTTCACTATCGGCTTCCCACTCTACAATTATTTTGCCATCAGGATCTATTGCGATCGGACTACCCGAACCGTCCCAGCCGATGATAAAATAACTACCAATAGTCCAACCATTTTCAATGGCACATTCTTCATCAAACTTAGTGTGAGTTGAATGTAATTCATCGACGGAATCAACCCACTCAGATCCTATGACACCTCCTCCGCAGTTTAAGAGAAACCATTTATAGTCTTCTGGTATCGCCCGACACACTTCCTCAAAATCTTCGATCTGTTTTCTACTCGCTGGCGGATAAGAAATACCAGACTCTCTAGCTTTCCAGATTTCGAGGATTCTTTTCTTAGATTCTTCGCTGATCATATTTTTATGGTTAACGTTTGTGGCACGGGCGAGGAACGAGTCCTGTGCCCACATTTGTTCTATTTAGTTCGTAGATGAAAGTAATTTCAACCCCAAACCACCATAAACAACTGAAAAAATCTTTAATATTTTGCTTCTCGATTTTCGATAAAACCTTACAAATGATCTACTTGAAAATATTGACGCATACGCCACGTGAATAATTACTGAAAGAGTGAAAGTGCCAACGATTGCAGCAATTGAAACCCAAGCTGGAGCGTTGTTAAATGTAGATAATGATACTATTGCAACCCAAGCTAGTGCAGCTTTAGGGTTCGTCATCATCAGTGCGTAACCTCCGGTAAAATACTGTTTGGGTATTAACCCATGAGTCTTAGAGGACCTATCTGGGGCTTCAGTCTTAGCTGACTTATAGGCTTTGATGGCGAGATAAATTAAGTAGCACCCTCCAAACACCTTTATCAAAAATAGTAGTTCAGCGTATTTAGCAATAATCTGAGTCAGGCCTAAAACACTTAGAGTCGCCCACGTCAAAGAGCCGAATGCGATACCAAGACCAAACAATAAACCCGCAGCTTTACCTTTTTCTAGCGAGATATTAAGAACACCAAAAACATTAGGGCCTGGTGAAAGTACTGCAAAAATAAACGCAGTATATGTTAGTAACAACGCATTTATGTACTCAACCATTTCCAATTCCCTTTAAATAGAACGTAAAGCTCAATGGAGCACCCACTGAACTTTCAACAAATTCATCACCTTATACCAAAAACTGCGGACCGTAATGCTTCCATTGCAGCGCCTTGTTAAACAGTAATTAAACTCGAATGGGCAGCTATTACTTCCCAGTGATTACCTTCTGTATTTTGCCAAACTCGGGTGAACCTAAATGTTCCATTCGCTGGATTACCATCATAGTTACCATTGATTGTTACCTCGGCAAATACAACCGCTGTATCCTGTTGCAATTTTATCTGCTGGTCTTCGACTGAAATATTAGATATATGCAACAAACCTGATTTATGTGCTTCTAAATCATCTTTTTTGCCAAGGATTTGACCCAAGTGATTCGTAAAAATTAGATTGGAAGACAATAGCTTGTCTAAGCTAACGGTGTCAGACTCAAGCATTGCTTTACACAATAATTCTTCAGCTTCCAGAATTTGAACTTCTCTATTATTTTCCACCGTAGCTCCTTTTTACTGTTTAACGCCAAGGTAACGGGCCGCTTTGGAGCAGAGCCAAAGGCGGCGCGGAAAAGCGGTCCCGTTGACCGCATGGTTATGCGGGACTACTCAATAACTCGAAGCTTGATTTGCGCTCCGTCAGGCAGTTCCTGAATTTGTTGGCCAACATCGCCCGAAAATAATATTTGCTCAACTTGTGAGACTGTGCGGATGTTTGAAATACCGTACTCGCCCCCTAAAACACCGGGAATAGCAAAATGGAATTTCCTGCCCACGGGCAAGGAGCCGAATTTCTCTTTGGCTTGCGACACTAAAGGTTCCATATACCAGTCGGCCAGAAATTCTTGATTCCGCGATAGCTCATCAAGCTCGTTTCGAGTATTGGCAACAACTTTACAATAAACATCCTCAGGGCAAACGCGCCAATATCTGCCCGCAAGATCCCGCACCATGAGGTTGCCAAAATCGTTTTCGCCCACAACCTCTTGCGGCTCTATTCCCGTCCAGCCCCAGGCTTGCTTGATTGCTTCAATGATGCTCATGGTCTTCTTCTACGCATAACGTGGAGCTTTGAGGCAATTTTGTAGCCGTGCAGCGGCGGAGAAATTGTCCGGCAACAGCGACTTGTTGAACGACAGCTCACCGGACATGCACGAATTTATACCTGTTTTCTGAAGTACACACGGTTAAAACCCGCTTCGCGTCGACGTTCGACTTCGACGTACCCCATCTTTGGGTACATGGATAGGTTTTCCGTCATTGCTTCATTCGTATATAGCACCACTGCTTCGTGCCCCGCGTCTTTAGCGATGCGTTCAACGTGCTCGATTAAGCACCTGCCAAAGCCGCGGCCATTGCACTCAGGTAAAACCGCAATGTTCTCGAGGCTAAAATGACTGCGTTCCGGATAGAAAACCACATACCCAACCAGGAGCGAGTCGCAGATGGCTACATCTATGAAGCCTCTGGCAATCAGGCTTTCGAAATCCGCATGCATCGGCGCAGGCTCTCTATCCATGCGCGGAACATATTTTTCATAGGCCTGCCGCGCGCAAGACTGAATATCAGTAAGGTCGGTTTCGCAGGCTGGACGGATTTCGATGGTTGGCATTCTTCCGTGATCTCCTTTGCCGTTTAACATTTTAATAGTGCGCATGCGCTTTTAGACAATTCCAAAAAGTTCTAATGAACGCCGTAAGTAACTGAATCAAAGTTACTTTACGAAATTACTCACAGAAACTGAAACTGGAAAAACGAGCATGCGTGTTTACACATTTATCCACAGCACGTTATTTCTGATGCGTATATTCTTATTCATTGATACTAAAAGACTTTAAGGCATGCTGCCAGTGCAGACACGCAATTTTTTGATTATTTTTCAGACAATCCGTGCCAAAAATTGGCAAGCTGAAAAAATATACTGTGTATTCATACAGATTTAGGTCAATTATCCACAAGGAGTGTGTGATGTCTTCCAGTCCTTTTCTTAACTTTATTCGTAATGAACTCAGGCTGCGCGGCTATAGCTTAAAAACAGAGAAGTCTTACCTGTATTGGATTAAATATTTTATTCGATTCCATAAGCTGCAGCACCCTCAAAATATGGGGGCAGAAGAAGTAAGAGCGTTTTTATCATTTTTGGCAATTGAACAAAATGTTGCCATTAACACACAAAAATCTGCCCTTAATGCCCTCGCATTTTTATATAACAAGCTACTTGATCAACCATTAGGAGACTTAGGATTTCAGCATGCTAAACAAGGTCGGCGCTTACCCATTGTTTTAGCACCTAACGACATTCAGAAAATACTAAGCTGCTTAAATGAACGGGATCACTTAATGTTCTCATTGCTATATGGCTCAGGACTTAGGATCAGTGAGTGCTTACGTATTCGCATTCAAGATATTAATTTGGATCAAGGTAGCTTGGTGGTACGATGCAGCAAAGGCAATAAAGATAGAACCACGATTCTTAGCCGTAAATTAGCTGAATCTTTAAACAAACAAAAATCCTATGCTCAAAAAATCCAACAAGACGACAATACAAAGGGATACGGCCCTTCTTTGCCCTTCGCACTGTCTAGAAAGTATCCGAACGCATTTCGTCAATTAAGTTGGATGTTTTTATTTCCCTCTACATCAATCAGCCCGCACCCTTTGACTGGCGAATTATGCCGGCATCATTTACATGATTCAGTGCCCCGTAAAGCATTAAAAACAGCAGTCCATGAAGCAGGAATTAATGAAACAAGAGTAAATTGTCACACCTTCCGCCATTCTTTTGCGACTCACTTATTGATGGCCGGACGAGATATAAGAACTGTTCAAGAGTTGTTAGGCCATAACGATGTGTCAACCACACAAATTTATACGCATGTAATAGGTCAACATTTTGCTGGAACCAATAGTCCACTAGACCAACTGCTATAAATAACATTTCCATAAAACCACTTCTCTATCGCTAGAAAAGTGGTTTTCGTTGTCTCTGCGCTTACCGTCTTGCTATTTCAATGACTCTAAATACGCTCGCCAGCCTTTAAAATGGGTGATGTCTTGCGCGTTTTCGATGCCGTAAGGTTCACAGATAAACCCTGCCACTTGGCTGCCGTTGGCGAGTGTTATTTTGCCGATGCCGAGGGGCGCGGGGATGCCTGCGACAAAGCTGCCAAAGTGTTGTGTTGGCACAGACCAAACTTCCACTTCGATGGTATCACCATTGTCTTTATCGAGTATCAACCCAGGGCGAAGCGGAGGCCCGCCTGCCAGTGCGTACATGCGATACATGGTGGCGGTGGTGGTTTTGGCTTTTAGGGTGGCGCCGCGTTCCGTTAGTTGCCAGTTGAGTGGCTGGCCTGCTAAATGCGCGCCGCAGACCATGACGTCGATGGTTTTCGGGTTGCTCACAGGGGTTGTGTTGTTTGGCGTTGCCACGACTTCTAAAGCCCCTTTGTTTAGGGGAAGCGCTTGCTGAATGCGGTTGGCAATGGACATTAACATACGGTCGCTAAAAGTCGGCCCCACAAGCGTGATACCAAATGGCATGTCGTTGTCTGTCATCACGGTGGGGACGGCAATGGAAGCCAAATCAATCAGATTCATAAAGTTGGTGTAATAGCCCAACTCGCTATTGTGCTTAATCGGCTCAGCGAGCATTTCTGCTATGGTGAAGTGGCGCCCTGCTGTAGGCGTCAGCAAACAATCCACCTTTGCCATTTGAGCCAAACAAATTTGCTTCAAATCGTTAATGCGATACTGGGCTTTAAACAAGGCCGTTGCCGGCGGTTTGCCACCCGGCGCGATGATTTCCCGCACGACAGGGAAAATCGCCTCTGGATTCTCGTCGATCAGAGGTTGTGTGGCAATGTAGCGCTCGGACACCCAAGGGCCTTCGTATAAAAGTTGGGCGATTTCATCAAAGGGGGCGTAGTCGATTTCTTGGAAGGCAAAGCCCTGCTCTTTAAGCAATGCTAACGTCTCGAAATAGGCTTTTTCATAGCTTTCGTCACCAAAGAATTTCAATTGATGAGCAGGAATCACACCGACGGTTAACGGCCCCGTACGTAAACCATAATGGCGAGCTTGATTATCAAAGGGGTTCTGGCGGCTGTAGCCATCTTGTACATCAAAGCCTTCTGCGGCCGCGAGCGCGGTATTGGCATCGTCGGTGTTGTAAGCAAAAATGGTCATGCAATCCAAGCTACGACAAGCAGGCACTAAACCCGTTGCCGATAACAAGCCTATGCTCGGTTTCACACCAACTAAGTTATTAAAGCAAGCCGGAACACGGCCCGAGCCAGCGGTGTCAGTGCCTAAGCTGAAACTGGCTAAACCAAGGGCCACAGCAACCGCCGAACCTGAGCTGGAACCACCACTGATGTAATCGTAATTAAACGAATTATGACAAGCACCGTAAGGCGAGCGGGTACCGTTCAAGCCTGTGGCAAATTGGTCTAAATTGGTTTTGCCAACGGGAATCGCCCCCGCATCGATCAGCTGTTGAACCACTTGAGCCGAGGCGCTCGGTGTGTAAGCAAAGGCATCACAACCTGCCGTGGTCGGAATGCCCGCCAAATCGATGTTGTCTTTAATGGCAAACGGAATTCCCCATAGGGGGTGCGTGTCCATGTCTTTGCTTTTTAGGCCTTCCAGCCAAACCGCTTGTTCCGTTTCAGTTAACAGGTGAATCCAAATGTTGTGATCTTTGTAATCGGCTGCGCGCTCTCGGATATCCGCCATTACGCTTTCAGGGCTGGTTGTACCCGCTTGATAAGCGCTGCGCAGGGCAGAAAATCCTATGTCCAATCCACTTTGTGTTTCTAATTGCATGCCCATAGTTTGCTCCTCAATCTTCTACTTTATTCTTCAAGAACGACAATCGCTTGCCCTGCATTAACGCGGCTACCGTCTTTTAATAACAAATTCGATACCACACCTGCGCTAGGGGCATAGATGGGAATTTCCATTTTCATGGATTCTAAAATCACTAGCAGTTGCCCTGCTTGCACCTGATCCCCTTCTGCCACCTGGGTTTGCCAGACGCTACCAGAGACGGGGCTATCAACGACGGTCGCGTCTTCGCTCCAGGTGATGTTGGTGGAAACGGCTTCGGCTTCGTCTGTATCAAAGTGGAATTGACCATTGGCATGCCAGCGCGCTAATTCGTCTTCAAAGGCTTTATTACGACCTTGTTTGAAGCTCTCAATGCTGTCTTGGTTGTCATCGATAAAGCTTTGATAGTCAGACAAAGAGAAGGTGCTCTCTTCGATGCGTATTGGGCTCTTATTTCCAGGGAAAGTGTCATGGGGGAAGTCTTTACGGATCTGCTCCAGTTCTTCGTGGCTCACTTCGTAAAAACGAATTTGGTCAAAGAAGCGCAATAACCAAGGTTTACTGAACGCGCTGGTCTGACGATAGCGGTTCCACATTTGTAATGTTCGGCCAACAAATTGATAGCCGCCAGGGCCTTCCATGCCATATACACACAAGTATGATCCACCGATGCCCACCGAGTTTTCCGCTGTCCAGGTACGTGCTGGGTTGTATTTGGTGGTCACTAGACGATGACGCGGATCCACTGGCGTGGCCACGGGGGCACCAAGGTACACATCCCCCAAGCCCATCACCAAATAGCTCGCACTGAATAGGATGTCTTTCACCTCGTTAATGCTGTCTAGACCATTGATACGACGGATAAACTCTAGATTACTTGGGCACCAAGGGGCATTAGAGCGTACGGATTGGGCGTATTTGTCGATGGCTTCTTGGCAGGCTCTGTCATCCCACGACAAAGGCAAGTAGACAATTCTTGATGGCACGGTGAGTTCATCAAGCTGTGTGCTTAAAGCTTGCTCCGCCGCTTCTAGATGGCTTAATAAAGCCGTGTAGCTCAGTTGTTGACTGTCGTAGTGAATCTGCAAGGAGCGAATCCCCGGTGTCAGTTCGCGCATTCCGGCTAATGGGTTTTGCTCTAGCCATTGCATCAAGGCGTGAGCACGAAAGCGCAAACGAATGTCCAGTATTTGCTCGCCATATTCCACCAGCATGAAGTGATCTCCCGCCGCACGATAGACGATTTCGTCACCAAAACGATCCGCCGATAGCGTTTTCAGAATCGGTGTCTGCTCTTCACAAGGGGGAATGTCGCGTTCAAACGCGGTGAGGTTTGCCAAGCCGTTATTTTGGGCGGCTTCTAAGGCCACGGCGTCTTCCAAGGTCACAGGAATAAAACGAATTTTATCCCCTGCGCGAAGTTGACCCAGCTTCCATAAATCCGCCGTAATCACCGTAGCGGGGCAAACAAAGCCACCAAGGGATGGGCCGTCTGGCCCTAAAATCACCGGCATGTCGCCGGTAAAATCCACACTACCAAAAGCGTAAGCGTTGTCATGAATATTGGACGGATGAAGCCCTGCTTCGCCACCGTCGTTACGTGCCCATTTCGGTTTTGGGCCGATTAAACGCACCCCGGTACGGCTGGAGTTATAATGGATTTCCCAGTCTGTGCCGAAGAACATCTCGATGTCTTCTGGGGTAAAGAAATCTGGCGAGCCATGTGGGCCGTAGATCACACGCAATTCATGGTGATTGCCCAGCTGGGGCACCAATTCGCTTGGGGCATGTGTGGGCAAATTGTCTAAAGACGCAGGTAACGTGTGCAAGACATCGCCTGTTTGAATGGCTCGGCCATTGTGACCACCAAAGTGTCCCAGTGTGAAAGTGGATTTCGACCCCAAATAATCGGGACAATCAAAACCACCCGCTACGGCTAAATAGGCCCGTGCGCCCTGCTCTTTGATGCGCCCCAAAGCTAGCGTCTCGCCCGCTTTGATGGTCACTACTTGGTTTTGCTCAATGGCTTGACCATCAATTGTTGCATCAATCATCGCCCCACAAACGACCAGACATGTTTCAAAGCTGAATTTCAAACTTGGCCCTTGCAGGGTAATTTCCATGGCGGCGGCAGAGTCTGGGTTATTCAGCAAGCGGTTGGCGAGACGGAAATGGTAATTATCAAAAGGGCCAGACGGAGGCACGCCCACATTCCAATGATGTTGGCGACCAGGAAAGTCTTGCAAGGTGGTTTGTGTACCGCCACTGAGCACATCGATACGCTCTGGCTGGTAGACATACTGGTTGAGATAACGTGTACTCACTTCACCGCGCAGTAAAACAGGGTCGATAACCAAGTTTTTCAGGTAGTCTAAGTTGGTTTCTGTGCCATATAGCACACAGTCGTCGAGGGTAGCTTTTAACTGGGCAAAGGCGTTCTCGCGATTCGCCTGATGCATAATCACTTTCGCCAGCATAGGATCAAAATACGGCGACACTTCGATACCAGTTTCGATCCAAGTATCAATGCGAACACCCGAATCAGCAGCAACCTTAGTATTAGCCAAAGGCCACTGAACCTGACTCAACAAACCGGCACAAGGCTGAAAGTCTTTATACGGGTCTTCCGCGTAAAGGCGCACTTGTACCGCATGACCCTTCGGTTGTAACGCTTCACGCTTAGCGTCTAGGGCAAGGTCTTCGCCAGCGGCAAGACGTATCATCCATTCTACCAAGTCCACACCGTAGACCATTTCGGTGACGCCATGTTCCACCTGCAAACGCGTATTCACTTCCAAAAAGTAAAACTCGTCCGTGTCCATATCGTAGATAAATTCTACCGTACCAGCATTGCGGTACTGAACAGACGACAATAATAGCTCAGCGGTTTTATGAAGCTGTTTGCGCACCTCATCGGTAAGGTTTGGCGCGGGGCATTCTTCGACGACTTTTTGGTTACGACGTTGGCTAGAGCAATCGCGCTCCCCCAGTGCTAATGCACTCCCTTTGCCATCGGCAAAGATCTGCACTTCAATATGACGAGCGCGAGCAATGAACTTCTCTAAAAAAACGCCGTCGTCCGCAAAGTTATTGGCACCTAAACGACGCACGGAATCAAAGCTGTCTCGTAAGCCTTTCTCATCGTGGCATAGATGCATACCAATGCCACCGCCACCCGCCGTGCTTTTTAGCATCACAGGGTAGCCAATGGCGCTTGCGGTTTGGCAAGCGCTGTCTAAATCGGTGAGCAATTCGGAGCCTGGCGACAGTGGAACATTGGCTTTTTCTGCCAATTCCCGTGCTCTGTGCTTCAGGCCAAACTCAATCATTTGTTCGGCGGTGGGGCCAATAAAGGCAATACCTTCTTCTTCACAGCGACGCACAAAGGCCGCGTTTTCACTCAAAAAACCGTAGCCGGGATGGATCGCCTGGGCACCCGATTGTTTGGCTATATTGAGTATTTTATCCATATCCAAATAGGTGTCGCTGGCACTGCCTTCGCCTAAGGAATAGGCTTCATCCGCGCGTTTAACGTGTAAACTTTTGGCATCGGATTCGGCGTACACAGCCACGGAGCCAATCTGCATGGTGTTAAGCGTGCGAATAATACGAGTGGCGATGGCGCCTCGATTGGCTATTAAAACCTTATTAAACATGGTTCAACCTTGTCCGGGCCGTCCCGGAGTGAGATAAACCTCAGTGGCCGTCCACTGGGCTAACTAAAACGATCGGCTCTATCGGTCGTGACAGAGTACTTCATGAACAAAGCCTGTATTAAACAAGCCAGAATGTCTGAGTAAAAACAGGTACAGAAAACGCTCAGTCGAAATACAGTCCCTGCATTTAACGACCTGCCGCCCCCATCCATGGGGCTGCTTATTTCGTAAGCTGTTTTCTCTATCAAGCATCTCAGACTACCAATTTAGCGTTTGTCCCAGACCAACATATCCACTGGCGTTGGGTTATAACCGTTACAAGGGTTATTTAATTGTGGGCAATTGGAAATCAGCACGATAATGTCCATTTTAGCTACCATTTCCACGTATTTGCCGGGGGCTGAAATCCCATCTTCAAAGGTCAAACCACCCGCTTGCGTCACAGGCACATTCATAAAAAAGTTGATGTTGTGGCTAATATCACGCTTCGATAAGCCAAACTCTGGGTTTTCAGTAATCGCTAACATCCAGCTATCACGACAAGCGTGCATACAACGTTTTTCTAGGTCATAACGCACGGTATTACTTTCTGTTGCGCAGGCTCCACCTAGCGTGTCGTGGCGACCACAGGTATCTGCGACGATCTCCAACATAACGTTGTTTTGATTGGAGCGAATTTCTGAGCCAGCGGTTAAATACACGTTGCCTTGCTCGCGAATGGTGTCCGTGGCGCTGTAGCGCTCGGCAGGATCATTGGCGTTGTAAAACAAAGTATCCGCCGCTTGGTTACCTTCTAAATCGACGAGACGAAACGTACTGCCCGCTTTTACAACGCCAATAAAATAATCCCCCGCATCAATATGGTAAGTGGTATTAGCATGCTCTGGGTTTAATAGGCTTTCTTTGATCATGATTAGGCCTCCGCGCCAGTGTCTGTGCTCATATCAGCACCAAGGTAATAAAGTTCGTTATTCGCAAAGCCACGTTGGTTTTCAGGGCGAGACATTTTGCAAAAGTCGTCTTCCGCCACAGGGGCGGCTTTTTCTAACAGGATGGCAATCGGCTTTTTCGGGTAGCTGGCCGCGTTGCTCAATGGATGAGGGCAGGTATGCAGCATCACCAAAGTGTCCATTTCAAAACGCAAGGTGACACTTGAGCCGGCAGGACTGTTGCCTTCCACTAACGACATATTGCCGTCAGCATCGGTACCCACTCGACTAAATAAGTTCAAATTTGCGGCGATGTCGGCTTTGGTCAGGCCATATTTGGCCATTTCCACCAGCATGGCATCGTGACCATTTTGCATCCAATCATTACGATCGTTTTGGTAGTCGCGCTTGCCCCATTTGGCGGCAATGTGAGAGGCGTGACTGTTACCGCTGACGGTTTCATGCCAGCCCACGGAGTCTTCGATAATGGAAGCAAAGATTCGCCCCATGTCAGAATACAAGCAATGACCTTTGGTAAGTTTGAAAGTATGCTGCCCTTTTAAGGTGTCTGGCGCGTTGTAACGTTCCAATAAGTTTTCTGGGTTGTAAAACACCATGCCCACATTGGCATCGCCTTCGATGTCTGTGAGGGTCATTTGCATACCACGGCGCACACGCAGTGACCAATGGCTGGCAGCCGGAATAATGGTTTCGTACTTTTTCATAATAAATTTTCCTCTGCGTTCTATTCCATACTCGAAATGGACTGTTCCATTTTAGTAAGTGGTCGAAGCTGTTGATCGATTTCGTCATAAAGCGGCTCAGGCATATGACCTACCGGTAGGTCATAGGTGATTGAAGCGCCATAGGCATTGGGGGAATGGGGGTCATGACGCAGTTTGTCGAATACCCATAAGCGTGTGCCGAGGTAGAAGCCTTCTTTTAGATCATGGGTGACCATAAAAATGGTCAGTTTATGTTTGTGCCAAAGGTCCAATACCAAGGCATGCATATCCGCCCGAATGCCTGGGTCTAATGCACCAAAAGGCTCATCCAGCAGTAAAATGCGTGGTTTACAGATCACCGCTTGGGCAATGGCAAGCCGCTGCTTCATACCGCCAGATAACTCGTGGGGATAACGATTCAAGGCATGACCCAACCCTACTTGTGCCAGCATCTCAGCGGCTTCCTGCTTGGCGACTTTTTTCTCTTTGCCAAATAAATAGCCAGTGATAGAGGATTTTTGAAAGCCCTTAGCCGCGATTACATTCTCCAACACGGTCATATGGGGAAACACTGAATATTGCTGAAACACAATGCCGCGATCGGAACCAGGTTCGTTGGGAATCGGTTTACCATCCAACAGCAATTCCCCTTCGGTGGCCGTTTCAATCCCTAAAATCATTTTCAAAAAGGTACTTTTGCCACAACCAGAAGCCCCTACTAAGGTAATAAACTCCCCTTCTTGCACCGAGACATTGACCCGTTCGAGAATAATGTCTTGCCCGTAGGATTTGCCTATGTTGGTACCTTGAATAATGGGTGTCACAGCGGCCTTCTTCACGTTGGATACGGCAGTCTTTGTCTGAATAGATTGACTCATGCGCCCCCCTCCAGACTCCAAGGAAAGAGTCGTCGATTCAATCGAGCCAATAAGAAGTCAATCAAGAATGCCAGTAGAGTAATCCACGCCACATAAGGCAAAATGATGTCCATGGCAAGATAGCGACGTACTAAGAAAATGCGATAGCCCAGGCCATCAGTGGAAGAGATGGCTTCTGCGGCGATTAAAAACAGCCAGCCCGAGCCCAATGACAAGCGTATCGCATCAATCAGTTTGGGCATGATTTGCGGTAACAACACGCGAATTAAAATTTGGCTGCTGCTTGCTCCAAGTGTTTGTGCTTTCACCAGCTGTTCTGTCGGAATTTCCTGCGTTCGCCGCTGAATATCCCGAGCGATAAACGGGGTAATCCCGATGGCAATCAGGGTGATTTTCGAGGCCTCCCCTAATCCCACAACAATGAATAAAATCGGCAACAACGCCAAAGGCGGCACCAATGAAATCACGGTCAGCAAAGGGGAAAAACTGGCATTCACCACGGGTAGGGCACCCGTTAATAAACCTATAGCCAATCCCAGCAACGCCGCAATCAGCACCCCCGCCCCTAAACGCCCCAGACTGCTCAACGTATCCTGCCAGAACACATAGTCCCCCGTCCGACGACTGGGCTCAAACGCCATACGGTAGATCGCATCGCCCATTTGACTGAACGCAGGCAGCATTTTATCACTGGGGTTGATGGCTAAGCGGGCATCCGAGCTCACCATATAGATCACCAATAACAGAACAAAAGGCAGTAGGCCGATAATAATCGCACTGGTTCTGCTTGGTTTTAAATTAATCATTTTTTTCATGTTGAGTCCCATGACCACTCTCTTCGCTCTTCTTCCCTTAGTTTTCTCAATGAAAACCAAGGGAAGCCAGACCTCCAGAGAATGTGTTTGTCAGGTGAGTTACAGTTTTCCGTCGGCTGCCATTTGCATATAGGTCGGGTCAAAGCGCAGTTTGATATTGTTTTTATCGCCAAATACGCCTGCCGGCATTTGAATACCAACCGCCCCTGCACTTGGCGCCCCATCACCTAATAAACCGTGCTCAAACGAGAATTCAGCAACGTGCTTCATGGTAGTGTAGAGTTGTTTACTATCGACCAACTTAAGAGCTGATTGTGGCGTGTAGAACATGTGGGTTTTTGCCAATTGCGCATCGTAACTGGCAAGGTTTGTTTCCGCTGCCTCGGCCATGTCTGTACGGACTTCTTTGGCTTTTGCGCTGTTACCTTGCATCAATCCCATGATTTCGTACCAAGCACCAACAAGGGCTTTACCAAAATTAGGGTTCTCTTTAAGGGTTTTGGTATTGACGACCATGGTGTCTAGGATTTCGCCTGGGATTTGAGAAGAGTCAAACACATCATAGGTGTTCGGCATTTGTAGAATCTCACTGACAATGGGGTTCCATGTCACAGCAGCCGTTACGTCACTGGTGCCAAACACCGATGCCATGTCTGCATCAGAGGTGTTCACCACGTTCACGTCTTTTTCGCTCATTCCCACCGAAGCTAAGGCGCGAGCAAGCAAATAGTGAGACACACTAAATTGAACCAAGTTGACATTTTGGCCTTTAATGTCTTTTAGGTGTTTTTTGCCTTTCAGGATAACCGCATCATTACCATCGGAGTAATCACCGACAATCAGTGCCGTACTGTCTACGCCACTGGCCGCGGGGATCGTCAAGGCATCCATGTTCGCCATAGTACAGCCATCAAACTGACCTGCGGTATATTGGTTCATGGATTCAACATAGTCATTGATTTGTACGACATCGATATCGATACCGTATTTGTCGCCCCATTTTTTGATAATGCCGGACTCTTGAGCATAAGCCCAAGGCATCCAACCCGCATAAATGGACCAACAGACTTTGAAGTGGTCTTTTGCCAAGACATTGGCAGACAGTAGAAGAGAACAAAGCAGAACGGTTAACTTTTTCGCGGAGTATTGCATAGCGGTCACCTTTTCAGTTTTTACATTACACACGGAGTACCCTTGGCAAATATCGCCATGTGGTCTCCCGGGCTTTTGTCCCGCCGTGTAACCTTGAAACTGACAAGGTCGAATGCTCTCGGACCAGTCACTATATTTTTCTATATAGCCGGAACCCTAGCCTTCTATTACATCAAATTGTGAAGCTCGACTTCCCAAGGGTACGAACTTGGTTTACATAAAGCAGATAGTGTGCCAATTGCGCAATTTCCTTGTTTTAACAGGATTCATAAAGAATAACGGCCTCAAACGTCAAAAAATATGCACAAAAAAAATGAAACTTCTTGGGTCATAGAGCAAAAAACGCACTGCGATAGCGCAACCATGAATTAATTAATTCATTTAAAATTAATTATTGACAGTCTTAATACTCTTGTACTATTTTTGATCTGCCCAAGAGGCCCCGACGGACGCATGATTCCATTTTGATCAGAAAAATCACGCGATCTGTAGTGCTTAAAACCGGAGGAAAATAATGATGAAAACGAAAGCCGGAACGATGACAGCCATAGCAGAAACCTTGATGGCCGATAATGTGTTTGCTATTCGCCAACGAATTAAGAACCATTTAACTCTCAGGACAAATAGCAACCCACTTTTTATAATAGTGCGAGAGTTAGTCGCAAAAAGATCGAAAGTTCTCACAGCTCTTCTTTTATTCTTCCTATTGATTGCTGGCATACCGTTAGATTCGAACTTTTTCTCGCCCTACAACTTAACCTTTACCTTACAAAAACTGCAATTAGTCGGCATCACTGCCCTCATTTTTTTACCAAATTGATGCGTTACGCAACAAACCATGTTGAATACAGGGTGAGCATATCATCTGTTTGAAAACCCAAGCCCTTTTGACCAAGGTTAAACGTTGATGGATACCTTAAAAGACAATGTAGAGAGCATTCTAAAGCTCATTTATCAAAAACATCAAAGCCAACAGCGTATTTTGATAGGCATTGCTGGGCCTCCAGGTTCCGGAAAGTCAACGCTTGCTGAATCCGTTGTCTCAGAATTAAATAACCAATCGATAGACAGAAATACATCCGCTTTATTGCCCATGGATGGCTTTCATTATGACAATGAGATTCTGATTCAGCGTCATTTACTCCCTCGCAAAGGATCTCCTGAAACCTTTGATGTCAATGGCTTAAGCCATTTACTGACGAATGTGAAAAAAGCAGAAGGAGATATTCGTTACCCTATTTTTTTTAGAAAGCTGGATCGCTCTTTTATTGATGCTGGGCTACTTAAGAAAGAGGTTGATATCATCATTGTTGAAGGCAATTACCTGCTACTGGACGCGCCAGAATGGAGAGACATAGCACAGCTATTTGATATGACTGTATTTTTACAGTCTTCCTTAAGTATCTTAGAAGAAAGATTAAAATCAAGATGGCTTGGTCTTGGTTATTCTTTAGGAGATGCGCTAAAGAAAACCCATGATAATGACTTGGTCAACGCAAAACTGGTGCTTAACGCCAGTCTCCCAGCAGACCTGACGCTCTATGAATAATCTTTAGTTGCCTGCGACTTAATCACTTAGGAGCTTAGTCATTTAAGAATGTGGTGGGGGACTCTCGTAGCAGAGTATTTTGATTAATCATAAACTCTGTTGAAATTTGATAACCTGCCGCTCCTAAAGCACGAGCAACATGAGCAAAATGCCCGGCATTGATAACGGGTCTCACAATACCTTGTAAATCCAGCTGATCTAATTGTGCTTCTATTTCTCGAATAAGCCTCTCCCGAATCGTCGCAGGAAAAGCCCCATCAATGACAACCGTTTCAAAATCGATCACAGCCAAGGTCGAAACAATAGCGTGGCCTAAGCTACGGCCAGCACGTTTTAACCAAGCACTCACCGCTTCTTCCCCTTGCGACCAATCAAACGCTTCTAAATAAATATCCTGCGCTATGGGCAATGTTTGCTCTGTCATCATGTGTTCTAACGTCACAAGGGATGCATGATCAACTAAGCGCTCACCGCCACGCTCATCCGGTACACGTAATGGACCAAACCCACCAGCTCCGCCTCGCAATCCTGGGAAAACACTTCCATTTAAGACCACGCCACCACCAATAAAAGTGCCAACAAAAAAATACACAAGATCTTGAGCTTTTAAATCTGAACCAAAAAGAAGTTCTGCTCTGGAGGCGGCTGTCCCATCGTTTTCAATAGAAACAGGCCATTCGACGATCTCTTGGATCGACTCTTTTAGATCAAAATCACGCCAGGTTTTCATTTCTTGTAATGGCGCATCAAAGTCCGATGCCCAACTCCATAACTCAAAGGGACAGGCAATATTAAACGCACTAATATCCTCATGCAGTAGCTGCGCCTCTGATAAAAGTGTCGATAAGTTCTCTTCGATAAATCTAAGGGTATTACTCGGCGTAGGATAGCGATGGTAGCTTACTATTCTGGCTTTAATGTCACCGATAAAATTGATAAGAACAAGATCAAAAGAACGCCGCCCCACTTTAAAACCGATATAATGCCGGACGTCTGGATTTAAACGAATCTCTGTCGATGGCTGGCCTCGTTTGCCTCGAATAAGATTACCTTTTAATAAAAACCCTTCTTTTTCCAATGCCCGAAAAATCATCGAAATGGCATTCGCTGACAGCCCTGTCATTCTGGTGGCTTCTGCCTTCGTCAAGGTTTTATGCACTCGCATCAAGTGCAGTATTAAGCGCGAGTTAATCCCTTTTACCGTTGTTAAATTCGACCCTTTTAGTGGTTGTGAGTGCATGAAAATCTCTTAAAAAATAAAGGCATATAACGCGTTACCAGAAAAATCTATCCTAACACAGGAGGCTTTCTATGTGACAAGCATCATCATACACAAATTTGAGACCATGATCTGCTCAAACGAACTTCAACAACGTGCTCCACTCCTCTACCTCTAAAAGAAACGTTAAGAGAGACATTCAAACGCAATAAATGGGACAAAAAAAGCCCCTGCTGTTCAGCAAGAGCTTTTCATTTTCATCATCATTATAAGTTTTGTGTTGCTTTTTAACCGTGCTTCCGTGCACCGACATTCGCTTATGAGTCCATTTTCCTATTAGAACTAGAACCAAGTTTCCATTTGTAGGGCGAATAAGGTTCTACCACCTGAGCCCATAGGCTTAGCGGTATTGTCTAAACTAATGGTGTAGTTATCCAAGGCTTTACTCCAGTTCACATAGCTCACCGCAAAACGCAATTCTGGGCGAGTAAAAAAGCCACCAGCCGTCGACATTTTCAGCGTTGGAGCAATGGTTGCTTTGTAGAAGTTACCGTTGGCACTGCTCGTACCGTTATTGAGATCCATGTATTGATAAGAACCTTCGTACACCATTTCAAAGTTATCAGTAAAGGCGTCAGACAAACGCACGTTTAACGAGGCCCATTTGAATTCATCGCCTGTTTTAATACGGTCTTTACTGTATTCTGCCATGAAGGCTGGAGCCACTTTCCAAGTATCGTTTAAGTTAGCCACACCAAACGTGAAGAAACGCACTGCTTTGGCTTTGTCATTCAAATCACCGTCTGCGCCGATTCGTTTTAGCTCAGCACCCAGACCCTTACCAAGTAAAATACCGGTTTTCGAAAAGCCCTTAGATAATCCATAAAAACTTCCGCCATGATAAGCAAACAAGGTATGTATACCACTGTTTGCACGTACCGTTGGCGAACTCACTGTTGAAGCACGTTGATCGTTACCAGGAGAGGTCATTCCACTGACCATAAATTGCCATGGACCAATATGGTTATTCATGGTGGCAATATAGTTTTTAATATTGTTACTAGAGGTATCGGTACCAAAATCACGGCCGTAAATGGAGAAGTTTGACTTCCAGTCATTGCCTAACTGCACATCATAAATACCCGCACCCGTACCGGATAAGAAAACGATATCTGAGTCGAAGAAGTGGATATCAAAGTTGTCGCGGTCGAAACGCTTACCCGCCCATACTTTGGCATTTTTGAATGCGCCCGTAAAAGAGCTGATATTAGATAGCTCCGTATAGATTTGGCGAACGTTGAGTTTGCTCTGGTCTGCTGTCCAATCATTGCTGGTTTGAGTACTGTCAGCAATCATGATTTTATAAAACGATTTGGTGCCGTTGTCAGCAACACTTTTGTGGATCAGATCCGTTTCAACATAGTTATCGTCTTCAAGACCTAAACGTCCAACGGGGGCTCCAAGGGTTCCTGCAGCGGTCATATATGGACCCGTTCCTAACACTTTACTGTTGTCGTTAGCGGCCCCATAACCATGGTTATTCATCAACAGTCCAGCACGAGCGTAAGCATGAAACTCGAAAGAAGAGGCATCATCAGACGCTTTAATTGCGGTCGCGGTTGCTTCTGAGGCTTTATTGGAAGCTTGCTTTGCCGTTTTTTCTGTCTTATTCAGGCGAGCCTGAAGCTCATTAATCTGCGTCTGCAAAGACTGAAGGCTTGTACTCGTACTTGCATTGGTATCGGCCGCCCATGCTGAAGACATTGGAAATTGCGCTGCTAGCATTGCGATTAGTAGGGTCTTTTTTGTTGTTATCATTTTTTTCTCCATCACATATCAAAATATGACAATTCATCAGGGTAAACATCATCATAAAAGTGCACAGGAGAAATGCGTTCACTGCTTTCATTCGAGCATTAATCACAGTCAACGCAATTCAATAAAAACAACATAACCTTAAGAGCGAGGTGGGTTTTATGTTGTTTTTATTCCCCCAAACATGCATGACGGAGAAGATACTCTAAAGGCTGACACTGCGACCATAGTGTTTCCTCATTTATTGCAAATTAAGTTGAAATTAAGTTGAAATTAAGTCTACAGCCTGAACATTAAGATGCTTTTAAGTACATTTCGCATCATTTTAAGATCATATTAAGATGAAATAGACTATTTTCAGATTTCCTTAATTAGCCAAAATTCAAGCAACAGATAAGAGAGGGTCAAAAGAATGGAGAAAAAACATCAAAGAAAAGTAGGTCTAGGGAGGCTTCCCTAGACCGGGAGACATGTCATGGGGTATGAATGGAGCCAGCCCATCTTTTGTTATATATGCCCCACAACGCGAGCCATATGGTAGACGTTAACAAAACTACCATTTCTAAACGCATACGCCTTGGACTCACCTTCAATTTCAAAGCCGAACTTCTTGTACAAAGTGATTGCTCGTTCGTTATCCACATAGACGGTTAATTCGATTCGTTTTAAATTGAGCCAGTTGTCCGCTAAATCGATAGCCGTCTTCAGTAAAGCACTGCCCACACCCAAACCTTGGGCATCGTCTTTTACCCCCATACCGAATGTACCGACGTGACGACGTCTCGGGCTAGTGCCTAACTCAAAGCCCAATTCCCCCACGACGTCATCATTTACTAATGCCACATATCGATAAACGTGATCTGGCGTGTTCTGGAAACGTTTTTCCCATGTATCCAAGGAGGGAAACGGTAGTTGTAATGTGCTGGTATAGGCATTTTGACACTCATAAATTCTTTTTACCGCTTTCGCGTCTGACGGCTCTGCTCGCCTTACTTCAATCACCCTAGTTCCTCTTTTCCTAAAAATGCATAATGCCTGCTATAAACAGCCGAATGAAACTGCGCTAAAGGCAGCTATCCCATAGTATCTATGGGGAGCGGAAAAAAACACCCTCAACCTGTCGACTTTCCATGGTGGGCTCCCTAACGCCGCTTTTCTTCTGTCTGAGGGTGATTCGTCAGCCAATTATTACCTGAGTTGGCTTCGATCAGTTCTTTAACCGCCACGGTTTTATAATACCCATGCTGTACGAAAGGATCTTGTTGAATAAGCAGATTCGCCTCTTCTAGGGTATCCGCAATCAGTATTTGAATGGCGGAGTCATCATCCTTAAAAGGGCCACATAAGTGGAGCTTGCCTGATTCATCAAGCCGCTGTAGATGTGCAACATGCTCACCTAGTAACGCTTCGCTAAAAAGGTTTTTATTTTTTCCTGAAAGCAACGCGACAATCTTGCTCATTATTTTATTCTCCTATCGTCACATTTAGCGACTTATACATAATATAACAATCCACATACCCAAGTTTGCCGTGCCGATAGGCCAACGGGATGGTACCGATGATGTTGAAGCCAAGCTTTTTCCATAACGCCACAGCGATGTCGTTGGTCGAAACCACAGAGTTAAACTGCATTGCCTCAAACCCCAATTCCATTGCGATGCGTTGGGAATGCTCGCAAAGCTGGCGAGCAATGCCTTTTCCTCGCGCCTTTGAGTCAACCATGTAACCACAGTTACAAATATGATCGCTTGGTCCCATGCCATTAGGCTTGATGTAATAGGAGCCTAAAATTTGCTCACCCTCGACGAACACAAAGGTTTTCAATGGCAATTCACACCATAATCCATAGGCCTCTTCTAGGGTCATATTTGGGTCAAAAGCATACGTTTCTTGAGCCTGAATGACCGATTTGAAACATGGCCAGAATGACTCAAAATCCAACCTCGTCATTTCTCTGATCATCCTGTTTTCTCCTAGCAATCTAATCTTGCCACAAACCTCTAAAAAGCTTTGGCTATCATTTATAACGCTTTATTAAGAATGCCTTGCTCGAAGGCTTCTTCCAATTGCTTTCTAATGACATGCCATAGCTCAGTACTGCCCAGCCCAATCCGAGCGTTAAGGCCCAATATTTTTTCTTGAGATATATCATGAGCTCGCCAACTATGGCCATTTCCATGCAGGTTATGCAGCAATGGTGGGACACGATCTATCGCTTTGGCATAACGAGCATCGGGTGTTTCGCCTGCTTCAAATTCGTTCCAAAGCGCCAAAAACTCAACACTCATTCCTTCAGGTAACATAGCAAACAAGCGAGCAACACCCGCAGCCTCTGCTGATTTCAATTCCGCTGTTTCGCTCGAATAAATGATCGTGTCTCCCGCATCAATTTCACCAATATCATGAATCAATAGCATCTTAATAACACGATCAATATTAATCGCCTCATTCGCATAGTCTTTAAGCATAAGAGCCGACATACACACATGCCAACTATGCTCAGCCGAGTTTTCAAAACGCTCCAAACCAACGGGCATCGTCTTTCGCAGTACATTTTTTAGTTTTTCGATTTCAATAATAAAACTAAGAACTTTTTCGATGTCTTCCATTCAACTCTCCACACGTTTGACGCTTATCTTCTGTTAGTGGTAAACGACCTTAAAGCGTTCTAAAACCAGCAGCATATCGTCCTTTGGTTCGATACCTAACGCTTCGCACTCTAGTGAGAAAAACGTCCAATGGGCCTCTCGCCACCATGCCAATGTTTTGTCACCTTCCCCTTCCGATTCCGCAAATTCTGGCGTCACTTCGTTGTACTGACACTTAGAAACGGATGTGATTTCTATGATGCACACAGGATCGCCTTGCCAGTTCGTCACAACCTGAAGATGACCCACTACTGGCATGGGCTCTCCCTTGTGGCTATACCAATAATCCATGCTACAGGATGCTCGTTTCTCACCACGCAGAATTAAATCCGCACAGATATTGGCATTGTGCTCGTCTGAGCAAAAGTAATCGGCACTAAAAGAGGTGTATTTTTCAGCAAGGTCACGGGGTAAAGAGCTAAGATATTCTTCTAAAAATACTTGATGTCTCTTTTCCATCATTATTTCAACTCCATACTCTCTAATTTGGTCAAAGGTCATCTGCCACTATTTACGACCAATTTGTTAGGCATTTTTTAGCGCCGTCAGAACAGAGACCGAAAATTCATCCCACTTCGGCGCGCTAAAAGCAATGTCTCGTACGCTTTTGATCGCTTCAATCGCTTGATTAACCTCATAGCCTTTCGACTTAATAAGATAAGCGGCTAACGCTAAGCCGGTTCGATCTTTACCTGATCGACAATGAACAAGCACGATACCACGTTTTTTATGGTGATCTATAAAATTGATAATACGAGGCAAAGACGTCAAACAAAGCTCAACATCCCCCTCTTTGGCGGGCGCGTTACTCGACAATGGTATATGTCCATAAGACATCCCCAATGCGGTTAACCTTGAAACGTGAACCATCTCTCCGTCGTTTACCGAGAGAATGGCAGCGATATTCTGCCGCTTCAGCGCTTCTAGATCCCACATCTGTTTGTCGGGACCACTCCTGCCAGCGACAGACTCTTCTATGAAAAATAA
Organism: Marinomonas sp. 63XJN7_7_ISO-PGPR-S23-202; assembly: GCF_056173505.1. Lineage (NCBI taxonomy): Bacteria > Pseudomonadati > Pseudomonadota > Gammaproteobacteria > Oceanospirillales > Oceanospirillaceae > Marinomonas > Marinomonas sp. 63XJN7_7_ISO-PGPR-S23-202. The sequence continues at coordinate 1,598,084 of NZ_CM149677.1, read as the reverse complement.
ATGTTCCATGAATTCTCTTCCTTCGCTCGCCCCATAACAACAACATCAAAGTGCAAACAGCTTGTTAAATAGGGCCGTTAGTTATTTCTCCAAGAATTTATGAAGTGCCTTGTGGTATGCGCAGCCCATCTACAAACTGCTTAGCCTTTTTGGGGCTTCTAATACGAACGAATTTGATATGACCATACTTAGGATCATTGATCATTTCTGCGTAGCGAATACGATTCTTTTTGTACGTTTTCAGTGTCCACAAAATAATAGAATCCTTACTGAAGAACACCTTACTAAACGTTTCGACATTTCCGGTTTTGTCCCACAATTCTTGTTTGGACACCGAGCGAAGGAACGCCCGCTTTACAGCTTGATAAAGCGTTCGAGTAAACGAATAGTCAACCCATAGGACAGTATCAACATTTGCCCATTTGATCGGAGCGGTTCTATGGTAGTTACCGTCTAAAACCCATGTTTCTTGAAGAAGTTGATGTTCAAGCTTGGCAAAGAATTCCTCATCGGTAGATTCCTGCCAGTCTGGCTTCCAGAACATAGCGTCCATTTCAAGATATGGGTAACCTAATTTCGTTGCTAACTTACGACCCACGGTGGATTTGCCACTCCCACTGGTACCCACAATGTTAATTCTCTTCATAACTCCTACCGGAAAAGTTTGAATGATTGAATAATACAAAACTTAGCTACGAGTGCATTCGTTAACGTGGAATCAGGCAAAAACTATACTATTTTTCATTTACTAATATTCATCAACGAGCCAATTGATAACGCAAGACATGACACGATTCTTCATCATCGTAGAATGTATTTAAATACTGCCCACCGCACTTTTCTATCACCTTTTTTGATGCCGCATTATCTATGTCACATATAAGAATGGCACTGTGTTCGATGACATTATGCTTCACCCAGTTAAGCATAATAGACGCGATGCCTTTCCCCCTAGCCTCAGGTAGGGTCTCATAGCCAATATGTCCAATGACATTTTCGATGCAATCATTGTCGCCGTGACGAACACGTATCGCGCCGAGTATATTTCCAGAATCAATACAGAAGTACATAGATATTGGAGGCCATCCAGCGGGCAGTTCTTTGCCCTCAGCATAAGCTAACCACTTTTTGAAATACGCATCCACATCAGCTTGTGCATCTGCGTATAACGCAAGCCCATCATCACAACACTTTGCCGCGTAAACTTCAAAAGCTGCTAGATGGCTAAGATTCGCTTTGATAACCTTCATACCTATCATGTACACCTAATGATAACAACACGCTAGAGACGTCCTGAGAAAACAGTGTCTCTGTTCACAGACGAATCTAAGCATTCCACACTACAATCGGTTATATCTTGCTCGCTTCAATACTATAGTTTTTTAAGCCTTGGCAATGATACAAATCTACGTTTTCTTCAACTTTCATACCAAGCTTTTTAATGATGGCGATTGATGCCAAGTTCTCAGGCATTGATACACCGTAAATCTTAGTATGCTCTGTATTGTTAAATACCCAACTAAGCAATTCCTTTGCGGCTTCAGTGACGTAACCCTTTCCTTCAAAACGCTTGGAAATACCATAGCGAATATCGACACAGTCAGGATTAGGGGAAAATTCAGCACCAACAAAGCCAAGCTTAACGTTCGGGTTTTCTTTTAAACACACAATAAAAGTGCCGAAATCATTGAGAACCCAATGCTTGATTCGGTTAGCAAGGTATTCTTTTTGTTTCTCAATGAGATAAGGCGCTTCATTGGGAAGAAACTTTGTTTGTTCTGGGCTAGAAAGGATCTCACTGATAATATCGAAGTCCTCTGGATCTGGTTTTCTAAGCAGCAATCGAGACGTTTCAATCAAACCATGGCTCCTGTGCGTAATATTTTTGTTAAATGCCTAAAGCACAACCTCTCTTTCACCAGCTTTACCCCAAACTAAAATGTCATATTCTCTTAGTTGAGGAACAAAATAAGGATCATTCTGTACCAATTCCTCAGCTCGCTTAAATGACTCAACCTCTAATATCCATAGACTACCGACGAAATCCGAACCAGGTTTATTCCTTAAACCACCTCCAATTAAAATCTCAGAGCTATTCATATCCAGATATTCAAAATGTGCACTCTCATTTAATTTCCGATGCTCCATCATTTCAGGTTTATCTTTATATATTACGACTAATCTCATACTCACTCCTTGGAACTTAGCTCCCAACTAAGGGACTGACAACACCAAGCGATTAAAATTACTCTTGAACGCTTTGTGAATAGTACTTTTCCAAATAGCGCCATTTTGTTCTAACCTTTTCGGTGACGTTGAGTTGAAACTCATAACCAAGATCATTCTCTCTAGTCACGACAAAACCCAGACGGCGATGGAAATTAACGGATAATTCATTGTTTCTAAGTACGTTGCTGACCAGCACATCCACTTGGTTCGACTTAACAAAGCTTGCTAGCTGCGAAAATAGTGACGTAAAGACAACCTTATTTCTGTGTTCTGGATGCACGACAAACATAGAAATAAACCAGGTTGAAGACTCAAGATTCCTTAACATGAAGTAACCCTGAAGCTGTTGCCCTTTTCGAGTTTCAAATAACAGACCATCTGTTGCTGCTTTGGTAAGGGATTCTAAGTAAGCCGACTTATCTAGCGGCTTACCGGCGTCTTCGGATACCTTGTTTAAGGTAAGCACATCCAACTGAAAATATTCGTTCATATAACCCCATACAATTAACACCAAGCTAAACGGCAAAAGTTAGCCAATCGAACAAAGGCAGCATTGTTTCGAATAAACAGTTCGTCACAAGACGCTTGATATTGTTCGGCACTGTAAAATCTCATATTTCCTCTGAAGGCATAACTCTCGAAATAATTGACTCAGCGAAGCGGCATCCTGCTCATCGCCTTATTGGGTACGAAGTTGGTAATGCCAAAAGCCGAAGCCCAAGCCATACTCTGGCGCCGTTGTCGATACTCTTAGGAACCCATTCTTCTCGTAGAATCTATGGTTACGTTTCGCGTAGTCTGGCGTTTCTAAGTCCCAGATCTCTACTTCTGGATATAGGCTTCTTATCTCTCGAAGCATCCAACTTCCAATTCCCTTGTGCATAAAACTCGGAGACACCTGCATGCCATGAATAATCGCATGAGTGCCATCTAGGTCGATTATAATTGAGCCACAAAGCTGCTCTTCTAGGCAGCAAATGTAATAAAGCTTCTCGTCCATCCACTTTTTGTGAACTGCGGTATTATCATGACCTAGCGGCCCACCTGACTTCACCGAAAGTGGCTTGAAGCGCTCGTCGTCGATGAACGCCGCCTTGGCGAGTTCCGTGGCTGCATCAATGTCATCAGATTGGATGCGCTTAAGTATCAACATGTGTATTCAACTCCCAATGCCCAATTCAATAATGAGCAACACATAAACCAAACCACTGCAAACCCTGAATACTAAGCATGGTGAATCAGCTTGGGTTATTTGTGATGTGCATTGCTATCGTTCGAGCACATTCATGCGCAGAATTCGCTGTTGTTGAAACGTTAAGATCATACTTTACACCGTAATGAACTCTTTCTGCTTGTTCTTGAGCCGAGCCTTGAATTCGATCGCTACGGTGCTTCTCACGCTCAATGAGTACATCAAGGCCGCACTCGACACCAACATAGAGAGTATTTGTCTCTCCCAATACGTCGTTCCATACCTCTTGCTCTAACTTACCATTCATAATGTCGTCAACGATCACTTTAAAACCCGAATCAGCTAGGTTCTTTACAGTAGAATGGTAGGCATTGTTTATTCTTCTACCATATTCCCCACTCTGGATTCTTTGCACGTTAGATCCATTAACGCTCTCTGTTCTAAAATAGAAGCCATCTGAGGCTTTATCTGGAATAGTAAGTTGATTCGCCTTCTGAGGCATCATAGCGATAAAAGTATCGATACCAATATGAAGATAGTTTTCAAGCAACATACCTTGCAGTTCTCTCGCGATGGAACTCTTTCCAGAACTACTCGCACCATTCAGAATGATTACATCCACGTCTCGATTTTCCTCCAAGCACATCACACCCTAAATAATCGGCAATCAAAGAGAGCATAGTTGATTGGTTTGTTATGCACTGTCCTGTCGCTCACCCAAATACTGAGAAAACCTGAGCAAATATCCGCTAGGATCTTGCACAAGAAACTCCTTGAATCCACTAAATTCGTTACCCGTTTTATACCAAGATTCTTTTATATCGCGATACAATTTAAAATTCGCCTTGCTAAGTTTCTCAACTAAAATGTCAGCGTTTGCACACTCGATCTGAAAATTAAGACCTGCTCCAAGTGGATAATTTAACTCACCTATATTCCAGCCTGCTGAGTGATATTCCTCGATCATCAAATGAGCGTCATCGAGTTTAAGATAAGCAAAGTTAGGATTCGATCGTCGGTTTTCCACTTCAAAGCCCAAGACCTCGGTATAGAAATAGAATGATGCGTCAAAATCTAAAACGGTTAATTCTGGCACAAGTTTAGGCCATTCCATCAAGAGCTCCTTTGGTACAGTGCAAAGCAAAACGGCAAAAGATAAAAATATTCAGCACCATAAGAGTGAACGATGGCAACTTGCTATGGGTTTGACCGATACTCCCTACTGGATATAGAAATCGGATTTTTATCAGGATCTTTTGCATTAGCAAATTCATAACCATTCGCTTGATGCGTACTACCAAAAACCAAACCACGCTCGGCACTTTTAGCCTTAAACTCTTCGACGTTTCTAACGCTAAAAACGAGTTTTACAGTCGCTTGACCCAACTTTACGCTCTTGCCTGCTTGATGAATAAGCATGGTCGTGCCATTGGGCTCTGACGTCAGTTCTATCAAGCCTTCGATGATTTCACCAGATGTTTTGAAACCAAAATGCTCCTTATAAAAAGCAGCCGTTCGGCTCATGTCTTTTGCGTAAATTATGATGGTATTCAGAAGTGCGTTCATATAACCCCTGCGTATAAAGCCGCGTTAAGGGATGAGCAACATACCACCCCAGCTAACTCATTGTGCCGTAAACACTAAAGCCGATTCAAACTAAAAATACCCAACGTTGAGAATTCGTCCTAAATGACTACCAATCCTCAATGTGAAGGTCGGGCCACCTTTCTTTAAAACTAAGATTCATGGCATCGTAATTTGCCTTACTCATCGCTAATTTATTGGGCCTAATTCTCATATCAGCTTGGTCTTCTAGTCCAAACGGCGCGAACACATCAATGTCGTTCCAGATAAGACGAATACCCACCGCAAAACAAGGAATCCACATGCGGATGCCATCTTCGGCTTCTCTTAGAGGTTCAATGTCATTGCCGAATTTGCTTCCATACCACTTATGAACATTGGCTTGATTTTTAACATCTACAGGTATGGAGAATGACTTCCTTTTTTCAATATCTTTTTCAATGTCCGACTCGGAAACGCTTTGTGCAGTATCGAAATAAACAACATCAAAATCTTTAACTTTGTATAGTGGAGGATGGCCCAGCTTTCGGTTCCACAAACACTGAGTTACCGATCCTCCAGCGATGTAATGATTGGGAAGGTTAAGATCTTTTAAAATTCCCAGCAGTTCCATAATGTCAGGAACCTGTTTTAACGTTTCAATCAGGTAAGCTTTATTCATAGCCATTAACACCTTACTAAAGTGTGAAGCACTCAAGCATGCAATTCACACAGAGACCACCGCATACTAAAAACGACATGCTGAACCACGCTTAAAGCAATTTGTTATATCCGTGCTTCAGATATCAAAGAAACCGACTTATATACGAAGTCCAGCCTTGAACTGAAAATGCCAAGTGTTATCAATCACTCTTAAATACTTTGTTAGAGCAATGCTAATTGAGTGCCCTTTCCACTATTTCACGACAATGAATCTCTGTTGTTGAAAATAACGGAACCCCTTTGTGTTCCGAATCAGTCAGCAAAGATGGAATTTCAGTACAGCCTAAGATCACACCTTGTACACCTTTATCAATCAAACCTTCAATGACCGACAAGAAGCCATGCTTTGTTTCAACACTGAACTCATTTAATACCAGCTCTGATAGTATTTTTTGATGAATGTATTCTCTTGAAGCTAGCTCAGGTACAACGGACTCAATACCAGCCGCCTGAAGTATTCTTTTATAGAAGTCAGTCTCCATTGTTTTTTGTACGCCAATGAGACCAACGCAGTCTAAGCCCATATTTTGGATCACTTTCGCTGTAGCATCTCTGATATCGACGATTTCAATATCATAGGTAGCCTTTATAGCAGGTATAAAACGATGTAAGCCATTTGCACACAAAGCGACTAGTTCAGCACCACCCGAGACAAGTACACCAACAGCATCAACTATCATTTGCTCACACAGTTTTTCAGTTGGATCTTTACCTTGGTTGTCAAGAAACAACCCCTCATCTAGGCTTTCAAGAAGGACATGGGCACTACTATAGGCTCCAAGCTTTTGGCGTGTGATAACATTTATGAGTTTGTAATATTCGAGCGTTGATACCCAACCTAACCCTCCAACTAGACCTACTTTTTTCACCCTACTTTCCCCTTATACCCTTTCAATCAGGTAAGCTTTATTCATAGCCATTAACACCTTTGTCACTTTGTTAGCTAAGCTTTTCCATCACAAAGTTTTTTAGCTTTTGTCCTCTCACTTCCATCTCTTGCTCTTGAACAACCTTAAAACCAAAGTGTTCATAAAATGGACGCGCTGTGATGCTAACCTCAGAATAAAAGCGTTTCACTTTTCGTTGCTGACCAACACGGAATACATGATTCATCAGTGCCTTACCGACACCTTGCCCCTGATACTGATGATGGCAAAAGAAATGATCAATAAACCCATTAGGTTGTAAATCCGTATATCCCACAATCACATCATTCATTACAGCGACGAAAGGGTTAAGCCCTAGCATGCGCTTTCCCCAACTTGACGTATCAAAAACGTCTGGCGCCCAGGCTTCAACCTGTACTTTTGAATAATCACGGATATTGATATTATGAACGGTATGAAAATGAATATTCCAAAGCGCTTCGGCATCTTCTTCTTGATAATGTCGAATTGTTATCAATGTATTATCTCCTTGGTTTAGCAAACATTACTTGCATGATAAACGTCGTCATGAAGGTGAAGCCGTAATGGAAAAACAACGCGCTGGTAGGCCTTTGTCTTGTTATACGGTTTTAATGTTCACCATCAAAATAGTCAACCTCATCGCTAACTCTAGACATATGACTAAAGCTTCGATTTCCTTGCTTCCCCACCATGGTTAAAACCTTATTGGAATCTGGATATTCGCAGACATCAACTGGCTCGCTGGTACTAACGCATAGCACTTTTAACGGTTTGCTGCCTGAGTTTATAATTTGATGAGCTACCTCGGCGCCACCAGGAGGACAAGCAATGATATCGTCTTGTTTAATTTGATACGAAGATTCGCCAAATCTCAATGTACCTTCACCGCTTAGCACAAGAAACATTTCTTCGTTTACGCGATGATTATGAAACGGGTAAGCCTTAAACCCTGGCTGTAAAACGATAACGTTGTAACCAAGCTTTTGAGCTCCGATTTTATGACTGATCGGAAAGCACTCTTCTTTAAATGCGCCATCATCATTTCATTGAAAGTCAGCATCGCTAGAGATATTAAGAGACGGTTTATTGTTATCCATGTTTTCGTCTCGGTTACTGGTGGTATAACACCGCATTAAACGGCGTGGAATAGCTAACTACAAAGTGAGAGAAACAAACGAGCTTGATACAACGATACACATCCGTTGAAACACCTTCTTATAAGCCTGTTTTCGCATATACCGCCGTGCTGCTTATTTTTCCTGATGGAAGCCTACGGTCATTACGTAAAATCCCTTCGAACGTGTAACCACAACGCTCTGCCACCGCTAGACTTTTTGTATTTTCTACAGCGGCTTTGATTTCTACCCTATTCGCTTGGAGTTCGATAAAAGCATAAGCCTCTAAGGCTTTAACGGCTTCGGTTATGAAGCCACGACCGACACACGAGCTACGCAACCAATACCCAATTTCAAAAAAGGGTATGGCTTTATCTCGGATGATTAAGCCAATAGCGCCTAGAAAACGCTCTGTTTCTTTTTCGATGATTAAATAACGCAATTCACCTTCGAAATTCTCAAAGTTACGAATAGCCTGCTTTGTATTGTCAATCGATTCAGCATCCGTCAAAGAATGTGGAACCCAAGGTAGGTAAACACCAAGCTCATGCTGACTTTCCTTTATTGCCTCAAGCATCAAAGGCTGAAGTGCCAAAGAAGGAGGTAGTAATTTTAGTCTTTCTGTTTCCATATATAGGTATCCAAGTAAGGCTTACACCATTGCTAATGGGCGCAAATGCTTGGCAAACATTAGCGACGAAGGAGCACAAGCCAAGCGTTTTGCGTCCTTTTGAGCGACTTGTATGTGTTTTAAATACCGAGCCTAGTTTTGTGGTAGCCCCAGTGTCAGGATAGTTGTCGCCTCATTTACTAAGTGCATAGCGCCTGCGTACAACAACCTATTATCTGAATTTAGGTGTGACGATTACGATTCAGATATTATTTGAATAAACTTTCTAGCTAACTCTGATAACGCCTCTTCAGTGATAATCTCAACGTTATTTTGATCAGCCACATTTCCATGGTTAATTAACACCGTTCTTGGATAGCCGTGTCCGCCAAATTGAGTGGTGATTTGTTCATGTTCGGCACTAATAAAATCTCCCTTTAGTAATTGGACATTAACTTGAAGTACATCTATTCCATGAGAGTTCATTGTCTGAGCAAAGCTACCGATATGTGGTTTTTGCCTTTCTGTGCAATCTGGACACCACGCTGTTACTAGATTCACAACAAAAGTGTCACCCATAGCCATGCGACGATTAACGTCAACGTGGTCTACTATTTGAAGAAGGCTAGCTGACTGCATTTTGTCATTAGAACTAAGCTCTATTCCCATATTTATTTTGCTCTCTCAATTGTTAGAAACATAACGAGTTGAAAAATACATAGCGCTACATTTGATATTTTCAATCGGTCTGCGCTCATCTAGTGTTGAACGTTTAAGTAAGCTCCGGCCAACACTTACCTGCTCATGCGTCAATAATTTCCATGTCGTAACTAGCAATACATAATTGTTTTGCCGCAGCTCGAAATACGGAATCCATAGCGTTGTAATCTGCCTTTTTTGCTTTACGAATCATCTCAGAATTCCTTCCTTACAGAACATAACGCTTTGCTAAGGTGTGATGCATACAATGACTAAGCAGACGCATTGCATTTCAACACCGAAACCACCGTATACAAAAAAATGCCACGCCAACTAAATCACGTTTAAGCAATTCGTTATATTTTTACCTACCAACCGCCCCCAACTCAACTTTTATCTGAGCAACAAGATCGTCCAGATTTATTACTTGGCTAAGTACAACACCTTTTTGCTGATCCAGCGATTGCAAAATTATTGGTCTTGCTAGGGTGGGAAACATCCAAATTAGTTTAATCAGCCTGAGGATGACTCTGATCTCAGGACAATTAGAGGGAAGCTCTGGGCGAGATCTAAACAAGTAAGGCAAGTGACGTTTAAAACAACGGAGCAAACAAACATGCCTTGGCACATCAAGAAAGATGACATAATCTGCTGTCTCCCGAACCGATTTTGACACACCTTGAATAATCCAGTGGTGTTGATTAACTAACTTTTGCTCACCTAAAGTTCGCTCCTCTTTTGAAGCTGCAACCCATCCTTCTTTCCAAACGACACTATCCAAGCTATTGACGGGTATATTGAGAGCTTGGCCTAAATGCTTAGCCAACGTCGTTTTCCCAGAACCTGCATTCCCTGTGATGTGTAGTCTCATATTTTCTCAAAAAATATAATGGCACATTAAGGCGTGACAGGTGTATGCCACCATTTGAGTAAAGCGAAAACGGCACGCGTCTGGAATGGCCCTTAAACACTATGTTATAGGGATGTTGCAAATAGACTTAGTGCATCACCTTCAAAACGGTAATACTCTTTTTCTTTGATTAAACTTGCCCCTATAGATTGATAGAACTTACCTGCCGATGGGTTTGTACTTTCTGCTGTCCAATCTAAACGCTGACAATGGTTTGAGAGTGCAATAGAAGCTAGGTGCCTCATTAACTCAAGTCCCACCCCTCGACCACGATAAGAAGACGACACAAACAAGTCTTTCATATACATTTGGCCCGATAGTTTAGGGGCTGGATACATAACAGTGTATGATGCAAAACCTATGATTTTATCGTTATCATATGCTGCCACTATTTTTACACCAGAATGCTCTGAAAAAACTTGCTGGGTTAAGTAACTAGCTAACTCATTTTCTGAAGCAGCTTCATCACCAAAATAGTACCGTTCAAGTTCAACAAAAATTGGAAGTAACTCAAGACAATGATCTTTACTAATTAACTCTAATTCCACTGATTACCCTTATATCTACAATGCTCTAATAATGTTCAGCCAACTCGCAGCTCGTTGTATTAAAATGACGAAGCCAGCGCATGAGCAGCAAGCGGTGACTGTCCCGATTGAGCTTTTTATTATGTGAATGTTTTCTCGTATACTTAGATTTCAAGAATAACCGCATACTTCGTAAAACTGACTAGCATTTGAAGTGTCGCACTTATTATCTGAATTTAGATGTTCCGTCCAAGCACGGCCTTCTGACTTAGATTTTAATAACTTTTGTTCCTGCAAAATAATCATGCAGACATTTTTTTTGCTTACCAAAGATAAATACAACATTCATTAAGTTAAGCCAGTCTCCTGCAACAGGTATCATTGGAAGTAAAAAAAACACTAAATATCTATTAAATAATTGTTTTATCGTTACTAAATTTCCATCTAAATTAACTAACCTGATACCTAATATTTTTTTCCCAACTGTTTGCCCGTTATTAACAAGGCCACGGCCATTAATCAGAAAAAATACAACTATACCTACTAATCCAAGGGCTATGCTATATGACAATGATAGTTCCCTTCCTTCATAAATCCTATCAAGTCCACCACTAAAATATATTACAGGAGTAGCAACAACTGTAGATAAAATAGCATCTAAAACGGCAGCACAAAGCCTCTGCCATCTAGTTGCAAGCTTATTAGACTCATCGTTTATCTCCACAGAATCAGATTTCGAAGTCTTTGAAATATCCTTATTCATAAAGAACCTTTTAATGTATTAAAACTCGATTATTTAAAAACTAACACCTTCAATATACTTACGAACAATCATGTTTAGACTTTATATCTAACGCTTAAAACATAGACGTAGAATTTTTCATATCCCACGCCTTGCACTTATTAATATCTAAAGAGCTGGCTTGAGATAGTAGTCTAAAGCCGACACAATTAAATCATGATCTTCAACATCCGATAATCCAGAGACAGTTATTATTGCAACAATACCAGCATTTTTGACCTTTATAGGTATCGCCCCACCTTTCGCAACATAGTCTTTTACGTCTAGTCCAAAAGTATCAGATAGGCTCATATTTCCATTTGCTAGATCATCTTTTACGGACAAAGAGCTTTCTTCAAATCTCATGGCAACATTAGCCTTTCTTCTTAACCAATCATGTTTATCTGCAGATAAGCTATCAGCAATGTATTTAAAAACGTTGTGATTTAGTCGATCAATGGAAACAGCGATTGAATGACCATTTAAGCTTGCTTGTTCAATAATTTTAAGCCCCATATCAAGAGCGATACGGTTGCTAAACTCTTCTAACTGAATATCCCGAACCATTCAATTACTCCCTCACATTCACGCTCTGCTAAGCGAAAACGTATTATCTGAATTTAGGTATACCTTAGCTATTTGCAAAACGTTCAAGAGCGTGTCCAGTTAAACGATAACCAACCCATTCATCCTGAGATTTTGCACCAATTGATTGATAGAAATTTATAGCGGGTTCATTCCAATCAAGCACACTCCACTCGAAGCGCCCGCATTGCTTAGAAAGCGCGATGTTTGCTAAATGTTTTAAGAGAGCCTTACCAGCCCCGATACTTCTGTGCTCAGGAGAAACGTATAAATCCTCAAGGTAAAGGCCATTCTTACCAAGCCACGTTGAGTAATTGAAAAAATAAACAGCAAAACCAACAGGTTCGTTATTTACACTGCAAATTATTGCATTAGTCGTTGAGCCCTGACCAAACAATGAGTTTTTTATATCGAACTCAGTAGCAACCACTTCATGCTCTGCTTTTTCATAACGAGCAAGCTCTTTAACAAATCTTAAAATCAAAGCGGAATCTTCAATCACTGCTTCTTTAATATCTATAACTGACACTTAATACTCCAATTTACTGTGGCACATAACGCTCGAAATAACTTCTAACAAATGACTTGCATAAATTCCTATACGTTACGTTTGACATTAGCGGCTCAATGGAAGGATTAGACCGCTGTTCTCAGTGCTCAAAGTTCATGCGAAAAGACCATGAAGCCTGCGTCCTTTGCGATCTTTTCATACAGCGCTCGCCCAGCCACATTTGTTGTCTGTGTTGACCAATAGACGCGACTACTTTGCGCGGCACTCGCTGCGGCATAAACCGATTGGATGAGAAGTCGGCCGACGCCGCGTCCGCGATACTGCTCCAACGTAAAAAGATCTTGTAAATAACACACGTCGTTAAGGCGTGTAGTACTGCGATGGAACAGGTAGTGAGCGATGCCCACAACGCGCCCTTCGTCTTCCGCCACAAAAGCATAAACAGGTTCGCTTGCGTTGAAAAAGCGCTCCCATGTTGCCTCTGTGATCTGTTCTGGAAGAGCCGTCGAACCACTGCGGCCATAGAACGCATTGTAGCCATCCCAGAGTGGCCGCCAGTCAGCGTAGTCTTGGCGAGTGATGGAGCGGATATTGAACAATTGGGTCATGACGTATTGGTGTCCTGCATCCTAATATTTTAATAGTTCGCATGCACGTTTAGACAATATAAAAGCCTTTCAATCTCCTTATAAACATCTGAATAATAAGCGTTTTATAAGAATATTAATGAAAGCTAAAACGGGGAAAACAAGCATGCACGTTACTTCATCTTTTTTAGGAAAGTACACCCCGTTATTTCCTAAAAAAGAGCGAGCTGTAAATTCTTATTCATTGATACTAAAACGCTTTTTCACTTTCTACCAGTGAAAAACAAGCAATTTTCAGATACGATCTGAATTCAAAAGGATCTCGCTGATAATGTCGAAGTCTTCTGTATCTGGTTTTCTAAGCAGCAGTCGAGACGTTTCAATCAAAGTATAACTCCTATACAAAATATTTTTGTCTAAGGTGTTACTCTTAAACACTTTATTTACGGCGTGCTTGCCATTCTGAACGCAATACACCATATTTGACCGAATCATAATACTTGCCTTGATAGTAGCGAACCTTACGTAGTCGACCTTCTTGCTGAAAACCGAGTTTCAGTGCTAAAGACATCATTCGAGGATTACCAGACCATGTCGTCATCCCCACTCGCTCAATATCTTTCGTTTGAAAGAGATACGAGACCCATAAGGGAACCGCGATCGCAGCAATGCCCTTTCCCCAATCATTCGAATCATAAATAACAATTCCCGCTTCAAGCCAACGCGTTTCCTCACATTCCCAGTAGCAGTTCACGGTTCCAACTGGAATATCATTCACGGTAATTAACTGTAAATCTAACCCATTCAATAACCTTTGAAAGGACGTTTTTTCAAACTGGTCTAGGGATGGATGGGAATAGGGAAAATACGGCGCATTAAATTGAGTCCATTCGTCATGCTTTGTTATCAGCGAAAAAATAAACGTCAGTTCATCCTCTCTAGCAGGCCTGATACCGACAGAAACGTCACTCTTCATACTGAACCTATCCACTTGTTATGGGCTTACGGCTAATGGTTATGAACTAATCTTTTTATAAGCGACTATGTGTGATAGAAACAGTAATGAATACCTTTCGTTATACCTAACTTTATACTCAATTTCTTTTTCAGACAGTTTTACCCATCCATGATCAAAGTAATCATTAATATCATCAACAGCCTCATTTTCATCTTTTAAATGCTTTTTGTTCCATTGGTAGGAACAAGATACAAACAAGATGCCATTTAAAACCGTCGCTTCTTTTAATGCATCAACTAAGGTTTTAGGGGACTCACATTGGTCTAGAACATTTAAGCAAATTGCTAAATCAAACTGTTCTTCAAGCATTCCACGAGAAAAAGGACGCTCCAATAGAGTAAAGTTTACGTGTTCACAGCGAGCGGCAATTGATGAAGTATCAAAACTAAACTGTCCTAACGCCTTCAAGCTTTTAATGTAGGGAAATTCGCACTTAACACCGTCAATAAGTATGCGCTTAAAATTCGATAACAATCGATTTGATGGCTCGACAACCGTAATGGAATGAATGCTTGGAAAGCATTGAATGAGCTCATAACAATTTCGACCAAGGGCGGGACCGACTTCTAAAATCCCCGTCGGCGATGCGTTTTCATTGCCGACAACATCTGCAATAAAGTGGGATACTTTTTTCGAGTGTTCAGACTCTATAAACGAATCAGGAACAGACTTAGACTGACTTTCTAATGGCTCGGTAACACCACTTTCTCGAAGTTTATCTAACCATTGCATCTCAAAGTAAGCGGCTAACCCTTTTTGATCCAAGTAAAAATCATCCAAAATATCCGTCCTTCTAATCAAGCTGTGCTTATCGGAGGAGGCATAACGCCTTGCTATGTGACAATAAAATAACCGAATTTACGAAGCACAGTGCTATCCCATCGAATTAAATATCCACGGATTTAAGAATTTGCCTTTAATACGGCCACATTAAAGCCTTTTAATGTAGGGCTGTTTCGGTAGTGGAATAAGTATCGTACAAAGTTTTGATCCACCACTTTGCCTTTACTTTCACTGGCATTACGTAGGTAGAGTTTTCCTTCTTTACGTACCAAAATGGCTTGATGGGAGACGTTCATGTTGGTGCCAATCACTTTTTTTAAATTCCAGTTAGGACGAATCATGCTGATGATGCTTCCTGTGGGAATTTTTTTCAGTATCGCAAGGTTAACTTTACTGCCGACTACCTGACCTGAGTTGTTTTTCACCGGGACGAATAAAGCCGTTAGAGGGACGTAGTCTATTTTGGCAATTTGTGGTTTAAGACTATCCCCTGCGTGATGAAGGGCATGCAGGAACAACCGTTTCTGAGCGTCATTAGCAGACGTTAATTGTAAGTTGTCCATGGTCATGTGCTGATACCATGATTTTTTATTAATGACGGCTCTGGCTTCTTTGGTTTGTTTTCCTGCTATTTTTTTGGTGATGTCAGTCAGGATATTACGATTATTGGGAAACCAATCGGCACTTGGAAAATGATTTCTTTTCACAAAGGCAACATCACCGTCCTTGTAGCGTATATTGTCTAGGTTGGTTAAAAAGTCACTCGGACTATTGGATAACGCCCCCGCTAAAACGGTTTCCACAAAGGTAGTACAATCGAACTCGTCAAAGCGATAAAGCGGATCTTGATCAAATAACCCCTCGCTGCCTTCGCCCAACGCCCCATTGGCATACGGCACACCAAGCAGGATGGAGCTTAAACGGGTGATTCTATCGACTAGGGGTAAAGATTCGCTATTATTGACCTGAATGGTGGTAAAGAATGTCGCTTCACGACGCGTAAAGCCGTCTTTTGGCTGTGTGGGGTTCGCGTTGGCCTGACTGATTCCCAACAACATGGCTACGACAAGCCAGCCCGTTAACATCATCGTTTTTACGGTCACTCATTACTCCTAAACACGTCAATAAATCAATTTATTAAGATTATCGTAAATAACCTATTAATGGGGATACCTTTACACTTTACCTCTTTTTCATTATTTGTTTTTGCACACTCGCTTTACCATGTATCTGGTATAAGCCATCTACATAAAAAAACGACTTAACAACTTCACATCAAGAAGCCATTAAGCCGTTTTTCATTGTGTCACTCTGTGGCATTTAAAAACAGCCTTAGAGGTTAAACGAAGCCTTATTCACCTTTAGGGTGCCAAGCGTGCAAATGCGCTTTACGCATTTTGTCTTTCTCTGCTGCAGAAGCGCCCCAGTCATTGTTGTAGACTTTGCCTTCCCAATCACCATAGGTTGGGTTAGGAAGCATAATAAATTTAGTGCCAAATAAATCCTTATCTTTTTTAACCGCTGCATAGGTTTGCTGTAGCGTTTTGGTTTTAAAGTCTTTGGAGAAGTCATTTAAGTTATCCCCCATCAACAAAGCAACATCGTAGTGTTTTTCAACTTCTAGACGACGCGGCTCTTTGTTACTGGTAGTAGTGCGTAGTAACACATGCGAATTGGTTACTTGTGGGAAGCCTAATTTACGCAAATTTTTCATGGTAGCAGCACGGCCACTTTCTTTGCGGTTGGTAATGTAAAAGACACCCACCCCTTTTTTCGCGGCGTATTGTAAAAAGGCAACTGAACCAGGAATGGCTTTGGCTTCTGCTGCATTCATCCATTGTCCCCAAGTTTTACTTGAGTAACTTTGATTTTTACCAATTAACCAAGACTCGTAAGCACTGTTGTCTAAAATGGTTTCATCCGCATCCACGATGACGGCGACTTTTTTCTTACCTTTATGATGGGCAAGGTAGTTATCTAACTGCATTTTCGCGAGGTTAAACGCTTGGTAAGCTAAGGCTTTATATTCACCTGATGCTTGTACCCACAAGTTCGCCATCACCAACTGTTCATTTAAATCTTTGGTGTCGTAACTTGCTTCATGAGGCATGGGTGATTCAGCTATTTGTGCATTTAACGCTTTGGTATCGCTACTGGTTTCATTTGCCCAACTAGGCAGCGCCATACAGCTGCCTATCACTAACGCGGTGGAAACAACAAAAGAACGAAGTTTTAAAGTCTGCATTGCTTAACTCCCATGGTTCATCCTACAAAGCCATCGAAAAATGGACTGTTTCATAAAAAATGCTCACACAATGTGAACATATGCGTCACAATATACCCCCAACCTCATTTTAGTTCGAGTGGAAAGTGTTTTAAAAGCGACGTTAATAAACGGTTTTGAGATAATCACAATCCCCTTGCACCGTCACACGATGCAGCCTTCTCGGCTGATCGTCATAATCTGTCACGGCGAAATGCTGAGTGACTCTATTATCCCAAATGGCCACTGAACCCGCTTGCCACTGAAAGCGGACATGAAACTCAGGCTGACGCGCGATGGCAAAGAGCCGCTCTAACAAAGCTTGGCTTTCTACGTCGCTCAAATCAGCAATTGAGCGAGTGAATTGCTCATTAATAAACAGAACGTCTTCATAGGTTTCTGGATGACGAGTCACCATAGGACGAACAATCGGAGGGTAAGCTTGAGATTTTTGCGCCACTCGGCTGTTACCCGCCTCGTCTATGTCGTCGTAGCGGCTGCCGGCAAAGGCATGTAATCCATGAATGGCTTGCATTGAGCGAAGCTTGTTTTGTTCGTCTTTTGCTAAGCTGGCAAACACCGCCGACATATTGCACCAAATGGTATCGCCCCCTTTGGGCGGAACGTACTGAGCATGCAAGATAGAGCATTTAGGAGGAGTTTTCTGCCAAGTCATGTCCGTATGCCAAAAACTCTCACCTGGTGGGTTTCCACGAGAGGTTTCGATGATGACGACTTGATCAAACTCCACTAAATGAGGGAAAAAAGGATGGGCTGGCTCTAACTCACCAAAGCGTTTACCGAGGGCTAAATGCGCTTCTGGCGACAGTTTTTGATCACGAAAGAATATGACTTTGTAGCGTAAAAACGCCTGATAAAGCTGGTCAAAAACCGTGTAGTTCAACTCAGCCAAGTTAACGCCCTCAATGAGAGCTCCCAGCGAATCCGCTAACGGCATGATGGTGAGTTTGTTATCAGTCGAATCCATCATAGTGACCTTTGTCTCAAAACCGGGTTACTTTAATGCAGCGAAGACAGCCGCTTAAAGCGTTCTTCCCATTTGCCATCGTGCACACGTTGACACGTTTCTTCACTATCAAAAAATACATGGGAGTGAATGTTTTTTATCTTAATATTCACAGCGCTTAACTTTGCTTGAATGTGATCGTAAAAGAAGACATCTTTTTGTGCATCTAAAGCTTGCTTTAGCTCATCGTCCGTTTCAAATACACAAACGATTTTTAACGATTGTGGGAACGCATCGTAATTGACCAAGTGCGTCAACCATACAAAGCCCTTAATCGTACCCAAGGATTCATCACAAACGGCCGTTAACGCCTCTCTTAGGATCTTCTCAATTTTCTTATCCGATTTTTTCATTTCAACATATACCACAAACCAAGAGTTAAGAGTGTAACCGCTAAAATATGACTGACAAGTCTACTGGCCTCATTCTATCCGTGATAAATGAGACAAGTTTTACCAGCTTTTTCCTCCGAAATATCGTATCATCCGCGCTATTTACTTTCGTTCACTCTTTAGACTTTGATACCTCTTATGATACGACTTTCGAATATCCAATTACCGCTGGACCACAACGAAGCGGCACTGGAAAACGCGATTTTATCGACCCTCAATATCGGTGCAGAACAACTCATCCGCTTTAATATTTTCCGTCGTGGTTACGACGCTCGGAAAAAAACACGCATCTTGCTGATTTATACCCTAGATGTGGAAACCAGTTGTAACGAGGCACTATTAAGCCAGTTTGCTGACCATCAGCAAGTCAAAGAGACGCCGGATTTAGAGTATCATCCGGTCGCACAAGCACCTGCGACACTAACAGAGCGTCCTATTGTTATCGGTTTTGGTCCTTGTGGCTTGTTAGCCGCCTTGGTGTTAGCACAAATGGGCTACAAGCCAATCGTTCTAGAACGTGGTAAAGAAGTACGAGAGCGCACGAAAGACACTTTTGGGTTCTGGCGTAAGAAGATTTTGAATACTGAATCCAACGTCCAGTTTGGTGAAGGGGGCGCGGGAACCTTCTCCGATGGCAAACTCTATAGCCAAGTCAAAGACCCGAAACAATACAGCCGTAAAGTCCTTAACGAATTTGTGGCCGCCGGGGCACCAGACGAAATTCTTTACGTCAGTAAACCACACATTGGCACATTTAAATTGGTCGCCATGGTGGAAAAAATGCGCGCTCAGATTTTGGAGCTAGGCGGTGAAATTCGCTTCAGTTCCCGGGTGGAGGATTTACACATTGAAAACGATCGAATTACTGGCGTCACTCTAGCAAATGGCGAACAACTGCATTCTAAGCACATTGCCATCGCCATTGGTCACAGTGCGCGTGATACCTTTGAAATGCTTCACAATAAGGGCGTTTACATCGAAGCCAAGCCCTTCTCCGTGGGCTTTCGTATTGAGCATGAACAATCAACCATCGACAAAGCCCGCTTTGGTCCGAATGCAGGTAATGAGATCCTTGGGGCGGCCGATTACAAATTGGTTCATCACTGTAAAAATGGTCGTTCCGTTTACAGTTTCTGCATGTGCCCTGGCGGAACCGTCGTTGCCGCCACATCGGAAGAAAATCGCGTGGTCACTAATGGCATGAGTCAGTATTCTCGTAACGAACGTAACGCCAACAGTGCCATTGTCGTCGGCATCGACCCTTCGGATTACCCTGGAGGCCCCTTGGCAGGCATTGAATTCCAGCGCAAATTAGAAAGCCTTGCTTACGAACTTGGCGGCAGCAATTACGATGCACCAGCCCAAACCGTCGGGGCATTTTTAAGAAATGAAACGCCAAAAAAACTCGGCTCAGTCACTCCTTCTTTTAAGCCAGGTATCAAGCTCACGAACCTTGCTGACGCCCTACCTGACTTTTGTATCGAAGCAATTCGTGAGGCAATTCCCGCTTTCAACAAGAAGATTCGTGGTTTTGCCCTAGATGATGCCCTGCTCACAGGGGTAGAAACACGCACCTCTGCGCCAATTAATATCAAACGCGACCCTGATACCTTAGAAAGCATCAACATCAAAGGCTTATACCCTGCGGGTGAAGGGGCAGGCTACGCGGGCGGCATCATGTCGGCCGCCATTGATGGCATTAAAATCGCCGAAGCCATGGCATTGAGCATCAATAAGACAACAACCGGTTAAAATCATCCATTTTCAGGCTGCTTGGTCACAAGCAGCCTGTCGGTGGTATTTTCTGGGTAAAACAAACCATATAGAGCATTGTGGGCACGGCTACGCTGACTCAATACCAAGATGGTTAACAGCAATGCCAAGCCTTCCGTAATGGGAGCCGCATACCAAATTCCCCATTCTGAAAAGAACAATGGCAAAATAAAAATTAACGGCAGAGAAAACGCATAGGTTTTCATAATCCCCAAAATCCCTGCTCTTCTTGCATCACCAATGGCCTGAAAAAACATGCTGATCATCATCTGTGGCCCCACTAAAAACAGTGCCAACGTCGAAAAAGGTAAAATCCGCACTACGCCATTAATGACCGCCTGATCACTGACAAATAAGGCTCCTAAATCACGTCTAAAAACAAACGTAATGACCTGAAAAAACAAGCAATAGACAAAGGCGGCAGCCAGAGCGATTTTGATACTGGTATTGACTCGGTCTAATTGATTGGCCCCGACGTTATTCCCGACGATGGCTTGAAATGCCATACTCAGCCCCAGTAAAGGCAGAAAAATAAATGTCATTAAACGGGTGATAATGCCATAAGCGCCCACAGTCGTTGCGTAATTCGCGGCGTCCCAGGTTTGCAAATTGTATAAAATAGCACCCGATGTGAGTGCCAGACCGATATAATTTAAGCTAGAAGGTGCCCCTAACGCCAAAAACGTCAACCAGTGCTGCCGAGATCTAGAAAGCAGAATAACCTGAAGCTTAATCTCATTGCGGCGGTATTTTCGGTACAAAAAAACCATCACCAAAGACACTGCCTGCGCCAAGACCGTTCCCCATGCCGAGCCAGCAACTCCCCAATGCATGCCAACAATCAGCCAATAGTTAAAGAGACCATTGAACAACACCGAAGCAAGAGACACCACCGACATAAACAACACTTGGCCTTCACACCGTAAGCTATTGCTATTAATGGCTAAAATAAACACCAGCGGTGAGCAGAACACTAAAATGGCAATGTAGCGATAACCCATGTCGGCAATTTGGCTTGAACTATGACTGACCGCTGCCGTTAACGCGTGCCCTCCTATCAAAAAAAGCCCGATCAACACCCCAGACACCACCAATGACAAACTAATGGCTTGGGAAAAAACGTCCACCACACGAGAATACTCTCCTGCCCCTAATTGCCGCGCCATCAAACTGGCAAAGCCATTCGATACAAGCGTTGATAAGGCAACGATCAATATAAACGCTGGAAACATAGAGGTGACGGCTGTTAATGCGTCTGCCCCAACAAACACCCCCAGAAAATAGGCATCCACTAACGAAAAAGACCCATTCACCAACATGATCAAAATAATAGGGGCTGCCGTTTTTAGAAACACGATAGGCAGAGGGGAATGTAAAAAATAATTCGTTTTATGAGAGTCCGTCATGAGAAATCCTTTCCATTATGTAACTCAGAGAGATGCAGAAACTTCTCCATTAGAAAAGCTTTAATGTCATCAGGCCATGAGTCAATCGCTGTTTCAAAGCTTATTTTACTATTGCGGTATAAGGCACGACTTGCTTCTTCGAAACCCGGTTCGTCCGCTAAACAGGCTAGCATAAATTTATCTAACTGCTGTTGCTTAATGGCCACTCTATCTTCAATGGAAGCCTTTCTTTGTGCCTCATCCACTAGCCTTCTTAGCGCCGCTGATGCACCGCCTTTTTGCGCCGATAGCCATTCCCAGTGACGGGGTAACAAGGTCACCTCTTTGGCTTTAACCCCCAACTTGGGGCGGCCACGCTTTCCAGTCTGTTCTTTATCTGACAATAGGTTGTTGAGCACCGTCGTTGCATCACCATACCAGCTAAAATCCACTCGTCGGCAGTTCTCTTCCTCAAAGACCATGGGCTCAATATACTCACCCAACTGCTTTACCTGATGAACAACCTCTTCCAGTGATCCTCTAGCGAGGATTTTTTTATCGTAGATGGCTAAATATTGTGCACTCATTATCCGCTCTCACTCGCATTACTTAGATTATTTTTACCAGGATATAAATATAATAGCAGGGTAATAATTTTTATCCAGATAAAAATGTAGCGAACTCCGTAAACATCACCGCAAAAGCTTTCAAACGCAAAAAGGGCCATCTAATCAATAGACGACCCTTTTATATAACCCTTTATAAACGAGGGTTACAGATGCGTTATAGGCATTGTTTTCTTAGGGAGTCGGTGCTTCTGCTAACGTAATCCCCCGCTCTGCAAACACTTCTTTGGCGGCAAACAGCCCGTTTAGCGCCGCAGGAAACCCCGCATAGAGGGCCATTTGCATTAAGACTTCCACAATCTCGTTTGGAGAACACCCCACATTCAAGGCGGCATGAAGGTGGACTTTCAGTTGCGGGGCGGCATTGCCCAGAGCAGTTAAAGCGGCCACCGTCGCTATTTCACGAGACTTTAAATCCAAGCCAGGGCGGCTATAGATGTCTCCAAAACCAAACTCGATCATTAACGTTGCGAATTCTGGAGCAATAGGCTGTAGTGCATCCACCACTTTTTGACCCTGTTCACCATCTATTTCGGCCAGTTTTTTCAATCCTAATTGATAACGATCTTCACTCATTTTCGGCTCCCATTTCATACCTATGTTTCGTGCTCAGTTTCATGATTGGTCCGCGACACCAAACACAATGGTTGCTACTATGACATTTTTCATGATCGAAATATTTACCTACAAAAGAAAATTAGTTTTTCATAATTGAAAAACACAAGGAGTCTATAATGCATGAATTAATGTGGGACGATACCAAAGCCTTTTTGGCCTTAGCGCGCTTTGGCACTTTAACGGCGGCGGCTAAATCACTCGACATCGGCATTGCAACATTATCAAGAAAAATAGAGCGCCTTGAGCATAGCTTAGCAACGCCCCTCTTCTTACGTTTTCAAACAGGCTATCAACTGACGGATGAAGGTAAGCATTTACTCAGTAGTGCAGAAGAAATGGAAAACGCTGCGTTTGCATTGACTCAAAGAGCGGAAAAAACAACGCAATTGATAGGCAGAGTCAAAGTGGCCACCGCAGAAAACCTCGCAACTCAACTGGTGTTACCCGCATTAAGCCTCTTTCAGCAGGCTCACCCCCACTTACATATCGACATGGTTACCGACATTCATACCGTCAACTTACATCGTCGCGATGCCGACCTTGCCTTGCGCATGGTTCGTCCGACTAATGGCAATGTCAGTTTCCAACGAGTCGGTACACTAGGCTATGGTCTCTACGCCAGTCGCCAGTATCAGGCAGAATCCAGTGACCATCATGAGAAATTTATTCAATGGGGAGAGCACTATGAGCAGTTACCCGCCGCACAATGGATAACTCAACGCTTGGCAGGAAAAGCCCCCGTTCTGACAACAACCTCCGTCGCCACTCAAGTCAGTGCTTGTTTGGCCAATGTGGGCTTGTCAGTCTTACCACATCTTGTTGCACGACCAGCTGGACTGGTCTGCCTCGCTGATACTCCCGAGGTGAATCAAGAAATCTACTTGGTTATTCAAAGCGATTTAACACAATCCAAGCGTATTCGTACCGTGGCAGATTTTCTGATTGAATTAGTCAAACAACATCAAGAGGACTTGATCTAACGTATTTCTTCCGCGTTTAACAGAACAATCACCGCCTGCTAGAAGAAGCCTAAATGTTCGCTCTAGTTTGCCGATTCTACCGCTTTAATGTCACGACCATGCACCTGAACCTGCAGTTCATGAGTTAACAGACGAATTTGTCTGAGTTCCCCTAGTAAAGACTGTAACTGGGACAGAACAAAGTAATGGCGTTCATCGTTCTCTGAGGGACAGTCGTCCAATAATTTTTTCAGGCGCTCAAATTCTGCTGAGCTATCGGATACCAAACTTTTTTGCTCAAGACTTTGGGCTACTTCATGCAAGCTTTCCACAATATAGTTGCCAGCCGACACCAGTAATTCATTACTGGGCTGCTCAACTAGAGCACCGCGATGGGCCCCAAAAGCCGCAATGTAGTTAAATAAGGTATGGCTTCGGATCACCAGACGTTGCCATAACTCAGCATCACGACGAAAATGCCCTGGCTCTTGTAGCATACTCACCAGCGTGGAGGTTAACAAAGCGTCTGCATTATAGGCGCGACGGCGGCTACGACGATAAGCTTGATCGTTCATATTTTCTTCACGGTAGAAGCGCATCAGCTCTTGTAGATATTCCGCACTGCGCCGGAGCCCCTCTGCGAACGTCATTGGTAATTGGCGATAAAACCAGTCGGGCAAAATAAAAAATACCGCTAACCAAGAAATCACACTGCCAATCAAGGTGTCGAACAATCGCGGCCAAATGACCGCATAACCGTCTGAAACCTGATTAAAGCAACAGACCACCAACAGGGTAATGGCGGCAGTTGCCAGCACATAACGATTATTTCGCGAAAGGAAGAACACCACGCCCGCCACAACGGCAATCAATAATTGAATAAGCTCCACCGGGAAGAGCGTTATCAGGGACCATGCCGCCACTAAACCGAGCACGGTGCCAGCTATGCGCTCGTATAAACGTTTGCGGGTGGAGCCAAACGTTGGCTGACAGACAAACAAAGTCGTCAGCATAACCCAATAGCCCACATCCAAATCCATGTTTTGAATAATGGCATACCCACAGGTCAGCGCAATAGACATCCTTACCGCATGTCGAAATACCTGAGACTTTGGCGTTAACTGATCAAGAATTTGGCTTAAAATAGACCGAAATGTCACACGTGGCTGAGGAATTTGTTGGGATGCGTCCGTTAAAGACACATCCTCTAGTTGTCGGGCTTTATCCAGCTCTTGTTGCAATGCCATCACGTTATCGGTCAGCTGCCGCAACGAGCGAAAGAGGCGCCATTGTGTCGGTAAAGCCTCTTTCTCTAAATAGGTCATAGAGCGTTGAACACCCGCAATGGCCTCTTCACTATCATGAAGATCAATGGACTGACTGGTGCGGATAGCTTCACCAATTTGTCGGCAACTTGCTCCTGCTGCAGACAACTGACGCTGTAAGCGAAACAAAATATCACTGTGAAAAAAGGTTTCGGCTAAATCCGAATAATTGTAGTGAGAGGAACTCGCTCGTTCATGAATGGCCTGAGCAATAAAATACAGACGAATATAACGGCCTAACCTAGGGCTGGTTGGCTCATTACCAATGCGACTCACTAAAATTTCTCGCACTCGGTTCAATGCGATCACGACCTGTCCATGCTGCCGAGCCAGATCCAGTCGTAACGCATCCATCGAAGTGCTACTCAGTATCGGAAACAGTCTAGATTTGACTTTGAGATACAGGCCCACTTCAATATAAAGCGTCGCCAAGGCTTGACGTAATGGCACATGGACAAACAATGCTGCCCAAATAACCGATAACACGCCGTACCACAAAGCACCCAAGGTTAATAACACTGGCTCATGCCAAATAGGGACTTCATGGGTAGCTTGATTTAAACCTATCATGGTGTAAACAGCGAGGATCAATGTCGCTTGAGAGATCACACCATACCGTCGACCTAAGGCGCCCCCCATAGACAAGCAAAACGCGACCACAGAAATACTGATACCAAATGCCCACGGATGCGGCATCAATAATCGCACGCCAAACGAGACAATAATAAATAACAATAAGGTAATGGATAATGCGCGGATTCGCCCCAGCCAATTATCTTCCGTTTCAGCGATCGCGCTGGCAATCACCCCAAGAAACAACGGGATGACTAAAGAGACATAGTCCAGCCCCCAGCTTAGTGCCATGGCCCCACATAGAGCGATAGAAACACGAATGCCGTAAGACAGTGGTCCAATACCTCCCGCCTTAGTTAACGTCTGCAAGGATATCTTAAAGCGACCTATTGCCAAGAAAACGCTCCTAAATCAGTGACAAAAATGCCAAGTATACAGAGCTGAAGTCTAAACGGACGCCGATTGGACTACAAGCCAACAGAGGCAATACTCTAACGAACAGCAAAAAAATCCGTATTCTTAACCAGAAAGAGGAATTTAGCGGTTATTGCAAAGAAAACACAAAATTAAACAGCGCTTATTACAAAGAGATGTTAGTGTGAAAAACAGACAATCAAACGGTGGGACATGATCATGTGGTTACAAGCCTCCAGCACTCTTGAGTTTTATATTGATACCCCCACACCCTTTTTGCTTATGCTACGCCCTCGTAGTGGCATGCAACAATGGATTGCCCGTGAAGAGTACGTTTTGTCACCCAGTGTGCCAGCGGTTGAGTTTACCGACTCGTTTGGCAATCTATGCCAACGTTTAGTTGCCCCAGCAGGCCGCTTCACGATTCGGACATCCGTGGAAATCGAAACCGCCGATGCTTCCGATTCAGCGCCCGGTGCGCCTTTTGTCGACATACAAAAACTACCAAACGACACTCTTCCCTTCTTACACCCAAGTCGCTATTGTGATTCCGATCACTTTACCGAAATGGCGTCATCCATCGTGGTAGGGTTAGCGCCAGGATACGATCAATGCTGCGCTATTGTGGATTACATTCGCCGCGCCATCCAATATACGCCAGGACAAGGCGAGCAGAATATCAGTGCCTCTCAAGTCAACGAAGCCGGCCATGGAGTGTGTCGAGATATGGCCCATTTAGGCATTGCTTGCTGTCGCGCGATCGCCATTCCAGCACGCATGGTAGTGGGCTATCTGGAAGGATTAGAACCCATGGATCTGCACGCTTGGTTTGAAGCCTATGTGGGAGATCGTTGGTACACATTTGACCCCACTCAGGCGAATTTACAAGGTGGCCGTGTCGCCGTTGCTTTTGGACGAGATGCCGCAGATGTGGCCATCTACACACAATTCGGTCCTCCGGTGGAACTACTCGATTTAAAGGTTCAAGTCATCAAGACATCAGAGCCGATGAACTAAAACCTGACCGTACAAGCAAGCAACGAATCGTTTTAATAGTAACGGGACATTCAACAGTAAAAGAGCCGCTTAAGCGGCCCTTTTGACTAACAACATTTATTTTTCCGAGCCGGGATGAGGGGTGGGATAATCTTTATCCACCTCTAATGGCTTAGCGTATTGGCTATTCCATAACTGCTGATGCAACTCAGCAATACGATTGGCCATCGCATCGTTTTGCATCACCATTTCTAAGTTACGTGAATTATCCATGTAACCACCTTCCCAGTTACTGGTCCCAACCCAAGCGATTTTATGATCAATTTCCATTGCCTTACTATGCAAAACGCGAGCATATGGAATAAAGCCTTCTTTGGCTTGAGGAAAGGTCACAATCTTAACTTGAATGTTTGGTAAAACCTGTAAGCTTTTTAAATAATCAATATCCGGTTTGCCCGTATTCCAACTCGACACCATTAACTCAATTTTCACGCCTCGTTGAGCGGCGGCGCGAATGGCGGTATCAATGATCGGATAATAAGGTCGTGGTCGATGAGTCGAATAAGACAAGGGGGCGTACGTCATCACCATGATTTTGACTTCGTGTTTTGCTTTGGCTAAAAGACGTGGCAGCTCACTCTGGGAGTCCCCCACTCCTGGTGGGTTAAAGGCATTAGGGCTGGCAACCAGATAATCAGGTTGCGATTCATTCGCTAACACAGTCTTGGTATTGAGCACGATAGGAGGTTGACCTTGTTGAACCAGCGCCTGATTCATCCAGTCCACCTCAAAGATCGCCTGCATTTCACGAGCGATGGTCGTATTGGTTACCAACAAACCTGTTTCATGAATCTGCTCTAAGGAACGCCAATCGAAGTTTTGGCTGCCCATATAAGCACTTTTTCCACCATCGATCACAAAATACTTGGCATGAAGAATACCGCCACCGATTTTATTGTAATCGATCAACTTAAACGTCAAATTGGGAATGGCTTTCAATTCCGCTATGGTCTTTTTATCAGAGATTTTTAAACCATGTTGATCCATCAAAAAGCGGATTTTAACGCCACGCTCACCCGCCGCTCTTAGGTGTTGGATCACTTTTTGTAAAGGACCATTTTTACTATTGGGTTCACTCGACACATAAAACTGAGCGATATCAATAGCGTGTTTTGCCTTATCAAACTCACTGCACCATACAGTGACAGCATTTCGTAAATCGGGCGTCGCCACACTTGTTCCACTGGGAACAGTATCCACCAGCTCCATACCAGACTGAACAAACTTGGCCTGCGCTCCAACACTCCATAACACCATCAAACCTACCAAAAAACGAAACTTCATCAATTGATCTCCTACTGTTCATTCAATGTTTATGGCATAAATAGATGACATTTAAAAGTCTATTTTTTGACCGACGAAACAACGCACTAAAAAACCAGCTCTAAGGCTGGCTTTTTGTGTTTAAGTTAGCATTTATCGATAACAGGATCAGCGGTGAGCAAAGGCCGTTTTGCTGTAATAAAAAGATTATCCTAGAATGTACCATCTTATATCGATCACATTACTTCGAAAGAAATAACTTCCTTCTCTCCAGTCATAATTTTATTCGTACCAAAACAAGTATCGACTTCTAACATGCCATTTAAGCTACCTGTCATAAAAAAGAATTCTCCTTTATAACCTCGTCGGACACATTCAATGAGCCCTTGCTTTAAGAAACGCTGCCTCTCATCCAATAAGTCTCTATCCGTTGACGAATAATCATAATACAAACCAGCAGCGTCATTTTTTAACTTGAAATTCCCTTCAACTGCATCATCAGACACGATGA
Organism: Marinomonas sp. 63XJN7_7_ISO-PGPR-S23-202; assembly: GCF_056173505.1. Classification (NCBI taxonomy): domain Bacteria; kingdom Pseudomonadati; phylum Pseudomonadota; class Gammaproteobacteria; order Oceanospirillales; family Oceanospirillaceae; genus Marinomonas; species Marinomonas sp. 63XJN7_7_ISO-PGPR-S23-202. The sequence goes on along the minus strand of NZ_CM149677.1, from coordinate 1,569,158 downwards.
TTCCATAGTTAAAAAAGAAATCACAGGCAATATGGCTAAGTGGATTTACCTTTTCTCTCATGATTTCAATGGCGGCCTTTGGCTTACTAACACGCACGACAGCATCAATAAGTTGATCGACCTCCGGGACGGTGACTTGGTAACACAACTCAACTTCAAAACCCGTTACCTGTTGAGCCGTAAAACACGCCCCCATATTGTCCATAATTTGAAAATCAAAAATAGGCGAAATAATAAAAGTATTGCTGTCTTCAACAATTTTCCAACCCTTAACGTTGGTACCCTTAGATTGTAAACTGGCAATCATTTGATCTTGAGCAAGACATATCGCCTGATAATCTTTGCTAATCGAATCAAATTGTCCACCGTTAAAATCCCTTAAGACACCGTAATAGGTTTCTAAATTCATAAAGCTTATCTCAAATTATTGGTCAATTAGTCCCACGTCTCGTCATGTCGGTATTCAGCCGAATACGATAGATCGATGTGGTTGCCGTTATATATAGGGTTACCTTGGCCTGCGATGTGTTATCACGAGCAAAAGTACAGTTTGATACGGTTTCTGGCACCATTATTTTTCCAAGCAAGGTGCCATCATTGTGGTAAATCTGAATGCTGTCAGCAGAAGAAGTATAAATCCAGCCATTATGATCCACTCTAAAACCATCAGCCAGACCTGGTGTGACCGTTGCAAATAACCGCTCATTCTCTAACATTTGATGATCAACAACATCAAATACTCTAATGTGGTGATTCCCTGTTCCATCATTACGTAATGCGGCAGAGGTATCAGCAATATACAGTAGAGTTTCATGCGGTGAAAAAGCCAGTCCATTTGGCTCTTCTATGGTTGAACAGACAACCTGCAAATCCTCCGTTTCAGGATCAAAGCGATAAACATAATTACCACCTTGCTCCGACTCTGCCTTATAACCTTCCACATTAGATACAATACCGTAAGGCGGATCAGTGAACCAAATCGTTCCATCTGACTTCACCACAAGATCATTAGGTGAATTTAAGCGTTTTCCTAAATATCGGTCGACTAATGTCGTCATCTTCTTCGTTTTTATGTCCACCTTAACGATAGAGCGACCACCATGGCTACAATGCAATAAATTCCCTTCTAAATCCAAATAATGCCCATTAGAAAAGTTCGATGGCTCAAGCCAAACCTGAATACCTTCTTTCTCATTCCAACTTAAAATTCGGTTATTCGGTATATCACTCCACAACAGAGTTTGAGCCTCTTCTAACCAAACAGGGCCTTCGCTCCATGTTGCACCAGTGCACACTTTCTCCAATACAGACTCACTAAGTAAGATGTTGCTTATACGTTGGTCATATTGCTCAATCATCGACATATTGAGACTCCTTATAGCCTGTTATACATTTACCAAGAACAGCCTATCTATTAATACAAGCGACATAGATAGGCTTGGTTATGAAATAAGCCTATTTCCAAATAGCGGTATAAGCCTCACGATAGTGATTATCAGGGTCAAATACATTACGTTTCCCGCCATCAAACGAAATATTAGCGGACGTTACTAAGTGAACAGGGGTTGAAAAACCACTAGGAGGTTGATGAGCGAAAGCACGATTTAACTCATCCACTAACTGCCATCCGTCTAAGTTAAGCGGTTCAGGGACAGTACCTGACTGGTACATATGATTGCGAATGCGAGCATAAGCCGATTCACTACCGTCTCCAGCAGAAATATTTTTTGGCAATTCACTATTAGGCAACCCCGAAGACGCGAAGGCAGAGCCTATATAATCAAAATATAAGTCATTGATTCCCAAAGAGTATGTCCACTTTCCTTGATAGCGTTGTAACAAAGAGGTCGCCAATTGTGGCATACGCGACGATGTATCAGATAAAGGCGTGTCTTCAACGGCGAGAAGAGAGCAACCCTTACATTGCTTAATCACTTTTGCCATAGCATCTGACTTCGCAATGGCAACGGAGTATGCTGAATCCGTAAAAATAACCACCCCCGCTTTGCCATTAGAACCAGCAACAGCGGCATAGGCTGCAATCTTCGCCACATCATCAGCATCCGTTGTGACATTAGTAAAAATGTGTTCGGACGGAATTGGGCCAGGTTTAGGTGCAGAATGCCAGCCGACCATCACAATACCCTGCTTCGCTGCCGTTTCGATCGCTGCTGCTTGCTCCTTGACATCAAAGCCACCTAAAATGATAGCATCAGGCTTTAACGCAATGGCTTGATTAAAAATCGATGTTCGACCAGAAACCGTTCCCTGACCATCCAATACTCTGACTTTCCAACCGATGACTTTTGCCGCCTCTTGGACCCCTTCACTCACCCCCAACACCCCACCGTTACGCATATCGGACGCGAGATAAACGATCATCTTATTCGGTACCGCTTTGGGTCCAGTCGTTGGACCATCCCAGTGATCATAGGGCTCCGTTGCCGCTTTTACTTTTGCCTTTGCCATATCTACGAAACTGTCTGCATAAGCAGGCACAGTCGCAATAGATAAGCACAACGTCGCGAGAAACAGCTTTGATTTCACTAAAGCAATGTATTTATTCATAACTTAACTCCGTTTCTTTTGTTGTTATAATTGAAGTAGATAAGCAGTCGAGACTTACAAAATAGACAAATGCTTATGTATTACTTTTCATTTTCCTTCTGATTTTTCCTCCTCGTCGCTGAGCGTAGCCAGCAATACCAATAGAAATAAGCAAGGTTGCACCGTTGAACAATGGTTCAATATAAAAGGCCCCACCCAGCTGTTGAATACCAGAAATACCTACCGCTAATATGGCCACCCCTACAATCGTCCCCCACACATTTACCCGTCCAGGACGTATGGTCGTTGAGCCAAGGAATGCGCCGACTAATGCAGGAAGAAGAAACTCAGAGCCAACATTAGCCTGACCAATACGTAATTTAGCCGCTAGGATGACACCCGCGAGTGCGGTTAAAAAACCAGAGGTTATAAAGGCACTGATGACATATTTTCGAGAAGGGATACCATTCAAATCCGCAGCACGAGGATTCGCACCAATGGCATATAAAGTACGCCCGACGGGCATGTACTCAGTCACTAACCAAAGAATGATTGATATCGCAATCACATAAAACGTTGGTGCAGGCAGTCCAAGAACAAAAGAATCAGAAATGGCATAGAACTCTTGAGGCAAGGTACCAATCACCTGACGCCCCCCTGTATACCAAAGCGCGACGGCATAAATCACCGTGCCAGTTCCTAACGTGGCAATAAAAGAGTCTATCTTAGCCATTTCAACTAATAGACCGTTTAGTAAGCCAAAAACCATCCCACATACAAGCACAATGGCAACTGCCGCTTGCCAAGAGAAACCAAATTTCGTTTGCAAACTGATCGCAAGGATATGCCAAAGCACAATGCCATAGCCTACCGTCAAATCAATTTTGCCAGTGATCATCGGCACCATCGCGGCTAACGCAAGAATGGCGACAATCGACTTATCACTTAAAATTGACCTTAAATTCAAAACAGTTGGAAAAGTATTAGGTAATAAAATTGAAAATAAAATAATCAAAAGTAATGTCAGAACAGGCAATCCATAAACGGGTAAATAACGCCCTATTTTTGTGATTATCCCTATATCTTTATTGTGTCTATTATCTGGCTCTAAGGCCGTTGATTTAATTGAAGTACTCATGGAACCCCCTAGAATAATATTATTATTTTTTTACTTACCAACGAGTAGATTTCACTCACCTTGAGCTGACGCTGTCTTTAAAATATTAGCGAAGGTAACTTCTTCACCAGATAGTTCCTTGATTACTTTTCCTTTACTAAAAACACAACAGCGATGACAAATTTTTTCGACCTCCTCAAAATCAGTAGAAACAACAATAATACTTGTTCCTGCCTGAACAGCCTCCTCTAGCAAAGAATAAATCTCAGACTTCGCTCCCACATCGACCCCAGCCGTTGGTTCCTCTAAAATCAAAACAGGCTTATGTAAATTCAGCCATCGTGCCATAATGACTTTTTGTTGATTACCACCACTTAAATTTTCAATGGTTTCATCTGGGTTATTAGGACGTACATCAAAACGTTCCGTTAAAAAATAGGCATTAGAGAATTCTTTATCGTGGGAATTTAAAGTAAAGAAAGTATCTTCATTTAATAATGGGTTTAAATATAGGTTTTCTGTCACCGTCATCGACATGGCAAGATTTTCATTTCTTTCACCTGCGACAAACCCAATACCCGCTTTAATCGCTAAAGCCGGTTTTCTCACGTTTAATGGCTTACTATTGAGATAAACGGCGCCAGACAAAATGGGATGATCACCAAACAAAGCTCGCCCTGTTTCTTCTTGCCCTGCCCCACGAAGACCAATCAGCCCAAGTATCTCGCCCTTTTTCAAATCAAAAGAAATAGGACCAATCTCACCAAGATCTAAATTGGACACCTTTAATAAAACAGGAGCGTCAGCTTTTACCTCAATAGGATGGAAGGTTTTTTGACTGTTCCCAACGATCATTTCAACCAATTCATCGGCTAAAACACCTTGTGTTTCCTTTTCTGCGACCAGATTACCGTCTCGCATGACAACAAGACGATCAGATATCTCCAACACTTCATCAAGTCGATGGGAGACATAGATCATCCCTACCCCTTTTTCGCGTAACTGATTAATAACGCTAAATAAAAGCTCGACATCAGCAGCTGGCAAACTGGCCGTAGGCTCATCAAGGACCAACACTTTCGCGTCACAATAAACGGCTCTCGCAATCGCTAAAAGAGACTGCTCGGAACGGGAAAGATTAAAAACACGAGTGTTTGGATGGATATCCGCGTTGACCATGGCTAATGCTTGCGCGGCGCGCTCATCGGTGGCTTTCCAATCGATACAGCCCATCTTCATGCAATATCCCATTGAAAGAGCCATATTCTCTGATACCGTCATCCAATCCACTAGCCCAAGGTCTTGATGGATAAAAGCAATATCTGTAGATCGAATTTCTTTGGTATTAAGAGGTTGACCACAAAACAAAATATGACCTTCGTCTTGCTTATGAATACCTGCTAACGTTTTAATTAAAGTGGATTTTCCTGCTCCATTCTCACCTAACAAAGCAACAACAGAGTGTGAGAAAACATCAAAGGAGACGTCATTTACAGCGGTATTACCAGAAAAGCGTTTCGTTATATTTTTAAACTGTAATAACGAATGCTTGATATCCTGATTACTTTGCGTATTCATAATTTGACAACCTCAATTAGAACACAGCCTTTACTATGGTTGGTGTGTTATTTTTTTATTTTTATGGCTTTTAAGCGGTTTAAATCATGGTGTTCTTACTATAAATTAACTAAATGAAAGTCCCGATTCACTGGCTATTTCTTCTAATTTAGATTTTGCTATCTTAATATTTTCAAACCAGCTGTCGTCTTGAGCCCACATTTCAATAACAAATGGAGCGGCATAATCTATTTCAGCAAGGGTTTTAAAAATCGTATAAAAATCCACTTGTCCTTCACCTATCACTAAATCGCGAAACTGACCCTTACTATCAGGGGAGACTCTTAATGTGTCTTTTAAGTGAATTTGAACAATATGTTGATGAGATAATTTAAGTTCTGTCGGTACATCATGATTCCATCCCGAAATATTACCGACATCGGGATAAGCCATGAAATAAGGGGAAGGTATTTTTTGTTTCAGTACTTCAAATTTGCTAAGCGAGTTGAGATAAGGCGTATCCATGATTTCAACACCCAGCAAAACACCAGCGCGTTCTGCCATCTTAGTGGCTTTTTGCATACCCTCAACAAAACGCTCATGGGTTGCCTGAGATTGAGGTTCGTAATACACATCATAACCCGCCATCTGAATACAGCGGATCCCCAATTTATAGGCCAGTGCGATGGCTTTCTCCATGATCTCAAAAGCCTTGTCACGTACCGAGTCATCCATTGAACCAAATGGGTATTTTCGATGAGCACTTAAACACATAGAGTGCAACGGCATATCCTGTTCTATGCAAACATCCCGTAGTGCATAAATCTCTTCGTCTGACCAGTCAAGCCGAGCCTGCCGATCGTCCGTTTCATCCACTGATATTTCAACAAAATCAAAACCCAACTCTTTAGCTTTAGAGAGCCTTTCCCGCCAAGACAGGTCAACAGGTAAGGCTTTTTCATAGATACCTAAACGAAATTTTTTATTAAAATGGATCATTGTATTGCCTCAAAAAAGAGTATCTTCGATTTCAAGCGCGGTAATGGCCAAACGCTTGGCTAGATTTTCAAAACCCAGTCGATTCATTTTTGGTGTTAATGACGAAATACTGATGGCATAAATCGGCATTTTTTCTTTATTAAAAACAGGCTTTGCCACACAAGAGATTCCGGCTTCGTTTTCTTCATCATCAATCGCAAAACCGCGTTCACGAATTTGGTCAAGAGATTGGAAAAATGCTTCTTTTTCCAAGATGGTATTTTCGGTTAACTGCTCCATCGTATTGGCATTTCGCTGCCAATACGCTTCACGAACTTGATCATTCGCAAAGGCTAAAAAACATTTACCAGCTGCCGAACAATAAGCAGGGGAATGCAACCCCACGTAGGTACGGGTTCTAAAAGAGGCATCTTTGGGTTCTAACTTATCTTTAAAGATAATATTGTCCCCATCGAAGGCTAAAAAATTCACTGTTTCATTCACGGAAGCTAGCAAGTTGATTAAATGAGGCTTTACATAGCCGGTAACATCAGAATTCAAAGCACTTTGCCCAACATGTAACAACTTCATTGTCAGTCGATAATCACCACCACTTGAAAGCTGTGTCACGTAGCCTTCGCTTTCATAAGTTGAGAGCACTCGATGGACGGAAGATTTCGTCACCTTCAGCGTCTCAGATATATGATTCAAAGACGTTCCATTTGGAAACTTTCCTAAAAACTCCAACACATTTAATGCTTTGATTAATGACTTAATTTGCTCACTCATAAAAAAGACCTACCAGAATTTAGATATTTCATTATGAAATGATCCCGCAACAACTAAGCCCTTATCGCTCGCTAATGCTCGACCAGCAATAAAGGCTTTTACTTTAATGTGTTTGAATAAAGACAAGTCTGCGGGCTCAATTCCACCTGTAATGGATAACTCAATACCAATATCTGAGAGCTGCTGCATTTTGTTAAGGTCTTTATCTGTCCAACTAACGCCTGCAAGTTCTGCGTCTCGAGAACGATGATAAATGGCTTGAGTAACCCCCATATCATACCATGCTCTGGCGTCCTCTAAGGTCCAATGACCGTATAGCTCTATTTGAATATCACCTTGATGTTGATCTGCTATTTTCTTCGCAGCCCTGATGGTTTCAATGTGTGCTGCAGCGCTGACGGTTACCCAATTAGCTCCCGCTTCTAATGCCAACTTTGTTAAAATGGCACTGGCATCGGTCACTTTCATGTCACACACAATAATGTGATTCGGGTACTTTTTACGCATTTTTGCCACGCAGCTCATGCCTTCGGCAAACGCTAAGATAGTGCCGACTTCAATCACATCTAATTGCTCAGCAACACGCGAGACGGACTCAAAAGCTGTGTCTATATCGGTTGAGTCCAATGCCATTTGCAATAATGGTTTAGTCATATTTTTGTTCCTCAAATGCTTTAAAAAAGGCGACAAGCTGCAAATAACGACGATATTTTCGCTGGTATTGTTCGTAGTGAGACGTGTTAGGATGGAAGCGCTTTATATCGACGTGCATCGCCTTAAAACCCGCTTGAATGGACGGGTATTCACCCGCACCGGCCATGGCAACCAAAGCGGCTCCAAGAGAGCCGGTTTCCTCTATGCAAGGAATTTCAACCGACATTCCGGTAAGGTCAGCAAGCATTTGCATCCATACATTTGATACCGTTGACCCACCGGCAACTCGAAGGGAGATAGCATCAGGAAAACGCACTCGCATTCGGTCTAAATGCACATTGTGACAAAATAAAATGCCTTCCCAGATTGCTTGAATCAATTGCCCTTTTGAATGGTGCGCCTGCAACCCATAAAAACCAGCTTTTAGACCTAATCCCATATTCGATCCATACAAAAAGGGAACAAAAAACAAATCACTGCTTGCTGGTTCTAAAGCAGCCAACAATGCTTCATTCTCTTGATGGTTAAACTCACCATTTTGGCCCAAATAATCGACAAACCATTCATAATTGCCTGCTGATGTGGGACTGGCTTCGTGAATAATATATTGTCCATCAACCACATAATGACCATAGACATAGCGGTAATCTAAAGGCGGAATATTATCTGCAATACCGGAAGTGACGGACCAGGTTCCCATCACATAATTAAGTGAGTTAGCACTTTCATCAATGCCTGAACAAACGGCTGTTGAAACCACATCAAATAGTCCACCAAATACCTGGGTTCCTACTTTTAAACCTGTTTCACGGGCTATTTCTGGCGTAACATAACCCGCTAACTGGTCAGGTTTTATAATAGGAGGGAGAGCGGAAAACACCTCATCAACCCCAAATAAAGCCAGCAGTTCAGCATCATAATTTCCTGTATTGGCATTGAAGAAATTGCTTTCAGAGATATTGGTTAACTCAGCGTGTACCTCACCAGTTAATCGAAAACGAATATAATCGTGAGCCATTAATATGGCACCGATTTGCTCGTAGTTTTCCGGCTCATAGTCTTTTAGCCAACGAATAATGGAAACTGGATGGCCTGTCCATAAGGTTTGTAGAGTAAGCGGATAAATCTTTTCAGGAAGCTTTTCCGCCTGCCATCTTTTCACAATATCAAGAGATCGAGAGTCGGAAGACAAGATACCATTTCGTAAATTACGCTGATTCTTATCAAGCAAATACACGCCCTTACCTTGTGCGGAAATGCTAATACCTTTGATGTCATCAACATTAATATCTGTTGTCGTTAATAGTTTTGAAATGGCGGCCTTAGCATCATCCCATAAGGCATCTAAATCTCGTTCAACCCATCCCTGCTTATTATTAATAACTTTCGCAGACACCTTTGCTATAGCAATTTGATGACCAGAGCGGTCCAATAAGGCCGCCTTCATAAAGGTTCCACCAGAGTCCAATCCAATAAAATAGTTCATCTCTGACTTCCTACGATTTCTGGCCGTAATAAGCATTTTTGCCATGTTTACGCAGGTAATGCTTATCCAATAATTCCTCTTGGACTTTCACTCCGATATTTAAGGAGCGAGTTGCGATGGCCATGGCTGACACTTCCTCTAACACAACGGCGTTATGAACCGCATCAAACGCGTCTTTTCCCCACGAAAAAGGCGCATGACCAGAAACAACCGCACCTGGAATGGCGGCGGCATCAAGGTTTCTTTTAGTGAACTCTTCAATAAGAACAAGCCCCGTATTTTTCTCATAATCATGAGCGATTTCAGCGGCTGAGAGCTGACGAGTACAGGGTATATCGCCGTAAAAATAATCAGCGTGCGTTGTTCCCAATGCGGGTATATCCAGCCCCGCCTGGGCCCAAACTGTCGCATGTCGAGAATGAGTGTGGACAATGCCACCAATACTATGGAACGCTTTATACAACTCAATGTGAGTTTGTGTATCACTGGAAGGATTTAGATGTCCTTCCACTTGTTTACCATCGAGATCAACAATAACAATGTCATCGACAGTCATTTGCGAATACTCCACACCCGATGGCTTAATCGCAATAATGCCTTTATCACGATCTATCTCAGACACGTTACCCCAGGTAAAAGTGACTAGACCATACTCGGGAAGCTTTAAATTGGCCTTTAAAACCCGCTCTTTTAATGCTTGATACATAATGATTCCCTCACGAAAATCGATTCTTGATGCTCAATAAAATACAAGATCAAATACAGGGCTTAATAAGATGATTCTCATCAAACCCCGCACTTTTTTATTGTTTTGATGCCGCTAAAATTTCGTTCACCATTTTGTCACCGTATTGTTTAATAAAGGCATTCCAAACAGGCTTGACCGCTTTTTGAAATGCCGCAGTATCGACATCACGATTGACTTTCATGCCATGCGCCTCTAGCTCAGAAATCATTTTGGCCTCTTTATCAACACTTAGTTTACGTTGCATAGCAATCGCATCTTTTGCAGCACTCATGATAATTTTCTGATTTTCAGGACTTAATTTATTAAACTTTTTTAAGTTCATCGCAAAAACTAATGGTGAATAAGCATGCTGAGTAAGACTTAAATACTTCTGAACTTCATAAAGCTTATAAGAAAGGGTAACTGGAATAGGTTGATCTTGAGCATTCACAACATTTGTTTCTAATGCATTATAAAGTTCTGACGCGGGAATTTGAGTTGGGTTCGCCCCTAAAAGAGCGAACATATCATTCAATGCTTTAGAACCATTCACTCGCATCCTTAAACCCTTAAGATCACTCGGTTCACGAATGGGGCCTCGATTATTGGTAATGTTTCGATAACCATTTTCAGGATAACCAAGCCCTTTAATACCAAACTGCTCCATACTAGCTAAAACAGATTGCCCAACTTTTCCATCCAGCACTTTATAAGCGGTTTTTCGATTCGGAAACATAAATGGCAGGGTAAAAGCAGAAGATTCCGGTAGTAGTCCAGAATAATTATTCAAACCGACAATGGAAAAGGTAATAACGCCTAATCGTGTTTCCTGAATCAGTTGAGAATCAGTGCCAAGTTGACCATGAGGGAATATATTAACTTTAATATCACCATGAGTGCGACTTTCAACTTCTTTTTTAAAATAAAGAGACATTGTTTGCTGTAGATCTGACTTAGGCGCTGAATGAGCCAGCTTAAACGTCATATCCGCCATCGAATTACCAGAAAAAACGGTTAATGTCATCAATGACACAACACTCAAATATTTCAAACAAAATTTAATTATTTTCATTATTTTCTCCTTTTGATTTCAACCAATAATTAATTTCATTGGAATAGTTATAATTCCAGGAAATACAATAAATAGTATAAGTAACAATACATAGGCTCCTATAAAGGGAAGTACACCTTTTAAAGAAGCAGACATTGGCACTCGAGATACCCCACAAACAACATTTAAAACATTACCAACGGGTGGAGTAATAAGACCTATGGAAGTATTAATAACAAACATTAATCCGAAATACACAGGATCAATACCTGCCAATTTAATAACCGGCATAAGTAATGGCACCAGAATCAAGATACTTGGGCTTAAATCCATCACCATGCCAACTAAAAAAACCAGCAGCATAATAACGGCCATTAATAAACGTGGGCTGTCGACAAGTGGTGTCAGTAATTCGGCAAGCTGTTGAGGCAATTGGGCAACGGTAATTAACCAAGCAGCCACCATCGCGCAACCAACAAGGAACATCACCATGGCTGTTGATCGTGCAGCTCGGCCAAGCACCAGATATAACTTGCGAAATGTTAATTCACGATAGACAAAAGTAGAAATAAAAATGGCATAAACGGCTGCTACTGCAGCGGCTTCTGTAGGAGTAAATACTCCAAAACGAATACCGCCTAATATAATAATGGGTAAAAAAAGTGCCCAAATTCCTTCTTTAAGGGCTGCTAATTTCTCTTTTTTAGATGCCTTCTCCTCCACCTTTAGATTTTCTTTTCTTACTAAGAAAAACCACATTAGAAGTAACGTCCCTCCCATAATAAAACCAGGGACAATCCCGCCAATAAATAAGTTCTTAATGGATATGCCACCAGCAACACCGATTAGAATTAAAGGAATAGAAGGAGGGATGACGGGGGCAATAATTCCGCCGGATGCAAGTAGCCCAATAGACGATCCTTCAGGGTATTTTGCTCCTTTCATCATAGGGTAGAGAATACTCACGAGTGCTGCAGCATCCGCAACGGCGGAGCCAGATAACCCTGCTAATAAAACAGATGTTAAAATAGCAACATAGCCTAAACCACCTTTACGATGACCAACAAACGCATTGGCAAGACGCACGATTCTTATAGACAAGCCACCGATTGACATCACCTCACCAGCAACTAAAAAGAAAGGAATCGCCAAGAGAGTAAAACTATCCACACCACTAATAAGTGCATTAGATAAAATATCAGCACTAAAAAGATCCATATGAAGCATAAGTGCCATAGAGGACAATAAAAGTGCAAATGACACAGGAAGCCCTAGTAAAATCGAGCCAATTAATACCACAAGAAAAATGGCCAGCGTCATTCTTGATCCTCCCTATCCATTAACCAATTAGGGTTGAATATTCGCACCAAAGAAATTAACGCAATTAATAACCCAGAGATCACACCAGCCAAAGCAAATAAGGCGGTAGGAAGACCTGTAAGAGGAGAAATATTGTCCCAATTTGCCATCGTTTGATTGAAAGCACCAAAGAACAACATGCCTGATGAAATAAATATAACGATCCAAATCAGGCGATTAAGAATCGGCACAGCGCTCGGAAAAAATCGCTCAGAAAATTCTGCAATGGCAAGGTGTTCACCGCGACGCAAAACAACGGCAGCACCGAGTAAAACAATCCAAACCAAACATAATCTAGAAAGCTCTACCGAGGCTCTAAGTCCTGATGAAAAACCATAACGAAGAACCACATTGGTAAATACTAAAACAATCATAGAAGCGAGAATCACGGTAATAATCACATCTATGCATTGCCACATCCATTTAATTATTTTTATCATGGTGAAAGCCTCTGGAAACTCGTTTTATCAACTCAGCAATGCTTGGATTTGCTCCCAAATTTGCTCATGAATCTCAATACCGCCAGCCTCTCTGTGTTTCTCTATGAATTTTTCAATGCTGCTACCAGCAATCTGCACGGTACCGGATTCTGCAGGTTCAGACGCCAAGACATATTCTCTAATCCGTTTCATTTCTGCTGAAAACTGGGAAGCGTCGATGGTTTTACTAAGGTCTATGGCAATAAGAAATTGAGACACGCCAAACTCCCCTCCCATATCTTCTGTAAGTGCTGGGACGGAATGTCCGCCAGTAATAGCGGTTAGCATCATGTCTAAAACAATCGACATGGAAGAGCCTTTCCAGAACCCCATGGGCAAAATGCGTTTGTTTTTCCACAACACATGTGGATCTTTCGTTAACTCACCGGCATTATCGAAACCACCAATCACTGGCAGTTCTTTATCTGCTAAGACGTAGTTCTGAAGTTGACCATAGGAATATTGAGACATAGAGCAATCGACAAGAACGGGAGGCTCTCCGGCAATTGCCATAATAAGAGGGTTAGTCCCTAAGCGATGATCTTTCCCCCCCCATGCAGGCATGACAGCCGTGGAGTTGGTGGCGGCAATACCAGCAAACCCTTCACGGGCCATTCGCAGCACATAAGAACCACCACGCATCCAGTGATTTGAATGACGCATTCCTACCATGCCAATACCGTACTGGCGAGCAAGCTCCATAGCACGATCTGCACAAATTAAACCGTTCAAAACCCCCGGACCGTAATGACAATCCCATTGTTCTAAAGCCCCCATACTATTCACACACTCAGGTGTTTCATTGAGTTTAATTTGGCCTTTATCTACCTGAGATATAAAAACAGGGAATCGATTAATACCATGGGAATAAATACCTTCATTTGCCATTTCTACAAAACCTTCAGCAAGACGCGCTGCTGACTCAGTTTGCATTCCCCTCGCTGACAAAATGCTTTTGTAAGTATCAGTAAGCTTCTCTATAGAAATTATTGGCATATCAACGTCCTTAATTTATTAAATTCCGTATTACGGAATTTGTTATTGTTATTATTCCATATAATGGCACTATATTTTGTTGATGTGAAGCCTGTTTGAAAAATAGTCAAAAAATAAATCATCAAAACGCGCAGAAAATCACGCTCACTAAACGCTAATCGAGAGATGAAGTCAGAAAAAAACGAGTCGTGATAACGGGTTAAAAAAAAGATGAATTGATAGGACGGTCAGGGAAAAAATGTTTGATACTGGCAATTTTTTATTCGAAAGGAGTGAAAAACCGTGCTTTTTGTGCTTTTTATCCAAAAAAAACCAGCTCTAAGGCTGGCTTTTCGTGTTTAAGTTAGAGTTAGCATTTATCGATAACAGGATCAGCGGTGAGCAAAAGCCGTTTTGCTGCAATCCCCATCGATTTTGTCTTTCTCTTCTTCCAAAATCTCATCGGTAAACTGGCTCATAAAGCAGCAACAAATCCCCTCACCAATCATAGTACGTGGCCCCATTGGGTGACCAATGTGCTTATAGACACCATGGCTGTGACCATGTGAGTGATCGTGGGAATGCCCATGAGAGTGATCATGACTATGAGAATGGTCATGTGCGTGGCTGTGTGAGTGACCGTGATCATGGGAATGGTCATGATGTTTGAGTAGCACTGAATGCTGTTTTTCTGAATGATCAAGTGCTTGAACCAAGTTGGTAAAGTGTTTGGTATCGAACTCTGATAAGCCTTGTGTATCATCTTGTGGGTCAACAAATTCTGCATGGTGATGGTGGATGTCCACTTCCCCTGCAGCAAGGCGGCGTTTAAAGGAGCTCATCAGCGTTTCTTCACCCGTTTGCAATTCCCCTTGCATGATCTCTTCCACACGATGTTGGAATGCATCAATGACTTTCGTATGGTCACTTAAATAATGGGCTTGGACGAAGGCGATCTCAGGGTTCGCTTCGGCGACTTTGTTCACATACCCTTGAATCCGTTTGATCAAGCGGCCAGTAAACAGGAAGTACGGTGCCACGACAATGCGCTTAAAACCCAGTTTCAGTAGTTTCTCAAGACCCACCCCGACAGATGGATAAGTCACACCAGAATAGACGGTATCTGCCCAACCAAACCCCATGTTTTCATTAACAATACGCGTTAATTTAGCCGCTTCGGCATTAGCATAGGTATCAGACGTACCTCGTCCGACCACCACCAGCATGGTGTCATAAAGATTTTCGGGTGGGTTTTCTGGATCCAAGCACAAGGATTCATAAATACGTGCTTGAAATGCCTCGATCATGTCGTCCTGCAACCCTAATTCACGGCCATAGGTAATCTTTAAACCTGGGTGCTTATCTTCGTAGGTTGTCAGAACGGAAGGAATATCGTTTTTGGCGTGCGTTGCGGCGAACAACATACCCGGTATGGCATAAATTTCTTCGACACCTTGATTCACCAAACTGTCTAAGCCCATATGAATATTCGGTGCAGAAAATTCCAGAAAGCCATATTCCACTGGAATATCAGGGTAACGTTCTTTGAGTCCCTTTGCTACAAGACCAAATTCACGTTCAGCGTCTTTATCTCGGCTGCCGTGACCACAAATCATAATGCCCTTTTTGGCCTGTTTTTTATTGCTCATCATTTCTCTCTACTTTATTCATCTCAGCTAGTGGTAGTCTAAATCCAACCAGCAAGGTTACAAGAGATCTTCTGCCCAAGATCACTGACATTGTTCTTGTTGCTGATCTAGATCAAGCAACAAGGATTGAATTTTTTCCTGATATTCCTCTGCGTTCTGCCACATACCACGCTGTATCGCCTCTAACAAACGCTCGCCCATTTCCTCAAGCGCGTGGGGGTTATTATCGCGCATAAAGGCTTGATTGTCCGGATCAAGCAACAATTGATCGGTCACTTGCTCATATTGGTAATCCGCTACTAGATCGGTTGTCGCATCGTAAGCAAACAGGTAATCCACCGTAGCGCTCATTTCAAAGGCGCCTTTGTAGCCATGGGTTTGCATAGCGTCGATCCATTTGGGGTTCAGCACCCGAGACCGTACCACTCGATTAAGCTCTTCTTTCAAGGTACGAATTTTGGGTGAACTGGGGTTAGAATGATCGCTGTGATACACACTGGGGGCTTCCCCACGAAACGTGGTCACCGCGTTGGTCATCCCCCCTTGAAATTGATAATAATCATCCGAATCGAGAATATCGTGCTCACGATTATCCTGATTTTGCACCACCACATCCAACTGAGACAAACGCTCAACAAACGCTTCTTTCGCTTCTACGCCTTCGCCCTGGCTCTTAACACCATGATTAGCACTATCTTTATCAGCTTCATCACTATAAGAACCATAAGCATAACCGCCCCAGTTCACATAGGCTTCCGCAAGATCCGCTTTGGTATCCCAACATCGCTCGTCAATCAAACCTTGCAACCCTGCACCATAAGCACCCGGTTTGCTACCAAAAACACGGTAAGTGGCCTGACGATTGGCTTGCCCGTCGCTCATGCCTTGAGCAAGTAACTTGCTTTTACGTGCTTGCACATTGGCACGAATTACATTCCCCGTTCCGGGCTCTTCAAAGTCCGCAATGGCTTGCACCGCCGCATCATACAGTCGCATCACATTAGCAAACGCATCACGGAAAAAACCAGATACCCGCAAGGTCACATCCACCCGAGGTCGACCGAGTTGCATGCAGGATAGAATCTCAAAATCGGTCACACGGTTCGACCCTGGCGCCCAAATAGGACGAACGCCCATTAGGGCAAAGGCTTGAGCGATATCATCCCCACCGGTTCGCATGGTAGCGGTTCCCCACACAGACAAACCCAAGTCTTTCGGGTAATCGCCATGTTCTTGCAAATGTCGCTGGATCAAAGCTTCAGCCGATTGCTGACCAATTGCCCACGCCGCCGGGGAGGGAATCGCCCGATTGTCCACCGAGAAGAAATTACGCCCCGTTGGCAATGTATCCAGCCGACCTCGGGTTGGTGCGCCACTTGGTCCAGGAGGAATAAAGCCACCAGCTAAACCGGTCAATAAGGCCTGTATTTCATTATGGGCACTTTGCCGCAACGCCTCCAGCAGACGCTGTTTACTATGAGCCAATAACACCGCGGTTTGCGGTAGGCTTGTGGCCAATTCCTCTACCGATTCATCACCGATGACGTAACTCAACACTAACGCTTTTGCTAATAGCTCCAAGCGCTCTTTCGTATCGGCATGGGTTCGCCAAGCCGATTGGCTCACTGATTCTAACAGTTCAGGCCGATTACCTAACCATAGTGTGCGCTCACTTTTCATCGGATCAAATCCGTCTTGCTCCAGTGATAAATCGTTTACCAACCCATGAAGAATGCCATGACTGGTGACCTCACCACCTCGTGGTAAACGCAACAAGGCCACTAGGGTATCGGCTAATTTATCGGCTTCTGGTAATTCACCCAAGCGGTGCAAACCATGGCGAATTTGCGCCTCTTTAATGTCACATAAATAGGTGTCTAACCCTTCCAAGACCGAATCATCATTGCTGGCTTCAACCCCAACAAGCTCTTCCAATAAATGGGACTCTTGGACTTTGTTGAGGATCTGTTCGCGTAGCCAGGTTTCTCGGCGTATGTCCATGCCCATGGCTTGGTAATATTCGTCGACGAGGTTTTCCAGCTCCGCCATATCACCATAGGTTTCGGAGCGGGTCATGGGCGGCATCAGATGATCAATAATCACCGCTTGTGCACGTCGTTTGGCTTGCGCGCCCTCTCCTGGATCGTTCACGATAAAAGGATAAAAATGCGGCATAGGCCCAAGGGCAATGTCCGGCCAGCACGACGCCGATAAGGCCGTGCCTTTGCCAGGCAACCATTCAAGATTACCGTGTTTACCCACGTGCACAAACGCGTCCACTTGATAAACGTGACGCAGCCAAAAATAGAAAGCCAAATAACTATGGGGGGGAATCAAATCGGGATCATGATAATTCGCGGCGAGATCCAAGTTAAACCCTCGGGCGGGTTGAATCCCCACAAAGGTTTCCCCTAAGCGAATGCCTGCCAACATAATGCGACGTTGGCCATTTTGTTCACGGCATTTATGATCGTCTTCTGGCGGTCCCCAGCGATCCCATACGGCATGCTGGCACTCTAATGGCAGTTGATAGAAATATTGTAAATAGTCTTCTAAGGCGAGGCTTTGCCAGCAGCCTCGTTCGTGCAAGGTATTGGGATTATTGGTCACCGCGCCAAGCAATTCTTCAATCAAGGCATTACCGTGGGCGGGAATATTCTCAATCGGATACCCGGCACTCTCTAACGCTTTTAATAAATTGACCGCCGAGGCGGGCGTATCCAAGCCCACCCCATTTCCAATACGCCCATCTTTGGTGGGGTAATTGGCTAATACAAAGGCAATGCGTTTTTGATGATTGGGTTTACAGGCCAAATGAGTGAAGCGCTTGGCAAGCTGAGCGACAAAACGCGCACGTTCTTGGTGTAATTCATAACGCACCAAATCCACTTGGGCGATGTCGTTGTAATGACTTAAGGCTTTAAAGCTGACCGTACGCGTAATAATGCGCCCATCCATTTCTGGCAAAACGATTTGCATGGCCACATCTCGACTGCGCAAGCCTTGGGTTTGCGCTTGCCAATCCTCTTCGGTACTGCCTGACAGGATCAACTGCAACACCGGAATGGGAACAGCAAAGGCCGACTGAAAATCCGTCGGCTCAGAAGCCAGATCAGGGCTGCCGACGCGATTGGCGGCAAAGCCTGTGGTGTTTAGAATCACTTTGGCTTGAGTGCGTTCTACTAGCGATTCGATCAAACCCACTGACACATCGTCTTTTAAAGAGCTAACCGCTACGGCTAACGGCACCAAACCTTCTTGCTCTAAGACATCAATCAAGCCATCAAACATGGCAGTGTTGCCACTTTGTAAATGGGATCGATAGAAAACCACGATAACAACAGGATGCTCCTGTGCCAAACCGTCAGCATAGTGGCGAGACCATTGCAAAAAACCAGACGCACTGCCCCCATGATAAATCAACGCATTGGGTAAAGGGGCTGGTTCTTGCCATGGATAAGATCGATCAAAATAACGATCCGCGAGGAAATACAATAATTGCTGAGAGTTGCTTTGGCCGCTTTCACGCAGATAGCGCCACACGCGGTGACCGTCTTCTGGTTGCGCGGTAGAAGCCTTCATTAAAGAAGGGTCTTGCGCATCGTCTCCCGGCACAACTATCAAGGTTCGGCCACTTTTGGCGTGCGACCAATCCTGTAAACGTTGAAAACCATAGGCCCAGTAGTGTTCGCCGCCAAGCAACGACACCACAACGACTTTTGCGTGATCAAGTACCTTATGTTCGTATAAATCGTACGCAGCAGGTTTCACCAACTGCATCCAATTAGCAAGGCGGACCGAAGGTAAGGACGCCCCCTGAGCAGACAACTGCTCCAATGCACTGCCAAGCGCACCGAGCACACTATCTGCAGCGGCCAGAATCACTAAGTCGGCAGGAGTTTGTCCAAGATCGACAATCCCTTCATCATCAACAAAGCCCCCTGGTTTGGCTGCTAATAAGTGCACTCTTTCTCCAATTGCTTTCTTGTACTCACTCACCATTCCCGCAAAGGCGGGAATCCTGTAGTGGCATAGGTTTTTCATTACGAGCTTGGCATAGCCCTCTTAACCCCTCCCTCCCCCCTATCAAGGGGAGGAAATTAAGAGGGGGTTAAGCGCTCATCGCATCATGCAAAATGTTCTCAATGCGCTCTTTCTCAATACCTTTGCCGATAAACACCAACTGCGTTTTACGCACTTCTTCCGGTTGCCATAGACGATCAAAGTAGCGATCCAATCGAGTACCGACGGCTTGAAACACTTGGCGCATTGGCTTGCCATGAACGGCTGCAAAACCTTTTACACGGAAGATATTGTACTCTTCAATAAGTTGCGTCAGCGTGTCTTGCAATAGGTCTGACGACACTTCACCCAGGGACACCACAAATGAATCAAAATGATCGTGGGCATGATCATGATGCTCACCATGGGCGTGATGATGATCGTGATGATTATGCACCTCATCAATGCGGCTCTCGGTGGCAGCATCAATGCCCAGCAGCATATCCAACGCCGCTTCGCCGTTTTCGATGTAGACCGTTTTTACCGTTGTTGGTACTTCATGGGCGATTATGGCTTGCACGCGAGCACGTTCTTCGTCGTTCAATAAATCGTTTTTACTGACCACAACCAAGTCAGCGGCACTTAACTGATCATCCAATAGCTCTTGTAAACTTGGATCATGGTCTAAACTGTCGTCTGCTTGGCGTTGTGCTTTTACTTTTTCTTCGTCATGGGCAAAGCGCCCTGCCGCAACGGCGGGACCATCGACGACGGTAATAACCGCATCGACCGTACAATGCTCTTTAATGCCCGGCCAGTTGAACGCTTGCACCAAAGGTTTGGGTAACGCCAAACCGCTAGTTTCAATCAGGATATGATCAATATCGCCGCGGCGTGCAACAAGCTGCTCCATGACAGGAAGAAACTCTTCTTCTACCGTGCAACAAATACAGCCATTGGCTAATTCGTAAAAACCATCATCGCTACGCTGACCACCCTCTTCGACCCCCTCAGGACAATCCAGTGGACAAGAGCGGAGCAGATCGGAATCAATGTCTAACTCGCCAAACTCATTGACGATCACCGCAATGCGTTTGCCTGCGGCTTGTTTTAATACATTCGACAATAGTGTTGTTTTACCACTGCCCAAAAAGCCTGTCACAATGGTTGTTGGAATTTTATTGAGCTGCATAAGGAATCCTTGCTGTTATTTTTTAAGGTCACGTTGACGGTGAATTTTTCGAAAAATGTGTGCCTGACCTTTATCGTAAAGGTAAGAGTCGGCAAAGTCCTCAGTATCTAACACATGGCCCACTAAAATAAGGCTGGTTCGAGTAAATTTTTTCTCACGTACTTTCGCCACGATGTCGGCTAAGGTGCCCACCACATAATCCTGATCTGGCCAACTGGTGCGATAACACACGGCCACAGGGCAATCCGCCCCATAATGGGGAAGCAGTTCTTCAACGATTTTATGGATACGCGTCACCCCAAGATGAATGGCTAAGGTGGCCCCACTTTGTGCTAAAGCGGGCAATCGTTCACGCTCCGGAAACGGCGTTTTACCTTCATAGCGCGTCATAATAACGGTTTGAGAAACGCCCGATAAGGTTAACTCTTTGCGAAGCAACGCCGCCGAAGCTGCCACAGCACTGACCCCTGGGATGACGTCATAATCAATGCCTAATGCTTCAAGACGGCGAATTTGCTCACCAATTGCCCCATACAAAGCGGGGTCACCAGACTGTAAGCGGGCCACATCTTTGCCTTCTTTGGCGGCTTGTTCGATGACGGAAGTGGTTTCATCCAGATTCATTTGTGCTGTATCGTAAATCGCTTCGGCACTGCCACGCACACTGTCAATCACTTGTGTGGGAATCAAAGAGCCCGCATAGAGAATAATCGGACAACGCTCGATGGTTTTAACGGCTTTTACCGTCATCAAATCTGGGTCGCCTGGGCCCGCACCAATAAAGTAAACCGTCATGTATTTCCCTTATTATTTTTTCACCAACTAAAGCTTCTTAGAATAGCCACGCGGCGTGTATATCCAATGCTTGTCACCATTGACGATGTGTTTGGAGTCAGAATTTCCGACGCTGACCATGGTAAACATATCCACGTTTTTAGCATCCAATTCGCCTAGAGTAGTAAAGGTAATCTCTTCTTCAGGGCGCGTTAATTGACGGCCAATCATCACAGGCGTGCTCGCGGGACGATACTTCAGCAATACATCACGGGCGTGGTTTAATTGCCAATCGCGCTTTTTCGAAACGGGGTTGTAGAAAGACACAACAAAATCGCCCGCACCACATGCGTGCAATCGTTTATCAATGGTTTCCCAAGGGGTGAGTAAGTCTGATAATGAAATCGTACAGAAATCGTGCCCCAGCATCGCGCCTACTCGGCTGGCTCCCGCCTGCATGGCGGAAATGCCTGGGATGACTTCAATGTCCACGTCCAGCCATTCAGGGTGGTTCTCTTTGCCTTGCAATTGCCAATCCAGCAATTCAAATACCAAGGTCGCCATGGCATAAATACCAATATCGCCACTGGAAATTAAGGCGGTATTTTTACCTTGTGAGGCTAGGTCCAGTGCTAAACGCGCCCGTCCAATTTCTTCACCTAAAGGCAAGTTATGAAACGTTTTACCCGCACTCAGCTCACCTAATAAATCCAAATAATAGCCGTAAGCCACCCAATCACTGCATACGGATAGCGCTTTTGTAGCATTGGGGGCAACTAAACCAAGGTCACCAGGTCCCATGCCCATTATAAATAGTTTGCCCATTACATCTCTTTATTATCGTCAAGTGCACTTTATTATGACATGCACTCTATCAGTAAACGCCCTTAGAGCACGGAGCGCTTGTTGAACATAGTGAAACACCCAAGGGATGAGTAGGACGTTATTGTACACTTGATGGGAATAAGACGGGATGAAAAGACTCAGTTTTATCGTGAGAGATATTCAGGTAGGTAACACTACCTAAGCGTCCACATAAAAAGAGCGACTGGATCAGAAAAACATGATACGACCAGCCTTTTATTAATAGTAGAAAACATAGAGGCTAGCGTCGAATTAAGATTCGACGCGAACTAACTGACATTTAACTTCTTTAAGATCATCAATTTCGATGGCGGCTTTATTTTTTTCGGACCAAAAAGACACATCTTCTCCCAGATAATAGGCGCCAGAAGCGCTGATCGCGTGGGTTAAGTGATAATGTTTGTTTTGCCAATTCAACAGTGCCTCTTCACCATGAAATTGAATTTCCATAGGCTCCCCTTCACAAAGATAATAGACAACATTCGTCTGGGTATCGATCTGCGATACCTCATTATCTTTCACTTGCTTAGGTGGTGGCGTACTGCACGCCGTTAGCCCTAACATTAAACACACCATCATACTGTTGCGTATCGATAACATCTTGATTCGCATAGAGACTCCGCTCAAATTCTTTGGCTCACACGTTCATGGCCACTCATAAAATCCTGCAGCTTGGTATATGCCAAACTCCCTGTTTACTGTGTACTAAAGCCCATCTTAAGCTTACTAGACAGGTATTCTGTGAGAATAAGCCGATTGCTGACGTCGATTTTACCGACCATCACTAACACAGTACAAATTATAGCTGACCACGGGGTCAACCACTACAAAATAGCGTTTATTTACAATACACCCTCCCCTTTACCGACACAGGAAATGTCAAACAAAGTGGATAGATCAACATTTTTACCATCAATCTCTTTGCAAAAAACCATGAAATCCGTATATTCTCAGGTACCGGATGTATCCGGTTTCGTTCTCGGGGCGGGGTGCAATTCCCCACCGGCGGTATAGAGACAACTCTAAGCCCGCGAGCGCTCAGTATTGGTTATATTTATTATAGACGATACTGAGGTCAGCAGATCTGGTGAGACTCCAGAGCCGACGGTAATAGTCCGGATGATAGAGAGCGCGTCAGACAAAGTTTCTATAGTCAATGTATCTTTGGATCTACTAAAGTAGAATCCAACCACAACTATCCTTATTAAAGATAGCTCATTGTATGAGTTATTTGTCTGTCCGTTCGCCCTGATTCACTCGTTTTTAGGAAAGTAAAAAATGAATCAGAGCTCAACGAATGTCATAGACTTCAATCCAGCAAAACAACGTATTGCCTTTATCCATGCTTCTTGGCACAGCGACATCGTTTTAAAATGCCTTGAAGGCTTTAAAACAGAAATGGCCACTCGTGGTTACAACCTAGACAACATTGATGTTATCCCTGTGCCAGGCGCCTATGAAATTCCACTACAAGCGAAATTATTAGCCAAAAGTGGTCAGTATGCCGCAATCGCTGGCAGCGCCTTAGTGGTGGATGGTGGTATTTATCGCCACGATTTTGTCGCGCAAACCGTTTGTAGTGCCTTAATGCAAGTCCAACTTGAAACAGAGGTTCCCGTCTTAACGGCGGTGTTAACGCCCCATCATTTCCATGAACATGATGAACACTCCAACTACTACAAACAACATTTTGTGAAAAAGGGCATAGAGCTTGCCAATGCGTGCGATG
This sequence comes from Marinomonas sp. 63XJN7_7_ISO-PGPR-S23-202, assembly GCF_056173505.1. Lineage (NCBI taxonomy): Bacteria > Pseudomonadati > Pseudomonadota > Gammaproteobacteria > Oceanospirillales > Oceanospirillaceae > Marinomonas > Marinomonas sp. 63XJN7_7_ISO-PGPR-S23-202. The sequence goes on along the minus strand of NZ_CM149677.1, from coordinate 1,545,229 downwards.
AGGCAATCAAACTCACAACCAATGCAAAGCAGTCACTAAGCCAACACAACGGATAGGTAGAAACGACTAACTAGAGAGCCCCCTCATCCATAGCGCATTTGTCTGTACAAATGCGTTTTTTTTCGCAGCAAGTACCGTAAAACCGCCTCGCAAATGCCCCTTTAATTGATTCAAACTTTACCATTTCGTGCAATTAGAAAGGATTTTAAATAATCTGTAAAGATGCTATTTTTACCAGATAAAAGAATATAACTACTTTTGTCTTGCTTTTCTCGTCATTTGACAACACTTTTCAGCTTGATAAGATTTGCCAATAATCTTAATAGTATTCTTGAGTCTAGGCTTTATTTTTCAAAAGATTATTATAAAAAAAATGTTTCCGATTTATATAAAACCATATCAGACAATATGATAAGGAGATTTAAATGGGTGCCACAACAGAACAGCTCAACGAAGAAAACACCATGTCACATAACAGTGAGAGCAACGAGCAAACGCTACACTCTTCCACGAAAGCTGCTTTTTCCTCTCCTGTCGAAAAATGGATAGCCACCAACCTTGAAAAAGCCGGTATTGTTATTAATGGATCAAAACCTTGGGATCCACAAATACATAATACGGCTCTTTGGGACAGAGTCATACGTCAGGGGTCTCTCGGTCTAGGAGAAGCCTATGTGGATGGTTGGTGGGATTGCGAACAAGTTGATGAATTTATCTCTCGCATCATCAGCTCCCAGTTAAATGAGCAAGTCACTGGACGCTGGGTTATGCTACGTCACTGGCTTATGGCCACTCTGTTCAATCGACAATCCGAGAAAAGAGCCTATCAAGTTGGTGAGCAACACTATGATGCCGGCAATGATTTATATCAAGCCATGCTGGATCCAACAATGGCCTATTCGTGCGGCTATTGGCACGAAGCGAAGACTCTACATGAAGCACAATTAAATAAGTTGCGCTTAATCTGTGAAAAAGCACAGCTCAAACAAGGCGAATCGGTTCTCGAAATTGGCTGTGGCTGGGGGAGCTTTGCCGAAATAGCGGCCAAAGAATATGGCGTTAGCGTGACGGGTGTGACCATTTCGAAAGAGCAAAAAAAATTAGCGGATGAACGCTGCCAAGGCCTGCCCGTCGATATCGAACTAAAAGACTATCGCAGCATGGAGGGCCAATATGACAAACTGGTTTCCATTGGTATGTTCGAACACGTAGGGCCAAAAAACTACGATACTTACATGAGTACCGCCCATCGTTTAATGAAAGACGATGGCACATTTGTGCTTCACACCATAGGCGGCGACCAAAGCAAAAGTGGCACCGACCCGTGGATCGATAAATACATTTTCCGCAATGGTGTGATTCCATCTCTGAAACAAATCAGCGAATCAGTAGAGCCGTACTTTGTTATTGAAGATGTACACAATTTCGGACCCGATTACGATAAAACCTTAATGGCATGGCATCAGAATTTTGCCGCGGCCTGGCCTGAACTGAAAGACCAGTACAGTGAGCGTTTCTATCGTATGTGGTCCTACTATTTGAAAGTGTGCGCTGGCGCATTCAGAAGTCGTTCATTACAACTTTATCAAGTTGTTCTAAGAAAACGCTTGGATAGATTACCGCGCTACCACAGTGTTCGCTAATGAGATAATCGGCATAAAAGCCCTGTATAAAATAAGCAGAATAAACCATGTCGATAGCACTCAATTCATAGAACAGACAGTCTAACGAATCTTTATTATTCGTTGGATGTCTGAGTCTATCGTTATTGAGCCTCTTATATCACACCACCAACGACAACATATCCTCAATAAAAAAGTCCAAAGAACGCTGCTCGATACGTTCAATCCCTCTTTGCTGATGCTCAGGCAAGTTGGCATATTTTGAGGCCGCGCCAAAATCACCAAATAAGATATGTCCTTCTGCATTAATCAGGACATTATGAGCATACAAATCCCCGTGTGAGACTTTCTTTTGCTTGAAATGCGACACCAAGCTTTGCATCTGCTCAATAATATAATCAACCGTGGCGCTGGAAAACGCTTGGCCTTGGGTAAAAGTGTCTCGAGTACAAGACGCCAAACTCGGAGGTTGCCCTAAGTTAACATAATCCCTCGGAATCAGATCCATGACCAAAGCAGAGCAAGCGGCTTCACGTATTTTTGCCAGTGGCCGAACAAGATTGTCATGGGCACCAACGGACAAACAGGCATCCAGCTCATCTTCTGGGTAGCCGTCGCTCGTAACCTCCCCCTTAAAGACCTTCACTGCCACCGTATCAGCAAAACGCAACGGGTTATGACGCCAAGACGCTTGCCATATCATCCCCGACGCGCCCTGCCCCAATAAATTATGCAGAACAACATCGTCATAGGCGACCGTCTTAAACTCGTCATGTGTGTCTCTAGCGGCGCAAAATGGGTTACCAGAAAAAGCCAACCATGCTAAACGTGGCAGAGTGAGTAACACTTCGGGAAACGAGGTCAGTTGATTCGCAGACAAACGAATCAACTCCAGATTATGACAACTTGCCAAAGAATCAGGCAGTGATGTTAAACGATTCCCCGCCAATGCCAGCTTTTGTAGACGAGGCAATTCACCCATGCATTCAGGCAAGGCTTCAATACAATTGTCAGTTAAAATCAACCAACGAGTTACCTTGGGTAACGAGCAGGCAGGAACCTCAACGATCTTGTTGTGTTTAAAGCCAATCATTTCCAACTTTTCGCATTGCCCTAGTACATCGGGCAAACGCGTAAACAGATTGTTTGAACAGAAAAGCACACGCAACTTCGTGAAACGATGGAGATCCCCAGGCAGTTCACTAAGCTGATTACCAGAAAGATCCAATATTTCCAGACTGTCCGCTAGGTCATAAATCGCCTCAGGAAACTCCGTTAAATGAGCACTAAGCTGAAGGCGGGTAATGCCTTTTAGTTCGCCACTATTCAGTTGTTCAAGGGTATGCAAGAGAGAGCTCCATTAAAAATTTTCGCCATTATAGCGACTTCTTGTTAATCGAGCGACGCTTGTCTCCTTTACCATCCCTGTCAGCCGCTAAAACAGCTAAAAGAGACTCAACTTAACAGGACCAACACTAATGCCACAGCCCCTGGCAATCCCTGAACAAAGAGTATTTTTTTACTTGATGTGATCGCACCAAACACACCCGCCACCACCACACACGATAGGAAGAAAATCTGAATGGCTTGACCCTGTGCAACGGCGTGCTCGAAGGTCGTTAATATCAGTCCCCAAATAAGGCCCGCCGCCAAAAAGCCATTGTACAAACCTTGATTGGCCGCCATGACTTTTGTTGCTTGCGCAAACTCTTTTTTCAGCCCAAAGACCTTCATCCCTTTTGGCTTATCCCATAAAGCCATCTCTAACACCAAGATATAAATATGTAACAAAGCAATCAACGCGGTCGCAATGCTGGCGATAACGAGCATAAAAAATCCCTTTCCAAAGGTTAAAAATTTACTGTAGAGCAAACTTGCACATGAATCACGCTTTTACATAAAGTTCAAACCAAGAAAAAGCGAACCACTTGGGTTCGCTTTTTGGGTTTTCTTTCTAGCGTTTAGAAAAATGAGCGTTATGCAGCAGACTGAGTCGCTTTTTTCGCAATACGGTGAGCATGCAACAAGGGTTCAGTGTAGCCTGATGGCTGTTCTTTGCCTTTGAATATCAGGTCACATGCCGCTGTAAAGGCAATACCACTGTAACTGGGCGCCATGGATTCATAGAGCGGATCATCCGCATTCTGCTCATCCACGATCTTCGCCATACGCTTTAGTGACGACATCACTTGATCACGACTGCACACCCCATGCTCTAACCAATTGGCAATATGCTGTGAGGAAATACGCAAGGTGGCTCGATCTTCCATTAGTGCCACATTATTAATATCCGGCACTTTCGAGCAACCGACGCCTTGATCTATCCAGCGCACCACATACCCTAAAATACCTTGAACATTATTATCCAGTTCCGCTTCAATGTCAGCAGAAGATAAAGCACCAGAATTTGTCATAATGGGCAGCGTTAAGATGTCGTCTAAGCTGGCTCGCTCCCTGCTCATTAACGCTTGTTGTCGAGCGCGCACATCCACCGTATGGTAGTGAGTCGCGTGCAGAATGGCACCATTAGGAGAGGGTACCCAAGCTGTATTCGCCCCAGACATTGGATGAGCAATTTTCTGCTCTAGCATGGCCGCCATTTCATCCGGCATGGCCCACATTCCTTTACCAATTTGCGCTTTACCAGACAAACCACATTCAAGGCCAATATCGACATTCCAATCTTCATAGGCTTTAATCCAAGCTTGCTGCTTCATCACCGTTTTAGGAACAAAAGGACCCGCTAGCATAGAAGTATGAATTTCATCCCCCGTGCGATCCAAAAAGCCGGTATTAATAAAGACCACTCGATCCTTCGCAGCACGAATACATTCTTTCAAATTGACTGTCGTCCGTCGCTCTTCGTCCATGATACCGATTTTTAAGGTATTGAGTTTCAGTTGCAGCACGCTTTCAATGCACGCAAATAATTCAACGGCAAAGGCCACTTCTTCTGGTCCATGCATTTTCGGTTTAACAATATTGATACTACCGGAACGACTGTTTTTATGCGCGGTCTTACCGTTTAAATCATGCATCGCCGCAAAGGCCGTGATAAAGCCATCCATAATCCCTTCTGGAATCTCATTACCTTCTTTATCCAAAATGGCAGAGCTCGTCATCAAGTGACCCACATTACGAATAAACAGCAAACTACGACCAGGTAGCGTGACTGTCTCGCCATCTTGCAAGGCTTTGTAGGTGCGATCAGGGTGCAAACGACGAACCATCGTCTGGCCATTTTTTTCAAAGCGCTCTTCTAAAGAACCATTCATCAACCCAAGCCAATTACGGTACACTTCCACCTTGTCTTCGGCATCAACAGCGGCAATAGAGTCTTCACAATCCATAATGGTGGTCACAGCGGCTTCGATTAATAAATCTTTGACCCCCGCTTTATCGGTTTTGCCAATTGGTGATGTTCCATCAATTTGGATCTCAATATGCAGTCCATTATTTTTAAATAAAATCGCACTTGGCTGATCCGCCTCACCTTGATAACCAACACATTTTTCAGGTGACACAAGGCTCGCGGTTTCCCCCGACGCTAACGTCGCTTCTAACTGACCATCAACAATTTTATATGACGTGACGACGCCATGACGACCAAGCTCAAGAGGAGCGGCTTGGTCTAATAATTGACGACCAAAGGCAATGACCTTCTCACCACGAATCGGGTTATAGGCTTTGGTGATTTCCGCCCCCTCGTCTTCTGAGATGGCATCCGTACCATAAAGGGCGTCATATAGACTTCCCCAGCGAGCGTTAGCAGCATTTAAAGCAAAACGAGCATTCTTAACAGGAACAACCAACTGTGGACCCGCTTGCTCAGCAATTTCTTGATCTACCCCTTGTGTGGTAATCGTAAAATCCGCGCCTTCTGGTAATAAATAGCCGATCTCTTTTAAAAACTGCTGATACGCCTTGGCATCATGCTCTTCTTCTCGATGGGAAAGGTACCAATGATCAAGCTGTGATTGCAGATCATCACGTTTGGCCAACAAGGCTTTATTTTTCGGGGCTAACTCATAAAGCGCCTCTTCAAAGCCTTGCCAAAATTGTGCAGGCTCAATGCCTGTTCCTGGAGCAATCTCGTCATTGACTAAACGCCACAGATTCTCATCAATCTGCAGGTCACCTTGCTGAACTCGCTGCGTCATAACCCTCTCCTTTATTTGTTTTTTAAACCGTTTCAGTTTGATCAAGTTGTATCAGTTTATATCCAACTGAAACATTTGTAACGGATTAATCATTGCCTAGATGTACCATTATCCCACTAAGATAGAATCAAAAAAGCCCGTATTGTGACAAAAAAACTTTGCAACATAACAGCACACTTACTTGCATTTTTTTTACACTTTTATGCAAAGATAGCGAAAATCTTCCTTTCAAAAGTAAATACCACACGACATATAAAAAATAATTCATTAAAAATCAAAAAGTTAAAAAAATACGATGTCGTTTTAATACTTTTCAAAATAACCTCAGCAATGTGCAAACAGCAAGATCTCGAAAGTTTTTTCCTGTGATCTGACACTATATGACAATTCGGTCATGAAACTGTCACAAAAGAAATCCATTATTTGTCACCAGGACAGCAACTCACGAAGACTCGCGTCCTTGGATAAATAAAGCGATTAGGACAAGCCGCCAAATGATGGCTGCAATGTTAGTTCTCGAATGACAATTTGAAACGATTTTAGGAGATAACTCTGATGAAACGCATTATTGCAAGTCTAGCTGTTTGTGCAGCGGCAAGCGCAATCACAGCAACGCCTGCTTTCGCTGCTGACCAAATTACTGGTGCTGGCGCAACCTTCCCATACCCTGTTTATTCAAAATGGGCTCAATCTTATAACGAAGAAACAGGTGTTCAGCTAAACTATCAAGCAATCGGTTCTGGCGGTGGTATCAAGCAAATCAAAGCAAACACCGTTGACTTTGGTGCATCAGACAAACCTCTTACTCCAAAAGAACTTAGTAAAGCGGGTTTAATGCAGTTCCCAACGGTTATGGGCGGCATCGTGCCAATCCTTAACGTTAAGGGCATCAAACCTGGTGAACTTGTTCTTGATGGCAAAACCATTGCTAACATCTACCTAGGTAAAATCAAGCGTTGGAACAACAAAGAAATTCAAGCGCTTAACCCAGGTGTAAAACTTCCTGATAGCCGCATTTCTGTTGTTCACCGTGCAGATGGTTCTGGTACAACCTTCAACTTTACTTACTACCTAGCTGACGTTTCTCCAGCTTGGAAAAAAGACGTAGGTGTTGATGCCTCTGTTCAGTGGCCTGTGGGTACTGGTGGTAAAGGCAACCAAGGCGTTTCTAACTACGTATCTCAGTTGAAAAACTCTATCGGTTACGTTGAGTATGCTTATGCTCTACAAAACAAACTGACTTACGCTCGCATGAAAAACAAAGATGGTAAAATCGTTTCTCCTGCGATGGAAAACTTCCAAGCAGCTGCCGCTGGTGCAGACTGGAAACACGCTAAAGGTTTCTACCTAATCCTAGCAAACCAACCTGGTGCTAAGAGCTGGCCGATGACCGCTGCAACCTTTATCTTGCTTCATAAAGATGTTAAAAACCCTGAAGCAACAAAAGCCGTGTTAAAATTCTTTAACTGGGCATACAAAAACGGCGACCAAGCGGCCGCTAAGCTTGACTATGTACCATTCCCTGCCAGCGTGAAAACATTGATTCGCGATGCTTGGAAAAAAGATCTAAAAGCTGACGGTCACTCTGTCTACATGGGTTCTTAATACATGAGTAATACCAACATGACGCTCGTAAATAATCGTACGAAAGCGCATGACGAGACCGCTGGTGAATTCCAGCGGCCTCCACGTTTTCTAAACGGCGAAGCCTTTAACAAAACATTTAAATGGCTTTCTATTGGCGCTGCCTTATTCATTCTAATGATCTTAGGCGGCTTCTTTGTGTCTTTAACCATTGGTGCGTGGCCTGCCTTAAAACAGTTCGGTATTGGTTTTATTTGGACATCCGACTGGAACCCTGTTACCGAAAAATTTGGTGCCTTACCCGCCATTGCGGGGACACTCATCACCTCCGCTATTGCCATCATAATAGCTGTACCCTTGGCCTTTGCCATTGCCGTTTATATTACTCAATTAGCGCCTAAATGGTTACGTCACCCTTTAGGAATTGCCATTGAATTGTTAGCTGCCATTCCAAGTATCATTTATGGTATGTGGGGGCTTTTTTTCTTCGCCCCGATGTTTGCAGACTACGTTCAAGGCCCGATCATTAATTTGTTTGAGAATGTGCCAATACTGTCCACCATTTTTCAAGGTCCTGCCATTGGCATCGGCATGGCAACAGCGGGCATTGTACTGGCCATAATGATTCTTCCCTTTATTGCCTCTGTTATGCGCGATGTTATTGATACCGTACCTAAGCGACTAAAAGAAAGTGGCTTTGCCATTGGTGCAACAGATTGGGAAGTGACTAAAGCGATTATTATTCCGCACTGTCGTACTGGTTTGGCAGGGTCTATTTTCCTAGGATTAGGCCGTGCATTAGGTGAAACCATGGCGGTTACCTTTATTATTGGTAACGCGAACCGTATTACGGCTTCCATTTTTGCGCCAGGTAACACCATCGCCTCGACCATTGCCAATGAATTCCAAGAAGCCTATACACAAATCCATTCATCTTCTTTGATGGCACTTGGTCTATTGTTGTTTATTATCACTTTCATCGTGCTGGCCATTGCCCGTATGATGCTTAATCGAATTTCAACCTAGGAGTTGACCGTGAACGCAGTCGTTAGACGTCGTCATTTTGCCAACCTCGTATCTCGTATACTAATTCTTGCGGCCACGTTATTCGTGCTCGCGTTTTTAGTTTGGATTTGTGGTGTGCTTCTTTATGAAGGGTTTTCTGCCTTTAAACCCACATTATTCACCGAAATGACGCCTCCTCCAGGAGAATCTGGCGGTTTAGCCAACGCCATTGTCGGTAGTTTAATGTTGGTAGGAGTTGCCATGCTTGTTTCTACGCCTATTGGCTTACTGGCCGGAACCTATTTAAATGAATATGGCAAAGGCACTTGGTTAGCTTCTGTCGTTCGCTTTGTGAATGACGTTTTATTAGCAAAACCCTCCATTCTTGCTGGCCTTTTTGTTTACGAAATAATCGTAGCCCCCATGGGAGGATTCTCTGGTTGGGCTGGTTCTGCTGCGCTTGCCATCATCGCGATTCCTGTTGTAGTGCGTACCACAGAGGACATGATGAATTTAGTCCCTAACAGTATGCGAGAAGCCGCTTATGCATTGGGTGCAAGCCGCTCACGTGTTATTCTAAGTGTGAGCTATCGTGCGGCACGAGTGGGTATTACAACTGGGGTGATCTTGGCTGTGGCTCGTATCTCTGGTGAAACGGCACCACTCTTGTTTACGTCCCTAAACAACCAGTTCTGGTCTACGGATATGTCACACTCTATTGCTAACTTACCAGTAATGATCTTCCAGTTTGCAATGAACCCGTACCCTGATTGGCAAGCTCTTGCTTGGGCTGGCGCATTGCTGATCACGCTGACGATCCTTGTTCTATCCATTATTTCGCGCGTGTTTTTACGCTCTGCAAACTCACAACATTAATTGTGGAAGTGACCATGACTCCTTCAGAAATGCTAAATATCGAATCATCACAAAGCACATTGACGACAGACATTGATATTACTGTACGTGATTTAAACTTTTACTACGGTAATACACACGCGTTAAAAAACATCAACTTAGAATTCGGTAAAAAAGAAACCACCGCTATCATTGGCCCTTCTGGCTGTGGTAAATCGACGCTACTGCGCATTCTTAATCGCATTTACACCTTGTACCCAGGGCAAGAAGCGAAAGGCGAAATCATCATTAACGGTGAAAACATACTGGATCCAAAAGTCAATGTTGCGGCATTAAGAGCGAAAGTCGGTATGGTGTTTCAAGCCCCTACGCCTTTCCCAATGTCTATCTACGACAACATTGCTTATGGTATTCGCTTGTACGAAAAACCCTCTCGCCGTGAAATGGATGAGCGTATTGAAAAAGCCCTACGTGGTGCCGCACTCTGGGATGAAGTGAAAGATAAGTTAAACGCCAGTGGACAGAGTCTCTCCGGTGGTCAGCAGCAACGTCTTTGCATAGCTCGTACCATTGCCCTGAAACCGCAAGTACTGCTATTGGATGAACCTACGTCAGCACTTGATCCAGTATCCACCACTAAGATTGAGGATTTGTTAGATGATCTTCGTGATGAATACACCATCGTTATCGTGACGCACAACATGCAACAAGCCGCCCGTGTTTCACAAAAAACCGTGTTCATGTACATGGGTGAAGTAGTGGAAGTCGCGCAAACCGATGAAATGTTCCTACGCCCTAAAGAAGAGCGCACTAAGAATTACATCACCGGTCGCTTTGGTTAATATGACCTAGTCTGCGGCCTGATACACATTAGGCCGCAGATACTGCATTAAACGATCCGGTTCCGCGATCGCTTCAAAACCAAACTGTTTGTATAAGCCATGGGCGTCTTTCGTGGCGAGCATCATTCGTCGTAAGCCTTGTAAGTCCGGATGAGCAAGAATGGCAGACATCATTTTCTTACTAAGGCCAAGCCCTCGATAAGACTCCAACACAAACACATCCGCTAAATAAGCAAACGTTGCTCGGTCAGTAATCATGCGAGCAAAAGCCACCAACTCTCCCTCATCAGTTAATACCCCAAAACAGAGTGAATTCTCTAGCGCTTTTCGTAAGGTCACCTCAGGAATACCTTTCGCCCAATAACTATTGGCGATAAAACCATGAATCACAGAAAAGTCCATGTCGTCCAGATCCGTGGTAATTCGATAGGTCATCACTTTTTCCTTTCTACAAGGTTTTTATCAGGGTGTAATAAGGTCATAAACTCATCATCAGGTGGCATAGCCTCATAACTAGGGGGACTCGTTTCTTCTAACACCCCATCCCAGCTCGCTTTAGACGCCGTATATATATGCATAGCAACCTGAGTATCGGCAGGGTCGTCTAACAATCCGGCAGGAACCCAATAGTTCTCGTTATCTCTTGTCATATTGGGTACAGGACTGCCACACTGGGAGCAAAAATGCGATTTAAACCCCGTTTCTGTACTGTATTGACGGATCACATCTTGCCCCTGTTGCCAGGCAAAATGCGCCATTGGAACAATCATTGCGGCATTAGAAGAAGAGCCAGACACCCGACGACATAGAGAACAATGACATTGATATAGTTTTGGCAACACGCCAGAGATGGCAAACTCAACCGCACCGCATAAACAACGACCTTTCATCCTCTCTCCTTAAACAACGAGTTCTACTAGAAAAACATCAAAACCATAAAACAAGAGTTTGCCAGCCTTTCGCTATCCCCTCTTGGAGGAAAAAACACAACCCAGCCAACATAATCAGATTGAAAACGACCGTTAGCCAGAACACCACTCGAAAGCGTCTCTTTTGGGTTTTATGACGAAACACCTTTTGTCCAAGTAACGCTCCAGGCCAACCACCCAGAAGAGAAAACCAATGCAACGTCTTTTCTGGCGTGCGTTGCTGCTGCTTTTTCGCGGCGGATTTGTCCCATCCATATAAGCAAAACGTCACCGCACTCATCGCACCATAAACACACAGTAAAACAATAGGATAAGACAACAAGATTTCACCAAGCCACTCTTCGAGCCAATAAAATTACCCCGCTAAGGAAACGAGATCAAGAAACATCGTACCTATGATAATATCCTTCCATTGAACGATTGACTAACAAGGGGAATGAAGAAAATGCAAACACGTCAATACCCAATGAAAGGGATGCTCATTACCGACTATCAACTAGAGGTACCGCTCGATTGGCGCGCCCCAGACAAGGCCCCGACGATTACCTTGTTTGCCCGTGAAGTGGTCGCTTCTACCCAAGCACATAACGAAGCCCTTCCTCTGTTATTATTTTTACAAGGCGGACCTGGTGGTAAATCCCCTCGACCCATGCCCGACTCGCTTCCTTGGCTGATTGAAGCCCTTAAAACCCATAGAGTCATCTTATTAGACCAACGAGGCACAGGTCGAAGCAGCCGTATAGACCGTCATCTTATCAGCCGTATGACCGCGGAAGAAGGTCGGGATTATTTGTTAAAATTTCGTGCCGACAGCATCGTGGCAGACTGCGAACACTTACGCAAAACCGTCTACTCAGGTCGTCGATTCGAAACTCTGGGCCAAAGTTACGGCGGCTTTATTACACTGGTCTACTTATCAAAAGCACCAGAAGGCTTGGCAGCTTGCTACATTACCGGAGGGCTTGCAGGGCTAGAAGCAAACGCTCAGCAGGTCTATCAATTAACAACAGAGCGACTCATTGAGAAAAACCAAGCCTATTACACTCGCTATCCAGAAGACGCTCGTACCATAGAAAACATCGTTCAAGTACTTTGCAAGGACAAGGTACTATTGCCCGATGGCGACCAACTGACTGTGGAGCGTTTTCAAACCCTCGGTATTGGTTTAGGGATGGGCCCAGGCATTGATCAGCTCCATTGGCTGATCGATGAAGCCTTTGCAGGCAGTCACCCAGATAAGCTCTCTGACACCTTCTTAGAACAAGTCATGCACCTAACCAACTACTACGAAGGCCCATTGTTTGCTGTGATCCACGAAAGCATCTATGGCCGCCCCAATGAGGCCACAAACTGGGCAGCACAGCTGGTTCGTCAGCAAGATAACACATTTGATACAACACAAACGCCCCTAATGTTCACAGGAGAAATGATGTATCCGTGGATGTTTGATCAAATAACAGCCCTACGCCCGTTTAAAGAGGCTGCTCACGCCTTAGCCGCATACAAAGACTATGCGCCACTTTATGATCTAGACAAACTCGCCAATAACAAAGTGCCCGTTGTGGCCGCCGTCTATTACAACGATATGTACGTGCCAAGGGAGCTATCACTAAAAACCGCCAAACAAGTCGCTAACACCCAAGTCTGGCTTACCAACAGCTATGAACACGACGGCGTTCGTCAATCGCCTGAGGTGTTCTGCACCTTACAAAAAATGTTAAAAGACAATGGCGGCCCACTTGTCGATTAAACAGAAGATAATAAAAGCAAAACATCAGACCCATTGACGATCAAGAAGAAACGAAAAATAGACTATTTTTCGTTTCTTCTTGAAATGCTACGGCCACATATCACGCGGCTTTATAGGTACCACTCATTTTTCATTTTAATTAATTGCTACAAAAATAGTATCGTGTTCATAGAAAACATCCACTACGCTGAAGACAGTCGAATCATATGTAAGGAATAAGCGGATGTTTGGTAGCAAAAAATTATTAGCTCATATTGCCGAATTAGAAAAAGAGCTGGCCTCATTTCAAGAGACTCAGAATGGCCTTCAGCAGGAGATGTTGTTTTTCGCCATGTCTCCAGAGGGAAAAATCCTCGATGTCAATTCGTTATTCACCGCTTCCATTGGCTATGAAAAAAATGAACTCGTCACAAAAAACCTTAATGACCTGATCCTCGAAAAGTCCTTAGAAAAAGAACATTGTAAGAAAATGCTGTCTGCGATGAGAGAGAAGAAACATTGGCATGGTGCTTTGCAGATTAAAAACAAACACGGTAAAGAAATGTGGTACCGCTCAACCATTCAGCCTAAAAAATTAGCAGATAATTCTGTTATTTTAGAGGTCTATAGTGCTGAATTAACCAAAACCATTTCGCAATCCAAAGAAATGGAAGACATCTTAATGGCCCTACATCGCTCCTCTGCTGTTATTGAATTCAGTTTAGAAGGCATCATCTTAAACGCTAACGACAATTTTCTGAAAACCATGGGCTACTCAAAAAGCCAAGTGATTGGAAAGCATCACAGAATATTCTGTGAGCCAAAAGAAGCCGAATCTCAGGAATATCATGATTTTTGGCAGCAACTTCGCTCTGGTGCCTTTGTTTCTAATCGATTTAAGCGATTAGATAGCAATGGCAATGTTGTTTGGTTAGAAGCCTCTTACAATCCCGTTCATGATGACAGTGGTCAATTGTATAAAGTTATCAAATTAGCCACCGTGATCACGGAGCAAATGAAGAGAGAGTTCGCCGTTACAGAAACCTCTGAAATTGCCTATGAAATATCAAAGGCAACGGATGAAAACACTCTAAAAGGCATGAGCGTTTTAGAATCGACTATCCAGACTATGGATGAACTGTCAGCACAAATGGGGGACGCAAGTACAGGTATCGGTGAGCTCAATACTCAGTCCACCAAAGTATCCAACCTAGTAGAGAGCATACGAGGCATCGCGGATCAAACAAACCTGCTTGCCCTTAATGCCGCCATCGAAGCAGCACGAGCAGGTGAACAAGGCCGAGGTTTCGCAGTCGTCGCGGATGAAGTCAGACAGCTAGCCTCTAGAACAAGCTCTGCGACAGAAGAAATCATCCAAGTCGTGGGAGACAATAAGCTCCTGACTGAAAAAGCCGTATCACTGATTGAAGAAAGCATGGGGAAAGCACATAAAGCGCTCGATTTATCCAACGAAGCAGGCAATGTGATGAGCGAAATACAGACGGGAGCAAGGCAGATTGTTGATGCCGTCAGTCAATTAAACAAGTTATAGGTATACAACACAGACACAGCTTATTCATCGCTCACAGCTGCCTTATTAAAGCATACTAGCTCATCTGAGCTGACAGCTTAACTAGGCCCATTTGACGGATGCTGGCAATGATTCGCCCAAGGCTAATAGATGACGAATAAGCTGACCTTCATGAGTGGCTTCGTGCTCAAGCAGACTTAACAACAACGCCTCGCGTTCACCTGTCCAATCCTCAATGCCTGAAATCGCCTTTTCAAATATGGCGGCAGAAGCTGTTAATTTTTTCACGGCTTCAGCGGGGTTTTCTGTTGAATCAAGTGAACAAGAAAAGCCTGCCCACTGCCCTTCAATCAGTGACTGTGAATAGCTTTCTCGTGCCCCTACAATACACCACATATGGTCACCAACGGACTTATTCTTCTCAACATTAAGATAAGCGGTATAACTCTCTGGGGTTAGCGAATTAACAATATCCAATACTGAAGAAAACCTTGCACGAATATTATTTAAAACCATGTCCCTCATTGAACTCGCCTTTTTCTCATAAGCTTCAAAAAGGTCAGTAACAAGCACCCCGTTAATTCTCATGCCTTCCAAGTTTGCATCATTTATTTCAGTATTTTCTAAATTCAAACTACTAAAAGACACACTAGACATATTTATATTATGAAATGAGGCATGACTTAAGTTGATATTCTCATAGCGACTACCGGCTAGATTAACATCATTAAACACACAAAATTCTAAATCACAGTCAGTAAATTGAGCATTTTTTAAAACAGCCCAATAGGATGAGTCAGTTAAATCAACAGCATTAAACTTAGCACCGGTCATATCTGATTTAGAAAACTCAAAACCTTTGAATTTAGTGTTTTGAAATGGATTATGATTCTCTGACATTAAACCTTCCATATTTAGGTCATTTTTAAGAAAAAATAAACTATTTATTTTTCATGAATGGGTCGTTAAGCAAACTTCCAATCTAACGCTTTCGCTTCATGTTCTTTAACAAAGCTATCTTTGTGGTCGCAATAAATATCTACATCATTTTGACATATTGCCGCACCTTCTCGCTTAATGGAAGCATACTCTGACGCAATATGAGGAAAAGCGATTAAATAATCTCGAAAGGCAAGATGCCTTTTCGCATCGACCGAACCTGACAAAAAAGCATGTACCTGATGACTTCTCTGTATATCACCTTTTTGGAAGTAGCGCCTACCTGCAATCCCAAACTCACCTTTTGCAAGATAGCCAAGCGCCCCCATCAAATGACTTTCATCATCTAGCACTTCCAAGTTTTTTACTTCCATAAGAATATCAATGATTGGTTTAGCACAAAGCCCTTTTACCGATGTACTACCAATGTGATGAATGGCCTCAACATTATCATTCGTGAATACAGATTGAATCAGTGCTTTCTCTTGACTGAATTGATCAGGCCATTCATCTCGATAATCGACAACTTCAATAATTCTGATACTCATTTGTCCTCCATGTAATTAGCAGAATGCAGGGATAAAAGCCTGCAACCATGCTGGTAGGCTTTCACCCACTCACAGCACTTTAGTCATATAATAACGCCTACTTTCAATCGGAAAGTTGTTTAGCGTCATTTGTACACTATAACCCTGCTTTTCGTAAAATGGTTTCGCTTGGAAACTGAAGGTATCAAGAAAACTGGATTGACAGCCCTTACTGCGAGCAAATTCCTCGGCTTTGTTTAATAGTTGACGGCCCAGCCCCTTGTTCAAGTGGTGTTCATCGACCCATAGAAACTTAACCATTAGCCAATGTCCCCAAATCTCCCCCACTAAGCCACCTAATTTTTTTCCGTACTCGTCATGCAAATAGCAAGCGACATCCGTATGATAAACATCACCGAGAAACGGACTATTATGCTCACGTAACCCGGCACGAATTTCGTCAATATCGGATGGATCTGGCTGAGTGGTTACTTCTACATTCATATTATGATCCTATCCTATTATAAATGACATTCCCCTGATATAGACTCATTCATATCAAACTCCTAAATATTTCTAGTCAGTAGAAGAAAGCCTATCATACCCGCCCCTTCAAACAACTCTTTTTACTCACTTTTAAAATATAAAGCTTTACATGGAAAAAGCGGATGATAGGACAGCTACAAGCGTGTTGTGGACTTTCTTCTTTATAAGAGTAAAAATGCAAAAAAGCGGATAGGCTGATCCGCTTTTTATACTTAGAAACGTTCCTTGATTATCCATCTTAGCCATCATCCAAGACCGACATAGGATATTATGAGTATGATATAAAGTGCTTAAAGCATTCTGCCCAATACATCATTATCTTTGTTTTTATCAAAAAATCTATGTCTTAATGCCCCTAGTACATGAGCAACAATAAGACCTATCAATACAAAGGCTAGCCACTTGTGTAATGCATTGGCTATTTCATATATATGGTTATTTTTTGGTATCACTTCAGGTAAATCAAAGAAGAAAAAACTTACCCCATTACTGTATATATAGCTGCTAGATTGAATATATCCCAATATAGGAATAACAATCATTAAAATATAGAATAATATGTGGGCGAGTCTTGCTAATTTCTTTTCAGGTCCTGATATACCACTGGGCAACGCGGGTAAAGAGCGTTTCCTTCGATAAATAAGACGCCCTATAACAATAATAAAAAGCAACAACCCAAATGATTTATGCCAAAAATATAATTTATCTTCGAATGCCGCATTTGCTTCATTGTAAGGGGTCATATAGATGCCAACAGCGAGCAAACCTATTATAATTGCTGCACTGAGCCAATGTATCGCTCTGATGGATTTAGGATATTTCAATTTAACGCTCCTCTGTGTTTTTTATTTATACCGACAACCTTTTTGATTTAAAAAAGCAAAGCCGTCAGACACTCGTCAGAATTAGCAGACCACTCAATAGATAGATGACACTTTGGGTGATGCTTTCATAGAGTAAGTTCGAGTATACGTCGACGGTTTCACCGAAGTTATCAAGATTTGGCACCTTTTCTATTTGACTTAATCAACCGTGAAAACACACTTTAAGTAATTGATATACTGCATTATTTTCGAATATTTAGACTCTATGACACAGAGGGAGTTCATTTATTTTTATAAAAACTCATCATTTTTCTATCAAAATATGGCACATTTTTTCCAATGTATTTGACTTTATCATCAGTCAACACCTAATAGATTGAAATAAACAATAGCTTTAATAGATTTATTAAATAGTGGGGAAAATAATATAAATGAGTGAATAAATACTACGCGCGAGAGAAACGAAATCGTAAAGCACTTTTATCGCTTTCTAATATTCAATCATGCGTGTGGTTTGAATTTTTTTGTCATGCCCTGACAAGAGGGAGCAACAAGTTTGTATCCCAATTTTTCGTAAAAGGCGGGTTCATCCGCAATCATTGAAACATATGACCCTTCTAAAGCAACGGATGATAAATAGTGATCAATATACTCCATCACTTTTCGCCCCAACCCTTTCCCTTGATGCTTTGGGTCAACGGCCACATCCACGATCTCAAAATTACAGGCACCATCGCCAACGACACGCCCCATAGCAATCAAATCCCCACCCTGTCGTATTGAAATTCCATACAGGCTATTTGGTAGGGCAATTGTGGCCGCCTTTAAAGACTTGGCTGATAAGCCTGCTTTTACGCGCATTTCGCAGAATTCCTGCGGACTTGGGACATTTTCTTCGTATGTTATTTTCATGCTACACCTATTCTTATGGTTACATTGTATCGCGCTTTATAGCTTAAGAATTATTCAGGATGAAGAAATTGATGTCGGTCTTTATGTGTGCAACGAAACCAACTTGGCAATCTCATCTGGCTGCGTTGCAATAATGCGTTTTAGTGCGTCAAAGCAACGACTGTCGATGGCAGTCCCAACACTGTCCTGCATAATCTCCAGCGTTTTCTCTACCGGGATAGCCTGACGGTATGGCCTTTCGGCCGTAATCGCATCAAAAATATCAGCGGTGGTAATAATGCGGGTGACCAGTGAGATATCGTCATCCCGCACCCCATGCGGATAGCCCGTACCGTCCAGCTTTTCGTGATGCGAGGCCGCCATATAAGCAAAACGCTCTAGCGGCGTGATGAGCTTAAGTATATCGTAGGTATACGAAGCATGTTGTCTCATCGCGTTCCACTCATCCTCATCAAGCTTACCAGGCTTATCTAAAATCGTATTACTGACCCCAAGTTTACCAAGATCATGTAAACGCGCGCCACGACGAATCCATAGCCGATCCGCTTCTGGTAAACCAAGCTCTGTTGCAATCATATCGCTGAAAAACGCAACGCGATCACTATGCCCTGAGGTAAATGGGCTTTTGGCATCAATAATCGACCCAAATGCCTTCACAATGCGATCAAAGTAGTCATCCGTCGTGGCCTCGCTCGCACTAACTGGCGCAATGGCCAAGACTTGTTCACTGATACTATCGGCTCTTAAGGGAGCAACAATGGCATCTTGTTTCAGTAGGCTAATGGCAATTGTCACCAGCTCAGGATCCAGCCACGAACCGGACCGCTTACGCAGCTCTCTGATGGCCGCTGACATGCCTTGTGAGTGATGAAACACATCTATAATTTGTGATGTTAGAGCAATACGGGCGTACAACGGGATCGCAGAACCCGTCACCCCGTGAGGCGAACCACCGCCATCCCAGTGTTCATCAAGGTTGTAGATGCTCTGTGCCACGTCTTCATCAAACAATAATTCACGAGCAATGTCTGCCCCACGTGTACAGCGGGTATGAATCACCTCATTGGCGTATTGCGGGCCATTTTTTAAAATATCCAACGTGGTTCGTAAACGCTGATACCAATTTTGATTGGAGCCAGCATTTTTCATTACAAAGCGTACGGCACCAATTAAGCTAGTATCCATGGTTTTAAAGCCATTTTTCAGTTGACGTTCATCCGTGCCGTACAACTGACAGATACGCGCGGCGTTGCTACTGCACCCTGTATCTTTTAAAAGTATGGTAAAAAATAGATCGTACAACTGTTGCTCATTAAGCTGCAGAGCTTTTCCGATGTGCATGCCTATCCAACAACACCGCATACAATGCTCAACCGGCTGACCCTCCGTCATATCTAACGCAGTGGTTAATGACAAAATCAACTCAGATTGGCTAATAACGGTGGTTTGGGGAATATAGTTATAGTTTGTCATTATGTATTCTACTGCTTGTACCCGTTCAGAAGATAATTATGGGAATGCACACAACAACGCAGATGTCACAGTCGCCAACGAACAACCTGCATCATTATCAGCAAACAGCCTGAGTAAATAGGAAGCTGCTGCCACGCGATAAAAAGACGGGAGTATTATGCTTATACTCATCCTATAAGAGTATAGGAATAGACCAATCAATTTTGTAGATATTTTTGCTTGACCATGGCTTACGAAAATTCTGTCAGCTTATATTTTAGACCATCAATACAACGTCGCTATTGCAGCCTCAGTCATAAGACGAGTCAGCAAAACCGCCATATCAATGCTGAAAAATGGGAAGCAAGTGTTAGATCAACCCCTGAGAGGGCTCTACTGACTTGGTTTAGAACTCTTCAATCTACAACGAATAAATATACCCTATACCACTGTATTTAAAGCCAAATATAGAAATATCTCTATTCGTGATCTCAACAGGTAGCAGACGCCTATAAAACGCGTTATTAGCCGCTCCAAGCAAAGTCCACACGATCATTTGTGATTTATTTAAAGCGATGGATTGAGTTCTCATTTCTAAAAACAATTTACGACCAATTCCTAAACCCTGAGCATCCGGATGAACATACAACCGCAGTATCTCGAAATCAGAACGCTCAGAGGGACACTTCCCAGCGGCATAGCCAAGAATTTCATTATCTTCTTCATAAACCACGACGCAAACAACATCACAAGCTATGTCTTCCTTTAATGCCTCAGCAAACCACCCAACAGACAACGAAGAGACCACTTCTGTATTGAGTAGAGGAAACAAACTCCCCTCCCACGCTTCATAGGTTAACACTGATAAGACATCTACATCGGAGACATTTGCTGGCCGAATCATATAACCTCATTTATAACACACTTATACTAATAGACAGCCAGAGAATTAATCTCAACAGGTGGTTGTCCCAATTAAGCTAAAGTCCGGTACAGGCTACGTGCTACTGTTTTTTAGTTGTATAGGTGGAATGCTGTACTAAGAGTTATCACAACCAAAAAGGAACCACCAACAGTATTTATAATGCCACTCAGTATGTTTAGTTTCAATCTTGCCCTAGCCACTAAAATTAATACTCCAGAAAATAGAATCCAAACGGACATGACCGCCACATGCAAAGAAGACAGAATTAAATAGTTAACTAGCTCCCTACCTGCGAATATTGGAACAACAGTAAGATAGAGGATAATGGCTTTCGCATTAAATAGATTTAACAGCAGAGCTTCTTTGAAACCAGCCAGATTGCTACTTAGTTTCGTTTTATTTTTAAAACTTAAAATTCCATTCAGTAGTAGCCTAATACCCAAATAACCTAAGAATAAAACACCAGAAATTTGAAGTGCATTCATAGCAATGGAACTACCGGAAATTAAACTCGAAACACCAATACCAACCAAAAAACCATGAATAAGAATCCCAACAGCAGTTCCGAGAATTATACTAAACGCGCTACGTAAACCTGATATTGAAATATTTGACACGGCTAGGGTGAAGCTCGCGCCAGGTGACAATGCTATAGGCATGATTGCAACGATAAAACCCATAGTGTCTAGCAAGATCAAATCACCTCAAACAGAGTACGACTAACGCCTAAACCAAGTGCGCCGTAGGCGTCACCTGGATTTACTTGTTCTGTACCTATATGTATTTATCTAGAATTTTACTTTCTATTGGATGAATAGAGCTTTTTATTTCACTTTTTTTTGAGCGACTGACATCGTATATGTCTTCGTATGTTTCACAACCTTTAAAATGATGTGAAAGTTTCTTAACTATTTCATTGGGAAGGCCAGAATCTCTTAAGATTATTTCGTGGTTTTCAGTGGTCCCATATTCGAGCTTTGCTATGACCATATCAAGGGCTATTAATGGTTGGTGTTTTTCTTTTGCTACAAAGTTGTAAACGTTAGAGAAAGTTTTGAGATACTTAGGCCAAGAGAACTCAAAATATTTTGACATTAGGTCAAATACATATCTTATGCGAGAGTTGTCATTGGCTCTTTCTCGTTGTACCGTATCTGAGCTTAGAAGCTCTTTAAACGAAGGCGTATAGTAAATATAGTATTTCGTTAAGCCAATCAAAATTGACTTGCCAACATCTGTATTAAAATTTCTACCTTTATCATGATCAGAGAATAGAAAGTCATAGCAACATGATAAAATATTATCTAAGCAATCTTTTATCGGTAGCTGTTCTCTAAAATAATAGCAATCTAGATTATTTCCTGTCCTAAAATGTTTAATTAAATCTAACTGGCCATCAACACTTACAAATCTATTTTCTTTTATGAGTAAAGGGTTGATTTCTTGCTCTTCAAGTTTATCAGCATATGTATTTAATAGTTCAGTCTTAGACTGAGGTATATCATCAGTTTCTAGCTGAATTAAAGTTTCTAATGCAGCGTTTGCATTGTCTAAATATTCAATTTCAACGGTTGTTTCTCCATCATCGTCTTCTTGTGTCTCAAGATGAAATACACGACCGATGAAATGTTGCATAAACCGCCCCGCACGACCTTCTATGTTTTTTCTGTCTAATGTTTTTAATAGGTCACCGGTACCAATTTTTTTGTCGTAAATAACAACGTTTTTTGCTGCTGAATTGATACCTTCAGTTAGTGAAGTTGTACAAAAAAGGTAATTTAGTCCATTATCGCTACTGTCATTAAACTCATCTACAACTAAGTCTTGAATATGTCTTGGCATCGCACCATGATGAAAAGCGATTCCGCGTTTGATACAAGAAATCAAATCCCAACTGGGGGACACAGAGTTTGACAAGTAATCAATAAGTTCTTTATTGTGAGGTTTTACAGGCCATGTCTCCAAAAACTTTTTGGCGGTGTCTTCTACATATTGTTTTTGGTAACGGTAAATCAGAAATTTTCCATCAATAGATTCCTCAGAAACTAATCTAAGTAAATTCTTAAATTTATCGCCAATGATTTTAATAGATCCATTTTCTACTGAATGAAGTCCCTTATTCTTATTATTATCTAAAGCGTAATAGTCTTTTTGAACTATTTCGGTTGAATATTTTTTTAGTTCTACATTAAACTTATCTCTAAAGTTTTTACTAAAATCTGATATATATGGGCCTGCAAGATAGAAGTCAGCTCTTGTTTTAGCTAAACGATATAGAATATCTGAAAAAACCCGAAACCGGTCATCATCAAGCTTGAAATCTACTTTATAGATTTCATCCATTACAAAAAAATCTATTTTGAAATCTGGGTTTTCTTCTAAGAATGCTGACATTCTTTCAGGTGTCAGAACCAAAATATAGCTTTTATCTTTATCAATTTTAACTTTTGAAGATTTTGAAATTGTGTAGCCTTCAACACTTTTTCTTAATTCTTGATATTGCTCAGAGAGTAGTGAAACAGTGGGCATTATAAATGCAATATTTTTATAACTATTATGTAGAATTATTTCTCTAACGATTCTTGTTTTTCCAAAAGATGTTGGAGCACTAACCACTAATCTTCTATTTTTCTGAAATACATCAAATATTTCTTTTTGAGGCCTAGTCAAAGTTGTATTAGTTTTTTGGCTAGTATAAAAGTTTCTTAAAAGGTTGTCTTGCGGTGATATATTTGGAATATAAGTTTCATTATTTTTTTCTAGGAGGTTATCATATAGAAATACTCTAGATTTTACGATGCAATCATGTAAAAGCTGTTGTACCATTCGATCATCTGAATTGTAATTAGCTATATGGCATATTGCAGAAAGGCACTGGTTGTAATCTTGCTCATCTTTTGAATCAAGTAAGCGGTATACATCAATCAGCAAGGTTTCAAGAGTATCTGTACTGATTTTCTTCTTGCTTCTAATTTCTCCAATGCCATGGATTATTTTCTGATTCATAGATTAACTCCAATCAAAACTTCATGGCATTTTCTACAAGCTCAATGCTTCTCTTTAGATCAGATACTGATTCTAAAGGTACAATAAAGAAAACAATTTTTATATTGCTTCTCTTCGGCCAGCTCTTACTATAGATTTTTTTAAAGTTATCTTCTAGTTCGATAGCTATTCTTTCTTTGAAATCATCTGAATCAATATCGCTCCCCATATCTCCAGAGAAAGTTTTTATACACTTGCTGTCATATGTACATAAAACAGGAACTGCAATATCAACTTTGTTTAATGATCTACCTCCTGTCACATAACTTTTTAACAGTTCATACTTTTCATTTTCAAGTTGCTTGTTTAACTCAATTTCACCCCCAAGCAATCTCAGTTCGGATTTTATCCTTTCTGAGTCATTCAGGTGTTCTTTAAGTGATTTGAGCGCTGAACTTATAGCTCCACTAATGTCTTGGTGGAATTTAGCTTCACCAAGCCATAATGTTACTTTAGAGTTACTAATAGAAAAGTGTGCACAATCAAACCCTTTTATTTGTTCTCTTGTAGTTGATCTCAATCTAGCTTTTGTTACAAACTTGGGAATATCATAAAAAATACTCAAGATTAGAAATAATAAAAGCTCTCCATAATCTCCTTTTGATTTTCTATTTGCATCCGATATTCGTGTAAAGCTATTTTTATTCCAGTCTGATTTATCTATCGTTGCAATTTCACCTTCTGTGAGTGCAAAAAATGGAACAGCATCTCGAATCAGACCAACCAGTTCATTTTGACGATACCTTCCATCTTCATAATCAAGAGTAAAAGAAGCATCATTTTCACTTGCTGATTGAATATCAACTTCAACTTTAAAAATTTGATTACATATCCTTGTCTTAAGGGATGAGTCCATTTCTCGAAGTTTACTCCTATGTTTATTTGGCACAGAACGCCTCAATAACCGGCGCAGCTTTGCTGGGTCCGGCGCCTGAAAGGCGCGTAGTTAATTGACTTTTTATAGGGCTCTTTCATAAATTGTATAGCGCTCTTCACTGCACTCTATTGGTTCCCCGCTTTCGTCTTCGTCACTCCACTTAACGATGTAACTAGCTTCGATAAACTCTTTTGGACAAGAAATATCATACTTCTTCAAGATTGATTGATCACCTAGCTCAGAAGGAATAAAACTATTCAGGTATTCTTTATCAAAGAATACAGTAACCTCGCTAGACCAAAGGTTAGGGTAGCAAAGTAAAACAGCTACCCATGACTCACCTTCCTCATTTTCAGGTCGGGAATTCTTTAAATTCTGCGCTGCTTGTAAGAGCTGTAAAATCGCTTCTTCTTTCCACTCGGACTTTGATTTAGGGCCTTCAATCAATCTGTCCAAAGTCCATATTTTGAAATTCTGATATCGACTTCTATTTCTTTCAGGATAAAACCCTTCAAAGCCCTTTGCCCATCTCTTCAAAGCTCTAAGGTGCCTTTCAGGGTTCCGAACTTTTTCATTGGGTCTACTGAAACTTAATCTTCGCATAGTTACTACTTTTCCCTATAACAACATTTTTAATAATCCGCATGCGCATTTACCCAATAAATCGGTGTGCGCGTTATTCTGGTCTTAGCCATTTAGATAATTTTAGCTAACACCATGATTTATATAAAATAATAGATCATAATGAGCGTTCAGGCTTCGGCTTAAACAAGCACACTTGTTTTGTCTAATAACCGTGCATCAGGAGGGGAGAAATATGTGGCTTTCGTCTTCCTAGACGCCATGTTTACACTCTAATCTATTTTCAAATAAGTGCCAATTAGAACATGTTGATATCTGCTTAAAATTGACCAGCGGCAAGCAAACCAGCGACTTCGACGCAACGAAGTTGCGCGACCCTATGGTGTTTCAGAGTCAGTTAAAAATGCCCTGTCCCCTATCCTCAAAACCAATCCATGCCTTACAGCCTAAAGCGTACCGAGAAAGTAAGCTGTATAAAATGTCGATCACACGCTTCTCGTTAAAAAAGCGAATTTTTGGTTACTTTTTGGGCGCTTGCAAAAAGTTACCCGCTCAGCAGAGCGGAATAAACGAGCAGCTCAAAGTCATTGAGTGGAAATAAATACACAGGAAGACCCAAAGAACAACCCCATCCTAGCCTTCCCCTTAAAAAAGGGGAAGGAACTTGGTGATTAGCTGTCCTCACCTTCTGTACTGACTAGCGGGGTCAAAGCCCTTTTCGTGAAAGCACATCAGAATAGTTAGCTTAGATAAGGTCGAAAAGGTGTTCGACCCCTAATCCAATGAGGTAACTATTGTTGGACTGAAGTCCAACCTACAAATCGTCTTCGACGCAACGCAGTTGCGCGACCCTATGGTGTTTCAGAGTCCGTGTCTGACAGGCCAGCTATCACCAAATAAACAATCTATGCCTTACTCTATAGAGCGTACTAATAAAGCACGATGTATAAAATATTGATCACACGCTTCTCGTTAAAAAAGCGAATTTTTGGTTACTTTTTGGGCGCTTGCAAAAAGTTACCCGCTCAGCAGAGCGGAATAAACGAGCAGCTCAAAGCCATTGAGTGGAAACAAATACACCGGAAGACCCAAAGAACAACCCCATCCTAACCTTCCCCTTAAAAAAGGGGAAGGAACCTGGATCCGACGCCTGCGCGGGAATGACGGTAAGCAAACCGTAGAAGCGACTTTGACGCAACGAAGTTGCGCGACCCTATGGTGTTTCAGAGTCAGTTAAAAATGCCCTGTCCCCTATCCTAAAAACCAATCCATGCCTTGATGAGGCTCTGCATTGACAACATGATGTCTCCATGAGGATACGAGGCGCTGCTCTTAAAAGCGAATTTTTGGTTACTTTTTGGGCGCTTGCAAAAAGTTACCCGCTCAGCAGAGCGGAATAAAGCTCATAAATACAAAGCAATTGAGAGGAAATAGAGTAACCTCATCCCTTCCGCGTAAAAACCCTTTTCGTGAAAGTACATCAGAATAGTTAGCTTGAATCAGGTCGAAAAGGTGTTCGACCCCATAGATCTCATTGTACCGTAAACACTAAAGCTGAATGGAACCGAAATACCCTTGTTATGTTTGGAGTTAAAGAGATAGGCACAGCTCTATTTCACGCCCTTCCACTAAGTTATCTGTTGATACAAAACCACAATTTTCGTAGAAACCTTGAGGGCTGTCTGATCCTACGACAACACTTGTATATAGAGCCGATATTCCGAATTCATTAACCAACGCTGATTTCAATAAATCGATAGCAAGACGACCATAACCCTTTGACTGTTGAGATTTATCGATCATGAACCGCCAAAGCTCAAATTTATCCAAAACGGTGTCTGCGTTTACTAAAACAAAGCCAATTGGATTATTGTCAGAATAGATACCTTTGAACCAAGGAAAGCTCATAAAGTTTGCTTCAGCCAATGAAATAGCATTGCTATCAACATGATTTAGCTGATGTTGAGCTACCTTTAACTGGCAAATCTCATAGAAGTTCGTTTTGTCTATACTTCTTAATTCGAGGCTCATACTACCAATTTCCTTCGAAAATAACGCCGTAACGCCGTGCTAAGCAGGCAAAACTGAGAGTGTAGCATAGCGACCACAATTGCGAAGCAATACGCTATTTGAAGCGTAGGTGAAGATTCGGCTTGAGAACCTTGTTAAACGTGAAGCCCAAATTTTAAAACAGTCCTCAATTCACCACTAATTTGAGGAGCCTTATAAAATTGATCTATTTCTCCAAAACACTGAAATCCACACACTTCCAGAACTCTCCTAGCACCTTCATTATCTCGATCCGGAAAACACAATATACTTTTGCATTTAAGTTCGTTGAAAATATATGAGACTGCACAACCAACTGCTAACGATGCTATACCCTGAAGTCTACATGTTTTACATATTCCAAAATGAAGTTCAACCGACTCATTAAAGCTTACAAGCGTAATTAACCCCAACGGTTTTCCCGTATTACTTTCCTGGATTATATGCACTGACTTCTCATAGCGCCTAAAACTATCTTCAGTAGACAGTTTTAGCAACATACATCTGGTTTCATCAATAGTTTGATGGACTTCCCTAGCTAGGAATCTCGAAGAATGGGCATCTCCTGTATAGTCTTCAAACAAAACTAACTCGTCACCCGGCTGATAGAATCTCAAAGATATTTTTTTCATCATAACTACTCACAAAAGAGTCTTACGCTGCTAATAGCGGCCGAGCGAAGCGAGGTCCAGCTCACGCAGTGCGCGACGCTGCTTGGCCTTGTTATATGCTTGCACCGATTACCTCCTGATAAAGAACTGAAGGTATACCGGCCTTATTATATTTGTGTAATGTAAGGCTATTTATATCTGGCTTAAAGCTAACTGGACCATTAGCATAAACACTGCTATTTAGCTTATCGGCAATCATTTCACAGAAATCGGCCCAGTCATTATTGTATACATTACGCTCAACTTCTTTTAGGTAATAGCTCATTCCTTCTGCTAGCCAAAAAAGAGTAAGGGCCGTACCCAAATCACAATACTCATTATTTGCAATCGCATTGGGCAACGCCATTCCATCATCCCAGTTGTATGCGATAGCGTATTGCTGAAGAAAGCATGGATTACTTGATCCCTTTGCAATAGAAATGATCTTTTCAATATCTTCTTCATATTGAATTTGATCTATCTGCTTTTTCTCAATGTCGCTAATCATGATTGCATATAACGCCTTGCTCTGGGGCAAACCGAAGCACTGCGTAGGTTTGTCCCTAGCAGCACTTTGTTATAAGCCGCTGCTCCAATTTTGTGATTGCCTTTAATATTGCTTCTCGATTCTTTGCTGCCTTTACCCATTTGGGGAGTCTCGTGAAGTATGACCACTTGGTGCCGCTTGCCACCCTATGCTGAGCCGCTGTGTATTCTTTTAGGTGCCTAAGATGCTCAGCACCATAAACCCAAACAGTGCCATGGCGTGTTAGTTCTTTTAGCGCCAACTCAAGACCAAAGAACGGCTCGATTGCATGATCAGATGGCTCCATGCGTGTAAATTCGAGGGAGACTTCGTTTTCTGAATTACATTGTGGACACTTTGTTTTTGCAGACTCTGACTTGATTTTTGAGGCATCTTCAAATTCTTTCTCTACCCGAACCCACTTGTGGCCACAAGAACGACAGGGACGTTTACCTATACCAAGAACTGGACCATGCCAACCATCACGCTCGGTTTTCATAGAGTGTGAACAGCTGTGGCATAGAAATGTTGCACGCCAATTCCTCCACATAGGATTGCCGTCGATTACACCTACATCACCACACTTTGGGCAGATTGCCTCAATAGAGGTTGCCCAATGCAATAGTGGATATCCTTCGTCTATATATCTCGTGCTCATACTTTCTTAAGGCTTATAACGCCCAGCTAAGCCGCTGGAACGGAGTTGATTGTTTTTTGCGAGCGTAGCGAAAAAGCACAAAACAATCAACGCAGTGGAGGTCGGCTTGAGCTGTTTGTTAAGTGCTGACTTTTCCATACTGCTTCGTCCATGAATTCCAATTATCTTCGTTACGCAAGTATACCAATAATGGAAGATGACCCATTTCTTTAGGATACGAAATTGATAGGTGTTCTTCACTGTAGCTACGGTGATTTTTAGAATAGTTAGCGAGTATATTCGTTAGTACAACACTCGCCACCTCTTTAGCTTCTTCCGAAGGCTCGCCATCGTATATAAACCGTGCCTTAAAATCTTCTCCATCCTCAGAAAGCTGAAAGGAAATCGCTCTGAAAGATGGTGCAACCTCTCCCAATAATGCAGCTTGAGCATATTGCATTAACTGAATTTCGTATTGAGTTTTCATAAGCACTTAACATTTTTAATAATACGCATGCGCGTTTACCCAATAAATCGGTGTGCGCGTTATTCTGGTCTTAGACATTTAGATAAATTTAGCTAACATCATGATTTATATAAAATAATAGATCATAATGAGCGTTCAGGCTTCGGCTTAAACAAGCATGCTTGTTTTCTCTAATAACCGTGCATCAGAAGGGGAGACATATGTGGCTTTCGTCTTCCTAGACGCCATGTTTACACTCTAATCTATTTTCAAATAAGTGCCAATTAGCACATGTTGATATTTGATTCTGCGCAGGGTCAAAGCCCTTTTCGTGAAAGCACATCAGAGTAGTTCGGTTTAATCAGGTCGAAAAGGTGTTCGACCCCTAATCCAATGAGGTAACTATTGTTGGACTGAAGTCCAACCTACAAATCATCTTCGACGCAACGAAGTTGCGCGACATTATGGTGTTTCAGAGTCAGTTAAAAATGCCCTGTCCCCTATCCTCAAAACCAATCTATGCCTTACAGTCTAAAGCGTACCGAGAAAAGTAAGTTGTATAAAATGTCGATCACACGCTTGGGCTGAAAGCCCGATAAAAGATCTTTTGCTTTCCCTTTCAAGATAAGTTTTGCAGCGTTGGGCAAAAGTTACCCGTTCAGCAGAGCGGAACTGAGCTCGCCAAAACCAAGCTAATCAGAAGAATACCATCAAATCGGTAACACCAAATAACCCCATCCTAGCCTTCCCCTTAAAAAAGGGGAAGGAACTTGGTGATTAGCTGCCCTCACCTTCTGTGCTGACTAGCGGTAGCTCAAAGCCTATACGGGGATGAAAGTAATTAGACTGAAAGAGCCGCTTCGACGCAACGAAGTTGCGCGACTCTATGGTGTTTCAGAGTCCATGTCTGACAAGCCAACCATCACCAAATAAACAATCCATGCCTTACACTATAGAGCGTACTAATAAAGCACGATGTATAAAATATTGATCACACGCTTGGGCTGAAAGCCCGATAAAAGATTTTTTGGTTACTTTTGTATCATTTGACAAAAGTTACCCGCTCAGCAGAGCGGAATAAACGAGCAGCTCAAAGTCATTGAGTGGAAACAAATACACTGGAAGACCCAAAGAACAACCCCATCCTAACCTTACCCCTTAAAAAAGAATAATTGGTGGACTAAAGTCCAACCTACGGGTCGTTTTTGATGCGATCTGTAGCGGTATGGCTTCCCCTAAAATTAGGGGAAGCCAATCTGATTAAACGTTAATAATAGTGGCTTTCTCAGAAAGCGGGCTATTGATATGACTGATAAATACCAATATCTCAGGACGGTAAATACGCTGCAATGAAGTACAAATACATTGGATACTCTCACTGTCTAAACCGTCAAACGGTTCGTCCAGCAACAATACTGGGGCATTACGCAGTAATAAACGCGCCAAGACCAAGCGTTTGCGTTGACCACCGGATAAGTCACGACCTTGTGCGCCTAATAGTGTATCCAAGCCTTTTGGTAGACTACGGGCCCAATCGCCTAATGCAACCGCGTCCAATACTTCCCATAACGACTCTTCAGTGGCATTTTCATCCCCTAATCGCAAGTTAGCCGCTAGTGTTTGCTGAAAGACATAAGGGGTTTGTGGCAAGTAGCTGATTTGTGCTTGGTAGTCTTGGTTGTCGTATAAATCTATCCGTTGATCGTTTACCAAAGCTCCCCCTTCGGCTAAACAGTCCCCTGCTAATGATGCCAAGAGAGTGGATTTACCACACCCACTGTTACCCCGTAACCAGATGGTTTCGTTCGTTGCGACTTTTAACGAAATCGGTTTATTCCCTAAACCAGATGATGCGTGGTATCCGCGCCAGTTGATCAACTCAAGAGATTTGACACGGGCAAGTGGCAGACCTAGCGCGATGTCTTCCTCAGAAGCATCGGTATGCAACTGATTCATACGACGTAAGCCCACTTGCGATTGCCCTTGAGCCACAAAGGATTGTGCCAAGGGCAATACTAATTCGTTGACGGCTAAGACAGACAAGACTAATGCCACCAGCCAAGCCCCATCCACACCAGAGACCAAAGAAAGCCCATTGGTTTGTGGCTGGTAACGCATAACAAGTAAGAAAAAGCTACACAGCAAGGCGATGGTCACACTGTAAGAAGCCAAGCGACCTAGACTGATCGCTTTTTGGATACGCAGCTCTGCCTGTTTCTGACGGGTATCTAATTCATTAAGGCGCTCGGCATATTGCTGCCAGTGGCCACGAATGGTCAGAGTAATCAACGCCGAGAATAAACTTACAAAGCGACTACGACGGTGTGTCCCTAAAATTTGCCCAACATGAACGGCACGGCTAGCAAAATGACCACACAGATACGGTACGACCAAAAGATGAATCACCGCCGCGATAATAATAGGCCATAACAAAGTAGTGGATATTAATGACGCCAGTATAAGGACTGATAAATACGCTAATGTGGCATATACCCAAGGCATTAATACCACCAAGGGCCAACGAATAATTTGGTCTAGGTCACTGACCAAACGCTGCAATAAGTCTCCACGACTTTGTTGATGCAAATTCGCTGAGTCTTTTGCGACACGTTGATCCCACACCCACAAGCGCAATGTTTTTAGCAAGCCTAATAAGTGATCGTGAGCAAACACTTGTTCGCCATAACGACCCGCAGTGCGCAAAATGGCCATCAAGCGGACCAGCGCCCCAGGTAGAAAGTAGTTAAACGCTTTGTAGGTTCCTAACACTCCGGCTAAACCCGCTGCTGACAGGAACCAACCGGATATACCTAGCAGTGCAACCCCGGCAAGGCTCGCGACCACGCCCAGAAACAGAGGGAGTGCAAATCCTCGTGGGTTTGCCCATAGAAGACGTTTAAGCGATAGCTTGGATTCGTTGCTCATGCAAGCCTCCGTGTGTCAAAGTCCAATGTCTATCAGCCCAAGCAATAGGATGGGTATCGTGACTGACAACCAATAATGTTTTGCCTTTTGAAGCAAGGTTTAAAGTATCCAACACGGCTGTAGCCGTCTCTTCGTCCAAACCGGAGCAAGGCTCATCAAGTAACCAAACATCCGCCTTCGATAATAAAGCACGGGCAATAGACAAGCGCTGCATTTGCCCACCCGATAAACCTGCACCGAGCTCGGTCAATTTCGTCTCTAGGCCATCGGGCAATGCTTCAATAAAGACATCACACTGGCTTTTTGCTAGTGCTGTTTGCAAAGCCTCGTCCGTTGGAGGATCAATCCCCAATAATAAATTCTGGCGAATTGAGCCATTCACCCACTCAGGAGTTTGCGGTAACCAAGCCAAGCGTGCACGCCATTGGGCCAGATCCACACTGGAAAATTCTTTGTCTTCAACAAAGCATTCTCCCTGATAACCTTCTTCAAAGCCCAACAAGAGGTGTAATAAGCTGGATTTCCCTACGCCAGATTCGCCACTTAACCAGATACGCTCACCGGCACCTATTTGGTTACTGATTGGCGCTAAACGAGAACGCCCGGCTTCTTGCCAGCTTAATTTATAAAAGGTCAACAAGGAGGCCGGATGGGTTTTGACCACAGATAAGTGAGAAGGGTTGCTAACCGTTTGAGTGTCTTCTTTGGTTTGCTCTTCTGAGCGTGACAAGGAGGTATTGAAAATATCTAATAAGGCGGTCGCCGCCGCTTCGGCTTTTTGTTTGGCGTGATAGTCATTGCCCAGCTGGCGCAATGGTAAATAAAATTCTGGTGCTAACAGCAAGATGAAAAAGGCCTGTGTCAAACTCACAGGGGAGACGCCTTTAGACCAAGGTAGCTGTTCCAACAAGCCAAGGCCCAAATATAAGGCAATCATCGCAATCGAAAGGGAAGCGAAAAGCTCTAATGTTGCGGTCGATAAAAAGGCCAAACGTAATACACCCATGGTGGTTTTTTGATAGGCGCTGGCACTGTCTGACAAGCGCTCTTTCGCTTGCCCTGTTCGTCCAAGCCGCTTTAGTTCAGCCAAGCCTTGGTTTAAATCCATAAATTGATTCGATAACATCGCCAACACGTTAAATTGTCGACGATTCGCTTGGGCAGCCTTGTGGCCCACAAGGATCATAAAGAATATGACCAATGGGGCGGTGACCATAAAAATAGCAAAGGCAATCCAAGACACTGGCAACATTGCCAGCAAAATAACGCAAGGAATCAGCGACACCATAAACAACTGAGGTTTATAGCGGCTGTAATAATCGTCTAGTGCGTCGACTTGTTCGTAAACACGCGTAGACAGTGCCGCATCTTCTTCAATTCTCAGGCGCGCAGGCCCAAGTTTGGTCAAATGCGATACCAGTTTTTCCCGTAGAGAATAGCGAATACTGCGGCTTGCACTGGCACTTAATCGTTCACGGCCAAAGCTGGCTAAGGCACGGATAAGCAAGGCAGACAACGCTATGCATAAAATCGATGCTGAGAAAGCCCCATGAATCACCATGTCGGAAAACACATTAGCAAGCGACCAAGCTTGCATAACCATCGCCACAGTGAACACAACCCCTAATAATTGAACGAGACGGTAACGCTTCGATTGTCGCCCAGCCCATTCATTCAAAAACATAAGTTCAGGGGTTTTAACTCGCCCTTGACGAGTCTTTTTTGGGGCTTTCTCTCGTTTAAACATAAGGCTTACTTTTGCTCCTCTTCGCCTTCGTAACCTTTAAACTCCAACCAAATCGCATTGATGACGCCGAATGAACAGGCAAGTAAAACGCCTAAAACCCAAGCAAAATACCACATAATGTTTCTCCTTTGTGAGGTGCAAAGAACCGCACCTCACGTATGATGAATTAGTCTTAATCTAAACTACTAGTAGAGAGAGTGTTTGTTCTTCTCAATGTGTTCTTTGCTTAAGCGGCCAAACATCACTAAATGGCTCCATAAGGTGTAACACAAAATGATAGGCACAAAGATACACGCCACAACAAACATAATTTCCAGAGTATATTTGCTAGAAGTCGCGTCCCACATAGTCAAACTCATACTTGGGAAAGTAGAAGAAGGCATTAAGAACGGGAACATAGAACCACCCGCTGTGAAAATAATACCCGCAATCCCTAATGAAGAGCCGAGGAAAGCCAAACCACCTTTTTTCATGCGACTTGCAAACGCAGCCACTAGCATACCCAATACGCCAATTACAGGAGCCAACATCAATAGAGGCACTTTACTGTAGTTAATCAACCATGCGCCTGTTTCCACTTTTGCTGTTTTCATTAAAGGAGTCAGTACGTCGTTACCATTAATGGCGCTAGTAAGCACATAACCTTTAATATCATACGCTAGCCAAATACCAGCCAATACAAAGAACACGGCCCCAAGTATTCCGGTAATAGTGGTCGCTTTACTCACTCGGCGAAGCAAATCGCCCTCTGTTTTCATGAGCAACCAAGAACCGCCTTGGGTCATAATCATCATCAAGCTGACCAAACCACATAAGATGGCAAAGGGGTTCAACAAGGCAAAGAAAGAACCTGTGTAATCAACACGTAGGTATTCATTAAACTGGAATGGCACACCTTGAAGCAAGTTACCGAATGCTACACCGAAAATAATCGGTGGCACAGTGGAACCAAAGCCGATACCAAGGTCCCAGTTTCTTCTCCAACGTGGTGTCTCGATTTTAGAGCGATAGTCGAAGCCGATGGGACGGAACCAAAGCGCCGCCAATGTCAGAATCATCGCGAAGTAAAATCCAGAGAAGGAGGTTGCGTATACCACAGGCCATGCAGCAAATAACGCACCGCCCGCAGTAATAAACCATACTTGGTTACCATCCCAGTGAGGGGCAATAGAGTTGATCATCACACGACGTTCACTGTCATCACGGGTAATGATGTTTAAAAGACTCCCTACCCCCATGTCATAGCCGTCGGCGATAGAGAAACCGATCAGCAATACGCCCATCAGTACCCACCAAATGATTTTTAATAGTTCGTAATCCATCTTACAACTCCTTAGCTTGTAACTGATCGGTTTCTTTCTCTAGTGCGTAACGACCGGTATGCAGACTAGAAGGACCTTTTTTGGAGAAACGAATCATCAAGAACATTTCTGCGATCAGGAAAGAGGTATACAAAGCGATGATTGCCGCAATCGAGATCCAAAGATCTGTCTCTGTCAAACCTGACGCAGCCAAATTAACCGGTAAAATCTCACCAATGGCCCAAGGTTGACGGCCATACTCAGCCACGAACCAACCTGTTTCACAGGCAATCCAAGGCAATGGCAAACAACACATTACAATTCGTAAGAACAAACGATTCTGACCGATACGACGACGTGCGTTTTGGTAGAAAGATACTGCAAAGACAATCAGCATAATAAAGCCACATGCCACCATGATGCGGAAAGCAAAGAAGATAGGTGCAACATTTGGAATACTGTAGTTCACCGCTTCATCAATTTGCTTAGAGGTCACGTGGTTCATGTCTTTAGTAAAGGCTTTCACTAATAGACCGTAACCAAGATCCCCTTTCACTTTGTCAAAGTTTTCTTTAACAAGTGGATCGGTAGAGCCGCTACGTAATTTCTCTAGTAACTGATTAGCGTAGATACCATTGATAATACGTTGACGGTTATGCGCTTTTAACTCCTTAATCCCCTCCACTTTACCAGTGAGAGAGCGGGTTGCGATAAGACCAAGCACATCAGGAATTTTGATCGCGTACTCTGTTTCACCTAGCTTCTGATTAGGAAAACCAATCAAGGTAAAGTCCGCTGGGGCTTTTTGAGTATCCCATTCGGCTTCAACCGCTGCTAATTTTACTTTTTGAACGTCACCTAATTCATAACCAGATTCGTCACCTAAGACAATGACACTTAATACAGATGCTAAGCCGAAAGCAGATGCAATGGCAAAAGAGCGACGAGCAAAGGCCAAGTCACGACCCTTAAGCATGTAGTAAGCCGAAATAACCAGTACAAACATGGCACCCGTACAGTAGCCAGCAGAGACGGTGTGGACAAATTTCACCTGGGCAACAGGGTTAAACAACAAGGCGCTGAAATCCACCAACTCCATACGCATGGTTTCGTAGTTAAACACAGAGCCGACTGGGTTTTGCATCCAACCATTCGCTATGAGAATCCATAACGCTGATAAGTTAGAACCTATAGCAACCAACCAGGTAACGGCCAAGTGTTTGCCTTTGCTTAAGCGATCCCAACCAAAGAAGAACAAACCAACCAACGTTGACTCTAAGAAGAAAGCCATCAGACCTTCGATCGCCAAAGGCGCACCGAAAATATCGCCCACATAATGCGAGTAATATGACCAGTTAGTACCAAACTGGAACTCCATAGTGAGACCGGTTGACACCCCAAGGGCGAAGTTTATGCCGAACAACTTACCCCAAAATTTCACCATGTCCTTGTACACTTGCTTTCCTGTGAGTACGTAAACGGACTCCATAATAGCAAGCAAGAAAGACATCCCTAATGTTAAAGGAACAAACAAAAAGTGGTACAAAGCAGTTAGAGCGAACTGGAACCGCGATAAGTCCACTACAGTTTCATTAATCATAATGACTTCAACCCATTCACTTGATTGAGAAAAAGGCGAATACCGGCACTTTATCCTTAGAATATGCTCTTATTGTGATACGCCCACCGTAGCACCAAACATTTGGTACTTACTATAAGGACGGATTATAGGTTAGCCATAGTTGCGAAACATTGCGTTAGATCAATATAAAGAGACCGAAAAGAAAGAGACTCAACAAGAGCTCCGTTTATAGACATAGATCAAAAAAACACGAGTTTTCATTAATTGATTGTTTTACAAACCCTTTAATACGGTAAGAAAGACCAATTTTCCACCTATTCCAACGCAAACCTCCCTATATTGGAACAACCACTTTTTTAATAGAGAAGCAGAAGGCATAAAAACTGACACAAAATAGACATTGTCAAACATCACCAATGACTACCTAGAGATGCCAATATTCTTTCCTTTGTAAAACCAAATTTCTCATAACATTCTGGTGTACCATGCTCTGACACATGACTAACGTAATCTGTCATTCACGCGCTTTTATGTCGCCCGTTAACAAGTGAATTCATCATCAAAAGCGCCATTACACATAGAGGACTGTACTATGATCACCATCAATCATTTGGGTGTTTCCCAATCTGACCGCATTGTTTGGCTAATGGAAGAGCTTGGCTTGCCATATAAACTGACATGGTATGACCGGGACCCTAAAACAGGGGGAGCACCTAAAGAGTACCTTGCACTGCATCCCACCGCTACCGCGCCCGTTATCACTGACGGTAACCTCGTACTGACCGATTCCAATGCCATCGTAGAGTATATTTGCCAACGTCATGCACAAGGCAAGCTTTGCATTGCACCAGACAGTACCTTGTACCCTGATTACCTTTACTGGATGCAGTATCATAACCATTTATTGTCGGTGTTTTTTGGCAAAAGCGGCCTTGGTGAGGAAGGTGCAGAATCTGGCTTTGCGAAAATCCTCCAACGCCGTGAAGACAGCTACTACCAGCATTTAAACAATCACTTAGCGACCTCTGAATTTTTGGTCGGCAACGAACTCACCTGTGCTGACATTCTTATCATGTTCGATCTAACCACCTTTCCTCTTTTTGGTGGCAAAACCTTAGAGGGCTTAGACCATGTGCAAGCCTATGTCGAGCGTGTTTCCACTCGTCCAGCCTACCAAAAAGCCATGGCGTTAGCGGGCCCAAGCGCGAAAAATCCAAACGCTTAACCTAGCATTTATTGCCTTATCAATGCTTAGAAAGAAAAATCGAACAACAGACATAAGAAAGCCCATCACTTGATGGGCTTTTTCTCACTGTGACTACATTTATAGTATGCGCATGTACATACCAGAAGAGGTCGGCATTGTTGCCTTAGTAAAACCAAATTTTTCATAAAATGCTGGTGTGCCATGATCAGCCATTAGACTCACATACGCCGTCGTTGGAGCGTTTTCATGTAACCAATTCACCAGTGCCTTCATAATTAAAGAACCAACGCCCTGGTGCTGATGCTCTGGTAAAACCGCCATGTCAGTGATTTCAAAGAAGCATCCCCCATCACCAATCACTCTTCCAATACCGATTGGAAGGTTATTAGAGTACACGACAACGCCAAAAAGGCTGTTTTTTAAACCTATGGTTGCGGCCTCAACCGATTTTCTGGATAGGCCTGCTTGAAGTCGTATGTCGATATAGTCTTCTACACTTGGAATTTCATTACGAACGTCGTAACTCATCAATTTATCCTTTTACCTATTCAGTGGGATGTTCTAAACACTTCGCTTTCTACTAGCCCATGGATCTCACGACTGTGCAGCGGGATGACGAATACGGTCGCTAAGATGCCTTTGGGAAAATATAAATATCACGACTCAGCCCATCTGGAAATTGACTTCGCCTTGATTTAACGCCCCCCAAACGCTCGACCAAAGCCCTCGCGCTCTCATTTGAATCATGCATATAGGTTTCCACTTCATGCCAAGCAAATTCGTTATAAGCATGGGCAACGGCAGCGATGGATGCTTCTTTGGCATACCCTTTGCCCCTTGAGGTTGGCAGTAACCACCAAGTCAGCTCTCTTGGCCAACCTAATCCTTGCCAAAAACCACATACACCAATAATGGTTGCGGACTCTTTTTCTTTGATCGCCCAAACACCAAAGCCATCAATATACCAACCGCCCAGGTCTTCTTTTAAACGCCCCAACGCCTTACCACTGGAGATTGGTCCGCCATAAGCTTTAGAAGCTTCACCATTGGTATAAAACGCATTATATGCTTCAACGCACTCAATGCTGGGAGGTACCAATAACAAACGCTCTGTTTCAATTGTTGGAATCATAATTAACAACTTCTTCTATTCTTATATTTCTAAGCTAAGCCTCACCTTCAATGAGGATGTTCTAAAGCGCAGTTCGCTTCGTCCGCTTCATTTTCTATTTGAATGGTGGCGTGTTCGATTGAAAACTCATCGTGCAGATGGTGTTGTACGTGATGTAAGAATCCCTCTGGCGTAATGTCTTTCACAACTAAATGCACGGTTAAAGCCACTTCCGTGGTGCTTAATGGCCACACATGTAAATCGTGAATACGAACCACTTCTGGTAAATGTTCTAGATAACACCGCAATGCAGGCATGTCGATTTTATCTGGCACTGCATCTAATGTGTAGTTCATGGAGTCTTTTAGCAGCCCCCATGTTCCGATGAATATAACGGCGACAATCAGTAAACTGATCACAGGGTCGACCCATAGCCACCCTTTCCACCAGATAAGTGCCCCCGCAATAACCACACCTAACGAAACGGCCGCATCAGCCGCCATATGCAAAAATGCCCCTTTAATATTCAAGTCGTGATGGTGATCTCCCATAAATAGCAGCGCTGTCACGGTGTTGATCACCACGCCAATAGCGGCGACGACCATCATGGTCACACTGGCAACAGGCGCCGGATGAGAGAAACGAGCAATGGCTTCCCAAGCAATGATGCCCAATGCGGCCAATAGCATCACAGCGCTAATCAAAGACGCTATCACGGTGACTTTTCGAAAACCGTAAGTGCGCTTTTCGGTCGCTGCTTTTTTGCCTAATATGCTCGCTCCCCAAGCCAGCAATAAACTCAACACATCGCTCAAGTTATGTCCAGCATCCGCAATCAAGGCTAACGAGTCGGCAGCAAAACCGTAGAAAAACTCAACGGCTGTAAAAAAAACATTGAGCGCAATACCGATAGCAAACGCGCGGTTATAATGACTAACATGATGACTATGGTCGTGACTCATATAACCTCTTGTGGCAAATAAATGGGATATATTGTCTTCTAAATTATAGGAAAGCAAAGCTTGAGAAAACCACTTCGTTCACTCAATCCCAATTGGAACGGCGCAGTCTTTTGATTTGTCCTTTTTGTTTTTTTACATCTAGGCGTTTTTTCTGAGCCGAGCGGCTTGGTTTGGTGGGTCGACGTGCTTTTTGCTGTTTAATCGCGTCCAAAATCAGCGCCTTT
This sequence comes from Marinomonas sp. 63XJN7_7_ISO-PGPR-S23-202, assembly GCF_056173505.1. NCBI lineage: Bacteria > Pseudomonadati > Pseudomonadota > Gammaproteobacteria > Oceanospirillales > Oceanospirillaceae > Marinomonas > Marinomonas sp. 63XJN7_7_ISO-PGPR-S23-202. The sequence goes on along the minus strand of NZ_CM149677.1, from coordinate 1,504,956 downwards.
AAGCGCATTAGGGCATCTTCACGGTTTAGCTCTTGAGTACGATATTGTTGTGCTTTTATGACAATATCCCCCTCTTTCGTCAGTCGAGAGTCACTGATGGATAATAAACGCTCCTTATGAAATTCTGGTAAAGAAGAGCTTGCGACGTTAAACCGCAGGTGAATGGCCGAAGACACTTTATTCACATTTTGACCGCCCGCTCCCTGTGCTCGAATCGCGGTTAATTCGATTTCATGATCAGGAATGGCCACCGCTAGGGAAATTTTTAGCATAAAAATAAATGATCTTGCTTTATTAACTATAGAACCAACATTGTATCAGTCTTACAGAGTGTTTGCTTTGGTGCATCGTTTCTAGGTAAATTATCGGTTACAATCCCACTCTTACCTCGAACTATTAGGAGCTTTTTTGTGACTCAATTTCGTCCTTGTATTGATCTACACCAAGGCAAAGTAAAGCAAATCGTCGGTGGTAGCCTAAATGACAAAGGCGCTAAAGAGAACTTTATCAGCGAATACAATGCGGCTTATTACGCATCACTCTATCGTGAACATGGACTCACAGGAGGCCACGTGATCGCGCTTGGTAAGGGCAACCACGAAGAAGCATTGAGTGCACTTCGCACATATCCTGGTGGCTTACAGTTTGGTGGGGGCGTCACCGCACGCAATGCTGCAGACTATCTTGAAGCAGGCGCATCCCATGTCATCGTGACCTCTTATCTTTTTAAGGATAAGGAGTTTTCATGGGATCGACTCGATAAAATCAAACGTGAAACAGGCTTGGACCGCTTAGTATTAGATCTAAGCTGTCGTCGTACAGAAGACGGCTGGTATATTGCAACAGATCGCTGGCAAACCGTTACTTCCATGCCAGTGACCCACGAAAGCTTGGTAGAACTGGCAGATCATTGCGACGAGTTTCTTATTCATGCTGCTGACGTAGAAGGCTTACAAGCCGGTATTGATGAAGAGTTGGTCTCCCTACTCGGACAAGGCTGCCCTGTGGCCGTCACTTATGCAGGCGGTGCTCGCTCTCTAGGAGACTTAAAACGCGTTAATGACCTCTCCAACGGTATTGTGGATTTAACCATTGGCAGCGCCTTGGATATATTTGGCGGTCAAGGTGTAACGCTAGACGCTTGCATCCTATGGAACCAAGCACACTCACACTCCACATGACAGGTGGTCTAAGGACCGACTTTGATAAGACTGATATAAGACAACATCCTAAAGATGTTGTCTTAACTTAATAAGTTGCTTGTTCTTAGACATCGCTACATTCAATGGCAAACCAATAAGTTGCAAGAAATACGTAGAAGTCTGACAATGCGTTTTACTCAGGCAGTTTGTGCAAAAAATTAGCAAATTAATATGTTACCGTATTTCATTACAATTTCTAGACGGTAAAAGCATTTCTATTTCAGATACACTCAAGGTCTTTCTATATTCTAGACAAAGGTCATGACATTGAAGCCTTGCACTGGGCCGCAGACTAAAAATAGTGTTTTAAGATGGGGGCTGTCCGAACCCAATCAGATCGACACAGGTGCACAGGATGAAAAGAATTTGATAAAAAAACTGGTGCGTATCCTAATTTTCTACGCATCTCGACATAGGCACTAGCATACCGCATACTAGCAGCCATTATTTTAAACTCTAATCTCAGGATTAAACGATGTCACTACTTCGTGCTGGCGTATTAATTTTGCCACTTTTACTCAGCGCCTGCTCAACGCCACTTTTAAAAAACATGACACACACCAAAGGCGAGCAGACGACTAAAACAGAACAAACAGACAAGACGACGACAGAAAAAACAGCAGCCAATAACACCGTAACAAAAGTAAAAAAGTTTAAAGAGCAAAAAGAAAAACTGGATACGTTATTAACCACCGCTAAGAAACAATATGATGAACTTCGTGTTCGAGCAGGTATTGCTCCAAAGGAGCCGCAAGTCAATATCAGCACGCTGAACTCTGCTAGCAGCATTGCGAATGCAGAGCAGCTTATCATTGCCTACAACGAGCAAACGGCTACTCAGCTAAAAAACCTAAATACCTTGGTTGAACAACGTAAAAACGCGCCCAAAAGAGGGGATATGCTAAAAATCTTCATTCATAAAGCAGATATCTCTTTGCCAAAAGGCAGCTTCATGACGCAACCACTCATTGGTCAGTGGGTCAGAGGTGAAAGCCGTGTCGTTCGTTTAAAAGACAGTATTTTGTTTGATACGAAGCACTCTGAAGACATTACCGTCACCTACTCTGAACGTTACCAGATTTTGATAAACGGCCAAGTTATCAGTGTGGTGAAACCATTCAGTGACAAAAACACAGTGTCTTTCGATGTCGGTACTTCACAAAAGGATGGCAAAATCAAAGGCGCGTTGGATTACAGTGTGGTGACATCTAGCCAGAACTAGTCTACACGCGATCTGGTATAGGACAGTCATGCAATATAAATGCTATCGGTAGGGGCATTTTTATTGTCTGTTGTCCTAGTCGTACTTATTGCTGTAGATATGGTCCTGCATTAGGCATTTTTGTGGCTAGCCACAGGCTAGCCCTGCTTGCTGGCGCTGGTGACTCACCTGATCTAGCGTCATTTGGATACAGGCTAAAAATTCACTAATACGCAACGCAAATAAACGATCTTTGAGTTTGGCCACTAAACGCTTGATGCGTTTCAGTGCCTGTCGATTAATGCTCATGATTCGATTAGGAAGGTTTTTGTCTGATGCCTTAATGACGTATAAATAGGCTTTACCAATATAGCCAGCTTCTGGGTTCATACTACCGCTGTCTTTGGGTAACTCCCCCAGACAACCTAACAGCCGTTCAGATAACGCAAGATACTGATTCGCTACCATTTGAAACACATGTTGCTCAACCGTATTGGCGACTCGGCCCTGTACTTTTGCATTCGCATAGCCGCCATCGTAACTGATCGAAAAGATATCCCACACTAGGCTCGCATCACTGATTAACGGACTTCCATCGGCTTTCGCTTCACTCTTTTTCATTGTTACTCCCATCAAAGAATGGTTTGTTTTGTGTAAATAACACAAATAACAATTAGGTTTTACGAAAAGTCTCTTACAAAGGCTATGCCAACTTACCAAACCTGTGATTCTATGGGCGCATATTATCGTTAAGCGATATTTTGCTAACGATTTTACCAACAGTAATCGGAAGAAATTACAGGTTCGCATGTCAGCTTTACAGGCTCGCGACCTTACCATTTTCAAGGAGAGGTATATGCCATCACCCAAGCTTTTTATGCACACACGTGATCCATTATTGGCCTCAGCACTACTCGGATTGTCTGGCGTTCGCCAATTCGAATTGTCTATTAGCAACCAAACGGACTCCTGGTTGGAGCAACTGACTCAATCAGGATGCCAGATCGCTCTTATTGAAATAGACAGTCTTAAAGACCAAGCTCTCGCTAATCTAGATAGCAGTTCATTACTGCAAAGCGTGGAGTTTTTATTCTTCAGTCAGGGCGAACCTGACCCCATGCTCGATAATTTGATGAATAAAGGGGCAGGTTTTCATTATCGAGCACCATTTAATTACGATCTAATAAATGCCTCACTCGAAGAAAGTTATAAGGAATTGTCGGTAAAAACACACCGTCAGCAGAGCCACACCAGTTACTTGGACCAATTTTGCCTATTACTCGGCTCTTCCAGCGCGATGCATAGTCTGTACCGTACCATTCGCAAAGTTGCTGTCACGAAAGCCAATGCCTTCATCGTGGGTGAAAGTGGTGCAGGTAAAGAGCTTGTCGCCAACAGTTTGCATGTATTTAGTGAACGCTCTAATCAACCCTTTATTGCGGTAAACTGTGGAGCGTTAAGCCCAGAATTGATCGACAGCGAGTTATTTGGCCATGTAAAAGGGGCCTTTACTGGAGCCCATAAAGACCACACCGGTGTGTTTGAACAAGCCAAGGGCGGAACATTATTTTTAGATGAAATCACCGAAATGCCCTACGAATACCAGGTAAAACTCCTGCGTGTATTAGAAAGTGGCGAATACAAACCGGTCGGTAGCCAGACGATTAAAATGGCCGATGTTCGAGTCATTGCCGCCACCAACCGATCACCACAAGAAGCCATAGAAGAAGAGGTTTTCCGCGAGGATTTATACTTTCGTCTCGCGCAGTTTCCCATTGATGTGCCCCCACTTCGGGAGCGGGACGATGACGCTTGTGGACTAGCACAACACTTTCTTACCTATCGCAATAAACAAGAAAACACTCAAAAGCAACTGTCTGATTCCTGCTTAGCAAAAATTCGCCAGTATCCATGGCCTGGCAACGTTCGAGAGCTGAAACATGCGATTGAACGGGCTTACATTATGTCGGACGATGTGATTGAAGCAGACGACTTAGTTCTCCATGGAGGCCATCAGAAAAAATCATCAGAAATGGAGGCTTGTATACCACAAGGCATGAAGCTGGAAGATCTGGAAAAAATAGCCATTACCCAGACCCTAAAACAAAACCTTGGTAACAAAACAGACACCGCACAGCAACTTGGCATCAGCGTTAAAACGCTCTATAACAAGTTAGATAAATACGAAAACGCCATTCAGCTTTAACAGAAATAGAGCAAAAAAATGGCGAGCCATAATAGGCTCGCCGTTTTCAATTCATATTAACGACAAATCCCTAGTCACCATTTTATGCGTTCTCTGTCGAGGGAGCTGTATGCAAATCGCTTGTTTGTCGCATTAAATCTTCTGGCACTACTACACTCAATGACTGTGGATTAACAACAATCTCAATACTATCCGCCTCTCGCTCTTCACCATCAATCACATAACGACCAACACTGCTTATATCAACTTTAACCCGCTTCGCCGAACGGTGGAAAACCCCATTATTGTCCTCTTGCGCCGCACTGTTTTCATGGCGATCCCCTAAACCAAGGAGCGCCAGTTCAGCCAAATTAAGAATCTGTGTCCGCTCAGGGTCCAACCAGGTTAAATCTAGCTCGCCATCCATGATATTGGGCAACCCTTTTCCTTGTGCCAACAAGGTGGTAACCGGAGCAGCATTGGCAATGGTTAAACTTGGCGTGCGAATCACAAAGGGCTCGTCATCATTAAGGGTGACAGAAAAGTCATGGATTTCATTTTGGCCAATTGCCTCCCAGAGCCCTTGTAAATAAGCAAATTGTCCACTGGTGTTCTTTTTAGTACGATCCGCTTTCTCAATCATTTGCTGCTCAAAGCCCACGCCTGCTAACAACAGCATGAGTTCATCATTACAGGTTGCAGTATCGACACGCAGCTCGCAACCTTCAATTAAATTCAGACAGACTGTCTCAAGAGGCGCCACCTTGGACAAGGTTCCACACAATACCTGATTGAAGGCATTCGCCGTTCCTAGTGGAATAATGCCCAGTTTAATCGGCGTGCCAACCAGTGCACTCGCGACTTCGGTCACCGTTCCATCCCCCCCACAAGCGATGACTAAATCAGGCGAGGATTGAATGGCTTCTTTTGCCAAAGCCGTACCATTCACCTCAGGCGTCGTCGTTTTCACCGTTAGATCATAATAAGCAGACAAATAGCGGAGAATATCACTCTTTTTTTCTTCCCACTCACGCCGTCCCGCCACTGGATTGGCAATCAACCAAGCCGTGTTGTGAACTTTCAATTGTTTTTGATTATAGGAACGTTTTAATCGTTTAAACTGACGCTTATTCAGACGTGCCGTTTGACGAATCGCACGAATTTTTTGCATGGCAGTGTCAGGAGACATATCCTCATTTTGACTTAACAAATACGCCGCCAACATAAATACGGAGCGCCCACGCCCCAGGGCGCAATGAATCACGACGGAGCGATCATTTTTACGATGGGTATGAATCCAGTTTAAGGCTCGCTGGATCTGTAAATCCGACGGTACTGAATGATCTAAAATGGGAATATTCAGGTAATCCATGTCGTCGTGATAGGTTACCCAATTAAGTGAACTAAACTCTGCGGTCACATCAAGAACAGCGCCAATGTTTTCGTGTTTAATATCATGAACATCAGAGGGAAAAAGGCGTCTTGCTAAATACAAGCCTTCATCGATTTTTTGCAGTGCAGGCACAGGATCGTTGTTGCGCGCCCAACTATTATAAAGCTGAGTACTCCATAAAAAAGGTAAAAAAATCCAGCGAATATAAATAGGAACGGTTCCGTCGGAGCGCTTTCGAAAGATGGCTGGTTTATTGAGAAGGTAGGCAAGACTGACACAGAAAAACGAAAGGGCAAACCAAGCCCAAACTAATTTAAAATACATGTTATTGGTAAGAATACACAAAAGAGCAAATACGGCCGTGATAAGCAAATAATAATTTGGCTTAAACAATCACACTCTCCTTAATCGTTTTATCGTTCTTTTTACTGGATAAATGTATGTAACACAACCTCATATTATAGCATGAGCATGATGGATCTACTCTTATGATGAGCTCCCCCAGCCATCACGATACTGGGGGGCAGTCTTAACCAAATTACCTCCTAGCAATCAGAATCTTTGGCATTCATACTTTCTTTTGCTTTTTCACAAGCATCTTCGACAGCATTCCCGGCATCGGTTGCCTTATCATCAATCGCCTCTCCCGCCTCATGCGCTTTATCGCTTATGGCATCACCCGTTTTTTTCAGCTGGTCACTGGCTTTATCGATGGTTTGCTCTACTTTATTGTCGGTCGTTGCAGAATCATTTTTTGATACACTATCATGATCATCGCTGCAGGCTGTTACAGACATGGCCGTGACTGCGACGAGTGCACCTTGAATTAAAATACGCTTAATGCTCATTAGAACTCCTTGTAGGCTAAGTTTAGACGAGTTTAAAAAAAAAGCTCTTTCATAAGGAAAGAGCTTATGCCCCTGACGGCTTTCACCTTATTAGTTCGTCGTACTGGATGAACCTGTTGAACCGCCAGAAGTCGAGCCATTGGCTGCTGGTGCAGCAGGAATAGAGTTAATAGAAGTAGATGAGTCTGTTGACGAGCCACCATTGTTTAAAGACTGTTGTTCAGTCGATGGGGACTGATCCGCCGCTTTTGCGTTGTCACCATCGCTAGATTCTTGACAGGCAGCCAATGTTGCCGCTGTCATCACAATAAAGGCACCTTGCAATAATGTACGTTTCATATTCATTGTTCTCTCCATTTCTCGATTTAGTTATCCAAAAAAGTAATCTAAAAAAACAAGTACCAACGCATTTGCAAAAGCAGGGTTAAAACGGGTGAAACCTATGTTTAACACCAGACACAAATAACATTGCTTGTTTATCGCTTTCGATGAAGAGTATTGCGAAGGCTGTGCCAATCTTTAAAAAACTCATTAAACAATTGATTTTAAATGAATTTTTAACTTAAAAAGAAATTTAACGGTCACTTTTTTCACCCAATAAAAGGTACTTTTTACAATACCGATGAGTAACAGTTTCCGTCGACGAAATGTAAAGACGCAAATAATGTGACCAAGTGGTCGAATCAGAATCGGCCCACTCGTGACAATGAGCGGTTTAGGATAATAGCATTCACAGAAACCATGGAAGAGAAAGAGTGGGTCAATTCAGAAGCCCCACCAGAGAGTAGAGTCAACCATCTGGTGGGGAAGAGAGTATTCGTTTAGGTGCGCTGTCCTTGTTTGATAAAGTCAGCAATCCATTTCAGTACCGCAGGTGCATCCAGTGTTTCTCGCTCGACACTTTCCAAGCCTTGCTCAGACACGTCTTCTGGGATTGGATTTGCCTTTAGCATATCGATCAAAGCAAGCTCGTAGGTTTTATTGAATTCAGGGTGCCCTTGCAAGGTAAAAATGTGATCGTCGTAGAGCAATCCCGCGTATTCACAAAAATCCGATTTGGCAAAAACACGAGCCAGCTCAGGCTTATTGACCACTTGATACTGGTGCATAGCACAGATTGCAAAAGAGGTGACATGATCAGGGATATAAGCATCATGACCGACCCGTTGATAACGATGGATACCAACGCCCCAACCGCCTTCAAACCGCGCAACATCACCACCCAAAGCGTCAGCAATGATTTGATGACCAAAGCAAATGCCAACCAAAGGCTGCTTGTTGGCGTCAATGTCGCGAATCAGATCGTTTAATCTCAGCATCCAAGGAAGACGCTCATCAACATTCGATTTAGACCCCGTAATAAGCCAAGCATCGCATTGGCTTGCTGATTCGGGGAAAACATCGTCACGCACATCAAATGTCTCAAACTCAAAGGAGGCATCCTGCTCTTTTAATAGCGTCACAAACATCTCTGAATATGAGCCAAATTTTGGTAACAAAGCGTCAGAGGTAATACCTGTCGCAAGAATACCTATTTTCATACAACCCCCTTTTAAATACCTAGTTTATCTCGAAAGGCGTAATAAGCCGCTCCGAGGGCAGTATAAGGAACACGCAACACCCGACCACCAGGGAAAGGATACTGTGGTAACCCCGCAAACACATCAAAACGTTCTGTATCACCTTGCAGTGCGTCCGCCAACACTTTCCCCATAAGGTGTGTGCTGGTCACGCCGTGTCCACTATAACCTTGTGCATAATAAAGGTTTTTACCAATACGGCCGACCTGTGGCAAACGCCTTAACGTTAATAAAAAGTTCCCTGTCCAAGCATAATCTATGTTCACTCCTTGTAGAGCAGGAAAGGTCTTAAGCATTTTTGGTACAATTAAAGATTCTACCCTATCAGGCTCCCGAGCACCGTAGGTGGTACCACCACCGTAAATTAGTCGACCATCCCCAGATAACCGATAGTAATCCAGTAAATAGTTACAATCCTCCACACAATGATCGCTCGGTAAAATAGCTTTCTGTTGCTCAGGCGTCAGCGGTTCGGTCGCAATGACTTGAGTACCACAAGGCATGGCTTTTTTCTCAACATCAGGCAGGATGCCCGTTAAATAAGCATTGCCCGCCACAACCACCTGCTTGGCACTAACCGTCCCCTTTGCCGTCGTTACCTGACATATCTCGCCTTCGGTCACCTTTGTCACCTCAGACGCTTCGTAAATCACGCCGCCTAAAGATTCAAAGGCCTTGGCCTCGCCTAACACCAGATTAAGCGGATGCACATGCCCTCCCCAATGGTCTAATAACCCACCGGCATAACGGCCACTGCCGATGTGCTCTTGGATACTGCTCGAAGACAATAACGTCAGTTGATCATGGCCATGGGCTTCCCAGAGCGCTTTTTTCTCTTTCAGCTCATTAAACTGTTTATCATTACAGGCGGCAAAAATAGCCCCCTCTTTTAGATCACAATCAATCTGATAAGTGGCCACTCGCTCACGAATAATTCGCTGACCTTCAAAGGCCATCGCCGCCATTTGCTCGCCAACCACCTCACCATAGTGATGCTTGATAAAATCAATATCTCGACTGTAACTATTTACAAGCTGGCCGCCGTTTCGGCCAGACGCCCCAAAGCCAATTCGGCTTCCTTCGATAACAATGACCTTAAGACCCTGCTCAGCAAGGTGCAATGCCGTTGAAATACCAGTGAATCCAGCGCCAACAATACACACATCACAAGACTGTTCGCCGATCAGTTCACTACGCATAGACTTATCATTTGCCGATGCCGCATAATATGAACTGGTATGTAACAGATTTTCTTGGTCGGACACAGTCATAGATAGCCTCACACAAAACACATTAAAACCGTCAAAGTAGCGCTATTTGAATGTAGCCCAACGGGAAAGTCTATACCCTAACATGGGTATAGCTAGTCAGTTTAATCATAGTAGATTCTACCGCTTAGCGAATTCCCACTGAATTTGCTAAGCATCTGAGTTATCGTTATACAAAATTACTAGACAGTCGTGTTATAAATCGCTATTTGGCAATACGCTAGCCATTTAATTAAGCGATATGAGCCATCATTCCTAAAACTTGTAAGAGAAATGTTATGAGAAAAGTAACCGTTGCCGCCACTCAGATGGCGTGCTCTTGGAACATTGAAGAGAACCTAAATAAAGCTGAAGCCCTAGTCAGACAAGCAGCGCAACAAGGCGCTCAAATCATTTTGCTGCAAGAACTTTTCGAAACCCCTTACTTTTGCATCGAGATCAGTGAGTCTTTTCATGCTCTCGCCACGACGCTTGAAGAAAATACCACTTTTAAGCGCTTTTCAGCGCTCGCCAAAGAGCTTGAAGTGGTCTTGCCTTTTAGCTGGTTCGAAAAAGCGGGCAACGTGCGCTACAACACCGTCGCCATGATCGATGCTGACGGCAGTCTAATGGGGACATATCGCAAAACCCATATTCCAGACAGCGATGGTTACTTAGAAAAATACTACTTTAGTCCTGGTGATACAGGCTTTAAAGTGTGGAACACACGCTATGCCAAAATCGGCGTGGGCATTTGCTGGGATCAATGGTTTCCTGAAACCGCCCGTTGCATGGCGCTACAAGGCGCTGAACTCTTGTTCTTCCCAACGGCAATTGGCAGTGAACCAAGCCAGCCAGAACTAGACAGCAAGCCCCATTGGCAACAAGTGATGCAAGGCCATGCTGCCGCCAACCAAACACCCGTTATTGCCTCTAACCGAATTGGCACGGAAACCGCGAAATACCGTGACTTGTCATTAACCTTCTTTGGTTCTTCTTTCATTACCGACGAGACAGGGGCAAAAGTAGCGGAGGCGGATCGTACTTCGGAAGACGTATTGGTGCATGAGTTTGACCTAGACCATCTAGCTTTCCAACGCCAAGCATGGGGACTCTATCGAGATCGTCGCCCTTCACTTTATCAAACCATTCAAACCTTAGATGGTGTCACACCCGCTAAATCCTAACCGCTCTTTGTTAGATATTTGACCCTATCAAATACCTTATTTAAGGTGTTTGATAGGCGGGATAAAATGCGGTACTTTCGTAATACATGACTCAATGACACGATCATTAGGATACAATAAAAACAGACCAACAGACTGGGACGAACAATGAGTAAGTTGCTGAACTCCACACCGAAACAGGACGGCTTTCGCATGCCGGGCGAACACGAACCACAGGATCAAGTTTGGCTCGCTTGGCCCATACGCGAAGACAATTGGCGCGAGTCAGGTCTGCCTGCTCAAGAAACCTTTACCGCCATAGCCAAAGCCATCGCCCAAACCACTCCCGTTACCGTACTGGCACCAGCGTCACATGTTATTACCGCCCATCAAGCATTAGGGGATGCCATTCGTGTCATTGAAATACCGTACGATGATTGCTGGATGCGTGATATTGGCGCAACCTACGTGGTAAACGATCAAGGTGAACGTCGTGGCGTCAGTTGGCATTTTAACGCATGGGGGGGCGACCTAGACGGCTTGTATACGCCTTGGGACTTGGACGATGCCATCGCCCCACAAATGGCGGCAATTACAGGCGACGATTACTATCAAGCACCTTTCATTCTCGAAGGTGGTTCCATCCATTGTGATGGTGAAGGGACACTTTATACTACGGAAGAGTGTCTACTACACCCCAGTCGTAACCCAGAGTTAAGTAAACAAGATATCGAAGCCTATTTAGCCGATTATTTGAACATTGAAAAAGTTATCTGGCTTAAGAATGGTTTATTTAACGACGAAACCAATGGGCATATTGATAATCTATTGCATGTGATACGTCCTGGTGTCGTCGCACTGACTTGGTGTGAAGACAAAAACGACCCACAGTATGCCATTAGCCACACCGCTTATGAGGTACTGAGCCAGAGCAAAGACGCCAAAGGTCGTTCCATAGAGATTATTAAACTGCCGCTGCCAGGCCCGCTTTATATGAGTGAGACAGAAAGCAAAGGGTTAAAGCACACACCAGACACCACTGTCACAATGCAAAGCGACGGTATGGCACGCAAAGCGGGTGAGCGTTTGGGCGGTTCCTACGCCAACTTTTTAATTACTAATCATGCGGTCATCTTTCCTTTGCTAGATGAAAATAACGATGCAAAAGCCAAAAAGATTCTAACGGAAGCCTTTCCCGATTATCAGCTCATTGGCATACCGGCAAGAGAAGTATTACTTGGGGGAGGTAACATACATTGCATTACACAACAGGTTCCAAGTAGATTAACTCGCTGATTTAAGACAGCATTTTTATTTAATTTCATTAAGAAGTTTGTCTGTTAACCAACAGCAAACTTCTTTTTTATTAATAAAATCATACTCATAACGATGCCCTTATAGGCCATTGAAAAAACCCCTTTAAAAAGCACACCAAATACTACAAAACTTTCCTAGATACCTATTTTCCCTATAACAACCCTGTGCTAATCTCACAAACATCATAATGGCGCTTATTGCCTGAAATGATGTATTTTGATTAGCCTTTTGCACAAGATTCACCCAGTAAATTGTGTTCTTATGTACTGTGCTCCAAATTAAATTTTTGCGTTAAACGCTTAGGGTAATACCAAATGGATACCACGTTCACCTTATTGACTTTAGGCTGGCAACCTTATTTTCAACAACAGCTGTCATTGGATGACTTAGAGTCGAACCAGATTGCACGTATTTGTTCTTGTCAAACGAATCATTACGAATTGATTGGTGAGTCAGGATTGTTCCAGCTTGATCGCCATGACGATTTACCTGAAATGGTGATCGGCGATTGGGTGATTACCGACGCCAATGGAAACTTCTTACGACGCCTGGATCGCAGCTCATCTTTTGAAGATAACGCGGCCAATGTCGATACCGTTTTCATTGTGAGTCCGTTAGATCAAGATATTAACCTGCCTCTTATCAAACGCTACTTAGAACTCACCCATGAAGCTCAGGCCGATGCGGTAGTGGTTTTGACCAAAGTCGATGCCTGTGACGACGCCAGCGAAAAGCGTGCTCTTATTGAACGACTGGATCCTTTGTTGATTGTCGAAACGGTAAATGCATTAGACAGCGACAGCCTTTCTTGCTTGGCACCTGCCCTTAAACAAGGCAAAACCATTGCCCTGCTTGGTGGCGAAGGCGCTGGTAAATCGGCTTTAATCAACACATTAAAATCGGTCAATAGTGAAGTACAAAGTGTCGAAATTGGGGCTTCTAAAGCGCTACAAACCTTACCTCATGGTGCCATTCTTTTGGATACCCAAGGTTTACGTGACCTACAAACAGCACAATATAACAGCAGCAAAATCGAAAGCTACGCCGATATTCTCGCGCTGGCTGAAGAATGCCGTTTTAGCGACTGCCATCACCAAGGTGAGCCAGGCTGTGCTATTGCGAAAGCAATAAAAGAAAATCGACTAGACGAAAGTCGTGTTGCCAACTTTATGCTGATGCTATCTGAAGACAATGATGATGACAGTTTCAGTAAATCGAAACCACAAGGTAAGTTTTACCGTAGCGCACAGTCTGATATTCGTGCACGAAAACACAGTGCGGCAGAGTAAATTCTAAGTCTCGCTGATCCCCCCTATTATTAAAAATGGCCCAATTTAGGGCCATTTTTTTGTCATGTTTCTGATCCTTTACGCTCTTTTTCCGTCTGTTCTCTTTCTCCATACGCCTAAACCTAAAAAACGGCACTTAACAGTACCGTTTTTTTAAATATCTCTTTTGAATAACACTCACCCATAAACTAATAAGGTTGTTGATTCATCATGGCAGTCCAGCGTTTAACGTGTTCCTTAAACTCTTTCATTTTCGACTTTGGAATCGACTGCAAAGTCGGAATTTTTGCTTTCATTGGATCAACAGGTTTACCGTTAACGTGCAGTTCATAATGTAAATGAGGGCCCGTTGTTCGTCCTGTATTACCCGACAACGCAATCACCTGACCACGTTTCACATGCTGCCCTTTTTTCACCAATATTTTGCTTAAATGCAAAAAGCGAGTGCTGTAGATACCAATATTATTGATGTCTAAATATTTACCCGCGTATTTCTGGTAAGCAACTCGTGTCACCACGCCATCCCCTGTTGCAAGCACCTTCGTTCCAGTAGGTGCCCCTAAATCGGTGCCATTATGGGGAGCTAAGCGCCCTGTTATTGGATGACGACGGTGTGGATTAAATGGCGACGTCACGCGATAGTGGATTTTTGTCGGCCAACGTAAAAGTGCTGGCGTTAAACTATTGCCATGGGCATCGTAATAGCGCCCATCAGAATACAAGAAAGCGCGATAAGTATGGCCTTTCACAGTAATCTGCATAGCTTCCAACTGATCGCTGCCCACTGGCTTACCATCAACATCGCCTTTTTTTACCACCACATCAAAAGCATCGCCGGCTCGGAGATCTCTTCTAAAGTTAAAACGCCCTTTGAATAAATCTCGCACAATCACGATATTGGCATCGGAGAGACCCAGCTTTTTAGCGGACAAATAGAAGCTGCCGTTAATAGTGCCGTGTTCTGCTTCTTGAACGTAATTTATCGGCTTAGTATATTCTTTATAAGTAAAGCCGCCGCCATCATGACGCACGTAGGCGATACTTTTACTCGGGTCTAAACGACGAGACAAGCTCTGTAACTTACCGTCCTCATCCGCGGTAAAGATTAGGGTATCCCCCGGAATTAATGGATCTAATACCAAATACTCTTCATCGGCTTCCAAAATGGCATACATATCTTGACGCGAAAAACCAAGCTGCTGAAAAATGCCATCTAGGGTTTCACCTGACTTAATAACATGGTCAACCACATGGGGGACCGCTTGTGGCTTGGCGACTTGTTGCACAGGATCCACACTGTCGTCACCTGTCGCTGAATCATGGAATGTCGACGGGGATAACTCTTTACCCGACACATCAATGGCTTTTTTATTGGGTAAAGTGTAAGTATTTGGATCAGTGTCTGAGCGAGGCTCAACCAATATTTGATAAACACACATCAGTAAAATAAACACACCCAAGATCACAATAAGCCAAGCTTTTGGTCCTGATGGCATCCAGCCAGAAAGGCGATTTTTAAAAGACATAAAACAAACTCATTAAAACAACAAAAGCGGTTCTATCAAGAACCCTCACAGCTCCCGTATCAAAAGATACGAGTACTAACAATTACTTATAAAAGCAAATGAAGCGAGCCATCACTCCAACATGATGCTCTTTATTAACACGTGTGACGGACAATGAAAAAACAATTTTCAGGGACTCAATAACAATTTTCACTTTCTATACCCACACCTCTGTCTATGTCTGCATTTGCAGTAGTCGCTTCATTTGGTAAGAAAAACAATAGGCTTGACCATTAAAATAGAGCCGAGAATACGGCATTATAAACACTAAGGAAATCCCTGAGGCAAAAAAAATCCACAACAGTCACTGTATCACGATCAAAATCAACATAATGCCTTTCGGCTTGTATCAACCATTGAGGGAATGAAAACCAGCGCGGTTTACCCCCATTATAGGGAAAACAAAGAGGTTTATTAAAACGATATAAAAGCCCTAGGAGAAGCGCCTTGATAGACGCAACAGAACGGAATGATTAAGATGGTGTCTTCGCACTAGACGGCGAACAAAGGACTTACCATAAAACATTCACCTTAGGTTTAGGGCATGACTCTTTTTTCTTTAACAAGCACACGACACTGTTATTTCGCCAGACGCGATTCACTGCGATACGAAGAACAAACCCAACTTGTTGAGGAAATACCATTAGCAGTCAGTATTAATCAAATCACTCATGCGGTGATGATGGTCACCCCAAACCACCTAGATGATTTTGCAATAGGGTTTGCCTTTAGTGAAGGCATCATTAATGGTAAGCAGGATGTGAGAGATATTCAGCTAGAGGAAACCACTATAGCCCATCTTGATATCCCAGGATTAGCCCTTAATCTGGATATCAGCCCAAGACAATTTGCCCATTTTAAACAACACAAGCAAGCCCATTTAGGCGCTACAGGGTGCGGTCTATGCGGTAAAGATTCCCTAGAGCAAGCACTGCCGATACTCAAGCCTTTACCCGCAAGCC
The DNA here is from genome assembly GCF_056173505.1 of Marinomonas sp. 63XJN7_7_ISO-PGPR-S23-202. Classification (NCBI taxonomy): domain Bacteria; kingdom Pseudomonadati; phylum Pseudomonadota; class Gammaproteobacteria; order Oceanospirillales; family Oceanospirillaceae; genus Marinomonas; species Marinomonas sp. 63XJN7_7_ISO-PGPR-S23-202. Next base: position 1,489,001 of record NZ_CM149677.1, on the reverse strand, counting down.
AAACCTTACCCACTCATATCCTGAAGACACTAAGAGAGATGCTGTTTGCCCATCAGGATTTAGGCAAAAAAAGCGGTGCCATCCATGCCGCCATGTTGCTCTCTCCAGAAGGTCATCCCATTATTTGTCTCGAAGATATTGGCCGACATAATGCCCTAGATAAAATCATTGGCTACGTGATTCATCACAACATCCCACTCCACAATCACAGTGTGGTGATGTCCAGCCGCTGTAGCACCGAGTTGATTCAAAAAGCCGTCAGAGCCACACTGTCCACCTTGATTCATCTCGCCTCACCCAGCACGCTGGCCGTTTCTTTGGCACGACAGTTAGGACTCACCTTGATTCACCTACCCAAAAAAGACGAGCCAAGAATATTTGCCTCGTCTTTTCATGCGGACCATACAGAAGAACAAAAACTATCTAATGACTAGAAAGTGATGCCTCTCATTGTGTAAAACGACTCAGCATTACTGCCGCCAAGCTATTGTCTCCAAAGTACGGGGAAGAACAACACCAACACAGTGAAGTACTCAAGACGACCTAGGATCATTGCGGCACTCATTAACCAAGTCGCCACATCACTCAATGGCGCAAAGTTATTACCCAGTTCCGCAAAGCCTGGACCCAACACGTTTAAACAGGCTGCCGTCGCACTTAACGCCGCCATAAAACTCAGGCCGGTGAACATCAGAAGGATCGTAAAAATAATGGTCGTCAGCGCCGCCAAACACATAAACGCCATCACCGCATGGCGCACTTCACCGCTGATGGTGCGGCGTTGAAATTTCATGGTAAACACACCATTGGGGTGCACTAAGCGCTTAATTTCTAAGACCACTGATTTCAGAGCAATAATATTACGAATCACCTTGTTGCCACCTGCGGTGGATCCCGCACAGCCCCCAATATACCCCACAAAAATCAAGATCACTGCGGTGACAACGGGCCATTTGCTCAAGTCCGTCGCAGCAAATCCCGTACTGGTAATAAACGAAATGATGTGGAAAAAAGATTCCGTCAGAGACTGCCAAAAACTGTGCTCATTGCCATTATGATAAAGATAAATCGCCAAAATCGCAGAGATAACAAAAATGATGATCAAGAAGCTGCGCATCTCCTCATCTTTCCAATAGAGCTTAATGTTATTGGCCAAATACACACGATAGTGCAAAGCAAAATTCGTTGCCCCAAGGACCATAAAGACATTACAAATCCATAGTATCAAATCACTATGAAAATACCCCATGCTGGCGTCGTGGGTTGAGAACCCCCCGGTGGAGACGGTAGAGAAGCTGTGGGCTATCGCATCAAACGCAGACATGCCAGCCAAGTAGTAACATAGCGCACATAAGGCCGTAATCGTGACATAGACTAACCACAGATAATGGGTGGTATTAGCGACACGCGGTGAGAGTTTATCGTCTTTAATAGGCCCTGGCGTTTCGGCTTTTAACAGTCGCATCCCACCGATATTCAGCATTGGCAAGATGGCGACCACAAAAATAACCACGCCTAAGCCACCCATCCACTGCAAAAACTGACGATACATCAAAAACGTCTTCGGCATACTATCCAAACCCGATAAAACCGTCGCCCCTGTCGTGGTTAATCCACTAATGGACTCAAATACCCCATCGGTGAAAGACACGTGAGCAATCGTGACAATGGGGATAGCCCCGAGCATACCCACAGCGACCCAAGTCAAGGTCGCAAATAACATGGCTTCACGATTCGTCACCGATGGAAGGGGGTATTTTTTAAAGCCAATCAGGATGATCAAAGAGATGCTTATTGTGATAGAAGCTGGCAAGGTAAAATTACTCGCCACGTTATCTTTAAAAAGCATAAAAGACAATTCACCAAAGACTAACTGAACCAATCCCATCCATAAGCATGGCATGGTTAGCAATCTTAGAACTAATAGAGGGCGAATCATAGGCGCCGACAACTCCTTCAACAAACACGTAAAACCATACATGAAAACAAGGGAATCCCCCTGCTATAGCGCCGTGTTTCATTGAACACAAGCCAACTCTCCAGATAACAGCGGTTCTGTATCTAACATGCTTTTTAGCGCGTCACGGTTGTCTTTTAAACAACCAGATCATTAGGGAAACATGAGGCGATGCATTTATTGGAAATTGACGCCTAGTCATGCCCCCATAGGAGAGGATTTATAGTACAAGGTCGGTATTCTGCCACAGAGCGAAACCATCCCCTAACGAAATAGTATCTTTTTCAACAAAGAAATTTCACCAAAACGCCGCAGAATATCATTTGTCATACCAAGGCGAGAAGCAATACAAAAAAGCCCAGCATAGCACTGAGCTTTGTAACCAATCGATGTTCGGATCTCGCCCTGCCCGCCCTACCCTATAGATATGGCACCCTAGCAGCATGACAATGGGTTACACGTTCAACAGTAGATGCTCACGCTCCCAGGAACTAATCACCTTATTAAAGGTTTCAAATTCAGACCGTTTCACCCCAATATAAGCATCAACGAACTTTTGCCCCATGATTTCACAAATTTCCGGGCAATCTTCTAGCAAACGCAAGGCTTCTTCTAACGTTCTTGCCAAATCCACCTCCCCCGTTTCCTGAGCAGACTTCGCATTAGAAGGCTCAGTGGGACGCAATTTCTCTTTTAATCCCAAATAACCGCAGGCTAAACTGGTTGCAATGGCAAGGTATGGGTTGCAATCGGATCCTGGAAAACGGTTCTCGATGCGGTAAGCTTCTGGAGACGACACGGGAATACGTAAGCCAGCCGTTCTGTCATCCACTCCCCATTTCATATTCACTGGCGCGGCCATTTCTGGCGCAAAGCGACGATAAGAATTGACATTTGGAGCAAAGAAGCTAATTGCATTCGGGGTGTATTTCTGTAAACCACCTAAGTAGTAATAGAAGGCTTCGCTGTATTGACCATTGTCATTAAAGATATTTTTCCCGGTTTTTATATCAATAAGACTTTGGTGGATATGCATGGCACTGCCCGGTTCATTCTGCATAGGCTTAGCCATAAAAGTGGCGTGTATATCATGCTTAATAGCTGTTTCACGCATAGTCCGCTTAAATACGAAAACCTGATCGGCTAAATCCAATGGATCGCCATGCAAAAAGTTGATCTCCATCTGCGCCGCACCCGATTCATGGATCAAGGTATCCACATCCAGATCCTGAGCCTCACAGTAGGCATATAGAGTATCAATTACCGGGTTAAATTCATTGACCGCATCAATACTGTAAGAACGACGAGCCGTTTCGCGACGACCAGAACGCCCCGCCGCAGGCTTCAACTCATAATCTGGATCATTTTGTTTTTGCACCAAATAAAATTCCATTTCAGGTGCCACAACCGGACGTAACCCTTCCGCTTCGAACAAAGACAGCACATGTCGTAAAATCGTCCGGCTGGACAGAGGATGTGGATTACCATCGGTGTCAAAGCAATCATTAATCAATTGAGCCGTTGGCTCGTCCGCCCAAGGTACAATACGCAGTGTATTGGTATCCGGCACGAGAATCATATCTTGATCGCGGGCATCAACAATATCGTAGTGATTGTAGGCCCAATCCCCTGTAACACTTTGCACCAGCACGGTTTCGGGCAGCCGTCCCCCCTGTTCAGATAAAAACTTCCGAGTCGGATAAAATTTACCTCGTGCATTCCCTGTCATATCTGGCAGAGTGGACTCTATTTCTGTAATCGAATGCGTTTTAAGAAAATCCTCTAGGATCCCCATACATCACCTTTTTGTTTGTGCTAATAAAGTTAACCAGTACCTTGTTTGATATTGTCCCTTTTAAGCAAAAATATCACTAAAAAATGATCAACGCATTGTTCTTTCTACGTTAGGATAGCTTACTATCTTTACGAGACGACCATCTAGGAGGCTCTTTCCATGAAAAATCAAGGCTTTGAAGCATCGTACTACGCCAATACAGCCAATCAAAGCATTCGTTTTCCTAGCTTACAGGGCGACCATGAAACGGATGTTTGCATTGTTGGTGGTGGGTACACAGGCTTGTCTGCCGCCTTGCATTTATCGGAAAAAGGTTACCGAGTCACCTTACTCGAAGCCCACCGCATTGGCTCAGGAGCATCTGGCCGCAATGGCGGTCAATTATGTCAAGGCCATAATATGAGCCACGCAGCGTTAAGCCAAAAAGTAGGTAAACACCACGCCGATTTATTATGGGAGATGTCCGTTGAATCCGTCGAGCTAGTGAAGCATTTGATTCATCAACATCAAATTGACTGTGACTTAAAATCTGGGGTGCTGCATGTCGCTGCCAAGGCTTCTCATGTGGAAGACATCCAACAGGCCGTTGATTACAAGAGAGACCTTCTTGGCTACCAAAAAGTTCATTACCTCACCAAACAAGATGTTTCTGCGGCTCTTGGCACGTCTCACTTTCATGGCGGTGAATTGTACGAAGATGGCGCCCACATCCATCCTTATAACTTTGCCCTTGGACTTGCCAAAGCCGCCAAAGAAAGCGGTGTACAGTTGTTTGAGATGTCCAAGGTTATTCACTATCAAGATGGAAACCAGCCCCATATACAAACTCCAAAAGGTTCGGTAAAAGCCAATTACTTATTGTTCGCTTGTAATGGTTATCTTGGCAAACTTCATCCTCAAGCGGCGAAAAAAATCATGCCGATCAATAACTTTATTCTGGCCACCGAGCCGCTCCCAGAAGCTGTTTATAATAGAATTAACCCTCAGGATTACGCCATTGCCGACTCCAAGTTTGTGGTGAATTATTTTCGACTCTCAGCGGATAAAAGACTGTTATGGGGAGGCGGAGAAAATTATCGCTCGCGCTTTCCGAAGGACATTGCCAGCTTTGTCAAAAAGCACATGCTTGAAGTGTATCCTGAATTGGCCAACACCAAGATTGACTTTAGTTGGGGAGGCACATTGGCCATTACCTTAAATCGCATGCCCCACTTAGCCCACCAAGAGAAAAATGTGTTTATCGCCCAAGGCTATTCCGGTCACGGTGTCGCTCTGGCAACACTCACAGGCAAGCTAATGGCCGAAGCCGTTAGTGGCACTGCTGAGCGCTTTGACGTGTTCTCAAGCGTCCCTTGCGCCAACTTTCCTGGTGGCACCCTGCTACGCTGGCCAGGACAGGTCGCTGGCATGCTCTACTACTCATTAAGAGATCGTTTTTCCTAACTTAGCCGATTTTTTGGGGATACTTTTAGGGGACGATGATGAAATTGATTCATCGTCATATTCTTGTAAGCCCCATAGAAAAAATAGGTCTTTGATGGATTATAAATCGAACACATCGTATTAAAAACAACACATTCTTTATTTTTTCTTATTTCATTTTTTTATATATAAGCCCGTCTAGAAGGCCAAAAAAGTCGATTTATCCCTGTTTAATAGCAGAAAATTGAGAAATACAGTATGAACGAAGACCGTCCTATTTTTAGGATATTATATCTCACTTTTTGCCATTGATCTTCATTGACCATCTCCTTACTCTTGCCGCTCATTCCCATCTTCGAATTAGTTGAACCTTTAGTGTTGTGAGTAAATAGAATCAATGACCGATACAGAAAAACACATCATGAACAAGAAAACGACTGTCGTAGCACTCGCTATCGTGACGGTCATTGCTTGTATCGCCGCCTATATTTGGTGGTCAAAAATAGGACAGTTTCATGAGTCAACAGAAGACGCTTACGTAGCGGGTAATGTTGTTAATGTCATGTCTCAAGTCTCAGGGACAGTGACAGACATCATGGCTGAGAATACCAACTTGGTTAAGCAATCCGACCTACTCGTTAAAATAAACCCTGTTGATGCCAAGTTAGCGTTACAAGAAGCGCAGGCAAATCTTGCCAGTACCATTCGCGCGGTTCGTAATACCTTTGCCGCTTTAGAAGAACAAAAAGCCAATGTCGAACTCGCGAAAGTCGCTCTGGATAAAGCAGAAAATGATTACCAACGGCGGGTTAAACTGAGAAAAAACAATCTCATTTCGAGTGAAGATCTAAGCCACTATAAGAGCACCTATATCAGCGCTAAGGCGTCTTACGACGTCGCTCAAAAAGCCTACGATGCCATCAAAACCAAAGTGGATCACACAACCGTACTTACTCACCCAGATGTTCTAAAAGCAGAGTCCGCGTTAAAGAGCGCCTGGCTTGCTTTGCACCGAACCACCATTGTCGCACCGGTAAGCGGCTATGTTGCACAACGTAGTGTGCAAGTTGGCCAGCATGTTTCCCCAGGCAGTACCTTAATGTCGATCGTGCCATTAAATCATGTGTGGGTCGTAGCAAACTTTAAAGAAACACAAATAGGAAATATTCGTGCCGGACAACCCGTTACCTTAACCTCCGATGTCTACGGCTCATCCGTCACTTATCATGGCACGGTACAAGGGATCGTTCCAGGCACAGGCAGCGCCTTTTCATTATTGCCGGCCTCTAATGCAACAGGCAACTGGATCAAAGTGGTACAGCGTGTTCCAGTGCGCATCACCCTCAAAACCAAAGAACTTACTGCACACCCTCTTAGGCCTGGCCTCTCCATGAATGTGACAGTCAACACACAGAATGCGGGTAAAGCGGAGTTAAGCACCGTAACAACAGCTCCGACGCCTTGGCGAACCGATGTATTCGACGATGGAGATAAAGGCGCCAATGCGCTTATTCAAAAGATCATTAAAGAAAACATGTAACCACTATGATCCAACGCATTAGCCAACATAAATACGTCCCTGCGCCGTCGCACAATTTTTTGATGCTGGCGACCATTTTCTTACTGATGCTACTAAACTTCCTGCAAACAGGGATGATCGCCTTCGCGGCGGCGCCCTTAATGGGAGAGTTAGGCGTCTCACCGCAAGAATACAGCTTAACGACGGCAGCCTATGCCTGTGTCGCAGTCGTCACCATCTCGAAACAGCGCTGGTTAATCGAACGAATGGGCTGGAAATACTATATTCTGGCCTCGCTATTTGTCTTTTTTATCGGCAGCGTGATCTGCTTTTACGGCAATAATTTCACGGTCTTTTTGATCGGTCACGTGGTGATGGGATTTGGTGGTGCGGCTTTTATGGCGGGTGCACGGGTCATTATCACCTTGTTTCCACCGAGTCCACTTCGACTCACAGGCATCAAAACCTATGCTTACGGTCTCACCATCAGCTCGGCTCTGGCACCGTTTTTAGTGGCAAACTTGTTTTTAGATGCCTCTTGGCAATATCTGTTTGCTATCTTAATGGTCTTTACTGTTCTTGCCGCCATCACCGCTGCGTTTTGTTTGCCGGGCATACCAACCAAGAAAGAGTTACGCTCCCAATCCCACCCCTATCTCGTCATGGCATTAACAGCGGGCTCCTTTTTAATACTTTACGCATTGCGTTATGGTAGTTATGAGTTCTACAGCAACACCGTCTTAGTCAGCGTCATTTTATTGCTTGGACTAACCAGTATTTATTACTTTATTCGCAGTACCATTCGTCACCATCACGCCAGACCTCTGTTGTCGATAAAACAACTTTTCGAAAGCAAAATCTACCGATCCGGCGTGCTGGTCTTTTTTACCTGCTATTTGATCATGGGGTCAAATAACTACCTACTGCCACAGATATTGCAAAAGGGGTTAGGCTTTAGTTGGAGTACAGTGGGGAATTGGTACGCATTAGGTTTAGTGTCTGCCATCCTTGGGGTATGGGTTCACATGAAGGTGTTTCCCAAAAGGCCTAATGGGAAAAAGTTCTTCATGTTCGGCTTTTTTTGTTTAGGCTGCTATGGCTATATCATGTCGCACTTGACACCAAGCTCAAACATGCAAACGCAGATTTTGCCTGCCATTGCTTTCTTTGGTTTCTTTACTGTGTTTTTACAAGGTACCGCAGCGGCAAAATCTTTTAAGGAGCTTGAACACGATGAAACCGCTTTTTCCCATGCGCAGCAGCTAAAAAATATGATTTCTCAGATCGGCATGTCGATGGGCACTGCATTCGCAAGTATTGGCTTACAGTGGCGTACAACTATTCACTACAACGCACTAAACGAGCATGTGGCAGCAAACAACCCTATTTACCAAAGTACCCTGCACCAAGTAGCAAATGCCTATGGACAGGTCAGTCAAGTCGTCGCCAATAAAATGGCCTTTGCTTGGATTGCTCAACATGTGAAGCAAAATGCCGTGCTATTAGCGGGGATCGATTATTACTCTCTGTTATTTTTTGTTGCTATTATAGGCTTTATTATCATGGCGTTGCAAAGTCGCCTTAACTAGCAACGAATCACGTCGACTCACAAACACCGCCTTAGCAGACAGGAGAGAATAAAGACCAATGGATTTTAACGACCTCTACTATTTTTATCTGACAGCCGACAATGGCGGCTATACTGCTGCAGAGAGGACATCTGGTATTACCAAATCCCTACTCAGTCGGCGCGTGGCTAAGCTTGAAGAAAAAGTTGGGGTGCAATTAATTCAACGTAACAGCCGGCAATTTTCACTGACCGAAGCGGGCCGACAGCTTTACGAAGGGGCCATTAATATGGTCGCGGAAGGGCAATCCGCCTATGACTCGGTTGCTTTATTGCAGTCGGTGCCCTCAGGGCTGGTGCGAGTCAGTTGTCCAACCGTTTTGGCGCAACATCATATTTCGTTATTGCTGCCTGACTTCATGCGACAATACCCAAAGATCACCGTCTCTCTTGATGCCACAGACAGAGATGTACAAGTCATCGAAGAGAGAGTCGACATTGCTTTGCGCTCTAAAAAGTCCTTAGATTGTGAACCTGGATTAGTGGCCAAACCACTGGCAAGCAGCAAAATGATTCTTGTGGCGAGCCCAGACTTTATCAGCACACATGGTAATCCAACCCACCCAGATCAGCTATCCCATATGCCGACATTGAGCGAACAACTCAATAAACTAGAAAGCCAAGAACATAAATGGGAGTTATTTGGTCCAGATGGCGCCCCTTGCATCATTAAACATCACCCTAGACTCTTTTGCTTAAACCGCTGGATTCAATTGGAAAGTGCAGTGCAAGGGATCGGCGTTGCCCTTATTCCTGCACCAGTTGCCTCCCCCAGTATTGAAACGGGGCACTTGATTCAATTACTGCCAGAATGGACTTCCAAAGCTCATACCGTGCATGCCGTTTTCTCTAAACGAAAAGGCATGAACCCCGCAACGCGAGTCTTTCTTGATTATCTGATTCTTCATATTCCTGAGGTACTCAAAGACCCCCCTTTCAGGACGGGACAAAGTCGATAAAAAAAGCAAACAGGGCCACTGCTTGCTTTTTTGTTTAACGATGAAATGCTATATCAATTCAACACCACGCTCCATTCAGGTGTACTGGGTTGTCAAAGCGACGTTTAATTAGAAAGGATACGCCGTTGCTTGTTCTTTCACTGTCATCCATTGCCAATGGGTATAGGTATCCCAATCTGATGGGCCACCAACGGCGTTGCCATTACCTGAATTACCACAACCACCAAATGGGTTGATGCATTCGTCGTTTACCGTCTGGTCATTAATGTGTAATAAGCCGACATGCAATTGACTGGCAATTTTTTTCGCTCGACTGACATCGGCACTGATGACCGCACCGGACAATCCGTACTCGGTATTATTCGCCAGCTCAATAGCTTCCTCGTCGGTACTGAAGGTGACAATATTCGCCACAGGGCCAAAAATCTCTTCCTCAAAAGAACGCATGCCCGGCTTCACCCCCGACAGGACCGTCGGCGAGTAGAACAATCCCTCATAAGTTCCCCCTACTTCAAGCGTTGCACCGGCTGCAACAGTATCTTTTATAATACTGTCCACTTTCTTCAATTGTGTTTCGTTGATTAATGGCCCAAGTGCAACCTGTTTAGTGGTAGGATTCCCTACTGGCAAATGTTGCGCTTTTTCAACAATCTTCGCGGTCAATGCTTTTGCGACACTCTCTTGTACTAAAATACGACCTGATGCCATACAAATCTGGCCTTGGTGGAAATACGCCCCCCATGCAATGTTGCTGGCGGCCACATCCAAGTCCGCATCTTCAAGAACAATCAGCGAGCTCTTACCCCCTAACTCTAAAGACACTTTTTTCAGGTTTCGTCCACAGGCTTCCCCCACTTTACGACCCGCAGCCGTTGACCCCGTGAAAGCCACCATACCAATTTCTGGCGCATTACAAACGGCCTCACCCGCTTCTACAGCACCAGGCAGCACTTGATACAAACCTTTTGGTAAGCCCGCTGCTTCAAAGGCCAACGCCAATAAGAAACCACCGGTAACGGGCGTTTGAGGATCAGGTTTCGTAACGATCGCATTGCCCGTTGCAAGCGCTGGTGCGATAGAACGAATCGATAAAATAAGTGGGAAGTTAAAAGGTGAAATAACACCAATAACACCATGGGGTATGCGTTTTGCGATGGAAGTGCGACCCGCCGTAGTCGGTAGGGTTAACCCATTGGGTTCGAGTACCATGTGCGCCGCTAAACGCAGAATGGTTGCCGCTTCACGAACTTCATGCTGGCCTTTTTGAAAAATCCCACCTGTTTCACGGGCGATATACATGGCAAATTCTTCAGCATGCTTATCAAAATAGTCCGCCGCACGATAAAATATGGCAGATCTTTCTCTTGGCGACATATCCAACCATGTTTTTTGAGCCGCAGCAGCGTCCTTAGCGGCACGATAAATATCATCAGCAGTGGCTAGCACAATACTGGAAAGAGAATCACCTGTGGCGGGTTCAATGACAGAAACACGGTTACCGGAGGTCTCAACCCAATCACCATTAAAAAAAGCATTATTCCAAGGTTTTGACTGTAAAACATCGGTACTCATAATCTTACCTTCTTTCAATTTATTATTGTTATCTACCCAGTATGCATACAACTGAGCTTGGATAGTCGTTTTTCCCTCAGCGCCGTCCTAGCATTATATAGTTTTATTTATAAACAGTTTTAGAATCAACTTTTTTTATAGCAAAGTACAATATAAATTATCTATTACCACAATGTCGTTATCCCCTAGTACTGACCAATTAACTGACGACGACCAAGCAATCCCCCTATCCTGCAGTTTAAGTCATCATAGCCAACTATCCATCAAGAAATCATAAAAAATGAGACGAACACGCATTGCAAAAGAAAGGAAAAAGAAAAAAAATAGGAAATATTGTTGTAAGACAAAACAGTTTATGACATAAGTATAAAGAGACAAAGGAAGCCCCTTTTGTCCAATCACATTCACCGACAAAAAAAATAAAGGTGTCGATTATGCGAATAAAGTCTCTTTTAATGGCCGCAGCTCTGATGCTTACTACTGCCTCTTTCGCGCAAGCAGATGAGCCTGAATTTACGTTTAAACTGCATCATATGTTGCCCCCTTCTTCAACGGCCCACACCAAAGTATTGGAGCCTTGGGCGAAAAAGGTAATGAAAGAATCCAATGGACGAATCAAAATCGTCATTTACCCCGCGATGCAACTGGGCGGTAAACCCGCTTCTTTGTATGATCAGGTACGCAAAGGCCGTGTCGATTTTGCTTGGACGGTCGCGGGTTATACTCCAGGCCGCTTTCCTAAAATGACCGTATTCGAACTTCCCTTCATGGTTGGCTCTGCCAAATCCACCAGCATGGCACTGCAAGAATACTATGAAAAAGAAATGACGGATGAAATGCGCGACGTTCATGTCCTTGCCTTACACACCCATGCGCCAGGATCCTTGCACGTTCGCGATAAAGAAGTCAGAACTCTAGAAGATATGAAAGGCTTAAAAGTTCGTGTGCCGAATCGCATCATGGGGGATGCATTTTCTCTATTAGACGTAAACAGTATCTTTATGCCGGTGACACAGATGGCCAGCGCGCTATCTAAAGGCGTGGTGGATGTCGCCGTACTGCCTTTTGAAGTAACCGCTCCTCTCAAAATTGACGAGCTAGCGACGCACAACGTTGAAATATCTGGCAAGCGAGGTTTGTACTCTAACACCTTCGTATTTGCCATGAATAAAAAGGCTTATAACTCCCTTCCAAAAGACCTACAAAAAGTCATCGATAATAACTCAGGCATTCCTCTAGCCGGTTTTATCGGCGATGAATTTGATAAAAATGAAAAAGTTGGCCGCGATGCGGCTGTCGCTGCAGGAAATGACTTTTATACCTTACCAGATGAAGAAGTCGCCCGTTGGAAAGCAAAAATGCAGCCTGTGACCGATAAATGGATTGAAACCATGAATCAATCCACTGATGGTCGTGGTCAAGCGCTTTACAACGAAGCACAGAACCTGTTGTCCAAATATGAAAAGCAAAATGGTGAGTCATGAGTGATACCCCCATTACTTCTCAGTCGGAGTACCTAGGGGCCAATCCCGTGCTAACTTGGGTATCACGACATCTCGCGATTCTTGGTGGACTCATTATGATGGCGCTCGCCATCATGGTGGTCGCCAGTATTTTAGGGCGTCTTTTTTTTCAAACGTCTGTCACCGGAGACTATGAGTTGGTGGAAATGGGGTTAGGAATCAGCATTTTTTGCTTTCTGCCCTATTGTCACTTAAAAAAAGGCCATGTGGTCGTTGATATTTTTACCGCATCAGCAAGCCCTCGCACGCTTTTGTGGCTTGCCATATTGAGTGATAGCTTGATGTGCCTTGTTTCCGCTCTATTAACATGGCGGTTAGCGCTGGGAGGTTTAGATGCTTACGACTACTTTGACTACACCATGATCTTACAATTACCAAATTGGGTCGTGTATGCCGTTGGCTGTGGTTCATTTGCTCTATTAACCCTAAATTGTCTAGACAGCTTACTGACTTCTCTAAAAGGATTGAAACATGGGTAATGTGGAACTGGCATTATTAATGATGGCATTCTTGCTTATATTAATGGCCATTCGTATTCCAATTGCACTGGCAATGCTCATCAGCGGCGGTACAGGCTATATCATACTTGCTGGAACACCAGCATTATTAAGCTATTTAAGTACTGCACCAGTGGCAAAATTCTCAACCTATGACCTGTCTGTGGTGCCTCTGTTTTTATTAATGGGAGAGATCACCACTCGTTCAGGCATCACTAGCGAGCTTTTTCGTACCTGTAATAAATGGGTCGGCCATTTAAAAGGAGGACTTGCCATGGCTTCCATTGCCGGTTGTGCCGCCTTTGGAGCCATTTGCGGTTCGTCTTTGGCCACCGCCTCCACCATGGGAAAAGTCGCTTTACCGGAAATGAAGAAACATAAATACGCGAGCGGCTTGGCGGCTGGTACCCTTGCTGCTGGGGGGACATTGGGGATCTTGATTCCACCCTCCATGGTGTTAATCATTTTTGCGGTACTAACTGAGCAAAATATCTCGAAGCTTTTTATTGCGGCATTTTTACCAGGCTTTTTGGCGGCATTTGGTTACATGTTGGCCATTGGCATTTATGTTCGTATCTTTCCAAAAGCGGGGCCACGCGGTGAAAAAGCCAGCTTAAAAGAAAAAATCCTCTCTCTAAAAGATGTCTGGCACATAACGGTTATTTTCTTAATCGTCTTAGGAGGGATTTATCTCGGTTTCTTTACGCCAACCGAAGCGGCAGCAGTGGGGGTTATTCTGACCTGCTTATTAGCCCTACTGAATGGCTCATTAACCTTTAATATACTGATCGATTGCTTAACCAGAACCGCTGTCTCATCGGCCATGATTTTCTTCATCGTATTTGGTGCCGACTTATTCAGTGTCTTCATTGCCCTCACGCAGGTTCCCAGTATTGGTGTCCAATACATAGAGAGCGCAGGGTTTAGTCCTTATCTAGTATTAACGTTAATGCTGTTGACTTACTTAGTACTTGGCTGCTTTATGGACAGCTTAGCCATGATACTGTTGACAATCCCGATCTATTTCCCGGTTATCATGGCAATGGATTTTGGCTTTCCACCAACGGATGTGGGCATTTGGTTCGGTATTTTGGCCCTGATTGTTGTGGAAGTGGGGTTAATCACGCCACCAGTGGGTATGAATGTGTTTATTATCAACTCATTTGACAGCTCATTGTCCCTCAAAGAAAGTTTTAGAGGGGTCATTCCCTTCTTACTATCCGATGTCGTACGAGTGGTATTGTTAATTGCCTTTCCTTCTATCACCCTAGTGTTAGTTCATGCGTTAACCTAACGTTCCTCTAAAAACGTTTCAGCAAACATACAAAAAGCCGCTATCAAATGGATGGATAACGGCTTTTAAGTGTCGCTCTTTCATGGTCAATACATGACTTGTTCATGACCAACAAATGAATGTCTTACAACAAGCCCACAAGATGATTTCCCATGCCAGAAAGTGCTTGTACGGAGCACGCCGCACCAAGATTAATCGCCTCTCTTGGCATACCAAAGACAACACAAGAAGCCTCATCCTGGGCGACCGTGTATCCTCCTTTTTCTTTAATTCGCTTCAAACCTTGCGCTCCATCCTTGCCCATCCCCGTCAGCAGAACGGCCATGGCGGTTTTGCCAATCAGTTCGGCTACTGAGTCAAACATCACATCTACCGATGGACGGTGCCCACACACTTTTTCTCCCAAAGCAAGATCGGTATAAATCAGGTTGCCTTTACGGCGCAACGTTAAATGGTATCCTCCAGGAGCAATATAGGCCGTGCCGGGTTTCACTACTTCTCCTCCTTGGGACTCGGCAACTTGAAAGCCCGTTTGTCGATTTAAACGCTCGGCATAGGTTTTCGTGAAACCGGGAGGCATATGTTGCGAGATCACTACCCCAAACTGTTCCGCAGGTAGCTGTTGCAATAAATCGCGGATGGCTTCTGTCCCCCCCGTCGATGCTCCTACTGCTAATATCCTATTGGAAGCATTATGCTTCGGTACGATTTTAGAAGTGGGGGTAGATGTCTTTGCCCGAGCTCTGACATTCGCCCCAGCCGCCAAGCGTACTTTGCTAATCATTCTTTTCGCATATTTGTCCAACGACGCACCATCGTAGACTTTGGGCTTAGCCATATAATCGACGGCGCCGTACTCTAAGGCGGTTAAGGTGGCCGCTGCATGCTCCTCCGTCAAGGTCGATACCATCACGACGGGGATGGGGTTCGCCTTCATTAAAACCTGAAGGAAACGCAACCCACTCACCTCTGGCATCTCAATATCCAGCGTAATCACATCCGGAGATAGTTTTTTAACCTGCTCTTTGGCTTCATAAGCATCTTTGGCCGTCCCAACCACGGTAAGACGAGAGTCTGACGATAAAATACTGGTCAAAAGACTCCGCATCAATTCTGAGTCATCAACAATTAACACCCTCACTTGTGGCTGCTCACTCATATACAACTCGCTCTAAAAAGAATACAAAAAATGATCGTGATTGCGTCAAACCTTAGCTAATTGGCCTGTACAAACATCCTAGGTTAGAAAAAATCAATATCACCACCCGAAGTGTTTTCAATTTCCTCTTTGGCTTTCCCTTGATAGCGTTTCTCTTGAGCGACCACATCAGATTGATGAATATCGGCAAGTTGCTTCACAAATGCTTTTCCGCTTTGAGGGAAAAAATTGACTTTCCGGGGGGTAATATCTAATACACTTGACGAGCGGACAGGGATATTCTCCTGCTTTAAATACAGCATAATAAAGTCCACATTACGCTCACCAACACTGGAACCAGAAGACAAGCTTTTTATCACGTTGGCGCCGCCAAATACCTTGGCTTTTATCCGCTCTCGTCTCGCCCCTAGCTTCATCAAATGGTTCACCAACAGCTCCATGGCATACACACCATAGCGGCCTGATGAAGACAACATACTATTATCTCCATCTTCACCAGGTAATAAAAAGTGATTCAGCCCACCGACTTTTGCCTCTTCATCATACAAACACGCTGCTACACAAGAACCAAGCAACGTGGTAATCATAATGTCTTCTTTTGACGCATAATACTCACCGGGTAATACCTTAACCCCAGCGGCCTTAAACTTATTGTCATAGTACTTATGAGTCGCTAGGTGCTCTAAACTTTTCGAGTAAGAATACATATAAACACCTTACTTTTTCATGTATACGGTTTTACCAATGGGGTGTAAATACTCCGACATCCCTGAGAAATGTTCCGAGTGGCCTGCGACATACAAACCACCTGGACGTAATTTTTCTACCAGTTTTCGCAAAATTTCTAACTGTGTTTCTCTATCGAAATAAATCATCACATTACGACAAAAAACCACATCCTGTAGGTCATTGATGGGTAACCTCTCATCCATAAGATTGATGCGCTTGAATTCAATCATTTTTT
Source organism: Marinomonas sp. 63XJN7_7_ISO-PGPR-S23-202 (assembly GCF_056173505.1). Lineage (NCBI taxonomy): Bacteria > Pseudomonadati > Pseudomonadota > Gammaproteobacteria > Oceanospirillales > Oceanospirillaceae > Marinomonas > Marinomonas sp. 63XJN7_7_ISO-PGPR-S23-202. Next base: position 1,472,713 of record NZ_CM149677.1, on the reverse strand, counting down.
TAAGTTCAGGGATAACTTTAGCAAAACCGATATTTGACCCAGTCCCTTTGCGAAAAAATCGCTTCTTATCCGCCAGCACGTCCACTTGCTTCAAGGCATAAATACCACTTTGGGCTTTCGCCAGAACATTGCTGTCTATATCCGAAGCGATAATTTTACAGGCATCAAACGACTCAAATGCCTTCACTAACGTCATGGCAATGGAATAGGGTTCCTCTCCTGTGCTGGAAGCTGAGCACCATACCCGCTGGACTTTTTCTCCGCTCTTAATAAATTCTGTTAATATTTCAAAATGGTGTGGCTCACGATAAAAAGAGGTTAAATTCGTCGTCAATAAATTAATAAAATGTTGCGTTTCCTCCTCATTTTCCATCAAAAAAGCCAAATATTCCTTCACGGACTTAAAACCAAAACTCCTCAACCTGGGTGCCAGACGACTGTAGACTAGTGAGTCCTTACTATCCGCCAGTTTGATGCCAGCCGCCTGCCGAATAAGCTCACGAACAACATTAAAATCAGCAGGTGTGTAGTCAAAATCTCTAAGTGGATCAGTCATAACGGCTAAAACTCTTCCCACTCATCATCGTCAATAGGCGAAGCGGCTGGCTTTGATGGGGCAGGTTTGACACCCACATCTTTAGCAGGCATTTTCACTTTCGTCTCGGACGCCTGCTTTGGAGGCTCGGTAGAGGTTTGTTTATCCATCGTTGTTTTCTGAGCTGTTGTTTTCGGAGCCGCTTTTTTCTCCACGGGTTTAGACACACCAGAAGACTCTTTACTCACCGTTTTAGTGACTGGAGTACTGACTTTTTGTGGCAATGCCTCTTTACGTGGTGCAGGAGATGACTTAAGCGCGCTAGTGACAAATAGCGAACTCTGGGAATCCGACTTACTCAAAACGAAGTTAGATACTTGATTAGTTAATAAACTTGCTTGATGTTGCATGCTTTCTGCGGAGGCAGCCGACTCTTCCACCAAAGCCGCGTTTTGTTGCGTCATTTCATCCATTTGAGCAATGGTTTTATTTATTTCATCGACCCCCACCGCTTGCTCAGCAGAAGCACCAGCAATTTGCGACATAATACCGTTCACACGCTTAATAGAATCAACAATACGATCCATGGTTTGACCCGATTGACCTACCAAATGGTTACCATTTTCAATCTTACTCACCGAATCCGAGATCAAGCTTTTGATGTCTTTAGCCGCATTGGCCGAACGCTGGGCAAGCGTCCTCACTTCTGACGCGACAACGGCAAAACCTCGTCCTTGTTCACCAGCACGAGCCGCCTCAACGGCCGCATTCAGGGCAAGAATATTGGTTTGAAAAGCAATACCATCGATGACACCAATAATGTCAGAAATTTTCTGTGACGATGAGTTAATCGCCGCCATGGTATTGACTACCTCTGAAATTAAACTCCCTCCCTCTAACGCCACTTCAGAGGCTTCTGAAGCTAGGATGTTCGCTTGATTGGCATTATCCGCATTCAGTCGAACCGTACTGGTAATTTGTGCCATGCTGGATGAGGTCTCTTCCAAGCTTGCTGCTTGTGTTTCTGTTCTACCAGATAAATCCATATTGCCTTTGGCAATTTCAGTAGACGCCAGCCTGATTGTCTCTGCAGCATGACGAATCTCACCTATCATCTTGGTGAGGTTTTCACTGGTTTGATTACAGTAACGTTTTAAATCGTCAAATTGCCCTTCATAATCGGCGGTAATTCTTTCAGTTAAGTTGCCCTGCGATAACGCCATTAAAACGCGACTGATATCCTTTAAGCCATCATCAGAGGTTTTCACAAGATGATTTAACGACTCAGAAATAAACTTCATAAAGCCTATTTTATTACTCATACTAATGCGTTGAGAAAAATTACCTTTCGACGCCTGCTCGACAATCGCCGCGATCTCATTCTCCGCTTCCACCTCTGACGTTCTATCTAACCATTCTATGACAGAGCCAAGACGCTCACCGTTGGCACTGACGATTGGATTAGCATCCACCCTAAAAAACAAATTTCCTAAGGTAATTTGCGTACCTTGGCTGCTGGACAGCTTTTCTAGCGCGAGCGAATCAGATGAAGGGTCCTGATTAAAAATATCCAGATGACTTCCCACAATGCCATTGGCCTTGAAATTGGGTAACACTTTACGTAGTTCACTCTCGGTATTCGTCAGCATCGCCGTCAAAGAATGATTTGCATAAATAATCTTGTGCTTATTATCAACTAGCATCACATTGGTCGAAGTGACGTTTAAAGCCTGCTCGATTCTTGTCGTTTCAATTAATCGCGCTTCTATTTCTGTTTGTATCCTATCCCGCTCATCACGAGCTTTCGACAAACTCTGCGTCATTTTCATTAGGCCCTTATTAATCGGCCCAAATTCATCTTTACGAGCGGTATTTAATTGAACCGAAAAGTTGCCATTCGACACCCCATCAACCGCTCCAATAACCGCACTCAAACTGCTCTTAAGTGAGCGGATCACACCAATTGAGATAATCAGCAGAAGTACAATCAAAGCACCGATAATGCTGAGATTAGTGAGTATCGTTTGGTTAGCGCTTTCAATACGCTCTAGCATCATGGAGGTTAATACTTGATTGCTGGATTGCCCAAAGAGGTAAAGCTCGTTGATGATTGCCGAACTTTCCTCAAAAAAAGTATCCGGGTTATAAGTGGTAATGTCTTTATTGAGAATCTCTTGATTAACGATTTGCAGTAGCTGATTAATGCTCGCATCCAGACCCTTCATTTTCTTCAACATAGCGTTGACTTGTAGGTTATCACCCGACTTTGATGACACCTCTAAATTATGAAGTAGCTTTTGCTCTGCTGATTGCAATAAAGAGGAGAGTGAATTAATACGGGTAAGTTGGGCAGGATTGATTACCCCTTTAGATAACGCAGCCGCTCCCTGACCTCTTAACTGAGCCATATTTTCAATCAAGGCTGGCAAGTTATCGTTCGTTGCGATAATTAAGTGATAAGAGTTCGCAACAGGATCATAACTTAACCCTGACGTTTCCATAATCGCGGGGAGAATACCGGACATCAGCGCCGTGACAACATCCGTTTGTTTAGCAAATGCCTCCCCTGGTAACACTGTTTTCGATTCAACACGCGTACTAAGTTCAGAAAACTCTGATTGAGCACGTATGAACAGCGTTAACATTGGCGAGTTAGGGTACTGACTATTTAGCAACTCACCAACCTGTTTGAAAGCAGCTAATACCTCACTTCCTTTGGCAGATAATGCCTTATTGTCATCATTACTTTGATTGAGATAAATGGCGGTTAAGCCTCTATATTCCTGAACTTTCTTTATTAAAAAAAGCACGTCGGTAGATGGCTCGATACCATTAAGCTCCTGTTTAGAAGCCTCGACTAACCCCGTCTCAACTTCGTAAAAAAACTTCGTAGGAATCGCAATACATAAACAGGCCAAAACTCCCAATACTAAAAATTTGAGAGATAGCTTTATATTTGAAAAGACACTCATTGTCCTCTCCCTAAACGGTATCTACCGTATCAAATAGTCCCAACTCTTCACTTGATACCAGAGCCTCAATGTCTACCACGATGACCATTAGGTCATCTACCGCCGCCAATCCATCCAGATAACGACTGTCAAAAGCAGCTCCAAACTCTGGTGCGGGCTTAATGTCTTCTTCTTCAAAGTTCATGACATCTGATACGCCATCAACCACAATTCCGAGAATGCGATCCTTGATATTGAGCATAATGACGATGGTCCACTCATTGTAACTGGGCTCCCCTACACCAAATTTAATACGCAGGTCCACGATAGGAACAATGTCTCCTCGAAGATTGATGACTCCTTTTATGTAACTAGGTGCGTTGGCTATTTTGGTCACTGGTTCGTAACCTCGAATCTCTTTCACGGACATAATGTCGAGTGCATAAGTCTCATCCCCCAATACAAAAGCAAGAAACTCTCTTGTTACGGAATGCACACCGCTGTTATTAGGTAAGGATGACATGATTGGCCTCCTCTTCGAGTTCTAATGATTGAGAACTGACTAACGATTCAATATCTAAAATTAATGCCACACTTCCGTCCCCCATGATCGTCGCACCCGCCACGCCTTTGACACGACGATAGTGTCGCTCAAGACTTTTTATCACCACTTGCTGCTGACCCAACAAGCCGTCGACAATCAGCCCATACCGCCTTTTCGCGGTTTCCACTAATACCACAATGGATTCACTGATATTGACAGGATGAAGACCACCATAAAGGGCTTCTTCTAAGTTAATTAATGGCCAATATTCGTCCCGCACCCATAGCAATTGCCTGTTTTGCATCACTTTTATTTGGCTCTCTAATGGCTGAATACTTTCTACAATGTTCACCAGTGGAATCACAAAGACCTGGTTCTCGTTTTCGACGCACATTCCATCCAGTATCGCCAAGGTGAGCGGTAAGCGAACTTCAAAAGTCGTCCCCACGCCTTGATTAGATTCAATACTGACCCGCCCTCCTAATGCCTCAATATTTCGTCTCACCACATCCATGCCAACACCGCGGCCGGATACATCCGTCACTTCAGCGGCGGTGGAAAAGCCAGGGGCAAAAATCAACAACCAAATGGCGTCATCGGTTAAAGGATCAGGAAGGGAAATGCCTTTCTCAAGGGCTTTATTCAAAATACGTTCTTTATTAAGACCCGCCCCATCGTCGCTAACCGTAATCACAATTTCACCGCCTCTTTGCGATGCAATCAGCTTCACAATGCCCTTTTCGGGTTTGCCCTTAGCAATACGAACGGCTGGCGCTTCGATGCCGTGATCAACACTATTACGAATAAGGTGTGTCAGTGGGTCTGAGATTTTCTCGACTAGGTTCTTGTCTATCTCGGTGCTTCCGCCTTCGATCACTAACTCAATGTTCTTGGTTAATTTATTCGATAAGTCTCGAACTAAACGGGGAAAGCGATTAAACACAAAAGAAATGGGTAACATCCTAACGGACATTACCGCTTCTTGAATTTCGCGAGTATTGCGCTCAAGTTCGGTTAATGCCGTTTGCATTTTTTCGGCAATGCTTTCTTGGGCCTCACTGCCAATCAGATTCAACATGGACTGAGTAATGACTAGCTCACCGACAAGGTTAACCAGCTTATCAATTTTAACGGTCTCAACTCGGATACTAGCGGATTCGGATGCTTTACTCTCGGCCGCCGCTTTGCCTTTGGCGGCAGGTGCCTTACTCTCCCTGACTGGTGTGAGTTCCGTCGTCGGAGCACTGCTGGACGCTTGATTATCTTGTGATGAATGAATCTCTGTCTTGCTTTGCTGATCACTTAATGTTGATGAAGCCGTGTCGCTCTCAAGTCTTTCATCAAAAAAACCATAACCTTGTGACTCTTCAGACGTTTCTTTCTTTAGCAACGGGGTTTCGAAAAAACCAAATCCTTCGTCTTCAAGATCATTATCATGTGAGCCCTCGGTCTCTTGCTCAAAAAAACCAAATCCTTCATCTTCAAGATCATTATCACTTGAGCCCTCTGTCTCCTGCTCAAAAAAACCAAATCCTTCATCTTCAAGATCACTCTCATTTGAGCCCTCTGTCTCTTGCTCAAAAAAACCAAACCCTTCATCTTCAATATCAGAAGCTGTTTGTTCGCCTGCAGCCTCTTGTACAGGGTCTTCTTGCACAACCCCTTTCTGAGCTTCTTTCGCCTCTTGTAAAACGCTTTTCAGGCGTGTCTTACCTGACTCTACTTCGTCCCAGTCTATCTCAATGTCTTCATGATAGTTATCAAGAATAACTTTTAATAAATCAATCGTTTCTAGTAAAACCGTTATCAAATCACTGGTTAAAAACAATTCTTGATTACGTGCTGAATCAAGCAAGTTTTCCATCACATGAGTCAACCCAGTCATGGCCTTAAAACCAAAGATGTCACTCCCTCCTTTAATGGAGTGAGCCGCTCGAAACACACTATTGAGTGCCTCAATATCGGGTTCACCTTCTGGATCATAATCCAGCAAAAAGGTTTCCATGGTTTCTAGATGCTCTTGGGCTTCCTCAAAAAACATCTCACGGAATTGACTCATATCATCCATAAACAACTCAACTGTAATCAATAATGAATCGACGGAATTTTACTAAACATGCTTGCAGACCTTTCTAGCCAAGCACTTTTTTCACCACATCCAACAGCTTAGAAGGGTCAAAAGGCTTAACCATCCAGCCCGTTGCCCCCGCGGCCCTGCCCTGGCTTTTCAGTGCATCCCCTGCTTCTGTCGTCAAGACAATCAAAGGCACCCTTGCATAAGCCGACATAGCCCGCAGGGATTTGATTAATGTAATCCCATCCATACGAGGCATATTCTGATCAGTCAGCACAAAGTCAAATCGCTCACTGCGGCATTTTTCAAATGCTTCTTGACCATCTTTTGCCACCGTGACCGCATAACCAGCTCCCTTTAATGTCGCTTCAATCATTTGGCGAACCGAAGGAGAATCATCAACAATCAACAATTTTTTAGCCATCTCTACACCCTATTTAAGCAATAAGAACTGTCGTTTTATTTTCTGTTTTATCGTAGCAATAAGACTCACTGATTTTTTGAATGAGTTGGAGTCCTCTACCATGTAATTCAGCAGCATCACTATCATAAAATGTCGCCGAGTCATACCCTTTACCACTGTCTGTCACAGCAATCATTATCTTCATGTCTTTTGCAAGCCATTTGATAGTTATTTCAATAAACTCACTATCAGACACATTCCTTAAACCTTCAGATCGCTGCTCTAAATAAACAAAAAAATCCTTTTCTTTTAACTCTGAAGAAAGGTTCAAAACACCATGATCAATCGCATTGCTTACCAACTCAGTTAGCACTAAAAATACCTTTTGCAAAAAATCACTAGGAAACGAGTATTTTTCAAGCATAGTAATAAAACTAGATACAATTTCTTCATTTGCAAGTGCTTTTCCCATCAAAACAGAACTAAATTCGATATTGCCAATTTCCTTTCTAGAAAAGTCCGTCTGAAGAATATTAGATAAGCTCTCTTTTACTTTACAAAAATCCACATAAGAAAATGACATATCATCGACATTATCAATGGGGTCACTGAGAGCATGATATTTATTAATAACCTCCAGAGGGTGCATACGGTTAGATTCAAGATCTTGATAAACGTCTTGAAATGAAAGCATCTTGCCATCTGAAAATTTATTTTCTATAACACCATCGCTCATCAGCATTGCAAAACCAACCTCATCCAGAGAAAAACGATCGAATTTAGTCGTTACGGAGTTATTGCCAAGTATCCCTAATGCCATATTTTTAGATTTGACACGGGTTAAAGGCTGATGATTTTTATCCATCAATAACACATCGGGCATTCCTGCATTCCAAATAGAAATTTCATTTTCCTGATAGAGAACTTCAATAACAATGCAGGAAATAAAACGGTTATGTGGAACCGTTTGTGAGTGTTTTTCATTTAATTCCAATAGTATTGCGGCAGTGGAAAAACCCTTATTTACCAAAGCCGTAAAGGTGGTTACCATAGGGTAAATGGTCAGTGCAGCCGCCATACCATGGCCCGTTGCATCCGCCAACATAATCATCAAATTGCCATTAGGTTTAACCACTTGCATTAAGATATCACCGCAAAACTTACCGTGGGAAAGAGTCGCGTGTTCAATACCATCTAGTTCTTGTATGTTTTTATTAATGATATGATCGTAAACGTAAAAGGCTAAGGCTTCCTCTTGGTCTTTCTCATTCATCATTCTTTCTAATAAGACCGTTTTTCTTAGCTCTTCTAACTCCACGCTGTAACTTTCAATGACACTGATAATTTTTCTTGAGAAAAGATAGACATTAATCGGTTTATGTAAAAAGTCTTTTGCACCTAGCTCATAAAAATCAGAAATAATTTTATTTTCTAAGTCTGCTGTTAGCACCACCACAGGAAGTCTACTGTTCTTATCATGAACGTATTTCATGAAAGACTGACTTGGTCCATCCTCTAGGTTTACATCCAATATAATAAGGTGAAAATCATGTTCATCTACTTGTTGCTTCGCCTCTTGATTAGAACCGACAGTGATCACTTCTAATTCATGAGAAGAAAGAATATTTCTTATAAGCGATTGTGTAGGAAAAGAATCCTCAACTAAAAGAATTTTTTTTCTATTATTCATATTGATACAAATTGCCAAAATTAGCCATTTCTAGGATATCTTTTGCACTGCCAGATACATTTCTTATCGTTCCACTTTTGCTTTCTTCAATAAGTAGACGATGTAATAAAACCATCATCCCCAATGCTGAGGAATCAATATATTGAACACAAGAAAAGTCGAGAACGATGTTATTTTTGGATAGCAAAGCCGCTTCATACTTTTTGGTAAACCATTTATGTGTACTAAAATCAAATCGTTCAGGTAAAACAATCACAGTATCAGTCATAAGACACCCTTATTCTAAAATAGCTCAACATCACCACTTTCTACCCCTTCTTGTGAGACAGGGTTATGCTTTTGTTCTTTTCTCTGATTTAAAAGAGCCAGCCTTTCTAGAAGAACATTCTCAATTTCTTCTGCTGATCCGCCATTAAAGGCTTGTAGGTTTTCCTCAATAAACTGTATCGTCTCCCTGATAAATAATATGTTTTGACTATTGATATCATCAAATTGCAAGCCTCTTGTCGCTTGATGAATGGCTTGCTCTAACGTTCCAGACAGACTTTCCAATTCGCTGGTGACCCGCGCGTCTGAATGTGCTTTTTTGACAATCCTGTCCAACGCAACATTCATCTCCTTTTTCGATTCCATGATGTAAGTCACATCGTGAGCAGCGACTTTTTCCATAGACACCGATAGCTGGTTGACCTGAGTTTGAATATTGTTAATACGAGACTGAATGGCTTCACTGAACCCAGTAGAGCGATTGGAAAGAGAACGCACTTCATCCGCTACCACAGCGAACCCTCGACCCGCTTCACCCGCTCGGGCGGCTTCGATAGCGGCATTCAATGCTAGTAGATTGGTTTGAGCAGCAATATCATCAATATCTTTTAAGGCTTTGGCGATTTCTGGCATTTGCTCGTTAATCACATTGACCTGTTTTAATAACTCCATAGAAGACGCTGACATATCCACCGTGCTAGAAATAAAACGGTCAATGGTCTTTGACGTTCGGTTAGCAAACGCTTTCATGGCATTACTGTAGGTGTCTCCACCTTCCATACCATCTTTGACTAACTCCTCAATATAACCAGACTGGGACGTAACAAGGTTGTCGATATCTCGAAAGGACTCGGTGAGTAATGCAACGGCATCCACTTGAGTCTTTAAGACATTCGATAAATCGTCATCACACGAGTGCAGCAATGGAATCAGTTCGTTTTGGAATAAATGCTTTTGCACTGTCTCCATATCTACCGCTGACTTCTTGCCCGTTTCGCCATCATCACTGCTCGCAGATTGAACCGCTGCAACCCTATGATTTCTGGAAAGCACCATAACGGCGCCACTACCGACGGCCAAGCCGATAAAACCCGCTAGAGGAGCAACAAAAACAAACAGACTGCAGCAAATAACCAGCAGAAAAAAATACAACCACAATGTTTTTTTCATAACGATCCTAGTTACTAAATATAGGCCCTTGTATGAGCAGTTAAGCCATTGCTTGCTCAGAAAGTAGAGAAAATAAAGAAGGAGACGTTTCACTGTGGACAAAAAGCGTGTATCGATGGGGACTCCATGTACGACTTGCTCCCTGTAAACATTTTTTGGACGCCTGACAAAGCGCTTTGTTTTCCCTACGTTACTTTTTATGCAATTCAATTAAAGTAAGCGTAGTAGACTCCCCAATAAAATGTACGTTGAGTTTGTAATTTTTTTATACCAAGTGGACACTGGCATAGAGCTGATGGCATGAGGTAATAAAGGCCATAAGAGACGTTTTCCCCCATGGTAACATACTGATACGGCATCAATAATTTGTGGGTTTTGTTGTATAGCCTTATAGTTAAGCAAGGTACAAACAACGGATAAATACGATCATGACAAAGTATGATCACAACTAGACTATTCTTTTGCCAGCTCACTTTTTGGATGGACCATAATGCGCATCGTTTTACTTATAATTGCTTTTTCACTGTTAACGGCTTGCAGCTTCATCAACACCAAAGCGCTCTCTCTACAAGAAGGGATGGATAAACAACAAGTCACCAATATTATGGGAAAGCCTATTTATCGCTCCTTTAATGGCACCACCGAAGCGTGGCAATACGCCGCCTTTAATGGCGTGAAACAATGTATCTATATTACGGTTTGGTTTAAACAAGGCCAGATGGTCGCTATGACCAATCGTCAAGAACCAAGTCAAGATCAAAGCTGTTTGCAAGGTATTCGAGAAATTGACTGGACACAGATACCACGGGGTTTATAGTCAATTATCAAAGCTTTGACGACAAGTTCCAAACATAATAACGCCACCCCTATAGAGGAAAATATGAGTCAACAAAAACAACTAACGGCCACTCTAGGTAGCGAGCAAATAGAGCTGAACAATGGCCAATTACGCGTGGTTATTTTGTCTTTAGGTGCCAGCATTCAATCGATTCACTTAAACGGTTATGAGCACTCATTAGTGCTCGGCAGTGTTGCTCTTGACCGTTATTTAGACCAAGCGAAATACTTTGGTGCCGTGGTAGGTCGTGTTGCCAATCGTACCGCCCGAGGTAGCGCCCTGATAGGCAACCAGCAATACACTCTGCCCCTTTCTCCGCCAGAAAAACACCATTTACACGGTGGTCCCTTGGGGACAAGCAGTAAAAATTGGACCGTCATCGAACATAATGGCGAGCAGGTTCACTTACAAAGTGTCTTAGCGGATGGGGAAATGGGGTATCCAGGTAAAATGGTTGTGGATGTCTTTTATCGATTACATGGAACAGGGCTAGAGCTGGAAATTCTTGCTACGACAGACCAATTAACGATCTGTAATTTTGCAGGACACAGCTATTTTAACCTAGACGGACAAGGTTCAGTACTCGACCATAAGCTTGCCATTCAAGCGGAGCATTATTTACCCGTGACAGAGGAGTTAATTCCCACCGGTGATGTCCAAGCGGTTCAAGGCACCCCTTTCGATTTTCGCACGTTAAGACGTATTGCCAGAGACGATTATCCCGGTTTAGACACCAATTTTTGTCTGGCCCAAGACAAACAGCCGTTACGGGACGTAGCAACACTTATTGGCCCATTAACAGGTATTCAAATGTCATTAAAGACCAATGAGACAGGTCTACAAATCTATGATGGCAGACACATTCAACTGGCTCAGGAGCACAATATTAATCACGGTGCATTAAGTGCTTATTCAGGATTAGCTATGGAAGCACAAGCCTGGCCTGATGCCATTAATCACGCGCACTTTCCCTCTATTTTGCTCTCCCCTGAAGATCGCTATCAACAGATTACACGCTATTGTTTCTCTTAACAGCGAATACTGTAAATCGCCATAATAACATCGTCGTCTTGATGCTATTATGGCGCAACAAACCAGACTAACTAGTAACCCTGACCCCTTGAGTGATCAGCACCACTTAGATGCTAATCACCTCATCGGCGATAGGTTCTTGATACAAAAGAGCGATTTGATCAGGACGATTATCTTGCACCGCACGCTGATTTAACGATCCTTTATCCGTCACTTCGTGGGCATCAATACTGGGCGCTTTGGACTGCAAAATAATGCGTTTTACCAAAGTAGAGCTACCGGTGTTGGATTGAGAAAATTCCACCAGTTTTTCTCTGAAGGCTTCACGTACGCTGCTATCGCGAACGATATCCTCATGAGAAACCTCTTCATAGCCCGGCATAATTGCACGACAATGGTTCCAATCAGGAAACACCATTGCTGTGACGAAACCTGCGTTTGCACCACATATCACCACGTCTTGAACAAACGGCGCCAGTGCACTAATCAGCTTCGCCTTAATAACACCGGAGCTCACCCAGGTACCGCTGTCCAATTTGAAATCTTCAGAAACACGTCCATCAAAGCGGAACCCGCGATGAGGGTTTTGCTCATCCACATAAGCAAACGCATCCCCAAGACAATAAAACCCTTCCTCATCAAACGCTTTTTTATTCAGCTCAGGCTGACGCCAATAGCCTGGCATAGTGGTCACCGCTTTAACCCGCGCTTCCATCTTCCCCTCATTGGGAACCAACTTGACCGTCACACCGGGAGCAGGCACACCGATCACCCCTGACGCGGACTCTTCAACGGAAGCAAAGGTGGCAGACGGTGCTGTTTCAGTACAACCAAGCCCCGTTAACATAGGGATTTTCTTGCCAGTATACTGGATGGCCAAGGCATCGAGATCGTCCCAAATATGTTGAGCTAAACCAGCGGCCGCAAAAAAGGTAAACTGTAGCCGCGAGAAGAACGTTTCTGCTAAGGCATTGTCGGCTTTCAAATGCTTAACCAACAGCTCAAACCCTTTTGGCACGTTAAAGTACACCGTTGGCTTAACGTCCACGATGTTTTTCAGGGTTTTATCAAACAGTTTTTCGGTTGGCTTACCATCGTCCAAATACAAAGCACCGCCATTGTATAGGGCAATCCCTACGTTATGATTGCCACCAAACGTATGGTTCCAAGGGAGCCAGTCCACCATAACAGGTGGTTTCTCTGCTAAAAATTGCATAACTTGATGAATCATCACCTGGTTAGCACAAATCATTCTCTGGGTATTGGTCACCCCTTTTGGGAGCCCTGTTGTACCAGAGGTAAATAAGATTTTTGCCACCGTATCACCATTCACTTCAGCATTTTTAGCCTCGATTACAGGATCCACTGGGTGATCCCAAAACGCATCAAATGAAATGGTTGGGTTGGTGATTTTTTGTGGTTTAACATCCCCTTTCATCACTGCGACAGGAGTACTGGTATCCGAGCAAACGGCCTGTATGGCTCTTTCATAAGGCGCTAGCTCATCCACCACAATCAACCCAGGCGTTAAAACATCAAAAATATGCTTAAGCTTGGTATAATCTGTTGCGATTAAAGAATAGGCTGGAGAGACAGGGGAATGAGCAATACCCACATACATCCCTGCTAACGCAAGCATTAAATGCTCAACACTATTGCCGCAGAGAAAAACAATTGGGCGCTCCAAAGAAACCGGTTGCTTAATCAACCAAGAAGCAATCTGGCGAACACGTTGCAGGGCTTGAGAGTAGGTTACCTCATCCCATTCACCATTATCATTACGCTGTGCAACGAACACTTGATCTGGCGTTTTATCCGCCCACAAAGCAAGCCGATCGGTCCAACAACGTGCATAGTCATTCAGCGCCTTCTGGCTACTGATAATTTGTACCCCATTTTCCCTATATTCTATATCAATAGGGTGAGCAGTCACTTTGATAGGATGAAATTCACCATTCATTTTAAGCTCCTAAAACCACGTTGGTTATTTTTATGTGGTTAAAGTTTTAGGGAAGCGACCATCATAGCCACAACCAATATTATTGTTATTCTCTCGACGGGACAGAAGCCCATCAGCGCTGGCGATAGCAGGATTAGCTCGTCAAACGAGTTATTTAGCGGCCATCCGCAATGCGCCATCTAAACGAATCACTTCGCCATTTAACATGACATTTTCAATGATATGCTGTGCCAAAGCCGCATACTCATCTGGCTCCCCCAAACGAGAAGGGAACGGAATAGCTGCCCCCAACGATTGCTGAACATCTTCTGGCAGCACATCCATCATCGGCGTTTTAAACAAGCCTGGGGCAATGGTCATTACTCGAATACCAAAGCGTGCAAGCTCACGGGCAATTGGCAACGTCATTGCACATACCCCACCTTTAGACGCTGAATAGGCTGCTTGACCAATTTGCCCATCAAACGCCGCAACAGAGGCTGTATTAATGATCACGCCGCGTTCTAAATTCTCTGCTTGTTCGTTATGCTGCATTTTGTCAGCCGCCAAACGAACCATATTGAAAGTCCCCAACAGGTTGACTTTTAAAGCGCGCTCAAAGCCAGCTAAACTGTGTGGGCCTTCACGCCCCACCACCCGTTCAGCACCAGGAATACCAGCACAATTGACAATGCCGCGAATCGGTCCAAAGGCGTCAACCGCTTTATCCATACAGTTTTGTGCCGACGCTTCATCAGACACATCGGTCGTCACAGCCTGAACGTGTTCGCCAAGGTCTGCAGCGACACGCTCCAACCCTTTTTCATTCATATCCGCTAATGTAATCTTTGCCCCCAAACCATGGAGGCGGCGAGCTACCGCTTCACCAATACCAGAAGCCGACCCAGTCACAATAAAATGATTATTTTTGATTTGCATATTAATTGCTCCAATGAAGGTATTAGGAATTCTTTTTACGATTTAGAAAGGCATCTATACGCGCTTTCACTTCAGGACTGGTTTGCGTCACACCACAGAGTAAAGACTCGGTGTACATGCCCTCAGAAGCCGACATACTGTTAATATGACGTAATCCGGTGGTCATCGCCCAGTTAGAATATTTAGAATTGGTTGCGATCGTCTCCGCAACTTCACGTGCTTTTGCTAATGACGTACCATTGTCAACCACATAATGAGATAAGCCTATACGCAACCCTTCTTCTGAATCGACATTACGGCCAGTCAGCATCATTTCCGTCATTCGGCTGGTACCAATAACATTCGCCACATTGACCGATGCGCCACCGCCGACAAAAATGCCGTGGCGACCTTCTGGTAATCGATAAAAAGTGCCCGTTTCAGCAACACGTATATGGGCACAGATTCCCAGCTCCAAGCCACCACCAATAACAGCCCCCTGCATCGCCGCCACAACAGGAACCCCTGAATTCTGGATATGGCCAAAAACGCGATGCCACATATTAGAATGCTTCACCACTTCAAATGGCTCACGGGCGGTGTGCTCAGTTAAATCTAATCCTGCACAAAACTCAGGGCCTGCCCCTGATAACACAATGACACTCACCTCATCACTCAGATTGATAAACACATTTTCAATCTCAAGACACAACTTATCATTGATCGCATTCTTCTTTTCAGGGCGATTTAACACTAGATGGCCAATGCCATCTTCTACGGAAAATTTAATGTACTCGTACGTTGCCATGCGTCTGCCTCTATTCTTATGGTTATGCAGCCAAGGTCTGCCCATGTTGTTTATATCGTAAATAAATCATTAAGGTGATAATAGTTGTACACATAAACAAATGTCAAACTCAACATTCTATGATTATTGAAAATATTTAAATAAATCGGTGTGTTGCTTCCTGAAAAAAGCCATCCGAAGATGGCAAGTCTTACACCAACGGAACATCATCACCATTCGCCCTCCTGTGCAAACGGTGAACAAAAAGACCAAGATTAGCGTTCGGACACTTTAATGACGGCAGCCATGCCCGTATCACCCGCCGCACAACCAGTAAACAAGCCATAACCTCCGCCACGAATCGCCAGCTCCTCAATCATCTCAATAATGGCACGTAGTCCGGTTGGCCCTTGAGGGTGCCCCCAAATCAAAGAACAGCCATAGTTGTTCATCGTCATGACATCAATATTCAATGCCTTGGCCAGAGCCACATCGTTCACCGCAAAAGGATTGTGCGTTTTGATTGCATCAATTTGTTTAATATCAAGATTCGCCATTTGCAGCGCGCGTTGTGCCGCCTCAATAGGAGCCGCAGGCATGTAAGCCAAATCATCCCGAGCTTGACCAAACCCCAAGACTTCTACTTTGATTTCTGGACGAGTTGACAGGGCCTGAGCTTGATCACTATGACAAACAATAATCGCCGCATTACCATCCGCCGGATGAGTTTGGTTACCAAAGGTGATCACTCCCCCTTCCATAATGGGTTTCAGCTTCGCTAGCCCCTCAGCCGTCGTAGGAAAAACCCCTTCATCACCTGTCAGAACCGTTTCTTCTTTTTTAAAGTTTGCGGTTGGCACAGACAAAGGCAACGTCATAAAGCGCTTTTGGAATGCCTGGTCGTCTTTCAAGGCTTCTTGATATTGCTCATAACGACGTAGGGTAACGGCATCCAACTCTTCCCTCGAAATATCAAAACGCTTGGCAACATTTTCACCGGTTTGCATCATGGAATGCCCCCCCATTGGGTCATTCATCATGTTGTATGTCACCTGTGCTTCGCTCTGACCGTAGCCCCCCATGCCTTTTGGATTTGGGTAATAAATCTGTGGACCGTTAGAACAACGATCAGCCGACATCAGCAATGACACTTTCGCCATGCCACACATGACTTCCGATGACGCCGCGAATAAGGCCCGTGCACTGGTTGCGCAGACCTGATTAACCGCATGACCTGGGGTACGAATTGCGCCAATATCATACAAAGCCCAAGGGGCACCGTTAAAAGATTGATACTGATTAATGGTCATGCCCAACACACCAGAATCAAAAATCAGTGGGTCAATTTCGCGTTTGGCCAGCTCTTGCTTCGCAACATGAGCAGCAAACTTCATCGAATGCAAATACTGTAGCGAGCCTTGCCACTTGGTAAACGGCGTACTCCAATAGGCACCATAAGGAATTTCAACATTGTTAATAGACATAAACTTACCCCTTGTTATCTTGTAGCCGCTACTGCCATGGCTTTCGTTAAACCGCCCCATTGCTCATAAAAGATCTCTTCCGGCATGGTTTTCAGATCCTCAGCAATCACTGGTTTGAAATCCATCATATCAAGCACATCTTTTTGTAAATCCAGCCCCGGCGCGATTTCTGTTAACACCAAGCCTTCTTCCCGTAGCACCAAGACACAACGCTCAGTAATAAAGAACACAGGCTGTTTATTGGCTTTCGCCACCTCACCACTAAAGGTAATATGATCCACGGATTCGACAAATTTCTTCGTTTTGCCTTCTTCCACCACGCGCACTTTTCCCGCTTCGAAGGCTAATTTCGCGCCATTCACCAAGGTACCGCAGAACACCACTTTTTTCGCACTTTGCGAAATATTAATAAAACCGCCCGGACCAACCACTTTTGGCCCAAATTTACTAACATTCAAATTCCCGTTTTTATCCACTTGGGCTAGCCCAAGAAACGCCATATCCAAACCACCGCCATCGTAAAAATCGAACTGCGCTTCATGGTTAATAATCGCTTCTGGGTTCCATGCCGCCCCAAAATCACCACCTGAAGCAGGAACGCCTCCATAAGTCCCAAGCTCTGTCGTCAAAGTAAATAATTGAGCAGCGTTTTCTTCTGCCGCCACCGACGCCACCCCATCAGGCATACCAATACCTAAGTTGACAATCGCCCCTTCTGCTAGCTCCATGGCCGCACGACGGGCAATAATTTTGCGATCAGAAAATTTTAAAGGAGGGATACCATTGGATGGCACACGGGCGTTACCTGCTAAACCCGGGTTATAATCCGTAGTGATGGTTTGCATATGGTCTTCTGCTGGAGCAACCGTGACATAGTCAACTAATACCCCAGGGACTTTGACTTCTTTAGGAGGAATGCTGCAAGCCTCAGCAAGATACTTCACTTGAGCAATCACGATGCCGCCGCGATTTTTCGCTGCTTGCGCCATAGACAAAATTTCTGCCATCATGGCTTCTTCTTCAACGGATAAATTGCCTTTTTCATCTGCCGTAGTGGCTCGAATCACCACTACATCAACTGGGAAGCTTTTATACAAAAGCCAATCTTCCCCTTCAATTTCAATACGTTTAACCAGCTCTTCTGTGGTAATGTTCGTTACCTTGCCACCATCGATTAATGGGTCCACATACGTCCCCATTCCGACTTTGGTAATCACACCCGGCTTGTTACCGGCGATCTGACGCCATAAAGTGGTCAAAACCCCTTGGGGCAATAAATAGGCTTCGATTTGGTTATCCGCGATCAAGTTCGCCATTTTTGGGGCTTGCCCCGTATGACCAGACACCAAGCGCTTTACCAACCCTTCATGGGCTAAATGGGACATGCCCTTTTCTTTGCCATTACCACAACCGCAGTCATGAACTAAGGTTAGATTCTGCGGGTGGCCTGTTTGCAAAAAGCGCTCTTCAACAGATTTCGCTACCGCCTCAGCAAAATACGACATACCAACGGTAGACCAAACCACACAGTCGCCATCGTTAATCAGGCCCGCCGCTTGGTCCAAGGATATTACCTTGCTCATAAATCACCTTCTTTATTTTAGATTTGTTATAGAATGAACCGGATGAAACATTCTATTGTTGTACACCACAACAGTTATTTTTGTAAATGATTATTTTGCTAGTCTCGCCAAAAAGGCTTAAAAAAAGAGAACGAAAAGGAAGCAAACCCTAAGAGCAGATAAAAGCACGGATAATGGGAGATAGGAGCTACACTATTTGATAGCGCATACAACAATTAAGCATTACAATTATAAAAATTGAATAATAGATATAAAAATTGAATAATACTCCCCTAGGTATGGCTTCACAGAAATAGCCATCTAGATGAATACAGAGAACTTACGAGGAAGCCATGGCTCAAACCGATACAATCAACGACACCGATATTGACTTTGGAATGCTAGCGGAATCCGTCGGTTACCGATTACGACGCGCACAGATGAACTTCTTTGCAAAGTTCAGCGAAGTCTGCTCCGATTTAGGTATCAGCCCTGGCCTTTTTTCCGTTCTAGTGATCGTCGAAAAAAACCCAGGACTCACGCAAACTGCCGTCGCACAGGCCCTTGGTAATGATCGATCTGCGATGGTGGCCGCGGTCGATAAACTGGAGAGTATGAAGCTCATCGAACGCCGTCCGGCGAAAAATGATCGCCGTTCCTACGCTTTATTTATGACCAAATACGGCCAAGAATTTTTTGAAATGTCGTCCAAAAAAGTCCGTGATTACGAAAATACCATGATGGCTAGACTACATGGTGATCATGAAAAAGACCAACTGGTTGATATGCTCAAACGGCTCGCCTAATCATCCCTAGGGTAAAAAATCTTCTCTTAGCACCATAAGAAACCATTTTTTATCTAACGCCCTTGGCAATACTCTCTAGCAAAGCTGGCCAGTTCGAATACTGGCCAGCGGTATACTCGCCAACACACCACGAATCATCACCTCCTATTTATAAAACCCTCGACAGCAATATCATGGAAAAATTGGCTAAAAAATAATCCATCCCTCCCCACTTTGCTATCTTCATCAGGTATACTGCTTTTAACGCACAGCTGAGAAATGGTGAGTGGTAGTGTATGAACCTCGATAAGCCCACACAAGCAAGACTCATAAACATCGTCCGCCAGGCAGGCCAAGAGATCGTCATGCCTAGCTTTCGCCAACTGAGTGCCGCCGATGTTGAAACCAAAAGCAGCCTTACCGACCTTGTCACCATTGCCGACAAAGCCAGCGAAACCTTTATTAGCAATGAAATTGAAGCTGCCTTTCCTGATTGGGAAATCGTTGGAGAAGAAGCCGTCGCTGACGACCCATCAAGGATTAATAAAATCGCCACCGCCGACACCTGCGTGATCATCGATCCCATCGACGGCACTTGGAACTACGCTCATGGTTTATCGGATTTTGGCATCATACTTGCCGTGGTCGTAAAGGGCATCACACGCTTTGGCTTACTCTATGACCCCGTCAATGACGACTGGATTTACGCCAATCTAGGGGAAGGTGCGTTTTTCCAACGTACCGCCATGGCGGAAAAAGGTAAGAATCAAGTGCCGACTCAAGCGCCTCTACCCTTGCACATCACCGCTGAACCCGAACTAGATAAACTCGCTGGCATCATGTCCGTTAACTCTTATAGCGATGAGAGAAAACGAGACTTTGCCCTAAAAGCGTCTCGCTTTGTACGCATCAACAACTTACCTTCTTGCCCCGCTTATCGGCAAATCGCCCAAGGCCACTTTCACTTCAGCCTAACCTACAAAATGCTGCCTTGGGACCACGCAGCGGGCGTACTGGTTCACACCGAGGTGGGCGGTATCTGCCGAACCCTTGATGGTCAAGAATACAGCCCAACCCTGCTCGATGGTGAAATGCTCGCCGCCCAGTCAGAAACGCAATGGCAGGAATTGGCGGCGTATTTTAGACACTAGTTTCTAAATAGATAGCGATTAAAAACGCCTTTTATTAGGCCTTTATAGATCCAGTCCAAAGGTTGATACGGTCTGGTCTATTCTCTTCATATAGTCGCGTAGCAAATCGTGCACTTTGATAAAGTCTGGCCGTTCACGGTTTTCATTTCTCGACCATAAGGCAATATCTCGCCTTGGCCCAAGGGGGCCTTCCACTTTAATCATCTGCGCCTCAGACACGTCCCCCGTCATGAGCGTCATTCGCGCCGGCATACGCACCAACATATCTGACGTATTCAGAAGGTGAAGCACCGAGCGAATACTCCCTGTAAAAGCAACGTTGGCCGCCTTCTGCCCAGCTAATTCCGTTGGCCGATCTAAAAAGCCCGCACTGGCACCCGCGAGCATCCAAGTTTGCTTTTCTAATACTGCTTGAGAAATCACGTCTCTAGAGCCACACAGTTTAGATTTTCTCCCAACAAATACCCCAGAGCGATCACGGAAAAGCAGCTGTCGATCAAGCGAGCCTTGCGGCACAGAAAGATGGGCGGGCGCAAACAGAAAGTCGAGTTCACCGTTTTTTAATAAATCGATCTGGGCGGCGGCTGAACTGGTACGAAAGTGAAAAACATAACGTTTTTCGTGCAAGAAGAATTCCGTCATTTGCTGCACGGTGGCGAACTCCCACAAAGGGTCCACACCCACCACAAACTCATTGTGATAACCGTTGTGGAATTGACGGATCACCTCCTCCGCTTGTTCTGTTTCCGCCAAAATACGCTCGCCAATACTGGCAAGTCGAGCACCAATATCCGTTGGTTCCACACCATAACGGGTTCGAATCAATACCGGTGCCTCGACACGCATTTCCAGCTGCTTAATGCTGCGGGTTAACGTCGGCTGGGTAATATACAGCTGCTCACAGGCTCGACTTAACGATCCTTGCTTCACCACGATGGCCAATTGCTTCAATAAGTTAGGATTCATATATGCAAATTCTTTTAGTCTGGATCTAAATATCTATTTTTCCTTATATCTGAATTTAGTTAAAGTCCTTATAAGCTATAAAAATAACTTTTAAGAAAAAGAATAAGAGGACTCCTCATGCAATTTTATGAAAACGGTTTTCATCCCGGTAATCCACGGATCAATGATCCCAAAGATCGCGTTATTGCCCCACCATTAAAGCAACCGCTACCAAAAAAAGTTGATGTAATGATCGTTGGCTGTGGCCCCGCTGGCCTGAACCTTGCCGCACAGCTTTCTAAGTTCTCGACAATTTCTACCTGCATTGTTGAACAAAAAGACGACCGCCTCTTGGTAGGCCAAGCCGATGGGATTGCGTGCCGTACCATGGAAATATTTGAAGCCTACGATTTTGCCGATCAGATCAAGCAAGAAGCCTACTGGGTAAATGAAATTGCCTTTTGGCGACCCGATGATCAGAAGCCGGAAAATATTGTGCGTACCAGTAAAATTCAAGATGTCGAAGATGACTTGTCTGAAATGCCGCACGTCATTGTCAACCAAGCACGCGTTCACGATTTTTTTCTAGACATTATGCGCCGTGGTGCCAGTAAAATTGAGCCCCATTACTCACGTAAGTTGCTTGATTTAGAAGTCGATTACAACCATCCAGATTACCCCGTGACACTACAATTCGAACGTTTGGACTCGCAACATCTTGGTGTCATTGAAACCGTTCAAGCAAAATATGTCGTGGGCTGCGACGGGGCGCGCAGCACCGTGCGCAAATCCATTGGCCGTGAACTAGTGGGGGATTCCATCAACCAAGCGTGGGGCGTCATGGACGTTCTTGCCACCACAGATTTCCCAGATATTCGACTCAAAACCGCCATCTATTCGAACAATCAAGGCAATATGTTGATCATCCCTCGTGAAGGGGGCTACATGGTTCGTCTATACATTGAATTGGATAAGCTAAACGAAAATGAGCGTTTTAATCGTGAAGCCATTACGCCCGACAGCTTAATTGCAGCGGCGAACCGCATCATGGCGCCCTATCATATCGACGTGAAAGAAATCGCTTGGTGGAGTGTGTATGAAATTGGACAACGCCTAACCACCGCCTTTGATGATTCAGAAACCGACCGCGAGCCTCACGTATTCCTTGCAGGCGATGCCTGCCATACCCACAGCCCAAAAGCAGGGCAAGGCCTGAATACCTCACTCAATGACACGTGGAACCTGGGCTGGAAAATGGCCCATGTACTGACAGGCAAAGCTGACCCCTCTCTGCTTCATACCTACTCGGAAGAAAGACAGAAAGTCGCTCAGATACTCATCGACTTTGACCGAGAACTGTCCACTATGTTTAGCGCTAAACCTAAGTCAGCAGACAATCCAGATGGCGTTGATCCCGCTGAATTTCAACGATATTTTATGAAATCTGGCCACTTCACAGCGGGCGTGGCCATTCATTATCCCGCTTCCCGATTAGTCGGCAAGGATCAGCATCAAGCCTTAGCAACGGGCCAAATACTTGGCAAGCGCTTCCATTCGGCCAAAGTAACCCGTCATGGGGATGCCAAAGTCGTCCATCTCGGTCACTCAGTCAAAGCCGATGGCCGCTGGCATATCTTTGCCTTTGCTGGCAAAGAGGCCTTTATGTCTGAGTCTTGTCGAGTCAACGCCTTATGTAATTTTTTACAAGAGGATCCACACTCCCCTATCAATACCTACACGCCAAAAGGCTCGGACATCGATTCTATCATCAGTCTCAGCGCCATCTTCCAAGAAGCGCATCGTGATGTGGAGGTGTCGGCACCACATCCACTATTGCAACCATTAAAAGGCACGCTTGGCCTGAAAGACTACGAGAAAGTATACAGCGCCCAAACAAGAGAGGGCTCTTTCTACGATAAGCGCGGTATCGATAAGGAACAGGGCTGTATGGTGATCGTTCGCCCAGACCAATATGTGGCCGATGTTTTGCCTTTGGATGATTACGATCGTCTGGTCGCTTTCTTTAAAGACGTTTTAATCAAACCAGCAGACTAGCAACATTTGTGAGCGTTTGTGGATGGTCTTCTCTTACTCCTTTTTGCGAGCCCTTTCGAGGGCCATCCATCTTTTTAATCTACCCATCTTTTTCATCTAAACTGAGTTGTAATACCGACGAAGCGGCGTGCAACCCCAGCTGTTCTAATTCCCCTTTGGCAAACTTATCGGTTGCTAAACTGCCTTCTAACCAAAGTCCATCAATAATCGCATTCACTTGAATGGCGAAGCGCTGCACCGCCTTATCGTCCAACACCTCATCTTCTTGCTGAAAAGAGTCGGCGATTAACACCGCCAGAATATCCGTGGTATCCACATAAGCTTCACGGCGAATGGTCGCCATTTCAGGATCGCTGTAGGTTAAAGGAAGAAAGTTCGCCCACAACAAAACCGTTCGCGGCGCCACAATCGGCGGGTTCAGGGTTGCCCGAATAAACTCGCGTAAACGGACTTTTGCCGGGACAGACTCATCCTCTACGCCAACACGTGCCGTCACATAAATATGCTCCAACAGCGCCGCATACGCGGCACGAATCAGCTCATCTTTGCCCGAGAAGTAAAAACGAATTAAACCATTGGTCACCCCCGCATAGTCGGCCACTTTGCGCACCGTCGCCGCTTGCAAACCTTCTTGGGCAATACACTCAAGGGCCGCTTCAATCAAGGCTTGGCGACGCTTATTGCTTTCTCTTCGTTTTGTTTCCATGGTGTTAATTCGCTTTTTACCAATAAATCTATAGAGACAATGTCACGAAATGACGAGCGAAACCAAGCATGGTTAGGCACGTAAGATAGTATTGGTTAAGCACGTCGGCCCACCTTCACAGGCAATACAAAGGGCATCGCCTTCAAACACATGTACCGTACAACCTGCCTCTTCCATCATTTTTTTGGTTTTTGGGAAGCCATCAATCATGATGCATTCGCTTGGCTTCACCGGCAGTACGTTTAGATTCAATCCACCGCTTGCCAAAAACTCTTCCGCTGGTGCATCCAACAGAGTAAAGCCTTCTTCAAGTAAAAGTTGATAAAAGGCCGTTGGCATTAGAGGAGAATAAATCAGCGCGAGCTTATCATCCAAAGGGGAAATCATCGACATGAGATGCAAGCAAGCTTCTGCCCCTTGCCAAACGGGTAAATCAAAACCAATGACAGTGATCTCATAAGGATTCAAGATCGCATTCAGCTGCGCAATGCCTTCACGGTTAGAACGAAAGCCACAGCCCACCACAATGGTTTTGTCGTTTAGCCAAATAAAATCGCCCCCTTCAATACGCCCATTGCCAGTAAGCTTACCAATAACAGGCACATCAGCGGCTTCATAAGCCTCGCCATGCATCGCAGGCTCTGGCACCCGCAAAGGTTTGCCCATGTTGAGCAACACCGCACCGTGATCCGTTACCAAAGAAGCATCTTGGGTGAACATGGCATCACAAAGGCCATCGCCATTATCTTCAAGCCAAGTGATTTCCGCGCCAGACTCAGCCACCAGCTTGGCAAACACATCGTATTGGGCAATGGCTTTGGGGGCATCAAACAGACTGCCGTAATGCCATTCGTTGGCATCCGCCGCGAGCAAACTCTTACCTGGACGACGCATTAACACACGCTTGATCGGTGCGACCATGGATTGACTGCCAAATGTTTTCATCTCTTTTCCCCTCACCCTTCTGTGTTTCGCATTAGCACGAATTCTAAAAATTCAACGGATAAGCGACATTATTATGCACTTGCATAAAATTATGCAAGTGCATAATAAAAATTTTAGCGACAAAAAAACCGAGCACTTAGCTCGGTTTCTTAAACAATTTTTCTTTATCGGACCCATTTGGCCCAGCAATCAACCTCAAGCTTGGCAAATCGAATCCTCAGCACTTAAATGCGGTCTTTCTGCGACCAATTTCACTTCCGTTGTTGAATGATCAGGATTGCGCAGAGGGTCTTTGCGAGCTTTACGAGAAATCATTTTAACTATACTCATTGCGGCCTCCAATAGTAAGCATTTGATTCCTTAGAATGGATAACACTATATCAGCGAAACGCCACGATAGTTTATTTTCTATTCATCAACACAACGAACGAAACATCCAAGGTCACCATGGATTATCAGCAAAGTAGCTTTCTAGATAATCAATTAAAGCACGTACGGTAGGCGATAAGTGCTTGCGGGAGGAGTATAGGGCGTAGATGGTTAGATCTCTGGGGGTCCATTCTGGCAATACGTGGCACAAGCGACTGTTGTGTAGGTAGTGGTTTGCCAAATAGGTGGGTTGCAATGCGACACCCATGCCATTTAATACGCCATGCAAGAGTGCTGTTGCTTCGTTAACGCTTAAACGACAGTCCACCGATACCGACTCAAATTGCTCGCCTTTCGACAAGTGCCAAATATGGCGTTCAAAGTTTTTGTATCCCAAGCATGCGTGTTTCACTAAGTCCTGCGGGTAATGGATTTCACCTAATGTATGGCGTGTTTTTTCTAGGTACGCCGGAGAAGCAACCAACACAGATTCGCACACTCCAATGGGTTTACCGATTAAAGAAGAGTCTGGGTTGGAGGCGATGCGGATCGCAAGGTCGATGCTTTTGTCCGTTAAATCCGCTGTGCTGTCTTCTAAATCAATATCAATACGTACTTGCGGATGCAGATCCATAAAGCCTTGTATTGCTGGCATTAATTGGGAATAACCAAACGACATGCTGCTGGTAATGCGCACCATGCCAGAAAGCTCTTGGCTATTGTTCACTAAGGCGGTGAGTTGATCCGCTTGCTGTAACCATTGTTCGACGTCTTTTAAGCAGGCTTCCCCCGCACTGGTGAGGGATACTTTGCGGGTTGTTCGGTGTAGTAGGCGAATCTGTAGCCAATCTTCCATGGCTTCTATGTATCGCGTCACCATAGGGCGGGACATGTTCAAACGGGTTGCGGTACGAGAGAAACTCTGTGACTGGGCCACATCAAGGAATACTTTTGCCGCGGTGACTCTGTCCACTACTCTTCCACCTGCTCGATTTAAGAAACAAAGATGCTCATTTTTGTCTATTTTTCCGAGCAAGACAATTCTTTATTCTAACGCCATAACTTTCAGGTTACTGGACAGCGTCGGTTAAAACCGTTTTCTCACGCGATTTCCACTCAATTTTCAAACTCAATAGGTAAGATACAATGCTCAAAGTTCACTACTTCTTCGACCCAATGTGCGGTTGGTGCTATGCCGCGTCTTCTTTGGTGGAGGTGTTGGCAAATATGCAAGCATTCGAAATCCTCTATCACCCTGGTGGTATGATCCCTAAACGGGCCATTGAACCATCGTTTAGACAACATATTTTGCAAGCGGACAAACGCATTACCGAGATGACAAAGGTGCCTTTTGGTGACAATTATATTGCCCGTGTAAAAGGGCCGGAAGAATACGTTGTGGATTCTTTGCTCCCTACCCAAGCCATGATCGCAGGGGAAAAAATGGGCATTGATCGTCATACAATGCTAGTGGCGTTGCAAAAGGCACACTACCAAGAAGGCAAGCATTTGCACGAGCCCGAGGTATTGGCAGAGCTAGCGGCGTCCCTTGGTTTAGATAAAGCCGAATGGGAAAAGACGATGGCGCAGTCTGACAATGCGATGAAGTCGGAAATCACACGGAGTCATCAACTTATGGCACAACTGCAAGTCAGTGGCTTCCCAACCTTTATCCTTGAAAAAGACATCACATGGATGCCTTTGTCTCATAGCTCATTTTATGGAAAATCGACTGAGTGGAAAAACCTTCTGTCCAGTCTGATCTAATAGGTTAGGTTGGTTAATCATTAAGTGATCAAACACCACTGTCTAGAGGCTCTAGACAGTGGTTTTTAATTAGAATTGGTAATTCACAGATGTCCGTAGGACTGTCAATGAATTTTTTGGGACGTTTTGATTGTAATCGATATAGGATAGCTGCATCAGCGCAGACAAACCTTTAATGTCTTGAGACTTATAATCGACGCGCAGAGACGCTTCATATCCACCATCTAAGTCCGTACCATGACTGTGTTTTATCCCCTGTGCACTTTGTTGCCAAGAGGTATAACCAATTGTCGTTTTAAAGCCAGGTATGTGAAAGCCATAATTTGCCGCAATCGATGTGGTTTTTAGGCCAGCATAATACTCGCCCTGTAAGCCTGGGTTGTAAGCACGAAACATGGGGACATGCCCTAACGTCCCCGGGAAGCTCGCTGCATCTTGCACAGAAGTATACGCCAGCTGAACACCAATACCGTTAAAGGTATTTTTGACAAGGGCACCCCAGTAGCCAGTATTGGCACTGTTTTCAAAATTGGCTGACAGTGTCTTAGCACCGACCACCCAATTGGTATCTAACACTTTATAAGTCAAACCCAAAAAGCTTGTATCATAATCCTTCGCGGTTACCGCTGTCGGTGGATCGCCTGCATTTTCATCATTATGGTTCGCCAGCCATTGGGCTTCAATGTTTAAGCCTTTGATGCTTTTGTTATCCATATAGAGTGAAACAACGGGGTTGTGATAGCTTTTACTGGTTTGGGTGAGAGAGCCATTGTTATCATCGCCATAGCGCATATTCCATTTCGTTACATACATAACGCGCAGCAAGGTATTCCGAATATCTTTGTTCTCAAGTACTGCTGCGTCAAACGAATCTTTCATTGGATAAACGCCGCTATTCATTAATAAAGGAGAAACAATCCCCTGTCGACCGATGCGTATGTGGGTATTGGTTATCTCTTTACGGAAACGATAATCAAGAAAAGCGCGATACAAATTTGTCGTATTCACCGTCACACGATGATCATTTTCCCCGCCGGCTGTCGTCAACGTGTCATTGTTTTGGAGTTTCCAGTCGTAACCTGTTTCAGATCCTACGCCCACTTTAAATCCGTAATAGGACCCCGTTAGGTAATCTAAGGTTAATGCCGAACCCAAGACTTTCGCGTGGTTAAGCGCGCCAGCGCCTGTCGCGTCGGATTTGGTGGCAAGTTCTAGCGTATTACGAAGTCCACCTGAGAAGGTTCCACCTTTGATCGCATCCTGTAAACTGTCGGCCTGAGCACTGACACTGATTACTCCTATCACAGACATTGTCACGAGAGTTCCATAATGTATTCTTTTCATTGTAAACAACCTTTTTATTATTATTTAAGTGCACTCCCTTTATGGAAGTGCCTTCTACGTGTTGTTGCACATATCCACTACATATCGCCCTACTACAAAAGCCCTAACGCTGAGGCATATCTGCAACGCTATAACCAAGACTCACTGTGGCATCCTCTGGTATTGCGGGTATCGTGGCATTCCAATCAAGCCACTGCTGTCTCATCTCCTCTAATTTTTCAGGATACTTTTTCCCCAAATTCGCTCGCTCGCGAGCATCATTGGTTACATTAAACAAGTATTCATGCTCATCTACTTTTAAATATTTCCAATCACCGATGCGCAAAGCCCGTTGATTACGATGGTTCTATATATACGCGTTTGCCTTTTGCTTCAGGCCAACTTTTAATACCGGACTTGGTGCTTGTAATGACATGATAATAACTTCCAGGAATGGCAAATAAGGCACGTACATTCCCTGCAATTGACTTGGTTTTATCGGCAATTTTGGCATATGGGCCTGTGCCCTTTTGAAAGTCTTCATACGCGAGAGGAGGAACAACGGCAGAATCTAGCTTGCCTAATGCTATTTTAAGAAGAGACTTGGTGAGCGTTTGATTGAGAGCAAGCTGAATATTTATGCCACTTTTCGCCCAGTATGGGGCCATGGCCTGAGGCAACATACCAAGAACACTGTTTTCACTGGCTGATTCCATGCCTATCGTTTGCGCCTGGCTGACGGTCGCAACAAACGCGCTGGCACAAACAAGACCCATGATCCCTATCAGCTTCCTAAAGAACCTTTTGAAAGTAGACATTTTATTACCCTGCTGATTTTATTTTTTTTGTTTAGCGGTAAACAATCTACCTCCATTGCATATATCCGTAAAATAGCAATTTGAATCTTTAATCATACAAAAATGCATACGAAAATTGGCTTGTTTGCTTGAATAGTGCAAACTAGTAGACCTTGTGTACGTAGAAGACGTGCCAGAAAATTCGATTAGAACGACATCTCTTCTTCAATATATAAGTACTAAAAATAACAAGAATAGGAGGTTTTATATGATAAATGCACCAACGCTGAATTACTTCGCCACGTTAGAAATCGAAGTAGCTGAGCCACAAGAAATCGGTAAATCAATACACGGTGAACGTCGTATCATCCCCATTTTAGGTGGCAACATTTCTGGGCAGAACTGGCAAGGTAAAGTGCTATTAGGAGGGGCAGACTACCAACTTATCGCCACTCCAAGACTGGCGCTTCTGGATGCACACTATACCATTGAAACAGACCAAGGAGAGTGTATTTATGTCCATAATAGCGCCATTCGAGTGGCCTCCCCTGAAGTGACACAACAAATCAAAAAAGGCGAACCGGTGGATCCTCAGCAAGTTTATTTCCGCTGTTCTCCTAAATTTGAAACCAGTGCAGAACGTTTTCAATGGATCACTGAACGTCTTTTTATCGGAGTGGGGGTTCGTAAACCCACATTGGTTGAATTAACAATATTTGAAGTAGGCTGATCCGCAGCTGAACAGTCGCCGATAATTTAAAGAGGCATTGTTAATGGAATCCAAACACCTTGTTTACTTATCTATTATTTTAGAAAAAGGCTCTATTACCGCCGCAGCTGAGCATTTAAATATTGCCCAACCGACGCTAACAAGAGCCATGGCCACCCTCGAAATGCAGGTGGGTACACAACTGTTTACTCGCAGCCGTTTTGGTGTCTCAAGCACTCCAGTAGGTGAATCTTTAGCGAGGGAGGGTCGCGCGATTACTCGCAGATTAGACTCGGCAAAAGAGCAGGTATCTCAGTATAAATTAGGTATTAAACACAATTTACGCATTGCTTCTGGCTCACTGTTCGCAATGGAAATATTGCCTATCCTCATTGAAAAAATGCTAGAGAAGCACCCAGAAATAGCAATAACGGCAACCTGCTTAAATCCAGCCATTGCTTTAGAGGGATTGATTGACGATCAATTTGACATCATTATCGCTCCCCAATCAACGGACAAAACCGCCCCAACACTTCACAAAGAAATCATCATCAAAGATAAAATCGGTATTTTTTGTGGTAAGAATCATCCACTTGCTTATGAGAAGAATATTAAAATTAATGATTTCATCGAGCAAGACTGGCTCAGCCTAGGCATCGCCTCTTACTTTGAAAAACAAACGACAGAAATGCTGATCTCCTACGGTATTCATGGCATGAAAACCAAAGTGGTCTTTCGAAATGATGCGATAATGCTGATAAAGATGCTTTCTACAGGGCGCTATCTTGCTGCCTTACCCAGCTTCCCAGTCTCAACCATTCAGAAGCATTATCCCATCATTGAAATTAAAATGAATGATGTCACGCCAATAAACAGAGACTTGTATCTATGGTGTGCAAAGTCGATAAAAGACTACACCGCTTACTTATCATTTAGAAATATAGTTCGTAGTGTCTTTAACGACCTATCTAAAAGCAACGAAATGGAAAAAATAGAGGGAAAGTAACATCATTTCCCTCTATTTATAAGATAAGCCCCCCCACCACACCTGCAACAAAGTAAAACGAAAATAAACTGATCACCCTATAATTTTGATTACCTGAAAAGTAGAAAGCGGAAATCCATTTAAATTCAGCCTCTGTTTTTTTAATAGCAAATATTATTTAAATGTCTTAGAAATAATGGATTCCACAACCTGCGCAATGGCTAGCACATTTCGATCATGGTTAGGTAAGGATTCAATTGAAATACCAATAGGAAGTTTACTACTAGGACCTAAGCCCATAGGCAATGTAATAGCTGGCAGCCGTATGTTACTACCTATATCTGTATTTCGAATAACCCGTGAAAAGTTTTGCGGTGAACTTGCTTCAGCATTGGAATCTATGGCTACCTGAGGCGTGGTTGGAAAAATCAATGCATCAATTTGGTTTTCTTCATACGTTTTCTCGTAGACTCTTAATAATGCTGGTCTGTATTTTTTTATGCCTTCTATATACAATGATTCAAGGCTTGGATCTGATTTATTTGTACTGAATGTTAAAGGAATAACAGCATCGTTAATGATAGTGTATACATCAGGGCTCTTAATCTCCGATCCCAGCTGTTCAATTGTTATACCTGTTGCTGTTTCTTTCAAATACCTGATTAATTCCTCCCGCGCCTCATATATAGCCACGGGCATACTAAATTTGTTAGCGAGATCGATTGCACCTTCCAACTCAACATCGACCACTTCAATACCTGATTTTTTTAGTGTTTCCATTAGGTCTCTAGAGCGCTGCGCTGTCTCTTTACCTAAATCGCTCCAGTGATAACTTGGCATACCAAGTCGTATTTTAGAATACTGTGGAAGGGCCTTTATACCCGTGATGACGTTATCAACTGTAATAATATCAGCAACACTATGAGCCATAGTCCCAGGAGTGTCACGACTAAACGAAATAGGGATTATACCGTCTGTCGGATAGCGAAGTGTTGTTGGACGAAAGCCCACACAACCATTTAAAGCACTCGGAATACTGACGGATCCACCGGTATCAGTACCAATAGCAATGGGGGCGATGTTTGCACCAACGGCTGCGCCACTGCCTGACGACGACCCCCCAGCGATTTTTGTCGTATTATGAGCATTCTTAACGCCCACTCCACTATCAGATTGATAGTTTGGGTTGTAGCCAGATATGCCAAAAGCTAACTCTTGCATCGATGTTTTGCCGAGAATAACTCCGCCAGCCGATAGAATTTTTTCAATCAGTTTAGAATTGCTTTTTGGACGGTAATGTCGAAGAGCATAGGTCCCCCCAGTATTAACATACCCTTCTACATCAATATTATCTTTGATGGCAAAAGGTACGCCAGCTAACTCTGGACAGGCTCCCGTTGTCTTGACCATTTCATCTACATGTATTGCTTGGTCAATTGTGTGCTGCCTATTGATACTTGAAAAAGCATTATACTTATCAAGATTCTCTGCTCGATTAAGCCAAAATTTAGCTACTTCCTGTGCTGTCATTTTTCCTGAACAAATGCGATCTCGTATGTCACGAATGTTAGTCATATCTTCTTTTCCTGCAAAAGTGGAGTTGCACTGAGCGACAGTAGTGTTAATAATAGATTTCTGTACATGCTTTTTTCCATAGTTACAAAATTTCATCTAACGTTAGTGAAAGTTTTACTGTTTGAGAATCCTCAAAATGGTGGAGGAAAAAAGACAGTTTCTGGCATTTATATTGCTTAACCACAACAAAAATAAGGAGCACTTTTATGCTGAATGAAAAAGATTTAAGTCATACTGCTTCGATAATTTGGCAGTTACAACAGCCAGTTTCTTCAGAAGTGAAACGAAAGAATGTGCTATCAAGTTTATCTGAATTACTTAACTCAGAATTTATAGCTTCATACGTTTTTGATAAAAATAGCCAAAAATCCAGGAAAGGGGTTGTTCTAAATATAGATCAAGCTTCAATAGATAAATACAACTCTTATCAATACAGTGACGATATTGTCACGCCCATTGCTAGTATGCACATTGAGCCTGTTATTATCGATGAAGTAATAGAACGGAAGAGATTAGAAAATAGTGCCTTTTACCATGATTTTCTAGAGCCTAATGATATGCATCATGGCATTAACATGTTTATCTCCAAATGCGGATCTCACATTGGGGATTTTAGAATATGGCGATCTAAACATAAGGCACCATTCTCGAAAAGAGAAGTAAAAATTTTAAGCCTACTTAAGCCCTACTTTGAAGAATCATTATCCGATAGGGCCCCATTTTTGCCTCTTCTCACAGCAAAAGAGCTGGAGGTTGTGAAATTTTTACCCTCAGGTTTCTCTGATAAAGAAATTGCGCGAGAAATGGCCATAAGTTCTACAACAATACGTACCCATATTAACAGTGCGATGCATAAACTGAATTGTAAAAACCGTACTCAACTAGCCGTCCTGTTAAGTCGCCATACCAGTTAATATGAGTGTTTGCAGCAAAGGAAAAATAGCGCTAATTTTCATTGGTAGCAAATTTATTTCAATATAGTATGGCGTTTCGTTCCTGAAACGCCATAATTTAAGAATGAAAAGCAGACAAAATACTAAAGGATAAAACAAGAGTTTAAAGCCTATTTTTTTTAGCATTGTATTCAAAAATTTTTAAAGTCCCGCTTAACGGCCTAACGTCTACGTGGTTGTTGGTTGATACATATCCTCACCTACTCGCTTTTTAAATTTCGGAGATGTCTCCAGCAATAAAAATGATCCGAGACAAGCTATCCCCGCGACACCTGCAGCAAAGTAAAAAGGTGCATTTAGTCCATACATATCCGCCAAAACACCGCTAATAGCAGGGCCAGAAAAACCACCAAGCAGTTCCGTTACGGCCATAACGAAGCCAAGCGTTCCGACAACGTACTGACGGGGAACACTTTCTGATGGAACAATCGACATGACAATAGGAATGGATCCCAAACCAAAGTAGAAGAAGAATAAGCTGATCATCATATAAGTTTGATTGCCCGCCAAATACAACACGCTTAAGGGACACAGGATCGCAATCAGTGTAAAAACGCGAAAGACGCGAGCTCGACCAAACATGTCTGACAACATAGGAACAAATAACCCAGAGATGACAGCGGAAGCCCCCAGTACACTCATTACACTACCCATTTGATAACCGCTATAACCTTGAATCTTGGTCAAATACACAGGAATAAACGTCAGTTGAGAAAACATCCATGCCACCATCAGACAAGATAAAATGCCACTTAACACCACGTTTTTATTCTGAAAAACCCTTTTCAAGCTAAATGGCACAGCTTCGTTTTTTTTCTCTTTTATAACAGGGGAATGAGGTTGCAATTTGACATATTTATAAATTAAAAATGCCACAATCAAACCCGGCAAACCAACCACAAGAAAGGCATGGCGCCAACCATAATGCTCCGCGACAAAGATCAATACAATTGGCCCAAGAACTGAACCAAATAAGTTACTTGAGACATTTTGTACAAAGCCCATATTAAAACCACGACGTTTATCTGAAGATTCTTCCAGTAATATTGACTGAGCAATCGGTAATACTGGCCCTTCTGCAATCCCCATTAATATTCGAATAATGACCAGCAGCATAAAACTTGCAGCAATCGAAGATAATAGAGTAAATATTGAAAATAAAACGACACATGCGACCAAAACTTCAGTCCGACGCCCAAATCGAGTACAGAAATGGCTTAAAAAATACGCAGAAATGGCCCAAGATACGGATAATGCAGAGGATAAAAACCCAATTTGAGCATTGGTAATATGAAATTCTTGTGTAATAAACGGCATTAGAAAGTTGATGGATAGACGATCAACAAATACAAAGCCAAACGTCAACCCCATAATAGATAATATTGTATTTTCTCTCGTTAATATTTTCATTGACGGTTCCTATAGGTGCTTATTATTCAACAACATTAATTATTTTTATCAAAAATTTTTCATTGGAAGTTAAGAACTATTTGTCAGACTCTTCCTCAGAAGAATTAACCTCTTCTGAATACAGTTGATGTAAGATTTTTCAAATTTTTGGATTGAAAATAATACGTTTACGTCGATCATTAAAAACAACTTCATAAGCGTATAATCGAGAACAATGTCCCAAAAATCTTAAAAATTGCTGACATCCATTAACAGCATCAAGATTAAAAACATCGGGAGAAACAGACTCTTTATATTGTGCATACATAATCAACCTCTCTTATTAATGCTAAGTAAGAGGTTAATCTTTTTTAATTAAAAAGAGTGGTAAAATCAGGAATGAAAGATTGGATTTTTTTGCATTCTAAATTCTTTTGGTGACAACCCTGTGTAATTTTTAAATTTCCTAGAAAAATAAGCATTATCGTAGAAACAGTAATCATTAGCGATGGAATAGATCGTTTTTCTAGATTTTTCTGGCGACACAAGATCTGACATAACATTATCCATACGCATTTGAAAAATCAGCTTAAGGAGAGATAAGTTTTTGATATTTAAAACTTTATTTAGATATCTAGTGGTATAACCCATTCTCTTAGCGATAAAATCTGGTGTAAGAAACTCTTGCTTTATGTTTTTTTCTACCAAAGAAATCATTTCTTTTAAAAGATAAAAAACATGATCCGTACTTGGAATAATATCATTAACATCATTCGCGCTCAGCACTCCCGAAATCAGACTCAAAAAGCTCTCTTCAAAATAATGAGACGGGGCTTTTTCATGTGATATTTTTGCATCCAAGTACGGTTTTACCAAAGGCAAATAAGAAGAATCAATATGCGGATTTAAAATAGCATTGGATTTAGATAAAAATATTTTTTTTGATACCGCTATTTTATTATATGGAATGAATAATGTTTTTAATTCAACCCCATCAGACGTTTCAATGGAATAGAATTCACTGGAACGACAAAAGAAAGCCGATCCAGTTGAAAATTCAAACTGATCAAACTGACGCTCTAAAAAGCACTGCCCAGACGTCACCGACGTCATCACTATCCCATCTTGCGCGGAATATAAAGGACGATGAGTGACGCGATGTCGTGGGGCTTTAATGTTACAAATAGTCAGTTCTCCTAAGTGTTTCTCTTCCAATCCACCTTCAAACTGACTGTCATTTTCAGTAATGCACTCAAGATTCAAAATAGAGCGAGATACACGTCGCTCAAACTCGCTTAATGTCATAGAACTCATGATTTACTTCTCTTAAAACATTTATTAAATAAAGCAATAAATGTACCAAAAGAAATCATATGGAAATAAAAATAAACCATTGAAATACAATAACTTTTTATTATTATGATTAATATAATATAGTCCCCCATTGGGGTGAGTGATATTAGCGCATTTTTAGTGCAAGAAAGTAACACTATGACCTAAATAGTGCTAAGGAATCCCATTTTCTATAATGCACTCAAATAAAAAACCACCTTACTATTGATCGAATAAGGTGGTTTTTGATTTAACCGTTAACAAGCGCTAGCGCAATCGAAAAATTACGCTTTTTTATTTTTGGCAACTTGTTCTGAAAGTTTAACGAGCTGTGCCAAGGTGCGATTAACAGGAGCATCTAGCCCAACCTTCTCCGCTGCCACGACAATTGCACCATTTATGGCATCGATTTCCGTCACTCGTGCCGCTTCGATATCTTGCAACATAGAAGGTTTATGGTTGGGATGCTCTCGCATAGCCATTTCCACATTGTTCCAGATATAACTTTCATCCAATGACACACCATTCGCTTGACCTGTTACAACGGTTTCATGTACCACGTTTCGCGCTAATGCTTTAAACGCTGGCGCTGGCGTCAAGCCACCAGGGGAAGAACCTGTGATCGAACAAATAGCATTCAAAGCGGCATTAAAAGCCACTTTTGACCAGATTACCGTCATAATCTCAGGGTCAATACTGGTCGTCAGTGACGCCTCATTAAACATTTCTGATAAATCGGTCAACCAAACAGGGTTGTTAAGAGTTGAATCCATAATATGAGAACTTGATGGCCCGTGTGAAGCCACATGACCAGCCCCTTTTAAATCCGCAGGAACTAACGTGGTACCGACAACAATGCGATCAGGATTGACAAATTGCCCAACCCGCTCAGCATTACCAAGGCCATTCTGTAGAGATAAGACCACCGTATTATCCGTCAGAATATGACGAATGGATTCCATAGCGCTCATGGTATGCATGGTTTTAGTGAAAAGCACCACCAAGTCAGCTGATCGATTGACGTCTTTCGCTAAGGCTGCTTTTGCTGGCATTTCATACAAACCATCGTCGGTTTCAAGAATCACACCTCGTTGATTGATTGTCGCAATTTGCTCTGAATTGACATCCACAAATGTCACTTGATGGCCCGCTTTCATCAGCATTCCACCAAAGTAACACCCCATTGCTCCCGCTCCAACCACCACTATGTGTGGTTGTTGGCCAAATGCCCCATGGTTTCTAACAGACTGAGTCGGCATTCTGCATTACTCCTAAATCAATAAAATGGCCGTCGCATGACGGTCATTTAGATAACCTAATTAAATTGGATAATGTCTTGGTCCCATCTGAACCGTCATCCAGCGTAAATCTGTAAATTCTTCGATACTTGCGGTGCCACCAAAGCGACCATAGCCGCTGTTTTTCACGCCACCGAACGGCATTTGCGGTTCATCATGTACCGTTGGCGCATTAATATGACAGATACCGCTTTGGATTTTTTTCGCCACTTTCATCGCGCGCGCTATATCTTGGCTAAACACCGCGGCAGAAAGGCCATATTCACTGTCGTTTGCCACGCGAATTGCCTCGGCTTCGTCTTTCACTCGCATCATTGCGACAATCGGTCCAAAGGATTCTTCACTATAAATGCGCATTTGCGGGGTAACATGGTCAATAAGAGTCGCTTGCATTACCACTCCCTCTGCTTCGCCACCGCTTAGTGGCTTAGCGCCTTTACTGACGGCATCCGTTAACAGACTATTTAATTTATGCCCAGCCTCTTCAGAGATTAGGGTTCCCAAGGCGTTCTGACTGTCCAAAGGATCACCGGCTTTTAAGCTTGTCGCTTTGGCGGCCAGTTTTTGTGCAAACTCATCCGCCACACTGTCCACAACAATCAAGCGCTCAGTTGACATGCAGATTTGTCCTTGATTGAAAAAAGCACCGAATGCGGCGGCTTCCACAGCAGCATCAATATCTGCATCTTCCAAAACAAGGAATGGTGCTTTGCCGCCTAGCTCTAGCAGCACAGGTTTAATATGATGCGAAGCTCGCTCAGCGATAATACGGCCGACCGCCGTTGACCCTGTAAAGTTAATACGACGCACTTCAGGCGCATCGATTAACGCCCCGACTACTTCAGATGCATCCTCTGGCGCATTCGTAATGACATTCACTATGCCATCAGCTAAGCCCGCTTCAACCAACACCTGCCCAATCAAATGATGTGTCGCCGGACACTGTTCAGAAGCCTTCAAGATAACGGAGTTACCACAGGCAAGCGGCATCGCGATGGCCCGTGTTGCCAATATAATTGGAGCATTCCATGGCGCGATTCCCACCACAACACCACAAGGCACGCGTACCCCCATAGCAAGATTGTCAGGTACATTAGAAGGAATAACATTTCCGCCTATTTGGCTAGTCAGAGAAGCGGCTTCTCGTAACACTCCTGCCGCCACCATTACATTAAAACCAGCCCAAGTGGGAGTGGATCCGGTTTCTTCTACCATACAAGCAATAAATTCGTCTTGATATGACTCCATCAGATCGGCGGCTTTCAATAACAGAGATCGGCGCGTTCCAACACTGGATTCGGACCATGTTTCAAACGCCTTAGCCGCGGCAGCAACGGCTGCTTTCGCATCTTCTACAGAGGCCGCCGAGGCTTCTGTGACCGCCTGTTTACTTAACGGATTACAGCGTTGAAAAGTGGCACCGTTAGAAGCTTGTACCGCTTCGCCTGCAATCAAAAGTTGACGTGTTTTCATAATACACCTTACTCATTTTGTTAGATTTATTTTTCGCTGTGGTTACAATCATTTAAGTTTGTTACGCGGTGTCAAATACATTCCTTCCAGTAGACAGCCTAAAAACCGTTATCAAGGTTCAATGGTGGTCGTCGGTACTTCAATCAACATAGGCTTTTTAGCTGCCAAAGCATTTTGCAAGGCCGTTCTAAATGCTTCGCGAGTGTTCGTTTCGATGGCTTCGACACCATATCCCTTAGCAATCGCACAAAAATCCAATCCTGGCACATCAAGGCCTGGGGAAGTCTCAGCGTCCAACAAACGAGAGAACCAACGCAACGCACCATAGGTTCCATTCTTCAAAATAATGAACACCACAGGTACGTTATATTGAGCGGCAGTCCATAAAGCGGTAATGCCATAGTTAGCTGAACCATCACCAATCACTGCGATAACTTGACGATCTGTCGCCAGCTGTGCGCCCACCGCAGCTGGCAAACCAAAACCCAAACCTCCTGATGCAGGGAAGAAGTAACTGCCGGGATAACGCATTTCAACTCGTTGCCAAAACGTCGTAACGGTAGACGTGGACTCTTTGACATAAATAGCATCTTTTGGCGCGAATTCATTTAGATCATCAAACACTTCTTCTGGCGCTAGTGGTCCTGCTGTTGTCACAGGGTAAGGTGTTGGAGAAGGTAAAGCTTGAGGCATCGTCCGCGCTGTAGGCTCGATGTGTGCCAAAATACCTTCTAGCATGGCGGTAATATCCGCAACATAAGCGTTCCCCATTGGAGCTCGTGCCGCTTCTTGTAGATCACAAGTGATATGCACTAGCTCAGCACCCTCTGGTAAATAGCGACCCGGTGCATGTTGGTGATAACGGAAAACCGGCGCCCCAATAACAAT
Organism: Marinomonas sp. 63XJN7_7_ISO-PGPR-S23-202; assembly: GCF_056173505.1. Taxonomy (NCBI): domain Bacteria; kingdom Pseudomonadati; phylum Pseudomonadota; class Gammaproteobacteria; order Oceanospirillales; family Oceanospirillaceae; genus Marinomonas; species Marinomonas sp. 63XJN7_7_ISO-PGPR-S23-202. The sequence continues at coordinate 1,433,074 of NZ_CM149677.1, read as the reverse complement.
AATCAGATCGTGTCCTGCTAGTTTTTGTGAGATACCAGCAATCGCAGCGGGTAACGCCCCTCTAAAGCTAGGGTGGCGATTTGGAAACGGACAACGCGGTGCCGAAGGCGCAACCCAAACTGGCGCGGCAATTATCTCTGCCAAGGCAACAGCAAGGTCATTGGCTAAGTAAGCATCCACATCTGGGCCTAATACCAGCACCGGGTTACTGGCTTGATGAATACGTTGAGTCAAAGATTCCAATTGTTCAGGGGAAGGAGAACCCGCTGTGGTGACATCGCGTTCGGCTAATAACATGGCATCATCTTCGACCTCTTGATCCCAGTCGTCATGAGGGATAGAGACGTACACAGGCCCTTTTGCTGGCTGATTTGCCATGTGAATGGCCTGGCTAATCGCTCTTGGCACATCACCAGGCCAAGATGGCTCATAGCTCCATTTAACTAAGGGTTTTGGTAGTTGCGCCGCATCCACATTAGACAGCATGGCTTCAACACCAATGAGGGAACGAGCTTGCTGACCCGCAGTAATAACGAGCGGAGAATGGGAATACCATGCGTTCGTCAATGCCCCCATGGCATTACCAGAGCCCGATGCCGCATGCAGATTTACCAGAGAAGGTTGACGACTTACTAAAGAGTAACCATCGGCTATCCCAACTACCACGCCTTCATGAAGTGCAAGTATGTATTCAAAGTCTTCTGGGAAATTTTTTAGAAAAGGCAGTTCGTTTGAACCTGGGTTACCAAAGACTTTAAACATGCCATGTTTACGCAATAAGGCATAGGTTGTTGAGTGTACTGTTTTCATAGACCTGCTCTCAGAGAAAATTCAAGATTGATTTACCTTAGCTCGCCTGCTTTAATTGAACAAATCGATATTTTTTCTAATAAAAATAGATAGAATTTATTATGTCTAACATTGACCTGAACCTTATTCGCACCTTTGTGATTCTGTATGAGACACGGAGCGTCACAAAAACCGCCGATCAGTTATTCGTTACGCAGCCTTCCGTCAGTTACGCGCTGTCCCGATTACGCGATCTATTCAAAGACCGTCTTTTCATTCGTAATAAAAATGGCATGGAACCTACGGCAATCGCTCAACAGCTATACGAAGAGCTGAGCCATTCTTTAAGTATGATAGAAAACACCGTTGCTAATGTGCAGACGTTTGATCCTGCGGTCTCTCATAAACGCTTTCGCGTAGCCATGACAGATTTAGGAGAAATGGCACTATTGCCTGCGATTGTGGCTCGTCTTCAAATCGAAGCGCCCAATATTGAAATGAAAGTCATTCCACTGGAAATAGACAAAGTCGACGAGTGGATGTCTTCAGGAAAAGTTGACGCGGTTATTTGTAGCCGTCCCTTAGAGGGGCCTCACATACAACGGCATGCTCTTTTTGAAGAACACTATGTCTGCGTCCTCCACAACCGTTATGCCCTACCATCGAGTACGCTAACGATGGAATGCTTTATGGCACACAAACATACGCTAGTCACTCATAACCTAGGCCATGGTGCCTCAGAAGAAGTGCTAGCCCAAATGGGAGTAAAACGCAAAATCAGCCTAGAAGTGTCACACTTTTTGATCCTGCCTTCCGTATTAGCAAAAGCCGACTTAATGGCCATACTCCCCTATCGCATTGCACTTTTTTTTGCTGAAAATAATCAATTGACCCTTTACGATTTGCCTTTTGAGGTCCCCACCTTTGAGGTTGCTCTACATTGGCAATCACGTCACAACGAATCCGTTTCCCATCGTTGGTTTCGCGAACTCATTATGAATGCACTTTCAGAGCCATAATATTCTTATTTAAAGCCTTTGCGCTCCTCTGATTGATTACATTTGGTTTCAATGAGCGGCTGAAGCATTGTGCCTTCATAGAGCACAGCGCCATGCGGAATGCTTCAGTAAAGCGTCCCAAAAACGCACTCAAAACATCGGCACGAGGTGGAAGTTGGTTATGCAGAGCTGATAGGTGTTTGCTTGGTTTGCGGCGCTGGACGGCGACAATCACCCCATCGTCGAAGAATCGACATTCAACACCCTTTCTTACGTTTTAGTAGTTAAGAAGGACTAATTCTCTCATTGCTAGATGACACATCGATTAATGTCGTGTGGAGGTTTAATGGAGGGACGACTGCCTACATTATTTATGATATGCCCAAACGAACACAAGCAGGAATGAAAGTGACGAAAGACGGTATGAATAAGTAGACTAAGTTTCAGACCTTCGGAGGCGACCTCAATCAGGAAACGGATCTAAGGGCATGTAGACCCCTTCCCTAACTTTAAGAGCGTTGTAATATTGATCATTCATTACAGGTCTTTTGAGAAAGACACCTCTCGAACAAACTCTGATGCTGCGTTTTCTACGCGACTTTCATCTTCCAGATCAATTGGTACCACACAACGTTTTCGCTGTTTATCAAACAATACTCGATACACATCAGGACGGGAGTAATGACCCGCACAGTCTAAGAAATGCTTGCATATATCGACGGCATCGAGCTCAACATCGGCGTAAAGAATGCCCTCCTCATTCGGATCAAGCTTTTCACAGAGTGGTTCGCCACCTGGACCATAAATCACCGAGTGGCCACCACCAACCGAGATCAATTCGTGCTTTTCTGGTTTGTCACAGAGTTCATCAACCATGGCTTGTGAAACCAATGCCGATGGGGCGACCACAAAGCAGGCCCCTTCCACCGCATAGGAACGAGTGACGGTATTATTGATTTCCCAAGACATACCACTAGCAAATTCATAGGTTGTAAAACTTGGCCACGACGCCACATGAATTTGCTCGTTTTGTGAGAACATAATAAATTTATTGAGAGGCAATACATGTTCCCAGCAGTTCAAGGCACCTAAGCGGCCAAGTTCTGTATCATGCACGACCATATCACTGCCGTCACCTTCGCCAAAAATGGTACGTTCGACATGAGTTGGTTTTAGCTTGCGGCGTTTCCCAATGGTGGCGCCGTTACTATCAATCAACCATTGCGAGATATACAAAGAGCCGTTCTCGCGCTCAGAAAAGCCCAAAACAACGTTAATCTTATATTCACGAGCGGCATCACTGATTAATTTAGCACGAGGATCGTCGTAAGATAGTGAGTTTTTGTAGTAACGGGACACAAAACCCGAGGCAAGTGCTGCGGCAGGCGTATCAAGCCAAATCCACCAAGGATAGCCTGTTAGCCATAGTTCAGGAAAAGCAACTAACTTGGCACCAGATTCGGACGCTTCTTTAATAAATCGAATGGTTTTTTTAATACCCGCATCGAGATTAAGAAATTCTGGGGCGGCTTGGACAACAGCCACTTTATATTGTGTAAGCATAATCAACCTCTTATTAAAGCTAAGTTAGAGGTTAATCTTTTTCAATTAAAAAAAGTGGTAAAATCAGGAATGAAAGTTTGGATTTTCTTGCATGCTAAATACTTTTGACTAGGTATTTATCAAACCACTTCCGCTTACGCACAACCTGCATTTACATGATAAAATCACGAATATAGAAGACAATAAAAAGGGGCCAAATAAGGCCCCTTGATAATAACAAAACTTACGCTAAGCAATCCAAATCTGTTGCACATTAACAAATTCACGAATACCCTGAGGGCCAAGTTCGCGCCCATACCCCGAGCGGCCAATTCCACCGGAGGGTAAACGAGGATCACTTTTCACAATCCCATTAACGGCTATCTGCCCTGACTGCAAATGATTGACAGCCAGATCAATGGATGCTTGGCTGCGCGTCCAGATACTCGCTCCCAAGCCATACTCTGTCGCGTTTGCCAGTTCAAGCGCTTGTTCTAACGTTTGTATGGGGGTCACACTTAGCACTGGGCCAAAGGTTTCTTCTTCAAACGCCGCCATACCAGGTTGCATATCGACTAATAAGGTTGGTGGATAAAAAAAGCCTGAACGAGAGGGTAAGTCTCCTCCTACTAAACAGCGAGCCCCCGCTTCAATACTTTTTGAAACTTGCTGATGAAGCTGATCCCGTAAGTCTGCCCTTGCCAAAGGCCCTAAATTATTGCTGTCGTCTCTTGGGTCACCACATTTCAGTTTACTAAAGCGTTCACGAAGTGCTTCGCATACCTCATCATAGATGCTCTGCTCCACAAATAATCGCTTCACTGCAATACACGACTGTCCAGCATTGATCATCCGCGACAGAGTAATCACATCAAGGGCTTTCTCGAGATCCGCATCCGCCATGAGGATACACGGATCCGACCCGCCAAGTTCTAATACCGCCGGCTTTAAACCTGCTGCAGCTTGAGAGGCAATGGTTTGTCCCGCCCGACTTGAGCCAGTAAAAGACACGGCTTTGACTTTCGGGTGATCAATCATTTTACTGGCCACATCATTGGCAACGGCTAAGTTCGCCACAACGTTTTCTGGCACACCCGCTCGATAGAAACATTCAACCAATCTACTTGCCGTTGTCGGCACATTTGGATCGGCTTTCATAACACAGGTGTTGCCTGCCATTAAAGCAGGGGCTAAAAAACGCAGAGCCAGCCAAACAGGCGCATTCCAAGGTAAAATACCTAAAACGGTACCAAGAGGAGGATACTGAACATAACTGTGGCTGGCATCCGATTCTAGTGTCTCAGGCGTCAAAAACGCCGCTCCATTCTCAGCATAATATTCGGCACACCAAGCACTCTTTTCTACTTCAGCAAGGCCTTCTTTAACGGGTTTACCCATTTCCAATGCCATAAAGTCTGCGAGCACAGCTTTGTCTTCTCGAAGTTCAGCGGCCACGGCATTGAGCAATGCAGCTCGTTCTGCCATGCTTTTCCCTCGCCATGAAACAAAGCCCTCAGCCACCTTGTCTATAACTGCATTGGCTTGCTCTAACGTCAATGCGGGAGAAGGAGGCAAAGCTTGGCCTGTCGTTGGATTAATCACTTCTAACATTACGCACCTCTTATTCGTTGACGGCTTTGTCAGCTGATTTCGCATTCGCTTTGGGCTTTTTCACGTCTTCTTTAGCTGGCGTGCCAGATAACTCTATCGTTTTTGTTTCCGGCTTAGACTCTGCCTTGCCTGGTTTGACGGTAAAATCACGATCCAAACTAAAAAATGAACGACAGCCGTCTTCGGTAATTTCGATTGTATCTGAAATACCGCAGGTCTTATTGCCTTCAATCCCCCACATCCAAGGAATCATGTGAAAGGTCATACCCGGTTTAAGTACTGCAGAATTTCCTTGTTTCAAGCTAATAATATACCCTTCATCCCAGCTTGGTGGAAACGCAATCCCGATTGAGTAACCGGAACGAGTAATCAAACTCGCTCCAACTTGGTTATCCATAATGATATTACGCACCATATTATCCACATCTGAGACGGTCATCCCAGGCTGAACCAGGCGATGAATTTCATTTAATGCCCGCTTCATGATTTCTTGAGATTGATACATCGCATCCGATAACTCGCCTAAAATCACCGTACGCATCATCGCGGTGTGGTAACGGCGGTAGCAACCTCCAACCTCTAAAAAGACATGCTCATTGGGCTGTACGGTTCGACCTTCAAATGAAGCATGGCCTATCATGGTTCTGGGCCCAGACGTGACATAGGGCATAACCGCAGGTGTCTCACCACCAGCACGAAACATGGCTGCCGCAATTTCAGCGCCAATTTCATTTTCTGTGATGCCAGGACGACATATTTCAATGCCCGCCTTCATGCCTGCTTCTGTCGCTATTGCCGCACGACGCATGACCGCAATCTCTTCTTGCGATTTACAAATACGCCCTTCTTCGACAATACCAAAGCAATCCATCAATTTGGCATTTCTCAAGGTGGTATGAATGCAATCTTGTTGATAAGCAGGAAAGAAATAACTGTTTCGCTCATAGCCAATACGTTTGTCACCTAAACCAAACTCACGTAGTGCATCCACCAGCATTTGAATGGCATCCCCCGTATCTGGGTAAGGCCTTGTCACTTCCACCCAAGTACGAGCAAATATATTGGACTCTTCTAATGCCCGGGTGATCATAAAGGGCTCTTTTTCAAGAGGAATCACCAATGCTTGGAAAAAGGAATAGCCTGTCGTCTGGTAATCCGTTAAGTAAGTAATGTTTTCCGGATCGGTCACTACCACGGCGTCCAAACGGCGCTCAGCAATACGAGCTCGTAATTCTGCTAGTCGACGCTGATATTCAGCGAAGGTAAACGTCATATCATCGCGTTCAATCATGCGGCTTCCTCCATTACAAAACGTACAGCACTTTTCAGAATATCGAGACCTTCCATTAAATCTGCTTCAGGAATCGTCAACGGCGGGATGATTTTTAATACTCGCCCACCACTGCCACAAGCGCCAATCATCAGGCCGTTTTGAAAGCAGCGCTGTACAACTTTAGTAGCCAGTTCACCCTTGCCCATATCCAATCCTAAAATTAGCCCTTTGCCACGTAACTCATGGGCACTTTTCTCAGCGACTAATGGCTCTAGAGCAGAGCGAACTTGCTCGGCTTTTTGCGCCACTTCATTCATTAGGTCTGCGTTTTCAAAATAGCTAAGTGCCTCCGCGCCCGCAACAAAGGACAAGTTCTGGCCCCGAAATGTACCAGTGTGTTCGCCTGGGGACCAATGCTTATCCAAATCAGGATGCACCAAGTTCATGGCCATGGGCGTACCAACCCCACCGATACCTTTCGCTAGGGTAATAATGTCTGGCTTAATTCCCATGTCATCAAAACTAAAATACGATCCTGTGCGGCCGCAGCCAACTTGGATATCATCGACGATCAGTACAGAACCAAACTCTTTCGCTAGCTTTTCAAGCTTTTGCATCCATTCCTTACTGGCAACATTCACCCCACCTTCAGCTTGAATGGTTTCCACCATAAAGGCCGCAGGCGGCTTAATGCCACTGGAAGAATCACGATATTGGCTAGCCAATGAATCTAATGCTGCAAGGGCGGCTTTAGCGTCATGAGCTTGATCAAAACGTTCATGACTTACATGCAATAAAGGCACACCAGAAGCCTGACGGAAATATTCATTGGCTGTTGCAGCTAATGCCCCCAATGTCATGCCATGGAAACCTTGGCTAAAGGCCACAATGTTATGCCGCCCAGTGACATTTCGAGCTAGCTTCATCGCGGCCTCTACAGCATTCGTACCCGTTGGTCCCATAAATTGAATACGGTGTGGCATGTTTCGCGGTTTAAGAATGACATCAGTAAATTTTTGCATAAACTCTGCTTTGGCTTGCGTTTGCATATCAAGACTGTGCAACACGCCGTCTTTTTCCATATAATCAATCATTGCCTGCTTCATGCGCGGGTTATTATGGCCAAAGTTCAATACTCCAGCGCCGGCAAAAAAATCAATGTACTCCTTACCGCTCTCGTCTACCTGACGTGAGTTTTTTGCCGTAACAAAAACCGTTGGGTACGTGCGAGCATAAGCTCGAATGTTGGATTCTCGTTGTTCAAAAATACTCATAACGTCTCCTAATTAACCCTGTATTCAATTGCTTTGGTGTTGAGTTGTATGCGTTACCGCTTTGGTGGTGATTGATCAGCAAGGCCTGCCAGTTGGCAAAACCAACGACAGACATCGGCAATCAACCGATCATTGAAATCGTAATGTGGACTATGGCATGACACGTTGTGACCTTCGCCGTCGTCACTGCCAATCAAGGCAAACGCCCCAGGTACAGCCTGTAAGTAATAGCTAAAATCCTCTGAGGCCATAATGGGTAAGGATTGACCGTGGTTCAGTGCTTGCTCGCCATAAAGAGACTGCCAAACTCGCCTTGCCTGAGTTGCCTGCTCTTTATGATTGATAGTGGCTTGATAACGAGTCTCATGCTGCACGACACATTCCACGCCATAGGCCGCTGCGGTTTGCGTGGCAACCTGAGTTATATGATCATTAATCAGCTGTCGTGTTGTTTCATCCGGCACACGAATACTGCCACTTAATGTAGCGGTTTCTGGTATCACCGTCGGTGCCGTACCGGCATTCATTTGCGTCACACTAATCACCGCCGTTGCTTGCGGCGCAAGACGTCGACTCACTATTTGTTGTAACGCAAGATTGACGGCACTGGCCGCTAACAGTGGATCAGCACACAATTCAGGCTGGCTGGCATGACCTCCATGGCCGTTAAACGACATGTTGAAAGTCCCGTTACCGCACATCACAATATTGTCTGGGCAAGCTAGGGTGCCGTAGGGCAAGGCGGGCCAATTGTGCCAACCATAAATCGCACCAACGTTGTCCAATGCTCCCTCTTTGATCATTTCACGAGCACCATGAAAGCCCTCTTCCGCAGGCTGGAAAATGAGCACAACGGGCTGAGGTAACTCATGCTCAAACCGCTTCAACCAACGTGCCGTTGCCAATAGAGTCGCGGTATGGCCGTCATGCCCACAAGCATGCATACAGCCTGTATTTAACGACGCCCATTCTTTTCCAGTTTTCTCATCAATGGGCAAGGCGTCCATATCCCCACGAAGTGCGATTGCCGCCCCTTTAGCTTCTCCATTGAGCCAAGCGAGGGTGCCTGTAGCCGCACAAGCTCGCCAAGGAATATTTAATTCATCCAGTTGAGCACGAACCAATGAAGCTGTATTTTGTTCTTGCCAACTAAGCTCTGGATGAGCATGCAAATGCTTACGCAACCTTTCTGCATAAGCAATATTGTCCTGCCACGCATCCGACATCGATCACTCCGAGAAGAAAATAAAATTTAAAAAGAAATAAACTCTCCATTACAGTAGTAATTAAACAATCCGGCTTTTGCAAGAGGAAAAAATGAATAAAAGTAAAATATAAAATTAAAAAATGGCTAAATAAGAGAAAAAAAACGCTCAAAACAAACACATAGAACACAAACTAAAAATAAAAAATTTTCTTAATTTTCACATTTCAAGATCAAAGAAGTGATGATTTTTTTGCGCCAAAAAAGAGCATAAAAGCACTAAAAACAGGCATTTAAACAAAAAACGGAAAGATTTTTCCTATCAGCTCTAAATATTAGACATATAACATTATGGATCTAAAATATAAAACACAAAATCATTAGATATATAACTTTTTCTATTTACCAATTTCTAAGAAAATAAAATTTAAATATAAAACCTTATTTAATTTTCTAAAATTAAAAAGCATTTACATTTAATGAACGTATTATTATTCACACAAGAGCCGCTTTCAAAAATATACTTTAATATATGGTCATTAGTGACAGACTTTGTAGATGAGGTAAGCCCTCCCTAGAGTAAAGTATCAAAGCGGGTAATCAGTGAGGTTCGGACGAGAACCATTGATAAAGAGAGATGAGCAATGCCATGCTCCTGAAGCAAAACAAAAATCGTTTGGCTATTTTTGTTTATAAACGTACGACAAACTGTAACATATCCTCCCTACCATGCGATGATACAGCCATTGGCTGAACCGATTCCAAAGTGATAAATTAACGTAATAATTACAATTTTATATCTAATGAGTGTTATTTAATATTGAAAGGCTATCCACAGAAAAGAGAAACAAAAACATAGACTTATGGAAAAATTACTGCCATTATGCGATATGTTATCATTCTCAATTGGTATTCTTAACGTACTCTTATTGACACGTACTAGATAAACAATCTATAAACACTACTACATCATGGAATTGATCAACCCCTCCAAGGAGTAGAGTATTAGGCGAAATTTGACGTCTGTTCCATTGTGCAAGTAGTAGTCCTTCTGAGGGTGATGGTTAAGAGAAATAAATAGCTACAAAGAGGTCAGGGTTATGTCTCATATCGACCAGATTAAATCGCTGTCAAGCTTGGCATCCGATCTATCCCCTCCAGAAATCGTCCCCAGTCAAACCAATCCAGTTGAAACAGGCACGCTTTCTTCTTCAGGTCGAGACATTTATTTACGCAATTACCATACAATAGGACGGGCAGATAACTGCCATACTCACTTACCTGCTAACAGTGTTTCTCGGCTTCATGCCATCATTTTTTGGCAAGATGACACTTGGTACATTGAAGACAAAAGTACCAATGGTGTGTGGGTAAATGAACATAAACTGCAAACTGGCCGACCTCACGCTCTCAATAAAAATGACATGATCATCTTTTCCTCTAAAGATGTGGGATCCTTCATCCTCACCAATAACACCTCACCTCACGATCTATTGATCCCAGTCGAATCGAACTTGCCATTAACACCTATTTGCCTAAACAAACCACTGCACGCTCTGTCAGAGATCAGCACCTTACTGTGGAATGAAGGAAGTTGGATATGGGTAGACAATGAAACCCTATCAAATAAGAAGAGGCTGATGGATGGTGATGTTCTAACAGTCGGTAAACACAAATATCGGATGCAATTTAATCAAATGTCGTCTAATACCAGTCAGTATTTGCCTGTCGCTCAAACACTGGAAGACTTGACCTTTCAACTCAACGTATCAAATGATGAAGAGGATATCCAACTGCACATTATGGATGGAGTGCAGACGGCGGAAATTAAAGGCTATAGAATCCAAAGTCAATTGTATCTATTACTCTATTTGGCTCGCCAAGCCATCTCTGATAAACAGCAGGACTACGCTGAGAATCAACGAGGATGGGTAGCCTTGTCTAAACTGTCCAAAGATCTGGGGATTGAGGTGGAAAATACTCGTATTCGTTTACACCGACTTAGGAGCCGAATTCGTGATGTTGTTAGCTTCACGGACCTTGACGTATGCGAATTAATCCAGTTACAACATGGGGAAGTAAGGCTCAATACGAGTAATGTCATTATATATAAAGGCAAGCATGAATCTCAAAATGAGACTCACCAATTACTATGAAAACAACATCCCAAAATGCAATAGCGTCATTTTTTTCCTCGAAAGGCTACCAACTCGAACATAAAATTGGCCAAGGCGGATTTGGTACGGTTTACTTAGCGATCCATCATAATACAGGCCAGCGTGTGGCCATCAAGAGTGTAAATTTAGAAGCGCAAGACGAGAAAAATAGCCTGCAAATCAAACGTTTTGAACGCGAATGCCATTTTGTTGCTAAACTCAACCACCCCAATATTGTTCGATTACTTGATAAAGGCCAAGTCTCATCTAGCAATGTATATAGTATTTTTGAGTATGTCGATGGCACAAATCTGAGTGATTATATACAGCAACACGGTGCCCTGAGTATTGAAGATGCCTACCCAATCATGCTGCAAGTGTTGGATGCGCTCGTTCATGCTCACCAGCAAGGTATTATCCATCGTGATATCAAGCCTTCTAACATTATGCTGCAGCAAACGGGGGCGAAAAAGAATGCTAAGTTACTCGATTTTGGTATTAGCACGGTCACTATTAACCAGCGTTCAGAAGACTTTAAAACGATTACCCTAGCCCAAGAGTCTGTAGGAACGCCTAGCTATTGTGCACCGGAGCAACTTCGAGGAGAGCCAGCTTCGTTTCAATCTGATCTCTATATGTGGGGGCTTGTCTTTATTGAAGCGCTGACAGGATCTCCTGCTGTTTCAGGTTCTAGTATTGCGGATTTGTACCATCAGCATCTAAGCGATACGCCCGTCGCTATTCCTAGTTCTCTTTTATCGCATCCGTTAGGGCATATTCTGCAGAAAACACTCAGAAAGAATGTGAATGAGCGTATTGAAAGTGCTCAGGCGTTATTTGAAGAACTCGACAAAATTGCCATCAACAATCTTGTTGGACAGTTTCGGCCAGTAAAACCCGCTATACAAGAGGATATGGAAACACTCGTTCAACGTGGCGATGACCCTAGTCATATTTTCAAACAGTACCTCCCCTCTACCGAGCGCAAACAAATCACTGTGTTGGCTCTAGGTCTCTCGTTAAACCAAATATATAACATCCCAGAAGAACAAACAGGGCTGCTAGAAAGCCTTTATCACTCAACTCGCCAACAGTGTATTGATGTGGCCCAGCGCTATGGCGGGTTTCACGTAGGCCATTTAGGGGATCAAACTCTATTTTACTTTGGTTACCCTGTGGCAAGTGATCATGATTCTCGTCTCGCTGCACGCACATCACTTGAAATAATGAGCGCTATTTCTAAACAACAAAGCTTTATGCTTGAGAAATATCAATGCCAATACATCGTCAAGATAGGTATTCACTCAGGCATTTTGACTCAACATGGTAACCAAATACCAGATGGCTTTGCTAACCATCAGACCTGCGACCTAGCAAGGCAAGCCCGTGACAACAGCATTCTATGTTCCATAGACACCAAAAACATCTTAGAAAACTATTATCAATTTGCTGAACATCAGGCAACACAACAAGATCATGCCCAACTTGTCGCCGAGCGGTCCATAGAAGCATTTGGCTTTATTCGTGGCGTACGAAACACTTACCCATTGGTTGGCCGTAGCAAAGAACTAGATACCTTACGCACTTCTCTAGAAAAATCCTTTAGTGCTAATTCAATAATCCACGTATATGGCGAGGCTGGAATTGGCAAGTCACGGCTTATTCATGAGTTCAGGCGGCTAGAATCCACCAGGACTCATCATATTTTTCAAGCGCTCCCCGAACACCAAAACAATGCTCTCTTCCCTATTTTATCCGTCATAAAGCATCTACTTACTGCTCTATTTAATCAACAACATAGCCAAGGCAAACAACTCACCCAATTAATAGAAAACGGCGACTTTTTAGAATCAAAAACAGAAATCACTACCCTCCTAGCAGCATGGCTCAATATTAACGATATTGAACAATGCCAGCTATCTAGTATTGAACCAAAGCAGCAAAAATCATTATTGTTCGAAGGGCTAGCCTACATTCTTAATAGCTATCAAGAACAAATGACTCAATACAGTCAATCTGTTGGGCATATTTATATTTTTGAAGATATCCATTGGGCTGATGTCACCAGCCAAGAGTTTATCGCCTACCTAAGCAAAGAAACTGGTACTCAAAAACAAACGATTATTACCACTTCACGCCAACCTGCCCCATCAGCCTTTGACGATGGTAAATGTCATTGCATCCATCTTGAGCAACTTAATCAAAACTCTTCACAGGAGTTCATCAATACGTTATTTGATGGGGCAGCAGTTGCCGAAGATGTGATGGAGGTCTTAGTAACACGTACCGATGGCATTCCACTCTTTATTGAAGAGCTGGTATCCATGCTTAAGCGCCGTAAATTAGTACAGCTAAACCATGGGTTGATAGAATTTGTCGATCATCAAAGAATTGATGAAATACCAAATAGTCTACGAGAATCTATCCAGAATAAAATCGATGGCCTGATTTATTCCAAGGACACCTTACAACTTGCTGCCGCGATAGGAAGAGAGTTTAGCTATAACCTACTGGTTACCGCCTCTCACTTTAGCGCACTGCAAGTTCAAAACGATTTATCAGAGCTGATCGATAACCAACTGATTATCCAGCTGCGTCATGTTGATGGCGACCGTTATCTATTCAAACATGCCCTAGTCCGAGATACCGCATACGACAGCATTGAAAGACAACATATACCAGAACGCCATAGGCTTATCGCTGAGTCTATCCTCAAGATAACAGACAATATAGATCGCTTTATTGCTTCCGACCTTGCACAACACTATGAAAAAGCTCAGCAATACGACAAAGCTAGCCAATACTATTACCAAGCAGCTAGCGAAGCAGAAAACACCTTTGCTGTTGATGATGCAATATACCTATATCAAAGTTCTCTAACAGCCTACCACTCTATCAAACTTACTATTAATGAAGATCCAGAAAACCAACAAGAACATTTAAAAAAAATACTAGAAGGATTATCAACATCCCTAAGACGAGATGGACAGCACGAAAATGCTCGAAGTAATTTAAAAGATTTAATTTTTTTACTAGAAAAAGATCTCCAATATGAGCCGCTTTCCGTTGCTCAAATAAGCTTAGGTCGAACCTATGGAGTTACTCATCAACATAAAGAGGCACTTAAGCACTTCGAATATGCTTATCAAGCATTACTTAAATGTCCACACACACAAAATCCAGATCAGTCGAACTGGTGGGAGACTTGGCTAAATATAAAAAATGAAACTTTATATATCTACTACTGGTTAGGTGATAATTATAAAATTAAAAAAATTTTAATGGAGTTAGAGCCTGTAATACAGACTAACAACAACAAAAATCGAAGCGCTAAATACTACCACTCTTATTTTCAATTTCAATTGAGAAATAAGCGATATGTATTAACATCAGAAGATCTAAATACTCTAAAAATAGCCTTGGAAGCAGCTACAGAATGTAACAACTCTACTTTACTTGCTTATATTACATTTTCTTTTGGACTAGGACTCATACTATCCAATCAGTCAAAGCGAGCACTCGAACAACTAAACCGTGCACTAGAATTAGCTAAGTCTTTCAAAGGCAAAGTAATTCAAACTAGATGCTACACATATTTATCTGTTGCATATAGAAAATTAGGAAATACCAATAAGACTAAAGAATATGCAGAGCTTTCTCTAGAACTTTCTTGTAATTTAAAAATGGAAGAATACACTGCGGTAGCACTAGCAAATATATCATGGAGTTATTTTTCAAAAGAAAATTATAGAGACTCAAAAAGATACTTAGAAAAAAGTTTAGATCAGTGGAATAAAATTAAAACACGTTTCGAATACCCACTTTTATGGCTATCTCATCTACATGCAATCATACTCTATGGAGAAGAATCCACATCTAAAAAGATGCAAAACAGAAAAATAGCTCAATTAGCAGCAGCACTTTTAAGTCCACAACAAATGATCCTTTCTAAATCAATAACTTTATCACTTACTCAACTAAAAGATACTCTCAACACGCCTAAACAGTCAACTTTAATAAATAAAATCAAGATGTCAGCTAAAAAAGAAAAGCTAATTTAACTAACCCAACCGTCAAGAGGATATTAAATGAAAACTAATGAAGAAAAAAACTACAAACCAAAAAGTACATCGCTAGATGATATATATGTCATGTTATCTAAAGAAATGATTTTTGACGATGTATTTTCAGAAGAATTTGAAAATAAGATACTTGTTTATATAACTAAAAAAATATATGAAGACCCAAATCGAATAATTGAAGAAGTTGAATATAAGGAAGCGATAGATGGAAGTATTGAAGAACTTTTTGTGAGACCTTTTTTCTTAAATGAAAACTATGTATACCCAATCAATTTAGCTGGTCCTGCAGTATCAAAAGTTATTCAATGGAATATTGATCAGGCTATCGAAAAAAACAGTGAGCTAAATGAAACCATAAAAAACAAAGAAAAAAATTATTTCAAACCTGGTTATTTTATTGATTTACGACAATTAAAAATGAGTCGTATGAATATTATCCGTTTAAAAGACCTTGATAAAGAAAAATATTATGATGATGCGGAACCAGACACTCCCATTCCTTATAAAATACTAAATCCAATAAAAGCCAATAGTGCTTTTTTTCCGGTTCCCAAAGATAAACAACATGAGCTTAAAAAGCTTCCTGATGAAGTAAATCTTTATATTGCATTTTTCAGCAACCAAAGTAAAACACATACAAACACCGAATGTTATAGCTATAAAGTTGCTTATATCACAGCAAAAGAAGTAAAAAACTATATTAAAGATGAAGAAAATGTAGATCAGAATCAAGACCATATTCAATATTTAAAAACCTATTATGGAGATACTGGAATACAAGCAGGTGCCCTAAACCCTTATGATATTTTATCAAAACATGATTTCGAAAAAGATAACATAAGCAAAACTGATTCATCTCAAGATGGGGGCGGCGTAGGAAGAGGTGATGAAGGCGGTGGATCAACCTGTTATGTAGCCAATCTAACAACCTTCAAAAAGTCATAAATGCTGTAGTATTATAGTAAAAGAGAGCTAATTTTTAGCTCTCTTTTTTAGTCTAACAACCCTATCTGTAGTCACACTGTTCTTAAATACGGTTAGATAATTAGGTGATTCTTTGACAAGTAAACTCATAAAGACCTATCGCACTGGCACCCATCGGACAATATCACCGCAAGAAACGCTGAATAAGATTATCCCTTTATTGCCAGCTATGGGAATTACTCGATTAGCTAATGTCACTGGCTTGGATGATATTGGTATTCCAGTATTTACCGCCTGCCGACCCAATGCCAAAGCCATTTCTGTTTCTCAAGGCAAAGGAGTTTCTATTGAGGCAGCCAAAGCTTCTGCAGCAATGGAAGCGATTGAAACCTATCATGCTGAGAATATAGACTTACCTACTCGATTTTGCTCTTACAATGAATTAGTCAAATCACATTCAGTTGTCAATTTGGATCAGCTGCCTAAAATGGATGTGATTGCTTTTGATCCGGACTCTCGTCGTTTGTGGATAGAAGCTCAACTTCTGCAATCTTTCCAAACCACTTATATTCCTTATGATTTAGTGCACTGTGATTTTACCTTGCCACTCCCACCGGGCAGTGGGTGCTTTCAGCTCAGTACCAACGGCTTAGCCTCCGGCAATACTCGTGAAGAAGCTGCCAGCCATGCTTTATGCGAGCTTATCGAGAGAGATGCGTTAACCTTACGCTCATTACTCTCCGAATCACAACATGCGCAACGAAAAGTCGATTTAACTACAATCAAAGATCTCCACATCAGTGAACTGATTAGAAAGATAGAAGAAGCGGACATTATGGTCAGTGTTTGGAATATCACATCAGATATTGGTATTCCCACCTTCTCAGCAACTATTATCAACAAAAACGAAAGTCAGCATCGTCAACTTTACCCCATGAACGGATCTGGCACTCATCCAGACAAGCATGTTGCCATCATGCGCGCCATTACTGAAGCGGTACAAACCCGTCTAACCTTCATCTCTGGGTCGCGTGACGACGCAAGCCTATCCATGTATAAGGCTAAACAAAATATAGAACATCAGCGTCGTGTTCGAGATCAATTGATGAACACACCAGCCTATGTCGATTTTAATAATATTAAAAGCTGGAATCACGACACCATAGAAGAAGATCTAACGCTACTGGTTCATAAACTTGAGCAGCAAAACCTCCCTTGCCCTATGATGGTAGATTTAACCAAAGCGGAGTTTGACATCCCGGTAGTACGTGTTATTGCACCAGGCCTAGAAGGCATTCACGATGTACCAGCTTACGTTTATGGGAAACGTGCCCGTGACTTTGCCGAGAAACAAAAAAATATACAGAAGAAGGACCTAGCCCTATGAACATAATCGTATTTGCAGGGCCAACTGTTCGCAAAGAAACTATACTGAAAATCCTCCCTGATGCCGACATCCGACCTCCTGCAAAACAGGGAGACCTTTACCTCGCTACCCGCGATAATCCAGAAATCATCTTATTAATTGATGGCTTTTTTGAATCGGTTCCAGCCGTGTGGCACAAAGAGATTCTATACGCCATGTCTATCGGTATTCATGTATATGGAAGTTCTAGTATGGGCGCTCTCAGGGCGTCTGAGCTGCACTCATATGGCATGGTTGGGGTTGGAGTAATTTTTGAAAAATTTGCCAATGGAGAGTGGGAAGATGACGACGAAGTCGCACTAACCCATGGCCCAATGGAGCTAGGTTATCCATCTGTTTCCAGAGCTATGGCTGATCTGCGATATGATCTTGCTCGCGCATGTGAAAGAGAGATACTCACTCCTTCCCAAGCAGAAACTATAGCATCTAAACTGAAATCGCTTTGGTATCCAGAACGCTCACATGACGCTTTATGCTCCTATGCTAAAGAGCTTCTAACACAAGATAAAATGAAACAATTGTCTTCTTTTTTAAAAACAGAAAGTCAGTCACTCAAAGAAAAGGATGCTATATTACTCATTAAGCAAATTGCCGATATAGACTTAAATAACTTCCCTTCGAAAACAATTCACTATGTCCTACAAGAAAATGATGCATGGCAAACCCTCATTAACGATGTCTCTCGCTCCCGCCTTACTAAAGTACAAGTAGACTTGCCTTCCCAGCCTTCACAAGAACACACAAGAGACAATATCTTCCAGAGTAAACTGAGAGCTTTAGCATTAGAGCACGCGGAGGATATAGGCATAGAGTATAAGCCTTGGGTTCGGCTGGCATTTGAAAAAGTTGTTAGCCAATGGGGATGTGTAACAGAAGAAGGACAGATCCAATTTGAAAAAGTAAGCGATAAAATGGTCTCTTTATCCCTAACGACCGAACAATTTGATCGCTGGATTGAACGAGAAGCTCTACTAATGGCTTATGCAGACCAAATAGAAATTAAACCAGAGCACATAGCAGATGAAAGCTTACTTAGACTAGGTGCAGCGACCCCTCATAGCGCACTAGAAACGCTTTCTAAAGAATGACTTCTAAAGTCATCCTGTGGGATTCACACGGACGCGTTAAACCTACGAAACAGGCGCAAGCGAATACGATGGCAAGGTGGCAATCCGCTAGTCTGCCATAAAGAGCCCATCACGACCATCGACAATGGTGATTCCCGTTTTTTAACCCAGAAAAGCAAAAAACCCCACCCTGCTTAGCAGGATAGGGTTTCTCTTAATTAAAATCTTGATAACGACCTACTCTCACATGGGATCTCCCACACTACCATCGGCGATGGCACTTTTCACTTCTGAGTTCGGGATGGGATCAGGTGGTTCAATGCCTCTATGATTATCAAGAAAACTGGCTTGCGTTTGTTACGGTGGCTTTGTGTTTTCCTCTCCATAACTCGCAAATTCGTTCACTTGTCTCTGTTAACAATTCTTTTTTGAAATAGCGACAATCAAGCGTTAAACCGGATCGTATTCTGCGTCTTTTGTGTGTCTTACGACCTCCATGGAAGGAGGAAGTGCTGGAATGGTCAGGAACCATCTCCAGTAAAACCACTTTGGTGTTATATGGTCAAGCCTCACGAGCAATTAGTATTGGTTAGCTCAATGCCTCACAGCACTTACACACCCAACCTATCAACGTCCTCGTCTCGAACGGCTCTTTAGGGAACTTATGTTCCAGTGAGATCTTATCTTAAGGGAGGCTTCCCGCTTAGATGCTTTCAGCGGTTATCCCGTCCGAACATAGCTACCCGGCAATGCCACTGGCGTGACAACCGGAACACCAGAGGTTCGTCCACTCCGGTCCTCTCGTACTAGGAGCAGCTCCTCTCAAATCTCAAACGTCCACGGCAGATAGGGACCGAACTGTCTCACGACGTTCTAAACCCAGCTCGCGTACCACTTTAAATGGCGAACAGCCATACCCTTGGGACCGGCTTCAGCCCCAGGATGTGATGAGCCGACATCGAGGTGCCAAACACCGCCGTCGATGTGAACTCTTGGGCGGTATCAGCCTGTTATCCCCGGAGTACCTTTTATCCGTTGAGCGATGGCCCTTCCATTCAGAACCACCGGATCACTAAGACCTACTTTCGTACCTGCTCGACGTGTCTGTCTCGCAGTTAAGCGTGCTTTTGCCTTTACACTCTATGCATGATTTCCGACCATGCTGAGCACACCTTCGTGCTCCTCCGTTACTCTTTGGGAGGAGACCGCCCCAGTCAAACTACCCACCACACAGTGTCCTCGATCCGGATTACGGACCTGAGTTAGAACCTCAAACATACCAGGGTGGTATTTCAAGATTGGCTCCAATAGAACTGGCGTCCTATCTTCAAAGCCTCCCACCTATCCTACACAAGTAGGTTCAAAGTTCACTGTGAAGCTATAGTAAAGGTTCACGGGGTCTTTCCGTCTAGCCGCGGATACACAGCATCTTCACTGCGATTTCAATTTCACTGAGTCTCGGGTGGAGACAGTGCCGCCATCATTACGCCATTCGTGCAGGTCGGAACTTACCCGACAAGGAATTTCGCTACCTTAGGACCGTTATAGTTACGGCCGCCGTTTACTTGGGCTTCGATCAAGAGCTTCGCTTACGCTAACCCCATCAATTAACCTTCAAGCACCGGGCAGGCGTCACACCCTATACGTCCACTTTCGTGTTTGCAGAGTGCTGTGTTTTTAATAAACAGTTGCAGCGGCCTGGTATCTTCGACCGACTAGTGCTTACGGAGCAAGTCCTTCACACCGGCCGGCGTACCTTCTCCCGAAGTTACGGTACCATTTTGCCTAGTTCCTTCACCCGAGTTCTCTCAAGCGCCTTGGTATTCTCTACCTGACCACCTGTGTCGGTTTGGGGTACGGTTCATGTATATCTGAAGCTTAGAAGTTTTTCCTGGAAGCATGGCATCAACCACTTCACCCAAAAGAGGGCTCGTCATCAATTCTCGGTCTTAAGAGGAACCGGATTTGCCTAATTCCTCAACCTACTACCTTAAACACGGACAACCATCGCCGTGCTGGCCTAGCCTTCTCCGTCTCTCCATCGCAATATACATAAGTACAGGAATATTAACCTGTTTCCCATCGACTACGCATTTCTGCCTCGCCTTAGGGGCCGACTCACCCTGCCCTGATTAACATGGGACAGGAAACCTTGGTCTTCCGGCGGGGAAGTTTTTCACTCCCCTTATCGTTACTCATGTCAACATTCGCACTTCTGATACCTCCAG